>NC_014654.1 GCF_000166415.1 Halanaerobium hydrogeniformans
AGTGTTTATTCAACCCCCTTTAAATGGGGGTGAATTTTACTTAAGATTAATTTTTTAGAATTACAGGAGGTATTTTATGTCTTTTTCGCAAAAAGAACTAAATCATATCTGGGAGAAAACTTTAGAGAAGATTAAAGAAAAAATTACTAATCCTAGTTTTAATACCTGGTTTTCAGAAACAAAAGCAGTTTTAACTACAAAAGAAAATCAGCTGGTTTTACAGGTTCCTAATAACTTTATTCAGGAATGGATTGAAACACAATATATTAATTTAATTGAGGATATACTAAATGATCTCACTGGCAATGAATGGAGCCTGCTTTTACTAACTCCCAAAGAGGTAAAAAAATTCAAAGAAAAACAGGCTGAAAACAAAAAAGTCCACTCAAAAAATAATAATACTGATCTGATGGATGAAACTGATGATTTCGATGATTTAGGGGAGCAGGAGGATGAAGAAAAACTTAATAATGGTTTTAATCCTAAATATACTTTTGATACTTTTGTAGTAGGTAACAGCAACCGTTTCGCTCATGCTGCTTCACTAGCTGTAGCAGAAGCACCAGCAAAGGCATATAATCCTCTTTTTATTTATGGAGATGTAGGTTTGGGTAAAACTCATTTAATGCAGGCTATTGCTCACTTTATTTTAAAAAATAATCCTGATTATAAGGTTGTGTATGTTTCATCTGAAACTTTTACAAATGAACTCATAAATTCAATTAAAGATGATTCAACTGTTGATTTTAGGGATAAATATAGAAATATAGATATTTTACTGGTTGATGATATTCAGTTTTTAGCTGGCAAAGAACGGACTCAGGAAGAATTTTTTCATACTTTTAATACTTTGCATGAATCAAACAGACAGTTAATAATTTCCAGTGATCGCCCACCAAAGGAAATTCCTACACTTGAGGAAAGACTTAGATCCCGATTTGAATGGGGTTTAATAACTGATATACAAAAACCTGATTTAGAAACTAGAATTGCTATTTTAAGAAAAAAGGCAGATATAGAAAACTTAACCATCCCTAATGAGGTAGTTATTTATATTGCCAATAAAATACAATCAAATATTAGAGAATTAGAAGGAGCATTGGTTAAGGTTATTGCGTATTCTTCACTTGTTGATCGGGAAATAGATATTGAATTAGCCAGAGAAGCTTTAAAAGATCTAGTTAATAAGAAAAAAGATGAACATATCGAGGTTAATATAGAACGAATCAAAAAAATTATTATTGAAGACTATAATTTACGGATGGAAGATATGGAATCTAAAAAAAGAACCCAAAATATTGCTTTTCCTCGTCAAATTGCAATGTATTTAAGCAGAGAATTAACAGATTTTTCTTTACCCCATATTGGAGACGAATTTGGTGGTAGAGATCATACAACTGTTATTCATGCTCATAATAAAATTAAAGAAAAAATAAAAAATGAAGAAGATTTCAGCAAGAAAATAGAACGTCTAACCAATACAATAAAACACGGATAAATTTATAAACAAAAATTGTGGATAGTTATTAAGGTAGTTGTAGATAGAATGTTAATAAAATAAAACTGTTAGTATGTGGATAACTTTTGGGTGTTAAGCCCACATATTATCTACAGGCAAAATCAACTACTAGTTGGTATTAGAGGGCTTATCCACATATTAACAGCCCCTACTACTATTACTACTAGTTATATTAATAAAAAAACAACTATAATATTTTGTGCTTATTGTTAATAACTTTTTAAAATGGAGGGATCTAAGTTGAAATTTTCAATAGAACAAAAGGATTTATACAAAGCTTTAAACATAGTTAGAAGAGCTGTAGCTAAAAACAAAACACTTCCTATTTTGACAGGTATTTATTTAAAAGTAGAAAAAAATATACTAAGTTTAAAAGCTACAGATTTAGAATTAGGTATTAAATATAATGTTAATGTTGATTCAGAAGAAGAGGGTTCAGTTGTATTGCCTGCAATGCAATTTATTAACATTATTAGAGAATTACCGTCAGAAAAGATTGAAATTGAATTAAACGAAGATAAATGGCAGTTGCAAATAAATTGTTTAAACTCATTATTTAAAATTAATGGTTTTGATCCTGATGAATTTCCAAGTCTACCAGAAGTTGAAGCAAGTGCTGAATTTAATTTGCCTGCTGCTAAATTTAAATCAATGCTGGAAAAGGTTAAAATATCAACTTCAAAAGATGAAACTCAACCAGCTTTGACCGGAGCGCTTTTTGTTGTTAAAGCAGAAGAAGTGAGAATGGTTTCAACCAATACATATCGATTATCTTATGTTGATTCTCCTTTAAAAACTAATTTAGATCAAATAATAGAAGTTATTTTACCTGGTAGTACCTTAGATGAATTAAATAATTTACTGGAAGATGAAGGTAGTATTGATATTGTAGTTGATAACAATTATGCTCGTTTTGAATTTGCTGGTATAGAATTAATATCTAGACTTATTGAAGGTAAATTTCCCAATTATGAACTAGTAATACCAGATGAATTTAATTCAAAATTCAAAGCAGACTTATCTAAACTACATGGAGCAGTTAAAAGAGCATCATTGATAGCTAAAGAAGACGCGAATATAATTTCTATTTCAGCTGATGAAGGAATAATGGAAATTAATTCAACTGAAGGAAGTGCTGGTTATGCTCATGAAGAGCTTTCAATAGAATTGTCCGGTCCTGATCAAAAAATTAATATTGATGCTGGTTATTTAATTGATGTATTAAAAGTGTTAGATAGTGAAGAAATAAATATAGAAATGATAGGTCCATTAAATCCTCTTGTTATAAAAAATGAAGATCAAGCTGGAGGAAAATTTATTTATTTAATTATGCCTGTTAGAGCTCAGGCTTCTTAAAGGAGGGTTATGTTTGGAAAAAATAGAGATTAATACCGATACAATAAACTTAGATCAATTTTTAAAATGGGCAAATATTGCTATGAGTGGTGGAGAGGCTAAATATCTAATTCAAGAAGGAGAAGTAACAGTTAATGGAGAAGTAGAAACACAGAGGGGAAAAACTCTAAAAGTGGGAGATGTTGTATCTCTAACTGGAAACGATAAAAAATATATAGTAAGTCGGGGATAATAAATGCATTTAAAAAGGGTTCTCTGCCGTAATTTTCGCAATTTCGATGAAATAATACTTGATTTAAATTCAAATTTAAATATATTTTTAGGTGATAATGGTCAGGGAAAAACAAATTTATTAGAAGCAATTTACATAATGGCTACAACTAATTCCCACCGCAGTAGTGTTTGTTCTGAATTAATAAATTGGAAAAAAGAAGAAGCTCTTATTCAGTTGCTTTTAGAGCGCAGAGAGGGTAATATTAAATTAGCTATGCGTTTAGATAAAGGTGGACGCAGGGTAGAATTAAATGATAATCCACTTGATAAGGTAAAAGAAATGGTGGGTTATCTTAATGCTGTTTTATTTTCGCCTGAAGATTTAAAGTTGGTTAAAGAGGGACCTTCTCACCGGAGAGAATTTATTAATTTGGAAATTTCTCAGGTTAGCAGATATTATAATCATCTTTTAAGTAAATATGATCATATTTTAAAACAGAGGAATAATCTTTTAAAATCAATTAGAGATGGGAAAAAATCTTCAGAAAATATGCTCTCTATTTGGGATGAACAGTTATCTACTATTGGGGCAAAAATTATTTTAAAAAGAATAGAAGTAGTTGATAAATTAAAAATCTTGGCTAGACTTTCTCAAAGACAGATAACAGAGGGAAAAGAAGAACTAGAAATAGAATATGATATATCATTAGATGGTTTTTCTGAAAAAATGGGAGAGGCAGAGTTGAGAGGACTTTTTAATAAAAATTTAAAAGAAAAAAGAGAACAAGAAATTAATAGAGGTTATACTGTTATTGGACCACACAGAGATGATCTAATCTTAAAGATAAATGAGATGGATTTAAGAAAATATGGATCTCAAGGCCAACAGAGAACTGCTGCTCTGGCTTTAAAACTTGCAGAGCTTGAATTTATGAAATCTGAAACGGGAGAATATCCAGTTCTGCTTTTAGACGATGTTTTTTCTGAATTAGATAGTTTAAGAAGAAAAGCATTGATTAATATTATAGCAAATAAAATTCAAACTATAATTACAGCAACAGACGGAGAAAATTTATCCGGACTTAAAAATAACTCTTATCATGTTTATAGAGTTAAAGAGGGTAAAATTAAAAAAAGAGGGTGAGTTTTAAGATGTTCTTACATCTTGGTGGAGGCAATATGATTCCTTCTGATCAAGTAGTTTTGATCGGTGATCTAGAAAATACTACTTATTCTGAAATCACACAAGAATTTATGCAGATTTCTGATGAAGAAGGATTTATAGTAGACTATTCGGCGGGTAATCCCCGTTCTTTTGTGTTGACAGGAGAGACAATATATCTTTCAATGATCTCATCTAAGACACTAGCAGATAGAGTTGATAAGTTTACTGAAGAAAATGGGGGATATTGATGGATTTTAAAGAGAGAAGTAATTACGAAGCAGAACATATACAGGTTTTGGAAGGTTTGGAAGCAGTTAGAAAAAGACCTGGAATGTATATAGGTTCGACCAGTACTGAGGGTTTACACCACTTAGTATATGAGGTCGTTGATAATAGTATAGATGAAGCAATGGCAGGCTATTGTACAGAAATAATTGTTGAAATTCAGCCAGGTAATATTATAAAAGTTAAAGATAATGGACGTGGTATTCCGGTTGAAAACCATCCAAAAATTGATAAACCTGCTGTAGAAGTTGTAATGACAACCCTTCATGCAGGTGGTAAATTTGGAGGAGAAGGTTATAAGGTTTCTGGAGGTTTACATGGTGTAGGAATTTCTGTTGTAAATGCCTTAACAGAATGGATGGAAGTTGAGATTGCCTGGAAAGATGGAAAAGTATATAAACAAAAATATGAAAGGGGCGTACCTCAACACGAACTGAGAGCTATTGGAAGCTGTGATAGTGATTGTACAGGTACTACAATAGAATTTAAAGCTGACCCCCAAATTTTTGAAGAGATAGATTATGAATATAGAAATTTAGCCCAGCGTCTAAAAGAACTTGCTTTTTTAAACAAAGGGCTTAAAATTAAAATAATTGATAGTAGAGTTGATGAAACAAAAGAAGATGAATATCAGTATGATGGTGGCCTAGTTTCTTTTGTTAAGTATTTAAATCAAAGTAAAAAACCTCTTTATCCAGATCCAATCTATTTAGAAACAGAGGGAGAAGAGGGCTCATTAGAAGTAGCTATTCAATATCATCAGGGCTATAACAGTTCTATTTTTAGTTTCGCTAATAATATTAATACCAAAGAGGGTGGAACTCATTTAAGTGGGTTTAAATCTGCCATTACAAGAACCTTTAATGATTATGCTCGCAAAAAAAATATTTTGAAAGATTCTGATGATAATTTTAAAGGTCAGGATATTAGAGAAGGAATGACTGCAATAATAAGTGTAAAATTAGCTGATCCTCAGTTTGAAGGACAAACCAAGACTAAACTTGGTAATTCTGAGATGAGGGGTTTTGTTGATTCTGCAGTTTCCTCTTTTCTTAAAACCTTTTTAGAAGAAAACCCTAAAATAGCTAAGGTAATTGTTGATAAGGCATTAAGTGCTGCCAGAGCAAGAAAAGCAGCTCGTAAAGCCAGAGATCTAACCAGAAGAAAAAGTGCCCTTACTTCAACTGCTTTACCAGGTAAATTAGCTGACTGTGCAAAAAGACAGGCAAAAGATACAGAGGTATATATTGTTGAGGGTGATTCTGCAGGTGGTTCGGCTAAACAGGGAAGAAATAGGGAATTTCAAGCTATTTTACCATTAAAGGGTAAAATATTAAATGTGGAAAAATCCCGTTTAAATAAAATATTAAACAATGATGAGATTAGAGCTCTAATTACTGCCATTGGTACAGGTGTTGCAGAAGAATTTGATATAAATAATTTACGCTATGAAAGAATAATAATTATGACAGATGCAGATATCGATGGTGCTCATATAAGAACTCTACTTTTGACATTCTTCTATCGTTATATGCGTCCTTTATTAGAAAATGGAAATATTTATATTGCACAACCACCTTTATATAAGGTTAAAAAGGGAAGAAAAGAAGAATATGTTTATAATGACAAAGCATTAAAAGAGCTTCTCGATGAAATTGGTAGAGATAGAGTTTCTATGCAGAGATACAAAGGTTTAGGAGAAATGAATCCGGGACAGCTCTGGGATACTACAATGGATCCTGATAATAGGATTTTACTCCAGGTTAATATTGAAGATGCAATTTTGGCTGATGAGACATTTTCTATTTTAATGGGAGATAAAGTAGAGCCAAGACGGAAATTTATTCAGGAAAATGCAGCTCAAGTTAAAAATCTTGATGTTTAAATCTTATTATTATATAAAGGCTGGTGAATAATTTGAATCAAAAAGCAGCAAGAGTAGAAAAAATTGACATAGATAAAGAAATGAGGGGTTCTTATCTTGATTATGCAATGAGTGTAATTGTAGGTAGAGCTCTTCCTGATGTAAGAGATGGCTTAAAACCTGTTCATAGGAGAATATTATATGCTTTAAATGATCTAGGTATGACTCCTAATAAACCACATAAAAAATCAGCTCGTATTGTTGGGGAAGTACTTGGTAAATACCATCCTCATGGTGATACAGCTGTTTATGATACTATGGTAAGGATGGCCCAGGATTTTTCATATCGCTATCCACTTATCGATGGACATGGTAACTTTGGGTCTGTTGATGGTGATTCAGCAGCAGCCATGCGTTATACAGAAGCAAGAATGTCATCTATCACAACAGAATTATTAACAGATATAAATAAAGAAACTGTAGATTTCACACCTAATTTTGATGAATCTTTAGAAGAACCGCAAGTTTTACCGGCAAGGTTCCCCAATCTTTTGGTAAATGGAAGTGCAGGAATTGCAGTTGGAATGTCAACAAGCATTCCTCCTCATAACCTGGGCGAAGTAATAGATGGTGTCGTAAAATTAATTACTAAACCAGAAATAACAACCAAAGAATTAATGACAATTATTAAAGGACCTGATTTTCCTACAGGTGGACAGATTATGGGAAGGGGAAGTATCTACAAAGCTTATAAAACTGGTAGAGGAAAATTAACAGTCAGAGCTAAAACAAGGATCGAAGATTTAAAGGTTAATAGAAAACAGATTATAGTAGATGAATTACCCTTTCAGGTAAATAAAGCTCGTTTGATCAAAAAAATTGCTAATCTGGTTAAAGATGAAAAAATTGATGCTATTTCTGATATTAGAGATGAATCTGATAGAGATGGAATGAGAATTGTAATAGAGTTAAAAAGAGAAGCTACTCCAGAAGTTGTTTTGAATCAATTATATAAACACAGCAGATTACAAATAACCTTTAGTACAATAATGATTGCTCTGGTAAATAATGAGCCAAAGGTATTATCATTAAAAGAAATTTTAGAACATTATTTAGAACATCAAAAGAAAGTGATTACCCGAAGAACTAAATATGATTTAGATAAGGCATTAGATAGAGCTCATATTTTAGAAGGATATAAAATTGCTCTGGCAAACATAGATGAAATTGTAGAAATGATTAAAGAAGCTGAAGATGTGGATACTGCTAGAATTGCATTAATGGATGATTATGAATTATCTGAGATTCAAGCAAATGCGATTTTAAGAATGAGATTGCAGAGTTTAACAGGGTTAGAAAGAAATAAAATTGATACTGAATATGATGAACTTCAAGCTAAAATAACCAGATATCGTTCTATTTTAGCTGATGAAGATAAACTTCTTAATATAGTTAAAAAAGAGATATTAGAAATAAAAGACAAATATAATGATAAGCGTAGAACTAAGATTATGGATAAGGTAACTGATCTTGAAATTGAAGATTTAATAGAAGAAGAACAAATAGTAATTACTATGACCCATCAGGGATATATAAAAAGAATGGCATTAGATCTCTATAGAAGTCAAAGACGTGGAGGTAAAGGTGTAATTGGTATTAGTACCAAAGAAGAGGATTTTGTAGAAAATATATTTACTACTACAACCCACCATAAATTCCTGTTTTTCAGCAATCAAGGAAGGGTCTATAGACTTAAAGGATATCAAATTCCAGAAGCAGGTAGACAGGCAAGGGGTACGGCAATAATAAATCTTTTAGAATTAAAAGAAGAAGAAAGAATAACCGCCGTGATTCCTGTTAAAGAGTTTCCTGAAGATGCCTATTTAATTATGGCCACCAAAAATGGTTTAATTAAAAAGACATCATTAGATGCTTATGATACTAATTATACTGGACTGATTGGTATTAATTTACGAGAAAATGATGAATTAATTGGTGTCAGGATTATTGATGAAGATGAGAATATAATTTTAGTTAGCAAAAATGCCAAAGCTATTCATTTTAATGAAAGTGATGTAAGGTCAGTAGGTAGAAATTCTTATGGAGTTAGAGGAATCAGGCTTAGTGAAGAAGATTATGTAATAGACATGGGAATTGATTCTGCTGGAGAGCATCTGCTTGTAATTACCGAAAATGGATATGGTAAAAAAACACCTCTTACAGAGTACAGAATTCAAAACAGAGGTGGAAAAGGTATATTAACTGCTAATATAACCGAAAAAAATGGTCAACTTGCAGCAGCTAAAATTGTAGATGCTAATTCTGAAATGATGGTTATTACTCACGAAGGAATTATTATTAGAGTTCAGGCAGAAGAAATATCAACTACAGGTAGAAATACTATTGGTGTTAAAATAATAAATGTTGAAGAAGATGATAAAGTAGTTTCTCTTGCTAGAATTAATGAAGATGAGATAGTGGATGAACTCGAAGAATTAGATAAAATAGAAACAGAAACTGATGATCTAGATAAATTATATGAAGAAGAATGATTGTAAAAATTATAAATATTATAAAATAAAGGTGTTTTAAGGCTATAAAACCCGCTTTCACAGGGGTTTTTATAGTCAAATGAAATAAAATCAATAATTCCTTGACAAAGGAAGTTAATCAATGTTAACATAGTAAATGTCGCTGAAAAAGACACATTGTTTTTTTGGAAAAATAATAAAAAAAGTTCTTGACAAACGACAGCAGTATTGATAAGATATTAAATGTCGCTGTTAAAAACAAAAGCGATCTGTGAGGGGCAAAACTTCCCGAGCAAAGCACCAATCTTAGTATTATTAAAGAAGATAGAGTGCGACGGTCTCAATGACCTAGCAAGGTATCATCTTATTATTGTTCTATTAAAGAAGATCAGTGCGACGGACTCAATGTCCAAGTGCTGAATCATCCTTTTTGTTCTATTAAAGAAGATTCAGTGAACCTTGAAAATTAAACAGCAAGCCAACGTTAATATACTTTGAGTGTTAAAACTTAAAAGTAATTATTAGTTCAAAGCTTTTATATAAATAATAGAAGCCAAATCAAATTCTTTAAACGGAGAGTTTGATCCTGGCTCAGGACGAACGCTGGCGGCGTGCTTAACACATGCAAGTCGAACGGTCTACCTCGACGGAAGCCTTCGGGCGGAAGACGAGACTAGATAGTGGCGGACGGGTGAGTAACACGTGGATAACCTGTCCTCAAGTCTGGGATAACCTGGCGAAAGTCGGGCTAATCCCGGGTAAGCTGAGAGTGTGGCATCACACAATCAGAAAAGGTGCTATTAGCATCGTTTGAGGAGGGGTCCGCGGTAGATTAGCTAGCTGGTGAGGTAATGGCTCACCAGGGCGACAATCTATAGCTGGTCTGAGAGGACGATCAGTCACACTGGAACTGAGACACGGTCCAGACTCCTACGGGAGGCAGCAGTGGGGAATCTTCCACAATGGGCGAAAGCCTGATGGAGCAACGCCGCGTGAGTGAAGAAGGTCTTAGGATTGTAAAGCTCTGTCCTTAGGGAAGAACCGTGGGTATAGAAAATGATACCCACCTGACGGTACCTTTGGAGGAAGCACTGGCTAACTACGTGCCAGCAGCCGCGGTAATACGTAGAGTGCAAGCGTTGTCCGGAATTATTGGGCGTAAAGGGTACGCAGGCGGATAATCAAGTCAAGCGTGAAAGGTGTCGGCTTAACCGACAGACTGCGTTTGAAACTGGTTATCTTGAGTGTAACAGAGGAGAGTGGAATTCCTAGTGTAGTGGTGAAATACGTAGATATTAGGAAGAACACCAGTGGCGAAGGCGACTCTCTGGGTTAACACTGACGCTGAGGTACGAAAGCTGGGGGAGCGAACGGGATTAGATACCCCGGTAGTCCCAGCCGTAAACGATGGATACTAGGTGTTGGAGGTTCGAATCCTTCAGTGCCGGAGTTAACGCATTAAGTATCCCGCCTGGGGATTACGATCGCAAGATTGAAACTCAAAGGAATTGACGGGGGCCCGCACAAGCGGTGGAGCATGTGGTTTAATTCGAAGCAACGCGAAGAACCTTACCGAGAATTGACATCCCGTGACTACCTGTGAAAGCAGGGTTTGGCATTTATGTCACACGGAGACAGGTGGTGCATGGCTGTCGTCAGCTCGTGTCGTGAGATGTTGGGTTAAGTCCCGCAACGAGCGCAACCCCTGTTCTTAGTTGCCAGCGAGTAATGTCGGGGACTCTAAGAAGACTGCCGGTGAAAGTCGGAGGAAGGTGGGGATGACGTCAAGTCCTCATGCCCTTTATATCTCGGGCTACACACGTGCTACAATGGTTGGTACAGAGGGGAGCTAAGCCGCGAGGTGGAGCAAATCCTTGAAAACCAATCCCAGTTCGGATTGCAGGCTGCAACTCGCCTGTATGAAGTTGGAATCGCTAGTAATCGCAGGTCAGCATACTGCGGTGAATACGTTCCCGGGCCTTGTACACACCGCCCGTCACACCAATCGAGTTGGATGCACCAGAAGTCATCTGCGGATGCCGGAAGGTGTGTCCGGTAAGAGGGGTGAAGTCGTAACAAGGTAGCCGTACCGGAAGGTGCGGCTGGATCACCTCCTTTCTAAGGAGAGAACGTGAGCTTGCTGTTTAATTTTGAAGGTTTGCAAAAATCATTCAATAAAAATAAAAAATAGAAAAAACAAATAAATCCTGCAATAAAAGATGTGAGGATTTATATTAATTTAAAAAGAGAATGGGTCTATAGCTCAGTTGGTCAGAGCGCACGCCTGATAAGCGTGAGGTCGGTAGTTCAAATCTACCTAGACCCACCATTTCACTAATTTAGAACTACTATACGGGGGTATAGCTCAGCTGGGAGAGCGCCTGCCTTGCAAGCAGGAGGTCAGCGGTTCGAATCCGCTTACCTCCACCAATTTAACACCTTGAATGTTAGAAATCAGAAGTTAGGATATAAGCAAAAAATAAAACTAACTTTTAATTTGTAACATTTAAAAACTGTACATTGAAAAATGCATATAGGAAATAATATAGATTAAGCTAGAAAGAGCTTATGGTGGATGCCTAGGCATTCAGAGTTGAAGAAGGACGTGACCGGCTGCGAAAAGCCGCGGGGAGCTGCTAAATAAGCGTAGATCCGTGGATATCCGAATGGGGCAACCCACCAGTGTGGAGCACTGGTATTATGCAGTGAAAGAAGTAGCTGTGTAAGAACAAGCAGGAGAATTGAAACATCTTAGTACCCTGAGGAAAAGAAATCAAAACGAGATTCCCTTAGTAGCGGCGAGCGAAGGGGGAGAAGTCCAAACACTAAAAGTGTAAACCTGTAGGTGTTGCTTTTAGTGGGTGTGGGATATTGTTAATTAGAGGCTACAGCCTTTAGATGGCTTAAATTTTTTGCTAAGTCGAAGGGACTGGAAAGTTCCGCCAGAGAGGGTAATAGCCCTGTAGGCGAAAAGCAAAAGAAGTCAAACGATATCCAGAGTATCACGGGACACGAGAAACCCTGTGAGAATATGGGAGGACCACCTTCCAAGACTAAATACTCCTGAATGACCGATAGTGAACAAGTACCGTGAGGGAAAGGTGAAAAGAACCCCGGAAGGGGAGTGAAATAGAAACTGAAACCGTAAGCTTACAACAAGTAGGAGGACTATTAGAAAGTCTGACTGCGTACTTTTTGTATCACGGACCGGCGAGTTACTGATCGTAGCAAAAGGTTAAGCCATAGAGGTGTAGCCAGAGCGAAAGCGAGTCTGAATAGGGCGGAAGTTATGATGAGTAGACCCGAAACCGAGTGATCTATCCATGACCAGGGTGAAGCGGGTGTAAGAGCCTGTGGAGGCCCGAACCCGGTGTTGTTGAAAAAACATGGGATGAGTTGTGGATAGGGGTGAAAGGCCAATCGAACTCGGAGATAGCTGGTTCTCCTCGAAATAGCTTTAGGGCTAGCCTCAGAGTAAAAGTTAATTGGTTGTAGAGCACTGATTGGACAAGGGGCCCAACAAGGTTACCAAATCCATTCAAACTCCGAATGCCAATTAATGTTCTCTGGGAGTCAGACTGTGGGGGATAAGCTTCATAGTCAAGAGGGAAAGAGCCCAGACCACCAGATAAGGTCCCAAAGTATATGCTAAGTGGAAAAGGAAGTGAGATCGCACAGACAACCAGGATGTTGGCTTAGAAGCAGCCATTCATTTAAAGAGTGCGTAATAGCCCACTGGTTAAGCGGTTTCGCGCCGAAAATGTAACGGGGCTAAAGCATATCACCGAAGCTGTGGTTTCTAGGAACTGTCCATAAAATTTATCTATTAATGATTTAGGATGAATTTAGATAGGTTTTATGGGCGGTTTCTAGAGAGGTAGAGGAGCATTGTGTGCTGGGTGAAGCTATACCGTAAGGAGTAGTGGACGGCACAGAAGAGAGAATGCCGGTATGAGTAACGAAAAAAGGAGTGAGAATCTCCTTCGCCGAAAGTCTAAGGATTCCTGAGGAAGGCTCGTCCTCTCAGGGTTAGTCGGGACCTAAGCTGAGGCCGAAAGGCGTAGGTGATGGAAAATCGGTAAAGATTCCGATACCACTGTAAATTGATTGAGTGAAGTGGGGACGCGGTAAAGAAGGTGGAGCATGTGACTGGAAGAGCATGTATAAGCTATTAAGCTGGGGTAAGGAGGCAAATCCCTTTACCCATCTAAACAGCTTAAAGTGATGTGGAGCCAAAAGAGGCGAAGCCACCGGATAAATCGCCAAGAAAAACCACTAACGAGATTTACAGTGCCCGTACCGCAAACCGACACAGGTAGACGGGAAGAGAATTCTAAGGCGCGCGAGAGAACCCTTGTTAAGGAACTCGGCAAAATGACCCCGTAACTTCGGGAGAAGGGGTACCCTTTAGGAATACCTAGAGGGTCGAAGTGAAAAGATCCAAGCGACTGTTTATCAAAAACACAGGTCTCTGCTAAGTCGTAAGACGAAGTATAGGGGCTGACGCCTGCCCGGTGCTGGAAGGTCAAGGAGAAGGCTTAGTACTTATGTACGAAGGTCTGAACCTAAGCCCCCAGTAAACGGCGGCCGTAACTATAACGGTCCTAAGGTAGCGAAATTCCTTGTCGGGTAAGTTCCGACCTGCACGAATGGCGTAACGACTTGGATGCTGTCTCAACAAGGGACTCGGTGAAATTAAATTGCCTGTGAAGATGCAGGCTACCTGCGACAGGACGGAAAGACCCCGTGGAGCTTTACTGCAGCCTGATATTGGGTTTTGGTGTAGAATGTACAGGATAGGTGGGAGGCATTGAAGCTGGTATGCTAATATCAGTGGAGCCGTTGGTGGGATACCACCCTTTCTACAGCGGAATTCTAACTGGAGGCCATAAACTGGTCACAGGACATTGTCAGGCGGGCAGTTTGACTGGGGCGGTCGCCTCCCAAACAGTAACGGAGGCGCTCAAAGGTTCCCTCAGTGCGGATGGAAATCGCACGAAGAGTGTAAAGGCAGAAGGGAGCTTAACTGCGAGACAAACAAGTCGAGCAGGTACGAAAGTAGGACTTAGTGATCCGGCGGTATAGTGTGGAATTGCCGTCGCTCAACGGATAAAAGTTACCCCGGGGATAACAGGCTTATCTCCCCCAAGAGTTCACATCGACGGGGAGGTTTGGCACCTCGATGTCGGCTCATCGCATCCTGGAGCTGAAGCAGGTTCCAAGGGTTGGGCTGTTCGCCCATTAAAGCGGTACGCGAGCTGGGTTCAGAACGTCGTGAGACAGTTCGGTCCCTATCCGTCGCAGGCGGAGGATACTTGAGGAGAGCTGTCCCCAGTACGAGAGGACCGGGATGGACACACCGATGGTGAATCAGTTGTTCCACCAGGAGCATAGCTGAGTAGCTAAGTGTGGGAAAGATAAACGCTGAAAGCATCTAAGCGTGAAACAAACTCCAAGATAAGGTATCCCACTCTGTTAAAGAGTTAAGATCCCTTAAAGATGATAAGGTAGATAGGCCGGAGGTGTAAATGTAGTAATACACTGAGCTGACCGGTACTAATAGATCGAGGGCTTAATCATATTTATTTCCTATATGTATCTTTGAATTTACAGTTTTCCGGTGGTAATTGCGGAGGGGTAACACTTGTTCCCATTTCGAACACAAAAGTTAAGTCCTCCAGCGCCTATGGTACTGCATTGGTAACGATGTGGGAGAGTAGGTCTCTGCCGGATCCTTTTTTGTTTTAAATTAATATATTTTCCATTAAAAAAACTGATAAATATTTAAAAAAATACTGGAAATAATAAATAAATTATGCTAAAATAATAAATAAGGGAAATAATAATATAACTTTAATAATACTCCCCGATAGCTCAGTTGGTAGAGCAGGTGACTGTTAATCATCTTGTCGCAAGTTCGAGTCTTGCTCGGGGAGCCATTTTTTAAATATAATTGTCAGAATAATTTCATTAATATAAAAACTTTCATATAGATGCCGTTAAAGCCAGTATATACAAGGTGGGATCAGATGATGAATGTTAAGATGAGAGTTGAAACAATATTAAAAATTTTGCATATCTTTACATTCTTTTCATTATTTTTAAAATTATTTGACAAATCTGAAAAAAATGCTATACTATTTCTAGTGATAAAAAAATGTGTAAAAAATTGAATATAAAATTAGGTGGAGAAAATGAGAAAACCTTATTGATAATAACTTGAGCTAACTATGTCTAAATACTTTTATTAGTTGTTATCAATAAGGTTTTTTTCATTGAAACCTTAATATATTAATTGGAAGGGGGATAGAAAAATAGTACTTAGGTTGAATTAATTTCATAATATTATGACTATATTATCTTTATTATCTATTAGGAAAATCAAAAATTAGGAGGATTAAGTATATGGGAATTACTTTAAATTTAGTTTTAGCAGCTTTTGGTGGCGGACTTTTCGGATCAGCAATCGGTGCATTACCCGCATTTATTTTTACAGGATTTTTAGTATTAGCTGGTGAAGCTCTAGCACTCGCTGGAGGAGCAGGAGATTTTACAGGAGTTATAGCATTTGGTACTTTATTTGGTCCACATATCGCTTTTGCTGGTGGAGCAGCTGCAACAGCTTATGCTGCAAGCAAAGGTAAATTAGAGGGTGGAGCAAATATCTTAAAACCTTTAATGGGAATTAGAGAAAACTGGGACATCTTACTTGTTGGTGGAGCTTTTGGTGTTTTAGGTTTAGTAGTTAATCAATTCTTAGCTTCAATTGGTACTCCTAGTGATACAATTGCTATCACTGTTGTTGTTTCTGCTTTAGTTCATAGAGTTGCTTTTGGTGAAACAGGTATCTTTGGTAAATATGATCCAGAAGTAAGTGATTCAAGATGGAGTATTACTCCTGATATTGCCTGGTTACCATGGCAGATGAATCTTTCTCAATTAATTCCAATTGGTTTAGGTACAGGTTTAGTTGCTGGGTTTGTTGCAATAGAAACTGGTACAGTATTTATCATGTTCGGTATTACAGCTGCTTCTTTAATTATTCTGCAGACAATGGGTGAAGGTCCAGTTACTCACCATATAGCTTTCCCTGCAGCAGCGGCAGCAATGGCTACAAACAGTGTTATCTGGGGTGGAATCTTTGGTGTGCTAGGTGCTATCTTAGGTGAATTCTATGCTCGCTTATTCTACTCTTGGGGAGATACTCACATTGACCCTCCTGCAGCAACAATTGCAACATTGATTACAGCTGCAATGTTATTCTTAGGATTCTCATTCTAAGTAAATTTTATGCTTAACAATTAATTATAGCTTGAAATAAGATAAATAGATTGCATTCACTATGATTAATGTAAGACCTTTTATAGATTCATGTAAGATAACAAAATAACAAGAGGAGTGATTAATTTTGGAAAATTATGTCTTAGCGATTGATCAAGGAACTACTAGTTCACGGGCAATGATATTTGATCATGATGGGCAAGTTGTTAGTGTAGCTCAAAAAGAATTTACACAGTACTTCCCAAAACCTGGTTGGGTAGAACATGATCCAGATGAAATTTGGGGTACAACATTAGGTGTTATTGCTGATGCTTTAGGTAAGAAAAATATTAAACCTTCTCAAATCATCTCAATTGGTATCACAAATCAGCGTGAAACAACAGTTGTTTGGGATGCTGAAACTGGAGAACCTATCCATAATGCTATCGTTTGGCAGGATAGAAGAACCGCTTCAATTTGTGATGACTTAAAAGACGCAGGTCATGAACAAACTATTAAAGACAAAACTGGTCTTGTTGTAGATGCTTATTTCTCAGGTACAAAAATTAAATGGATGCTTGACAATGTAGAAGGCGCTAGAGAAAAAGCAGATGCTGGCAAACTTAGATTTGGTACAATTGATACCTGGTTAATCTGGAAACTTACAGGTGGAAATGTACATGTTACTGATTATACTAATGCTTCACGTACATTAATTTATAACATTAAAGAACTTAAATGGGACGATGAATTATTAGGTTTCTTAGATGTACCTCGTTCAATGCTTCCAGAAGTTAAAGCTTCAAGTGAAGTTTATGGTAATACAGTTGACTTCCATTTCTTCGGCGAAGAAGTACCAATTGCTGGTATTGCTGGAGATCAACAGGCAGCTACATTTGGTCAGGTATGTTATGAAAAAGGTATGGCTAAGAATACTTATGGTACAGGTTGCTTTATGCTCATGAATACTGGTGAAGAAGCAGTTGCATCTGAAAATGGATTATTAACTACAATTGCTTATGGTATTGATGGTAAAGTTAACTATGCACTTGAAGGTTCTATCTTTATTGCTGGTGCAGCTATTCAGTGGTTAAGAGACGAATTGAAAATAATAGATAAAGCTCCTGATTCAGAATACTTTGCTAATAAAGTTGAAGACACTGGTGGAGTTTATGTAGTACCTGCTTTTGCTGGTTTAGGTGCTCCATACTGGGATATGTATGCACGTGGTACAATTGTTGGATTAACAAGAGGTACTTCTAAAGAACATTTAATCCGTGCAACATTAGAATCTATTGCTTATCAAACAAGAGATGTATTGGAAGCTATGGAAGCAGATTCTGGCATAGAACTTAAGACTCTTCGTGTAGACGGTGGAGCTGCTATGAATGACTTCTTAATGAACTTCCAGGCAGATATCCTTGGTGTTGAAGTAGAAAGACCAAAAGTTAATGAAACTACTGCTTTAGGTGCTGCTTATCTTGCTGGTTTAGCTGTTGGATTCTGGGACAACAAAGAAGAGCTCGTTGCTAAGTGGGATAGAGATGCTTTATTTGTTCCTAAGATGGCTGAAGAGAAGAAAGAAAAATTATATGCAGGCTGGAAAAAAGCTGTAGAAAGAGCAAAAGATTGGTCTGACGAATAAAAAAATAATATAAAGTTACTATTATATTATTGGACATAGAAAATTAGAAAGCCCAATCCAGACAGCATATTTTTTATGGTGTCTGGTTGGGTTTTATTTATCTTATGGATAAAAAATATGAATTAGGAGGAAATAAAATTGTCTCAAAACAAATATGATGTAATTATTGTTGGAGGAGGCATTTCTGGTTGTGCAGTGGCCTGGAAACTTGCCAGGTATAATATTGATGTTTTATTACTAGAAAAAGATCCAGATGTTGCAACTGGTACAACCAAAGCTAATACTGCTATTATTCATGCTGGATATAATGCTGATCCAGAAAAACAAAAAGGTCGTTTAAATAATAAAGGAAATATCCAGATTAAACAAATTGTAAAAGATTTAAATATACCTTTTGAAGAAATTGGTTCATTAGTGGTTGGTATGGAGGGCGATAATTTAAGTGTTTTAGATGAGTTATTAGAAAAGGGAAAAAGAAATGGTGTAGAAGGCCTAGAAATTGTTGATAAAGAATGGTTGCTCAGAGAAGAGCCCCATATCAACAAAGATGTTGTTGCTGCTTTATGGGCTCCAACTGCTGGGATTATTACTCCCTGGGAATTCGCCTTAGCTATGGCTCAAAATGCTGTTGCAAATGGAGTAGATATTCAATTAGAAACTGAAGTATTAGATGTATATACTGATAATGGTAAAGTTACCGGTGTAAAAACTAATAAAGGAGATTATCAGGCTGATTATGTAGTTAATGCAGCTGGGTTATATGCTGATGATGTTGCTAAAATGGTAGGTGTAGAAAAAATTGAAATCCATCCTCGTAAAGGTGAATACTATATTTATGATCATGCTAAAGATTTTGAAATCAATCATGTACTTTTCCCAATCCCAACCAAAATATCAAAGGGTATAGTTTGTACTCCTACAGTAGAAGATAATTTACTTATCGGGCCTACCTCAGATTTTGTAGACAGCAAAGAAGATTTAGCTACATCCAGGGAAGGATTAGATCATGTCTTTGAGGGCGCTAAAAAGATGTTCCCTGATCTAACTCTACAGGATACTATTAGAGTATTTGCTGGTTTAAGAGCCGCGGATAAAACAGAAGATTTTGTTATAGAAGCAGCAGATACTGTGGATGGTTTTGTTAATGTTGCTGGAATCCAATCACCTGGATTATCTTCAGCTCCTGCAATCGCTGATTTGGCAGCTGAAATCTTAGAAGATTTAGGCTTAACTTTAGAAGAAAAGAAAGATGTTATTGAAACTAGAGAAGAACCTGTAAGATTCTATGAAATGTCAAATGAAGAAAGAGCAAAATATGTTGAAAAAAATAAAAAATATGGTAAAATTATCTGTCGTTGTGAGACAGTATCATATAAAGAAATCTTAGATGCTATACATGGTCCTGTTGGAGCAAGAACAGTTAATGCTGTAAAAAGAAGAACGAGAGCCGGTGCTGGTAGATGTCAGGGTGGTTTCTGTGGGCCTAGAGTAACTCAAATATTAGCAGATGAACTCGGCATTGATACCACTGAAGTAAGATTAGAGAAAAACAATTCAAAAATTGTTGAACACAAAATAAAAGGTTTACTCGGAAGTAAGGTGATTGATAATGCTTAAAGTAAAAAAAGATGTAGTTGTTATTGGTGGTGGACCAGCTGGTTTAGCTGCTGCAGCTGAGGTTTATGATAATGGAGTAGAAGATGTAATAATCCTTGAGCGTGACTTTGAGCTTGGTGGTATTTTACCACAGTGTATTCATAATGGATTCGGCCTCCATTATTTTAAAGAAGAGTTAACCGGACCTGAATATTCTCAGAGATTCGAAAATGATGTAGAAGAAAGAGATATTGAGGTTAAACTGAATACCATGGTTTTAGATGTAACTCCTGATAGAAAAGTTTATGCGATGAATCAGGAAGAGGGTTTTCTGGAAATTGAAGCTGGTGCAGTAATACTTGCTATGGGATGTAGAGAAAGAACAGCTGGTGCTTTAGGTATTCCTGGAACAAGACCAGCGGGTGTTTTAACTGCAGGTACAGCCCAACGCTTTACAAATATTGAAGGATATGTACCAGGTGAAGAAGTTGTAATACTTGGTTCTGGAGATATTGGACTAATTATGGCTAGAAGAATGAGACTAGAGGGAGCAGACGTAAAAGCTGTCTGTGAAATTCTACCATATACCGGTGGACTAACCAGAAATGTAGTTCAATGTTTAGAAGACTACGATATTCCTCTATTGCTTAATCATACCGTTACAAAAATAATTGGTAATGATAGACTTGAAGCAGTTGAAATTACTGAAGTTGATGAAAATATGAAACCTAAACCAGAAACTTCAAAAATTATTAAGGCTGATACCTTACTGCTTTCAGTTGGCCTAATTCCTGAAAATGAACTTTCTAAAAAAGCAGATGTAGTACTTGATGATACTACAGGAGGACCGTTTGTAAATGAAGGACGTGAAACCAATATAGAGGGTATATTTGCCTGTGGTAATGTATTACATGTACATGATTTAGTTGACTGGGTAACCCAGGAGTCACAAATTGCAGGAAACTGGGCTGCTAAATATGTCAAAGGTGAATATAAAAGAACCGATTCTAAAATCAAGATGAAAGCCGGGGAAAATGTTAGTTATGTAATTCCTCATACTGTAGAATTGGATGGTTCAGATAGAAATAGAATACCACTTTATATGAGGGTTTCAACTCCTTTAATGGCAGTAGATATTAATCTATATGCTGATGGAGAAAAACTATATTCTTTCTCTGAACCATTTGCTAAGCCCGGAGAAATGATTACAGTTCCTTTAGCACAAAAAACTCTAGATGACTTAGATGATGTTAAAGAAATCAGAGTGGATATTATAGAAAAGGAGGGACAATAAATGAAAGAAACTAAGACCCTGACTTGTGTAGCCTGTCCAAAAGGCTGCGAAGTAACCGTAGAATTTGAAGGCGATGAAATCTTAAATATTGATGGACATGCTTGTCCACAGGGTAAAACTTATGCAGAAGAAGAAATTGTTGCTCCTACTAGAATATTACCTACAACCGTAAAGGTAAAAAATGGAGCATTACCTCTTTGTCCGGTTAAAACAACCAAACAGATACCCTTAGAAATAATTCATGATGCTATGGCAATAATCGGTCAAAAAGAAGTTGAAGCACCTATAGAAATAGGACAGATAATAATAGAAAATATACTAGATTCAGGTGCAGATATTGTTGCTACAAGAGATCTACCAAAAAAAATTGAGGTGTAAAGAATGAAACTAAAAGATAAAAAAATTGCGATGCTCATTGGACCAGGATATGAAGACTTAGAATTTTGGGTTGTCTATATGCGAATGATTGAAGAAGGAGCAGAAGTTGATGTAGTTGGAGTTGAAAAAGGTGTAGAATACTCAAGTAAACACGGCTGTCTTAAAAAAGCAGCAGACTACACAGCTGGTGAAGTATTAGACAATGATTATGATGGTGTTTTAGTTCCAGGTGGATGGACACCAGACAAAATCCGTAGAGATGCTGATGTTGTAGAATTGGTCAGAAAAAACCATGATGCCGGTAAAATAATAGGATTAATCTGTCATGCAGGACTTGTTGGAATTTCAGCAGGTATTGTTGACAGTAAAGCGACCGGTTCTCTTGGTATAAAAGATGACTGCATAAACGCAGGTGCTGAATGGGTAGATGAAGCTGCCTTTAGAGATGGTGATATTGTCTGGGGTAGAGTGGTAAAAGATATTCCTGCCTATTGTAGAGAGCTTGTTGCAGCATTAGCAGATTAATTAAAGAATAGCCTTATAATTGGATAAAATTTGAAAGATGGTTTGTTTTTAGCTATGGTGAAGTATTTAATATTTTGCCATAGCTAAATTCTCTTTATAATAAATTACTATATTTGTTAATTTTTAATAATTTTATAAGTTCTTAATTGTTTGATTATTTAAAATTAATATGATAAAATTACTATGATGAAGAGAGAGCATTAATAGAATTAATTAAACTTTCCAAGACAAAAATAGAGAAATTTATATTTTTTAAAAATAAATTAAAATAATAAAAGGAGGAGTTTAGTTATGAAGAAAAAATTAGTTAATAATCCAGATCATGTTGTAGAGGAAATGGTAGAAGGTATAGTTCTTGCCGCCCCAGATAAGCTGACCAAGATTGAGGGCTATAATGTAGTTGTTAGAAAAGATAGCCCCAATGAAAAAGTTGCTCTAGTAAGTGGTGGTGGAAGCGGTCACGAACCAACTCATGCTGGATTTGTTGGTGAAGGTATGTTAGATGGAGCAATTGCTGGTGATGTTTTTACTTCTCCTACTCCTGATGCTGTTTTTGAAGCAATAAAGGCAGTAGATGGTGGAAAAGGTGTTCTCTTAGTAGTTAAAAACTATACTGGTGATGTTATGAACTTTGAAATGGCAGCTGAAATGGCTGAAGCAGAGGGCATCGAAGTAGACCATGTAGTTGTAGATGACGATGTTGCTGTAGAAGATAGTTTATATACCACAGGTAGACGTGGTGTAGCAGGAACTATTTTCGTTCATAAAATTGCTGGTGCAAAAGCAGAAGCTGGCGCAGATTTAGCCGAAGTAAAAGAAGTTGCAGAAAAAGTTATAGAAAATGTTAAAACCAAAGGTATGGCTTTATATCCTTGCCGTGTTCCTTCTGCTGACGAATCAACCTTTACTTTAGATGAAGATGAAATTGAATTAGGTATTGGTATTCATGGTGAACCAGGAACAGAAAGAACTGAAATCATGAAAGCTGATGATATTGTTGATGAACTATTAGGTAGTGTTATTGAAGATATTCCATATCAATCTGGTGATGATGTAGCATTGATGATTAATGGTATGGGTGGAACACCATTAATGGAACTGTTTGTTGCCAATAGAAGAGCCAATCAGATTCTTGAAGAAAAAGGAATTAATATTTATAAAACATTTGTTGGAGAATATATGACTTCATTAGAAATGGCTGGTCTTTCTATAACACTTCTTAAACTTGATGATGAAATGAAAGAACTTTTAGATGCTCCAACAGAAATTAATATAATGAAATAAGCTATTCAAGATAGTTATTTAAGGAGGACTTATTTGTGACTGAGAAAAGCAAAGAAATTCTGGATAAAATAGCAGATGTAATTATTGAAAACAAGAAGCATCTAACAAAATTAGATTCTGCTATAGGTGATGGTGACCATGGAATTAATATGGCAAGAGGTTTTAAAGAAGTTAAAGAAAAAATAAATGGTAATAATTTCGAAACAAATCAAGAATTACTTAAATCAGTAGCAATGACTTTGATTTCTACTGTTGGAGGTGCTTCAGGACCTCTATATGGAACTGCTTTCCTTTATATAAGCAAGGTAATACCTGATGCCGATTTTACAGTTGATTCACTTATAGAAATCGGTCAATCTGCTGTTGATGGAATTCAAAAAAGAGGTAAGGCTGAGCAGGGTGAAAAAACAATGTTAGATGCTATAATTCCTGCTGTAGATGCACTCAAAGAAAGCAAAGAGAATGGTGATGATTTAGAAGAAGCCTTACAAAAATGCAAAGCAAAAGCAGAAGAGGGTATGAAAGCCACAATTCCGATGCAGGCTACAAAAGGTAGAGCAAGTTATCTAGGTGAGAGAAGTATCGGCCATCAGGATCCAGGAGCTACTTCAAGTTATTTAATGATTAAAACAGTAGTAGATGAATTATATAAATACAAAGACTAATTAATTTAAATTGATTGGAGTGAGTAGATGGTTAATATTTTGCTTGTTTCCCACAGTGTAGAGATTGCTAAGGGAACTAAAGAATTAGCAGAACAGATGAAACAGGGTGATGTGGAAATTGTTGCAGTTGGAGGAACAGAAGCTGGAGATCTTGGTACAAATCCAGATGCAATAGAATCTGCAGTTAATGAGATCGATAAAAGTGATGGCTTAATCATCCTGGCTGATTTAGGTAGTGCTGTAATGAGTGTAAATATGGTACTGGATTGGCTTGATGATGAGGTCAGAGAAAAAATACATTTAGCAGATGCCCCATTTGTAGAAGGAGCTGTTATTGCAGCTGTTGAGTCAGGAATGGGCAATTCGATGGAAGAAATATTATCTTCTATAGAATCTGCTGAAATAATCAAAAAAAATTAAAAAAACAAAGCGTATTAAAAAACGGGTCAGTATTAATTTACTGGCTCGTTTTTGATTTTCTAACAAATTTTTTGAAAATTATGTTGACAAAGAAAATTCAATACTATATAATCATAATTGAACATAAACAAAAACAAACAATCACTAACGAAAAGAGGTTTTAATTATGTTTGCCGAAGAAAGAAGAAAAGAGATAATAAAGACTTTGGAAAACAGTAAAAGAGCGAGTGTTAATGAATTAAGTGAAGAATTTGATGTTTCCCGAGCAACAATTAGAAGAGATTTAAGTGAGTTAGAAAAGGAAGGTTTTTTAAGAAGAACTCATGGCGGAGCAATTTTAAGTGGAAGCAGCAAATTAGAACCATCTTATAAGGAAAAAGAAGACCATTTTGCTAGCGAAAAAGCAGCTATTGGTAAAAAAGCAGCAGAAATTATCAAAGATGGAGATACTATTTATATAGATGCAGGAACAACTACCAGAAATATTATTGACCACCTTAAGGGAAAAAACAATTTAACCATAGTTAGCAATGCCCATCACATAATAAAGAGGGTCAAAGATTCGGAAATAGATTGTGAGCTTGTAGTAGTCGGAGGAAGTTTCAAAAAAACAACTGAGGCAATGATAGGTCCAATGGCAGAAGATTTTTTAGAGAAATTAAGGGTTGATAAAGCTTTCATTGGTGTAAATGGATTTAATTTGGAAGCTGGAGCTACAACTCCAGACCCTAAAGAGGCAAAGATAAAAGAAATTGCAGTTTCAATTGCAGCTGAAAATTTTTTTCTCTTCGACAGATCTAAGTGGGAAGAAGTATATTTTTGCAGATTTGCTGATTTAAATATGATAGATTTTATAATAACAGATCAATTGGCCAGAGAAAAAGAAAAGGCTTTAAAAGAGAAAAATATTCAAATTATAAAAGCTTAGATTTGACGTAACAAGATTTTAACAGGGAGGTGAAAAGATGATTTTAACAGTAACTCTTAACCCAGCTGTAGATAAAATAATAATTCTTGACAAATTAAAATTGGGAAAATTAAATCGAGTAAAAGATGCAAAAGCTCTTGCAGGTGGGAAAGGTATCAATGTATCTGAAGTGCTTAGTGCTTTAGGAGTTGACAATACAGCTCTAGCAATAGTTGGAGGAGATAACGGAAATTTAATCAATAATTATCTTGAAAAAAGAGGTGTAAAAACTGATTTTCAGTGGTCAAATATTAATACCCGCCAGAACCTTAAAATCAAAGAAAATAACAGCAATAGAGAAACTGAAATAAATGAAACAGGAAGAGTAACAAAAAAAGATATAAAAGCATTCAAAAAAAATCTTGATAAATATTTAACCGCAGATAACACTATAGTTCTTTCTGGCAGTCTTCCTGAAGGAGTAAATAAAGATATTTATGCAGAATTGATAGAAAAAGCTGTTACACAAGATGCAAAAGTGATTCTTGATAGTTCAGGTGAAGAATTTAAACAAGCAATTAATAAAGCTCCATATTTAGTAAAACCAAATTTAGCTGAGATAGAAAATCTTCTATCAACGAATATAGAGAGTGATGCTGACCTTAAAAAGGGAGCTGAATACTTGTTAAAAAAAGGTATAAAAATTGTGATGATTTCTTTAGGAGCAGAAGGTGCTTTTATTGCTTCAAAAGATGAGGCATACAGACTTTATACTCCTGAAGTAGAAGTAGCGCAAACAACCGTAGGTGCAGGTGATACTATGGTTGCTGGACTGGCAGCAGAAATTGATAAAAATTCTTCTTTAAAAGAGACAGCAGTTTATGCTTCAGCACTAGCAACTGTATTTGTAAAAAGCGGCTCTATAGAAAATGTTACCAAAGAGCAGCTTAATGAAATAAGAAACACTATTAAAGTAAAGAAAATCTATTAATTAAAGGGGTGTAATAATGGAAGTAAACGAATTTATTAATCAGGATTTAATTAAGATGGAGCTGCAGAGTAAGGACAAAGATTCGGTAATCAAAGAAATGATTGATATCATGGTTGAAAATGGCATTGTTGGTGACAAAGAAGAAGTTGTAAAAAAGGCAATGGAAAGAGAAGCAAAAGGAACAACAGGTGTTGGTAGAGGTGTTGCAATTCCTCATGTTAAAAGTGATGCGGTTAAAAAAGCTGCTGTAGCATTTGGTAGGTCAAGTGAAGGTATTGATTATGGATCAATGGATGAAAAACCAAGTTATTTATTTTTCCTAATCACTGTTCCAGAAGAATCTCATAATGAACATTTGAAAATATTGGCTCAACTATCAAGAAATTTGGTCCATGATGATTTTAGAGACAGCCTTTTAGAAGCAGAAAGTGCAGAAGAGGTAATGGGTATTTTAGAAGCAATTTAATTTAAACGGTCTATTTATTCTATTTTCTATTTATTCTATTGATTATTCGTCAAGTAATTATTTTAATTACTAAAAGATTGAAGTTAAAAACCAAGGAGGATTTATAATGAGTGAAAAGAAAAAAATTGTTGCGGTAACTTCCTGTCCGACAGGAATTGCTCATACTTATATGGCTTCTGAGTCTTTAGAAGAAGCAGCTAAAAAAATGAATGTAGAAATATCTGTTGAAACCCAGGGTTCTGTTGGGGTTGAAAACGAATTGTCTGAAGAGGATATTAAAGCAGCAGATGCTGTAATAATTGCTGCAGATACAAATGTAAGTCATGAAAGATTTGTTGGTAAATATATAGAAGAGGTTGCTGTAGCAGATGCAATTAATGATGCAGAAACTTTAATTAAGAATGCTTTAGAAGGTGCTGAAAAAGGTGAAGTTAAAGAAGATGTTAGCTTAGAAGCTCAAGTTGACGATGAAAAAGCAAAAAGAAAGCAGAAAAGAACCGGAGCTTATAAGCATTTAATGACCGGAGTATCATTTATGTTACCTTTTGTTGTGGCAGGTGGACTGGCAATAGCTATTTCATTTGTTTTCGGTATTGATGCGGCTGAAGAATCAGGGACTCTTGCTGCAGCTTTAATGCAGATTGGTGGAGACGCAGCTTTTGCTCTAATGGTTCCAATTTTAGCGGGTTATATTGCATTCTCCATTGCTGATAGACCTGGTATTGCTCCTGGTATGATCGGTGGTATGCTGGCAAGTCAATTAGAAGCAGGTTTTCTTGGTGGTATTATAGCAGGTTTTCTAGCCGGTTATGTAACTCAGTTTTTGAAAGAAAAGATTTCTTTGCCGAAAAACTTAGAAGGTTTAATGCCCATTCTGGTATTGCCTTTCCTGGCTAGTTTAATAATTGGTCTATTAATGATCTATTTGATTGGACCACCTGTAGAAGCAATAATGACAGGTTTAGAGAGCTGGCTACAAGGAATGACAGATGCTAATGCAGCTTTACTTGGTCTAATCTTAGGAGCTATGATGGCTTTTGATATGGGAGGACCTGTAAATAAAGCAGCTTATACATTTGGTGTTGGTCTGCTGGGATCAAATATTTTTGCTCCAATGGCAGCAATTATGGCGGCAGGTATGACACCTCCACTTGGCCTTGCTTTAGCAACAGTATTGTTTAAAGATAGATTTACCAGACAGGAAATTGAAGCAGGAAAACCAGCCTGGGTTATGGGAATATCCTTTATTACTGAGGGAGCAATTCCATTTGCCGCAGCTGATCCATTAAGAGTAATCCCTTCAATAATGACTGGTTCAGCAGTTACTGGTGCTTTATCAATGTTATTTGGGGCAGGCTTAAGAGCGCCTCATGGTGGTATTTTTGTCCTACCGATTCCTGGAGTTGTAACTAATCTGGGATTATATGCAGTAGCGATAGTTGCTGGTACTTTAGTAACTGCATTAATGTTAAGGGTTACAAAACCTAAATTAAAAAATGCTTAAAGAAAATTTTCCTAATAAATAATAAAGATAATATGCAAAAGAGAGGGCCTTAAGGCCTTCTTTTTTGTTTTAAATATAAAAATTTTTAATTTAATAGAAGAAATACCATTAAAAATTGATTATAAATTTATTGATTGGTTTCATTAATGATTAATCTTTGATATAATAAAGTAATATTTAAAAAAATTATTTTAAAAAATTAGGGAGTGTTAAGATGATTTTTATTAAGAAGGTTTTTGTTTTAACAGCTATTATTTTTTTAGTGTTTTCAATGTCAGCTATGGCACAAAATATTGAAAATACAATGAGTTTAGATCAGACAGGTCCTGCAGCAGTTGTTAATGGGGAAGAAATTTCCAGGCAGGAATTAGAGGGATTTGCAGCTTTAAACGAAATATTAATGGATATTTTGCAATCTAATCAAGAATTTGGAACAGTATTATTACAGACAGAATCTGGCCAGGAATTAATTGAGGAATTTATGAGATATAAATTAGACCAATTAATCAGTACAAAATTGATGGTTCAGGAAGCAAAAAATCGAGGTTTAGAAGTAAGTGATCAGGAGATTAATCAAATTATTGATCAGCAGATTGCTGGAATTAAACAGCAGAACAATCTCAATGATCAACAATTAGAAATGGCTCTTCAGCAGGAGGGTTTTGCTTCTTTAGATGAATATAAATCTTTGCTTATTGAAAGTAATATGGACAGATTTTTTATAGAAAAATTAAGAACAGATATTACTGAAGAAATAACCATAAGTGATGCAGAAGTAGAAGAATTTTATAATGAAAATCAAGCTCAATTTGCAATTCCTGCAGAATACAGAATCAGCCATATTTTGTTTAATGAAGCAGATAAAGCAGAAGAAGTACTAACTCAAATAGAGTCTGGAGCAGACTTTGCCGAAATGGCTAAAGAACATTCTATTGGTCCGACTGCTGAAAATGGTGGTGATTTAGGCTTTATTGCAGCTGATGATAGAGGTATAGATGCAGTTTTCTTGAATGCTGCTAAAGAGCTTGAAGTCGGACAGGTAAGTGAGAGTCCTGTAGAAACTCAATTTGGATTTCATATTATTAAAATTACTGATTATCGTGATGGTAGTAGCAGAGAATTTGCTGAAATTAAAGACGAATTAAAAGAAGAAATGCTTTCTCAGAGAGCTAATCAGCTCTGGAATGAATTCATTATTGGACTCAGAGAGGATGCTGAAATCACTATAAATCTCTAAAATAAATAAAGATGTATTTAAAGCTCCTGGTTTATTTTCCATTAAATTAGGAGTTTTTCATTAAAAATAATGGGAGATGAAAGTATTGCAGGATATTATATTAAAATATGGCAAAAAAAAATTAAATTTTAATATAGAAGAAGTTAAAATTAAGAAAATTATTGAGGCTAATTTAATTAATCAATCTTCTTTGGCAGAGATCACTAAAAAAGCACTTGCTGAACCGATTGCATCTAACAGGCTGAGCGAGATTGTAAATGAGGGAGAAACAGCAGTTATTGTAATTTCTGACTTAACACGATCCTGGCAGAAAATTGATCAGTTTCTTCCCTTTATAATTAAAGAACTTCAAGTGGGTGGAATTAAAGCAAAAGATATAAGCCTGCTTTGTGCTGGGGGATCTCACCGTCCTCATTCAGAAACTGAAATCAAAAAATTGATTGGGGAAGAATTATATAAAAACTTTAAGTTTATAGATCATGACTCAACTAAAAAAGAAGATCTAGTCAAAGTAGGAGTTACAAGCTATGGAACAGAAGTTATAGTTAATAAAAATATTTTAGAAAATGATCGAGTTATTTTAACTGGCGGGATCGTTTTCCACCCTCTGGCTGTATTTTCAGGAGGCAGAAAATCACTTTTGCCTGGAACTGCAGCTTATCAATCTATTATGAAAAATCATTCTTTATCTCTGGCCGAAAAAGAGGGAGCAGGAATCAAAAAAAGTGTTGCCAGCAATAATCTTTCAGATAATCCAGTTCATCTGGATATGTTAGAAGCTGCCAAAATGATAAATAATGTTGATTTTATTTTCAATGTTATTCCTGATGGCAGAGGAGGGATTTCAGCAGCAGTTGCAGGTGGTTTATTTAAAGCCCATCAAAAAGGCTGTCAGATTACAACTGATTTGTTTGCTAAAAAGATTGATGAAAAAGCTGAGCTAGTAATTGCTTCCTGTGGGGGTTTCCCCAAGGATATGAATCTTTATCAGATCTCAAAAGCAATTATCAATTCAGTTAGAGCCGTCAAAAAGGGTGGTTATTTACTTTTAATGGGTCAGGGCAAAGAAGGCATAGGTCATCCAGAAGTTAAAGAGATTATCCAGAACTGCAAAAATAATTTAGAGAGAGAAATGCTTTTACGCAGAAACTTTACAATTGCTCGTTTTGTAGGTTATTTAATTACTTCAAAAATAGAAGATATAAACTGTATCTTAATAAGCGAATTAGAACAAAGGCAGCTGAGCACCACCAGCATTAGAGTTGTAAAAACTTTAGAGGCTGGTTTAGAGATAGTGGAAAATGACTTAGGTAAATTACCCCCAGCATATATTATGCCTGATGCTGCCAACACTTTACCAATCGAATAAAGAAGTAATAGAATAAACTTGAATTTAAAATTTTGCTGTAATATAATTAATTTAAGAAATAAATAGCCAGAGACTAAAAACTTAGAAGGGCAATAGTAGATATTTAGTAGAAAAAACCAGAGAGCTGATGGCTGCTGAAAATCAGCCTACTAAATATTCGAATCCAGCCTGGAGTTGTAAGGAAGAAAAGAATTTTCTGAGTAATCCAAACCGGAGAAGTCCGTTAAAACTTTTTAAGCGGCAGTTAATTTGTCATTAGGGTGGCACCACGGGAAATCCTCGTCCCTTTTTATAGGGAGGAGTTTTTTTATTTTTAGAATATAAAGAGGAGGAATAAAAATGCTAGATATGAGATTTATCAGAGAAAATCCAGAGCTGGTAGAAGAATCTTTTGCCAAGCGCAACATGGATTCTATAATACCAGAGTTTCAAAAATTTGATGAAAAGCGGCGTGATCTGCTTTATGAAGCTGAGCAGCTAAAACATAAACGTAATGTTAATTCTGACAAAATAGGTGAATTAAAAAGAAATGGAGAAGATGCTTCTGAGCTTATTTCTGAAATGCAGGAAGTATCAAGTAGAATCAAAGAATTAGATCAAAAAATTGCAGAGGTAGAAGAAAAATTAGATTGTGTGTTGTTAAGCATTCCTAATATTCCGCATCAGTCTGTACCTGTTGGCAGTGATGAAGAAGATAATAAAGAAGTGAGAACCTGGGGAGAGCCACCAGAATTTGATTTCGATTTTAAAGCTCACTGGGAAATTGGTGAGGATTTAGATATACTTGATTTTGAAAAAGGTGCAAAGGTTACTGGAAGTAGATTTACCTTCTTAAAGGGAGCTGCAGCTCGTTTAGAGAGAAGTTTAGTTAATTTCATGCTTGATTATCATACAGCTGAGCATGATTATGAAGAGGTTTTCCCACCATTTATTGCTAATGCAGATAGTATGACAGGCACTGGACAACTGCCTAAATTTAAAAAAGATATGTTCAAACTTGAAGGTCTTGATTATTATTTAATTCCAACTGCAGAAGTACCTGTAACAAATATGTATAGGGATCAGATTATGGAGCCTCAAGAACTGCCAAAATATTTATGTGCCTATAGTGCTTGCTTTAGAGCAGAGGCAGGTGCACATGGCCGTGATACCAGAGGAATAATCAGACAGCATCAATTTAATAAGGTAGAAATGGTTAAGTTCGTAAAGCCAGATGACTCTTATCAGGAATTAGAAAAAATAACTGCTGATGCAGAAGATATACTTCAGCAGCTAGGACTTCCTTATCGAGTTGTAACTTTATGTACAGGTGATTTAACATTTTCTTCTGCAAAAACCTATGACTTAGAAGTCTGGATGCCTGCTTATGAAACCTATCGTGAAATATCTTCCTGCAGTAATTTTGAAGATTTTCAGGCCAGAAGAGCAGGAATAAGATATAGACCAGATCCTGATTCCAGCACTGAATTTGTGCATACCTTAAATGGTTCTGGACTTGCAATAGGTAGGACTTTAGCAGCTATCTTAGAAAATTATCAAAATGAAGATGGAAGTGTAACAGTTCCCGAGGTTTTAAGACCATATATGGGAACAGATCTAATTAAATAGCAAAAATATAATCAACAAGTTAATATAGATAAAAGATTAATCAATCCTCTTTTGCTGTAGTGTTAAAAAGATAAAATTTAACTGCAGTAAAAGGGGATTTTTATTTTTTTAAATTTTTTTCAAAAAAAAGAAGGAGTATTGAAGTCAGTCTAGAATATAGTTAATGAGATAAAAATAAAACTGCGTTTTACTATTAGAAACAAAAAGTTTTGTTGTTCGTTATAACTATCTCTAAAAGATTAAAGGAGGATTTTAAATGAGTAAGTGGGATGATTTAAAAAGAGTTGAAGAAAGTGGAATTGTTGCTGTTGTGAGAGCTGAAAATGCTGAAGAGGCAATAAAAATTACAGAGGCAGTGAAAAAAGGTGGAATCAAAGCTATTGAAATCACCATGACTGTACCTGGTGCAATCGATGTAATTGATGAGCTTACAGATGAATACAGTAGAGACGAAATTTTAATTGGAGCAGGTTCTGTGCTTGATGCAGAAACAGCTCGGGCTTGTATTTTAGCTGGTGCTGAATATATTGTTTCTCCTTCTTTTGATAAGGAAACCGTTGCTTTGTGTAATCGCTATCAGAAGGCCGTTATGCCTGGTGCAATGACTGTTACAGAAGTTGTAAATGCTATGCAGACTGGGGCTGATATAGTTAAAATTTTCCCGGCAACATTATTTGGTCCAAAAATTATTAAAGCGGTTAAAGGCCCGGTACCTCATGCACCCTTAATGCCTACAGGTGGAGTTAACCTGGATAATGTTAAGGAATGGATTAAAGCTGGTAGTTATGCAGTTGGTGTGGGAAGTTCTTTAACTAAAGGTGCAAAAACTGGAGATTATGAGCAGGTTACAAAAACTGCTAAAGAATTTGTAAGGTTGATTAAAGAAGCTAGAGAAGAAATGAAGTAAAATTTCAAAAATTATCAGGAGGTTTTAATATTATGTCTAAGAAAGTTGTAACTTTTGGAGAGATTATGTTGCGTTTAACACCACCTGCTCATGAACGTTTTGTTCAGGCAGATAGTTTTAATGTTATTTATGGTGGTGGAGAGGCTAATACTGCTGTATCACTTGCTAATTATGGTCTGGATGCACGTTTTGTGACTAAATTACCAGATAATCCAATCGGGCAGGCTGCCTTAAATGAAGTTCGTCGCTTTGGTGTTAATACCGATTATATTGCTCGTGGAGGAGATCGCTTAGGTATTTATTATTGTGAAAACGGTGCCAGCCAGAGACCATCTAATGTTATCTATGATAGAGCTCATTCAGCTATTGCTGAGGCCGAAAGCGCAGATTTTGACTGGGAAGAAATTTTTGCTGATGTTGACTGGTTTCACTATACAGGTATAACCCCTGCTCTAAGTGAACAAATGTCAGATGTTACTTTAGAGGCTGTTAAAGCTGCTAAAAAGCATGGTGTCAAGGTTAGTTGTGACCTAAACTATAGGGCCAAACTGTGGAGCCGTGAAAGAGCAGGCCAGGTAATGGAAGGTCTAATGGAATATACCGATGTTGTAATTGCTAATGAAGAAGATGCCGAAATGGTATTTAATATTAAAAGTGGTTCTGATATTACAGGTGGAGATCTCAATGTCGATGGTTACAAAGATGTTGCAAGCCAGTTAATTGAACGTTTTGATCTCGAATTAGTTGGTAGTCATCTAAGAATTAGCCACAGTGCTTCTAGAAATGGTTGGCTGGTAATTTTATTTGATGGCGAGAACTTCGTCCAATCAGCTAAATATGATATTCATATTATTGATAGAGTTGGAGGCGGAGACTCTTTTGCTGGAGGTTTAATATATTCACTAGTTACAGGCAAAGACCTTCAGGATGCTGCTGAATTTGGAGCTGCTGCTTCCTGTTTAAAACAGTCAATACCAGGTGACTTTAACCATGTTAGTGTTAAAGAGGTAGAAACTCTTGCGGCAGGTAATGCTTCAGGTAGGGTTAAAAGGTAAAAAGATAATAAATTATATAGATAGAAAATAAGGCTGCATTTATTTTGTAGCCTTATTTTCATTTAAAGTAATATTTTTCTAAATTAGGATATTTTAAAAAAATTTAAATTAAGGAGGTTTCAAAATGATTGATGTAGTTACAATAGGAGAAACCATGGCAGCTATGGCTCCGAAAGAGGTGGGTTCACTTAAATATTTAAATAATTTTTCCAAATATATTGCCGGAGCAGAATCCAATGTGGCAATTGGTATTAAAAGATTAGGATTTAAATCAGGTTGGATAAGTAAATTGGGGAAAGACCCTTTAGGAGACTATGTAGAATTTTTTATTAGAGGAGAGGGAGTAGATGTTTCGCAAGTTAAAAAGGATAGTGATCATCGAACAGGTCTTTTAATTAAAGAAATGCATACGACTAAAGAACCAAAGGTTTTTTATTATAGAGATAATTCTGCTGCAAGTCATCTTGAGCCAGATGATATAGATGAAGGTTATATAAAAAAAGCCAGACATATGCATTTAACAGGTATAACACCTGCTTTGAGTGATTCAGCTCAGAATGCTTTCTTTAGAGCCTTAAATTATGCTAAAAAAAATGGTTTAAGGGTTTCTTTTGATCCAAACTTGCGCTTTAAATTATGGTCTACAGTAGAAGAAATGAAAAATGTAATGCTTAATATAATTCCTCAGGTAGATGTGCTTCTGCCGGGTATTGAAGAAGGAGAAATCCTGCTTGGACTCAGTGAACCTGAAGCAATAATTAAAGCTTTTTATGAAATGATGAACGAGGGTTCCCTGGTTGTATTAAAGCTTGGGGCAAAAGGTGCTCTATATTATCAGGGTGATCAGATAGTACATGTAGATCCCTATAAGGTAAGTAATATTGTAGATTTAATTGGAGCAGGAGATGCTTTTGCTGCTGGACTTATTACTGGTCTACTGAGAGAGATGTCAATAAAAGAAGCTGTGGAGCTAGCAAATTTAGTTGGTGCTCTTTGTATTACTGTTAAAGGAGATATCGAAGGTTTGCCGACCTGGGAACAGGTAGAAGTTTATCAGGGCAAAAAAGAAGAGATTCATCGTTAATGGAATTTAATAAACTAAGCTAAATTTCTTTATTTGTATCTAATGTGCTTTAAGTAAGTATAATTGACTAATTTACTCTGTATTCATACTGAAATATAGGCAAAATTATGCTATAATGAATATTCAGGTACATTTAGTAATTTAAAGGAGGTTGGTAATTTGAGCAAATCTGATATGACAGTAATTAAAAGAGATGGTCGTGAGGTAGAATATAAAAGAGAGAAGATAAAGACGGCTATTCACAGAGCGATGATTGAATCTGGAGAAGATGCAGGTGAGAAAGATGCGGAGAAGGTGGCTGTTGAAGTAGAAAACAGTCTAAAAAAAGAATTTTACAGTAAAGATAAAGTGCCAAAGGTTGAGGAGATTCAGGATTTAGTTGAAGAAGAATTAATGAAATCAGCTTATGTGACTACTGCAAAAACTTATATATTATATAGAAGTAAAAGACAGCAGTCAAGATTACAAAGGAAAAGCAAGGATAAAGAAGGAGCCTTGTTAACCAATGAATTTTTAAGCAAATATAAGCATCAGCCTAATCCATTTCCAACTGAGTTGGGAGAATTTATTTATTATAGAACATATTCTCGCTGGTTACCGGAAGAACAGCGAAGAGAATACTGGTGGGAAACAGTCAAAAGGGCTGTTGAATATAATTGTTCTTTAGCTCCTACTACTAAAAAAGAGGCAGAAAAGCTTTATGATAATGTTTATTATTTAAAGAACTTTTTAGCTGGTAGGACATTATGGACAGCCTCAACCAAATCCAGCAAAAAATATGGGATGTCAAATTACAATTGTAGTTTTACAGTAATTGATAGTTTTAAAGCCTATCAAGATTTATTTTATCTTTTGATGATCGGTAGCGGTGTTGGATTTCGCGTATTACCTCGTGATGTAGAGAAATTGCCTAAGATTAGAACAGATATAGAGGTTATTCATAAATATTATGAGCCTGTACCTAAAGATGAAAGAAGAGAATATACAGATTTTGATTTTGACGGCAAAGATGTAGTAAAAGTAAATGTTGGTGACAGTAAAGAAGGCTGGATCCAATCTTTAGAATATTACTTTAAGTTTTTAACTGATCATGCTTTTCGTCCTGTAAAAAGAATTATCTTTAATTATGATTCTGTTCGCCCTAAAGGAGAAAAGCTAAAAACTTTTGGTGGAACCGCTTCAGGACATCAAAGTTTGAAGAGAATGTTCACTAAAATAGATAAACTTTTAAGAGAAAAACCGGATAGAGAAATGGACTCTATTAAAAGAGTTAAATTAAAGTCAATCGATGCAATGGATATTGCAAACATAATAGCAGAAAATGTAGTTTCTGGTGGAGTTAGACGTTCATCTCAAATTTGTCTTTTTGCTAAAGAAGATAAAGAAATTGCCCAGGCTAAAAGCAATCTTTATATAAAAGAAGATGATGAATGGGTTATCAATCCCGAGATTTCTCACCGTCAGATGAGCAATAACAGTATTTTCTATGAAGATAAGCCTTCTCGAGAACAGCTTAGTTGGCATGTTAAGCAGATGCGTTTTAGTGGAGAGCCAGGTTTTATTAATGCTGTAGAAGCAAGCCGCAGGCGCGAAAACTTTAAAGGAGTTAATCCCTGTGCTGAAATTCTCTTGGACTCCAAAGGAGTATGTAATTTAACATCATTAAATGTGATGGCATTTGTTGATGAAGAAGGTAATCTAGATAAAGAAGCCATGTTTGAGGCCCAAAAACTTTCTGCTCGTTCCGGTTACAGGATGTCTTTAATAGAATTTGAACTTCCAGAATGGGATCAAATAAACAAAAGAGACAGATTGATTGGAAACTCTGTAACGGGCTGGCAGGACATGAAAAATGCTGCTGGATTAAGTGAAGAAGAGGAAGCACAACTTTTAAAAGAGTTAAGAGAGGTATCACATAAGGCTGCTAAAGAGATAGCAGAAGATGTGGGAGATAATGTGCCCAAATTGATGACCACGGTTAAACCTGAGGGAACTCAAACTCAGATGCCAACAGTTTCTAGTGGTTTGCATTATTCTCACAGTGCATATTATATACGTAGGGTAAGGATTTCTGCATCTGATCCGCTGGCCCGGGTCTGTGAAGAATTAGATTATCCTATTCATCCAGAAGTAGGTCAGAATCCAGATGATCCAGAAACATTAGTTATAGAGTTTCCGGTTAAGGCACCAGAAGGTGAAGTTAAAGCTGACATTGATGCTATTACCCAGCTGGAAACATATAAGATGTTTATGAAAAACTATGTTGACCACAACGCTTCTATTACTGTTCATGTAAAAGATGATGAATGGGAAGATGTAGAAGAATGGTTATGGGAAAACTGGGATGATGTAGTTGGGATTTCATTCCTATCCTACAGTGATAACTTCTATGAACTAATGCCTTATGAAGAAATCACAGAAGAAGAATATAATAAAAGAGTAGAAGAGATGAAAAGATTTAATCCCTCTTTAGTAACAAAGTATGAAACAGAATATATAGAACGAGAAGTAGAAGAGGGTGCATGTGAAACTGGAGCTGCCTGTCCTATAAGATAATAATTACAAAAAATATTCAATTAATATTATAACTCTTAAAACTAAACTCCTATCAATTTAAATTGATAGGAGTTTCTATTACGTTAAATAATTTTTTTTAGTGTCATCAGGTGCATTATCAAGTTTCTTTTTTAGTTTTTTGTATTGATGATCTAAATTCCTATATTTGATTTTAATATTCTCAACTTCTCGATCATTTATACCCATTGAAACTTCTATATAGGAATAAATTGTTTTTAAAGCAGAAGCTATTATATTCAGATTTTTTTGTTTTATTTCATTACTTTGCTCAGGATCATAGTTTTTCAGCTTTTCTTCTACAATCTCAATATTATTTTTAAGTTTATTAATCATTTGATTCTTCAATCGACTTCCTCCTTTTAAGATATATCTAATTTAGTATTAGTTAAAACATTTTTAATTATAGTCTGTTTAAAATAAAGGCTTTTTCTTTTGATCGAAGATTAGAGGCTCAATTATTATCATTGCTCTGTTCAAATACTATTTAGCTCCAAATAGCTAGAGTAAATTTAACTATAGTTCAATTTACTCTATATAACTATAATATCATTTTAGCAATGATTACGCAACACTATGACCTATATTATGCTTTTAATTCTATATTTATCAAAAAAATAGAGTTTTTCTTTACAAATATTAGTAGAAAGATAGTTTTAAGTAGACTATTTTTTTAAAAAAGCTTTAAAATAAATGATGCTTGTGAGAGAATAGAATAATAGAGAAGTACTTAAGTTGAGATTTTTCAATAATTAGGAGGGATTTTAAATGAAAATTGTGATGATTGAACCGATTAATATTTCTATGATGAAGTTAGAAGAATACAAACAAAGATTTGAAGTTGAAGGTCATCAATTGATCGCTTATTCTAATAGGGCCAAAAATGATAAGGAAATGATTAAAAGAGCCGAAGATGCTGATATTTTAATTATTGCTAATCAGTCGCTTTCAGCTGATGTAATAAATAGCTGCAAAAATTTAAAAATGATTTCTGTTGCATTTACAGGTTATGACCATATTGCGATTGATGCCTGTCAGAAAAATAATATAGTAGTATCGAATTCCTCCGGTTATGCAAATCAGGCTGTGGCGGAATTAGTCTTCGGTCTAGTAATTGATTTAATGAGAAATATAAAAGAGTCTGATCAGGCTGTTAGAGCCTCGAAAACCAGAAAAGGTTTAATTGGAAATGAACTTGCAGGAAAGAAATTCGGTATTATTGGATTTGGTTCAATAGGTCAAAAAACTGCCAGAATTGCCAAAGCATTTGACTGTAATATACTGGTTGATAATCATAAAAAACATAAAGCGGGCGAAGAGCTTGAGGTAGAATATTTGCAATTAGATCAATTAATGCAGGAGAGTGATATTGTAAGCCTGCATGTACCTCTAAAAGAGTCAACAAAAAATTTGATTGATGTAGAAAAAATTGCTTTGATGAAAAAGAATGCAATTTTAATTAATACTGCCCGGGGGCCTGTAGTAAATAGTAAAGATTTAGCTGAGGCTTTAAATAATGAAAAAATTGCCGGAGCAGGAATAGATGTTTTTGAAATGGAACCACCGATTCCGGAAGATCATCCACTTTTAAATGCCAAAAATACTATTTTAACTCCTCACACAGCATTTGCAACAGATGAGGCTTTTTTAAAAAGAGCAGATATAGTATTTAATAACATAGAAAAGTGGTTAGCTGGTAATCCCCAGAATGTTGTTAGTTGAGAGATGAAAATCAAATAAAAGAAAAAATAATTATTTTAATTACTTTCAGCTTTTCTTTCTTTGTATAATTTCTAGATAAGATAAAAAAAGCAGAAAATATCTTGACAGCAATAAAAAGATATAGTACAATATTACTTGTGACATAAGTGGAGAGATGTCCGAATTGGCTAAGGGGCCGGACTTGAAATCCGGTGAAGCCGAAAGGTGTCGGGGTTCGAGTCCCCGTCTCTCCGCCATTGAATATTAAGGGCTAACGCCTATTTTAGAGACCTGCCGAGAGGCGGGTCTTTTTGTGTTTTGGGAGTGAATCCTGCCATAATCCTGCCATTTTAAAAATTAAGTAAATTAATATAAAAGCAGCTTACTTTAAAAGCAAGCTGCTAATTTAATTAAATAGTTTATTAAAGCAGTAATTAATCTTCAATTAACTAGGAGGGAACAATTCATCTAAATCAGTAAGTTTATCGCCTGTCCATGGATTAATACCATTTTCAGCATCTTCCCAAAATGAATTGATTGCTTCCTTTCTTACTGTTTTATAGTATAGATCTTCGAGGCTATTAATAGTATCCTGCTTCTCCTTTTCAGTATCAAATTCATCATCTTCGTGTCTTTCTTCTTTTAGTCTATAAATCTCATCCATAATTTCATCACTTGTCATAAAATCATCTCCTTTTTAAATTAATGGCTAAAAAATATCTGCAGGTTTGCATTCCTGCAGATATTCAATTATGAATTCATAAATTTCTTGTACTTATCAACTGATTCTTTCTGCATAGAAGGAATAACATGAGAATATGTATCTAAAGTTGTAGTGATAGTAGAATGACCTAATCTTTCTTGTACAACTTTAGGATGTACTCCTGCTTGCAGCATCAAGGTTGCATGTGTATGTCTAAGATCATGCAGGCTTACGCTATTAAGTCCTATTCTTTTAGCAAGTAACTTAAAACGATTTGTAGTAGTGTTAGGATATATTTTACTTCCATCTGACTTACAAAATACTAAGTTGTTATTTTGATATTCTGGTCCAAAGAGTAATTTATTTTCATTTTGTTTTATTTTTAATTTCTTTAAAATTTTAGTATCGTCTTCTGCAATTGATATTACTCTGCGGCTGGATTTGTTCTTGGGTCCCTTATATACCATACCAGTTTTTTTAGTTTTTACTAATGTTCTAGTTACCTGAATGGTTTTACCGTTAAAATCAATGTGATTCCAACCTAATCCCAATAATTCACCTCTACGCATACCAGTATTTACTGCTACATATATGAAATAATAAAGCCAAGAGTTACCTGCTTTATTCAGCAAATGTTCTACCTCTTCAATTGATAAGGTTCTTATTTCAGGCTTCTCAGGACTTGGAGCAGGGACTGCTTTTACAGGATTGTAAGAAATGAGCTGCCATAGTACAGCCTGTTTAAAAGCTCTATTCAGTATTCTGTGGTGCTGAAGAACAGTTTTTTTAGATAAACCACCTTCTTTCCCATCTAACCTACCTTTTTTCAATTTTTTATTTTGATAAGATTGAATATGGAGTGGTTTAACTTCTTTTAATTTTAAAGCCCCTAGTGCAGGTATAATATGTTTTGTTACTATCATTTCATATCCTGCATAAGTAGTAGGTGATAGTTTTGGCAGAGCATAATCTTCTAACCATCTTTTTAAATACTTTTCAACGCTAATTTTTGTTAAAGAAGTTCCAATTCCCATAGTTTTTTCTTGCCGCTTTTTAGCCACCCAATCTTTTGCTTCTCTTTTCGTATTAAAAGTCTTGCTAATTCTATTTCTTTTTCCAGTGGCAGGATCTTTACCCATATCCATAAAAACTTCGTAATTACCACTCTCAGTTTTTCTAATGTGTGCCATTGTTATTCCTCCCTTATATTGCTATCTACTATCCTTATACAAGAAAAGAATAAATAATTTAACTGCTTTTATTATCAAGATCACTGTAAAACCAAGCTAAGAATTTATCGCGTGGAATCACCCATTTCCCTTCTAGCTTTTTAGCAGGTATTATGCTTCTATTTAATAGTTCATAAACTTTAGTTTTGCCGTATGGCAAAATCTGAACTAAATCTGCTGGAGATAGTGTAAATGGCAGATCTTTTCTTGATTTTCTAGATAGTTCTTTAAACAAATTTTCATTATCTTGATATTTATCATTATTTTTCATTTTCCACCTCCTAGTAGTTCTTTGCTGGTATGCAATTTTTTATTCTTATATTGAAATTATAATATAAGTTAAAATCTTGTTCGATGTAAAACAAAAAATTATTGTTTTACAAAAGAGAAAATAATAGAGGTAAAAACATATTTATGTTCAATATTGAATTAAGGGAGTGATTAAGAATGACAGATAAAGCTTATAAAAAAGAAATATTAAAAACTTCATATCGTGAAACATTAATCTATTGTATTAATTTACTTAACAACCCAGATTTTCAAGAATTTAATGAAGATATAAAAGAGATTAGAAATGATTGGATAAGCAAAAAAATTACAACTATAAATTGGGATAAGGATAATCGAATTAATAAATGCGGGGAGCTGAAATTAACCGGGCCTATACTACCAGTTAATATAGATAGAGAAAATATTGAATATATATTTTATGAGGGAAATATTCCCGGTATTGACGATAATATATATATAGATAGTTGGCAGTCGAAAATCAAAGAAAAATTTAATATAAATAAAATAATAATAGATTACAAAAATGGTGAAAATGCCAATAGAGAAGAATATCGAGATTTACTATTACATGAATTACATCATAAGAAGAATAATAGTTATGATAAATTTGATCTTCTATTTAAATTAAAAAAATGTTCTTTTATAATGGAGTTGTATTTAGATAAAGTCATCGAGAAAAAAAATAGAGGTAATAATATATATAAATTTTATAAAAATTTAGCGGCTGAAATTAAAGACAGAAATATTAAAAAAATCAATATAATTTTGAAATCTATTTTTGTTGCGTTCTCAAAAGAAGAGCTCAATTCTGATGTAATATCAAATATCTATGAAAAAGTAAGTTCTTATGATAAAAGCAAAACAGGTTATGAGGAAACCAAGGAAATTATTAATAATATAATTCTTGAACTAAAAAAAGAAAAAATTAATATTAACGAAATATCTCAATCTTTTCAGAAAATATTAACTAGTAAAGAATTTACCAAGACTAATATCAATACAAATAAATATTTTGAAACAAAAAAACATTTAGAAATAATTTTTGGAGAATTAAAAGAAGAAGGAATTAATAATGATGTGCTAGCAAATATTCACAAAGATATAATTTCTTCTTATAAAAATAAAACAGCTAAAAAAGAAGATGCTAAAAAAAATATAAATGAAATATTGCTTGAATTAAAAAAAATAAAAATTAACAAGAGGATAGACAAAATATCTAAAAATTATAAGAATTGGTTTTTAGATAAGGAAGAATTTACTGAGAGTCATAAGGCAGAGGAGTATTTAGAGATATTTTTTGATGATTTAAAAGAAGAAGGAATTAATAATGATGTGCTAGCAAATATTCACAAAGATATAATTTCTTCCTATAAAAATAAAACAGCTAAAAAAGAAGAAGTTAAAAATAAAATAAATAAAATATTGCTTGAACTAAAAACAATGAAAAGTAATATAAATATAAAAAAGATTTCTGCTCTTTTTCGGGAATTACTCGATAATGATGAATTTAATAAGATTAATACTAATTTAGAAATAAATTTTGAAAAGCCAAAAGGAGAAATAAGTCTTAAAAAAGTCAAAATAATTTACAAAAAATTAGAATCATTGTTAAATAATTTAGAAGACAAAATAAAAATATATATTGAACAGATTATTTGCGAACTAAAACAAGACAAAATTGACTATCTTAAGATTAACAATTTATTCAATAAAATCATCAATAACAAAAAAAGATTTTATGCAGAAAAGAAATTTGCGGAATTAATTTTTTATGAATATGAAAAGGAATATGAACATGAAAAGTTATTTGTTGATAATGATAAATTATCTAATATTTATAATAATATAAAAAAAAATATAGTTTATAAAAAAAATGAAATAAATTTTTTGTCAGAATTTAGATCAGAAATAAATTATATAAAGTTTGATCATTATAATTTATTTGATTTCTATTTAGACTTAGGTAATTACTTAAATATAAAAGAAGAAAGATTTAATAATGTAATACCTTCTATGGAAATAGAATTTAAAGTATATAGTCATATTTTCGATATAACAATATATGATTATCAAGATTTATTCGAGTATTTTGTTCCCGAAAACAAACTCGAAGGATCTATAATTTATAAATTTTATTGTTTTATTAATAATTATTATAATGAATTGAATCATACTAAAATAGAGGATCCTTTATCAGAAAAGGAGAGAAAAGAATATAGACTTTTTAAAAGATCTTATCTTGGGATGAAAAAGGATATTGATAATGGTAAAACAAATTATGAGAAATCATTAGATTATCAAAATAAGGATGGCTACATATATAAATTCAATAAATATATAATAAAAGGCTGCAAAATAAAAAATGAATTTAAAGATAAGGAAATGATATTTGACTTTAAGCGTTTACACGAGAAAATAAAAATAAAATTTATTAATTTAATTAAAAAATGGTCTTATCCATCTGTAGCTGGGCCTGAATATGGAATAGATGAGATTAATCGTTTCTTATGGCGTATTGCAGAAGATAAAAGTGGTGTTATTAGAGATAAATTTACAGAGGTAAATCCTTTGGAAGATCCATTTGCAATTTTTTTGAGCAATTGTATTGTTTTTGATATGAAAAACATTAAAGATATAGAAAGCTTTTTTATTCCTCCTAAAAAAAAGCTATATGACTTAAGAGAATTGATAGTTCAATTTAAAATTGATAAGCATGAATTGGAAAAATTGAAAGAAATGATAGATAATCCTGATAAAACTAAAGAGGATATATCTGAAAAAATTAATTCTGATTCTTACAAAAAAGGGAAAGAAAATTACAAAAAAAAATTATTAAGAGAGCAGGAATCAGTATGGTCTTATCCAGGTAATTTACCGACAAAAAAACTCTGGAATAATTTGTATTATTTAAAAAAAGAAGAATTAGAATATAATGAGATTGACCAAAAACTCAATTCAATAAATTATCACCGTATTATGGAATTTTATAATTTTTATATAGATTTTCAAAAACAAGATTTTAATAATGATGATGAGATGTTCAATTATATAAAATCTAATAGCAAATACAATCGAAAAAAAATATAAAAAATTGGTTTAAAACTTATTATAACCTTTTTAATTTGGAAACTCCTTTTAAATAAATATTTTCATCTCAAAAAAATTTTTTTAAATTATACAAATAAGCGATTATTTATATTAAATTTACAGCAGATTATATTTATGATGGGTATGCTATTTATTGTAATCTATCAAATATTGAACATTAATATTCAACGGGTGTTAGATAATCTAAAAAACCAGGAATAGAACCAGTAATTCTGCGATAATTATATCAATTAATATAGTCTAATAGCTCATATTTTAACTCTTCAAATGTATTAAGTATTCTATTATGGGGAAAAGGCATTTATATAAATTATGGAATTATCAGTAATAAATGAGGTTTTAAAGAGCTTTTTATCCATTTTATTACTTATTTAAACATAATATGTTAATATAGGGTGGACTTGATTTCAGGTCCACCCTCGAAATATCGAAGTCCACCCTCCATGAAGCCCGGCACGTTAGTAAAAGGTGGTTTGGTGGACTTGTTTTGCCATATTTAAGCACCTGTGCAATTATCGCTGTGTATTCACTTCTGGTTGTTCTTAATCTTATACACTTACACTAGAATTATTTATATATATATATATTAGCTTTTGAACAGGTCAACCCAGAGACAGAGTTGCACAGGCACCCCCAAAACCCACTTTCAGGTCCACCAAACCACCTTTGCCTGACATGACAACGATGTCGGAGGGTGGACTCCTGTTTTGGGGTGGGTGGACTTGTTTTTAAGTCCACCCTATCTTTGAATTATTCGTTTTTTTTCATAATTTTATTTGCTGCCAATAGGGATGTTATGTCCTAATACAATTGCATAAGCAAAATTTAAAATATATTAGAGTATAAGAATAAAATCTCTTATAATTTATATTTTCGTTTTGTATTGATTTGTACTAAAATGTGTTATATTATTAATGCAAATAATTAGAAGGAAGCAAGGATAATGGCAGATAATTAATATTATTTTTCTGCTGAATTGTCAGATATACTTAATTTAGATGCTCGTAATGTGAGAAATTGATTCACAATGTAAATCTACAGTGGTAAAAGTTAGTTTACAATTGTGACCAGAGCAAAAATAATTTGATCAGTTTATTGATAAAAACAAAAACACAAAGAAGCATGAATTTAGTTTTCTAAATTTTGAAATTATATATATTTCTGAAAGAAATGCCTTGTTATTAAAATAATAGGTGTAACAAATCCAAAAAGTGATGTTTCAAAGACTAGCACTGTTAAAATTTTCGGATCTGTGTTAGCTAAAATAATCCGATAAAATATTGTCAGAATATTTAAGATGTGATCAAATGCAAATTATATATGATTTGCAACTAGAAAAAATCAACAAATATATTTCTGAAGGATTATCTGAGCAGCTTATTTTAAAAGCTATTGAGTATTGTGGTTTAGGAGGACATAACTAATCGTTTTTCTTTAACAGGCTATTTATGCTTGTAGAGGATGAAATTTATACAGTTGATCAGTTGGATAATGTTCTGTCTACAAATAAGTCAACCCATTCTTCCCAAAAAAATAACTCCAGTGAAGATAACAAACAAGATGATTCCGATTACAAGTGGAAAGATTTCTTTATCGATTTTTCAAAATACAAAGAATAATTTAATCAAAAAAGAAAAGAGTTAATTATTGATCTGATAGTTAAACAGCTAGCCTATCAGGGTGCTCTAAAATCTACCAGAACAGCTTTACATGGATTTTAACAGACTAAAAGGCATAAAGGGGTTATAAAACCTAAAACAGTTCTATATCAGCCAATATAGGAGGTGTTTTATTGATTAGGATTGAAAAAATTTCAATAGATATGATAAAAAAGAACCCAAGTTTATATCCTATGGATTTTAATAAAGAGAAATGGGAGGAATTTGCTCGTTCCATTTCGCAAATTAGCATTTTAGAAATGGTGATTGTGAAAGAACTAGATAATGGTTACTTACAATTGAGCGGCAATTCCAGGATTAAAGCTAATAGAAAAGCAGGTAAAGACGAAATATCTGTTATTGTTGTTGATGATATCGAGTTAGATTTAAAAAAGAAAGAAATCATCAAAAATTTACAACCTAAAGAAATAGATCCTCTTGAGCGAGCATTAATAATAGATCGATATATCAAAGAAGAAAATTTAAGCAAGAAAGCAGCTAGTGAAAAGTTAGATATAGCTAGAATGACATTAACAGTTTGGCTCATAATCTTAGAATATGAAGAAAAGTATCAACAGGCAATAATTGATAATTTTTATGAAAAAGATGGTGCAAATTTAACTTTATCTCATCTTTCTTTAGCAAAAAATCTGGAATCAACAACTTATAATCATGAACTAGCGACAAGATATTTAGATGCAATAATGGATTATGGATTAACAAGAAAGCAAAGCATGAAATTGAAAGATCTAATCAAAAAACATCCCAGGATAGATATAAGAAAAGCGGTTGAAATTTTTATCAACCAGGAAAAACTAGAAGACGAGTTAGTTAACAATGTTGAGTTAAATGACGAAATAAGAGAATTAATAGAAATTTTTGATAATGTAAATTCTAAAATGGAAGGTATGATTAATGTCAGCACTCAAATAGATAAAAGGCTTGAGAAAAGATTGCTTAAAGAACTTTTGCTTACAGAACACAAACTGCAGCAGATTTCGATAGAAACATTCGGTAAAACTTTAGATGAAGCAAAAGAAGAGCTACTGTAAAAGGATAAGATTTGATTATTTCTTCCAAAATTTGATTTTGTAGCAATTATATATTATAATCAAAGTTGTTAATTAATTGAACTTTGTTTAAAAATTAAATTACCGCAAACTTAGAGGGGTTAAGCTATGGAAGAGAAAATCACTGATATACTAATTATACTCGATAGAGAAGACAGTCCATCTCAAAGGAAAATAGCTGATCAGACAGGTTTTTCACTGGGTTTAGTTAATGCATTGATAAAAAAATGTGCTAAAAAAGGGTTAGTGAAAATTAAAAAACTGAATTCTAGAAATATGAAATATATTTTAACTCCCAAAGGAATCAAAGAAAAGACTAAAAAGACCATCGATTATGTGAAGAAATCCTATCAGGCTATTAATCAACTTCAGGCTTCAATAGAAGAGTTGGCTAATAAACACAGCAAGGAAGGGAAAAACATTTATATTCTAGAAGAACGTAAAGATGAAATTCGAAATATCGTCCAGAATATATTAGTTGAACTTGAAGTGGATTATACTGTTGTTGATGGAGTAGAAAATATTGAGGAAACTATATTTGATATAAAAGAAAATGTTCTCTATCACTGGAATCCAGGACTTGAAACTAACTTTAAGGAAGCAGAAGTAGTTAATATTTTTAGATATTAAATGATTAAAAATAGCTTAAAAAAGTTAATTTGAGGGAAATAAACAATAACTAAAATATTTTACATATATTTACTTTGACACTCGATGTCTTGATTTAGGTTTTATATTCTATTATGTTATATTTTAAATTCGACAATTGCTTATCAAGTTCTTGACTTGTAGAGGAGACTGAAAATGAAAAGGGTTGAACCAATTAGAGACAAGAAAAAGATTGAGCAAATCAAAGCAATATTGAAGGCCCAAAGTGATAGAAATTATATGATTTTTGTGGTAGGTATTAACACAGGTTTGAGAATAAGTGATTTGCTTTCGCTTAAGGTTGAACATATAAGGTATAAAAGGCATATTATGATTATAGAGAAAAAGACTTCTAAAATTAAGCAGTTTTTAATCAATTCATATCTACGTAGAGAGTTGGATGAATATATGAAAGATATGGATGATTACGAATATTTGTTTCAGAGTAGAATTGGCAAAAATAAACCTTTATCAAGGTTTCAGGCTCACAGAATAATGAAAGAAGTTGGTAGAGAAGTTAATTTAGAAAGAATAGCTTGCACAACGACAAGGAAGACCTTTGGTTATCATCACTATAAACAGTATAAAGATTTAGCTCTTCTTCAGAAACTTTTTAATCACTCTAAACAATGGGTAACATTAGATTATATAGGGATCAATCAAGATATGATGGATGAGTCTATTGAAAATTTTCGTTTGTAATATTGGAGTTATTTCATATATTTGTGGATTTTACATAAATGATATATAAATATAAATTTGGGGGCATAAGTTTAAATGATTACTTCGCTTAAAAAATTATGGGATTTATTTAATAAAAGAGAAAGGCTGCAGATTTTCGGTCTGCTAATAGCTATCTTAGCTATGGCATTAGCTCAGGTTGTTGGAGTTGCTTCTGTAATGCCCTTTATGGACTTAGTAATGAACCCAGAAATGATAGAAGAGAGCAGAGTGCTTAACACTTTATATAATTATTTTAATTTTGAATCGATCAATAGATTTACAATTTTTATCGGAGCAGCAATGTTTTTTGTAATTGTCTTATCAAATGCTATTTCTACCTTTGCTATCTGGTTAAAGATGAAGTTCGTCTGGAAGAACAACCACCGACTTTCGTTAAGGTTATTAAAACAATATATGGCTAAACCTTACAGCTATTTTTTAGTCAACAACTCATCTGATTTAGGTAAAAATGTATTGCAGGAAGTTCAATCATTAACAACTCAGTATTTAATCCAACTTGTTGATTTAATAACTTACAGTTTAGTTGCTTTAGCTTTAATATCTTTTTTATTTATTACTGATTTTAGAGTTACTCTGGCAGCTATATTTATTTTAGGTGGAAGTTATGGCTTAATTTATTTTTTCACTAAAAAGAAGATGAAAACTGCAGGAGCAGAAAGGCTTGAGGCAAATAAATATCGTTATAAAACTGCCAATGAAGCTTTCAATGGAGTTAAACAGATAAAAGTCAGAAGTAAAGAAGAAGAGTTTATTAATCGTTTTGCAGTTCATTCTTCTGAGCATGCTGATTTAAGAGCCTGGTATGATATTATCCGAAGATTACCTCGCTATATTTTAGAGGCAGTTGCTTTTGGAGGGATAGTTTTACTTGTTTTATATCTGATTATTTCTGGTCAGGAGGCAAGTCAGGTAGTTCCTATAGTAAGTTTGTTTGCCTTTGCTGGTTATCGTTTGATGCCTGCCTTACAGAAAATCTTTGCAGGAGTTAGTTCTCTAACTTTTAATTCTGCTGTTTTAGATAGAATACATGAAGATATTTTTGAAACAGGGCAGTTTGCTTCTAAAGCCTGGCCGAAAGAAATACCTGAAGCTTTAGATTTTAAAGATACAATTAAAGCAGAAAACTTATCTTTTAAATATCCAGGAGATAATAAGCCAGTGCTCAATAATGTTAGTTTTGAGATTGAGCATCATACAGAAATAGGTTTAGCTGGAGCTACTGGAGCTGGTAAATCTACTTTAGTTAATATTATTTTAGGTCTTTTAAAATTCCAATCAGGTAAAATGACTGTGGATGGGGTAAAATTAACTGAGGATAATATGAGGAACTGGCAGCAGAATATAGGTTATGTACCTCAGGATATATATTTATGTGATGATACCATTTCAAGCAATATTGCTTTTGGAGTTCCAGAAGATCAAATAGATATGAAAGCAGTTAAAAAAGCTACTAAAATAGCTAATATAGATCAATTTATAGAAGATGAATTACCGAAAGGTTATGATACCATTGTTGGAGAAAGAGGAGTTAGAGTAAGTGGTGGACAGAGACAGAGGTTAGGACTAGCTAGAGCTCTTTATCATGATCCAGAAGTTTTAGTTTTAGATGAGGCTACAAGTTCTTTAGATAATAGAACTCAGAAATCTGTTATGGAAGCTATTAATAATATCGCTGAAGTTAAAACAATGGTAATGATAGCTCATAGATTAAGTACTGTTAAGGATTGTGATCGAATTTATCTCTTAGAGGATGGAGAGATTATTGACTCGGGTACTTATGATGAGTTAGTTGAGGGTAATTATAAGTTCAGGAAATTGGCTAATTTGAGTGGGTGAGATTTATGGATTAAAGACCTAAGATAAATTAAAGTATATTTTTTAAAGTATTATTATGTATATTATATAAAGTTGGAATAGATTATCGGACAAATATTTTGATATTTAACTTTTGATTTGAATATAAAATTTTGTCTCTATTATTGGAATGTTTTTTACTGAGTATAATAATTATAAATTCTGTGAGAAAATTAATTTAAGTTTCCTATAAATTAACAGGATTCATAATATGAAAGGTGGAAAAAAGTGAAAAAAGTTTATTTAGCAATGAGTACAGATATAATTCATCATGGGCATATGAACATAATTGAGAAAGCAAGGGAATTAGGAGAAGTAACAGTTGGCATTTTAGCAGATGAGGTTGTAGCTAGTTATAAAAGATTTCCTCTTTTATCATTTGATGAAAGAAAAAAAATAATAGAAAATATCAAAGGTGTAAATAAAGTAGTTAAACAGAAAGAGTTAGATTATGTTAATATTCTTAAAACAATTAAACCTGATTATGTAGTTCATGGAGACGATTGGAAAAAAGGACCTCAGAAAAGCATTAGAGAAAGAGTAATTAAAACTTTGGCTGAATGGGATGGACAATTAGTTGAAATAGAATATACTGAGGGAGAATCTATTGAACAACTAGATGATAAAATTGATGAATTAGGGACTACACCTAATCAAAGAAGGAAAAAATTAAGAAGATTAATTGAAATGAAACCAATTGTAAAAATTTTAGAAGCTCATAATGGTTTAACTAGTTTAATAGCAGAAAAGACAAAAGTAGTTGAAAATGGAGAAATAGCAAGTTTTGATGGTATGTGGATTAGCAGCCTATGTGATTCTACTGTTAAAGGAAAACCAGATATTGAATTAGTTGACCTTACTTCTAGAATAAATACAATTAATGAAATTCTTGAAGTAACTACTAAACCTATTATATTAGATGGAGATACTGGTGGTAAGATTGAACACTTCACATTTACGGTTAAAAGCTTAGAAAGAATTGGAGTTTCTGCTGTAATAATTGAAGATAAAATAGGTTTAAAGAAAAATTCTTTATTTGGTACAGAAGTTCAACAAGAACAGGATTCTATTGAACATTTTTGTGAAAAAATAGTAGCTGGTAAAAAAGCTCAGGTAACTGATGATTTTATGATTATAGCAAGAATAGAAAGTTTAATTTTAAAAGCTGGTTTAGAAGATGCTTTAAAAAGAGCCAAAGCTTACATTGAAGCTGGAGCAGATGCTATAATGATACATAGTAAGATTGATACTCCAGTTGAGATTCTCGAGTTTTGTGAAGAATATAAAAAGTTTGACCATAAAATTCCTTTAGTTGCCGTACCTTCTTCATATTGTCAAATTACTGAAGATGAATTAATTGAAGCTGGTATTAATGTTGTAATATATGCTAATCAGTTAATTAGAAGTGCTTATCCTGCAATGAAAAATACTGCTGAGAGTATTTTAAGAAATAATAGAGCTAAAGAAGCAGATGAAGATTATTGTATGCCAATTAAAGAAATTTTAACTTTAATACCAGGAGGAAAATAAATTTATGATTAAACCAGCTGATTTTTATGAAAAACTTAATAATATAGGTATAGAATTTTTTGCTGGAGTTCCTGACTCTTTACTGAAAGATTTTTGTGCTTATGTAACTGATAATACTTCTAATGAAAAAAATATAATAGCGGCAAATGAGGGCAATGCTATTGCCCTTGCTGCCGGCTATAATTTATCTACAGATAGAGTTGGTTTAGTTTACATGCAAAATTCAGGTTTGGGAAATTCTATAAATCCTTTATTGTCTCTTGTTGAAGAAAATGTTTATGATATACCAATGCTTTTAATAATTGGTTGGCGTGGAGAGCCTAATAAAAATGATGCTTGCCAACATTTAAAACAAGGCGAAGTGACTAAAAAATTATTAGATACTATAGATATTAAATATAATATTTTGCCAGAAAATACAGAAGAGGCTAATATATTATTGGGAAATATTGAAGATTATTTCAAGAAAGAAAATAAGCCATATGCATTAATAGTAAGACGAGGTACTTTTGAAAAATATGAATTGAATGGTAAGTATAAAAATAACTTTGAAATGAGTAGAGAAGAAGCTATTGAAATATTAGTTAATAATATAGAAGATGGTGTATTTTTTTCTACAACAGGAAAGGCATCAAGGGAACTTTATGAGATCAGAGAAAGAAATAACCAATCTCATGATAATGACTTTTTAATGGTTGGATCTATGGGACATATATCACAGATAGCTTTATCAGTAGCAGTTGATCGGAAAAACGAGAATATATATTGCTTAGATGGTGATGGTTCAATGATTATGCATTTAGGTGGTCTTTCTTTGGTTGGCTCATTAGGATCCAAAAACTTTAAACATGTGATTTTAAATAATGGAGCTCATGATTCCGTGGGTGGTCAACCTACTGTTGGTTTTAATATTGATATTAATAAAACTGTAAAAGGTTTAGGTTATGAAACTGTATTCCAGGTAGAAACCAAAAAGGAACTAGAAGAAAAGTTAGAAGATTTTATTATCTGTAAAGGTCCAGCACTTATGGAGATAAAAATTCACAAAGGAGCAAGGGATGATCTAGGAAGACCTGATATATCTTCTCATAAACGAAAAGAGTTATTTATGGATTATTTACAGAGAGATAGAAATTAATGCAAGCATTAATATTAAATTCTGGTCTTGGAAGAAGAATGGGAGAGTTGACGGATAAGAAACCTAAATGTATGGTAGAAATTAATAATAATCAGACAATATTATCAAGACAATTAGATATTTTAAGAGACAATTATATAACTGATATTGTTATAACAACAGGTCCTTATGAATCTGAAATCAAAAAATTAATTAAAAAGAATTATGAGAACTTAAATATACAATTAATTAATAATAACAAATATGATAAAACCAACTATATATATTCAATGTATTTGGCTAAAGAAATAATTAGTGAACGTGCTGATGTTTTATTATTACATGGGGATTTGGTGTTTAATGATAAAATTCTTAAGAAGATAAATAGTGCTGTATTTGATAATTTTGTTTTAATAAATAAAAATAAGAAGAATCCATCTAAAGATTTTAAAGCAATAATTGAAGATTATAATGTTAAAAAAATTGATGTAAATCTAGAAGGGAATAATGCTTTTTCATTACAGCCTTTTTATAAATTTAAATATAATGATTTTAAAGTTTGGTTAAATGAAATTGGAAATTTTATAATGAATGGTGAAAATAAAGTTTATGCTGAAAAGGCTTTAAATCAAGTTTTAAATAAAAAGATTGAACTCAAATATGTGGATATTGGAAGTTTATTATGCATGGAAGTTGATAATAAAGAAGATCTTAAAAGAGTTCAAGAAATTTTAAATAAGGATTGATATGATGAGACAAAAAGAATATTTTGGTTTTAATTCAATCAGCAAGCTAAAAGAAATAATTGATATAGAAAGTCCTTCTAAAATATTTTTAGTAACTGGTAAGTCTTCATATGAAAAATCAGGTGCAAAAGATAAAATAGAAAATATATTAAAAGGTAATATTGATTATCAAATATTTAATGACTTTTCTAATAACCCTAAATATACTGATTTAAGGAAAGGTATTTCTAAGTTTAAAAGTGAAGAATTTGATATGATTATTGCAATTGGTGGTGGTAGTGTAATTGATATGGCTAAATCGATTAATATATTAGCTAAACAAGATCATCCTCCAGAAAAATATATTTTAAAGCAAAAAAAGCTTGCAGATAAATCAATACCATTATGTGCTATACCCACCACTTCAGGAACAGGTTCTGAAGCTACTCATTTTTCTGTTATTTATTATAATGAAACAAAATATTCATTAGCTAACCAGAATATTTTTCCTGATTATGTTGTGTTGGACCCAGAATTAACATTTTCATTATCGGAATATATAACAGCTAGTACAGGAATGGATGCTTTATGTCAAGCAGTTGAATCTTATTGGAGTGTTAATTCAACTGAAAAATCTAAAAAATTTGCAGAAAAAGCTATAAAAATATTATTAAAGAATATTAATGAAACAGTCAATAACCCAGGAAAGTTAAATAGAAAGAAGATGATGCTTGGAGCTAATTATGCTGGTAAAGCTATTAATATTTCTAAAACAACTGCTCCACATGCTTTTTCGTATATAGTAACTTCTAAGTGCAATGTTCCTCATGGGCATGCAGTTTCATTATTTTTAGGAGAAATATTAATTCATAATAGTGAACTAGATCAAAATGAAATTGTTGATTATAGAGGCAAAGAATATGTTAGGGGAGTTGTTAATGATATTAATCAATTTTTTTATTCTTTAAATTCTAAAGAAGCTAGAGATAATATATATGAGTTAATGATTAATATTGGTTTAGAAACTAGTTTGTCTAAATTATGTAAAGATGTGAAAGTAAAAGATTTAATTGAAGGTGTTAATCAAGAAAGATTAAAAAATAATCCGGTATATATTAATAATATAAGAGAAATATTTAATAGAATAATTGCTTTTTAATAAATTATATTAAAGTCTTTTGAGCTAGCCCCTCTAATCTTGGACAAACTTTAATATGATTTGTTAAACATAGTTTTTTCAATAAATTAACTGCTTATGCAGCAAATCTAATTCCTGAAACTAAGTTGTTAAGAACATTTTTATGATAAACTGCTGGTGGTATTTTACCAACAGATGAATGTGGTCTCCTATTGTTGTATTTATCAACAAATTTAGCAATAGAATTCCTGCAGTGGGTTATGCTGCGGTAATGTTTTTGATATACTTCAGCTCTTTTTAATGTGCCGTGAAAGCTCTCAATATGGGCGTTTTCTTCTGGTGTGTTTACCATTGTTCTTTCATGAGATATATCAAGCTCTCTAATCCTGGTCTGAAACTCTCGACTTCTAAACTGGGTACCATTATCAGTTCTTAATATTAGATTATCAGTATTCCGATTTTCTATTGCCTTTTCAAGGGCTTTAAGAGCTTCTTTTGTGCGGCATCTTAATCCTTCATGATGACCTACAATCTCTCTGGTAAATACATCAATAATATCAAACATATATACCCACTGGCCACTGTTATCTATGTACATCTGGACCATATCCATCTCCCAGAGCTGGTCAGGTCCAGTGAGTTCATGTTTTTGTTTTAATTGATAATTTTTAGGTTTTGGAACTCTCTTATCCTGTAGTAGATCTAAGACTTTCATTATACGGTAAATACGCTTATGATTAACTTTTAGATTTTCTGTATAATTCAAGTAATCAGTTACCATTCTATAGCCCAGATGAGGAGACTCATCACAGTACTTTTTAACCAATTTAACAACCTCTTTTTCTGGAACTAAATTACCATCTTTATCATAAGCTGGATGACCAGTGTAAAGTTGATCTTCAGTATTAGTATCTTTCTCTTTTTGATCATTGTTCTGACGGTAATAATAGGTGCTCCTGGCTATATCAAAAGTTCGGCATAGTTCTGCTACAGTATATTCTGATTTAAGCTGATTAATTATCTTGATTTTATCGACAGTATTTAGTTCTGCCAGGGCTTTTTTTTAAGGATTTCCATCTGGACTTTCTGTTGGCCAATAATTTTTTCCATCTCTTTAATTTGTTCGTCTTTTTTCTTAAGTTTAGCTTCCTGTTCAGTAGCAGATTCACCACTGAGTTTACTCATACCTCCGTTTAAGAATTCTTTTTTCCATAGGTAGATGGAATTACGGCTGACACTATATTCATCAGCAAGATCAGATATTTTTTCACCTTTGATAGCTCGAAGAACAATTTCCATTTTTTCTTCAGGATCATAACTTTTAGGCATTTGCTTTTACCCCCTGTAATTATTATAAGATGTTAAATTGGTATCTGTCCAATATATTTAGGGGGGGTCACACTTTTTTAAGAATATAAGGACTAAGACAGGGAGGGTAGATTTTAATAGGGATTATTATTTTTTCACTCCTCTATTAAACACAATTTGATGTATATAAAAAAAATTAAAAATAAAATACCTGAGACTATCAAAAATATATTAAAACCTTTCTATTTTAAATTGAAATCAATTATTGAAAACATGAAAATAAAAAAACAGTATTACTATCATAAATATAATTTACAAAAAGTTAAGAATAAAGTTAAAAAACAAAAAAAAATAAATATTGCATTTATAGTTTTAAATTCTTCGATCTGGAAATACGATGAACTTTATAAAATGATGGAAAATGATGATAGGTATAATCCAATAATTTTAATTTGTCCTTTCACTAGATACGGGAAAAAAAGTATGCTTAATGAAATAGAAAAATGTTATAATATGTTTCTAAACAAAGGTTTTAATACAATAAAGTTATATAATACCGATGAAGAAACATATATAAATGTAAAAGATAAATTTAAACCAGATATTATATTCTTTACTAATCCTTATTCTAATAAAACTAAATCAAAATATTATATATCTAACTTTCCTGATATATTGTCTTGTTATACACATTATTCATTTCATGTATGTAATAGAAATGAAACGATGTATAATAGTTTATTTAATAATTTATTATGGAAAGCTTTTTATGAAACAGAAATTCATAAAGAAATAGCAAAAAAATATTCTAGAAATAATGCGAAAAATGTTGTCGTATCAGGATATCCAGGAATAGATAGACTCGAGTATGGGAAAAGTATTGTTCTTAATAAATGGAAAAAACAAAATTTTAAAAAAATAATCTGGGCTCCACATCATTCAATTCAAAAAAACGATGAATTAAAATATTCTAATTTTTTAAGGTATCATAAATTTATGTTTGATATAGCTCAAAAGTATGAAGAGAGAATACAAATTGCTTTTAAGCCACATCCATTTCTAAAAAATAAACTATATAATCATAATAACTGGGGAAGAACAAGAACAGATGAATATTATAGAAAGTGGGCTCAATTATCTAATGGACAATTAGAAACAGATGAGTATGTTGAATTATTTAATTCATCAGATGCTATGATTTTTGATAGTGCTTCTTTTACTGCAGAATATTTATATTGTGGAAAGCCTTCATTATTTTTATATTCAGATGAAAACGTTTCAGATAGATTTAATGAATTTGGTAAGTTAGCTCTCAAGCAACATTATACCGGATATAACAAAAAAGACATTAAAAATTTTATTGAAGATGTAATTAATGAGAAAGATAAAAAAGAAAAGTCAAGAAGAGAATTTTATAATAAATATTTAATACCTCCAGATGGTAATAAAGCTTCTAAGAATATAATGAATGATTTAAATAATTCTATATTTGGCGGTTAATAATATTTCTATAGAAACATATTTAGTAATTGGTGAAACAATTTTTTATTAGCAGTATTAATTATATTAATTATCTGACTCTTGATGTAACTAAAAAGAAAGCATTATTAATATAAGAGAAAGTTAAACTATTTGTGTCTAGATTATTGACTTAGATCCAAATGTGATGTTGTTTGATTATAAATATTGCACTTTCAGGGATAAGATTAAATCAAATACCATATAACTTAACAGAACGGGAATAATGATAACGTCAAATAAAATATGATAGTTACCACAAAATGTAAGTAAATAGTAATCGAGCATCACTAATTACGATTATAATGGAAATGATCAGAATGTCAAAAGTTTTAAGTTGTAAATAAAGTAAGAAAATGGTATCTGGTGATTATAAATATCTAAAGAGATAAAACATGGATTTTCTAAAAGATATTTAATTACCTATCAGTTTTGGTGATCCATCTGATAAGTTGGGCCCAGGATTCGATAGGCTGACCTCTTGCTCCTACTACTATCAGTGGTGGTTTATCATTAAAGGAACTATGAGGTTTTAAATAATTGAAATAGAGCTGATAAAGAGTTATATGAGCAAGTGCACCATCAAAAGAGCTAAAGCTTTTATGGCGTTTGTAATGGGCTTTATAAATACCGAAAAACCTTTCAATGATGTTTTTATAAGGCCTGTAAATCTCATCTGAGTTATCATTATTAGTAAATAGACCCTTAAGTTGTTTGTGGTCAATATTGGTTTTCAAAAACACTCTAGCAGCATGGACAGCAGCTCTGCAAACTGGAGCCATATCAGTAATTAGAACAAAGTTTTGCTCTTGATATTGGTCGATGATTCTTTTTAAAATGGTTATTGCACCTTTAGCATCGCGCTGTTTTGAAAGATGCTGAGCGATAACACAGCCATTTTCACCATCTATGGCAGTAAAGAGATAATGCCAGCTACCTTTGATTTTAATATATGTTTCATCAACAGCAACAATACCAGATAAGGGCAAATCAAGATTATTGATTTTAGGAGCAAGTCTGTAAGCTAAAGAGACAGTCCAGTTTTGGATGGTTTGAGCTGAAGGTGAAACACCATAGGCAAGTTTAAGAGCTCTTTCAGCCTGTCTTAAAGAAAGACCAAGACTGACATAAAAGTCAATAGCTTTAGAGATGGTAAAGTTTCCATAGTGAGAATGATCAAGGTTAACAGGTTCTTTATTAGGTTTGGAAACTTCAAGCTTATTGATATCAAAATTATAGGCTCTGTAGCGATAACGCTTATGTTCATTTTTCCATTTAGAACAGTCATCATTGCGGCATTTATACTTGGTAAAATGCTTGCGCTTTTTCTCTTTAGCAAGAGCATAGTTGCAGAAAGGACAGCGATATGTAGGGTGGTTCTTAGGTTTTTTAGGTTTCTTAGGAGCCCACTGATGTTTACAGAGTTTACACTGGAACTTTTGGTATCCATCTGGATCATGACCGAAACTGTAGAGATATTTTTTGGGAGCTCCACATTGAGAGCACTCCTCAACCTTTACAGTTAGAGGTTTATTGCGATTAACAGGCTGAATAGTTTCACCATTTTTTCAGCTTCAGCTAGAATATCGCGATAGTCAACCTGATTATATTCTATAATAGGTTGTGGGTCATCAAAACTGTTAAATTTAGTATAACTATCATCGAGTTTATTATTGGGTTCAAAATCAACCTGGAAAAGTCTGGACGAAAAAAGATAGGTCAAAAGAACAAAATTCATGATAGGTTTAAGCAGGAAATTAGGTATTTTTCGAGAAAACATAACTTACATCCCTTCCTTTCTGGGTCTAGTAGGTTGTGACTTTCTCAATTACTATTTACTAGCTCAGGGGGAGGGGATTCCTTCTTTTTATGGAGATTCCTAGCCTGACAACTATGATAACTATTAATATTTTTGAAAAAACTATTAGATTTGACGTAACAGGAATAATATATGGAGGTATTTCAATGAAAAAGAATGTTGCTTTATTAGTTGGAAAATTAACTGGAGGAGGAGCTGAAAAAATTGCTGCTAATTTGTCATTACAATTAAGTGTAAAATATAATATTTATATATTTGTTTATAATGAAACTAAAAACACTTATTCTCATAAAGGCAAAGTTATAAAAGTTGAAAGCAATACATCAAAAAATATTTTTGGAAAAGCCTATTATTTATATAAAAGAGTAAATAACTTAAAGAAATTAAAGAAAAAATTCAAAATCGATATTACAATTAGTTTTTTAGACCACGCTAATTTTTTAAATATCTTTTCAAGATATAACGATAAAGTATTGATTTCAGAACATAATTATATTAATGCCGATAAAGGTAATTTAAGTAAAAGAGGTGCATTTTTTAGATTTTTTTATAATAGAGCAGATGAAATAGTTGTCGTGTCAAAAGGAATTAAAAATAATTTGATAAATAATTTTAACATTAATCCAACAAAAATCACTAATATTTATAACTCTTTTGAAATCAAAAAGATTAACAGATTATCTCAAAAAACTATTGAAAATAAGTACAATGATATTTTTAATAATCCATGTATTATTAATGTTGGTAGTCTATCTAAACAAAAAGGTCAATGGTTTTTAATAAGAATATTTAAATTAGTCAAGGAAGAAATCCTAGATGTAAAGCTAGTTATTTTAGGACAAGGTTCTATGGAAGAATATTTAAAAAATTTAACTAATAAATTAAACTTAGAAGATGATGTATATTTTTTAGGGTTTAAAGATAATCCGTATAAATACATTAGAAACTCAGATGTTTTTGCATTTACTTCTTTATTTGAAGGGTTTGGGAATGTATTAATAGAATCAATGGCTTCTGGTACTCCTGTAATTTCAACAGATTGTAAACATGGCCCAAGAGAGATTATGACTAATGAAATTTTAGAAAAAAAATTAAAAGATGTTGAATATACAAAATATGGTGTATTAACTCCAGTATTTAGTAATAAAATTTTAAATTATGATGACCAGTTTACTGAACAGGAAATTAAATATTCAAAAGCTTTAATCAAAATTCTAAAGGATGAAAATTTAAGAAAAGATTTCATTAATAACCAACAAAATATAATGAATAAATTTGATTTAACAAAAATCAGTAAAAAGTGGGAAGAATTAATAGAATTTAATTTATAAAATTAATGAATTTTGGTATTTGAATTTTCTGATTTAAAATATGACACAAACATTAGAAATAATTGAAATTATCAATAAAAATGTATCTTCAAAACATACATAATATTTCTTTTTATGATATGATAGAAATATTAAGAATCTCTAAATAGTTTTAAGAAGGTTGTTGCGCCCTCTGTGACGCCCCCTAAAGATATTGGACAGATACCAATTTAACATCTTATAATAATTACAGGGGGTAAAAGCAAATGCCTAAAAGTTATGATCCTGAAGAAAAAATGGAAATTGTCCTTCGAGCTATCAAAGGTGAAAAAATATCTGATCTGGTTGATGAATATGATTTCAGCCGTAATTCCATCTATCTATGGAAAAAAGAATTCTTAGATAGAGGTATTAGTAAACTCAGTGGTGAATCTGCTACTGAACAAAAAGCTAAACTTAAGGAAAAAGACAAACAAATTAAAGAGATGGAAAAAATTATTGGCCAGCAGAAAGTCCAGATGGAAATCCTTAAAAAAAGCCCTGGCAGAACTAAATACTGTCGATAAAATCAAGATAATTAATCAGCTTAAATCAGAATATACTGTAGAAGAACTATGCCGAACTTTTAATATAGCCAGGAGCATCTATTATTACCGTCAGAACAATGATCAAAAAGAGAAAGATACTAATACTGAAGATTAACTTTACACTGGTCATCCAGCTTATGATAAAGATGGTAATTTAGTTCCAGAAAAAGAGGTTGTTAAATTAGTTAAAAAGTACTTTGATGAGTCTCCTAATCTGGGCTATAGAATGGTAACTGATTATCTAAACTATACAGAAAATCTAAAAGTTAATCATAAGCGTATTTACCGTATAATGAAAGTCTTAGATCTACTACAGGATAAGAGAGTTCCAAAACCTAAAAATTATCAATTAAAACAAAAACATGAACTCACTGGACCTGACCAGCTCTGGGAGATGGATATGGTCCAGATGTACATAGATAACAGTGGCCAGTGGGTATATATGTTTGATATTATTGATGTATTTACCAGAGAGATTGTAGGTCATCATGAAGGATTAAGATGCCGCACAAAAGTAGCTCTTAAAGCCCTTGAAAAGGCAATAGAAAATCGGAATACTGATAATCTAATATTAAGAACTGATAATGGTACCCAGTTTAGAAGTCGAGAGTTTCAGACCAGGATTAGAGAGCTTGATATATCTCATGAAAGAACAATGGTAAACACACCAGAAGAAAACGCCCATATTGAGAGCTTTCACGGCACATTAAAAAGAGCTGAAGTATATCAAAAACATTACCGCAGCATAACCCACTGCAGGAATTCTATTGCTAAATTTATTGATAAATACAACAATAGGAGACCACATTCATCTGTTGGTAAAATACCACCAGCAGTTTATCATAAAAATGTTCTTAACAACTTAGTTTCAGGAATTAGATTTGCTGCATAAGCAGTTAATTTATTGAAAAAACTATGTTTAACAAATCATATTAAAGTTTGTCCAAGATTAGAGGGGCTAGCTCAAAGGCTTATATAGTAATATAAAAGATAATAGGAAAATATCATCCTGAATATTTTAATTCTAATAACAATAAATGTTTAATTTTGAATACTAAGTAGTAAAAGAATACCACATGATAGGTGTAATAAATCTAAATTTATTATCGAAAGAGTGATAAAAATCAGAAATATGAGAAAAGATATGGAGAAATTTATCGAAACTTTTGAAGAAGTAGGTATTAAAGGAACTTTGGAGAAATCTATTAAGTCGATTAAGTTTAGGCTAGTTAATAAACTGTTGAGAGCTTCTTATAGAAGTTATATAGAAATAAGGGGTAAATATAATATTGGTTTTAGTGATGAATATGGAGCAGAAATTATAAAGAATCCATATCAAGTGGTTATAGTTCCAATAGATTTAATTGAATATTGTATATCTCCATATGCAACATCTCACATTTCTTTTATCAAAAATAAAGATGTAAATGAATATAATCCCCCCGCAAGACAAACTGTTAGACCTATAAAAAATTTATTTATAACGGAAGCAAAAATAAAAGGGTTGATAATCAATGGTGATTGGGATGTAAATAGGTTTAACTTTTTTGATGATTCAATAACCCACAGTGCTTTTAGAGAACGATTTTTACAGAATAAACTTTGGTCAGACACATTATATTATAAAAGATTACAAATATTATTAAATAAAAAAGGCTGTGGCAGAGGTAATACTAAAACTTTTGAAGAATATAAGAAAAAGTATCTAAAAAAATGGGATAACTTATATCAAGATATAAAGAATAATGGCTATAAAACTCAAAAAGAATTAGGGAAATCATCTATTGCAAAAGAGATTGAAGTTGGTATTTCTAGAAAAGGAGAAATATTACTTATAGATGGAAAACATAGATTTTCTATTGCTAAGATTTTAGATATAGAAAAAATTCCAGTAATAGTTAATGTGTGGCAGAAAGAATACATAGAATGGCTTAAGGAGAATAAAGATATAAGTAATGTAACTCCTAAGATAGCCATGGAACCTATATTGGATGGAAAGATTGAAGAGATAGAGTAGTATATAAATATAACGAAGTAAGTTTACTCAAAAGTAAATGCTAAAATTAATGTTTTAAGAAAATGATTGTTGAAATTTATCATTCAGGCAGTTCATTAACTGATGTGGAACGTGAATATGGAGTAACAAGAGTGACAATATAAATGGTTCAAAGAATACAGTGAGATAGAATTTAATGAAAACACCACATTAACTAAAAAATAAATGCTTAAAATTCAAAAAGAAAATAAAAAATTAATGGAAAAGCACAGACATTATAGCAGCAGTAATTCTAATTTTAACGCATCTGAGATTAATAAAATATGGGTGACCGATATTACATATATTCATACTTTAAAAGATGGTTGTTGTTATCTTGCCTCAGTGATGGATCTATTTACAAAAAAATGTTGGATATTCATTTTCTAAGACAATGAATATTAAATAATTCTAGAAACTTTAAATAGAGCCTATAGCAAACAAAAACCAGGAAACAAAGTAATTATACATTCAAATATAGGAACTCATCAATATATACCAGATATTTTTAGAAAAGAATCTAAAGATTTAGGTTTTATTCAGTCTTTTTTTTCTAAAGGCAATCCATACAATAATGAAGTAATAGAGTCATTTCATGCAATTATTAAAAAAGAAGAAGTTCATCATAGAAAATATTATAGAGATTATCATTATGCTTATTTATCTATATTTCAATTTATTGAAAGCTGGTATAATAGAAAAAGAATACACAGCAGCATTGATTATATGACTCCTAATGAATTTGAAAAGAAAGCATTATTAAAATACCAGTAAATTAAAAATATTCATTTCTAGAATATTGAATTAGAAACTGGATCGGGTATAATTAATTAAACAGTTTTTTCTCGGACATGATATAATAAGATAATAACAAACTAATAATGGAGTAAAATATCATGCCTACTAGATATCCTGAAGAAATCAAAAGAAAAGTTGTTACTCTGGCTAATAATGGTAAAAATCAGACTGAAATTCTTAAAGAATACGGAATAGCAAGGTCCACACTTCATAAATGGATAAAACACTATAACAACTCTGGATCATTTAAAGCAAAAGATAATAGAACTGATAAAGAAAACGAATTAATCAAATTACAAAAAGAAAATAAGCAGCTTAAAATGGAGAATGATATTTTAAAGCAAGCGGCGCTGATAATGGGACGAAAGTAGCAGTTATTAAGGTAAACAGGGATAAATACAGTATTAGCGCTATGTGCAGAGCACTCAATATATCAAGGGGTATGATTTATTATACCCTTAAAGAAAACCAGGTTAATGTTGGACTAGAAAGCGAAGTGATTTCAATTCACAAAACAAGTAGAAATCACTATGGAACCAGAAAAATCAAAAGAGAATTAGCTAAAAAAGGTTATCAGGTATCTAAACGCAAAATAGGTAAAATAATGAAAAAATATAATCTGGTTTCCACTTATACTAAAAAGCAATACAAAGTTCATTCTCCAAAATGTAATGAAGATAAAATTGCCAATGTTGTAAACAGAGAATTTAATAAAGCAGAAGCTTTAGACGTTGTTGTCAGTGATCTAACCTATGTTAATGTAAAAGGTAAATGGAACTATAGCTGCCTGATAATTGATCTCTTTAACCGCGAATTTATAGGTTATGCAGCAGGTAAAAAGAAAAATGCTGAATTAGTAACTGAAGCTTTTAAAAGTATTAAAAGGCCACTGGATCAGATTAATATTTTACATACTGACAGAGGCAATGAATTCAAAAATAAAGCTATTGATGATATTTTAGACAGCTTCGATATTAAGCGTTCTTTAAGCAATAAAGGATGCCCATATGATAATGCAGTTGCAGAAGCAGCCTTTAAAGTAGTTAAGACTGAATTTGCTTATGATAGAATATTTAATAGCTTTGAAGAGCTGGAATATGAGCTATTTGACTATGTTAACTGGTATAATAACCACAGAATCCACGGGTCGTTAGATTACCTAACACCTGTTGAATATAGATATTTAATGTTCGATCTTAAATTGCAATATTAAATGCAACACTAATAGAAAAACCTAGTATAACGAAGTATATTATATTTAAAACTATTTATACATCGCTGATAATAGATTGAAGTTCTTTTTGGAATAATTCATTTGGAGTAAAATAATTCAATAATTTTCTTGGATAATTATTACACCAATTTTGTATTCTTTGAATTTGTTTTTCTGTATATTTACTTATTTGTTCTCCTTTAGGAATGAATCGTCTAATGAGACCATTGTGTCTTTCATTAGTGCCTCTTTCCCAAGCTGAATAGGGATGAGCATAGTAAACATTAATATCGTGATTATGTAAATTAGTAAATTCAGTTCCATTATCAGCCGTAATTGTTTTAAATAGCTTATTAAAAACATTAGAATATTGAACTTTTAGCTTTTTAATTGCTTGATCTACAGCAGCAGAGCTCTTATCTTCTAAAACTCTAATCAAATGTTGACGAGTAGTTCTTTCGGTAATTGTCAAAAGAACATTGTCTTTGGCTCTAGTGCCTCTAACAGTATCAATTTCCCAGTGGCCAAATTCTTTTCGGTCATCAACTGTTTCTGGTCTTTCTTCAATACTTTTACCCTTAAGTCTTTTATGCTTTCTTTTATTAGGAACTCTTTTTTTTCTACGAACTTTAAGCTGAAGATCAATATTTTTAACATCTAGTAGATTTTGGTCTATATAATTATACAAAGTTTTAGCAGATACCATTTTATCTTTAGTAAATTTATTATTTTTCAGAGCATGGCCAACAACAACATCTGGAGACCAACTATTTTCTAAAATCATCTTTTCTGCATAATTTAGAAATGTTTCTACTTTAAGTAATTTATGTTTATTACCGCAGTGAGAACGATTTTTCTCATAAACAGCCTGACCAGTTTCAGGGAAATACTGCTCATAGGTAGACAGATCATAGTTTAGTTGAGTTGTGGTGCCTTTTTTAATTTCACGATTAATAGTACTGGGAGATCTTCCTAATTTTTCAGCAATCTTTCTTTGAGAATATCCTTCTTGCAAAAAAGCAGCAATTTTGCCTCTTTCGTAAGAAGAAAGATGTTTAAAAGTTCTTTGAGTTGTGGTATTATCTTTAGTATGAGCCATAGCTTAAACCTCCATATGATTTTGTTTGGTCACTTATATCATACTAGGTTTTTAGCTATGGTTCTAATTTTTTTGTCTGTTGCATTTAATTTTACAATGAACCGTCAATTTTCAATTAATAAAAGGGTCAAATTTCACTTGACAAAAACACATAGATAACAGTGGCCAGTGGGTATATATGTTTGATATTATTGATGTATTTACCAGAGAGATTGTAGGTCATCATGAAGGATTAAGATGCCGCACAAAAGAAGCTCTTAAAGCCCTTGAAAAGGCAATAGAAAATCGGAATACTGATAATCTAATATTAAGAACTGATAATGGTACCCAGTTTAGAAGTCGAGAGTTTCAGACCAGGATTAGAGAGCTTGATATATCTCATGAAAGAACAATGGTAAACACACCAGAAGAAAACGCCCATATTGAGAGCTTTCACGGCACATTAAAAAGAGCTGAAGTATATCAAAAACATTACCGCAGCATAACCCACTGCAGGAATTCTATTGCTAAATTTGTTGATAAATACAACAATAGGAGACCACATTCATCTGTTGGTAAAATACCACCAGCAGTTTATCATAAAAATGTTCTTAACAACTTAGTTTCAGGAATTAGATTTGCTGCATAAGCAGTTAATTTATTGAAAAACTATGTTTAACAAATACTATTAAAGTTTGTCCAAGATTAGAGGGGCTAGCTCAGTGTTGGGGTGGTACACTTTTCGGTTAGCAGAACATTAATTTTGGTATACTTTTAGTTTAGCATATGCAATTAATTTTTATTTAGATCTAAGCTGTATGACCCTCCCCCGATTTGTAGGACACTGAGTTAAGATATATAATAAACTCAGGAGGTGCCCAAATGGGAAAACGAAGAAGTTACACTGAAGAATTCAAAAGAGATGCTGTTGAACTCAGTCTCAACTCTGATAAATCTGTTAAAGAAATTGCTGAAGATCTCGGCATTAATTATGGTAATCTTAATCGCTGGCGTAGAGAATATAGAAACAAAGGTAAACATGCTTTTCCTGGTAATGGAAAACAGAATTTAACACCTGAACAAAAGAAAATAAAAGAAATTGAAGATGAACTTAGAGAAACCAAATTAGAACGTGATATATTAAAAAAAGCAGTAGGCATCTTTTCGAAAAAACCGAAGTAATCTATGGTTTTATCCGGGACCACAGAGATCAATTCCCTGTGACGAAAATGTGCCAGGTATTAGCAGTTTCCCGGTCAGGTTTCTATGATTGGTTAGATAGAGAACCCAGTCAAAGAGAAATCGAAAATAAGAAACTAAAACTAGAAATAGCTAAAATATACTGGCAGCATAGCGGCCGCTATGGAAGCCCTAGAATACATCGTCAGCTGATAAAAGAAGGTCATAACTGTAATATAAAAAGAGTTGTGAGACTTATGAAAGTAATGGGTCTTAGGGCAATTCAGAAAAAGAAATTCAAAAAGACAACTGATTCAAATCACAACCTACCTTTAAAAGAAAATTTGCTTAATAGAAATTTTGATGTATCTAAGCCTAACAAGGTTTGGGCTTCAGATATTACATATATACCTACAGCTGAAGGCTGGCTTTACTTAGCTGTAGTAATAGATCTTTATTCCCGCAAAATTGTTGGTTGGTCAATTAATAAAAGAATGACCAGACAGCTTGTCATAGACGCTCTTAACATGAGGATAAAAAACAGAAATCCTAAAAAAGGTTTAATATTTCATTCTGATAGAGGCAGCCAGTATGCAAGCCATGATTTTCAGAAAGAACTATGGAAAAATGGTATAAGATCCTCAATGAGTCGCAAAGGAGACTGCTGGGATAATGCAGTAGTAGAAAGTTTCTTCTCCACATTAAAAACAGAATTAATTTATCAAGATAATTATAAAACTAGACAGCAAGCAAGACAGGAAATTTTCCAATATATTGCTGTTTATTACAACAGAATCAGAATGCATTCTACATTAGATTATAAAAGTCCAGAAGACTACGAAAACGAGAGAAAACCATCTAAACTATGTGTCTAATTTAATGGGGAAACCTCAGTAAGATAAATTTAAGATTAAATTATAATAAGGTGTGATTTAATTGGGAACTTATATGACATATATTTTATATTATTCATTAGCAGTAATTCCTGTCTTTTTAGATTCTAAAAGCCAAAAGTATAATTATAATAAGATTTTATTGTTTATTTCATACTTATTTTTATGGTTTTTTGCTGCTTTTAGATATGATGTTGGAAGTGACTATTTTTCATATATAAGAATGTATAATAAAATAGGCAGTAGAGGAATAAGCTGGGCATTAAGTTCTGTGAGAACTGAACCTTTGTATGCAATTTTTAATTGGATAATATATAATGTATTTGAAAATCATAATTTAGTTTTTGTGCTTAGTTCAACAATTTTATTATCTTTGATTTTTTCAGTGATTATAAAAAACAAAAATAAATTATCTGTTGGTTTAAGTTTATTTTTATTTGTTACTACTTTTTATTTGTCTATGTTTACATTTATTAGACTTTCAATTTCTGCAGGAATTATATTTTATTCTTATGAGTATTTAGTTAACAGGAATCCAGTCAAATATTTTTTCTTAATAATTTTAGCTATAGGATTTCATTTTACAGCTATTGTAATGTTGCCAGTTTATTTTATAGTTGATAAAAGACTTAAATTTTTTGTTTTAAAATTTTTGTTTGTATTAATATTTGTGGCTGCTGCTCTAATGCTATTTACTTTTTTTGTAGATATAATTGGTGGTTTTCTTGGTTATGAATATGCTCATAGAGTTGGTAATATTAGAGGAGGTATTAATCAATTAATATTATTTAGTCCAATATTTATTTTTATATTTATTTTTAGAAAAAGATTAATATTATATAATTCTAAAAATATAATATATACTCAAATATTTTGGCTTGGTTCAATATTAATGCTGTTTACTTTATGGCTTGGAATTCTTGATAGAATGGCTGTTTACTTTCAATTTAGTATTATATTATTAATACCTCAAATATTTAAGGTGATGAATAATAAAGAGAAGATTATTTTCCCATATCTTATAGTATTATACTTTTTACTGAGATTTTCATATAGCATATTTGGTAATATGAGCTTGATTCCTTATGAAAATATTATATTTTGAAGGTGATTTAAATTAAATTATTATTATTTCTTTCTAATTTGAATGCTGGAGGGGCACAAAGAGTTATAATAAATTTATTAAAAGCTCTTGATAAAAGTAAATTTAAAATAAAATTAGTTTTATTAGATTATGATGAAAATCAAGCATATTTAGATTTAATACCAAAAGAAGTTGAAATAATAAATATTAACAGAAGAGGCCGATATTCAATAATTAAAATAAAAAATATTATTAAGAAAGAAGAACCAGATATATGTTTTGCTACATTACCACAGGTTTGTAAAGCGGTAATGATCGGACATAAATTATCAGGTTCAAACTCAAAAGTAATTTTTAGAGAATCAAATTATAGGCCAAAAAATAAAATGTTTTTTTTAAATTATATTTTATTAAAATTAGTTTATAGTTACTCTGATTATAATATTGCATTAACTGAAGATTTAAAAAAACAAATAAAGAAACAATATAATATATCAGATAATAAAATAACAACAATATATAACCCTTTAAATATAGAATTAATTCAAAAAAAAATAAAAGATAGTAGTTGTTCATTTGAACAAAATAATTTTAATATAGTTTCATGTGGAAGACTTAGCAAACAAAAAAACTTTTCTATGCTAATTAAATCAATAAAATTAATTAGAGAAGAAAATATTAATAATATAGTTTTATATATTCTAGGAGATGGACCACTAAAAAAACATTTAGAAGGTTTGATTTGGAAATATGATTTGACCAATTCTGTATATTTATTAGGATATAAGAAAAATCCTTTTAAATATATAGCTAATGCAGATTTATTTATTTTATCTTCCTTATATGAAGGGATGCCTAATGTTATATTAGAGTCATTAGCTTGTGGAACACCTATTTTGTCAACTAATTGTCCAACTGGACCTAAAGAAATACTTGAAGAGGATAAATATGGATGGCTTGTTCCAAATGATAATGTTGAAGCTATGTCTAGAAAAATAATTCATTTATATAATAATCCTGAAGAAATTAACAAAAAACAAAAGAAGTTAGATTTAAGAGCAGAAAGGTTTTCAATTAATAATATTGTAAAAGAGTATGAAAATTTATTTTTTAAAGTTTTAGATAAATAGTCTTATAAATTTATAAGAGCAAATAATAATGTTATGAAATAATTTGTTTGTAGTTTTAAAATATCACAAAAGAGAGGGTAACTTTTGAATAAAATAACTAATATTCTAGGTCGAATCTATTGGAAAATTAATAGAATTTATTTTAAATTAACTTTAAATAAAAAATATAATTATTGGCAACAAAGAAAAGATGAGATTCTTGAAGCTTGCAAAAATGGTTATATTAAAGATATTGAATCTTTAGATTTGAATATAGAGCAAAATAATGATTATATTGAAATTGGAGAAATTGATGAGCGTGGGAGAGTAATGTCGGCATATAATATTAATGATCGAAAAAAAGTCACTAAAAACTGCTTTATAAAAAGAAGAAAAAATGATTTATATATTGTTTCTTTAAGAGGTAAAGCAGGAATCAAAAAGAATTATAGAGGTAATAAATATGCTTTTCTTAAAGAATTAAGAGGACTTTATTATTCAAATTTGTCAAAAATTAATGTACCAGCAATTATGGATATAGATTTTGATAAAACATTTATTATACTTTCTTATATTAAAGGGAGATCTTTGCAAAATTTTAAAACTTTGTCTGATGAAAAGAAGATTGCTAGTAAGCTCACAAATCATATTAATAAGATTCATGGCCAAGGTATATATTTAAATGATTTGACTCCTAAGAATATTATTATTGAACCAAATCGTGGTCCTTTTATTATTGATTTTGAGATGAGTGCTCACAAATCAGAGTTAGGAGTTTTTTATAAGTATTTTACAAAAATTGAGAAAGAGAAAATTAAAAAACTTTTCTAATTTTCTGTTTAGATACACATTTTTTAGTCAGGAGGCCACAATTTTGAATAACAAGAATATAAAAATAACTTATGTTATCACAACTTTAGGTTTAGGTGGGGCTGAGACTTTACTTTATAATACTCTTAGAAAAATAGATAGGAATAAATTCGAACCTTTAGTTATATGTTTGATTGAAGGTTCTAATGAATTAGCTGATGATATAGAAAATAAATTAGATATAAAAGTTTATAAACTTAATATGAAAAACAAATTAGATATTAGAAAAATATATTCATTATATAAAATCATTAAGAAAGAGAACCCTGATATTATTCACTCCCATCTATATGCAGCAAATATTTTAAGTAGAGTAATTGGAAAATTAACATCTGCTCCAGTTATTATCTCAACTATACATAATTCAGTCTTTGGAGGTAAGTTAAGAGAAATTTCTTTAAAATTTACTGATAAGTTTTCAAGTTTAAATACTATTATTTCAGATAAGGCAGCATCAAACGCTATTAAAATGAATATTACAAATAAAGATAAACTTAAAGTTATTTATAATGGTGTAGATGTGGAAGTATTTGAAGATTATTCCCAGATGGCTGAAAGGAAAAAAATTATTAAAGAGCTAAACTTAGAAAATGATATACCAATATTATTGTCTGTTGGAAACTTATCTAAACAAAAAGGATATCCTGTTCTATTTAAAGCCTTGGAAAAATTAAAGGATAAGAATAAATCATTCTATTTATTAATAGCTGGTAAAGGTAAGTTAGAAAATCAATTAAAAGAGTTAGTTAAAAAATATGATATGAAAAATGAGATATACTTTTTAGGAACTAGAAGAGACATACCTCAATTAATGGCTGCTGCTGACTTTTTTGTTATGAGCTCTCACTGGGAAGGTTTACCTGTGGTACTTTTAGAAGCAATGGCTTCAGGTCTTCCTGTTATATATACAAATGTTGGCGGAGTAGGTCAAGTAATTGATAGTAATTTTGGATATCTTGTTACGCCTGATGATGAAAATGAATTAGCTGATAAAATTATTGAGATGATAAATTTGTCTGACTCAGAGAGAAATAAAATGGGTGAATATGCCAGGGGAAAAGTTAAAAGAGAATATAGTATTGATAATATGGTTGAGAACTTTGTGAAACTTTACGATGAATTAATGCAAAGGAAGGTGAAATAGTGAAAATACTTAAATCAAAAATCAAAAACAAAACAGCTCAAACAGCAGTCATCGGTCTCGGTTATGTAGGCCTGCCATTGTCTGTAGAGATAGCAAATTCAGGTTACAATGTAACCGGTATAGATATAGATCAGGAAAAGGTAGAAAGACTTAATAAGGGAGAATCATATGTTTTAGATGTTGGTGATGAGAAGTTAGATAAAATATTAGATAATGGTAAGTTTAAAGCAACAACAGATTACACTCAGATAGCTGATTGTGATGCAATTAGTATTTGTGTGCCAACACCATTACGGAAGACAAAAGATCCAGATACGACTTTTATAATCTCTGTTGTTGATAAATTAATTGAATACATGACAGTGGATACATTGATTATTCTTGAAAGCACTACATATCCAGGGACAACTGAAGAATTAATCCAGAACCGTCTTGAAGAAGAACTAGGATTTAAGGCAGGAGAAGATTTTTATCTCTGTTTCTCACCGGAAAGAGTAGATCCAGGCAATAAAGTTTATGGAACCCATAATACTCCTAAGGTTATAGGTGGAACAACACCTGAAGGATTAGAACTTGCTCAGGATTTTTATGGTTCTTTTTTAGAGGAAATAGTACCTGTGAGTTGTACAAATGTTGCTGAAACGGTTAAGCTATTGGAAAATACTTTTAGAAGTGTTAATATAGCATTAGTTAACGAGATGGCTATGATGTGTGAGAGGATGGGTATTGATGTCTGGGAAGTAATAGATGCAGCAGCTACTAAACCATTTGGTTTTATGCCATTTTATCCAGGTCCTGGTATTGGAGGGCACTGTATTCCATTAGACCCAACCTATTTATCCTGGAAGGCAAAGACTTATGATTTCTATAATAAGTTTATTGATCTTGCAAGTGATATTAATGGTAATATGCCTCGCTTTACAGTCAATAAAGTTGCAGATATTTTAAATGAAGTTAAAAAACCGATTAATGGTTCAAAGATACTGCTTTTAGGTATAGCCTATAAAGCAGATATAGATGATTTAAGAGAATCACCAGGTTTAGAATTATATCGCCTTCTTGAAAGCAAAGGAGCAGAAGTCGATTATTACGATCCATATGTTGATAGCTTTGATAATGCCGGTGAAATAGTTAAAGGAATAGATTTAGATGAAGATATTATTAAGGATTATGACTTATCAGTCCTTGCTACTAATCATTCTAATTTTGAATATAAATGGCTGGCTGAGAATGCAGACTTAATCTTAGATACTAGAAATGCCTTTACTGGAATAGAAAAAGAGCATATTTATAAATTAGGTGCACCGCTAAATAATTAAATAGTTATACTGGAGTGGATATATAATGTCAAAAACACATTTAGTTACTGGAGCTGCAGGCTTTATCGGTTTCCATACAAGTAAGAAGTTACTGGAAGAAGGTCAGCAGGTAATCGGCCTTGATAATCTCAATGATTATTATTCTGTTCAGTTAAAAAAGGATAGGCTGGCTATCTTAAAAGAATATGATAATTTCATATTTATCAAAGGTGATTTAGAGAATAATAAACTGGTTGCAAATACATTTGCGAAATATAAGCCTGAAATAGTTATTAACCTGGCTGCTCAGGCAGGGGTTCGCTATAGTCTTAAAAACCCTCATTCCTATATAGATTCTAACCTTGTTGGTTTTATGAATATACTTGAAGGTTGTCGCCATCATGATGTTGAGCATCTTATTTTTGCTTCATCCAGTTCTGTATATGGCTCAAATGAAAAGGTGCCATTCTCAACGACGGATAATGTCGATCATCCAGTAAGTCTTTATGCAGCTACTAAAAAATCTAATGAATTGATGGCACATAGTTATAGTCATCTGTATGATCTTCCTGTTACCGGGCTGAGGTTCTTTACAGTCTATGGGCCCTGGGGCAGACCAGATATGGCTTTATTTATTTTTGCAGAGAATATGCTTAAAGGCAAACCTATTCAGGTCTTTAATCATGGAGATATGAAGCGTGATTTTACTTATGTGGATGATGTAGTTAAAGGCATTTATAAATTGACCTCATTACCTGCTCAACCAGATAATAGCTGGAATGGCAAAGATCCTAATCCAGGCACAAGCAAAGCTCCTTACAGGATTTATAATATTGGTAATAATAGCCCAGTTAATTTAATGGACTTTATTGAATGTATTGAAGATGAGCTTGGAATTGAAGCTGAAAAAGAATTTAAACCAATGCAACCTGGTGATGTAAAGATGACTTATGCTGATGTTAAGGATTTAATTGAAGATGTTGGCTATAAACCTGAAACTCCTCTAAAAACTGGAGTTAAGAGGTTTATTGATTGGTACAGAGAGTATTATGGATTTTAATCACTTCAAAAAATAGCAATAATTTCAAATATTTTAATCTCACTTATAAATTATCGCGTTGCATTATTAAAAATGTCTTAGTTTAAATTACAAAGTACATTTATTAGCTTTTTATTTTGACAAATAACATAAAAAATCAAATTAATTTAATATAGTATTTTTGAGTTATTATTTGCACTGCAGTGGAAAGAAATACAGTTAAAGTTTTTAAATCAGGCTTTGAAGACCCTATTGATTGATATAAGGAGAATCTATAATTTGATGAAAAATAACAAAAAAAGAATTTTGATATTAGCTAATTCGGGTAGAGATATATATATATTTAGAGGAGAATTAGTATCGAGATTGATAAAAGAAGGATTTGAAGTATATTTTTCTGTCCCTCAAAAGAACTCTAACAAGAAAGTTGAAGTATTGGAAAATATGGGAGCAAAACATATTAAGACTTATATTAATAGGAGAGGAATAAATCCTTTAGAAGATTTAAAGCTTATCATTGATTATAAAAATATAGTAAAAAAAATATATCCAGATTTAATTTTAACTTATACAGTAAAGCCTAATATTTATGGTAACTGGGTTGCAAGTTACTATAATATCTCTTCAATCATGAACATAACTGGGATTGGAACCTCTTTAAATTCAAAGTTAAAGTATTTTGTAAAACATTTATATAGTTCTGCTTGTAAAAGAACAGATATTGTATTTTTTCAAAACAAATCTAATTTAACTTTATTTCTAGAAAAAAATATGGTATCAAAAAATAAAAGTGTTTTAATCCCTGGGTCAGGTGTTAATATTGATAAATTCAAACCACTAGAGAAAGAAAGTAATGATAATAAGATTAAGTTTCTATATATAGGAAGAGTGATGAAAGAAAAAGGAATAGAGGAATATATTGAAGCTTCAAAACTATTAAAAGAAAAATATTCAAATTTAGAGTTTCAAATTTTAGGTTCTTTTGAAGAAGATGAATATGAAGAAATAATTGAAAAAACCTCCTCGGTAAAATTTCTTGGTTATTCTCATGATGTAAGACAAGAAATAAAAGAAGCAGATTGTATAGTTAATCCATCTTATCATGAAGGTATGTCGAATATTTTGTTGGAGGGAGCTGCAATGGCTAAACCTTTGATTGCTTCTAACATACCTGGATGCAAAGAGATTATTGAAAATAATATTAATGGTTTTTTATTTAAAGCCAAATCTTCTCTTCAACTACAAAAAAGAATAATTCAATTTATTAGCTTAAGTCCAGCAGAGAGAACTAAAATGGGAGAAGAATCTAGGAAAAAAATTGAAAAAGAATTTGATAGAAAAATTGTTACAAATGAATATTTAAAGAAAATAAATAAATTAATTTAAGAAGGGTAAGTTTTTAATGAGTAAAAAGATTAGAATTTCAAAACGAGAAAAGTTAATCAAACGATTTTTTGATTTTATAATTGCTAGTATTGGTTTAATTATTGTTTTGCCTATTATTTTAATAAGTTATTTAATTGCTTTAATTGAAACTAAAGAAAGTGGTTTTTTTACTCAAAAAAGAGTCGGTAAAAATGGGAAGATATTTAAAATAATAAAAGTTAAAACAATGAAATCTAATACTAAACATAATACTAATGTAACTACAAAAAAGGATCCCAGGATAACGAATTCAGGAAAATTTTTTAGAAAAACTAAAATAGATGAATTACCACAGTTGATTAATATTGTCAAAGGAGAAATGAGTTTTGTTGGGCCAAGACCTGATGTGCCAGAGATAATAAATACAATGAACAAGGATGATAAAGATATTATTCTTTCAGTAAGACCTGGGATTACCGGTCCTGCTTCTTTAAAATATGAAAATGAAGAAGAAGTATTAGCAGAAAAAGACAATCCGGAAAAGTATAATGAAGAGGTAATCTTTCCGAATAAGGTTAGGCTGAATAAAGAATATATAAGGAATTATTCTTTTTTTAAAGATATATATTATATTTTTAAGACAATATTTTTTTAATTTTAAAAAAGGGTGATATAATGCCAGAAAAAAGATCAATCCCACTTTCAGTACCCAATCTATCTATGGATATAGTTAAAAATATAAAAGACACTATAGAATCAGGCTGGGTATCCACAGGTGGTAAGTTTATAAAAGCATTTCAGGAGAAAATGGAAAAGTACTTAAAAGTAGACAGAACAGTAGCAGTTCAGAGTGGAACAGCAGGACTACATCTAGCTATGAGAGTCTTAGGAGTAGAACATAATGATGAAGTAATAGTTCCGACAGCTACCTTTATAGCAGCAGTAAATCCAGTTACTTATATGGGAGCAGAACCTGTTTTTATGGACTGTGCAGATGATATTAACATAGATCCAGATAAATTAGAGTCATTTTTAGCCAATGAATGTAAAATTGTTGATGGCAAAGTAATCAATAAGCAAACAGGTAGAGAGATTAAAGCTATAGTAGTAGTTCATGTCTTCGGTAATCCAGCTGATATGGAAAGAATAATGGAAGTTGCAGCTAAATATGATCTAAAAGTAGTAGAAGATGCAACAGAAGCCCTGGGTTCATATTATACTTCCGGTAAATACAAAGGCCAGCACTGTGGAACAATAGGAGACATCGGAGTTTATTCCTTTAATGCCAATAAGATAATTACCACCGGTGGTGGAGGACTGATGGCTTCCAATCACCCTGACCTTTTAGAAAAAGCATCATTTTTAGGGGTTCAGGCTAAGACTGACCCTTTATATTATCAGCATGATGAAATAGGATATAATTACCGAATGACTAATATTCAAGCTGCTTATGGAACAGAACAAATAGACAGGCTGGAAAATTTTATAGCTACTAAAAAGAAAAACTATCAGCTTTATAAAAAAGCAATAGCTAAAATAGATGGTTTAAACTTATTGCCTTTTAATCAGGGAACAAGAGCCAATCACTGGTTTTATGCAGTAATAGTTGATGAGGATAAATACGGGATAGATAGAGATCAGCTTTTAATAAAATTAAATGATGTCAATATTCAGGCTAGACCTCTATGGGGGCTGATTCATCAGCAAAAACCATATCTTGATAATCAAGCCTATCAGATAGAAAAAGCTCACTACTTTGTAAATCATTTAATTAATATTCCCTGCAGCAGCAACTTAACTGAAAAAGAAGTTGAGATTGTAGTTGCATGGTTAAAAGAGTTTAAGCAATAATTTAGAGGCTGTTGATGGAGAGTTTTTAAATAAGCATCTAAGCAAATTGGAAAGCTGAGCTGAGCAAGCAGATGGTTTAGAGATTTTTGCTGCTTTAGTTAATCTTGTTGATAGTTATCAACCAAGAAGAGATAATGTAAACAAGATTGATTTTACAAATAAGCAGAAATACTCTTAGCTTTTTATAAGAGTTTCTTATACTTTTTACACTAAATGATAAAATTAAATAACTTTCTATATCTCCTGCTATTTAAAAGATGGTAGGATTTTTTATTATAAGAAATGAAGCTAAATAAAAGTTTATTGAAATCCTTAATATTTTTCATCTAACTTTTTCATATCATTTTCAAGTTCTTCATCGACCAGATGAGTATAAATCATGGTAGTTTGAATACTGCTGTGGCCTAAAGTTTTCTGTACCTTCCTCAAATCATTAGTCATTCTATATAATTCGGTAGCAAAGGTATGTCTTAGAACATGAGGGCTTACCTTCTTCTGCCAATAAGTCTCTTCTAATTCCTTTCCTTCCTCATCTCTATAATTTTTTTCTACTTCTTCTTGAATACCAGTTTTTTCTGCATAGTTATAGACCATTTTCCTTACATTAGCTTCATTAAGTTTTTTTCCAGCAAGAGAAGTGAAAACTAGATTGTTTTCATTTTCTAAATTCTTTTCAGCTAAAACTTTATTTTGCCGTTCTCGCCACTTGCCAAGTTGATTTAAAGTTTTTTCTCCCAGCCATAAGTTTCTATCTTTTCTTCCTTTACCTTCGACAATTGATAATTTAGCAGCAGGAAAATTAATATTGTTCCATTTTAAATTTAAAGTTTCTCCCAGTCTTAATCCAGCTTTCAGCATTAACCTGATCATAGTTTTATTTCTCAAGGCAGTTGGATATCTTTCGTTGAAAACTTCCAATAATTGCTTTTGTTCTTCCTCCCTTAGTACTTCAGGTATTCTTCTCCCTCTTTTTGGCATTTTGCAGTTTCAACTCCTTTTTACTCTATTTTCTATATAATAGTGTTATATTCACATCATATTTTTAGTTTATCAGCCTTGATACCTTTTGGCAAGAAATTAGTGTTATATTCACAAATAAATACAGATTTAATTTTTTCTTAATTGAAAGCTCACTCTATCAGGATAAGTTTATAATTGGTTACCCTAGCCAAGTTTAAAGATAATAAAAAATAGAGAAAAGAAACGACAAGGGATACTTTAATTGATTGGTATCGTGAACATGCTCAAGAAAAAATTAATGAGCGAAATGAGCGAGTAGAAAAATAGGACAACTTCTATTAGTTAAATTTGCTATAAGTTTTAATATTAATATAAATTAAGCGTATTATGATTTTTTTAGTGATAAAACAGGACAATTTGTTTATTCATATAATTATAAAAATAATATTTCATTTAGATTATTATGAATTGATACAGGAGGCGAAATAATGGAAGGTAAAAGAAAAAACAGAGAACCCGGAGAGTATAAATTTCCGGAAGATAGTTCTTTTAAAGAAATATATTTTCCAGAAAGAAATTATTTTTTAAATTTAGTTGTTGATATAGTTCCTGAAGTATATGAAGATATTTTGGATTGTGTGGTGCCAGAATTAAATAAAGTTTATGAGAACCAAAAAAAAGAAGAATTTAAAGCAATAAATTGGTCTACTATTAAAAAAGAAAAATTTTTTATTGATCTGAAAAAAGTAATAATTAATTTAAAGAAAAAATATAATTTAATTGAAGCTGACAACTGCAAAAAAGATTGGATATCAATATTAATTTTAGAAGAAGCTAATAAATTATTGGTAACCGGTAAATATAAAGAGAACAAGGATAATAAGAACATAAAAAAGAATGAAGTTGAATATACTCCATTTCAAATAACAACTGATCAGAAAGATCTTGCAAAATATTTTCTGGAAAAAAATAAAAAAGAAAAATTTAGAATCAATATAGGAGATGAGCCTTTATTTTGGAATCCTATTCTCAAAAGTAGAGCAGCTAAAAAAAGTGAGATTAATTATAATGAGCTTGAAGATAAAAAGAAGGACAAAATAGATAAAGAAATGGATAGAATATGTGATTATATGGAAGAACTAGGTTGTAAGAAAGTAGCCTCTAAAAAAGACATGTATAAAAGATTAGTTTTATATCAGGTAAAAGAGATGACTTTTCTAGATATTATTGATAATTTTTTTGAAGAAAATTCATATACTGATAAATATGATGAAAAAACAATTCAAAAATCTGTTGAAAGACTAGCTAAAAGGATTGGAATAAAAAGACGCACACAAATATAAAAGACACAAATAAATATCTTTTTAAGACCTCCACTTGTAATTTAGTGGGGGTTTTTTATTTGATAAAAACAATCTTATTTAGAGAAAAAAGTTGGATGTCGTTCTTAAATTATCACTTTTAATTTATACTTAATTTAAGAAATGGACAAAAGACAAAAAAAGATGAAATAAAAAAAGTTGGATGTCGTTCTTATATGCTTTTATATATTTTATAATTAATTACAGAAAGGTCAAAGGACAAATGGGGGAGGTGAAATCGATGGAAAATAATTTAAAGGAAATTAGAGAGCAAAAAGGTTTATCTCAGTTAAAATTAAGTTATGAAACTAGAATATCTCCACCAGATATATCTAAAATTGAGAGGAATAAAATTTTTCCTCATCCAAAATGGAGAGAAAAAATAGCAAGGGTATTAGAAGTTGAAGAGAAAGATATTTTTCCTGGAATAGATAAAGGTTAAAAACTTGCATATTATTTTATAACTTACACATTAACAAAGACTTAAATTAAAAAAGGAGAGATATTATGTTAAACGAAAAAGCAAAAAGTATTTTCATTGAAACTATGGAAGCAATTAAAACTCAGGAGTTTATTTTGAACAATAAAGATGGTGATTTTTTCGGGAAAGTTTGTTGCGGCCAAGAAAAAGTAGTCTCACGTGATAAAAAAACTGGAAAGGAGAGATTTATTTGCGAGGAAGAACTATTAATCGATCCCATCAAAAATACTTATCAGTGTAATAAATGTGGATCAAAAGGAACAATAATTGAATGGTATAGTAAAGCGCACGGCTGTAATTTTTCAGAGAGCATCCAATATATCAATGATTATTACAATTTGAATTTGTTAAAAGATATTGATGAGTCAAATATGAATAGAATAATGAAGCTGGTTGAGAATTATAACGATTTATATATTAAAAGCCTCGAGATTGATTCTTTATTAATTATTATAGATGATTTGGTAAATATTTTTAGTTTTTAGAACTAAAAATTGCTAAGAAAAAATGAATTGAATGGTATTAAAGATATAATCAATTATTAGGGCATTGTTTTCAATGGATATAGAGGTGGTTTAATTATGAATTTAATAAAAAAATAAGCCTACCTTCCTGTAAAGGTAGACTTATATAGAGTAAAACTCTTAAATCTATTATACCAGATAACTTAGGAAAGATTCAATAAAAGTTAAGCAAAACACTCTAATGCCCTAATTTTGATTTATTAAAAATAAATCTAAAATTAGGAGGAAACAAAAGTGAGTAAATTAATAAAAAACTGTAAAATAAAAGAAATATCAAACAATGCAAATATCAAAGAAATTATTGAAGAAGATGTGGGATCATTAAAAAAAGAATCAACTAATAATTATAGCGGCTTCCATAAAAACAAACATGCTTCTGAAAGTAAAACTTCATTAAAGGTAAACACTGATAAAGGAGTTTATTATTGCTTTAACTGTGGTGAAGGAGGAAATGCAATTACATGGCTAATGGCAAATAGAAGTATGGGATTTTTAGAAGCAGCCCAATATTTAGCTGCAAGATATGACGTTGATATTGGAGATTTAAGTGAAGAGGAATTGGAAAAAATAAAAAAGTTTCATCAAGAAAAAGAAATGATATATGAAATATTTACAATAGCCGCGGAAATTTATAACAGTCAGTTAAGAGAAGAACACTATCACTTATTAAAAAACAAATGGGGTATAACAAAAGAAACTGCAGATAGTATTAATATCGGCTATGCTCCAAGTGATGGTAATTTTCTTTTAAGAAAATTACTAAAGAAGGGTTATAGTCAAAAAGATCTCAAAAAAACAGGCCTATTTATAAAAAAATATGATTTTTTTCAGGGACGAATCATATTCCCTTATCAAAAAAATCATAAGGTAGTGTTTTTTATAGGACGAAAAACAAAACACACACCTGATAAAAAATGGGAGAGAGGAAAGTATAAGAAACTGCTTACTCACTCTGACAAGAGAAAATATATTAGTTCTGTAGTAAAAAATGAACATTTATTTGGTGTAGATAGTCTCAGTAATACAGAGGCATTAATAATTACCGAAGGTATAACAGATGCTATTACAACTATACAGGCCGGATACTCCTGCATATCACCAGTTACAGTTCAATTTCGTAAAAAAGATTATAAAAAACTGGAATCAATAGCTGAAAAAGCAAAAAAAATATATATTGTGAATGATAATGAAGAAAGTGGTGCCGGCAGGAAGGGAGCATTAGAGACTGCTCGATATCTTCATAAAAAAGGTCATAAAGTTTATATAGTTGAGCTGCCTAAACCAGAAGAGGTATCAAAAATCGATCTTGCTGATTATTGGAAAGATCATAATAAAGATGATTTTGAGAAATTGCTCAGAGAATCAAATAATCTAATGGATTTAGGTATTAAGAAAATAAAGCAAGCTTCCTATGATGAAAAAATAACTGCTGCTGAAAGTGTTTACCCTTTATTTGCGGGGTTAGGGGATATTGAAAAAGATAGATATATCAAAAAGATAAAGGAAGCTTTCGGTAATGATGTGCGAATTAAAACTATAAGGGGAAAGATTAATGAGGTTATAAATAAAAAAGAAAAGAAAGAAAATACTAATGATATTAAATCTGAAGAATCTACTAGTAATACATCTCCTATTCCAAGAATTAGAGAATCATCTAGCGGGTATTTTTATGTGGAAAGAGATTCAGAAAATGATTCTGGAGAAATAATTTATATATCAAATTTCATTTTGAATATAGATACTATATTAAGAAATCAAGATGGTAAAGAAATAATTTCGGGGGACATATTATATTACGATAAAAATAAAGAAGAAATCAATTTAGATTCCAACGCATTTATTTTGAGTAAAAACTTCAAAGAAGAACTGCCTAATAAAGCTATTTGGACAGGCAATAGTACTCAATTACAACAGATTAAAGTAAATATATATGACAATAATCCTGTGTCAAAAAAAGCTGTAGAATTGGCTGGAAGATATGATAATCAAATATTGCTTCCAGAAATAACCTTAAGTAAAAATGGTATTGTAGAAAGAGCAGATAAAGTTGTTATCAATCTAAAGAACAATCATTTGTTATCGAAAATGCCTAAAAAAATGCCAGACCAAAGTGAACATATGAGAGCAGCTGAAAATATTTATAAATATCTTCCTAGAATAAATGAGCCTGTCATAGCTGGTGCTATAACTTCTTGGTCTTTTGCTTTACCCTGGTGTGATCTAATAAGGAATAAATTAAGTTGGGGTGGCTTTCCCCACTTAATTCTTTACGGCGAAGCCGGTAGTGGTAAAACTCAGAGTGCTAAGTTAATCTGGCGGTTAAATGGTATAAGTCAAGATAATGAGCCTTTTTCTTTGCCTAATACACGTTTTACAAGACTGAATAATTACTCGAGCAGCAATTTAATACCGGTTTTTCTTGATGAATACAGACCAAGTGCATGGAGCGGTTATAGATCTAGACAAATTCACGAAGAATTAAGAAATATTTATAATAAAAATGCTGCTGAAAGAGGAAGAGCAGATCTTACGACTAAATCTTTTTCTTTAGCTGCCCCGATTATTTTATGTGGAGAAGATAGACCTAGAGACACAACAGGCTTAGAAGAAAGGATGATAATTCTTAATCCTAATAAAGATATAGTTGATGGAAACAATAATCAATATGGTGATATATGCAAGAAAAACTTTAATAAATTGCAGAAAGCTCCTTTAGAAGCTTTTGCTCTACCATACTGGAAGTGGTCTTTAGCTCAAGAAAATTGGGAGGAAAAGCTCGAAAAAGCAAGAGGTGAAATAATAATTTGGAAGGAAGATGAACAGCTTACTATACCTGAACGATTGATTAATAATTTAGCTATATTAAAGTTTGGATGGTGGATGTATTTAAGTTATGCAGAAGAATTAGACATTGAACTTGATGAAGAAATTTTAATTGAGGCTGAGTTAAATGCAGTACTTAAGAGTGTTTATTATAATGTGATGCCAGAAGGACGGCATTTTAATGAGTTTGATGAATTGATTGTTTTTCTAAATACCATGGTAAACAACAGTAAATTGTATTCTAGAATTCATTATACTATCAAAAATAAGAATACTTTAATTTTGAGACTGCCTGATATCTTACCGATAGCTAAAGAATTTGCACATAAAACACAAAGAAGTAGAGAGCTCCTCGGAATAGATGCATATCGATCGATCATTAGAAGGCTCGAAGAAGACCCCAATTCATATGTGTTATCAAGCAGTGACAAAGGATCGTTTAGAAAAAGTGGAGACAGCTATTGTGAATTAAGAGGAGTAGCTTTAGATATGGATAAATTAGAAGAACAACTAAAGATAGAACAGGAAATTTGGTCATAGTTAGATGTTTTGTATAACTTAAAAATAAATTAAGGAGAATGATATAAATGGAAATAGAAAAGTTTTCTTTTTGTTCTGAAAAAGCAAAAGGAATTTTTAATAAGATAATAGAAGGTACGGATCTATCAGAATTAGCTCATGATTTTTGGAAAAATAGAGGAACAGGTATTTTTGATTACAAGATTCCTTGCTGCTTTGAGGATATATCTTCCGAAGGAAATGGAGAAATAGTTGTTCATCGTTTTAAAATATATAGAATAAGTGATAATAATAAATATTATGAATGTAGTGGATGTGGCACTAAAGGAACTATAATTAACTGGTACAGAAATTTTATGGATGTTTCATTAGTTGAAACTTTTGAATTTCTTGATGAATATTTTCAATTAGATCTATACAATATTACAGACCTGGATAATTCTATAAAATTTATTATAATTAACAATATAAGAGATTTGAATAGAAAATATATTGAAAGTGAATGTCCAGATATTCATGAAATAAGTAAGATTGTGTTTTCTGATGAAGATCCTTTTGCTTCAATTCAAAAGTGATTAAAGTATAATAGTGTCGGTTCTACAGTTATTCGACACATAATCTACACCTTGAATTAATTGTTATATCAGTCTTTATAGTACTTTTATATTAATATCGACACATAATTATGTATAACTATATAGTAAATAAAAAAAGGGGTATATACATTTTAACACCAGTTATTATATACCCCTTTAAATATTTATATATATTGTGCTACCCCCTCTAAAAAAGTGTCGATGATTAAAAATGCTTTAAAATGCTGTCATGACAGTGATTAAGGTGTTTTTAGGATGTGTCGATATCGACACTTTTTGAAAATCTAATGTTAATTAAACGATATATAATAAAAAACTAAAAAGAAGAATTTAAAATGGCCAGAAAAAATTGACTATCATTGATTGGTGTAGTCAGTTTATGGATTTATCTATAGCTGATACAATAAAATATATTGCTGAATCTTGTAATTTAGATTTATATGATATTGAGAGTTTAGATGATTATGATAAGTATGAGGTTGTATTTGCTGTTAGAGAGCTAAACAGGGAATATCTAGAAAAAAAGAAATTTCAAATCAAAACATTGTATAAGTATAGTGTAAGATAGCGGCTGTAATCAAAATAAAAAAGGTGGTGGTTTATTGAGAAGATTACTAAAAAGAATAATAGAACAAATTTCTGATGATATTGATGAAAAAAAGCTCATGGAAATCAAAAGTGACTCTGCTCAGTGGAGGAAAAAACATAAAAATAACAGTTCTTTAAAGAAAATACTCTTTTATTTCACGTATTTTTTAAAGATTATCGATGATTACTTTAAAGTTAATAGTGATATAACATTTAAGATAGCAGCCATAAGTGCTGCTGTCTTATTGTATATCATAACCCCCAATGATTTAATACCCGATTACCTGCCGGTAATAGGCTACATGGATGATCTAGCCGTTATCGGCATATTCTTTCCTTTAGTCAAAAAAGAATTAACTTAAGGCCATTTGCAGCAAATACTGCAGGTGGCTTTTTTTGTTTGTGTAAAAAAGAAAGGAGCAAAAAATGTGTAAGGTAACAGAAAAAGCAAGAGCATTTGAATTCCATCTTTTTGGAGGCGACCTTGATTTTCCTGAAAGGTATACCCTTCATATACCAAAAAACTTAGAAACTCTTTTCGACAGTTTAGAAACTGATGAAGAAGATATAGAGATAGCTTTGTGGAACAGTGGTGCAGATGCAGTATCTACGGTAAAAACCTTCGCTCTCTACAACAGATCCAACAAAGAATACTTAGAATTTGAGATAGAGCTTGATAATTTCTTAGAGGGGTTTTTTATCACTCTCAAAAGAATTTATAGAAAAACATCAGAAAAAATGCTGAATTTCCCAGTGATAACGATAAATTAAAAAGGAGTGGTCTTTAATGATTGATGCTAAAGAAATAGCAAAACTAATTAGAAAGAGTAATAAGGTGATTATAGAAAAATTCACAGATGGTACTTACAATGTGACAGACACCTATATCATGGTAAATCTTAATGAAACTGAGTTTGGCAGGTTCTTTGCTAAATACAACAGCTATAAGTCCACAGCAGATATTCCCTTTAACTTTGAAGGGACAATATTATCAAATGGTAAAAAAACTTTTGAGAAAAACAAGCTGAACACTAAAACAGTAACAAGCCAGGTTGGAAATGCTAAACATGATGCAGTCATCACAGATTTTTATAAGAAAAACGATTCAGGTGTTGAGATAAGAATCTTTAAAGCAGGTAACGAGGTAGGGATGTTCAACAGAGATTATGAATTCCTGTTAGATTACGGAGAAAAATACAAAGCTAAAGATAATAAAAATCCGCTGTTCATCCTGGATAAAAAGGATGATGTAAAAGCTGTCATAATGCCTGTTTTAGATAGGGGTGATACACCAATAAAGCAAATGCTCAGCAATTTGGTTAAAAAGAGCTATTTAAAGAACAAGATAGCCTAGTAGGTAGTAAAAACTAAGGAGGTAAGCATGGAAGCCGTTAAACTAAAGCCAGAGCTTAAAGCCAGAAAAAAAGAAAGTGAGCATTTTGTAATAGATAATGATTCTAAAGCTAACTGGGCTTTAAGAAAGATCAAACATTTAAAAAAGAAAAAGAAAGAAAATAAAGAGTTTGCAAAAAGCGAGATTGAAGCTATTCAAAAAGAAATAGACGAGATAAGTGAGTGGTTGGAAAGTGAAAACAGCAGCTTAGATAATGATATAGACTATATGGAGGGGATGCTTAGAATTTACGGTGAGCAGCTAAAGGATCAAGATCCAGAGTTGAAAACTCACAAGCTCCCATTCGGCCAGCTGCAGTTTAGAAAACAGAGGGATAAATGGAAATATGATGATCAAAAATTGTTAGAGTTTGCAGAAAGAAATCTTAAAGATACTATTAAGATAAAAAAGAAGGTTGATAAAAGAAAGCTTAAAAGCAAGGTAAAAGTAGTGGGAACTAAAGCAGTTGTAGCTGATACTGGTGAAGTGATAGATGGAATTACGGTTTTAAAAAGAGGAGAAAAATTCAAGGTTAAGATAAAAGAATAATATTTAAGGAGCTTAGCTTTTCAGCTGGGCTCTTTTCATTTTAAGGAGGTAAAAAATAATGGTAAAGATAAAAACTAAAGAACTTTTAAGCAGGCTCAACCAGAAAATTGATTCAGTGCAGAATTCAGATGAATTTAAAAAGATACTTAAAACTTTATCTAAATTCCATAACTACAGCTACCAGAACTCCATACTTATCCGGCAGCAGAATCCTGAAGCGACTTTAGTTGCTGGCTTTAAACAGTGGCAGAATAACTTTGATCGCCATGTCAAAAAAGGTGAAAAAGCTATAGCTATTCTAGCGCCTTTTACCTACAAAAAGACGGTTACTGAAGAAAAAGAAGTTAAAGGTGGGATTAAAGAAGTAGAAAAAGAAGTTAAAAGGATGTATTTTAGACCGGTATATGTGTTTGATGTCAGCCAGACAGAAGGCAAACCTCTCCCCAGGATAGATATTACTGTAAAAGACAGCAACGATAAGCTTTTACTACCTTTAAAAAAATTCCTTCAAAGTAAAGAGATCAGTTTAGAAATAAAAGAGCTCAAAAGAGGTTTAAAGGGCTATTCTAAGGGTGGAAAGATAGTGGTAGATAAAAAGCTTAATGATACCGAAAAAGCCGGTGTTATAGTCCACGAGACTGCACACGAGCTCTTACATGATAAAGGAAGCCGTAAGAAGATGAGCAAAGAAATAAAAGAAATGGAAGCAGAAGCAGCAGCTTTTATAGTCATGGAACACTATGGAGTGGAGATAAAATCAGACAAATACCTGGCCTTGTATAAAAAATCCTATGATTTAAACCAGAGTTTAAAGAGGATCAGTAAAATAGCTTCTGAAATAATAGGCTTTTTAGATGATTATTTATTAAATAAAAGTAGCGAAAATAAAAAGTTAAAGGAGGTAGTTTGATTGAATGCTCAAAATAAAGTGGTTGATATAGAAAGCAAAAACAAGGAGCTAATTAGCTTTAGTCAAAAAGAAGTTGAGACTATTAAAAGAACAGTAGCCAGTGATGCTAATACAGATGAGCTGAGGATGTTTTTGCACATAGCTAAAACTTACGGTCTGGATCCCTTTAACAAAGAGATATTCTTCTGGAAGATAAAAGGTAAACCGACAATCATGACCTCCAGGGATGGCTATCTAAAAATAGCTGATAGGCATCAGGAATACAACGGTTTAGTCTCAGATGTAGTAAGAGAAAATGACAGCTTCAGAAGAAAAGCTCAGGGTATAGACCACGAATACGGTACCAAACGCGGTGATATCATCGGAGCTTATGCTCTAGTTTATCGTAAAGATAGAGAATATCCTGTCTATGTATTCGCCCCTTTTAAAGAATACTTTGCCGGGACAAGAGTCTGGTCTCAGTATCCATCAGCTATGATTCTAAAAGTAGCTGAGTCAATGGCATTAAAAAGAGCATTCACCGTTTCAGGTTTAGTTACAGCTGAAGAAATGGATGTGCAGCGGTTAAATGAAAAAGACACGGAAACTCCTAGACAGCCTTATGGTAAGAAAACGAATGAAGATATTCCAATAGATGTAGATATTGAAGCTGAACTTACTGATAGAGAAAAAGAAATAAAAAAGCTAATAGGCAGTAATAAAGATTTAAGAAAAGATCTCTATTCTTATCTAAAAGAGATAAAAGAAAAAGAAAAGCTGGATAAAGATAAAAACATTTCCATTGATGATTTAAGTGATAGCCAGTATAAGCAGCTTAAAAATATACTAAAGACTTTTAAGAAGATGGCTTAGAAAAGAAATTTTAAGATTTGCAAATAATGAAAAGAGGTGAAAGCTATGCCTATAGGTGGAGTTCCAAGTGATGATTGGAAGGTAAAAAGAGCTTTAGGACCATATGCAAAAGATATGGATGAGCTGGAGCTAAAAGAAGCAGAAAGATTATTAAAACTTAAGCGAAAAAGGAATAAAAATATGGGTAAAGGAGATAATAAAAATGATTAATATCCAGAAATTTTCATTGCGAGTTGTTAAAGAAAATGGAGGTAGGTATGATTTGGATAAAACGATATCTAATCCTTTAGCAGCAAGAGATCTATTTATAGAAGTTCTAGAATTAGATAAAAGAACTGAAGAAGTCTTTGCTATGGCCACCTTAGATGCAAAAAACAAGCTGACAGGAGTATTTGAAGTATCAATCGGTAGTTTAACATCCAGCCTGGTATCACCACGAGAGGTGTTTAAAAGAGCGCTTTTGCAAAATGCTGCAGCGGTTGTATTAGGACATAACCACCCTAGTGGCAGCATAGATTTCAGCAGTGATGATATTAATATTACTAAAAAGCTGGTTAAGTCAGGTAATATCTTAGGAATAAAGGTAGTAGACCACATAGTTATTGGCAGCAGAGAAGATTATGAAAGTATGAAAGAAAGAGGCATTATTTAGAGTATTTTAGGGTGGATCTGAGTGAGATCCGCCCTATAATAAAGAATTATATCTTTTCTAATCTAAATAATTACAAAAAAATGGAATAAATTGAAGGAGAAACTTAGTTGATGTATAAATATATAATTAGTCAAAAATTGTCACATTTTCTATAAATACATATTTATTGAGGAGTTGATATATTTTAAATATTACATTCAAAAAAACAGAAAAAGAAACTGGTGAAGCCAAAAAACGGGTTAGTGGTTTGCTAAATAAATTAAAGAAAAAAGATAAATAAGCTCTGACATTATGGTGTCAGAGTTATATGATATTATAATTGTTAATATATTTTTTTCAAAAATTTAAAATAAACCCATTAAAGGGCTATCTAAATATGAAAAAAGATGATGAAATTATTTGATTAGATATTATTGATCATAAACTTGACTATTCTTAATCAATTGAAGAAAATAATAAAGTATTAGCTGAACAATATCTTGAAAAATATGGGGAATTACCAGAATGGTTAAAGAATAAATTAAAATGATTTTTTTATGAGAAGAGGTAAAATATAACTTTTGTTCCTTATAAAATCAAAGATGACAGAAAATGAAACAACTCAAAAAGAAGGATTTTAAATTAGAAAAAGAGCTACAAAGTTTGGTGGAAGAAAACTTACAAAAACTTTTTGGTATTACTTTTTTAGCCACTGAACACTCTACTGGTCAACGATATGGTGGCAGAATGGACACTATAGGTATTGATGAGAATAATTATCCAGTGATTTTAGAATATAAGAGAAAAAAATCAGAATATAATTAACCAGTCTTTGTTTTATCTTGATTGGCTGGTTGATCATAAAAGTGCTTTTGAATTACTGGTAAGAGATACAATTAATCAAAAAATAGAGGTTTGATTGATCCTCTCTAAGAGTTTTTTGTATAGCAGAGGAGTTCAATAAGTATGATACTTATGCTGTTGAACAGATGAAAAGATCCATTGAGCTTATAAAATACAGGATTTTTGAAGATGATTTATTTGCACTTGATATATTTAACAGCAACAGAAGAAAGTAAGAGTAATAATAAAAGTTCTACTAATAAAGATTATAGTGTGGACTATTATTTAGAAAAGGGTTTTGAAAAAATCGAAAAATTATTTAATGAGCTAAGAAATTCCACTCTGGAATTGGCTGATGATGTAGTAGAAAGTCCCCATAGATTTTATATTGCATATAGAATTATAAGAAATTTCTTATGTGTAGATATTCATAAAGAACATTTTCTTATGTATCTTAGAATTGAACCAGATGAAGTTGATTTAGAGCATCAGATGATAAGAGATGTTTCTAATTGTATATGATAATTTTGGAACAGGTGATTTAGAAGTTAGAGTAGAGAGTGAAGATGATATTGAATTAGCTAATAACTTGATTGGAAATGCTTATGATAATAGTAGTAGTTAAAGTCTAATTATTAAAAAGGGGGAATAAAAGTGAATAAAAAATTAAATTTATCCATAATTTGTTTGATTTTTATATTAATTTTAACTGGTTGTGCTAACGAAGAAAGCAATAATGACGTTAATTTATCAGATGAAGAAAGCAATAATGACGTTAATTTATCAGATATAGAAAATCCATATGGGGAATCTCCTATTACATTAAGAAATATAATAACAGAAAAAACAGAATATTTGGGAGAAAAAGTAGTAGTAGGACCAGTCGTTGTTCAGTATCATAATGTTGAAAGAGGTTCATATACAGTTTATCCTATATTAGGTTTTTATAAAAATCTTGGAACTCCTCAAAGTGATAGGGATGTGTCGATAGAAGTTTTTTATGATAATGTCGAGAATAAAAGTAAGTGGATAAATCTAAAAACATCTGATGATCCGATTATTTTTTTAGAGGGGCAAATTAATTTTTACTCAAATAATAATAAGCCTTATATTTATGCTATAGATATTAAACAGTATGATTATAATAATCATAAAAATAGAGATGATAAAATTTCAGATATAGAAAATCCATATGGGGAATCTTCCATTACATTAAGAAATATAATAGCAGAAAAAATAGAATATTTGGGAGAAGAAGTAGTGGTTGAACCAGTCGTTGTTCAGTTTCATAATATTGAAAGAGGTTCATATACAGTTTATCCTATATTAGGTTTTTATGAAAATCTTGGAACTCCTCAAAGTGATAGGGATGTGTCGATAGAAGTTTTTTATGATAATGTCGAGAATAAAAGTAAGTGGATAAATCTAAAAACATCTGATGATCCGATTATTCTTGTAAAGGGTGTAGTACTTTATTACTCAAATAATAATAAGCCTTATATTTATGCTATAGATATTAAACAGTATGATTATTAGAAAGATATAGATAAAATATATTTATATATATGAATAACATAATATGGACTTGTTAAGTAATTATGGTAAAAAAACTTAAGTAATCGCAAAATCGATAGAGATTACGCAGTAATGAGCCAGAATTTTTTTCCTGATCAGAATAATTACAGCCTGCAACATGAGCTGGGGTTAAGTCATTAAGTTTAGAATGAGATCTGACAAAATTATAAAAGAAAACGAAAACAGAAATCAACTGATGAGCAGAAGTATATGATTTAAAGCCTTTACGTCCATTATATCAATCTTTAAAAGTGCTAAAAAATGATTCTATCAAATTATTAGATATATCATCATGAAATGATTGGACTTTAATATGATTAGAATGATCAAAGATCATATTAGTAGGGGCATTATAAGAATGATAACGGTCAGAAACAATTGAATTAGGTTGTTTAAATTTAAATTTAACGCTTTTAAATAGCTCAAAAACTGCTGCAGTATTTCGATAAGGCGAAAAGGTTGTAAGAAAGAACAAACCTTGTTTCTGAATCGATGATAACCCAGAGATAATATTTTTGCCCTTTAATTTTAACGATAGTTTTATCGACATGCCATTCATCTGAATGGTTTAGATTATCAGGGATAATCTTTTCAGATTTAAGTTTAAATAAAGGAGCAATTTTTTTAGTTAGGTAGCGATAGTAACATGGGTGTATCCTCAATTAAATGGGTAAAGGCAAGTGATTAGCTTTATCGAGTAATATATCAGATAATAGCAAGGTTTACAATTTCGCTATGCTGAATCAAAATTCATTGGCCAAGGGCAGTACCCATACCCCTCATAAAATTCTTAAAACCAAAGAAGTTATATTAAATTCATCATCAGTTTTTATGGAGCATTTCTTAAATCTTAAATTATTATTTATTAAAAAAGGAGATGTTATTTATGAGTAATATTTATATTAAAAGTAATTCAGTAGAAGATTGGAGAACTCTACTTGCAGATTGTGAGAAGCATTGGAAAACAGGTTATTCTGCAAAAAGTTTAGCTTATTCATGGGAAGATAGAGATGGCTTTCCTAAGAAAGTAAGAGGTGTTTTCGATAATTGTAGGTTTGATAACATAGAATCATTAGAACTATTATATGCATTTCCTGAATATAAAATATCATTACCAGGTGGAATTAGGCCATCACAGAATGACTTGTATGTTCTTGCTAAGAATAATAAAGGATTAATGACAATTATGGTTGAAGGGAAAGTAGAAGAAACATTTGATAAAATAATTTCTGAGTGGGCTAAAAATAAAAGTAATGGGATGAATAATGAGAGATTACACTTTCTTATTGAAAAGTTAAAGTTAACAGATAAGAAAGAAAAAATTCCTAAAATTAGGTATCAATTATTACATAGAACTGTATCTGCAATTATTGAAGCTGAAAGAATTGGAGCAAGTCAGGCTATGATATTAGTTCATTCATTTAGCAAAATTGATTCAGGAATTAATGATTTTAAGAATTTCGCAAATTTATTTGGAGTTAAAGTTGGAATTAATGATGTGCAAGGCCCAGCGCTGATTAATGATATTGAGGTCTATTTTAGTTGGGTTAAAGGTGATGAAGTATATCTAACAATGTAATTAAAAGATTCTAGGGTTTTTCTCAAATCTTGAGAGGAAACTTTGCATGATATTGAATTTATATAGCCACCTAACAGAATTGGAGAAAAAGTTGAAAGTGATATACTCTAATTACAAGGGGGGAACACCAATGGCAAAAAGAAAATATTCTTATGGAACTAAAGAATAAATTGTATAAACATATTATAAGAAATTTATTCTAATAAAAAGGAACATTTATACTTTTGTTGTAATATATTAAAAGGAGATAAATATATAATTTTACATAAGTAGTGTACAATAAGTTGTGTAAATAGATTTTTTTCAATAAAAAAAGAGGAATCCTTCTTTGAATGGTTGAAATATTTATTAGCGAAATAAACTCAACCCAAAGGAGGACTCCTCATGAACAGTATACCCGAAAAAAACAGTGATGGTCAAGTTGAATTTCACGATTTAATCATTGAACTCATCAAAAATTTTCTCGAGAATTTCCTCAAGGCTGAATTAACTGAATTTCTAAACTATGAAAAACATGAATACTCAGGTAGAAACTCTGGCAATAGTCGTAATGGATCTTATCTTCGTGATTTCTTAACTCAGTTTGGCAGTATTAAAGGCTTAAATGTTCCTAGAGATAGAAATGGTGAATTCCAAACTGAACTATTCCAACCATATAAACGCTATGATAACTGGCTTGAAGAAGCTATAATAAACATGTATGCTAATGGCCTTTCCACCCGCTATGTAGCTGATTGGATAGAGCAGATGTATGGACAAAAATATAGCCCTACTACTATTAGTAATCTAACTAATGTTGCTCTTGAAGAGGTTAAAAAGTGGAAAGAAAGACCACTTCAAAAACGGTACAGCGTTATTTTTATTGATGGCATGAGCATAAAAGTCAGACGAGATACTGTTGCAAATGAATCTGTATATATTATCATTGGTATCAATGAAGACGGCTATCGTGAAATACTTGATTTCTACATTGGTGCAACTGAATCTGCTGCTTTATGGGAAGAAGTACTAAGTAATTTAAAAGAACGCGGAGTCCAGGAAGTCCTACTAGGTGTTATAGATGGACTCCCAGGACTTAAAGATTCTTTTCTAAAAGTATTCCCTAAAGCGGATGTGCAGCGTTGTATAGTTCATAAAGTGCGAAATACAATAGTCAAAGTTAGAAAAAAAGATACTGATGAAATAGTTAAAGATTTAAAAAAGATCTATAGATCTCCCAGCAGAGAGTTTGCAGAAAAGGCTTTAGAAGAATTTGATTTTAAATGGAGTAAAATCTATCCTAAAGTTACTCAAAGCTGGTACGTAGATAAAGATGAACTATTAACATTTTATAAATATCCAGAAAGCATACATAAAGCCATATATACAACAAACTGGATTGAAAGAGCCAATAAAGAAATCAAAAAAAGATTAAAGCCTATGAATAGTTTGCCTAATGTACAAGCAGCTGAAAAAATAATTTATTTAAAGATTATTGAGTACAACTCAAAATGGTCTGATAGAAAAATGAGAGGCTTTTTAGCTGCAAAAGATCAACTTCACCAACTTTTCAAAAAAGATACTGATTTATTTACATAAGATTCTTGACGTTATCTGTTCTCTTATTAGACTTCCTTTAAATTATAATAGTTCTTCTTTCGAGTTATAAATGTATTTTATCGAATTAATAAAGACAGTAAACTTACAGTGTAACTAAAACGACTTATAGATAAAACTTATGCAATCATAAACAGCATTTCTTATATTTTTTTCCACTACCACAGGGACAGGGATCGTTTCTGCCAACATTCCATTTTTCTTGATAGAGTTTTTGCATTTCTTTTTTCATTACTGGTGGTGATTTTCTCTGTTTGACCAGCTGAGCTAACCTTTTCATGAAAGGATCAATATAATCAAAAAACAATTTATATCCCTCACAAAGATAATTAAGCTTATAATCAGCATCTGTATCTACTATTCTATTTTTAGGACAACCACCATTACAGAAAAATAGGTAATCACATCCCAGACACTTTTTATTTAATTTTTCTTTTTTAGCTCTGCCAAAGTCCTGCTGCTGACTAGAGTTCATCATCTCTAAAATATCTTTTTCTTTAATATTACCAAGTTTGTATTCTGGCTCCACAAAATGATCACAGGAATATAGGTCTCCATTATGTTCTATTACTGAAGCTTTACCACATTCTTCAGTAAAAACACACAAATTCGCTCCATATCCTGCCCAGGCTGATAATGCTTCCTCAAATATCTGAACATAGATATCCCCCAGGTCATCAATCCATTCGTTAAAAATTCCTATTAAAAATTTACCATACTCTTTTGAGCCTACTGAGCGGTATATTAAATTCCCTTCTGAATCCTGCTCAACAATAGGAATAAACTGAATAAAATCTACTTCATTTTCTTTAAAAAATTGATAGACTTCTTTTGGTTTTTTAGCATTGACATCATTTACAACTGCTAAAATGTTATAGGTAACCCCGTATTCTTTTAATTTCTCTATTCCAGCCATTACTTTTTGATGACTTCCCTTACCTTTTTTATCTTTTCTGTATCTGTCATGCAGCTCGGCCGTTCCATCAAGGCTTACTCCCACTAAAAAATTATTTTCTTGTAAAAATTGAGCCCACTGTTCATCTATTAAAACTGCATTAGTCTGAATTGAGTTTTCTATCCTCCAGCCTGCAGATACATATTTTTGTTGCAGCTCTACTGCTTTTTTGAAAAAATCTAATCCTCTTAAAATGGGCTCCCCACCCTGCCAGCCAAAATTAATTACTGGACCTGGTTGAGACTTTATATATTGTTTTATATATTCTTCTAAAGTTTCTTCTTTCATTTGAAAATCATTTGTTTGAGGATAAAGTTCAGTCTTTTTAAGATAATAGCAGTACTCGCAGTCTAAGTTACAGACTGCTCCTGCCGGAAAAGCCATTACATTAAAGTTTGTTTTTTGATCTGTCATTTTTAAACTCCCCATTTTTATAAATTAAATATTACAATAACCATTTTCTTGAACATCTTTTATTGCATTTTTAGTAGAAGAATATAGATTTTTATTATAAAATTTAATATCATCTTCTTTTAGTTTATCTGTTATTCCATAGGATTTCAATGATTTATATATACTGTTTTTAACTCCACTTAAAATTATCTTGCCTCCGCTTTCTTGGACCTTATCTATAAACTTATCTATTTCTTCGATCACTGTTAAATCAATATTATCTATTCTTCTCATTCTAATAATAAATACTTTGTTTTTGACATAAGAGTTATTTAAATTTTCTTTTAAATTTTCTGCTGCATTAAAGTGCATTGTTCCAGTTAAGTTTATTATTATATAATTATCATCTTCAACTTTCTCTACGTTTTGATGAGTTACAAATTGATCTTCATCTTCATCATAACTTATATGAGAATATTCTAGTTCACTTGTGTTTTTTAAAACTAAGACTGCTGACATAACTACCCCTAAATAAATAGCATAATCTAATCTTGGAGTCAAAATAGTTGTCATAAAGGTAATTGTAAATATAATAGCATCAAACCTCGTTGTAAAAAAATTTCTCTTTATCTCCCTTATGTCAAACATTTTAAAAGCAACATAAATAACTATCCCTGCCAGTGTTGGGATAGGAATATATTTTATAACTGGTGCCAGCAGTACTACCAAGAGTAAAACAGCTATTCCTGAAATAAACTCAGAAACTCTTGTTTTTGCTCCTGCTTCATAATTTGCATATGATTTTGTAAAAGAACCTGTTATAGCAAAACTATTAAAAAAAGAACAGACTATATTGGTTATTCCCTGTCCTATAAACTCTTTATTTATCTGAGCTTCTTCTCCAGCTGTTTTCTCCATCATTTTAACTATTGATAAGATCTGGACACAGCTTATTATTGCCAGTGAAAAAGCTGAACTTAATAATCTAAACATAAAGTTTAAGTCAAATCTAAAAAGACTGAATTTAGGAATTGAGGACTCCATAGTTCCTACTATTACTAATTCTTCTGTAAGATTAAATAGATAAACAAATACCATTGATAACCCTACAGCAATTAAGTATGAAGGCAGTTTGGGTAAATATTTTTTTGATAATATAATTACTATAATTGCTAAAAGACCAAATAATAAAGAATAAAGATTTGTTTGGCTGATATTTGTTATTACATTATAGAGAGTAGTTATTACATTGTTTCCACCGTTAACTTTTAAACCTAAAAATTCAATCAATTGACCAGTTAAAATTATTAAAGCAACTCCATAGGTTAAACCTGAGATAACTGAACTGGAAACAGAGTTAACAAGATAACCCAATTTTAAACTTCCCATTAATATTTGAATAATCCCAACCAGAAAGGTTATGAGCAGTACTCCCTGCAGATAATTTGCAGGATCAGTAATATTCATACTGCTTAAGGTACCGGCAATTGTTACAGCTACAATATTTGTTGGACCTACTATCATATAGCTTGATATCCCGGTAAAGGTGGATACTATTGTTGAAACAATAAAAGTATAGAGTCCAAATACAGGATTTAAACCTGCTATCATGGCATAGGCCATTACCTGCGGCAGACTAACTGCTGCCACAGATAAGCCTGCCATTAGGTCATCTTTTAAATATTTTATTTTATAGATCTTAATCAGTTCAATTGAATTAAGCATTTTGGCTCCTTTGTAATATAATAATATAGTCGTTTGTATAATGTCTAAGGCCCGAAATAACAGGGCTCATGACATAAATTTTTGGTGACTTCCTCCTTAAAATATGGTATAATATAGTTAGAAATACTAAAAATACCACAAATCAAAAGGAGGAAATCATAATGTCTTTTAATTCTAAAAAGCAATTGTCTTTCGGTGATCTTTATGAACAGGCCAAAGATTGGGCTCAAAATGATAAACCTCAATTCCTTGAAATGCTCGACCAATATCTTGATTTATCTGAATTTATTCCTGACGGTTTCTACAATGCTTACTACAAATATTTTGGTAGAAATAGAATTTACAGACTGGAATCAATGCTTTCTGCATTTATACTGCAAAAAATACTGGGTATTCCAACTCTTGTCCTTCTAATTAATATCTTAACTTTAAGCAGTGATTTAAAAGAATTCTGTGGTTTTAACTCTGTACCTGATATCTCTCAGTTTTCTCGTTTTAAGACAAAATTTGAAGATCATTTAGAAGACTTTTTCTATCACCTTGTTGATGTTACTGAACCTCTCTGCAGAAAAATTGATCCTTTAATGGCTGATCTTTTTATCTATGATACAACTGGTTTTGAACCCTATGTGATTGAAAACAATCCTAAATACATAAATAATATTATTCGCAGACTTAAAAATATCTACAAAAATGATAAAAATGTTAATATTTATGGTTTTGCGTATCAGTCTATGCCTTCTTCTGCTCAAGTTAATAATGAGATAAAACAACTCTATATTAACGGCCATTTTTGTTATGTCTACAAAGCTGGTATTGTCACTAATGGTCTTGGAATTATCCGTCACATTTCTTTTTTTGATGATCAATTTAAAGATAATCACCCTGAAATACCTATTGAGAAAAAGACTGATTCACCTGATGAAGATAAATCTATTGGTGATTCAACTTCTTTAAAACCAGTTTTAGAAGATTATTTTAAACTTCACAGTAATCATCAATATTCAACTTTTATCGCTGATTCAGCCTTTGACAGTTATCAAACTTATCCTTTTTTACTGAAAGATTTTGGTTTTGATAAAGCAGTCATACCACTTAATTTTAGAAACACTAAATCAAGTTTACCACAGCCAGAATACAATGAAAACGGCTGGCCTTTATGTCCTAAAGACTCTTCCTTACCAATGAAACCTAATGGTTGGTGTCGCGGTAAAAACCGCAGTCCCAGATTTAAGTTTGTCTGTCCTAAAATTAATCATAAGGGTGGTAAAAGAAACTGCTACTGTGAGAACCCCTGTACTGACTCCAGTTACAGTAGAGTTATTTATACCTATCCTGACCAGGATTTAAGAACTTACCCTGGTATCATCAGAGATACAGATGATTGGATAAACCTCTACAGAAAACGAGGAGTAGTTGAACAGACAATTAACTATTTTAAAGATGCCATGGTTACTGGTAATTTAAAGACTCAGAACCTAAAAAGTGTTAAATCAGATGTTTTTCTAGCCGGAATCACTCAACTTTTAACATTAATTCTAGCTGATAAAATGGATAAACCAGAAAATATTAGATCTTTAAGATCACTAATTGCTTAGAATTCAAATCTTTTAATATCTTTTTTAAAACCTGTATTCATAGGTTTATTTTGTCATGTCTAATTTTATTAGAACATTTTCTTATTCAATTTTTAAATTCTTAAAATTGAATTCAACCTACTATTACAGTTTTTCACTATTTTCTTTGCCTATTTTGCAAATACCTAAATATAATAATATCTTATTTAAACCTACTTCCGTTATTATTCTGCATATTCTTCTGGTACCGGACCTTCATGAGAAGGGTCAAACCAGAGTAAAAGATCTTTTTCTGCTTTCCATAATTCATTAAACTGGATAGGGTATAATATCTTATGCTAAGTATCATTTATTAATAAATGATAAAATTCTAATGTTTAACAGCCCCTTTTGTTAATCCAGCAACGAAATATTTTTGAATTACAAAGAAAATACTACCATTGGAATAGTGACCAAAACAGAAGCTGCCATCATATCTGTCCAAAAATATTCATATTGTCCAACATAGGACATTAGAAAACCAGGAGCAATGGTTCTTTTACTTGCATCAGACATTAATGTTAATGGAAATAATAAATTATTCCACCCTTGTAAAAAAGAATAAAAAGCTACTGTTGCTACACCCGGCGAAACTAATGGTAAAACAACTTGAAACAAAATTTCAAAAGGACCAGCTCCATCAATTCTAGCTGCTTCTTCAATTTCTACTGGAATAGTATCAAAGAAACCTTTCATCATCCATATACTAAATGGAAGTCCAAATGTTGTAAAAGCTAATGCTAACCCAAAATATGTATTTAATAAATTTAAATTATTATATAATATATATAAAGGAATTAATAGCAAGGATAAAGGAAACATTTGGGTTGCTAAAATCGAAATCAAAAATGTATGTCTTCCTTTGAATCTAAGTCTTGAAAGTCCATAACCGGTTAATATAGAACAAATAACGGATATTAAAAGTATTGTATAATAAGTTGTGTAAATTAAATTTAACAATTTTTTAAAATAAAAAAAGAGGAATCCTTCTTTAAGTGGTTGAATTATTTATTAGCGAAATAAAAACCAAACCACTAGGAGGACTCCTCACTTAACTTTCAGACTAAATAAAGTATCATTGAAAATCTAGAAGTCCCAAGAGATAGAAACAATGACTTTCAGACTGCTCTATTTGAGCCATATAAACGCTGTGATGACTGGCTTGAACAGCCTGTGATCCAGATGTATGCCAGAGGTCTATCCACTCGTGATATCGCTAATTCGATTGATCAAATGTATGGTCAAAAATATAGTGCTACCAGTGTCAGTAATCTGACAGATATAGCAGTAAAAGAAATTGAACAATGGAAAAAAAGACCCGTAGAAAAACGCTATAATGTGCTCTTCATTGATGCCCTATGCATTAAGATTTGCCGAGAACATGTTGGTAATAAATCAGCATATATTATCATTGAAATCAATAAAAAAGGCTATAGAGAGATTTTGGACTTCTACATTGGAGTAACATAGTCAGCTACACTCTGGGAAGAAGTACTGATGAATCTTAACTCCAGAGGTGTAGAATAGGTGCTTTTAGGCGTTATGGATGGCCTACCAGATTTAACTGATTCATTCCTGAAAGTATATCCAAAAGTTATTATGATTTAATTATTACTTAAAATCACCTCCCATACCTATATATTATTTAATTTTTATTTCTATTATATTCGGTTACTTCTAACCCAGTATCATAATCTAATGGCTTTTTTTCTCCTGTATCTGGTTTTCTTTGTCTAGTCATACCTGTGTAATCCCAACTAGCAGCTCTTGCATCATCTCTCCATGGTCTTCTTTCCCAATAATAGCCTCTATAAGGATCTCGAGTATTATTCATCCATTTTAGTAATTTGTCATGCAAATTATTTCTAATAACTTTAATACTATTATTGTCAATTAAATTCTCTGTTTCTTCAGGATTATTTTCTAAATCATAAAGTTCATCTGAAGTTAATAAATTGATTACCAACTTATATCTACCGTCAAAAACGGATCTAATGGGCTGAAAACTTCCAAAACCATCATGATCTATCTCATATCTATGGAATTCCATAAATATCTCTTCATTTTTCCTTGTATCATCTCCTTTTAGTACATTTAATAAGCCTTCTCCTTCTATCACCTCCGGTATTTTTAAATCGGCTGCTTCCATTATAGTTGGAGCGATATTAATATGTGATACTGGTTTACTATATATTTTATTTTTAGAAATGAATTCTGGGTATTTAATTATAAGTGGTATATTCGTAATTTCATCATACATAGCAGCTCCTTTACTCCTGAGTTCATGTTCTCTTATGCATTCACCATGATCTGCAGTATAAATAATCATTGCATCTGGAGCATATTTTTCAATAGCATTAATTACTCTGCCAATTTCATAATCAACAAAAGTATTGCATCCTAATCTCTGTTCTAAACTAACTCCGTCAACAATTACTTTATCTTCTTTTTGTTTTGAGTTTTCCGACCACAGTTTTTGATGCTCAGGATTTTCTTCCTCATAATTTTTGTTTTTCATAAATGATAAATCCATATTTTCATACATCTCTATATATTCTGGAGGACAAAGTGAGGGACTATGAGGCTCATCATAAGAAACCACCATAAATAAATCATCTTCTTCATAATTTTCTAAACAATCAATTGCTCTATCTGTAACTCGGTGGGCGTATGTAAATTCTTCAGTAAAATCTTCATCATAAACTGTTTCTGGTTTACGTGATCTTTTTCTATCTTCAATAGATAATTCTTCTAAATAACACCTCATATCATACCAATAATTTTCATCCCACCCATCAGGACATTCACCAAACCCAAAATAATCTCCACCATCCAAATGCCATTTTCCTATATATGCACTTTTAAAATTATTTTTTTGCAATCTTTGACCAATATTTTTCACTAATTCATTTGGCGCCATACTATTAGAATATACTCCATTACTGTGTGGATATTGCCCTGTGAATATTGCTGATCTTGCTGGACCACAAACGGGTTGGGTTGTATAAGCCTTTTCAAATTTCATCCCTTCATTTGCTAATTTATCAATATTTGGAGTTTTCATAGAGCTATTTCCATAGCAATTCAAATAATCTGTTCTTTGCGTTTCTGTTAATATTAAAATAATTTTCTTTGGTTTTTTTTCAGCCATTTTAATTCTCCTTTTATATTCAATCTCTTCATTAAAATAATCTTTTTCTTAGCTAAATATTTAAGAAAATTTAAAAAAATAAAGAGATAAAATGATTCAATTGGTGCTATTTTGATTTACAACATTTTTCGACAAACCCTATTTAATTGCTTTTCTTTTAAAATAAGCAATTAATAATATTACACTCATACTTATAAAATATACAGAAAAAATAACTAAAAATCTAGTTAAAGCAGCTTCCCCAGCCCAAACAATACCAAGAGGTGAAAGAAGAGTATATACAAAGATTAGTGTTGCAATAACAGCTGCACTTACAGAACCTACATGCTTCCAATGATTTAATTCTACTACTCCAGTGTCTTTCTGTTCATAAGGCGTTTTTCGAGGAGCAATTTTACCAATTATCAGCATTAGACCTACACAAAGCAAAAATAACATTCCTAAAATATGAAGAAAATGAATATTTGGTTTAAAAACGAATTGTAATAAACCATATAAGAACATAAAAGTGAAAATTGATACTTTTGCTGCAATGGCTGGGACTCTCTTAGTATAGAAGCCTACTATAATAATTACCAATGTAGGGACATTAAAAAATCCCATAAATTTTCTCATGAAAACAAACAATCCGCTTGGTGCATTTACTATTTGAGGAGCTAGAAGCATAGAAAAGATTGCTAGAAAAGTACCAAATATTTTTCCTACCTTTACTAAATCTTTATCTTTAATATTTGGCTTAAAGATAGGCTTATATAAATTAATACAGAATAAAGTTGAAGCAGAATTTAAAGCTGAATTAAAAGAACTTAAGATTGCTCCAAATAATACTGCTGCAAAAAAACCAACTAATGGCTTAGGAAGTACTCGACTAACTAATATAGGATATGCCATATCTCCTATAGACAGGTCTCCTCCATATAAATGAAAAGCAATAATACCAGGTACCACCATAACAAATGGTGCTAAAATTTTCAAAAACCCAGCATAAAGAACACCTTTTTGCGCTTCAGCCAAATTTTTAGCACCAAAAGTCCTTTGTACTATAAATTGATTAGTACACCAATAAAATGTATTAATTAATAAAATTCCTGTAAATAAAGTGCCAAAAGGAACCGGATCTCCCGCACCACCAATAGCATTTATCCTCCCTGGATGATTAATAATTATCTTATTAACACCATCAATAAAACTTCCATTTCCTAAAGTAATAAAACCTAAAATAGGTATTAACATTCCACCAATTAATAAACCTACCCCATTAATCGTATCTGATACTACAACTGCTTTTAAACCTCCAAAAATAGCATAAATACCTCCAACTATTCCAATTCCCCATACCATTATTGTAAGACCAGTCATTTCAGAAACACCAAATACCTTTGATATATTAAATAATGAATTAAAAGCTAAACCTCCTGAATATAATACAACCGGTAAGAAGATAACTCCTAAGCTTATCAAAAACAAAATTGCAATTAAGTTTCTTGTGCTTTTATCATATCTATCCTCAACAAATTCAGGAATTGTAGTAATTCCACTCTTTAAATATTTAGGAAGGAATATCAAGGCCATAAAAACTAAAGTTAAACCTGATGTTGCTTCCCAAGCCATAACAGATAACCCCCCCATAAAAGCATTGCCATTCATACCCACTAATTGCTCTGTCGATAGATTAGTTAACATTAAAGATCCTGCAATAACAACCCCAGTTAAATTCCTACCTCCAAGAAAATAGCCAGAATTAGTATCTAAATCTTCTTTTCTTGTCAAATTCCAAGAAATAAAAGCCACTGAAATTGTAAAAAACAAAAATGATGCAATTGTAAATAAATTCATTTTATTCCTCCTTATTAATTATAATTTTTTTCGCTGATATAATATATAAAGCCCTAAATAACATTTCTTATGAAATAATTTTTTCTGAATACTTACTTAAAATATTCAATCTATTGTTAATTTAATCCCCCCTTTTTTTGATATCTTTTTTCTAATATATATAATATTATCTGCAATATGAAAAATCATTGGATTTAGAGTATGTTATTAATCGCTCTACCAATTCCATCATAAACAAATAATTTTCTATATATTTAATTAGTTAATTAAACTTATTAACTAATTAGTTAAAAATTTATTTTTTTAATAATATTCTATCTATTATAAGAGCTCCTGCTCCAATTACTGCTGCTTTTTCATTCAATTTACTTCTTTTGGTTAGAATTTTATCATTGACACCAAAAAAGTTAGATTTTAAATACTTCTCAACATTAGAATAATAACTTTCAGAATCAAATAACTCTCCATGTAAAACAACTAAATCAGGCGCTAATAAATTCAATAAATTAGATATTGAAACACCCATATATTTGCCTGCTTTAGACATGATTTCATTTGCATAATTAATACCATTTTCATCTTCAAGTATTATATTATTTATCTCAAAAAGATAATTTTTGCTATCCGCTTTAACTTCTTCATAATTTGATATAATAGCATGCCCAGACGAAAAAGCCTCAAGACATCCATTTTTGCCACAAGTACAAGTAGGTCCATCTGGTATTACTATTGTATGTCCTAATTCACCTGCACCAAATTTATATCCATAATATAATTCTCCATTTAAAATAATTCCACATCCGATTCCATAACCTGCATGAATGAATAACATTCTAGGGATTTCTCCCCAATTGTAACAAAATCTATTTTCTCCAAGTGCCATTAACCGAACGTTATTATCTATTAAAATTGGCAAAGAAATTTGTTTTTCTATTTCTTTTTTTAAATTAACATTATTCCAATTAAGATTTGGAGATTTTATTACAACTCCTTTATTATTATCTATTATACCGGTTGCTCCAATTCCAACTCCTAATATTTCATTTTTTTTAAAATTAGCACTAATCTTTTTAATTACATCAATAGTTTTATTTATAATTGTTTTTTCTGATTTTGTGTTTAACGATATTTTAAGTTCATTCAATAAATTCCCTTTTAAATCAATAATTCCGCTCTTAATTGTTTTTACTCCAATTTCAACACCTATCACATACTTAGCTTCAGAAACAATATCAATATTTTTTCTTTTTCTTCCTACAGATTTATTACCTTCTTGAAATCCAGTTTCTTCTAACAAGCCTTCATCTATTAGTTGTCTAGTTATTGTGGAAACACTAGCTTTTGTTAAGCCCGAAATATTACTTATTTCAGATCTAGATAATGGGCCTGATTTTAATACTATTTCGATAATTTTAGCAGAATTATCTTCTCTTAAATCTGACATACTTTTTCCTTTTAGATAACTCATATTATTACTCCCCTATATTTATTAATTAGATTTATTAATTAAATATTAACAAAAAAGATAACATTTGTCAACAATTTTCTGAAATTTGTTTTTATTGAGTTAATTAAAATATTAAATGCTTTATTCTAAAATTTAATCATTAGCTGGAAAACTCCTAAAATCACTGTTTTAGCGGAATAGTTGGCAATACTTGATATCAACTAACAAACCTCAGTACGGACTTGAAATCCGGTGAAGCCGAAAGGTGTCTGGGTTCGAGTCCCAGTCTCTCCGCCATTGAATATTAAGGGCTGATGCCCATTTTAAAGACCTGCCGTAAGGCAGGTCTTTGTAATTTACTCATTAACAGCTGTTCAGCAAGTCTTCATTAAATTATTATTTGGCTGTTATAGCTTCAATAGCAGCTAATTCATCATTTGTAAATTCTATATTATTTAAGCTGCCAACATTTTCAATAATCTGCTCGACTTTACTGGCCCCAACAAGAACAGAAGTAGCTCCTTGATCTAAAACCCAGGCTAAAGCCATCTGGGATAAGCTTTGTTTTCTATCAGCAGCAATTTGATTCAGTTCTTTTATTTTTTCTAATTTCTTTTTAGTAATATCATCTTTTTTAAGGTAGCCGCTTTCTTTGGCGGCCCTTGAATCTGCAGGAATTCCATCTAGATATTTATCAGTTAATAAGCCCTGAGCTAGTGGAGAATAGATAATAGCACCCATTCCGGCTTCCTCAAGAGTTTCTAAAAGATTTTCTTTTTCAGACCAGCGTTCAAAGATAGAATAATTATACTGGTTTAAAAGCAAATTGACTCCCATTTTTTCAGCAACTTCTACTGCTTTTTTAGTCTGTTGAGAATTATAATTTGATATACCAACATAAAGCGCTTTTCCTTGATCCTGAATTTGTTTTAAAGCTCCGATCGTTTCTGCTAGTGGTGTATCAGGGTCTGGACGATGATGATAAAAAATATCTACATAATCAATATTCATTCGCTGTAGACTTTTATCAAGACTGGAAATTAAATATTTACGAGAACCCCAGTTTTCATATGGGCCAGGCCACATATAATAACCTGCCTTAGAAGAAATTATCAATTGATCACGATAAGGTCTAAAGTCTTTCTCCATTAAAATTCCCATAGTTTCTTCTGCTGATCCAGCTGGAGGACCATAATTATTGGCAAGATCAAAGTGGTTAATTCCTAAATCAAAAGCCTTACGCAGCATTTTTCGGGCATTTTCTAGAGTATCAACTCCACCAAAGTTATGCCATAAACCTAAAGAAACTGCTGGTAATTTAAGACCGCTATTGCCAGTGTAATTATACTGCATTTTTTCATAACGATTTTCATTAGCTAAATAAGGCATTAAAAAACCTCCTGTTATGATTTTTAGAGAAAATTTTCATTTCTAAATTTTATTATATCAGAATTATCATCCAAATTAATGTCAGCAGCTTACAATATTCACCACGTTAAGTTAAAGCAATTTTAGAAGCCAACAATGAAGTCTACCAATTGATGTATGCCATAGACCTAACTTTGTAGGTATGATTGGTTCAGCTATTGGTTTTGGAACATGGCAAATACCTGATGGAGAAACAGCTGTATCAGCTGTTTTGACAGCTCTTGAAAACGGATATCGACATATAGATACAGCAGCTGCTTATGATAATGAAGCAAGTGTTGGCAAGGCAATTAAAAAATCAGAAATTCCAAGGGAAGATTTGTTTATAACAAGTAAGGTATGGAATACAGAAAGAGGGTATAATAAAACAAAAACTGCATTTGAAAAAACATTAGCAGAGTTACAGCTTGATTATCTTGATCTTTATCTTATTCACTGGCCAGCAAATGCAAAACAGTTTTCAAACTGGAAAGAATTGAATCAAAACACCTGGAGAGCTTTAGAAGAATTATATAAAGCCGGAAAAATAAAAGCTATTGGTGTAAGCAACTTTCTTTCTCATCATTTAAAACCTTTAATGGAAAATTGCGAGATTAAACCTATGGTCAATCAGATATGTTTTTGATTTTGAAATATCTCAAGAAGATATGAAGCAAATAAACGAGATGCCATATTTTGGCGGATCAGGACTTAATCCTGATGAAATAGAATTTTAGTTTCAACAAAAAAATTGAATATTAAAAGGCTGGAGAAATTCCAGCCTTTTAATTAGATATTTATTTTTCTGTATAATGGTTTTTAACAATTTCTGCAAGATTAATTTCTTTAAGTTTTGAAATGGGAGTTAAAATAGTGATATTAACTATCCCTGGTGCTCGGCCAATACAAATGTCTCCATTAACTGTTACTCTATTTTTTACTTCATCAAGTGGATAATCAAGCAATTTTGCTAATTTTTTTAATCCATCTGCTGCTGCAGAGTTTAAATCAGCACCACTTCCAATCATCTGTATCGGATACATTTCTCTTTCTACATAACTGAGACCAATGCTTTGGGCTGTCTCATTTATTCTTTTATTTTCTTCTTCAGTATAAGGTTTTGTTAGCGGGGTTAAATCTTCAAGATTAGGAAGTATAATTGGACCTAAATTGTTTAAATTTTTGATTAAGTCAATCGTGATTTCTACTTCAGCTGCAATATCAGTTGTGTGTCCAGCAATTTCTCCATCTCCCTGCATGGCATGAACATCTCCAACATAAACTCCGGCACCTTTAACTTTAACGGGTGCGATTATTACTGCTCCTTCTCTTACCTCATTAACATCCATATGCGCATCACTTCTATTATTCAAATCTTTTTCACTGCAGGCATATTCATGTTCAGCCCCAAGCAAGAACTGAGCAAAATCTCCAGCATTATGAGAAGAAGGCATATCCATAGCAGGCACAGTACCAATATTACCAATCATCGGTATTACTCTTGCAGGCACTCCTGGCATATCATGTTTAGCAAAGACATTTATAGAATGCTGCATTCCTGCTGAAGTTAGATTGCTATATTCATTAGCTTTTTCTGCAATTTCTTGACTTATATTTTCATCAACTGTTATCCCAAATTCCCTTTTGTTATCAAAATACATTGTGTAGCCATGTGGCATAGTGAAAGGAACTACAGGTGAATCACAGTTTTGACATTTTATAGCTTCTTCACCGGTTCCTTTAATATAAGTATCAGGATTTTTAGTTCCGCAATTAGGACAGAAACTGTCTATACCAGGATCACTTTTGAAATATTCACCCTGTGCTGCATCTGTTCCTGAAGATGTTGCTCTAGACAAAACATTAATTTTGTCTATCTTAATTGCTACAGCATCTCCAACTTCTGCATCTTCGATAGCTACAGGTCTGCCTACTTCATGCCAACTTTTAATACTTGGGGTAATCATATTTCCCCAACATCCTGGGTTTGTTCTAACAATGAATTTTCCCCCAGGTGAAAGTGTATCTACCATTTCTATTCCAGGACCAACAATATCTGTAGTTTCGTCACAGTATACCAGTTTTTTCACTTTCCCACCTCCTCGTATTAATTTAATTATATTATTAAAATTTTGATAATTCAAATTATTAACGATTTAAATATCTTTAGCAACATAATTGACATAGAAAGAATAGTAAGAGTTGAGATTGCCAATAAGATAGATATGTCCCTTTAAGAAGTTAGAGATGTAGTTTGTTTACAGAATTTGAAGATGATTAATAATATAATTATATAAACAGAATGCAAGAAGGTGAGTTGAAATGGAAAAAGATTATCAAACAGGTCCATTAAGCGATAATTTATTGATCAGTCTCCATCTGTCATTTATAATATTTTCTTTTAGCTTTGCTTTAAGAGCACCATTTTATTTTGGCTTTCTACTTATATTTTTGCATAAAGCACATGAAATATATTTTGGGGAATGCTATTTAACCCTTTTGCAGCAGCGTTATGGCTACAGTGGGCAAAATGATGATTTTTTCTATCATTTTTTTAGGCGTTTAAATATTGAAGTGAAGCGAAAATCAACCCGGAATATTCATCTAGCGATCAAAACAATAATTTTACTAATTGTACTTTTTAAAACATTTAATTATTTTGATTTTTTTTAGTTTAAATGACAGTTAAAGATTTATAAAATAGCTAGAGCTAATAATTAAATAATGATGAGTAATTATAAAAAAGGGAGGAAATTAAAGATATGAAGATAATATTATCACCCAGTAAAACCCAGAATCACGAAAGACAGCGAAAAGAAGAAGGTAGAGATATTTTAAAAGAAAACAAAACTGAGGAATTATTTAATTATCTCAAATCACTATCAAAAGAAGAATTAAAAACAGAGCTTGATATACAGGGCAATCTTTTAGATAGAACATATGAGCTTTATCAGCAGCACAGTTTTGAAAATGAAACAATTCCTGCAATTGAATGTTATAATGGAGCAGTATTTAAGCAGATTGACTTAGATAGCTATGATAAAGATCAGTTAGCTTATATGCAGGACAAACTTGTCATAATATCTCCGATGTATGGACCAATTAGTTCAGATACCGAAATCTGGCCCTATCGACTTGAGATGAGACTAAAACCTGATGGAATCAATCTTTATGAACACTGGCAGGATTTAATGGAAGATTATTTTCTTGATGTTGATTTAATAATAAATCTGGCTTCAAATGAATATAGTAAAGTAGTAGAAAGAAATTATGAAGGGAAGATAATCGACTTTTATTTTAAAGAAGAAAAAGAAGATGGCAGCCTTAAAACAATTGGTTATTATGTTAAACAGAATAGAGGTAAATTACTTAATGAATTGATCAAAAAACAGGTTAATAGTCTGGATGAGATTAAAAAAATAGAATTGGATGGCTATAAATTTGATGAAAAACGCTCTGATGAAAAGAACTTTAGGTTTATTAAACCATATACAGAGTAGTAAAATAAATTAAATAGAAGAAAATATAAATGCCCGCCTATTTGAAAAAGATTAGCTCAATTGGCGGGCTTTAATTAATTAAAGCTGTAATTTTAAGTTTATAAAATTGGAGAAAGAAGTCTAGAAATTGATTCGCTTATCTTTAAAGTCCAGCTTCTATTTTGATAATCTTCCATCGTTATTTCATCTGAATATTTCAAATCGTTGTTAAAAATTTCCTCATGTTCTTTTGCAACTTTTTTATCATAAATAAAGGCATTTATTTCGAAATTAAGCTTAAAGCTGCGGGTGTCCATGTTTGTAGTACCGATTGAAAGAATTCGCTCATCAATAGATATTGTTTTGCTGTGTAAAAAGCCTTTTGTATAACGAAAACAGCGGGCTCCAGACTCAAGGAGGCTGCCAACAAAAGAGTGATTAGCTCCATAGACAAATGGATGATCTGCTCTATCGGGAATCATGATCTTAACATCAATACCAGAACGAGCAGCATTTTTCAGAGCTTCTAATACAGGTTGATCTGGTATAAAATATGGAGTTTGAATATAAATATTATCTTCAGCTCCATAGATCATTTTGAGAAAAAGAGACTTGATTATCTGTTCTTTTGAATCAGGTCCACTGCTTACAATTTGAACCGGGGAACCATCATTTATATTTTTAGGTGGAAAATATTTTTCTTCATTAAATAGTTCTTTTCCATAAGCAAAATTCCAATCCAATAAAAATCTGTGCTGCATACTATCTACATTTTTCCCTTTAATCCTTAAATGAGTGTCCCGCCAATCAGCAAATCTTTTAGAATGACCAATATACTCCTCACCAACATTTATACCACCTAAATAACCTATTTGACCATCAATTATCACATTTTTTCGATGATTTCTATAATTGATATCCAAAATAAAAGGTGCAAATGGAGCTGTTTCTGCCCCTGCATCTTCCAACATATTTAACGAATGAGTTGAAAGATTTCTACAGCCCATTTTGTCATAAAGCAGCCTGACTTCTAGCCCTTGAGCAGCTTTTTTGGCTAATAGATTAATTAATTTATCTCCAAGTTTATCATTCTGGATAATATAATAATTGACATGAATAAATTCTTGAGCGTTTTCAATATCATTAAAAAGATCATTGAATTTATCACTACCATTAGTATATATCTTAAGTTCATTATAACCGACTAAAGCTGTTGTTTTTGCTTGAAAACCAAGTCTTATTATATTTCTTTCCAGCTTGCTAAAATTAGATCTAACTTCTGCAAGCAATTCTTCTTTTCTTTCTTTAGACATATTTTTTAACTCATCTATATGCTGTTTTCTCCTAAATGTTTTTCTTTTTTTAGGTGTTAACCCAAGAAAAAGATATAATATAAAACCAAGAACCGGAATTAAAGTTAAAATCAATAGCCAACCCCAGGTTGCAGTAGGATCTCTTCTCTCAAAAAAGATAAGCAGAATAATAAAAATTATATTTGAGATTATTATTGCTGATGGTAAATAAGTAAATAAATTCATAAAAACCTCCATAATAAATAACGGTGATTTAGTAGTGTACAATAAGTTGTGTAAATAGATTTTTTTCAATAAAAAAAGAGGAATCCTTCTTTGAATGGTTGAAATATTTATTAGCGAAATAAACTCAACCCAAAGGAGGACTCCTCATGAACAGTATACCCGAAAAAAACAGTGATGGTCAAGTTGAATTTCACGATTTAATCATTGAACTCATCAAAAATTTTCTCGAGAATTTCCTCAAGGCTGAATTAACTGAATTTCTAAACTATGAAAAACATGAATACTCAGGTAGAAACTCTGGCAATAGTCGTAATGGATCTTATCTTCGTGATTTCTTAACTCAGTTTGGCAGTATTAAAGGCTTAAATGTTCCTAGAGATAGAAATGGTGAATTCCAAACTGAACTATTCCAACCATATAAACGCTATGATAACTGGCTTGAAGAAGCTATAATAAACATGTATGCTAATGGCCTTTCCACCCGCTATGTAGCTGATTGGATAGAGCAGATGTATGGACAAAAATATAGCCCTACTACTATTAGTAATCTAACTAATGTTGCTCTTGAAGAGGTTAAAAAGTGGAAAGAAAGACCACTTCAAAAACGGTACAGCGTTATTTTTATTGATGGCATGAGCATAAAAGTCAGACGAGATACTGTTGCAAATGAATCTGTATATATTATCATTGGTATCAATGAAGACGGCTATCGTGAAATACTTGATTTCTACATTGGTGCAACTGAATCTGCTGCTTTATGGGAAGAAGTACTAAGTAATTTAAAAGAACGCGGAGTCCAGGAAGTCCTACTAGGTGTTATAGATGGACTCCCAGGACTTAAAGATTCTTTTCTAAAAGTATTCCCTAAAGCGGATGTGCAGCGTTGTATAGTTCATAAAGTGCGTAATACAATAGTCAAAGTTAGAAAAAAAGATACTGATGAAATCGTTAAAGATTTAAAAAAGATCTATAGATCTCCCAGCAGAGAGTTTGCAGAAAAAGCTTTAGAAGAATTTGATTTTAAATGGAGTAAAATCTATCCTAAAGTTACTCAAAGCTGGTACGTAGATAAAGATGAACTATTAACATTTTATAAATATCCAGAAAGCATACATAAAGCCATATACACAACAAACTGGATTGAAAGAGCCAATAAAGAAATCAAAAAAAGATTAAAGCCTATGAATAGTTTGCCTAATGTACAAGCAGCTGAAAAAATAATTTATTTAAAGATTATTGAGTACAACTCAAAATGGTCTGATAGAAAGATGAGAGGATTTTTAGCTGCAAAAGATCAGCTCCATCAACTATTTAAAGAACGATACTGATTTATTTACACAAGATTCTTGACGTTATCGGTGATTTTAATTAATACTCTTAAATCTAATTATATTATATATCTTAAGTCTTTTTTATACAAATATTTGCAAGTTAAAAGAAAAAACTCCCTACAAAATGCAGAGAGTTTGTGAATAAAATATAAGAGATTTCTTATATTTTATAATCATCAGTTATGTCTTTTAAATCATGGGATGATTGAGCTATTGATTCAGCGAAGCTTGCTAATTCCTCTGAAGAGGCTGTCTGTTCTTCAGTAGAGGCAGAAACCTCTTCCGCATTAGCTGAGAAATCTTCACTCATTGCTGATATCTCTTTTATAATCTCATTTACTTCTTCATTATTTTTAACCATAATATCAGATCTTTTCACAATATTTTCTACTGATTCAATCAAATTATTTATTACTTCTGAAATATTATTAAAAGTTTGTCTGGTATTATTTATGGCCTGGAAGCTTTCATCTACTTTTTTATTAGAATCTTCCATTTGAACTATAGTATTATTTACTTTATTTTGAATTTCTTTGATTCGCTGGCTGATTTTTTCTGTTGAAGCTGAAGATTCTTCTGCTAATTCTCTGATTTCATCTGCTACAACACTAAAACCTCTGCCTGCCTCACCAGCTCTAGCAGCTTCAATAGCAGCATTTAAAGCCAGCAAATTGGTTTGATCTGCTATATTATTAATCGCTTCTACAATATCATCTATTTCCCTTGAAAGATCACCTAACTCATTAATATCTTCTGACATTTTAGTAAAACTATTAAATACTTTTTCTGATTTATCTTGAGATAGATTTATTGCTTTATTACCTTCTTTTATGAATCCATCAACTTCGTTTGATTTATCATTCATATTAAATATTATTTTTGTTATATTATCAATATTTTCATCCAGATTATTTATATTTTTTTCAGCTATTTTAACTAATTTAGATTGTTCTTCAGCACCTTCTGCTACCTGCTCAACTGATCTACTTATTTCTTCTGATGAAGCAGAAAACTCTTGACTGCTAGCAGCTAATTCCTGGCTGGCAGATGCTAATTTGTTTACTATCTCTACTTCGCCTTTAACAGCTTTTATTAATTCATCTCTGATTTTAATAAATGAATTTGCTATTATTCCAACTTCATCTTTTCTTTCAGAAAATTGATCCACTAGATATGCATTTTCATCAACCAGCTCAAACTCACTTAATTTATCAGCAGATATCTGGATTGTTTTAAAATCTTTAGAAATAATATTACTTAGATAATAGCCGAATCCTAATATAATTATCGATAACACCAAAAATACAATAAATATTGTTCTATATGTATCACTAACTATTGTACCAATAAACTCCTGTGAAACTCCTAAAAACCAGATACCAATAACATCTCCTTCTTGATTTCTTATCGGAGAGTACCCGGTTTGAAAATCCTCGCCAACAACGTTTGCACTGCCATAAAAATTATTACCATTAATTAAAACCTCTTCTTTTACTTCATCTGAAACTGTTGTCCCTACAACTCTTTCGCCATTCTGTCTTATACTTGTACTAACCCTGGTATCATTTTTAAATATTGTTACCTGATTTTCTAAATTTCTTTCTATATAATCTACGAGCTCATAATTGCCATCTATTTTTAAATTTCCTTTATATAAATCTCCGTTTCTGAGTGTCCAATCTCCAGGATATTTACTATCTAACATCTCATAACCTGCATCTAAATTTGTTCTTACTCTATCCATAACCTGTTCTTCAATAACCTCAGTAATAATGCTCCCTACAATTATAGATGATGCTGTTAAGAATAATAGAATACTAATTACTAATAACAAAACAACTTTTCCTTTTATAGTGATATTTTTATATTTATTCAACATCTAAATTCATCCCACCTCTGCCTTAATTTTTTAATCTTCTTAAGTTTATTATCGTTATTTTTAAAAAAATATTAAATAAGCGAATTTCATAAAAATAAGCCTTGATATACCAAAGATTTTAATGATATAAAAAGGGCTTCACCCCATCTTGTCGAATTTAATAGTAGCACCTAAAAAACCGAAAGAAGGTGAAGCCCTATTAATAATATTCGACAAGAGTGTCTTTTTCCCTTTGAAGAATTGCTAAATTTATCGGAAACAGACAAATTGATTTGTATTTTAGATCCTATTGATTTTAAACCTGTTGTTGAAAAGATAAAACCTAAGTCTAATAAAGGACCAATTGGATATAATCCAGAAGCTATTTTAAGAGCTTTTTTTGTCCAACAGATTGAAAAGATTCCCACCAGAGCAGACTTAGTAAGCAAAATTGATAGAAGTCCTTATCTCAGATATGTTTGCGGTTTTTCTACCACTGGTAGGGTGCCCAGTGAAGCAACATTTAGCCGATATTACAGTAAATTATCCGAGACTGATGGACTGGAAATACTGATGAATAATCTTTTAGATCAGAGTATAAAACTCAATTTATTGGATACTGAAACAATAGCTATTGATGCTTCAAAACTGGAAGCATATGAGCGAGCTAAACCAAGGTCAAAGATAGATAAGGAAAATAATTTTACCCCTGACTGGGGAACCAAATTTGATTCCCATAAAAATCAGATAACCTGGTATGGCTGGAAGATACATGCTGCAGTTGAAACTAAATCTGAAATACCAATAGCTTTAACTTTAACTCCAGCTAATCATGCAGATAAAACTCAGGCAATACCATTAGTTGAAAAGGTTAGTGAGTTTTTAGCTAAAAGAGATTTAATTAAACCTAAATATTGGACTATGGATTCAGGCTATGACTACACTGATATCTATGAGTATATTCTCTTTGAGCAGGAATCTCAGGCCATTACCCCTATTAACAAACGTAATGCTAAACAACCACCAGCTGGATTTTATGATTTTAAAGGAACACCAGTCTGCAGCGGTGGTTACAAAATGTATTACTGGGGTCATTACAAAGGAGTCAACAAATTCAGATGTCCACATGTATGTGGTAAAGTTGACTGTATTCACGGTACTAAGTGGTGTTCTGACAAAGATTATGGTCGAGTAACAAAAACAAGACCAAAAGATAATCCAAGGTACATATCAACTCCACATAGAGATTCTAGAACCTGGAAAAAGATCTACAACAGAAGAACTAGTGTTGAAAGAACTTTTTCTAGATTGAAAGAGCATCTGAATTTAGCCAACTTAACTGTAATGGGAGCCAAAAAAGTTAAAACTCATTTACTGTTAAGCTCAATCAGTTTGATAGCCGCAAGAATAGCAGCAGAGAAAATCAAGCTGCAAAATCAGGTTTTAGCTGCTTAAATAGCTTTTTAAAACATGATTTTAAAATACCCAAGCTAAGTGCGTCTAATTTTAGCAGTAAATCTATGGTAAATCATTAAAATCTTCAATTTTAAGTTAAAAGGCTTGTTTTTATGATTCGCAGACAATATTTTTTTGATTAAACTAAATTAAGCGTATTATGAAATTCGCTTAAATAAATAAAAAGCTCTTAAAAATTCTCTGAGACTTTTATACAGCTGAGGCTTGCTTAAACTATAGTTTTCATTAATTTGCTTGCTTATTAAATATTATTAATTTGAAGTGGTTAGTAATATCTGTGTATAATAGAAAGAGAAAAGAAAATCTAAAATATTAAGGAGCAGAAATGAGTATATTTAAAATTTTAACTATATATGATAAGATATTAATTGTTTTAATTGTAGTAGTGTCATTCTTATCTATAATATTCTTTATTATATTTGCTGGAAATAGTGTCGCTGGAGAAAAATATGCAGTTGTAAAAATTAATAATCAGGAGGTTCAAAGATATCAATTAGATGGAAGCAGTAGGACTGAGAAGTTTGAAATTGAAGTTGAAAATGAAATTTATCTAGGTGAGTTAGTTATTGATGATGAAAGTGTGAGACTTAAAAGACTTTCTAAAGAAATATTACCATTATCAATTCATTCAGACACTGGTTGGATTAACAATCAATTTCAAACTATTATAGCTTTACCTATCAAATTAACTATAGAAATAGAAACTATGGAGGAAAATGACTTAGAATATGATGGCATTGTGTATTAATATTAATAATTGAGGGGGAAAATAAGCAGTGGAAATTATTTATGAAGGTAAGACTAAAGATGTGTATAAATTAGAGAATGGGAATTATCTATTAAAATTTAAAGATGATCTAACAGGTGAAGATGGAGTTTTTGATCCAGGAGCTAACTCAGTTGCATTATCTATAGATGGAGCAGGTCAGGCAGGGCTTGGACTTACTAAGTTTTTCTTTGAAAAGCTAGCAGAAAAAGGAATACCAACCCATTATATAGATGCAGATATTGAAAAAGCAACTATGACTGTTAAGGCTGCTGAAGTATTTGGTGAAGGACTGGAAGTTATCTGTCGTTATAGAGCAGTTGGAAGTTTTTTGCGCCGTTATGGTAAATATGTTGAAGATGGGGAACAGCTTGATGCTTATGTAGAAGTTACCTTAAAAGATGATGAACGCGGTGATCCTCTGATTAATAAAGATGCTCTTGCCATGCTTGATATATTGTCTAAAGCTGAATATAAGAAATTGAAAGAGCTGACAAAAAAGACAGCAGCTGTTGTTAAAGAAGAACTAGCTAAAAAAGATATAGAATTATTTGATATAAAATTTGAGTTCGGCAGAGTTGGAGAAGATAAAGAAATTGCTCTTATCGATGAAATTTCCGGTAGTAACATGAGAGCATATAAAGATGGAGAGTATATTGAGCCTTTAGCTCTATCAAAAATAATGCTCGAAGAAGAATAGTTCAGTTATTTTTATAAATCCAACTATCATTTTGTTCTTTGATGCAGGATTATTTTAGCAAATATTCAATTATAAAATAAGAAGTAATTTAATTAAGGGCTTTATATCATTTGGAGGGGAAGCCAAAATGAAAAAAAATGCTAATATTTTAATCATCTTGTTTGTCCTATTTCTTACCCTAGCAGGTTCTTCAATCTATGCTGATAGTGGTCTTGATGAAGATATTGCTCAAAGAATTGATAATCCCAGTGATGTCTATGAACTACTTGATTCTTTTAAAATGATGGAGGGAAATTGGTTTGTAGAAAGAAATAGTGATGTTTTAGAAGAAGTCGATTTTATTTATAACTATTTAGGAAGTGAAACAATTCAGGGTAGAGAAACTGAAAAGATATCATTAGAAATAATAGATAGGAATAAAAACTCAAATCTAATGTATTTTTGGCTTGGTGATGAAGAGGTTCAGCAGATTGAAATTGAAGGTCAAATAATCCCCAAACAAATGGCTGATATGATGACAGATGATCTTTTGGCAACTGTGTTTTCTCCAATTACTTTTTTTAGTAGATCCCAAATAGATCAGATTAGTCAATTTGGAGAGGTAGACAGACTAAGTGAAAATATCGGTGGTAATGATTTAGATATAATTAGAGTAAGAGCTGATGAATTGCCAGAATATGAACTTGAATCTGCAGAAATAAAACTCGCTGATTTTGAAGATTTTCTAATAGTAGTTTTTTATGAATACTATAGATCAGATATTAATGAAAATGTTCAATTTGAAGTGACAGATTTAGAGCTTCGTTAAAACATTTACTTTACAGTCAGCTTAAGGCTGGCTGTTTTTTCTTTTCCACAGATTATAGCTGATTCTTATTTTGTTATAAATTGTAGTTTAATTCATAGTTTCTTATTTAGTCAGCAACTATAATAGATATAAAGCACGAGGGAGGAAGTAGCTATGAATGATGATCAATTGACTCCAGAAAATATCATAAAAGCTGCAGAAATATTGAAACTAAAAAATAAAGAATCAATGTTAGAGATAAAAAATAAGTACAGAAGCTTGGCTAAAAAGTGGCATCCAGATACCTGTCAAAAAAAGCAGAAAGTATGTGAAGAAAAAATTAGAGAAATCTCATGGGCCTATAATATTATTAAAAATTATTGTGATAAGTATTTATATGATTTTAAAAAAGGGGAGATAATCGATAATCTTCCCAGAGATATTCAAGCCCAGGAAAAACTAAAAAGGCAGTTCAAAAACGGTCCACTCTGGAGTTAAAGTTAAAAATATAAAGATTCTTTAAAAATGTAATGTATTATACATTAATCTTGCTCAGATTGTTTATAATGTATTTATAATATAATTAGCCTATAAGATTATAAAACTATAAGAGGTGATAAAATGATAAAAGAAATTCAAAGATTTATTTTCAAAATGGCTGAAGCAGAAATGCAGGCAAGAGGTTATAAGGTTGATCATAATAAAAACAGAGAAGAGGTATCAATATAAGATGAAAAAAACAAAAGAATTTACATTAACAATGATGCTGCTTAATCCAAGCTGGACAGTAAATGGTGCTGACAAAGATAGCTGGAATTTTTAATAACAAGCAAATAACTAATGAACTTATTAGAACTCCCTTGATGAAGAGTTTTTCTCTTTCCAAAGGGAGTTTTTAAAATTTTTACTCCCATAATAAGCCTGTACTTCTTGCAATTTTTTTAGCTTCTTCATAAGAATTTTAATCCTTTCTTCAGAACTTTTTGCCTGTTTGAACTCATCATCAGGTGATTGTTCTTCAGATATATTTTTTTCTAAATTTTTATTGTTTATTTGAATTTTTTCTTTTTTATCCATGATAATTAGCTCCTTTCTTATCTTAATATTTTTAATAAATATAATTATATCTACTTTTAAAAGGTAAAAGCAATATAATCTGAATTTATATAACGGTATACACATATTTTTCTGAAAATTAAAATTATCTTTACAGATCAGATTTTTTTAAGTGGTACAACAGTCAAGCTTTAATTGCTTTATTCGTCTAAGCTTGATAAAATTATATAAGCACTTTTTAAGATCTTAAGTTAAATAGAGTTTATAACTTTATTGAGAACAGATATTTTTAGTTTATTTATATTAGAGAAAGGATTGGTATTTTGAAATCGTCAACTAATAATCAACAGCAAATAATCGGTCAACCTATACTACCGACTTTATTGAAATTATCCTGGCCGATAATAATTGGTCAGGGGATGCACTTGATGTATCAATTAGCTGATACTTTCTGGGTAGGTAGATTAGGACCAGAATATCTTGCTGCAATTTCACTTTCATTTCCACTATTATTTATAGTTTATTCTATGGGAGCCGGGTTTTCTGTGGCTGGCGTAGCTTTGGTTTCACAATATACTGGGGCCGAAAAGCCTAAAATGGCAAGTAGAGCTACCGGACAAATATTTGTAGTGGCAATCCTTGTTTCTATTATTTTTACAGCTGCAGGACTATATTTTAGTGAGCCTTTGTTTATTTTGATTGGGGCAGAAGAAGAGGTTTTACCTCTTGCTTTAGAGTATTTTAGAATCTATGTTTCAGGTATCCCGATAATTTTCATTTATTATATTTTCTCATCAGTTTTAGAAGGAATAGGGGATACAATTACACCAATGAAGATTAAAATGTTTACGGTTGTTTTAAATATTATTTTAGATCCATTTTTAATCTTCGGTTGGAGTTTTTTCCCGGCAATGGGGATCGGCGGAGCAGCTCTGGCAACGGTTTTATCAAGGTTAGCTGCCGGAATAGCTGGAATCTATATAATGTTTTGGGATTTATCAGCAATTAAATTAAAGCTTAGAGACTTTTTTCCTGATCCAGCAATGATAAAAAAGATTTTTAAGATTGGAACTCCAGCAGCTTTGGGGGATTCAGCAATGGCTGTAGCTTTAACCGTAATGACTGCTATTGTTGCTGATTTTGGTACATTGACCCTTGCTGCCTGGGGGATAGCTAATAGGATTACTGCTGTAATAAGAATGCCAGCCTTCGGTATGGGTAGAGCTACCGGAATAATGGTGGGCCAACATCTAGGAGCTGAACAACCCTCTGAAGCTAACAAGGTATCATGGTTGGGAACCGGAGTGACCTTTGGGGTGATGTTAGTTGTGGCAGTGATGTTTTTGTTTATCTCACCCGGGTTGGTGGGCTTATTTACCGAAGATAGTTCTGTAATAAGTATTGGGGCTGAATATCTCAGAATTTCAGCTTTTGCTTTTGCCTTTTTAGGTGCCCAGATAGTTTTAAGTGGAGCTTTAAATGGTGCCGGGAAGACTATTTCCCAGACATTTTTTAGGCTTTTAACTCTATGGGTATTTCAGATACCTTTATCCTATTTATTTGCAAATCAATTTAATTTTGGGAGACAGGGTATCTGGTGGGGTATTTTTATTGCAAAAGTTGTTGGCCTACTGATTTTAATGGCCTGGTTTAAAAAAGGAAGCTGGCAGACTAAAGAAATATAAGGGAGTGATTTATTTGGAGAGACCGGATTGGCATGAATATTTTATGGAAATGGCTAAATTAGTTGCCAAACGAGCAACCTGTCTCAGGCGCAGGGTAGGGGCAGTCTTAGTAAAAGATAGAAAAGTATTAGCAACAGGATATAATGGAGCTCCAAAAGATATAACTCATTGTGAAGTTACTGGTTGTTTGAGAACAGAGCTGGATATTCCAAGTGGAGAAAGACATGAAATCTGTCGGGGTGTTCATGCAGAACAAAACTTAGTTGCTCAGGCTGCTTTTCATGGTGTTAAAACCGAAGGATCAACAGTTTATTGCACAAATCAACCCTGTATAATTTGCACCAAAATTTTGATAAATGCTGGGGTTAATAAAATATATTATGAAAATGCTTATGCTGATGAATTTGCAGAAAAACTTTTAAATGACTCAAATGTAGAGTTTATTCAGTATGAGAAAAAGAAAAGCTAATGAAGTGAACTACTTAGAAAATTAGTTAATTTAGAAAGGAGCAATTTAATGGAGATAACTTACAGAGAAATTGGAAAAGTCAGATCGGCTTTTAAAAACGCAGAGGGAACACCTATTCAGCCAACCGCAAAAGGTTCAGGAAAAGGAAGAATTGAATTAAAACCTGAATATAAGCCTGGACTAGAAGATTTAGATGGTTTTTCACATTTAATATTGCTATACCACTGTCATAAAGCTGGGAAGCCTTCTTTAACTGTTAAACCATTTATGGAAGATAAGCCTCACGGCATATTTTCTATTAGAGCTCCCAGTCGGCCTAATTCTATTGGCCTTTCTGTTGTTAAGCTAGAAAAAATTGAGGATAATATCATATATATTAAAGATGTAGATATACTTGATAAAACACCTCTGCTTGATATTAAACCCTATGTACCAGAATTTGATAGAAGAGAAAATGTTAAAATAGGCTGGTTAGAAAAAAATGTTGATAAATTATCTTCTATGGAAGATGATGGGAGATTTACAGATAAGTATAAAGATAAAGGGGATGATAAAAATGAATAAAACTGTCTTTTTCGCTTTTACTGGAAACATGATGTGTTTTCAGCATATTTTACTTAATGCTTTAGATTTGGATAGCAAAGGCAAAGAAGCGGCAATAGTTATTGAAGGAGAGGCTGTAACTTTAATGCAAAAGCTGGAAGAATCAAATAATAAGCATTATTTTGAGGCCAAAAAAAGAGCTTTAATTGATTGTATATGTAAGGCTTGTTCAGCTCAGCTTGGTGTATTAGAATATAATCAGGAGTTGGACATTCCTTTAAAGGGTAATATGAGTGGACATCCGGCAATGGAAAGTTATATTGAGCAGGGTTTCCAGGTTATAACCCTGTAAATATAATTTAATTTTATTCCCTGTCAGCTTTTAGGATTAGTCTGACAGGGTTTTGTTCTTAAAATAAAGTTTTAAGCTTAATATTGGGATTAACTGGGATATTTTATTTACAATTATTTAAATTAATGATAGAATTTAAATAATGCTATTAATAATAATTTTTAATTAGGATAAAAGAATGGAGGAGTTTTATGAATTTTGTATTTATATCGCCATATTTTCCGGGTAATTTTTATAAACTTTGTCAGGGTTTAAAAGCTGCCGGGATTAAAGTGCTTGGAATTGGAGATCTGGCATATGATGATTTAAGGTTTGAATTAAAAGAGGCACTAACAGAATATTATAAAGTGGATAATTTAGAAGATTATTCACAGCTTATTAGAGCATGTGGCTATTTCACCTATAAATATGGTAAGATAGATAGAATAGAAGCTAATAATGAGTACTGGCTGGAAACCGATGCCAGGTTGAGGACCGATTTTAATGTAGAAGGTTTAAAATTAGCTGATATTGAAAACATGAAATATAAGTCAAAGATGAAAGAGGTATTCAGAAATGCCGGGATTAATGTAGCCAGAGGTAAGGTTGTAGAGAGCATTGAGCAGGCAAAAGACTTTATTCAAGAAGTTGGCTATCCGGTTGTTGTTAAACCAGATAAGGGTGTAGGAGCAGCTGATACCTATAAACTTAATAATGAGCAAGATTTAAATGAATTTTTTGAGAATAAAGTAGATGTAGATTATATTATGGAAGAATATATACAGGGCGAGATTCACACCTTTGATGGCCTGATTGATAAAGATGGAAATGTAGTGTTTTCTTCGTCAATGGTTTATAAAGATGGAATCATGGAAACTGTAAATGAAGGACTTGATATGTTTTATTATATTCACCGTCAACTTCCAGAAGATATTGTAGAGGTGGGAATGAAAACAGTTGAAGCCTTTGATCTTAAAGAAAGATTTTTTCATTTTGAATATTTCAAAATGGATGATGGAAGTATAATAGCATTAGAGGTCAATGTAAGGCCTCCCGGTGGTTTAACCCTGGATATGTTCAATTATGCAAATGATATTAATATTTATAGACAATATGGAAATATAGTTGCTAATAATACTTTTGATGCTGATCTAAGTAGAAAATATAATTGCTTTTTTGTAGGCAGAAAGAATTTCATAGATTATAAAAACTCTATAGATGATATTTTAAACAACTATGGTGAATATATTTCTTTTCATGAACCTATAGCACCCATACTGGCTCCTGCTTTAGGAGATTATGGTTTTGTTTTGAGAACAAAAGACTTAGAAAAAGGTAAAGAAATAGTTCAATATGCGATAGAGAAAGTTTAGGAGGAAGTTTAGTGAAAATAGAATACAGAAATTTTTACAGTTCACATTTAAATAGAGATATGCCTTTTAAAATTTATGGGCATGCGGGGAAACCGATGCTTGTTTTTCCTTCATCAGGAGGAAGTTTTCATGAATATGAAGATTTTAATATGATCGATGCTATCTGGCCCTATATTGAAAATGGTAATATTACAGTTTATACAGCCAGTAGTGTGGATAATGAATCCTGGTTGAACCATGGCATGAACCCTCACGATATGGCAGTAATCCATAACAATTATGATAAATATATAATCCATGAACTACTGCCCTTTATTAAATATCATTCTGACTGGCAGGGAGGCCTAATGGCTTCCGGTTGTAGTATGGGAGCTTATCATGCTCTTAATTTTTATCTGCGCCATCCAGATGCCTTTGACACTGCAGTTGCTTTAAGTGGTATTTATGATGCAAGATTTTTTACAGGTGGGTATATGGATAAAGAAGTATATTTAAATTCACCGGTAGATTATTTAAAAGAACTAAATGATCAGTGGTATTTAAACCATTATCAGAAAAATAATCTAATAATTGCTGCTGGCCAGGGTCGTTGGGAAGAAGACACTCTCAGAGACACCCGTCTTTTGGATACGATTTTTGCTGAAAAAGGACTGCCAGCCTGGTTTGACTACTGGGGTTATGATGTTGATCATGATTGGCCTGCCTGGAGAGAGCAGATGCCCTATTTTTTAGAGAAACTTAAAGAAAATACTGTTATATAAATATTTAATAGAAAATAAAAGCCCTGGGCCAGCAAAAAGTTCAGGGTATTTTTTTAATTTTAAGCAAAAGGGGTTAAAGATAAATAATGTTAATAGATAATAGAGAGATAATATTAATCGACAACTTTTATTCCCATCTACTTGATAACTTTAGAAATATTAGGCTCTATTTACCACCTTCCTATGATAATTCTCCCAACAGAAACTATCCAGTATTATACATTCATGATGGACAGAATGTATTTTCTTCTGAGCATTCATATTCCGGTCAATCCTGGCAGCTTCACAAAACAACAGATGCTTTGATCAAAAACGATTTGATTGAAGAAATAATAATTGTGGCGATTGATAATATGGAGGAAGAAAGACTGAGTGAATATGCTCACGAGGATGGCTCATTTAAAGGAGAAGCTATCAAGGGAATAGGGGATAAATATCAGGCTTTTGTCATCGAAGAATTAATGCCTTTTATTAAAGAAAACTTAAGAGTTAAAACAGCTCCCAAAAACACTGCTTTGATGGGCTCTTCTATGGGAGGATTAATAACATTTAATATGGGTTTAAAGAGGCCGGATATTTTTGGCAAGTTAGCTGTAATGTCACCTTCTTTTTGGTGGGGTGATAGTTCACCACTGCAGAAATTAAATTTATATGATTTTGATAAACTCAAAAGCAGGATCTGGCTTGATACCGGTGATTCAGAAGGTAAGTTTATGGCTTTATCTGATAAAGAAATTGATAAACTGTTGGCAATAAGAGCCAACACCTCAGTAGACCTTTTTTATTATCTTGCTCCAGATGCGGTACATAGTGAAGAAGCCTGGGCCAGCCGGGTTCACTGCCCACTGCTTTATTTTTTCGGCAATATAGGTGAAAAAGAAAAACTTAAACTCCACGGGAGAGAAAGAATAGGTCTCAAAGGACCAGGGTTTAAAATTAATCCGGTTCTCTATTTTAAAACAGGCTTTAAACACACCATATTAGATGGGACATTTTCGTCCAGCAATAAGGATATAGTAGATATTGATCAAAAGGGTAATCTCTTGCCTCGAAAAAAAGGTAGAACCCAGATAAAGTTTAAAGCATTAGGGTTTAAGACATCTAAAAATATTGAGGTAATCGAAAAACTAAGCAGAGATGTTAAAGTTAAAATATCTCTCGAAGTAGCAAATGATTTTCAGGATGATATATATTTAGCTATTTCTGAGCCCCGGGAAATCAAATTGCAAAAAGTTAAAAAAAATAACTATAAAACAGAGTTAAAACTAAACAGAGATGAGATGATTAGCTTCAAGTTTAGTTTGGGAAGCTGGGAATTGATCGGAAGAGATGAAAACGGAGAAGAAGTAGGAGCTTTTTCTTTTAAGGCTACGAAGAATAAACGGCTTAAATTTAAAATTATAGATTTTAATTAAATAGAAATGCTATTAAACAAGTCATGACAGCAATCCTGTATAATTCCTTTATGATGGACAGATTGAATAATAAAAATCTGTTCCATTAGAAAGGGATTTTTTTTATGTTTTTCTGTCAATAACTTTTGAAAATGTCACTTTTTTATACCAATTTTATCTTGAGAAAATGTCACCCCCAAAGGGGAGATATGTTTGGGGTTTAAACCAAACATATCAGGCAATTTGAGTGAGAAATATTTTTTCCAGCATTTTCAGTATATCGTGATCACTGTCTTCAAAAGTTACTTTTGGCCAGGCTTGATGTCCATATTTATAATAATGCCCATCGTCTGGTCTGTATTTGTTATTAGAATTAGTTTTACTCTTTTTAACTTTTGATTTTTTATGTTCAGTCCAATGGATAACATCATAAATTTTTTCACCATATTGTGCTTTCACACCGAATTTAGGACTAAGAAGAACTTTGATTTTCGATTTTGGATAGACTGACATACTATTAGTAACGACCTTGAAGCGCTGATTATAAAAAGAAAAAGTTAGTCCATTATCAAGTATTCTTTCTTCCTTAACGCAAAGTATATTATCTATACAAATTTCTTCAGGAAGAGTTCTAAAAGCGCAAATGGTGTCTTCAGGTGCTACAGCAAATTTTTCATTAAATTTGATTAAGTAGTCAGCAAAAAACTCATTAGCCTGCTCGATAGTGGATATACCTGCTATCTTAAATTCAACAGGCAGTCTGCTTTGGAGAGTATCCCATAATCTTTCAATACGGCCTTTAGCTTGCGGTGAGCGTGCAGGGATCATAGTAATTCCCAAGTTCTTTCATGGCTCTTCCAAACTGAGTATCTTTAACAGTTTTACCCAGCAAGTTGTTCTTCAATTGTAAGTTTGTCTGCCTTAGGTGAACGGAAGATAGTATGTCTATCGGTATAAATACTGACGGGTATACCATAATTTAAGACCACAGATCTTAAAGTTTCAAAATATCCCTGTCGGCACTCGTTTTTAGTCATGTAAAGGCCCATTATTTTACCGGTAGAATCATCTATGGCACCATGAATGTCATATTTCTCTCCAGTACCAAACCAGTCGTGTGGACTGGCATCAATTTGGATTAATTGGCCTTCTTTTGCTTTGCGTTTACGACGGTGATGAACTTTCTTTTTGCGATGCTTTTTGGGACTTTTGACACCATTGCTGCTTAAAATAGTGTGAAGTGCGTTGTAACTAATGGTGATGTTTTCATGTTCTTCTAGTAATTCTTGAAAATGCATGAAGTTAGCACTTTGATACGAGTCTGATTTTTTCAGGGCAACAATTTTACTGACGAAATCCTCAGAAAAAGCATGACTAGGTTTACGACCTTTATTTTTATGAACTAAAAATGATGGACCTTCTTTTTTCACACCTTTCTTCAAACGAATTATTTGGCGAACACTAAGGTCTAAAGCCTGTGCAGCTTCTGAGTTGGTCATACTTTTATCAATGACCATAGAAATGACATGATACCTATTCAATTGTGTTTGGGACATAAGATAATATTTTTCTCCTCTCATAGTGACATTTTATCAAGATAATTTCACTATGACATTATCACAAGATAATCACATTTTTTTTATGTTTTTCTTTACATTTAAAATATTAAATGCTATAATATACTTAGTTAATTAAATTAATTAACAAAGATAGGAAGTGCTAAGGTGATAAAAAAAGGTAGTTTTAAAAATATGAAAAACTTAAATATGAAGAATGTTTTAACTTTGATTAAAGATCATCAGGGAATATCTAGAGCAGATATTGCTAAAAAAGTTAATCTTTCTAGAGCTGCCGTAACAAATATAGTAAACGAATTATTGGAATTAAAACTTGTTAAAGAGGTAAGAGCAGGAAAATCAAGTGGTGGTAGAAGACCAATATTACTTGATTTAAATCCTGATGGAGGCTATGTTATAGGTTTAGAATGGGGGATTTCTAGGCTTAAAGCAGTACTTTTAAATCTTGAAGCAGATATTTTAGCTGAAGAAGAAATAATCCCTATTGATAATAGTTTAAAAGAATACACTAAAAAGAGCTTTAATTTAATTGATAAATTCATATCTACTATAAAAGATGAGGATAAAATTACTGGAATAGCAGTTGGGATTCATGGTTTAGTTGATTCCCAAAAAGGAGTTTCACTTTTCACACCTCATTTTGGCTGGGGCAGAGTAGAAATTGAAGAGATTATTGCAGAAAAATTTGATTATCCAGTTTTTATCGATAATGATGTAAGGATGATGGCTGAAGGAGAGATCTGGCAGGGTAAAAAAGATTTTATTTTTATCAATACCGGTTCAGGTGTTGGGGCAGCCCTGGTTTTTAATGCTAAACTTCACTATGGGGTTAATAATGCAGCAGGAGAATTCGGTCATATTAAAATAACTGATGATGGCCCGATATGTGAATGCGGAAAAAAAGGCTGTTTAGAAACCCTCATTGCAGAAGAGAGAATTTTAAACAAATATTATAATAAATTAAATGTTGATATTAAAAGATCTGAGTTGAGTATCACCCAACTGCTTAAAGATTATAAAAAAGGTAGCATTAAAGCTGTAGAAACTATTCAAGAAACATCAGAATATTTTTCGCGGGGTATAGCAGATTTAGTAAACTTATTAAATCCAGAGGCTGTTGTAATTGGTGGTTTGTTTGCCAGTTATCCGGAAATCTTTCTAGATGAATTAAAAACCTCTGTTAGTGATAAAGCACTCGATTTAGCGGTAGAAAATTTAAATATTACAACCGCTCATTATGGTGAATACGCTGGAGCAGTTGGCGCGGCAGAAAAAGTTCTCAACAATTTTTTTGCGGTAGATTAAGATAATCGTTAAAGGAGGAAAATAAAATGAAAATTTTGCTTACTGGAGGAGCAGGTTATATAGGAAGCCATGTTTTAAAAAGGCTGCTGGATGCCGGTCACGATACTGTTACCATCGATAATTTAAAAAAAGGACACAAAGAAGCAGTTTTGGGTGGCGAATTCATTGAGGGTGATATCGGAAACAAAGAGCTTCTTCACAGGGTTTTTGCTGAGCATAAAATCGAAGGAGTAATTCATCTGGCAGCAGATAGCCTGGTTGGAGAATCAATGAAAGATCCAGGCAAATATTATCATAACAATGTTGCTAAAGCCTTAAATTTATTGGAAGTAATGGTTGAGCATGATGTAAATTATCTTGTTTTTTCTTCAACTGCAGCAGTTTATGGAGAGCCGGAATCAATTCCGATTGCAGAAGATCATCCAACTAATCCAGAAAATGTTTATGGTGAAAGCAAATTATTTTTTGAGAAAATTTTAAAAAGGTATGATCAAATCCATGGTTTGAAATATATTTCTCTGCGCTATTTTAATGCAGCTGGAGCAGATCCAGAAGCTAAAATTGGAGAAGCCCATGATCCAGAAACACATTTGATCCCAATAGTTTTAGAGACTGCCCTCGGAATCAGAGATAAAATCTATATTTTTGGTGATGATTACCCAACCAAAGATGGCAGCTGTATAAGAGACTATATTCATGTTAACGACTTAGCCGATGCGCATGTATTAGCAGTTGAAGCTTTAGCTGAAGGCAAAAATAGTGATATATATAATTTAGGCTGTGGAGATGGCTATTCAGTCAAAGAGGTTATTGCAGCTGTAAAAAAAGTTACTCAAAAAGATTTCGAAGTAGAGCTTAGTGATAGAAGAGCCGGAGACCCAGCAGTTTTAATTGCAAGTTCTGATAAAATAAAAAATGATCTTAACTGGCAGCCTCAATATCAGAGTTTAGAAAAGATAATTTCTACTGCCTGGAAGTGGCATAAATCAGGAGGTTTTGTAGATGAATAAAGAATTACTATTAGAAAAATATCACAGCAAATTTGCAGATACATCATTAGCTAAAGGAGTTTATGCAGCCCCAGGCAGGGTTAATTTAATCGGTGAACATACAGATTATAATGATGGATTTGTAATGCCTATGGCAATAGAAAAAAATATCAGAATGGTTATGCAGCTCAGAAATGATAAAAAGGTTAAAGCTTATTCTCTTGATTATGATAAATTAATTGAATTTAATATAGATAACTTACTTTATGATAAAGAAAACATCTGGGTTAATTACATTAAGGGAATTATAGATGAGTTACAAAAGTTGGGCAATAAGCTGCAGGGATTCAATTTGCTTTTTAGTGGTAATATTCCACAGGGTTCGGGTTTGAGTTCTTCTGCCGCTTTAGAGGTAGTTACTGCTATGGCTATTACTGATTTACATAATATAAAGTTAGAAGCGGTCGAATTGGCTTTATTAGCCCAGCGAGCAGAAAATAATTTTGTTAATGTACAATGTGGAATAATGGATCAATATATTTCTCGGCTTGGTAAAAAAGATAATGCCCTATTAATTGACTGCAGAAGCAATCAATATCAATTAGTGCCTTTTGCCAATGAAGACTATCAGATTGTAATCTGTAATTCAAAGGTAGAAAGGGGATTAGTTGATTCAGAATATAATAAGAGGAGAAAAGAATGTAATCAGGCAGTAGACTTTTTTGCCAAAAAACTGGATAAAAATATAACAGCGCTGCGTGATTTAGATTTAGATACTCTGCATGAATACAAAGAAGAACTTTCAGACACAGTTTATAAAAGGGCTCATCATGTAATAAGTGAAAACCAGCGAGTACTGGCTGCTAAAAAAGCTTTGGAAAAAAATGATATGAACAAATTTGGTAAATTGTTTTATGAATCACATCAGAGCTTAAGTGATGACTATGAGGTTAGCTGTCAGGAACTTGATTTATTGGTTAAGCTGGCTTCAGAAGAAAAAGGAGTTAAGGGAGCTCGAATGACCGGAGCTGGTTTTGGAGGTTGTACAGTTAATTTAGTAAAGAAAGAATTTGTCGATACTTTTGTTGAAAATATTAAACAAGCATATTATGAAAATACCGGAATCGATACAGATGTCTATATCACTAATCCGGCGGCTGGAGCAAGAAAGTTAGAGAAGTAAATAAATTTTAGAGGGAGGCTTATTAGTGAGAGAACTTAAAGCAAATCAACTGATAGAAAAACTTTTAGCCTATGGTGAAAAAAACAATTTATTGGTTGAGTGGGATAAAATAGCTGCTAGAAATGAAATTAGAGATATTTTAGAGATCAAAGAAGCACCAGCAGAAGCATTGGATTCGGAATCAGAGCTTGAATTAGCCGATAATCCCCAGCCAATCCTTGATGGTCTGCTTGATTTTGCAGTGGCTAAGTCTTTAATCAATGATAATCTGACTGAAAGAGACCTTTTAGATACCAGGATCATGGGTGCCCTAACCCCCAGACAGTCAGAAATAGCCAAGCGTTTTTATGAGACCGCTGAAGAGATCGATGTCAAAGCTGCAGCCGAGCAATATTATAATTTTGCTCAAAAAAGCAATTACATCAGGCTTAAGAGAACTTCTAAAAACTTAAACTGGAAGGCAGACAGTGATTATGGTCAAATAGAGATCACAATCAACCTCTCTAAACCAGAAAAGGATCCAGCAGAAATTGCCAAAGCCAAAGCAGAACCACAGAGCAATTACCCTAAATGTTATCTCTGTTTAGAAAATGTTGGTTATGCAGGTAGTTTAAATCATCCTGCCAGGCAGAATCATCGGGTAATCCCCTTAAAATTACAGAATGAAGACTGGTTTTTACAGTATTCTCCCTATGTTTACTATAATGAACACTGTATAGTTTTTCACCGGGAACATAAGCCGATGAACATCAACAAAAACACCTTTGCGGTTTTGATGGACTTTTTAGATCAGATACCCCATTATTTTATCGGTTCTAATGCAGATTTACCATTAGTGGGTGGATCAATCTTAAACCATGACCATTTTCAGGGGGGCAGACATATATTCCCGATGGAAGAAGCAGAAAGTGTTGCTTATTATGAACACCCCACTTTTATGGATGTTGAGATATCGAGGCTTAAATGGCCTTTATCTGTAATCAGGCTAAGGTCAGCAGAGCGGGGAGAGCTTATTAATCTGGCCGATAAGATACTGCAAAACTGGCGTGAATATACAGACCATGGTTTAAAGATCAAGGCCTACAGCAAAGAAGATGGCAAAAAAATAGCGCATAATACAGTTACTCCAATTGCCCGGAAAAGAAAGTATGGTGGTGAAGAACAGGCTGAACAGTATGAGCTTGATCTGGTACTGCGCAATAACCGCTGTAGTGAGGAATACCCTTATGGTATTTTCCATCCTCATCAAAAGCTGCATCATATTAAAAAAGAGAATATAGGTTTAATAGAAGTAATGGGAAGGGCTATTTTACCGGGGCGTTTAAAAAAAGAGCTTAACCTTATAGCTGAATATCTAAGTGCAAAGCTTAGCCTTGAGGAACTTAAGGCTGCAGAAGGAATGGCAAAACATTTAGAGTGGGTAGAAGAACTGGAAAGTACTTATGGAAATGAGCTTCAGTTTGAGCAGGCAGAAAAGATCTTAGAAAAAGAAACAGCTAAAAAATTCAGCCAGGTTTTAGAAAGGGCTGGAGTTTTTAAGAATGATCAAAAAGGAAATGATGGATTTAATAAATTCCTTCAAACAATTGGAATCAAAAGAGTATGAAGTGTTTTAAAAGCTGATTAATCCAATTACCTCTTCTTTTATTTATTTTTAATTATTGCTTTTTAATTTAATAATTGTTAAAATAAAAGTACTGGAGGGGTTAAAATGAAAGGTAATATACTTGAATTAAAAGATGAAGAACAGATTATCGATGTTTTTAAAGCATTGGGATCTGAACCAAGAATGAAAATTATCGAAGTTTTACAAAATGAAGATATGAATTTAAATCAGATTTCCCAATATATAGATATGCCTGCATCTTCTGTAACAGTTAATATTAAAAAGCTTGAAGAAGCCGGATTAATTGAAACCGAATATAAGCCGGGTAATCATGGCTCTCAGAAAATTTGCAGCCTTAATTATGACAAAATTTTGATTAATTTACCCGGCTCAAGAGATCTAAAAGATAAAAATTTAATTGAAACATCTATGCCTATAGGTAATTATAAGGATTTTGAGGTTACACCTACCTGTGGTCTGGCTTCAGAAAAAGGAGTAATTGGAGAACTTGATGATGTTAAATCTTTTTTAAATCCTAATCATACTCATGCACAGATACTCTGGTTTGGTAGTGGATATATTAAATATGTATTTCCTAATGATTTGCCAAAAGGTTCTCAGGCCAGTAAATTAGAGTTAAGTATGGAAATCTGTTCAGAGACCTCAGATTATGATGAAGATTGGCCTTCTGATATTTCTATCTGGATTAATGGGGTAGAAATAGGGGTTTGGACCTCACCAGGAGATTTCGGAGAAAAAAGAGGTATTTTAAATCCTGACTGGTGGTATTTTGATCAAACTCAACATGGCTTATTAAAAATTTGGAAGGTAACTGAAGAAGGAACTTATATAGATGGCAATAAAATTTCTGATGTAAATTTGGCTGATATCAATATCGAAGAAAATGATTTTATTGAAGTAAAAATTGGTGTAAAAAAAGATGCTAGAAATGTAGGCGGAGTTAATTTATTTGGCAGAAAATTTGGTAATTACAAACAGGATATTATGCTTAGATATAGATATAACTTTAATAAAAAGTAAAATAAATCAAAAAAATCTAAAATAAAAGCAGGAATTTTTATTTATACCAAGAACATTTTAAATAGAGAGAGTTTTCAGAATATTTTTATGTAATTTAATTCAACTTTTATTAAACTAAACTAATTATATATAAACTAAAGGGGAGGGATCAAGAAAAAAATAATATTCGCAATATTGTAAATCTAATTATTTGTAAGCAAATTAAAAGGAGGTTTTTAGATGTTATCTAAAAAAATGCTAACAGTTGTTTTGGTGTTGTTCCTAATTATCGGTTTATCATTTAGTGTCAATGCTTTTTTTAGTGGTGGAGACAGTGGAGAAGATGGGGTAGTAGAGGTTGAATTTTGGAACCTGTTTGGTGGTGGAGATGCTGACTTTATGGATGAAATGATAGAAAGTTTTAATGAGAGTCAGGATGAAATTGTTGTAAAACAGACCAGACTTGAATTTAGTGAATATTACACAGGTTTAATTACAGCTATAGCTAGTGGATTTGGACCAGATATTGCAATAACACATATTTCAAGGTTAGAAGAAATGGTAAATGAAGGATTGGTTATTTCATTAGATGACACTGCAGAAGAGATAGGTCTTAATTGGGAAGATTTTAATCAAAACATTTTAGATGGAGCTTCAGTAAATGATAATTATTATGGGGTGCCACTGGATACTCATCCCCAGGTTTTATATTACAACAAAACTTTACTGGCAGAAGCAGACTTATTAGATGAAAATGATGAGCCCATAATTGATGAGACTCCAGAAGGCTTTATGGAATTTTTGACAAAAATTCAAGCTGAATCTTCAGTTCGTTATCCAATGTCATACTGGACTAACTTTACTGAAGATGGACATTATAGATTATGGTGGGGACTTTACAGTCAGTTAGGTGGTAATCCTATAGTTTCAGATGGTGAGTTGACTATTGATGTAGATAAAGCTATTCAAGCTGCAGAATATATGAAATCACTTTATGATAATGGCTTTACACCAACTAATGCTGAATATGATGAAAGTGTTAACCTCTTTAGAAATGAGGATACCGCTGTATTGTTAACAGGTGTCTGGATTACTGGAACTTTAGAAAACACAGAAGATCTTGATTTTGGTGTTGTGCCAATGCCTAAAGTATTTGAGAATCAGGCTGTCTGGGCAGATTCTCATAGTTTAGTATTACCATATAATGATAGTGATCCAATTAAAGAACAGGCAGCATTAACCTTTGCTAAATGGTTAACTGATAATGGTGAGATGTGGGCGAGAGCAGGTCACATACCAAGCAAAAAAATGATCATTGAAAATGAATCATTTCAGGAGATGCCTTACAGGATGGATTATGTAGAAGCAGCTGATTTTGCAAGTTTTGATAGTGCAGGAGATAATACCTGGGGTATTAGAAGTGAAATCACAACAGCATTGAGTGAATACTGGCGAGATAGAACCACAGCAGAAGAAGCTTTTACAGAAGCTGTTAGAAGAATTGAAAGAACTTTAACAAGATAAATTTTTACTCAATTAATAGCGGGAAATTTTTCCCGCTATTAAAATTAAACTTCTTAAAGGAGGTTCGATATAATTGGAATTTAACAGCAACAAAAAAAAGAACTTCGTTAAAGCTTTACCTTTTATTCTGCCATTTATGATAGTTTATTTAGTTTTTTTGGTATTTCCCATTATTCGAGGTTTTTGGATGAGTTTGCATCGCTGGACAATAGTTAGAAAAATGCACTTTGTAGGTTTAAGTAATTATATAGAAATGTTTCAAGATTCGTCTTTTTGGAGTTCATTTGGCAATACTATGATCTTTGTTTTAGTGAGTACACCTACTATAGTTTTAGCGGGATTAGTTTTAGCATTAATTTGTAATCAGAAAATAAGAGGCAAATTATTTTTAAAAATTGCTTTTTTTCTTCCTTACGTTTTATCAGTGGCGGTAATTTCTTCAATAATGGTATATTTATTTCAGACTAACAATGGCTTTATTAATATGTTTTTAGAAGACATCGGAGTTATTTCTAATGGGATTCAGTGGTTGAGCCAGGATCTTTTAGCATGGTTTGTAATAGTATTTGCGACTCTATGGTGGACAGTCGGTTTTAATATGATCTTATATCTGGCAGCATTACAGGATATACCAGAATCATATTATGAAGCAGCCTCAGTTGATGGAGCAACACAATTAGAGCAGTTTTTGTATATCACCTTACCTCAATTAAAGCCGATTACCTGGGTAATAGTATTATTGCAGATCATATTTTCCTATAAGGTTTTTGCCCAGATTTGGTTGATTACAGGAGGGGGACCTGGTACATCTACCCGACCAATAATTCAATACATCTATGAAACCAGTTTTAGACAGAACAGTCTTGGCTATGGAGCTACAATGTCCTTTACAATTTTTGTGATTTTAATTATTATTTCAGTAGCTCAAATCGTGATTAGAAGAAAGAGAAGTGATGTTCAATGAAAAGAGAAAATTCACCTACAAAGAAAGCGGTAAAATATATTGTTTCTTATGGCATAGCAGTCTGCTTTTTACTGCCAATCATCTGGATGTTATTTGTTTCTTTAAAATCAGAAGGCTTTAGAGTGGTTAGGATAATAGATTGGTTTACACCACCATATTCCTTAGCTAACTATTTTTCTGTAATCCAAAGAGCACCAATCTTTAGATGGATGCTCAACAGTTTTATTGTTGCTTCTAGTGCTACTTTTCTGGTAATATTATTGAGTTCGTTAGCAGCTTTTGCTTTTTCAGTTATTGATTTTAAATTTAAGAGTGCATTATTTGTATTTGCAATGGCAGGTTTGATGGTTCCAACAGAGGCTAATGTAGTAGCTTTATTTGATATTGTTGGTAATTTAGGTTTAATCAATACTTATCCAGCCTTGATATTTCCCCAGGTAGCAATTCCTTTAGGGGTAATTATTTTAAAAGAATTTTTTGATGCAGTGCCAAGAGATCTTATCGATAGTGCACGGATAGATGGATGTGGATTATTTCGAATTTACTGGAATATTTTTATGCCACTATCTAAAGCTGCAATAGCTGCAATAGCTATTTTCACCTTTATTCAAACCTGGAATGAGTTCCTCTGGCCTTTTATCGCAGTAATGGAGCAGTCAATGTTTACTCTGCCTTTAGGTGTTCCTACCTTTACTGATGCTTATACACCAGATTATACTATACCAATGACAGTCAACATGCTAGCATCTTTGCCAGCAATAGTAATATTTTTATTTTTCCAAAAACAGATTATTAAAGGTATTAAATTTACAGGAATCAAAGGTTAAAATCAGATGACAGGAGGAGACAAATGGAGAAAAACATACCACGGCCTGAATATCCAAGGCCACAATTTAAGAGAAAGAAATGGCAAAATTTAAATGGAGAATGGAGTTTTGCCTTTGATGATAATAATCAGGGTGAAAAAGAAAGATGGTTTAAAAATGAAGGTTTTGATAAGCAAATATTAGTACCCTTTACTTTTGAAAGTAAGGCGAGTGGAATTGAAGATCGTAAAGAACATAACTATGTTTGGTATCAGAGAACTTTTAAAGTTGAAGTAGAAAAAGATAAAAAGGTAATTTTAAACTTTGGAGCAGCAGATTATATTACCAAGGTCTGGCTAAATGGCAATTTTATCGGCAGTCATGTTGGAGGATATGATGCTTTTTCCTTTGAACTCAGTGACTATCTTAACTATCAGGCTGAGAATAATCTTGTCATAAAAATTGAAGACACATTGAGCAAATTTCAGCCGCGTGGCAAACAGAGTTATAAAAAAGATAATTTTTTGTGCTGGTATACCAGAACTACAGGAATCTGGCAAACAGTCTGGTTAGAATATCTAGCTAGAGAAGCCTACTTAGAAGATGTTAAATTAACTCCTGATATAGATGCTCAGGAAATAGATATAAGATATAATTTTACAACTGGTGACTTAGAAGCAGCAGACTATAAATTATTGACCGAAATTAAATATAACGATAAAGTTATTCAAAGTTTTAAATTTGATATCAATAAAGAAAGCTATAATTTCAAAATCAATGTAAGTGACAAAAATAATGAAATTAATTTATGGAGTCCAGAAAACCCAAATCTGTATGAGATTGATTTTTATCTCTATAAAGACGAGCAGCTAATAGATAGTGTAAGTTCCTATTTTGGAATGAGAAAAATATCTATTGAAAATGGCAAAATACTATTAAATAACAAACCATTTTATCAAAAGCTAATTCTTGATCAGGGTTATTGGCCAGATACTATTGCAACACCTCCTTCTGATCAGGCCCTAAAAAAGGATATTGAATTAATCAAAGAAATGAGTTTTAATGGAGCCAGAAAACATCAAAAAATAGAAGATAACCGCTTTTATTACTGGGCGGATAAAATGGGGTTGGTGATTTGGGCCGAAATTGGCTCAACTTATGAATATGCTGATCAGGTAGTGGCTGAATTTAGCAGTCAATGGTTGAGAATTGTCAAAGAACTTTATAATCATCCATCTATAATAACCTGGGTTCCTTTTAATGAATCATGGGGAATTGAAGCTATTAAAACTAGCCGAAAAGAACAGCAGTTTACAGAAGGAGTATATTATTTAACTAAAAGCATTGATCCCGAGCGCCCTGTAATTACAAATGATGGCTGGGAACATACCATCTCAGATATTATAACTATTCATGATTATGAGGGTAGAGGTAATGATAAAGAAATAATTGAGATTTATAAAGATAACAAAGTTAATTTAGTTGAAAACAAAGAAGTTTTTAATGATGGCAAATATTTGCTGGCAGATAATTACAGCTATCAGGGACAACCAATAATTTTTAGTGAATTTGGCGGTCTTGCTTTTCAAAATAAAGATGGCTGGGGTTATGGCAAAGGGGTAGCAGACCAAACAGAATTAATCGAAAGAATAAATATTATGCTGGAAGAAATCAAAATGGTTGATTATTTTGAAGGCTACTGCTATACTCAGTTAACCGATGTTGAGCAAGAAAAAAATGGTCTTTTAGATGAAAATAGAAATTTCAAAGCTCCTCTTAAAGAAATAAAAAAAATTAATCAAATAATCAATAAATAATCCTCTTTTTTCCTAATAGAGATAGTTCTAGAAACCCTTTTTGCTGACAGACTAGATTTTAGTCTGCACAGAAAAAGGGGTTTTCTTTTTAATCTTAATTTTGATATAGAGGAAAAAATGTTTTTGTGTTGAAATAAGTTAATAATGGGAGTTATTATATTAATAAAATAAAATTTGTCAGAAATAATGCAGTGTCAATATGAGGGGGGCATAAATGTCTAATTTTGCTAAGAATAAGTTGAGACTTTTATTAACAGTTTTGAATCAAATTAAAGTGATGATCTGTTTATTTACTCCTCAGGGAGAGTTTGTATATACAAATAAAGCTGCTGCTGATATATTAGAGTACAGTCAGGAAGAAATTTTAGATTTAAATATCTGGGATATAGTATCTGCTTATGATAAAAAAAAGCAGCCAGCTCTCTGGAAGAAAGTAAAAGAAAATGAGGTATTAGAAGCCGAACTTTGGCTTGAAAGCAAAACTGGCAAAAAATATTTTTTAAATGCTTCATATCATTATATAGAATATGGAGAAGAGGAATACCAACTATTTTTCGTGAATAACATCTCAGAAGAAAAAAAGCTGGAAACAGAATACAAGAAGTTAATAAATGGAATGAATGATACTGTCTGGGTTATAGATCTGGAAGGTAGGATTATCGAAGCTAATAATAGTGCGGTCGAACTGCTTGGTTATACTCAGGAAGAATTAAAAAATATGCCTTTAGATAATATTGATTGTCAGACATCTAAGAATGATATTTTATTTCTTATCAAAAACCTACCTGAAGAAAAAAAACAAGTTTTTGAATCAGTTCACTTAAGCAGAGAAGGAGAAAAAATTCCTGTAGAAATAAGTTCCAGCCTTATTACTTATAAGGGAGAACTTGCTGTATTAAGTATAGCTCGTGATATTAGAAGACGTAAAGAAAACGAAGCAAAGATCAAATATATGACATTTCATGATCAACTAACAGGTCTTTATAATAGACATTATTTAGAAGAAGAAATACAGCGGATAAATACTAAAAGACAGCTGCCGATTAGTGTGATAATTGCTGACTTAAATAATCTAAAAAAGGTTAATGATAACTATGGTCACCAAAAAGGAGATCAACTACTGCAGAAAGCTGCAGAGCTTATCAAAACTTCCTGCAGAGATGAAGAAATTATTGCCAGGATGGGAGGAGATGAGTTTATCATCTTACTGCCCCAGACTTCTCAAGCTGCTGCTGAGATAATTAAAGAGAGAATAATTAATAATTTTAAAAATCATAAACTAGAAGAAGAGATTCCACTCTCGATTGCACTAGGAATTGCCAGTAAAAACAAAGAGTCTGAGTCTTTTGAGGCGATTATTACAAAGGCAGAAGAAGGAATGTATATCAATAAGCTGCAAAGTAAAAGTGATCAGGGTAGAAATATTTTAGCTTCAATTATGGAAAATCTTCAAGAAAAAAGTGATGAAAGCAGCTGCCATATTGAAGGTGTTCAAAAATACAGCCTGATGTTGGCTGAGAAATTAGAGCTCAGTAAAGCAGAAATAGATAAATTAAAAATGGCTGCTCATTACCATGATATAGGTAAAATAATTATTCCAGAAAAAACATATAACAAAGCAGAAAAATTGAGTGCAAAAGATTGGGAGAAAATAAAGATGCATCCAGATCTGGGAGCTAAAATAATTTCCTGGACAGAAATGTATGAAGATCTAGGAGAAGCTATAAAATACCATCACGAAAAATGGGATGGTAGTGGTTATCCAGCTGGAATAGCCGGAGATAATATTCCACTTTTTCCCAGAATCATCTCAATAGCTGACGCTTTTGAGGTTATGATCTCAGGCAGAGTATATAAAAAGAAAATGAGTTTAATAGAAGCTGTGAAAGAGCTGCAGAGATGTGCTGGAACTCAGTTTGATCCAGAGTTAGTAGAGATCTTTATTGAAATAATTAAAGAAAAACAATAATTATTTAATGAATAAATATATTTATTCCTGCTAAAAGTTCAGCAGGATATTTTTTTGTTACCAGCAATTTATAAAATATAGACTTTTTAATGAAGTTTTTATCTCTAAAATTAATGCTCAGTAGGAGATAGCTAATTAAAAAAGAGATTTAGGGGCTGATTAAGTTGGAATTATATTTAAGTGTTTTAATGGGAATAGGTTTAAGTGCTGCCAGTGGCTTTAAGCTTTTTGTGCCTCTTTTAATTATTAGTTTAGCAAGTTTGAGTGGGCATTTAGAATTAAGCAGCGGTTTTGAGTGGATTGGAACTTATCCTGCATTTATAATATTTTTAACAGCGACAGTTTTAGAAATTGCCGCTTATTTTATACCAGGGATAGATAATTTACTTGATACCCTGGAGGGACCAGCTGCTTTTGTTGCAGGAACAATTATAACAGCTGCTTTTATCGGTGAAATGAGTCCCTATTTAAGAATAACTTTAAGTATTATTGCAGGTGGTGGAACAGCTTCAGCAGTACAGTTTTCCACAGCTACAGCTAGAGGTGGATCTACTCTCACAACTGGTGGAGCAGCAAATCCATTTTTAAATATTTTTGAAATAGTATTTTCAGTTTTAATTTCAATATTTTCTTTGTTATATCCTATTTTAGTTATTGTACTTTTAATATTTATGGCTTATATTTTCATCAAAAAGTTTTATCCAAAAATCAAGCAATGGAGATTATAAAATGCAAAGTAGGATACAATTTTACAAATAGTAACAATTACTATTGCTTTTTAATAAAAATAGTGGTAGAATTAAATTAAATTAAAATATCGTAAAAAGCAAATATATCAAGGAGGTTTTTATAATGAAAAGATTAGTTTTTAAAAATGGTTCATTTTTAGTTGGGATCCTTGTTGTGGCAGTATTAATGAGTTTGGTATTTACTTCAGCTGTTTTTGCCCACGGTCATATGAATAGATCTGATGTACTGGAAGTTGCTTTAGAAGCAGATGACTTTAATACTTTAGTAACTGCTGTTATTGAAGCAGACCTAGTTTTTGCTTTAAAAGGTGAAGGACCATTTACAGTTTTTGCCCCAACAGATCAAGCTTTTGCTAATCTACCAGAAGGAGTTTTAGAAAGCTTGCTGGCAGATAAAGCAGCTTTAGCAGATGTACTACTTTATCATGTTGTAGAAGGTAAAGTAATGGCTGAAGATGTAGTGACTCTTGATGGTGCAGAAGTAGCAACCCTACTGGGTGAAAATATAAGAATTACTGTTGAAGATGGAAATGTATTTATCAATGATTCTCAAGTAATAACTACAGATATTGAAGCCAGCAATGGAGTAATCCATGTAATTGATGAGGTATTAGTTCCCTAAATATAATATTTAAGTAATTTAAAAATCAAAATATAATTTTAAAGTAAACAAACCGCATTTTGACTTATAAGCCATAGATGCGGTTTTGTGTATGTAAATATTAGCATTTAAAATGATATCATAGTTCATAAGTTAAAATATCTTTTCCATAAACAGCTTCCCAGTCTTTTATGAACTGCTCAACACTATTTTTAGTCCCTGAATGTTCCAAAAGCTTTCCGGTTAACTCTGCTCCTGCTGTAATAGCCTGAGCTCCATTAAGGGTAACTTCATGAATCTGCTGGATATTTTTAAATGAAGCAGCTAAAACATTTGTTTTTAAATTATTTTCTTTTATTAATTGGACAATTTCTCTTACCACTTTAATTCCACTAACATTTGTGTTAGCAATTCTATTAACATAGGGAGCAACAAAATCAGCACCTGCTTTAGCTGCCATCAAAGCCTGTTGAGGAGTGAAAATAGCTGTGGCAGTTATCTTAATTTTTTCGGTTTTTAAATTTTTTATCGCTTTAATTCCCTCTTTTGTAACAGGTATTTTAATAAAAAGATCTCCAGAAATTTTATCATTTAGATATTGAGCCTCTTTTATCATTTGCTCAGCTTTTTCAGCTAAAACCTGAACATGTAACATTTTCTTTTCACCAATTATATTTCTAATTTCTTTTAATAAGGGAATAAAGTCCTTATTTTCTTTGGCAATTATACTGGGATTTGTTGTTACCCCATCTAATGGATAAAGATCAAAAGCTTTTTCTATTTCTTCTATTTTTGCAGTGTCTAATAAATACAGCATTATTATCTCCTTTCAATTTAATTATATTATTTGGCTTATTTTTTCGCTAATCTTAAAATTGTTATTTTCAAATTCAGTATTTTTAATGGTTCTAACAGGCATGATTTTTAATAAAGAATTTGTTATAAAAATTTCATCAGCTTGATTAATTAAATCTAGCTTAATGTTTTTTTCTTCAACCTCAAATTTTTTTTGTAAAATCACCTGTCTTCTTAAAATTCCATTTAGCAAACCATTTTCAAGCCCGGGTGTATAAAGTTTTTTTTCTTTTACAATAAATATATTAGAAATTGCACCTTCAGCTAAATAACCTTTTTCATTAAAGAAAATCACTTCATCAAAGCCTTCGGCTTTAGCTTTTCTGAACTCCAGTATATTTTCTAGATAATTAGCAGTTTTATGTTTAATGATTTTGGAAGTTGAGTTTCTTAAAACCTGGCTTATTTTTAAATTAAAACCTTTTTGATAATCTTCAGCTTGATATTCTTTCTTCTTCATAGTGATAATTAAATCACTGGAATTTATATTTTTTGCTAATAATATTTTTAAAGCTCCATTAAAGGCATTTTTTTCAATTAATTTTTCAACATAATATTTAAGTTCTTGATCTGAATAATTTAGATTAATATTTAAAGCAGTAGAACTTTTGCGTAAACGCTGGAGATGAGCATCAATATATTCTGCTGTTAGATTTGTGACCTTTATAGTTTCAAATAGAGCATACCCGTAGTTGAGAAAGTCGCTAAAAGGATTGCTATCGAATTTATCATCATTTTTATAAAAACTATCATTATGGATATAATACATAATGTCACCCTCTATTCCATTTTTAGTGCTTCCACTAAGGCTTTGCCTTTATCTAATGATTCCTGATATTCAGCTGCAGCATCAGAATCCCAGACAATTCCTCCACCTACCTGGAAATAGGCTTTTTTATCCTTTGTTACCATAGTTCTTATAACTATATTCAAATCCATATCACCATTAAAATCAAGATAACCAATTGATCCTGTGTAAATATTTCTTTGGGTAGGCTCTAATTCATCAATGATTTCCATGGCTCGAATTTTAGGAGCGCCTGTGATTGATCCGCCCGGAAAGGTATTTCTTATACAGTCTACAGCATCATATTTTTCATCTAATTCACATTCAACCTGTGAAACAAGATGAAAAACAGTAGGATATTGTTCTAAAACAAATAATTCTGGGACCTTTACTGTTCCAGTTTTTGCAACCTTAGAAAAATCGTTTCTTTCCAGGTCAACAATCATTAATAATTCTGCCTTGTCTTTCTCACTATTAATTAATTCCTGTTTTAATTTCATATCTTCTGCTTTGTTTTTACCTCTTGGTCGAGTGCCTTTAATTGGTCTGGTAAAAAGCTTTTTATTTTTTGACCTTATAAATCTTTCCGGGGAAGAAGAAAGAATCTGATAATCTTGAAAATTAAGATAAGCAGCAAATGGAGCTGGATTAACCTGGCGCAATTTTGAATAAAGAGTTAGAGGTTCTTCTCTAAGTTCTGTTTCGAATCTTTGAGTCATATTTACTTGATAAATATCCCCGTTTTCAATGTATTTTTTTATTTTATTTATTGCTCTATGATATTCTTTTTTTGTGATATTAGATTTGATCTTAATATTGCTTTTGCTTTGTCCAGTTTTTAAATCTGGAACTTTAGCATCTTTTAGTTTTTTAATCATATAATCAACTCTTGCTTTGGCTTTACTGTTAACCTGGGCATCAGTTAGAAAATATTCTCCTGTCTGATGGTTAAATACAATTCCACCATTATAAAAACCAAGGTTAAGATCAGGTATCTTAACATCATCTACAGCTGTTCTCGGGAGTTCTTCAAAATGATGACAGAGATCATAAGAAAAATGGCCCACAGCTCCTCCGATAAAAGGCAAATTACTTTGATAATTTTTTCTATATTTAGCCAGGTATTGTTTTAAAAGTTTAATTGGTTCTGTTGTCTCAATTATTTCATTATCTTTTTCGATTATGACCTGATTATTTTTCGACTTTATTTTAATAAAAGGATTGAAACAAATAATAGAATATTCACCTAACTTTTTATATTTATCACTGCTGTCTAAAAATATTGCCTGGTCTTCCTGGGCAAAGATTTGAAAAACTTCAAATGGTTGCAAATCAATTTGCAGTTTTTTAACTATCATATTCTTTACCTACCTTCAAAAAATTATCTAGTAATTTTAAACCCTGTTCTGTTAAAACAGCTTCCGGATGGAATTGAACTCCTGCAATAGGATAATATTTGTGACGGATTCCCATTATTTCTCCCTGTTCTGTTTGGGCGCTAATCTCTAATATTTCAGGCAGATTAGTTTTATTGATAACTAAAGAATGGTAACGGGTTACTTTTAAAGGATTATTTAAATCTTTAAAAAGGCCTTTGCCATCATGTATCACTTCTGAAATCTTCCCATGGACTGGTTCAAGAGCTTTTATGATTTTTGCTCCAAAAGCTTCTGCAACAGCCTGATGACCGAGGCAGATGCCAAGAATAGGATAATCAGCTTTTAATTCTCTGACAACCTTTTTGGAAATACCTGCTTCTTTAGGTGTGCATGGGCCAGGTGAAATAACAATTGTCTCAGGATCTAGATCAATAATTTCCGAGATAGTTATTTTATCATTTCTGGCTACTTTTACTTCCTGATTTAATATTTTAAAATATTCTACTAGATTGTAAGTAAATGAATCATAATTATCTATTATTAACATCATGATATAAGATATTTCACCTTCTTTCTGCTTTTTGTAATAAAAAATATTTTTTATTACAAAAATCAAATTAAAAATACCTCTAGTTTCTAAGCTATATTTTAATATTTCAAGATTAAATAGCATTGTCCTTTTTAAAAAAATAAATTAACTTGACCTAAAACAGCCCTCAAATTGACAAAAATGTTTAAGAAAGTTACAATAGAGCTATGTTTCTTAACACAAATTTATATATATGGTGGAAGGAGAAATATCTTGTTAAGTATCATAATAGGATTTATAATTTTAATTACTCTAATAGTTTTAAAAGTAAATATAGTTATTGTAGCTCCAATTTCGGTTTCCATAATAGCTCTCATGAATAATATGAATGTACTTGAGTTATTAAACAGTCAATATCTAGCTGGTTTCGCGAATTTTGTTCAGGATTATTTACTCATCTTTTTACTAAGTGCAATTTTGGGTAAAACAATGGAAGATTCGGGAGATGCAGCTGCAATTGGTGAATTTGTATTAAATGTACTGTCATATAGATATGCTGCGGTGGGAATATTTTTTGCCAGTGCTGTCTTAACTTATGGTGGTATTTCTGCTTTTGTATTGATTTTTACGATTTATCCTATTGCCAAATCTGTTTTTGAAGAAGTTAATTTATCAAAGTCCCTTATTCTTGCTTCAATAGTTGGTGGTAGTTTAATTATCGGGATGCCGATGCCTGGCAGTCCTCAGATTCATAATTTGATTATGATGGATTTTCTTGATACCTCTGCTGTTGCAGGTTTAGGGGTGGGGATTATAAGTATTACAATTGCTACTGGATTTGCCGTATATTATCTAATATTTAGAACCAGGAAATTATTGGGTGAACAATATTATGCTTCTCAGAGCAGTGTTTTCAAAAAACCAGATCCAAGAAAATTTAAAAATTTTATATTTTCTGTGTTACCATTATTAACCGTTTTTATTTTTCTGGCAGTTTTAGCCAAACCACCCGTTATCGCATTATTACTGGGGGTAATTGTTTCAATAATAAAAAACATTAGGGAAATAAAATTGCTTAGGGTATTAAACAGCAGTATCTCTAATGCTGTTGCACCTTTGATGTTTGCTGCTTCTGCAATGGGATTCGGCCAGGTGATTTCATCTTTAGATGTATTTATAAATTTTTTAGAAACATTATTAACTCTACCTTTGCATCCCTATCTTTTAGTAGGAATAATCACAAACATTGCTGCTGGTCTTTTAGGTAGTGCTTCTGGAGGAATGCTTCTAACAATCAGTACTGTAGGTGAAAATATCACTCAATTTGTAGAACCAGAAAAATTACACAGGGTCATTCTGATAGCATCCACTGGTTTAGATACTCTTCCTCATAACAGTGCTTATCTGGCCATGCTTGCTTATACTGGGCTTAAGTTTAAGGATACATATTTTGATTATTTTGTTATTACCATAATAGTTCCTTTTATTTCCCTAGCAGTTGCAATTTTATATTCACTTTATATTTAAATATCCTCCGTTTGTTTGAGAATTTTGTGTTGATTTTGTTCCAGGCTTTTTCTATATAGTAAAAAATAAAGTCATATAAAAAAAACAATTTAAAGGAGGAGCATATGAAGATTGATATATATCAATTTATAGAAGGCGCAAAAAAAGCAGAGGGGTTGGCGGTAATAATTGATGTGTTTAGAGCTTTTTCCACATCTGCTTATCTTTTGGCAAATGGTGCTCAGGCAATTTATACAGTTTCAGAAGTAGATACGGCTAGAAATCTAGCGAAACAGCTTGAAAATAATGTTTTAGTAGGAGAAAGAAATGGAATAAAATTACCTGGCTTTGATTATGGGAACTCTCCTTATTTAGTTTCCAGTCAAAACTTCAAGGAGAAAAACATAATTTTAACCACAAGTGCAGGGACAAAAGGGATAATTAATGCTGATCAGGCTGAAGAGATTATAACAGGTAGTTTTGTTAATGTATCAGCTGTAGCTGATTATATTAACCAGAAAAATTTTAAAAAAATTTCTCTGGTTGCCATGGGGGTTAATGCAGAAAAAACTGCAGAAGAAGATATGGCACTGGCCCACTATTTGAAAAACAAATTAGAGGGCAAAGAAAATCTCAATCAGAAACAATTAAGAGAAAAACTTTACAGTCCTGCCGGTGACAAATTCTTTAATAGCAACACCCAATCAGATATGCCAGAAGAGGATTTTAATTATTGTCTCAACATTGATAGATTTGATTTTGTTATTAAAGCGGAAAAGTTTGATAATGATATTTATCGCCTAAAAAAAGTTGAGCTATAACAATTAAATTCTTGTAGATGATTATTGATCCCTGTTGTTTTAAAGCAGGGATTATCTGCTTTTAGTACTAATAGTACAACTTTTCCACATTGAAACGGAAAAAAGGTTGATTGAGTTTAGCAAGATAATAATTTATTATAAACTTAAGTCAATACTGATCTTTAAAGTTGACTTATAAAAGAAGGTGATCAAAATTTTAAGAATATTAGGACAAAGAGTCACAAACTTGTTAATTGCTTTATTAGAATCTGATAAAGCGTTTACTACAGCTGAATTAGCAGAAAAGCTATCAGTTTCAGCCAGGACAATCCGGAGTGACCTAAAAAAATTACAGGATTGGATTAAAGAAAAAGAAAATATTGTTCTTTCCATAAAACCAGGGGTTGGGGTTAGTCTAGAAATATCTGAAGAAAAAAGAAAGAAACTTAAACAGAAATATTCTACGTATATGGATTATAGAGATCCTTATTCTCCTGAAAAAAGAAGACAGCTTATATTAAAATGGTTGCTTCAATCTGATGTTGATTATACAATTCAAAAATTAGCAGACAAATTATATTTAAGTAGAACTACTGTATATAAAGATTTAGATAAGGTTGAAGAGTGGTTAAATAAATATAATTTAAAGTTACAGCGAAAAAGGCGCTATGGCCTTAAGATTAAAGGTGAAGAAAAAAATTGGCGTAAGGCAGTAGCTGATTTACTCACTTTATTAAAGGGAAGTGAAGAACTAAAACATATACTGGGAGAAGATGATGAAATTTCTGAGATAGAAAATGAGAGTAGAATCGATATTAACACTTATCAAGATCTTAAATTATTATTTTCAGAAATAGATTTTAAAAAAATTGAAGATATATTAATTGAAGCTGAAAAAGAAGCAGATTTTTTATTTACCGATGAAACCTTAATTGGTTTAATTGTCCACCTTGCTATTAGTTTAGAACGCCTGCAGCAAGATAAAGATATCGAAATGGGAGAAAAGCAGCTGAACAAGCTGAAGAAAAAAGAAGAATTTAAAATAGCTAAATTTATTGCTAAAAAACTTGAAGATAAGTTTTCAATTTCTATTCCTGAAGCAGAGATAGCCTATATTTCTCTTCATATTCTGGGAGCAAAATATCAACAAAATATTAAACAAGCTAGATTAGAAGATATAGTAGAAGAAAGCAATTCGTCAATTGTCAAGATGTCTAAGGAAATCATAGATACTGCTGGCAAGGTTTTAGAAGTAGATTTAAGTAGAGATAGAGAAGTTTTGATTGGCTTAATTTTACACTTTAGAGCTGTTTTGAATAGACTGCAGTATGGTTTGAGTTTGAGGAATCCAATTTTAGAAGAAATCAAAGATAATTATCCAGATGTATTTGCAGCAGCCTGGAGCAGCAGTATAATATATGAAAAACACTTTAATATTCAAGTCAGTGAAGAAGAAATTGGTTATATAGCTCTTCATTTAGGAGCAGCATTAGAAAGATTAAATAAAAGCCGCAAGGTTTTAGTTGTTTGTGGTAGTGGGGGTGGGACAGCTCAACTTTTAGCAGAAAGACTAAAGAGGAGATTATCTGGACTTCAGATAGCGGGAGTGATAGCTGCTCATAAATTAGATGATTTTTCTTTTGCAGATATAGATCTTATAATCAGCACTATTCCATTGAATAAAGAATTTAAAGTTCCGGTAATAAAAATTAGTCCTCTTTGTACAGATGAGGATATCAAATTTATTCAGCAAGAAATAAATGGTTTAATTAAAAAAAATAGAAAACAAAAAAATCTTAGAAATAACAGGCTACATGATTTAATAGATGCAGACCTGATATTTTGTAGTTTAGATTTAAATTCTAAAGAAGAAATAATAAAATTTCTGAGCAGAGAAATGTTAAAGAGAGGAATTGTTAAAAGGGGATTCGAAAGTTCTGTTTTTGAGAGAGAAAGATTAACATCTACAGAGATGGGAAATGGAATAGCACTTCCCCATGCAGAAAAAAAGTATATTAATTCTTCTAAAGTGATAATTGCCAATTTAGCTAAAACAGTTCAGTGGGATGAGAGAAAAGTAAAACTTGTTTTTATGGTAGCTCTCAAATCAAAAGACGAAGCAGAGACATTTTTCAAAAAATATCTTCATATTATAGATAATGATGAACTGTTAAAAAAATTAAAGGAAACTAACTCTAAAAAACAGGTTAAAGATATATTTTTAGGAAGCATTTCTGGGAAAAACAATGATTTTTTTGCTGAGGAGGTATAATTAGAATGGCAAAAATTAAGAAAATAAATTTAGAAGATATGATAAGTGAAAAACTAATTATTTTTTCAAATAAAGCAAATAAAAAAGAAGATATTTTATTAGAAATGAGTGAACTATTATCTAAAAATGGATATGTTAAAAACAGCTTTTATGATGGAATTAAGAACAGAGAGGAAAGTTTCCCCACAGGATTAATAACACCTAGTGGAAATGTAGCGATTCCACATACAGATAGTGAACATGTAAAAAAACCTGCTATTGCTGTAGCAGTACTTAAAAGCCCAGTTAATTTTTATAGAATGGATGATGCTTCAGAAAAAATTGAAGTAGATATAATTTTTATGCTGGCAATTAAAGAAAAGGAAAACCAGGTTGGTGTTATTAGCAATTTAATTTCTGCCTTTAAAGGCTCGAATTTATTGGGTGATTTAAAGAAATCAAACTCAAAAGAAGAAGCATTTAAGTATATGAAAAATAACCTTGAATAATAAAAAAGTTTATCTAAATGGGAGGTGAATAAAGTTATTTCGTTTTAGTGCATTTAATAATTAGGGGAGGTAAATTAAATGAAAAAAAAGGTTTTGATAGTTTGTGGTACAGGGATTGCAACGTCAACAGTAGTAAACGAAAAAATAAAAACTTTAGCTAAAAAAGCGGGAGTAAAAGTAGATATTAATCAGGCGAAAGTAACAGAGGCTAAAAGCGAAATAGAAAACAGTAATTATGATTTTTTAGTTACTACAACTAGTTTTTCCTATAAAGTTGATCTTCCGGTAATCAATGCAACTGCTATGATAAGTGGTATAGGTGAAGAAGAAGTAGAAGAAAAGATTATAGCTAAACTCAAAGAATAAATGGAAAAAGGAGGGGCCTTAAAAAATGATTGAAGCATTAGAGATATTAGCAGGATTTTTCGAGATTTTAACAGATCTTGGCGCAAGTGTGATGCTACCCATAGTAATATTTATCTTAGGAATTATATTTGGTCAAAAAATTGGCAAGGCTTTTCATTCTGGTTTATTAATTGGAGTAGGTTTTGTAGGTATCAATCTAATTTTAGATCTTTTGGTAGGCAACTTAGGGCCTGCAGCCGAAGCAATGGTAGAAAGATTTGGAATTGAATTGGGAATTATAGATGTTGGTTGGCCTGCTTCTGCAGCTATTGCTTTTGGAAGCCAGGTTGGGGCATTAATTATACCCGTAGCTTTGGGTGTCAATATAATTATGATCTTATTTAAATTAACGAAGACAGTAAATGTAGACATCTGGAATTTTTGGCATTTTGCATTTACCGGTGCTTTAGTTGCCAGATTAACTGATAGCTTAGTTTGGGGTTTAATTGCTGCTGCAGTTAATGCGGCTGTTGTACTAGTACTTGCAGATTGGACTGCACCAATGGTTCAGGACTTTTATGATCTCCCGAATATCTCGTTACCCCATGGTTTTTCTGCAGCTTTTGTACCTATTGCAATACCACTTAATAATTTGATAGATAAAATACCTGGGTTGAAAGAAATAGATGCAGACCCAGAAACAATTCAGAATAAGTTTGGAATATTTGGTCAACCTGTAATTTTAGGTTTAATTTTGGGTTTAGTATTAGGAGTACTTGCCGGATATGGAGCACAAGAAGTTCTTAACTTGGGAGTTACAATGGCAGCAGTAATGCTCCTATTCCCAAGGATGGTTAAAATTTTAATGGAAGGTTTAACTCCGCTTTCTGAAGCAGCTAAAAAGTTTATGAAAGAAAAGTTTGAAGAACGTGAAATCTATATAGGACTTGATTCTGCGATAGCTATTGGTCATGCTTCAGCAATATCGACAGCACTAGTTTTAGTCCCAATAACTATTTTGCTGGCAGTTATTTTGCCAGGAAATTCTGTTCTTCCATTCGGAGACCTAGCTTCACTACCGTTTCTTGTAGTAATGATCATACCAATTACTAAAGGTAATATTTTCCGTTCCACTTTAATCGGTACTATTGTAATAGCGGTGGGTTTATATATTTCTACTGCTTTGGCAGAATTACACACAGCAGCAGCTCAGGCTGCAAACTTTGAATTCCCAGAAGGTGCTGCAATGATTTCTAGCTTAATTGATGGAGCCAATCCTTTAACCTGGATTTTGGTTAGAGCGACTGGTTTAGGGGCCTGGGCAATTGGTTTACTTGGAGTACTAACTCTGGTAGCTGGATATTATGTATTTAAAAATTACAGTGCTAGAGATGATCTTGCTTAAATCGAATTTAATTTAATATAGAACATTCTGAGGGGAGAAATCCCCTCTTTTTTACGCTTAGTTTTAAATTCTATTATCCCTGTATCCAGTTATAATAGTACTGAAAAATGTATACTTAATCTTCTTTCTGCATTATACTTAAATTAGAAGTAATATTCAGACTTTTTAATTGATATTAAGTTCACCAATAAAGCCAGTTAAAAGAAGGGGGTTGTTAAAATGAAAAAGATTGAAGCATATATTCGTCCTGAAAAGTTAAATGATTTGATTGATATTTTAGAATCATTGGGACTTAAAGAGCTTAGCTTAAGTGAAATAAAAAATTATAATTTCAAACAGATAGACCCCAGAACTGATTATTTTGACATTGATAAATTGAAGAGAAAAATCAAGGTTGAGTTAATTATTAACTATAATGAAGTTGATAAATTTGTGGATGCAATTAAAAAAGCTGCTAATACTGGTAATTTTGGTGATGGGAAAATTTTTGTCTATGATATAGAAAATGCAGTTAGAATTAGAACTGGAGAAGAAGGAGTAAAAGCCCTCTAAAAAAATAATTAACCCAGTCCCTGCTGAACTGATTTCAGCAGGGTTTTTTCTATTTTATAATGATATTTAACTTCAAAAATGATATACTAAATAATAGCAAAATTTTGGAGGTGCAAAATATTAAGAAAAAAGACAAAATATTTAAGTTATTTTTAAAATTGTCAGAAAAAAATGAAATCGATGGAATAACAGCTCAAGAAATCGCAGAGAAAGCAGATATTTCACGCTCTAATGCAAGTCGTTATTTAAATCAATTAGTTAAAGAAAACAAAATAATTAAAAATAGTGGAAGACCTGTAATTTATAAAAAGAAAAGAAAAATTAGTACTGACCCTATAAATACAAAAATAAAAAGTTTAGAAGATGTAATTGGTGCTCAAGAAAGTTTGAAAATTCCTGTACAGCAGGCAAAGGCAGCAATATTATATCCACCTAAAGGACTCCATACATTAATATTAGGTGAAACAGGTGTAGGAAAATCAATGTTTGCAAAGCTAATGTATAATTTTTCCATCAGCGAAGAAGTGTTAGAAGCAGATGCTCCTTTTATTCAGTTTAATTGTGCAGATTATGCAGATAACCCTCAACTTTTAATGGGTCAGCTCTTTGGAGTAAAAAAAGGTGCTTATACTGGAGCAGATAAAGACAAAGTTGGTTTGCTAAAAAAAGCAGATGGGGGAATTATATTTTTAGATGAGGTACATCGGCTACCTCCTCAGGGCCAGGAAATGCTTTTTACCTTTATTGATAATGGTTTTTTCAAACCATTAGGAGAAACCAGTCAAAAGATAAAAGCAGATTTAAAAATTATAGCTGCCACTACGGAAGCACCGGGCTCCTATTTACTGCAGACATTTCAGCGTAGAATTCCAATGGTTATTGAACTACCGAATTTAGAAGCAAGAACACTTAATGAAAGATATAAATTAATCGAAGAATTTATAAAAAATGAAGTACAGCGGGTCACAAAAGATATTTATATTTATAAAAATGCCTTAAAGTCTTTTCTGCTTTATGACTGTCCAAATAATATTGGTCAGTTAAAAAGTGATATTCAGCTAGCCTGTGCAAAAGCCTTTTTAAATTATAAGGCCAGAGAAGACAGTAAATGTGATATTTTAAAAATTGGTCAGGAAGAACTTCCCTATCATGTCAAAAAAGGCATAATGAATCTACCAGAAAACAGGGAAAAAATCAATGATTTAATCGCTGATAAAGGGAATTTAATTTCTTTTAGCAGCAATCAGAGCGGAGATCTTGAGACTGTTGATAAAGAAGAGATACCTGATAGTGATAAAGATTATTATTTTTATGATAATATTGAAGAAAAAATAAATTCTTTAGAAAAAAGCGGGATGAACAGAGATGAAATCAGTGAGATTTTGAATATAGATATAGAAAAACATTTTCAAAAATATATAGGTAATATCTCTAAAAATTTTAAGAAAAGCAAGATCAATAAAATTGTTGGCGAAGATATTGTAAATATTGTTGACAGAATTTTTACTCTTGCCAGAAGCAGATTAAATAGAGATTATGATGAAAAAATATATTATGGTCTGGCCCTTCACTTAAAAAGAAGTATAGCCAGGATCAAAGGTGGAGAAAAAATATACCACCCTAAACTAAATGAGATTAGGATTAATTATTCTAAAGAATTTATTACAGCTATGGAGATAGCCTCTCTAATAGATCAGGAATTTTCAGTAGAGACTCCTCTTGATGAGATCGGTTATTTAACCATGTTTTTAACAGAAAGACCATATAATTTTCATGGAGAAGAAGAGGTTAAAAAAGTAGGAATCATAGTTGTTATGCACGGCAGTTCAACTGCAAGCAGTATTGCTGAAGTAGCTAATAATTTAATCGGAGAAAACCATGCTGTTGCAATAGATATGCCTTTAGAAATGAATCCTCAGGAAGCTTATAAAAAAACTAAAAACAAAGCCCAAAAAATTGCTAATGGCAGTGGGATTATTTTGATGGTAGATATGGGTTCTTTAAATAGCTTTGCAGAAATGATTAATAATGAAACAGGTATAAATGCTAAAACAATTACTATGAGTAGTACCCCACAGGTTTTAGAAGCCTGCAGAAAAGCAGTATTGGGAGAGAGTATAGAAGACATAATCAATTCTGTACAAAAAATTGGTGCAGAAAGCTATCAACAAGAATTTGAGGTATCATCTGAAGAAGAGCTAGAGTCTGAAGACAGATCTGATAAAAACTTTGCCCTTGTAACAGCCTGTTTTACAGGAGATGGAGCAGCAGTGCAGATCAAAGAAATATTGGAAAAAGAAATAGAAAGCTCACTGGATATCAAGGTTATTAATTTAAACCTACTTGATCAGGAAGAGTTCGAAACAAATATCGAAAGGTTAAAAGAGAGTTTTAAAATAATATCCATTATAACAACTATCAATAAAAAAATCGATAATATTCCTTCTTTTTCAGCTTCAGATATAATTATAGATGATGGAATTGATAAAATAAAAAATATTATTGAAAAAGAAGAGATGTACCATAAAATAAAGGTATCAATAGATAAGCATCTAAAGAATCTGGATAGTTTTGTGATTGTGGAAGATATTAGAGATCTTATTAAAGAAACTAAAAATAATTTTAATAAAACTCTTGATTCTGGTGTTGAAATTGGAATTCTAATGCATATGGTTTATATGGTTGATAATCTACTTACTGGAGGTAGAACAGTTAAATTTGATAACTTAGCAGAGTATAAACAAGCAAATAAAGAGAAGTTCAAGGAAATCAAAAATATAATTAAAAAATTAGAAAGAAAATATAAAATTAAGATAACTGAAGATGAATATGCATATATACTTGAAATGTTTAAAAATAACTAAAATCTAATAAGCTAATAAGGCAACAAATAGTGTGCAGATTGTTTGCACACTATTTGTTTCTTTAAAAAAACATTTATTTTTAAAAAAATAATTATTTAATTTAGAATTATAATCCCTTTCATAACAGCTATTATAGCGTTTTTTAATAAAACAATAATAAAAAATCTAGAAAATAATCAAACTCTGGCATCTTTTATGCATTATATTATAGGTGAGCAAAACAAAAAACAATATTATTTCATGAGGAGGTTAGTTAGCTTGAGAGTTCTTGAAATTAAACTTGAAAACAAATCAGGTCTTCATGCAAGACCAGCATCACAGTTCGTATCAGAATGTCAGAGTTTTGAAGCAAAGATCGAAGTAGAAAAAGAAGGTCAAACTGTAAATGGAAAAAGTATAATGTCATTGATGACTCTGGGAGCTTCTTATGGTGATTCCATAAAAGTAAAAGCAGAGGGAAAAGATGAAGAAATAGCAGTAAAAAAACTAAAAAATTTAATTAAAACTTTTAAATAATTAAAAGCAAAAATCTAAGGAGGAAATATTTATGAAAATTTTATTGGTCTGTAATGCCGGAATGAGCACAAGTTTATTGGTGGAAAAAATGAAAGAAGCTGCTGAAAACAGAGAGTTAGATATTTTAATTAATGCAGTCTCATGTGGAAAGTTCGAAGACAGTTTTGAAGAATATGATGTTGTTTTATTAGGACCTCAAATAAAATATAAAGAAAAATCTATGCGAAAGATTGCAGAAGCAAAAGGAACAGCTCTGGATGTTGTTGACTCTGCCGCTTATGGAATGGTTGATGGAGAAAAAGCACTGGATCAGGCAATACAACTTGTAAAGCAATAATATATTATCAAAATATTTAAATCAAAAAAATTAGAAAAGGGTGAAAATAATGAGTAATAAGTTTTATAGTTTTTTAGAAGATAAGTTTTTACCATTAGCTGGAAAAGTAGGAGAACAGAGACACTTGCAGGCAATTCGTGATGGCTTGATTGCAATCTTACCAATGCTTATTATAGGTTCTGTAGCTTTAATCGTTGCTTTCCCACCTATACCTGCCTTACAGGAATTAGTGGACCCTTATGTAGGTAGGATATTGATGATCGAGAGCGCAACATTTGGTTTAATGGCACTTTTTGCTGCTTTCGCTATTTCTTATGCATTGAGCAAGAAATATGATATGGATCCACTTGAATCAGCAGTTTTGGGGGTTGCAGCATTTATTCTGTTAGTTCCAGCAAGTGAGAATGGAAATATTATTTCTTCCTGGATGGGTTCAGATGGATTATTTATAGCTATTATAGTTGCACTTTATTCTGTTGAAGTTCAGAGATTTGTAGTCAAAAAAGATCTTGTTATTAAAATGCCAAAAACCGTACCACCAAATGTTACAAGATCATTTACTGCTTTGATTCCGGGTTTTATTATATTATTCTCTCTCTGGGTATTTAATCAGCTTGCTGTAACATTTACCGCTACTACAATTCCAGAGTTAATAAACACCGTTATTACAGCACCTCTTTTAAGAATAGGTGGAACCTTTCCCGGAGTTGTATTTTTGGTCTTAGCTATTAGTATTTTCTGGTTTGTTGGTATTCATGGCTCAGCCCTTGTAATGGGTACTGCTGGACCTGTACTTTTAACATTATTAGATCAGAACACAAGCGCTCTAGCTGCTGGAAGGGATGTATTGCCCAATATAGTTAATACACCCTTTATAGATATATTTATCAATATGGGAGGTTCAGGCTCTACCTTTGTGTTAGCTTTATTATTGCTATTTGCTGCTAAGTCTAAAAGATTTAAAGCGATTGGTAAAACAGCGATTGGGCCCGGGTTGTTTAATATAAATGAACCGATCATTTTTGGAATGCCGATAGTCATGAGCCCGGTTATGCTAATACCATTTATTCTGGCTCCACTTTCTGCAGCCACCATAACCTATATCGCAATGGCTTTAGAACTTGTAGCAAGACCATATACTTTAATTCCCTGGACAACACCACCTTTAGTAAGTGGGTTTTTAGCTACTGGTGATTGGAGAGCAGTAATTTTACAGTTGATAACAATGTCAGTTGCAGGTTTAATTTATTACCCATTCATGAAAATACTGGATAATAAAAATTTAAAAGAGGAAAAAGCTTTAGCAGAAGAAGCTGAGGCAGCTTAATAAATATACACTTTAGGAGGAAAAATAATGGATTACGAACAGTTAGTATTTACGATCATATCAAATGCAGGTGATGGCAAGAGTTTTATTTTTGAAGCATTAAGTCATGCCAGAAATGGAGAATTTAACTTAGCTGAAGAAAAGCTAGAAGCAGCTAATGATAGCTTAAATAAAGCCCATGATAAACAAACAAATCTACTGACACAAGAAGCAAAGGGAGATAAAACTGAAATTGGATTATTAATGATCCATGCTCAGGATCATTTAATGAATGCTCTTCTGGCAAAAGATCTAGTAGAAGAAATGATAGAAACACAAAAGCAATTGCATGAGTTAAGAAATCAAAGGAGGCAAAAAGAAATTGGTTGATAAAAAAGGTCTAAAGGTAGCAACAATTGGTGGAGGGAGCAGTTATACTCCAGAAATTATAGAAGGTTTTATAAAAAGACATGATGAATTACCCGTTAAAGAATTATATTTAGTGGATATTGAAGAAGGAAAATGGAAATTAGATATTGTTGGTAATCTGGCTAAAAGAATGGTAGAAGAAGCCGGGATAGATATGGAAATACATCTTACACTGGATAGAAGAGAGGCAATTAAAGATGCTGATTTTGTCACAACTCAGTTTAGAGTTGGTCTATTAGATGCAAGAATTAGGGATGAAAAAATTCCTTTGCAATATGATTGTATTGGCCAGGAAACAACAGGAGCCGGAGGTATGGCTAAAGCATTAAGAACAATTCCAGTTATTTTAGATATAGCAAAAGATATGGAAGAATTGGCTCCTGATGCCTGGTTGATCAACTTTACAAATCCCAGCGGTATTATAACTGAAACTGTTAGTAAATATACTGACATCAATGTTTTAGGACTTTGTAATGTGCCAATAGTGATGGAAAAAATGACTGCAGAAATTTTAGATGCTGATGCAGACAAGCTTAGAATGGATTTCGTTGGCTTAAACCACCTTGTCTGGGGTAGAGCTGCTTATTTAAACGGTGAAAACAAAATTTCGGAAGTGCTGGATGAACTGGCCACCGGGAACTTTAAAGATGTTGAAAATGTTCCTGATTATGAATGGGGAAAAGAGTTTCTTCAGTCACTGGGTATGCTCCCCTGTCCTTATCATAGATACTATTACTTAACTGATTTAATGCTTCAGGAAGAAATTGAAGCAGCAAAGAACGAAGGTACAAGAGGTGAGGTAGTTAAAGGATTAGAAGCAAGCCTTTTTGAGCTCTATAAAAATGAAGATTTAAAAGAAAAACCAGAAGAGCTTGAAGAAAGAGGAGGTCAGTATTACTCAGATGCTGCCTGTGATTTAATCAGTGCTATTTATAATGATAAAGGTACTCTGCATTATGTAAATGTCAAAAATAATGGAGCAGTTAATTGTCTACCAGAGGATTCTGTTATAGAAAGAACATCTTTAATAGCTAAAAATGGAGCAACACCTCTTAATGTAGATCCATTACCTCCTCAGGTTAAAGGCTTATTACAGGTTGTAAATGAATATGAGACTTTAACCATAGAAGCAGGTGTACATGGTGATTATGGTGCTGCTGTACAGGCACTCACTATTCATCCACTTGTAGAAAGCAGTGTAGTTAAAGATTTATTAGATGATATTATTGAAAAAAATATTAATTATCTACCTCAGTTTAATAAATAGTCAATTATAATATCTAAAAGGAGGAAAATCATGCAGCATGAAACATTAAAAGAATTTCCAGAAGATTTTTTGTGGGGAGCTTCTACCTCTGCCTATCAAGCAGAAGGTGCCTGGAATGAAGATGGAAAAGGTTTATCGGTTATAGATGTTGGTAATCACCCTGAAGATGTAAGTGATTTTAAAGTAGCCAGTGATCATTATCATAATTATAAAGAAGATGTTGCCTTAATGGCAGAAATGGGTCTTAAAACTTATAGATTTTCTATTGCCTGGACCAGAATCATCCCTGACGGTGATGGTGAAGTTAATCAAAAAGGAATAGAATTTTATGATAATCTAATTGATGAACTACTTAAATATGATATAGAACCACTTGTAACTATGTACCATTTTGATCTGCCACTTGCCTTACAGAAAAAAGGTGGTTGGTCAAATAGAGAAACAGTAGAAGCATTTGTTAATTATGCCGAGATACTCTTCGACAATTATGGTGACAGAGTTAAATACTGGCTGACAATTAATGAACAGAATGTTATGATAATGCATGGTGATGCTCTAGGTTTACTGGAAGATGAGTCAGATAATATAAAGGCAGAGTTATATCAGCAAAATCATCATATGCTCTTAGCACAGGCTAAAACCTTTAACTTATGTCATCAAAAATTACCTGAAGCAAAAATAGGTCCAGCACCCAGTATTGCAGCCGTTTATCCAGCTAGCTCAAAACCAGAAGATGTACTGGCAGCAGACAATTATTCTGCAATTAGAAACTGGCTTTACCTTGATGCAGCAGTTTTTGGCAGGTATAATGAAATTGCCTGGACTTATATGGAAAAGAATAACTGTACTCCAGAGATTGAAGAGGGAGATATGCAGATATTAAAAGATGGTAATCCGGATTTTATTGCTTTCAATTATTATAATACACTTGCTGTAGAAGCTGATTTTGCAAAAGAGGATAAAGAGAGCAATTTTTCAGGTGATCAGAAGACAGTAGACAATCAGCCTGGTTTTTACAGAAGACATGAAAATGAATTTTTAGAACAGACCGAATTCGGCTGGGAAATTGATCCGGTAGGTTTTAGAACAACTATGAGGAGAATTTACAGCAGATACCAGTTGCCTTTAATCGTAACTGAAAATGGCTTAGGTGCTTATGATGAACTGGAAGCTGATGATACAATCAATGATGATTACCGGATAGACTTTTTAAGAAAACATATCAAACAGGCACAACTGGCTATCAGTGATGGTGTAGAATTATTTGGGTATTGTCCCTGGTCTGCAATTGACTTAGTTAGTACTCATCAAGGCATAAACAAGCGCTATGGATTTATATATGTTAATCGGGATGAATTTGACTTAAAAGATCTGCGCAGGATAAAAAAGAAAAGTTTTAATTGGTATAAAAACCTTATAAAAACTAATGGCAAAGAGCTTTAAAACAAATAAAAGCTTTTAAATATAGATATGAATACCAGCCTGGCTAAAAAAGCAGGCTGGTATTATTAAATATTTCACAGATATCCTCAAGTAGATTGAGGAGGAGGTTTTCTGAATGAATAGTTATAAAAAAATGATTTTTATTGATCTTGATGGAACCTTATTAAATTCAAGGTCTGCAGTATCAAAAACAAATAAAAAGATTATAAAAAAATTAATAGCTTTAAATTATGCAGTAATAATTGCAACTGGAAGAAACTATCATGAAGCAGCAAAATTAACTAAGGATATTGAAGGACTAGCATATATAACTACAAATGGCAGCCATATTGTTGATTTTGATCAAAGCGAAATCTTTAATAAGCCTCTGAACAAAAAGATTTTGATCTCAGTAATTAATAATTTAGAACAATATCAGAATCTAATTTATTATATTACCTCCCCCGATGAAATTATTGCTAAAAATAAATATAAAATCTTTAAAAATATTTTGTTCATGGAGGGCTTTGGAAAATTATTCTCTTTAGATGGTATCATCAGATTGATAAATAATTATAAGCTTATATCTGTAACAGAAAAAGATGATATAATAAATTTTTTAGATCAAAGAGAAATGAAAGTACAAAAAATCTATGTAATGGGTAGAGAAGAAGAACTTAAAAAAGCCAAAAAAAATATTTGTCAAAACTTTAATGGAAGGATAAAAGTTGCCACTTCAGGAAATCATAATCTTGAGATTAATGCTGCAGAGATATCAAAAGGCCATGCACTAAAATTCCTTTCAAAAAAATGGGGAATACCTCTAGAAGAAACTATTGCTTTTGGAGATGGAAATAATGACCTGGAACTTCTGGAAACAGCCGGAACCGCTGTTGCAATGGAAAACACAGATTCAAAAGAACTATTAAAAAGAGCAGATTTAATTGCTCCAAATAATGATCATGATGGAGTAGCTAAAATGCTGATCAAACTAATTCCCGAAGATCTTCTTTAAAATATCAAAACTACTTCCCCAATTTGCAGGAGAATATATTTTTATGTCGAATTTTAAAGTATATTAAAATTATGACAGGGGGAGGTAATTATGTCTAAAAAAAGCATTATTTTTTTGATGCTGATTTTTTTATTATTTAGTCTTATTTTGCCGGGGGCAATTTTTGCCGGGGAGGATGTTGAGGGCAGCAGTGATCATCCGTTGATTTCCCGTTTTCAGGACTCTTATATAATCGGCTATGAGAGTGTTTCTTATGATGAATATATTATAGCTCTTGATGGTATTATTACAGAAGCGGTGCAGGAAGGTGAAACAACAGCAGAGCATGAAGTAATTAGGGGTAGCAATAAGCGTTTTCCTGCTGAGCATGAAAAACTTGAAGGAGTAATTACAAAAATTACTTATCTGGCACCTGAAGATCGTTCATCACTGGAAATATTCCGCAATTATGAGATGGAATTGCAAAATGCTGGTTTTGAAATAATTTATCAAAGTAGTGGTGATGAGATTAGGCATTATGGAGACTGGCATGGAAGAAAATATCCTTATGAACTAGATTTTTCTAGAGGCTATTCTAGACATACTTATTTAGATGCACCAGAAAATCCTAGATATTTAGCAGCTAAATTAGATAGAGCAGAAGGAGATATTTATCTAGCTTTATTTGTCCATACTGCTAACCGCTTTGCCATGGCTCCATCTACTGGAGCTAAGGCTAAAATACAATTGGATGTTGTAGAATTAGCACCGATGGAAGAGGGCCTGGTTAGTGTAGAAAATATGGAAGATGATCTCAGCAGAACTGGTAAAGCTGCAATTTATGGGATTAATTTTGAGTTTGACAGTTCTCAAATTCTAGCTGACTCCCATGATGTTTTAGCTGAGATAGCAAAATTGCTGCTCGAAAATCCAGAATTAAGATTATATGTTGTTGGTCATACAGATGATCTCGGTTCACTACAGTATAATAGAAATTTATCTGAAAGAAGGGCAGAGTCTGTTGTAGATTTTTTAATTGACAATCATGATATTGCCAGTGACCGTTTAATTTCTGCTGGAGTTGGTCCTTTAGCTCCAGAAAGCACAAATAAAACTGAAAGTGGAAGGGCTTTAAATAGAAGAGTAGTTTTGGTGGAAATAACAGAGTAGTAAAAATTATAATAATTAAATAAGACTTGAACTTGTGAACCTCACCATCTAAATATTTCATTTGTTTGGAGAGGTTCACTTATTATCGTCAAAAATAATATCATAAGAAAGAGTCAAAAAACATATTTATTCGACACAAGAAAAAATATCTCAAAAGCTTGCAAAAATAAAATAATAATGTTACAATTAAGAAAATTGAATAAATCTGAAGAGTGTTACTGTTAAATCAGGCATAATCTAGGGGAGAATATAAATTTCTTTAATTTAAATGTTTATTAAAGGAAATTATATTTTTTTCTAGATTTTTTTATTTATTAAAATTTTAGCTACAAGGAGGAATTTTATGGCTGCTAGAGATTTTTATAGGGTGAAAAAAGTTTTTAATAATAATGTTATTCTAGCAGAAAAAGCAGAAGAAAAACAGGAATACATTTTAATTGCTAAAGGAATAGGCTTTTCTAGCAAAAAAGGAGAAGAAATTGACAGGAGTAATTTTGAGATAGAAAAAGAATTCATTCCTTTAAGGGGTGAGAAAAGAAAAAATTATTTACAACTTTTAGAAGAGGTTGAAAGTAAAGTTGTTGCAGTAACAGAAGAAATAATAACTATGGTAGCTGATGAACTGGAAGAAGATATCAATCAGTATATTAGAATCGGACTTACCGATCACATAGCATTTACTCTTAAACGAATTAGAGATGGAATAGAAATAGCCAACCCTTTTTTAGCTGAAACTAGAACCCTCTATAATGAAGAATACAGTCTGGCTAAAAAAGCGGTAAAGATGATGGAAAAAAGTTTTAATCTAAAAATTCCAGAAGCTGAAGTAGGATTTATAGCTTTTCATATTCATGGAGCTAGAAGCAATAGTGAGGTTTCTAAAACAGTTCAAAATACCTCTTTAATAAAAAAGCTAGTATCAAAAGTTGAAACTGAGATAGGCCATAAATTGGCTTATCAAAGTTTAAATTATGCCCGTCTGATTAATCATTTACGTTTTGCTTTAGAAAGAATTGAGAATAATAATGATGATAATATAAACCCTCTACTTGATAATATTAAAGATAATTTTGCTGAATCATTTAATTTAGCTGCAAAACTGGCAGAAATTATAGAAAACCGTCTGGACTGTAAGATAACTGAAGATGAAAAAGGCTATCTCGCTATTCATTTGCAGCGTTTAAAAAGAGAAGTTGGAATTAATTAAAATAGTTAAGATAAAAATAATATTTAAGGCGTGTTACTGTTAAATCAGGCAAGAGCCGAAGAGATAATATCACATTATATAGTGGTAGATCTCTTCGGCTTTTCTATTTGCTTAAATTAATTGAAGATAAAATTACAGTTTAACTGTAATTATTATATAGATTTGTTTGGTTAATAATAAAACAGGAGGTTTATAAAATGAAAAAAGTATTTTCACAATTACAGAGAATAGGTAAATCTTTAATGCTACCCATTGCAGTTCTTCCAGCGGCAGCTCTGCTGCTCAGATTTGGTGCTCCAGATGTTTTTGATATTCCCTTTATAATGGCTGCAGGAGGAGCAATTTTTGATAATCTTGCCATATTATTTGGGATTGGTGTTGCCGTAGGTATAGCTCATGATAGTTCTGGTTCAGCTGGTCTTGCAGGTGCAGTAAGTTATTTTATAATAACAAATTCAACTGAGGCTATTAATCCTGATATTAATATGGGAGTGCTAGCGGGTATAATTGGTGGTTTGACAGCTGGATTTCTTTACAACCGTTATTATAATATTGAGTTACCTGATTTTCTAGGTTTCTTTGGTGGTAAACGTTTTGTTCCTATAGTTACAGGTGCAGCCAGTGTTATTTTAGCAGCAGTGTTTGGTTTTGTCTGGCCCCCTATTCAGGAGACAATCCATCTGTCAGGACAGTGGATAATAGGAGCAGGTCCGATTGGAGTATTTGTATATGGATTTTTAAATAGATTATTGATTCCAGTTGGTCTTCATCATGTTCTTAACAGTTTTATCTGGTTTGTTTTTGGAGAATTTACAACAGCAGCAGGTGAGGTAGTAACAGGAGATTTATCACGGTTTTTTGCTGGTGATCCTTCGGCTGGATTCTTTATGTCAGGATTTTTCCCGATCTTTATGTTTGGTCTTCCAGCAGCAGCATTGGCCATGTATAACTCAGCCAAAGAAGCAAACAAAAAAGCCGTTGCCGGTATATTTTTAAGTGTTGCTTTAACAGCCTTTTTAACCGGAATAACTGAGCCAATAGAATTTGCATTTATGTTTTTAGCTCCTGCCCTGTATGTTATTCATGCTGGACTGACTGGATTATCACTGGTAATAACCTATATTTTTGGGATTCAACATGGTTTTGGCTTTTCAGCCGGTGCAATAGATTACTTTTTAAACTATGGACTTGCCACAAGACCATTGATGATAATTCCAATTGGAATCGCAGTCTTTGCAATTTATTATTTTCTTTTCCGCTTTGTAATAGAAAAATTTGATATTGCCACACCGGGACGATTGGATTCAGAAGGTGGAGGTAATGAGATGAGCGTTATGCCAGAGAGTCAGCGCAAAAAATCTCAGTCTTCTTCAGATATAACAATGCAGTATATTGAAGCTCTTGGTGGTAAAGAGAATATTAAAAAAGTAGATGCTTGTATTACAAGATTAAGATTAGAAGTAAATGATTCAGATAAAATAAATGAAAAAGTTTTAAAACAGATGGGTGCTTCTGGAGTATTAAAAGCAAGCAAAACCAATGCTCAAATTGTGGTCGGTACCAAAGCAGAAATGATTGCAGATAAGATCAAAAAAGAACTGTAAATATTTCTTATAAGCTATTTATTTAAGCCGGAGCATCAAGCTTCGGCTTGAATAAATGAATTATTAAAGATAAGATTATAATTAACAACTTTAAATCATTATAAAATTAAAGCAGAGGAGGCATTTGAATGTTTAATATATTCAAGCAAAAAGAAATATATATAAATGCTCCTTTTAAAGGAGAGATAATTCAGCTGCAAGATGTAGCTGATCAGGCATTTGCTCAAAAAATGCTTGGGGACGGTTTTGCAATTATTCCAGAAGAAAACATTCTTCAATCACCAGTCTCAGGGGAGATAATTCAGATTTTTCCAACTGGTCATGCACTAGGAATAAAGACTAAAAATGATTTAGAAGTACTAGTTCATATTGGAATTGATACTGTAGAACTTGCCGGGCAGGGCTTTAAGAAATTAGTTAAGCAAGGAGAAAAGGTTGAAGTAGGTAGGGCATTAATTGAATTTGATTTAGATTATATTAAAGAGAATTCTCCTTCAATTGCTACACCTGTAATAATTACTAATATGGAAAAGGTTAAAAATATGGAACTATTAAAAACAGCTTCTGTGAGAGCAGGGGAAAAGGTATTAAAAATTATTTTGGCTTAATAAATTAAAATATTTTGAGATATAAATTTGAGGAAGTGATAGAAATGAAAATTATTGTAGAAGAAAATTATGAAAAGATGAGCAATAGGGCAGCTTTACTGCTGGCAAGTCAGGTTCATTTAAAAGAAAATAGTAAAATTGGTCTGGCTACTGGTGGAACACCAATGGGGATGTATAATAAATTAATCGAGATGTATGAAGCAGAAGAAATTGATTTTTTTCAGGTAACTACTTTTAATTTAGATGAATATTGTGGTTTGAGTAAAGAAAATCCCAACAGCTATCATTATTATATGTTCGATAATTTTTTTAACCATATAAATATAAAAAAGGAAAATATAAACATTCCAAATGGGATGGCTGCAGATTATAATAAAGAATGTAGAGATTATGAATCTTTGATAGAAAATGCTGGGGGCATAGATCTGCAGGTTTTAGGAATCGGGGCCAATGGACATATTGGGTTTAATGAGCCAGCAGAGAAATTAAATGTAATGACAGAGGTAGTAAATTTGCGGGAAGAAACTATTAAAGCAAATAGCCGTTATTTTGAAGCTGAAGAAAAGGTCCCTAAACAGGCTATTTCTATGGGGATGGCAACAATCTTAAAATCCAAGCGGATCATTTTATTGGCCAGTGGTAAAAATAAAGTTGAAGCAATTAAAGCAACAGTAAGTGGTAAAATCTCTACCAGGGTTCCAGCTTCATTACTACAAACACATCCAGAAGTTACCATGATCATTGATAAAGATGCCGCAGCTTTGATTTCAGAAGATAATATTTCTGCTAACTGTCAGCTTGAAATTAAATATTAGTGAGGGATGATAGCTATGAAAGCAATTAAAAATGTTAATATTATTTTGCCAGACAGGATTATAAATAATGGAGCCTTAATTTTTTCTGAAAAAATCAAGGCTGTAAATAGCTTTTTTCTAGAAAAAGACTATTCTGAACTGGAAATTATTGATGGGGGAGGTGCTTATTTAAGTCCAGGCTTTATTAATATTCATATCCATGGTGCAGGTGGTATGGATACCATGGAAGCAACTACTGTTTCTTTAGACAAAATAAGTCAAACAATTATCAAAGATGGAGTGACTTCCTATTTACCGACCACAATGACGATGAAGTTAGATAATATTTTTCAAGCTTTAGATAATGTAAAAAATTATCTTAATAAATCTACCACTGGAGCTCAGGTATTGGGAGTACATTTAGAAGGACCCTTTATAAATGAAGCCAAAAAAGGTGCTCAATCAGCAGAATATATAATCAATCCCTCCCTGGAAATCTTTGTTGATTATTTAGATATTATAAAGATTATGACCCTGGCAGTTGAAAAAGAAGGAGCATTAGAGCTGATCGAAAAAATTCATCAAAGGGGTATTATAGGTTCACTCGGTCATTCTGAAGCAGAATACGAAGAAGTTATGACAGCTCAAAACCATGGTTTGTCGTTAATAACTCATCTTTATAATGCAATGTCAGGACTTCATCACCGCAAACCGGGAATAGTTGGAGCAGCCTTAAACTCTGATATAAAATGTGAAATAATTGCCGATGGAATTCATATAGACCCTGCAGTTATAGAGTTAACAACAAAAATCAAAACAGCTGAACAGCTTATTTTAGTTACAGATGCAATGGAGGCTTCAGGCTTAGATGAAGGCGAATATAATTTAGGGGGTCAAAAAGTAACTGTTGAAAATGGTAGTGCCAGACTTAAAAATGGCACTCTAGCAGGTAGTGTGTTAACAATGGATCAGGCGGTTAGAAACATGTTAAAATTCAGCAATTTAGAACTACCGGAAGTCATACGAATGGCTACCTTAAACCCTGCGCGTTTATTAAATCTGGACTATAAAATTGGGCAGATAAAAGTTGGTAAACAGGCAGATTTTGTGCTCTTAGATAGAAATCTAAGAGTAAAAGAAGTCTATCTTAAAGGTAAAAGCCAAAATATACAAAAGTGAGAAAATTAAAAAAACACTTGACAAATAAAAATCAATAGATTATACTTTAAATAAGTTAAATGTTAATTGTTAACAAAAACCGAATATCGTTTAACTCGTATGAAGCTTAGAGGAAAATACTAATTCATATATGAATTATGTTGCCAACGGGGGAAGGAAGTAAAACTTCTGAATCTGACCAGGTAGCCGAAACTTTAAGTGGACGACCCTTTGAACTATAACTTTATGGGACTGAGGAAAATCATTTTTAATGATTTTTCTGAGTCCCTTTCTCAATTTAAATTCTTCGTTTTATTATTTTGCTCAACAGGAGGTGAAGATTACTATAATTTAGGTAGAAATCTTTTAGATATTTAAAAAAGAGGTGAAAAATATGGAAAAAAAGATAATGCAGGAGATAAACATTAATGGTATGAAATTAAAAAATCGTATTTCTATGGCTCCAATGTATAGCAAATATGCAAGTGAGTCAGGAGAAGTTAGCGATAAATTAATTGAGTATTTTGTTCGGAGAGCTAAAAATGGGGTTGGCCTAATTATATTAGAAAACACATGTATAGAATGGGAACAGGGTAGGATTTTCGGAAACCCTGTAGCAATATATGATGATAGGTTTCTGCCTGGTTTAAATGAACTTGTTAAGGCTGTTCATCGTTACGGTACTAAAATCATTCCAGAAATACATCATGTCGGTAGACAGGTATTTAGCGATCACATAAATGGCAAGCCACCTTTGGCCCCATCAGCTGTAAAATCTAAAGTTGGTGGAGATATGCCTAAAAAAATGACAGAAGAAGAAATTATATCAACCATAAAAGCTTTTGGGGATGCAGCTCTTAGGGCAAAAAAGGCTGGTTTTGATGGAGTTGAATTACATGGAGCCCATGGATATTTAATTCAAGAATTTATTTCACCTTTAACTAACCTTAGAAATGACAGATGGGGAGGAAGTTTTGAGAACAGATGTAGATTTGCTATAGAGATAATCCGTGAGATTAGAACTAAGGTTGGAGAAGAGTTCCCGCTCTTTTTTCGTTTTAGTGCAGAAGAATCTTCACCTGGAGGATTAACTTTAGAAGAAGGATTAAAATACGCAAAAGTATTGGAATCAGAAGGGGTAGATTGTCTTGATGTAACTCATGGCAATTATGAAAGTTTAAAACATTTTCCGATGCAGGGTGATAGTTTTGATCAGTTAATTTATTTATCAGAAGCTGTAAAAAGTGAGGTTTCGATTCCAGTTATTGCAGTTGGTAGTCTTGGTATAAAACCTGAAATTGCCAACAATGTTTTAGAAGCTAAAAAGGCTGATCTAGTAAATATTGGGCGAGAACTTCTGGCAGATTCTGAGTTTGCCAAAAAAGTTGCCAATGACAATTTTGATGAGATTAGAACCTGTCTTAGATGTAATGAATGTACAGGTAGTGTTGATACAGGGAAATATTTAGCCTGTGCAGTTAATCCTGAATTAGGATATGAATATAAGGATTTATTGAAGTCAAGGCAAAAACGAAAAAATATAGTTGTTGTTGGTGCTGGGCCGGCTGGATTAGAGTATTCAATAACTGCTGCTAAATTAGGTCATAAAGTAACAATTTTAGAAAAAAATGATTACATTGGTGGGCTAGTTAAAATAGCATCAATTCCAAACTATAAAAATACTGAATTTAGTGGTTTATTAAACTATTACATGACCATGATTAAGAGATTAGGTATTAATCTTAATTTATCCATTAAAGCAACGGCAGAAATAATTGAAGAATATTCACCTGATCTAGCCGTGCTGGCAGTTGGATCAAAAGCAGTCAAATTACCGATAAAAGGTAATCAATATTCTGAGATAGCAGTTGAAAAATTGTTGGATAATGGACAGGGTCTGGGAGAAGATATCTGTGTTATTGGTGGTAGTGGTGTAGGAATTGATATAGCTATGTTTTTAAGAGAAAAAAATAAAAATGTTAAGATATTAGAGATGCAAGCAGAAATTGGTGGTGAGTTAAGTCCTATGTTATCTACTCATCTTAAAGAAGTCGTTAAAGCAAATAATATTGAGGTATTAACTTCACATTTGGTTAAAGAAATAAAAGAAAATAGTGTTATTGTAGAACATAATGGTCAGGAAAAAGAAATCAATTGTGACAATATCTTAAGTGCAGTTGGATTCAAAAATTTAGATACAACTGGACTAGAAAAAAGTTTAAAGGATAAAGATATAGAAGTTCAAACTTTAAGTGTTGAAAATGGTTGTGGTCATATAATGGATGCTACTAGAAATGGTTTTTGGAGCGCTTTGGAATTAGATTAAAACTTTGATAACGTCAAATAAAATATGATAGTTACCATAAAATGTAAGCAAATAGTAATAGAGCACCACTAATTACGATTATAATGAAAATGATCAGAATGTCAAAAGTTTAAAGTTGTAAATAAAGTAAGAAAATGGTATTTAGTGATTATAAATATCTAAAGAGATAAAACATGATTTTTCTAAAAGATATTTAATTACCTATCAGTTTTGGTGATCCATCTGATAAGTTGGGCCCAGGATTCGATAGGCTGACCTCTTGCTCCTTCCACTATCAGTGGTGGTTTATCATTAAAGGAACTATGAGGTTTTAAATAATTAAAATAGAGCTGATAAAGAGTTATATGAGTAAGTGCACCATCAAAAGAGCTAAAGCTTTTATGGCGTTTGTAATGGGCTTTATAAGTACCGAAAAACCTTTCAATGATGTTTTTATAAGGTCTGTAAATTTCATCTGAGTTATCATCGTTAGCAAATAGCCCCTTAAGTTGTTTGTGGTCAATATTGGTTTTCAAAAACACTTTAGCAGCATGGACAGCAGCTCTGTAAATTGGAGCCATATCAGTAACTAGAACAAATTTTTGGTCTTGATATTGGTCGATTATTCTTTTTAAAATGGTTATTGCACCTTTAGCGTCGCGATTTTTAGAAAGATGCTGAGCGATAACACAGCCATTTTCACCATCTATGGCAGTAAAAAGATAATGCCAGCTGCCTTTTATTTTAATATATGTTTCATCAACAGCAACAATACCAGATAAAGGCAGATCAAGCTCATTGATTTTAGGAGCAAGTCTGTAAGCTAAAGAGACAGTCCAATTTTGGATGGTTTGAGCTGAAGGTGAAACACCATAGGCAAGTTTAAGAGCTCTTTCAGCCTGTCTTAAAGAAAGACCAAGACTGACATAAAAGTCAATAGCCTTAGAGATGGTAAAGTTTCCATAGTGAGAATGATCAAGGTTAACAGGTTCTTTATCAGGTCTGGAAAGTTCAAGCTTATTGATATCAAAATTATAGGCTCTGTAGCGATAACGCTTATGTTCATTTTTCCATTTAGAACAGTCATCATTGCGGCATTTATACTTGGTAAAATGCTTGCGCTTTTTCTCTTTAGCAAGAGCATAGTTGCAGAAAGGACAGCGATATGTAGGGTGGTTCTTAGGTTTTTTAGGTTTCTTAGGAGCCCACTGATGTTTACAGAGTTTACACTGGAACTTTTGGTATCCATCTGGATCATGACCGAAACTGTAGAGATATTTTTTGGGAGCTCCACATTGAGAGCACTCCTCAACCTTTACAGTTAGAGGTTTATTGCGATTAACAGGCTGAATAGTTTCACCATTTTTTTCAGCTTCAGCTAGAATATCGCGATAGTCAACCTGATTATATTCTATAATAGGTTGTGGGTCATCAAAACTGTTAAATTTAGTATAACTATCATCGAGTTTATTATTGGGTTCAAAATCAACCTGGAAAAGTCTGGCGAAAAAAAGATAGGTCAAAAGAACAAAATTCATGATAGGTTTAAGCAGGAAATTAGGTATTTTTCGAGAAAACATAACTTACATCCCTTCCTTTCTGGGTCTAGTAGGTTGTGACTTTCTCAATTACTATTTACTAGCTCAGGGGGAGGGATTCCTTCTTTTTATGGAGATTCCTAGCCTGACAACTATGATAACTATTAATATTTTTGAAAAAACTATTAGATTTGACGTAACAAAAACTTTTAAAGGAGGAAAAAGCATGATTAAAAGAGGTAAAGATGATGTAGAACAGGTATATATTGAGACTCTCGGTGGAAAGGGAAAAATGTATATCACACAGTTAATGGGTAAAGATGCTGCTCTACCTGATGTAGATGGTTTTCCGGATGATTTTGATTCCTCACTCCATTTTTTACATGAACTAATTTTAGAACCAGGAACACAAATTGGAGAACATACACATGAGGGAAGTGAAGAAATATATTTTATGGTAGAAGGAACCGGAGAAATGACGGTTGATGGCAAACTGGTAAAAATGAAAGCTGGTGATGCTGTTTTAACCAAAAATAACAGTACCCATTCCTTCGTAGTTACCAGTGATGAGCCTGTAAAATTGTTTGTTGTAGAAGCAGGAGTTTAAAATAATAATAAAAGGAGACATTGGTCTGATGGAAAGTATTTATCCAATATTAGAGCAGTTATTATTAATGGCAGTATTAATTTCGCTTGGCTTTTATTTGAAGCGCTCCGGTAAAATCAACCAGGCAGCTGAAAAAGGAATAGCAGAACTGACAATTGATATTGCTTTTCCGGCCTTAATATTTACAAATATAGTTAAGGATTTTAACTTAAATCTATTGAAAAGATATTTAATTATACCCTTGTCTTCTTTTATTATAACCGCTAGTTCCATTTTAATAATTCTCTTGATAGCTAAGTTATTTAGATATTCAAAAAATGAAAGCAAAGAGATAGCTTTTGTCAGTTCTTTTAGTAATAATATTTTTGTCGGTGCACCAATAGCCATTGCAATTTTTGGTGCTCAGGGTTTGATCATAGCCATATTTTATGATTTTGGTATGCATTTAGTGGTATGGAGTTTAGGCGTTTGGTTATTAAATAGCAGTGGACAAAAGAAAAAAATAAATTTTTTCAAAAATATTTTCTCTGCTCCAATAGTAGCACTTTTATTTAGTATAGCAGTTGTAATTTTAGGTGTTGAAGTTCCACAGACATTAATTAATATCAGTGAAAACATAGGTAATATAACAGTACCTTTGGCCATGATATTTATTGGTTTAAAACTTGCTCAAAGTAGATTTAAAGATCTACTGGGCAATAAAAAAATATATTTAGTATCATTTTTAAGGTTATTGTTAATTCCAATTCTAGTATATTTGGGAACTGGGTTATTTGCATTGCCAGAGTTATATAGAGGTGTAATAACTATATTAGCATCAATGCCGGTCTTTGCTACTTCACCAGTAATTATGCAGAAGTATGGTCATAAAGGAGATTTAGCCTCAGAAGCGATTTTTGCAACTATAGTTTTTATGATCTTTACACTACCATTTTTCATTTTCATGATCGTATAATTGATTCAAATAAAGGAATCATCTAAAAAAATTGTTATATACTAAGATTTGTGAAATTTTTCTTAAAGAGTAAATTCGTATTTTTTTACAGCTTAATTAAACGTATTTTTAACATCAACAGGCAAAAAATCGGTTAAATAACTTGACCTTTAAGTAACTTTGAATTATTATTATAATATGATAACAGTTATAAGTTAAATTATATATAAAAATAGGAGGTAATAATAATGGCTTTTGAAAAAGATGTAAAAATTAAAAACAAAACAGGTATGCATGCTAAACCAGCAGCAGACTTTGTGAAAAAGGTGAACAAATATTCCTCAAAAATAAGTGTGATTTTTGAAGGGAAAGAGGTTAATGCCAAAGATGTTATGGCAGTAATGGGTTTAGGTGTTGCTAAAGGTAATCAAATTACAATTAAAGCCGAAGGAGATAATGCCAAAACAGCGGTTGAAGAAATAATTGATTTTGTAAAAAATGATATGGTTACAAATGATTACTAAAGATTTAAGAAGGTAAAAAATAGACTTCTATAATTGATTATCCATAAAATATAAAAGAAAGGGGGAGATGTTTATGGATAAAATTAAAAGAAATATATCTAGATATGTGAATAATGAATATAAATTCTCTGAAAAGCTAGGGCAAAAATATAAAAATCTGGGTGATGAAGTATATGAAACAGTAAAAAATAAAATTATAAATCATGAAATTAAACCCGGAGAAAGAATTATTGATAAGAACTTAGCAGAACAGCTAGGTGTGAGCAGAAGTTTAGTTAGACAGGCTTTAACAATACTTGAAAAAGAAGATCTTGTAACTTCGGTTCCAAGAAGTGGATTTTATGTAAAAGAAATAAAAGAAAGAGATGTTGTGGAAATATATGAGATAAGAAAAATATTAGAAAAAGCCGCCACCGAAAAAGCTGTACCAAACATACCAGAAAAAGATATAGCTAAGCTGAATACTATATTTGAAAATGCCAAAAAAGATTTAGACAAAGATAAAGTAGTTGAATTTATAAAAGCTGATAGTGAACTACATAAGGTAATCATTAATAATTGTGGTAATCAAAGATTGATCAAATTAATAAATAGTTATAATACTTATATTGCATTTTATAGAGTGGTTGATTTATCGAGGGTAGAGAGGGCAAAAGAAGCTTATTTTGAACATCTTGAAATTTTCAATGCTGTTAAAGAAAGAGATGTTGAACTAACCGTAGAATTAATGGCTAAACACATTGATAATGCTAAAAATATTATTATTGATAATTTCTATGAATACACGTATAAATAAAATTTGTATTAAGCTATTATAATTAGCTAGAATGAGTATTAAAGATATAATCGCTTCTAGAAGCATTAAATTTTTTATAAATTCTTATAAATTAATTGACAAATTAGAAAAATAAAAATATAATATCTGTATACAAAAAAACTGTTAACAGTTAAAAGAAAACAAGATATTGCTAATGATCTGTTAACTTATAAGAAATTATGAGGTGCTAGATATGGAAGTAAAAAGCGATATAAAAGAAAATCTTTTAAATTTATACACTAAAGAGCAATTAAGTAATGAAAACAATAAATTAGGAATGAAATATCAAAGTTTAAGTGATCAAATATATGAATTGATTAAAAAGAAAATCATATGTCATAAAATAAAGCCTGGAGAACGAATTATTGACCAGGATATTGCAGAAGAGTTTGGTGTGAGCAGAAGCTCGGTAAGACAGGCTTTTAATATACTTGAAAAAGAAGAGCTGCTTACCTTGATTCCAAGGAATGGATTTTATGTTAGGAAAATTAAAAGACAAGATGTAAAAGAGATATATGAAATAAGAAATATATTAGAGACATCAGCAACAAGACTGGCAGTTGAAAGAATTCCAGATAATGAAATAAAAAAAGTTGAGAAAGTTTTTAATGCTGCAGAAAAAGATCTCAAAAATGATAAAGTGAAAAACTGTATTAAAGCAGATGCATTTTTACATGAAATGATTAACAGCAATTGTGGAAATAAGCGCTTAAATAAAATGATTAATAAGTATAATGGTCATTATGTATTCTATAGAATTATTGATTTATCAGGAATAGAAAGAGCTAAAGAGGCATATTATATGCATCTAAAAATTTTTGAAGCAGTAAAAAGTAGAGATGTGGATTTATCAGCCAATTTAATGAACCAGCATATAAGACAAGCAAAAAAAATAATTCTTGAAAATTTCGAAGAATATACAAACTATTGAATAAGGTATTTTATTTTTCTTTAATCATATGTGTTAACTGTTAACACAACAGTTAACACATATGATTAACTGACACTATTATTTTAACAATATTCAGAATATTTTTTATCAGGTATTGTTATCAAAAAGGGGAGCTAAAAATTGGCAACAGTTTTGCAAATGAAAAACATATCTAAATTTTTTCCAGGTGTTAAAGCTTTAGATAATGTTGATTTCTCTCTTGAGTCAGGAGAAATCCATGTTTTGGCAGGAGAAAATGGTGCTGGGAAATCAACTTTAATTAAAATACTTTCTGGTGCCTATACAAAAAGTGAAGGAGAAATTTTTCTGCATGGGGAAAAAGTAGATATAAATAACCCGATTAAAGCCAAAAAATTAGGTATCAATGTAATTTATCAAGAGCTTGAATTAGCATTAAACATGACAGTGATGGAAAATATTTTTCTGGGCAAATTACCTCTTTCAAATAGAGCATTGGGTACAGTTAATTTTAATAAAATATATAAAGAGACTCAAAAAATACTGGATAAGCTAGGTTTAGAGTTTAGCCCTAATGCAATAGTAGGAGATTTGAGGGTTGCTGATCAACAGATGGTTGAAATTGCCAAAGCCTTATTAGGAAACCCAGAAATATTAATTATGGATGAACCAACTTCTTCTTTATGTGATAGTGAGATAGAACGTTTATTTACTGTAATGGAGGATCTAAGAAAATCTGGTAAAAGCATTGTTTTTATTTCACACAGGATGAAAGAGCTCTGGGAGGTTGGAGACAGGATTTCCATTCTGCGCAGTGGCAAAATGATTATTACGGAGTCACTAGCTAAAATTGATGAAAATGGTGTTACTAGTGCTATGGTTGGAAAAGAAATAGAAAATAAATTTCCCAAACAAAAGGTGAGTATGGGAGATGAAGTTTTAAGAGTAGAAGCTTTGAGCAGCAAAAATGGTATTAAAAATATTTCATTTAATGTTAAAGCAGGAGAAATTTTAGGAATATCAGGACTAGTGGGTTCGGGAAGAACCGAAATATTAAGGGCAATTTTTGGTGCTGATAAAACAGAAGAAGGAGAGATATATGTAAAAGGAAAGAAAGTTAATATCAAGAACCCTAATGATGCAGTTAAATATGGAATAGGACTTATACCTGAAGATCGCAAACAACAGGGATTAGTTTTAGATTTAAATGTAAAAGATAATATTACTTTATCAATTTTAAAAAAACTGGCTAATACCGGAGTATTAGATCAGAAAAAGATGAAAGAAGTATCAAAAGAATATATTGAAAAATTGAGCATTAAAACCCCGAATATGAATTTTAAGAGCAAGTTATTAAGTGGGGGTAATCAACAAAAAGTTGTATTAGCAAAATGGTTATGTGCCAAATCGAATGTATTTTTATTTGATGAGCCTACTCGTGGTATAGATGTAGGAGCAAAAGTTGAGGTGTATGAATTGATGATAGAATTAGCTAAAAATGGAGCTGCTATTATTATGGTTTCATCAGAGATGCCAGAGATATTAAATATGAGTGACAGAATATTGGTTATGCATGAAGGCAAAATAACCGGTAAATTCAGGGCAGAGGATGCAAAAGCAGAAAATATCTTAAATTGTGCAATGGGCGGTGAATTAAGTGATAACGAGTAATCAAAGTACAAGTGCAAATAATAATTACAGTAAATTAAAAAGCTTTACCTACAAGTATATATATCTAGTTATAATTCTGGTATTTGTTGTTGCATTAACATTTTTATCACCTCATTTTTTTTCTTATAATAATTTTATAAATATATTTCGCCAGGTGTCAGTAAACTTTATTTTGGGAGTAGCATTAACATATGTTATTATTACAGCGGGAATTGACTTATCGGTTGGTTCAATATTAGCTTTTGCTGGTGTTACAGCAGGCTTATTTTTAAGAACAGGTGGCAATTTTATTTTAGCAATATTAATTGCTTTATTAATCGGATCAATCTGTGGTTTGATCAATGGTATTTTAGTTTCGAAAGCTAAGTTAGCACCATTTATAGCTACTCTTGGTATGATGAGTATTGCAAGGGGATTAGCTTTAGTAGTTACTTCAGGGAATTCAATTACTATAGATAATGTTAATTATACTTTTTTGGGCTCTGGTATTATTTATTCTATTCCAATGCCTGTTATAATTGCAATTATTGTATTGCTTATTAGTTCTTTTGTACTTAAGAAAACATGGTTTGGGCGCTATTTATATGCTATTGGTGGGAGTCATGAAGCCTCTCGACTTTCGGGAATTAAAGTAGATAAACTTATAATGATTACCTATACTATTTCTGGATTTCTGTCAGGATTGGCAGCAGTAGTACTTACTGCAAGACTTTGGTCGGCTCCTCCTATCGCCGGTCAGGGATATGAACTAGATGCAATTGCAGCAGCAGTTATTGGTGGAGCAAGTTTAATGGGAGGAAAAGGGACGATTTTAGGAACCCTTTATGGGGCTATGGTAATAGGAATTATTAGAAATGGACTTAATTTATTGGGTGTATCTTCATTTTTGCAGCAGGTTGTTATAGGTGTAATTATCATTTTGGCAGTTTTCCTGGATAAAATGAGAAATAAAGGTGAATAAAAGTCTAGCTTAAAGGAGGTGGGGATTTAAAAAGGTCGATTTTTTGGAGATTAGTACAATAAATGGGGGTATATAAATGAAAAAAACAAATACTTTAATTATCTTTTTAGGTTTGATGCTTATAATCACAGGCTTTTTAAACATAACTGTTCAAGCACAAGACGATGTAATTGGTGTTGCTGAAGAAGATGCAGAATATAATATTGGTTTTATAGTTAAAACCATGGCTAACCCTTATTTTGCAAGAATGAAAGATGGTGCTGAAGAAGCTGCTCTGGATTTTAATATTAATCTAACCTGGGTATCAGCTCAAGAACACACTGATGCAGAAGGACAGCTAAACTTAGTTGAAGATATGATTCAAAGAGAAATGGATGCGATTGTGATAAATCCAGTTGGACCCGAAGCTATTGTTCCGGCAATAAAACAGGCTAATGAGCGGGGTATACCGGTTGTTATTGTAGATACAACTGCAGCCGGCGGAGATATAGTTACTTTTGTAGGAATGGATAATGTTGATGCTGCAAGTGATATAGCAGAATATGTAGCTCAAGAAATGAATGGTAAGGGTAACATTGCCATACTAGAAGGTGTAAGAGGGCATTCAACAGCCGAAGAAAGATTAGTTGGCTATAATAATGTTATCGATCAGTATCCAGAATTAAATGTAGTTGCTTCACAAGCTGCAAATTATGATAGATCAGAAGGAATGAGAGTAACTGAAAACTTTTTAGTTAGCAACCCAGATTTAGATCTTATTATTAGTTCAAATGATGAAATGGGACTTGGCGCAATAAGAGCTATTATGGCAGCTGGAAGACAAAATCAAGTTAAAGTTGTTGGTTTTGATGCAATTGATGATGCTTTAGTATCTGTCAAAAACGGAGAAATGTTGGCCACTGTAGAAAGTGTTCCAGACATGCAGGCTTATGAATCTGTAAAAGCAGCAGTTGATTATCTTAATGGTAAAGAAGTACCATCAGAAATTATTGTTCCCTGTGTTGTAGTAGACCAAAGCAATGTTGATGAGTTTTTAGACTAAAAATTATACTTCAAATATAAGCGGGATTTTACTTGATTCAATAAATTCTCCTTCTTGATTTTATAAGATAATCTGATCTTATAAAAAAATAAAATCCCGTTTATAAAAGTGTCTAATAATTTGTCAATAACTTTTGAAAATGTCACTTTTTTATACCAATTTTATCTTGAGAAAATGTCACCCCCAAAGGGGAGATATGTTTGGGGTTTAAACCAAACATATCAGGCAATTTGAGTGAGAAATATTTTTTCCAGCATTTTCAGTATATCGTGATCACTGTCTTCAAAAGTTACTTTTGGCCAGGCTTGATGTCCATATTTATAATAATGCCTATCGTCTGGTCTGTATTTGTTATTAGAATTAGTTTTACTCTTTTTAACTTTTGATTTTTTATGTTCAGTCCAATGGATAACATCATAAATTTTTTCACCATATTGTGCTTTCACACCGAATTTAGGACTAAGAAGAACTTTGATTTTCGATTTTGGATAGACTGACATACTATTAGTAACGACCTTGAAGCGCTGATTATAAAAGAAAAAGTTAGTCCATTATCAAGTATTCTTTCTTCCTTAACGCAAAGTATATTATCTATACAAATTTCTTCAGGAAGAGTTCTAAAAGCGCAAATGGTGTCTTCAGGTGCTACAGCAAATTTTTCATTAAATTTGATTAAGTAGTCAGCAAAAAACTCATTAGCCTGCTCGATAGTGGATATACCTGCTATCTTAAATTCAACAGGCAGTCTGCTTTGGAGAGTATCCCATAATCTTTCAATACGGCCTTTAGCTTGCGGTGAGCGTGCAGGGATCATAGTAATTCCAAGTTCTTTCATGGCTCTTCCAAACTGAGTATCTTTAACAGTTTTACCAGCAAGTTGTTCTTCAATTGTAAGTTTGTCTGCCTTAGGTGAACGGAAGATAGTATGTCTATCAGTATAAATACTGACGGGTATACCATAATTTAAGACCACAGATCTTAAAGTTTCAAAATATCCCTGTCGGCACTCGTTTTTAGTCATGTAAAGGCCCATTATTTTACCGGTAGAATCATCTATGGCACCATGAATGTCATATTTCTCTCCAGTACCAAACCAGTCGTGTGGACTGGCATCAATTTGGATTAATTGGCCTTCTTTTGCTTTGCGTTTACGACGGTGATGAACTTTCTTTTTGCGATGCTTTTTGGGACTTTTGACACCATTGCTGCTTAAAATAGTGTGAAGTGCGTTGTAACTAATGGTGATGTTTTCATGTTCTTCTAGTAATTCTTGAAAATGCATGAAGTTAGCACTTTGATACGAGTCTGATTTTTTCAGGGCAACAATTTTACTGACGAAATCCTCAGAAAAAGCATGACTAGGTTTACGACCTTTATTTTATGAACTAAAATGATGGACCTTCTTTTTTCACACCTTTCTTCAAACGAATTATTTGGCGAACACTAAGGTCTAAAGCCTGTGCAGCTTCTGAGTTGGTCATACTTTTATCAATGACCATAGAAATGACATGATACCTATTCAATTGTGTTTGGGACATAAGATAATATTTTTCTCCTCTCATAGTGACATTTTATCAAGATAATTTCACTATGACATTATCACAAGATAATCACAAAAAGTGTCTAATAATTTTGACAAAGGAAGATTATTACGATATAATCAATTTAATATAATATTAATAATTAACTGTTAACAGTTATTAAAGAAGAAAATAATAATAATAAAAATAATTATTTTGGATACTACTAATATTAAAGAAGAGCTGCTATATAAATATTTTTTTATCATTAACTGTTAACAGTTAATGATTAGATTACACAATTAATAACTGTAGTTAGATTTTTATAGTAAATATTTTCTTAATAGGGGGTTATTTTAGTGGAGAAATCAAAAGAAACATTACTTGATATGTATGAAAAGATGTATAAAATAAGATTGTTTGAAGACAATGCCGTAAAATTATTTAATCAAGGTCTTGTAAGAGGTCCAATGCATGTTTATACAGGTGAAGAAGCAGTTGCAGTTGGAGCCTGTAGTAATTTAAATGATGATGATCTTATAACAAGTACACACAGAGGGCATGGGCACTGTATTGCTAAGGGTGGCCGAGTTGATAAAATGGCGGCAGAGTTATTAGCAAAGGGTACCGGATACTGTAAAGGTAAAGGTGGATCAATGCACATAGCTGATCCTGATATAGGTATCTTAGGAGCAAATGGTATTGTTGGTGCTGGTTTACCGATAGCTACCGGATCAGCTTTATCATCTAAGATGAGAGGGACAGATCAGGTTACTATCTGCTTCTTTGGAGATGGAGCTACAAATGAAGGTGCTTTTCATGAAGCATTAAATATGGCAGCTATTTGGGATCTGCCGGTTGTATTTGTTTGTGAAAATAATTTATACGGTTTAACTGGCCCTGCTGATGAGATGGTTTCTGTTAAAGATGTAGCTTCAAGAGCTGCCAGTTATGATATACCAGGTGTAGTTGTTGATGGTAATGATGTATTAGATGTTTATGAAACAGTTGGTGAAGCAATTAAGAGAGCCAAAAATGGTGGAGGTCCATCATTAATTGAGGCCAAAACATATCGGATAAAAGGTCATTTTGTTGGAGATCCACAAGTTTATCGTGATGATGAAGAAGTTGAGAAATGGAAAAAAAGATGTCCAATTAAAAAACATAGGAATTATTTAATTGAAACAGTAGGAGTTGCTTCTGAGGAGCTGGCTGAAATTGAAGCAAAAGTAAAAAAAGAAATAAAAGAAGCGGTTAAATTTGCTAAAGAGAGTCCAGATCCAGAAATTGAAGTTGTATTTGAGGATGTCTTTTCTAAATAAATTAATTTTTGGGGGGAAGGAGTTTAGATTATGAGAACAATAACTGTAAAAGATGCTTTAAAAGAAGCAATAATAGAAGAAATGGACCGTGATGAAAATGTATTCGTTATGGGAGAAGATATTGCAGAGCACGGTGGAATTTATGGAGTGACAGCAGGTTTGTTAGATAAATATGGTAAAGAAAGAATTAGAAATACTCCTATTTCTGAATCTGCTTTAATAGGTAGTGCTTTAGGAGCTGCTATTACAGGTATGAGACCAATTGCAGAATTGATGTATATTGACTTTACCGCTGTAGCAATGGATCAAATTGTGAATCAAGCAGCTAAAATGAGATACATGTTTGGAGGTAAAGTTGACGTACCACTTGTTATTAGAACTCAAGGTGGAGGTGGAAGAGGTAGTGCTGCACAGCACTCTCAGAGTTTAGAAGCATGGTTTATGCATGTTCCAGGACTCAAAGTTGTTATGCCTTCAACACCATATGATGCCAAAGGTTTATTGAAAACAGCTATTAGAGATGATAATCCGGTAATGTTTATAGAACAAAAGATGGCCTATAGTTTCAAAGGAGAAGTTCCAGAAGAAGAATATCTGATTCCTTTTGGGCAAGCTGATATAAAAAGAGAGGGTAGTGATGTTACCTTAGTTGCAAATTCCTATTTATTACCGAAAGCATTAAAAGCAGCAGAAATAATGGAAAAAGAAGAGGGGATAAATGTTGAAGTTATTGACCCATTAACTTTAGTACCTTTTGATGAAGAAACAATAATAAAGTCTGTGTCAAAAACCGGCAGGCTTATCGTTGTTCATGAGGCGGTTAAAAGGGGAGGGTTCGGTGCAGAAATAGCGGCTAAAATTTTTGAAAGCGATGCTTTTTATTATCTGGATGCACCTCTACAGAGAGTAGCTGGATTAGATGTACCAACTCCATATAATGAAAAATTAGAGAATTTTGCGATGCCAGACCTAGAAAACATTAAAGAAGCAATTAAGAAGACTTGTTATTTATAAACTATATTAAAGAGGTGATTTAGTTGGCTTATGAGGTGAAAATGCCTAAATTTGGAGAAACAATGACAGAGGGTACAATCTTTACTTGGTTCGTAGAAGAGGGTGATAGTGTAGAGTCAGGCGATCCTCTTTTTGAAGTAGAAACAGATAAAGCTAGTTTGGAAGTTGAAGCAGAGCAAACAGGGGTATTGGCAAAAATTTTGATTAAAGAAAATGAAACTGCTCCAATAGGAGATGTTGTTGCTTTAATTGCTGAAGAAGGTGAAGATATAGAATCACTCGATTTCGGTGCAGAAAGCAGTAAAGAAGCTGCTGAAGAAGAAAGCACAACAAAAGTAGAAAAAACAGCTGAGAAAATCGAGAAAGTAATCCGGGCAGAGGGCGAAAAAATTAAAGCTTCACCAGCGGCAAAAAGACTTGCAAAAGAGAAAAATATTGAATTAAATAAAGTTCAAGCAGGTGATGGCAGAGAAGCGATTATAGAAGCTGATGTTAGAGATTACATAAATACAAATCTACCTTCAGCAACTCCAACAGCTGAAAAGAAAGCTGCAGCACAAGGGATAGATTTAAGTAAACTCGAAGGAACAGGTGCTGGAGGAAGAATTCAGAGCAGTGATCTTGACAGCTATACTGTAGAGAAAACTGAAACTGATCAGGAGATTCCATTTACCGGGTTGAGAAAGGTCATTTCAAAGAGAATGAGCCAGAGTTTTCAGGAAGTACCACAGGTAACTACAACAGTAAAAGCTGATATGAAAGAAATTAAAGATTTAAGAGAAAAGATTAAAGAATTATCAGAAGAACATATTTCCTATACCGATATTTTGCTATTAATTGCTTCAAGGATGCTTAAGAAATATCCTAAGATAAATTCTCATATCAGTCAGGATAAAATGATAGTTAAAAGCAGTATAAATATTGGCATTGCAGTAGATGTTCCAGGTGGCTTAGTAGTACCAGTAATTAAGAATGTTGGAAGAAAGAGTTTAGAAGAGATTGCAAAAGAAAGAAAAATTTTAGTTAAAAAAGCTAGAGAAGGTAAACTGAACAATGACGATCTAAGTGGTGGAACCTTTACAATCACTAATCTTGGTGGATTTGAAACAGAGATATTTACACCAATTGTAAATCAACCAGAAGCAGCAATTTTGGGAGTAGGGCAGATTTCAGATGAAGTTGTTCCTGTTGATGGAGAAGTTACAATTAGACCTATGCTATGGTTAAGTATGGCTTATGACCATCGTGCAGTTGATGGGGCACCAGCTGCAGAATTTTTACAGAAGATTAAAAATGCTCTGGAAAATCCAGTTAGCTTATTATTATCATAATTATATAAAAATCATATCGGCAAAATATGATTAATTATTTAGATAATAAGTTAAAAGAAGTATTACTACAGAGGGGGACAGGTAATGAGTACTGGCAAATTGGGTAAATTTGACAAAGAGAGGGTACTAGAGATAATTAAGGATCAAGGGATATTAATATTTTTTGCTTTATTATTATTTAGCGTTTCTTTGTTATCAGACCGTTTTTTAACTACGAGAAATATTATCCTGGTTTTGAGGCAGGTTTCAATTACAGGGGTAATGGCCTGTGGAATAACATTTATCTTAATCAGTGGTAATTTTGATTTATCAATTGGTTCACTTTTATCACTTACAACTGTTGTTGTAATTAACTTACATGATACTATTGGTCCGGTTCCAGCAATTATAATCACTTTAGCTGTAGGTGTTATAATAGGTATTATTAATGGAACTCTAGTTGGTTATTTAAAACTAAATTCCATGATTGTTACTCTTGGAATGCTTACAGCTTTACAGGCGGTGACTTTGATTTATACGGGTGGTACTTATTCTGCAATTTCGAGGCCAGATGAAGCCTGGTTTAGATTTTTTGGTAGAGGATATATATTAATGATCCCAACACCGGTTATCATTTTTGGGGGCCTGGTAATATTATTCCATATAATTCTCAATAAAACAGTCTATGGGAAATATTTGTTTGCATTAGGTGGAAGTAGAACTGCAAGTGAGTATACAGGTATAAACGAGAGTTTTATTACATTTATAACATATATAGTTGTTGGTTTAACAACTGCTTTAGCAGGTATTATGATGGGCTCAAGAATGATGGCAGCCCAAAACTATATAGGTGAAGGTTATGAATTTACCGTTCTTACAGCTGTTGTTCTTGGTGGGACCAGTTTATTTGGAGGATCAGGTAGTGTTATAAAAACTTTAATTGGTGTTTTAATATTGGGTTTTCTTAGCAATGCATTTATTATGTTAGGTTTTCCCTATTATGTTCAATGGCTTGTTCAGTGGGGAATTATAATTGGCGCTGTCTGGATGGACGTTGCCTCTAAAAGGGGGAAACTATGGGCATGAAAAAGCAAATAATAGATTTTATAAAAAACCAATCTATCTGGATCATATTAATTTTAAGTGTAAGCTTTTTTGGAGTTATGACAGCTAATTTTTTAACATTAAGAAATTTTCAGAATATATTGTTACAGATTTCAATTAATGGTTTAATGGCGATAGGAATGACATATGTAATTATTAACGGAGAAATTGATCTTTCAATCGCTATGATATATGCCTTATGTGCTGCTCTTGTAATTGGGTTTCAACCACTTGGTATTTTACCCTCAGTCCTTATAGCAATGGCAACGGGAATAATTATCGGAGCTATAAATGGAATTTTTGTGGCAAAAGCAGAAATAAATTCTTTTATTGTTACTCTAGCTGCAATGATTGGGGTAAGAGGATTATTATTCATCTATACAGGTGAAAGGGCAATTCTTGGAACTGATTTACGATTTACCCTTCTTGCTTCATACAGGGTAGGAGGCCTTATCCCACTACCGGCAGTGATATTTATAGTATTCTTAGCAATTGGAGAATATGTGTTGAGAAATACATCTCATGGTAGAAATGCATATGCTATTGGAGGGAATAAGGATGCTGCTGAAAAAGCTGGGATCGCAGTAAAGAAACATATAATAATTAATTTCATGTTATGTGGGGCTATGGCTGCAACAGCCGGTATAATAGCTGCATCTAGAATGAATACTGCTACAACTACTTTAGGGACAATGAATCACCTCTGGGTAATTATTGCTGTGGTTCTTGGTGGTACAAACCTTAAAGGTGGATATGGTAATCTAGTTCGGACTCTCGGAGGTATTTTTGTTGTAGGGATCTTAGATAATGGTTTGAATCTGATGGGTGTTCACACATTTTATAATATGCTTTTTATGGGGATCATCTTAATACTTGTAATTTATCTTGGCAAAAAATTAGAACCAGTTAAAACTTAAATGAACTTAGATTGTTAATTAGTAGCAATTATAAGAATTGGGGGTGGTTCAATAAAATAGTGGGGAGAAAGGTTATTTGGATTTAGCTGCCGGGTATTAATAGCAAAGGGACAATCTTTAAAAATAAGAGGAGGCAAATTAAATTGAAAAAATTATTTATAATATTAGCTTTAAGTTTGATTTTATTGGCAACTAGTGGTCTTGTTATGGCACAGGAAAATGAAGATATTGTAATCGGAATGACTGCTAATAATACTGGGGTAGACAGTTATCAAACTTTACATGATCAAGCATTTAGAGAGAAAGCTGATGAAATGGGCGTAGATTATATAATTTTGGATGCACGTGGAGAACCAATGAGACAGGTAGATCAAATAATGGATTTAATGACACAAGATGTTGATGTAATTGTTGTATGGCCTGTATCTGGACAAGCTATAGTTCCAGTATTACAGCAGGTTGAGCAAGCAGGTATCCCAGTTTTAATTGCTAATTCAAAAGTTGATGAAAGTGGTTTTGATTTAGTTAAAGGATTTGCTGGCCCTGATAATATTACACAGGGAGAATATGCTGCTCAAATGATGGCAGAAGCACTAGATGGTGAAGGTAAAATAGTTGAAATAATGGGTGCTCCAGGTTATATCACAGCAGAAGAAAGATCACAAGGATTCCATGATGAAGTTGAAGCTAATTATCCTGGTTTAGAAATAATCGAAACTCAACCAGCAGACTGGAATAGAGAAAGAGCCCAAGAAGTTATGGAAAACTATTTAACCAAATATGATGACGGAGAAATTGATGGAGTTTATGTTGGTGATGACAACATGGGTGTAGGTGCGATTAATGCTATACAATCAGCAGGTAGAGGCGATAACTTAAAGATGACCAGTGCTACAATGTTTGCAGATGGTTATGATGCAATGCTCGAAGGCGATATTCTTTATGGAACTCTATATCAGTCACCAATTGATGATGCTAATTACACAGTAGAAATTGCAGTTAAATTGGCTAGAGGAGAAGAAGTGGAATTCTTTAACTATTTCGAAACTCCAAAAGTTACCAGTGAAAACATCGACGAATTTGAAAGACCAACCTGGTAAATATAATATAATTACCTAAAATCATATATTCTACAGAAAGAGTTAAATCTTTCTGTAGAATATATTTAAAAACATTTTTTATCATTATTTGTAAATTGGTTTTATTTAAAAAGAAAGTAGGTGATTTCCATTAAAAACACAAAAGATAAAATCTTAGAGTTAAAAAATATTACTAAAGTTTTTCCCGGTGTAAAAGCTGTTGACGATGTTTCTTTTGAAGTAAATGCTGGAGAAGTTCATGCTTTAGTTGGTGAAAATGGTGCCGGGAAATCAACTTTAATGAAAGTAATGGCTGGTATTCATATTCCTGAAAAAGGAAATATTATTTACAATGGGGAAAAAGTTAAATTTAAAAATCCTCTGGATGCTAAGAAAAAAGGAATTATTTTAATTCACCAGGAACTGTCACTTGTTCCTAAGATGACCGTCGCTGAAAATATTCTTCTTGGAAGTTTACCAAACAAAAAAGGTGGTAGAATTGACTGGAAAGAACTGCACAAAAAGGCAGAGGAAGCTATAGAAAAGTTGGGCTGTCAGTTTAAACCTAAAGATTTAGTAGAAGATCTTACAATTGCTCACCAGCAAATGGTTGAGATAGCTAGAGCTATTTCTTATGATGCAAAAGTTGTAATTTTTGATGAGCCAACTGCATCTTTAACCCAGGAAGAAGTTGAAGTCCTCTATAAGAATATTGAATTACTAAAAGAGCAAGGGCTTGGAATAATTTATATTTCACATAAATTAAATGAAATTTTTGAGGTCTCTGATAAGATAACAGTTTTAAGAGATGGTAAATTAGTTGATACATTAGATACAGATAAAACTGATGAACCAGAAATTACTAAAAAAATGATTGGAAGAGATATTGAAGATTTTTTCGATTCTAAAAAAATAACAGAATATGGTGAAGAAGTTATAAGAGTTGAAAATTTAAGCAGAAAAGATGAATTTCAAAATATTAATTTTAATATAAAAAAAGGTGAAGTTTTAGGTCTTTACGGTTTGTTAGGTGCTGGTAGAACAGAAATTGCAGAAACTATATTTGGTATAAATAAACCTGATTCTGGCAAGATATATTTTAAAGGTCAGGAAGCAAATATTAACAATTCAAAAAAAGCTGTTAAACTGGGAATTGGGTTAGTACCTGAAAGTCGAAAAGAACAGGGTTTAGTTCTTGGGATGAGCACTCTTGATAATATAAGCCTTGCTAAAATTCCTTATGCCCACAATTATGGATTTATTAAAAATGCAGAGGTAAAAGCAATTTTTAATAAGTACAGAGATAGATTGTCGATCAGTACAACTGGACCTAAACAAAAGGTAATGAATTTAAGTGGGGGAAATCAACAAAAGATAGTAATTGGAAAATGGTTATGTTTAAATCCAGATTTAATAATTCTTGATGAGCCGACCAGAGGAATAGATGTTGGTTCTAAAGCAGAAATTCATAATTTAATAGCTGAACTGGCAGAAACAGGTATGGCAGTTCTAGTAATATCTTCTGAAATACCAGAGATATTGGCTGTAAGTCATCGTATTATAACTATGCACCAGGGTGATCAAACAGATGTGTTTACTGATGAAGAGGTTACAGAAGAAAAGCTAATTAAATCCATAACAAGTCATGCCAAAACAGAAGAGATGTGCAAAGTATAAGTCAGATTAAAATATTTTAAAGAGGAGAGCTATAATGAAAAAAACTTTTAAAAGTGATAAAGAAAAAATTAAAGTTGCTGTTTTGGGGATGGGGAGACAGGGCCAGATTCATTCCAAAAATATAGCTTATAAAATTCCAGAAGCTGAGTTAGTCTGTGTCTCTGATATCTCCATAGAAAGAGCAGAAAAAGTTGGGATTGAAGGTGTAGAACTTTATGATGATTATAAAGAAATACTTGAACGCGATGATGTTGAAGCTGTAGTAATAGCAACCTCTACTGATACACACGAACAGATAATTAAAGAAACAGCTAGAGCAGGGAAAGATATTTTTTGTGAAAAACCTATTGCATTATCTCTTGAAGCTATAGATGAAGTTTTAGATATTGTAGATGAAAATGGAGTAAAATTCATGGTAGGTTTTAACAGACGTTTTGATCCAACATTTATGAGAGTTAAAGAACACCTAAGTAATGGTAATATTGGAGAACCACATATTGTAAATATTACCAGTAGGGATCCTAAGCCACCTCATTTGGAATATTTAAAAGTATGTGGAGGAATATTTTTTGATACCTCTGTTCATGACTTTGATATGGCTCGTTTTCTATCTGAAGAAGAGATTACAGAAGTTTATGCCACAGGTAGTGTTTTAGTTGATGAAAGAATCGGTGAACTTGGTGATTTAGATACAACTATGATCACCCTAAAATTTGCCAATGGAGCTGTTGGCTCTATCAATAATTCCAGAAAAACTGGTTACAGCTATGATCAAAGAGTAGAGTTATTTGGATCAAATGGTTGTGCAATCGGAAATAATGAGAGACCAAATAGAGTGGAATTAACAGATCCTGAAGGGACCCATAAAGATGTTCCACTTTATTTTAATATAGAGAGATATCCAGAAGCTTTTTTTGGAGAAGTAAATGCATTTATCCAGGCAGTATACAATGACGAAGAACCTCCTGTAACAGGTAAAGATGGAAGAACAGCGGTAGTTTTATCAATTGCTGCCCAAAAATCTTATGAAGAAAATAGACCTGTTAAAGTTTCAGAAATTGGATAATAAAATTAATAAAAGGCAGGTGATGGTGGATGGATAACAAAATTGGTATTTGCCATTGGTCTTTGCCAATGGAAGGACCATTGGGCTGCAGATTAGCAGCAATAATAGGTTTAGACGGAATACAGTTAGATATCGGACACAGTTCTCGAGGTTTTATGCTTTCCCGTGATTTTGTTCAGGATGCTTATCTGGCTTTAGGTGCAAAATATGGTATTTCATTTCCTTCAATAACAATTAGAGAATTGGATGAAGTTGCAATGACAGATCCAGAAGGAACAGAATCCAGGGAATTGATGAATGAAGCCTTAATTAAAACTATTGATGCAGCAGAAGCGATGAACATACCAATAGTAATGGTGCCAAGTTTTGTAGAAAGTGAAATTACCAATGAAGAAGAATTTCAAGAAGCTGTCAGTTATCTTCAGTATGGTTGTGATTATGCTCAGGGAAAAAGAATAACAATAGCAACTGAAAACACACTTTCTGTTGCAGAGATAAAAAGATTAATCAAAGAAGTTGATAGAGATAATATTAAATTATATTTCGATTCCCAGAATCATTTTTTGCATAAAGACTATAATATTGCAGAAATTCTAGAAGAATTAATTGATTATGTTTGTCAGGTACATCTTAAAGATGGTAAGGATAAAGATTTAAGTGGTGCCTTATTGGGTGAAGGTGATACAGGCTTTTATGAAACGATGGAAGTTCTTAAAAAACATAACTATTCAGGTTGGTTAGTTTTTGAAAATTATTATGACCGTAAACCTCTCAGTCTTGAAAATGATAATCCTGTAGAACTTATTAAAAAAGATCTACAGACAGTAAAAGAGGTTTAAAATAAATTTCCAAATAAATCATTAAAAAATCAAAAGGAGTGACTAAAATGAGTGAATTTACAAGTGTTGAAGGTAAAGTTGCAATTGTTAATGGTTGTGCACAGGGTATTGGTGCTGGAGCAGCAAGAAAACTGGCAGAAGAAGGTTGTATTGTTGTAATGGGTGATATTAAACCTAAGGTAAAAGATACATTTGAAGAAATTAAAAAAGATAACCCAGGTTTAAAAGGATTTGCTAAAGTCGTCGATGTATCTAAAGAAGAAGAAGTAAAAGCGATCGTAGAAGAAACAATTGAAAAATATGGAAAACTAGATATCATGTTTAATAATGCTGGAATTCATATCGAAACAGGTAATGTCTGGGAAACTCCGGAAGAAACAATTGATAAAATTTTAGCAGTTAATTTTAAAGGTATGTTCTTTGGTTGTAAACATGCTGCAAAACAGATGAAAAAACAGGAAAGTGGTACTATTGTTAATACAGGCTCTTTCTTCGGTAAAGTAGGACATGCTGAATCAGCTACTTATGGTGCTTCAAAAGGTGCAGTTCATACAATGACCCAGTCACTTTCATTAGAAATGGCTCCATACAATGTTAATGTTAATGCTTTATGTCCTGGTTTAGCAGCTTCAGAAATGCACTGGGCATTTGTTGAAGCAGATGCAGAAAAAAGAGGTATCACTTTTGAAGAAATGAAAGAGGTAGAATTAGAAGAAATTCCTTTAAGTAGATATGGTTATGGTAAAGATATGGCTGGAGCAATTGTTTGGTTAGCCAGTGAAGCAGGATCTTATGTAACTGGACAATTAATTAATGTTAATGGTGGCTTAGACTTTTCATAAAAAGAAAGAATAATTTAAACTATTTGAACTATAGGAGGAAAATAAATGACATATGGAACAATGGCAGTAGATCATGAAATGAGAGTTGACTATGCTAAATTAAGAAAAGATAGACTTCGCAAAGCAAGAGAACAGATGGAAAAAGATGGAGTAGGAGCAATGCTCGTCTATGATCCAGATAATATAAGATATATCACCAGTACTAAAGTAGGTGAGTGGTCAAGAGATAAGCTTGGTAGATATGCACTTTTACCAAAAGGACATGAACCAATTTTATTTGAAATCGGTAGTGCAGTTCCTACTAAAAAACTGATGACTCCCTGGTTAAAAAATGAAAATATCAGACCAGCAAGAACCGATATGAGAGGTACAATTCCCGGTGGTGGAGCTGAAGCCGGTATCAAAGAAATCTATGAAATCCTCAAAGACCTTGGACTTGAAAAAGAACCGGTTGGAGTAGATGTGCTTACCGTACCGATGATGCAGGCATTTATGAAGTTTAATATGAACATTGTAGATGGTCAGCAGACAATGCTTGATGCACAAACAATCAAAACTGATGAAGAACTTCAACTTATTGAAATGTCAGCTGCAATGGTGGATGGAGCTTATGCAGATATAGTTGAATTCTGTAAACCAGGAGTTAAAGAAAATGAACTTGTTGCATTAATGAGATACCGTCTGCATGAACTTGGTGCAGAAAATGTACTTAATGTTAATGCAATTTCTGGAGACAGAGCATTCCCACACCCCCATGATGCATCAGACAGAATTATCAGACCTGGTGACTTAGTATTTATGGATGTTGTAAATGACTTTAATGGATATAAAACTTGTTATTACAGAACTTTCTCCTGTGGAGAACCAACAGAACAGCAGAAAGAGATTTATCAAAAATGTTCAGATCTTGTTAATGCTGCTATTGATAGAATTAAGCCTGGCGCAACAACAGATCAGGTTGCAGGATGTTGGCCTGACTGGAAAGAAATGGGCTTAGATAACAAATATGAAGGTTTAGCCTTACAGTTAGGACATGGAATTGGTATTTCTCACTGGTCAAAACCAACAATTACAGTTGGCCATTCCCATGAAAATCCTGTAGAGATTAAGAAAAACATGCATTTTGCTGTTGAAACTTATTATGGAGAAGAAGGTAATGCTGCTAGAATTGAAGAGCAAGTAATTGTAACAGATGATGGCTGTAAAGTAATTACTAAATTCCCATCTGATAGATTGATCAACTGTTGGGATTACTAAAGACTAGAATATTATAAGAAAAAAATAATCCCCTCGATCTCAGAACTCGATTATAGCGAAGAGTTTGAGGGGATTTAATCTTTTATGTTAACAGTTAACAGTTAAATTAGCACAAAAACAGAAAGGGGTAAATTTTATGAGTACTACTATTCAAGCAATGGTAGAAAAATCTAAAAAAGCACAAAAGGAATTTGAAAATAACTTCGGGCAGGAAGAAGTAGATCAAATAATTAAAGATATCACAAAATTAGTATATGACAGAGCAGAAGAATTTGCGAAAATGATTCATGAAGAAACCGGTATGGGTGTTTATGAAGATAAAGTTAAAAAACATTTAGGAAAATCTAAAATCATGTGGAAAGGTCTTAAAGGAAGAAAATCGATGGGGATAATCGAAAGAGATGAAGAAAAGGGAACAGTTACTTTCGCCAAACCTGTTGGGGTTGTTGCCTCACTTAGTCCGGTAACTAATCCTGTTGTAACTGCGATGAACAATATCGTGAATGCAATTAAAGGCAAAAATTCCATTATTGTTTCTTCTCACCCTGCTTCTTTAAATTCCGTTGTTTATTCAATTGATCTTTTTAATGATATTTTAAGCAGCTATAATGCACCTGAAAATCTAGTGCAAATTATTAAAGAACCTTCTATAGAGAAAACCAATGAACTGATGGCAGCCTGTGATGTTGTTGTAGCAACTGGTGGTCATGCTATGGTTAAAGCTGCTTATGGTAGTGGTAGACCATCTTATGGTGTAGGCCAGGGTAATGTACAGTGTATTGTGGATAGAGATGCTGATCTTAATGAAGCTGTTAAAACTATTATAAAGGGAAGAATATTTGATAATGGGATCATCTGTTCTGGAGAACAGACTTCTATTCTCCCTGCCGAAATGTATAATGAAGCAATTGAAATATTTAAAGAAAATGATGTTTATTATGTAGAAGATGATGAAGAAAAAGCTAAATTAACTGAACTTTTATTCCCTGAAGGTCATCTTAATAAAAAAATGGTTGGTCAGCCTGCCAAAGATATAGCAGCAGAAGTAGGAATTGATGTTCCCGAAGATACTGTAATGCTCTTAATTAAGGGAGATAAAGAAGATAAAGAAGATCTATTAAGAAAAGAGAAAATTTTCCCTGTAAATGTTGCTTATAGCTATGATGATTTAGATGAAGCAATCGATATAGCCCAAACTAACCTTGCAATAGAAGGTATAGGGCACAGTGTATCTGTTCATTCACACAATGAGGAAAATATAGAAAAAATTGCAGCAGCAGTTAAAGTTTCAAGAGTAATTGTTAATGCAGCCTGTTCACTTACAGTTGGAGGTAGCTTTACAAACGGTTTAGAACCTACTACTACACTTGGTTGTGGAACCTGGGGTAATAACAGTATATCAGAGAACTTTTATTTCAAACATCTCTTAAATACAACTAAAATAGCTTATTTACTTGAAGATGTAGAAGTTCCAACAGATGAAGAGTTCTGGGCATAAATATATTATTTATAGAAAGGAAGTGTTAGATTGAAACTATTAGAATATAAATCAATGGAATTGTTCTATGATTATAATATTCCTTCAAATAAGGGAGTTGTTATTGATTCCCTTGCAGATTTAGATAATACACAACAGGATGATGAACCTACTCGAGGTAGTAATGTTGGTGCAGAAATTGAAAATTATCCTGTAGTTGTAAAGGCCCAGGTGCAGACCGGTGGCCGAGGTAAAGCTGGAGGAATTAAATTTGCAGATAATGCTGAAGAGGTAAAACAAATCAGCAAAGATTTACTTGGTAGTGAAATTAAAGGCTTAGAAATTAAAAAACTTTTTGTTGTAGATATGATTGATGTAAAAAAAGAATGGTATTTAAGTATAACCCTTGACCGCAAAACAAAAACTCCTTTACTTATCTTTAGTACCGAAGGTGGAGTAGATATCGAGGAAACCGCTCACGAAACACCAGAAAAAATCGCAAAAATACCGATAAATCCAATGATGGGTATTAAAGCATATATGTTGAGATATCTGATCAATTATTTTGATGTTGATCCAAAATATTTAAAAGAGCTTACTGAGTTAGTAGAAAATCTCTATAAATTATTTAGAGAATATGATTGTCTGCTTGCAGAAATAAATCCACTTGTAATCACCGAAAATGAAGAACTTTTAGCACTAGACGGTAAAATTGATATTGATGATAATTCACTCTTCAGACATGATGATATTTTGAAGTTTAGAGATGAACTTACTGAAGATGCAAAAGTAATTGAAGCAAGAGAATATGATTTTCTCTATATACCGATCAGGGATACTGGAAACATAGGTGTTATAAGTAATGGTTCTGGTATGATAATGTCATCTATGGATTTAATTTCTCAAAGAGGTATGGAAGTAACCTGTGCACTCGACCTTGGTGGGGGAGCAACAGCAGAAAGAGTTAAAGAAGCGATTAAAATTGTGCTCTCAAATGATGATGTAGAAGTGCTGTTAATAAATATTTTTGGTGGAATTACCCGCTGTGATGAAATTGCTAATGGATTAAAGATGGCAGCTGATGCAGTAGGAGACAAAAAGGTAATTATTAGAGTTGAAGGAACTAACAAAGAAGCAGGACTAGATATAATTCATGGTATGAAGGATACTGTTGTTTCTGCTGACAGCATACTGGAAGGAGTGGAGAAATTATATGAGCATTTTAGTGGATGATAATACGAGATTAATTGTTCAGGGAATTACAGGAAGAGAAGGGAAATTCCACGCCGAGCAGATGCTTGAATATGGGACCAATGTAGTAGCCGGGGTTACACCTGGTAAAGGTGGTCAGGAAGTCCTGGGAGTACCTGTTTATGATACAGTAGCAGAAGCAGTCGAAAAACATGATGCAAATGCAACAGTATTATTTGTACCACCCAGATTTACAAAAGAGGGTGCTTTTGAAGCAATGGATGCCGGACTTAAATTAGTGATTACAATTGCTGAAGGGGTACCTGTACATGATATGTTAGAAGTGTATCATCATTCTAAAAAGTATGGTGCTACAGTTATTGGACCAAACTCTTTTGGAGTTATTTCTCCCGGGAAATCAAAAGCTGGCTTTATGGCACACAGAATCTTTTCTCCAGGCAAAGTTGCAGTTTTATCTAGAAGTGCAACTAACTGTTATGAGACAGTATTTATGATGAGCAACCGAGGAATCGGTCAGTCTACCGCAATAGGTATTGGTGGAGATATGATACCTGGCTCACCTTTCGTTGAGATGCTGCCTCTGCTAGAAGAAGATCCTGACACAGAAGTTATAGTTCTGATCGGGGAAATTGGAGGTAGTGATGAAGAAATTGCTGCAGAATATATAAAAGAAAATGTCAGCAAACCTGTGGTTGCTTTAATTGCCGGTAAAAATGCTCCTAAAGATACAAGTATGGGTCATGCTGGAGCAATTGTAGCACCTGATGGTACAGGTAGTGCAGAAAATAAAGAGAAAGTACTCAAAGAAGCTGGAGCATATATAGCAGAAAGTACTGAGGGTATAGTTGATATATTAGAAGAAATTCTTTAAAAAGCCACAAAAATAGCAAATCAAAGAAATTCTGAGTTTAAAATGGGCAGATAAATTTGGCTTAATTGATAATGCTGGAGGTTAAAGATAATGGAAAAATATGATATAGGAATATTAGGAGGTGGCCCTGGCGGATATGTTGCTGCAATAAGAGCCGCTCAGTTAGGGCTCAAAACTGCAGTCATCGAAAAAGATGTAGTCGGAGGTACCTGTTTAAATCGGGGTTGTATACCAACAAAAGCTTATCTAAAACATACAGAACTAATCCATGAGTTAAAAAGAATGGATGAGTTTGGAATAATGGTAGACGGATACAGCCTTGATTGGAAAAAGATGAGAGAACGCAAAAATAAAGTTGTTAGCAAATTAACCGGTGGTATCAGAGGCCTCTTCAAAAAAAATGGTGTAGATTTAATCAAAGGCATGGGAGAAGTAATAAATGAGCATGAAATCAAAATAACTGGTGAAAAGGATAGTAAAATTTGGGTTGAAAATATAATAATTGCTACAGGCTCAGCTCCCATTATGCCAGGATTAAAAGGTATAGATCTTCCTGATGTTATAAGTAGTAAAGAGGCTCTTGATTTAGATGAGCTTCCAGAAAGAATTGTAATCATCGGGGGAGGGGTTATTGGGGTTGAAATGGCTTCAATCTATTCCAGTCTGGAAGTAGATGTTACTATAGTTGAAATTTTGGATGATATATTGATTAATTTCGATAAAGAAATGGTTAAAATCCTTAAGAAAAGTCTAAAAAAACATGGAGTTAAATTAATGACCAGTTCTAAAGTAACTGAAATTGCTGAACAGGATGATGAGCTTATAGTAAAAATTGAGTCTGAAAAAGCAGATCAGATAGCTACTGACAAAGTACTGGCAGCTGTTGGACGCAAACCTGTATTTTCCGGTATAGAAAATTTGAACTTAGAAAGAGAAAATGGTTTTATCAAAGTTGATGCTCACATGGAAACAAGTACTGCTGGTATTTATGCGGTCGGAGATGTAACAGGTGGAATGCTTTTAGCTCATGAGGCCTCTGCTGAGGGTATTGTTGCTGTAAAAAATATAGTAGGTGAGCAGGAATTGAGAGATAATTTAATTCCAAACTGTGTTTACTCACTGCCAGAAATAGCGAGTGTTGGCATGACTGAAGCTGAAGCGAAAAAAGAGGGTTATGAAATAAAGGTTGGACGTTTTCCATTTATGGCCAGTGGAAAGGCAATTGCAATAGGTTCAGAAGAAGGTTTTGTAAAAATTATAGCAGATAAAAAATGGGATCAAATCCTGGGAGCACAGATAATTGGACCACATGCAACAGATTTAATTGCAGAAGCAGCAATTGCAATAAAACTGGAATCAACAGCAGAAATATTGGCCAATACAATCCATGCCCATCCCACACTTTCAGAATCAGTAATGGAAGCTGCTGAAGATGTAAATGATCTTGCAGTACATTTTTAATTAATGATATAAAAATAAGTAGATTATTAAAGCTGAATAATAATATTCGTTTTATCGGGGGAGAGGAGTAAGTCTTTGTTTATTATTATTCAGCTGCTTACTACTTTACTTATACTATAAAATTTGCTTCTACAATATAATATATTATAATAGTTTAGAAGGAAAAATCATCTGTAAAATTAAAAGGAGATGTAAAATATATGAACTTAAAAGAAGAAGCCCTAAAAATGCATAAAGATAATCAAGGTAAATTAATGGTTCAAACAAAGGTTGCAGTTAATGATGAGCATGACCTTTCTTTAGCTTATTCTCCGGGAGTTGCCGAACCCTGTTTAGAAATAGAAAGAAATCCAAATACTATTTTTGATTATACAAATAAAGCAAATTTTGTTGCTGTAGTCACCGATGGTAGTGCAGTTTTGGGATTAGGAGATATTGGAGCTGCAGCATCAATGCCTGTCATGGAAGGTAAGGCAGTATTGTTTAAAGAATTCGGTGGAGTAGATGCCTTCCCGATCTGTCTTGATGAATCTGATCCAGATAAACTGATAGAGATAGTTAAAAAGATGGAATCTGTCTGGGGTGGAATCAACTTAGAAGATATAAAAGCACCAAAGTGTTTCTATATTGAAGAAAGGTTAAAAGAAGAACTTGATATTCCCGTATTTCATGATGACCAGCACGGTACAGCAATTATTACACTGGCCGGGCTTATCAATTCATTGAAGATAGTTGATAAGAAAATTGAGGATATCAAGGTAGTAGTTAATGGAGCTGGAGCTGCAGGAGTAAGTATTATTGATCTTCTTATTGCTGAAGGGGTAGAAGATATTATAGCACTTGATAGTAAAGGTGCGATTTATGAAGGCAGAGATAGATTAAATGACAGCAAAAAAGAGCTGGCTAAAATAACCAATAAAAACAATAAATCAGGGGACCTTGCAGAGATAATGAAAGGGACAGATGTCTTTATTGGAGTTTCAATAGCGAACCTTGTTTCAAAAGAGATGGTAAGATCAATGAATACAGATCCGATAATTTTTGCAATGGCAAATCCAGTTCCAGAAATAATGCCGGAAGATGCATTTGAAGCCGGAGCAAAGATAGTAGGTACAGGAAGATCAGATTATCCCAATCAGGTAAACAATGTATTGGCATTTCCGGGTATTTTTAGGGGAGCACTGGATGTAAGGGCTAGAGAAATTAATAGAAAGATGAAGCAGGCGGCTGCTTATGCATTAGCAGACTTAATTGCTGAAGATGAGTTAGAAGCAGATTATGTAATACCAAAACCATTTGATCCGAGAGTTGGACCATATGTGGCAGCAGCAGTAGCCCAGGCAGCAATAGATACAAATGCTGCAAGAATAAAGTTGAGTTATGAAGAGGAATTAGAAAAAGCCAAAAAGATAATGAAGAAAAAATAATTAAATAGAATATCTAGCTTTAAAAAATATCCAGGCTAAAAATATATTTAAGTAGGCTTTTGGGCAGAGCAATTTTAATAAAAGATTTAAAATTCTATATTTAAACTTTGAGAGGATGTAAGGCAATGAATTTAAAAGAAGAAGCATTAAAACTGCATAAAGACAATCTGGGGAAATTGATGATTAAATCAAAGGTAGAAGTAAAAGATGAACATGATCTTTCTCTGGCCTATTCTCCGGGAGTAGCTGAACCCTGTTTAGAAATAGAAAAAGATCAAAATAAAATATACGAATACACAAACAAATCTAATTTTGTCGCTGTTGTTACTGATGGCAGTGCAGTTTTGGGATTAGGCAATATTGGAGCACCAGCTTCTTTACCGGTAATGGAAGGTAAAGCAGTATTATTTAAAGAATTTGCAGGTGTTGATGCTTTCCCAATCTGTTTTAATGAATCAGATCCCGATAAACTGATCTCATATGTTAAAAAAATAGCTCCTGTTTTTGGTGGTGTAAATTTAGAAGATATTAAATCACCTGAATGTTTTTATATTGAAGACAGGTTAAAAGAAGAACTTGATATTCCTGTATTTCACGATGACCAGCATGGAACAGCCATAATTACACTTGCAGCTTTAATTAATTCTTTAATACTATTAAAGAAAAATATTGAGGATATTAAGGTAATAGTAAATGGGGCTGGTGCTGCTGGAGCAAGTATTATTAAACTGCTGCACTCCGAAGGGGTCGAAGAAATTATTGCCCTTGATATTAAGGGAGCGATATATGAAGGAAGAGATAGCCTTGATGAAAGCACAAAAGAAATTGCAAAAATAACAAATAAAGACAACAAAAAAGGCGATCTGGCGGAAATGATAAAAGGAGCTGATGTATTTATTGGAGTATCAGCTGCCAATCTACTTTATAAAGAAATGGTCAGAACCATGGCAGATGATCCGATAATTTTTGCAATGGCAAACCCCGAACCTGAGATATGGCCTGAAGATGCTTTAAAAGCTGGAGCAAAAATTGTTGGAACTGGAAGATCAGATTATCCTAATCAGGTTAATAATGTACTTGCTTTTCCAGGCTTATTCAGAGGAGCACTTGATGTGAGGGCAAAAGAAATCAATGAAGAAATGAAAAAAGCAGCAGCATATGCCCTGGCCAACTTGATCGATGAAAATGAATTAGCTCCTGATTATGTTATTCCAAAGCCATTTGATCCCCGAGTTGGACCACATGTAGCTGCAGCTGTAGCTCAGGCAGCAGTTAAAACCGGAGTAGCTAGAATTGAAATAGATTATGAGGCTGAGTTAGAAAAAGCAAAAAATATAATGAAAAAGATTAATAAATAAATTTCATCTTAATTTTTATCTATTGCAAATTGTAAATCCAATGATTTTTTGTTTTAAGCCAGGTAAGGTAATGTCAAAAAAACTATGGAAAAGTGATATGAGATTAAAGTTTGTTTGCATAATATATAAACTTGCACCAGGCAAGTGAGGAGTGAAAAAATGAAAACTTTAGAAGAAAAAATTAAAGAGATTACCGAGGCTGATTTTGATGTTCATCATATTTTTAAAAAGATTGTTAACAAACAAACTGGGTTTACTGAAAATGAAGAGATCGTAAATCTTGTTTTTGTTAAAAGAAAACATTTAGATGATAGAGATAAATCTTCATCTATAATATCACCGGCTAAACTTATTGTAGCAACAACACAGGGTATAATATTTGTCGAAGAGGGTTTTGAAGAAATAAGCGAAAATTACTTAGGTTACAAAATAAAGCATATTTATTATGATAAGATTAGCAGTTTTGAATTGGATATTTGTTTGCTTGAAGCTAAATTTATGGTAGTAGCAAATTCTGCAAAAGATCCAGAAATATATATTAATTTTAATACAGCTCTTTATTACAAAAAATTCGAGAAATTTGTAGATGTTGCCAGACAATGTAGAATTAAATGTAGTGACTAAATAATTCTCACCATAATGGCAGTTTTTTTCTATTTTAGTAGTTTTGTAGAATTAAGCAATACTATTATTAATTTTTGAGTACAGGGGTATTTTAAATAAGGAAGTGAAAAAAATGTTATTAAAATATGGTAGAAAAAAGTTATCACTTGATTTACCCAAAGAAAATTTACTGAAAGTTTTAAAAGCAGCTGAAAAAAAAGGACTCAAAGACCCTTTAAAAGAGGTTGAGCATTCACTTGCAAACCCCATTGCTTCTAAACCACTTTTGGAGTTGTTAAAGGCAAAAAAGATAGAAGATCTGGTTATAGTTGTTAATGATGTAAGCAGATATACTCCCTATGAATATATGCTGCCCCCCATTTTAGATACCATAAAAAAGGCAGGATTAAAAAAAGAACAGATTACTTTTATTGTTGCAACAGGAGTCCATGCTGCTCATTCTGAGGCCCAGAACAGGGAGATTTTCGGTGATGAAATTCATGAGAACTATTCTTTTCATCATCATGACTGTGATGGAGAGCTTGTAGAATTGGGAACTTTAAGTACCGGCAATAAAGTGAAAATAAATAAAAAAGCAGTAGAAGCTGATTTTGTGATCACAACAGGAGTAATATTACCCCATTATATGGCAGGTTTTTCAGGTGGTAGAAAATCAATCCTGCCTGGTATAGCAGGTAGAGAAACGATAGAAAAAAACCATTCTCATATGGTTCATGTGATGGCAGAAAACCCTCCTTTAGCCGAAAATCCGATCAACCAGGAGTTATTTGCTGGAGCAGAACTTTTGGGTGTTGATTTTATAGTCAATGTTGTCACTAACAGTAATCGCGAGATAGTAAAGGTTGTTTCAGGTGATCTACGGGAAGCCTGGTCAGCAGGAATAGAGAGTTCAGCTGAGATGTATGAGGTAGAGATTGCAGAAAAAGCAGATGTGGCAGTAGTTAGTTCAGGTGGATTTCCTAGAGATATAAATGTTTATCAGGCCCAAAAGGCCCTTGACCATGCAGACCATGCGGTAAAAAAAGGTGGAACGATAATCTGGGTTGCAGAATGTACAGAGGGTTTAGGAGAAGAACGTTTTGAACGCTGGATGGATGAAGCCGAAAAACCAGAAGATAATATAGAGAGAATAAAAGAGAAATTTTTAATCGGTGGTCATAAGGCATTTGCTATCTCTAAGGTGGTAAAGGACAAAGAGGTTATTCTGATATCTGATTTATCTAAGGCTCAAAGTGAGAATATGTTTCTTAAAAAGATGAGAAGTTTAGCAGAAGCTACAAATTATCTTGAAAATAAATATGAGGGCAATTATAAGGCATATGTTATGCCACAGGGCAGTTTAACAGTTCCAATTGTGAAAAAGTAAAAGTCAATTTTCGATGACTTATATTAATAAACGGAGGGTTTTTATTGCAAAAATTTATCTATAATTTTCAAGAAGGAAAAACAGAAATGAAGGCACTATTAGGTGGTAAAGGTGCCAATCTGGCTGAAATGAACAAGATTGGATTACCAGTTCCTCCAGGATTTACAATTACAACTGAAGCCTGTATTAGATACCTTGAAATGGGTGAAAAGTTAGATGAAAATCTTCAAAAAAGTATTTTTGAGTATTTAGAAGAATTGGAGAAGGAAAATAATAAAAAATTTGGTGATCTAAAAGATCCATTATTACTTTCAGTAAGGTCAGGAGCAGTAACCTCAATGCCCGGGATGATGGACACGATTTTAAACCTGGGCTTAAATGATAAAAGTGTTAAAGGATTAGCTAAAAAAGCATCAAATCCAAGGTTTGCTTATGACAGTTACAGGCGTTTGATCCAGATGTTTGCTAATGTAGTCTTGGATATACCGGGTTATGAATTTGATAATTTGTTGGAAAAGAAAAAAGAGAAAAATGATTATAATAATGATACTGAACTAAATGTTGATGACTTAAAAGAGATAATTGAAGAGTATAAAAGTTTAATTAAAGAACGAGAGCAGATAGAGTTTCCGCAAAAACCTGGGGAACAACTTTTAATGGCGGTTAAAGCTGTTTTTAGTTCCTGGAATAATCCAAGGGCCAGATCATACAGAAATATAAATGATATACCCCATGATTTAGGGACAGCAGTAACTGTGCAGACTATGGTTTTTGGTAATATAGGTGAAAATTCTGGCACAGGTGTTGCCTTCACCAGAAACCCGGCAACCGGGGAAAATAAAGTCTTTGGAGAATTTTTGCTTAATGCGCAGGGAGAAGATGTAGTTGCCGGGATAAGAACCCCTAAAGATATCAATGAGCTTGAAAAATTCCTGCCCGAGGTATATACTGAGTTGATGGAGATTACCAGAATATTAGAAAAACATTATGAAGATATGCAGGATATAGAGTTTACAATACAGGAGGGTAATCTATACCTATTACAAACTAGAACCGGCAAAAGAACTGCAGATGCAGCGGTTAAAATAGCAGTTGATATGAAAGATGAAGGCTTAATCGATAAAAAAACCGCGATTTTAAGAGTAGATCCAGAAGATATAAATCAGCTGCTTCATCCTAATTTTAAGGAAGATGAACTTAAAAAAGCTGATCTTCTTGCCATAGGACTTGCAGCTTCACCAGGTGCGGCCACAGGTAAAATATATTTTAGATCTGAAGATGCGGTTCAGGCTGTTACAGATGGTGAAGATGTTATTCTGGTCCGTAAAGAGACCTCACCTGAGGATATTGAGGGTATGGCAAAAACTAATGGAGTATTAACTTCTAGAGGTGGGATGACTTCTCATGCAGCTGTTGTAGCTAGAGGGATGGGCAAATGCTGTGTTGCAGGAGTTGGAGATATTAAAGTTGATGAAGCTGCAAAGAAATTCTATATAGATGATAGGGTATTTAAAGAAGGTGATTATATTTCTCTTAATGGTAGTTTAGGAGAAGTTTATGCTGGTATTGTTGAAACCACAGATGCACATCTAAGTGATAATTTCAAGAAGTTGATGCAGTGGTCAGATCAATATAGAAAACTTAAGATTTATACAAATGCAGATAACCAAAAAGATGCTGTAATAGCCCTTAACTTTGGGGCAGAAGGAATTGGTTTATGTAGAACTGAGCATATGTTTTTTGATAGTTCCAGGATTAATTCTGTCCGGGAGATGATAGTTGCAAATACCAGTAAAAAACGCAAAAAAGCTTTAGATAAGTTATTTCCCTATCAAAAAGATGATTTTAAGGAACTCTTTAAAGTAATGGAAGCTAAAGATCTTACGATTAGGCTTTTAGACCCACCATTACATGAGTTTTTACCCCAGGAAGAAAGTGAGATTAAATCACTGGCAGATGAGCTTTCAATCTCAATTCAAGAACTTAAAACAATAACTGAAGAGCTTGCAGAAGTAAATCCAATGTTAGGTCACAGGGGCTGCCGATTGGGTATCAGCTATCCTGAAATATACAAGATGCAGGTCAAAGCAATTATTTCTGCCGCTCTAGAGGTCAAAGCAGAAAAAGGTTATGATGTTAAAGCAGACATAATGATTCCACTAATTGGTACCGAAAAAGAACTTGCCATCTTAAGAGAACAGACCTTAGAGCTTGCCGAAGAATTAATTGCCAAGTCAGATGCTGAGCTTAACTATAGTATTGGTACTATGATAGAAATTCCAAGAGCTGCATTGCTGGCTGATGAAATTGCTAAACATGCGGACTTTTTCTCATTTGGAACCAATGATCTTACACAGATGACCTATGGATTTTCTCGTGATGATTCCGGTAGATTTATTAATCATTACTTAGAACAGGAAATATTTAAAAAAGATCCATTTACCGTTTTAGATCAAAGTGGTGTAGGTAAATTGCTAAAGATGGGTGTTGAATTAGGCAGAAAAACAAAAGAGGACCTTAAAATTGGTATCTGTGGTGAACATGGTGGGGAGCCAGCTTCTATAGATTTCTGTCATAAAATAGCTTTAGATTATGTTTCCTGCTCACCATATCGAGTACCGATCGCCCGTCTTGCTGCTGCTCAATCTGCAATAAAAAATGATTAAAAAGCAAATTAAAAAAATATAAAAGAGAGAGGTGAAAGTTATTGAAAATTATTAGATATAAAAAAAATGAGGAAATAAAGCATGGTATCTTGAAGGGGAATGACATTTTTTCAATCAAAGGAGATATATTTAAAGATTTTGAGATCGGAGAAAAAATTGCTAAATTAAGCGAGGTAGAACTTAAAGCACCAATAGAGCCTCCAAATATTATTGCAATAGGTCTTAATTATCGCAAACATGCTGAAGAGAGTGGCCTGAGAATTCCTGATAAACCGATTATCTTTATAAAGGCCACCAATAGCTTAACTGGACCAGATTCAGAAATTATATTGCCTAAATTAGCTCCAGATGAAGTTGACTATGAAGCCGAACTTGCTGTAATAATAGCAAAAGAAGCGAAAAATGTTGAAGCAGTATCCAGCCAGGACTATATACTGGGTTATAGTTGTGCCAATGATGTTAGTGCAAGAGATTGCCAAATCCGAAAAGATAAGCAATGGGCAAGAGCAAAATCTTTTGATACATTCTGCCCACTTGGTCCGGTAATAGAAACTGAACTAGAAGCAGATAATTGCAAAATAAGCTCTATTTTAAATGGAGAAGTAATGCAGCAGTCAAACACCTCTTATATGATATTTTCTATAGACTGGTTAATAAGCTATTTATCCCATAATATGACCTTAAAACCCGGGACAGTTATTTTAACCGGGACTCCAGAAGGGGTAGGTTTTGCCAGAGAAGAAGCTGTTTTTTTACGAGAAGGGGATGAAATTGAAATCCAAATAGAAGGTATTGGTAGTTTGAAAAATAAAGTTGTTAAAGAAAAATAGAATATAAGTTGTTGGAAAAAATGCTCTCCTTTCAAAATAGCCTATTTTAAAAGGAGGGCTTTTCAAATATAAACTTTTTTAATTATGCAGTTGACGAATTTATTACCGAATTATCGCCAAGAAAGCCTTGCTCTTGAAAAGGGCGGGGAGTATGTCAAAAAAAAGGATTTTTATAAATAATTAAGAATTATATATATAGGAGTAGAAAAGTAAATAGAGGAGGGGATTTCTAATGAAGAAGATTCTTGTGGCTGTTGATGGTTCTGAAAGTTCTAAGAAGGCTGCTAAAGAAGCTGCTGATTTTGCTGATCCTGGCTCTCATATTTTTTTAATTAATGTTGTTACTGGTTTGGTAGAAATCCCAGAAAAAACCAATCCGACAGTAAAAGAAATAATGGAAAAAAACAAAGAAGAGTTAATCAAAAAATCTCAGAAAATATTGGATGAAGCTGCTGGACTTTTTGCAGAAAAAGATTTAAAAGTAGAGAAGAAGATAAAAGATGGTAATCCAGCAGATATTATTTGTGAATTCGCAGAAAAAGAAGATTGCGATATTATTGTGCTTGCTGATAAAGGTAAAGGAATTAAAAGATTTTTGCTCGGTAGTGTCAGTGATAAGGTTGTGCGCCATGCTAAAAAAACGGTGATGGTTGTCAAATAATATAACTTTAAAATCATTAAGATCTTTAATCCACCTTTGGGTGGGTTTCTTTTTAGGTAGTCACAACAAAGGAATTAAGCTCAGTTTATAGAATATGTATATAATAGCCATCAATTTACAAGTCTCAGGTGAGCTTTAATTTACTCTGGATACTTTTAATGTCACTAAGCATATTATATGAGGAGGATTAAAATGAGTAAGAATATAATCGATGTTTTGATTGAAATTCCCAAAGGTAGTAACAACAAGTATGAGTATGACAAGGAAAAAGGTGCTTTTAGGCTTGACAGAGTAATGTTTTCCCCTGTCTATTATCCGGCTGATTATGGTTTTATAGAAAACACTCTTGCAGATGATGGTGATGCATTAGATGCAATGGTGCTTACTACTTTCCCAACATTTCCAGGCTGTATTATTACAGCAAAAGTAATTGGGATGTTTATAATGGAAGATGAAAAAGGTATGGATGAGAAGATTATGGCGGTTTCTGAGTATGATCCCAGATATGAAAACGTAAACACACTCTATGATTTAGAGGAACATATTTTAAGAGAATATAAACATTTCTTTTCTGTATATAAAGATTTAGAAGAGAAGAAGGTTGATATTCACGGTTGGGCTGGTATAGAGGATGCACTAAAAGTAATAGAGTCAGCCAAAAAAGCATATGATGGCTAATAAGTATAAAATAATTAAATTAACTATTTGTAAATACTGAACTTAACTTAAGCAAGCAAATGTGTTAAACTTAAATTTAGTTCAATGAGAAATCTATATTTTTAAATAAACGGAGGTTTTTAAAATGTCAAATGTAATTAAAAAAGCAGAACAATTGGGAGATGCACTAGTAGAGTCGGAACAGTTTCAGGAAATGGTTCAAGCTGAAAACACTTTAGATGCAGATAAAGAAGCATCTAAATTAGTAGAAGAGGTAGAAAGACTTCAGCATATGATTGATACAGATAGAGGGAACGATGAGCTAAAAAAAGAAATGGCTGAACTACAGAAAAAAATCTGGAGTACTCCTACAACTAAAAACTATTTGCAAAAACAGCAAAAATTTAGCCAATTAATGAAAAAGGTTAATGATGTACTTATGAACGCTATGCAGCCTGAACATTCTCACGAAGGCCATGACCATGATCATGCTGGACATGGGCACTCTCATAATCACGATCATGGTGATCATGGTTGTTGTTCTGGTGGCGGAGGTTGCTGTTAGTTTCTAAAACTCACAAAGATTAATATAAATATATATTCCGAGTTATTAGACCTGCCAATTTGAACTGACTCTTGTCAATCAATTAGGTGGGTCTTTTTTTTGTCGATTAATAAATTAATATTAGATTTTTTGTATAATAATTGATATAATAATTATATAATTTATCCAATTTTTACATTCTTCTATAATTAAATATAATTTTGGGGAGGACTATATTTAATGAAAAAAATAAGCAAACAAAAGGCCTGGCATAATTTAATAAATTTACCTTTTATGGTAATTTTATTAAATGAAAAAGGTGATATAGAAGCTATAAATAAAGACTGCAGCACTTTTTTAAATAAAATTTACAATAAAAACAGCTTAGATTGGATATTAAATTTGTCGGCAGAAGATTTTTTGCTTAAATTGAAAGTTGTTAGTTCTTTTAATAGTCATAATTTTGACATTTTTAATTCTGAGTTTAAGAAAGTACTTAATAAGGAAAAAGATTTATTTAAGGCAGAAGTGATTTTAGATAAATTGGAAGAAAATATATATTTAAGTATGAAAATAAAATCATTTACAGAAGGCAGTTTGATTATATTTGAAGATATTACGCAAAGAAAAGAAGCAGAACTTTTATTAAAAAAAGAGAAAAATTCATATTTAAATTTAATTAACGGTCAAAAAGAAATGGTCTGCAGATTTGAAGAGGATACAAGCCTTAGCTTTGTTAATGATTCCTATGCTGAAAATATAGGTATGGCCAAAGAAGAATTAATAGGTAAAAAATTTATTGAATTTGTTCCTTATGAGGATAAAGAAATAATATATAATATTCTATCTAAAATAAAAAAAGGTGACTTCTCAGAAGAATATGAACATAAGGTTATCAATAATAAAGGTGAGCTTAGATATCATAAATGGAAAGATTATTCATTATTTAATAAAGAATCTCAAAAGAGGTTCTTTCAGGCAGTTGGACGGGATATAACTCAAGAGAAGTTGAAAACTAAATTTGCTGAAGCTTTGTTTGAGAACAGTTCTTCTGCTATTGTAATGCTCAATAATAAGCATCAAATAATGAAAGTTAACAAAATATTTGAAAAGAAATTTGGTTTTAAATCAGAAGAAATTATTGGGGTAAATTTAGATGATCTGCTTGAAAAAAATAAATCTGGTATTTCTGATAGAGCCTTATCAGAAAAAGTCATTTCAGGCGAAAAGGTAATCACAAAAGCTATCAGGTATGACAGCTCAGGGAAAGCTAGAAAATTTTTGATCAAAGCAATACCAATCAAAATAGAAGGTGATATAAAAGGTGTTTATGTAATATATGATGATATCAGTAAACAGGAAAAAACTAGAAAAGAGCTGGAAGATACCAAAAAAGAACTAGAAAGCATCTTAGAAAGTATTGAGGATGGAATAAGTGTATTAAATTCTGATCTAACAATAAATTATACCAATCCCAAAATGCAGCAATGGTATGCTGAGAATAGACCCCTAAAAGGCAAAAAATGTTATGAGGTATACCATAACAGCCATCAACCCTGTGATAATTGCCCAACGATTAGAAGTTTAAAGAGTGGGAATGTAGAAAGTGAAATCGTTAGAGGCCTTAATGGTAAAAGCCAAAAATATTTAGAACTCTATACATATCCAATTATTAATGATGACAGTGGTGAAATTGAAGGTGTTGTCGAGTTCGTTAGAGATATCACCCAGAAAAAGCAATTAGAAAATAAACTAAAAATAAGAGAAGAACAGTATAGAAAAATATTTCATAAGTCACCGATCGGTATGATGCTTGAAGACTCAGAAGGGAATATTTTAGAGGTTAATGACAGCCTTTATGAGGTAACTGGTTTTAAAAAACAAGAATTAGAGGGCAGTAGTATTTTTGACAAATTGGTTCCTCCAGATCATCAACAAACTGCCAGAGAGAATATAGAAACAATACTTAATAATGAAGAATTTGAGTTTATTACAGAAAATAGAAAACCTAATGGAGAAGCATATCATCTTAAACTTAAGGAAACAAAAATAAGTTTAGCAGATCAAAAAGAGGGTATTTTATCGATGCAGTTGGATATAACTGATATAATAAACAAAGAAAAAAAATTAGAATATTTAAGCTACCATGATGACTTAACCGGTTTATATAACCGTAATTTTTTTGAAGAAGAACTGCAGAGGTTAGATACAAAAAGACAGCTACCTTTAACATTAATTTTGGTAGATGCTAATGGTTTGAAATTAATTAATGATACCTATGGTCATTCTACAGGAGATCAATTTTTAATTAAAATTGCAGAAGTTTTAAATTCGGTTATGAGAGAAGAAGATATAATAGCCAGGTTGGGTGGAGATGAATTTGTTGTTATTTTACCTAAAACCGATGAAAAAGATGCTCAACAAATAGTTAACAGAATATTGGCTACAAGTAGAGAAAAATATATAGAGGATGTTAATCTATCTATTGGTATTGGAACAGCAGTAAAAACAGATTGTAATCAGGATATATATGATATTCTCAACCAGGCTGATAAAAAAATGTATCAGGATAAATTAACCAATGGAAGAAGCGAAAAAAACAAATTAATTCAAAACTTATTAGAAACTCTCGGTGCAAAAAGTAATGAAAGTCGAGAACATGCCGAAAGAATGGCGGAGTTAGCTCTAAAATTGGGAGAAGAATTGAATTTAAACAATGAAGATTTAAAAAATCTAATTTTACTGGCGACCATCCATGATATAGGGAAGGTAACAATTCCAGAAAAAATATTAAAGAAAACTGAGAAATTGAATAAAAAAGAATGGGAAGAAATAAAGACCCATCCCGAAAAAGGTTATAGAATAGCTCAGGCTACAGATGAGTTTTCTGTAATTGCAAAATTGATTCTTCATCATCATGAAAGATGGGACGGTACAGGTTATCCTGGTGGACTTAAAGGCAAAGAAATACCACTTTTAGCAAGGATAATAACTATTATAGATGCCTATGATGTGATGACAAATGACAGAAGCTATCAAAAATCTATCAGTAAAAAAGAGGCTCTAGCAGAAATCAAAAGATGTTCTGGCACACAATTCGATCCCGAATTAAGCAAAACCTTTTTGTCGATGATGTTATAGGTACCTGGTACCAATGCACCAGGTACCTATGTTGCATTGGTAACAGGTTTGGGTGAATAAAAATGTTGACAATCTAAAATAAATCATATATAATCCTAAATGAAAACAAACAAGCAGAAACAAACAAAAACTATTAAAGAAGGGATGATGCTTTTGTCACATGAAAAGTCTGTAGAAGTCAAAAATAGAACAGGTTTACATGCTAGACCTGCGGCTCAGTTGGTTGAAATGGCTGGTAAGTATGATTCTAAAATTAACATTATTCATGAAAATAGAGAAGTCAATGCGAAAAGTATTATGGGTGTGATGAGCCTTGGTCTTGTTAGGGGAAGCAAATTTACTATTAAAGCTGAGGGCGAAGATTCTGAGCAGGCAGTAAAAGAATTGGTTGACTTTGTTGAAGTTGAATTGATGAAAGAAGATGAAGAGTGATTTGATATATTGAATCGGAGAATCTTTAATAATTAAAATTGGGCCTGCCTCTGGTAGGTCTTTTTTAATTAATTGTGAATTAAAGCTGTTTCCAGAATATGTGCTAATATATTTGTAATAAATTAGTAGATATAATATAATTAAGGTATAATATCTACTTTTGAGGTTTTAAGTCGATTTTTTAGTTATTCCAGCTATTTACTCACAAAAAGGGGGCATAACAATGAAACTGCAGGCGAAAAATATTGAAGTTCCAAAAAAAACACTAAAAAGATGGCAAAAAGTTGTAGATATCATGGCTTCCTTACTGGATGTTCCTGCAGCATTAATAATGAAGGTTGAAGCTCCCTATATTAAAGTTCTTCTGTCAAGCCAGAATCAGGCTAATCCCTATCTGGCCGGAGAAAAAGAAGAAATGGATGGTTTGTACTGTGAACATGTGATAAAAACGGGTAAAAAGCTGGAGATAGCAAATGCACTTAAAGATCGAAGATGGCAGGACAATCCTGATCTTGATTTAGGAATGATAGCCTATCATGGCAGGCCAGTATACTGGCCTGATGAACAGATATTTGGTACCATCTGTATTTTGGACAAAGAAGAAAATGAATTCTCAGAAGAAGTAGATAGCTTAGTGTTAAGCTTTAAAGAACTTATTGAATCCAATCTAGAAATCATCTATATCCAGAAAAAAATGGAGAATCTAAAAAATAAATTTTTTACAACTCTTTATTCAATCGGAGATGGGGTAATTACAACAGACCTACAGGGTAAAATAACCATGATAAATGCAGCAGCAGAGAAAATGACCGGTTGGAAGTTCAAAGAAGCTGCAGAAAAAGATCTAACTGAAGTTTTTAAAATCAGAAGTGCGGATAACGGAAATATCGTAGAAAACCCTGTTAATAAAGTTCTTGAGCAAGGTAAAACTGTTGGTTTGGCAAATGATACAACCCTGATTTCTAAAAATGGTAATACCCTACAGATTGCTGATACGGCAGCACCTATAAAAGACGATAAAGGTGAAATGAAAGGAGTTATTTTAGTTTTCTCTGATGTAACTTCAGAATATGAATATAAAAATGAGCTGTTAAAATCTCGCAATTTAATAAACTCAACCCTGGATTCTCTTTCTGCACATATATGTGTATTAAATGTAAATGGCGAAATTACTTATGCAAATAAATCCTGGTATGATTTTCTTGAAGAAAATAATTTTGAGCAGAAAAAATTAACTGAAGGTAACAACTTTATCGATAACTTCCAGATTGCATTGGAAAAAAAAGATGGAGTATCCCAAAATTTTATAGACGGGGTTAAATCTGTAATCAGTGGTGATAGAGAAAAATTCACCATGGAAATTTCCCGCGATTCAACAGAAGAAAAAAACTATTATTTTGTGAGAACAACTTCACTCTGTAATTTTGATGATGATTTTAAAAATTGTGGTGCGGTAATCGCAATTGAAAATATAACAGAACGTAAATCAGCAGAAAATAGACTTATTAAAGAAAAAGAATGGTTAAAATCAATCTTTGACTCAGGTATTGATTCAATGGTCCGGGTAGATAATAAACATCGAATTATCGATGTAAACGATAGATTTGAAGAAGTATTTAAATATAAATTAGAAGAAATTAAAGGTTTAAATCTTGATGAAGTAATGGATCAGGGAAAATCTAATACAGCTGATAAAGAACTCACCTGTAATTTTTTGGAAGGCAAAGAAGTACATGCGGAATCAACCCGCTATGATAAGTATGGTAATCCCATTCAATGTCTTGTTAGGGGGATACCTGTTATTGCTGACGGAGAATTTTTAGGTGGTTTTGCAATTTATATAGACATTACTGAAAGAAAAGAAAAAGAGAAAAAAATTACTCATATGAGTTTTCATGATAGATTAACCGGTTTATATAACCGCCTTTATTTAGAAGAAGCTTTTGAAAGGTTTAATACAGGTCGGCAGCTTCCAATCAGTATTATCATGTTTGATTTAAATGGTTTAAAGATAATAAATGACAGTTATGGTCATAAAGTTGGAGATCAAATGTTGATTAAAGCAGCCCATGTTTTTAAAGAATCTTTCCGCCAGGAGGATATAATTTCTCGTTGGGGTGGAGATGAATTTGTGATTTTGCTGCCTAAAACCACTAAGGAGGAAGCTGAACAAATCTATCAACGCTTTAAAGAGGTGGAGATAGAAATAGAGGTAGGCAAAAATGAATATATTCCGGTTTCGATTGCAGGTGGAATAAGTACAAAGTATAAATTGGATAATGATATTTACAATGTACTACAAAAAGCAGAAGATAAGATGTATAAAAATAAGCTACTCAAAAAACAGAGTGGCCAAAACAAAATGGTAAAATCGATGCTCACAACCCTGCAGGAAAAAAGTCAAGAAAGCGATTTGCATGCTCAACGGATGGAAAAATTAGCGCTTTTATTGGGCGAAAAGCTGGGTTTGTCTATTGATGAGCAGAACCGACTTTCACTCCTTACCACCCTGCATGACATCGGGAAAATTACCATTCCGGAAAGTATATTGCAGAAACCAACTAAGCTTAGTCCGAAAGAATGGGAAATCATAAAAAAACATCCGGGAATAGGTTTTAGACTCTGTTCCGCTATAGAAGATTTTTCTCATATTGCATATGATGTTTTTTCCCATCATGAAAATTGGGATGGCAACGGTTATCCCAGGGCTATTAAGGGTAAGCAAATACCGCTTTTAGCCAGAATACTTGCAATTGTTGACAGTTATGATGTGATGAGAAATGGTAGACCATATAAAAAAGCATTGAGTAAAAAAGTAGCACTGGTGGAAATAGAAAAAAATGCCGGAACTCAGTTTGACCCTGAATTGGCATCAAAATTTGTAGAAATGATGAGAGAAAAAAACGATTTAAATTTCTAAACTTAAAAGCAAAAATAAGACTTTCCAAATCAATAAGATTGTCCCCCTCCTGCTGCGCAGATTAAATGTTATAATCTGTTTTTCCAGAAGGGGTTTTTTATCTAATTATTATTTTGGTCTTCACTTACGACTTTAATCGCTTTTGTTACAACAGATAGTATATCTACAGAATGCTGCTGCTCTAATTCTTCCGTTTTTGTGTAAACTTCTCCTTTTTCTGTAGCAACATATTTAGGAGCTAATCTATTTAAGGCATAAGTTGCCATATCTAGCAAAGCCTCTTCCGAATCTGAAACATTACTGAATTCCTCTCTTTTTAGTAAATCTTTTAAGGTCTGCATCACTATATCTTCTGTGTGATTATGTAGTCTAGATTTTAGTTTATTAATTTTTTTATCATCTAACACAGTAATTCCCCCTCTATTATAAAATATTATTTCTATTTAATTCATATTTCTTTATTGATTTTAAAAAACCTGCTTTTACCAAAAAATAAAACTCGAATAATATTATTTAATGTTATATTTTGTCATATTAATAAAAATATTACTAAATAATAAAGGAGAAATAGACTTAGTGTACAAATTACTAAATAGGAAGCATTATTATCAGATAATTAAAAGAAAGGAATGGCAAATAGTGAGAAATAAGAGGCAGACTAAAATTAAGGAATATGAAAAAGTGTTCGGTAAATTTCCTGCTGCTGTTGCCCATCATAAAGTTATATATGATAAAAATAATAAGGCAGTTGATTATATCTTTTTAAAAGCGAATAAACAATTTGAAGAAATGACAGGTTTAAAAATAACAGAAATAATAAATAAAAAAGTCAGCCAGGTTTTAAAAGGTATAAAAAAATCTAAGTTTAACTGGATAGAGTTTTATGGTCAGATAGCACTTAGTGGAGAAGAAAAAAGTTTTGAACAGTATTCTGAGCCATTAGACAGGTGGTATGAGGTAACAGTTTTTAGCCATAAAAAAGGTTATTTTACAACAATTTTTTACGAGATTAGTGAAAGAAAAAGAAAAGAAAAAGCATTAGAAGATAAGCAAGAAAAACTGGAATTATTATTAGACACTATAGATACCCAGGTCTGGTATTTGAAAGATGAAGTTACTTATGGAAGGCTTAATCAAGCCCATGCTGATTTTATGGGGGTAGAAAAAGAAGTGTTAAAAAACCAAAAATTGAGTAATTTTCTCACCCCCGCAGAGGTTGAGTCCTGTCGTAAAAGCAATCAAAAGGTGTTTAAAGAAAAAGAAAAGCTAATTACAGAAGAATGGGTATATAGTGGTCAGAAAGAAAAAAGGCTGCTTTCTATAACAAAAAACCCCAGGCTTAATGAGGCAGGAGAAGTAGAATATGTAGTTTGTTCTGCTGATGATATAACTGATAACAGGCGTAAGGATCAGAAACTAAGTCATGCCCTTAGCTTTTCAAAAATGGGTTTTTGGGAATATGATATTGCAACTACAGCTCTTAAATGGTCTCCGGAATGTGAGCAAATTTTTGGCTTAAAACCGGGAGAATTTGAAGGTCGATTTGAAGATTTCCTAAAAAGGGTGGCTCCTGAAGATCGAGTTTATGTGAGGAGAATGAATAGTCCTATTATCGACATGAAAAAAGGCATTCCTTTAGAATATGAGCACAGAATAATAAAAAAGAATGGAGAAAAATGCTGGGTTAAAGAATCAGCTAATTTAAATGATGACAATAAAATTATTGGTCTGGTCATTAATATAACAGAACAGAAAAACATCGAAGCAGAGCTTAAAACAAATAGAGAAAAACTTGAACATCTGATTTCAGAAACTACAGCTGTAATTTATTCTTATCAAGTTATCGCTAACAGTCATAAAATACTGTATATAAATAAAAATGTTAAAAATGTACTCGGCTTTAGTGCAGATGAATTTATAGATAATGAAGAATTTCATTTAAACTGTGTTCATCCTGATGATAGAGAGATAGTAAAAGCAAAGATGATGAATGTCAAAAAAACAGATAGCTCTGTAGATGAATATAGATTTAAAGATAAAGAAGGTAAATATCACTGGCTTTATGATCAGCAAAAAGTTAGCCGTAGAGAAAATGGAGTGATTACGGTTGTTGGATCCTGGTGGGATGTTACGGAACAGCGCCGTGAACAAAAAGAAGAAGTAAGTAATTTATTGGACAAAGATAATTTAACAGGACTTTATAACAGAAGATATTTTAAAAATATTATGACAAATTTTGATTTAAAAAACAGTCTACCTACAAGTATGATTATTGCTGATATAAATGGTTTAAAGATAGTTAATGACAGTTATGGCTTTGAAAAAGGGGATCAACTGTTAAAACAAACTGCAAATATTCTGGAAGATATTATCAGAGAAAAAGATCTTTTAGCCCGCTGGGGAGGCGATGAATTTATAATCCTGTTACCAGGCTGCAATATGGCTCAAGCATTAAATATTATAAGTAGCTTAAAATCTCATTTTGCAGAAAGTAAAAAATTGGATCTTCCGATCTCAATTTCTTTTGGAGCAGCGACAGCAGAAAAAAAGTCTGATCAACTTTCAGAAGTATTAAAGGTAGCTGAAAAAAATATGGATCAGAACAAATTACTTGAGAGCAGCAGTGCTAAAAGTAAAATTGTAGAAAATATTTTGAGTACCCTGGGAGCTAAAAGTAATGAGACAAAAGAACATGCTTTAAGGATGAGCAAGCTTGCCGGTGAACTCGGTAAAAGGGTGGGTCTTTCCAACTATGACTTAAATAGGTTGTCACTGCTGGCAAGATTACATGATATAGGTAAAACAACCATTTCTGAGGCCATCTTAACAAAGCCCGGGCGTTTGAGCAATGAAGAATGGCAGATTATGCAGGGCCATCCTCAAAAGGGATTTGAGATAGCTTCAGCTTCAGCAGAGTTTGCGGTGATTGCAGAAGAAATTTTATCTCATCATGAACACTGGGATGGCAATGGTTATCCCCGGGGATTAAAAGGCAAAGAAATCCCTTTGCTGGCCAGGATAATTTCTATTATTGATGCCTATGATGTAATTACAAATGATAGACCATATACCAGTGCACAGCCTCCGGAAAAAGCCCTGGCAGAAATAAAAAGGTGTGCAGGTTCTCAGTTTGATCCACATCTTGCTCAAGAATTTTTGCAAATGATGGAAGGAAAATAGCATATTTAGCAAAAAGAACGAATATTTTTTTAACAGCTTTCTAAGTATTTTAGGAGGCTGTTTTTTTATTTGTAAAAGAAATTTCAAAAAGATGGCATATTGTCGAAAAATAGAGTTTTAAAGCATATAAGGTGGCTAAAATAATTTAATCAGCTATCAGAACTTTTAATTATTTTAAAATTTAGATAAAAGTGACGATAATAACTATTGAAGAAGATATTTAGTAAAACTTCAAAAATAACAATAAGTGAATATAAAGAAAATCAAATCTGATAGGGGGTATTGCGCAAAAATAAAAACTTAAAAGCTTTATTTAAAGGATAGTTTAAAAAAAGGGGGAAAATTAATGTTTTCAAAAAAAGAAAATAAAAACAATAAAATAAAAACCAAAGGTTTAAGTTTTTCTTTTAAATTAATAGCTGTCTGTTTATTGATTAGCATTATTCCTGCCCTGGTGATTGGATTTTTAAGTTTAAATAACTCATCAGAAGCATTAGAAGAACAGGCTTTTAACAATTTAAGGGCTGTTAGAGAGATTAAAGCTAACCAAATAGATGCTTTTTTTGCTGAAAGATTAGGTGATGTAGAAATATTAAGTGCTTCTATGGATGTTCAGTCGGCAATGAATACTATTCCAGAGCTTTATGAAGCTGGTGGTCTAGAAGGAAGTTTATATGAGACCGTGATAGAGCGTTTTGATGGTTATTTTAACAACTACATAGAAGAATATGGTTACTATGATTTGTTCTTAATTAATAATGATGGAGAAGTGGTCTATACTGTTGCCCAAGAGGATGATCTCGGGACAAATCTCATGAATGGGCCTTACAGTGATAGTAATCTTGCTGAAGCATTTAGAGAAGGAAGAGATAATACTACCCTGGTAGACTATGAACATTATGAACCATCAGATGAACCAGCTATCTTCATTTCCAGCCCGATTATGGAGAATGGTAATCTTCTGGGAGTTTTAGCATTACAGGTAGCTGATGAAGATATCAATGCAATTATGAATGAGCGAACAGGACTTGGTGAAAGTGGAGAAACCTATCTTGTTGGATCTGATAAATTGATGAGATCTAATTCACGCTTTTCTCAGACAGCAACAATATTAGAACAGAGTATTGATACAGATGCAGTTAATGAATCATTAGCAGGGATGGAAGACAGTAAGGTGATTGAAGATTACAGAGGTGTTAATGTTTTGAGTTCCTATACTCCTATAGAAACAGCTGGATTTAATTGGGCTTTAATAGCAGAGATCGATGAAAATGAAGCTTTTGCTGCTGTTGATCGCTTAAGAACATTTTTGATGTGGATAATACTAGTAGTAGTAATTTTATCTGCTTTAACTGCATATTTCTTTTCTAAAAGTGTGACTAATCCGATCTCAAAAGCGGTTAGTTTTGCCAATAATATCGCTGAAGGTAATTTAAAAACTTCTAATTTAAATATCAATCGCAAAGATGAAATTGGAGTACTGGCAAATTCCTTAAATAAAATGAAAGATGATTTAAACAAAGTTATAAGAAAAGTAGCTGATATTTCCAGTAATCTTTCCGCTTCAAGTGAAGAATTAACAGCTTCCGGTGAAGAAGTAGCTACAGCAGCTCAACAGGTAGGCGATTCTATCCAACAGGTTGCTTCAGGAGCTGAAGAACAGTCAGCCCAGGTAGAAGAAACAAATTCTAAAATTAATGAACTAATAACTGAGATAGAAGAAGTGACAGGTATGTCTGAAGAAATGGATCAGCAGGCTGATAAGGTTATGAATAATATAGAAGCTGGTAATGATTCAATAAATAATTCTGTTAATCAGATCGAAGATGTGAAAAATAATTCGAAAGATGTAGCTTTTACGATCAACAATTTAGGTGATCTTTCGAATAAAATAGGTGAAATTGTGCAGATGATCAATGATATAGCCTCTCAGACAAATCTCTTGGCCTTAAATGCAGCTATCGAAGCAGCCAGAGCAGGAGAAGCAGGAAGAGGATTTTCGGTTGTTGCAGATGAGATTAGGGAGCTTTCTGAACAGTCCGCTTCTGCTACAGAAGAGATTACAAAGTTGATCAATTCTATTCAAAAAGATGTAGAAAAAGCTGTTAGCAATATGGATGAAAACAAAGGAGCGGTAGAAGAAAGTGTTGGTGCAATCAAACTTACTGCCAACTCCTTTGAAGAGATAACAGAACAGGCTTCAGAGCTTGAAAAACTAATTAACAATATTAAAGCTCAGGTTTCTAAGATGAACAAAAACAGCCAGAATGTAGAAAAAGCTGTTAAAGAAATAGCTGCTGTAAGTCGACAATCAGTATCTAATGCAGAAGAAGTTGCAGCATCAAGTGAAGAACAGGCAGGGGTTGTAAATCGCCTGAATAAAATAGTCAATAATTTTCAATTGCAGAATTAAAAAGTTAATATAATCTCTGAGCCATTGGGATAAAAAGAGATTCTGGGCAGCATCTTTTTTGCTATCTGATAATCAAATAATCTTTCTGTATGGTGCATGATATATTCAAGGGCTTCATGGGTCGGCATCTTATCCCTGTAAACCCTGCTGCTGGTAAGGGCATCAAAAACATCTGCAATAGCAGCTATTCTGATAATTTTTTAGGTTTCTTCTCCTTTTAATCCTCTTGGGTAGCCGCTGCCATCCCACCTTTCATGGTGAGAAAAGACCATGATTCTAGAGAGGGGGCTTATGCTATCCAATTTTTATAGGTATTCAAAGCCAAGTTCAGAATGTTTTTAACAATCTCATATTCAGAATCACTTAAAGAACCCTTTTTTTGGAGTATTTTTCCCGTGATTATTGTTTTACCAGTATCATGGAGCAGTCCTCCCATACCCAGCTTAAATATATCATTTTGGTTATAGCCTAAAATTTTTCCGATAGCTATACAGATCACACCAACATTTAAAGAATGTTCATAGGTATAATCACTTGTTTTTTTAAGGCTGTGCAGGTTGAGCAGCACCTCATCATTTAAGATGATTTCTGAACTTATCTCATCTACTAAATTCTTTAAAGCTTTGATTTCTACCTCACCTAATCCATCAGATATTTTGTCCAGGGTATTTTTAACGATCTTTTTACCCTGGCGTCTGGTCTGATCTTTGATCACTTGATCTATTTCTATTTCAGCTGAATATTTATCTTCAACATATAGATGATCTATCCCCAGTTCCAGCAGCCTTTCTTTATAATGGCTTAAGTTTTCTACTCCCTGATTGAGAAGTATACTACCATTGTCATAGATTGCTTTTGCTAATTTCATATTTTCTGTAATATCTTCTGTTAATATCAGGCGCATAATTTATGTCCTTTCCATTGATTTAATGCTTTAATTATTAACATTATTTCTTCTAATGTTAATAATTCTACAAAAACAGTTTAAAACCTTTAAATTCAAGTCGAAGAAAAAAGGTATTTATCATTTATTGTAGAATAAATAATAAAGGTTATTATTTATTATAAGAAATGTAATTTTCAAGCAAAATAATGTATAATAAAAAGAGATTAATGCATTAAAGGAAGGAAAGATGTTTGATGGAAGAACTCGATTATAAAAAGCTATTTACTCAATCACCTACAGCAATTGCCTATCATAAAATTATTTTAGATGGAGAAAATCGCCCCTGTGATTATGAGTTTTTAGAGGTCAATTCAAGTTTTGAAAAATTAACAGGCCTAGAAAAAGAAAATATAGTTAATAAAAAGGTTAGAGAAGTATTTCCCGAGGTTGAAAGCGGAGAATTTGACTGGATAGCTTTTTATGGAGATATTGCCCTCAATGGTGGTAGAAGAGAATTTGAGGCGTTTTTTAAACCTTTGAACAGCTGGTTGAGGGTGAGCGTTCATTCTCCACAGCAGGGTTATTTTATCACCCATCTGAGAGAGCTTGATAAAAACAGGTTGGCTGATACCACTGAGGTTGATCATTCACTTGATATAGATATAAAAAGGCTTGATTATCAGATGATCACTGATAGGGTAAAAGAGCTTTCCGGGGCCAAATATGTGGCCTGTAACATCTATGATAAAGAAGAAAAAATTTATGAAACGAGGGCTATCTCTGGTGATGAGCAAAAGATCCAGGAGGGTCTTTCTATGCTGGGAATAGATCTTTTTAACTGGAAGTGGTCTGCTGAAGATTTTGGAGATTTCAAGGAAAAAGACGAGCAAATCATCTCTTATCAGAGCCTTAATGAACTGGTTGAAGGGCTTATCCCAAAAAAGATTATTTTAAAACTTCAACAGCTTTTCGGACTGGGTAATAGCTATTTCTTTAAAATCATTAGAGATGATTTTTTAAGCGGCTACTTTGTTATAATGATGCCAGAAGATAAAGATTTAGAAAATAGAGAGCTTTTAAAGCTCTATTCAAGACAGCTAACGTTATTGATTGAGAGCAGAGAAAACAAAAAACTTCTCAGTCAGGCCAATCAAAGATTAAAGCTGGCTATGGAAGCTGCAGAACACACTTTCTGGGAGTGGAACCTCGAAAATAATAAAGCCTATTTTAGTCCTAACTTTTATAAAATGCTCGGTTATAAAGATGATCAACTACAGATAGATATTGATAGTGCTTTTAAAATAATCCATCCCGAAGATAAAAAAGAGACTTTAAAAATCATCGAAAAGGCTGTTGAGGAACTTGAGCCTTTTGCTGAAGAATTAAGGGTTAAATGTAAAAATGGTGGGTGGAAATGGGTCGAGGTCAGGGGAAAAAGTTATCAACTTGATCCGCGAGGTAAAGCAAAACGGATTTTAGGAATCAACATCGATATAGACCAAAAGAAAAAACAGGAAGAAGCACTTAAAAAAAGTAGAGAAAAATTCAGCCGCTTGTCTGAAGAGGCGCCGATCGGGATTTTAAGTGCTGATCGAAATGGTAATATTGATTATGCAAATTCCAAGATGATCGAGATACTTGGTTCACCAGGTCTAATTGAAACCAAAAAGATCAATCTACTTAAGTTTCCTCTACTGATAGAAAGAGGATTTTCTCAAAAAATAGAAAAATGCATGACAGAAAATGAGCCTGCCACCTATGAGCTTAATTATAGTACAAAATGGGGTAAAAATATCTGGTTGCGGGTCCATCTTACCCCCCGCCATGAAGATGACAAAGTGACAGGGGTTCAGCTGATCGTTGATGAAATAACCGAAAAGAAAGAAATTCAAGACAGGCTTAAATTAAGCGAGAGAAATTTTAGAACCTTTTTTGAATCGATGGATGATATGATATTCATCTCTGATTACAGGGGAGAGATCTCCCATACCAATCACCTTACTATAGAAAAGCTTGGCTACAGCAAAGAAGAATTGGCAGCTATGAGTTTTGCCGATATATATATTCAAAAAGAGGGTAAAGAGATCCAGCAGCTTTTGGCCGATATGGCTGCCGGAAAAATAATGTCTTTAGAAAGCAAAGATGGGCGTTTAATTCCATCAGAAACCAGGATCTGGTTTGGAAAGTGGAACGGAAAAGAGGTAATCTTTGCGATTGCCAAAGATGTAAGTCGACAGCAGGAAGCTCTCCAGAAATTTAACAAACTTTTCAACAATAATCCTGCTCTGATGACCGTCAATACCCTTGTTGATTTTAGTTTTATCGAAGTTAATAGTTCTTTTTTAAGTAAAATGGGTTATTCTAAAGAAGAGATAATCGGTAGAAATTGCCGAGAATTAGAACTATTTGCAGATAAAGCAAAGCGCAGGAAAATAATCAAAAAGATTATTAAAGAAGGCAGTGTAAATAATATAGAGCTAAAACTCTTAAATAAAAGAGACGAGGTACTGGAGCTGCTGTTTTCCGGTGAGATCATCGAAAGCCAGGGCCAGCAATTTATTTTAACCGTAATGACAGATATTACAGTCCAAAAAAGAGTCGAAGAAGAACTAGTAAAAACAAACCAAAAATTGCAAGAATCGATGGATAAAGCAAACAAAATGGCTGTTAAGGCAGAAAAAGCCAATGAACTTAAAAGTCAGTTTTTAGCGAATATGAGCCATGAGATCAGAACCCCACTCAATATAATAATGGGATATACCGAACTTTTAGCCAAAGACCTAGAAGAAGATAATTATAAGCGCTATATAAAATCTATTCGCTCGGCCGGAGATAGCCTTTTAGATCAGGTCAATGATATTCTGGACATGTCTAAAATTGAGGCAGGAATAATAGAGATAAATTATGAATATATAGATCTGGCAGCATTGCTTGAAAATATTACCGCTATCTTTGCCGATAAGGTTAAAGCAAAAGGTCTAGATTTTCAGCTTAAGATGGATAACCTGCCACCCCTGGTCAAAATGGATGAGTTCAGATTCAGACAGATCATGATCAATCTCCTTGATAATGCAGTTAAATTTACAAAGAGTGGTCATATCTTCATCGGTGTTTACTGCCGTCCTGTTTCAGGAAAAGGTAACAACAATATCAAGCTGCGGATAATAGTTCAGGATACTGGGATCGGAATCAAAGCAGAAAAACAGGAAGAAATATTTAAGGCTTTTTCTCAAGAAAACGCAGAAAGCACCAGGGAGTTTGGTGGTACAGGACTTGGGCTTTCTATCACCAGGCGTTTGGTCGACATGATGGATGGGCAGATTTCACTTCAGAGTACAGCAGGAAAGGGAAGTGTTTTTAAAATAGAATTTTCTTCTCTAGAATCTGCGAGTGGAAATGAGATTAAGCTTTCAGAAAATAAACCGCATTTTGAAAAACAGTTTAGAAATGCTACTGTGCTTGTTGTTGATGATGAGAAATTAAACAGGGAGCTGCTTAAAGATCGCCTTAACAGAAAAGGTATTAATGTTATCGAGGCTGCACATGGTAAAGAAGCCTATCAGCTCAGCAGAGATAAAGAATTTGATTTAATCATCATGGATTTAAAGATGCCGGTTATGGATGGCTATCAGGCCTTAGCCAGGATACAGGAAGATCAGAGTATTAAAGATTTACCGGTGGTGGCTTTAACCGCTGCTGCTACGGAAGAGGAGCAGAAGAATGCCAATCAGGCAGGTTTTGATGATTTTATCTGCAAACCACTTTTAGAAGAGGATCTGCTTAAGATAATCAACAACTTTTTAGAGGAAAATTAAAAGAAAATTTAAACTGAATATAGAACAGCCTCTTTGAGGCTGTTTTGCCTTTCAAATCATTTAATTAATTTGAAGATCAAACAAAGAAAGAAGGTGTGCTTTATGAATTTAGATAAAATACTGGCAGAAGGCTGGCTGCCCGATTTTCTACTCCGCTATTCGATCAGGAAACTTTTAGCACATAAAATCAAAAATCAGCAGATTACCGATGTAGAAAAGCGTTCTACAAAACTGAATGAATTTATTGCAGAACTCAAAGAACAGCCGATCGCAGTTCAAACTGATGCTGCCAATGAACAGCATTATGAACTACCACCCGCTTTTTTCGGGAAAATTCTGGGAGATAATCTAAAATATAGCTGTTGTTATTGGGAAGATTTTAAAAAAAGCACTTTAGAAGACTCAGAACTGGCCATGTTAGAGTTGAGCACTAAAAGGGCAGAGATAGAAAATGGGCAGGAGATCATGGATCTCGGCTGTGGCTGGGGTTCATTGAGCTTCTATATCGCCGAAAATTATCCAGACTGCAGTGTTACAGCAGTTTCTAATTCCCAGCTGCAGATCGATTATATTCAAAAAAAGGCCAGGGCCAGAAAATTAAAGAACCTAAGAGCCCTAAAAGCAGATATCAATAATTTTCAGCCGGAAAGAGAATATGACAGGGTTCTTTCTATAGAGATGTTCGAACATATGCGTAACTACCAGCTGCTCTTCGATAAGGTCAGCGACTTTTTAAAAACAGATGGCAAATTATTTGTTCACATCTTTTCCCACCACACCTATCCCTATCTTTATGAAGACAGGGGAAGTATGAGCTGGATGGCCCGCCATTTTTTCTCTGGTGGGACAATGCCCAGCCAGGACCTGCTCCACTACTTCTGTGGTAATTTAAGTTTAGAGAAACAGTGGGCGGTTTCCGGAAGCCACTATCAAAAAACACTGCTCAGCTGGCTGCAAAAGATGGATGAGCAGAAAGAAGAAATCAGAAAAATTTTCGAGCAAACCTATGGTGCTGAACAGGCCGAAAAATGGTGGAACTTCTGGCGGACCTTTTTCATATCCTCTGCAGAGTTTTTCGGTTATAATGATGGTAATGAATGGTTTATAAGCCACTACCTATTTAAAAAATGAGCAAAACTCGGGCCATAAAAGCAAGTTTTATGTCGAATAAAGTAAAAAATGCAGGATTTTTAAGAGTTAAAGGGAAATTATATAAGTAGAGTACTTAAATTTATGAAGAGGTGATCAGATGTCCGGAAATATTTACAATGAACTTGTCAACCTAGCAGAAATCACAGCAGCTGCAGCAGCAGAATACAGAGAAAAGAAAGAAATACTACGAGATGCGGTAAATAAGCAGTTAAGCAATCGAGATGATATTTATGAGCTGATTGGACATAATCCCATCTCTAAAATGCATAATAATCATGATAATCATGCCAGATTTATGGCTAATGTTTTTAAGCTCAACAGCTATAAACTGCTTGTCAGAACGGTTATCTGGGTTTATATGACCTATTACAGTCACGGCTTCAGCTTCGACTATTTTCCAGCAGAACTGAAAGCGTGGATTAAGGCAATCGAAGAGAAGCTCAGTTCTGAAAATGCAGAAGAGATAATCGAAATCTATAATTTTATGCTGAATAATCATCAAAGATTTATTGAATTATCAAGAGAAATTGATAATGATCAGATAGATATTCCGGAAGATATGAAAACAGTATATAATTTATTTTTTAAATATCTCCTCAATGGAAATCATCAAAGTGCTTTAAAACTTGCTAAAGAAGAGATCGAGCAAAAAGAAGATTTGCAGCGCTTTTTTAATCATATAATTAAGCCGGCAATGTATGAAGTCGGCTTTTTGTGGCAGAAAGGTGCAATCTCGGAGGCTGAAGAACATTTAGCCACTTCGATTGTGGCCCGGGTAATCTCCGGTCTTTATATCTATGTGATCGATTTAGAAGAAGCTCTTAAAGGTAAGGCCGTTATCTCAGCTGCTGCCAATGAATACCATGAGATTGGTTCGCGGATCATCGCAGATTCTTTAGAAATGGATGGCTGGGATGTTGATCATCTGGGTGCTGATACGCCTATAGAGGCACTGATAGATTTTTTAAAAATGCAGCAGCCTTTTTTACTCGGCTTATCTGCTTCGATGGCCTTTAATATAGATAATTTGAATGATACGATCAAAAAAATTAAGGAAAATGAAAAATTGGCTGATTTAAAAATCATGGTTGGTGGCAAAGTTTTTAATGAAAATCCTGAGCTCTGGAAAAAAACAGATGCTGATGCCTGTGCACAAAATGGAGAAGAGGCGGTAGAGATTGCAAAAAAATGGTGGGAAAACTGGGAGGGATAAATTATGTTCGATGATCTTTATTCGAAGTGTCCCTATCCTTTAGATTTATTTTTAGAAAAAATTAGTTCTTATCTTCTGGTTAATTTTGATGAGGACTTATATATCAGGGGCTGTAATGAAAAATTTTTAAAAACGGTAAATATGGATAAGCAGGAGATAAAAAACAAAAAAATGGATGATATCTTTAGAGCTTCCAGCCTAAAAACTCTCGATTTTGATTCAAAAAGGAGCTATCAGAAGGTCAATCTCTGTTTTGAAGAAGATGTTATAATCGACAGGCTCTATAATCAGTATAATTCATACTTTTTTATTTTAGCAGATGGCTATTATTTGATAGCCAAAGAAAACGCTCCCGATCAGGGTGAGATAATAAATAAGATCAGTCGTTTAAATAATGAGCTGGCAAATAAGACCAGAGAATTGAGCAGGAAGAACGTTAAATTAGAGAAGGCAAATCAAAAAATAGAGGAATTACTAAAAACCGATAAGTTGACCGGTTTGAGCAACCGGAGACATTTTATGGAATACTTCGAAAAGATGATAGCCAATGCCAAAAGACACTCACTTTCACTTTCGCTGGTGATGTGTGATCTGGACCATTTTAAAAAGATCAATGACAATTATGGGCATGGTGCAGGTGATAGAGTTTTAGAAGAAGTCGGTGAATTATTGTTAAATGAAACAAGGCAGGGAGATTTAGCCTCTAGAATAGGTGGAGAGGAATTTACGATCATCTTAAATGGGACTTCACTTAAAGAGGGAAAAAACTATGCAGAGCGGATCAGAAAAAAAGTCAGTAATTTGGAGTTTGCCGAAATCAATAAAAAAGTAACCATCAGCATGGGGATAACGGAGATACAGGCAGAAGATAATGCCGAAAGCTTTTTAAAAAGGGCAGATAGGGCTCTCTATAAAGCCAAAAATAATGGCAGAAACAGGGTGGAAACCCTTTAAATAAAATATTGAATAGAGTCGATTAAAAAGGAAACCCCAAAATATATTAAAAACAGAGAAAAAACTATTATCAATTTATGATAGATGCTGTCATTTAAAAATTTTCTTCCCTTTGAGATAAAAAAGGCGATCAGGGCATACCAGGCAAAATCGGCAGAAATATGGCCCATAAAAAAGGAAGCAGTAGCCGTATTTCCGTACTGGGATGCATTTGCCAGATAGGTCATTCCGATCGTTGCCCACCAGATCGTCCAGTATGGATTGGCGATGCTGATCAGTGCCCCTGGCAGGATCAAAGCTCTTAATTTTTCTTCCCCGTCTGAGTCTTTTTCTAAAGCTTTTTCGAATGATATCTTTTTACTTAGGGCAGATTTTATCATATCAGCTGCCATCAGGATTAAAACTAACCCCCCGACTATTTTGATTACAGCAGCAAATAGTGGGCTGGCAAAAAGGTCTATTCATCTCGGAAAGAAGCAGTACAACCAGAATAAGCTCCAGGATGGCATGGCCGGTGATGATCAGTGGACCAGCTATAAAGCCTTTTTGTAGACTGCCGTTGATCACATAGGTTAAAAGCGGACCCGGCATCATGGCTCCAGAAAGCCCTATTATAAATGAGGAAAAAGCAAGTTCTAATTCAACCATTATCTTCAGCTCCAGAGTAATTTTTTTTGCATAATTTGAACACTTTTATTTATTGTACAACGAAGAATTGATTTCGTCAAAAAAATAGTGAAAATTTTAAGCAGGAATATTAAAGCTAACATATAAAGTATAATACAGCATTAATATATTTGAGGAGGAGAGCAGTTATGCCAAAACGAGAAGATATTAAGAAGGTGTTAATAATTGGGTCAGGCCCAATTGTTATAGGACAGGCCTGTGAATTCGATTATTCAGGTACACAAGCATGTAAAGCATTGATGGAAGAAGGATATGAGATAGTCTTGGTTAATTCGAATCCGGCAACTATTATGACAGACCCGGAGATGGCAGATAGAACATATATTGAACCGTTGAATGTAAGCAGTTTAGAGAGGATAATAGAAAAGGAAAAACCAGATGCCCTACTTTCTAATCTGGGTGGACAGACAGCTTTAAACCTATCATCAGAACTTTATGAAGCAGGAATACTGGAAGAACACGGTGTGGAAATCATCGGTATTCAACCAGAAGCGATCAAAAGGGGAGAAGATAGAATTTCCTTTAAAGAGGAGATGGAAAAACTGGATGTTCCCATGCCCCGCAGTCTTCCTGCCTATTCTGTAGATGAGGCCGAAAAAATAGCCCATGATCTCGGTTACCCGGTTGTGGTTAGACCTGCCTATACGATGGGTGGAACCGGTGGTGGACTTGTCTATAATGTAGAAGAACTGAGAAATATAGCTGAAAATGGACTTGCAGCCAGCATGATCAATCAGGTTCTGATCGAAGAGGCGGTAATCGGCTGGCAGGAATTAGAATTAGAGCTGGTTAGGGATGATAATGGCAAAAAAATATCGATCTGTTTTATAGAAAATGTAGATCCGATGGGTGTACATACAGGTGACAGTTTTTGTGTAGCTCCGATGCTGACGGTTTCTCAGGATGTACAGGATAGAATAGAAGAATACAGTTACAAAATAGCAGATGCTATTGGAGTAATCGGTGGAGCTAACTTTCAGTTCGGATATAATCCGGAAGAAGACAGGATGGTTGTAATCGAGATGAACCCCAGGACCTCGAGATCTTCGGCTCTAGCTTCAAAAGCAACCGGTTTTCCTATTGCCAGGATTTCTACCAAACTTTCGGTAGGTATCACCCTGGACGAACTTCCCTACTGGAAAGAGGGAACCCTTGATAAATATGAACCAAGTGGAGATTATGTAGTTGTTAAATATGCCCGCTGGTCTTTTGAGAAATTCCCAGGTGCAGAAGATAAGCTGGGAACCCAGATGAAAGCTGTAGGTGAAGCGATGAGCATCGGTAAGAACTTTGCTGAAGCCATGCAGAAAGCAATCCGTTCTCTGGAAATAGGGAGATATGGGTTGGGTAATGTAGCTGAGCTGCAGAACTTGAGTACCGAAGAGATAAAAGAAAGATTGCGTACTCCTTCCAGTGAAAGATTCTTCTTGATCTATCAGGGAATGCTGAAGGGAATTACCATTGATGAGATCTATGAGATCACCTATGTTGATAGATGGTTTTTAACTGAGATGAAAAAACTTGTTGAGCTGGAAAAAGAAATCAGAGAATATACAGGAGAAAAACTTCCCGAAAAACTTTTAATAAAGGCAAAAGAAAATGGTTTTTCAGATAGATATATAGCCGAGATAACCCAGGCTGAAGAAGTAGAACTTAGAAATGAGCGGCTTAAAGCCGGCAAAAAAGGCAACTTTGATATCGTTCCCGTAAGTGGAGCAGATGGAGAATATTATTACTCCTCATATAATATGGAAGCTAGCCCGGTTGGTTCTACAGATAACAAAAAGGTAATGATCCTCGGTGGTGGGCCAAACAGGATCGGCCAGGGAATAGAATTCGACTATGCCTGTGTTCACGCAGCCTTTACCTTAGATGATCTTGGCTACGAATCGGTTATGGTCAACTGTAATCCTGAAACTGTTTCAACCGATTATGATATTTCAAATAAACTATATTTTGAACCTTTAACCACAGAAGATGTATTGAGAATTTACGAAAAAGAACAACCGGATGGGATGATAGTTCAGTTTGGGGGTCAGACACCGCTGAATATCGCCGCAGAATTAGAAGAGGCTGGTGTCAATATTCTGGGAACCTCACCGGCAAGCATCGATTTTGCTGAAAACAGAGAAGAGTTCAGAGCTTTAATGAATAAATTAGATATTCCCCAACCAGAAAGCGATATTGCAAAATCTGTTGAAGAAGCATATGCAATTGCGGAAAGTATTGGCTATCCGCTGATGCTGAGGCCTTCTTATGTACTTGGTGGTAGGGGAATGGAGATCGTCTATGATGAAAAAAGTCTGACTAAATATATCAATACTGCAGTAGCAGAAGTATCAGCAGAACACCCTATCTTGATCGATAAATTTTTAGAAGATGCCTTAGAAGCAGAAGTTGATGCTCTAACAGATGGTAAAGAGACATTTGTTGCAGCAGTGATGGAACATATAGAAGAAGCCGGTATCCACTCCGGTGATAGTGCCTGTGCGATTCCTTCTATTAATATTACAGATGAGCAGCTGGAGACCATTAAGGACTATAGTGCCAAAATAGCCGAGGGATTAGATGTGGTCGGTCTGATGAACATCCAGTTTGCCATTTATGAAGGAAAAGTATATATTATCGAGGCAAACCCAAGGGCATCCAGAACGGTACCCCTGGTGAGTAAGGTGACAGGAATTAATATGGCCCGTCTGGCAACCAGGTTGATGTTAGGAGAACCACTTGCAAATCTGAATCTTAAAGACAAAATAATACCCTATACAGGTGTTAAAGAGGCGGTATTCCCCTTTGATAAGTTCGATAATATTGATCCTGTCTTAGGACCGGAGATGAAGGCAACCGGTGAGGTAATGGGTATCGCGGAGAGTTATTCCCATGCTTTTTACAAGGCTCAGACGGCAGCAGGTTTAGAACTACCGCTTTCAGGTAAGGTATTAATTACCGTCAATGACAATGATAAGCCGAAAATAATATCTACTGCTAGAAAACTCGTAGAGCTGGGTTTTGAGATAAAAGCAACTCAGGGAACCCATCAGTTCTTAAAAGGCAGTGGTATAGAAAGCAGTGTAATCAACAAATTGAACAAGGGCAGACCAAATATTATCGATGCCATTAAAAATGGCGATCTGCAGCTGATCATTAATACCCCGATCGGTAAAGAGGGTATAGAAGATGACAGCTATATTCGTTCTGGAGCTATTAAGTATAAGATACCATATATCACGACAACCACAGCTGCTAAAGCAAGTGTTGATGGTATAGAAGCAGCAATCAAAAGTGATTACAAAATTAAAGCAATTCAGGATTATCACAAACTGCTTAAAGAATAGTTGATAAAAAAATATAACAATTGAATAAAGTAATAGAGTAGTGAATATAAAAATGCCCCTTAATAGGGGCATTTATTTTTTCTCAGCAATAATTTAATTAAAATTAGACAAAAAATAACAAGGTTCTGACGAATCTTCTTCGATTTCCTGTTTGTAGTTTGTTTTTTTACTCTTCTTATTTTTTCTTTTTCTTTTTGATTTAGCCCTCCATTACTAATTTTGATTTCCTTAAAGTTTATTATTAAAGAAGGCTATCCCTTAATAATTACTTTTTGGTCTTCTCTGTTAGTAATTTCTTCGGCTTTGATCTTACTAAATCGCCAGGAAATTTACTTAAATAAGAATTTCAAAATACTACTTGCAAACATTCAATCTTAGGACTTCCTCAGAACCTTGTATAAGTATTATATGCTTAAAGTGATAGAAAAGCAAAACCCTTCAGCAACCATTATTGTTGATTAAAGTCTATTAGAATCAATTAAAAAACAGATACTCCTAATATTATAAATTTTCAGAATTTAACAAATTATATTACGATGAGCTTTTTTTGTTCTAGAAAAAATAATTTTCTTGCAGGATAATAAAAATATTACTTGAATTATAATTATTAAGCATAGATGGTAATTTTAGTTAAAAATATAATAGTGGTGATAAAAATGGATAAAATTAAGTCATACAGCAAAATATTCGATAAGTTGAAATTAGGGCTCGCTGTACTTGACCAGGAGGGCAATTTTCTTTTCATAAACAAAACTGCAGTCGAGATAATAGGTTACAGCAAAAAAGAACTAGGTCATATAGAAGAGTGGCTTGAACTTGCCTATCCAGATGAGAAAATAAGAAGCAGAACCAGTCAGAGATTCTATAGAGAGATAGAATCGGGTGTTTACAGCAACCTGACCAAAATTAGATGTAAGAACGATCAGGAGAAATATGTAGAATTGAGAGTTAATCAACTAGAAGATGGTCTTCTTTTAGTAAATCTGCTTGATAGAACTGAAAACCATAATTTAAACAAAAAATTAGCAGATAAGACTAAGTACTTAAATAAAATAGTTTCTAATATACCTGAAGTAATAATTTTACTTGATGAAAAGCAGAGGTTTTTAGATATTTGGTCAGGTTTAGAAAAAGAATTGTACAGAAAAAAAGATGAGATTATCGGTAAGCAGATATCAGAAATATTCTCGGGTGAGCTACTTAAAAAGCTGCGGGATAATTTAAAACTGGCAGAACAAACAAATCAAGTGCAAAATTTTGAATATCAGTTGGAGATGGAAGAAGGTCTGGAAGATTATGCCGGCAGATTGCTTAAAATTGAAAAAACAAAAGGAAATGAATTTTTACTTGTCAGCAGGAATATCACCCACAGGGTTAAAAAAGAAAAAGAATTAGCCGAAATTAAAGAAAGGCTCGAGTTGGCTGTAGATGCTGCTAACCTGGGTATTTGGGACTGGAATTTAAAAAGCGATCAGATTAAAAACAATGACAATTTTAAAGAAATGGTCGGCCTGGAAGCAGAAAAAATAGCTAAAGAAGATTTTTCTTTTGCAGACTGGGAGTCTTTAGTCCATCCTGATGACAGGGAAAAGGTTAAGTATTTAATTGCTGAACATCTTCAGGGTAAAACGGATTTCTATCAAAGTGAACACAGGATTAAAACTGTTTCTGGTAAGTGGAAGTGGATTAAAGATCGAGCCAGGGTAAGTGAGTGGGATGCCGAGGGTAACCCGGTACGTATGGTAGGGATCGATATAGATATCGATAAGCGCAAAAGAGAAGAGCAAGAAAACATTTATTTAAGTGCAGCCATGAAAAATATTTCTGATGCTGTTTTCCTACAGAATAAAGATTTTGAGATAATTTTTATGAACAAAAAGGCCGAAGAATTATCAGGCTATAGTTTAGAAGAACTTAAAAACAAAACGGCTATACAGCTTATAGCAGGTGAAAATGCAGCTGAGATCCAGCAGAAAATCCAGCAAAAAGTTGCTAAAGGTGAGCTGTATTCAGGTGAACTAAAAAACAAAAGAAAAGATGGGAGTACCTTTGATGGCGAATTAAAAATTACTCCAATCTGCACCAAAAACTCAAAATGTAATTATGTAAGTATCTTAAGGGATATCTCAGCCAGAAAAATGCGGATAAAAAAGCTTAAATTTCAATATCGATTGGAAAATTTAATTTCTAAAATTTCAACTAAATTTGTAGGAGCTGATCAACAAAGTTTAAAAGAGGCTTTAAACTACAGCCTGGAAAAGTTAAGCTTATTTTTAGCTGCTGATCGAAGCTATATCTATAGATTTGAAGATTTCAGCACAAATATTTCTAAGTTGGGAGAATGGAGACAAAAGCAAACAATAGCTCAGTTAGAAAAAAGAAAGGTTGAGCAGCTTTTTACAAGCAGTAATCTGCTTGAAGCAATATTAGATAAAGGCTATTTTTATGTTTCTGAAGTTGAGAAATTATCAAATCGGCGCCAAAAAAAGTTTTTTCAAGAAGAATCTATCAAATCAAGTATTTATTTAGGGTTATTTGAAGACCAGAAACTATTAGGGTTTATAGCTTTTGATTTTTTAAGGGCAGAGAAAGATTTAACAGACGGTTATCTTAAAACACTTGATATAGCAGCACCTATTATTTCAAATGCGATAATTAAAAATGAAAAAGAAAGAAAAATTAAGAACTTGACTTTCCGGGACAATTTAACCGGACTTTATAATAGAACATTTTTAGCTGAAGAGATAAAGAGACTTGATAGGGAAAGACAGCTGCCGATCAGTGTTCTGATCTCTGATATCAATGGCTTAAAAGAGGTTAATGATAAATTTGGCCATACTGTTGGTGATAAGTTAATAGTCAAGATGGCAGAAATATTAAAATCGGTCTTTAGAGAAGAGGATATTATAGCCAGGTGGGGTGGAGATGAGTTTATTATTTTCCTTCCTCGAACAGCAAAATCTGAAGTAGAAAAAATGGCAGAAAGATTGGAATTAGAACTTAAACGAACCGAGCAGGATGAACTGAGCGTATCAGCAGGGATAGGTACTGCGGTTAAAGAAAACCCAGAAGAAGATATTGATCTTTTAATCAATAGGGCGGATAAGGCCATGTATGAAGATAAAGCACAAAAGAAGTTAGACTAAAAAAAACAAAAAAATAACAAGGTTCTGACGAATCTTCTTCGATTTCCTGTTTGTAGTTTGTTTTTTTACTCTTCTTATTTTTTCTTTTTGTTTTTGATTTAGTCCTCCATTACTATCTTTAACTTCCTCAAAGATTATTATTAAAGAAGACTATTCCCTAATAATATCTTTTCAGTTATCTTAAATAGTAACTTCACTGGTTTTAAGCTTGCGCCTAAATCTCAAACAAACTTACTCGAATAAGAATTTCAAAATACTACTTACAAACATTTAATCTTAGGAGTTCCTCAGAACCTTGTATAAGTATTATATGCTTCTTAAATAGAAAAAGCAAAGCCATTCAGGGGTCAAAATAAGTTATCATGGCTATTTAAGTCTTTATATGTCGATATTACTTTAAATATTATCAACTTTCAGAAAATTAAGTTATATATTGTGAAGAAAAACTTAAAGGGAATTCTTTTTTTATCTGTGAGTATCTGATATAATAAATTCAAAGTATAACAATAATTTCTAAAACTTTAAATTAACTCTAATTCTTAAACGATAAATGTTAAGTATTATAATCGGAAGCTAGAGGAGGAATAATCTTGGCTGAACAGCAAATGATCATCGATAGATTTTATAAGACTATAATTGATAGTGTTTATGACATGATTTTTCTGCATGATCTAGAGGGCAATATCCTCGATGTTAACAAGAAAGCAACGAATACAATGGCTTATTCCAGAGAAGAGTTACGTGGAATGCAGGTTTTTGATCTCCATCCTGATGATTCAAACGAAGATTTCTATAATCCGAAAAAAGTAAAAAAGCAGTGGCAGAACTGCCCGGTAGGTTCTTCAATCCATTTTGAACTGGAGCATGTAAACAAGGATGGGAGTAAAACCCCGGTAGAAATTAGTGCAGGTAAGGTAGAAAATGATGGTGAGCAATATTTTTTAGCTTTCGTGAGAGATATTTCTGAACGGAAGGAAAAAGAGGCTAAAATAAAATATCTCAGTCTTCATGACCATCTGACTGGTTTACATAATAGGCGCTATTTTGAGCAGAAGTTAAATCAGATAGATAAATCCATGCTGCCTTTGAGTATCTTGATGGCTGATTTGAACGGTTTAAAAATTGTTAACAGCAGTTATGGGCATACAATGGGTGATAAGGTTTTAATAAAAGCAGCTGAACTACTGGAGAAGAGCATTCCTGAATCTGCTGTTTTGGCCCGTTATGGTGGGGATGAGTTTATTATTTTAATTCCTAACTGTGATTCAGAAAGGGCCCATAAGTTTCTTTATGAGATTAAAGAACGTTTTAAAAAGACAAAACTAGCAGGAATCCCCCTTTCTATCGGGATGGGTCTTGCAGTAATGGAAAATATAAGTCGGGCGATAAGAGATGTCATAAAAATTGCCGATAAGGATATGAACCATAATAAGCTCTTAGAAACCAATAGTGCCAATAATAAAATAGTTAAGGGGTTGCTCAGTGCTTTAAGTGCTAAGAGTGATGAGACCGTCGAACATACAGAACGGATGACTGAATTAGCTATCTGTGTTGGTAGAAGATTGGGTATTCAAAACTCGCAATTAAACCGTTTATCTTTATTGGCTGCTCTACATGATATCGGAAAAACATCTATCCCGGGAGAGATATTAACCAAACCGGGAAAATTAAATGAAGAGGAGTGGGAGATCTTAAAAGCCAATCCATCCAGAGGTTATAAGATTGCTTCAGCCACCAGTGAATTTTCCGTAGTAGCAGAGGAAATACTATCTCATCATGAAAGATGGGATGGCAAAGGTTATCCCAGGGGATTAAAGGGTAAAGAAATACCCTATCTGGCCAGGATAATTTCTTTGGTAGATTCATATGATGTGATGAGAAGTGGGAGACCATATAAAAAAGCGATGAGCAAAAAAGCAGCTCTAGATGAGATTGAAAGATGTAAAGGCACCCAATTCGACCCTTATTTAGCAGAAGAATTTATCAAGATAATCAAGGAAGAAAGCTTTGTTTATCAGAAGGAAAAATCTATTGGTTAAAGAAATTAAATATAACAAACTTATAAGGGATAAGATTCCGGAGATAATAGAAGCAGCCGGTAAGGACTATGAACTTCACAGGGCTGATGATGCAGAATATCTGCAGAGTTTGTTTGCAAAAGTTAGAGAGGAACTGCAGGAATTTGAACAGGAGCCTTCACTGGAAGAAATGGCCGATATTTTAGAGGTCCTGGCTGCTATAATTGATTATTTTGATTTCGATAGGAAGAAAATAAGGGAGTATCAGGAGAAAAAAAGAGAAGAACGAGGAGCCTTTAAAAAAAGATTGATCTTAGATAAGGTCATAGAATAAGATATTATATTTGCTGAGGTCTGAAAAGACTTCAGTTTTTTTATTTAAAACATTGGTTCGTGACAGTAAAATATTATCTGAAAAACCTTTTTGAACTAAGCAGTTGTATTTTTTTGCTTAGGGATAAAAGGTTTTTGTCTTTTTTAGCAAATATAATTGGATACAATTATATTAAATTTTAAGTGCTTGTATTTAGATTGATAAAGAAATATAATCGGATTAATTAAAATAGCTGACATCAAGATGACATTAGATTAGAAAGGAGTAAAAATGACACAATTAACTAAACAGACAAGTGGATATCCAAGAATTTCTGAACGCTATATTAAATATAGGCTTAAAGAAGAGAATATCAAGATGATTAGAGTAGAGTACACCGATCTCAATGGAGTAAATAGGAGCAAACTGCTGCCTGTTGATATGATCGACCATGTTTTTGAAGAAGGAATATCTTTTTGTACAGCTATTATGTCGATGTCTTTTGACAACAAAATCGCAGAGGTTGATTATATTGAGGAAAACAACTACGATGATTTTAAAATATTTGCAGATCCATCTACATTTAAAATCCTGCCACATATCGATAATACCGCCTTATTATTAGGTGATCTCTATCATAATGGAGAAAAAATGAAACAGTCACCACGCTGGTTTTTAAAGAGGATGATAAGAGAATATCAAAAATTAGGCTATAATCCTATCTCTGCTAATGAGTTGGAATTCTTTTTGTTCAACAGAAAAAAAGATGGAGGTTTTGTTCCCTATACAAATAAGGCTGGTAACTGCTATACAAGTGATTACAGGATAGATCCCAATCAATTTTTAGGTAAGATGACAGAAACCTTTAAAGAGATGGATTTTCAGGTCTTATATATGAACCACGAGTTTTATCCAGGTCAGTACGAATACAACTGGAAACATGGCTCGGTATTAAGGAATGCAGATGAAGGGGTTCTATTTAAAGGTATTAGCAAAGAGATAGCCCATCAAAATAATCTCTTCATAACCTATATGGCTAAACCCCTTGATGATAATGGGGGTAGTGGAGGCCATTTTCATTTTTCAATTGAAGATATTGTTTCAGGAGAAAATCTATTTTATGACAGGGATAAAGAAGATGGGATGTCAGAGTTGATGCACAATTTTGCGGCAGGAATATTAAAACATGCTAAAGCTTTAACAGCTTTTTTAGCTCCCACAATCAACTGTTACAAAAGGTTTCAGCCCAATTCTTTTGCCCCCTATTATATCGGCTGGGGTTATGATAATAGGACCGCCTTTTTGCGGGTTCCTAAAGAAAGAGGTGGGGCAACCCGACTTGAGGTTAGGGCAGGTAGTGCTGCTGCAAATCCATATCTGGCTCTGGCTTCCATTCTAGCGGCAGGTTTAGATGGAATTAAAAATGAATTAGAGCCTGAGCCTATTTCTGAAGAAGACCTCTATTATCAGGATATTGATGAACGGGAAAGAGTACCAAAAAGTTTAGAGCTTGCTTTAGCTGCTCTAAAAAAAGATCAGTGGCTTAAAGAATGTGCAGGCCATGATTTAGTCGACAATTTCGTTAAACTAAAAGAATTGGAAGTTAATAAATTTTTTAATTCGGTTACAGACTGGGAATGGGATTTTTATGCTTATCATGTTTAGCAGTCACTTTTAGAGGAGGAAAAATAGTGTGTGGAATAGCAGGAATTATCGACAAAAACGAATCTAAACTATCGGATACTATAATAGATATCCTATCATTGATTCAGCACCGGGGACCTGATGCTACCGGGATAGCTTTTTATGACCGGGATGATCAGCAGCAAGAAAAGTCCTTAAGGCTTAGTTTAACTGACAGCAAAGCCAGGTTAAAGCTGAATGATATTATTAATGAATATGGAGGCCAGGTGAGCAAAGAAAGTTCTGAGATCAATAAAAATTTCAGTTTTTTAGATATGAAGCTTAAATTAGCCGAAGAGAATATTAGCGGTCTTCACAAAGCGATCAATCAAACTGAAGCCCTTTATGTTCATTCTATCGGCAAAAAATGCAGAGTATATAAGGATAGTGGAACCGCAGTTGAGCTTTGTAAAAATCATCAGATCGAAGAAAAATCAGCCAGCCATGGAATCGGGCATGTAAGGATGGCTACAGAGAGTGCAGAAGATATTAATGCAGCTCATCCCTTTGTTTCACCATTTTATTCCGACTTAACGATAGTTCATAATGGCCAGCTGACAAATTATTTTAATTTAAGAAGAGAACTGGAAAGCAAAGGAGCTATCTTTAAAACCATGAATGACTCTGAAGCTGCCAGTCATTTAATTTCCTACAGAATGAAAGAAAATGGTGGGGACTTAGAGGATGCCCTCCATTATAGCCTGGAAAAATTAGATGGTATTTTCTGTATAATAGCAGCAAGTTCTGATCAGATGGGATTTGTAAAAGACAAGATGGGCGTTAAACCTTTATTAGTTTTTGAAAAAGACGGGGTCATATTAATGGGTTCAGAACAGATAGAATTCACCCCAATTTTTGAGGATATATATGCAAGAGAAATGGAACCATCTGAGGTGAAAGTATGGAGTATCTAGATGCAGCTCAGCTGGGGAGCAGAAAGATCAATGCTCTGCTTAAAGAAAAATTTAAAAGTGAAAAGAAGATTAAAGTTAAAAATCCTCATTCACTGCATAATATTGCAGTTGGTTTAGAGGCAGGAGAGCTTATCATTGCAGGTAATACAGGTTTTTATGCAGGTGGCTTTCTTGATGGTGCCAGTTTGACTATTGAAGGTAATGCCGGCTGGTATACCGGTGACAATATGATGGATGGAGAAATAATAATCAAAAAAAATGCCGGTTGCAACCTTGGTGTATATCAGGGTGGAGGCACTATAGTAGTATATGGAAATGTAGGCAGCCGGGTGGCTTATGGTATGAAAGGTGGTACCACCATAGTCTGTGGCTCAGCCGGAATGTGGGCCGGGAAGATGATATTAGGTGGTAGGTTAATTATACTCGGTGAGATCGGCAGAGAGGTAGGAGAGTCGATGTATAAAGGAGTAATCTATCTAAAAGATAAAGCGGCCGAATCTAAACTGGGAGGTAATGTTTTTATCGATGATTTAAAAGCAGCGGAAATAACTGAAATAAATCAGCTTTTTGCCAGCTATGATATAGATGCTGAAGCATCAGAATTAAAGGCTCTAAGACCATTGACCTCAGGTAGACATCAATATCAACTTTTTGAGCCTGATTTAAAAGCAGAAGCTGCCAGAAAATACTGCAGCAAATCTCTGGAGGAATTGTTATGAAAACAAAAAGAGCAAAAGATGTGCAGCGGGGAATCTGGAATAAAGAAACCCTTTCTGCAATAGATAATAAAGCAACTAGTGGTAAACACCGGATTAGAGGCTGTGGTTCAACCAGGAAGATGCCTAATTTTGATGATATAGTTGTTCTTCCTTCACAGTTAAGCAGGATGTCTATCGATACCTATAGGGAAAAATGTGAAACCAGAACTGTTTTAGGAAAACGCAATGCTAAAAAACCTCTGGTGATAGAAACACCGATTATGATAGCGGGGATGTCTTATGGAGCATTAAGTAAAGAGGCAAAGATAGCTCTGGCGAAGGCAACTGCCAGCACGGGAACCGTGATCAGCAATGGAGAAGGTGGGTTGTTAAAAGAAGAGCTGCAGAATTCATATCGGCAGTCTATACAGATTTTACCAAGCCGATTTGGCTTTAGTAAAGATAACCTTGATGTCGCAGATATGCTGGAATTCCTGGTCGGTATAGGTGCTAAGCCCGGTCTTTCCGGGCATTTGATGGGAGAAAAAATAACCGAGGAGATCGCAGAATATAGGCAGCTGCCGGTCGGAATAGACCTGCACAGCCATCCCAGGCATGGTGATGCCTTCGGGGCAGATGATATGGTAATCAAGATGGAACAACTCAGAGAGTTGACCAATGATGAGGTACCAATTTTTATGAAAATAGCGGCAGGTAGGGTTAAAGATGATGTAAAAATAGCTGCCAAAGTTGGTGTTGATGGAATCATAATAGATGGTGCTCAAGGTGGAACAGGTGCTGCCCCGGTTATGGCCTCAGACCATCTTGGTATACCAACCATGCCGGCTCTGGTTCAGGCGGTTAAAACATTAGAGGAAGCAAATTTAAAACAGGAGATCGATATAATCATCTCCGGAGGGATAAAAGATGGAGCTGATCTGGCAAAAGCGATTGCTATGGGAGCTGATGCAGTAGCTATCGGTACTGCTGCCATGGTAGCAATGGGCTGCAGGGTTTGCCTGCAGTGTCATCTGGGTAGATGTACATTTGGAATTGGAACCCAGGATGAAAAACAGCGAGAAAACTTAAATATAGAGCAGGCAGCTCAAAAAGTAGCCAATTTCATCAAAGGAATGACCCATGAAGCGGTGCTGCTGGCAAAGGCAGCAGGTAAAAGCAAACTGAAAAATTTAGAAAGAGAAGACCTGAGAGCAATTAATACAGAAGCTTCTGCTGTGACCGGCATACCATTGATAGGAACTGATTATGTGGTTTCAGAAAGCTTCGGCTATTTTTAAATAATTATCTGAAAGGAGTTCGAAGAGGTGCGCATAAAAAATCATCCAATTATAGAAGACTTCAAAAAAGAAAAGTTAGTTGAATTTAAATTTGATAACAAAGTACTCAAAGGATACTCAGGAGAGAGCATAGCTGCAGCCTTAAAAGCAAATGGGATAATGGTCCACCGCTATACCAGAAAAAAGTCAAAGCCTAGAGGAATTTTTTGTGCTATCGGAAGATGTACTGATTGTGTAATGATCGTTGATGGTAAGTTCAATGTAAGAACCTGTGTTGAACCTCTTAAAGCAGGCATGGTTGTAGAAACCCAATATGGATTATCCAGGAAGGGCGATAATGACAATGAAAAGATATGAGCTAATAATTATAGGAGCAGGCCCGGCTGGATTATCAGCTGCAATAGAAGCAGCAGCTGAAGGAATGCAGGTAATAGTTTTTGATGAGAACCAGAGACCAGGTGGTCAATTATTTAAACAGATCCATAAGTTTTTTGGTTCTAAACAACATCGTGCCAGAGAGAGAGGCTTTAAAATAGGTGAAGATCTCCTCAAACAGGCAGAAGATTATGGGGTAGAGGTCAAATTAAATGCAACCGTAATAGGACTTTTTGAAAATAAAACCATCTCTGTCAAAATAGCCAACAGGATCGAACATTATTCAGCTTATAATATTATTGTTGCAGCAGGTGCCTCGGAAAAAATGATTCCTTTTCCTGGCTGGACACTTCCCGGGGTGATAGGGGCAGGTGCAGCCCAGACCATGATGAACATAGAAGGTGTTAAACCTGGTAACGAGGTTCTAATGGTCGGTTCAGGTAATGTAGGGCTGGTAGTAGGTTATCAGCTCATCCAGGCCGGCTGTAATCTTAAGGCGGTGGTCGATGCTTCTCCCAAGATTGGTGGTTATGGTGTTCATGCCTCAAAACTGAGTAGGACCGGTGTCCCTTTTTATACCTCCCATACAATTAAAATGGTAAAGGGAGATAAAAAAGTAGAAAAAGCTTTAATATCTGAAGTAGATGAGAACTGGCAGCATATTGCTGGAAGCGAAAAAGAATTGAATGTTGATACAGTCTGTCTGGCTGTAGGACTTTCTCCGATGGCTAAACTTTTAGAGATGGCAGGCTGCCAGATGGAAAGCTCGGCTGGAAATCTGATTCCTGTCTGTGATGAATATGGGAAAACATCTGTTGAGGGGATTTATGCTGCTGGAGATGTCGCCGGTATAGAAGAAGCCAGTGCTGCCATGATCGAAGGTAAAATAGCAGCAGTTTCAATACTTAAAAAGCTCTGCTATCTTGAGCAAGTAGAATTCGAAACAAGATTTCCTGCTTATAAAGATTCCTTAGAAGAGCTAAGACAGGGTATGTTCGGAATCGGAGAAGGGAGCTGGGATTATCCATCTCAAAGCAGAGAAGGTTATCCCTTATCAAAAAGCTTGCTTAAAAAAGGTTATCTTGAAACAGAGGAAATCAAACAATTTCCCGGGGTGGTTAAAGAAAAAAGTGCTGGGGTAGTACCTGTTGTGGAATGCACCCAGAATATTCCCTGTAATCCCTGTCAGGATATCTGTCCTAATGATTGTATCAAGGTAGAGGGAGATATAGTCACTTTGCCTGAGCTAGATAAAGACCTTAACTGTTCTGGCTGTGAACTTTGTGTTTCAGGCTGTCCAGGCCAGGCCGTATTTTTAATCGATCCGGATTTCAGTTCTGATCATAGTGCTGTTTCTTTTCCTTATGAATTTTCCCCTTTACCTGAGCTAGGCAGTAAAGGTAAGGCATTAGATAGATCCGGAAAAATCGTTGGTGAAGCAGAGATAATCAGAATCAATAAAGCTAAAATAAATGATAAAACAGCTGTTTTAACGATCAAAGTTAAAGATGAAATTGTGGATCAGGCCAGATTTTTTAAAGAGTAGAAAAGTAAAATTTAGCTTAAAGATATTTTAAGCAGGGGGAGGGTTGAAACATGGATAAAAGGCTTGTCCGCAGCTTCAAAAAAGAAGCTTTTATTAAAAAAGATGATGACCAGATGATAATTTGCCGTTGTGAGGAGATCACAAAAGGAGAGATAAGAAAGGCTATTCATCAGGGAATGCTCAAAATTGATGAACTTAAAAAGTATTTAAGAACAGGGATGGGATTATGTCAGGGGAGAACCTGTACAAAGCTTATTAAAAGGATAATGGCAGAAGAATTAAAGGTAGCAGCTGATGAATTTAAAGATATTACAGCAAGGGCACCTCTGCGTCCGATTAAGATGGAGGTATATGCCAATGATGACCTTAATAATTGTGGTTAAAAAATGTAATTAAATAAAGGCAGGTAATTTAAGTGAAAAAATATGATGTAATAATTGTGGGAGCAGGTGTTATAGGTTCTGCTATAGCTTATAATCTAGCAGAAAAAAATTTAAAAGTTTTAGTTTTAGAAAAAGAAGAGATCGGGATAGGTGGTTCAAGCAGAAATGGGGGTGGGGTTCGTCAATCTGCTCGTAAAATAGAAGAACTTCCCCTGGCTATGTATGCTGTAAATAATATCTGGCCAACTCTTGATCAAAAATTGGGTGTTAATATCGAATATCATCAGGAGGGCAATCTGCGCCTGGGAAAAACAGAAGCTCATCGCAAAATACTAGAAAAAATAGTGGCTGAAGGTAAAAAACAGAGCTTAGAATTGGATTTACTTGATAAAGACGAGGTCAAAAAAATATGCCCATATATTTCTGATGAGGTTAAATATGCCAGTTATTGTCCCACGGATGGTCATGCAAATCCAATGAAAACAACCCTGGGCTATTATAAAAAGGCACTAGAACTAGGAGTCAGTTTTATTACCGGGGAAGAAGTTGAATCAGTTTTGATAGAAAAAGCTAAGATCGCAGGGGTTAAAACAAAAGATAATTCTTATTATAGCAGCAAGGTGATTTTAGCTGCTGGTTATGAGTCTAAGTATATTGCAGCTTCTGTGGGGGTTAATATTCCGATGCGCAAGCTTTTGGTAGAGGTTATGGTAACAGAGCCCAGAGAATTAATGTTTGATCAGATGATAGGAACAGCGGGTTCTGATTTTTACGGACATCAGAGTGAACATGGTTCATTTGTTTTTGGTGGAATGACCGGTAATGAACCCTATAAATTTGATCAAAAAAGACGGGTCACTTTAGAAAGAACAGCACCATCAATTTCACGGGCTATTTTAAATTATTTTCCAGTTTTGAAGGACTTAAATGTGATCAGAACCTGGTCAGGTTTTCTTGATCAAACTCCTGATCACCTCCCAATCTTAAGTAAAGTAGAGGCAATTGATAATTTTTATTTAGCCTGTGGATTTAGCGGCCATGGTTTTGGTATTTCTCCAGCTGTTGGAGAATTGATGGCTGACCTGGTAGTTGAAGAAGAACCTGCATTAGATCTGGCTAATTTCAAATATGATCGTTTTCATCCTAAGTCTTAATTTAGAAAACAAGGAGGTTATTAAAATGGATTTCAAAAGAGAAAATTTTTCTTCCGGGGCACCATTAGAAGAAAAGGTTGGTTACAGCAGGGTGGTAAAGGTAGGACCTTTGGTTCATGTTGGTGGAACAACGTCTGTACAGTCAGATGGCAGTGTTTTTGGAGTAGATGATGGTTATGCTCAGACCAAATTTATTTTAGAAAAAATAGAAGATAATTTAAATAAAGCCGGGGCAGGCTTAAAAGATGTAACCAAAGTAAAAATGTATGCTGTCGATATGGGTAGAAGTTCTGAATACATAAAAGCCTATTCTGAATTCTTCAAAGAAATTAAACCCTTGTTTACCCTGGTTGGAATTAAAGAATTGAACCGTGAAACACAGCTGCTTGAAATAGAGGTTGATGCTTTTATTAATGCTTAAATTTAATAATTTAATTATTTTTAGTCCTGAAGATCTTCTTTTAACTTGCTGGGGCAAACTGCTAATTTGCAAACTCTACTATCTCATCCCCACCCTTCTCAAAGTTAATTGCAGATTTTCAGGACTTTTTTATTTTAAAAACATTAGTTCGCGACAATAAGGTGTCATAGTCTTGTGATATAATCACATCTGTAATACAATATAAGTAGTGCAGATATTCTGGGGGTGGAAAGCTTGAAAAAATTTTTATTGATATTAATTTTGCTCTTAATTTTTTCTCGGTCAGCAGCTGCTCAAAACTCCAGTTTTAAATTTGACTTAAATTATGGCTATGGTGGAGAATATGAAAGTCATAGTTTCGGGATGCAGATAATTAACCGGGATGATTCTGGTCTGATAAGGGGCTTTGGTGTTTTTAGTATAAGCACTGATTCTGATTATGACAAGCCAGGTAGAGATGATCTACCTTCTAATCATCAAGTTATTGGGAGCCATGTTTCTTCTGAAACCGGCCTCTATTTCATTTTAGGAAGGCAGTTAACATCTAGGAGCAGCATCAGGGTCAATCTTGGTGGCAGTATTATTGAAGAAACTGAGGTGCTCGCTGATCCTGATAGTGGAAGTGCAATGACCTTTAAGGGAGCTGTAGATACAGAATATTTTTGGGTCTATGGAGCTGAGATAAGCTTTGGATTAACTCCAAGGCATGATCTGGCCCTAGGCTATAATAATCGGAGAGGTTTAACTACAAGTATAGCTTTGAGTTTTTAGATGGATTAAGTGAAAAATAAATGGAATTTAGCAGGTGAAATTATGATAAATGCTATTACAGGTCGTGATGTTTATTTATATGATTCTTTAATCAAAGAACTTAAAAAAGCAGAAGAAATTAAAATTATTGTTTCTTTCCTTAGAGAATCAGGAGCCCAATTGCTTGTCAGAGATTTAAAAAAACAGGCTTTAAAGGGAGCAGATATCAAGATTTTGACTTCAAGGTATTTAAATATTACAGAACCTTCTGCTATTTATCTTTTAAAAAACGAACTTGGGGATCTTGCAGAGCTGAAATTTTTTGATGATGAAGAAATATCTTTTCATCCTAAGGCATATTTTTTTAAAAATGAAACAGAAGACGTGCTTTATATTGGGTCTTCCAATATTTCTTTTTCAGCTCTTCATTATGGTGTAGAATGGAACTATCGTCTTCAGAAAGAAAAAGACCGGCAAGCTTTTGATAATTTTTTAGTTGAATTTAATGATTTATATGATAATTATTCTATCCCTATTAGTGATAAAGTGCTAAAAAAATATGCAGATGATTGGAAAAAACCGAGTATTAGCAGAGAAATAGATAAAAAAAGTTATATTAAAAAATCAAAAGAACAAATATTAGAAAAAGAAAAACCACATCCGCGTGGAGCTCAAATAGAGGCATTATATGAACTTGAACTTGCCAGAGAAGAAGGGATCTCAGAAGGAATAGTTGCTGCTGCAACGGGGGTTGGCAAAACATATTTAGCCGCTTTTGACTCTATTGATTATGATAAGGTTCTTTTTGTCGCTCATAGAGAAGAAATACTAAAACAGGCTGCCGATACATACTTAGCTATAAAGCCGAATAAGAAAATATCATTTTTTAATGGTCAAAATAAGGATAAAGGTGGAGAGGTTGTTTTTGCCAGTGTCCAGACCTTACATAATGAAAGATATCTAGAGGAGTATTTTTCTCAAACAGAGTTTAATTATATAATCATTGATGAATTTCATCATGCAGCAGCTGATAGTTATCTAAGTGTTTTAAGCTATTTTGAGGCTGATTTTATGCTTGGTTTAACTGCTACTCCTTATAGAATGGATAATAAAGATATCTTTGACTTATGCAATAATAATCTTATTTACGATTTGGACTTAAGAACTGCTATAAACCGTGATCTTTTAGTTCCTTTTAGATATTTTGGAATATATGATCAAGAAGTAGATTATGAAGAAATTAATTATCAGAATGGTAAATATAACAGCAAGGAACTGGAAAAAGCTCTTTCTACTCACAAAAGAGCTGATCTTATTCTGGATAATTATAAAAAACATGCCGGAGCAAGAACCATAGGTTTTTGTGCTTCTATTAAACATGCAGAATATATGGCAGATTATTTTAATCAAAATCAGATAAAAGCGGTTTGTGTACACAGTTCTAATGAAAAAGGCCCATATTATATGGACAGAAACAAAGCGGTAAAAAAACTAAAAAACAAAGGAATAGAAATTATATTTGCTGTTGACATCTTCAATGAAGGTGTTGATATTCCAGCTCTTGATACAGTTCTCTTTCTTAGACCAACAGAATCTTATGTAGTATTTTTACAGCAGCTGGGAAGAGGCTTAAGAAAATATCATGATAAAGAATATTTAAAAGTGTTAGATTTTATAGGTAATTATAAGCGGGCCCATTATCTACCCTTGCTACTTTCTGGGCAAAATCCTATGGAATTTGATAGTGAAAGTTATCAGAGCAGTGGGGACTTTGAATATCCAGAGCAGTGTCAGGTAAATCTAGATTTACGGCTCATTAATTTATTTGAAGAAATGAAAGAAAATGATCCACTTGAAACAAGAATGAAAGATGAGTATTTCAGGCTTAAAGATTATTTAAGTAGAAGACCAATGCGGCTTGATATCTATAATGGGAGTGACATAGAAGTAAAGAATTATTTAAAGAGTAGATATTATAAAAAAGGTTATCTGAGATTTTTAGCTGAAATTGGAGAAATAAATGACATAGAAAAAGCCTGGTTGGATACAATTGTAGAAGAGTTTTTGCTTGAATTAGAAAACACAAGGATGAGCAAATTATATAAAATTCCAGTCCTGTTATCTTTGCTAGAGGATGGAGAACTTAAAGCAGAAGTTAGTATTGAAGAGGTAGGTCTTTCTTTTATGAACTTTTATAAGAATAATAAGCGATTTCAAAAAGATTTAAATAATAAAAAGCATAAAGGCTGGAAAAATTGGGATAAAAAAAGATTTATTCGGGAAGCCAGAATTAATCCGGTTAAATATTTGAGCAAAAAGAAATATTTTATTTATGATGAAATCAATAAGAAATTTCTTTTACATGAAGATATAAAAAGCTATTTAAGTCATGATTTAAGTAGACATTTTAAAGATATAGTTGATTTTAGAAAGATGAGATATTACAATAACAGGCTAAAAAATATTTAAGGGGCAAAAAATAATGGGATGTATATTTTGTGAATATGATAAAGATAAATATATAGCTGAAAACGATCTTGCATTTGCGATTTATGATAACTTTCCGGTCAATAAAGGACATATACTTGTTATTCCAAAGCGTCATTTTAGCAGTTATTTTGAGGCAAAAGCAGCTGAAATAGAGGCAATATTTAAACTAACTAAAAGGTGTAAAGAGATACTTGAAGTTAAATATGATCCAGATGGATATAATATTGGTGTTAATGTTAATTATCCCGGTGGTCAGACAATAATGCATCTACATCAACATATAATACCAAGATATAAAGGAGATGTAGAAAACCCAAGGGGTGGTATTAGAAAACTAAAACCAAACCTGGTTGAATATGACGGCTAAATAAAAGAAAATTGTTATTGTTAATTATTTCACTTTAGCAAATTAAAGAAGGGTTTAGTCGATATTTGTTGAATAATAAAATAAGGGAAATAAGATTAATTATTCAATATATTGCTAAAGTTTTATGTTTTATCTGGGGGTGAATTTAGTTGGTGACAGTACAGCCTGAAAATTCAGAAAAATATGTCAAAAGAGTTTTGAATATGCTTTTAAAACAATATGTTTTAAATTGGCTCGGTGAGTCTCAATATCGCTCTACTTTTAAACTTTCAGAAGCTATTAATTTTTGTGGTCAGCACAAAATGGAACTTATAAAATATCATGTTGATTCACTGCTCGAGGAAGAGGAAAATTTGGAATATGTACATGAAACAATAATGGATTTCAAAGAATTTAAAGATTTACTTAATTTTTTAGGTTCACATAAATATGATACACCAGAGTCAACCCTGCTTGAAATATTAAGAAATCATGAACAAATTACTATTGTTGAGCATAAAGAAAATGATAGATTTAAATATTATATAGGGGATTGATGAGGTTTGATGTGAAAATTAAATTATAATAATTATTTTGAAAAAATAGTTAAAAACTCATTAGAAAACATGGAGAATAACTTTAACAATTTTGATTTAAGGTGGGTGTTAAGATGAATACTTTTAGTTTTTTAAAGGAATATGAAGAATCCTTATATGTAATTGCAGAAGATATAGAAAACTTGATATATGACCATCCTAATAGTGCTGCTAATAAAATGAGGATATTCATCGAAAAGATGATAGATATCATTATAGATATCGAAGGCTTTGATGAGGATGGTTTTGCCGGGAGAAAACTATTCGAAAAGATAAAGTTGATGGGACAAAATTATCTAGAAGAAGAAACCATTTCAAAATTACATAAGATAAGGAAGATCGGGAACAGGGCCTCGCATGATTCAGATGTAACCCAAGAAGAAGTTTTGGAAATACATGAGGATATATTCTCTTTAGCAGTTTGGTTCGTAGAATTATATATCGATTATAGTTTTGAAGAACCAAAATACCAAAAACCTAAGAAGAAAGAAGAAAGATATGAGATACATAAAAAGATCAAGGGTAGCCATCTTTTGTATCAGTTAACAAGGTTAAGTATACCGGCTAAAGAAGCGGTTGTAGGACCAAATCGGTTCAACGATTTTAAAAAATATCTTCATGTAGAAACTAAAATACAAGAAGAGATGGAGAATATTCTCGAGAAAGCCAAGGAAGGTAATCAAAAAAAATTAGTGCTATTGTGCGGTAGCGTAGGTGATGGTAAATCACATTTGATCAGTTATCTGAACAATTTCAAGAAGTCTCTACTAGAAGATTTTCATATACATAATGATGCTACAGCGAGTTTTAATCCTGAGGATACCGATATCGATACACTATACAGATTATTATCCTCATATAAAGATGAAAAGATAGAAGGTTCGAGAAAAAATATTTTATTGGCGATAAATATTGGCGTTTTGAACAAATTTTTAGAGGATGACCGGATTGAAGAATTTGGTGAATTCGAAAATTTTATAGAATCTTCACAATTATTTGAGGAGAATAATTCAACCTTAAATATTGAAAGCAAATATTTTGAGATAATAAATTTCACGGATTATTTTCCGTTCGCAATCGGTGAAGAAGGTGCGACATCCGATTTGATGGACGGATTGCTTGAAAGATTGTGCTATGAAGATGAAGAGAATCCTTTTTATGCTGCATATTTAAAAGATGTGGATAAGAACGAATTTTACACTATATTAAATAATTTTGAGATATTAAGTCAACCTATCTTTAAGCGTAGGTTGATAAATTTGATCATTAAGGTGATAATAAAGGATAAAATATTCTTGCCTATAAGAAATTTATTGGATTTTTTCTACAACATAATAGTACCTCCCGAATATGAGGGGGATGATATGATAGTTTCTGATTTTGAAAACATCAAAGAAAAAGAAATTGAAAAAAAATTGAACAATCACATAGTAAATTTATTGTTCGATTTTTCCAATCGTTCCGACTTTTTGGAGGGATTAAACGGGAACGATCCTTATAATACGAATAATAAAGTATTGGACAATAAAATTTTATCCTTATCAAACTCGAACGATATACATGGTTTTTTCTCTGAGAACCTTGATATTGATTTGAACATTCTAGGAATAGATTATCTAAAAAACCTTGGTGATTTCAAAGAACTCGATGAGGGCTTACAAAGTCAAATATTTAAAACATTTATAAGATTATTTTATTTTTTTAATAGAGAGAGTAATTTTCATTTTGATGATGAGGAATATAATAATTTCATGAACTACTTGTTCTCTTTTTATACGGGTAATAAGAAAGGATTAAAGGATATACAAAAAAAATTGATAGATACCGTATCGCGTTGGAATGGTGAAGTACCAGGGAATGAAAGATATAAATACATGGATTCAAAATTCAAAAAGATAAAAATAGCTCAAAAATTAAATGTCGAAAGCTACACCGAACACATCGAACATGAAAAGAAAGCAAAAGTGAACAAATTTAAATTATACTTCACCTTGGCATTGAAGAATAAAAACACAAAAAATAAAATAGCGAAAATCAATATAGATTTCCCCTTATATGATTTTATAGAAGATATCAACAAAGGATACATCCAGACTTCTTCAGATAAGGAGGAATCCATCAAGTTGGTAAAATTTATAGAGCAGGTAATGTCATTCGGTGATGGAGATCAAGAGGTTTTATTAAATGATATAGAAGATGACGGTTTCTATATTTTCGAATATGATGAAGCCTTCGAATATTTTAATTTCAAGGAGTGTTGATATGTACGCTAAACGTTTAGAAGAATTAAAGAAATATTTGAATTATGACAAGAAATTAAAACATAATAAGGGTAAAAAAGTAAACCTTTTTCCTTTTACAACGAGAAATCCTGAAAGGGCTAAATTTAAAAAAGGTTTTGATGGTGTGACTGGAGAGTTTTGTCGTTTAATAACTGATAAGAAACTCGAAGATGATTATTCTATAAAATCATCTATTAAGAAAATGGTAGATAACGAAAATTTAGATATCGATGATGGATTGGAAAAAAAGTTCGAGAACATGTTACTCGAATATGTTTATCCCGAAGGAGAGCTTGAGATTTTATCGCCTCAGCTTTTCTCTTATCTACCTTTGAGCACTGGTAATGAAAGCAAAGGGGAGACAGATATAGCTTTATTCATACGAGATGTTCTCTGGGAAGAAAAAGATGAAATCAAAAATGTTATATTGAACTCTGAACCGGATATTGTGCTTACAAAATTTTTTATTCAAAATTTTGACCTATTAAAAGATAACAAAGAAAAGAAGAAAAAATATGACAAAAAACTTGATCATATTTCAGATCTTTTCATGGAAGATTTTCAATATTTATTGAAAGATGAGGATTATTTTATCGATAATTTCAACCGACTTTTATCATATTACTATTTTTATTATATAACCCAACTTTATTTGAACCTTAAAAAAGAATCCGAGGAGAAAAAACATGAAATCGGTTCAACCCCCTAAATATGGAAAATATGTTTGTTAAGCTCGCTCATTCTTAGTTTCTCATTTTTTGATTTAGGCGAGTACTGGTTCAGCAACTATTTTTTCTGCTTTAGCCAGTTTATAAAATTTTGCTGGAGGCATATCATTAAGACTGCCATGACGGTATCTGTTGTTATAATAATTCATATACTCACTGTACTTTTTTATAGGCGTCAATAAAACTACTGAATTCATTAATTGAATAACAATCTTTTTCTAAAACCGAATGAAATGATTCTATATGAGCATTCATATTAGGTGTTCTAACTGGAATTCTCTGATGCTCTACCCCCAGTTTTTCACAGGTGTCTCCAAATAATTTAGAGACAAATTGTGGTCCATTATCTGTTCTAATTTTAGGCAAATTCATGCCTTTATACAGCTTTCTTTTATTTAAAGCAGCCTTTAATACCCTGCAGGTATCTTTAGCTTTACAGCTTAGTCCCAGGTGATAATCTATAACAGTCTTATCAAAGACATCAATTACTGACATCTGGAAAAAGAACTGATCTGTTCCATTTATGTAGCCGTATTTTAAATCCATCTGCCAGAGTTGATTTGGTTCTGTAATTTCTTCCTGTTTTGCAATCTTTTAGGTCTAAATTTTTGATTTTTCTTTGCGATCTTAATATATCCAGTTCTTTGCATAACCTGTATACTTTTTTCTTATTTATTTTCAAGTTATAGTCTTCTTTTAAACAGACTGTAAGTTTCCTGTAACCATAAGGGAAGCCATCTCCTGCAACCAGTTCTAAGAGCCATTCTTTAATCTGTTCATCAGATATTTTTTCACCTGATTCAGTTAGAGAATACCCAGGGACAGGTCTTCCTTGAGGATTATTGGAATTGCTGCTATTAGTACTTTCACTCTCAGTTTTTCTATTTATATTACTGTAGTAAGTGGAAGAATTAAGCCCAACAAAGTCTAAAACAATAGAGATTTTTATACCCTTTATTTATCCACTTTGATGCAATCTGAACTTTGAGGGCTATCGGGGGTTTACTTTATCTCTCAACTCCCTTAAAATCGCTAATTCTAATTCTTTTTCTGCTACAATTTTTCTGAGCTTATCATTTTCATCGCTCATTTTACTTAATCTATTTTCTATCTCTTTCATTTGCTTTTTTTCATCTTTAGGAAGAGATCTAACTGATCCTGTTTCTTTAGCTTTTTTGACCCAGCTGTAAACAGTATGCTTAGAAATATTATGTCGTCTTGCTACAAGAGCTGTGTTACCTATTTCGCGACATTCTTTTACAATTTGTTCTTTAGTTTCATCGGAATATTTTCTGTTTGCCATTGGTGTTTCCCCCTTGTAATTAGAGTATATCACTTTCAAACTTTTTCTCCAATTCTGTTAGGGGGCTATATAGAAATCTATTATATTCTTAATTGGGAATCGGCAAGCAAAAAGAGGAAGTCATATGAACATGGATACACAAAATTAATCAAATCGGGATCAGATAAATTATTATTATGGATGTATGCATTAGAGCATTTGAATTTTTTGTTCGATGAGGAAGGTAAGACCTTTTATGAATTGAGGAATCTTTTTTATGAGATGTCTGAGGATGTTCAAAAAGAATTATTGGAAACCGTTAAAGCTTGGATTTTTGCATATAGAAAGAAAAGAGGTTTAGATAAGAAAACTTTAGCAGATGACTATGAAGGACTGGAAAATGCGCTTATAGATTCTTTAGGTGAGGTGCACGAAAACCCTAAACTAAGCGGTACCCAATCGAGATATTTTCTGCCGTTCGACGAAATAGGTAAAAGATTCTTTTTAAAAAGCAGAGGACCTTTATCTTATGTTGGTAATATAACGCAAGACTTCCTTTTGTTTTTGACTACCATATGTGTCAAAGATAAAAGGATAAAAATTAAAGAACTTTTTCTAAGGTATGAAGAAAGGGGTATTTATTTGGACAGATATTCTAAACATGAAGTAATAGATTTTTTGAATAAGATAAACGTATTAGACAAAAAAAGTGATAGTGGTGATGCCCAATATGTTAAACCAATCTTATAAGCAACAATTTTATGAATATTTGATCGAGAAAACTTTCGAAAGTTTTGAGAATAATCTAGGTAGTGGTGAGAGATATTATATACAATTCGAAGAGAAAGACGATGTAAAAAGTTTTTATCAGACCTTATGTGAAAATGATAGAGCGAAAGATTTCGTATATGAACATGAGCATGATGGGAAATCTTATGAGGTTTATACCACAAAATCGATCGATTTAAACGGAAAAAAGCTTATTATAGCTGCCACCGTTGATGGTATAACTCCCAATTATTTGATAATCTTAAGAAATATGTGGATTGTCAACCCTTTTTACAACAATTTTTTATCGAACATTAAATATCTATATTCAACAGGTGTTAGGTAATCTAATGACCCGTGGATTCTGTGGTTATTATACCAGTTAACATAGTCAAATAGCTCATATTCCAGCTCTTGAAAACTATTAAAGATTCTATCATAAGCAAATTCAGTCTTAACTACTTTGAAGGCTGCTTCTGCAACTGCATTATCATAAGGACAGCCTTTATTGCTTAAAGAACGCTCAATATCGAAGTTGTCTAAAATATCATCGATTGCTTTATTTTTAAATTCATTACCTCTGTCAGTATGTAAAATATTAATTTGATCCAGTGGTCTTTTAATACTTTTAAAAGCCTCAGTTACTAATTCAGCATTTTTCTTTTTGCCTGCTGCATAACCAACAAATTCGCGGTTAAAGAGGTCAATTATCAGGCAGATATAGTTCCATTTGCCCTTTACATTAACATAGGTTAGGTCACTGACAACAACATCTAGAGCTTCTTTTTTATCAAATTCTCTGTTTACAACATTAGCTATTTTATCTTCATTACAGCTTGGAGAATGGACTTTGTATTGCTTTTTAGTGTAAGTGGAAACCAGATCATATTTTTTCATTATTTTACCTATTCTGCGTCTGGATACCTGATAGCCTTTTTTAGCTAGTTTTCTTTTGATTTTTCTGGTTCCATAATGAGTTTTATTTTCTTTAAAGATTCTAATTATTTCACTTTCCAGTTCAATGTTAACCTGTTTTTTCTTAGGGGTATAATAGATCATACCCCTTGATATATTGAGTGCTCTGCACATGGCGCTAATACTGTATTTATCCCTGTTTGCCTTAATGACTGCTACTTTCGTCCCATTATCAGCGCCGCTTGTCTTTAAAATATCATTCTCCATTTTAAGCTGCTTGTTTTCTTTTTGTAATTTAATTAATTCTTTTTCTTTATCAGATCTATTATCTTTAGCGCTGAATGACCCTGAGTTATTATAGTCTTTTATCCATTTATGAAGTGTGGACCTTGCCATTCCATATTCATTGAGTATTTCAGTTTGATTTTTACCATTATTGGCCAGAGCAACAACCTTTCTTTTGATTTCTTCAGGATATTTTGTAGGCATGATATTTTCCTCCATTTTAGTTTGTTATTATCTTATTATATCATGTCCGAGAAAAAACTGTTTAATTAATTATACCCGATCCAATGCTTTATGAGGACCATGATAAATTCGAGGATGCCGCTATATTATTCGTATTCAACGAGGAGGTAGACAGCATACTAGGTGGAGCAAAAGATCTTCTGGATGAGGGACAACCCCTATACTATGGTAGCATTTACGAGAATTTAGTAGAGGATATGGCAGAATCATCTTTAAAAAAACATGAGGAAGAGATATTGAAATTCCATATGGAGAATATTTCGGTAAAGAACCAGGGTAAAGGGTTCATTTGGGATCTTGAGGAGGTATTATCTTTCATACAAAAAGGGAATATCGAAAATATCGAATATCAAATTTTCGATATTTTTCCAGATCATGATTTATCAGGATTCCCTCCGGCCAAGATGAAAGAACGTCTGATAGATAATAACAAGATTTATGAAACGGTAGAATCTATAAAGAAGAATAGAAATTCAGATGAGGAGTTAGCAGATAAATTTGATTCGGATGGTGCGGAAAAGTTATCAGGTGATGATTGGAAATTGAGCAACTACGGTGATTTGAAAAAGTCATTGGATAACAAAAATAATTTTGAGCCTCTGGTTTATCTTGGCTTGGATGATAAAAGACTTCATGGAGATTTAGATATTTGGGAAAAACCAGGTAGCCAAACAAAGGCGGGACAAAGAAAAAGACATATAGTGGTTTTCAATAAAGCCGGTTTGAAAAACTATACGCTGGAGTTTGAATTCGATCAATATTTAGGAAAAGAGTTCATTGCCCCTAGAAGTGAAGATGTTATAGAAACAAAGGGAGGTAAGCGTTTATATTTTGAAATCGAAGAAGCGGATGAACCAAAATTCATGAGCGCTATTTATAGGCATAAAGGTAAAACCCATTCAACTTATAAATTTTATGTTGCTAATTTACCAATTTCTGAAGAATCGTTAAGAGATATAAAGACTGATTATAGAATTAAAGCTTCGAATAGAAATGAATATATCGAATTGGAAGATAAATATGACGGCTTCAAGATCCCTTTAGATTATTCTGTTGTTAGTAAGAATGAAGGGGTTGAAATCATAGAAGAAGATGCTTCTTTTATAGATTTAAACAAAGAATTTTGGGAGGGTGACGAATTTCGATTTGATCTTACGATAGATGGTCATCAGGTACCATTTCTGGTAAAAGATGAGGATAAAAAAATCGTTCCTAAACCATCCAAATGGATATGGAAAAAGAAGAGGGAGGAAAGTTCTCATTTCGAGTTTATTGATGGGAAGGTTAGGTTCCAAAACCAGGAATTTTCATTATACTCTGAATTCAAGAAATATATCCAATATGAAAAGTATATGATAGATCAAAATATCATATATGGATCGCTTAGAGATCAAAAAATTTATGGTGAAGATCTTGAACTGCCGAATGAGGTCAAAGAAGGTTTTTTTAGGATAACAGATTATTATAAAGAAAATGAATTGATTCCTAGCTTGGCATATATGGATGATAGTTTGAAAGAACTGGTTATAGACTTTATAAAGATCTTTAACAAAAGAATTAACGATATAGCGGAAGGATCTATTTTGCAAAATAAAGAAAAAAACCTTTTCAAAATAGGTACAATCGAGACAAATAATAAAGTCTTATTTACACCCTTGCACCCTTTGAACCTGATATATCAGATCAAGGTAAACGATTATTTAGATGGTGAGATAATAAGTTCTAAAATATTGGACCAATTGAATCCCATGAATCTTATCCCATATATGGTCGATGGTGAAAGGAAGATGAAACCTGTAAATCAAAACGATGCAAAAGAATGGATCATATTCGAAGATATCCAGAACCTAAAGAATGAATATTATCATGATTATATATCATTGATTATAGATGAAAAGATAGATCAATTCTTTAAACATTTTAATTATATATTCAAAGGCAAGGTCCGTCCAACGATTAAGATAAATATCATAAATGTTGAGAATGATTTAAATATTCTGGTGGGAATCATCCAAAACTTATTGAAACAATTGGAGCATAAAAATATAAATAAGGTGACCAAATTTGAGATTAAATTTTATGATGAAGATAATAAAAATTCTTTCGACAAATTATTTTCCTTGGATACCATCGAAGAAATAGAAAAGTTCCTTGGTTTAAAATTAGATGTAAAAACCTACAGTAAATACGATGTGATCTTGAACATAAGAAAATCTATCAAGTATTATTTTGTGGAAAATAATAATTTTAAATATGCTCACATTTCTTTTTATGAATTTAAAGAAAAGAATAAATTCGCAGCTTATGGTATGGATAACTTGGAATCTGGATTATCCATGGAAGGTCTTAAAGCATCGATAAAGTCACGTTTTGAAGATGATGATTATAGGATGGGTTTCGGTCTGAAAAACTATGATTATAAAAATAATCTATTGGTAGAGACGGCAAAAAATTTGAACGAACTTACGAGAAATTTGGATAATCAGGCCAAAGATCCTTATCACAAAAATGAAAGCCTGGTTTCGATATATTCGCTCGAAAAGGAAGACCGGATCAAGAAAGCTTTGGATGAATCTATGTGGGTCACCTTCATAAATCCAATCGTCGACATAGATTTTTTTCAGAATATAGATGATAAGACAATTGTATTACATTACAGTGATCAGTATACAGATTTTGATAGGTTGGATGCTATCACGATCACCAATAAATCTAAACAATATAAAGATATTATAGGGTCATTTTTGGATGATTATGAAGGTGTGGAATATAATGATGAAACTTTGGAAGATATAATCAACATCTTTAATTCTATTAATGGAGATTGGCTGTTGAACATTTTAAGGGAAAAAAATGATTATAAAAGATCTAAGTTGAGCGAGATAGTTGCGATAAAATATATGCTCGCTTTTCTTGAAGAAGATAACATATTATGGGTTCCTATTTCTTTGGAAGAGATATTAAGGATAGCCGGTATAGCAGGGATAAAGAAGAAAGATGGATTGTTTTCCGCAAGCAATTTAAATGTAAAAGGAGAAATGTCCGATGATCTTTTGTTCCTAGGTATAGATACCTATGAAGATAACTTAAAATTATATATTTATCCCGTTGAGGTAAAGGTTGGCACCAATAAAATCAGCAAAGGTAAAAACCAAGTTGGCAAAATATATGATGTGTTTCGTCAAAACCTTAGTTTTAAACTAGATTCAGGAAGAAAAGTTTTTATAAACCAGTTTTATAGAAACTTTTTCATGCAACTATACGTCTCGAACGTAAAAAATATGGTAAGGCTAGGTATTTTTGATAAAAATAAACTTGATGTATTGAACGATGTAAAGAATAGATTGGCTAGTGATGATTATATCATAAGTGATGAGCTGGAAGGTTTGATCGGTAAAGGTACCGTGATTTCATTCGAAAGCCAGCTAAATTTCAGCGCCTGCAACCTCGAAGGGGATATGAACATTTTAAGATTCAGTGAAAAACATATTTATACAGGTTTAAGCATCAAAATTGAAGATATTAGGGGACGCTTCGTCGAAGATGTCTACGATATAAGATCCGAGGATGTATTATCTAATAAATTAGCAAGGACGTCCTCTAAGGGGAAAGATACGAACCGGGAAGGGAATGATATAGAAGATGAAGAATTTAACACTGAAACGGATGGGGGCGTAAAAAAACTTGGGGCTGAAGATTCGGGGAATGATGAATTGCCTGGTGAAGATGAAGAGGAACTTAAAACCGGAGCATCTGTTGAAGGAGATGACGATGAAGACCAGGTTGAAGAATCCAATAAAAAATCAGATATTACAAACCTTTCCGATATCCGCGTTTATTTGGGGGCGGTTAAAGGCTCAAAAAAGAAGATATATTGGGAATTTGGCCATCCCAAACTTCCGAATAGGCATCTTCTTATCTCGGGGAAATCTGGACAAGGTAAAACTTATTTGATTCAGACCATCTTGTACGAATTATCGAAGAACAACATTCCTAGTTTGGTAATCGATTATACAGATGGTTTCAAGTCAGCGCAACTTGAAGAACATTTCAAGTCAAGAGTTGGTGACAGATTGAAACAATATTATCTCATCAAAGATAAGATAGGAATAAATCCTTTCAAGAGGAACGATATCGTTTTAGATGAAGAGATGACTTTGAAAGAAGAACCTTTCGATGTAGCCGAGCGCATAAAGTCGGTAATATCTGCGATATATCCAACCTTGGGTATACAACAATTGAACAGCATATATAATGCGGTCCAAATCGGTATAGAGGAACATGGAGATAAGATGGATTTCGATATACTAAGAGAGAATCTGGAAAAACAAGAGTCGAGATATTCTAAAACGGCCCTTTCGCAATTGAATTCATTCTTTAACAAACATCCTTTTAAATTCGATGAAGATTTCAGCTGGAAAAAAATAGATCAAAATGATGGGAACATCAGCATAATTCAATTGATGGGATTTCCCCCGGACATTCAACTCTTGATAAGCGAGTTTCTGTTGTGGGATCTTTGGTATTACAAAAAACAACATGGTTCCGAAGCTAATCCTTTGACTTTGATCATAGATGAGGCACAAAACCTTGATCATAGTTCCAAATCTCCCACAGCAAAGATACTTACCGAGGGGAGAAAATTTGGGTTTTCTGGTATTTTTTCAACCCAGTTTTTACAAGGACAACTGAACAAGGATGAGATTTCAAGGTTACAGATGGCCAGTCAAAAGATATACTTTAAGCCTCCTGATAATGAGATCAATTCGATTGCTTCAGATTTCGAAGATAAAAATAGTTGGAAACAAGAACTTAAGAATTTGATAAAGGGAAGATGTGTGAACAAAGGACATGTGTTCGATGAAAGGTCTGACAGTTTACTGGGGGTTAGGAGCATGGTCGTCGACATAGAATCTTTCAAAGGGCGACAGGATTGATATTATATATTGGCTCCGCGAGGTTATAGCTTCTTCGTGGAGCTTAAATAAACTTATATGAATGTGGTGTTAAAGTTGAAGATTTCTGATATTTTGTTGGAATGGTATGTAAATAATAAAAGAGACTATCCTTGGCGTGAAACGGACAATAGCTTTCACGTTCTGATTGCAGAACTTTTTTTGCAGAGGACGAGGAGCGATAATGTCGTAAAGGTTTATCGTGAGTTTATAGATAATTTTGGTTCTCCTAAAGATATTTTAGAAGCAGATAAAGAAGAAATCATGGGGCATCTTTCACATCTGGGTTTGCAGAATAGGCGATATGAGGTTCTTAAAAATATTTGTTTGGCATATGAGGAAAAGGACCAAGAAAATTTTTTCACAAAAGATGTTTTATCGAAAATAGATGGTTTGGGTGACTACATAGTTAATGCGACCTTGTGTTTCGGTGAAGAAAAAAGGTTACCCATAGTAGATACCAATACATCCCGTATAGTGAAACGATTTTATGGGATTGATAAACACGAAGTCGAGAGCAAACTGGTAGAGATTCTACCGAATGATAGATATGTTGAGTTCAACTATGCATTGTTAGATTTCGCTTCCCTGATATGTAAAGCTTTATCACCCAAATGTTCTGAGTGTTTGATAAGTTCTGATTGCTCATATCCTTAATAGTTAATGAGGTGTATAAAATATGGTTTATTATGATATAAGTTCCTCCGAATCCATAGAAAAACATGCGAAAAAACTCGAAGGTAGTAGCATAAATGATCTTTATTCGAGATACGGCTGTTTGAACGAAAAGAACAAAGGGCGTTTGGGTTTATTGGTCGAAAGGTTACATTTTGGATTCGAAAATAATTCCGATGAGAGGCCTGATTTTCCTAAAGCTGGTGATAACGGTGTCGAACTGAAGGTGGTTCCGATCAAGAAGATCAGGGAAAACAAGTCTTCTGATATGATCATTAAAAAAGAAGGGTTATCCGTTAAAGAAAGATTGGTTATAAAAAAAATAGATTATTTCAAGTTGGCAGAGGAAGATTGGGATGATAATACTTTGCTTCCCAAGATAACCTTGTTATTATTGATGTTCTATATGTATAAGGAAGGACTTAATGTTGTTGATTATAAATTTTTGTTGGTCAGTTTATGGACCATACCTGAGAAAGACATGAATATAATTAGAGATGATTGGAAGAAGATAAAACGCAAAATAGAGAAAGGAGATGCTCACAAAATATCTGAAGGAGATACTCTATATTTGGGTGCCTGCACGAAAGCAGCATCTTCTTCTGATAGAACAGCCCAACCTTATTCTGAACACGAAGCAAAACCGAGAGCGTTTTCTCTTAAAAGAAGCTATATGGATGAAGTGTTTAATAGTTTGTATAAAAAAAGAAGTGATAGGAAAGAAAAGGCGCTTTTGGATACAGAAATGTCATTAAAAGAAAAATTGCAAGATATATTTGAACCTTATATTGGAATGAGGGTTGATGAGATAGAAAAACAACTCGAAGTTGACTTAGGTACTTCAAAACAATACCTAAATATTTTGGCTAATGAAATAATGGGAGTAGATTCAGAAGATAACATAGAGGAATTCAATAAAGCGGGAATCAAGATTAAGACTATGCGTCTGAATAGAAAAGGTATACCTATCGAGAGTCTGTCCTTACCGACATTCGACTATATAGAACTGAAAGAATCGGATTGGTTGCATTCCGAATTGTACGAAAGGTTAGAAAATACGAAATATTTTTTCGTGATATTCGATAAAATAGGAGTACAGAATACTAAGAAAAATTTAAAGCTTAAAAAAGTTAAATTGTGGAATATGCCTGCAGAAGATATAGAAAAAGCTCGACCTGTTTGGGAAGAAATGCATGATATAATGGTGAAAGGTAAAGACGGGAAGGGGATAATAAAAAAGGTAACGAAAAACGGTATTAGACGGACTAATTTTCCCGCCAAAAGCCATAGATTAAGCGAGGTTATACATGTCAGACCCCATGCTAAAAACAAAAAAGACACATCTCCACTACCCGACACATTCGATATGCAAGGATACACTAAACATTCCTTTTGGTTCAACAACGACTATATTGCCGAACAAATAAATGCATGATATTTTTAAATGAGCTAATTTAATGATACCTAATAAGTAAATCATTAATTCTTGAATAATTTGAATGCAAATGGAAAAATATATATGGACAAATAATATAAAGAAGGGGTTATTACCTTCTTTATATTATTCATTTTCGATAATTTGTTCAAGTTTTTCTCCCATCAATTCGATTAAACCAACAACCAATGCATTACCCATCGCAAAGTATCTAAATGAGTGGGACATCGTTTCGGTGTTCGTCCAACCATCGGGGAAGCAGTTTAACCTTTCACACTCTTTAGGTGTTAATTTTCTTAATTTGCCCGTATCTTCATCTTCAATTATATGTGTGCTCCGATTTTTAGATCTTTCGCTGGTCAATATGGTCCTTGCAGGTTCATCAACCGAATCCGGAAATGGGATAGCCCCTTCTCTGAATGTATATTCATGACCATTTTTGGCTACCCTTTTTTCGGCTTTAGCACCTTTCATGTATTCCCAATCTTCAAGTTCTTTATCAGATAAATAATATCTTTTTGGCACATTAGATTCCAGGATATCCTTAATCTTAGTTTTTTTTGCCTCGCCCACCTCTTTTGGATCAACTGCACTTGTATATATCTCACCATCTTTTTGAAATCCAGCTATTTCAAAATCGAACTCAAATTTTTTTGTAGCATCTACAAGATTTTCTGGAACCTTTGTAGAATTCATCTCGTATTTTTCATTTTCGACTATGGGAAAGATAGAAGAAAAAAATCCATCTTTAGTGATTATCTCCATACCATTGTTTTCGAAATATATTTTGGCATAATTGGTGTTCTTCCTGGTTGCAAAAATGAAAACTCGTCTTCTTTTTTGTGGGAAGCCATAATCGGCAGCATTTATTACACGCCATTCAACCGTATAATCAAGGTTGTTTAAAGAAGAAAGCATAATACCAAAATCCCTACCTCGCTGATCGGAAGGTGATCTCAATAATCTATTTACATTTTCAAGCAATACGAAGGGCGGTTTTTTAGCTTTTAAAATCCTATGAATATCCCACCACAATACCCCTTTTTTGCCTCGGATACCTTCAGCATTAGTCCTTGCAACGGAATAATCCTGACAGGGGAATCCACCTACCAAAAGGTTATGATCAGGGATGACCGAGGTATCTACCTCGCTTATATCTGTATTACTAAAAAGGTTGATAGCCTTATCTTTGCCGAAATTTTCTATGTAGCATTCGTAAGCCCATTGTGATTTTCTTGTTGGTTCCCATTGGTTCATCCAAACGGTTTTCCATTCTTCTGAGCTTTTTTCAAGACCCAACCTGAAACCACCAACTCCTGCAAAAAGTTCACAAACTGTTTTTTTCATTTAATATCAAAACCCCTCATATTAAAACATTTATGTATATAATATTATAATAAAATAATAATAATTACAAATTGTTTCTTCGATAATTATAACATAAAAAAAAACTTAAATCAAACACATGTACATAAAAATCAAGCGTTCGTTATTAGACTCCAATTATCCACTTATAAGCAATAAAAGGTTTGCATAAAAATATATTAACTTGGTTAATTATATTTTTGATATGCAAGCATAAGATAGGTTCTCAATCCTTGTAAGAAATTTTTTCCTTTTAAATTATAAATAAAAAAATAACATCAAAAACGATAAGGATGTCAGTGTTATTTATTAATCAAATTAGTTTGGTTAATGGCAATAGGCTTAGCACACACAAAAAATTAAATGATTTATATATAGAGCAGGACCATCATAAAATAATACTTATTATTTATATGGTGTTATGTTATAATATATAATTAATAAGGGGGAAATATAATGGATGATCATTTTGAATTATTAGAAGAAATAGTTGATTATAATAGAGGTTTATTAGAACAAGCAGATGGCGAGTTTGATGAAGTTATCAATAAAATGATAACTTTTAGATTTGAAGGTTATGATATTTGGAATCCGCTTACAGATGAAAGTTCCAGATTTGCAGTGGATCCTTTTAAAAAATATGGGGACAAAAATATCGAAAAGATGATAAATGAATATAGGAACTTGGATTAAAAATTAAAATTGTTTTTTTGCAAGTTTAAATTCCAGATTTTTGCAAGTCTTTTTAACAGTCTCCCAATTTGGGAAAATTAAAGTTAATTTTGGGCTCTTTTAATTAATGAATATTTGTTTCTCTGAGACTTTCGCGAGGAAGGACAAGCAAAAGGTCGGGGTGCACCAATCTATGGATTGAAGCACCTGAAATTTGCTCATCAGAGAAAATATTACCGAACACAACAAATGCTTTTTTGTTAAGCTAAATATTAAATTTAAGCAGTTCTTTTTTTATAAAAGAGCTGTTTTTTTATGAATAAAATTACAAAAAAATGGTCTTGAAAACATAAAAAAGAAATGGTATAATAAATTTAATGGTAAAAAAAGTAAATAAAAGAATAAAATACTAAATAAGGAGGTGCGGTGTTTTTAATATAATAAGGAAGGGTGTTTATTATGAAATATAATAAAGTTCAGTCAAATTTTTGGATAAGTAACAAAGTTATAAGATGGGACAAAAACACAATATTTATTGCCCTTTATATTTTAACCAATCAACATCGCAGTTCTGAAGGTATTTATAGATTACCAAAATCATATGTTTCTGAAGATACAAATTTTACAACTCAAGAAGTTGAAGAAGCCTTTGAAGAACTTATTGAATCTGATTTCGTAAGGTATGATATTGAGACTTCAGTAATAATGATAACTAAAGCTTTAAAATATCAATCAATAAATAATCCTAATCATCAAAAAGCAGCATTGAAAATATTAAAAGCTCTACCAACAAGTTATTTATTGATCGATTTTTTAGAACAAGCTGATAAATACTGCAGATTATTCAAGGAGTTTCTATTAGAATTCTTGGAAGATGAACTTTTGTCTGAAGCACAAAATAAGAAAGATAATATCTTTAAAAGCGAAGACAATGGTTTATCCGATGGTATTAATAATGCCATTACTGATCCACCATCACTAACTCCAGCACTAACAACACAAACACAAAAACAAAAACTATCACAAGAACGTTGCCAAAAAAAATTTTTGGCTAATTCAAATACTGAAATTGATGAAAATGATCGCTTTTATGATGTGAAATTAAAATCTAACGACCATCTTTATAAGAAAAATCAAAAAAGTCAAGCATTAGAGTTAACTAAATATTTGATAGAGAAGATAAAAGATAATAACCATAGGGCGAGAGTTCCAGAAATTGACCTCAATAATGATTTATTCATTAAATGGATAAAAGAAATGGAAAAACTTAATAATATCGGCCCTGTTGGAGCTAAAAAAGATGATAACAAAGGTTACAGCTGGCAAGAGATTAAAAAGATAATAGATTTTAGTCAGGATGATGAGTTTTGGAGTTCAAACATTTTAAGTGCTAAAAAATTAAGAAAACAGGTTATTAAACTTGAAAACCAGATGAACAAAAGCGGGAAATCTGAGTCAACGAAAAGAATGGATATGCTTGCCGAGTTATATGTCGAATACTTAAACGAGGAGCAAAATGATGACGAAGAATAATATAATTGAACTATTAAGTTATTTAAGCAATTGTTATTCTGGAAGAATGAAATTTCCTAAGAGCGATAAAAGAGAAAATAAAATGATGGTAGAAGTTTGGTATGATTTTTTGAAATCTTATGACCGTGAAATAATAGATCTTGCAGCAAAAAAATTAGTTATTAATAATTCTAAATGGCCTCCATCCGTAGGAGAGATAATAAAAGAAGTCAAGAACCTTCAAAAAGCTCCAGAAGAAAAGCTGAGCCCAGGTATGGCTTGGAGTTTAGTCTTAAGTGCCGTCAGAAAATATGGATATTATAATTCTAAAGAGGGTATGGAATCCTTGCCTCCTAAAGTTAGAGAAACTGTAGAACACTATGGAGGATTTGCTTCAATCTGTCATAGTGAGGAGAATAATGTATATGTTAAAAATCAGTTCTTTAGACTTTTTAAAGAAGTCAATCGACACAATAGAGATTTAGAGTACCTTCCTCCGGGATTGAAAAAAGAATTATTTTTGATTTCCAGTGATATGGGTTGACAAAAAATTCAATAAAATAATACAGGTTTATTTACCCCACCCCTTAGCGGCCTCTATATAATGGAGGCTGCTTAATCAATTAATGGAGGTGTTTTTGTTTTTGAAGACTTGTTTTATTATACCGGTCTGAATTATTAATGAATATTAGTGTGTCTATCGATTTCTTAAGTTCTCGAATCAAGGTTTCAAAACGCATAAGCAAGTAAATACAGAGGACCATCGGAAAACCATATGTGCTTATCAGGCTAAATAATTCTTCCATTTTCATTCCTCCTTTTTTGAACTTATGTTTTATTAATCTATTATATCACTTTTTAAATGGAAATAAAAGTAAAAATATAAATTATTTTCTTTAATTATGTTTTTTATATCTAATTCTTGCTTTTATCAATCTGCTTACTATAGCGTCCATCTTTTTCCAGTTATTTCTCGGATTACAGGCTGGGTTTAATTAATTTTTCGCTTGGCAAATGCAAATGGAATTTCTGTTTTTCGTTAACTATAAAAAGGACTTTTAGTTTTATTAATGAATTAGTAATATATAGAAAATTCAGCTTCAAATCAATTATGGAGTATTATTTTACAACTAATGGTGATATTCACGAAAGTTAGTACGTGAATATTAGAGTTAGGCGGAATTCCTTAGTTTAATAATTGGAGGTTTAATATGAATGAAATAAAAAAGAAGGGTAAAGACAAAAAAACATGCATAATATTAGATACAAATATTTGGATTTATAGGACAAAGTTATTGAGAAGTATATTAGGAGCAGCTTTTCTTTATGTATTATATAAAAGTGATAATTTATTATTAGGGTTGCCGGAAGTTGTAGAGTTAGAAATGAAAAAGCATGCTAAAAAGTCTGGGATGAAAGCTTCAAAAGAAATCAAGGAACAATATTCAATAATTGAAAAATTAATTGGTTCTAGAGATGAATATAATTTACCTTCTATAGAAGATTTTGAGCAAGCAGTTGAAGATAGAATAGAAGAATTGAAAGAAAAGATATTTGAAATACCTTTTAAATTTTCACATGCTAAAGGAGCTTTAGGAAGAGTTATGGATGAAACTGCACCTAATTCTTATAAAAATCAACAATTTAAAGATTCAGCTATTTGGGAATCAATCCTAGAAATTAGTAAAAAATATAATATTATTTTTATAACTGAAGATAAATCATTTTTTAAAAATAGAAGTTATAATAAAGGGTTAGCTTCGAATTTAGAAGAGGAAGTTAAAAAAAATAGAACTAATATAAGGATTTATCATAGTATAGAAGACTATTTAAAAGAAATTAAGCAAAATCCACCTAAGCTGAATGAGCATAAAATTATTAAATTAATAGAGAAATTATTGACTCCTGAAATTGAAAATCAAGTAGAAAATGCAAAAATTAATGAAATTTCTAATTTTACTATTTCACCATTTTTAACGGAATCACCAAAAATAGTAGCATTAAATTTCAATGTTACTTATGATTTAACTTTAATTGATGACTTAAATGAAGATGAATGGATCGGGACATTAACTGTTGAAGGAGAATGCTTATTGGATATAAAAAAATATTCAATTTCAAATTTACAACTTAATTCATTTATAGTAACTACTCCAGAAAATTGTCCAATTCCTAATAAAAAAACTGCTTATTCAAGACTATCAACAATAAATTCAGGACAAAGAAAAATTAAATATACATTTAAAGAACCTTTAGATTTATAAATAATTATGAAATTTTTAATTTTTAGTCATGAACTTCGCCTAACATGAGATTGGCTGTGAATGTCAAATAATATTTTACACTTTTCGTTAAATAAGATTTTACACCTAAGATTTTCCAAAAATGGTTTCTCTGTGAGTCAATCTATAGCTATCACCATCTAAATTGATGATTTCGCACTTATGAATTATGCGATCTAAAATTGCAGCTGTAATTGCTTGATCACCTATTAATTCACCCCAATCTGAAGGACCTTTATTCGAGGTGATAATGATTGAGGTCTGACCATACAGTTTGTTTATCAGCTGGAAAAATAGATTAGATTCCTGTTTCTCCATTGCCATAAACATGATATCATCGATAATTAGAAGATCACACTTTAAAACTCTATTGAGTTTAGTCTTAGAAGATCTAATCATTTCAGCAGTTTTAAGCCAGTAAATTAAATCACTGATTGCTGCAAAGATTACTTTGTAACCTTCATTAATGGCATGAATTCCCAGACCTATGCTTAATAATGTCTTGCCAACTCCTGTAGGTCCGAGCAGGACTATGTTGTAGCCCCGCTCAAGCCAGGATAGTTCTTTAAGCTGGTTAAACTGTTTTTTAGATAAAGTCTGCTGTTCTTCAAGATTAAACTCAGCCAGAGTTTTATACTCTGGGAATGCAGCCTGTTTTAAGTATTTTTCCAGTCGAGCTGCTTCTCGTGCTTTAATTTCTTGGTCTAATATATATTCTATTAGTTTTTCGCTAGAAAAGGCATTTTCAACAGCATGAGATAACATTTCTGATATATTTTCAGAGGCGTTTTTTAACTTTAAAACTTTAAATTTATCTTTTAGATTTTCAATTGTGGTTGTCATTTATACCTCCAAATTTAATTGTCAAATATCTTTTGATACACATCAAGATCTCTTACTGCTGGTTTAGCAGCAAGTTTGGCCTTATCTTTTTCATTTAAGGCTATATTATCAGCTACCAGTAAAATATCATCATTTTTAGACTTGAATTTTTCTTTATCGTAATAACTGATGATATCCCTAAAATCACTGGCACTGTAGAGTTTATTACCTATACAGTATTCTAATGCTTTTGTGATAGTTTCAGAAACTTTATCTTCTAAAGCTTTTTCTATTACCAGCAGTTGATCCCTGATATATCGCTGTTTTTCTTTTCTGATTATGGATAAAAATTTATCTGCTCTTTTGTGTTCAGGGAAGAGAAAAGTTATCTTTTCTATCAGTTTGTCTATATTATCAGATTTCTTTCTGCCGTGATCTCTATTTTTAGAGAGTTTACCTTTAGTTCTTATTATTTTATGTTCTGCCAGTTTAGCTGTACTTTCAAAATCATATATCAGGTATTTATCACTGTCTTCAAGCACTTTAACATAGCTTTCAGGCCCTTGATAGGTGCCTAAAGGAACAGAATATCTGTTACCTTTTATCGGGATAGTATTGTCTTTTCTCACCTGATAAGTTATACTTAAGTCAGAAGAATTATTTTTAATTTTTTCGGATACTGGCTTCAGGTATTTCTTTTCGACGGTGAATACCTGAGCTGGTATTTTTTTCGTTGTGCCATGTATTTTCCCATTAGCACGGCGTTCAAGCCACTTAAGACAATCCTCATTCCACTTTTCTAAATTGATAAATGTTCTATGAGCTGCAAAATTATTTTTTACATAGCCAACAACATTTTCAATACGGCCTTTAGATTCAGGATCAGCTGCCCTACACATATATACCTTGAATTTTCTTTCAAGCCTGTATGATGCAAATTGATGAGTGTAGATTAGATCACCATAGTTTTCACTGTACAAGATTAAACTGTCCTGATCATATACTGCCTCATTAGGCATACCTTCAAAGTATTCAAATACATTTTCATGAGCTGCTACTACATCAGCTGTAGTTAATGGTCTGTCAAACCATTCTACATACTTGAAGCGAGAATTAGAAAGAACAAAGGCAATGAGATAGAGCTTAACTCTGGTGATTTTATCTGATTTGTAGACCCATTTTTCACCCATATCAACCTGCATCTATATAGCCCCCTAACAGAATTGGAGAAAAAGTTTGAAAGTGATATACTCTAATTACAAGGGGGAAACACCAATGGCAAACAGAAAATATTCCGATGAAACTAAAGAACAAATTGTAAAAGAATGTCGCGAAATAGGTAACACAGCTCTTGTAGCAAGACGACATAATATTTCTAAGCATACTGTTTACAGCTGGGTCAAAAAAGCTAAAGAAACAGGATCAGTTAGATCTCTTCCTAAAGATGAAAAAAAGCAAATGAAAGAGATAGAAAATAGATTAAGTAAAATGAGCGATGAAAATGATAAGCTCAAAAAAATTGTAGCAGAAAAAGAATTAGAATTAGCGATTTTAAGGGAGTTGAGAGATAAAGTAAACCCCCGATAGCCCTCAAAGTTCAGATTGCATCAAAGTGGATAAATAAAGGGTATAAAATCTCTATTGTTTTAGACTTTGTTGGGCTTAATTCTTCCACTTACTACAGTAATATAAATAGAAAAACTGAGAGTGAAAGTACTAATAGCAGCAATTCCAATAATCCTCAAGGAAGACCTGTCCCTGGGTATTCTCTAACTGAATCAGGTGAAAAAATATCTGATGAACAGATTAAAGAATGGCTCTTAGAACTGGTTGCAGGAGATGGCTTCCCTTATGGTTACAGGAAACTTACAGTCTGTTTAAAAGAAGACTATAACTTGAAAATAAATAAGAAAAAAGTATACAGGTTATGCAAAGAACTGGATATATTAAGATCGCAAAGAAAAATCAAAAAATTTAGACCTAAAAAGATTGCAAAACAGGAAGAAATTACAGAACCAAATCAACTCTGGCAGATGGATTTAAAATACGGCTACATAAATGGAACAGATCAGTTCTTTTTCCAGATGTCAGTAATTGATGTCTTTGATAAGACTGTTATAGATTATCACCTGGGACTAAGCTGTAAAGCTAAAGATACCTGCAGGGTATTAAAGGCTGCTTTAAATAAAAGAAAGCTGTATAAAGGCATGAATTTGCCTAAAATTAGAACAGATAATGGACCACAATTTGTCTCTAAATTATTTGGAGACACCTGTGAAAAACTGGGGGTAGAGCATCAGAGAATTCCAGTTAGAACACCTAATATGAATGCTCATATAGAATCATTTCATTCGGTTTTAGAAAAAGATTGTTATTCAATTAATGAATTCAGTAGTTTTATTGACGCCTATAAAAAAGTCAGTGAGTATATGAATTATTATAACAACAGATACCGTCATGGCAGTCTTAATGATATGCCTCCAGCAAAATTTTATAAACTGGCTAAAGCAGAAAAAATAGTTGCTGAACCAGTACTCGCCTAAATCAAAAAATGAGAAACTAAGAATGAGCGAGCTTAACAAACATATTTTCCATATTTAGGGGGTTGAACCGATCTTTCTCTGTGAGTCATTGCTACTCTTAAATCTGCATATTCTTTTTCTGGCATATGCGGTATTGAATATCTACCATCTATTACAAGTTTGGCGATGACTTTAGCATCTTTTCTGTCAGTTTTAGTTGGTGAATTATCATCTAAAGACTTGCTCTTTTTGACATGAGCAGTATTTACAACTACTCTCATAAAGTTTGTCTTTCTTCTTAGATATTCTTCTAAAGGTAACCAGTAATGACCGGTTGGCTCCATTCCAACTATTACATCAGTTTTATTTTTCTTCTCACTTACTTTTTTTATCCAATTTAGAAGTTTCTTAAAACCAGCTTCATTGTTTTCAAAAAAGATTACTTTATCATATTCTATCCCTCTAAAATTGAAGGCTCTTGCTGCATGTTTATCCTTTGCGATATCCACTCCCACTACCAGTGTTGAAACTTTTACTTGCATAATCTTTTTGTTTTGAGTATAATTCATATTAGATACCTCCTTGGTTTTTTAGAGATCAGAATGACCTCTGATACTCCGTATTATACCAAGGGGGTATTTTTTTGTCGATATTGATTTTTATTCATTACAGGAATGCTCCTATAGAATGATACAAGTCAAAACACCGTGGTAGTAACTAATGAATAGAATTAAATAAAACACCGCACTTCACCTAACATGGGATTGGCGTCATGCCTTCTGTCATAAAGCTTGCAGGTTAACCAATTACGGATATGAAAACGCAAACTTTACGCCAGTTCCTGAGGGAACCAGGCACGAGCGCAAATCCCAGGAACGTTAGGTGACATACTAGTTATTATTATTTAACGAGCATATATTATTTTATAAAATAAGAAGGGGATTTTTATGCAGAATAAAACAATATGGAGATATATGTCATTAGCAAAATATATTGATTTATTAAGAACCGACTCTCTTTATTTTCCAAAAGCATCTTGTTTTAACGATGAAACAGAAGGAAAATGGGCACTTCATTCTTTCTTGATTGCCAACAAAATTAGATTGACTAAAATGAAAGAAAATAAAAAAGTAATAGAGAGAATTCTTGATAAAACAAATAATAATGTTCAATTATATAACCAAGTTATAAAGGCATTAAATGAAGGAGAGATAAATGATAGGCTCAAAGAAACATTAGAAAGATTTAAATTCTACCATAATAATAATCCAGAGCATAAAGGAAGAAAACATTTAGAAAACTTAGTTAGTGGATGGAGCAAGCAAATTAATAATTACTCTGAAACTAAAGAAGAACATATTTCACAGGCGGCGACCCATAGAGAGTCAACATATATAAGTTGTTGGTATAGTGCTGATGAAATGTCTTTGGCTATGTGGAAATTATTTGGAGGTGGAAAAGAATCTGTAGCAATCCGTACTAAAATAAATAAATTAAAAGATATTATTGAAAAAAATGATGATTGTTTAAATAATAAGGGGTATGAGGGTGATGTTTCAGAGGTTGAATATATTTCTGACTTAAAAGAACCAGATGAGAAAACGAGAGAAAAAATTATAAGTATTCTTACGAAAGGTAAGACTGCTAATGTTGGACAATTTTGCATAAAACCTAAAGAATATGAATATGAAAGTGAAGTGCGGACGATTATTTATCCTAAAAAGGATATATATGATAAAGTGGTTGATCCTGACCCTGATAAAGATAGTTTTAGTATTCCTATTGTAACTGGTATGGAACAATTTATTGATGAGGTTTATATTCATCCTTTGGAAGATAAAGATTCCATGATATTTAAAGTGATTAAAGAAATAAACAAATCATTTGATGTTGAAATTCCTATAATATCAAACTCTATTGAAGCTTTTGGGGATGAGATAGATCTTTAATATGATTTTTGAATAGTTAAAAACATTTTTTTGAGGTGTAAAATATGGAAGAAAGCTATGTTAAAAATCAACATTATATATCTCGGGGTATTTTAAAAAACTTTGCTTATGATAATTCTCATGTATATGAGTGCTTAGTTGAAAAAGAAAGAATCTATCCCACCAATTATGCAAATTCAATGTCAGAGAAATATATCTATGAGCATTCTAAAATTGAAATAAATAAAGTAGAAAAATTTTTTAGTAGAATAGAAAATTATATTTGCCCAGCAATAAATAAATTAATAAATAATTTGGAAAGTGAAAATCCTAATTTTAAAAAAATCAAAAGCAAAATAGAATATTATATGAGAGAATTTTTAATCTTTTATTATAGGAGTGGAGCATTACTCCATGAGTTTTCATATAATATAAAAAATAAGAAAAATAAGATATTTTTATTACTTGAGAACATATTAAATTCTAATTATTTAGAAACTCTTAAAAAAGTAATAATAAATAATTATAAGTTTGCAATACTTAAGAGTGATAATGATTTTATTATGAGTGATCAATATTTTTCTACTGCAACATTAGGGATTAAAGGCAGATTCACAAATATTAATAATAGATATATAGGACTAAAAGATGTAATCATTTTTATTCCTTTATCAAGTAAATTTGTTACGTCAAATCTAATAGTTTTTTCAAAAATATTAATAGTTATCATAGTTGTCAGGCTAGGAATCTCCATAAAAAGAAGGAATCCCTCCCCCTGAGCTAGTAAATAGTAATTGAGAAAGTCACAACCTACTAGACCCAGAAAGGAAGGGATGTAAGTTATGTTTTCTCGAAAAATACCTAATTTCCTGCTTAAACCTATCATGAATTTTGTTCTTTTGACCTATCTTTTTTTCGCCAGACTTTTCCAGGTTGATTTTGAACCCAATAATAAACTCGATGATAGTTATACTAAATTTAACAGTTTTGATGACCCACAACCTATTATAGAATATAATCAGGTTGACTATCGCGATATTCTAGCTGAAGCTGAAAAAAATGGTGAAACTATTCAGCCTGTTAATCGCAATAAACCTCTAACTGTAAAGGTTGAGGAGTGCTCTCAATGTGGAGCTCCCAAAAAATATCTCTACAGTTTCGGTCATGATCCAGATGGATACCAAAAGTTCCAGTGTAAACTCTGTAAACATCAGTGGGCTCCTAAGAAACCTAAAAAACCTAAGAACCACCCTACATATCGCTGTCCTTTCTGCAACTATGCTCTTGCTAAAGAGAAAAAGCGCAAGCATTTTACCAAGTATAAATGCCGCAATGATGACTGTTCTAAATGGAAAAATGAACATAAGCGTTATCGCTACAGAGCCTATAATTTTGATATCAATAAGCTTGAAGTTTCCAGACCTGATAAAGAACCTGTTAACCTTGATAATTCTCACTATGGAAACTTTACCATCTCTAAAGCTATTGACTTTTATGTCAGTCTTGGTCTTTCTTTAAGACAGGCTGAAGAGCTCTTAAACTTGCCTATGGTGTTTCACCTTCAGCTCAAACCATCCAAAACTGGACTGTCTCTTTAGCTTACAGACTTGCTCCTAAAATCAATGAGCTTGATCTGCCTTTATCTGGTATTGTTGCTGTTGATGAAACATATATTAAAATAAAAGGCAGCTGGCATTATCTTTTTACTGCCATAGATGGTGAAAATGGCTGTGTTATCGCTCAGCATCTTTCTAAAAATCGCGACGCTAAAGGTGCAATAACCATTTTAAAAAGAATAATCGACCAATATCAAGACCAAAAATTTGTTCTAGTTACTGATATGGCTCCAATTTACAGAGCTGCTGTCCATGCTGCTAAAGTGTTTTTGAAAACCAATATTGACCACAAACAACTTAAGGGGCTATTTGCTAACGATGATAACTCAGATGAAATTTACAGACCTTATAAAAACATCATTGAAAGGTTTTTCGGTACTTATAAAGCCCATTACAAACGCCATAAAAGCTTTAGCTCTTTTGATGGTGCACTTACTCATATAACTCTTTATCAGCTCTATTTTAATTATTTAAAACCTCATAGTTCCTTTAATGATAAACCACCACTGATAGTGGAAGGAGCAAGAGGTCAGCCTATCGAATCCTGGGCCCAACTTATCAGATGGATCACCAAAACTGATAGGTAATTAAATATCTTTTAGAAAAATCATGTTTTATCTCTTTAGATATTTATAATCACTAAATACCATTTTCTTACTTTATTTACAACTTTAAACTTTTGACATTCTGATCATTTTCATTATAATCGTAATTAGTGGTGCTCTATTACTATTTGCTTACATTTTATGGTAACTATCATATTTTATTTGACGTTATCAGTAAATTTTATGCTGTATATTTTAATGGTAATAATCCTAGCTATATTAAAGCTAATAAGATAAATAACTTAAGTAAACTAGAGGTTGAAGAAATAAACAATACTATTATCAATAACTCATATGTAAAAGTAGTTGGACAAAAAAAGAACTTGTTAAAAAAAGCATTATCAAATTATACTTATCATTCCCCAATAGGTAGTATTGCAAAATATAGCTCAGGTAAAGTCTCAAATGCAACAGTAAAAAAAGAAGTCTTTTTTTATAAGAAAGATAAAGAGATATTTGATTTTTTTACTTCACATAAATGGATTGAATATAAAGATTTAGGAAGAAATGATAAATGTTTATGTGGGAGTGGTGAAAAATTCAAAAGATGTTGCTTAGATAAATATGATGCTGTTAAGTCAGTTATTAATAATATTCAAATGAGAAATCCTAGAAATGAAATAGTGGTTAATAAAAATGCTATGTTTGAAAAAAGCATAGGTGAATTTATCTATTATGAATAATTATATTTTAACAATGTGATAATCAAAATCATGGGGAACGTCACCTAGCATGGGATTGGCGTCATGCCTTCTGCCATAAAGCTTGCAGGCTAACCAATCACGGATATAAAAAAGTAAACTTTACTCCAGTTCCTAAAAGAACCAGCCACGAGTTCAAATCCTAGTAACCGTTCTATGAATGTCCAATAATGCTTTCTCTGTAGATTAATCTGTAGATGTCGCCATCTAAATTGATAATCTCGCACTTATAAATTATGCGGCTTATTTATTTCATAATATAATTACCTGGACATTCACAGAAGCATTCCTGTAAGTTGCAGATTAAAAAATCATTGATGAAAGTAACCCAAAATTCACTTTAATTTTCCTTTGTTGGGTGACTGACGAAAAAAATGCAAAAACCAGGAATTTTAACTTTTTAAAAAATTATTTAAAACAAATATTTTGTTAATAAACAGGTACTCCCATATTTACATTGAATAAAATACATATAAAGGGTCTTGAGAGGGGGTTTCCAGGTGAAGACTAAAGTTTTTTTAAAAGAAGAACAGGAATTTAAAGAAGTTATGATTACAGATCCAGCTAAACCAGAGATAAAAGATGAATTTTTAAGTAAATGGCAGAATCTAATTAATATAGCAGCTAATATTATCGGTGTATCTGCTGCTTTAATAATGAAAATAAATCAAGGGTCGATGGAGGTTTTTTTAAATAGTCAAAACAAAGATACCCCTTATAAGGCAGGCGGTAGTTATTCATTAGGCCATGGTCTTTACTGTGAAACCGTTATTGCAAAAAATAAAGAACTTTATATTAAAAATGCTTTAGAAGATGAAACCTGGAAGGACAATCCAGATATTAATTTAAATATGATTTCCTATTATGGATTACCTCTTAACTGGCCAGATGGTAAGTCTTTTGGTACAATTTGTATTCTTGATGATAAAAGTATGGACTTAAATCAAGATAACAGACAATTATTGAAAGAATTTAGAAGTGTTATTGAAGCTGATTTTAGCTTATTGATCAAACAACAAGAATTGAAAATCAAAAACAAAGCAATTGAAAATTCTTTAGCTGGTATAGCATTTTCAAATATGCAGGGAGAAATCTTTTATGTTAATGATTCATTTTTAAAATTGTTTGGACATAAAACACCCGAAGAAATTTATGATGCTAAAATTACTCCTTTAGATTTAATCCCTGAAACAGAATTCGATAAAATCAAAAAAGCCATCGAAATTACCATAGAAAAAGGAAAGTGGAAGGGTGAATCAAAAGCTTTAAAGAAAAGTGGCGAACAAATTCACATTCAAATTTCTGCAAGTTTGGTCAAAGATGATAATGGGCATGAAATTTGTATGATGGCTTCATTTGAAGATATTACTGAAAGAAAAGAACAGGAAATAAACCTTAAAAAGCAAAAAGACAAATTAAACTTTATAATCAAGGGAACAGATGCAGGAACCTGGGAATGGAATGTACAGACAGGTGAAATAATTTGTAACGAAAAATATGAAGAAATATTAGGTTATGAATTAGAAAAACTAAAGCCAATTACTATTGAAACCTGGATAGAGTTGACTCATCCAGAAGATTTGAAAAAAGTAGAGCAGCTTTTAAAAGACCATTTTAAAGGAGAAATAACTCAATATGATTTAGATATTAGGATGAAACACAAAAAAGGGCACTGGGTTTGGTTGAATGCTCGTGGTAGATTAATTTCGTTAACAGATACTGGTGAACCTTATAAAATGTTTGGTGTTCATATCGATATTTCTAAACAGAAAAAACATGAGCAGATTATAAAAGAACTTCATAAAGTAGCTATTGAGTTTCAAAATCTTGATAATGAAAAGGAAATATGTCAGAAAACTATTGAAACAGCCAGAGATATATTAGATTTCGATTTATCCCACATAAGCTTAGTTAAGGACCAAAAATTTATTCCAGCAGTTGTTACTGAGGGCATGAAACCAGAAATATTGTCTTTAGATTATGGAGTTATTGGTAAGGCATTTAAAAATAACAAAAGTTATCTTGTTTTAGATGCAGAAGAAAATCCTGATGCTAAACCAACAGATAAAACATATAGGTCAGCTATAGCAGTACCTATTAAAGATATTGGTGTTTTTCTTGCTATATCTACTAATAAAAATGGTTTTAATCAAAAAGATTTAGAACTTGCTGAAATTCTTATTTCAAATACTAAAGCAGCTTTAGATAAACTTTACTATCAAAAAGAATTAGAATATAAATCTTTTCATGATAGCTTAACTAACTTATATAACCGCAGGTTTTTTGAAGAAGAAATAAAAAGGTTAGATACCAAACGACAGCTGCCAATCAGTATTATTATGGCTGATCTTAATGGTTTAAAATTAATCAATGACAGCTACGGCCATGATGTAGGTGATGAATTGCTAAAAAAGATAGCAAAAATTTTAGAAAGTTCTATTCGAAAAGAAGATATTGCCGCCCGCCAGGGTGGAGATGAGTTTGCAATTTTGCTACCTAAGACAAACAGAGAGCAATTAAGCAAGATAATAAAACGGATTAAAGATAAAGTAGAACGGATAAATCATCAAGCAGATATTCCGATATCTATTGCTCTAGGTTCAGCGATTAAAGAAGATTCTGCAGAAGATATCAATGAGATACTCAAAAAAGCAGATGACAATATGTATCAAAACAAATTATCAGAAAGCAGGAGTACTAAAAGCAGGATAGTCCAGGGATTATTAAACAGTTTAAATGCAAAAAGCAATGAGACCAAAGAACATGCGTTAAGAATGCGCGATTTAGCTGTTAAATTCGGTAACAAATTAAAGCTTACTTATTCTGAAATTAATAGGCTTTCATTGCTGGCGACAATGCATGATATTGGCAAAACCACAATTTCAGAAGAAATATTAACTAAAGCTGCTAAGCTAGATGAAAAAGAATGGATGATAATGAAAAAGCATTCAGAACAGGGATATAAAATAGCTTCTGCATCTGAAGAGTTCATATTGGTAGCAGAAGATATATTAGCTCATCATGAACACTGGGATGGCAGCGGCTATCCTCGAGGTTTAAGTGGAGAAGAAATTCCTTATTTAGCTCGCATAATTTCTATAGTAGATGCTTATGATGTCATGACTAATGATCGCCCATACAGTAAAGCTATTTCTATGGAAGAAGCTTTGAAGGAAATAAAAAGTTGTGCTGGTAGTCAGTTTGATCCAGAATTAGCAGATAAATTCATAGAAATGATGAATAATGAGTTTTAAGATTTTTTCAAAAATATGGCTATTTGCAAAAGCACCTCTTGATTTGCAATGATAGATATTATTTAAATAGAAAGATTAGCTGAAAGAGAATTAATTTCACAATTTTATGAAATTAATTCTCTTTATAACCTTGACAGCTTGTATAGTTCTTTTTTATAATAAAAACAGAAGATATTTTTTTAATCATAATAGTGAATAATTTCACAATTATTTCTATAAGGAGGAGATAATGATGACAAAAAGATCTTCTATAACAAGAGCTTTTTCTTCACCTGGCAAGTACATTCAGGGTCCTGGAGAACTGGATAGGCTTACAGAGCATACAGAAAAATTTGGTGAAAATGTTTTTGCCCTAATTGATCCTTACTTTTATGAATCCATGTCAAAAAAACTTGAAAAACAGTACAACAATTCGGATTCATTTATCGAAACAGAAGAATTTGGGGGAGAAATATCTGAAGCTGAAATTGAAAGACTGACAGAACTTGCTAGAAAAAAAGATTTTGATGTTGTCCTTGGAATCGGTGGTGGCAAAACATTAGATACAATTAAAGTTGTTGGAAACAATATAGATGCTAAAATTGTTATAATTCCTACAGCTGCTTCAACTGATGCTCCTACCAGTGCTCTTTCCGTAATATATACAGAAGAAGGAGTTCACAGTCATGAAATATTCTTTGAGAGCAACCCTGATTTAGTATTATTAGATACCGAAATTGTTGCTAAAGCTCCGGTGAAATTATTAATAGCTGGAATTGGTGATGCTTTAGCTACTTATTTTGAAGCTAGAGCAAACGAAGAAGCAAACTCAAACAATTTAGTTGGAGATGGTTACAAAAGAACTTTAACTGCTCAAGCAATTGCTGAATTAGCTTACAATACTTTACTGGAAGAAGGGGTTAAAGCTAAATTGGCCGCTGAAGCTGGTGTATGTACTGAAGCTTTAGAGAATGTTATTGAAGCTAATACTTTGCTTAGTGGATTAGGATTTGAAAGTACAGGTGTAGCTGGAGCTCATGCAATTCATGATGCCTTTACAATTCTAGATGACTGTCATGATTTGTATCATGGAGAAAAAGTTGCATTTGGTACTATCTGTCAGCTAGTTTTAGAAAATAGATCTAAATCAGAAATTAAAAAAGTAATTGAATTTTGTCAGGAAATAGGTTTGCCAACTACCCTAAAAGATATGGGTATTACAGAAGATGTAAAAACAAAAATAAAAGCTGTTTCTGAAGAAGTAATCAATTCACCTCTAATAGATTCTGAACCTTTTGAGGTAAGCACCGAACAGGTATTAGGAGCAATTTTAACCGCTGATGCTTTAGGAAAACATTTTAAGGATCAAAAATAAGTTTGGCTTTCACTTGAAAAGTCAGATAGATAATTTAGTTAAAAAAGGAGGCATCACGGGGGCAATGAAACCAAGCAAAATTATGATTGTTATATTAGGAGTTATTTTTGTTCTAGCATTTAATATTGCAGTTGCTTCTGAAAAAGACATTACAATTACAGAATCAGTTATAGCAGTTCCAAAAAATAATGCAACTTCCGAAGGTGAATCTTCACCAAATTTAACAGTCTGGATCATTAACCCTTAATAAATAGCAGAGACCTCCCGCTTTTTACGGGAGGTTTCTGCATTAAATTTTATAATTTTTCTGCAGGACAAACTGAAATGCAGTTGATAGCCTACGGTGATTAAAATAATAAACGCCAGCATTATTAATGCTGACGCATAGGGGAGCTTATATTAAACTGTCATTCCACCATCAATTACATGTTTTGCTTCAGTTGTGAACCTCTCCACCTAAATCAAAACCAAGATTTGCATCAAAAGAGATGCTAGCTTCGCGTCGGATGGAGCTTCTAACTGCTTCATATAGATTAAAGTTCAACCTATATTACTAGGTCAGTTTACAAGATGTTTGGCTTTTAAGTTTTGCTCCTAATAGTTTAGGATACCCTTAATCTTGAAGGATTGTCCACAAATCCATTATCTCTCGCCTCTTTGATAGGTCTGAGAATACATTTATCGTTATGGTATTTACGAAGTATATTAAAACTACCATTCTGATCAGCATTAATTAATAGGCCCTCGTTAGTTTTAAAGAGACCTCTAGCAATTCTTCTGGATTTATCATAGTTACTTTTATTTATTTTTTCCAGATCTACTGAACTACACCCAGAAGTATAGCTTTCATCAATTTCAACAACTTTGATACCTTTTAGTTTAGCTTTGTATTCAATTAATTTTTTTAATCTCTGGATTGGTATTTGGACAAAAGATTTAAGTTTGCTGCATTGTTTAATATTTTTTATATCTCCAATTACAATAGTTTCTACTTGATTTTCAATTGCTAAATCAACTATTTTGCAACTAGCTTTATGGAGATAATCTCTAATATAATTTCTTCTCTTTAATCTCAGATATTTTATTCGTTTAGTATCTCTAATTTTACTGGTAGCTAACTGCCTCATTCTAATGCTTTGTAGTCTGGCAATTTCTTTATTAAAATAAGAATTTTTGGATTTAATAGTTTTACCATTGATAATATAACAATCAGAATTGTTTTTAAATGTTAAAGTAGCCAAATTATCAAGGCCTAAATCAACTGCCATTATGTTAGGGTTATTATTTTCTTTTATTTCCTCGGTTTTATAGATGATTAGTAGATACCATCTTTTAGAAATACGGTCCTGCTTTATCTTTATCTGCTGGACAGCATCTAAATCTATAATGCTTTGAACTGCTTTCAGGCAGCTCAAATTAAGAGCTTTTCACATTATATTTAGATTGTATCTTTTTAGATAAGGATAAGAGTAATTTGTTATCTCTAATTCTAACAGCTAAATTGGTAAAAATTATTTCACAGGGATTGCTGTTCATATGTTTAAAATTAGGTGGTCCTGGCTGACCCTTATATTTTTGAGGATTCTTTTTATAATCTTTGAGAGAATTAAAAAAACTTTTCCAGTCCTGAGCTAACTGCTTTAATGCCTGCTGTCTGTTATGGGAGTGAAGGTAGTCATTATGCCAGTTATTTTTATATCTAGTTTCTAATTCAGTATAGACAACTTTTACATCTTTATTATTTTTAATCTGATAATTGACTATATTATATAATTTAGAGCAATGCCAGGCTAATTCATTAATTATTACTAATTGCTTATGGCTTAATTTAGGCTTGAATTTAAATGATAATCGCATTGATTTTTCACCTCCATCCTACTATAATTATATCATACATATGTTTGCTTGTAAAAGAAAAAATGGAGGAGAAAAAGATCATGTGCATATCCTCTTTGAAACTCCATCTCAGGTACAATTATCTAAGTTAGTTAATATATTAAAAACTGTATCTTCAAGACTTATCAAAAAGCAATATGAACACCATCTGAAAAAATATTATTGGAAACCTGCTTTTTGGTCTAGAAGCTACTGCATTTTGTCTACTGGTGGTGCTACTATTGAGACAATTAAAAAGTATATTGAAAATCAGAATAAATAGCCAATTCATCTCCACCCAATGCATAGCTTGGATGGGGTTTTCTTGGCAGTTTTAGATAAAGCAAGATCTGCCATTTCTTCATTCTTGCCATAACGTCCTAGTGGGATAGATTTTTCAAATTGTTCTTTAGCACCTTTAGTTAACATTTTTTTCAAGTTTATGAAGTTAAATATAATACTATCAATTTTTGAATGCTTGAGTGGCATATTCTGATATAGTAATAGAGAATTTAAATCTAAATATATATTCATTTTTTGCAGGTTATTTTTCGCCTTTATATAATCCTATAAATATAAGTATTATTTAAAAGGGGAGATTAGCATGAAAATTACGGTTGATAATATTGCTCAAATGATTGATCAGAGTAAACTTGATCCCTATGTGACAGAAAAAGAGATCATAGAATTTTGCAAGGAGGTAAACGAATATGATTTTATCGCTGCATTTGTGCTGCCAGCAAACCTGCCCATAGCAAAAAAAGAACTTAAAAATAGTTCAGTAAAACTGGGGACAGGGATAGGCTTTCCTTTTGGGACTACGACCACTAAATCTAAACTACAGGAATGTGAAGAAGCACTTGGGTTAGGAGTGGATGAACTGGATACCGTAATAAACATTGGTGCTTTGAAATCTGGAAAGTATGAATATGTATATAATGAACTAAAGCAAATGGTAGAGCTAATAGCACCAAAACCCTTAAAGGTAATTTTGGAAGTATCTTATCTTACTCCCGAGGAAATCAAAGAAGGTACCAGAATCGGCTGTAAAGCCGGTGTAGAATATGTTAAAACCGGTACTGGCTATGGGGGAAGAGATACAAACCTCTTTGATATTAATTTAATTGCTGAAGCTATTGATGAAGATACTAAGATCAAAGCAGCAGGTGGTATAAGGGATATCTATACATTAATTGAAATGTATAAACTAGGTGTGCGTCGTTTTGGTGTAAGCAGAGGACCGAAAATTGTAGAGCAATTCAAAAAATATTTTCCTGATGGGATTGAAATCTAGTCAAACAACCATAATAAAAGGAGGATACAAATGTCAAAAAAAATTATCGCCTGGGACTTAGGAACTGGTGGAAACAAAACCTCACTTTATGATATTGACGGTAATTGTTTGGAGGAAACCTATCAATCTTATGAGACAAGCTATCCACATCATGGCTGGCATGAACAAAAGCCTAATGATTGGTGGCAGGCTGTAGTTAAAAGTACAAAAAGGTTATTAGATAAAGAAAATGTTGATAAAGATGAAATTGTAGCCTGTGGTATTTCAGGTCATAGCTTAGGGGTAGTTCCTGTGAACAAAGAAGGAGAATTGTTAAGAGAAAACACACCTATTTGGTCAGATGGACGGGCTGTTAAACAGGCTGATAAATTTTTTGAAAGATATGATGAAAGCAAATGGTACAATATCACCGGAAATGGTTTTAGTCCACAGTTATATTCCGTTTTTAAAATTATGTGGTATAGAGATAATGAACCTGAAATGTATAAAAAAATAGACAAAATAATCGGAACAAAAGATTATATAAATTATAAATTAACAGGGAAGATCGTGACAGATCAATCTTATGCATCTGGCTCAGGAGTATACAACTTAAAAGAAGGAACATATGAGAATGAGTTAATAGAAGCCAGTAATTTACCACCTTCTATATTCCCTGAAATTGTTCCTTCAACAGAAGTAATTGGAACAATCAAAAAAGAAGTTGCTGAAGAAATCGGGCTTAATGAAACAACAAAAGTTGTTGCTGGTGGAGTTGATAATTCCTGTATGGCTTTAGGTGCTCTAGCTTATAAAGAAGGACGAATCTATAACTCATTGGGTTCTTCTTCCTGGATAGCGGTTTCTTCAAGTGAGCCCTTATTGGAAGCTAATTCCAGACCATATGTTTTTGCTCATGTTGTTCCCGGTATGTTTGCCTCCGCATTAGCTATTGCGTCTGCTGGAACTAGTTTTGAATGGGTAAAAAATAATATGGCAAAAGATCTTATAAATAGAGCCGAAAAAGAAAATATAAATGTATATGATTTAATAGATGAAGAGGCATCAACTTCACCTGTTGGAGCGAATAAACTACTTTTTAACCCCAGTTTAGGTGGTGGCATGCCGATGGACAAAAGTCCTAATATAAGAGGTGCTTTTATAGGTCTTGACTTAAAACATACTCGGGCAGATATTTTAAGGTCTTCTATGGAAGGTATTTCCCTGGGTTTAAGACTTTGTCTGAACAAATTAAGAGGAATGACAGATATCCATGATGAAATCCTATTAGTTGGTGGGGGCAGTAAAAGTCCACTCTGGCGGCAAATATATGCTGATGTATATGAGATGAAAATTATCAAATCAAATATTGACCAGCAGGCAGCTGCTTTAGGAGCAGCAGCAGTAGCTGCAGTTGGAACTGGACTCTGGAAAAACTTCGATAAAATTGATGAAGTTCACGATATTTCAGAAGAAGTTCCCCCTATTTTAGAAAATGTGAAAAAATATAATAAACTTTTAAGCATTTACAAAAAAGCAGCAGTCTATCAATCTGAATTGGGAGATATGTTAATACCATTAGAACTTTAAGTTTTCTCTATTAAAATATTTTAGCTAGCTTTCTCTGTTGTAGTGTTGTTTTAGTTCACTTGACAGCATTTAATGCACCATTTATAATAAATATAAATAATATTGGAATAATTGCAAAAAATAAAAATATTAACACAAATTAGAAAGGGGTATTTTCATGAGAGAAAAACAATTATTAAGTCTGAAGATACTTATTACTTTGCTGACTGTTGTTATTATTTTTAGTGGGGGAATGAATGAGGCTTCTGCTAATGCAAATAGGATGAGTATAAGTGGGGAGATATCGCTTTATGAAGGAACAGCTGATTTAAGCGAAGCTACAGTTCAATTAACAAAAGATGGAGCTGAAGTAGGAGAACCAGTTCATCCTTCAGCAGATGGAAGTTACAATATTCCTTCAGTAGAACCTGGTGAAGACTATAATATTACAGTAAGTTTGGATGGATACTATGATGAAACCACTCTACAATTTGAAGTTGTGAATCAAAATGTGACAGGTAAGGATATTATTTTGCAAAGAAGAGAACCAATTATTGTAACTCCTACTCCTACTACTATATCAAAAGGTGATTCTGGAGTAAGTTTAGTAGTTGAATTATCAGAAATATCTGGTCTGGAAAACACATATGAAGATGAAGAAGTGGTGACTGATTTATCTAACTGGGAAATAGATACAAACGATACAGGCTTAACTGTAAATAGAATAATTAGAAATAGCGATACCAAGGTTACAATTGATTTTATTGGCACCGCTTCAAAAGCTAGAGCAATTAAAATACAAGCTAAACCAGAGGTAATAAATAACGCCCAGGGGCTTGCAAGCAACGATATTAATTTAAGTGTTGTTGAGGATGAATATATAACTTCATCTAATCCGGATTTACAAACATATTATACAAAAAATGTTGATGTTGATGGAGAACTTAATGGTATAGTAGTTATAGTTCACGGGTTAGCTGAACATCTTGGCAGATATAATTATACAACTGAAAAATTGAATCAAGCAGGATATGGAGTTTATAGGCTTGATAACAAGGGGCATGGGAAAACAGAAAAAACGGTAATTAATGGACGAGCTGTAGATGGTTATGTGGAAGATTTTAATGAGTATTTAGATGATCCAAATATAATTGTGAATATGATCAAAGAAGATTATCCTGACCAAAAAATCTTTATGTTGGGTCACAGCATGGGGGGAAGAATAGTTGCTTCCTATGGAATGAAATATCCAGATCAATTAGATGGACAACTTTTTACAGGAGCTGCAGTAAAATACCAGGATCAGTTTGTAGAATATCGTGATAGTGAAGAGCAGTCTCCTTTCGAGGGTGAAAAAGCCACCGAAATGATTCCTAATGAGTTAGCGGATACAATTTGTAGAGATGCTGCCATTAGAGCTCAATATAGTGCTGACCCTCTTAATCTAAATCAATTTGCAAACAAGTTGTTGCATGAATATAGAGTTGAACTGGGAGGTTATTTGAGTGATCATATCGAGGAATATGAATATCCTGCTTTGATTTTACATGGGGCGGATGATAGGATTGTACCTAAAGAATTCTCTGAGTGGTTCTATGAAGGAATTGCTTCTAATGACAAGGAAATAAAAATGTATCCAGATGCTTATCATGAAATACTGAATGAAAGAAAAGAGAAATATGAAGTATTTGAAGATATGATTGATTGGATGGACGAAAGATTGTAAGCTTATAGCTTATTTGATGGTTAAATGTTCGAATGACAATTCTAATATATAATAAGATGAGCTCAGGTCTTCCTGGGCTTATTTTTTTTTGAATTATTAAAGTGTTTCAGTGAATATTTAGCCGAAAGATGTTATTTTTTACTTGTTTTAAAATTATTTTTATTCTATAATATTTATATATTATAAATAAATAGGAGTGATTTTTTCAAGATGTTAGAAATTTTTATTATACTTATTGCAGGTTTTGGAGCTGGAGTGGTAACCGGATTAGTGGGCGCTTCGGCAGTAGTTATTGTAACACCCTTTTTAGTGACCTTTTTAGGCTATGATCCCTACTCAGCTATTGGAATTAGTCTTGCTACTGATGTAGTTGCTTCTTCAGTTTCTGCTTATACATATAAGTCTCATGGTAATATAAATATCAAGGGAGGACTTTTAATAGCTATCAGTGCGGTAACAGCTGCGATTATTGGCAGCTGGTTCTCGGGTGGTATGAATTCCACTACTTTAGGTGGTATGACCGGGGTGATAATTTTGCTGACAGGGATTTCGTTTACCAGAAAGCCTATCAATCAGCGAGTAGAAGAATTCAAGAATAAATTTGATTTAAATTTTTTTAGAGAAAGAACAAGATTTTCTTCCATTTTATTTGGAACATTAATTGGTTTAATGACAGGTGTTTTTGGTGCCGGTGGTGGAGTAATGATCTTAATAGTTTTAACCTTTGTTTTAGATTATAAAACTCATATTGCAATTGGAACTTCTGTTTTAATTATGGCCTTTACCGCCTTTTTTGGTTCAGCAAGTCATTTTATAGTTGAACAGCATTTTCCCTATCTTGAATTAATTTTAAGTGGTTCCGCTGCTTTTTTGGGTGCTTTAACCGCAGCAGCTTTTGCCAATGGAGCCTCCGAAAAGAAATTGTCTAAAGCTATAGGTACTGCTTTTATTTTTCTGGGTCTGGTAGTTATTTTAAATTAAAGATTTCCTGATCAGCATAATAATTAATCAGATCTCCTCATTTTGAGGAGCTTTTTTTTGACAAATTTGATTAAGTAAAGTATAATTTAATTTAGCATATACTTAATTAAATTGGGGTGAGAAAATGAATAAAAATCAGGAGAATACAGTATTGAGAATTATTAGTTATGCATTCAACCATCAGAAAAAACTATTCATTACTGCAGCAGCAGTTATTATTTCGACTTTGCTGGGTTTAGTACCTCCACTTTTTATCAGACAGGGGATAGATGAATACATAGCTCAGGGAGAATTAACTAAACTTTTTATTGCTGCAGCACTGATGGTTTTTGTGATCTTAATTAAAGGAATTTTTGATTTCATCAAAAGTTATTTTGCAGAATACATAGCTCAAAATATTATTCATGATCTCAGGGTCGAATTATATCAGCACTTAAACAGTCTTTCTTTTTCTTTTTTTGATAGTTCTGAAACAGGTGATCTGATGTCCAGGCTGACAGCAGATGCAGATACTTTAAGGAAGTTTATAAACCGGGGCAGTACATTTATTACCGCCAATCTTTTGACTATAGCAGCCATTTTTTTTATCAGTTATTCCTGGGATTACAGGCTTGGTTTAATTTATCTCTTAATGCTGCCTTTAATGATTTTAGGAATAACCGTTTATGCCAGAAGGGTAAGACCGATGTTTAAAATAGTACGCAAAAGTTTTGGCAGACTGACCGGTATGATCAGAGAAAGTTTTATCGGGATCGAGGTAATCAAACTTTTTGGTAGAGAAGATTATGAATTTGAAAAATTTAAAAAGGAAAATCAAAAATATCTTAATATCAATCTTGAAGCAGCAAAGGTTTCTGCTTTCTGGATGCCCTATGTTAATTTCTTTATGGGGCTTGGTACAGCAGCAGTAATCTGGTATGGAGGTAGGCTGGTAATTACCGATCAGATATCTCTGGGTATTTTAGCAGCTTTTATCAGCTATATTTCTATGCTCTTGCGTCCGGTTAGACAGACCGGGATGTTAATAAGTTTTGGCAGTCAGGCTTCAGCGGCAGCAGAAAGAATATTCGAGGTTTTAGATCGTGAATCTGATGTTAAAGAAGCTGAAAAACCACTGGAATTAGATAAGATTAATGGTGAGGTAGAATATAAAGATCTGAGCTTTTCCTACCAAAAGGGAAAAGAAGTCTTAAAAAATATTAATTTGAAGGTTAAAGCCAAGGAGACGATCGCTGTAGTTGGTCCTACAGGAGCCGGGAAAACAACCCTGCTCCATCTTTTACCTCGGTTTTATGATCCAGATCAGGGGCAATTATTAATCGATGGTCATGATATCAGAGAGCTTAAGCTTGACTCACTGAGGCGGGAGATCGGAATAGTGATGCAGAAGAGCTTCTTATTTGCTGCTTCAATCAGAGAAAATATTTCTTATGGTAGACCTGAAGCCAGTTTTGATGAGATCAAAAAGGCTGCTCAGGTGGCCCAGATTGATGATTTTATAGAGTCACTGCCTTTAGGATATGAAACTCCGGTTGGAGAAAGAGGTGTCAGCCTCTCCGGTGGTCAGAAGCAGCGGCTTGCTATTGCCCGGGTATTATTGACTAAGCCTTCACTGTTGATTTTGGATGAGCCAACTTCCAGCATCGATGCTGCTACAGAAGAAAAACTTAATCAAGCCCTAGATAAGGTTTTAGAAGACAGAACAAGCTTTATCATCGCCCACAGGCTCTGGACGGTAAGAATGGCAGATAAGATTATTGTAATTAAAGATGGGGAAATAATAGAGTCAGGTAGTTATCAGGAGCTGAAGTCTCAGGATTCCTACTTTAATAAATTAGAAAGCAGCTTAAGAAGTGATTCAGCTAATGAGGACAATAATGATTTGAAAAATATTGAAAAAAGCCAAAAAAGTGGACAAGGAAAAGAAGGTAAGGGAGGTGGTTTAAAATGAGAGGTGGATTTGGGAGAAGAATGACTTCTGAAGGTGAAAAAGAATTTTCGCTGCAGGAATTGGATAAACAAACGATTAAATTCTTTTTTTCCTATTTAAAAGCATATAAGCTAAAAATTATCTTTGCAGTACTGGCAATGCTGATGGTTAGTCTGGCCTCTCTAGCCGCTCCTTATTTATCAAAAGTAGCAGTAGATGACTATATCGCACAGGGAGATTTGGGAGGTTTAAATTTAATTGCGCTTTTGATCGTTTTATCTTATCTTGTCTACTGGCTTTTTTCCTATCATCAGACATATTTAGCGAGTTATATCGGTCAGCATGTTATAGCTGAGATCAGAGAAGATCTCTATCAGCATCTTCAGGATCTTTCGATGCGTTTTTACACAAAAGAAAGTACAGGTAATGTCATGTCTACTGTAACCCATGATGTAAATGAACTGACTGACCTTTTATCTACAGGCTTTATTCATCTGCTCAATGACTTCTTTACGATCAGTGGGATTGTAATCGTGATGCTTTATTTAGATTACAGGCTGGCTCTACTTAGCTTTATAGTTATTCCCTTTGTACTATTTTCTGTTAGATTTCTCGGGAAGAGAATGCGCAGCGCTTATAGTGATGTCAGACAGAAACTGGCAGAGTTGAATGCCGATGTAGAAGAAAATTTATCCGGGATCAGGTTGATCCAGGCACTAAATAGGGAAGCTAAAAATGAAGGTGATTTTAAAAATTTAAGCTGGAAAAATTTCAAGGCCAATCTGGCAGCAGCATCCTATTTTGCCCTGCTTTTTCCTTTGATGGAATTGGCAAAGGTTTTAGGGGAGGCTATCGTTCTTGCAGCAGGTGGGGCAGCAGTGATCAGCGGCAGAATATCTTTAGGTATTATAATTGCCTTTATGGCTTATGTGCGGAGATTTTTTGCTCCTTTAGCTGATTTAAGCCAGGTCTATAATACATATCAGTCGGCTGGGGCAGCTCTCGATCGAATTAACGGTTATCTTAAAGTCGATGATAAATTACAGAAAGCAGAGCAGGGAGAATTCGCAACAGCAGCTGGAGAAAAAATTAAAGCTGAATTTAAACCTGAGATTAAATTCAAAGCTATTAGTTTTGCCTATGAAAAGCAGAAGGTAATCGATAATTTAAATCTCGAAATAAAAGCTGGGGAAGTTTTTGCTCTGGTAGGTGAAACAGGGGCCGGCAAATCCACCCTGGCCAAGTTATTAGCCCGCCTTTATGATGTTGATCAAGGTGAACTACTGCTTTCTGGAATCAATATCAAAGATATTCCACTTGCCGTTCTTCGCAAAAAAATTGCGGTTGTTCCGCAGAACGTATTCTTATTTGATACTACGATTTTAGAAAATATTCGTTATGCTGCTCCAGAAGCAACCCAAGCAGAGGTGGAGGCAATTTGCAGGAAAATAAATGCCGATCATTTTATTCAAAAGATGCCTGAAGGGTATCAGACAGAGGTTGGTGAAAATGGTGTTAAACTATCAGGTGGCCAGAAACAGCTGCTTTCTTTTGCCAGAGCAATGCTGGTTGACCCGGAAATATTGATTTTAGATGAAGCCACTTCAAGTGTTGATCTTTACACAGAAAAGCTGATCCAGGAGGCTATGGATGAACTTCTGGCAGGAAGAACGGTTTTAATAATTGCCCATCGTTTTGCAACCCTAAAGAAGGCAAAAAGAATCGGGGTTCTTAAAGCAGGGAAACTGCTTGCTGTGGGAGAACATGAAAACCTTGTGAAAGAAAATGAGATATATATAGAGCTGGTAGATAAGCAGTTGCTCAAAAATGGTCAGTAGAATATGACAATCTGCTTGGAGTAAATAACATATGAAACTAGGAAAGAGGTGTTAATTTTGGCGAAAATAATTGAGCTACTTAAAGCTTTAGGAGATAAGAGACGGCTGGAAATCATAGAATTGCTTTTGCAGAAAAGGTTCTGTGTCAGGGCCCTGGCAAAAAGATTGGATATATCGGAATCAGCAGTCTCTCAGCAGCTAAAAATTTTAAGAGAAACTGGTCTTGTCCTTGGTGAAAAAAAGGGTTATTTTGTTCATTATACTGTCCAAAAAGAGCGTTTAAAAGAAGCAGCTCAGTATTTATATGAACTGAGCCAAAAAAACAGTAGATAAAGAGAATTAATATATAAATTATCTTTGATATACTAATGAGTTTGACTAACTCAAATTCTTTTACTCAACAAAGATTAGCTAGATATTTCCAAACGAATTTATTGTACAATAATCACTATTAAGTAAATAATCTTAATAATATTTGAATTGTATAATTAAATGCACGCGGTGATTAGATAAAAAAATAGACACATACCTGTACCTTTTGTATAATGTTAATAGCGACAAAAACATTAGGAGGTACAGAATATGTGTCAAAGTAATTGTAACACAAAACGAAGCAAAGGAAAACACCTGAATTTTGATGATCGCAAATTAATTAAACATTTATATAATGTCCAAGAAAAAAATTATACTGAAATAGGCGAAGAATTAAACTGCCATAGAACAACAATCAGTCGAGAAATAAAAAAAGGTGAGGTAGAACTTGATAATGGTGATGGAACAACCAGAAAAGAATATGTACCAGAGATAGCACAGAAAGTATATGAATTTAATAATTCGAATAAAGGCCCTGATTTAAAAATCGATAAAAATAAAGAGTTAGCAGAATTTATAGAAGAAAAAATCAAGGAATTAAGATCTCCTGCAGCAGTGGCAAAAGACATTGAAGAATCAGATAAATTTGAAATTCAATTACACTGGAAAACAATCTATAATTACATAGATAAAGGTGTTTTGAATATAGACAGAAGCGATCTCCCACATGGTAATTATAAAACTGGGAAAGACAGACCAAAAGAAAGTGAAAGCACTACGAGGCGTAAGGAAGGTCGTACAATTAGAGATAGGCCTGAAGGAGCTGATACCAGGGAGGAATTTGGGCATTGGGAGATGGACTTAGTAGAAGGGTTAAAACAAAAAGATGAACCTGCCTTACTAGTGCTGACAGAAAGACAAACTAGGCAGGAAATCATAGAAAAAATACCAAACAAAAAAGCAAAGTCAGTGGTAAAAGGACTTGATCGTATAGAAAGACGATTTGGGGTTGTTAATTTTAGGGAAACATTTAAATCGATTACTACAGACAACGGTTCAGAATTTGCAGATTATGAAGGTATAGAACAATCATATACAGGTAGCAGTATACCTAGAACTAGTTTGTATTATTGTGATGCATACTGTAGCTGGCAAAGGGGATCAAATGAAGTAGCTAATAAGTTTATCAGAAGATTTTTACCTAAAGGCACAAGTTTTAAAGGTATTAAGAGAAAACTGATAAAAAAGATTCAGGATTTTATAAATACTTATCCTAGAAAAATGTTTAACTATGAAAACTCAGATAAATTATTTAAAGAGAAATTAAGCTTTAGTGTCTAGAAGTAATGAAGGTACAGGTGATTTTAAGAAAGATTAAAAAAGCGTGCATTGCATGTTGCAATTCACCTAATCTTAATAATAATAATTATTTTTTGCAATCTGATTATTTTTTATGTATAATTAACTAATAATAAAATAAAAAAATAAAAGGCAATTCAATCGAAAGGTTGTTACGCAAAAGTCTGAATCTACGGGGGTACCCTATGATTGTCAGCTTGCCTCAGGCTATAAACTGTCAAAGTGATTTCACTTTGGCTTTTTTGATGTCTATATAATTTTTTAACAAGGGGACAGGAGATGAAATTATGAAAACAAAAAAAATATTATCAAGCATTATAATAACTTTTCTATTTTTATTATTCTTTTCAATGTTGATTAGTGCAACAGAAACTAACAACAATGATTTTTATAAGGGAGAATTCTTTGTTGGTTTTGCAGAATTATATTTTGGAGAAAATAACTTATCTGGAGATATTGAACTCATTGAAGATAGTGATCGATTTCAGGAAAAAGTTGATATGGGGAGAATTAATTTTTATCTTCGCGGCAAAATTAGAGGTAAATACTTAATTACTGCCTGGCTTGATACAGAAGAACAAAGTTTAGGTGAAATTTTTAAGAATTTGGGTGATCGTAAAGTTAACACTCCTTTTGAAAAAATAGATGCAGAAAAATATTACCCTGTTTACGGTGATGATTCTTCTGTGGTTTCCGAGATTGATACAGCAGGTAAATTATATTTAAAATTAGAATCTGAAGAATTAAATGCTATATGGGGTAACTATAATTTAACTTATAACAACAATGAATTAATAAATCTTAGAAAAAATATTTATGGTGCAAATATAAATTATCAAAATGATCTAGCTATTAATACACACTGGTATCAACCTTTTTCAACTCAGACTAGAGATGAGTTGGAGTTAACAGGGGGTATATTATATTATTTGAGGCAGGATGATTTAATAGCAGGTAGTGAAAATATTAAATTAGAGCTGAGAGATTCCAGTACAGATAGGGTTTTAGAAAGCATAAATTTAGTTGCTGGCAGAGATTATGAAATTAATTACCTGCAGGGAAGAATTATTTTAAAAAGAAATATAAAAACTTTAAGAGATAATGGTTTAATAAAAGATAAAGATGGAGAAAACAAATATTTTATGATAGTAGATTATCAATATGATTATGATAGTAGTGATAACCAGCAGAACAATTATGGTTTAGAAACAGAATATAATATTACAGATAATTTATCATTAGGTGCTAATTATCTGGAAGAAAGTAATGATGAAATAAACGAATACAGTCTTTGGGGATTAAATTTAATTTATCGAACTCCTGAAGGCACTTTATTTAGAGTTGATTATGCAGAATCTGAAAATGCAATCACCGATAAATATTTTTCTGATGATGGTGGGATAAGTTATCAAAAGATAAATCTTAATGATGATGAAAAAGCACAAGCCTGGAATATTGAATTTAATAAAATGCTGGCCGAGGAACGAGACCTAGAATTAAAAACTTTTTATTCTAATAAAGAATCAGGCTTTAACAGCGGGAGCCAGTACTTAGAAAATGATAAAGAAAATTATGGTCTGGCTCTAATTCAAGATAAAGAGAGAAAAGAGAATCAGGTATCATATGAAAAAGATATAAGTGGAGAAAATGAAACGGATATCTATAATTTGAGATTCTGGAGACAGCAAACTGAGCAAAGAAGCTATGAACTTGAGGTAGAAAATAAAGTTAAAACTGCAGAAGATAAAGAAGATGCAAGAACCCTAAATAGTGCCTTTGGTTTTGAGCAGCAATTTGATAGTGGGAACAGAATTTATGGTAGTCAGCAGTTTACATTATATAAAAGTGATGAAGCTGAAAGAAATAACATAACAACCTTAGGTGGAGAAATAAAGAGAGAAAAATGGCGCTACAGTGCTGAAGGTAGTGTAGGCGACAAAGAAAAAATACTGCTTGGAGCAGGATATATGCTCAATGAAAATAGTGAAATATATACAAATTTAGAAAGAGAGTATAAAGATCAGACTTCAACAGAAACTACTTTTGGAGCTAAGAGTGAATTAACAGAAAAAACCACTGTAAGTGCCGAGCATAGAATATTTGATAATGAAAATAAAAATGAGACAAGTAATGTTATTGGTCTTGATTATTTAGCTTCTGATAATCTTGTTCTTGCATTTGATTACAGTCGCAGTGATGTAGAAAGAGATAATTCTGAAGATTTCAAGCGCGACATTATTGGTGGAGCTGTAAATTATACGAAAAACAACTTCAGAACATCTAACAGGATTGAATATAGAATTGATGATAAGGTTCAAGATTTTGAACAGATTGTTTTCAAATCTAATTCAAAATGGAGATATAATGATGAATTTAATTATATCTCAGAAATAGAATATTCAAAGGAAAAAGAAGATAGTGAAGACCGCTATTTTGAAGGTACTATAGGCATGGCTTATAGGCCGATTGAAAATAATAGATTAAATTATTTATTTAAATACACATACTTGGACCAAAAGAATTACTTAAACCAGGATTCTATTCCAGAACTGGGAGATTATGCAGCTGAGAAATCACAGATTTTTTCCTTAGATTTAATCTTTGAATTTAATCCAAAGTGGCAGCTCACAGAAAAAATAGCTTATAAAAATTCTGAAGTTAAACTTCATAGTTCTGAAGATAGCTGGGCAAGAAGCGAAACTTATCTCTGGGTTAATAAATTAGATTATACTTTAAGAGATGATTTCAATCTTTTTGTAGAATATCGGATACTGGAAAATAAATTGGCAGATGATAGACGAGATGGTTTCTTGCTTGGAGCATATAAAGATTTTGATAACAATACTAAATTGGGAATCGGATATAATTTTACCGACTTTAATGATGATTTAACTAACTTAAGTTATGAAGCAAAAGGCTGGTTTGTCAATTTGATTAAAGCCTGGTAGATTATAAAATCCGAAGATATATAAAATGGTTTAAAGAAAGAGGGGAAAAGCATGAAAATTAATAGTAAAAATATATTAACTATTTTAATAGTACTAGTTATGATATTTACTCTTAACTCAGCAGTTATGGCACAGAATGGTGGAGTAACTATTGAGCAAACTATACCAGATGAGATATATCCAAATGATGATCTAGGGCAGGAGTATGTGATATCAATAACTAATGACTCTGGAGAAGAAATTGATAATCTAGAGGTAGTACTGGATATTGCAGATGGTTTTATTTTTGATGAAGATAAGATAAATTCAATTACAATAGAAGGAAATACAGTATCTGATTATACAGTATCTGAGGATACTAATAAATATACAATATCTTTTGAAGAAAATGACATTGATGATATACCACTAGCAGATGGTTCAAGTCTGGAGATTGATTATAAACTTTCTACAGCTGATGACTTAAATGATCAGGAAAAAGACCTTGAGATAACTTTTAAATATGAAGATGAAGATAATGAAAGACAAGAAGTAACAGATACAGAAAACCTTAATGACAGAATTTTATTTGGTGAACTAGATATAGATTTATCTTTAAACCCTCAGCCTATGCATAGAGGTGGCGAATTTACAGTTACAGCAACCATTACTAATGAAGGCGAAGGGAAGCTATTTAATACTACTCTAACACCTAATCAGAGTTCTGGTTTTAGTGAACCTTTATTTGATGATGGAGATGGAGATAATTATAATGAAGAAAATTGGCCTGAATATTTAATACCAGAATTAGAAGCTAACGATACTTATACATTTATTAAATATACCTATACTGTTGTTGATAAAGAGAACTTTGAAACTTTAGAGCTTAAAGCTGAAAATCCTGCGACAGAGGTTTCTGATGTAACTGAATCAGCTAACTTTAGATTTAATCCACGGAAGCCATTTATAGAGATAGATCCTCAAACTGATCCAGCAACAATTGATTTTGATACTTCAGAAGAGATTGATATTGAAATAACAAATACTAATGTAGGTGATGGTCCTGCCAGGGATTTTAAGATTAATACTAATATTCCTGCATCTTATGATGTAATTGAGCTTTCAGAGGGTTGGTCATATGCAGATGGTGTATTTACTTATGATGCAGAAAATTTTCCTCCAGGCGAAAATGATGAAGGCTATTCTGAAACCCTATCTTTTAAGTTACAGACAGATGACCCTTTAAACCAAAGTGCTGGAACAATAACTTTGCAGGCAGAATACACCGATGATGAAGATAATCCATTTAGTAGGCCTTTTGAGACCTTTGATTATAATGTTACAGGAATTCCGACTCTGAATATTGAAAGCACAGCTTCTACTACAGCGGATCATGGTGATACTGATCGGATGTATTTAGGAGAAAATATATCTTATGAATATACTTTGTCTTTAACAGAAATTGATAGATTTGCTGATGATGAAGACATTGTTGTTGAGTTAACTGAATTTGATGATGATAGATTAACTATTTCAGAAGACACACCAGACCCTGATGCTGGAACTTTCAATAAAGATAATAAGACCTGGACTTTATCTAAAGATGATTTTTTGGATAATGGAGAAGTTCAAAATTTGTCTATCAAAATGGATTTTGAAATAACTGAAGATATAAATAATGCTAAAAGCATTGTTACAACTACTGCTAATGCCAGTGGTAAACTAGAACTTACTGTTGACGAGGAAGATTTAATAAGTATAAATGATACAACATCCGATTCATTTTACCTTCAAAGCAGGTATGAGGAAGTAAAATTAGGCGAACAGACTAAAGAGATAGATAATCTGCCGGATGAAGGTAGTTTTGATTACACCAGAACTGATGATAAACATAGGGTGGAGTATATTGTAAGTTATAGCTTTGAAGAGAATTCTGCTGGTACCTGGACAGGGAGCATTATAACCGATGATATGGATAATGATCAGATTTATAATGACGATGATGGATTTATTCAATATTCAACTGATGGTGGTTCGACATGGGAGGATGTTCCAACAGTCAATATTATTTCAACAGAAGGTGATTTACAGTTTGAGCTTGACTTTCTAGCAGATGACGATAATTTTGATGATGATGATGTCGCCGGAGAGACTGTCCATTTTAGATATAAACTTGAAGTTACTCAAGCAGGAGATATTGATTCCTGGACTACCCTTAATCTAAATGGGGTTAATGGTTCAACCGAGTTTTATCAGGTTGTCAGAGTTCCTGTAAGTGGAGCTTCTGCCAATGTTAGTGTTGAGGTTCAAAAAGATGCCAGTAGAGCTAATGATATAGATAGAGGAGAATTAGTAGATCTTGTAATTAATGTAACTAAGAATCCTTGGTTGATAGACAATTTGATAGTTGAAGTTGATCCTGGTGGTTACACTTATATTGATTACAGTGATATAAATGACTTATATATAGAAGTAACTGGCTTTAAAGAGCATGATCCAGAAATTTCTTATGAAGATGGAATATTTACTTTTAACTTTACTGGTGCTGGAAAATTTAAAGATGAAGATCTTGGTACTATAAAACTAAATAATATCGCAAAAGATTGTTCTGATAATTTCAAAGCTAGTGCAGACATATCGTATAAACACGGGCTTCACAGAGATGCAGTTGAAGATGACTTTAAAATAGATGAACCTATTGAAAAAACTAGCAATTCATCTGAGCCTACAATCAAAAGAAAATCAGATTTAATAATAAGAGCAGTTAATCCAGTTATTGTTGACGAGAAGCAAGTAACCTGGGAAATTAATGTTACCAATACTGACATTGGAACTGCTCGTAATGTAGAATTTATAGGAACTTTTGGAGAAGTTTTTGCTTATGAATCATCAAAAATAGAAGGAGTAGAAGCTGAACTCTCAAACTCAAATGATGAATATACATGGGATTTGGATGAAATTGAATCTGGTACAACTAAGACAATTGAAATAACAGCAGACATAACTGATGCAGATAGTAGGGATGATTTTCTTGAAGAAGCCTTTGATTCCACAGTCAAATGGTATACAGCTGAGGTTAATGGTCAAAAGGAAGAATGTGGTGAAAATGATAAAGGGTTTTTCCCAAGATTCGTTGAACCCAGTCAAGATACAGATATGACAGTTAGAAATAATTTAGAATTACCTTCAGAGCTTAATATCTGTGATGAAGGAAGACTTGAAATAATTATTAAAAATAGAGGAGAAGTAACAAATTACAATGTTGAAGTCATTCAAGATTTTTTAGATACAGGTATAAGTTATGATAGTGATAAAGATATTGAAGTTGACGGAACATCAATTAATTCAAATGGTGATCCTGAGATTATAAATGATGAGAGCAAATTAATCTTTGATGAAGAATTGATATCTGAACTTAATGAAATGAGTCCAGGAGAAGAAGTGAAAATTAGTTTTGGAATAAAGACCGGTACTAATTTCAATGATAATAATATCGTTCAGCCTACAGTTAATTGGAATCCACCTTCTTATTACGATCAAGATGACCAAGAAAAGTCTAGAGGAGGTAGAGAATATGCTATTCCACGGATCAGACCAGAGATTAATCTTGAACTTAAGGGAAGAAATGAAAGTATAGATGAGACAGAATTTGTTGATAATCCTGCTGCGTTTGCTGGAGAAGATAAAGTTCTCTGGAGATTTGAGATTGAAAATGTCGGCGATGGAGAAGCAAAAAATGTCAGGTTGAATAGTAGTGATTTTGGCAATGATGTTGAACTTTATAATGATGAAGAATTAAGTAGTAATGGAATAACAAATGAAAATGGCTACTGGGAGATAGAAAATATTGCTGCCAATGATACTAAAACTTATTATCTTGCATATGTAGTACCTTCAGATAGTAATGACACTGTAGAATTTAATGCTAATGTAACTTGGGGTTGTGAGGATGATGACAACAGATTGAACAGTCCTGGTGATCCAGATGATTATAACATACTCACTACAGTTCCTGCTATTGATATCGATCACTCAGTAGAAGAACTAACCAGAAAAGACGGTACAGTTAGAATTACTTTAGAAAATACTGGTGCACCTATATATAATCTTGAAATAAATTATAATCTTGATGAAAGATACCAGCTCAAAAAAATTGCTGAATATGAATCTGAATTAAATAATGAAGATACAAGTTCAGCTAATACCTGGACTGATATTGAAGGGACTGATGATGAACCTTCCACAGGAACTGACGATGATAGTTTTGTTCAAGGTGGTTCTGCAGATGATTTAACCTGGAATTGGGATGGCCCGATACCAGCCGGAACTCATAAAATCACTTTTGAATTAGTAGATTCTGGTGAGAATAAAGTTGATTTAGATGCTGCAAAACTAGAATCAAAAGTTACTGCAGAAGTTTATGATATAAATGAAGAATCAATTATATCGAATGAAGATATTTTAAATATAACACCGGAAATAGTTAATCTAACTGCAACTATGACTCCAGAACAACAGGTCATATCAGATATCAATTTGGATGAAAATGTTGAGTGGGATATCACTGTAGAGAATGAAGGTAATGCTCCTGCAGAAAATGTCAAGATTGAGTTAGATCTTGGTGATGGTTTCAAAAGTACTGATTCTGATATAAACTACAGTTTTGAAAATGATAATGAGCCTATTGAATTTGATGATAATGATTTTAAAATTGAAAATGGAAAATTAATCTGGGAAAATCTTGACTTTGGAGATTCTGATCAGATAGATATTAATGTTACTACAAAAATGAATGCTACTGGAGACCATTCTGCCCAATTAAACGCAGAAGAGATTTCACCGCATACTGGAGCTACAGAAGACAGTATTGAAGAACAGTCTGCTTATGCTGCTGCTTTTTTACTGGAGAAAGAAATAACTGATGAACCAGAGTCAAGCTATTATACTCCAGGCGAGAAAGTAGAATATACTCTGACCATGAACTTTATTGGTGAGGTTGAATATGAGAGCTTCACTTTAGAAGATATTTTGCCAGATGGTCTTGAGTATATTGATGATAGTCAGAATAAACCTGGTGATTGGACTTTTGAGCAGGATGATAAGAGTTTATCCTGGGATATAAATGAGTTGGATATATCTGATTCAGAAAATGAAAGGTCAATAAATTATCAGGCAATAATTGTAAAAGATGGAGATGTTAGTAAAGGCAGTAATGTTGAGAATACTGCTAAAGCAGAATTTAATATTGAGTATGGAGATGGAATAAAAAAAGCATATGATAGTGATGAATTTGATAGTCTAAAAGCTTCTGAAGAATTCAGATTTCAGGAACCAAAACTCACTATTGTAAGAAGTGCTGAAAATGAGAATACTAATATAGTTGCTGGAACAGTTATAAATCACACTATTACTGTTTCTAATGAAGATGGTGATCAATACTCACCTGCTTATGAAACTAAAATAATCGAAACTATTCCAGAAGGTTTTAGAGATAAGGCAGAAAATATTAAAGAAACAGTTGCCATAGAAAAAAATAATGAAAGTTTAGAAGAAGATACAGATTTTGATGTTAGTTATGATAGTGATAGTGGTGAGTTAACTATTACTTTTGAAGATACTGATAAAGGAACTCTTGAACCTGGTGAAGAATTCATAATAACATTCAATTCTGAAGCTAATAATGCAGAGAATATTGAATCAGGAACTGAATATACCTTTAGCGCTGAGATTCAAGAATATTATTCATTAGAGAGTAATACAGAGGATGTTGAAGATTACCCCGATGAAGTAGTTAAAGCAGAAATAACATTTAATGCCACTAGTTCTGTATTTGAGGCAACTGCAGACAAAGAAAATGTTGCTCCAGGAGATTTAGTTACATTTACACTTGAATTTGAAGTCCCTGCAAATACAACCATTAATGAATTTGCTCTAAGTGGAGAACTCCCAGAAGGATTGGAGTATGAGGGTAATGTTTCTGGACCGGGAACTCCTGAAGATAATGAGAATGATAATGATCTTGGCCAGTGGGATGTTAACACAAGTGGTGATCCAGAAGCTGACGGTCAAGATATAATTTTTGATGCTAACGAAGCTTCTATAACTAATGATACAGATGAACCTTATGAATATGAAATAACATTTGATGCCAGGGTCTTGAATATAAGTTCAATACAAAAAAGCACAGATTTAAATGCGAATTTCACTTATGAATATAATGAAAATCAAATTGAAGATAGTGTTGAACTTTCAGTAATAGAACCAGAACTTGAAGTGAATAAGAGCTTTGAAGAAGACAGCTATGAAGCAGGAGACACAGTAGACTATACTATAACTATCAATCACACGGGCGCTTCAACAGCAGATGCCTATGATGTTGTAATAGAAGATGTAATACCAGAGGGCATGAGTTATGTTGAAAACAGTATGACAGATGATTACGATGATTTGAATATTACAGTAAGCACAGAGAATGATGATGAGAAGTTAATTTGGGAGATTGAAGAGATTGGTAAAGATAGCTATGGTACAGGAAATGAAATAGAGTTGACCTATCAAGTTACAATAGATGACAGTGTAGAGCCTGCAGAAGTGTTAACCAATGAGGTTGAGCTTACCTGGACATCACAACCTGGTGACGATAATACTGAGCAAAGAACAGGTATTGAAGATGATGAATTAAATGATTACATCCAAACAACTGAGACTGATCTTACTATCAATGATGCTATTGATATCAGTAAAGAAATAACCAGTACAGGAACTGAATATGCAATTGGAGATACCGTAGGCTATAGAGTAACAATAGACCTTATTAAAGGAACAATTCAGGAAGGCTTAAAGGTTACAGATTTAGTTCCTGAAGGTTTGAAATCAGATGGTTTCACCTTAAAAGACGGTAATGGTGATAATTTAGAGATATCAAATTATCTAAGTGATGATGATATAACTGATAACGAATTAGTATTCAATGAGATTGTTAATTCAGCTGATAATGGTATAGCCGGTGATGAGATACAAATTGAATTTGATGCAGTAGTTGAAAATATTGAAGCTAATCAAAATAATGATGAAATAGGAATTGCTTCTAAACTGATTTATACTGATGGTCAAGAGATCGAAAATACAATAACTTCAGAAGATCAAGCAACTATAAGAATAATTGAACCAGATCTTGAAGTGAGTAAGGACTTTGGAGATGGAAGTTATGAAGCAGGAGATACAGTAGAATATACAATAACTATCAATCACACAGATGATTCAACAGCAGATGCCTATGATGTTGTAATAGAAGATGTAATACCAGAGGGCATGAGTTATGTTGAAAACAGTATGACAGATGATTACGATGATTTGAATATTACAGTAAGCACAGAGAATGATGATGAGAAGTTAATTTGGGAGATTGAAGAGATTGGTAAAGATAGCTATGGTACAGGAAATGAAATAGAGTTGACCTATCAAGTTACAATAGATGACAGTGTAGAGCCTGCAGAAGTGTTAACCAATGAGGTTGAGCTTACCTGGACATCACAACCTGGTGACGATAATACTGAGCAAAGAACAGGTATTGAAGATGATGAATTAAATGATTACATCCAAACAACTGAGACTGATCTTACTATCAATGATGCTATTGATATCAGTAAAGAAATAACCAGTACAGGAACTGAATATGCAATTGGAGATACCGTAAGCTATAGAGTAACAATAGACCTTATTAAAGGAACAATTCAGGAAGGCTTAAAGGTTACAGATTTAGTTCCTGAAGGTTTGAAATCAGATGGTTTCACCTTAAAAGACGGTAATGGTGATAATTTAGAGATATCAAATTATCTAAGTGATGATGATATAACTGATAACGAATTAGTATTCAATGAGATTGTTAATTCAGCTGATAATGGTATAGCCGGTGATGAGATACAAATTGAATTTGATGCAGTAGTTGAAAATATTGAAGCTAATCAAAATAATGATGAAATAGGAATTGCTTCTAAACTGATTTATACTGATGGTCAAGAGATCGAAAATACAATAACTTCAGAAGATCAAGCAACTATAAGAATAATTGAACCAGATCTTGAAGTGAGTAAGGACTTTGAAGCTGGAAGTTATGAAGCAGGAGATACAGTAGAATATACAATAACTATCAATCACACAGATGATTCAACAGCAGATGCCTATGATGTTGTTGTAAAAGATGTTATACCAGAGGGTATGAGTTATGTTGATGAAAGTATGACAACATCAGTTGGAGATTCTAATATAATTACAAGTACAGAAGTTGATGATCAGACTTTAAACTGGAATATTGAAGAATTTGGGCAGGATGATGGTCCAGTAGAGTTGACCTATCAAGTTACAATAGATGCAGATGTTAGAGGTTCAATAGAACTTGAAAATCAATTTGTAGTAAACTGGGATTCACAGAGTGGTAATGTAGATGAACAAAGAGAATATAGTGAAAGCAGTTCAGTTATATTGACTACTATACCGGATTTAACTGTAAATGATAAATTAACGAATAATAACACACCGACAATTTCCGGTACAACAAATCCAGAACAGGAAGGAAGCACAGTAACAATAACTGTAGACGGCGAAGAATATACAGGAACAGTTGAAAGTGATGGCACCTGGTCGATAGAAGTAACAGATGAGTTAGACGATGGGGATTACACTGTGGATGCAGAGATTACTGATGAAGCAGGGAACAAAACAGAAGCTGAAGGTGACCTTACAATAGATACGGAGGCCCCAAGTTTAACAGTAGAAGACAAAGTTACCAATAATACAACACCGACAATCACAGGAACAACAGATGAGCCGGAAGGAAGCACAGTAACAATAACTGTAGACGGCGAAGAATATACAGGAACAGTTGAAAGTGATGGCACCTGGTCGATAGAAGTAACAGATGAGTTAGACGATGGGGATTACACTGTGGATGCAGAGATTACTGATGAAGCAGGGAACAAAACAGAAGCTGAAGGTGACCTTACAATAGATACGGAGGCCCCAAGTTTAACAGTAGAAGACAAAGTTACCAATAATACAACACCGACAATCACAGGAACAACAGATGAGCCGGAAGGAAGCACAGTAACAATAACTGTAGACGGCGAAGAATATACAGGAACAGTTGAAAGTGATGGCACCTGGTCGATAGAAGTAACAGATGAGTTAGACGATGGGGATTACACTGTGGATGCAGAGATTACTGATGAAGCAGGGAACAAAACAGAAGCTGAAGGTGATCTTACAATAGATACGGAGGCCCCAAGTTTAACAGTAGAAGACAAAGTTACTAATAATACAACACCGACAATCACAGGAACAACAGATGAGCCGGAAGGAAGCACAGTTGATGTTGTTATAACTGACGAAGAGGGTGATGAAGTCTTCTCAGGTGAAGCAACAGTAGACGAAGATGGCAACTGGTCAGTAGATGTTTCTGATGAAGATGAATTAGCTGAAGGTGATTATACTGTAGAAGCAGAGATTACCGATGAAGCAGGGAACACAACAAAAACTGAAGGTAGTCTTGAGATAGATACAACACCTCCAGGTCTAACAGTAGATGACAAAGTTACCAATAATACAACACCGACAATCACTGGTAGAACTGATGAGCCAGATGGTAGTGAAGTTACTGTTAGAGTTAATGGTAAAGAATATACTGCTATAGTAGAAGATGGTGGATGGAGTGTTGAGATACCTGAAGGGAATGAGTTAGCTGAAGGTAATTATACTGTGAATGCAGAGATCACTGATGAAGCAGGTAATACAACGACTTCAACTGGAAATCTAAGAGTTGATACAACACCTCCAGAACTCACAGTTAATGATAAGATAACCAATAATACAACACCGACAATCACAGGAACAAGTGATGAGATAGGTGGTACTGTAACCATAACTGTAGACGGCAAAGAATATACAGGAACAGTTGAAAGTGATGGCACCTGGTCAATAGATATAGATGATGAACTAGAAGAAGGAATATATGAAGTGTTTGCAGAAATTACTGATAAAGCAGGTAATACAACAAATGCTGAAGGCAGACTTGAGATAGATACAACACCTCCAGATCTAACAGTAGAAGACAAAGTTACCAATAATACAACACCGACAATCACAGGAACAACAGATGAGCCGGAAGGAAGCACAGTTGATGTTGTTATAACTGATGAAGACGACAATGTAATTTTTGAAGGTGAAGCAGTTGTAGAAGAAGATGGTAGTTGGTCTATTGATACCAGTCAGGAAGGTGATTGGTCTGAGGGGGATGATGAATTCCCTGAAGGAAATTATAAAGTTGAAGTAGAGATAACAGATGAAGCAGGTAATACAACAAAAGAAACTGGAGAGTTAGAAATAGATTTAACTGATCCAGAAATTGAAGTAGAAGATAAACTCACAAATAATAATACACCAACAATTTCAGGAACAACTGACGAACCAGCAGGAAGTACAGTTGATGTTATTATAACTGACGAAAACGGCAATACAGTCTTTGAAGGTGAAACAACAGTAGATGAAGATGGTAATTGGTCAATAGAAGTTGATGAACCTCTTGATGTTGGTAAGTATGTTGTTAAAGTTGAAATAACTGATCCGGCTGGGAATACAGCTAGTGATACTGCAGAACTTGAAGTCTATCCTACCAATATAAGGGTTAGAAAAACTGCAGCTGAAAAGCAGGTCTCAATTGGTGATTTCATAAGCTATAAAATTGAGATTATAAATGAAACTGATTTTGATCTAGAGTCTTTCACTCTTTATGATAAACTACCAACTGGCTTTAAATTTGTAGAAGATTCAGCAGTGATGTTTGCTGGTAATGGAAGTGAAATTGACCTTGTAACTAAAGGCGAGAACCTCATAAATTGGGATGATCTTGAGCTAGCTGCCGGGAAAAGCTTGGAGCTTAGATATACACTAGTTGTTGGTAGTGGTGTGGTCAGCGATAGCTATTATGTTAATGAGGCTTATGCTCAATTTAAAGATAAGTTAATTTCCAATGTTGCTGAAGCATCAGTCTTAGTTATTGATGATCCTCTCTTTAATACTTCAACTATAATTGGAAAAGTCTATCTTGATCAAAATGAAGACGGAATTCAAAATGAGGGTGAAAAAGGGCTTGGTGGAGTAAAAATTATTTCTACCACAGGTCAAGTTGTAGAAACAGATGAATATGGTAGATTTCATTTCATAATAGAACCTGGCAAAACTATTCAAGCAGCTCAGACTGTTGTTTTAAAACTTGATAAGAGCAGTCTTCCCCAGGGTGCAAAGATACTAAGCAAAAATCCGGTTATACTAAAAATATCAGAAGGATTAATGGAAAAAGTTGATTTTCGGATAAAACAAACTGAATAGTTGAAGATGATATTAAGAGTGGGATAGTTACTATCCCACTCTATTTTTAAATATTTTAAATTAATATTTTTTAGTATTTACATTAAAAAAGTTGCAGCTAAAAGAGCTGTTGTTGACTACGAATTTTAGATTATAGCGGGAAGAACTAAATTTTTATCTGAAAGAAAGGTGGTAATAATGAAAAATATCTTAATAACGGGTGCAACAGATGGTATCGGTAAAGAAACTGCCAGACAATTAGCCGAAAAAGGCTATAGAATAATAATCCATGGCCGCAGTGCAAACAGAACTCAGAAAGTTTTAGAAGAACTTAATATGATTAATTCTCAGGCTAATCATAAAATAGCCTTAGCAGATTTAGAGTCACAAAAACAAGTTTTAGAGCTAAGTATCAACTTAAAAGAAGCAGAGGACAAAATAGATGTTTTAATCAATAATGCTGCTTTACACAAACAGGAGCTGGAGCTCAATGAAGCAGGTATAGAAAAAACAATTGCGGTTAATTATCATTCCCATTTTATTTTAACCCTGCTGCTTATTCCATTATTAGAAAAATCAGAAGATAAGCGCATAATTAATCTTGCTTCTATGGCCCATTCCGATAATATAGATCTTGATAGGGTCTGGAATCCAGATAATTATGAAGGCAGTCAGGCTTATTATGATTCTAAATTGGCGATGCTTTTATTTACTTTTAAATTGGCAAAAATATTAGATGACTATGATGTTAACACACTTCACCCTGGTGCGATAAGTACCAAATTGCTGCATCAGGTTTGGGGTGCAGGTGGAGACTCTGTCAAAAAAGGAGCAGAAACACCGGTTTTTCTAGCCACTTCTGATAGGGTAAAAGGCGAGAGCGGTCATTTTTTTGTCGACAAAAAGAAAAAGGAAGCCACTGCAGCTGCTTATGATCAGGATCTGCAGGAAGAATTGTGGGATCAAAGCATAAGAAAAATAAAGTACCAGGAAATATTAGATAAAATTCCTGACAGATTAATCTAAGCTGTCTGAAGAATCGAAGTTAATTTTAGCCAGTCAATTTAATTAAATTAGCTATATCTTGTTAGTATTGAGCACTTAATTTAAGCTAATCGGCTTTATCAGTCTATTTTGGAGCTTTAGCAGTTTAATTGTCGACCTTTCTTTTCGATACTAATACTAGATAATAAACTTCAATCGACTGGTAAAGCTTAATCTAATTTAAATTTTTAGCAGTTAAATATAAAAGCAAAATAGTTGAAAGACTATCACGCAAAAGCTTGAGTCTAAAGGGTTTTAATATTCTATGATCGTCAAGCCTGCCTCGGGAATCAACAGCCAGTGCTTTTATTTCGCTGGCTTTTTTTGTTTATATATGAATATTAATTATTAAAATTATGATTTCAAAAGGAAGTACTGGAGGGAAAAATATGCCCGATAAAAGTTATAATCATAGAAATATTATTGAAAATATGCCTCTTGCTTTTGCCTATCATAAAGTTATTTATAATAAGGACGATAAAGCAGTGGATTATATTTTTTTAGAGGTAAATAAAAAATTTGAAGAACTAACCGGTTTAAAAAGAACTGAGATAGTTGGTAAAAAAGTAACAAATGTTTTAGAAAACATTATTAAAGATGATTTTGACTGGATTAAATTTTATGGAGAAATAGCACTTTCTGGAGCAAGTAATAATATAAGACAATATTTTGAGCCTTTAGATAGGTGGTATAAAATTAAAGTTTACAGTGATGAAAAAAACCATTTCACAACAATTTTTTCTGATATAACAGATGAAATAAAAAAAGAAGAAGAAAAGGTGAAATATCTGTCATTCCATGATGAAATGACTGATTTATATAATAGAAGATATTTTGAGAATGAGTTAAAACGTTTGGAGTCTTCCCGTAAATATCCAATAACAATTGTGATTGGAGATTTAGACAGGCTTAAAACCATAAATGACAGTTACGGTCATAAAAAAGGTGATAAATTCCTGATTAATGCAGCAAATATCTTAAAATCAACTGCTCGTACAGAAGATATAATTGCCCGCATCGGTGGTGATGAATTCGCTATAATTTTGCCATCAACAAGTGAAAAAGAGGCAGAAAGTTTCTGCCAGAGAATACAAAATAATATTAAAGACTTTAATAATGATCATAAACCGGTAAAACCATTATCAATTTCTTTGGGGGTTGCAGTAATGTCTGACAGCAGTCAGAAATTATGTGATGTTTTTAATGAGGCAGATCAAAAAATGTATGCAAATAAAGGAAGGAAGTGAACCTCTCCACCTAAATCAAAACCAAGATTTAGAGGGAGCTTTTAACTGCTTCATATAGATTAAAGTTCAACCTATATTACTAGGTCAGTTTACAAGATGTTTGGCTTTTAAGTTTTGCTCCTAATAGTTTAGGATACCCTTAATCTTGAAGGATTGTCCACAAATCCATTATCTCTCGCCTCTTTGATAGGTCTGAGAATACATTTATCGTTATGGTATTTACGAAGTATATTAAAACTACCATTCTGATCAGCATTAATTAATAGGCCCTCGTTAGTTTTAAAGAGACCTCTAGTAATTCTTCTGGATTTATCATAGTTACTTTTATTTATTTTTTCCAGATCTACTGAATAGCGGCCAAATCGAATACGGTCATACTAAAGCTTACCTTGCGTAATTAAAATTAAAAGCTTTAGTACATCCAGAAGTATAGCTTTCATCAATTTCAACAACTTTGATACCTTTTAGTTTAGCTTTGTATTCAATTAATTTTTTTAATCTCTGGATCGGTATTTGGACAAAAGATTTAAGTTTGCTGCATTGTTTAATATTTTTTATATCTCCAATTACAATAGTTTCTACTTGATTTTCAATTGCTAAATCAACTATTTTGCAGCTAGCTTTATGGAGATAATCTCTAATATAATTTCTTCTCTTTAATCTCAGATATTTTATTCGTTTAGTATCTCTAATTTTACTGGTAGCTAACTGCCTCATTCTAATGCTTTGTAGTCTGGCAATTTCTTTATTAAAATAAGAATTTTTGGATTTAATAGTTTTACCATTGATAATATAACAATCAGAATTATCTTTAAATGTTAGTACAGCTAAGTTATCAAGGCCTAAATCAACTGCCATTATGTTAGATTTCTTACTTTCTTTTGCCTCTTTAACTTTGTAGATAATTAAGAGATACCATTTTTTAGAGATATGATCTTGCTTTATCTTTATCTGCTGGACAGCATCTAAATCTATAATGCTTTGAACTGCTTCAGGCAGCTCAAAATTAAGAGCCTTCACATTATATTTAGATTGTATCTTTTTAGATAAGGATAAGAGTAATTTGTTATCTCTAATTCTAACAGCTAAATTGGTAAAAATTATTTCACAGGAATTACTGTTCATATGTTTAAAATTAGGTGACCCTGGCTGCCCCTTATATTTTTGAGGATTCTTTTTATAATCTTTGAGAGAATAAAAAAAACTTTTCCAGTCCTTAGCTAACTGCTTTAATGCCTGTTGTCTGTTATGGGAGTGAAGGTAGTCATTATGCCAGTTATTTTTATATCTAGTTTCTAATTCAGTATAGACAGCTTTTACATCTTTATTATTTTTAATCTGATAATTGACTGTATTATATAATTTAGAGCAATGCCAGGCTAATTCATTAATTATTACTAATTGCTTATGGCTTAATTTAGGCTTGAATTTAAATGATAATCGCATTAATTTTTCACCTCCATCCTACTATAATTATATCATACATATGTTTGCTTGTAAAAGAAAAAATGGAGGTTTGATCTTTATGAATAGAGACTTAAATAACAATTATCATTCTGTTTATAGTCTACAATATCATTATTGTATCTTCTGGTGGTGCTACTATTGAGACAATTAAAAAGTATATTGAAAATAAGAATAAATAGCCAATTCATCTCCAGCCAATGCATAGCTTGGATGGAGTTTTCTTGGCAATTTTAGATAAAAAATTTGAGTTTTAAATATAAAATAATTGCTCTTGTGCTTACAATCATCATAATTCTAACTGTGACATTATTCAGGGCTATTATTATAGCAAACCTTTAGCAGCAGAAAAGATAATTAAGAATATGAAGATTCAAGGATATTACAAAAAGCAGTGAACTGGCAAATAATCTTTGCAGAGAACTAAAAATAAGAAATTGTAGAGGAGATAACCATGGCTAATATTTTAATAATTGATGATGCTGCACTGATAAGGAAAAGGATGAAAAATATTTTGCTCTATGATGATCACGAAGTATTTGAACTCGATACCGGCAAATCTATTAGAAATAATTCTTTTTCAGAAGAATTTAGTTTAGATGATATCGATGTAATATTTTTAGATATTTATCTTAAAGATGAAAATGGTTTCGATATACTGAAATATTTGAGCAAAAATAATCCTGATATCGATGTTATAATTGTTAGTGGTGAAAATAAAATAAGTACTGTCACAAAAGCAGTCGAATTGGGTGCTAAAGATTTTTTAGCTAAACCCTTTGACAATCAAATGATACTAAAAAAATTAGAAAAGATCCTTGATAAAAAGGCTATCAGCAAAAGCAAAAAAAGTCTGGTTGAAGATTTAAATAATGAATTAAGCTCATTTAATACCGACCTAAATCTTGAGTTAAATAGATCTTTAAGATCAGGTTTGGCTTTATCAATTATAAAAGTTGATTTTCACAACATAAGCCAAAATGACACTTTTTTAAAAATAAAAAATGATATCACAACCAGCATTAGAGATATAGATAGAGTATATTTTGTTGATCATAAAGAATTATGTTTTTTGCTTCCATTAACCGATAAAGAAGGCAGAAAAGTTTTTCGTAAAAAATTAGAAAATACAATTTTAGAAAAAGATGTTTTAATTCAGTATATTACCTTTCCTGCTGATATTATTGGAGAAGAATCGTTAGAGTTAGATTTTTCCCAGCAAAATGATTACAAAAAAGTGATTTTAAATAAGTTGGAGATTAATTTTGATGACAAATAAAAGGTGGTTTGAGATGAATAAAGTAGAATATAATAGAGATATTCCAGTTGCAACCCAGGCTAAGTGGCAGAAAATTTTAAATATACTTGTTAAAACAGCAGATAGTTCAGATGCTTTAATCACCAGGTTTGACCCCCCATTTCTTGATGTTTTTAAAGCGAGTGAGAATATTGAGAATATATTTAAAGAAGGTATGAGAGTTAAAGTATCAGGGCATTATTGTTATGATGTTATTAAAAATGATAAGAAAATTATGATTGTAAATGCTTTAGAAAATAAAAAATGGAAGGATTATACTGATGCTCAATCTGGTTTTAATGCCTATCTAGGATATCCTTTGAAATGGCCTGATGGCAAAATATTCGGTACGCTTTGTATCCATTATAAAAAAGCACATAGTTTTTCTGAGCAAACTCAAGAGGTTATGGGGGAATTTAAAGAACTTATAGAGTCTCAACTTGAGATTATCGATAAAAATAAAAAAAATGAAGTATTTCAATTAATTCACAATAATATAAAACAAGGAGTATGTTTACACAAATTAATTTACAAAGATGATAAAGCAGTAGATTATAAGATAATGAACGCTAACCCTGCTTATGAAAAAATATTGGGTATTCCCTTAAAAAAAGCAAAAGGTTCTTTAGGGTCAGAGATTTATAAAAATGATAAGGCACCATATCTTAAAACTTATTCCCAGGTTGCGGAGACAGGTGAATCGCTAACTATTGAAAAATATTTTTCTCCTCTGAATAGATATTTTAATATCACTGTTACTTCTCCAGAAAAAGGAAAATTTATCACCCTGTTTGAAGATATTACAGAAAGGAAAGAGAAAGAAGAAAAAATTAGTGAACAAAAAGAACAGCTTTCTGTTTCTTTTGAGCAGCTAAGCGCTTATAATGAAGAAGTTATGGCTATGAATGAAGAGTTAGAGCAATCTTTTGAAGAAGTAAATTTACTTAATCAAAGATTTGTGAATATGATTGAGCTTGTATCTAATATGGGAGACAAAACATTGCTCAGTAAAAAAGAATTCTTTTCTGATTTACTAAAAAAAGCTATAGAGATAATTCCAGAAGCTGATTATGGAAAATTATGCATAATAAATGATCAGGGCAAATGCCAATTTATAGATGCAGTTGGGCATGATATAAAAGCTCTGGCAAAAATAGCTTTTGATAAAAATTTGCTGTTTAATATTGAGAGTAAAGATATAAATGAGTCTCAAGGTTATTTTTTTAATTTAGATATGATGGAATCAGATAAAAAAGAACTCTTTTTGAAAGCATTAAAACCGATTAAAAGTTCTTTATATATAAATATTGTGATCGATGAGCAAACTTTCGGTCGAATCGGTCTTGATATTAAAAATAAAAGCAGCTTAGATTTTAGTGATACAACTAAAAAAGTTTTAAAATCATTTTCAACTTTAGCTTCTTCTTTTTTCGCTTTTAAAAGATTCGATGATTTACAGACTAATTTCACTAAAGAATTATTAACTTCAATTATAAAAATCATGGAAATGTATGATCTTTATACTAAGGGTCATTCAGAAAATGTAGCAAAGTTAGCTTCAGCAATAGCTGGAGAGATGAAGTTGTCTAAAAAAGCAATCAAAGATACTTACTGGGCAGGGTTGGTCCACGATATAGGTAAATTACTTATTCCCCTTAATATTATTAATAAACAGGAAAAATTAACCGATCAAGAATATGAATTAATAAAAAAGCATCCAGTCTGGGGAAATAAGGCTTTAAGCAGTTCTAAAATATTAAAACCAATTGCTTATTTTATTCTGCATCATCATGAGAGATGGGATGGCAGAGGTTATCCTGAAGGGCTTGAAGAAAATGAGATTCCTTTAATTTCACAAATTTTAGCAGTTGCAGACGCCTGGGATGCTATGTTATCTAAAAGAGCCTATCGTCAGTCATTAAGTTTTGAAGAGGCATTAGGGGAAATAAAAAAGAACAAAGAAACCCAATTTTCTCCTCAAGTCGTAGATGCATTTGTGAAAATTCTTGAAGATGATAAAATCGAAACTCTTCAACAAGATGTTTTAGATAATGCAATTAATAAATCTAAAAATAGTGTTTTCTTTTAAAAAGCAGAAGTTGGTATATTAAGCTTGGATGAAAGATCCAATATAATTAGGGCAGATAATTATTCTATTATTCATCAAAATAAAGAGATTAAAGTCATTTTTGCTATTTACATTTTATGTTTAGAGATATTATAATAATATTGAAATATCAGAATAAATTTGAAGAAGATTTTATCTGGATTTCTGCCTGGATATTAGGGAATAAGCTGGTTAAAGACAAAATATGTGATGAAGAAATAGAACAAAAAATATTTGATGGATATGGAAGTTTAAAAAACAATAAAATAACAGAAGCTTTTGGTTCCTGGCTTAAGTCAGTTCATGGAAATAATTTCTGATCCTGACCATGAAGATCATGAGATGATGACTGAGTGGGCTGAGAGTCAGGGTTTTAAAGAATATGACTCTGAGCAAATAAAAAAGAATTTAAGATTTTATCTATAATATTAGAAATTGTTAAGGAGTGGTAGCAGGATGGATAAAATAAAACTATCAAAAACGCTTTCCTATATTCTTCGCCACCATCCAGAATCATTTGATTTGAAATTGGCTGCTGATGCTTCAGTAGAAACAGATGAGCTTTTAAATTCTCTAAAAAATAAATTTAAAAAAATAACTAAAGACGACCTGATCAAAGTGGTAGAAGCTGATCCTAAAGGTCGTTTTAGCTTTTTAGATGAGCAAAAAAGGATTAGAGCAAACTATGGTCACAGTATAGAAGGTGTCAATCCAGAATATGAGGCGGTTAAACCACCTGAGTTCCTTTATCATGGCACAACACCTGAGGCGAAAAATAAGATCTTAGCTGAAGGAATTAAACCGATGGGTAGAAATTATGTCCATCTAAGCGTAAATATTAAAGAGGCAAAAAAGGTTGCTCAGAGAAGAACAAATAATGAGCTAATATTTAAAATCAGGGCCTTAAAAGCCTATCAAGCTGGACAGGAGTTTTACAAAACTGCTGAAAATATATATTTGACCGATCAGATTGCTGCAAAATACCTCTTTTTTATAAAATAATAAATGGAGATAGCAAAGGTTAATATATTTTTTTATAGAATATGTTTTATATAGCAGATTTTTGTGAAATAGATTAATCTTAAAAAGTAAAAGGCAGGAAGGTGAAAAAAATGGCCACAAAAACAGAACTTCTGCTCATCAGACATGGTGAAACAGACTACAACAAAAACTCTATTATCCAGGGCCAGACGGATACAGAGCTTAATGAAAGCGGCATCATAAAAGCTGAAGAAACAGCTGAATTCCTAAAAAATTATGAATTTGATCATATTTACAGCAGTGATCTTAAGCGGGCTAAAAAGACTGCATCATTTATTGCAGATAAGCTTGAGCTTGAGATCAAAGAAAGTAAAAAGATAAGAGAAATAGATTTTGGTGATTGGGAGGGCTTAAAACTCGAAGAAATAGTTGATCAATATCCTGATGATATGGAAGCCTGGAGAATTGATCCGCTGAACAATGGAGCACCTGGAGGAGAGAATATCACCCAGTTTGCAGCCAGAATAAAATCTTTTTTTGATCAGCTTTTAGAAAAACACAGGGGAGAAAAACTGATAGTTGTCACCCATGGTGGTGTGATAAAATTATATTTGCGAGAAGTTTTAGCAGTACAATCTAAAAGTTTTAAACAGTTTCAGGTAGATAATACATCGCTTACCGAAATTAAATTTTATGATGATGATGCTATTTTAAGCAAACTGAACTACGTGGTTGGAGAAAATTTTAAATAAGGAGCGAACTATCCATGAAAAAGAAAGAACTAGATTGGGAAAAACTTGGCTTTGATTACCGAGAAATTGATAAAAGATATGTAGCTAACTATAGTGACGGAAAATGGGAAAATGGTACTTTAAGCTCTAAGTCAGATATTGTAATTAATGAAAGTGCAGGTGTTTTACAGTACTGTCAGCAGGTATTTGAAGGATTAAAGGCCTTTACTACTAAAGATGGAAGTATTGTTACATTCAGGCCTGATTTAAATGCGGAGCGGATGATGGATTCTGCAGAAGTACTGCAGATACCACCTTTCCCCAAAGAAAAGTTTTTGGAGGCGGTTGATCTGGTTGTAGAGGCTAATGCTGAATGGGTTCCACCCTATGGAACAGGGGCAGCATTATATCTACGTCCCTTTATTTTTGCTTCAAAACCTGTGATCAGTATTGAGCCTGCTGAAGGATATCAATTCAGGCTTTTTGGAACTCCAGTTGGCCCCTATTTTAAAGGAGGAGTCAATCCTTTAACCCTCTGTGTAAGTGAATATGATAGAGCAGCTCCCAGGGGTACAGGTAATATAAAAGCAGGCTTAAATTATGCTATGAGCTTAAGGGCCCATATTGAAGCACATGAAAATGGTTTTGATGAAAATATGTATTTAGATGCTGAAACTAGAACATTTGTCGAAGAAACAGGTGGAGCTAACTTCATCTTTGTAACAAAGGATAAGGAGATTGTTACACCAAAGTCAGAAACTATTCTTCCTTCCATAACAAAGAGATCAATCCTTTATATAGCTGAAAATAGGCTTGGTCTAAAGGTAAGCGAGCGGCCTGTAAAGTTCGAAGAATTAGAGGAATTTGCAGAATGTGGAGTTTGTGGTACTGCAGCAGTTATCTCACCGGTCGGAAAAGTGGTTAATGAGGATAAAGAGATCACCTTCCCAAGTGGTATGGAAGAAATGGGAGAGGTTACTAAAAAGCTCTATGATACACTAACTCAAATCCAGTTGGGAGATATTGAAGCACCTGAAGGCTGGATCAGGAAGATTGTTTAAGCAGAGATATTAAAATAATGATGCTAAAAGGAGAAAAAGATGCAGAATTATAGTAAAGATTTAAAAAAAGAAATCAGGCAACTAGCAAAAATAGCCCACAAAAGGGAACTGGAAAATGAACTTTCAGATCTGCAGGAGAAATTTAAAGAATGGGAAGATAAAAAAATGAATGTCTTTGAATTAGACCATGAGATCTACATCTATCATGTCAAAATCTCGAGGGCTATTTTCAAACGCTATAATAATGACGGCCAACTAGATATGGTAGTAGCTTCTGCAGTGGCAAGGGGTATTATTGAAATTGAAGAACTGAGTGAAAAACTTCTTGATAGTCTTAAGGCTATCATAAATAGATTTGGTGGTGTTTAAAGATGTCAGGTTCAGTATTAGGTGATTTGTTTAAAATTTCAACCTGGGGTGAATCTCATGGCAAAGGCCTTGGTGTAGTTATAGATGGCTGTCCCGCCGGCCTGGAATTGAATGAAGAAGATATACAGTCTGATTTAGATAGGAGAAAACCCGGGCAATCTCCTTTTACAACCCCAAGAAAAGAAGGAGATAAGGTAGAAATCTTATCAGGGGTATTCAAAGCTAAAACAACAGGCACCCCGATTTCTCTTATAATATATAATAAAAATCAGCGTTCCAAAGATTACACAAAGCTTAAAGATGTTTATCGACCCGGACACTCTGATTATAGCTATGATCTAAAATATGGTTTTAGAGATTACCGGGGTAGTGGTCGGGCTTCAGGCAGAGAAACAGCAGCCAGGGTAGCAGCAGGAGCTGTTGCCAGGAAAGTGCTGGCGGAACTGGGAGTTAAAATCAGGGCATATACTGCCTCTATAGGTCCGGTGAAGATCGATCCCGAGAACACAAAGATTGAAACCAGGCTGGATAATTTTCTCTATATGCCTGATCAGAAAGCCGCCAAAAAAGCCGAAAAATACTTAACAGAGCTGATGGAAGATAATAATTCCTCAGGTGGAACCATTGAATGCAGGGTTGAAAACATTCCAGAGGGACTGGGAGAGCCTGTTTTTGATAAAAGTGATGCTCTACTGGCCAGGGCAATCATGTCGATTGGAGCGGTAAAAGGTGTTGAGATTGGGAGTGGTTTTAAAGCTGCTGAGATGACAGGTCATCAGCACAATGACTTTTATCAGTACGATGAGGATCAAGAAATAAGCAAGCTGACGAACAATGCCGGTGGTACTTTAGGTGGGATAACTGATGGTAGTGAAATAGTTTTAAGAGCTGCGGTTAAAGCTACTCCGTCAATAGAGAAAACACAATCGACGGTCAACAAAGCTGGAGAAAATATTGAATTGAATATCCACGGTCGTCATGATCCGGTAATAGTACCGAGAGCTGTTGTTGTGGTGGAAGCTATGACAGCTTTGACCCTGGTTGATTTACTTTTAAAACAGATGACAACTAGACTGGAATATATTAAAAAGGTCTTTTAGAATCTCAACTTAATTGCTAGAAATTATTTAAAAGTTGTTGTAATAGTTTTTAAATTATGATAATATTTTTTTAGATTAGGAATTTTTGATTAAAAATTAAATATAATTAAATGGGTGAGCGGTTAATTCAAAAAGAAAATTTTTAAGTTGACTGCTTTAAAAGGGAAATCTGCATGAGTTAAAGCTGAGTGCTGCTTGTGACAGTGCGGTCCCGCCACTGTAAGCGATAAAAGGGTCTTTCAATTACCACTTGATTATTAAAATAATCGGGGAAGGTGAAAGGTTAAGGTCGTGAGCCAGGAAACCTGCCTATTTAATCTGCAGTTTATTTAAATTGCTAGTGAATTATGGAAAAGTTCACAGCTCCTTAAGGGAGTTGTGGACTTTTTTTGATTTTAATAACTAAACTAGATGAGGAGGCCAATTATGCAGGCAGCAATATTAAACGAAAAAAAACAATTAGAACTAAGAGATCTGCCCAGACCAAAAATTGTACCAGGTGGTGTTTTAATTAAAGTAGTGGCAAGTGGACTCTGCGGTGCTGATTTAAAAATGATCGATAAAGGCCATAAAGCACTCACTTACCCCAGAGTTTTAGGCCATGAGATCACAGGGATTATAGTTGAAAGTGAAACTAAAGAATTTAATAAAGGAGATAGAGTTCAAATAGCACCAGGTATAGTCTGTGGGGAATGTTATTTTTGTCAGCAGGGGATTACAAACCACTGTCAGGAGATTGAGATCTTTGGATTTACTGTAGATGGTGGTTTTAGGGAGTACATAGCTATTCCAGAGAAAGCCATCAAAGCTGGAGTTTTAAATATAATTCCTGATAACTTAAGTTTTTCTGAAGCGGTTTTTGCCGAACCATTAGCCTGCTGTATTAATGGATTGGAACTGGCTCAATTTACTGAAAATGAGAGTGTTTTAATAATTGGAGCAGGTCCTATCGGTTGTTTAAAGGCAATGCTGGCTAAAAGTTATGGGGCAAAAAAGATAATCCTAGCCGATAAATTAGCTAAACGGCTGGACTTTGCAGCTTCTCTAGAGCTTGATTCTTTGATTAATGTTGAAGAAAAGGCATGGCATGATATCGTAAATAAAGCGACTGATGGCCGGGGGGTTGATTTGATAGTTTTGGCATCAAGTCATGTAAGTGTTGATCATTCTTTAACAGGATTATTAAATAAGCGGGGTAAGATCTTATTGTTTTCGGGTTTTGCTGATGGCAAAGAAAACTTAGAGATCGATGGCAACTTATTTCATTATGGTGAAATGGCTTTAATTGGAGCTTATGGCTGTACTGTTAAACAGAATAAAAAAGCTTTAAAGCTGATGGCTAAGCAAAAAATAGCAGTAAAAAAATTGATAACAGATCAAATTTCATTAAACGAAATTTTTAAAGGTGTAGAAAAAGCAAGAAATAAAGAAACAATCAAAGTTATCATCAAAGAAAATGAAGGAGGAAATGGATGATGAATGAAGTAGTAAACAGCAAGCAGTTTGGCCAAAGTATAAGTGGATTAATCGAAGGAAAGGATTTTTCCCGAGCAGAGATGGAAGGACTTTTTACTCAAGTGCTTTTAGACCAACAATCAGAAATGCAGCAGGGAGCTTTTTTAGCTGCATTAAAAGCAAAGGGAGAAACGGTAGAGGAAATAGCTGGAAGCTGGGATGCAATCTATAATTTAGATACCATCAAATTAACTCCTCAGCTGGAACAGCCTTTAGTAGAAAATTGTGGGACAGGAATGGATAAGCTAAATACTTTTAATATCAGTACTGCTGCCTCAATCGTTGCAGCAGCTGGAGGTGTAAACATGGCCCGGCATGGTTCAAGAGCGATCACTTCTAACTGTGGTACAATCGATATTTTAGAAGAATTAGGGGTTGGAGTTGAGTGTGCCCCAGAACTTATAGTAAAAAGCATCGAAGAAGTTGGAATTGGAGTCTTAAATGGTATGGACTCTAAAATACACCCTACGGCTTTAGGCAGGATACTTGCCAGAATTTCCTTTGGCACAACTTTAAATATTGCAGCTTCTTTAGCGAACCCTGTTTATCCGAAATATGGGGTTCGGGGAGTATACAGCAGAGAGCTATTAAAACCGGTAGCAAAAGTCATGCACAAAATAGGTTATAAAAAGGCCATAGTAGTTCATGGTTTAGCAGAAGATGGAATAAGCGGGATGGATGAAGCCTCAACTCTGGGCAGAAATCATCTGGTTGAAATTGATGAAACAGGTCAGCTCAAAGAGTACTCCATTGATCCACGAAGTCTGGGGATAGAAAAAGCAAGTAGCAAAGATATTCTTCCCTGCCAGGATAGGCAAAGTGAGGCTTTAGAGCTGATTAAAGTATTAAAAGGTGGGGGAGAAAAGGCCCGCTCAGATATTATAGCCCTCAATACAGCTCTGATCTTTTATCTAATGGATTATCATGATCAGCTTAAAACTGCCTATGAGGCAGCCAAAGAGATCATTAACTCAGGTAAAGCAATTAATAAGCTTAAAAAATGGGTTCAGGTGCAGAATTCAGAGCCTGAAAAGGGATTAAAAAAGCTGGATAGATTATTGGCAAAAATCTAAAGGAGGTAAATAATGCAGCTCTATGCTCTAAAATCTGAACAGGGTTATTTAAAAGCTGACAAAAAAGATGGTTATCAACTCGTTAATTTAAATAAAGCTTCAGTGTTTTCCAGTCAGCATTCTAAAAAATTAATTGAGCTACAAGAAAAAGCTAAGCACGATAAGCTAGCTAATTTGAGATTAGTAGAATTAGAGATCAGAGAAAAAGAACTTTAAGCTATTAAATAAATGTAGTTTAACTCAGTGTTAAATATTGAAATTGTAAAAAGCTTAATTTAATTTTTTCTGATAGAAGAGTATAATACTATCTGAAATAGCATAGATTATTTATTTGAGGAGGGTCTAATGATGGATAAGAATAGATTGTCAGCAATATATCTAAGTTTGATTGGAGACGCAATTTCTTTAGGTTCCCACTGGGTTTATGATACAGATAAAGCAAAAAAACATTTTCCAGGTAGAATAACCGAGTACACCTCACCTGAGATTGCTAAATTTCATCAAGGTAAAAAGGCTGGAGACTTCACCCATTATGGTGAGCAGTCTTTTGCTCTGTTGAAATCGATTTATAATAATGAGGGTTTTGAGCTGGAAAAATTCAGAGAAGACTGGATGGAATATATTCAAGAAAATGAGATGTTTATGGACCATTCGATGAAGGATGCCCTGCAGAAATTCAAAGGATCTGATAGTCTTGTTGGTACAGAAAATGTAGAGCTGGGAGGTCTGGCCCGCAGTGCCCCTATGTTTCTTGATAATAGTATAAGTAAAGAGGATTTTTTAGCTCAGATACATCTAACCCATAATGGAGAGATAGTAGAGCAGAGTTCTGAATATATCTATGAGGTTATGGAAGATATTTTAAATGGTAAAGATTACAGAAAGGCTTTACTCGATAACAAGGATGTAAATGATTATATCAGTGAACTCTTTGAAAATATCAGTTCAAAAGACGAAGTAGTAAAAATGGCAGATAAAAGAGGACAGGGTTGTTCTACTGCCCAGGGATTCCCGATTGTGCTTGATGTTCTCTTAAATTACTCTGATCCTGTAGAAGCATTTTCTGTAAACATCAGGGCAGGTGGGGATACTGCCGCTCGGGCAATGATAATTGGAATGATCCTTGGTGCCGATCAGGGTTTAAAAAATCTGCCTGATAATTTGATCGATGGCTTTAACAGAGCCGGTGAGCTCAAAGAAATGATAGTTAAACTATAGCTTAAAAAAGAGCAGCTCAAGAATAATGTTAAATTCAATGGCCTCATCTACTGGAATTTCAATCAAAGTAGATGGGGTTTTATATTTTTTGGATATAAATTGCAGGACTTTACTGGTTAATTGAGGAATTAATTAGCTATGACACCATGCTGTCAGAAGAGTATGTTATAATTATAGTTGAAGTAAAATTAATCTTTTGAAATTCGGTAAAAACCAAGCTGAAAAGGAGATGTTTAGTTTGGAATTTAATTATTTAGATTATGGAGAAGATCTAATAGAAGAAAGTGTTTCTTTAAAAAAACCGGCTGTTTATGTTTTTGATAACTTTGCAACAATGGTTGAAGCTCAGGGCTATTATGATAAAAACAAAGAACTTTTCAGTTCTGATAGTCTATTTATAATGAAAGAAGATTTATGGGATAAATTGTTTTTCAGTGATAAAACTCTTATCAAAGAAGACAAATTAAAACTTATTTTTTATGGTATTTTAAGTCAGAAAGATAAAGAATTTTTTAAGATAGATAATTATTCTGAAAGCATAGATACAGCATATGAATTCTTTCATTTTTATGATTTTTTAAGTCAACATAAACTTGAGCCAGCTGAATTTAAACTACAGGCAAAGTGGCAGCAGCAAAGATTGGAGAGATTTGCAGAGATAAGAAAAAGATATGAGGCTTATCTGGAGGAGAATAATTTAATTGATAGAAATTTAAAAAAAGATTTTAAGAACTTTTCGACTCAATATATTGATAAATTTAAGCATATTAATTTTATCAACATCCTTTATTTCAACAACTTTGAGGAAGAGCTTTTGCAAAGCTTAGAAAATGACGGTAAAAATATCACCCATATTTTACAGCTTAAAGAAAGTGATTTTGACAAAAATAAGTTGAGGATGAACGCTTTAAGCTTCCCTGGAAGTCTTGATACTGAGATAAAAATCTATCAAAGCAAAGAAAGAATACTGGAGTTAGTTAATGCCCTGGCAAAAATCGATCTGGAAACAGATATAACTGAAATAATAGATTTGAGTGATCAAGAAGATAGTTTGGAGAATATACTTTCTCCAGAATTGATTAAATTTGAAAAACTTTTATCTTTTAAAGAGAGCGGTATTTACAGATTTTTAGAGGAGCTTTATAAAAACAGCTTGAGCTTTAAGATCAATAGAGATGGTTTTAAGCTTGACTTAAATCAACTGCTTAAAAGCAGCTATAATAAAAAATTCCAGCTTTACTATAACTTGAATGAAAAAGATCTTCAGGATTTGAAATCTTTTTCTAATTATGAATATGTATATCTTGACCGAGAAAAAATAAATTATTTGGATAATGATAAATTTAAACGGATAATTTCTGATCTTAAAACTTTAAAAACGATCAATAATATTGATGATCTGATAGATTATTTAAAAGAGCTGAATTTAGAAGTTCTCAAAGAGGATAAATATCAAAACAGGGATTTAGAGCAGCTTTATGATTCACTGATGGAGCTTAAAACCATCTCACTGCTGGAGTTAGATAATTTTTTAAAGTCGGAAAGCAGTAAAGCAGTACAGTTATTTAAATTAATGCTTGATTATATTGGCTTTAAAAAACTAAAAAGCAGAAGCAATGAAGAAAGTCTTAAAGCGGTAGTAAAAAAAATGGAGCAGACCCCCTATAAAAGCAGGGAAAGAGTGCTGATGATCAATGCAAATCAGGGTTGTTTACCCAAAGAATTTAGGATCGATACTTTTTTAAGTGAAGCTGACCTAAAGGGGCTTGATCTGGAATTAAAAGAAGTAAACTACCTTAAACAAAAGTATGATTTTTTCTCTCATATTTTTAATGCAAAACAGAGTGAATTATTCTATATTGAAAATATAGATAATAACACTACTTCCAGTCCTTTTATCGAAGAACTTAAATTGAGATATCAGATAGAAGATACAGAAAGTGAATATCAGAGCAGCAGACAAAAAGAAATTCTGGCCCGGTTATTTAAAGCAGATGGTTATAAAAACTATCAAAGTCAGTTTAGTAAAAAATTACTGCAGGAAGATGAAATGCTTATAGAGCTAGAAGATTTCCCCCAGCAGAAACTTTCTATAAGCCATTATCGCTTGGAAAATTTAAAGCGCTGTCCTTTTAAATTTTATATGAATGATATAGCCAATATAGAGTCAGAAAAGCTTGAGGTGGACAGACAGCTAAGTATGCTGATGATCGGCTCTATAGCCCATGATTTTTTTGAGCACTGTATAGAAGAGTTCGGTATACCACTTAAAAACTGCAGCAGGACTAAATTAGAAGCAATCTTAAAAGAAAAGTTGGAAAAATATGACCTGCAGATCCACGACTATTTTAAAAAATATTATCATGCCATCCTATTTGATAATTTAATCGATTCTCTTTTTAGTTTAGATAAAAGTATTAGCAGTCGAATCGAAAAAATTGTTGAAGCTGAAACCGAGCTTAATCTAAAAAAACATGATATCTTCAAAAGTGAAGAAGGTATCTCAGCCTATATAAGTGGTCGACCAGATATATTGATCGAGGCTGAAGATGGCAGCAATTATATAATCGATCTTAAAACCGGGAGCGGCAGCATGGAACAGCTGGCCCTTTATTCACTGATGTTGAACTTTAAAGACAGGGATTTCAGCACGACTGTAAAAGCTATTTATAAGATAATGGATAATGAACTGGAGATCGACAGAAAAGACCGAGAAGAGAAATTAGAAATTAAAATTAAAGAAGAATTGAGCGAACTTTTCGAAGAACAGAGATATAAAACGATCTATAAATCGGACTGCAAGAAACATTGTGACTACTATGAAATATGCAGGGTTGTGGTAAAATGAATAAAATATTAAAGGCAAGTGCAGGTACAGGTAAAACTTACAGGCTTTCTCTGGAATATCTTAATGCTGTATTTGAAGGCACAGATTTTAGAAATATTGTTGTGATGACCTTTACCCGTAAGGCAACAGCAGAAATACGGGAAAGAATAATAGAACATCTGAAGAACTTAAAAGAAAATGGAATAGATTCTGATGTCTACGAAGAACTTAAAAAAATAAGCTCACTTACGGGAGAAAAAATACTGCTGCAGGTGGACAGTGTTTTTGAAGAAATATTGAGCAGCAAAGAAAAAATAAATGTCTATACAATAGACAGTTTTGTCAACAAAATTTTCAAACGTTCTATAGCTCCTTATTTAGGTATCAAAACCTATGAAGTAACCGATAAAGATGAAGAGAGTGCGGAAAAAGTATTTAAAAAAATCTTAGAAGATGAGCAGGTCTTTGCTCAAATGGAAGGTTTTCTAACAGAGAACAGGAGTCGGAGGATAAAAGATTATACCGATATCATAGCTGATATAATCAATCAGCGCTGGAAGTTTGAACTGATAGATTATCAGCCGAGAAAAGCTAAGACCAATACTGATTTTGTCAGCAAGCTTGATAATTGTCTAGATATTATCATTGAGATAGCTGAAGCAAAGGCTAAAGAATTTGACAGCAGCTATTTTAGAAAAGAATTTAAAAGAAGCTTAGAAAAATATCTAAATCTCAAAAGCAAGGCTGAGAAAAAAGAGTTGATCTATAAAGAACATAAGCTATTTTTATCAAAGCACTTTTGGAATGGTCGTAAATTGAGGGGTAAGGCTGTTCAAGAGCTGAAACTTGAGTTGGAAAATGAATATGCTCTGATGCAGGAATCACTGGCAAATAAAGCCTTTAATAAAGAGGTTATAGAATATGAAAAAGAGGTCTTTAGTTTTATAGAAAAGATATTTGAATTTTATGATCAGATTAAATTTAAAGAAAAGATATTTAGCTACAGTGATATCAGTAATTACACTTATCAATATTTAAGAGATGAAGATTTAAATCTTTTAGAAGGCCAAAAAACAACCCAGTATTTTAATGATCTGCTGGGGATAGAGATAGAGTACCTCTTGATAGATGAGTTTCAGGATACCAGTGTTCTACAGTGGAAGCTCTTAAAACCAATTATCAATAATACTGCCAATAAGATCATCGTCGGTGATGAAAAACAATCTATTTATGGCTGGAGGGGTGGAGAAAAAGAACTCTTTGCAAAGCTAGAAAATATAATAGCTGCTGAGGTAGCTAATTTAAATCTCTGTTATAGAAGTGATGGTAAAATTCTTGATTTTGTAAATATTTTTTTTAAAAACCTTCATCCAGACTGGGACTACGAGAATGTAGATGTTAGTTCCGAAAGAACCGAACTGGGTTATGTACAGATCTTAGTTGGAGGGAAAAGCAGTATAAGTTATTTTGATAAAGACATAGAAAATGCAGGATCTGCTGAAGAAAAGAGCCGACTGGAAAATATTCAAAATACAATAGTCAAAGACCTCAAATCTGAAATAGCCTCGCAGATAGAAGAATATAAGGATGATTTAGGAAACATAGCAGTAATAGCCCGTAAAGGTTCTGACCTGGAAGAAATAGCTGAAGAACTAGATCGGAGAAATATCAAATATATTCGGGGTAGTTCAAACAGCATCATAGAACATGAAGCTGTAAAACCGATTTACAATCTGCTTAAATATCTTTATGCAGGTGATTATCTGTGTTTGCTTAAATTTTTAAGAAGTGACCTGATAAAAATTAATCACCAGACTTTAAAATATTTACTTAGAAATAAGGCAGATATAGAAAAAGCATTAAACTCTGAAAAAGAAATAGTTCATCAGGATATTTCAGAACTGCTCAACTTGATTAGAGATCTTAAAACAATGGATTATGAAGAAGTTATTCACAATCTTTTCAATAAGCTGGCTTTGTTCGATATCTACCAGGATCAGGCTTCAGCCCTTAAGAATATCTACTTCTTTTACGAATTATTAAATCGATTTAATTCTTTAAATTTATTAATTCAATATGTTGAAGAAAATAAAGAGTCAGAAGAACTGCAGCAGCTGGGAATAGAAGATGAAGATGCAGTTAAACTTTCTACAATTCATAAAGCAAAAGGCCTGAGCTTTGAAAGCGTATTTTATTATTTTTCACCTAAACTATCAGCTGGGAGCAATAATAACAGCATTAAAATATATATTGATTTTGATGAAAGTTATCAAGAGATTGAAGAGTATTTACTTACAAATACAAAATATAATTTCATTTTAGAAAGTCTCTCCTATAATTTTATCGAGGAAGAAAATGAAAAAGAACTGATGGAAGAGATCAATAATGATTATGTGGCGATGACCAGGGCCGTTAACAATCTCTTTGTTTATGTAGAAAACCCCCGCAAACTTAGACTGGATCAGAGTTTGTTCTGGGAAGGCAGTAATTATGAATTTTATGAAACAGCTCTACTCAATGCAGCTAAAAGCAATAATTTGATAGATTTAATCGAAGTTAAAAAATTTGGCACACTGGATAGGGTTGATAGTAAAAGCATAGAAGCAGAAGTTGATTTAAAAGATTTAGCTAAATACTTTAGATTTGAAATAACAGAAACTCCAGCCGAAAAGAAGAGCTTAAGTTATGAACAGAATAAGTATAGACTGTTGGGGACAATAGTCCATGACTATCTGCAGCATATTCATTATGATAAAAAAGCAGAACATAAGCTAGCTGCAAATATTATCAGTGATAAATATGTAAATATTCTTGGCCAAAAAGTAATTGCTGAGCTGATAGATTCACTGCAGAAGTTTACCGCAGCCAATCCAGAACTATTTGCTGAAAAGTATGATGTTTTTACAGAATACACCCTTTTTGATGGAGATGAAATGAAACGAATAGATAGGTTGATGATTGATCAAAAATCTAAAGAAATTTTGATTATAGATTACAAAACAGGTCAAAAGTATCAAGATGAACAGCTTGAAGATTATGCGATGTTGATTAAGAGCAAGCTTAAAGAAGATTATGATATCAAAACAGAATTTATAGATGTTAAGGTAATCAAAGATTTAAAAATTATTGATTTGTAAATTGATTTACTGATAAATCAGGAAATATTAATTAAAATTATTTTTATATTTACATCTTATACTAATTATACTAAAATTTTAAAGAAGGAGTCGATAATATGAAAAAAATTCTATTTTTTCTTTTTCTTTTTTCACTGCTTATTCTGCCGTTAAGTAATGTTCAGGCAGCAGGGGCAGATGTACATGTGAGTATTTATCCGATCTACGAAATAGCTGAGAGAGTTGGTGGAGAAAGATTGAATATCAATCAGGTTACTCCAGATGGAGTAGAGGTCCATGGATTTGAACCTTCACCAAGAGTTTTAGCTCAGCTTGAAAATACTGATCTATTTATTTATATTGGTCAGCAGCTGCAGGGATGGACTGAAAATGTAGCGGATAATTTAAGAGATGAAGGGATCAAAGTCATCGACCTAACTGAACATGTAGATCTAATTGAATATGATGGACACCACCATCATGATGATCACCACCATGAACATGAAGAAGATGCACACCATGATCACCATGAACATGAAGAAGATGCACACCATGATCACCATGAACATGAAGAAGATGCACACCATGATCACCATGAACATGAAGAAGATGCACACCATGATCATCATGAAGATGGACATCACCATGATCATTCTCATGGAGAATATGATAACCATATCTGGCTAGATTTTAATAATATGATTGTGATAACAGAACTGATGGTAGAAGAATTCTCTCAACTAGATCCAGAGGGTGAAGAAGTATATAGGGCAAATGGAGAAGCAGTTATCGAAGAACTAAAAGCACTGGATCAAGCTTATGAAGAGGGGCTTCAGGATTTAAAAAATGATACTATTATTGTTTCTCATGCTGCTTTTGGCTATCTTGCAGAAAATTATGGTTTAAAACAAAGAGCAGTAACAGGTTTAGATCCTCACTCAGAACCATCATCACAAACCATTAGAGAGTTAATTGATCTTTCCAGGGAAACAGGTCAGGAATATATCTTTTTAGAAGTTCTTGCCAGTCCTCGGGCAGTGAATGTAGTTGCTGAAGAAGCTGGTTTAGAGATATTAACCTTAAATCCGGCTGCTGGTTTAAGAGAAGAAGACATTGAAAATAATGAAAACTACTTTACAATAATGTATGATAATCTTGAAAACTTGAAAAAAGCATTAAAATAATTATAGATAGAGCCTGGCTTGTTGCAGATTTAATTTAAGCCAGGCAATTTTTTTGATTAGAAAGCTGCTTTTTAAAGGAATGTTGTTAAGTTTATCGAAATTTAAATATAGCAGCTAAAGAAAATTTGGGGGAAATCATATGAAGGTTCTAGAAATAAATAATGTTAGTTTTTCCTATGAACAGGAAGAGGTCATAAAAGATATTACATTATCTTTTGCCAAAAGTGATTTTGCGGCTTTTGTTGGGCCAAACGGTTCAGGGAAAAGCACTTTAATCAAAATGATCACCGGTAATTTAAAGCCCGATCAGGGAGATATAAAAATCTTTGGAAAATCGATTACAAATTATAGTGATTGGAGTAGGATAGGTTATATATCCCAACAGGTTAGGGATTTTAACCAGAGTTTTCCAGCTACGGTTAGGGAGATAATTGCCAGCAATCTCTATAATAAAATGGGATTTATCAAAATAATGAATTCTGAATTAGAAACGAAGATAAATAAAGCTTTAAAGCTTGTAGATATGGAGAATTATTTAAATAGAAAGATCGGGAACTTATCTGGTGGTCAACAGCAGAGAGTTTTTATCGCCAGGATGATGGTTAATGACCCGGATCTTATTTTACTTGATGAACCCTTAGTTGGGGTTGATATAAGGGCTCAGGATGATTTTTATCAGATTATTGGTGAGATAAATGATAATCTGGAGAAAACGGTTATTATGGTATCCCATGATGTTAATTTAATCAGTAAACAGGCAAACAAAGTTATCTGTTTTGATAATGGTGAAGCATATTCTCATGATTCAAGTGATTTTAGTTATCAAAATTATATAGAAGGATTAAGAGATACATCGATAAGAATTATTCCGGAACATGGTCATTAAGGAGGTGTTGTTGCTGGAATTTTTAAATTATAGATTCATGAAAAGAGCTTTGCTTGCCGGTAATCTTGTCGGCATAGTTGCTCCACTTGTGGGAGTTTTTTTGAGTTTGAGAAGACTTTCTTTAATCGGTCATGCTCTTTCACATGTGGCACTGGCAGGGGTAGCTATAGGTCTTTTTGCAGGATTTTTACCGATTTATTCAGCAATTGTAGTTTCGATTATCGCTGCTTTAGCAATAGAGAAATTGCGTAGGGATTATTCTGATTATGCCGAATTATCACTTGCAATAATTCTTGCTGCAGGTTTAGGGGTTGCAACGATTTTAATTAACCTTTCTCAAAGAAGTGCTGGGATTCAGAGCTATTTATTTGGCAGTATTTCTTTGGTTGGAAGCAGAGATATTTATATTATCTTATTTTTAACTATAATAATAATTGCAATTATTGTTAAATTTTATTACGGTTTTTTCTTTCTAGCATTTAATGAAGATGAAGCCAGGTTGGCAGGGGTCCCGGCCAAACCATTAAATATAATTTTTATGATTGTTACCTCACTTACTGTAGCACTTTCAATCCAGATAGTGGGAACTTTATTAATTGCATCTTTAATCACAATCCCGGTTGCAACGGGGATGCTTTTGGGTAAAAGCTTTAAAAACACTATTTTTTACAGCATCTTTTTTAGTTTGATTTCTGTAAATTCTGGTATAATATTATCTTTTTATTATGATCTTGCTTCAGGAGGAACGATTATTTTAATTAGTGTTTTTCTTTTATTGGTCGTGATTTCTATAAAAAAAGTATTTCATATAAATTAAATTATTTAAAAGCTTTATTAACAGCTGATACTCCTGCAAATTAACAAAGTGTGAAATCTAATATATTTACAATCAGACCTGCTGAAAAGCAGGTTTTTTTCTTATATCAGTTATTAATTTACATCATAATTTTTGAAATATTGATACAATTTTAATAACATTATCGAATAATAATTATTTAGTGAGGGAGGTGAAATTTTTATATAGTTAGATTTTCGTTAGGAAAATATACATCTAAGTCAGAAATAGATCAGGTCTTAAGCCAGTTAAAATTATTAAGTTGATTTATTTCTGGAGAGGATGGATGAGGATAAATTAGCTGAGCACCTAAAAAAAGCGGAAGAATTTTTAGCAAAAATATAAAAAAACATTAGTTTGTGACATAATGCTGTCAGACTGCTGTGTTATAATAATATTAAGCTTGATTAGATTTTAATTTAATTAACTGCTGAGGTGAAATAAGATGGCAAAATTGGTATCTTTTCTTTACAAGCTGGCCAGGAAGGCAAATGATGTGGAGACTTTGAGTAGTGGAGATCCCAAGCGGGTTGCAAAAAGAGCCAAAAATAAAGTTATTGGCAGATCATTGATCAAAAAACTAATGAAATAGGGGGCTAAGTATGGAAGAAATTTTAGATGAACTCAAAATCGGCGAAAAATTAACTATGGGTGTAAGTGCTTCAGAAGATGAAATCGGTCTTTTTTTAGCATCTGAAGATATTTCAGCAAGCTGTGCTTTTAGAAAAGAAGAATGGGATAATTTTGTAGCAGCAGTGAAAAAAGCAGACAAACAAATCAATTCTTAACGAGATGAGCCGGGATTTCCCGGCTTTTTTCAACTAAATATCTGGGCTACAGTTATTTTAAATTCTCTGTACATTTCCATTCCTTCCAGTGATTCTAAACTATTAATTAAAGCCTGATAATACCACCTTTGATCTTCTTTTCCGGCATTAAATTTCACCCAGAAAGATTCTATATCCTCTGAATCTAGATTTCTCAGCATACTTCTGCTATTGCTTAACTTATCTGCACAGGCAATGGCCTTAACTTTAAAATTGGCTTCATTCTTTAAGTAATTTACAGTGTGTTCTTTTCGCTTTTTCCAGGAGCGGTTTTCTCTACCTGCCAGTTTTTCGGAGGCAGCTATAACAAGATTTAAAATTTCTTCACCAAATTCTGCTTTGATATCTTCTTTTTTTACTGCTGTATCTTCTAAAAGATCATGGAGAAGTCCGGCAGCTATAACTTCTTCGGTAAATGCATTTTCTTTTAAGATCATTGCAACTTCAAAAGGATGAACTATATAGGGTATTTTACTCCCTTTTCTATTATCACCTTTATGATTTAAAGCTGAATATTCTAAAGCTTTTATAACTAGTTTATTTTTTAGCATTTCAATCATCCTCTCCTATATGTCTTTTCGGTTCAACCCCCTAAATATGGAAAATATGTTTGTTAAGCTCGCTCATTCTTAGTTTCTCATTTTTTGATTTAGGCGAGTACTGGTTCAGCAACTATTTTTTCTGCTTTAGCCAGTTTATAAAATTTTGCTGGAGGCATATCATTAAGACTGCCATGACGGTATCTGTTGTTATAATAATTCATATACTCACTGACTTTTTTATAGGCGTCAATAAAACTACTGAATTCATTAATTGAATAACAATCTTTTTTCTAAAACCGAATGAAATGATTCTATATGAGCATTCATATTAGGTGTTCTAACTGGAATTCTCTGATGCTCTACCCCCAGTTTTCACAGGTGTCTCCAAATAATTTAGAGACAAATTGTGGTCCATTATCTGTTCTAATTTTAGGCAAATTCATGCCTTTATACAGCTTTCTTTTATTTAAAGCAGCCTTTAATACCCTGCAGGTATCTTTAGCTTTACAGCTTAGTCCCAGGTGATAATCTATAACAGTCTTATCAAAGACATCAATTACTGACATCTGGAAAAAGAACTGATCTGTTCCATTTATGTAGCCGTATTTTAAATCCATCTGCCAGAGTTGATTTGGTTCTGTAATTTCTTCCTGTTTTGCAATCTTTTTAGGTCTAAATTTTTTGATTTTTCTTTGCGATCTTAATATATCCAGTTCTTTGCATAACCTGTATACTTTTTTCTTATTTATTTTCAAGTTATAGTCTTCTTTTAAACAGACTGTAAGTTTCCTGTAACCATAAGGGAAGCCATCTCCTGCAACCAGTTCTAAGAGCCATTCTTTAATCTGTTCATCAGATATTTTTTCACCTGATTCAGTTAGAGAATACCCCAGGGACAGGTCTTCCTTGAGGATTATTGGAATTGCTGCTATTAGTACTTTCACTCTCAGTTTTTCTATTTATATTACTGTAGTAAGTGGAAGAATTAAGCCCAACAAAGTCTAAAACAATAGAGATTTTGTACCCTTTATTTATCCACTTTGATGCAATCTGAACTTTGAGGGCTATCGGGGGTTTACTTTACCTCTCAACTCCCTTAAAATCGCTAATTCTAATTCTTTTTCTGCTACAATTTTTTTGAGCTTATCATTTTCATCGCTCATTTTACTTAATCTATTTTCTATCTCTTTCATTTGCTTTTTTCATCTTTAGGAAGAGATCTAACTGATCCTGTTTCTTTAGCTTTTTTGACCCAGCTGTAAACAGTATGCTTAGAAATATTATGTCGTCTTGCTACAAGAGCCGTGTTACCTATTTCGCGACATTCTTTTACAATTTGTTCTTTAGTTTCATCGGAATATTTTCTGTTTGCCATTGGTGTTTCCCCCTTGTAATTAGAGTATATCACTTTCAAACTTTTTCTCCAATTCTGTTAGGGGGCTATATAGTTTTTTGATATTTCCCGATTATTTGTGAAAGTTGTCTTATCATTTTGTTTAGATTGTGGTATAATTTTCATAATGTTAAACTCTATTATGATATATTATTGTTTGATTACTTTAATTATATCAGATAGCAGGATTTGATGCTATTTTAGCAAATTTAATTTGATTTTAAAATCTACAAACAGGAGGTTTTATAATGAATATCCGGCATAGTGAAATACCTCGAGTTGGTCATAAATATACAATAAGTACTAAGAACGGTTCACAGTTAGTTTTGATTTTTTATCGTTCTGGAAAAAGAGAATTTTATTTTAATAAGGCTAAAGGTGATGAACCAGAATTAGCTTTAACTATAAATGATGAGGAAGCTAGAATTTTAGGTGCTCTACTATTAGGAGTAGACTATGAGGCTGATAAAAGTAGTATTGATTCTAACATAAGTGATAATATTGTTGTTGAATGGATAGATCTTTCTCCTAACTCTAAATTTGCTAATAAGAGTATAATAGATTCAGAAATCAGAAGTGAAACTGGAGTGACTATTATTGGAATTAAAAGAGGTGATAAGGTTCATGGAAGTCCAAATATAACTGAAAAGCTTCGTCCCAATGATAAATTAATGGTCACTGGAACTGAAGAAGATATCAAAGAGTTCGAAAAAATATGTGAAGGAGAATAAGGATGTTAGTCTTAGACTATCCGATCTTGCTTGATTTAGGAATTAAAACTTTAATATTTGCTTTTGTACTTTTAGCCTGCTTAAAACTCAAGATAACAACCGTCCCTGTTTTTATTCTTGTGGGCTTAATATTAAGTCCTGTAATCATTAGAGAAGGAGCACTGTTGGGAATAGCAGAAACCGGTATAGTTTTACTTTTCTTTTTGCTGGGCTTAGAATATCCTTTATCTAAAATGATTAAAATAGCAAAAAAGATATGGTTTGGGGGAGTGCTTGATTTTGCAATAAACCTTATTATCCCAATGCTTGTAGCCTACTTTTTTTCTTTAAGCTGGCCGGCTGCATTTCTACTTGGTGGAGTAACATATGCCAGCAGTTCTTCTATAACCCTAAAAATGCTTGAAGATAAAAAACGTTTTGCTAATCCTGAATCTGATTACATGATAGCCCTTTTGATTTTCGAAGATATAGTAGCTCCAATTGCAGTAACTTTGATTACTGTCTTGTATGTTCAGGGTGATTTTACCCTTATTACAGGAGTAGGAGTATTTGCAAGAGTAATTGCTTTAATTGCATTTTCATTAATTTTAGCAAAATTTCTTTTTGCTCGTTTTGCTGATCAATTTGATCATAGGCTAAATGAACAATTTGTACTTTTATTTGGTGCTTCAATGGCTTTGATATTTTCAGGTTTGGCTTTGTTACTTGGTCTTTCAGAACTTTTAGGTGCTTTTTTAGCTGGAGTTATGCTTTCAGAACTTGAACATCCGGAAAAGTTTGATAAGGTTATTCTGCCGGTCAGAAATATAACTTTACCCTTCTTTTTTGTTTGGTTTGGAGCAGGAATAGAACTTGGTGCAGGAATTTTATCAATTCCACTTTTAGTCTTTTTGCTTGTCTGGGCGATAGTGGGTAAAATAATTGTTGGTATCATCGGAGGTAAAGCCTTTGGGTTAAGCAAAAAAGCTGCAATGAGAGGAGGCTTTTCTTTAGTACAGAGAGGCGAATTTTCTGTTGTTATTGCTGCTCTGGCTGCGGCAGAGTTGAGAAGTTTTAGTGGTATTTATATTGTTTTAACAGCTTTTATTGGAATGCTCTTTTTTGCTAAAGCATCAAGCTGGACAAATTATATAACTTAACAGAACGATTATTTCATAAAGGAGCTGTTAATTATGGTAAAAAAAGAATCTCCCTCAATAGATCAGTTGCTTAAAGAAGCAAAAGCAGATCCTGATGCTTCAGAAGTAGGAATGTTTTTAGTCCATAATGGTGTTGTGCGCAAAACCCCAAGAGCCAAAGTCCGCCAAGGAATAGATGATGGTTCAGAAGTAATGGGGATGGAATTTGATTATGATCCCCTCAAGGTAGAAGAGGCTATCGCAGAAACCTACAAAATGGATGGCATTTTTTATGTAAAGACCTGGTTAAACAAGGGGCAGCTTGAAGTTGGGGATGATATAATGTATGTTTTAATTGGAGGAGATATTAGACCTAATGTTATCGCTGGCCTGCAGTTTTTGGTGGGCAAAATCAAAAATGAATGTGTGAAGGAAATCGAGCAGAAAAAATAACTGCTTTCAAAGATGAGGAGCATCTAAAATGAGTAAACTTAAATTGAGGCATCTCATAACCACAGGTGCACAGGAAGCAGAGATGATTAAAGCGCTACTGGAGGATAACGAAATAGCGGTAATAGAAAAACATCATGAGGTTGGTGCTTACGCCAATATTTATATGGGCTTCTCTGCTTTTAATGTGGAACTCTATACTTCAGTAGAGGATTATAAAGAAGCTAAAAAATTAGTTTCTGAACTGGAATTCGTTGATGATCAGATGCTGAGGGAAGAAGCAGAAAACTCAGATCAGGATAAAGAAGTATCTTATTATCTAAAAAACGCAGCAAAAATAATAATAATTTTGTTTTTGCTGATCAGTTTTTTTTTCTTATTCATTTAATTATTATTGTTGAAGCTGATTAATGTTTTTGGCTCAATTTAATAAGGAGGTCGTGAATAATGCCTATAGCAGAACTAACAGTAGTACCTTTAGGAACAAAGGAGACCAGTTTGAGTAAATATGTTGCCGACTGTCATCAAATCTTAAAAGAACAGGATAAGGTAGAATACCAGTTGACACCGATGGGGACAGTACTTGAAGGTGATTTGGAAGACATTTTTGCCATAACCCAAAAGATGCATGAGGTACCTTTTGAAAATGGAGCCTTAAGGGTTACCACCAGTCTTAAAATTGATGACCGCAGAGATAAAAAAGGCAGCATGAAACAAAAATTAGATTCAGTAGAAAGCAAACTCAAGTGAAGTATTAAGTCTGGCTAAATTTTAAATAATTATATTAAAAGCTTCCTGAAGTACAGCGAACTTTTTAAAGCTGGCTTCAGGAAGCTTTATTTTTTAGAGCTGCTTATCCATTCCATCCATGAAAAGGCTATTTGAAAAGTTTCAAATACCTTTGAATGCTTTATTCTTAAACTAATCGCTTTGAGTAAATTTGATCCCGATTGCTATAAGCTTTTAAAAGAACAGGATTTGCACTTTTAAAAAGAAAAACGAATACCATAATTCCGGTAACTCCTTCTGCGAATAATGTAGTTAACCAAATGCCGGTCGCTCCCCAAAATATCGGAAATACAGTTAAACCAATTATAATCAATATTAGCCCTCTTAAAAGTGCTATCGTTAAGGATTTTAATGCCTGTTCCAGGGCTGTGAAATAGGCAGAGCCAAGAATTCCTATAGACATAAACAGAAATGACCAGCTTATATAACCTGCTACTTGAATAGCTAAAGCTAATGTTTCTGGATCATGTGGGATAAAGATTCCAAGCAAGTTCTCAGTCTGAAAACGAATAAGCAGAAAGAAGAACAAAGAAATTATGAAACCTGTACCCATAACTCTTTTCAATGTTCCCCTTACTCTTTCATGGCAACCTCCACCATGGTTATAACTTAAAATAGGTTGAACACCAGTTGCCATTCCCATAAGAATCTGGGATGCAAGAGCTAGAAAATACTGGATTATAACAAATGCTGCCAGCCCTGATGTGCCAGCATATTCAATAATTTGACGATTATATAATAGAGTTGTAACTCCAACAGCCAAAGCACTAAACAATTCAGAAGATCCGTTGGCAGAAATTCCTACTATTTCAGACCAACATCCCTTGGGAGATCCTATTTTCAGACCCTGATGATTTTTCAAGGTCTTACGAATAAAATATGCTAAAAAAATAGATGCCCCAAGTGATTGGGAAATTCCTGTTGCAATTGCAGCTCCACCAAGTCCCAGGTTTAATGGGAACAAAAATAAATAGTCCAATCCTATATTAAGCAAAGATGTGAAAATCATTACTCCGGTTGCAAGCTTTGGACGACCATCAGTTCTAACGGAGCGTTCCAGAATGAAAAGTAGAATAATCGGTGCAAAAAATAAATAAAAGCCTTTTAAATATTCTCCTGCATAGGCTCCCAGCTCAGCGTTAGTGCCAAGAAAATTGAGAATTCTATCAAATCCCAAGTGAATGCTAAGACTTGTAAATAATCCAATAACAATACCTAAAATGAGCACAACACTGAACACACCTCTTGCTTTAGAAATCTTTCCTTTTCCCAGAAGAACTGCAATTTTTGCATTTCCACCAACACCTACCATTGTAGCCAAACCGATGGCAAGTGCCAAAACAGGAAATAACAGGTTCACTGAGGCCATAGGTCCTGGCCCCAAACGTCTGCCAATTAAAATACCGTCCACAATTCCATAGAGACCCATCATTACCATCGCAGCCATAGAAGGTAGAAGATTTTTTGTAATTAATTTAGCTAAAGGTTCAGTCAGAAAGCTTTCTCTTACAGGATCATAATTAGTTTTTATTTCTTCGAATTTATTTTTTTTCAACTTTTTTCCTCCTTACATTTTAGTGAATGAATATTATTTTATTCATTCATATAAGTTTTTAAAAAAAGGCCTTATGGTTCAAGACCCCTGACAATGAATTTTATGAGATCTTCAAGGAGTTCTGGAAAATATTCCTCTCCAATTTCATCTTTGTGAAGATCAATAAATGCGACAGAGTTGAATAAGGCCAGAATATACTCTTTATCCCAATGCTGATCTAACTTTCCTTCAGATTGCCATTTTCCTACTATTTCTAAAAAGAAAGAATAAAATGCATCTCCCTCATTGACCTCATCTACATAAGGCTCTCCCACTTTTTTAGTGATAGTTTTAAAATCTTCTTTTTTATACCACTCAACTAATATTGGGTTGTTTTTCATTCCTTCATGCAGCTTTTTAATAAGCTCTTTAACTACAGTAGAGATATCTCCGTCAAAATTGATAGAATTTTTAATACGTTTTTTCAGTGCCTGATCTTCTTTGACAAAAACATCCATGAATACTTCTTCTTTTGAAGAGTAAAAGTTGTAAAAGCTTCCAACTGCAATCCCAACTTCAGCTGTAATTTCTGATATATTGGTTTTTTTAAATCCTTTTTCAATAAATAACTCTCTTGCTGCATTAAAAATTTCCTGTTTCGTTGTTTGCATAAGAATAACACCTCCAGAAGAATATGAATGAATATTTATTTATTCATTCATATAATATCATAAGAAATTTCTTCTGTCAATAAGGTATGAAGAAATATTTTATTAGAAATTATTTCTTAGAGCTGCTATTAAAAGAAGTAGAGAACCTAATATTAAAAAGATCCAGCCGTATTCATAAACAAGCAGGTCCACATTTTCACCAGCATTTTCTCTGAGCTGGACAAAAGTATAGGTGTTGAAAGCTAAAGCACTTAAAGCGGTGATCACTAGATGTTTGTAATATTTTTTTATAGTTAAAAATAGGGAAATAAGAGCCAGCATAAAAATAAAGAAAGCTCCACCTAAAGCATCTCTGAAATATGTAATTTGTCCGATCATCGGAGCAGTAACTAAAGGAGTAAAAATACCAATAATCAATGTAACTATACCCAGTAAAGAAATATATAATTTCTTCAAATTATCATCCTTTCTTTCACTATAAAAACAGTATATTATATTTAACTGTAACTTGCAATTGAGAGCAAATTTAACTCTTATTATATATCTCAAGTAAAAGCTCCAGATATAATTTTCAGAAAAATTACTCAATAACTCTTGACAGCCTTAAATAAATATAATATAATGTGACTACAAAGTCATATGACCTAATAGTCATAAAATATAAATAGAGGTGATAGAGGTGCCAAAACAAACTTTTTTTAATCTGCCTTCAAAAAAGAGGGAGAGAATTTTGCAGGCCGGAATGGAAGAGTTTTCTGCTTATCCATATTTAAAAAGCAGCACAAATAGAATTATTGAAAATGCAGATATATCCAAGGGAAGTTTTTATCAATATTTTGATAACAAAAAAGATCTTTATAAATATATTATCAAAAAAGCTACTGATGAAAAAATAGAATTTTTAAATGAGCAGCTGGTAGATTTTGAAAAGCAGAGTTTTTTTGATTATTTAAGAGAATTATTTATTGGTGGAATTAAATTTAAAAAACAGTACCCCTTACTTTCTAAAATCGGAGATAGATTATTAACAGGTGATAATGAGAGTTTAAAAAAAGAAGTTTATGATGAAAGCAGACCTAAGAGCAATCAGTTCTTTTTAAATATACTTAAAAAGGCTGCTGTAAGGGGAGAATTAGACCCGGAAATTGATATCGAAATGACCGCATATATGCTGACAGATTTTTCAATAAGTATAATTGACTATTATTTTAAACAGTATGAACCAGAAAATAATGACAGGGTAGTAGAAGAACTAGAACAAATTCTTGAATATGTAGATAAAATGATCTATATTATGAAAAATGGAATAGCAAAAAAGTGTTAAGGGGTGTTTAAAAATGGCTCTGGTTAAATTAATCGAATTAGAAAAAATATATCAGCAGGGTAAAATTGCCGTCCCGGCTTTAAGGGGAATAGATATGGAAATAGAGTCTGGAGAGTTTACAACTATTTTTGGTCCTTCTGGTTCAGGAAAAACAACCCTGCTTAATATGATCGGCTGTCTGGATAAGTCTACTTCGGGAGAGATTATCTTTGCCGGTAATTCCATTAATCAGCTAAATAGAAACGAGTTAGCTGATATAAGACGCTATAATCTAGGGTTTATCTTTCAAAGCTATAACCTTATTCCGGTTTTAACTGCTTTTGAAAATGTAGAATTTGCGATACGATTGATCGATAAACATACGAAAAAAGAGCGCCGCGAAAAAGTAATGCATATTTTAGATGAGGTTGGCCTGGCAGATATGGCTTATAGAAAGCCAAATGAATTATCAGGTGGACAAAAACAGAGGGTAGCGATCGCCAGAGCTTTAATCAAAGAACCAAAATTGGTTCTAGCAGATGAGCCAACTGCCAACCTGGATTCTGAAACCAGTGAAGAGGTGCTTGAGATAATGAAAAAAATGAATAAAGAATTAAATACTACCTTTATTTTTCTACTCATGATCCTCAGGTTATGGAATATGCCAAAAGATTGGTAGAAATAAAAGATGGTAAGATCACTAAAGATCAGATGACAGCAGGTGAACATGAAGAAGGGAGCAGATAAATGTTTTTGATTAAGCTGGCCTTAAAGAATCTTAAGCGCAGAAAAAAAAGAACTTTTATTATGGCAGTCATTTTAGCAACTGCAGTTATATCTTTTCTGCTTTTAGACTCCCTTATGATAGGAATGATGGATTTATCATTTGGAAATGTCATTGACTTTGAAACACCCCATATTGAGATAGCTCAGAAAGAGTTTTTTGCAGAAATAGATGAGGATGAAGAACCACCTTTAGAACAGGCTTTTATTCCTGAACGATCAATGCTTGATGAATTAAGAGAGGTTGAAGGCTTTAGAGCATTAACTTCTGTGATAGACTTTTCAGCAACATTTATTTCAGGCAGATATGATTTTCCAGTCCTGGTTAGGGTAATAGATGAAGAAAGTTTTAAAGATGTATTTCGTCATCATGAACATTTAGAAAAAGGAGAATTTATATCTACTGGGGATTCAGGAGTTGTGATAGGTAAAGATTTAGCAGAGTTTTTTAACTTAGATATTGGAGATTATTATACCCTTAGATTTAGAGATAAAGATAATTACTTTAGTACAATAGAGGGTGAGATAAGAGGTATAATTTCAACTCCTCATCCAGAAGTTAATCAAAGAACAGTTCTGATCGCCAGGGATCAGGCAGTAGAAAGACTGGCAGTTGAAGAAAATAGTGTGACCCAGTTGATGCTGAGAATGGATAATCGTGATCTGGCTTTAGATAAAACTGATCTATTAGCAGCCAGTTTTGCTGATACAGACTTTGAAGTTCGTTCCTATAGAGATGCTTCTGAGATGCTTGTAGCGATTGAGGCCTGGGGCTATTTAGAAACATATTTTATTTTAGCACTCATTTTATTGGTAGGAGCCATCGGTATAATAAATGCCATTGTATTATCTGCCTTAGAAAGGGTAGGGGAAATCGGAATGATGAAAGCGATGGGATTAAAAGAAAAAGAGATTGTAAAAATATTTATTATTGAAGCAGGTGGAATCGGAGTAATAGGTGCACTGTTAGGCTGTCTTGTTGGCGGGATATTAAATGCTATTTTTGTTCAATATGGTATCGCTCTAGAAGGTTTATGGGATGCTGAAGCCCTTGGTTTACCTTTAACTGGAAGACTTTATGGAAGCTGGAGTTTATCTTCTTTTATTTTTATATTTATCTTTGTAATTATAATAACCGTGATTGCCAGTATTATACCTTCATATTGGGCAGCACGCAAAGATCCAGCAGATGCCATTCATCATAAATAACATAAGTTCTGGAGGTGAGAATAATCTATTTATTAAAAGTTGCCTGGCGTAATCTAAGCCGTAATAAGGTGAGAACCTTTGTTTCAGTTCTGGCAATTACTGCAGTTGTGATGATCGTAATCTTTGCCAGAGGCTTGATGCTGGGGTTTACCGAATCAAATTTTCAAACATATATAGATAATAGTTTTGGCCATGTTAGGATAACAGAAGAGGAGTATCAAATTAGAGAAGCTTTATTACCTCTTGAATATACTGTAGATGGTTTTGCTGGAGCGGGAAAAAGTGAGATGATCTCTGAAATCAAGACCCTTGATCGGGTAGAACATGTTCTGCCAAGGATTCGTTTTGGAGCTATGGCCAGTATTGATGATAGATTAATCAGGATGTCTGGAGTGGGAATTGATACTGCTGCGGAAAATGAATATGGGGCCTTAAAAGCAGATCTTAAAGAAGGAAGAATGCCTGAATCAGATAATGAAATATATGTAGGTAGTGGATTAATGGAAAAATTAAATGCTGATTTAGGTGATAGGGTAACTTTTTCCTTTGCTGATGCCTATCAATCATTAAGGGGGCGCAGCTTTAAGATTGTAGGTGTAAGAGAATCGGGAGTCGTACAGTTAGATGACAATTTCTTTTATCTACCCTTAAGCACAGCTCAGGATATGTTGTGGATGGAAAATGAAGCAACTGAATTACTGGTCTTTGCTGCTGATGCTCAAGAGGCAGAACGGCTGCAAACTGATATAAATACACTTCTAAGCGAAAAAAATGCTGAAAACTATACATCGGTCATCTGGAATAAGGCTGATCCATTAATAGAAATATATAATGAAGTAGGTAATTTGATGAATCTAGTTTATGTGTTATTTATATTGCTTGGTACAATAGTAGTGACCAGCAGTTTAAATATGATTATTAGAGAAAGAACTTCTGAAATTGGGATGATGGCTGCCCTTGGTTTAAAAGAAAAAGAAATAATGAAAATATTTGTTTATGAAGGTTCTTTTATGGGAGTAATCGGCAGTTTGATGGGTGTGATTGGTGGTGGAATAATAACATTTTATTATTCTATTGAAGGTATATATGTAGATGTATTTGCAGATGCTATGAAAGAATTAGATGTCCTTGTAGAACCTGTTTTTTATCTTATTTTTAATTTTGAGAATTTGCTTATAAGTTTTGTGCTTGGAGTAGTTGTGGTTACTTTAGCCTGTCTGTTCCCTGCCTATAAAGCTGCAAAAATGGACCCTGTAGATGCATTACATTATATTGATGAATAATTAAGGAGGGTTTCAATGTGATTAAAAAATTAAATTTATATCTTTTTATTTCTCTAATTCTATTTTTGCCATTGCTCTTTAGTTTTTCTTTTAATGTAGCAGCTGAAGAGCTAAGCGCTGAGCAAATAATGCAGAGAGTTGATGAAAATGAATATATAGAATCAGGTAGAATGGAAGCCGAAATGATAATTGAAGACCGTGGTAGAGAGATCGTCAAAGAGATGTTTTCCTTTATTGAAGGTCATAATAATTTAACCGAATTTACTAATCCCAGGGATAGGGGTACTAGATACCTGAAATTAGATGATGACCTCTGGATGTATTTTCCGGATGCTGAAGATTTGGTCAGGATTTCTGGTCATATGATGAGAGAAGGTATGATGGGCAGTGATTTTTCCTATGAGGATGCACTTGAATCACAGAGGCTGAGCGAACTATATAATTTTGAATTAGAAGGTATAGAAGAGATCAATTCCAGAGAAGCATATATTATTTCCGGTCTTGCTCGTGAAGATAAAGATGTCTCTTATTATGAGAGGAAGATCTGGGTTGACAAAGAACGTTTTGTAATCCTGCGTGATGAATATTACAGCACTGGTGGAAGGATGATTAAAGAATTAGATGTAAAAGAGTTAAAAGAATTTGAATCCGGACGCTGGTTCCCGGTCATAGCTGTTATGAATGATAAGTTAAAAGAAGAAAGTCAGACTACTTTAAAAGTATTAGAATTAGAATTTGATTATGATATTCCAGAAGGTAAAATTTCTCTAGAAGAACTACAGTGAGAGGTGTTGAAATGTTTTTTAAATTAAAAAACAATTATAAATTGCTTTTGACACTCTTTTTAATAATAACTTTTCTCTTCTTTGCAGATAAAACAGCAGCAGTTGAGCTGGGAGGTAAATTAGAACTTGAAAGCTCTTTGTTTTATGATGATTCTGTAGAACTTTCTCTCAGCGGCAGGAGTGAAGTAGAATTTTTCTTTGCTGATTATTCTAATTTTGAACCCCGCTTTGTTCTGCAGTCTTCACTTGATGATGATGGGCAGGCTGAACTTGAGATAAAATATTTATATCTTCGTCATCGAAAGGATAATAAGAATTTAACCATCGGTCGTCAGCCGGTTTCCTGGTCATATGGAGCTATAATTAATCTCCTGGATTATGGCCTTGGAATAGATGATCTGGCCAGCGATACTATCGAGCCAGGTATTGATGGCTTTCGCTATCATCATTCTTTAGGTCAGGGTAGGAGTTTACAGCTGGTTACTTCTTTTTCTGAACTTAATGTTGATGATTGGGAAGAACTTGGTTATGGTGCCAGATTGCGACTGCCTGGATCTGGCTATGATTTAAGCTTTCAGGCCAGTTATCAACCGATTTCAGACATAGAAAATGAAAATGATGAAAATAACGATAATTTGTTGAGAGCAGGGATGAGCTATAATAGAGACATAAGAGATCTGGGAACTTACGGCTCACTGGGTTATTTTTCTTCTTCTGATACAGATGATATTATGCTCCAATTTGGGATTGATTACAGCTGGATGATCGGTGATCTTAGAAGAAGACAGGTCTTTTTGCAGGCTGAATATTATAGGTTTTTAAGAGATAATTTGAGTGCAGCTTATCTAGCAGGGCTGGATATTGGTGGTGCAGAGGAATTAGGTGGAGATAGCAGTACAGCAGAAGGTCTTGCAGCCGCACTATTTGATAATAGAGATTTTTTGCTGATTGATCTCTCAGTTCAACTAGATCATTTTTCTAAGCTTGGTGTTATATTTATGGGAGAAAGCCAGGACAATAGAAAGCTTCTCGGTTCTTATTATACAAGTGAACTAGGGGGAGGCTTTGAAATAAGATTTGACGGAAATCTAGCTAAAAATGAAGAAGATGATTACCTCTATGGAATTTCTTCAACCCTCAGTTATTATTTTTAATATTGGAACAAAAAAGACATTGTCCTTTTGCTCTCCATTCAACTGAAGAGCTTCCGGGCAATGTCTTTAAATAAATTCAAATCTTTAATCATTATTTTTAAATTAGATGTTTACCTTTTTCAATTACAGCTTCACCATCTAAATAAAGGTTCGGTTCTAAGATAACTCCATCGATGTGGATAGCTGCTTCTACATTTCCACCCATTGAAGCATTATCACCAAAAGCTATGTGAACAGTGCCAAATACCTTTTCTGCTTCAAGCAGGCTGCTTGAAAGCTGGGCTTCCTCATTCGTTCCAATTCCCAGTTCAGCAATATTGTAGACATTTTCGTCATCGGCAGAACTTAAAAGCTCTCTTATTTCAGCTGCTGCTTTTCCACCTTCTATTTTTTTTACAAGACCATCCTTGATGGTAACTACAATATCTTCATCCATATCATTAATACCTGCTATAGCACCATCTATGACAAGTGTGCCATTTGCACTACCTTCAACAGGAGCTGTAAAAGCTTCACCTGCCGGGAGATTGCCGTACTCTCCTTTGTTAACTATAATACCAGTATCTGCTGTAGCTTTGCGGCCTGCAATAGAAAAGCTGAGTTCTGTTCCCTTTGCAGTAGTGATTTTTACTTCTTTGCTTTGATCTAATTTAGCAGCAAATTTTTTGCTTAAATTACTGATTTTATCATAATCTGCTCCAAGGGTTCTGATCATCATATCTTCTGTTATACCTGGCATAGTAGCTATTCGGGCGCCATTTTTACAGGCTTCTATTCTGGCCTGGGTATGGGATAAAGATTTAGTTGTTGGAGCTAGAACAACATCTGCATTTTTCATGGCTGCAGCCACAAATTTTGGTGGTTCTTCCCCATGGGTTGTTCTTTCGATCATTTTGATTAGAGCTGCTTCTGCATTAACTTCCAGGCAGGCCTCTAAAAGGCTTTCTCCCACGGCTACAGATTTTGGATCAACAATAACTAAAACATCTTCTCCTTTTTTAATCTGCAGACAATCGTTAACAACCGTTTTACTTGCTTCTTCCACTGACATAGAATCTCTCCCTCATTGATTATTTATCTGAAACTGCCAAGAAAACTCCATCCAAGCTATGCATTGGGTGGAGATGAATTGGCTATTTATTCTGATTTTCAATATACTTTTTAATTGTCTCAATAGCAGCATCACCAGAAGATACAATAATGATATTGTAGACTATAAACAGAATGATAATTGTTATTTAAGTCTCTATCCATAAAAATCAAACCTCCATTTTTCTTTTACAAGCAAACATATGTATGATATAATTATAGTAGGATGGAGGTGAAAAGTCAATGCGATTATCATTTAAATTCAAGCCTAAATTAAGCCATAAGCAATTAGTAATAATTAATGAATTAGCCTGGCATTGCTCTAAATTATATAATACAGTCAATTATCAGATTAAAAATAATAAAGATGTAAAAGCTGTCTATACTGAATTAGAAACTAGATATAAAAATAACTGGCATAATGACTACCTTCACTCCCATAACAGACAACAGGCATTAAAGCAGTTAGCTAAGGACTGGAAAAGTTTTTTTTATTCTCTCAAAGATTATAAAAAGAATCCTCAAAAATATAAGGGTCAGCCAGGGTCACCTAATTTTAAACATATGAACAGTAATCCCTGTGAAATAATTTTTACCAATTTAGCTGTTAGAATTAAAGATAACAAATTACTCTTATCCTTATCTAAAAAGATACAATCTAAATATAATGTGAAGGCTCTTAATTTTGAGCTGCCTGAAGCAGTTCAAAGCATTATAGATTTAGATGCTGTCCAGCAGATAAAGATTAAGCAGGACCGTATTTCTAAAAGATGGTATCTCTTAATTATCTACAAAGTTAAAGAGGCAAAAGAAAGTAAGAAATCTAACATAATGGCAGTTGATCTAGGTCTTGATAATTTGGCTACTTTAACATTTAAAAACAATTCTGATTGTTATATTATCAATGGTAAAACTATTAAATCCAAAAATTCTTATTTTAATAAAGAAATTGCCAGACTACAAAGCATTAGAATGAGGCAGTTAGCTACCAGTAAAATTAGAGATACTAAACGAATAAAATATCTGAGATTAAAGAGAAAAAATTATATTAGAGATTATCTCCATAAAGCTAGTTGCAAAATAGTTGATTTAGCAATTGAAAATCAAGTAGAAACTATTGTAATCGGAGATATAAAAAATATTAAACAATGCAGCAAACTTAAATCTTTTGTCCAAATACCGATTCAGAGATTAAAAAAATTAATTGAATACAAAGCTAAACTAAAAGGTATCAAAGTTGTTGAAATTGATGAAAGCTATACTTCTGGGTGTACTAAAGCTTTTAATTTTAATTACGCAAGGTAAGCTTTAGTATGACCGTATTCGATTTGGCCGCTATTCAGTAGATCTGGAAAAAATAAATAAAAGTAACTATGATAAATCCAGAAGAATTACTAGAGGTCTCTTTAAAACTAACGCGGGCCTATTAATTAATGCTGATCAGAATGGTAGTTTTAATATACTTCGTAAATATCATAACGATAAATGTATTCTCAGACCTATCAAAGAGGCGAGAGATAATGGATTTGTGGACAATCCTTCAAGATTAAGGGTATCCTAAACTATTAGGAGCAAAACTTAAAAGCCAAACATCTTGTAAACTGACCTAGTAATATAGGTTGAACTTTAATCTATATGAAGCAGTTAGAAGCTCCCTCTAAATCTTGGTTTTGATTTAGGTGGAGAGGTTCACATTTCTTTATTTAATTCAACAACAAGTTTGTTGATAATACTATCTAAATTTTCTGCACAATCTTCTTGACAATCTTCTGCTAGACATTCCCTTTTTATCTCATCAAGTTCTGAAATAATCTCGTCTAAATCTGTTTCATTCTTTTCTTTTATTACATCTGCCTTTTCTAGAGTTTGATATAATTTGATCGTTGAGTCGATAAGGCGAAAAGGTCCATAACTTTTTGGCTCATCGATCAATCCTCTAGCACTGGTAGTCATATGAGAAATTAACTTTAAAACTTCTTTTTGACTTAGTTCACTCATTATCTTCTTCACCCCAATGATTAAAATAAGATATTTTTTCAAGTTTATCCCTTTTTGGTGGAGGTGGTTCAACAAAAGAATGCCCCACCGAGATCAATAACTCGGGTTCAATTTTATCAGGCAGTTTTAATAATTCGATTAAAGCACCTCTATTAAATGATTTTACCGGACAACTGGCAAGGTCTTTTTCTGCAGCTAAAAGCATGATGTTCTGGGCAGCCATAGAAATATCCATTCTGCTTAAAATATCTCTACCAAATTTACCTCCCTTTTGATAGGCCAAGTTTTTATCATAACAGAGAATTATTAAAGCAGGTGGATTTCCAGACAGGCCTGGACTAAAAGCATCAATCTTTTCTAGTAAAATATCATCATCAACAACGATAAACCTCCATGATTGAATATTACCTCCAGAAGGAGCCCATATAGCAGCTTCTATTAGTTCGCTTAGGTCATCTCTTGGTATTTTATCATTACGGAAATTTCTTATACTTCTGCGTTTTTTTATTAGATTTAAAAGCTCTCCCACTATATCACCTCTTTTGAATTTTACTAATTTAATTCTACAGCAGATAATAAGTTTTGTCCAATGAAATTTAAATATTAATTATTTTCTAATATCTTTTCTTAATACCTAAATTTCTGATATAATAATTTAGGAGGTGTTTGATTTGAACCTGACAGTTGAGGCTATTTTAAAATGCGATTTTATGGAAGGGGCCAGATTGCTTGCTGGAATATCTGCCTTAGAAAAAGAGATAAAATATGTTGATATCATTGAGGTCCCTGATGTAATTAACTGGATAAATGAAGGTGGTTTTTATCTAACCACCGGTTATTCTTTTAAAGATGACCTGCAGTCTCAAAAAGAGCTTGTTCAAACTCTGGCTGCAAAAGAAAGTGCTGCTTTATGTATCAAAAAAGGCCGTTATTTTTCGGAGATTCCCGAAATAATTATCAAAACCGCCAATGAGCTTAATTATCCAATCATCGAACTTCCCCAGGATAAATCTTATGTGGATATACTACTGCCTTTAAGTAGTATGCTTTTAGATAAAAAAACCTATTTATTAAAACACTCAGAAAAGATCCATCAGGATTTAACAGATGTTGTTTTAAGTGGGGGTGGTTTAGATCATCTGGCCCAGACCTTATATAAGCTGATCGATAAATCTGTTTTAATCCAGGATAGAGAACAAAAAAAGTTGGTTTTTGTTGGTGATAAAGAAAATCTCCTGGAAAATGAAATATATATTCCAGAAACGGAATTAAAAAAAATGCTTTTAAAAGAAAATATAAATTTGATCAAATTAGAAGGTCAATTCAGGTTGATTACTCCGGTTAAGGTTTCAGGTAATATATTAGGATATGTTTCCATATTTTCAGGTCAGAACAGGAATATAGAGAAGATAGATTATCGGGCTTTACAACATGCAGCAACAGTTATTGCACTTGAGATGCTGAAAGAAAAAGAAAAAAATGAAGTGGAAAAAAGGCTTAAAATTGACCTTTTTAATGATTTAATCCAGAAAAATTATAATTCTGAAGAAATAATAATAAATCGAGCCTTAAATTTGAACTGGGATTTAGAAAAAAATTATCTGGTAATAGTTTTTGAAATAGATGATTTTGAAAGTTACTACCGGGATCTAGAAGAAAGACAGGAATATCAGATCAAAGATATTCAGGATAAGATCAAGCGGATAATCAGAAGACGCTTACTGTATGAACACAAAGACCTGATCGTGATCAATAAGAGCTCCTCTTTTATTGTTTTTTATAATTGTGCCAAGCTTGATCAGGAAAATAGAAAAGCAAAAAGTCTTGCATTTGCTGAAAATATAGCAGCTGAAATCGAAAAAGAAATAGCCAGCATAAAACTATTCGTAGGCTTTGGAGGACATTATCAGGGTTTAGATGGTATTCGAAAAAGTTATCAGCAGGCCAGACAGGCAATCGAGATGGGTAAAAAAATTAATAAAGAGAGCAATCTTTTTCACTATGATGATCTTGGTATTTTTAAGGTCCTGGTAAAATTAGATAACAGGGAGTGTTTAAGCGAATTCAACAAAGAGATGCTTGGGCCACTGCTGAAAGACGAGAACAGTGATCTTTTAAAAACCATCGAAGCTCTATTGAGCTCTTTTAATAATAAAAGGGAAGCAGCTAGAAAGCTCAACATCCACCGTAACACCCTTGATTATCGGATTAAAAAAATTGCCAAATTGCTGGATGTAGATCTGCAAAATAGTGAGAACTGGTTAAACCTATATCTAGCTTTTAAGGTTAAACAGATGCTTTAATTGTGCATAGTGCATAGTAATTATCTGAAAAGTTTTGATAAATGCACATATAATTTGCTGCTCTGCTGTGGTAAAATTATTATTAAGAATATTTAAACATAAAATCACAAATCAAAAAAGAGTTGATTTTAAATGCTGCAAAAAACGATTGCTGTAATCAGGGTGGTAACTTTAGACAATGCAATGGAGAGGAACAAGCATGCTCTAATCTTAAAAAGGCACTATCCCCAATTTAACTTTGTAACTTTTACGATACCTGATCAAAAAGAAGGGGTGCATGATTTTAAATCACATCAAAAATCTATCCCTAAAATTATCAAACTGGTTGAGCAGATAAAAAATGAGGTTGATGCAGTATTAATTAGTTGTGCTGCAGATCCAGCTGTTGCTGAATTAGAGCAGTTTTTGGATATTCCCGTCTGTGGGACCGGTGCCAGCTCAGCTCGTTTTGCCTTAAATTTAACTGATAAGGTAGCTGTAGTAGGAATGGGCAAATTTAAAATTGACGAAATTGTTGGAATTTTAGGAGATAATTTAGTAGATTATCAGCTCCTTAAAAATGCTAAAACAACCAATCAATTAAATACTCCAAAAGGAAAAATAGAATTAATCAAAGCAGTAAAAAACATTCACAAGCAAGCATCAGCAGTTATCCTAGCCTGTACTGGTATGTCGTCGATGGAGATAACAGATCATCTGGAAAAAAGTTTTGAACTTCCTGTTATAGATCCCTTAGTTACAGGAGCCTTGTTTTTAAAAAAAGAGCTGCGGGCTGCTGAAGCTAAAGAATTTAGGGAGGAAAAGACATGATTTTAAAAGAAGTAATCGATATTTATGATCTCTTAGACAGAGCAGATGCCAGTGGTAAAGAGCTCGCAGATTATTTAAGGGATAATGGTGCTGACAAGGTAGAAGTTACCAATATAGAAGGAGAAAAAGGTACCACCGATGGATTAAAGATAACCATTGAGGGGGCAACGAAAAATGCTCCGGTTTTAGGGATCGTGGGCCGACTGGGTGGTATAGGTGCCAGACCAGAAATTAAAGGTTTTGTTTCTGATGGAGATGGAGCTTTAACAACTCTGGCAGCTGCTTTAAAACTTGCCAGAATGAAAAAACGAGGTGATCAACTCCAGGGTGATGTGGTACTGACAACCCATATTTGTCCAGATGCACCGACCAGAGAACACGAGCCAGTTCCTTTTATGGATTCACCAATCGACATGGAGGCCATGAACAAACATGAAGTCTGTGAAGAAATGGATGCAATTTTGTCTATTGATACAACAAAGGGCAACAGAGTTTTAAACAACAATGGTTTTGCGATTTCTCCGACCATCAAAGAAGGCTATATATTGAAGGTCAGTGAGGACCTTTTATCAATCATGGAAACGGTTACCGGGAAAAAAGCTTATGTATTACCTGTGACCCAGCAGGATATAACACCATATAGCAATGGATTATTTCATATAAACAGTATTTTTCAGCCTGCCGTAGCTACAGCAGCACCTGTTGTGGGAGTAGCGATTACAACCGATATGCCTGTTGCTGGCTGTGCCAGTGGGGCAAGTAATTTTTCTGATATAGAAAGTGCAGGTAGGTTTGTAATAGAAACTGCTAAATGTTTTACAGAGAAAAAATGCAGTTTTTTTGATGAAAAAGAATATAAAAAGTTGATCAAACTTTATGGTGATTTAAAGCAGTTTCAAACAGTTGGGATCAAATAAAATATTTTAAGGGAAGTGGTAATCTTCAATAACTAAATTCTTTGCAAAAAACAAAATTATTTATTGTTATTTTATCCATTAAAAAACCGAGGAGGAAGAAAATGAGTAGAAAGAGTACCTTGATGCTGACATTTGTTTTTATCTTGTCTATTTTGATTTTTTCGGCAGGCTTTGTAAGTGCTCAAAGAAATATTGTGAGCATGAGCATGAATCAGGATATTGATACGATCGATCCTTCTAAAACCACTGATTGGACAGAAGCGATGGCAATTCTTAATATGTATGATTCACTTGTAATTCCAAATCCTGATGGTACTATGGCTCCCCTTGTTGCTAGAGAATGGGATTATAGTGATGATGGAATGAACTATACATTTTACTTAAATGAAGGGATTAAATTTCACGATGGCAGGGAGTTAACTGCAGAGGATGTAGTGTTTTCTTTTGAAAGGATGCTTGATTTGGGACAGGGTTATTCCTGGCTCTGGTCTGATGTAGTGGAAGACGTTCAGGCAGCTGATCAATATACGGTAGAGGTTAAAATGCAGGAACCATATGCTCCTTTTATTTCAACATTACCCTGGCTTGCTATTTTAAACAAAGAACAGCTCATGGAAAATGAAGTAGATGGAGACTATGGTCAGGACTGGCTCTTAGAAAATGATGCTGGTTCAGGTCCTTATAGATTTAAAAGTTGGGACAGGGGAACCGAATTGGTTTTTGAAAGATTTGAAGATTATTTTAGAGGCTGGCATGAAAATCCTGTAGATGAGGTTAGAGCCCGGATTATCTATTCTGATTCAACTGTACTTTCAGAAATGAGAACCGGTAACCTGACGATAGCTGACCACTACCGAGAGGTAGAAAGTTATGGCAGGATGGAAAGCCTGGATGGGGTAAACATTGAAACCGCTCAAACTGGAGAAATCTTTTATCTTAAAATGAATACCCAAAAAGCACCTGTTGATGATATCCATGTTAGAAGGGCACTTTCCTGGGCTTTTGATTATGAAACCTTTAATGAGTTAATAAGTCCTGGAACAGAACAGGCACAGGGGCCAGTACCACAGGTTATACCAGGTCATAATCCGGATGTTTTCCAGTATGAATTTGATCTTGAGAAAGCTAGAGAAGAACTGGCAAAAAGTGATTATGAACCCGGTGAAATCTCAATTGATTTTGTTTATGTAGAAGGTATGGAAAGGCAGCGTCGACTGGGTCTGATGTTCAAGCAAGATTTAGAAGAAATAGGTATAGAACTTAACATCAGCTCTGAAACCTGGGGTAGAATAACAGATTTAGCTTCCTCAGTAGAAACAACACCTCATATAACAAATATCTATAGTGCTGCCAATTATCCAGACCCTGATAACTATTTATTTACCGCTTACCATTCTTCAGCTTCTGGAACCTGGATGTCCATGGAGTGGCTGGAGGATGAAGAAATTGATGAATTAATTTTGGAAGCCAGAAGGACAATGGATCGAGAAGAAAGAGAAGCAATATACCACGAAATACAAGATAAACTAGTAGATCAAGCACCCAGTATATATGTCTATTCATTACTGAAAAGATATGCCCTGCAGGATTATCTTGAAGGTTTTAAATTTGTACCAGTAATGTCTTTTGAATATGACTTCTATAAAATGAGCATTGCAGATTAAATCAAATTACTAATTAAATGAGAATTGAATCTGGCTTTCAATTTTTATTAATAAATGATATAATCTACTGGCCTTAGTGGTCAGTAGATTATATTTTGTTTTTTTATCTCCAATTATTTTGGGAGGCTAGGCAATGAAATATATTGAATATATATTAAAAAGATTAATCTATTCACTGGTGGTTCTTTTTGGGCTTTCTGTGATCATATTTATTATTTCCAGGGTTATACCTGGTGATCCGGCAAGAATGGCCCTGGGACCACATGCAACCCGAGAACAGGTTGAAGCTTTAAGACAGTCGATGGGGCTTAACCTTTCTTTAGTAGAACAGTATTTTATGTATATCGGTAATTTATTCAGGGGAGACTTTGGTATATCCCTGATTTCTAGAAGAAATGTTTTGGTAGATTTAAGATTATATTTCCCGGCAACACTTGAACTTATAATTTATACCATTATCTGGGTAGTAATAATCGGTGTTCCGATGGGAGTTATTTCGGCAGCAAAAAAAGACAGCAAAATTGATAACTTTTTTAAAACTCTTTCTTTTTCCGCCGTGGTAGCCCCTGCTTTTATTATCGGTCTGGCTTTTCAATTAATATTTGGTTATGCTTTAAACATCATGCCGATTACAGGCCGTTTAAGTTCTGCTTTAACAGCTCCCCCCCGAATCAGTGGTATGCTTAGCTTTGATGCTTTGCTGCAGGGAGAATTTCAGGTCTTTTTTAATTCTCTGCGCCATATTCTTTTACCTTCTCTTGCCCTATCGATGCCTGGTATCGGCCAGGTTTCTAGAATCACAAGGGCCAGCATGCTTGAGGTTGGCAGTAAAGATTATATTTCTGTCATGCATTCTTATGGAGTACCAGATGGAATAATAAACTTCGTTTATATGCTAAAACCAGCCTTTATCCCCAGTTTAAACATTATCGGGATGACCTTTGCCTCATTATTGGGCAATGCCTTTTTAATAGAACAGGTTTTTTCCTGGCCGGGAGTAGCTAGATATGGTATCAATGCCCTTCTTCAGGTTGATTTTAATGCCCTGATGGGTGTTGTACTGCTTATCGGAGCAGTTTTTTTAGCTACCAACTTTATTATAGATCTGCTGATGGGTCTACTTGATCCCAGGGTCAGATTATCAGAGGAGGATTAAGATGTCTTTGCTAAAAAATGAGAAATTAAAAGAAAACTGGTATAGATTTTCGCAGAATAAGACCTCTGTTATCGGTCTTATTATAGTACTTACGATCATAATTCTGGCTATTTTTGCACCATATTTAACACCTTATCCAGGTCATAGAGGGGCCCAAATTGATTTTAGAAATACTTTTCAGAGTCCCAGTCGGAGCAATATTTTTGGTACCGATGATGTGGGAAGAGATGTATTTACAAGGGTAATCTTTGGCTTTCGCTTTTCCCTCCTTTTATCTGCGATAGTGCTTTTGATTGGGGTACCGATCGGGACCATTCTCGGTCTGACAGCAGGCTATTTTGGTGGCACGGTAGAAATGGTAATCTTGAGATTTACCGACATGATGCTCAGCATACCACCTCTGGTGATGGCTCTCTCTATTAGTGCTGTTTTAACTCCGAATTTAAGAAATATGATGATAGCCCTTGGAGCTATCTGGTGGACCTGGTATACTAGACTTGTCAGGTCGATTGTTGTTTCGATTAGAAATGAAAATTTTATTAAATCTTTGAAGTTGATGGGGGTTGGCCACCTTCATATTATGTTTAAAGAAATATTACCTAACTGCATCTCTGAAATTCTGGTCAAGGTAACCCTTGATATAGCTTTTATCATCCAGCTTGGGGCAGGACTCAGCTTTTTAGGGCTGGGAGCTCAACCACCGAGACCAGCGTTGGGAACTATGATTGCTCAGGGGACTTATCACCTGCCAACAGACTGGTGGATGACCGTTTTTCCGGCTTTAGCCATCCTTTTATTGGTTTTTGGTTTCAACTGGCTGGGAGATGGGTTAAAGGATATGCTTGATGTAGAATTGTAAAGCAAAGGATGTGTCTTTTTTGCCAAATAATTATTTGATGGAAGTTAAAGATCTTTATATAGAATTTGAAAGATATGCCGGTAGGGCTAAAGTATTAAACGGGGTTAGCTTAAATATTTCAGCCGGTGAAAGGGTAGGACTGGTTGGAGAAAGTGGTTGTGGTAAATCCCTAACTGTTAAAACTATTATGGGTCTGCTGCCGGAAAAAAGAATAAAGGTATCAGGTAAGATAAAATATAAGGGTCAGGAAATACTGAAGGCTAATGATGCAATAAGAAAAAAGATAACCGGTAAAGAGATGGTTATGATTTTTCAGGACCCGATGACCTCATTGAACCCGGTATTTACGGTTGAAAAGCAGATGATGGAAAACATCTGGTGGAATTACTATCCTCAAAGCAATGGATTTTCTCTTTTTAAAAAGAAAAGCAAAAAGAAAAAAGCAGAACTTAAAGCCCTGATAGAAAAAACTTTAAATGAGGTAAGACTTTCTGATAGTGAAAGGATCCTTAACAGCTATCCTTTTCAATTAAGTGGTGGGATGAGACAGCGAGTATTGATCGCAATGGCTCTTGCCAGTCAGCCCAGCCTCTTAATTGCTGATGAACCTGGTACAGCTCTTGATGTTACAACTCAAAAGCAGATCGTTAAATTGCTTGATGATCTGATCAGGAAAAAAGGACTGGCAACATTGATGATCACCCATAATCTGGGTTTAGTTAGAGAAAATACAGATAAGGTCTATATTATGTATGGAGGTAATATTGTGGAAAGTGCAGCAACCGAAAAAATATTTTCAAATCCCCTCCATCCTTACACGAGAGGACTACTGGACTCTGTACCAAAATTAACGGCTGAAGGAGTCGGAAGTGGAATAGAAGGAACCGTTCCCAATTATTTTGAAGTAGGGGAAGGCTGTCGTTTTGAACCACGCTGCAGTTACAGGATCGAGAAATGCAAACTGCAGAGACCGGAACTCAAAGCAGAAGAGGATGGACATTTTGTAGCCTGTTTTAATCTGCCGGGAAAGGAAGAAAACAATGGCTGAAAAGATCTTAGAGGTTGAAAATCTCAAAAAACACTTTGTGCTTGAAAAAGGCGTTTTTATTAAAAAAAATAAAATCATTAAGGCTGTAAATGATGTCAGTTTTTCTATCAATAAGGGTGAGATTTTTGGTCTGGTGGGAGAATCAGGTTCAGGCAAAAGTACGGTAGGTAACTGTATTGTCGGTCTATATAAACCAACTTCTGGTAAGATTTATTATAAATCAGAGCGGATCGACCAAATTGCTTTACAGGAAAAAGAGACAAAAAAATATCGGGATGGAATTCAGATGGTTTTTCAGGATCCAACTTCTTCTTTAAATCCAAGGCGGACAGTTAGACAGATCTTAGAAGTTCCCTTAAAAAAATATAGAAAGATTAAGGGAAGAAAAAATTTGGATAGAGAGATTAAAAAACTGATTAAGATGGTTGAATTATCACCCGGTAATATAAATAAATTTCCTCGTTCTTTAAGTGGTGGACAAAAACAGCGGGTCTCAATCGCCAGGGTTTTAGCCTGTGATCCTGAATTTATAGTTTTAGATGAACCCACTTCTGCCCTTGATGTTTCGGTTCAGGCTAAGGTTATTAAAATCTTAAATGAACTAAGAAAAAACATGGAGCTATCCTACCTTTTTATTACCCATGATCTAAGTTTAATGAGGAATATAGCCGATCAGGTAATGGTTATGTATTTAGGTCAGGCATGTGAATTAGCCGACAATGAAAGTTTATATAATAATCCATCTCATCCTTATACTAGAACATTATTAAGTGCGATACCGGTTGTATCTGAAGCAGAAGAAAAACTCAAGCCAAAGGATACAGAGGTAGAGGGTGAGATTCCGAACCCAAGTAATATACCGGATGGATGCAGTTTTCATAATCGTTGTGATAAGGCTTTTGCCAAATGTAGTCAGCTTGAACCGGAATTTATAGAAATAGCTCCCGGTCATTTTGTTAGATGTCATCTATATGCCAAAAGGGGTGAGTAAAATTAAGCAAAGAAAACTAAAACTTGCACTTGTCCAGTTAAAATGTGAATTAGGCAATTTAAAGTATAACAAAGATAAAATTTTAGAACATCTAGGTAATGCAAAGGCCGAGGGGGCTGATATTGTCTGTCTACCTGAGCTTGCTACTACCGGCTATAATCTTGAACTTATGGGAAACGATATTTATGATTTAAGTGTTGGGCTAGATGATGATTATTTAAAATATTTTTGTAATTTTGCCAAAGAGCAAAAAATAAATATAATTTTACCCCTATCTTTAAAAGAGGAAAATGGAGATATATACAATACCGCCTTAGTTATCAACAGACAGGGGGAAATCATCGGTAGATATGATAAAGCCCATCTTTTTTTACATGAAAAGAGATTTTATAACTCCGGAGAAAGTTATCATATTTTTGAACTTGAGGGAGTAAAATTCGGGATCATAATTTGTTATGATCTAGGTTTTCCGGAAGCAGCAAGAAAAATGGCCCTACAGGGAGCAAAAATATTATTTGTGCCTTCAGCCTGGAGAATTCAGGATATAGGTATCTGGGATTTAAACACCAGACAGCGGGCTTTAGAAAACAATTTATTTTTATGTGGGGTTAACAGGGTTGGTTCGGAGGAAGACCTCTATTTATTCGGGGGAAGCAGGGTTGTAAATCCCCATGGTCAGATTACAGCCAGCGCCTCTCAGGGAAATGAAGAGGTACTAATCACTGAGATAGACCTTGAAGAAGTTGAAAAAGCCAGAGATTATTATCAGTATTTATTTGCAAGAAGAAAAGATTTAGATGAGGATCTGAGCTAAGCATAGCTTAGAGTTTTAGAGCATTAATGTTGATGGGTTAAGATCTCAAAACTGGATAATGATATAAGAACATCAAAACCCGGCTCTGTCGGGTTTTTTCTTTTTTAAAGCAAATAATTTTAAAAAGATTTCTAGCAGGAAAAAAGGATTTAGAAAGTAAATAATTAATTATATAATAAGAAGTTGTGATTAAATTAAAGGAGTTGATTTTATGCAGTATCCAGAAGTGGTGGTTGGAGCGGTTATTTTAAACCCTGATGATGAGGTGTTAATCTGTCGTTCAACAAAATGGAATAATAAATATATAATACCAGGTGGTCATGTTGAACTGGGAGAGGGGATGGAGGAAGCTTTAATAAGAGAGGTAAAAGAAGAAACCGGGCTGGATGTTCATTCAATAGAGCTGCTTAGCCTCAAAGATAGCCTGCAGAGTAAAGACCTGGATAAGCATTTTATATTTATCGATTATCTCTGTAGGACCGATTCTTATCAGGTAACTTTAAATGATGAAGCCGACCTCTATGAGTGGGTGGATTTAAATGAAATAGAGAAATATGATCTAGGTCAATTTGTTAATTCATTATTAATTGAGCTTCGGGATAAAAATGATCCGGCCCATAAGACCTCTATATTTTACGGTTATTAATTAACAAAATAATTAAAATATTAAATTAATTAAAGGAAATTATTTTCAAATCATTAATTATAATAATAAGAGCAAAATTAAATTGGTGTAGGTTTAAACTCCGTCTTAAGACTTTATTGCTTTAAAATTATAAAATCAGCAGTGGAGGGATGATTATGAAAAAAAGAAATTGTTTGCTTGGACAATCAGGTGGACCTACAGCAGTAATTAATTCCAGTTATAGAGGTATTCTCGACCAGGTAAAAAAATCAGCAGATTTAGATAGGATTTATGCGATGAGGTTCGGTTTGCAGGGTCTTCTAGCAGGGAAATATTTTGATCTTACAGAAAAAAGTGAAAAGGAATTAGAATTATTACAGAACACCCCATCTACCGTAATCGGTACTTCCAGGTATAAGATCGATCATTATGATGAAAATGAAGAGGATTATATTAAGTTTTTTAACTTTTTAGAAGAGCATCAAATAGCTTATGTGTTTTATGTTGGTGGTAATGATTCGATGGATACTGTAGCAAAGTTGACCAGTTATGCTGAAGAAAAAGGAATTGATGTTAGGATAATGGGTATCCCCAAAACAATTGATAATGATATAGTAATAACAGACCACTGTCCTGGCTTTGGTAGTGCAGCCAAATATATTGCAACTTCCGTTATGGAAATTGCCAGAGACAGCAGGGTCTATGATCTTAAAAACGTTCATATCATCGAAACAATGGGCCGCAGTAGTGGCTGGCTGGCAGCTGCAAGTATTTTAGCAGCCAACGAAAAATTATATGCTCCAGATTTTATCTATCTACCTGAGGCAGTATTTAGCATCGATAAGTTCTTTGCAGATGTTGAAAAGAAAATGAAAGAACAGAAGGCGATAACAGTCGTTGTATCAGAGGGTATCAAAGATAAAAATGGAGAATATATTTCGGCAGGTAAAAGTACCGCCCATGATCAGTTTGGGCATAAAAAACTTGGTGGAGCAGCTTATACTTTAAAACCTATTATAAAAGAGAATCTCTGTAATCGGGTTAAGGCAATCAAGTTTGATGTTATGCAGAGGGCAGCAGCCCACTGTGCTTCTGGTAGAGATATAGTGGAAGCCTATCAGGTTGGTGCAGAAGCTGTAAAAGCTGCTCTGGCTGGTGAAACCGGTAAAATGACAGCAATTAAAAGAATCTCCAATGATCCCTACCAGGTAGAGATAATAAAAGTTGAGGCTGAGAAAGTAGCCAATCAGGTAAAATTAGTGCCTGATAAATGGATTAATGAAGATCATAATGGGGTAACAGAAGGATTTAAAGATTATGTTTTACCCTTAATTCAAGGTGATATAGATATGGAGACAGAGAACTCATTACCTGTATTTTCAGAACTGGAAACTGGGCAATAAATGCAAATTGTGAAGTTTGTAATTAAGCCTGATCTTTAATATAATGTAAATAAGACAAGCAAAACTTTGGGGGATTTAGTCAAAGGGGGGTATTTATGAATAAAAAGCAGTTTGAAGTAATGAAAAATGAGGATGGTTTTATTGCGGCTTTAGATCAGAGTGGTGGTAGTACTCCCGGTGCTTTAGAAGGTTATGGAATTCCAGAATCTGAATATGAGAACAGAGACGAGATGTTCGAGCTTATTCATCAAATGCGGACAAGAGTTATTACGAGCCCTGTCTTTAGTTCTGGCTATATTATAGGGGCAATTCTTTTCAAACACACTATGCGAAACAAGATGGAAGGAAAATATACAGCAGATTATCTCTGGGAAGATAAAGGAATAGTTCCCATTTTGAAAGTTGACGAGGGTAAAGAAGAAATAAAAAACGGTGTTCAGCTGATGAAGAAGATGACAGAGCTCGATGATTTGCTCAAAGAGGCCGAAAAGCACAATGTTTTTGCTACAAAAATGCGTTCTGTAATCCATGAAGCAAATCAAGCTGGGATTAAAGAAATAGTTGCACAGCAGTTTGAGTACGGTAAAAAAATAGCTGCAGCTGGTTTTGTTCCAATTTTGGAGCCTGAAATCAATATTCACAGTGAAGATAAAGCTGAATGTGAAAAGATAATGAAAGAAGAGATAATCAAAAATCTGGCGGAACTAGATGATGACGAGATAATCATGTTTAAACTTACCCTACCTGAAGAAGCTGATTTTTATCAGGAATTGATCGAAGACCCTAATGTTTTAAGGGTAGCTGCTTTATCTGGAGGTTACAGCAGAGATGAGGCAACAACTAAACTCGCTAATAATAACAAAATGATAGCTAGTTTTTCCAGGGCACTACTGCAGGATCTCCATGTTGAGCAAACAGATGAACAGTTCAATATAGCGATGAAGGATGCAGTAATGGAGATTTATCAAGCTTCAATAACTTAAAAATTTAAAGAAATAAATAGCTGGATCGCTCAAATTATTGCCTGACATTTTGTCAGGCTTTCTTTTTGTTTACTCATAAGTAGATAAAGGTTGTAAAAAGTGTTAAGTTAAGTTTAGACTTTCCCTTTCATATGATATAATCTAATTGAAATTTTAGCTAAGCTAGAGATTTGAAATTATTTAAGCGATATAAATGGGGGATAAATATTGAAAAACAAGCTAAAGAAAATAGTCAAAGAATATATTTCAGAATATCAAAGTGACTCAGATATTAAAAGTTCCTGGAGAGAACCACTGCTTGAATTTGCAGCAGCAGATGACCCTTTATTTGAAGATTTTAAAAAAATCATCAGTCCCAGTCATGTTTTACCGGAAGATATACTATCTGGTGCAAAAACTGTTTTAGCCTATTTTATACCTTTTAGCAAAGAAATTGTTAATTCTAATTTAACTGGAGAATACAGCTCAAGAGAATGGGCGGTTGCTTATGTAGAAACAAACCAGTTAATTGCAGATTTAAATCAGCATCTAAAGAAAAAACTGGCTGAAAAAGGCTGGCAGGTAAGCAGCATTCCAGCTACCCATCACTTTGATAAAGAACGTTTGATTAGTGACTGGTCTCACCGCCATGCTGCTTATGCTGCAGGATTAGCTAAATTTGGCATCAACAATATGTTGATTACCGAGAAGGGATGTGCAGGTCGAGTAGGAACCCTGATCACTGATTTAAAAATAGAGCCATCACAGCCGATAGATAAAGAACTTTGCTTAAATAAGGCGGGGGAAAACTGTCAAAAGTGTGTTGACAACTGTGTTAATGATTCACTGAAGGTAGATTCTTTTGCCCGTTTTAAGTGTTATGAGCAGCTTTTGAAAAATGATCAATTTTTTTCAGAGCTGGGTCTAACAGATGTCTGTGGAAAATGTTCGGTTGGTCTACCCTGTTCTTTTAGAGCACCACTTTAAAAAGGAGTGAAAATAATTAAAACAATAGATTATGAAAAATACTTAAAAGAATATGATAATACCTCAGGCCTTTACCCAGGAGCCCTTGCTGAACTGGGCGAAAAATATCATCAGAAGTCTTATCTGAGTCGGGAAGAACTTTATGAGCTGGCCCATTTAAATTCTACCAGAAGTTCCTATCATGTTAAAAAGAATCCAGAAGACAGGGTGGAAAAGTTAACCGGGATAGCCTATCAGATTGATGATACCTTTGCCAGACTGGCTTTATACAGCAGTTTAATGGGAATTGGGATTCCAACTGCTTCAGCAATTTTAACCTCATTAGATCCTGAAAACCACTGTGTAATCGATACAAGGGTCTGGGCAACACTCTGGAGGCTAGGCTACTTTGAAAAGGAAAAAGAAAGTTTTAAAGCAGATGATTATCTAAAGATAATCGATATTGTTCGCAAAATGGCGGCAGAATCTAAGTATAATTCAGCACAAGTTGGCTATGCACTATTTGCCTATGATGTTGTTCATCGAGAAGGAAACCTACACTAAAAGGGAGTGTGAGAGCATGGATTTAGCAATCAGCGGCAATTCAGCAATAGTTATCGCCTCAAGCAGTGGCCTGGGTAAGGCAGCAGCAGAATCACTGCTTAAAGAAGGAGTCAGTGTGATAATCAACGGTAGGGATGAAAAGCGGCTTCAAGAAAGTGCAGATGAGTTAAAAAAACTTCAGGCTGGTAGAGTAATTGCAGTTCAGGGTGATATCACCAAAAAAGAAGATCTTAAAAAAATTGTGCAGACAGCAGTTGATGAATACGGGAGAATTGACCACCTTGTTACTTCAGCTGGTGGACCACCTTCTCTTTCTTTTCTGGACTCTGAGGAAGAAGACTGGTATTATGCATTTGACCTCTTATTGATGAGTGTTGTAAGACTTGTTAAAGAAGCATTTCCCTATCTAAAAAAAGATGGTGGGGGAACAATAGTAAATATCACCTCAATCAGTGTTAAAGAGGCGATTAATGACCTGGTACTCTCAAATTCTGTTAGAATGGCTGTGATAGGTTTAATGAAAACCCTCTCAAAAGAGTTGGCACCAGAGCTTAGGGCTAATGCTGTTTTGTCCGGTTTTCATGAAACTAAAAGGGTTCAGGATCTTTTTGAAAAACAGATTGCAGATGGTAAGTTCCAGAGTTATGAGCAAGCTTTAGATTCAAAAAGAAAAAACATACCTCTGCAAAAAATAGGATCACCTGCTGAGTTAGGTGATTTGATAGCATTTTTATCTTCGCCAAAATCAAGCTATATTAATGGTAGCTCGATCGTGATTGATGGAGGTTCCAGTGCTTCTAATCTTTAAAAATTTAACAAATGATAAAAATTCTTAATAGTGTTTGTAATTTTGTCTGGATAATTATATAATGAAAATTAGAATATTAATTTGAGAAATATTAACAAATGGGGTGTATATTAATGAATAAAAAACAGTTCGAATTTATGATGAATGGTAGAGGATTTATTGCAGCTCTTGATCAGAGTGGTGGTAGTACACCCGGTGCTCTTGAAGGTTATGGAATATCAGAAGATGAATATGAAGGTGAAGAAGAGATGTTTGATCTTATTCATCAAATGCGGACACGGGTAATAAGCAGTCCTGCTTTTACTTCCAAAAAAATACTGGGAGCAATTTTGTTTAAAGAAACCATGGAACGCTCTATGGAAGGAATGCCGACCGGAGATTATCTCTGGGAAGAAAAAGGTGTTATTCCCTTCCTTAAAGTAGACCAGGGTAAAGAGGAAACTGAAGATGGGGTTCAACTGATGAAAGAGATGACCGAGCTAGATCAGCTGCTCGAAAGAGCGAAAGAAAACAATATTTTCGGTACCAAGATGCGCTCTGTTATCCATAGTGCAAACCCAAAAGGCATTAAAAAAATAGTTGAGCAGCAGTTTGAATATGGTAAAAGAATAGTTGAGGCTGGATTTATTCCCATCTTAGAACCAGAGGTTAATATCGATATCGATGATAAAGCAGAAGCTGAAGAAATCTTAAAAGATGAGATTTTAAAACAGCTGGAAAAACTTGAATCAGATAAAATTTTCATGTTCAAACTTTCAATTCCAGATCAACCTGATTTTTATACAGAATTAATAGAACATCCACAGGTACTAAGAGTTGTAGCTCTTTCTGGTGGTTACAGTCAGCAGGAAGCTGTTGATAAACTAAGTGAAAATCACGGTTTAATCGCCAGTTTCTCAAGAGCGCTGCTCCAGGATCTACAGGTTGAGCAGAGTGATGAAGAATTTGATGAGGTCTTAAAAGATGCGGTTGATAAAATATATCAGGCTTCAATAACTTAATTAAAACTTAAGTAGAATTATAATTACTAAATCCCCTGTTTTTTAAGCAGGGGATTTTAAAATTATTGATCCATTTGTTAAAGATCCTTGTAGACTATTTTTTCGCTAAAAGCTATATAGAAAACATAGAAATGGGGCAAAAACAGCATCAAAATTGCATGCCAGGCAGGCTGATTGAACTTTTTGATAAAAGTGACAAATAATATCAGCCCAATTATCACATTGGCGATGGGGATAAAGAGTAAGATTAGCCACCAGGTCGGTTTATCGGTAATTTTTATGATGATATAGATATTATAGATTGGGATTAGAGATTTCCAGCCCTTTTCACCTGCTTCGATAAATAGAAGCCAGATGCAGATGGTTCCAAAAAGATAATATGAGAGGCGGATAAGTTCTTCATTCACAATTTTTCAACTCCTTAAATAAAGCCTGATTAATTAAAAACTAAATAATATCCTCAATTTCAAAAGCCAACTGTAGTTTTAAGCGGTCATTATAATCATCAAAGTCAATATTTAAAATTTCCTTGATCCTGTTTAAGCGATAACTTAGGGTATTTCCATGGATATGCAGTTTTTCCTTGCTTGTTGTCCAGCTGCAGTTGCTCTGCAGATAGACTTTTAGGGTTTTGATAAGATCATTTTTAGATGAATTATTGTAATTTTTAAGTGGTTTAAGTATTTTTTCGGCAAAAGCTGCTAGTTCTTCAGCTTCGTTTTTGCTGAGCAATTTTTTGATTTCCTGTTGATCATAAAAAGCATAGTTTTTATCCTTTTCACTTTCAAGCATCGGTAGGGTATTTAAGGCCTGAAAATATGTTTCTTTAAAATCATCAATTTTTTTAAAGGAGCTGCTGATTACCATCTTATAGGAAAAATCATCTTCTTTAAAAGCAAAAATAGGGGAAAACAATTTTTTTAATTTCAAATTAAAGTTTTTGATTTTTTCTTCAGCTTCATCATGCAGTTCTTCCACAATAATAATAATCATATTTCTTTTGATCAGGGCGATCGAGTTGGGGAAAAACTCTTTGCTCTTTTTGTTGATTAGATTATAATATTTTTTCAGCAGCTTTTTGCTCTCCTGTTCATCTTTTGATTGAAGTGAAAAATCGATGACTATTATCTGATGGCTTTTATCAAAGTTAAAACCATAACTTAAAGCAGATTTTTTTATGAAAGCACAATCATTATTGATCAGCAGGCTGTCAAGGAAATCTCCCTTCAATGACTGCTCCATATCTGAGATCTCCTGCTCTTTAATTAGCTCTAAAGCGATGATCGTTGTTGCTCTTTCGGCTGTTACCGTCTCAAGTTCATCCAGTTTATTTCTGCATTCATTGACCACACAAAACCAGCCCATAACTTCTTTTTTAACGATTATCGGAAAAATTACAAAGTTAATATCTAGTGAGTTTTTTATATAGAATGTTTTTTCTTGTCTCAAATAAGGGATCAGTTCGGCTATATTATCACTTATCTTACTTAAGTTAAAATCTTTGGCAAAAGAATGATAGCGCAGATTATAAAAAATATCCAGGATAAAAATATCTTTGCCGATCATGTTTTTTAATTCCTGTAGTATATCTTTAATTGAAGAACCACTTAAAATCATATTGGTTAATTTTGTATGAAGACTATTTGTATATTTATATTTATTTTTTTGTTCCTGAATAATCCGGTTATATTTTTGCAGCTTTTTATTTGTTTGCAGCTGCCTTTTATAATTTCTGGCATTTATGATAGCGATGGTCGCCTGGACGGAAATATCATTTAAAAATTCTACATCTTCATCTTTAAGTGAATATTCGTCACTGGTATTATCTACAACCAGAACACCTATTACCTCATTTTTATAGATCAGTGGACAGCAGATTGCTCCCTGTATTTTTTCGGCTAATACTCTAGCCTCAATTGCCAGGCGCTTATTTTTGTTACGCATTTTGTTCATCGCTTCTTGAACAGCTTTGCTGTCTCTAAAAAACATTGTTTCTTTTTTAGAGTATGTCTGACCTGTCATCGATTCTCCGGGTTTTAACTGTACATCTTTAACAGCATCTCCCATTCCAAAAGAAGCATATACTTCTAGAAAACCACTTTTTTCGTTCATCAAAAAGATGGCCCCCATATCACCACCAGGGGTAAGTTCAAGTGATTTGCTCATCAGTGTTTTTAAGATTGTATCTACATTTTTTTCGGAGTTTAATAGTTTTATCGTTTCCAAAAGCGAATGCATTTTTATTAGTTTTTTTTCTTTCACCTTCATTAGAAACTCCCTCTGCTCTCTATAGCAATAATTAAGATTTTTGCAAATATTTTTCTCTGATTTAAAAATATTATATAATTATATTCAGACAAATTCAATGTTTAGAACTAATAACTGAGTTAAACTTTGGTGTAAACAATATGGTCACAGCCAATTATTATTGTTATAATAATTGAAAAGTATCAGAGTAGAAGCAAAACGAGGAGGAAATTTATGAGTTTATTAATGGCATTTTCAATCGTACTAATTATTCTAGCAGTTGGAGACATTATTTCAGCAAAAACGAAGGCTTTTATTCCTTCGGTATTTGTCGCAGCACTATTATTCTTATTCGGTTTTTGGACGTTTTTCCCAGGGGATATAGTTGCCCAGGCGGGTTTTCAGACACCTGTAGTCTATTTATCGATGTATCTTTTGATAACCCATATGGGAACCCTGCTTTCTGTTAAGGAATTAGCAGGTCAGTGGAGGAGTGTAGTTATCGCACTGATAGGTATCGTGGGTATTATTTCTTTAACGATGACCATCGGTTCAGCAGTTTTTGGTTTTGAAGCAGCAGTTACAGCTACTCCACCACTTACAGGAGGTGTTGTGGCAGCGATCATCATGAATGAGGCTGCAGCAGGACTGGGTTTAGAACAGATGGCAGTTTTAGCTATTATAACCTATGTTATGCAGGGTTTTATCGGTTATCCTTTAACCTCACTGATGCTTAAGATCGAGGGAACAAGATTGATCGAGGGCTACCGAAAAGGAGAAATAGAATATAAAGAGGTTGCGGAAGAGGGAGAAGAAGAAAATTCTAAAAAGTTGATACCACCTGTTCCCGAACAGTATCGAACTACTTATGTTCTTCTGGCCAAATTGGGTCTGACAGCCTGGGCTGCAGTAGCTGCAGGTACTTTTTTAGAACCATATATAGGTATTTCGCCTTTTGTCTATTGTTTGATTTTTGGAGTTATTGCCAATGCGATCGGTTTTGTGGAAAAACGACCCCTTAACCTTTCTAATTCATTTGGCTTTTTGATCACAGTTTTAATGGCATTCATCTTCGCAGGTCTTTCTGATGCAACCCCGACAATGCTGGCTGAACTGGCAGGACCACTGATCGGGATTATTGTATTTGGTGTTACAGGTATGGCGATCTTATCAATTTTAATGGGTAAGTTTTTGGGCTATACCAGAGAGATGTCTTTTGCGATCGCCTTAACAGCACTTTACGGTTTCCCACCAAATTATATATTAACAGAAGAAGGGGCAAAAGCTCTGGCAGAAAATGAAGAAGAAAAGAAATTTTTAATGAGTGAAATGCTTCCCGAAATGCTGGTTGGTGGTTTTACCACGGTTACGATAGCATCTGTAATCATCGCCGGTATTTTTGTCAACTTCCTGTAGAATTTTAACGGGTAGATATAGCAGTTAGTTAATCGGGAGCTTTTTGGATTAGGAAGGATGGAAAATATGGAAAGCAGTTTAAAAAGAATAAAAAAGCATTTAATAAAGCTTTCAGAGTTCAATACAGATTCAGGAGAAGGTTTAAGCAGATTCACCTTTACTAAAGAGGAAGAAGCAGCAAGACAATATTTAAAAAATGAACTGAAAAAAATCGGGGTTGAGGCCTATGAAGATCAGGCCGGAAATTTATTCGGCAGGATCGCTGGAGATAATCCTGATGCTCCAGCAATTATGATCGGGTCTCATTATGATTCTGTAAAAAATGGTGGTCATTTTGATGGACCTGCAGGAGTAATAATGGGCTTAGAAATTATGACCCTATTACAAGAAGAGGGTTTTAAGCCCCAATATCCAATTGAGTTTGTAGCTTTAATCGAAGAAGAAGGTGGTAGATTTGGCTCCGGACTTTATGGAAGTAGAGCTATGGTTGGTGCAATATCTTATCAGGATCTGCTTAATTACAAGGATAAAGCTGGAATATCTATGGCAGAAGAGCTTAAAAACCACGGTTTTGATCCTAAAAAGATTAAAGATGCAGCAAGAGATCCAGAATCCATCAAGGCCTTTATCGAGCTTCATATCGAACAGGGGCCGGTTTTAGAAAATGAGGCAAAAGATGTAGGTTTGGTCGACTTTATCGTTGGCATCAATGAGTTTAAAGTTAAGCTCAAGGGCCGACCCGATCATGCTGGAACAACCCCGATGGATATGCGCAAGGATGCACTTTTAAGTGCGGCAAGAGTAGTGCAGGAGGTTGAAAAGGCTGCCTTAAAAGCAGCTAATGGTACTGTTGCTACTGTTGGTGAAATGGAGGTAAAACCTGGAGCTGCAAATATAGTTCCGGGAGAAGTTGAATTTTCGGTTGATATAAGATCCAAATCAGCTGAGCTTGTTGAACAGGTTAAAAATGATATCCGCAGTATCTTAGCAGAAGAAGAAAAAAATGCTGCTGTTGAATGGGAGATAAATGAATTATTGAGTGTAGATCCAATACCTTTATCTGAAGAAATACTGGTCCTTTTTGAAGAAAGTGCCCGGGAAAATAATTTTAGTTATAAAAAAATGATCAGTGGGGCAGGTCATGATGCGATGGTTATGGCTGGAATGACAGATGTGGGTCTTGTCTTTGTACCCAGCAAAGGTGGTAGAAGCCACTGTCCTGAAGAATGGACAGATTATGAGGACCTCCAAAAAGGTATAGAGGTAATTTATCAGGCTGTTAAGAAATTGGGTGGTCAGGATGGATAAGATCAAAGATCTAGCAGAAAAATATTTTGATTATGCTGTAGAGATGCGCCGAGAATTTCATATGCATCCAGAAGCAAGCATGCAGGAAGAAAGGACTTCTGCCAGGGTGGCAGAAGAACTGGAAAAGCTTGGTTTAGAAACAGAAATTGTTGCCGGGACAGGTGTTGTAGCAACTATAGAAGGTAAAAAAGGTGCTAAGACGATCGCTCTTAGAGCTGATATGGATGCTTTAGAACTGGATGAAGAAAATGATATAGAATATAAATCAAAAAATGATGGTCTGATGCACGGCTGTGGTCATGATGGCCATACCGCAGGACTGCTGACAGCCGCCAGAATAATTAACGATCTGAAAGATGAATTCAAGGGCAGGGTTAAACTGCTCTTTCAACCCGGTGAAGAAGTAGCAGAGGGTGCCAAAGCTATGGTTGAAGCAGGTGTACTGGCTGATGTGGACTCTATAATGGGGATTCATCTCTGGAATGAGTTGGAAACAACTAAGGTATCACTTGAAGCTGGCCCCAGGATGGCTGCTGTAAATCTATTTAAGATCGATGTCAAAGGTAAGGGTGGACATGGTTCAATGCCTCAGCAGGGTGTTGATGCCCTAACAGCAGGGGCAGCAATAGTTATGAATCTGCAGTCTATTGTCAGCAGAGAAATAAGCCCACTCGATCCTTCGGTGTTAAGTGTCGGTATTTTTAAATCAGGTTCCAGATTTAATGTACTGCCGGGTAAAGCCTATCTGGAGGGGACAACCCGTTGTTTTAGTAGGGAACTAAATGATAAATTTCCTCAAATGATAGAAAGGGTAGCTTCGGAAACAGCTCAGGGTTATAGAGCTTCGATAGAGATGGAATATAATAAGCTGACCCTTCCCTGTATAAATGATGAAGAGCTGACAGAGATCGGCCAAAAGTCGGTGGTAGATCTTTTTGGTGAGCAAAGCTTAGCCCATGTAGAAAAAACTACCGGTGGAGAGGATTTCTCATTTTATACTGCAGAGGTTCCAGGAGTTTTTGCCTTTGTCGGTTCCAAAAATGAGGACAAGGTAGAATATCATCCCCATCATCATCCGAAGTTTAATATTGATGAAGCTGCTTTAAAGGTCTCTGCAGCTCTTTATGCAAAATTCGCCCTGGATTTTTTAAGCACTTAAAAAAAGGTGGTATAGATGGATTTCAATGAACTTTTAACTGCAGAAAAAGAATATTTAATAGAACTTAGAAGAGAATTCCATAAAAACCCTGAAAAAAGCTGGCATGAATATCAGACCTCCCGGAGAATAAAGGAAGAGTTAGATAAAATAGGGGTTAAATATCAAAGTTTTGCTGGTACAGGAGTTGTTGCAGTAATCGAGGGAGCAGAAGAAGGTAAAACAGTTGCTCTAAGAGCTGATATGGATGCTTTAGAATTAGACGAGGAAACAGAGCTCAGCTTTAAATCAGAAAATGAAGGTTTAATGCATGCCTGTGGTCATGATGGTCATACCGCAATGCTGTTAACAGCAGCAAGGGCTCTTGTTAAGGTTAAAGATAAATTATCAGGAAAGATAAAACTTATCTTCCAACCAGCAGAAGAAATGGTTGCCGGGGCCAAAGAGATGGTAAAAGAGGGAGCTCTAGAAGATGTGGAGGCAGTGTTAGGTATCCATCTCTGGAGTGGTTTAAAAACAGGGATAATAAACGTTGAAGCTGGCCCGAGAATGGCCTCAGGTGATTATGTTATGATAGATTTTATCGGTGCAGGAGGTCATGGCTCACTTCCCCAGCAGACCGTAGATCCAATTGCAGCAGCGTCAGCTTTTGTGATGGAATCCCAGGCTGTTATGAGTCGGGAAAGTAGTCCTTTAGATCCGGTTGTTTTTACAATCGGTAAAATAGATTCGGGAAGTAGATTCAATATAATTCCTTCTCAGGCTGCATTAGAAGGAACCCTGCGCTGTTTTAGTGAGGAATCAAGGACTGCTGCTTCAGAAGCTATCAAGAGATTTGCTAAAAAAACTGCTTCAGCATATAGGGCGGAAGCTGAGGTTGAGATTAAGGAAGGAACACCTCCTACAGTTAATGATCCTCAGATCGTTGAATATGCTCAAAGGGCTGCCCGTCAAATCGTTGGTGATGAAAATTTAGTTTCAATGCAGAAAACAACCGGCAGTGAAGATATGGCATATTATTTGAGAGAGGTTCCAGGCTGTATGGCTTTTGTAGGGGCTGGATTTGAGGATCAAAGTAAAAACTTTCCTCATCATCACCCTGAGTTTAATTTAAATGAAGAAAGCCTTTTGATAGGTGCCTCACTTTACTTTAATTTTGCCCTGAATTTCTTAAATAATGATTGAACTTTTAATCTTTACAATTAAGTTGAAGTTTCTAAGGAGCTCTTCTCTTTTGAGAAGGGCTTTTTTTAGCTAAAAATCTGTTGAGATATTATTTTCGGAAATATAATAAAGGAAAAAGCAAAATTTAATAGAAGTATTTATTGAGGTAAAGTTGGAACTTTAATAATATTATAATGTTTAGATTAAAGAGGTGGTAGCTTGAGATTATCTCAGGAATTTTATCTGCAGGATGCTTTAACCGCAGCCCAGGATTTAATCGGCAAGATACTTGTCAGAAAAATAGCTGGAAGCAAAGTTAAGGTCCGGATAGTAGAAACTGAGGCCTATTGTGGCATTAATGACAAAGCTTCTCACGCCTATAATAATAAGCGGAGCAAAAGAAACGAAACTATGTTTAAACAGGGTGGGATTGCCTATATATATTTAATTTACGGTATTCACAATCTATTTAATGTGGTGGTCGGAAGTGAAGGTGATCCTCAAGCAGTACTTATCAGGGCAGTTGAGCCTTTAAATTCACTTGAATTTATAAAAAAAAATAGAAAGATCAAAAGCAGTGAACCTCTCCACCTAAATCAAAACCAAGATTTGCATCAAAAGAGATACTAGCTTCGCGTCGGATGGAGCTTCTAACTGCTTCATATAGATTAAAGTTCAACCTATATTACTAGGTCAGTTTACAAGATGTTTGGCTTTTAAGTTTTGCTCCTAATAGTTTAGGATACCCTTAATCTTGAAGGATTGTCCACAAATCCATTATCTCTCGCCTCTTTGATAGGTCTGAGAATACATTTATCGTTATGGTATTTACGAAGTATATTAAAACTACCATTCTGATCAGCATTAATTAATAGGCCCGCGTTAGTTTTAAAGAGACCTCTAGTAATTCTTCTGGATTTATCATAGTTACTTTTATTTATTTTTTCCAGATCTACTGAACAGCGGCCAAATCGAATACGGTCATACTAAAGCTTACCTTGCGTAATTAAAATTAAAAGCTTTAGTACATCCAGAAGTATAGCTTTCATCAATTTCAACAACTTTGATACCTTTTAGTTTAGCTTTGTATTCAATTAATTTTTTTAATCTCTGGATCGGTATTTGGACAAAAGATTTAAGTTTGCTGCATTGTTTAATATTTTTTATATCTCCAATTACAATAGTTTCTACTTGATTTTCAATTGCTAAATCAACTATTTTGCAACTAGCTTTATGGAGATAATCTCTAATATAATTTCTTCTCTTTAATCTCAGATATTTTATTCGTTTAGTATCTCTAATTTTACTGGTAGCTAACTGCCTCATTCTAATGCTTTGTAGTCTGGCAATTTCTTTATTAAAATAAGAATTTTTAGATTTAATAGTTTTACCATTGATAATATAACAATCAGAATTGTTTTTAAATATTAAAGTAGCCAAATTATCAAGACCTAGATCTATTGCCATTATGTTAGGGTTATTATTTTCTTTTATTTCCTCGCTCTTATAGACGATTAGTAGATACCATCTTTTAGAAATACGGTCCTGCTTAATCTTTATCTGCTGTAAAGCATCTAAATCTATAATGCTTTGAACTGCTTCAGGCAGCTCAAAATTAAGAGGGCCAAATCGAATACGGTCATACTAAAGCTTTCCTTGCGTATTATAAATTAAAAGCTTTAGTGACCTTCACATTATATTTAGATTGTATCTTTTTAGATAAGGATAAGAGTAATTTGTTATCTCTAATCCTAACAGCTAAATTGGTAAAAATTATTTCACAGGGATTACTGTTCATATGTTTAAAATTAGGTGATCCTGGCTGCCCCTTATATTTTTGAGGATTCTTTTTATAATCTTTGAGAGAATTAAAAAAACTTTTCCAGTCCTGAGCTAACTGCTTTAATGCCTGTTGTCTGTTATGGGAGTGAAGGTAGTCATTATGCCAGTTATTTTTATATCTAGTTTCTAATTCAGTATAGACAGCTTTTACATCTTTATTATTTTTAATCTGATAATTGACTATATTATATAATTTAGAGCAATGCCAGGCTAATTCATTAATTATTACTAATTGCTTATGGCTTAATTTAGGCTTGAATTTAAATGATAATCGCATTGATTTTTCACCTCCATCCTACTATAATTATATCATACATATGTTTGCTTGTAAAAGAAAAAATGGAGGTTTGATTTTTATGGATAGAGACTTAAATAACAATTATCATTCTGTTTATAGTCTACAATATCATTATTGTATCTTCTGGTGATGCTGCTATTGAGACAATTAAAAAGTATATTGAAAATCAGAATAAATAGCCAATTCATCTCCAGCCAATGCATAGCTTGGATGGAGTTTTCTTGGCAATTTTATATAAAAACCAACAATTTTGTTTCTAGAAGCTAAATTAATAAGCTGTAGAGTTAATAGAAAAGGAGGATTTTATGTATAAAATTGAGAACGAAGAACTTTTAGTCGAATTTGAGCTGCTTGGTGCTCAGATGAGAAGGCTTAAATCAAAAGTTAAGGATAAAGATTATTTGTGGCACGGAGATGCTAAATACTGGAAGCGAAGTGCTCCAGTATTATTTCCCATTGTGGGCAGGTTAAAAAATGATGAATATCAATTTGAAGGTAAAAAATACAGCCTTTCTCAGCATGGTTTCGCCAGAGATAAGGACTTTGAGCTCAGAGAAAATAAAGAGAAGAGGATATTATTCCGTCTTATCCACTCTCAGGCTACTCTGGAGGTTTATCCTTTTAAATTTGAACTCTACATAGAATATAGACTAAAGAAAAATAGGCTAGAAATAGAATATCGGGTTAAAAATATAGATGACAGAGACATCTATTTTTCCATCGGGGCTCACCCTGCATTTTACTGGCCGCTTGATAAAAATTTGAGCAAAGAAGATTATATTTTAGAATTCGAGCAGCCGGAAAACTTAAAACGACATTTATTAAATGAAAAAGGTCTTTTGACAGCTGAAAGTGAAGATTTTTTAAAAGACAGCAGAAAAATAGAGCTTAATGAAGAATTATTTAAAGCTGATGCTCTGGTTTTTAAAGATCCTAAATCACAGAGTATTACTTTAAAATCTTCCCTATCCAATGATGAGCTAAAACTTAACTTTGAATCCTTTCCCTATCTGGGTATCTGGTCAAAAGCTGAAGGTGCTCCCTTTATATGTATAGAGCCCTGGTATGGAATAGCTGATTCTGCTGACTCCGAGGGCGATCTAAAAAATAAAGAAGGAATAATTAGACTCAAAAGCGAAGCAGAGTTTTACTGTCAGCACAGTATCGAAATCAAATAAGAATTTAAATAATTTAAAAATGAGGTGTTAAAATGGCTAAAGAAGAGGCAAAAATAAAAATCATAAAAGATGGACCTTATCTTGTCACTGGTGGGATTCCCTTAAAGGAAAAAATAATCGTTGAAGTAGGCAATCATTATGAATATCAGCCTGGAAGAGAGTTACCCCAATCTGAAAGCTATTCCCTCTGCCGCTGTGGTCAGTCAAATAATCCACCTTTTTGTGATGGCTCCCATCATGAGGTCGATTTTGATGGTACAGAAATAGCAGACAAAGTGGATTACCAGGAGCGGTCAGAACATATAGAGGGTGAAGAAGTAGATCTTTTAGATGACCATAGATGTGCACTGGCCAGATTCTGCCACACAGAAAAGGGCAGCACCTGGGAAATGGTAAAAGAATCAGCAGATGAAGAAAAGAAAAAAGAGGCAATTAAATCTGCTGATGAGTGTCCTGCTGGCAGACTAACCGTAATTGATAAAGATGGTGAGTTTTTAGAAAAAGATTATCAACCCCAGATAGAGATCTTACAGGATGGTGAATATGGTTTTGGAGCTGGTATTTATGTAAAAGGAAAGATTTTAGTTGAATCTGCAGATGGAAGCCATTATCAGAGACGCAACAGACTTACCCTTTGCCGCTGTGGTAAGTCCAGAAACAAGCCCTTTTGTGATGGCTGTCATTTAAAATTCAAGTTCAAGGAATAGCAAAAAGAAAAGCTCCCCGTCAGAGATCAAATTCATCTCTTTAACCGGGAGCTTTGAAAATTAGGGGAGAATTTAATTAAAAATTATTATTTACCGAATCTTTGTCTATTTGTTTGTTCACCACGTTGATTAAAACGTCCATTTTCTCCTGCTTCTTGTTTAAGCATTCTTGTTTCCTGTCTCTGTTCTCTGATCTGCAGTTCTTCGTCAGTACATTCTTCTCCATTTTCTCTGTATTGAGCTGTCTCTGTCTGGATGTTCATTCTCTGCTGCATATTCCTGCCCTGATCGGCAGCAAAAATCAAGCTAGTAGAAGTAGCTATAAGGGCCAGAACTATGAGCATCACAAGTACCATCTTTTTCATTTTTCATTCCTCCTTTTGCTGTTCTAAATCAAGTTTAACAATTAAATATGAAGATATTATGAATTTAAAATTATTTTTGTAAAGTAATTTATTTAAATTTTCAAAAAAATAGAATAAAATTAAATGAAGAAGTCAATAAGGAGGTAATATAATGAAAGCAGATAAAATTTCAGCAGTTAAAAAAGCTGAAGGTGCAGGTGCAGAGGTAAATAGACTTTTCCCCAATAGAAGCCGCAGTGATTTTCATGACCCATTTGTTTTGCTTGACGAGTTTTTTGTTGAGCCCCCAAATGAATTTGCTCCCCATGAACACAGGGGATTTGAAGCAATAACCTATATGCTAGAAGGTCATTTTATCCATGAAGATAATTTAGGTAATAAAGCTGAGGTGGGTCCGGGTGGGATTCAGGCTTTTAATGCCGGGAAAAGCATTACCCATTCAGAAAAACCCGGGCCAGAAGGTTTAAGCAGGGGCATACAACTCTGGATCAATCTTCCTCAAAATATGAAAAATTCAGAACCAGGCTATCAAACAATCAAGGCTGATCAGATCGAAGAAGAATCAACATCTGATCTTTTGATCAGGAAGATAGCAGGTCAGGATTCTAAATTAGAACTACAGACAGAAATAGAATACCTTGATATTAAGGTAAAAAATGATACTAAGTTCCATGATAAACTAAAAACAGATCAGGTAGGCGTGGTTTACCTGATTAATGGTAAAATAGAAGGTGAGTATGACCTTGCTGCCAGAGAAGGACTGCTGATCGAAGCTGGAGAAGAGATTTCTCTTGACTTTAAAGAGGGCAGTAGATTGATATTCTTAAAAGGGAAACCTCATCATCAGGCGATAAAATTAAGAGGTTCATTTGTGGAGTAGGTTAATCAAAATAAAGTTGTGAAAAAGGCAGATATTTAAATATATAGGCAGGAAAATTTAATTTTAGCGTGAACTATAATTATATATAATCCCTTCATTTTGAGTTAATATTTTCTAATTGTTTGTTTAATTAATAATGGCTCTGGTGAAGGGATACTTTTGTTTAATTTAGCTTATTTAATTTACATTATTATTAATAACTGATATTATTATGGGTGATATATTAATATATCAACCATAAGGTAAAGAAATTTACCTTATTAAAAATAATTTAAAACAGAAGAAGGAGTTTAATTAATGGATCAAAACATTGTTATAATTGCAGCCAAAAAAAATATAGAGGAAAAAATAGAGTCTCTAGTTTTACAGATGGATAATATTATTGAAGCTAGTTTTTCTTCAGCCGAGCAAGCAGCTGCTTATATTTTAGCCAATCCAGGTAAAGTAGATTTAATAATTTTAAGCAGTTTTTATGAAGATGGAATTTTTTCTTATCAAATCGCAGAAAAGATTAAATCTAAGTATGAGCTGCCGATTATTTTTCTAAATGATGGTGCTCAGAGCTTTAATTCTAAGGCGAAACTTAAAAATGGAGATCTTGTTCTCAGCCTGCCTGAAAATAAAACCGAGCTTGAGATTTTTAAATATAATATAAAAAAGTTTATAAATAATTTTAAAATAAAACAGCAGTGTCAGTTAAAGCAATATTCTCTGGATTCACTCTCAGCTCATATTGCTGTACTTGATCAAAAAGGTGTAATTAAATATACCAATAAGGCCTGGGATGATTTCGGAAGAGAAAATGGTTTAGAGCCGGCCCAGAGCGGGGTCGGGATCAATTATCTTGAGCTGCTGGAAAAGGCTGCTGAAGCTGAAAACAGCTCTGATATTCTAGCAGGATTAAAAAGTGTAATCAATCAAGAAAAAGATCTATTTACCTTTGAATATCCCTGTCATTCCCTGTTTGAAGAAAGATGGTTTAAATTAAGGGCCACTCCTTTTAAAGGTAAGGGAGCCTTTGCAGCAGTTGTTGCTCATGAAAATATCACTCAACGCAAACTGGCGGAAAAAGAACTGGAAGTTTTAAATAAAGAGTATGAAAATATTTTTGAGAATGTTCAAAACAGTATTTTTCTTTTAAATGTAGAAACTGGTGAAAAAATTACTTATCAGCGTTTAAATTCTTTAGAAGAAAATTTAACCGGGATTAAAACCGGTGCTATTAAGGGTAAAACCCCTGTTGAAGCCTTTGGAGAAGATCTGGGCAGTAAAATCGAAAAAAGGTATAGAAAATGTCTGAGAAAAAAAGAAAGCATAGAATATGAAGAAAAGATCGAACTTCCGGGAGGATTAAGGTACTGGCTGACCAAGTTAAATCCAATAATCATAGATGGAAAAGTAGAAAAAATTGTGGGAACTTCACTTGATATAACGGAATCGAAGCAAAAAGAGGCTAAACTTGAGGCCATTTTTAAGGCCAGTCAAAATATATCCTTTATAATCACAGAGGCAACAGATGATAAAAGGGATTCTGTGATCAGAGAGTTCAGTCCAGGTGCAGAAAATATTTTTGGTTACAGTAGAGAGGAAATGATTGATTCTTCTGTTTCTAAGCTGCACAGTAGGGAAGAAACTCGTCAGTTTCCCAATATGCATGCCCTTATCGAAGACGGAAAAAGCTGGAGTGATGAGGTAGTATTAGTTCGCAAAAATGGTGAAAGATTCCCGGCTTTGTTTACTGTTTTTCCTCTGGGTGATTATGCAGATAAAAAGCTTTTAACCTTGGGAGTAACTGTCGATATTTCTGAGCGTAAAGAGGTTGAAGAAAAGCTTAAAAAAAGCAAAAAGTTGTATCAGGGTTTAATCGAATCACAAAATGATTTAATCGTTCGGGTTGATAGTGAAAACAGATTTAACTATGTTAATGATGCCTACTGTGAATTATTCGGCAAAAACAGGAAGGAACTTATCGGTAGTAAATTTACTCCCTTAGTTCACGAAGATGATTTAGAAAGCACCTTAGAAGCGATGAAAGATCTCAACAAACCTCCTTATAGGGCTTATATGGAACAACGGGCGATGACAGTTGACGGTTGGCGCTGGATTTCCTGGGAGGATAATGCGATTTTAAATGAAATGGGAGAGATCACAGAAATACAGGGTGTAGGAAGAGATATCACCGAACTTAAAGAAACAGAAAAGGCACTTAAAGAAAGCCAGAGAAAACTAGAACAGTTAATAGCCCAGACCACAGCTGTTATTTACTCCTATCAGATAGTTGATGGTGAACTTGAAATAACCTATCTCAATGAAAATGTAGAGAACATTCTGGGTTTTAAACCTGAAGATTTTATCGGTGAAGAAGAATTTCATTTGAGCTGTGTTCATCCTGAAGATAGAGAAATATTAAAAGAAAAAATCGAAAAAACCACGATCAAAGATATTTCAATTGATGAATACCGCTTTAAGGATAAACAAGGTAATTACTACTGGTTATATGATCAGCAGAAAGTTATAAGCAGAAAAGGTGGAGTGATCAAGGTTATCGGTTCCTGGCTTGATTATACAGCTGAACACGAAAAACACAAAGAAAAAATAGATAAACTGCTTTATAAAGATGTTTTAACTGGGCTCAATAATAGAAAATATTTTGAAGAAAATGAGATTATTAAAGTAATAGATCAGAAAAATAATTTACCCTTGAGTGTTATTAAAGCGGATATTAATGGACTAAAGCTGATTAATGACAGTTATGGTGATGAGCTTGGTGATCAATATTTGATCAAAGCAACTCAAATTTTGGAAGAATCGGTTCCTGAGCAGGCTGTTATGGCCCGCTGGGGTGGAGATGAATTTTTAATTCTGCTTCCCAAAACAGATAAAGTTGAAGTGCAAGCAATAATGAATGAAATCAGAACTAAAATGGACCGTTCTTTCATCAAAGATATCCCCATTTCGATGGGGCTAGGTACCGCAACTAAGTTTGATATTGGTCAGGAGATGGAGACAGTTTTAACCGAAGCCGATGATCTGATGTATCAAAATAAATTGCTGGAAAAAAGAAGCGCAAAAAGCAAGATCGTGGAAAGTATAATTAATGCCCTTGCAGCTAAAAGTGATGAGACCAAAGACCATGCTGTTCGAATGAGTAAAAATGCGCGTGAGCTTGGCAGGAGACTTGGGCTTGATAATTCAGAATTGGATAAACTTTCTCTGCTGGCAAAACTGCATGATATAGGTAAGACCACTATTTCTGAGGAGATCTTAACAAAGCCGGGTAAACTGAATCAAAAAGAATGGGAAATAATGAAAACCCATCCCAAAATGGGCTTTAAGATCGCCAGTGCTTCTAGTGAATTTGCTGTAGTAGCTGAAGAGATATTATCACATCATGAGCGCTGGGATGGCAGTGGTTATCCCAGGGGTTTAAAAGGGGAAGAGATTCCTTATCTGGCAAGGATCATCTCAATAATCGATGCCTATGATGTTATGACAAATGAGCGGCCTTATACTAAGGCCATAAATGAAATAGATGCATTGGCTGAAGTAAAACGCTGTGCAGGCAGCCAATTTGATCCACAGATTGCTGAAGAATTTATTGCTATGCTTTCAGGTGAGTGAAGAAAAAATTAATAATAATTCAAGAGGGGTATTGTTGTAGCTGATAAGTATTTTAATGGAATTGGCGGCAGTGATACCCCTCTGTCGATTCAATAATTCAGGGAAGAAATGAAAGAATAATCGACTTTTTTAAATTTCCAGTTTTAAATCAGTCCAGGTTGATCAAAACACAGCTTTCAACAATAGTTATCTTATTATTTTTAGCAAAGTCTCTTATTTGAGAGCTCCTTGTTCCCGGCTGCAGCCAGACATAATTAATACCTTCAGTTTTGATGTTTTCCATTACTTTAATTCCAATTCTAGGATTAACAACCATATCCACAACATCTATTTCTACAGGGACTGAAGCCAGGTCAGGGTAACATTGATCTCCATCAATAGTTTCGAGATTTGGATTGACAGGATAAACATTGTAATTGTGATTTTTAAGTTTTTTATATATTTTATAGCCAAATTTATTTTTCTTGTCTGTAGCACCCACCACAGCCCAGTTCTTCATTTCTAAAGTCTTTTCTCTATCATTCATTTGCTTTCCCCCCTTAGTAAAAAATTAAATTTCTTGATCTTAAGCTAATTATACTTAATTAAAGATATTATTTCAATCTCTAGCATTTTTAGTGAGAATATTTCATCAATTAAAAGGATAAATCTTTTTGCTGGAGAATTATTAAATAGAGAGCTTTTTAAATAGCTGTCTGGATCTTTGAATTCTGTTCTCGGCAAGAAAAATTAAAAGGGGCGATTTGCCATGGATATTAGTCCTCTCAGCAAAAAAAATATTAGACAGCTTAATAGAGGGAGCCTTTTTATTTGATAAAGCAAAAAACATAATTTATTTAAACAAAAATGCGGTAAGAATTACCGGCTATAATCTGGCGGAACTGCAGAAACTAGAGGATTTTTATGAACTCATAAAAGATCCAGCTGTTAAAGAAGATATTTGCTGCCATCTGGGCCAGGAAGATTATTATGGGATAGTTTCCATCAGAGATAAATTTGCCTCTGAAAAATTTGTAGAGATCAAGTTTTGTTTTTTAGAAAACAGACTTTATTTGATCACCATGGTTGATATCACCTTTAGAATAAAAAAAGAGGCTGAACTAAAAAATATAGAAAACAAGTTCAGGCTTGCCGTAAAGGGAGCAAAAATAGGGGTATGGGAGTGGGAAGAGCAAAAGGGTTATTCACTTTTAAATCCTGAAGATATGAATTTTTTCCATTTTCGCGCTGGTTTTCAGAAATTGGATGAAAAGCTGCTTTTGAAAAATATCTATTTTGATGATAGAAAAAGGGTTGCAGCAGAAATCGATAAAATAGTTAATCAAAACAAAGATTATTTAGAAGTTGAATACCGGGTTAAGAGTAAAAATGGCGATTGGAAGTGGATCAGAAATCTGGCCCGGGTCTATGAAAGAGGAGAAGATAACAAAGCCCTTAAAATCATTGGGATTTATTTAGATATTGATGAACAAAAAAAGATCGAACGCAAGATTACCGAACTATCTTTAAAAGATGAACTAACAGGGCTCTACAACAGAAGGTTTTTTAATGAAGAGATCGCGAGGTTGAAAAACTCACGAGATTATCCTATTACAATTTTAGTTGGTGATATTGATGATCTTAAACAGATCAATGACAGCTGTGGTCACAATGCAGGTGATGATTATATTAAACTGACAGCTAAAATATTAAAAAATAATCTCAGGGCAGCTGACATAGTTGCCAGGATAGGTGGGGACGAATTTGCTGTAATCCTCCCCAAAACAAACTGGGCTATTGCTGAAGAAATCTGTGAGCGGATCAAAAATGAATATAAGCAGATTAACCACTGTAGTGATTCAGAAAAAGAATTCAGCATTTCACTGGGTATTGCTACAATCAACAGCAGTGCAGAAGATATTGAAGATTGTTTTAATAGGGCAGACAAAAGGATGTATAAAAATAAACTGCAGAAAAAATTTAATAAAAGATTCGATATTTAAATTAAAAAATGCTCCCTCCAGGCTCAAGCTGAGCCGGATAGGAGCACTGTTTTTTTAAAACTATATTATATTCCTCTTTTTCTTAGTCTTTTGATCCTTTCTTCTGTTGGGGGGTGGGTACTAAAGAGCTTTGCCATCCCTTCACTGGAGAGAGGATTCATAATAAACATGTGGGCAGCAGCCTCATTAACCTGCATTGGACTCCTTTGGGAATAACGCTGCATTTTTTCGAGAGCACTTGCAAGGCCTTCAGGATTTCCAGAGATCTGACCACCTTTTTGATCGGCATAATATTCTCGTGAACGAGAAATAGCCATTTTAATCATTATCGCGGCAAGGGGAGCAAAAATAATTGCTAAGAGCTGTACCAGCCCACTACCTTTACCACGTCTGCGGCCAAAAATCATTCTATAACGTCCCATTCTGGCTAGAAAAGCTAGCGCACCTGCCATCGTTGCAGCCATCGTCTGGATTAAAGTATCACGATTTTTAACATGAGCCAATTCGTGGGCTATTACCCCTTCTAACTCTTCTTCATTGAGTAGATTTAAGATACCTTCTGTAACTGCAACTGCAGCATGAGAAGGATTTCTACCTGTTGCAAAAGCATTTGGCTGTTGTGAAGGAGTAAGATAAATATCAGGCATAGGAATATTGGCATTTCTACTTAACTTCCTCACTATTTTATAAACTTGAGGAGCTTGATCCTCACTTAAAGGTTGCGATTTCGTCATTTTAATAGCAATTTTATCACTTTTCCAGTAGCTGATAAAGTTGATCACCATGGCAAAAACAAAAGCCATAATAAGGCCATCCTCACCAGCAATTAAACCTCCTAAGAAAAGGAAGATAAGGGTTAAAGAAAACATCAGTAAAAATGTTTTTATACGGTGCATAATAAAACCTCCTTTTAAATCTAATTTATTTAAATTATCATGAATTTCCATTAATTCTAAATCAATATATTTCTACCTAATATAATTTTAACTTAAAAATGCTAATAATACAAATTAGAATCTGATTAAAAAAAGCCTAAAAGTTCTATCATTTGCCTTGATTTTTTGCTATAATTACTATAGTTAGGCTTAAAATAACTGAAATTTTAGTTTTTAATTTAAAGAGGGAGGATATATATGACAGAAAAATTAAAAGTTGGTGTAATTGGGGTCGGCAGTATGGGAGAACATCATGTTAGAAATTATCTCTCATTAAAACATTTATGTGAATTTATAGGTATTTATGATAATGATCAGAAAAGAGTAGAAGGGATTGCTCAAAGCTATGGAGTAAAAAGTTATGGTGATCTGGAAACTCTATTTGCTGAGGTTGATATTATAAATATTGCTACTCCAACTTCTACCCATTACGATATTGCAATGGCGGCTTTAGAAAGAAATGTTCATGTTTTAATAGAAAAACCGATTACAGCTGAGATTGCAGAAGCTGAAGAAATTATAAAAAAGGCTGAACAAAAAGGTCTGGTAGTTCAGGTTGGTCATATTGAGAGATTTAATCCGGCGGTACTGGCCTTACCAGAGGTCTTAAAAGATAAAAAAGTAATAGCTCTTGATAGCAAAAGGCTGGGTCCCTATGATCCCCGTATAAGTGATACCGATGTTATTCAGGATTTAATGATTCATGACATAGATGTAGTCAATTCTATCGTTTCCGGTCCAATTTCTGATATTGAAGCTTATGGAAAAATAACTCATTCTGATGGATTGATCGATTATGCTGTAGCAAATATGGTGATGAGCAATGGTGCGGTTGCCACCCTAACGGCAAGTAGAATAACTCAAAAAAAGGTGAGAGAGTTGACGATCACAACCGAAGACTCATATATTGAGCTGGATTATCTACAGAGAAAAATTCTGGTGACAAAGAAGAGAGAATTGCTCGGTGGCAAGAAAAAACAGCCTAAAACAGAGCTGGAAGAAATAATAGTTGAAGAAAAAGAACCACTTAAAAGCCAGCTGAAACATTTTATTAATTCAATAAAAAATGGAACACGACCTCTGATAGATGCAAATGATGCTCTGGAAGCACTAAGTTTAACTAAAAAAATTCAAAAAAGAATCTATAGTAAAGGAAGGAAGTAGAGATATATGATATCAATCGCCCAACCTCTGGTTAATAAAAAAGAAAAAGAACTGGTTTTAGAAGTAATGGACAGTGGAATGTTAGCTTCTGGTTCATATGTGAATAATTTCTCCAAAAACTTTGCCGATTTTATCGGTTGTGATTATGGAGCTGCAGTTTCGAGTGGAACAACAGCCTTACATACAGCATTACTTGCCGCAGGTATTGGTGAAGGAGATAAGGTGATAACAACACCTTTTACCTTTATTGCCAGCTCAAATTCTATACTTTATACAGGAGCAGAACCTGTTTTTGTCGACATAAAAGAAGATAGTTATAACATAGATCCCGAAAAAATAGAGGCTGCCCTGAAAAAAGATCCAGATATTAAAGCTCTGCTGATAGTTCACCTCTTCGGTTTAAGCTGTGATATGGACAAAATAATGGAGCTGGTAGAAAAATATGATCTGATTTTAATAGAAGATTGTGCACAGGCCCATGGAGCGGAGTTTGATGGTAAAAAAGTCGGTAGTTTTGGTGATCTTTCAACCTTTAGCTTTTATCCAACCAAAAATATGACAACTGGTGAAGGTGGAATAGTATTAACAAATCAGGAAGAATTACATCAGAAGGCTGCCAAAATAATTAATCATGGTCAGTCAAAAAAATACAGCCATGATATTCTGGGTTATAACTTCAGGATGACAAATCTGGCTGCAGCAATAGGTTTAGCTCAGCTAGAAAAGTTAGCAGCTTTTAACCAGAAAAGAATAGAGAATGGAGAATTTTTTAATCAAAACTTAGCAGATCTCGATTGGCTGACAATACCATCTAAAGCAGCTAATAAAAAACATGTTTACCATCAGTACACATTAAGAGTAAAAGATCGGGCTGATTTTGCCAGCTACTTAAGTGAAAATGGGGTAGGTAACAGTATTCACTATCCTTCTGCAGTTACCCAACAGCCCTATTATAAAAAGCTTGGTTATGGAGAACTCAGTTTTGAAGTCACAGAAAAAGTAGCAGCAGAAATCATCTCAATACCTGTCCATCCTGCTTTAAGTAATGAAGAACTTCAGAAAATTGTAGATCTAATCAAAGCCTATAAATAGATTAACTCTCAACAGTAAAAATTCTGATTTTAGAGCTTAAATGACACAAAAATTATAAAAAAAAGCAAAAATATCACAAATTTCGACTTTTTAGCTATATTTTTAGCTTTAAATATGTTATAATAATTCTACAGCTAAATAATTAATAATAATAATAGATTAAAGCAAAATAATTTAATTAAAGATATTAAAAATTAAACAGGGTAATTTCAGATTATAATTCAGAGGATTTAAGTAATTTGGAAAAAGCCCTGTTTTTTATTTATCAACTTTGTGAAAAATGTCTTAAATTGGAATTGTGATTAAAAAATGGAGGGAATACAAAAATGGAGGGGATACAAATGGATTTTAAATTAAAAAAAGTTGATGAGATCAGCAGAGAATTGTCTGAGTTTGCTGAAGTGTTGGTTAAAATGAGTGAAAAATCCGAATTTAATAAAATGACAGAAGATTGTTCAAATTATTCTCTCGATCAAAAGCTGGATAAAATTGAGGCAGACTTAGAAGTATTACGGACAAGAATCATGTATGATGAAATTCTAAAAAAAGTTAATACACTTAATATAGAGCATTTAAAAAAACAGTATCAGAAATTGAATAGATACCATTAGTGGACCTCACCACCCAAATAAATAGACAATTTAACTCCACCCAATACATAGCTTGGATGGAGTTTTTTGACAGTTTTAGATAAATTTAAAAAGCTAAAATTAGGCAAAAAAATAACAAGGTTCTGACGAATCTTTCTCAACTTCTTGTTCGTAGTGTAGCATTTTTTACTTTTCTTATTCTTTCTTTTTGCTTTAATTTAGTCCTCCTTTACTATTTTTGATTTCCTTAAGATTTATTACTAAAGAAAGCTATACCTTAGTAATATTCTTTTGGTCATCTCCAATAGTAAATTCATAGGCTTTGATCTTACGCCTAAATCTTAGCAAATTTACTTAAATAAGAATTTCAAAATACTGCTTTCGAACAATCCGTTTTAGGACTTCCTCAGAACCTTGTAACTACATTATAGTGCCAAACTGACTAAAAGTCAATTCTTTAAAATGAGCATATGATTAAACTAACTCGGTAATTTGTCGAATTACTAACTTATACTCTAAATATTTGCAAAATTTAAAATCTTTAACGGGGGAGGTACTATGAACTTTAAAGCCGGTTTTGAAAAATTTCGTGGTTTTGGCTATTATTTTTTGCTTGCAGTTCTTTTATTTGCTGTAATGTTCCTTTATTTTTATCTCTATGGAGATGGCGGTCGAAGTGCGAACAGCCTTTCTTATGGTGATCAGGTAGAATTAGCCGAAGTTGAGATCAGAGAATCCGAACTTGAAGGGTTGATCTATGCTCGAAGATCGATTAGGGATTATCAGGCTGAAGAAATATCTTTTAATAATATTTCCAAACTGCTCTGGTCTACAGTCGGAACTACCGTTGATGGTATCAGTGGGCCGACCAGGGCTGCTCCTTCTGCCGGGGCAACAGATGCAGTAGAAATTTTTCTTGCTGTAAAAGATGTAGAGGACATAGATGCCGGGATTTACCATTATCAGCCGGCAGAAAATACTTTGCTGGAAGTTAGCTCAGAAGCTAAATCAGCTGAGCTGGAAGCTGCTGCCCTAAATCAATCTGCTGTTGGTGATGGAGGGGCGGTCATTATTATCACAGCTGTTTTTGAGAGGACTATAAGGCGTTATGGAGAAAGAGGAGAGCGCTATGTTCATATGGAAGCTGGCCATGCTGCCCAGAATCTGCTTTTGATGGCAGAAAATTTAGGTCTGGGTAGTGTTGTGATAGGAGCTTTTGATGAAAATGAAGTTAGATCTATTCTGGGTAGTGAAAATCATGAGCCACTGCTTTTGCTGCCCATTGGAGTGCTTGAAAATTAGTTTTTTTCTTAAATGAAAAAAGCACTTGCAAAATGCAAAATCAGCTGTTATAATGGTTTGTGTTGCAGGAAAAATTGAATCAAAAAATACAGGAGACATTCTATGAACTTTGATCAGAAATATATGCAGATGGCCCTGGCTGAAGCCAGGAAAGCTTATCAAAGGGCAGAAGTTCCAATCGGTGCAGTTGTGGTTTGTGATGATCGAGTAGTTGGTCGCGGGTTTAATCTCCGGGAGCAAACTCAAGATCCAACTTCTCATGCCGAAATTATTGCCCTTAAAGAGGCTGCCAAAGAACAGGCTAGCTGGCGCTTGGAAGACTGCCAGCTTTATGTAACTCTAGAACCCTGTCCGATGTGTGCAGGAGCTATTTTGCAGTCAAGGATAAAAAGGCTTGTTTATGCAGCAGCTGATCCTAAAGCAGGAGCTGTTAAAAGTCTTTATCAACTGCTGGGTGATGATCGTTTTAATCATCAGGTAGAAGTTGTATCTGGAGTTATGGAAGCAGAAGCCGCTCAGCTATTAAAAGATTTTTTCCGTGAGTTAAGATAACGGAAGGATGGGTGAGTCTGGCTGAAACCGCTCGACTCGAAATCGAGTAGGCATGATATGCCTCGGGGGTTCAAATCCCTCTCCTTCCGCCAAAAGGCAGTTCGTTTCTGAGAATTCATAGAATTATAAATAAACTTAAAATGTGGAGACTTAGAATTGGAGTGATAGTACTTAATTTTTCATCCAACTTCCAACTTCTAATCTCTAAATTCTAACTTCCAAACTGGAGAGGTGTCCGAGTCTGGCTTAAGGGGCCCGCCTGGAAAGCGGGTGTAGGCTTTCACCTACCGAGGGTTCGAATCCCTCCCTCTCCGCCATTAAAATTTTATAGATTTTTAAAGTTTGGCCGCACTAAATGGGGTGTTAGCGGTGCCCTGTAACCTGCAAACCGCTACAGCAGGATTGATGCCTCATTGAGGGTTTTCTCTTTCAGGGTCTGGCCCTGTTAAGTAGTGTTGACAATTGGGTCTCGCGCAATGAAGTCTTATGAACTCCGTCAGGTCCGGGAGGAAGCAGCGGTAAGTAAGTCGCTTCATGTGCCGCGAGGGTGCCTGGTTCGAGCCAACTGCCAGGGTAACGCCTGGGAGGGGGAACTCGATTTGAGGTGTGCGGCCATCTTTTTCTAACACCCGGAATAGGGTGTTTTTGTTATATAATAATAATTTAGGGGTGAATTAAATGTCCTTTCTCTCTCTTTACAGAAAATATCGGCCGGAAGATTTTACAGATTTGATCGGTCAGGATCATGTGGTCCAGACCTTAAAAAATGCCTTAAAAAATGATAGGGTGGCCCATGCTTACCTCTTTGCCGGACCTCGCGGTACAGGTAAGACTTCTACTGCCAAGGTTTTTGCTAAAGCCTTAAATTGTGCAGATCCAGCAGCTGATTTAGAACCCTGTGGAGAGTGTAATTCCTGTCAGAGGATCAGCAGTGGTAGTTCACTTGATGTAATCGAAATTGATGCTGCTTCTAACAGGGGTATTGATGAGATAAGGGAGTTAAGAGAAAAGGTTAAATTTTATCCAGGAGAAGGACAGTATAAGGTATATATAATCGATGAAGTACATATGTTAACAACAGGAGCTTTTAATGCCCTTTTAAAAACTCTTGAAGAACCACCTGATAGTGTTGTTTTTATCCTGGCAACTACAGAACCTCATAAGGTTATTACGACCATTATGTCCAGATGTCAGCGCTTTGATTTTACTTTACTGAGCCTGGGAGATATAAAAATGAGGTTAAAATATATAGCTGAGCAGGAAGGTTATGAGATAGATGCAGCAGCTCTCGATATATTAGCCCGCAGTGCTCGAGGTGGTATGAGGGATGGAATAAGCCTTTTAGATCAGGCAATATCTTTTAGTGATGGTCAGCTTGCCGCTGAAGAAATCGCCCGGATGCTGGGCAGGGTTAATAAGGATAAATTAAAAGAATTTTTACTTTATTTAAGCAAAAATCAGAGTCAAAAAGCTCTGCAGTTATTGGATAAACAGCTTGAGGCTGGTTTAGGTATAGAAAGATTTAGTGATGAACTGGTAGCTTACTGTAGAGAACTGCTTTTAATAAAAGAGTGTGGGGTTAACTCAGGTATTTTAGAGTACTCCCAGAGTTATTTAGAAGAGCTGGCAGATGCTGCCGCCAATTTAAGCACAACTCGGATCACCAATATTATAGATGAGTTTGCTAAATTGAAGCAAAAACTGCGTTCCAGTGCAAGCCCCCGTTTACAATTGGAGATAAGTGTTATAAAATTAAGTAGTAAGCAGAGTGCAGAATCTTCTCTTGAGGCCAGACTTTCTCAGCTGGAATTTAAATTAAATGATCTGCTGCAAAAAGGAAGTATAGCTGTCAACAAAGAAGTTCAAAAGCCAGTTCAGCCAGAAGTTGAAAACAGAGCTAAAAAATCAAGCAGCAAGCAAGCAGAAACTCAAGCAGAAAGCACTCAAAATAAAAAAGCTGCTCAACCTGAGCAAAAAAAGGCTGTACCAGCTCAAAAGGAAGCTAATTCTGCCGAAGGAGATCTCAGCCTGGAAAAAGTAAAAAATTACTGGGCAAAGCTTTTAAGTGAAATTAGAAAACGCGATATTTCAGTTCAGGCTTTATTAAGAGAAGCTGAACCAACTGCTGTTGAAGGCAAAAAGATCATCATCGTGTTTCCAGAAGACAAAAAATTTCACTTTAAGGGAGCAAGGTCAAATCAGTCCCTGATCTCTAATGTTATCGGCAGTCTTTTAAATCAATATGTTGAATTAGAATTTATACTTGGTGATTATAAAAAAAAATCGCTAAATGAGCAAAAAAGCAGTCAAAGTAGAAGTGATAAAGCAGCTGGAGAAAATACTAACTTTCAAAGTTCTACTTCAGCCAAAAAAAGCTCTCAAAGAGATAAAAATCAGAGTTTTGGCATAAAAGAAATTGCCAGAATATTTTCTGGAGAGATAATTGAAGTTGATGAAACAATTTTAGAAAAAAAAGGAGGCAACTAAAATGGATATGAAAAAATTAATGAAACAGGCACAGCAAATGCAGACAAAGATGGCTAAGATGCAGGAAGAACTTGAAGAAAAAACTTTAGAATCAACTGCCGGTGGTGGAGCCGTTAAAGTTGTTGTTAATGGTAAGCAGGAATTAGTAGATTTACAGATCGATCCTGATGCTGTAGATCCAGATGATGTAGAAATGCTGGAAGACCTTATTTTAGCAGCTGTTAACCAGGCAATGCGTGAGATGCAAGAAATGGTAAATGAAGAAATGGGTAAGGTAACTGGTGGGATGAATCTACCAGGGATGCCGTAATGAATCCCTATCCCAGGCCGATGGGAAAATTAATTGGCGAGCTGAGTAAACTGCCCGGTATTGGGCCTAAAACTGCCCGCCGACTTTCGTTTTATATTCTCGGCCAGAGTAAAAATGAGGTAAAAACCCTCTCTGATGCTTTGATTGAAGCCAGGGATAAGATCAATTACTGTTCAAGATGTAATCATTTAACAGAAGGTGATATTTGTTCTTTCTGCAGCTCAGATGAGCGTGATCTTTCAATAATCTGTGTGGTAGAAAGTCCTCGTGATGTGGTTGCTATGGAAAAAACTGGAGAATATAATGGGCTTTACCATGTTTTACATGGAGCAATATCACCGATGGATGGGATCGGCCCTGATCAAATTAAAATCCGTAGCTTAATGCCCCGTTTAGAAAAAGGCGAGGTAGAAGAAATAATCATAGCGACTGATCCTAATGCTGAAGGAGATGCAACCGCTATGTATCTGGCAAAGTTGATCAAACCACTTGGGGTAAAAGTGACCAGAATTGCTCACGGAATTCCAGTTGGTGGAGACTTAGAATATGCAGATGAGGTAACCCTTTCTAAGGCTTTAGAAGGCCGCCGAGAAATATAATTTCAGATAAGCAAATTTTAGGAGCCTTTAGTCGGGCTCTTTTTCTATATTGTTTTTTTCTCTTATGGTGAAATTTCACCAAGCTGATTTAATCTGCGATTATGATAAGATAATCACAATATCAATTCAGCCGCTTGACATTGGGACCTGGCTTTGTTAAAATACATAAAATATTAGATTATAGAATAGTAGTAATTATTGATAAATTAGTTAAAAATTTCATTTTAATAAAGACATTTTGCATTATTATGACAGGGTGGTAATGGATAAATTTTAAGAAATAATACAGGGGGTAGAGTAATGGATAAAATAATTAAAGAAGCTTTAACTTTTGATGATGTTTTATTACAACCACAGAAATCTGATGTAGTCCCGAGAGATATAGACACTAGAACTAAGTTAACTGATGATATTTATTTAAACACACCTATTATTTCGGCTGGAATGGATACTGTTACCGAAGCTGATATGGCGATCGCAATGGCCAGAGAAGGTGGATTGGGTGTTATCCATAAGAACATGTCCATTAGAAGACAGGCCTCAGAGGTTGACAGGGTAAAAAGATCAGAAAGTGGAGTTATTATCGATCCATTTTTTCTTTCACCAGATGCTTTGATCAGTGAGGCTGAAGAACTGATGTCAAAATATCATATTTCCGGTGTACCAATAGTTGATAAGGACAATATTCTGGTAGGTATTTTAACAAACAGAGATCTCCGCTTTGTAGAAGATTATGATCGTCCGGTTTCAGAGGTTATGACAGATGAAGAACTTGTAACCGCTCCGGTTGGTACAGATCTTGAAGGGGCAAAGGCTAAATTGAGAGAACATAAAATAGAAAAACTACCCATAGTTGATGAAGATGGCAAATTGAGTGGTCTGATCACCATCAAGGATATTGAAAAAGCCAAGAAATATCCTAATGCTTCCAAAGATAAGCAGGGAAGGCTGCTGGTTGCTGCAGCTGTCGGTACCGGAGATGATACCATGGATAGGGTTGCTGCTTTGGTAGATGCTAAAGTAGATATTATCGTAATTGATACTGCTCATGGTCATTCTCAGGGGGTTATCGATACAGTTAAAATTATTAAAGAAAAATATCCTGACTTAACAGTAATAGCCGGTAATGTTGCGACCGCAGAAGCTACAGAAGATCTCATCAAAGCTGGGGCAGATGTAGTAAAGGTTGGGATTGGTCCAGGTTCAATCTGTACAACAAGGGTTGTAGCAGGTGTTGGGGTACCACAGATTACTGCTATTAACGATGCTGCCAAAGCAGCTGATAAATATGGAAAAACTGTTATTGCAGATGGTGGTATAAAATATTCAGGTGATATAACAAAGGCCATAGCTGTAGGTGCTCATTCGGTTATGATTGGAAGCCTTTTAGCCGGTACGGAAGAAAGTCCTGGAGAACTGGAAATCTATAAAGGAAGAAGTTTTAAGGTATATAGAGGTATGGGTTCTGTTAGTGCTATGAAACAGGGAAGCAAGGACCGCTACTTCCAGGAAGAAGAAACCGAAACAGAAAAATTTGTTCCAGAAGGTATAGAGGGAAGGGTACCATATAAAGGTACACTTTCGGAAACTATTTATCAATTGGTAGGTGGTTTAAAATCTGGGATGGGTTACTGTGGAACTCCTGATATAGAGAGTTTAATCAAAGATTCTAAGCTGCTTAGAATATCTTCAGCAGGTTTAAGAGAAAGTCATCCTCATGATGTAAAAGTTACTAAAGAAGCTCCTAACTACAGCTTTAATGATTAAGGTATATGTTTTGGACCATTGTTATTAACTTAACAGAAATTTTTAGCAAAGCATATTATTCTTATAGTTGTGGTTTGTTATTATAATCGTTTTAATTACAGGGGGCGTTAGTGATGAGTGAAGAAAAGAGAAAAAAAGAAAAGTTAATAATAATCGGTGGAGGCCCAGCAGGGATTACTGCTTCAATTTATGGGGCAAGGGCTGGCTTGAATCCACTGGTTTTAGTAGGACCTGAGCCAGGGGGTCAGATTACAACTACTTCTGAATTAGAAAATTATCCTGGTTTTCCCGAACCGATCGGAGGATTTGAATTAACCCAAAAGATGACAGCACAGGCTGAAAACTTTGATGTTCGTTTAGAATACGAAAGTGTTGAAGATCTAAAGCCTGAAGGTGATAATTATATTGTTAAAACTGATATGGAAGAATATGAAACTGAAACGGTAATCATAACTACAGGTGCAGAACCGAAGACCCTTGGCCTTGAGAAAGAAGATAAGCTTCGGGGTAATGGTGTGTCTTACTGTGCTACCTGTGATGCAGCTTTCTTTAAGGAAAAAGATGTTGCAATAGTTGGTGGTGGAGATACAGCTTTATGGGAGGCAACCTTTTTATCTAAATTTGCCTCTAAGGTGTATATTATTCACCGTCGTGATAAATTTAGAGGAGCTAAAAGACTTGGTGATAGGGTAAAAAACCTGGACAATATAGAAATAGTCTGGGATACAGAAGTTAAAGACCTTCATGGTGAAGATAAATTAGAAGGAATAAGAGTTTTTAATAATAAGACAGGAGAAGAATCTGATTTAGATGTGGATGGATTTTTCGTCGCAATCGGTCATCAGCCGAGAACTAAATGCTTAAATGGTTTTGTGGAATTAGATGATTACGGATATATTATTACAGATGATAAGCAGCGTACCAATCTTGAAGGTGTTTTTGCAGCAGGAGATGTGCAGGACCCTGATTACAGACAGGTTGTGATCGCGGCAGGGAGTGGGGCGAAAGCTGCCATTGAAGCTGCTGAATACCTGGAAGAAAAACATGATAAAAAAGCAAAATAATCTTTAAAAATGAGCTCGGCTTTAGCTGCTGTCAGTTTAATGACAGCTGGACTGGAGCGGGCTTTTCTTTTATTGCAATAAATGCCTGCATATTGTATAATTATTATACAATGAGATAATATTAACAAAGCTTTAGAGAGGAGCTGGCTGTTTTGGGAGAAGGCTTTTTTATTACTTTTGAGGGGATAGAAGGTTCCGGGAAATCAACCCAGATTAAACTTTTGGGTGATTATTTGAAAAAAGAGGGCAAAGAAGTCGTGATTACCCGAGAACCGGGAGGAACAGAATTGGGTAAAAAAATCCGCCAATTATTACTTGATCCCGCTCATGAGGATATGGATTACAGAACAGAAATTCTCCTTTATACTGCAGATCGAGCTCAGCATTTTAAGGATGTTATTAAACCCGCTTTAAAAGCCGGTAAAGTAGTGATTTCAGATAGATTTGCAGATTCTAATTTAGCCTATCAGGCAGCTGGAAGAGGATTGGATTATGAGCTGGTATATAAGATCAACGACTGGGTTATTGATTCCCGCTGGCCTGATTTAACCTTTGTTCTGGATGTAGCTATTGCTGAAGGTTTAAAGAGAGCAAGGGCCTCCAGTTTTGATTTAAATGGAGACCGCCTGGAAAGAGAAGCAGATTCTTTTCATCAGAGAGTTAGAAAGGCCTATTTAGAGATGGTAAAGAGAGATAGATTTGCCCTTGTAGATGGTAATTTGGCTGAAGAAGAGGTTCATCAGGAGGTCAAAAATATAATTACCAGGAGGTTATTCTAATGGGAAAAAGAGCAGAAGCAGGTAAAACCATCAAAATGGTAATTGCTGTAGTCCATGACCATGATGCTGCAGATCTATTAGAAGCTTTGACAGCTGCAGGTTTTCAGGCTACCAAGCTGGCTTCAACAGGTGGATTTTTAAGAGAGGGAAACACCACTTTTATAATCGGTTCTGACAGAGAACATGTTGATGAGGTATTAGAGATCATTAAAGAAGAGTGTCAGGCAAGGAGCAAAACGGTTGCACCTATGTCACCTGTGGCTAATTCACTGGAAGGTTATTATTCTTTTCCGATGGAAATAAAAATTGGTGGAGCAACAGTCTTTATTATAGATGTTGAGCAATTTGTTAAGCTGTAGAGGAGTTGAATTATGAGTTTTGATTCTATTTTAGGACAGGAAGATGCTGTAGAAATACTTCAGGATGAGATGGAAAAACAAAGGATTAGTCATGCCTATCTATTCAGCGGTCAGTCTGGAATTGGAAAATCCAAACTTGGCTATGAGTTCGCGAAGGCAGTTTTTTGCCGGGAAGAAGAACTTGACAGCTGTGATAAATGTATCAGCTGTCGTAAAATGGAGCATCAAAACCATCCCGATTTTAAGATAATCTCTATTCTGGAGAACAAAAATATTATTTCCATAGATCAAATTAGAGAACTGAAAAAAGAAATCGCCTACAAACCTTATGAAAGCGAAAAAAAGCTATATATTATAGAGTCAGCAGATCAAATGAGCAAAGAAGCTGCCAACAGTCTTTTGAAAACCTTAGAAGACCCACCTTCTTTTGCAACAATTATTCTGCTGGCAGAGGATACGAGCCGACTGCTGCCTACGATAATATCCCGCTGTCAGCAGCTAAAACTAAAAAATCTGGCCCAGGGTAAAATCAAAAAGCTGCTGCTTGAAAAGGGAATAGCAGCAGAAAAGGCAGAAATTTTAAGTAGAACTGCCCAGGGCAGTCCGGGGAAGGCCCTGGCTGCAGCAGAAAAAGAAAACTTTTTTGAAGAAAGAAAAGATATTTACGATTTTTTAACAGATATAGATAAAAAAAACACCATTCAAATTTTTAAACTAACTAAAAAATTAACTTCTTTACTCAAAGCAGACTTCCCCTGCTTTGATTTGCTATCAGACTGGTATCGCGATATAATGATGATTAAGCAAGATTATTTAGAAGCGGTAAAAAATAAGGATTATCTGAAAGAATTAAAAAGGCTCGCAGCTAATATGAAAGAAAATGAGATTATTAATAAACTGGATTTAATAGCCAGGACTGAGGAATATATCAACAGAAATGTAAGGGCCAAACTGAGCCTGCAGGTATTATTTTTTAAACTGCGCCAGCCTGATTCAGAATAGATAATAATTGAGGTGTATAATTTAATGTATACGGTAGTTGGAGTAAGTTTTAAACAAGCTGGCAAAATATACTATTTTGATCCAGGAGATATTGAAATAAAAGCCGGGGACAATGTAATAGTCGAAACCGCCCGCGGAATAGAATATGCAGAAGTAGTTGTAGGAAAAAAAGAGGTAACAGAAGAGGAGATAGTTGCACCTCTTAAAGATGTAATCAGAAAGGCAACTTTAAAAGATAGAGAAATACATGAGAGAAACAAGGAACTTGAAGAAGAAGCCTATGATATTTGCTATAGAAAAATTGATGAACATGGACTGCTCATGAAGTTGATCGATGTGGAATATACTTTTGATCACAATAAGATCATCTTCTATTTTACAGCAGACGGCAGGATTGACTTTAGAGAACTGGTTAAAGATTTAGCAGCAATTTTTAAAACCAGAATAGAATTAAGACAGATCGGTGTCAGGGATGAAGCAAAGATGCTTGGTGGTTTAGGTCCCTGTGGACTTCCTGTCTGCTGTGCTACATTTTTGCGTGATTTTCAGCCTATATCTATCAAAATGGCAAAAAAACAGAATTTATCATTAAATCCTTCCAAAATTTCAGGACTATGTGGACGCTTAATGTGCTGTCTGCAGTATGAAGCTACAACCTACCGCAAATTGAAAAAAGAAATGCCTAATATAGGTGAAAAGGTAGAACTTGAGATGGGTAAAGCCAGGGTTGTAGACCGCAATTTAGTCAAACACACAGTTACTGTTGATGTTGGAACAGAAGATGACCTGGAAATCAAGGTAGATGATTTAGAAAATTATGAAAGAGATTGAAAGGAAGGGTAATGATGGATCAGGAAATACTTAAAACCCTTGCCCATTTTCAGGAACAGATAGAGGCACTCTCACTTCGTTTCCATAAACTTAAGGACATTACCTATCAACTTTATCAGGAAAATGAAGAACTACAGCGAGAAAATGACGAACTCAAAAGTCTGCTTTTTAAAGAAAAGGCAGAAGAAGCTGTAGTAAAAAAAGAGGGTTACAGTAATTTGATCAGGATCTATGATGAAGGTTATCATGTCTGTCCCTTAAGTTTTGGTGAAAAGAGAAAGGGAGATTGTCTTTTTTGTTTAAATTTAATGGAAAATCAGGGTAAGGAGAAATAGTTTTATGGAAGAGATTCACTATTTAATAGAAGAAGAACTTGAAATAATTCAGGATAACCGTTTTTTTAAATTTGGTACAGACTCGGTTTTGCTGGCAAATTTTGTTAAACTACGCAGGGGAGATAATGTAATCGATCTCGGCACAGGTAGTGGAGTTATTCCCCTGCTTTTAGCCTATAAAAATCAGGGGGTAAAGGTTAGTGGGGTTGAAATTCAAAAACCGCTGGCAGATTTAGCTCAAAGAAATGTGGAGCTCAATCAGATGGATGATAAAATAAAAATAATCAATCAGGACCTCTGCCCGCTTAAGCAAGAAATGGAAGCTGGCTCATTTGATGTTGTAGTTTCTAACCCCCCTTATCTGCCTGTAGATGCTGGTAAGATAAAAGCTAACAAGTATTTAGCTGCTGCCAGACATGAGATCCATGCAGAGCTAGAAGATGTTATTGCAGCTGCAGCTCATCTTTTAAAATTTGGTGGGCTTTTCTATCTTGTTTACAGGGTCGAAAGGTTGACCGAGGTAATAGAGCTTTTGGCTAAGTACAACTGTCAGGCTAAAAAGTTGCGCTTTGTTCAGGCCCGTCAGGATAAAGAAGCAGATATTTTTTTGCTGCAGGCAAAACTTGGTGCAAAACCGGGGTTAAGAGTTGAACCGGTTTTAATTATTTATCAGCCAGACAGCAGTCAGTATACCGAAGAGTTAAAAGAGATTTATGGGGAGGATTCTTAGTTGGCTAAAGGAAAATTATATATCTGTGGTACCCCGATCGGCAATCTAGAAGACAGCAGTCAGCGCTTGATTAATATTCTTAAAAAGGTAGATCTAATTGCCTGTGAGGATACCCGCCGCAGTCAAAAACTTTTAAATCATTTTTCAATAGAGAAAAAAATGCTGAGTTATCATGAACATAATGAGCAAAAAAGAAGCAAAGAATTAATAGAACGCCTGCATTCAGAACAGGATATAGCCCTTTTAAGTGATGCAGGGATGCCTGCCGTTTCTGACCCGGGTCAGATTTTAATCAAGGCAGCAGTAAAAGAAGGGATCGAAGTGATACCGATTCCTGGCCCCAGTGCTTTTCTGGCAGCTCTTGTAGTTTCCGGGCTTGATATTTCTTCTTTTGTTTTCAGAGCTTTTATACCCCGCTCAGGTAAAGAAAGAGATCAGTTTATCGAGGAGCTTTCCCTTGAGAAAAAAACCACAGCCTTTTATGAATCTCCTTACAGGTTAAAGGATACTTTAAAAGATCTGCAGGAATTCAGTTCGGAACTTGCTGAGAGAGAGGCCGTTGTGGCCAGAGAGTTAACCAAAATGCATGAAGAAAAATATTATGGAACAATAAGCGATCTTTATTTAGAGCTTAAAGACCAGCAGATAAAAGGGGAGATCGTGGTCGTCATAGCTGGCCGCCAGGAGATCAAAGAAGAAAGTGAAGGCTGGGAAGAACTCAGTGTTCTAGAGCATCTTAAACTTTTGATGGCAAGTGGAATCAGCAAAAAAGAGGCCATAAAAAAAGTGGCCAAATTACGTGAAATGCCAAAAAGCGAAGTTTATAAAATAGCAATCGCAATTTCTGTCGATAAAGATTAAGCAGTTAAATACAAGAGAGAGGATGATAAATTTGAGTAAAGATACATATTATGTTACAACCCCGATTTACTATCCAAGTGATAAATTACATATTGGTCATGCCTATACAACTGTGGCTGCTGACACCATCGCTCGCTATAAGAAGATGCATGGTTATGATACCATGTTTTTAACCGGTTCTGATGAACACGGGCAAAAAATAGAGCGTAAAGCAGCAGCAGAAGGTAAGGACACCAAAGAATATGTAGATGAAATAGTAGCAAGCTTTAAAGAACTCTGGAAAAAACTTGATATCGATTATGATTATTTTATCAGGACCACAGAAGAGCGGCACGAAAAAGTTGTGCAGAAAATTTTTAAAAAACTTTATGATAAAGGTGATATTTATAAAGGGAAATATGAAGGCTGGTACTGTACTCCCTGTGAATCTTTCTGGTCGGAAAGACAGCTCGAGGAAGAGCAAGGAGAAAAGGTCTGTCCCGACTGTCACCGACCGGTAGAGTGGGTTGAAGAACAGAGCTATTTCTTTAAAATGAGCAAATATGCAGATAGACTGCTTGAACATATAAAAGAACATCCGCAATTTATAGAACCTGAAAGCAGAAGGAATGAAATGATCAGTTTTATAGAAAATGGACTTGATGATCTCAGTGTATCAAGAACCACCTTTGACTGGGGAATCCCGGTTCCGATCGATGAAGATCATGTGATTTATGTCTGGATTGATGCTTTAAGCAACTATATTACAGCTATTGGTTATCAAAGCGATCCAGAAAATTTTGAGCACTACTGGCCGGCTGATTTACATCTGGTTGGTAAGGATATTCTGCGTTTTCATACTGTTATCTGGCCGATTATTTTAATGGCCCTTGATCTGGAACTACCCAAACAGGTTTTTGGTCATGGTTGGCTTTTAAGTAAGTCAGGGAAGATGTCTAAGTCAAAGGGGAATGTTGTTGACCCGGTTGTTTTAGTTAATGACTTTGGCAAAGATGCGATCCGCTATTATTTGCTGAGAGAAGTTGCTTTTGGTACTGATGGAACTTATTCTACAGAGGCTTTAATCCAGAGAATCAATTCTGATCTGGCAAATGATCTGGGTAATCTACTTAATAGGACTGTATCTATGGTTGAACAGTATTTTGACAGTAATATTCCTGTTGTAGGAGAAAAAGAAGCGGTTGATCAGGAGCTGATAGATTTAACCGCTAAAATAAAGGTTGAAGTAGAAAAAGAAATGGAAGAATTAAAATATACGGTCGCCCTGGAAAGAATCTGGGATCTAGTTCGGAGAACAAATAAATATATTGATCAGACTACCCCCTGGATACTCGGTAGAGATGAAAGCAAAAAGTCGAGATTGGGAACAGTTCTTTACAACCTTTTAGAATCCTTAAGAATAATAGCTGTAATGTTAAAACCATTTTTAACAGAAACACCTCTTAAAATTGGTGAGCAGATCGGTCATTTGAGTGAGATTAAAAATGCTGACTGGGAAGCAGTCAAGTGGGGTGGCTTAAAATCTGATGTTAAAATTGTAAATGGAGATGCTATTTTCCCCAGAATAGATTTAGAAGAGTATTATGAAAAAGTTGAGGCCAGAAAAGAAAAAGAAAGCGAAAAATCTGAGGAGGCAAAGAATTTGGATTTAACTGAAATTAAAGATAGGATTACCTTTGAGGAGTTCATGAATGCCGATATCAGGGTAGCAGAAATACTGGAAGCAGAGAAAATCGAAGGTAGTGACAAACTGCTGAAATTGATAGTTGATATTGGGTTAGAAAAAAGACAGCTGGTAGCTGGTATAGCAAAGCATTTCAGTGCTGAAGATGTGATAGGCAAAAAAATTATGGTTGTAGCTAATCTTGAACCTGCAACTATTTTTGGTGTCAAATCAGAAGGAATGATTCTGGCAGCAACTGATCCAGATGGTAATATGGTTTTATCTGCAGTTAGTGATGAGATCGCTAATGGTAGTCAGGTAAAATAATATTTAAATATCCAGGAAATTACTATTCTAAAGGGAGGAATACAAAGTGAAAGATAGAGAAAAAATACCTAAGGCCACTATAGAAAGGCTCCCCCTCTATTACAGATGCCTTGATAAGATGTCTACTTTTGAAGATGTAGACGTTGTTTCATCTAAAGATCTAGGGGGTAAACTTGATATCCCTTCAACTCAGGTTCGCAAGGATCTCTCCTATTACGGAGAATTTGGTAGAAGAGGTGTAGGTTATAATGTTAATGAATTAAAGCGTTCAGTAGGAAAGATTTTGGGGGTAAACCGCACCTGGCCGGCTGCTTTAGTTGGAGCTGGAAACCTGGGTCGGGCTTTAGTTAACTACGGCAGCTTTAAGATGATGGGTCTAGAAATCACCTGTGTTTTTGATAATGATCTCGATAAAATTGGTAATGTGATCAATGACCGGGAGGTTAAAAGTGTCCAGGATATGCCTGGGAAAGTAGAAAAAAATAATATAAAATTGGGAATAATCTCTGTTCCTGCTGATGCAGCTCAGACAGTAGCAGATTTGATGGTAGAAGCTGGAATAAAAGCGATCTGGAATTTTGCTCCAACCAGGCTCTATGTTCCTGAAGATGTATCGGTTAAAAATGAAGATCTGGCAGTTGGAATAGTTTCTTTGATTTATCATTTAAGCTGGCAGGAAGAAATGGATGTGTAAACTTTGAAGGTAGAAACAGCGGTTTTAGCAAGCGGCAGTGATGGTAATTCAACATATATCAGGGCCGGCAAATTTTCGGTTTTGATTGATGCCGGTTTAAGTGGTAAAGAACTTGAAAGAAGGATGAACTCCTTAGGGATTGATCCTACTTCAATAGATGCTTTATTAATAACTCATGAACATAATGATCACATAAAAGGGGTAGGTGTTCTATCCCGCCGCTATAATATCCCCATTTTTGCCAACCAGGGAACCTGGTCCGGAGCAGAAAAAAAGCTCGGCAAAATAAAAAAAGAGAACAGACGAGTTTTTAAAGGGGATTTTATGATCGGAGATCTGGGCTTTATCCCTTATCAGGTTTCTCATGATGCAGAAGATCCGGTTGGATATATCTGCCGTGCGGCTGATAAGAAAATAGTGCTGGCAACAGATACAGGAGTTCTGGCAGCAGAAACAGCAGCCAAACTCAAGGGGGCTGACCTTTTTATACTTGAATCCAATCATGATTTAGAGATGCTGATGACAGGTAGTTATCCCTATTTTTTAAAAAACAGGATCAAAAGTGATGATGGTCACCTTTCTAATGATGCTGCTGCAAAATTACTGCCTGAACTGCTTGGAGATAATTTTCCCACGGTTATTTTAGCCCATTTGAGTAAGGAAAATAATAATCCCAGGGTCGCCTATATAACGGTTAATAATGTACTTAGAGAGGCTGGTTTTGAAGTTGACAGAGATTTGAGAATGGGCTGTGCTGATCAGGATAAGACGACTCCCTTGTTCAGGGTGGATAAAAAATGTAGACCAGTAAAAAAGAAATCAGCTGGTGATTTTTAAAGATGAAGATCAATATAATTGCTGTAGGAAAAATGAGTTCTGATTTTTTGGAACCTGCTCTGCTTGAATTTCAAAAAAGATTGAAGCATTATTGTGATTTAAATATTATCGAGGTAGAGGCAGAAAAACTACCCAAAAATCCAGCTGCTAAAGATATAGAAAATCTTCAGGCTCTTGAAGGGGAAAGAATTTTAAAGAAGATAGCAGAAAGGTCCTATGTTTTCGCACTTGATATCAAGGGAAAACCGATGACTTCCAAAGGATTTGCCAGATCACTTAACAATCTCAAACTGAGAGGTTATAGCTCATTTACTTTTTTAATTGGGGGAGCTACAGGTTTAAGTGATTTCGTTTTAAAAGAGGCAGATTACAGGATCTCTTTATCCCATATGACCTTTACCCATCAGATGGTTCGTTTGATATTATTAGAACAGATTTATAGGGCTTTTAAGATCAACAATAATGAGCCCTATCATCTATAAATTTTGATTAGAAGATTAAATAGAAGGCTCCCAGATTTTTGGGGGCCTTAATTGCTTTAAAATTGTTTAAATATGCCAGCAGTTATGATATTATTAAGTTAATATTTTTAGTAAGTTTTTAAATAAATAGACCGGAGGAATCAAAATGATAATAGGAGTTCCAGAAGAAATAAAGAATAACGAGAATAGAGTAGCAGTAGCTCCAGCAGGTGTGGAAAAATTAACTGATAGCGGCCATCAGGTGATAATTGAAAAGGGTGCAGGTCTGGGAAGTGGTATCAAAGACCAGGAGTACTCTAAAGCAGGTGCAAAAATAGAGGCAGATAAGGAAGAACTTTTTAAAAAAGCCGATATGATAATGAAGGTTAAAGAACCTCTTAAAGAAGAATTTGATTTATTTAAGGAAGGACAGCTCCTTTATACCTATCTTCATCTGGCTGCCGAAAAAGAATTAACCCAGGCTTTAATCGATAAAAAAATTACGGCAATTGCTTATGAAACCGTGGAAAAAGAGGATGGCTCATTACCTCTATTAACACCTATGAGTGAGGTTGCCGGTAGATTGGCTGTACAGGCAGGGGCAAAATTTTTAGAAAGTCCACAGGGAGGCAGGGGAGTACTGCTCGGTGGTGTGCCTGGTGTACTACCTGCTAAAGTTGTTATCATAGGTGGGGGAACCGTCGGTCTCAATGCTGCCAAGATGGCAAGGGGTTTAGGGGCTGATGTGACAATTTTGGATATCGATCCTGAACAGATGAGATATTTAGATGATATCTTTCAATCAGCTGTTAAAACAAGAATGTCCAATAAATATAATATTTATGAGGAGGTTTGTGCTGCTGATCTGGTTATCGGGGCAGTTTTAATTCCAGGTGCTAAAACTCCTAAACTGGTTACAGAGGTGATGGTAAAAGATATGATCAAGGGAGCGGTTATCGTTGATGTTGCCGTCGATCAGGGAGGATGTATAGAGACAACCCATCCGACTACCCATGACAAACCTACATTTATCGAACATGGAGTTGTTCATTATTCTGTTGCCAATATGCCGGGAGCAGTTGCCAGAACTTCAACTTATGCATTAACTAATGTGACACTAAATTATGCTTTAAAAATTGCTGATCAGGGCTATAAAAAGGCTCTCTTAAATGATCCTGAACTTTTAAAAGGTTTAAATACCTATGCGGGTAAATTATGTTATCAGGCAGTTGCAGAAGATTTGAATTATCAATATTATGAAGCAAAAAAACTTCTGCAGGATAAAGGCTAAATATATTAAAGAACAAATATATAAGGGGTTATCTGATGCTAAAAAAGCTTGAAAAATCAAAAAGACCGGTCTGGGTTGAAATAGATTTAAATAATTTAAAATTTAATATCAAAGAAATAAAAAAGACTTTAAATTCAGATACAATTTTTACAGCAGTTGTTAAAGCAGATGGTTATGGTCATGGTGCTGTCCCGACTGCAGAGGCTGCTATAGAAGCGGGAGCTGATAGGCTGGCAGTTGCTATTCCAGAAGAGGGAATAGAATTAAGAGAGGCAGGGATTGCTGCTCCAATCGAGATCCTGGGAGAATTACTACCTGAACAGTTACCTGAGTTGATTAGATATGATTTAATCCCCACAATCTCTAAATTTAAGACGGCAGAGCGGTTAAATAACCTGTGTGCTGGCTACAATCTGAAGAAAAAAATTCATCTGAATATAGATACAGGGATGAACAGGGTTGGGGTTAATTATAAAAAAGCACTGCCACTGCTAAAAAAAATAACTGAGCTTCCCAATCTCGAAATAGAGGGTATAATGACCCATTTTGCCCGGGCAGATGAACTTGAAAAAGAATATACATTAATACAGTGGGAGCGGTTTAATCAATTAATAGAGAAATTAGAAGCAGAAAATATTGAAATCCCCATCAAGCACTGTGCTAATAGTGCAGCAGTAATTGATTTTCCAGAATTTGCTCTGGATATGGTTAGAGCGGGGATCATGATTTATGGTTTAAAGCCATCCCCAGATTTAAAAAACAATTTTAATTTAAAGGCTGTTTTAAGTTGGAAGAGTAGAATAGTTAGATTAAAAGATGTTCCTGCTGGTGAGGGAATCAGTTATGGTTCAGAATATATTACTCCCAAAAGAGAAAAAATAGCTACCATTCCTTTAGGTTATGCTGATGGTTATGCCCGGATACTGGGTAATAAGGCAAGTGTTTTAGTTAAGGGTAAAAGGGCACCGATTCGAGGCAGGATCTGTATGGATCAATTTATGGTCGATGTAAGTGGTATCGAGGGAGTAAAAGTTGGTGATGAGGTAGTTTTAATCGGGAGTCAAAATGGTCTAAGCCTTAGTGCCGATAAACTTGCTGAACAGGCGGGAACGATCAATTATGAGATAGTTTCCAGAATAAGCAAAAGGGTTGCCAGAATTTATAAATGAAATTACTAATTAAAGTAGATATTGATTTACAATATTAGCTTTTTGTAATATAATTAATAAATAGATAGATTAAAAGGAGTTTAGATAGTGGAATGTATAGTTTGTGAGAGCAAAAAGCTTAAAGTTTTAAATTTGAAAAACAAATATTATTTTTGTAAAAATTGTGAGCTCATCTTTATTGACAGAGAAAATATAATTGCTGCCGATGAGGAAAAAGAGCGGTATCTAGGTCATGACAACACCCATCAAAATGAAGGTTATGTCAGGATGTTTGAAGAATTTATAGAAGTTGTGATTGATCCCCACCTGGAGAACAAAGGAAGGGTTTTAGAATTTGGCTGTGGACCAGGTCCAGTACTGGCCGATCTTCTTGCTGAAAAAGGTTTTAGAGTGGATAAATATGACCCTTATTTTTATCCAGAGCTTGAATTTGAAGAGGAGAAATATGATTTAATCACTTCTACCGAAGTTTTTGAGCATTTTTCCGATCCCTGTAAAGAAATTGATCTTTTAAATAATTTGCTTAAAGTTGGCGGTTATCTGGCTGTAATGACATCTTTTCATCCCGGTCCAGAAGAATTTTCTGACTGGTGGTACTCATGGGATCCAACTCACATAGTTTTTTATAATCTCAAAACTTTTCAAAAACTAATTGAGGATTATAATTTTGAAATTATTTTTTGTGATCAGGAAAAATATATTTTATTTAAAAAAACAGCCTAGTATTCAAATGGCTGGATAATGTCATTAATTTAAGAGGAGGGATTGAGCTTTGAAAAAGCTAATATCCATTTTAGCTGTTAGCCTGATTTTAATTTCTTTTTCCTTTATGACAGCTGCAGAAAGACCTGACCCCTGGCAGCAGGCTAAAGAAAGAGGAGTAGAATTTAGAGCAATCGGAAATGAGCCAGGTTGGCATGTAGAAATTTATCAGGATGAGAAGATTAATTTTGTCAATGACTATGGTTCTTTTGAGTTAAAGGTTCCAATTGATGATGTCTGGTATGGCCCTGAAGGTGAAGACAGGATCTATTATGTAGAAAATAATTTGATTCAGTTTCAGGTAATAGTTATGAAAAAAGCTTATCAGGATACGATGAAAGGTGAAGAATTCCCTTATCAGGTTAGGGTGCTTTTTCCCAATGCTAGCTATATTGGTGGAGGTAGGCTTTTGCTCGATGAATAATAGTTTTAAATCTCGAACATAAAAACTCTGCAGAATGGTTAAAATACCTATCTGCAGAGTTTATCTTATTCTATCATTTTGTTTCTATATTTTTATTTTACAGAAATGTTAATCGGTGTTTTATTGGCAAGGTTATCACTAACAGGACATCTTTCTTCTACAACTTCAATCCACTCTGCGAGTGTTTCTTCATCAGCATCACAATCAGCAGTGATTTCTACATTGATTGCCTGATAACCTGCTCTTCCTTCCTCACTTTGACCGGTAAATTTAGCCGGATCAAGGTCACCATTTAATTCAAAGGATAGATCTCTCATCTCAATACCCATTTCTTTGGCAACCATATGACCAACTACATTTAAACAGCCGGCCAGGGCAGCTAAAACATATTCTACTGGGTTTGGACCTTCATTTGTTCCACCAAGATTTTCGGGCTCATCAACCGTCATTTTAAAGCCACCGGGTGTTTCTACAACAACCTTGGTTGGATTCTCACTATTTGCACTTACAGAAAAATTTACTGCTGGCATCTTATCATCCTCCTAAAAAATTTTAGTTATTAACTTATGCTCTTAATTATTAATTTCTATATTAATATCGAAAATCCTGCTTTTACTAAAAATTTAACTTTATTTATTGATAAAACTTTGATAAAATGGGTACATAATTCACTTTAAGGTGGTGATAAATATTAAAGCTCATGAAAGGAGAAAAAAGCTTCTGCAGATTTTAAAAAATTCACAGCAGGCAGTAATAGGTTCTCAACTTGCTGAGGAACTTGGAGTCAGCAGACAGGTGATAGTTCAGGATGTTGCTCTTTTACGGGCAAAAGGAGAAGATATAGTGGCTTCTTCCCAAGGTTATTTTTATAGGGATAATTTTGGCATCAAGACCGTTAAAACAACTATAGCTTCTAAACATGATGATGGCCCTGGCTTAAGAGATGAGCTGATGACAGTTGTTAATTATGGTGGTCGAATTGTTGATGTTAAGGTAGAACATCCTATCTATGGCGAATTGAGCGGTAATCTGGTAATTTCAAGTAGAGAAGATGTGGACAACTTTATCAATAGTTATCAACAAAATCAAACTGCACTCCTTTCTGAACTCACCGATGGGATCCATATTCACACCATTGAAGCAGTTAATGAAGAGGTTTTAAATAAGATAAAAGAAGAGTTAAAAAACAAGGGTTATCTTTTAGATGAGAAAGAAATAAAATAGTATATTTTTTTGGATTTGCTGTAAAGACAGCTGTAAATAAGTTGCTGTAAATTATAGCTGTTCAGTTAATGGAGGGATTATTAAATTGAATAAAGAAGAATTAAAAAAATTAAGGATCTTTTGGATAACTTTAATTTTTATACTTGTTGTTTCTGCTTTTGCTGTTCCCTACCTGTATTTTAGAGATAGTGGCAGCTTTTTTGGTTCGTTTTTATACTGGATCGTCTTTGTTTTAATAGTTATTTTTTCGACGATAAAAATTACGGCTTACTGGAGGGATTAGATAATGTCAAGTGTATATCTCTATGGGGCCGTGGTGATCTATATAATTTTGGGTTCGATAGTGGCTTTTTTGGCCAGAAAAGATATGGAAATGGGAGTAATGGAATATTTTTTAGATGACAGAAAAACAAGTGGTTTTGTAGCTGCTCTATCCTATAGTGCAACTACCTTTAGTGCTTTTATGATGATCGGCCTGGCCGGCTTTACCTATTCTGGTGGTGTTGGGGCACTGGGTTTTGAACTGGTATATCTTTCAGGGCTTTCACTGGTGGCATTTTTTGGACCTCGCTTCTGGTTGATCGGTAAAAAGAACAACTATGTATCTCCCTATGAAATGCTTGGTGATCGCTATCAAAATCAATGGATAGCAGTAGTATCTGCTATTTCAGCCTGTTTTTTTCTGATCCCCTATCTGGCAGTTCAGCTGATGGGAGTTGGTTATCTTTTGAGTGGTTTATCAGGTGGTGAGATTCCTTTTATCAGTGGGGTCATAATCGCTGCTGGACTGGCAATTGCCTGGGCTTTGATCGCCGGGATGAAGTCGGTAACCTGGACCGATTCACTGCAGTCTTTAATCATGATGGTGGTTAGTATTTTAATACTCTTTTTCGTGGTTTATCAACATCTGGGTGGCTTTGCAGCCTTTTTCGGCAGATTAAGTAGTGAGTATCCGGAATTTTTAAATGTACCTGGTCCCGGTTTTTTTGATTTTAAAACATTTTTAGCTTTGAGTTTACCCTGGTTTTTCTTCTCTATTTCTAACCCCCAGGTTAGCCAGAGGCTTTTTATCCCCAGGGATCTAAAGGCGATGAGAACAATGATCATCGGCTTTTTGGGTTTTGGTTTTGTTTATACGATAGTTTCAGTTGTCTGGGGTTTTTCGGCCAAGCTTTTGATTCCCGGACTGGCAAATGCCGATATGGCAACTCCGCAACTGCTGGCTTCAGAATATGTGCCCACCGTGCTGGCTTTAACAGCAATGGTTGGTATCACGGCTGCAGCGATCTCAACGGTTGACTCGATAATGCTGACCTTATCTTCTGTGGTTGTGCGAGATCTTTTTAAAAACTTAAGTGATCAAAGAGATATTAAACAGCTTAGAATTGCCAAAATATCGATTATAGTTATCGCTATATTTGGTCTGCTTTTTGCGATTCAGGAATTAGATTTAATTGCTGCTCTATCGGTGGCCTCATCAGTTGGTTTGCTGGTGGTAGTGCCTTCCATTTTTGGAGCGTTTTTCTGGAAAGGCGCCACAGCAGCCGGATCTTTAAGCAGTATTATTATAGCTTCTTTTACTGCTGTTTATCTGCAGTTCAGTGGTTGGCAGCCCTTTGGTCATGGGGCGGGTATCTGGACATTGCTGGTCAGTACCCTGATTTTTATTGGAGTTAGTTTGTTGACTGAGGCTCCCAGAGAAAAAGCAGATGAGTTCATAGATTATCTGAATAAAGAATGTGAAGCGAAAAATATCCTGTAAAACTTTAATAATTTGAGGAGGTGCTTAATTAAATGTTTAAACAGATAGATAAAATTGCTAAATACAAAGCAGAAAGAAATGCTGTTATACTGGCCCACAATTACCAGCCGGACTTAATTCAAGATATAGCAGATTATGTGGGTGATTCATTTGGTTTAAGCCAAAAGGCAGCCCGATTAGAAAACGAGGTTATAGTATTTTGTGGGGTTAATTTTATGGCTGAAAGTGCAAAGATACTTTCACCTGATAAAATAGTTTTAAATCCCGAAATAAATGCAGACTGTCCGATGGCAAGAATGGCCGGAGTAGAAAAATTAAAAGAATTGAAGGCCAGGCATCCTGAAGCAGCTGTGGTTACCTATGTAAACTCTACTGCCGAGGTTAAAGCTGAAAGTGATGTCTGCTGTACATCTTCTAATGCGGTTAAAATAGTAGAAGCCCTACCCCAGAAGAAGATAATATTTTTGCCAGATAAAAATTTAGCCGATTATGTTAATAAAAGAACAAATAAAGAAATAATTTACTGGGAGGGTTTTTGTCCTACCCATCACAGTGTGACTATAGAAGATATTAAAACGAATAAAGATATTTATCCAGATACAGAAATCCTTGCTCATCCAGAATGTAGAGCCGAGGTTTTAGCTGAGGCAGATTATATCGGTAGTACTGCCGGGATATTAAATTATGCCAGAGAAAGTAGTGCTCAGAGCTTTATCATCGGAACAGAGATGGGATTATTACACAGGCTTAAAAAGGAAAACCCGGCTAAAGACTTCCACCTTTTAAGCTCTCAATTGATCTGCAGGGATATGAAAAAAACCAGTCTGGAAAAGGTAGCGAGTGCTTTAGAGAATTTAGAAACTAAGGTTGAGATAGATGAAAAGATAAGGCATAAGGCAGAAAAAGCCCTACAGGCGATGCTTGAAATGGGTGATTGATAAATGAATTCAAAAAAATATCCGGCTATACAAAAAAGCGATTTTCTGGTTATAGGTAGTGGTATTGCAGGCCTTTATACAGCTTTAGAGCTGAGCAAATTAGGAGAAGTTGAAATAGTAACCAAAGAAAATATTGCTGAAAGCAACAGCCATTATGCCCAGGGTGGAATTGCAGCAGTTTGTTCTGTTTTTGATTCTTTTGAACTTCATATCGATGACACACTAAAAGCAGGTGCTGGTCTCTGCCGCAGAGAAGCTGTAGAGCATATGGTAAAAGAGGGGCCAGAAAGGATTAAAGATCTTTTAGAAATAGGCTGCAATTTTGATCGACAGGCCGGAGAACTTGATTTAACCAAAGAAGGTGCCCACAGCAGAAGGAGGATCCTCCATGCCGGCGGTGATGCAACCGGTAGAGAGATCAGCCAGTCTTTAGTAGATCAGGTTTTAAGCTCAGAGAAAATAACAGTTAGAGAAAACACTTTTATGATCGATTTAATCAAAAGAGAATTTGAGGAGAAGGAAGCATTGATCAAAGGTGCACTACTGGTAGAAGAAAGTGCAGATGAACAGTTGATTATTTTAGCAGATGCGGTAATTATTGCTGCTGGTGGTTGTGGTCAGCTTTATAGAAATACCAGTAATCCTAAAGTAACAACGGGAGATGGTATAGCCGCTGCCTACAGGGCTGGAGCTGAGATAATGGATATGGAATTTATGCAGTTTCATCCCACGATCCTCTATAATCCAGAAGGAAGTAGATTTTTGATCTCAGAAAGTGTTAGAGGTGAAGGAGGTCTATTGCTCAATGCTGAGGGAGAGCGTTTTATGGAAAGATATCATGAACTGGCAGAGCTAGCTCCAAGGGATATAGTTTCTAGAGCCATTACAGCTGAAATTAAAAATTCTTCAGCTCCCTGTGTATATTTAGACATGCGCCATCAAGATAAAAACTATTTAAAAGAACGATTCCCAACCATTTATCAAGAACTTGTAGAAGAGGGTTTTGCAATGGAAAGTGATTTGATCCCCGTTATTCCTGCAGCTCATTATCTGATGGGAGGCATCAAAACTGATTTAAATGGTTTGAGTTCTCTAAAAGGTCTATACTGCTGTGGAGAAGCAGCCTGTACAGGAGCTCATGGGGCCAACAGATTGGCCAGTAACTCGCTTTTAGAAGCACTTGTATTTGCCAAAAGAATCTGTGAATATCTAAAAGAGAAAAAGCGGGCAGCAGAAAAAGATGGTGAAGAAAGTTATGATTTTGCCCTGGATTTTATAAAAAAACGTAAAAAAGAATATTATCCCATAGATGATTTAGAGGCAGCAGAATTATCAGAATTAAAATCAGAACTTAAGAAAATGATGGAAAAATTCGCCGGGATAAAAAGAGAGCAAACGGGATTAAAGGAATTAAAGCAGTGGCTTAAAGAAAAAAGCCATTATCTTGAAGAAGAATTGAGCAAAGAAATATTTTCTAAAACAAGCTGGGAATTAAAAAACCTCTTTCAAACTGCAGAACTTTTAACAGAGTCTGCTTTGATCAGAGAAGAAAGTAGAGGTGCCCATTACAGGAGTGATTATCCAGAAAGCAGAAAACAATGGGCAAAAAAACACATAATTCACAGTAGAGAAGCGGAGGCCAGAATCGATGTTATTAAATAAATTTATCTTAGCTGATATCATAGATCGGGCGATCAAAGAAGACCTTGGTTATGGAGATATTACAACCGATAATTTGATTGCAGAAGATGCCCAAAGTAAAGCACTGATCACGATTAAAGAAGCTGGTGTAGCAGCCGGACTTGAAATCGCCAGATCTGTTTTTAATAAATATGATCCAGACTTAAAGTTTAAAGCTCTGCTAACCGAAGGTGATAAACTAGATGCTGGTACTGTATTAGCAGAGGTTGAGGGCTCAACTAGAAGCATCTTAAAAGCCGAGCGTTTAGCCTTGAATTTTCTGCAGCGTCTGTCGGGAATAGCCACTAAAAGCAGAGAATATGTAGAACTTGTTGAAGCTTATCCGGCTCAAATTGTTGATACAAGAAAAACAACCCCCACTTTAAGAATGCTGGAAAAATATGCGGTTAAAGTGGGTGGAGCCAAAAATCACAGAATGGGGCTTGATGATTGTGTGATGATCAAAGATAATCATCTTAAAGCAGCAGGCAGCATAAAAAATGCAGTAGAAAAAATTAAAGCAAATATATCCCACACTACAAAAATAGAACTTGAAATAGATGAACTACCCCAATTAGATGAAGCCTTAGAAGCTGAAGTAGATATTATCCTGCTCGATAATATGAGTCCTGAAGAATTAAAAAAAGCTGTTCAAATTGTTGATGGTAGAGTAATACTGGAGGCTTCAGGAGGTATAACTAAAGAAAATGTAGCAGAAATAGCTGCTTCTGGAGTAGATATCATATCGGTGGGAGCCTTAACCCATCAGATTAATTCCATCGATATTGCTCTTGATCTAAATTAGTTTGTGTTAATGAGAATTGTTAATTTATTGAGCTGAGTTTATTTGAGCTGAGAATAGTTTAGATGAGTATAAAACACAAATTGGGGGTAATTTAAATGAATAATTCAAGAGAAAAAATTGCCAGGTATAAAAAGAAACAAGATGCCGAGGTTCTGGCCCATTATTATCAGCCAGAAGAAATACAGGATATTGCCGACTTTGTAGGTTATAGTGAACAGTTAAACCAGAGAGCCTTTAAAAGCAATGCTCAGACACTGGTTTTATGTGGGGTTAATTTTATGGCTCAAAATGCAAAAATAATGGCCCCAAAAAAACGGGTGATAATTCCCGAGATTATGGCAGACTGTCCGATGGTAAAAAAGGCGAATCTTGAATGTTTAAATGAGATGAGAGAAAAACATCCCAAAGCAGCGGTTGTCAGCTTTATCAACTCTTCTGCAGAAGTAAAAGCCGAAAGTGATATCTGCTGTACAGCAAATAATGCTTTAAAAATAATTAAATCACTTCCTCAGTCGGAAATAATACTGGTTCCCAATAAAAATTTAGGTGAATATATCAGCCAGAAAACAAAGAAAACAATCTACAGCTGTGCCCATCCCTGCCCAATCCATGATGGAGTTGGTATCAATGATTTAAAGCGGATTAAAAAACAGTATGCAGATGCCCAGATACTGGTGAACTTAGACTGTAAAGAAGAAGTAAGGGAAAAAGCGGATTTTGTTGGTGATCCAGAAGAAATATTAAAATATGCAAAAAGCAGTAAAGCTAAAAAGATGATTATCGGGGCTGAGCGAGGTCTTCTTTATAAATTGAACAGGGAAAATCCCAGGAAAAGATTTTATCTTTTAAGCCCACATTTGATCTGTCAGAGCATGAAAATTAATAACCTTTATAAAACTTCTCAAGCATTAGAGAATCTAGAAATTGAAGTTAAAATAGATGAATATACCAGATTGAAAGCAGAACACGCAATTAAAAAAATGAAGTATTATGAAAAACACCATTATTTAACAAAATATTGACTATAAATCTTTTCTTTGATAAGCTTTATGATAGAAACTAAAATATAGAAAAGCTAAGCAAAATTAAAAATATTTATTTAAAATTCAAAGTATTGGCAAATAACAAAAATAAAGGAATGGAAATTTAATGTTTAAAACCAGCTTTGATCATATCAAAGAAAAAATTAAATATGGATCTCTTAATTTTTATTATATTATCTTGTTAGCAATTGCTTATTTTTATTTTATTTCTGGGCTTTTCTATTATAATATTCCTGTTCGTCAAGATCCAATTCCACTCAGACATCGGGGATATATTATTCTATTTACTATATCTTTATTGATCTTATCTTATTTAAATGACTGGACAAAAGAAAAAATAGAAACTGTAACTTATATATTGGTATATTCAGTTCTTATTCATCTGGCATATATTGCCTATTTAAACTTCTATGATTCTTATTTAGCTTTAGTTTTAATTGCATTTATGATAATCATCAATTTGTTTTTTAAAGGAAATAAAGTTGCTTTTTACTGTAATATAGTGATGGCTTTGTTTGTTGGTTCAACCCTTTTTATTACTGAAGAACTTTCTATATCTTTCAAACTTTACTATTTTGCTATTTATCTATCAGCAGCATTATTTAGCTTTGTTGTTAGTTATCAGAAGGTCAGAGCTAGTAATAGTTTAGATTCACTTAATCAAAAACAAAACATTCTTTTAAATAATATAGATACGCAAATCTGGTATTTAAAAGACTATGATAGATACGGAAAAGTTAATCAGGCTCATGCTGATTTTTTAGGTCTTAATAAAGAAGATATTGAAAATAAAAAATTGAGCGACGTAGTCTCTCCTGAAGAAGCTAAAATAAATAAAACTGTAAATAAAAAGATTTTCAAAGAAAAAACCAAAATAAAAAGTGAAGAATGGTTAGAAAATTATGAAGGAGAAAAAAAGCTTTTAAAAATAATTAAAACACCAAAGCTAGATAAAGAAGATGAGGTAGAATATGTTGTCAGTACAGCATTAGATATAACAGAAAGAAAAAAAGCGGAAGCAAAAACTCTAGAAAGAAAACAAATGTATGAGAATGTTGTAGAAACACAAAAAGAAATGATCTGCAGGTTTTTACCTGATACCACTTTAACATTTGTGAACGAAGCCTATTGTAAGAACTTTAATAAAAGCAAAGAAAATTTACTTGGCAAAAAGTTTATTGAATTGATTCCAGAAAAAGAACATGCTAAAATATTTGAACATTTGCAGAATCTTGCCCGCAATAAAGAAATAATTACATATCAACATGAAGTAATATCAGATGAAAAAAGATCTATCTGGCAAGAATGGACAGATTATCTCATTTATGATGATAAAGGCAATATCAAAGAATTTCAATCAATAGGTTTAGATATAACTGAAAAAAAAGAAAAAGAAATAGAGCTTAAAGAAAATAAAAAGCTGCTTGAAAATTTAACTAACCAAGCACCAGGAATGACTTATCAATATAAGCTTTTTCCTGATGGATCTTCCTGTTTTCCCTATAGTTCAGAAGGCATATATGAAATTTTTGAGTTAAGTTCAGATGAAGTAGTAGAAGATGCCAGAAAAGTATATGGTCGTATCCATCCTGATGACTATGATCGAGTTGCAAAGTCTATTCAAAGATCAGCTGAAAACCTCACAATCTGGAAAGAAGAATATAAAGTTGTTCTTCCAGAAAAAGGTTTGAGATGGGTAGAGGGAAAGGCAAAACCAGAGAAAGTTGAAGATGGCAGTATTATTTGGTATGGTAATATTCATAATATTACCGAAAGAAAAAAGCAGGAATTAAAACTTAAAAAACAGAAAAAAAGATTGAATTTTATAATAAAAGGAACAGATGCAGGAACCTGGGAATGGAATGTAAAGACAGGAGAAGTTAATTTTAATGAAAGATGGGCGGAAATGATTGGTTATAAATTAGAAGAAATTGTACCTGTAAATATTGAAAAATGGAGAGATTTAATCCATCCAGATGATTTGAAAAGATCTGATAAAATCCTCAAACAGCATTTTGTGGGAGAAATAAGATCTTATAGTGTTGAAGTTCGAATGAAACATAAAAAAGGCCATTGGATTTGGATCTTAAATCGAGGCAAAGTTACTTCCTGGACAGATACTGGAAGAGCTTTAAAAATGTCTGGTGTTCACATCGATATTTCGAAGCAAAAAAGATATGAACAGACAATAAAAGAACTTAACAGGGTAGCTTTAAAATTTCAAAGTATCGATAGTAAAGAAGAAATCTGTCAGCAAAATATTAAAGCGGCCAGAGAAATATTGGAATTCGACTTGTCACATATTAGTTTTGTAAAAAATAACAATTTTGTTCCATTAGCAGTTTCAGAGGGAATGAAAGCAGAAATATTACCTTTAGACCATGGGATTATTGGTAAAAGCTTCCAAAACAATGAAAGTTATCTCGTTTTAGATTCAGAAAAAGATTCTATTGCTAAACCGACTGATAAAACATATAAATCAGCTATATCTGTACCAATTCAAAATTATGGTATTTTCCTGGCGATATCTACTGAAAAGGAAGGTTTTAATCAAAGAGATTTAGAACTTGCTGAGCTTCTTATTGCGAGCACCAAAGCAGCTTTAGATAAACTTTACTACCAAAAGGAATTAAAGTATAAATCTTTTCATGACAGCTTAACTGGCTTATATAACCGGAGGTTTTTAGAAGCAGAACTGCAAAGGCTAGATACCGAAAGACAGCTACCAATAAGTATGATTATGGCTGATTTAAATGGTTTAAAACTTATAAATGACAGCTATGGTCATGAAAAAGGTGATAAAATATTAATAAAAACAGCTGAAATTTTACATGAAACTTTAAGAGATGAAGATATTGTTGCCAGGCAGGGTGGGGATGAATTTGCTATTTTACTACCCAGGACAGATAATGAGAAATTAAATAAAATAATAAAAAGAATTAAAGATAAAGTTGACTATGTAAATAATAAAAGAGCTATTCCAATTTCTATTGCTTTAGGTTCGGCTATTAAAGAAGATCCAGCAGAAGATATAGATGAGATATTAAAAAAAGCAGATGACAATATGTATCAAAACAAACTATCCGAAAGTAAAAGCAGCCAAAGCAAGATTGTTCAAGGATTATTAAATAGTTTAAGTGTAAAAAGCAATGAGACTAAAGAGCATGCGGTAAGAATGAGTAATTTAGCTGTAAAATTTGCTAATAAATTAGGACTATCTAATTTTGAAATAAACAAACTTTCATTAGTAGCAACCATGCATGATATCGGCAAAACTTCGGTTTCAGAAGAAATATTAACTAAGCCAGGCAAATTAGAAGATAAAGAATGGGAAATAATCAAAGATCATCCAGAAAGAGGTTATAAAATTGCTTCTGCAACGGCAGAATTTAAGTTAATTGCAGATGAAATACTTTCTCACCATGAACACTGGGATGGTAGTGGTTATCCCCGTGGTTTAAGTGGAGAAGAAATACCTTATCTGGCGAGAATCATATCAATCATAGATTCCTATGATGTAATGACTCAAGAGCGACCTTATAGCAAAGCCATCTCAAAAGAAGAGGCTTTAGCAGAGATAAAAAGTTGTGCTGGCACTCAGTTTGATCCCAAGTTAGCTGCTAAATTCATTGAGATGATGAATGAGAATTTTTAATCTAATCCCTGGATACAAATATATAAACTTTAAAATCATTGCAATAAGAGCTGGCTTAAAATATACTTTAAGCAAGTAATAATTAATCTCTAAAAATTATAATGATTTTAAAGGAGAGAAAGAAAATGATTAAAAAAATACTGCAAAAATATGAGGAGCTTGTTTTTAGTCTGATTTCTTAATAATTAAATATATACTTTGTAAAACTTTGAAAATTAATCCCTATTTAATCCTGCCAGCTGAATTTTAAAAAAAGCTTGACAAGAGCATAAATTTAAGATAAACTAAAAAAAATCGAAGAATATTAATTAAAAACTTTGATCAGGGAAAGTAATCAAATCTTATCTATTTCAGCGAAGCAGGGTTAGTGAGAGCCTGCCAGTAGGTAGTTTGGTGAAGTTCCCCTGTGAGTTGTCGGCTGAACACAAAAGTAAGCTGGACCGGTTTTCTACCGTTAAGTGGATAGGTTATTGGAATCATTAATATTCCTGTGACTGATGAGTGGGCTTTTTAGCCAAAAAGATTGGTACCACGAGATTATAACCCTCGTTCTTTAATTAGAACGGGGGATTTTTGCATTTATAACTATAAAATTATTTTATGAGGGGGAGATTGATGAAGAATTTAGACTATGCTTATTTAGGACCACCAGGAACTTTTAGTGAACAGGCAATTTCAGCTTACTGCAGCAAATATGGTGGTAAAACACATGCCTGTGATTCTATTCGTGACATCGTTGAGACCATTGTGAAGGATGAGGTTGATCTGGGACTACTACCTTTAGAAAACTCTCTGGAAGGATCGGTTAATTTAAGTCTGGATCTGCTCTACAAACACTCAGAATTAAAACTCTATAGAGAAATCGTCTTACCTATAGCCCATTATCTACTGGCAGCTCCCGGTGTAAAAAAAGAGGATATTAAAAAAATATACAGCCATCCTCAGGCTATTGCTCAATCTGGAGATTATATCAACCGTCATTTAAGTGAAGCAAAGATAGTCTATACTGATAGTACTGCAGCAGCTGCGGCAGAAGCTTTAAAACATGATGACAGGGCTGTAATCGGCTCGATCAGGCTGGCCGATATTTATCAGCTGGATGTTCTAGCAGAAAATTTACAGGGGGATCTTCCCAATGCAACCCGCTTTGTGCTGGCAGCCAAGGCAGATAAAGACTTCAGTGATAAAAACCATCTAGGTAATAATGCAGAAAGCCAATTTAAGACTTCAATCATCTGTGCACCAGAAGTTAACCGGGCAGGTGTTTTACATGAGATGTTGGGAGAGTTCGCTAAAAAAGAAATTGATTTGAGCAGGATCGAGTCAAGACCGACCAGACAGAGATTGGGCGAATATTTATTTTATATTGATCTGATGGGAAGTAGTGAAGATCCTGATTTAATCGAGGCACTTAATGAGGTTGAAGCTATGTCAGGCTATTTTAGGCTTTTAGGTTCATATCCAAAAACAGTGATTAAATAGTTAATCTGTACCTTGAAAAATAAATATTTGGGCGAAAGCGGAACTTTAATTTGACAAATTAAAATTCTCCTGCTATAATACTCATTAATAAATTAAAACTCTAAAAAACTTTGAAAGAGGATCCAGTAAGCTTTAAGCTGAAATACACCTCTTGAGTTGCCAGCTGAAAGTGAAAACGATTAAGCTTAGGCCGTTAACCGGCGTTACTCGGTGCGGAAGTGTTAGCTTCCAGTAGAGATGATCTTGAGAGATTTTTATATTTTTTGAGATTAAAACAGGTGGTACCGCGATTATAATCGCCCTGAGATGGGGCGATTTTTTGTATTTATATAGTAAAATATTGGAAGTAAACAGTTTCTTGGTCTGGAATTTAAAGGCGATAATAATTTGATTAAATTTAAAAAAATTAAAAGATTTTAATGAGAAGAGAGGAGTTTTAAATCATGATAGCAGTACTAAAAAGAAATGCAAGTGAGGCGGACAAAGACAGGGTAATCGAGGTAATTAAAGGTGAGAATTTTGATGTTCACCCCATTCAGGGAGTAGAAAAGACAATTATTGGGGTACTTGGTGATCAGGATAATAGGATTAAATTAAAAGAAAAACTGATGACAATGGGTTGTGTAGAAAAGGTAGTTGTGATCTTAGAACCATATAAATTAACGAGTTGGAACTTTAAACAGGAAAAAACTGTGATCGATTTAGGTGATGGGGTCAAGATCGGTGGAGATGAACTGACAGTTATGGCAGGACCCTGTTCTGTAGAAAGCAGAGAACAGATCCTGAAAACGGCCAGGATAGTTAAAGCTGGTGGAGCTCAACTGCTTCGAGGTGGAGCTTTCAAACCGAGAACCTCTCCCTACTCCTTCCAGGGCTTAGGAGAAGAAGGTTTAAAATATATGGCAGAAGCCAGAGAAGAAACAGGCTTAAAGATCATCACAGAGCTGATGGATATTGAACACATCGATGTTATAATGGAATACACGGATGTAATTCAAATTGGAGCCCGTAATATGCAGAACTACTCGCTTTTAAAGGCGATCGGTAAACTTGATAAACCGGTAATGTTAAAAAGAGGTATGTCAGCTACGATTAAAGAATGGCTGCTGGCTGCAGAATATGTGATGAATGAGGGTAACCATGATGTTATCTTATGTGAGAGAGGGGTAAGAACCTTTGGTGAAGAAACAAGAAACACCATGGATTTAAGTTCCATTCCTTTAGTACAGCAGATCAGTCACTTACCTTTGATCGCAGATCCAAGTCATGGTACAGGACGCTGGGAGCTGGTAACACCTGTTGCCAGAGCAGCAGCTGCAGTTGGGGCAGATGGAATCATGGTTGAGGTACATCCTGAACCTCAGAATGCTCTATCTGATGGACATCAATCTCTAAAACCTGCCAATTATCACCTGATGATGGATGAACTGAGGGCGATTCATAGTTCTATTCATCGCTTTGATGCCAGAGAGAAGAAAATCGCTTATGCCTAGTTTAAAAAAAATAGCTGTTGTCGGGGTGGGCTTGATCGGTGCCTCCCTGGCAGCAGCTTTTAAAAAATATCTTGGAAATGTGAAAGTTTTAGCAGTTGATCAAGATGCAGAAGTGATAAAAAAGGCAGAAAAGCTTGAGATAATTGACAGGGGTTATACAGAAATAGCAGCTAATTTAAATGAAGCAGAGGTGGTTTTTATCGCAGTACCAGTTGCTAAAATCGGGACTGTCGTAAAAGAGCTTGCTGATGATTCTTTAAAAAATCAGTTGATAGTTGATGCTGGCAGCACCAAAAAAGCTGTTATGCTTGAGGCCAGAGAATTTTTAAAAAATACTTCACAGAGATTTATTGGTGGTCATCCGATGGCAGGTTCTCATAAATCAGGTATAGACTGGCATCAGGCAGATCTTTTTGTTGATGCACCATTTATCTTAACCCCAGTAATTGAAAACCCAGCTGGAAAAGACCTAAATCACAATCAAAGTGAAGCAGAATTTTTAAGCAGTTTAAGTTCTGGAGAAAAAGAAGATCTAGAAATTTTAAAAGATATTGTAGAAAAGATAGGTGCTAAAAGCTATTTGATGTCTGCAGAAAGTCATGACCGTAGGACAGCCTTTGTCAGCCATTTACCCCATCTTTTATCTTCGGGTCTGGTTAATCTAATTGCCCAACAGCAAAACAGAAGTAATTTTTTAGAGCTGGCAGGTAGTGGTTTTGCAGATATGACAAGGATTGCTGGTGGTTCAGCAGAACTGTGGCAGGATATTATTCTCAGTAACAGAGAAAATATAGTTAAAGCTTTAACAGAATATCAAGAGATTTTAGAAGAGATAAAAATAACTTTAGAAAGCGATGAGCAGCAAGGACTGTATACTTTCTTAGCAAGAGCAGCAGAAATAAAGGAAAATTAGGAGGAGATTATGGATTTAATAGTAGAAAGAAAAAGAAAAGTTAGTGGAGAAATAAAGGTGCCGGGAGATAAATCTATTTCCCATCGTTCTTTGATTTTAGCCTCTATTGCAGAGGGTGTTAGTAAAATTGAGGGTTTACTTGAAGCAGAAGACTGTTTAAGTACCATGCAGATTATGAAAGATTTGGGTATTAAAATAGAAAAAACAGCAGAAGGCAGTTATCAGGTTCATGGAAAAGGCTTAGATGGACTCGAAGAAGCAGATGATGTTTTAGATTGTGGTAATTCGGGAACTTCGATGAGGCTTTTAACAGGTCTTTTGGCTTCTCAGGATTTTTATTCTGTAGTTACCGGTGATCATTCACTGCGTAAAAGACCGATGCAGAGGATAATAGGGCCCCTCTCAAGAATGGGAGCTCAGATTTGGTCCCGTAAAAATGGTTTGGCTCCGATGAGTATCAGAGGTCAGAAACTTGATGCTATAGAATATACTTTACCGGTAGCCAGTGCTCAACTTAAATCTTCAATCCTGCTGGCAGCCTTAAAATCAGAGGGAGAAACAATTATTAATGAACCGGCAGTATCCCGTGACCATACCGAAAGGATGCTCAAGGGGGCAGGGGTTGAGATAGATATTGAGGAAGATAGAATAGTTTTAAAGGCAGCAGAAAAAAGAAAATTAAATTCTTTTGAAATCAAGGTACCTGGTGACATATCTTCAGCTGCATTTTTCATAACTGCTGCTTTAACAGCAGATGAGGGAGAATTGCTGATAAAAAATGTTGGTTTAAACCAGACCAGAAGCGGTTTTATAGAGGTCGTTCAGGCAATGGGAGGCGAAATCAGCCTTTTAAATAAGAAGGATCAGGGTGGAGAACCAACAGCGGACATACTTGTTAAGGCTTCAGATCTAAAAGCCTGTGAGGTAAGTGGAGAGATAATACCCAGGTTGATCGATGAGATTCCAATTATAGCGGTTTTAGCAGCAGCTGCAGAAGGGAAAACCCTGATTAAAGATGCAGAAGAACTGCGGGTCAAAGAAACAGATCGGATTGCTGCAGTTGTTAGTGAATTTAAGAAATTAGGTATTGAAATAGAAGAACATCCAGATGGGATGACTATAAATGGGCCGGTAGAGGTCGAAGGTGGAATTGAAGTAGAAAGTTATCATGATCATAGAATCGCAATGTCTTTAGCGGTACTTGCCTTAAGAACAAAAAAAGGTTTAACGATTAAGGGTAGTGAAATTATCAATACTTCTTTTCCCAGTTTTGAAGAACTTTTAGCCTCGATTTAAGTTAAGGCAAAATATAGCTTATAATAAAATGATATTATTACGAACAAAGGGAAGGTGAGTTGATGAACAGTTTATTTGATGGAGTATCTGAGGGAGTAAAAAACATGAAGCGTTATCAGGCAGGCAAAAGCATAGAAGAGGTCAAAAGAGAATTTGGCCTGGAAAAAATAGTTAAGCTTGCTTCAAATGAAAACCCCTTAGGACCTGCTCCAGAAGTAATTGAGACAATTAAAAAAGAGGCAGCAAATGTTTATCTTTATCCTGATTCAGACAGCAGAATATTAAAGGAGAGTTTAAGTAAACATTATTCACTGCCCCTTGAAAATATATTTATCGGTAATGGTTCAGATGAGATTTTAGATCTTTTGATGACCCTGCTTTTAAATGAAGGTGATCAAATTGTCCAGGGAGATCCTTCATTTATTAAATATGAATTAGCAGCCAGGTCAAGGGGTGGAGAAAGCATAAAAATAGATTTAGATGAAAACCACCGCCTGCAGCCGGAAAAGATGTTAGAGGCGATCACAGATCAGACCAGGGCCATCTTTATCTGCAATCCCAATAATCCGACCGGAACCGTGCTTGAAAAAAATGAGATCGAAGCACTTTTAAAAAAGGTGCCTGAAGAAGTGCTTTTTGTGGTTGACCAGGCCTATTATGAATACATGACAGCAGAAGAGTATTTTGATGGAATAGAATTGCTTGAGCAGTATCCCAATCTCTTTTTGATGCGGACTTTTTCTAAGGCTTATGGAATGGCAGGTTTAAGAGTAGGCTATGCACTTGGTAATCCCAGGCTGGTTGATTATTTAAATAGAATTAGAGGACCTTTTAATGTTAATAGAATAGCTCAGCTTGCTGCAGTTACAGCACTTGAGGCAGATGATCACCTGCAAAAATGTTATCGGTTAAATAAAAAAGGAAAAGAATATCTTTATCAGGAGTTTTCAGAACTTGGACTGGAATATATTGAGACCCAGAGCAATTTTGTGATGGTAGATACTGGAATGTCAGCCGAAAAAGTTTTTAAAGAACTACAGCAAAAAGGTGTGATAATCAGACCTGGTCATCAATTTGCTATGGAAAGCTGGATCAGGGTAACGATCGGTACCCAGGAAGAAAATGAATTTTTCATGGAGAATTTAAAAAGCTTATTAAAAGGAGAAGATAAATTATGATTGCGGTATTAAAAAATAATGCGACAGAGGAAGACAAACAGAAGGTTATTGATCTGATAGAAGAACTAAATTTTGAAGCTCATCCCAATACAGGGGTGGAAAAAACCATAGTTGGGGTAATAGGTTCACCTGATAATAGAACCTTTTTAAAAGAAAAGTTAATGACGATGAACTGTGTAGAGAAAGTGGTTGTGATTTCTGACCCCTATAAACTGACAAGTTGGAACTTCAAACAGCATAAAACCGTGATCGATTTAGGTGATGGGGTCAAGATCGGTGGAGATGAACTGACAGTTATGGCAGGACCCTGTTCTGTAGAAAGCAGAGAACAGATCTTAGAAACGGCCAGGATCGTTAAAGCTGGTGGAGCTCAACTGCTTCGAGGTGGGGCTTTCAAACCGAGAACCTCCCCCTATTCTTTCCAGGGTTTAGGAGAAGAAGGTTTAAAATATATGGCAGAAGCCAGAGAAGAAACAGGCTTAAAGATCATCACAGAGCTGATGGATATTGAACACATCGATGTGATAATGGAATATACGGATGTAATACAAATCGGTGCCCGTAATATGCAGAACTACTCGCTTTTAAAGGCGATCGGTAAACTGGATAAACCGGTAATGTTAAAAAGGGGTATGTCAGCTACGATTAAAGAATGGCTGCTGGCTGCAGAATATGTGATGAATGAAGGTAACCATGATGTTATCTTATGTGAGAGAGGGGTAAGAACCTTTGGTGAAGAAACAAGAAACACCATGGATTTAAGTTCCATTCCTTTAGTACAGCAGCTCAGTCACTTACCTTTGATCGCAGATCCAAGTCATGGGACAGGCCGCTGGGAGCTGGTAACACCTGTTGCCAGAGCAGCAGTTGCAGTTGGGGCAGATGGAATCATGGTTGAGGTACATCCTGATCCCCAGAATGCTTTATCTGATGGTCCTCAGTCTTTAAAACCTGCCAACTACAATCTGATGATGGATGAACTGAGGGCGATTCATAAAACTCTGGGCAGTTTTAAGGCAAGGGAGAAAAAGATCGCTTTTGCCTAGATAGATGATTTTAAATGATCAAGCTGGATTAACTAAAAAATTATAAAAACAGCCCTTAACTTCAAAAAAGTAGTTGAGGGCTGAGTTAGTATTGAGGAGGATAATTAAATGTTTGAATATTTAACAGCAGGAGAATCACATGGACCCCGGTTAACAGCAATTATCAAGAGTCTGCCTGCCGGGCTTAAAATAGAGCTAGATGAGATAAATGAACAATTATATAGAAGACAGCAGGGTTATGGTCGAGGTGGCCGGATGAAAATTGAAAGTGATAAGGTGATCATAAATTCCGGTTTGCGCCATAAAAAAACCCTTGGTTCTCCCCTCAGCATGACGGTGGAAAATAAGGACTGGCAGAATTGGCTGGAAATTATGGCCCCTGATGGGGAAAAAGGAGAAGCTGTTGAGGCTCTGACAAATCCAAGACCAGGACATGCTGATCTACCAGGTGCTTTAAAATATAACCAACTGGATCTGCGTAATATTTTAGAAAGGGCCAGTGCCAGAGAAACTGCAGCCAGAACGGCTGTAGGAGCAGTGGCCAGACAATTTTTAAATGAACTCGATATCAATATCTACAGCCATGTAGTCCAGATCGGTGATCTTAAAAGCAAAAACTGGGGCCAGCTCAAAGCTGAAACTCCAGAGCGTTTTGATTCCGAAAAAGCCAGGGCAGAATATTTTGCTGAACTTGATAAAACCCCCCTCCGCTGTGGAGACAGCCAAAAAACAGCAGAGATGATAGAATTAATCGACAGTTGGAAAGAAAATGGTGATTCTGTGGGCGGGGTTTTTGAAATAGTTGTGACAGGAGTTCCGGTTGGGATAGGTAGTCATGTTCACTGGGATTTAAAGCTGGAAAGTAAACTGGCCGCCCAATTAATGGGTCTCCAGGCTATTAAAGGTGTTGAAATCGGAGCCGGTTTTAAAGGTGCTTCAATGCCTGGTTCAGAAGTTCATGATCAAATATATTATGATCAAGAAAAGGGTTTTTTCCGCTGTACTAACCAGGCAGGTGGAATTGAAGGTGGAATGTCAAATGGTGAAGAGATTGTGATCAGACTGGCCATGAAACCGATCCCAACCCTTGCTAAGGCTTTAGAAACAGCAGATTTGATCTCCAAAGAAAAACGCACAGCAGCCAAAGAGCGCTCTGATGTCTGTGCAGTACCAGCTGCCTCAATAGTTGGAGAAGCAATAACAGCTTCTGTGCTGGCTGAAAGCTGCAGCAGCAAATTTGGAGGAGACAGTATGGAAGAAATCAGGCGCAATTATGAGAGCTATTTAGAATATCTAAGCAATTTCTAAGCTTAAATATATAGTTTTTTAAACTTTCTCTCACATTTTCATCACATTCATCGATTATACTTTTATTTAAGAAATGAGAAAGGAAGTGGATAAACATGAAAAAAATATTAGTATCACTCTTAATTATAACTGTTCTGATCGTACCGACATCTGTTTTTGCTCAGGAAATGGATATGACTCCTGAGGAACCAGTAGACTCTAGTATAGAAGAAGATATCGGTGGCAACATAGTAGCTGAGGTAAATGGTGAAGAGATTACAGATCAGGAGTTAGCCCAACAGGCTAATGTAAATCAACTGCTGCAGGAGATCGCGCAGATAGATCAGCAGTTAGCACAGGTTCTTGTTGACTCGGAAAGTGGTAATGAGGTTCTAGACGAATTTCAAAAACTTAAGCTCGATGCTTTAATCGATAATGTACTTCTTTCACAACAGGCTGAGGAACTTGGTATAGAGTTAACTGACGAAGAAGTTGACGAAATTTATCAAGCTCAAAAAGAATCGATCAAACAGCAGAATGATTTAAGTGAAGAAGATTTCTTAGCTGTACTTGAAAATCAGGGTTTCGAATCTGAAGAAGAATACAAGCAGGCTTTTGCAGATAATCCTAGTTTAAAAGTAAATAAACTGATCGAACAGGAAGTTCTGGGAGATTTCGAAATTTCTGAAGAAGAATTACTTGAAGAATATGAAGCTAATGAAGAACAATTTACCCAGGGTGGAGAGACTATTCCTTTTGAGCAGATTAAACCTCAGTTAGAACAAATGATGATGCAACAGAGACAAAATGATGTTATCAATGATTATATAGAAGGATTAAGAGACGACGCAGAAATAGAGATAATGATTTAACTACTCCCTATAAATTTGTATATGAACTGAGAGCACCCTGCTGATTTTAGGCAGGGTGTTTTCTTTTTTTCGGCTAAGGTGATAAAATATTACTTAGTAATTAAATTATATCCCTGGAGAGAGGTGGCTGCAGATGAATAAAAAAAAGGTTTTAATCATAGATGATGATCCACATATAAGAGAAATACTGGATGACTACTTAAATTTTGAGGGTTTTGATGCCTTTTTAGCAGAAGATACCGAAAAGGGATTGAAAATACTGCAGGAAGAAAAAGTAGATATTTTGATCCTCGATATAATGCTTCCTGATGAAGATGGCTGGGAGTTTTGTCAGAAGATAAGACCGGAATATGATCTGCCGATCATATTTTTAAGTGCCAAAGATAAATCGGTTGACAAAATAACCGGCTTAGAGCTGGGTGCAGATGATTATATAACCAAACCCTTTAGCCCCAGAGAGGTTGTTGCCAGAATAAAAGCTGTTTTGAGAAGATATAATAAAGCAGCAGAAAATGCAAAGATCATTAAATATGGGGAACTGATAATTAACCGTGAACAGCATCTAGTGAGTTTTCAGGGAGAAAAGATAGAACTGACTCCTAAAGAGTTTTCACTACTCTGGCACCTGGCTGAAAACCCCAAAAAAGTTTTTAGAAGAGAAAGGCTGCTTAAAGCTGTCTGGGGTTATGATTATTATGGTGATGTTCGCACGGTAGATACCCATATCAAATCTCTGCGCAAAAAACTGGGTGATAAAGCAGCAGAGGCAGTTGAAACTGTCTGGGGGGTGGGATATAAATTTGATGATCAGAAACTGGAAGAGCAATAGTCTTTTTTCTAAATTGTTATTTAGATTTATAGTTTTAGGATTGATTTTAATAGCTGTTTTCGGCTTTATAATGATCTATTATCTGGAGGATTTCTTTTTCAGCAGCAAAGAAAATGAGGTGTTATCTAATTTAAATGAGATAAAAGAAGATCTCGAAGAACCTCTACTCACAGAAAACGAGGCAGAGATCAACCAGATTTTGAGCCTGACCGCCAGGATGAACAGAGGCCAGATCTGGCTGTCAGATCGGGCAGGCAACATACTCTATTCTTATCCTTCCCGGGAGGATGAACAGGTTAATTTTGATGGTTTTGCCAATATTTTTGATAATAAGATGCTTTCCAGCCGGGTTGAGCCAGAGGGATTTGACAATCCGATGGTTTTAAATGCGATCTCCATGGAAGCTGGAGATGAACAGTATGGACTGCTGTTTTTCAGTTCTGTTGATGGGATCACCTCAACTATCAATCAGGTAAAACAGATTATGTTTTATCTGGCAGTTTTTTCAGCTTTTCTGGCCCTATTAATAGCTTATTTATGGTCTAAAAGTATAGCTAAACCCCTAAAAAATATCACCACAGCTGCCGAGGAGATAAGCAGGGGTAACTTTACAGAACTCCCGGTCGAACAGAACACGGCCGAACTTAAAAATCTGGCTGTCAGTATCAATAATATGTCACGCAAGTTAAAAAAGAACCTCAATAATCTGCGGGAGGAAAAAAATAAGCTTAATCATATCTTATCAGGTATGGATGAAGGTGTGCTGGCTTTAAATAAAGAAAGAGAAATCATCCTCATTAATGATGCCTTTAAAAAACTTTTTTCAATTAAGGTGGAGGGAAGCAATGAACTACTCGTTCAATACAGAACCGAAAGTGTTAATATAAATGAAGATAATTTAGAAAATATCCTTTATAATCAGGAAATAATAGATTTTATAGAAAGTACTATAGTTGAGCAAGAAAGCAAAATAATGGAATTAAAGCTGCAGCAGCCGGAAGAAAAATATCTTCTCATCCACAGTACGGCTATTTTTCGGGGAGATGAGTTCTGGGGGGTAGTTTTAATATTCCAGGATATTAGTGAGAGATGGCGTTTCGAAAAACTTCAGAACGATTTTGTGGCAAATGTATCTCATGAATTAAAAACACCGCTTTCTTCTATCAGGGGGGCAGCTGAGGTTGTTTTTGATGGTGCGGTTAGCAGCGAAAAAGCTAAAAATAAATATTTAAATATGATAATAAAAGAAGCAAACCGTTTAGAAAAAATGGTCAATAATATTTTAAGCCTTTCTGAGCTTAAATCTGATTCACTTAACAAAACCGAAGTAGAGTTTTCTGATTTTGTTTACAATTTAAGTGAAAATTATCGAGAGGTAAATAATATCAAGCAAAACTTCGAATATCAAATAGAAAAAGATATAAAATTAAAACTGGACAGTGACAAAATCAAAAGGGTGATAATCAACCTCCTTGATAATGCAGTTAAATATTCTCCTGCTGAGGGAGAAATCAAGTTGAAGCTTAAAGATCTAGGTTCTCAGGTTAAGTTTGCAATCGAGGATCAGGGTCCCGGGATTCCAGATGCAGAATCAAAAAACATCTGGGAGAGGTTTTATAAGATCAATAAGAAAAATTATAATAATAAAAAGTCAGGCAGTGGTTTAGGTCTGGCAATCTCTAAAGATATAATAGAGCTTCATGATGGTGAGATCTATCACAAAAACACAGCAGAAGGTTCAGAATTCGTCTTTCTACTTGCCAAAAATGAAAGAGAATAATATTTGATTTTGTTAATAGTTTACTTCTAATTTTAAACTAAGCCTGCTATACTGTTTAAGACAGGATGATTTTAAAAGGAGGTAGTTTAATGTCAGAAGAAAAAAAGCAAAAAGATAAATTCAGCTATGAGGCCAAAAATGCCTGGCTGGAAATGGGAGAAGACGAAAGGGAAGAGGTTTTTTCCTTTAATAAAGAGTATGCAGATTTTTTAACTGCCAATAAAACGGAAAGAGAATTCGTTAAAGCAGCAGTTAAGAAATTAGAGGCAGCCGGATTTAAAAATATAAAGCAGTATGAGGAGCTTAAAAAAGGTGATAAAATTTATGTTCTCAACCGCTCCCGGGCTTTAATGGCTGCCGTAATTGGAGAAAAAGAACTAACAGATGGTTTAAAGATCGTGGGCAGCCACATCGATTCTCCACGACTGGATCTTAAACCAAATCCACTTTATGAAGCTGGGGAGCTGGGTCTTTTTAAAACCCATTATTATGGAGGGGTTAAAAAATATCAGTGGGTAACAATGCCCCTGGCCTTACATGGTATAGTTGTTAAAGATGATGGTACAGAAGTAGAGATAAATATTGGTGAAAAGGAATCTGATCCGATATTTTTTATCAGTGATCTTTTACCCCATCTAGGTAAAAGCCAGATGAAAAAGTCAATGAAAGAGGGAATAACCGGTGAAAAGCTTAACCTGGTTGTAGGAAGTATCCCTGTTGCTGATGAAGATGCAAAAGAAAAAATAAAAACTGCAATTTTAGAGCACCTTAATAAAGAATATGGAATAAAAGAAGAGGACTTTATGAGTGCTGATCTGCAGGCTGTACCAGCTTTTAAAACCCGTGATGCCGGTTTTGATAGGGGGCTTTTAGCAGGTTATGGTCATGATGACAGGGTTTGTAGTTTTACCGCTTTAGAAGCGATTTTAGATTTAGGCCAGCCCAAATACACTTCTATGATACTGTTAATGGACAGAGAAGAAGTTGGCAGTATGGGTAGCACAGGTATGCAATCTCACTTTTTTGAAGATCAGCTTGCAAATTTAGTTGACCTTTATTATGATTCTTACAGCGAACTTCTACTCCGCAGGGTGATGCAGAATTCCAAGGTTATTTCTGCTGATGTAAATGCAGCTTATGATCCCGATTTTGCTGAGCTATATGCAAAATATAATTCAGCCTATCTGGGTAAGGGAATAGTAATTTCTAAATACACAGGAGCCCGTGGTAAGGCTGGAGCTTCAGAAGCCAGTGCAGAATTTATGGCCGAGATCAGAGGGCTCTTCAACAATAAAGGTGTAATCTGGCAGACTGCAGAGCTGGGCAGAATAGATGAAGGTGGTGGAGGAACCATCGCCAAATTTCTGGCAAATTACAATATGGATGTAGTTGATTCCGGACCACCTGTGCTTTCGATGCACTCTCCCTATGAGGTTGTTAGCAAGGTTGATGTCTATAATAGTTATCTTGCCTATAATGTATTTTTAGAAAATTAATTTTGAGCTAATGTTAATTACTTTACTTTATTTATCAGTATATCTAGTATAATGAATATAGTGCGAATTCGATGCACCAAATCTTATAATATTTTAGCTTAAATTAAGGAGTGATTTTGGATGGCAAAGATCGATCAAGAAGAAAAAGGAAAAATAAAAGATCTTTTTTCCGCAAACTTAAAGGATGATGTAAATCTTCTTTTCTTTGCAAAAGAAAATGATTGTGAATACTGTGAAGATACAGAAGAAATTTTATCGGAAGTAACAGCTCTTGATGAAAGAGTAAATTTTGAAAAACATTTTTTAGACAGTAAAAAAGCTGCCGAATTTAAGGTTGATAAAGCACCTGCAATCATATTTTTAGATGAAAATGATAAAGACCTGGGAGTTCATTTTTATGGTATCCCTTCTGGTTATGAATTTACCTCTTTAATAGAAGATATACTTGATGCTTCAGATAAAAGCAGGATTGATTTTTCTAAAAAGATAAAAGAAGCGGTGCAGGCGATAAATTTCGATGTTTCACTTCAGGTTTTTGTTACACCAACCTGTCCCTATTGTCCTAGAGCGGTAAGGGTTGCCCATCAAATGGCAATGCTTAATCCAAAGATCAAGGCAGCAATGATAGAGGCAGTGGAATTTGAAGAATTATCAGCCAGTTATGGTGTGTCTGGAGTACCAAAAACCGTGATCAACGATGGTGCAGCAGAACAGGTAGGGGCTGTTCCTGCAAAAACAATTCTCAAAAAGCTTCAAAGTTTAGCCGAAGATGCAGCAGTAGCTGCTGAATAATTATAGATAAGGGGGAAATTCAAATGACTAAAGCAATAGAAGTAACAGATGTGACATTTAAAGATGAAGTAATAGGTGCAGACAAACCTGTAGTTGTTGATTTTTGGGCAGAATGGTGTGGTCCCTGTAAGATGGTAGCACCTGTGGTAGAAGAGATCGCCCAGGAATATGACGATACTATTAAAGTTGCCAAATTAAATGTTGATGAAAATCAAGCAGTAGCTTCTCAATATGGAATCATGAGTATTCCAACCATGCTGGTTTTTGAAAATGGAGAAGTTAAAGATAAACTGGTTGGCTATATGCCTAAAGATAAGCTTGTCAACAAATTGGGTTTAAAATAATTTAATATTTTTTAAAAAAGGCCCTCCTCTCTGCATAGATTTTTAATTAAATGAGTGGGGTCTTTTTTTGTTTAATAATAATTTGATAAATAATTCTTAAATTGCCCTGTAAAAAGATATTTTTTTATGATAGAATTAAGATTGAAAAAAGGAGGGCTTAAGTTGCAGAGGATATTAATTATTCATACACCTGATGATGATTTAAAAGAAATTGCAGAAGGTATAAAAGAAGGTGCAGAAAAACAGGGTTTTCGGGTAGAACTAAAAAACACAGCTGATGGAGCTGGAGGAGTCTCCTTTTATCCTTATGACCTCGTAATTGCTGGTAGTCCAACCCTGGGGATATTTAAAGGAAAGATCGATAATTCTTTAAGAAAATTTCTTAAGGATGTCAAAAGAACTACCGGCCAGAATGCCTATGCTTATGTTAAGCCCAGGTTTTTTGCAAGCAGAAAAGCACTTAAAGAGGTTATGGCTGCCCTTGAGGAACAGGGGTGTATAGTCAAGAATTTTAAAGCTATAAAAGACCATCAATCTGCAGTAGAATTTGGAAAGAGTATTAAAATATAGCATTTTTGAAACCGCAGTTAATTATGGCTGTGGTTTTTTCAAGTTAAATCTTTTTGCCTGAAGCACATTCTATTATGGAGTGATCAACAGTTATGAATAAAAAAGTTTTGATAAAATTAGAAAACAGGCAGGACTATGTTGGTGAACAAGCTGCCACAAATATCAAGAGTGAATTTAAAGGTGAGCTTTATATAAAGAAGGAAAAATATTATCTTAGCTATAATGATCATTCTGAAGGTTTAGATGGAGCCAGAACGATCTTGAAGATTGATCCTAAAACAGAAAGAGTTTTGCTCTTGAGGGAAGAACCTGCAGAGATGAAACAGACTTTTAAAAAGGCCCAAAAAATCAAGGGATATTTTAAAACAGCTTATGGCAAACTTGAGTTAGCTGTTAAAACCAGTCACTTAAAAATTGATATTGAGGATAGTAATGGTATAATAAAGATTGAGTATCAGCTTTTTTTGGGTGGTGAATTAAGTTCTCAGCACAAATTGAAGCTGAGTTATACTATATTATAGAATAAGTAAAAATTTAAAGTATTGCAGTGGCAATTAAAATATTGAAGAATAAATATAGGAGGTTAAGTGTTTTGTATAAAAATTTACAGGCTTTAGTAGAGGCTAAATTGATTAGTGCTCTGGCCGAAAGTCTAAAAAAAGCGATTTATGAAGGTGAACTCGAATTAGAAGGAGTACCGGAGATTTCTGTGGAACAGCCCCGGGAAAAAGAACACGGAGATTATGCTACTAACCTCGCGATGGCAGCAGCTTCTCAGGCCGGGATGAACCCCCGTAAAATTGCTGAAATAATCGTGGATAACTTTGAGGGAGAAGGGGTAGAAGAGATTTCTATTGCTGGCCCAGGATTTATCAACTTTAAGTTAAAAAAGAACTGGCTTTATGAAAACCTGAAATTGATCAATAAACTAAAAGATGATTATGGTAAGATCGATACAGGTCAGGGTAAAAGGGTTCAAATAGAATTTGTATCTGCCAACCCAACCGGACCTCTTCATGTCGGCCACAGCAGAGGTGCGGTTGTTGGAGATGTATGTGCTTCGATAATGGAAGCTGCCGGTTATGATGTAGAAAGAGAATACTACATCAATGATGCCGGTAATCAGATGGATATTTTAGCTGAGTCAACCCTGCTTCGTTACCGGGAAATCTGTGGTAAAGAAATCAAGCTGCCGGAAGATGTTTATGCAGGTGATTATGTAATAGAGATTGCTGAAGACCTTTATCAGGAATACGGTAGAGATATTCTAGAAGAGGAAGAGCAAAAACAGCTGGATATCTGTAGAGAATTTGCCTATCAGGATATGCTGCAAAAAATAAAGGAAGATTTAAATAAATTTGGGATAGAATTTGATAATTGGTTTAGCGAAAGAACCCTGCATCCAGCCAAGATAAATGAAGCTGTTGATGTTTTAAGAGATAAGGGCTATATTTATGAAGAAGAAGCAGCTCTCTGGTTTAAATCAAGTGAATTTGGGGATGATAAAGATAGGGTTGTGATCAAATCAGATGGTTCACCAACCTATTTAGCTGCAGATATAGCTTATCACCTGGATAAATTAGAAAGAGGTTTTGATAAGTTGATCAATGTCTGGGGTGCAGATCATCACGGATACATACCGAGGATGAAGGCGGTTATTGAAGCCTTTGGTTATGGGAGAGATACTTTAGAAATAATAGTAGTTCAGATGGTAAACCTGCTCAGAAACGGAGAAAAAATGCAGATGTCAAAAAGAGCAGGCAGTTTTGTAACCATGAATGAGGTTAATGAAGAAGTAGGTACAGATGCTGCCCGCTATTATTATATAATGAGGAGCACGGACAGTCACTTAGATTTTGATCTGGAGCTTGCCAAAGAAGAGTCAAGTAATAACCCGGTATATTATGTTCAGTATGCCCATGCCAGGATTCACAGTATCATAGATAATGCGGAAATAGAGCCCGATTCCGAAAATCTTAAGCTGCTGAGTGATCCTGCCGAAGTAGATTTGATGAAAATGCTGGCCAGTTTCCCAGAAGAAATAAAATTAAGTGCAGAGTCAAGACAGCCCCATCACTTAACCGCTTATGCCTATGATCTGGCTACAGCATTTCATGCTTTTTATAATAACTGTCGGGTTAATACAGATAACAATGAACTTTCAGGGGCCAGATTATATCTTGTCGATGCAGCCCGTCAGGTGCTTAAAAATGTTTTAACATTGCTCGGGATTAGTGCCCCCGCAGAAATGTAATCAATTTAATTGGAGGAGATAGTAAAAATGACCAAATATATTTTCATAACAGGAGGAGTTGTTTCTGCCCTTGGCAAAGGTATTACAGCTGCCTCACTGGGCCGTTTGCTTAAAAGCAGAGGTTTAAATATAAGTATTCAAAAATTTGATCCCTATATTAATTATGACCCAGGAACGATGAGTCCTTATCAGCATGGAGAAGTTTTTGTAACAGATGATGGAGCCGAAACCGATTTGGATTTAGGACATTATGAGCGTTTTATTGACACTAATTTAAGTCAGAGTAATAATGTGACTACCGGTAAGATCTACGGTTCGGTGATTCGCAAGGAACGTCGGGGAGAGTATCTGGGGGCAACAGTACAGGTTATTCCCCATATTACCGATGAAATAAAGGAAAGGATAACCAGGGTCGGCCGGGAAACAAATGCCGATGTAGTACTAACAGAAATCGGAGGTACGGTTGGTGATATCGAGAGTCTTCCCTTTTTAGAGGCGATCAGACAGTTAAAAAATGATCTGGGTAAAGATAATATCCTCTATATCCATTGTACTTTAGTTCCCTATTTAAAAACAGCCGGTGAACTTAAAACCAAACCAACCCAGCACAGTATCAAAGAGATGCGCAGTATTGGTATTCAGCCTGATATCGTTGTCTGTCGTTCTGATCGAAAATTATCCCAGGAGGTAAAGGATAAGATATCCCTCTTTGGTAATGTGGAAAAAGAAGATGTTATTCAGCTTGTTGATGCAGAACATATTTATGAAGTTCCTCTGATGCTAGAAAAAGAGGGTCTTGCCGATAACGCAGTTAGCAAATTAAAATTAGAAGGCAGGATCGAAGAGGTTGATCTTGAAGAGTGGAAAAATCTGGTCGATAAAATCAAAAATCTTGATCATACCATCAGAATAGGTATCGTTGGTAAGTATGTAGAACTGCCCGATGCTTACATAAGTATAGCCGAATCCTTTACCCATGCCGGGGTTGCAAACAATTCTGAGGTTGAGATCGAATATGTTTATGCAGAAGAACTTGAAGATGAAACAAACCTCAAAAATATTCTTGATAATTTAGATGGTATTTTAGTACCTGGTGGTTTCGGTGACCGGGGAATAGAGGGTAAGCTAAAAGCTGTTAAATATGCCAGAGAAAATGAGATTCCCTATTTTGGAATCTGCCTGGGAATGCAGTGTGCGGTTATAGAGTATTCACGCAATGTTTTAGGGCTTGAAGGGGCTAACAGTTCTGAATTTGATCCAAAAACAGCTGATCCTGTGATTGCATTGATGCCAGATCAGCATGATGTTGAAGATATGGGAGGAACAATGAGGCTGGGTCTTTATCCCTGTAAACTTGAAGAAGAGAGTATCAGCAGAAAGGCATACAGTGAAGAAGTAATATATGAACGTCATCGTCACCGTTATGAGTTCAACAACCAATATCGCAGTCAGTTAACAGAGGCAGGAATGATTTTGAGTGGTTTATCACCAGATGAAAGACTGGTTGAAATAATAGAGATTCCTTCTCATCCCTGGTTTGTTGGTGTACAGTTCCATCCAGAATTTAAATCACGTCCTAACAGACCACATCCACTATTTGTTAGTTTTATTGCAGCTGCTCTTGAGAACAAAAATTAGGGGGTAAATCATGTCAGGACAATATATCACATCAAAGTATGAAGCTTCAATTGCAACAGTTACTTTTGATAGAGCTGAGGTTTTAAATGCCTATAATGAAGAATTTTTAGATGAACTTCTTCAAACTTTAAAAGAGGTTTTTAGTCGAGATGAGCTTGGAGCTGTAATCCTTACAGCAAAAGGTAAAAAAGCATTTTCTGTAGGTGGTGATATAGACTATTTAGAAAAATTAAATAGTCAGGAGGCCAAAGAGCTTTCTCAAAAAGGTCATCAGATCTGTAATTTGATCGAAGAAAGCTGTCCGGTTGTTATTGCTGCTGTGGATGGATATGCTTTAGGTGGGGGTATGGAAATTGCTCTGGCCTGTGATATAAGGATCGCCTCTACCAGAGCTCGCTTCGGTCAACCTGAAGTTAAACTGGGTATTATACCTGCCTTTGGCGGCACCCAGCGCTTACCACGTTTGATCGGGGTTGGTGAGGCAAAAGAACTTCTTTATACAGGTGATATTATCGATGCCAATTTGGCTTATGAGCTTGGTATGATCAATAAGGTTGTTACTCCTCGTTCTTTATATACCTCAGCCCGGGAACTTGCTTTACAGATCACAGATCGTTCTGCCCAGGCTGTAACAATGATCAAAAGAGCTGTTAATAAAGGCTATAATGAGGGCATCAAGGCTGGTAGTGAATATGAAAGCAATGCATTTGCCGAGTGCTTTAAAAATGAAGAACACAGCAAAAGAATCAGAGAGATCAAAAGAATAGTTAAAGAAGATAACTAGAATTATTACTTCCTTAATCTAATTTTGAATTTTAAAAAAGGATTTTGAATTCAAATGAAGAATAGTTAGATTAAGGAGGTGAAGACCTGACCTTATACAGAACGGTCGGGCTCTGATATGATTATAGATTATTCTACTACAATTGCTCTCAACTGCCCTGCTTGTGGCCGTCTGGAAAGAGATGAATTAAATATCTTTGCTTTACCACTTGCAGAGATAAAAAAACTTCATTGCAGTTGTGGTGCTCTTAAATTAACTGTAAAAAGAAAAGAGAATTCACGAATCGAAATAGATTATTTCTGCCTGCACTGTGATACCAGCCATCAGATGCTGGTTTCTTCAGAATCTTTCTGGCATTCAGATTCGATCATTTCTCTTTCCTGTAAGGAGACAGGTCTTAATCCGGGCTTTTTTGGGCCTACAGAAAAGGTTAACCATGAAATCAAGGCCGAGAAAAGAGATTTAGATTTAATCGCTGCAGAACTTGGATTTGATGATTTCAAATCCCCAGAAATTATGCTGCAGGCTTTAGATATACTTGATGATATTGCTGCTGCAGGCTCACTAAGTTGTGAATGTGGTAGTCAGGATTTGAATATCAAATTGTTTTCTGATAAAATTCAGATTGTATGTAACAAATGTGGTACTCATCTGAACATTCCAGCTGCCAGAAATTCTGACTTACATACTTTAAGGCAGTTAAATGTGGTGAGACTGCATCATGTTCAGGGTAAATAATATTTTTGCCCTGAATATTAAACAAAAAAACAGGAGGTTTATTAATTATGAATTTAGTTCCAATGGCTGATATTCTTCAGGATGCACACAAAAGAACTTATGGTGTGGGTGGCTTTAACATTAATAACATGGAGTTTCTCCAGGGCATTATAAGGGGTGCTGAAGAACTTAATTCGCCATTAATTCTCCAGGCAAGCGAAGGCGCTATTCGCTACATAGGAATGGATTATGTGATCAAGATGGTTGAAGCAGCAACTGATAAAACTTCAATCCCCGTAGCACTTCACCTTGACCATGGAAGTAGTTTTGAAAGTATAATGAACTGTATTAGAGCCGGTTTTTCTTCAGTTATGATCGATGCTTCTAAAAAAGAATTTGAAGAAAACATAGCTCTGACTAAAAAGGTAGTAGAAGCTGCTCATTCTGTGGGTGTAAGTGTTGAAGCAGAACTGGGTACTATCGGTGGTACAGAAGATGACCACACCGTTGATGAAAAAGATGCGATGTATACAGATCCAGATCAGGCACTAGAATTTGTAGAAAGAACAGGTGTAGATGCTCTTGCAATCGCGATCGGTACTGCACATGGAGTTTATGCAGGAGAGCCTGAACTTGATTTTGAAAGACTTAAAACCATTAAAAAGTTGATTGATATGCCGGTAGTTTTACATGGAGCTTCTGGTATTTCAGCCGAAGATTTAAATACTGCTGTTGGCTATGGTGTAAATAAAGTCAATGTAAACACCGATTTCCAGCAGTCATTTACAGCAAAGATAAAAGAAGTTTTTGCGGAAAAACCAGAGCTTTATGACCCTCGCAAATACTGTGGCCCAGGTAGAGATGCGATTACCGAAAAAGTAAAAGAAAAAATAAAAATGTTGGGCAGTAATGATAAAGCATGGTAATTTAGGTTAATCTGAGAAATATATCGAGGGGAAGTTACCTTTTGGTGATTTCTCCTTTTTTCTTTTTCAGAAAGGAGTTTAAATTGGCACAGATCTGGTTTACATTTATAGTTATGGCCTTTTTTATTATAGTGGCAGGCAGCTATATTTCTCTTTTTGGTGAAATCATCGCGGATAAAAGTGGTTTAGGTCAGGTCTTTATCGGTGTTGTTTTGATCTCTTTAGCAACCTCACTACCTGAGCTTGTTACCAGTATTACTTCTGCTGTTGTTGGTGCTCCCGATATAGCCGTTGGTAATGCTTTTGGTAGTAACACCTTTAACCTCGCTATGCTCTCTTTAGCTGATCTTCTGCAGGGACATGGTCCTCTATTACTTCGGGTTAACTACAGTCATATTATTACCGGCCTGCTGGGTGTTTTGCTCTCAGCCCTGGTGGTTTTCAGCTTAATTGTTTCCCACTTCATGAATATTCATCTCAGTATTTTCGGAATCGGTATCGATAGTATAGTTTTACTTTTAAGTTATTTAGGTGGGATGATTTTAATCTTCAAATATGACAAAAAAAATCCCCTTGATAAACAACATAAATCTAAAAAAGATAAAGTACATAAATATAGCTATAAAAATGCTCTAATCGGTTTTGCTGTAGCAGCTATAGTCATACTTTTTAGCGGAATTAGTTTGACAACCACTGCCGAGGAGATTGCCCTTTTGACAGGCATTGACCAGAGTTTTATCGGATCAATCCTTGTTGCTGCTGCGACTTCTTTACCAGAACTGGTGGCAATTATTGCAGCTGTTAAAATAAATGCCTACAACCTTGCTGTTGGTAATGTATTTGGAAGCAATATTGTAAATATGGCCGTTATATTTTTTGCCGACCTTTTTTATCAGCAGGGAGTTTTGCTGGTAGATGCCAAAATTATTCATATTGTAACAGCGGTAGTAGGAATAATTATGTCAACCATTATCTTAATCGGACTTTTTTATCGATCCCGTCGTTCCTTTTTGTTTATGGGCTGGGATGCTATTTTAGCTGCTGTGGTTTATATTTTTGGTGTTTATATTTTGTTTAGACTTGGATTAAACGTTATTATTTAAAATAATTTGTTAAAAGCTTCGTGACGTATTAACTTTATTATTTAAAATAATTTGCAAAAACTACACAACGCATTATAAAGCCATTTAATTATTGCTTGTCCAAATGTGTCAGTGTTTCTTGGGTGAATGCGGACAAGCTTAAACATAATTAAACGGCTTTAAATACTGTTCCGTTTTAATTACAAATTATTTTAAATGAATAACTTAACGGTAGGGCAGGGCAAAGCTTAAACATAATTAAAACTGCTTTAAATACTACTCCGTTTTAATTACAAATTATTTTAAATGAATAACTTAACGGTAAGGCAGGATAAAGCTTGAAGATAATTAAAGATATTAGAAAGGTGGACTTGATGTGCTTAACATCAGTGAACTAGAGAGAAAAACAATTACAGAATTACATGAAATAGCAAAGGAGATGGGGGTTTCCGGTTATTCTCAGATGAGAAAAAAAGATCTCATCTTTGCGATTTTAGAAAAAGGGACCGAGCAGGGAGGCCATATTTTTGCGGAGGGAGTTTTAGAGATCATCAACACCGAAGGTTATGGTTTTTTAAGGCCTTCTAAATATATTCCTTCCAGTGATGATATTTACATATCTTCATCCCAGATCAGGCGTTTTGATTTAAGAACAGGTGATGTTGTCTCCGGCCAGGTTAGAGAGCCCAAAGATAGCGAAAAATATTTTGCCCTGCTGAGAATTGAAGCGGTTAACTATCAGGATCCAGAAAAGGCAAGAGAAAGAGCCTACTTTGAGGATCTAACTCCTCTTTACCCTGAAGAAAGATTTAAATTAGAGTATCATAAAAACGAAATTTCGACCCGTTTTATTGATCTGATCGCTCCAATCGGTAAGGGGCAGCGGGGGCTGCTTGTTTCTCCTCCTAAAGCTGGTAAAACGGTGCTTTTAAAAAAGATAGCAAATAGTATCCGTCATAATTATCCGGAAAGTAAGATGATGATCCTTTTAATTGATGAAAGACCGGAAGAAGTAACAGATATGAGACGTTCTGTTGATGCTGAGGTTATCAGTTCTACCTTTGATGAACCACCTGAAGAACATATACAGGTTGCCAAACTGGTTTTAGAAAAGGCAAAAAGACTGGTTGAACATAAAAATGATGTTGTTATTTTGCTGGACAGTATTACCAGACTGGCCAGAGCATCAAATGTGACAATACCTCCCAGTGGGAGAACTCTTTCAGGAGGTCTTGATCCAACAGCTATGCATTTCCCCAAACGATTTTTTGGGGCTGCTCGAAATATCGAAGAAGGTGGTAGTTTAACAATTATTGCAACTTCACTGGTAGATACAGGGAGCAGGATGGATGATGTTATCTACGAAGAATTTAAAGGTACAGGTAATATGGAACTTCATCTGAGCAGAAGACTGGCTGAAAAAAGGCTTTTCCCTGCGATCGATATCAACCGTTCTGGAACGCGAAAAGAAGAAATGCTGTTAGGAAAAAAAGAGCTGGAAATAATCTGGAAGCTTCGCCAGCAAACTGCTGACTTAACGGACTATGAGCTGAGCCATACCTTTTTAAAACAGCTTAAAAATACTCAGGATAATGAAGAGTTGCTTAAAACATTGGATAAGGTATTTAGCAATTGATTTTGCTTGCATAGCTAATAGTGCTGTGTTATAATATACTCTAGCTTGAGAATTATGCCTTTACTCCGATTTAAATAGGATAATTTATCGGTTAAAAAATAATTATGTATGCAAGAGAGGTGATATAGATGCGTGAAGGAATCCACCCAGATGTTAAAGAAACCACAGTAACCTGTGCCTGCGGCGAGGTTTATCATACTAAATCAACCAAGGAAGATATTAGAGTTGAGGTATGTTCCAGCTGTCATCCATTCTATACAGGAAAACAGCGTAAAGCTAAAAAAGGTGGTCGTGTTGAAAGATTTAATAAAAAATATGGGATTTCAGAAGAATCAGAAGAAGATTCTGAATAGAACGGAAGAGAAATCCTTTTTTTCTGCTGCAGGGCTTAATAGCTCTGCTTTTTTTTTAGAATTTTTTCAAATAGATGGGGTGAGTTAATGTACAAGATTACCAAAAGCGGCTGGATTGAAGTTATCACTGGACCTATGTACTGTGGTAAAAGTGAAGAATTGATCCGCAGATTGCGTAGGGTTAAAATAGCCAAACAAAAAATAAAGGTTTTTAAAGCTTTAATAGATGATAGATATAATAAAAATGATGTAGTTTCCCATAGTGGAAACAGTTTAGAGGCAATTCCTATTGAAAAAGCAGATGAGATTTTAGAACAGATAGATGGAACGGTAAATGTAGTTGGAATCGATGAAGCTCAATTTTTTCATGATGATTTGATCGAAATCTGTGAAAAGCTTGCTGATCGTGGAATTAGAGTTATCGTAGCCGGTTTAGATAGAAATTTTCGCAGTGAACCCTTTGGTCCGATGCCGGAATTGATGGCCCGGGCAGAATATGTAGATAAACTTCATGCTATCTGTATTCAGTGTGGAGAGCCAGCCAGTAGAACCCAGCGCTTAATAAATGGAGAGCCGGCCGCTTATGATGATCCGGTGATTTTAGTGGCTGCATCAGAAGTTTATGAAGCCCGCTGTAGAAGTTGTCACCAGGTTAAGGGCCAGGATAAAGAACAGGATTAAAATTTTTTAAAGCAGAAGAGGTGAGATTATTAATGTTTGATTTAGATGAAAAGCTGGATAAACTTGTGGATAAATATCAGGATTTAAATAAAAAGTTAAGTGATCCAGAAGTTATCAATGACAGCAGTAAATATCAAAAATTATTAAAAAAACATGCTAAGTTAAAGAAAATTGTAGATAAATATAAAGAGTATAAAGAAGCCAAACAGGGTATAGAAGATGCCGAAGAAATGATAGAAATGGAAGATGATCCGGAAATGCAGGAGCTGGCAGAATTAGAAATAGAAGAACTGCAGCCTACCAAAGAAAAATTAGAAGAAGAACTACCGATCATGCTCCTACCTGATGATCCCAATGATGAGAAAAACGTAATAGTTGAGATCAGATCTGGAGCTGGTGGAGATGAAGCAGCTCTTTTTGCGGCAGATCTTTTCAGGATGTACAGCCGTTACTCTGAAAACCAGGGCTGGAAGGTAGAAGTGATGAATGCCAATCTTTCAGGTGTGGGTGGTTATAAAGAGATCATCTTTACAGTTGAAGGTTCTGAAGTATATAAGTATCTTAAATATGAAAGTGGAGTTCACAGGGTGCAGAGGGTCCCTTCTACAGAATCAAGTGGCAGGATCCATACCTCTACAGCAACAGTTGCCGTTTTACCTGAGGCAGAAGAAGTAGATATTGATATAGACCCCAATGATTTAAGGATCGATGTTTATCGCTCCAGTGGGCCAGGGGGACAGAGTGTAAACACAACCGATTCTGCGGTTAGAATTACCCATGAGCCTACTGAGATTACCGTTTCCTGTCAGGATGAAAAATCACAGCATAAAAATAAAGCTAAAGCTATGCGGATCTTAAGGGCCAGAGTTCAGGAAAAAATAGAGAGTGAAAAACAGGCCAAAAGAGCAGAAGCACGTAAATCACAGGTTGGTACAGGTGACCGCAGTGAAAAGATAAGAACCTATAACTTTCCCCAGGGAAGGGTCAGTGACCACAGGATCAATTTAACGGTTCACCAGCTTGATAAAATACTCGATGGAGATTTAGCTCCGGTTATCGATGCCTTAATCGAGGAGGATAATATAAAGAGATTGGAGAAGATATAAGGGTGAATATTAAAGAACTTCTCAATAAAACAGATAATTTTCTTGCCCAGCGGGGTATTGAAAGTTCTCGCCTTGATGCAGAAGTACTGATGGCAGAACTGCTTGATATGGAGCGGATCAACCTTTATGTTAAATATGATTATCCTTTAAAAGAAAAAGAAATTAAAAATTATAGAGAAATGGTAAAAAAGAGGGCCAAACGGATTCCCTTAGCCTATATTACAGGTAAAAAAGAATTTATGTCTTTAGAATTTGACCTATCAGAAGCGGTTTTAATTCCCAGACCAGATACCGAAAATCTGGTTGAGGAAGTAATCTCTTACTGCAGGGAAAATGAGCTAGAAAAACCCCAGATTATCGATGTGGGTTGTGGAAGTGGAGCTATTTCTGTCAGCCTCGGCTATTATCTAGAAGATGCTAGGGTCGTCGGTTCTGATATTTCAAAAGCTGCCCTTAAGATCGCCCGCCACAACCTAAAAAAGTTTGAACTTGAAGAACGAGTAAGTGTTGTTCAAAGTGATCTTTTGAGAGAATTTATAAAAAGGGATATTGCTGAAATTGATATAGTGGTTTCCAATCCTCCCTATATTTCTGAAAAAGAAATGGCAGAATTAGCACCTGAGGTAAAAAAAGAGCCCAGGACTGCTCTGGAAGCAGGTAAAAAGGGACTCGATTTTTATAAGAAGTTGATTCCTCAGGCAGAAAAAGTGCTTAAAAAAGAGGGTATGCTATTTTTAGAAATAGGTTCTCGACAGGCCGAGGCAGTACTAGATATTTTTGATGAAAATTGGAGTGAACTAGAAATAATTAAAGATTATGCAGATCATGACAGAATTGTTAGTGCTAAGTATGAGGGAGAATAGTTAAAAGATGAACTATCAAACAGAAATAATTAAAGCCAATAATGATGATCAGGCAGTAGAAAAAGCTGCTGAACTTCTGCATAAAGGAGAACTGGTAGCTATACCAACCGAAACGGTTTATGGTCTGGCTGCTGATGCTTTAAACCCCGAAGCTGTTAAAAGGATCTTTGAGGCTAAGGGTAGACCCCAGGACAATCCTCTGATAATTCATATCGGAGCTCAAAAGGATTTAGAAAAATTAATAGCAGAAAAGGTTTCCAAAAGAGCTCAAAAGCTTATCGATAAATACTGGCCCGGGCCATTAACCCTGATTTTTAAAAAAAGTTCTCTGGTTCCAGCTGAGACTTCAGCCGGTCTGGATACAGTAGCAGTTAGAATGCCTTCTCATCCTGTAACCATTAAGCTTTTGCAAAAAAGTGGTCTGGTCTTAGCGGCTCCAAGTGCAAATACTTCAGGTTATCCAAGTCCAACCAGGGCAGAACATGTTTATGCTGATCTTAAAACAAAAATCCCTCTAATTTTAGATGGAGGCAGTTGTGAGGTAGGGGTTGAATCAACGGTAATCGACCTCAGTCAAAAAGAAGCAGTTGTTTTAAGACCTGGAGGTATCAGCCGGGAAGAGCTGGCCGAATTTTTAGGTGAAGAACTTAAATTAAACAATAATTTAGAAAAAAGTACTCAAGGAGTGATTTCACCGGGGATGAAATACAGGCATTATGCCCCCCAAAAGAATTTATATATTTTTGATCCAGTAAAAAAAGACTTGCTTTTTAAAAAGGCTGAGCAAAAAAAAATTGCTCTGATAATTTCTCGGCAAACAGAGCTGGGCCAGAAAGAAGATCAGCTCAAGGTCATCAGAGCCTTTGATAGAGAAAAGCCGGCCGAGCTGGCCCGAAAACTATTTGCTCTTTTGAGAGAGCTGGACAGTGATCCCGAGGTAGAAGAAATATATATTGAAGAACTTAAAGAGGAAGGTTTAGGAGAAACTTTGATGAACAGGATTTATAAGGCGGCAGCAGCAAAAGATGAAGCTCAACCAGGAGGTGGAGACAATTCATAGAATTTTATTTGTCTGTACAGGAAATACCTGCCGAAGTCCGATGGCAGAATATATTTTAAAAGATATGATCAATAAATCTAATGAGGTTGATTTAGATAATTGGGAAATACTTTCAGCAGGGATTTCTGCGATAAAGGGTGTTGATGCAAACGAAAAAACCACCCAGGTAATGTCAGAATTAGGGATAGATTTAGAAGAACACAGTTCTAAAAACATCAAGGATATTGACCTAAAAAAAGAAGATATCATCATCACGATGAGCCGCAAACACAGCCGCTTTTTACTCTTAGAATATCCAGATTTGGCCGATAAAATATTTACCCTTAAGGAATTTGCAGAGGAAGATGACAGAGATATAGAAGATCCCTTTGGACTTTCATTAGAAGTATACAGGGAGACCAGAGATGTATTAAAAAAAGAACTGGAAAAAATATTGCTTAAATTAAAGGATTTTAGTTCAGATTAAAAGGTTTAAGAAGATTTAAGTAGAATAAATAATAATAAGAGACTTTTAATAATTGACAATTTATGTTATTTAGAAAATGATTGCTAAATTAAGCTTTTTTAAAACCAAAATGAAGGGAGAATTAATTTTGAGCAAAGTACATGTAATGGATCATCCGCTAATCACACACAAAATATCAATTATCAGGGATAAAAATACAGGTCCTAAAGAATTTAGAGAACTGGTTAATGAGATCGCCACCCTGATGGCTTATGAGGTAACAAGGGATCTTCCCTTAAAAGAGGTGGAAATAGAAACCCCACTTAGAAAAGACAGGTTTAAAATGATTTCCGGCAAAAAAATCGGGATAGTACCGATCTTACGAGCAGGCTTGGGGATGTTAGATGGGATACTTAAATTAATGCCTGCAGCCAGGGTTGGCCATATTGGTCTTTACAGAGATCCTGATACATTAGAAGCTATAGAATATTATTGTAAATTGCCGACAGATGTTGAAGAAAGAGAGCTGCTCGTTATTGATCCGATGCTGGCCACCGGTAATACCGCTCTAGAAGCAATTAAATTTATCAAGGCTAGAAACCCCAAAAACATTAAATTAATGGTTTTAATAGCTGCTCCAGAAGGAGTAGAGAAAATTCAACGCGCTCATCCTGATATTGATATCTGGGTAGGAGCTCTTGATGAGAAGTTAAATGACCATGCTTATATAGTTCCTGGACTTGGTGATGCTGGTGACAGACTTTATGGAACTAAGTAATTGGAAAATTAATTTTACTAACAATTATTCAGGGGAGGTAAGCTAATTGCAATATCTGGCTGCGTTTTTAATCAGTTTAATAATTTCGCTTTTGAGCACACCGCTCATAATTAAATTTAGCAGCAGTCTGGCCATCGTGGATAAGCCAGGCCGAAGAAAGATCAATACAGAAGTAATACCAACTGCAGGCGGAATAGCAATTTACCTGGCCTTTGTCTTAACAGCTTTATTTTTAATGCCCCTCGGTCAGACCTTAAAGGGGATATTGATCGGAGGCAGTTTTATGCTTGGAGTAGGTCTGCTGGATGACAAATTTGTTATTTCAGCACCACTTAAATTTTCTGCTCAGATTGTTGGAGCCTTAATCCTGATTTCTTTTGGGGTCAGAATCAATTTTGTGACCAACCCCTTTGGAGGACTGCTTTATCTGGGTGTATTTTCGCTTCCCTTTACGGTTTTTTGGATCGTCAGTATCATCAATACCATCAATCTAATCGATGGACTGGACGGTCTGGCAGCAGGGGTAGCAATAATTGCCGTTTCAACCCTTTTTGTGGTTGCTTTACAGCAGAACCAGACAACTGCAGCCCTCTTAGCTTTGATAACTGCCGGCAGCTGTTTGGGCTTTTTAAAATATAATTTTAATCCAGCTCGTATATTTATGGGAGATACGGGTTCGATGTTTATCGGCTACATAATAGCGGCTGTTTCCATTACCGGTGCTTTAAAAAGTGCAGCTGCGGTTACCATCTTTGTTCCCATGCTTGCTTTAGCGGTACCAATATTAGATACAACCTTTGCCATAATCAGACGGCTTTTTAATGATAGGCCAATTGGAGAGGCAGACCAGGGCCATATCCATCACCGCCTGCTGGCGATTGGAATGTCCCAAAAACAGGCTGTAATCTCCGTTTATATTCTCAGCCTGGTTTTAGGTGCAGTTGCCATTATAATCAATGGTTTTCAATTTAATTCTGCGTTTTTAATTTTTTCAGCGGTTATTTTAATGATCATCTTAGGAGCCAAAAGATTGGGGCTTTTTTCGGTTAAAATCCCCAAAGACGGTCGTTCTCTCGAAGATAGCCAGCCATAGCATTTGCAAGAAAATTGCGAATTTATGGATATTGTTGTTTTTTTCACAAAGTTACTTGCATATTTAATTAATCTATAATAAAATATTAAAAAGGTAAGATTATATGGATAATAAAAATTGGAATCAAATTTTAAGAGCTCTATCACTTTTAAGCCAGGTAGGTCTGATTATCATAATATCTGGTGGGATTGGTTTTGCTTTTGGTTATTTTATCGATTACCTTTTAAATTTTGAATTATTATTTAAATTAACTGGACTTCTAGTTGGTTTAGGAGCCGGTTTTTATACTGTATATAAACTGCTTATTTCAACATTTGATGATTAAAAAAGTAATAACTAAATAATTATTAGGAGAGGAGGAATTATATTGAGTCCAGGTCCAGCGGTACAATTTTATATATTTGGCAATCAAAACCTTCCTGTAACTGATACTCTTTTAGTTGGTTGGTTAACGATGATAATTATTATAATTGGAGCTAAATACCTCACCTCTAAGTTGGAAATCAGACCGAATAAAAAACAAAATGTGGCTGAATTTTTGATTGAAGCTATTCACGGTCAGATTGAACCAATGTTGCCTGGAGAAGGATGGAAGTTTATGCCCTTTATCGCCACGATATTTATCTACATTACCCTCAGTAATATTATACTTGTAATCCCTGGCTTAACAAGCCCTTCAGCAGATTTAAATTTAACTTTAGGTCTAGCTTTAGTGGTCTTTATAGTAGTTCAGCAGCAGGGAATCAAAGAATATGGGTTTTTGGGTTATCTAAAAAGTTATGCTGAGCCGGTAATCTTTTTGCTGCCTATAAATGTAATTGGTGAACTGGCAAAACCTATTTCTCATTCTTTTCGTCTATTTGGTAATATTATAGGTGGTTTGATTATTGTGACTTTGATTTATCAGGCTGCACCACCGATTATTCCGATTCCACTGCATTTGTGGTTTGATTTATTTGTTGGTTTAATTCAGGGCTTTATCTATGGTATGGTTGCCATAGCATATATCTCAGTGGCCAAAACATAATTTGAAGTCTAGTTTCCAGAAAGGGGGAAACTTTTATGATCGAATTTAGTCCAGAAGTAGCCGAAAGTATCATTACTATAAGTTCTTTTCTTGCATCAGGTTTGGCCTTGATAGCAGGTGTTGGCCCTGGTATAGGAATGGGTTATGCTGCTGGTAAGGCTACCACAGCGGTGAGAAGGCAACCTGAGGCCAGAGGTGCAATAATCACAACTATGTTGTTGGGACAGGTTGTATCTGGTTCAACTGGAATTTATTCTTTGATTATTGCGATTTTCTTGATTTTTGGTATTTAAGACATATAAATTAATTGCTTAAATTTAAGTTTTTAATCCTTAAAAGAAGTGCAAAATTATTTGAGTATTATTGAGGAGATTATAAATGAAGGATATTAAAGATCCAAAAAAACTGCAGAAGAAGATTTTAAAAACTACTTATTTGATCGCTCTTTTGCCGATTCTTTCAGCCTTAGTGGCTGGGGATATGGAGTCTTTACTTGGTTTTGTTTTTGGTCTCGTAGTTGCAACCCTTCTTTTAAGATTAAAATATAATAACATATTAAGGGCACTTAACATGGATATGGAAAGTGCGGAGAAGTTTATTAGGAACAGATATTTTGCAGAATATGGACTTTATTTTCTTGTTTTATTCACGGCGGCTAGAAATCCAAATTTAAATTTCATAGCTGCAGCAGTGGGTTTATTTATGATTAAATTTACTGTTTTGCTTTTGTCGGTAAAGGATTTATTAGAGGATACTTTTCAAGATCAATTTGATAAGTATAAATAAGCTTTTTGTTTTTTTATTACTGAAAGGAGGAAATTATAATGGTAGAATTTTCACCAGAAGTTATTGAAACTATTATTAGAGCAGCAGCACTTTTAGGAGCAGGTTTTGCAATGATTGCAGGTATAGGTCCTGGTATTGGACAGGGTTATGCTGCCGGTAAAGCTGTTGAATCAGTAGCTAGAGATCCAGAAGCAAGAGGTAATATCATTACTACTATGCTTTTAGGTCAGGCTGTTGCTGAGTCAACCGGTATTTACTCACTGGTTATAGCCATTGTTTTAATCTTTACAATATAGTATCAAGTAGATCATTAAGTCGGGAGAGTATTCTCCTGACTTAATATTGCTTTGCTGTATTGAGGAATTATCTTTATTATTTATCACGGCCTATCAAAATTGATGGGCTGGAGAAAATTATCTGGTCTGTAGTCAACTTGAACTGCGGCCGATTTTAGAAATATAAATTAATTTCTGATTAAAGAAAAGACAATTTAAAGATTTTGAGAAATGATTGTCAGCACAGTTTATAGCCAAATTATCTTTCAGGAGGTGAATGTTCTCTTGGTTAATATTAATACTACGATGTTATGGCAGATATTTAACTTCTTTGTTTTAATGTATCTATTAAAAAGATATCTTTATTCTCCAATCAAAGATATTCTTGAAAAAAGAGCGGCTCATGTAAATACTGAGATCGATGATGCCGAAAAGATGCGCGAAGAAGCTAAAAAACTGAAAGAGAAATATCAAGCAAAATTAAGAGATGCCCGCGGTGAAGCCCAAAATATAATTGATAAAGCAGAAGACAGGGCTAACGTAAAGGCTAAAAATATCATTAAAGAAGCCGAAGAAAAAGCAGAAAATATCAAAGCTAAAAAGATGGAAGAAATAGAAAAAGCCAAAAAAGAAACTATGGCTGAATTAAGAAATAAGGTGGCATCTATGACCATTTTAGCTACCAATAGATTAATCCAGGAGCAATTAGATGAAGACAAGCACCAGGTGATGATAAATCAATTTATCGATCAGCTTGATGCTGAGAAACTGGGTGAAATACAATGATAAACGAAGTCTCTAATCGATACAGCCGTGGTCTTTTTGCCCTGGGTAAAGAAAAGGGCAATCTTTTGGAACTTAAAGCAAGTTTAGAAGAATTCTGGCAGGTTCTGGAGGAAAATGAAGATCTAAAAAATGTTCTATTTCACCAGAGGATACTGCCCAAAGAAAAAAAGAGGGTCATGGATAAGATTTTTAGTGATGAATTAAATCAGGATGTTCTCAACTTTCTCTATATTTTAATCGAAAAGAGAAGAGAGTATCATTTGAAGTCAATAATTAATGAATTTAAACAACTCGTTGATCAGGCAGAAAAGATTTTAGATGTAGAAGTAAGATCTGCTGTAGAATTAAACGAACAGACCAAAGATAAACTGCGGTCAAAACTTGATCAGATACTCGATTATAATATTCGGATCTTTAATATAGTTGATAAGGATATTATAGCCGGTCTTAAGATCAAAGTTGGAGATTACATATTAGATGGCAGTTTGTTCAATGATCTCAAAAGATTACAGCAGAAAATTGAATCAATTCCAGTAAGTAAGCTAGGGGTGAATTAATTTGAAACTAAGACCTGAAGAAATTAGTTCCATTATAAAAAAAGAAATAGAAAATTATGGACAAAAAATAGAGTCCGTGGGTGTTGGTACCATTCTCGATGTTGGAGATGGTATTGCCCATGTTTATGGACTTAAAGATGCCATGGCAGGTGAGCTGCTAGAATTCCCCAATGGAGTTTTTGGGATGGCATTGAACTTAGAGGAAGATAATATTGGGGTAGTTTTACTTGGTGATGAAACCAAGGTACAGGAAGGTGATGATGTAAAAAGAACCGGAAGAGTTGTTGAGGTTCCGGTTGGTGATGCACTTTTAGGTAGAGTGGTTAATCCACTTGGCCAGCCACTTGATGGCAAAGGTGCTATCGAAAGTGATACATATCGTCCTGTAGAATCAGAAGCACCAGGGGTTGTTGACCGTCAGCCTGTTGAGGTTCCACTGCAGACGGGATTAAAGTCAATTGACTCGATGACACCGATCGGTAGAGGTCAGCGTGAATTAATTATCGGTGACCGCCAGACAGGTAAGACCGCGATCGGTATTGATACCATTATTAACCAGAAAGATAATGATGTAATCTGTATTTATGTGGCCATTGGTCAGAAAAACTCAACGGTGGCCCAACTTACCAAAAGATTAGAAGAAGAAGGAGCGATGGACTACACTATAGTAGTTTCTGCTACTGCAAGTGAGCCGGCTCCAATCAGATATATTGCTCCCTATGCAGGTTGTGCAATGGGTGAGCACTTTATGTATGAAGATGACAGAGATGTACTGGTTGTTTATGATGACCTTTCCAAACATGCTGTTGCCTACCGGGCGATGTCACTTCTCTTAAGAAGACCACCTGGACGTGAAGCTTATCCAGGGGATGTATTTTATTTACACTCCCGTCTTTTAGAGAGAGCGGCTAAATTGAATGATGAAAGAGGTGGAGGTTCACTTACAGCCCTACCTATCGTTGAAACACAGGCCGGAGATGTTTCCGCCTATATTCCTACCAACGTAATTTCTATCACCGATGGACAGATTTATCTTGAGAGTGAGCTTTTCTTCTCAGGTGTAAGACCGGCTGTTAATGTTGGTATTTCTGTGTCCAGAGTTGGTGGTAATGCTCAGATAAAAGCGATGAAAGAAGTTGCCGGTACTTTAAGACTTGACCTTTCACAGTACCGTGAATTAGAGGCATTTTCCCAGTTCGGATCTGACCTTGATAAAGCAACCCAGCAGAAACTGGCTCGCGGAGAAAGAATAGTTGAGATCTTAAAACAGGATCAGTATTCTCCAATGGATGTAGAAGATCAGGTTATAATTATCTATACTGTTGTAAACGGATTTTTAGATGATCTACCTGTTGATAATCTACAGCGCTTTGAAGCTGAGTTCTTGGATTATCTAGATAGTACTCATCCTGAACTTGGTCAGGAAATCAAAGAAGAAGGTAAGTTAACTGATGAACTTAAAGAAAATATTAAAAAGGCAATTAATGAGTTTAAAGATATGTTCGAAGTTAAAAAGAAAACAATTGTTGACATGGATGATTCTTTAAGCGAATCTGATACCGAAGCAGAGGAAGCTGAGGTGAAATAACAATGCAGAATATGAAAGATATTCAGCGGAGGATAAGCAGTGTAAAAAACACCCAGAAGATCACAAGGGCCATGAAAATGGTTGCTGCAGCCAAGCTGAAAAATGCTCAGGATAGAGCAGAAGATGCAAGGCCCTTTTTTAATAAAACGGTTGAGGTTCTTAGAGGAGTATTTACCAGGACCTCAGAAGAAATACATCCACTTTTAGAAGAAAGTGAAGAGGGCAGTCATCTGCTGATTGTTATTACTGGTGATAGAGGACTATGTGGAGCCTATAATAATAAGGTGATTAATGAAGCTGAAAAGATTTTAGAAGAGGAAGAAGATGTTTCATTGATCTTAATGGGGCGTAAAGCCAGAGATTATTTCCGGAGAATAAATGCAGATATAGTTGCCGAATATGTACAGCTTGATGATTATCCAGGTTATGGCTTTTCTAATAATATTGCCGAAGAGATAATGCATTACTTTTTAGCAGGTGATGTAAGGAAGGTATCTTTGATCTATACCCACTTCAATTCGGCGATCAGCCAGAAAGTAAAGACAATGCAGCTTTTACCGGTTGAAAAGTTTAGTGATGCAGAAATGGATTCACAAAAAGAAGCTACAGGTGATGAACAGGCAGAAGATGATATAGCTAAAAAATATGTTGACTATATCTTTGAGCCCACTCCAGCTGAGGTATTTGATAATATTTTACCCCAGTACCTGATTAATGTAATCTATTCTGCCCTTTTAGAATCAAAGGCCAGTGAATTTGGGGCCCGGATGACTGCAATGGATTCTGCAACGGAAAATGCCAGCGAAATGATAGATAAATTAACATTGAAATATAATAGAGCTCGCCAGGCAGAAATCACCAAAGAAATTACTGAAATTGTCGGTGGAGCAGAGGCGCTTAAATAAAGTTTTAATAAAGGAGGAATTTGAGTGAGTGACCAGAACATTGGTAAAGTAGTTCAGGTAATCGGTCCGGTAGTTGATATAGAGTTTCCGGGCGGCAAACTACCTGTTATCTACAATGCTATAAAAATAGAAGATGAAGAAAGAGACATAGATCTAGTCTGTGAGGTCATGCAGCAGCTCGGTGATAATAGAGTTCGTTCAGTTGCGATGTCGTCTACAGATGGACTTGTTAGAGGAATGGAAGCTGTTGACCAGGGTGATCCCATCAGTGCTCCTGTTGGAGAAGCTGTTTTGGGAAGAATTTTTAATGTACTTGGAGAAACAATCGATAATAGAGGTGGGGTAGATACCGAAGAGAGGATGCCGATTCACCGCTCTGCACCTAAATTTGAGGAGCAGGAAACATCAACCGAATTATTTGAAACTGGAATCAAGGTAATCGACCTGCTAGCCCCTTATACAAGAGGTGGTAAGGTAGGTTTATTCGGTGGTGCTGGTGTTGGTAAAACAGTACTTATCCAGGAATTGATCAATAACATAGCTACCGAGCATGGAGGTTATTCTGTATTCTCAGGTGTTGGCGAAAGAACCAGAGAGGGTAATGACCTCTGGTTAGAATTCCAGGAAGCTGATGTTTTAGATAAGGTGGCGATGGTTTTTGGCCAGATGAATGAACCACCTGGAGCACGGATGAGAGTTGGTTTAACAGGTTTAACAATGGCTGAATATTTCCGTGATGAAGCCGGTCAGGATGTATTATTATTTATCGATAATATCTTCCGTTTTATTCAGGCCGGTTCAGAGGTTTCTGCTCTTTTAGGTAGAATGCCTTCTGCTGTTGGTTATCAGCCTACCTTAGCCTATGATGTTGGTACACTTCAGGAGAGGATTACCTCAACCAAAAAAGGTTCCATCACATCTGTACAGGCTGTTTATGTACCTGCTGATGACCTTACTGACCCTGCTCCTGCGACAACATTTGCTCACCTTGATGCTACAACTGTTCTTTCGAGAGATATCGTGGAAAAGGGTATTTACCCTGCTGTAGATCCACTTGATTCTACTTCCAATATCTTAGACCCCAGAATTTTGGGAGAAGAACACTATAATGTAGCCCGTCAGGTACAGGAAATACTGCAGGAATACAAAGATCTTCAGGATATCATCGCGATTTTAGGTATGGATGAGCTTTCTGAGGAGGATAAATTGGTTGTAAACAGGGCCAGAAGAATCGAGAGATTTTTATCTCAGCCTTTCTTTGTTGCCGAACAGTTTACAGGTACTCCAGGTAAGTATGTAGAGCTTGAACAGACCATTAAAGGTTTTAAAGGAATCTTAGAGGGTCGTTATGATGATCTACCTGAGGAAGCTTTCTATATGGTAGGTACCATAGAGGATGCGGTTGAAAAAGCTAAAAGGTTAGAAGAAGGTGAATAAAAATGGCTGAAGCTCCTAAAATTCAACTTGATGTAGTTACACCACAGAAACTGATCTTCAGTGGTAAGATCGATAAGCTAGAGGGTCCAGCGATCGATGGTTTAATCGGTATTTTACCAAGACATGCACCTTTAGTAACTGCAATGAAAATTGGAGTTGTTAGAATCTCTAAAGATGAAGAAGAAACCCAGATTGCAATCAGTGATGGGTTTATGGAAGTACAGCCAGATCAGATCAACCTGGTTGTTAGAACCGCCGAAACTCCCGATCAGATCGATGTTGAAAGGGCAAAAAGAGCTAAAGAAAGGGCAGAAGAAAAACTGGAAAAAGATGAAGAAAAAATAGATTTTGCCAGAGCTGAAGCAGCCTATGAAAGAGCTGTTGCCAGATTAAAGGCTGCCGGTCATCATGACCATGGCTATTCAGGCATTTAAATCTCAGATTATTTTCTGCTTTAAATAGTGATTATTTTTATCAACTCCCCTGCCTGCAGGGGAGTTTTTTACTCAAAGGTCGATTTTATTCAAAAAAATTTTGAATTAAAAAATATAAATGATAAAATAAAGCAAGGAGGTATAGATATGCAGAACAATAATGGAGAAAGTAAATTAGAAAAAACTGCCCGGGAAGGTGCTTTTGGTGCCCCTGAAATAAAAAAGGGAGAAAAAAATCGCTTTTTAGGAGAGTTTGAAGAACGGATACTCGGCTATTTAGTTGAAGAACAGCTTAAAGAAAATGCAGTTTATCCTGAAATAAAGGAGCTCTTAGAAAAAGATGAGGCCAAAAAGCTTATCATCCGGGGAGATATGGACAAAGATCAGATAGAAAAATACCTTGAATGGGCAAGAGAACTGGGAGTTAGATTTACCCGTAAAAATTCCCCAGATTTCCGGGGAAATGTAGCTCTAGCAGTTGCTGGAAATGATGCAGTAAAATACCAGGTAGCTAAGATTGAAGATCGACAAGAAAAGTTGCAAAACAAAGGCGTATCTGATAATATTATAAAGAATGCAGGAACAACATTGTGTAAGGACTGCTGGGAGCAATTGATGAAAAAAGCACCAGAAGAAAAGGTCAACTATAATAAACCCAGCATATTTGATAAATTAACAGGTACAGGCTGTACAGGCTGCAGTAAATAATAGAAATCAGATAGAGTATAGATGATTTTTTGAGGCGGCCTTTAAAGGCAAAATTCAGAAAGGAGCTTTTAGAGGTGGGAAAATATTTAATAACAGGAGAGAAAGCACTAAAAGGTGAGGTCAAAGTTGGTGGAGCAAAAAATGCTGCTTTACCGATTATAGCATCTGCCTTACTTGCAGATTCACCGGGGGTTTTAGAGGATATACCCAGATTGAGAGATGTAACAAACCTCTGTCGAATTATAGAAGACATGGGAGCTAAGGTAGAAAGAAACGAACATCAGATAAAGATTGATCCAACCACGGTTTATAAGAGTGAGGCAGATCATGAACTGGCAAGAACATTGAGGGCCTCATATTACATACTTGGGGTGATGCTGGCCAAAGAAGGCCATGCCAGAACAACCCTGCCGGGTGGCTGCAATATCGGTAATAGACCGATCGACCTACACTTAAAAGGTTTTAGAGCCCTGGGGGCAGATGTCAGACTGGATCATGGGGTTGTAGAGGTTAAAGCAGATCACTTAACAGGAGCAGATATTTATCTTGATTATCCAAGTGTGGGGGCTACGATAAATATCATGATAGCTGCCAGCAGAGCTGATGGTAAAACAATTATCGAAAATGCTGCGAGAGAACCAGAAATAGTAGATCTGGCTAACTTTTTAACAGTAATGGGCGCTAATATAAAAGGTGTAGGTACAGATGTAATAAAAATAGAAGGTGTAGATAAAATGCACGGGGTTGAACACAGGATTATTCCCGACCGCATCGAAGCAGGCACCTATATGATAGCTTCTGCAATTACCAGAGGCGATATTTTTGTCCGCAATGTTTTAACAGAACATGTTAAACCGGTTATTGCTAAAATGTATGAGATGGGTATTACAGTTGAGGAAGATATAGCAGGAGTAAGGGTCAAGGCTGATGGTAATTTGAAGTCAGTGGATGTTAAAACCCTGCCCTATCCGGGTTTTCCAACCGATATGCAATCCCAGATGATGGCTCTATTAACCCAGGCAGATGAGACAAGTATGATCATAGAAACGGTCTGGGAAAACCGTTTTATGCATGTAGATGAGTTAAAAAGGATGGGAGCCAGGATTAAAATCGATGGACACAGTGCAATAATAAAACCAGGTCGTCTGACCGGAGCTGAGGTTAAAGCTACAGATCTTAGGGCAGGAGCTGCACTTATTCTGGCCGGACTGGCTGCTGAAGGAAAAACTAAAGTGAGCAATATTTACCATGTAGAACGTGGTTATGAAAATATAGAAAAAAAGCTTAGTTCAGTTGGAGCTGAAATAAAAAAAATATCTGAGTAATATAACCTGCCGCTGATATTTCAGCGGTTTTCTGTTTAATATGAAAAAAATAGAGGTGGTGAGAATTTTGATTACAACCGTGACCTTAAATCCTGCCATAGATAGAGAATACTTTGTCGATAAACATGAGGTAATGCAGAATAAATTCATTTATGATTCAAAAGACCTCAAAATATATCCGGGTGGTAAGGGTTTGATAAGTGCTGTAAATTTTAAAGCACTTGGCTATCAGGATGTACAAAATATCGGCTTTATCGGGGGTAAACAGGGCTTATTTTTCGAAAAGATGGTACAGAAATACAATGTTATCAGCAACTATATCCATACAGATAGTGAGATCAGAAATAATGTCAAAATTATCGGCAAAGATCCTGCAACATATACCCAGTTTAATGATTATACCTTTCATGTAGAAAAAGAAGAGGTAAAAGAACTTTTGATTCGCTTTGAAAGATCTATATCAGAAAGCAATTATATATTGATTTCTGGTTCACTACCAGATGGGGTTGATTTTGACATTTATCGGCGTTTAATAAAGATCGCCAAAGAAAAAGATAAAACAGTAATGCTGCAGGCAAGTGGAGAAGCACTTAAACTGGCTTTAGAAGCAGAGCCCGATATAGTGGCTCCCTATTTTAAACACCATAAAAGTCTGCTTGATGTTGAAATAGAGAGTAGAGAAGAATACATTAAAATGGGCAGAGAGATCCAAAAAAGAGGGGCCAAATATGTGATGATCCCCTTCCACTGTGATAGGCTGCTTTTTGATGCCGAGGGAGATGTTTATCAGCTTAGCCCCAAAGAATACTGTATAGTAAACTGGCTTGGGGCAAGTGATGCCTATAACACAGCCTTTTTGGATTATATATTCAAAAATGGTTTTGATTTTCTTGAGGCCAACTTACATGCGGGAGCTGCAGCCCTCTGGATATCTGAAAACAGAGAAATATATTTAGAAAGCCGTGATGATTATCGTCACTGTCTGGATAGGCTGAAGCTAGAAAAACTGGAGGTGTAGAGATTGAGCAGGGTTAGAAAATATATGATCAGAACCATGAATTCTGTTTCACCTGATGACAGTATAGACAAAGTCATAAAAATAATGTATAAATCAGAGCTGTCAGTACTACCGGTGGTTGACCATCAGAACATCTTTATAGGCACCATTTACAGCAATAACATTTTAAAGAATATTATCCCCGAAAGTTTTGGTTTTATAGATAGTTCCAGACTTTTTTATGAGGTCAATGAAGCTGTAGAAAACCTTAAATATGTTAAAGACGAAAAGGTTGAAAAATATATGTCCAAAAACAGGGATGCTGTTAGAGAATCGAGTAATATGAAAAAAATAGCGGAAATGATGCTTGAGAACAAGGAATCTCTGCTCTTTGTGGTCAATGATAAGGGGTATTTAAGGGGTTTTATCGAACGATCTCAGCTGCTCCACTATCTGCTTGATGAAGCAAGTAAGGATGAGTAGCAAAAAAATAATAATTATTTTCAGAATTGCTGACTAAAAAGCATAATTTTAATCTTTTTTTAAGATTCATAGTATATAATGAGGTGTGAAAATGGAAAATATAATAGTAAGCTCTTCTGAACTCTATCAACTTGAACAATGGTTACAGTTAAATGATCTTCAGACAAGGGCAATATATCTGCTGGCATTCTTTTTACTTTTATCACTACTGGCGGTTGTTATATCAAAAAAATACAGTTTACCAATTGTGGTTGGGTATGTTTTATTTGGTATATTAATTTCACCGGATATTCTAGGGCTTCTACCATTTTTAGAAAGTGAGTTTCATCACTGGTATGAGTTTTTAGTTTTTAACCTGGATTATATAACCCAGATAGCTCTGGCCTTTATCGTTTTTACCATCGGAAGCGAATTATCGATTCGAACCTTTAAACGACTTGGTAAAAACATTTATTTAATTGCGTTATTTGAGGCCCTGGCCGCGGTAATCTTTACCGCTCTGGCAGTTTATCTGATCGGAGTTCCAGCTTATGCAGCAGTCCTGCTTGGAGCAATAGCAGCAGCTTCGGCACCTGCTTCAACTGTAATGGTGCTTAAAGAATACAATGCAGAAGGACCTTTAAGTTCTACCCTAATGGCCGTTGTTGGTTTAGATAATACCTTAGCTTTGATTATCTTTGGACTTTTAAGTCCACTTTCTATACTGATGATCGAGGGTGGAGGAGCATTTTTATCGATAGATGTTTTGCTAGTTCCGTTTTTAAATATTATTGCTGCTGTAGTACTTGGTCTGGGAATAGGTTATGCTGCCCAGCATTATATTAGCTATGTAGATGATAAAACAAAAAAGGTTATCAGTATCATCACAGCAGTTGTTTTGAGTTCAGCTTTAAGCCTCTTTTTTGGGCTTTCTTCTTTGATTACCAACCTGGCGGTCGGTTTTTCGATCCGTAATTTTGCCGAAAAAAATCTCCAGATATCTGAGTATCTTGATACTCTTACAATTCCATTATATGCGATGTTCTTTATTTTCGCAGGTGCAGAAATTCGTTTCAGTCAAATGGCATCTTCTACCTTTATCTATACTGCTTTAGTTTTCCTTACTGTCAGAATTATTGCCAAAGTTGGCGGAGCATTTATTGCAGGCAGGATTTCAGATGCTCACATAAATGTTAAAAAATATATTGGAATGGGATTGATACCCCAGGGAGGGGTAGCAATAGCACTTGCATTTTCGGTACAGAAACAGTTTTCCCAGGTTCCCGAAACAGCTTTGTTGATTTTTAATTTAATCATTTTAACAGCTGCCATAACAGAAATTTTTGGTCCGCTTCTAACCAAAGAAGCTCTTATTCGTTCTGGAGAAGCAGAACATGATTAGCAGGAATTCGCTCTTTTTTAGAGAAATTAAATACAATAGACATCTAAATAAATCTAAGATAATTTTAAGCAATTTATAGTAGTGAAAGGGGTAATATATGTTTACAAAACTTTTGAATAAATTTAGCAAAAAAATTGCGATCGATCTCGGAACAGCTACAGTAATTATATATGAACAAAACAAAGGAATAGTACTTCAGGAACCTTCTTTTGTTGCTATTAACACTAATAGTAATAGTGTTATTGCAGTAGGAGAAGAAGCAAGAAGAATGTTAGGAAGAACACCAGATCATATTAAAGTGGTTAGACCATTAAAAGATGGTGTTATAGCAAATTTTGAAGTGGCAGAATTAATGTTGAAAAGTTTTTTGAAAAAAGTCGGGGTAAAAAGCCGTTTTATAAAGCCGCTGATCATGGTTTGTATCCCGGTTGGTGTTACAGGAGTTGAAAGTAGGGCAGTGCTGGAAGCTGCACTTCAGGTTGGGGCCAGACAGGCCTTTTTGATCGAAGAGCCAATTGCTGCAGCAATCGGATCCGGGCTGCAGATCGAAAAAGCAGAAGGCAATATGATAATCGATATTGGAGGAGGAACAACAGAGATTGCAGTTTTATCACTGGGAGGAATAGTTACCGGAGAATCGATCAGGGTAGGTGGAGATAAATTTAATGAAGCTTTAGTTCGTTTTGTTAGAGAACACTACAACCTGGTGATCGGTGAATCTACCGCTGAGGAGATAAAGATCAATATCGGAACCGCAAATCCAGAGCTTGAACTAAGTTATGAAGTTAAGGGAAGAGATCTGATGACCGGTTTACCAAGACATATAGAGATCACCAGTGCAGAAACCCAGAAAGCTTTTAAAGAACTGCTCGATAATATTGCCCATGCTGCAAGAAGGGTTTTAGAGAAAACACCCCCGGAACTTTCTGGTGATATAGTTGAAAAGGGAATAATATTAACAGGTGGGGGAGCACTTTTAAAAGGGATAGATAAATTTATTTCAGCTAACACAGAAGTTAGTGCTTTTGTAACAGATGACCCCCTTATCTGTGTTGCAGAAGGAACAGGCCATGCATTATCGGAACTTGATAATATATCCAATGTTTTAAGTACGGGAGAGAAAGGAAGTTCTTCTTAAATTTATCTGGAGAGGAATGATAATTTGAAAAATAAAAAAGTTTTATTTGTATTTTTGTTGACCATTATAATGATTTTAAGCCTATCGCTGGCCATTTCGGCAGCTGAAAATATAATGCCTTTAGAAGATATAGAGGCAGGTATGAGCGGTTATGGGAGAACGGTTTTTAGGGGGACGGAGATAGAGGAGTTTCCGGTCGAGATTATAAGTGTCACCAGAAACAGGAATTTTGACCACAATTTAATCCTGATTAAGGTAAGCGGAGACAAAATTGAAGCTGCCGGTGGAGTTGCTTCCGGGATGAGTGGTAGTCCAATCTATGTTGATGATAAATTGATCGGTGCTATAGGTTATGGCTGGAATTTTAGTGACCACCGCTATGGTCTGGTAACTCCAATCGAGAGAATGCTGGATCTTTTAGAAGACAAAGAATTGGATGAAGATGAATTTTTCGATGAAGAATTTGAAGGTGAGGTTGAAGATCAATTTGAAGATGAGATAGAAAGTGAATCACTTTCTTTAAGTGAAAATCTGGCCAGAACAAATACTCCATTGATGGTCAGTGGAATGAGCGGTAGGGCCCTAAAAAGATTAGAAGAAGATATGGAAGAATTAGATTTAGAGGTTGTTGTAAGCCCTGGTGTTATGGAAGAAGAAGAGGACCTTGGTGATCTACAGGCAGGAGATGCGGTAGCGGTTCAGCTTGTAAGAGGAGATATTAATGTAGGCTCAACTGGTACGGTCAGCTATGTTGATGATAATCAAATTATAGCATTTGCTCATCAGTTTACAAATCGAGGTGAGGTAAATTATCTTTTAAGCAGGGCTTTTGTGCATGAGATCATTCCAAGTCTACAGGCACCTTTTAAGATGAGCTCTCCCTATCAGACTTTAATCGGCTCAATTACCCAGGATAGAAATGCTGGTATTGCCGGTCAGGTAGGACAATTCCCCCGGATAATTCCCCTCTATGTTTCAATTTCAGAGGATGGGGTCGAGAAAAAAGAAGTTAGTTTACAGATCATAAATGATGAAACTCTTTTTCCAGGACTAGCCAATAGTGCTGCCCTGCAGTCTATCGATGCAGCACTGGACAGAATCGGTTCCGGAACTGCGCGTTCTAGATTAAAAGTAATGGGAAGAGGTCTGCCCGGCTTACAGGTAGAGTCAACTGATATGTATTACAGCCGGAATGATATTGCGATGGTTTCTCTGAATGATTTTGCAGGACTTATTAATTTAATTACTACAAATCCATTTAAAGAAATTAATTTAATAGATGTTAGATTAGAGATTGATATAGATAAATCAGATAGTGTTGCTTTGATTCAGGAAGCTGAGGTTTTAAATGACGAAATATATCCAGGTGATGAGCTTGAGGTAGAGGTAACCCTGCACCGTTATCGAGATGGGACCGAAACAAAAATTGTCAAACTACAGCTGCCGGATGATGTTGAGCCAGGACTGGCCACACTTTTTGTAGATGGAGGCTTTACTGGAGAAACTGCCAGGCTCGAAGACAGCAATCAGCTGCAGAGCAGCTCAAATGGAAGGGCAGAAATTTCTGGCCACACAAGTTTTGAGTCGATGCTGCAGAGCTATCTTGATAGCCCGGATAACAATGATTTAATCTTACAGCTTTATCCAGCTTTTTCCCGCTCAGAATATCTAGAAAGCAGTGATCAAGCACCTGGTGAAGCTGAAGAGATAGATGAGGAAGAGATTCCTGAACCGGAGCGTGAACCTGAAAATGATGAGGAAGTCGAAAAACCTCAAGAAATCAGTGAGGAAGATGAAATTAAACAAAGGTATCCAACCGACTATGTACTGGAAGGAAGCCTTAATTTAGATATAGAAATTCTGGCGCTTGATGAGGATACAGAAACAGATGATTCAGAGATAACTGTTGAAGAGGAAACTGAGGTAGAAGTTGAGGACGAAATTTCTCCAGAAAACGAAGAAGATAATGATCTAGAAGATGAAGAAACTGAAGGCGATAACTAGCCGAAAAGGAAGGGTATCCTGATTAGTGGAGGTTTTTAAATGGATAAGCAAATTAAATATCTAATTGGTGTTCTGATATTCTTGATTCTTGCTGCTTATGTACTAAGCTTATTATCAGGCCTTCCAAGATTTTTTGAAGATGACATTATTGCCCTGCTGGAAAGAGAAATCGGGGGCGATATTGCCTTTGAATCCATTTCACTATGGCCTCTCAACAGAATAAATATTGAAGAATTTGAGTACAGTGATGAACTTGGTAATTCCTTTAGGGCCGAAGAGTTTGAGCTTGATTATAGTTTTAACTTCAGGGCTGATAATGGTTTTATCGGGATAGAATTTATCGGCTTAAAAAATGCTGTTATAGAGATCGAAGAACTTGATATTGAGCTGCCCGGTGCTGGCCCGGATCTTGAGGAAACAACCGAAGAAGAACTGGAAAAAGAGTTGGCAGATAGGGCAGCAGAACTAGAGTTGCCGGCATTTTTGGCCAATTTTGATCTAAATATAGAAGATTCAGTGCTGTATTCACGTCTGGAAGATTATAGTTTTAGATTAGATTCTTTAAATTTAGGTTTAAGAGCAAGGTCTGTTAAAGATTTTGATTTTAACTTCAGTTCTGAAGTTGAGATATCCCAAATTCTACTACCTGATGGTCAGTATTTAAGTGATTTCAATTTAGATAAATTGGAGCTCAACTTAAAGCAATCAGAGCAGCAGACAGATTTATATTTAAATACTTCTAAAATAGATTTAGCTAGTTTGGGACAGCTGCTTGAGGTAGAAAGCTATAATTTAGCTGAGTTCACACTTGATCTGGATGAAATTGAGGGTCTGGCAGCTTTTAAAGGGCAGATCAATTTTGGTGAAGGTAAAATCGAAAGTTATCAGGCAGAAATCGGGCTGGAGAATATTAAGCTACCAGCTAATTATCAATTTGAAAACGAAGCAGGTCAACAGCGAGAAGAGTTTGAGTTCAGTCTGGCTGAAGGAGATTTGTTGATAGATGGCCCCGAATTGAGGGCTGCCTTTGCTAAGAGTTTGATCGATATCGATAACAATATTATAGAGCTTGCATTTAAATACAGTGTAGATGGTGATTTTGAAATTCAAGCTGCAGCTGATGCCTTAAGACTTGACTATGAATTTTTAGAAGAATATCTCAGCTCAGGAATCTTCGATTTCAAACTATTTGCTGAAGGTGAGGATGATAACTTTAAAAAGGGTAGTCTGGAACTTAGTGCTCAAAATCTGTCAACAGCACTTGATTTTGAAATCGAGCAGAGCAGCTTTGAGTTGAGACTTTTAGATGAAGATATTTTTCTTGATAGAGGAGAATTAAATTTCGCTGATGGTGGAGAGCTTAATCTGAAAGGAAACTATAATTATCAGAACAATAACTATCTTTTAAATGCAGAAGCTACCGAACTTAAATTAAATCAACAGCTGCAGAACTTAATTGAAGAGTTTGAATTAGATAATCCTACTTTAGATCTACTGCTGGCAAATGAAGCTAAAGAGCTTGATTTTTTAATAGATACTGCCGGTATTTATACAGGGGATAGAGACCTTTCATCTACCGGAGAGTTAAGCCTTGACCTCAGATTGTCTGAAGACAGAGAGTTTTCTTTTCTTTCTTCTTTCTGGTATTATGAAGAAATTTTAAATTTAAGCAGCTTTAAAATGGAATCAGACCATGGCAGGTTAGATTTAAGTGGAGAAATCAATTTTGCCGATCAGAGCCTTGATTTAAGTTATGCTGGCCGGGATATTGATCCAACTTTGATCGCCAGTTTAAATGGTTTTGAAGAAGAATTTTTAGCAGATTTGAATACAGTGTTTGACCATCTTGAGGGTTCTGTTAGCAGCAGTTTTAATAATCCAAGGGCTACTTTAACCGCTGAGATGTCTCATCTCAGTTATCAGAATTATAATTTAGAAAATTTAACTTTAAGAGCTGTTTATGAAGAGCACAATCTGGATCTGCAGAGATTTTCAGCTGATTTAAATCAGGGAGAACTACTGGGTTCAGGTAGAATTGATAACCTGAATCGGCCTTCAGAAGCAGAGCTTGCTTTAAACTTTAACACAGATAATTTTTATTATAATGATATTTCTGAGATAATTAATAGAGAACTACCCTTAAATGGAGCTGTAAACATCGAAGTTGCTCTAGGTGGTACCCTCTTTGATCCAGATATTAATCTTCATCTGGAAGCAGATAATACTATATTTCTTTCTGCAGGCCAGGAATTTGAATTTTCAACTTTAAATGCCAGACTGTCTAGAGAAAATTCTCGTTTTGAACTGGAAGAATTACGAGCGGTTCACCAGGATCTGGAGTTCAATGCTGCTGGCAGCTATGATCAGCAGGATGGTTTTGAAATCGACTATCAGCTTCAAAACTTTGAGCTTAGTCAGTACTTAGGGGAGTTTATTCCTCGTTCTGATACTTTAAGTGGGATTGTAGATCTTGAAGGAGAATTAAGGGGCGATATCTTCGCACCTCAATTAGATTTTAATATTATCTCTAATTCTTTAAGTTATCAAAATTTAGAGATAGAATTTTTAGAAAACAGCTTTAGCTACCTGGTTTTAGAAGATCGTTTAATCCTTGAGCAATTTGATTTCATGGTTGATCAGGGTAGCTATGATCTCAGTGGAGAACTGTCAGAGCTTAGAACTGTACAGCGAGCTGATTTAGAATTAGCAATTAAAGAGGTTCCGCTAAAAAATACTGTAGAAAAATTTGCTAATTTTTACCCATTAGCAGAAGATATGATCCTAAATGGTCGGGCTGAAATAAGTGGAGAAGGAAGAGATGTTGCAGCTCAACTTGATATCAGTGGGAACTTTATGGAACATCAGAATTCTAGTTTTGAAATCAGTGGTAAAGCAGGTAGAGAATTAGATATAGATTTTAGTTCATCTGATATCCCGATAGATTTTGTCTACAGGCAGTTCGATTACAATTTGAGTTTGATCAGTAATTTTGCCTGTGAGGGTAGTATCAGCGGTAGTATAGATGCTCCACTGCTTGAGCTTGAACACAGTTTAACAGAGATCACCCTTAATGAGATCGCAATAGAATCTTTAGAAGGTGAATTTACCTTTGAAGACGGTAACTTTATTTCTGTTCAGGAAAGAATAGAGTTTCAACAGGGTGGTAATCTTGAACTTGAAGGCAGTTATTCGATTTTAGAAGATCAGCTTGATCTTGATTCTGAGATCAATTCACTACCTATAGCCTTTTTGCTGTCCTTTTTCTCTGAAGATATGACAGCTGATGGGCAGATAGATGGTAATGTTAGTGTTACTGGTAGTATAGAAGAAGCTATTTTAGGTGGAGAACTAAGGATCGCCGGTCGTTCACTAGAGCTCGGCTTATCCCATCCGATCAGAGATTTTAAGGGGGTAATCGAACTAAGCCGTTCTAATATTATTGTACAGAGACTGGATGGTTTGTTTGCAGATGGTAATTTTGATGTCAGTGGAAATATAGATCTTTTTGCTGAAGAAAATGCCTGGAACCTGGATTTAAAAGGAGAAAGACTCTACTTTTTAAGGGGTTCTGTTGATGGAGAGTTCAATCTCGATGGTAAATTTACTGGGGCCCTGCTTGATCCGGTTTTAACAGGTGACTTAGAAGCCTATAATATGAAAATTGGTATACCATTTGAATGGCCTGAACCACAGTTTGATGAAGATGATTTTGTGCCTAGAGTTGATATAGATATAGTACCTTTAGATGAAGTAAGGGTTCGTAACCCTAATATGAATGTTCTCGTTGAAAGTGGCAGTTTAAATATTAATTTTGACAATACAAGAGAAGATGTGCTGGAAATGGAAGGCCGCTTACGCAGTAACCAGGGGGTATTTAATTATTATAATTCTCGTTTTACCCTGGTTAATGGTCAGGCCATCTTTACCCCGGTTGATGAGGATAATATACCATCTCTAAGAGTTAATGCGGTTACCTATGCCGGTGGTAGGGAGATAAATATCAATTTAACAGGACCGGCAGATGATATGCGGATAACCCTGACTTCTACTCCTGAGATGACTGAAGAAGAAATACTTCACCTGCTGACAACAAGAGGTGCTTTGGGTACAGCGATTTTAGGTGATGAAGAAGTAGGGATAGAAAGTATCATTTTGCAGGAACTGACCAGATTATTAAATGTTTTTTTCCAGGAAGATGTGATCAGTAAAATAGAAAGTGGTTTTCAGAGGGCATTAGACCTCGACAGATTAGAGATTGATGCTTTTCAGTATGGATTAGAAAGAGAATTTGCAATTTATCTTGGTAAAGATCTTAGTGATAAGCTTTATCTAGAATATGCAAGCTTTTTTGCTGAGGGTGAAGAGAGAGAAGGAGAACTTTCCTTCCAGTATCGTTTAACAGATATAACATCTCTTAAAGGAAGCTATTTTGGAGATGATGAATATCAAATTAGTATAGAAACAGAGTTTGGATTTTAATGATCAAAAGTTTAACAAATAAAGATATAATTTTAGGAGGAGTATAATGAAAGTAAAATTTCTGTCGATAAAGACAATTTTAATCTTGAGCTTAATCTTATTTGCCTTTGTAACAGTTTCTGCCTCTGCCCAGCAGATACCGATCGATGAGATTACAAGAATTTCGGTTGAGGGCAATGAACATATAAGCGAATCTGAGATTTTAGATCAGGTTGAAACAGAGGTTGGCGAACAGACTGATCAGGATGCTTTGAGAGCCGATATGCAGGCTGTGTATGATCTCGGCTATTTTGCAGATGTAAATATAGTTTTTGAAAATTATGAGGATGGACTCCATGTTATCTTTGAAGTAGTGGAAAATCCGATAATAAACGAGATAAATATCAGTGGTTATGAAGAAATCTACAGTGAAGAACGGGTTTTAGAGATCCTGGATATTGAAATAGATAAGGTTTTAAATGCCAGAAAGATGAACGAAAATCTGAGAAGTCTTCAGGAAAAAATTCAGGATGACGGCTATATTTTAGCCCGTTATACAGATGTCAGCGTTTCTGAAGAGGGAGTACTCAATATTGAGATCAATCCAGGTTATCTGGTTGGAATAGAGATCGAGGGTAATGACAAAACCCAGGATAAGGTTATTTTAAGAGAAATGCCCATTTCAGAGGGTGATGTTGTTAATATCAGAAATATTCAGCAGGGTTATCAGAACCTGGTAAGACTGCAGTATTTCGAAAATATCAGCCCGGAATTAGAAAGGGTAGATCCTGATGAAAACACGGCTAAACTTGTTATCTCACTTGATGAAGCTCAAACTGGAAGACTTAATTTCGGTGGAGGTTATAGTTCCAAAGATGGCTGGCTTGGTTTCGTTGATGTAAGTGAAGAAAACCTCTTTGGTAGAGGTCAGCGCATTGCTGCTAAATGGCAGTTTGGTGATACAACAACCTATTCACTTAACTTTAATGAGCCATATCTCTGGGATACAAATTATTCCTTCGGTTTCAGTCTTTATGATACAACAACCGAGAGAACAAATATCGATGATGAAAGATATGAGGAATCAAAACGTGGTGGTAGTGTTACCCTGGGTCGTCCCCTGCCCCGCAACTGGAGAACCTCACTCAGATACAGACTGGAAGACTCGGATATTGAGTGGCTGGATGATGTTGATGATGATGATACATCAACAAGTCTGCGCTCATTGACCTTAGGTTTTAATAGAAATACTGCTGACAGCACCTTCCATCCCCGCAGTGGTTCTCACAATAACTTTAATATAGAACATGCCGGAGATTTTATCGGTGGAGATGTGGACTTTACCAAATTTAATATAGACAGCAGAAAGTACTTGCCTGGTTTCAGTGACCATGCGATTGCTTTAAGAGCAAAGGCGGGGATTACCTATCCAAGAACCGACCTACCACGTTCAGAACAGTATAATCTAGGTGGGTCAGACACCCTGCGCGGTTATGAACGCAGTGACTTCGATTTTAGGGATAAAGATAACAATAATCTCTTGCTCTTTAATGTAGAATACCGGATTCCATTTAATGAAAGTTTTAGTGGAGTATTATTTACAGATGCCGGTAATGTCTGGGATGAAAGAGGAAAGATCTCGATCAGCGATCTTAATTATGGTTATGGACTTGGGGCCAGGATGAACACTCCTGTAGGCCAGTTAAGACTTGATTATGGTTGGAATGAAGATGGCGATGGTCAGCTGCACTTCAGTATTGGCAGTACATTTTAATAGAGGATTAAAAAAGCATAGAAAAAATAGAGAATACAGTTGATCTGGAGGCAAATAATGATGAATTGGAAAAATAGCAAATTTCAAATAGCAGTTCTTTTGCTGTTATTGGCCATCCTGGCAGCTCTTTTAGCGCTGGGCATCTTCAGTGATGATCAAAGTGTTGATAGTGTAGCCTATGTTAACCTGGAACGGATATTTGAAAAACATCCGGCCAGGCTGGCAGCAGAAAATACCTTAAATCAAAAAGCCGCTGAATACCAGCAGGAGATCGAAACTCAATATGCTGATGCCGGTGGTAGTGAGCAAAAAGAGATTATTAGAAAACACCAGGCACAGCTTCAGGAGCTGGAAGCAGAACTTTTAGATGGAGTAATTGCTGAATTATTGACGGTAATAGAAGAAACCGCAGCAGAAAAGAATGTTAAATTTGTTCTGGAAGAAGAATATATACTCTATGGAGGCTATAATTTAACCGAAAGTGTTTTAGAGAAAATAGAGGCTAAGTGGTAAGCCATAATTAAGAAATTCAAAACAAGGGGAGGTGCCAGCAGTGGAAGGTCCTGATGAACATCAAATATCTATTAAATTTTTGTCAGCTTTGATCATGGGTCTGCTGTTTGCATTTCTGCTTGTTTATGTTTTTATACCTCATCCTAGAGAATATTATCCTGCCTATGAAGTGGAGAGAGAAAATATCGCTTCAGCCGGTGAGGTTCAGGTGCTCGAAAAAGATTTGGAAGCTCTGCTGGCAGAGCAGGAACAGGAACATCAGCGTTTCCGGGAAGATTTTAGAAATAGGAGCCTTCAGCTTATGGAGTCTGCAAAAGAAAGCTCTCTGGCAGTAATAACCAGCCGTGGTCTGGAAAGAATGGATGGTTTAAGAGAAGAAATGCTAAGAGATTTAGATCAGCTGCAGGCTGAGCTTGAAGCCAGAGAAAGCAGCTTGATGAGGGAAAAAAGACGGGAACTCGAAGCAAATTTAAGTTCAGAGCTGCAGGCAATGAGGCGGGAGATTAGAGAAAAATATTCCGATTATAATCAGCGGCAGATAAAAAATAATTATCTGCGGATCTTAAATCTGCGTCTGGCCATTGATAAGGTTGCAGAAAGTGATTCAGAAAGAAGGCCTCATCAGGAAGAACTTGAACAGGTTTTAGCAGAACAGCAAGAGCTGATGTCAGAACGAAGTCAACAGGAAAACATGGATATTTCTGCCCGAACCCAGACCCTGATATTAGAGTTCAACCAGGAATACTATTCTTTCAGGCAGGAAATTAGAGATGAGCACAATGAAATACTGGCCGAGGAAGAAGAGGAAATGCTGGCCGAATTAGAAAGGATCAGAGCAGAAATCAGGGCTGAGATGGAGAGGGAAAGAGAAGATAAGGCAGCTAGAATTGAAGCATTGATCGAAGAAAGTCTGGAAAAATATTATTGATCTGGAGGCTTTGACCTAAGATGGAATATTACCGTAAAGCTGCAGCAGTGCTGATAGTTGTGCTGGCATTAATACTGCCTTTTGTTTTAAAACAAGCACAAATAACGGCTGTTGTGGATTTAGATCAGTTAACTGCAGAAAGCAGCTATATAAATAATTTAAAAGAGAATGTGGAGGCTAATCCCCGGCCAAATGCTGAACTTGAGGCAGAGATCATGCAGCTTCTTAAAGAAACTACAGCAGAGCTGGCCGCAAAAGAAAATTATCAAACAGTAGTTTTAAAACATCCTATCTACAAAGGTGGAGAAGATATCACAGAGACTGTTATCAGGGAAATAGATAACAATAATGGTTTTTAAGCAGGGAGGCAGATTTAATTGCAGACAGAAAAAGAAAAAGATTCTAAAATAAAGGCTGCTGTACTGGCTGAGTATACCGATTCTGAGCTGAAGGGAGATCCCGAACTTTTAATCGATTCTGCTCGGGGGATCAATGAAAGCAAGAAGTTTTCTGCAACCTTTGCTGACAGCAGAGAATTTTTATCTAAAGCCTTAAACTCAGCAGCTTCTTTAATAATTACCAAAAAAGGACTTTTAGATGAGCTGGAATTAGAAAGTTTTGAAAAAACATTTTTGCTGAGCGATAACCCGCGTCGGGTTTTTGCCCAGACAGCCCAACTTTTAACAGACAGACCCTATTTTACAGCTAATATCTCGGCTGAGGCTGTTATAGCAGATTCGGCAGAACTTGGTAAAAATCTATCGATCCATCCCGGGGTTATTATCTCCGAAAATGCAGAAATTGGTGATAATACGATTTTAGCTCCAGGGGTGATTATCGGACCTGATGTAAAGATCGGAAACGACTGCCTTTTCCATCCCGGTGTCATAATCGAGCGGGAAAGTGAGATCGCCGATCAGGTGATAATCCAGTCAGGGGCGGTTATAGGCTCAGATGGTTTTGGTTATGCAAGTGATAAAAGGGGTCATCACAAAATACCCCAGCAGGGAAATGTAGTTATCGAATCTGAGGTAGAAATAGGAGCCAATACTACAATCGACAGGGGTGCCAGTGGTTCAACGGTGATCAAAAAAGGTGCCAAGCTGGATAATCTGGTCATGATAGCTCACAATGTAGAGGTCGGTGAGCAATCCATGTTGGTCGGTCAGGTGGGAATTGCAGGCAGCACAACCTTAGAAAAAAGGGTAACCCTTGGTGGTCAGGCAGGTGTGGTTGGTCATATCAATCTGGCCGAAAATACTACCGGTGCTGCTAGAGCGATGATCACCTCTAAAACCAATCAGGGAGATTTTATCTCAGGTGCACCGGCCCATGATCATAAAGATGCTTTAAAAGAACAGGCATATCTGCGCCGTCTGCCCAAATATATTAAGAAAATTAAGCAGCTTGAAAAGAGAATAGCCGAGCTGGAAGACAAATAACAAATATTTTTAATTTTAGCTATTCTGCCTATTTTTTGAATTGTATAATTAAATGCACGCGGTGATTAGATAAAAAATAGACACATACCTGTACCTTTTGTATAATGTTAATAGCGACAAAAACATTAGGAGGTACAGAATATGTGTCAAAGTAATTGTAACACAAAACGAAGCAAAGGAAAACACCTGAATTTTGATGATCGCAAATTAATTAAACATTTATATAATGTCCAAGAAAAAAATTATACTGAAATAGGCGAAGAATTAAACTGCCATAGAACAACAATCAGTCGAGAAATAAAAAAGGTGAGGTAGAACTTGATAATGGTGATGGAACAACCAGAAAAGAATATGTACCAGAGATAGCACAGAAAGTATATGAATTTAATAATTCGAATAAAGGCCCTGATTTAAAAATCGATAAAAATAAAGAGTTAGCAGAATTTATAGAAGAAAAAATCAAGGAATTAAGATCTCCTGCAGCAGTGGCAAAAGACATTGAAGAATCAGATAAATTTGAAATTCAATTACACTGGAAAACAATCTATAATTACATAGATAAAGGTGTTTTGAATATAGACAGAAGCGATCTCCCACATGGTAATTATAAAACTGGGAAAGACAGACCAAAAGAAAGTGAAAGCACTACGAGGCGTAAGGAAGGTCGTACAATTAGAGATAGGCCTGAAGGAGCTGATACCAGGGAGGAATTTGGGCATTGGGAGATGGACTTAGTAGAAGGGTTAAAACAAAAAGATGAACCTGCCTTACTAGTGCTGACAGAAAGACAAACTAGGCAGGAAATCATAGAAAAAATACCAAACAAAAAAGCAAAGTCAGTGGTAAAAGGACTTGATCGTATAGAAAGACGATTTGGGGTTGTTAATTTTAGGGAAACATTTAAATCGATTACTACAGACAACGGTTCAGAATTTGCAGATTATGAAGGTATAGAACAATCATATACAGGTAGCAGTATACCTAGAACTAGTTTGTATTATTGTGATGCATACTGTAGCTGGCAAAGGGGATCAAATGAAGTAGCTAATAAGTTTATCAGAAGATTTTTACCTAAAGGCACAAGTTTTAAAGGTATTAAGAGAAAACTGATAAAAAAGATTCAGGATTTTATAAATACTTATCCTAGAAAAATGTTTAACTATGAAAACTCAGATAAATTATTTAAAGAGAAATTAAGCTTTAGTGTCTAGAAGTAATGAAGGTACAGGTGATTTTAAGAAAGATTAAAAAAGCGTGCATTGCATGTTGCAATTCACCATTCTGCCTATTTTTGCTTTTTGCTTGAATTCTTGAGTTAATAAATATATAATATACTATTGAAAGGCTTTAAGCGAGAGGATGAAAGAGTTGTTTATAAAAAAAGGCAGGCAGCAGACACTTAATAAAGAAATTAAGTTAAAAGGTATAGCACTTCATACAGGTGAAGAAGCAGAGATAACGATCAAATCTGCAGCTTCTGACAGGGGAATAGTTTTATTCAGAGCTGACCTGGAGTCGAAAGAACTGATAAAAGCTCGACCGGAATCGGTTGTTAACCTAAAGCGGAACACAAGTATCGGCAGCAGGGAAAATAAAAAAGCAAATATAAGCACCATCGAACATCTTATGGCAGCACTCTGGGGAGCCGGGATTGATAATGCAGAGATTGCAGTATCTGGTCCCGAAATACCGGTTATCGATGGTAGTGCTTACCCCTATTATCGAAAGATAAAAGAAGTGGGAATCAAAAAACAGGAGCAAAAACGAAGCTATTATGTAGTGGAGAAAACACTTTCTGTACGTGATAATTCAGCTTCGATCAGCATTTCACCCTATACAGGCTTTAAGATTTCTTATACACTTGATTATGACCATCCTGTAGTTGGGAAGAGTTTTTTCGAATTTGATGTTTCAAAAGATGATTTTGCAGCAGAAATTGCACAGGCTCGGACCTTTGGTTTTGCAGAAGAGATAGAAAAACTGCATCAACAGGGGCTGGCCCTTGGTGGAAGTTTAGATAATGCTGTTTTAATAGATAAAGAGGGAACAGTTAATCCACTCAGATTTGAAAATGAATTTGTCAGACATAAAATTCTTGATGTTATTGGTGATATGGCCTTAAACGGCAGAATAATGGGTCATATTAAAGCAGTAAAGTCAGGTCACAAATTACATGTCGAACTGGCTAAAAAAATAAGGGAAAATATGATTGAGGAGGAAAATTAATTTGAGTGAGTTAAATGATATAATTGATATTAATACAATAAGGTCGATTCTACCTCACCGCTATCCTTTGCTTCTGGTAGATAAGATTGAAGAGATGACAAAGGGCGAGTCAATACTGGGGATAAAGAATGTTACGATAAATGAGGAATTTTTTCTGGGTCACTACCCGGAGCGTCCCATCATGCCTGGAGTTTTAATAATCGAGGCGATGGCCCAGGTAGCAGGTATCTTGATCTATTATAGTTTTGATGATATGGAAGATAAGCTGCCCATTTTTACAAGTATAGATAAAGCTAAATTTAGAAATCCAGTTGTACCTGGAGATCAATTGAATATAAAGGTAGAAATAGTAAGACTTAGAAAAAGAATATCGAAGGTTAAAGCAGCAGCTTATGTTGATGATCAAATTGCTGCAGAAGCCCAGATGATGTTCACATTTGAGGACAAATAGGGAAGGGGAATGATCGTTTTGGCAGCAGAAAAGAAAAAGGGAAAAGTGCTTCATATGAATCAAAACATTCATGAAACAGCAATTGTGGCTGATGGAGCCAAACTAGCGAAAGATGTAAAAATAGGACCTTATTCTATTATCGGCGAAAATGTTGAAATAGGAGAAGGTTCAGTTATTGGACCCCATGTAGTTATTAAAGGCTGGACTACAATCGGGAAAAATAATGAGATATCACATGGGGCTTCAATTGGTTTTGAACCTCAAGATTTAAAATTCAATGGAGAAAAGACTTATCTATTTATTGGTGATAATAATATTATCAGAGAATATGTAACAATTCACCGGGGGACCGCTGATGGCGGAGCGGAGACAAGAATTGGTAACGATAATTTAATCATGGCCTACTGTCATGTAGCACATGACTGTCATCTTGGCTCTAATATAGTGATGTCAAATGGCACAAATCTAGCAGGACATGTAACAATAGAAGATAGTGCGGTTGTATCCGGAATGACCGGAATCCACCAGTTCGTTAGGGTTGGTAAGATGAGTATGGTAGGTGCCCATTCTAAGGTAGTTAAAGATGTACCACCATATATTCTGGTAGATGGCCATCCAGCTGGAGTCAATGGGATCAATGTAGTTGGCTTAAGAAGGAATGGTATTTCTCCAGAGCTGAGAAAAGAAATCAAAAGAGCCTATAAGATCCTCTATAGATCTAAATTAAATATTGCTGATGCAATAGAAAAAATGGATCAGGAACTTGATGCAAGTCAAGAGATAGAACATTTTCTGCGCTTTTTAAGAAATGCAAGCCGCGGAATTTGCAGGTAGGTTGATTTAAGATGGCAAAAACAGCACTGCTGGCAGGCTGGGGAGATATGCCCCGCCTCTGGGCCGAAAGAGCAGAAGCCCGGGGAGAAGATTTTATAGTAATCAAAATAGCAGAAGAAATAACCGCTCAGTTCTCTGATCTGGATTGCAAGGAGCAGACAGTTAACCTGGCAGATTTTAATCTGCTGCTCGAGCTTTTAAAAAAAGAAGGGATAAGCCGGTTGATCCTTTTGGGCAAGATCCATAAAGAAAAGCTTTTTAAAGATTTTGAAGCTGATCTTAAGCTGAAAATGCTTTTAGCTTCACTACCCAACTTCAATGATGATACCATTTTAAAAGCTCTGGTTGATCAGTTTATAGAATTGGGGATAGATGTCTTAGCTCAGCACTATTTGCTGGAAGATATTTTAGCGAAAAGAGGTATTTTAGCAGGTGATCCTTCAGCCAAGCTGAAAAAAGAACTGGCTTATGGTTTTAAAACAGCCTATAATCTGGGTCGTTTTGATATCGGGCAAACCGCTCTGGTTAAAGATGGAGCTGTTATGGCCCTTGAGGCAGTTGAAGGTACAGATGAGGCGATCAAAAGGGCTGCTAAATTTGGTGGTCCTGGTTTTGTGATGGCCAAATGCAGTAAAAAGGAACAGGATTTCCGCTTTGATATTCCCACAGTTGGCCTTAATACTTTAGAACTGCTTTTAGAACATCAGGCAGCAGGGTTGGTAATCGAAGCCGAAAAAACTTTTATGCTTGATCAGGCAGAATTCTGCCGGAGAGCAGAAAAAGAAGGGCTGGTTGTTGCAGCTGCTTCTTTTGATAAAGGAGAAATGATCTTAAATTGTTAAATATAATGGTTTCTGCAGGAGAAGTGTCTGGAGACATGCATGCTGCTGCAGTTATAAAAGAATTAAAAGAAAAAACTAAAGCTTTAGATATAGAGGTTAATGTGTTCGGGATGGGCTCAACTGCTTTAAAAAAAGCAGGGGCCGAGATAATCATCGATCCCACAGAGATCAGTACCATCGGTTATCTGGAAGCCTTTAAAAATCTCAGAACCCATTTTAAGCATTTAAAAAAGCTGAAAGAACTTTTAAAAGAGAGAAAACCAGACCTGGTTTTTCTGGTTGATTATTCTGCTTTTAATATGAAGCTGGCTAAAGCCTGTGCTAAAGAGGGCATTAAGGCTGTTAACTATTTTCCACCAACCGCCTGGATCTATAATAAGGGGCGGGCCAAAAAACTGGCTGATTATGGAACCCATATTGCAGCTGTTTTACCGATGGAAAGGGATGTTTATCGGCAAGCAGGGGCAGAGGTTACATTTGTTGGTCATCCACTCTTAGATCTGGTAAAGGTCGAGGGTGACAAAAACTCTATTAAAGCAGATTTTAAGATCAGAAAAAAGAAAAAGGTAATCGGGCTTTTTCCCGGCAGCCGCAGGGGAGAGATCAAGGCTCTTTTACCGGAGATCTTAAAAGCAGCCCAGAGATTGGATGAAAATTTCGATCACCTTAGTTTTGTTCTGGCTGCAGCAGAAGGGGTAAAAGATGAATTTTTAAAAGAATTTACTGATGATTTTAAGCTAGACCTAAAAATAGTGCGTGATAATAACTACAGGCTGATGGAAGCAGCCGAATTTTTAATTACTGCCTCAGGTACAACGACTTTAGAGGCAGCTATTTTAACTACACCCCATATAATAGTCTATAAATCCAGTTTAAGCACCTATCTTCTGGCCAAATATTTTTTCAAGATAGAATTTATCGGTAAACCTAATATCATCGCCGGTAAGCAAATACTGCCAGAACTTTTGCAGCAGGAATGTACGGCAGAAAATATCTATGTTCAGGCAGAAGAGTGGCTTAATTATAAGGGGCTTTTGGTTGAAGCAGAAAGAAAACTCCGGGAGGTAAAAGAAAAACTCGGAGGTGGAGGTGCGGTTAAAAAGACAGCAGAATTATTGTTAGCAGAGGGAGGGCTCAAAGGAAATGGATAAAAAACATATTTTTCTGGGGCTCTTTATTTTTATGATAATAGTAATTTCTCTCTTTTTAACCCTTGATGATCCCCCTTTTATAGAACCGAATGATCTAAATGAGGTCGAAGAGGGGGCAGAAGAAGAATTAGAAGATGTCAGGTTCAGCATCATCAACAGAAATCAAAACCATGAACTGAAGTTGATCAGTGAGCGGGTAGATAACTACCAGTCTGAAAATAGGATGGAGCTATACCCGGTTGAAATCGAGGTCTATGACCGTGAAGATGGAGAATTACTCTATACCTTAAAGGGAGATTTCGGTCAGTATTTTACCCGGGAAGACTATATTGAACTCAGGGGTAATGTGGAAATAGAAAGTGACCGCTATTTTATCGAGGCTGATGAACTTGACTACTTTTTAAATGAAGATTTTTTAGAGGGAAGAGATTCTGTGCAGATCAGAGGGGCTGATTTCACTTCTACAGCTAAAAGATTTGATTCTGATTTAAATTTAAGGAATTTAAGACTCTATGCCGAAGAAAATCAAACAAGGGCAGGAGTATATTTTGAGGAGCAGAATGATGAATAAAAAATTTATTACAATTTTATTAATTTTAATAATGATTTTTACGGTCGGAAGTGTAAGTGCAGCCAGGCAGTTAACCGGTGATGAGCTAGATTTTTTAGATAGTGAGGCCGGTCAGATCATCGAGGCCCGCAGAGATGTGGAGCTGCTGTATGATGAGCTGAGAATTACTGCTGAAGATGAGGGTATTTACCACCGCTACAGTGGAGAAATAGAGTTCAGATATAATGTAGAACTTTTTTATCAGGACTATCAGGGTAGAGCCCATGAATTAACCGGTAATATAGAATCAGAGGTTTTTTATCTAGAACAGGATGCTGTTTTAGAAGCTGCTGACAGCTATCTTGAGGCTGATAGGATAGAAATCTATCAGGCTGAAGAAAGGATAGAAGCTTTTGGCAATGCCTATCTAGAATATGAGGATTTCTGGGCAGAGGCAGATGAGATCATCAGTTATCTGGACCGGGAAGTAACCCATTTAAGTGGTAATGTCCGGGGAGAAAGAAATGGAGAAAGATTTTCAGCTAATTCTGCAGAGATAAATCAGGCTGAAAATGAGATAAGACTGAGGGGACAGGCTAAACTGAGTCTACCCGAGGGGGAAGCAAACGATGACAATTAAGGCAGAAGGCCTGGTTAAAGTATATAATAAACTGAGGGTTGTAGATGAGGTTGACATTAAGGTAGAAAGGGGCCAGATAGTGGGTCTTTTAGGTCCCAATGGGGCCGGGAAAACCACCACCTTTTATATGATCCTCGGTTTGATCAACCCCGATGGGGGTAAGATCTTTTTTGATGAACACGATATTTCTGAGCTACCCGTTTTTAAAAGGGCAAGGCTTGGAGTAGGCTATTTACCTCAGGAGGCCTCTATTTTTCGCAAGCTGACGGTTGCCGATAACCTGAGAGCTATTTTAGAACACAAAGATTACAGTAAAGAGAAAATAGAACAGATTACTACAGATCTTTTAGAAGAATTTCATATAGAGGGGCTTAGAGACCGCAAGGGCTTTCAGCTTTCCGGGGGAGAAAGACGTCGGGTGGAGATCGCCCGTTCTCTGGCAGCAGATCCAGATTTTATCCTGCTTGATGAACCCTTTGCCGGGGTAGACCCGATCGCTGTTAACGATATTCAGGATATTATCCGCTATCTTAAAAAAAGAGGGCTGGGTGTATTGATCACAGATCACAGTGTTAGGGAAACCCTTTCTATCACAGATAGAGCCTATATCATGCATGAAGGTAAGATCCTCTTTTCCGGAACCTCTGAGGAGATCTCAGAAAATGAGCTGGCCCGCAAATTCTATTTAGGAGATAAATTTAAAATTTAGTGAGGTGCATCTTTTTTGAAAACAGTTGATAAATACATCTACAAAGAATTGATAGCACCTTTTTTATTCGGGGTGGCAGCTTTTACCGGTATCTTTATCGGTACAGATCTGATCTTTGAGGTGACAGAATATTATATAGAATGGGGAGTAGATGTTTTAACCCTGCTCAGGCTTTTCTTTTTAAGTTTGCCGGAGATAATTATTTTGACCTTCCCGATGGCAGCACTTTTAGGAACCATTATGGCCTATAACAGGCTGTCCGGTGATAGTGAGATAACAGCCATGCGGGCGGGAGGAATCAGTATTATGGCTATAGTCTTACCTGCCCTGATTATGGGACTTGTAACAAGTGGGATTACAATCGCTATCACAGAATTTATTGTACCTGGTGCAAATTATCAGGCAGAACAGATAATCCATCAATTTAAACACGGGGAGCGAAGACCGGATACCCAGTATGACCTCTTTTTAACCCCTTTAGACAGCAGGACGAGCAGACCTGACTATATGCTTTATGCAAAAAGTTTTAATGCCGAAAACGGCAGGATGACAGATGTGGTATTACAGAGCTTTGAAGATGGTAGACCCAGAAGCGTACTTGAAGCAGAGGAAGCCCTCTGGCTGAGAGATGGCTGGAGCTTTTTTAATGGCACAGTCTATTTTCTGGACAGAGAGGACCGTTCACCATCTTTAGAGTTCAGCCAGTACCGTTCTCGGGAGGATATCCATTCTCCAGCCCAGGCTGGTAAGCTTGGTAAGGATATAGATGAGATGAATATCAGAGAATTAAATGAACACATCGCACTTTTAGAACAGCAGGGCAGGGCAGCATATGAAGAGCGGGTTGAGTTCCACCACCGCTTTTCGGTTCCGATGGCAAGCTTTATCTTTGCCCTCCTGGCAGCTCCACTGGGGATCAAACCACAGCGTTCTGCCGGTTCGGCAACAGGTTTTGGGATCAGTATCATAATCATCTTTATCTATTATGTGCTGATGACCATCGGAGATGCTTTAGGCAGTCAGGGTACGATAGAACCATGGCTTGGAGCCTGGCTGCAGAATATAATAATCTTTTTAGTTGGTTCAGGACTTTTATATAAAACGGCAAAACAATAATTTAAATTTTAGGAGGTGGAGATTATTAACGCTTTTGTAATTATCTTTTCAGTAGTATTTTTAAGTGGTTTAATAGCTTATCTTGGTGACAAGATAGGGATGAAGATGGGTAAAAAACGAGTCTCTTTATTTGGTCTCCGCCCCCGTTATTCTTCTGTAATAATTACCATTATTACCGGTGTTTTAATCGCCGTACTTTCAATAACAGTATTATTAGGGGTTTACTCTGAGTTGAGAAATGCCCTCTTTAATATTAATGAGGTATTAACTAGATTAGAATATCTAAATGAACAATTAGAAGAAAGGGACCAGGAGCTGGCAACTAGAGATCAGATGCTGGCCGAAAGAGATGAAGAATTAAGTGATTTACAGCAGACAATAGAGGCCAGGGAAGAAGAAATAACAGACAGGGAAGCTGAGATCTTAGATAAAGAAAGAGAAATTGCAGCCAGAGATCAGGAGATTGCAGAAACAGAACAGGAACTGGCTGATTTAACAGAAAACAGAGATCAACTTTTAGCCCGGGTAGATGAGTTAAGTGCCCAGCGGGATGATTTAGAAGCTCAGATAGATGATCTGGATGAAGAAATTGCTGCCCTAGAGGCTGACTATGATCAGTTAAGGGATCTGGCAAACCAGCTCCAGGCAGGAGTTATCTATTACATGGGTGAAGATATGGTCTACCAGAGAGGTGAAGTAATCTATAGTGATGTTATAGAGGGTGGACGCAGTGAACAGGAAACAATTTCTGAACTGAATCGCTATCTACAGTCAGCAAATGAGGTTGCCAAAGAAAGAGAAATAGAGGTCAATGAAGAAACAGGTATGGCCTTAAGACTGCAGACAGAAGATATCTTAAATGCCGCCCGCGTAATCTATAATATGGATCCAGGCTCCAAGGTTATAGTAAGTCTTGTTGCCAGGGTAAATGTTCCCAAAAATGACTGGCTTTATGCAAACTTCCAGCTTAATCAGGATTTTATAGTCTTTGAAGAAGGTGAACTGATAAATTCCAGGGTCATAGATTCAGACCAGAGCAGTGAAGAAATCGAGGCAGAATTAGAAACCCTGCTTAGATCTGTCAACCAGAGAGCGATCAACAAGGGTCTTTTACCTGATGATTCCGGTCAGGTGGGCAGCATCAACTTCAGCATGTTCTATGATATTGTAAATCAGGTTAGAGATTCGAGTGGTAGGATTGAACTTAAAGTATATGCAGCTTCAGATATCTGGCGTGAAGATAGACTGACAAATAATCTGGAGTTCGAATTAGAGGAGATAAATGACAATGACTGAGGAACTATTATCTTTGGATCCGGGTAGAAATAAAATTGGAACCGCTGTTATAAGCAGAGATAAAGAGGAAAGAGAAAAGACGATAGTAAGCCTAACTGAATTTGAAGATCATTTAAATGAGATATTTGATAAATATCAAATAAACGAAATCATCGTCGGTAATGGTACAGGAGCAGAAAAAATTATAAAAAAGATTGAAAAATTAAAAATAAATAAAAAAATAACGGTGGTTGATGAAAAATTCAGCACAGAAGAAGCTCAGGCCCGCTATCTAAGGGAAAAGCCGATGTCTAGATATGAAAAACTTTTGAGGAAATTCATCTCATGGAAGGTAAAAAAGCCCTTAGATGACTATGCAGCCCTGATTATTGCCGAAAAATACCTTGAAAAACTTGACAAAGAGCTTAAATAACCTTAAAATAGACAGTAGGATAGCCAGAATTTGAAGTTTTTGTGAAATATCTTTGAATTAATTCTTCGATTTTGGATTATCTGTGTTTATTAACTTATGCTTATAATCTCGAAGCTAAAATGCGGTGGAAAGGAGGTGCCCCCCGAAGCTGCGGAGTGGTAGAGATATAAGAGTTCTAAAACTTATACTTAAATCGATTGGACAGATGAAGAGGAAACTAGGCAACTCGCTCGGATGTCCTCTGAGATTATATAGGTCACTTAGAACTTATATAAATTAGATCGAAAACAATCAAGGGGGATAAATAATAATGAGAAAACTTACAATAACAATAGCTTTAATGCTAGTCGTTGCATTAGCTGTTCCAGCATTAGGTGCAGGACATGGTTCATTTTCTGACGTACCTAGTGATCACTGGGCATATGATGCTATCAATTCACTTGTCGCTGCTGGTGTAGTAGAAGGATATCCAGATGGCGAATACAAAGGTCAAGAATCAATGACACGTTACGAAATGGCTGTTATGGTTAGCCGTGCATTAGATAACATCATGGCTGAACAAGAAGCAATGGCTGAAGGTCTAACTGAAGGTCAAGCTGATGACGTAACTGCTATCGTTGAGTCTTTAATGGAAAGAAACATGCCTGAAAGTCTTACAGATCAACAGGCAGAAGAAGTAGCAGATATCGTAGAAGCTCTTACTTTTGAATTAAGAGCAGAATTAGAAGTACTTGGTGCAGATGTAGACGCTCTGTATGAAGACTTTGAAGCTTTAGAAGCTAAAGTAGACGCTATGGACGTACCAGAAGATAACATTGAATTTGGTGTAACAGTAGAAACCATCTTTGAGGTTGCAGATTATGGTGACAATGTAAAAGAAGCTGGTCGCTTATGGGCTGATGGAGATGCATTAGATCTTGATTTAGCTGAGGATTTTGGTGATTGGGAAGATGCAAATGTAGATGAAGCAGACCTTCCTTCTGAGAAGAGATTCTGGCAGGAAATTGGATTCGATGTATATGGTAACGTTGGCGACGCTGACTTCCACTTAGAAGTAGATACTTTAGTTAATGTATTTACCGAAGAAAAATCTGCTTTTGGATATGCAGAAGATGATGAAAGTAACTTCGCAATGGATACAGCTCTTTTAACTGTTGACTATGCTGATACCACTTTCTTAGTTGGAGATCATGTAGATGCTAGTATAGCTCGCTACTTCGTTGATGAAGAAGATCTACAGGGGTTAGCAGTTGTTAAGAACTATCTAGATATTGACTGGACATTCTTAGTAGCCGGTTACGGTGAAGGTGACGAAGAGGTAGGAGATACTGGTATCATATTAAATGATATCGATATTTATGGTGTAACTGCTTCAACCGATATGGACTTCGGTACAGTTACAGGTAGAGCTTATCAGGCTAGACTTCCTGAAGATCAGTTAAATGTACTTGGTTTAGCTGTTTCTAATGTAGCTTTAACAGATGTTGTAACAGTTGGTGGAGAAGTTGCATTTACTGATAGTACAGTTGGATTTAATGAAGAAAGTGACTTCCTATTTGCTGTAGACGGAGAGTTCGTAGTTAGTGATGAATTAACTCTTACTGCTATGTTCGAAACTGTTGGTGAAGACTTCAATAACTGGCAAGGCGACTTAGAAGAAGATAATAATTATGATCTCTTCAATGTAGCTGCGGCATTTGACTTAGATGAAAATAATACAGTTAGTGGATCATATACATGGGTAGATGCTAATCAAGACGAAGATAAGCACACTGTTGAAGTTATGTTAGATAATGTTTATGGTGATTTCACAAACTATGCATCTGTAGAATATACAATGGATGATGATTTTGCAGAAGATCGTGATGTTAGAGTAATCGAACTTGGTACTGAGTATGCATTAGATGATGTAACTACTCTTGGTGCAGCTTGGGTTAACAAAGACATAGACGATGCTGGTACAACTGAAATTAACTATAACTATCTGAAAGGTCATATGAACAGAGAACTTTCAGAAAATACCGTTTGGAATGTAGAAGCTAAATGGATCGATGGAGAATATGAGGGTGATGATGCAGATTCAAGTGCTTTAACTACTTCTCTAACAGTAAGCTTCTAAATAGACACATATAAAGAAATATAATGACCCGGGGGATTTTCCCTCGGGTTTTTTATTTGCAGGAAAATATTGTTATTTATTATGAGGAGGATTAGAATTGAAAACAAAAATATCTTTATTGGTTTTGGTTTTAGTAATGGTTGCTTTATTGTCGGGCAGTGCAGCTGCTTCTGATTGGCAGCTTATCGGTGGTTTTAATATTACTAATGTTACTTTAGATACTTATAATGAGACGATTCGTGATTTGAATAATATTGCAGAAACAGGTGTTTTAGGAGGAAATCAGTTATTCACCCCATCTAATGTGGAAAAGATGGATGAAATTGATAGGGTTCCATTAATTTATTTAGGTGTTAAAAGACCGATTAATGATAACTGGGATTTAAATATTCGATATGAATATATTTTTGGTGAAGTAGAGCAGAGTTATGATGCTGAGGAAGTTAATAATAGTGGCATTCAAGGACCACATGAAGGCTCAATAGCTGTGGATCTTCATGGATTAACTTTTTTAGCAGATTATAATATTGATGAAAACTGGTATCTTAGTGGGGGGATTGGTTATCATTGGGGTACTAAAACCACTGATTTAGAAGGTGCTGTTTACCAGACATTAGATGCTTCTCCTGACAGCAAATTAGAGGCAGGGAAAAATGATTATGATCTCAGCAATGGTATCAGTGTTAGAGCTGGGGTTGGTTATGTGAGAGATTTTGCTGATAACTGGGATATAAATGCTAAAATCGATTACCTATATATTGAGCTTGAGGATGAACAGCAGGGTAATATCTACAGTCGCGGCTTTTCTTATACTATCGGTTTAGGATACGATTTTTAAATTAAATATAAAGACAAATATTTTCTACTAGACTCCCTCTATGCCAGTCATAAGAAGGAGTCTTTTTTTATTTTTCTGGACAAAAAAATCCTATGTCAATAACTTTTGAAAATGTCACTTTTTTATACCAATTTTATCTTGAGAAAATGTCACCCCCAAAGGGGAGATATGTTTGGGGTTTAAACCAAACATATCAGGCAATTTGAGTGAGAAATATTTTTTCCAGCATTTTCAGTATATCGTGATCACTGTCTTCAAAAGTTACTTTTTGCCAGGCTTGATGTCCATATTTATAATAATGCCCATCGTCTGGTCTGTATTTGTTATTAGAATTAGTTTTACTCTTTTTAACTTTTGATTTTTTATGTTCAGTCCAATGGATAACATCATAAATTTTTTCACCATATTGTGCTTTCACACCGAATTTAGGACTAAGAAGAACTTTGATTTTCGATTTTGGATAGACTGACATACTATTAGTAACGACCTTGAAGCGCTGATTATAAAAAGAAAAAGTTAAACCATTATCAAGTATTCTTTCTTCCTTAACGCAAAGTATATTATCTAGACAAATTTTTTCAGGAAGAGTTCTAAAAGCGCAAATGGTGTCTTCAGGTGCTACAGCAAATTTTTCATTAAATTTGATTAAGTAGCCAGCAAAAAACTCATTAGCCTGCTCGATAGTGGATATACCTGCTATCTTAAATTCAACAGGCAGTCTGCTTTGAAGAGTATCCCATAATCTTTCAATACGTCCTTTAGCTTGCGGTGAGCGTGCAGGAATCATAGTAATTCCAAGTTCTTTCATGGCTCTTCCAAACTGAGTATCTTTAACAGTTTTACCAGCAAGTTGTTCTTCAATTGTAAGTTTGTCTGCCTTAGGTGAACGGAAGATAGTATGTCTATCAGTATAAATACTGACGGGTATACCATAATTTAAGACCACAGATCTTAAAGTTTCAAAATATCCCTGTCGGCACTCGTTTTTAGTCATGTAAAGGCCCATTATTTTACCGGTGGAATCATCTATGGCACCATGAATGTCATATTTTTCTCCCGTACCAAACCAATCGTGTGGACTGGCATCAATTTGGATTAATTGGCCTTCTTTTGCTTTGCGTTTACGACGGTTATGAACTTTCTTTTTGCGATGCTTTTTGGGACTTTTGACACCATTGCTGCTTAAAATAGTATGAAGTGCGTTGTAACTAATGGTGATGTTTTCATGTTTTTCTAGTAATTCTTGAAAATGCAGGAAGTTAGCACCTTGATACAAGTCGGATTTTTTCAGGGCAACAATTTTACTGATGAAATCCTCAGAAAAAGCATGAATAGGTTTACGACCTTTATTTTTATGAACTAAAAATGATGGACCTTCTTTTTTCACACCTTTCTTCAAACGAATTATTTGGCGAACACTAAGGTCTAAAGCCTGTGCAGCTTCTGAGTTGGTCATACTTTTATCAATGACCATAGAAATGACATGATACCTATTCAATTGTGTTTGGGACATAAGATAATATTTTTCTCCTCTCATAGTGACATTTTATCAAGATAATTTCACTATGACATTATCACAAGATAATCACATGGACAAAAAAATCCTATTGCCAAATATTTTAAACGGTGATATAATTTCGAATCATGGAGTTAAATTTTTAAAACTGGATTATATTCTCTTGGCTAGTTTACGTAGGAAAGGAGGTGCCCCCGATACGTCTGCTGAGAGTTATAGTAGTTCTAAAACTTAGATTTGAATATTGGACAGATGAAGAGGAAACTAGGTTACTCGCTCTGATGTCCTCTGAGATTATTTAAGTATTTTAGAACTTAAATAGATCAATTAGAAAAATCAAGGGGGATAAATAATAATGAAAAAATTAATAATAACAATCGCTTTAATCCTGGTAGTTGCATTGGCGGTTCCAGCATTTGCTTCTTTTTCTGATGTACCTGCAAATCACTGGGCATATGATGCAATTAACTCACTTGTTGCTGCTGGTGTAATTGAAGGTTACCCAGATGGAGAGTACAAAGGTCAGCAGTCAATGACACGTTATGAAATGGCTGTAATGGTTAGTCGTGCTTTAGACAATATTATTGCAGAACAGGAAGCAATGGCTGAAGGTCTAACTGAAGGTCAGGCAGCAGATGTAACAGCAATAGTTGAGTCTTTAATGGCAAGAAATATGGCTGATAGTTTAACAGAACAACAGGCTTCAGAAGTTGCTGATATCGTAGAAGCTCTTACATTCGAATTAAGAGCAGAGTTAAGAGTTCTTGGTGCAGACCTGGATGCTCTTTTTGAAGATGTAGAGGTTTTAGCGGCTAAAGTAGATGCTATGGATGTTCCAGAAGATAACATCGAATTTGCAGTAACAGTAAAAACTATCTTCGAAGTTGCAGACTATGGTGACAATGTAGGAGCAGCTATGAGATTATGGGCTGATGGAGATGCTTTAGATTTAGATCTTCCAACATGGGATCCAGCAGCTTCATTAGAAGATGCATTAGATGCAACAAATAATGATTTATCTGAAGAAAGTATTGCAAATGCACTTGGAATAACTCCTGAAGAAGTTAATTTAGACTGGGAAGATGCAGATGACCTTCCTTCTGAAAAGAGATTCTGGCAGGAAATCGGTTTCGATGTCTATGGTAATGTTGGAGATGCTAACTTCCATCTAGAAATGGATACCTTAGTTAATGTCTTTACTGCAGAGAAAAGTGCTTTTGGTTATACAGAAAATGATGATAATAATTTTGTGATGGATACCGCACTTTTAACTGTTGAATATGCTGATACCACAATCAAATTAGGTGACTTATTGGATTATGGTATAGCTAGATATTTTGTAGATGAAGAAGATCTTCAGGGTTTAGTAGTTCATAAAGATTATTTGGATATAGACTGGATATTCTTAGTTGCTGGTTATGGTGATGATAGTGAGATAGATCTTTATGGAGTAACAGCAGCAAAAGACATGGATTTCGGTACTGTTACCGGTAGAGCTTATCAGGCTCGATTAGCTGATGACCAACTAAATGTACTTGGTTTAGCGGTTTCTGATATTGCTTTAACAGATACTGTAGTACTTGGTGGAGAAGTTGCATTTACCGATAGTACAGATGCTCCATTTAACAATGATAGTGACTTCCTGTTTGCTGTAGATGGTAAATTTATGGCTAGTGATGATCTAACAGTAACAGCTATGTTCGAAATGGTTGGCGAAGACTTCTCTTTCTGGCAGGATGATCTAGAAACTGATCAAGAATACTACAAAGTTGAAGTTGGAGCTGTATTTGCTTTAGATGCAAATAATAGTATCAGTGGTTCCTACAAATTTGTAGATGCAGATGTACAGCCTGAAGACGAAATGACAGCAAAAGTAAGATTAGATAACCTCTATGGTGATTTCAATAACTATGCTTCAATCGAGTATGTTATGAATGATGGTTTTACTGCAGATAGAGATGTTAGAGTAATCGAACTTGGTACAGAATATGCCTGGGATGAAGTTACAACTTTAGGTGCAGCCTGGGTTAACAAAAATGATGAAACTGATGGTACAAACAACATTAACTACAACTACCTTAAAGGTCACATGAACAGAGAACTTTCAGAAAACACTGTCTGGAATGTTGAAGGTAAATGGATCAAAGGTGATGTTGGTTCAGAAGAAGTTACTGGAGAAAGCAGTGCTTTAACTACTTCTCTAACAGTTAAATTCTAAATAAAAGAATTATATATAAACAATCAACCGGGAGTATTATACTTCCGGTTTTTCTTTTGCCTTAAAAACAGGAAAATTGTAGTTGATATTGAACTATATTAATACAGAAAGATTGATATATTTTACTGGGGGAATCTAGATGAAAACTATTGCTTTAATTGGTGGGATGAGCTGGGAGTCATCACTTGAATATTATAGGATGCTCAATCAATTCGTTAAAAAAGAGCTTGGAGAGCCGCATTCTGCAGAAATTATTATGTATTCTGTTGATTTTGCTGAATTTGAAAAGCTTCAGCATCAGGGCCAGTGGGAGCTTTTAACCGAAAAGATGATAGAGATAGCCCTTAAATTAGAAAAAGCAGGTGGAGATATACTTTTAATCTGCACAAATACCATGCACAAGATGGCAGCTGAGGTTGAAGCTGCAATCAATATTCCTCTCCTGCATATTGCTGATAGTGCTGGTGAGAGTATAAAAGAAATGGGCCTTAATAAGGTTGCCCTGCTGGGAACTAAATTTACCATGGAAGAAGATTTTTATAAAAAACGTTTAAAAGACAATTATCAGCTGGAGGTATTGATACCTGAGGCAGAAGAAAGAGAGATAATCCATAATGTTATCTATCAGGAATTGATTTCTGGAATCATTAAAGAGCAATCAAGGACTAAATTTAAAAAAATAATCGAGGCTCTTAAAACTCGGGGTGCAGAAGGTGTTGTTTTAGGTTGTACAGAAATACCACTTTTGATAAAAGATGAGGATGTTAGCATTCCTGTTTTTGCTACTTCCCAATTACATGCTAAAAAAGCTGTTGACTTTGCCTTAAAAAGTTAATCAATCTATTAGGGGGGATTCTTGCATGAGATTTAAATTTGCCACGATAGAAGTCAAGGACCTTGAGAAATCTTTTAAGTTTTACACAGATGTATTAGACCTTTCACTTGTGAGAAGATTTAGTCCCAGAGAAGGAGTAGAGATCATCTTTTTAGAAGACCGCAATGGTAACCAGCTGGAACTTATTGAAGACCAAAATGTTAGAGACTATATTGAAGAAAGAGCTTCTAAAGTTCAGCTTAGTTATGAGGTAGATAGTCTGCAAAAAACGATGCGTTTTTTAGCTTCACAATCGGTAGAAATAGTTGGAGGTCCTGTTGATATTCAAACAGGTAGATTTATTATAATCGAAGACCCGGATGGCGTTAGAATAGGACTTTTTGAAGAGAACAAATAGTATTAAGCTTAAGGGGCTTCACTTCTATTCTAGCTGTGGAGCCCTTTTAAGATTTTGATTTCAGGAGGAAAGTAAATGATCAAGTCAAGCCGAGTGAATGCAATATTTTACTATTTAAGTTATCTGCTTTTTATATTAGCAATTATTTTATTATTTCCTCTTGCTTTGGCATTTATTTATAGGGAGGGTAATAATCTTTATCAGGCTTATTATTATACTATTATATTGTCTGCTTTCACTGCCATAATTTTAAAGGTATTGAGTGATAAAGATAACAAGAACATAAATTTAACTACAGCCATGCAGCTTTGTGCAATTAGCTGGATTGTAATATCTTTTTTTGGTGCTTTTCCTTTCATATTCGCTTTAGAAAAATCACTGATTGATGCTGTTTTTGAGTCAACAGCTGGTTTTACATCTGCCGGTTTAACAGTTTTTATCGGGCTTGATTTTATGCCGAAATCTATTATTTTCTGGCGGAGTTTAATGCAGTTTTTGGGAGGGCTTGGAATCTTAACTTTCTTTTTATTAATTTCAACCAGGGCTGGTGGAGAAAGCTGGCATTTTTTCAGTGCTGAAGGACATAAATATAATTTATCAAGACCGGTGCCCAATATTTACCGTACGGTTAAAATTTTATGGTCAATCTATATTGTATTTGTTATTGCACAGACTATAATTTTAAATTTATTGGGGCTTTCTTTTTTTGATGCTTTAAATATCAGCTTTACCACCATTTCCACCGGTGGATTTACACATTATGACCAGAGTATAGCTCATTTTGCTGCTAGTGGCTATCAGTACTTTAGATTAATAGAATATGTTATTATCTTTTTTATGTTTTTAGGTGGGGTTAACTTTCTGCTGCATTTTCGCTTTTTTACTAAAGATTTTGCAGAAATTAAGAATAACTCTGAATTTCAAACCCTGCTCAAAATAATATTCTATGGAACACTTTTTCTTTTTGTAACAATTGTGCTTTTAAATACCGCAGTCGATAGTTCCATAGAGGAGATATTTCGAAAAAGTCTTTTTCAGATTACTGCCATAGTTACTACCACTGGTTTCAGTACAGAAAGTATAAATTCTTCATTTTTCCCGGTGGCAGCCAGACAGCTATTTTTATTATTGATGCTTATCGGAGGAAGTGTTGGTTCTACCTCTGGTGGTATAAAAATTATGAGGCTTAATATCTTAAGAAGCCTATTTAAAAGAGATATTAAAAAGATATATTATCCCAGACATGCTGTTTTACCGGTAACTGTAGATAAACAAATATTATCTAAAGATGAAATCTATAAGTTGACCGGTCTTGTGACCTTCTGGTTAATTTTGATAGTGATCGGTGGGATTATAACTGCACTTTTTTCTGATTTAAATGGATTAGAAGCTTATTCTACCATGTTTTCTGCCCTGGGTAATATCGGGCCATCTTTTATTTCAACCGAAAGAATGCTTTCTTTATCACCGGTAATCAAGTTCACCTATATTATTGGTATGCTGGCCGGTAGGTTAGAAATATTACCACTGATTATTCTTTTTTCCAGAAAAGCCTGGAAATCTCAGGCTTAATTTTGATATCTTAAAATATAAATGATATAATGAAATTTAGTAATTGGATTATATTTCTTAATTGTTTAGGAATTAGCATTTTAAGAAAAGGAGGTAGATATTAGTTCATTTTGATTATATTAAATATTTAAGTTTGACCTAGATAAAAAATAATTGGAGGTTAAAAAAAGATGAAGAAATTAACGCTGATAACCGCTTTATTTTTAATATTTGCTTTAGCTTTACCAGTATCAGCATCTTTTTCTGATGTGCCTGATGGTCACTGGGCATATGATGCTATCGATTCCCTTGTTGCTGCTGGGGTAGTAGAAGGATATCCAGATGGGGAATACAAAGGCCAGGAAGCCATGACTCGTTACGAAATGGCTGTCATGGTAAATAGGGCCTTAGATAATATGATGGCTGAGCTGGAAGATAGAGATGATGGTTTAAGCTATCAACAGGCTCAGGAAATTTATGCAATGGTAGAAGCACATATGGAAGCCAATCTACCGGAAGAATTTACAGATGAACAGGTAGAAGAAGTAACAGAAATTACCGAGGTTTTAGTTTATGAGCTGAGAAATGAATTAAGGCTTTTAGGGGTAGATATAGATGCTTTAGTAGAAGATCTTGAGGCTTTAGAAGCTAGAGTAGATGCTATGGATGTTCCTGAAGATAACATAGAATTTGCTGTAACAGTAGAAACCATCTTTGAGGTTGCTGACTATCCAGATGAAGATGAAGAAATCGGAGCAGCAATGAAATTATGGGCTGATGATGATGCCTTAGATTTAGATCTGCCAACTTATGATGGAGATATAGTTACTCCTGAAGATGGAAACTTTGATCCTACAGCAGATGATTTCGACTGGGGAGACGCAGATGATCTTCCATCTGAAAAAAGATTCTGGCAGGAAATAGGTTTCGATGTTTATGGTAATTTAGGTAGAGCTGATTTTCATTTAGAATTAGATACAATAGTAAATGTATTTAGCGAAGAAAAAAGTGCATTTGACTACAGAGAAAATAATCAGGAAGATTTTTTAATGGATACAGCCCTATTAAGCGTTGATTATGAGGGAGAGCTATTTAATACCCTACAGGCTGGAGATCTTTTGGATTACAGCATAGCTACCTATTTTGTAGATGAAGAAGATCTACAGGGAGTAGAAGTAACCACAGATTATTATGGTCTTGATTGGACTTTCTTAACTGCCGGTTTTGGTGATGATGAAGTAGATGATATCTATGGAATCAGTGCAGCTACTGAAGTTGATTTTGCCCTGGTTACAGGTAGTGTATATCACCTTAGAGGTACAGATGGTAAAACCACTAACTTCTCTTTAGCACTTGAAGAGATAGCTTTAACAGATGCTGTAACTTTAGGTGGAGAGCTGGTCTTTAATGATTCTGAAGACGAAGATGATATTCTCTTCAATCTAAGCGGAGAATTTGCTGCAAGTGATGAATTAACAGTATTTGCCGGTTTTGAAACCGTAGGTGAAGACTTCTACGCTTTTAAAGATGATCTAGCAGGTGCTGAAGAAGGAAATAATGTTGACTATGATAAGTTCAATCTGGGAGCAGAATTTCTTTTAGATGCAAACAATACTATAACAGCTAATTATAGTCTGGTTCAGCCAGGTGATAATTATACTGTTAATGATGAAGATGAAATGGCTGTAGAACTTAGATTGGATAATCTTTATGGTGACTTCACAAACCATGCCTTAGTTGAGTATACTATGGATGATGGTTTTGCAGCAGATAGAGATGTTAGATTTATCGAAGTTGGTACAGAATATGCCATGGATGAAGTTACAACTCTAGGTGCAAGCTGGGTAAATAAAGATATTGATACCGATACAGGCACTGAGCTTAACTATAATTATCTCAAAGGTCATCTGAATAGAGAACTTTCAGAAAATACGGTTTGGAATGTAGAAGCTAAGTGGATTGATGGAGAATATGAAGATGAAGATGCAGATTCAAGTTCACTTACTACATCTCTAGCAGTTAGCTTTTAATTAAAGCAATCAAGCAAAAACTAACCACCTGGAAATTAAAACCCGGGTGGTTTTTATATATCTAATATGGTCCCAAAAGTTAATATCATAACATAAAATCTTCTTAATTAGATAAATTTAAGAATTTTTTTGCATCATTGCAGTAAATTCTAATGCTAATTCTGGATCAAACTGACTGCCCGCACATTTTTTGATTTCTGCTAATGCTTGCTCTTTGGTTATAGCCTTACTGTATGGTCTCTCATTGGTCATTACATCATAAGCATCTATAATTGATATTATCCTAGCTAAATATGGTATTTCTTTTCCTTTGATTTGGCGGGGATATCCGCTTCCATCCCATCTTTCATGATGTGTATATATTTCTTCTGCTATGACAAAGAAGTCTTTTGAAGAGTTTGCAATTTTATATCCTGTTTCAGGGTGTGACTTCATTATTGCCCATTCTTTTTTTGTTAAAGGATCTGCTTTATTTAACAATTCTTCATCTATAGTTATTTTGCCAATATCATGTAAGCTGGCAAGCAGTGATAATCTGTTTGATTCTAGATTAGTTAAACCTAACCTTTTAGCAAATTTTGCGGCTAACTTCTTCATCCTTAAGGTATGCTCTTTTGTTTCATTACTTTTTACCTCTAGACTATTTAACAGCCCTTTAACTATTTTACTTTTGGTACTGCGGCTTTCTAATAATTTATTTTGATACATATTATCATCAGCTTTTTTTAAAACACTATTTATATCCTGGCCTGCCTTAGTTTTTGAGGCTGTACCTAATGCTATTGAAACCGTTAATTCATCTTCTGCAGTTTCTTCAGTTTTTTCTTTGATCCTATCTACTATTTTTTGAGCAGTTTTATTTTTTGTTTTAGCTAATAATATTATAAACTCATCTCCACCATAACGAGCTATTATATCTTCATCTTGTATTTCTTCTTGCAACAATTTAGCACTTTTGATAAGCAGTTGATCTCCTTTTTTATGGCCTAAAGAGTCATTGATAAGTTTTAAGCCATTGATATCTGCCATGATAAAGCTGATCGGCAGCTGTCTTTTGGTATCAAGTCTTTCTAATTCTGCTTCAAAAAAACGCCTGTTATAAACACCAGTTAAACTATCATTAAAGCTCAGCTCAATTATTCTTTTATTGTTTATGTTTTTGGCAAAGGCATTTTTAAGAACATTAGTAAATATTTTTAAAGAACTAATATTTTCTTTATTAAATTTGATATTTTCAATTTTATAATCGAAACCAAAACAACCAAAAAAGTTGTTATCGATAAACATGGGTAAAACAATTAATGAATCAAAAGCATAAGTTTCTAATAATTCTTTTTCTGCTTCAGCACAAGCTGGCATATCAGATATATCTTCAATATTTATAACCTCATCATTTGCTAGCTCTTTGGTCCAGCAGGGGAAATCATCTATAGCCAAACTTTGTTTAAAATTTTTAAAAGATTCGATATCATCAGCACACCATTCATGACTATAATACATACGTTTTTCTGCTTTTGAAAACTGAAATATAAAGCCTCTATCTACATTGAAAAACTTTGCTATCTTTTCTAAAGCTTTATTTAATTTCCTGTCTATATTTGCAGAATTTACTTCAAATAATAAGCTTGAAATTTCAGCAAGGGTCTTTTGAAACTTAAGTTGAAAATTCAATTTTTTACTCTGCTTTATCTTCGCGGTTATATCTCTTTCTATTCCAATATGAGCATATATTTCTCCTTCTTCATTTCTTATTGGTGTTATTTTAAGTTCACAGATAAATGTTGAACCATCTTTGCGTCTGTTTAAAAGCTGTTCTGTATGTATTTTGCCTTCTGATATTTTCTCATACATTTCTTGCTGGATTTTTTCTGATAGTGGCTCAGCATTAAAGATCCCTGGCGTTTTATTTTCCAATTCATTCAAACTATAGCCAAAGAGCTCTTCAGCAGCTTGATTGATATATTTTATTTTAAAGTTATTATCGGTTAAAACAACTGAATCTGAAACATTTTTTAATGCATTAGCTAAAAAAGCAATTTCTTTTTCCTTTTCTTTTCTTTCGGTAATGTCCAGCCCAATAGATTGAAATTCTTTTAAATTACCCTCTTCATCATAGATTGGATAGTCAGTCCATTCATGCCAAATCTTATTACCGTTTGCAGACAAAATTTTGTGTTGATAAGTTATTTCTTCTTCGTTTTCGGTAAGTTTTTCAAGGTGTTTTAATATCATTTCATGCCTATTCTCAGGGATAAAGCTAAGAAATTTTTTGCCTAAGAGTTCTTTTCTGCTTTTACCCATATTTCTGCAGTAGGCATCATTAACAAATGTTAAAGTGGTGTCAGGTAAAAATCTGCAAATCATTTCTTTTTGTGTTTTAACAATATTTTCATACATTTCTTTAGTAGAGATTAGTTCTTCTTTTAATTTTTTACTATCGCTAATATCCATTATGAAACCTACTATTTTATTACCACTTTTATTTTTCACTAAACCTGCTAGTTCTTTTACCCAGCTGATTGTCCCATCTTTTTTTATTATTCTGTGTTCATATTTAAGTTCTACATCTTTTTTAAGATCAAATATAGGCTGGTTTTCTTTAATCACATAATCTCTATCATCAGGATGTATTCTCTGCAAAAAAGCAGCAAATGTACCTTCAAATTCACCTTCTTCAAGCCCAAAAACTGCTTCACATTCTTTAGACCAATACAATGAACCACTATTAATATCATATTCCCAAAGCCCGGCATTGGCAAAGTTTAGTGCTTGGACAAACCTTTTTTGATAAGTTTTAAGTTTGTTTTCAATCAGCTTATAATCTGTTATCTCATCTATGATTATTTGGGCACCAGTAATTTCTTCTTTTTCTTCTATAGCTGTAATAAAAACCTTGCTCCAGAAATGTTCTCCCCAAAGAGATTCATATTCCATTTCAAAACTTCTTGTATCACCAGTTTTTAAACACTGCTTAAGTTCTGCAGAAAACTGAGTGTTTTTTAATAGATCAAAATCCAATAGATTTATTTTTTTACTTTCTTCTCTGCCCGGAGAACCAAGAAGTAATAACATATGGTCATTGAGATAATTCACATTACCTTTTAAATCACAGGTTATTATACCAACTGGGCTTTTTTCGGTTAATAATTGATATTTGCTCATTTTAGCAGATCACCACCAATGAAAATAAATATTATTAGATAACTTAATTTTTATAATTCTATGAAAGGTGCAATATTCCTTTAATAATTATAAAAATTTTATTTATTTGACAAAATAAGACATTTTATATAAAAAAATTTAGTTATGAAAGAGTCTCCTTAAAAAAATAAATAAAGGAATTAATTAAGTTATAGTGAATATAATAATATTAATATAAGATATTAAACATTAAAGATAGGTGAATTTTATGCTAAAAAATATTTATTTTTTAAAAAAAGACAACTCTGCTTTCACAATGATTGAACTTTTAGTAGTTATAGCAGTTTTAGGTATTTTAGCTTCTATTGCTCTGCCAAGGATGTCAGGAGTAATCGAACGGGCAAAATTTGCTTCTGATCAAGCGGCAGCAAGAAATCTGAATAGTGTAACTTCAGTTTATAGGTCATCTATATCTTCAGATCCATTTAGCGATCAATCGAATACAAATCAATCTCTGCTGCAGATATTAGCAGATAATGATTATATTTCAGATGATTTTGAACCTCAAAGTGAAAATATTGAGTTTGCCTGGCTCTTTGCAGAAGAGAGATGGTCTTTGTCATTTGAAGATAAATTTTATGTTGTTTCTGCAAATGACGGCTTAGAAATTCATAATAATGGAATGTTAGGTGCTTGGAGTGGTAATGATCATATTTACTCTGGGATTGGGGAAAATATATTTATACCTTTTTCAATAAATGACACTACTTTAGAAAATATTGGGCGTTATGCTTTTTATAATGTCGGTTTAAATAATTTGGAATTTGAAGAGGGAAGCCAAATAAAAAAGATACACACTGATGCTTTTCATAATAATAATCTTTCAACTATTAATTTACCTGATTCAATACAAGAAATTGATATGAGATCTTTTAGAAATAATAATTTAACCGAAATCCATCTACCAGCGAGTTTAAATAAAATTGAACAAGGAGCATTTGAGGGTAATGAACTGAATAAAATAACTATAGATTCATCAGAAGTAGATATTGGAGAAGATGCTTTTGGAGCAAATACAGAACAATTCAAAAATGCTTATGCTGATAATGGTGCAGGAACTTACATTTGGGATGGGGAGAATTGGATAAAACAATAATAGATTCACTACTTGATGCCTTTTAAATTTACTAAGATCACATAGGGACGTGATTCTGATGCGAAAGCTTAATAACACAAAAGGATTTACTCTAATAGAATTAATTGTTGTAATAGCTATACTTGGTATACTTGCAGCTATTGCAGTACCTAGGTTTTCTGGTGTTATTAAGCGTGCCCACATTTCTGCTGATCAAACTAAGGTAAGGGCATTGAACAGTGTGACTTCGGTAGCTAGAATGGCACTGCTTTCAGAGGACCCCTTTATTGATAATAATGAAACAGATCAGCAATTAATTGCTTTTTTACAGGGGAGGGGCTACTTAGATGATGGGCCGATTGAGCCTCAGACTAGAGATGCAGAATTTAAATGGTCCTTTGATGATGAGAAGTGGTATCTTATGATAGGGGATTCTTTAACACATTATTTGCTCACTACAGATGACTATGAATCTTCAGAGGATAATGTTACTACTCTATTTTCATTAAATAATATAGAGCATATCGGAAAGTATATTCAGATCCCAGAAGGAATAAAAGCCATTCACGGTGGAAGTGATGACGCAGCTTTTTGGCAAAAAGGCCTTGAATCTGTTATTCTACCTGATTCATTGGAAGAAATTCGCGCCCATACATTTCAGGGAAACAACTTAAAAGAAATTTTGATACCTAATAATGTGCAAAACATTGGAAACAATTCCTTTTATAATAATCCGATAACAAAAGTTACTATAAGTGGTGATCAGGTGAATATAGAAGACCGAGCTTTTGGAACAGGGTGGTCAGAGGCAAAAGAACAAACAGATGCTTTTAGAGAGGCTTATTCAGAAGGTGGTGCTGGTACTTATGAATGGACCGGTGATAAGTGGATTAAGACTAGGTAATAATTTTAAAAAGAAAGATAACATCACAAAAAAAGCACAGAAGAGATGGGTTTCTCTTCTATGCTTCAATTTTAAGAAAAGTATTTTTCCTTAAATAATTTAAAACTTCATTCCAAGACTCAAGGTGAATTTAGAATATCCAAGATCTAAGTCAATATCATCATTTGTATCTGATATAGTTATATTAACATCACCTTTATTAACTGAATACAAGCCTTCAATCACATAGTTTCGACCAATATTATATCCTAAACCCACTCCATAATATAGGCCGCCATTTACATCAACATCTTCTACATTAAATGTATCAGTAATACCTGATATGTCTGCATCTATAATACTATAACCCAATTTACCGACAAGATAAATTGGTTCATTTGCAAGATCGTACTGTAATAGAGCATATAAAGCAGTAGAACTAAAATCAACATCGATCGTATCAGAGCTAGAAGATTCATATAACAAATTAATAAAACCTGTTTCTAAATCCCTATTTAGTTGATATGTAATGCCTGCACCTAAGCTCCACTGACTATCCTCCAGAGGAACCTTATATTCTCCAATTAAAGAAAAATCAGTTGCTACATCTACAGCTGGTAAATTTAAACCTTCATAATTTAATTCTAATTCGCCAAAAAAATCTGCACCTAACCTTGCTTCAAAATAACCTGAACTTTCAGCCATGACCGTACTACTAAAGATTAACATTAATACAATTAAGACTCCTAGAACAATTTTTTTCATCAACTTTCCCTCCTGTATATATATTATTATATTGAATTATATTGGTAATTAAACATAAATTATAAAAATCCTTTATTTTTTTGTAAAAATTATAAAAATATTCTTTTAAGATTGTAATTAAATTCTTTTTTGTTTTTCGTATTCTTCTGGATATAAAAGACTATTACTGATATAATTAAGTTAAATATTGTCATATTTAACTACAAGGGGGAAATTATGTGCTTAAAAAATTAACTTTAGCAGTAGCTATTGTTTTGATTTTAGCTTTAACCATGCCGGCTTTAAGTCTTTCTTTAACTGATGTGCCTGCAGATCACTGGGCATATTCAGCAATTGAAGAACTGATTGAGTCAGGGATAGTAGAAGGATATCCTGATGGAGAGTATAAGGGCCAGCGGACAATGAACCGCTATGAGATGGCTATTATGGTCAATAGAGCTTTAGATAAGATAGCTGCTGAACAGGAAGAACTTGCTGAAGGTTTGAAAATGGGACAGGCAGAAGATACAGCTGCCATAGTTCAATCTTTATTGGAAAAGAATTTAGGCCAGGGACTTACATATGAACAGGCTTCTGAAGTTGCAGATCTGGTAGAAGCGCTGACTGCTGAGTTTGAAGAAGAACTTGCAGTTATAGGAGCGGATTTGGATCTTATCTCTGAGGATTTAGCAGCCCTGCAGAGGGAAGTAAATGCTTTAGATCTACCAGAGGATAACTTGGAATTTTCTCTGGATATAGCTACATATTTTGAAGCTGCAGCTTATGATGATGATGAATTAGAGAGAATATTGGCTGCTTTTATCTGGGCTGACGAAGATGTTTTAGATATCGATGATATTAATGACATTGATGAATTACCATCTAAAAAGAGATTCTGGCAGGAGCTGGATTTTGTAATCAATGCTGAAATTGGTGATGCAGCCTTTAAACTGGAAATGGATACTTTAACAAATGTATTTACTCAAGAAAAAAGCGCATTTGATTATCAGGAAGAAGATCAGCCTGACTTTAAAATGGATCAAGCTCTTTTAACTTTTGATTACAGAGAAGTACAGTTAAGAATGGGAGATTTTGAAGACTATAATATAGCTCGTTATTTTGTAGATGAAGAAGATCTTCAGGGTGTAGAATTAAGCACCAACCAGCTTGATATGGATCTCAAATTTCTGGTAGCAGGTTATGGTGATGACTCTGACTTTGATGTCTTTGCTATTGAAGGTAGAAGTGAAACTGATTATGGAGTGCTAACAACTAAAATTAATCAGGTTCGTAGAGATGCTGATACCTGGAATATAGAATTAATAGATTTCTATTTTGATACTATATTTGTTGATTTTGTGGTACCTGCTGAAAGACTGACTAATGTTTCTTTAGCCATCGATGATTATTACTTTAACGATAATCTGCTCTTTGGTGGAGAATATGTTTATAATGAATATAAATATGGTGATGAAAGTCAGGATGACTATTTACTTAACTTTTATGCAGATCTTTTTGCTTCTGATCAGTTAAAATTAAGTGCAGTATATGAAAGTGTTGGTGATGAGTTTTTTGCCTATCAGCATGATTTAGAAGCTGCCTTAGCTTATGATCTTTATAAAATTGGAGCTGCCTATGATTTCAATGAAAATAGCTCTGTAATAGGTAGCTATACTCTGGTTAAACCGGGTAGCATCTGGGATGATTGGTTTGGTGATGATTTAACTGCTGAAGATAAAGATAAATATGAGATAGTATTTGAAAATGATATGAATGGATTCAATAATTCAGCTAAAGTGGAAGTTGTTAAAAATGAGTTGTTTTTTGACAATTTTGACGAGAGAACAGTTACCTTAAAAACTGCTTATGACTGGAATGAAAAAACTACCTTGGGAGCTAAGTTTGTAAATAAAAACATTTCCTGGGCTGGAGAAGTTAATGATGATGGGACTCTCAGAGAAATTGACCTGGATTTGGACTATAAATACTTAGAGGCATTTATGGAAAAGGCTTTAAGAGAGAACCTGAGCTGGAATATTACCGGTCGCTATATTATGGGTGACGTAGAATATACTGATTCTGTAGGCTTTGAGTTCATTGATGGTCAGACATACAATAGTTTTGATCTTGATACAAAATCTTCGATGATCAAAACAGGCTTAATAATCAGCTTCTAGAAAACCTTAAAAGCTGAAAATAAGGCAAACATAAAAAACCCGGGGGATTTTTTATTTCCCGGGTTTTAACAATCTGTTATTCTATTAAAGTAACATTCTATTAAAGTAACATTCTATTGATAACCTCGATATAGCCTGTTAGTAATAATATACCAAAAATTATCAGTAAGACTCCAGCCGTTTTATTGACAAGAGGCAGGTATTTGTTGAACTTTTTGTATTTGGGCAGCAGTTGATCCATGAAAACTGCTGTCAGCAAAAAGGGAATACCTAAACCGATTGAATAGATCAAAAGTAGATAGGCACCTTCAAGAAGATTTGTCCTTGTTGCAGCTGCTGCCAGGATAGAGCTTAAGATAGGGCCGATACAGGGAGTCCAGCCTAAGGCTAAAATGACTCCCATTGTAAAGGCCCGCATATTGCCCTGCAGGGAATATGGTAAAGATAATTTCTTTTCTCTGTGAACCTCTCCACCTAAATCAAAACCAAGATTTAGAGGGAGCTTCTAACTGCTTCATATAGATTAAAGTTCAACCTATATTACTAGGTCAGTTTACAAGATGTTTGGCTTTTAAGTTTTGCTCCTAATAGTTTAGGATACCCTTAATCTTGAAGGATTGTCCACAAATCCATTATCTCTCGCCTCTTTGATGGGTCTGAGAATACATTTATCCTTATGATATTTACGAAGTATATTAAAGCTACCATTCTGATCAGCATTAATTAATAGGCCCTCGTTAGTTTTAAAGAGACCTCTAGTAATTCTTCTGGATTTATCATAGTTACTTTTATTTATTTTTTCCAGATCTACTGAACTACATCCAGAAGTATAGCTTTCATCAATTTCAACAACTTTGATACCTTTTAGTTTAGCTTTGTATTCAATTAATTTTTTTAATCTCTGGATCGGTATTTGGACAAAAGATTTAAGCTTGCTGCATTGTTTAATATTTTTTATATCTCCGATTACAATAGTTTCTACTTGATTTTCAATTGCTAAATCAACTATTTTGCAACTAGCTTTATGGAGATAATTGCTAATATAATTTCTTCTCTTTAATCTCAGATATTTTATTCGTTTAGTATCTCTAATTTTACTGGTAGCTAACTGCCTCATTCTAATGCTTTGTAGTCTGGCAATTTCTTTATTAAAATAAGAATTTTTGGATTTAATAGTTTTACCATTGATAATATAACACTCAGAATTGTTTTTAAATGTTAAAGTAGCCAAATTATCAAGACCTAGATCTACTGCCATTATGTTAGGGTTATTATTTTCTTTTATTTCCTCGGTCTTATAGATGATTAGTAGATACCATCTTTTAGAAATACGGTCCTGCTTAATCTTTATCTGCTGGACAGCATCTAAATCTATAATGCTTTGAACTGCTTCAGGCAGCTCAAAATTAAGGCTTTTCACATTATATTTAGATTGTATCTTTTTAGATAAGGATAAGAGTAATTTGTTATCTTTAATTCTAACAGCTAAATTGGTAAAAATTATTTCACAGGGATTACTGTTCATATGTTTAAAATTAGGTGACCCTGGCTGCCCCTTATATTTTTGAGGATTCTTTTTATAATCTTTGAGAGAATTAAAAAAACTTTTCCAGTCCTGAGCTAACTGCTTTAATGCCTGCTGTCTGTTATGGGAGTGAAGGTAGTCATTATGCCAGTTATTTTTATATCTAGTTTCTAATTCAGTATAGACAGCTTTTACATCTTTATTATTTTTAATCTGATAATTGACTATATTATATAATTTAGAGCAATGCCAGGCTAATTCATTAATTATTACTAATTGCTTATGGCTTAATTTAGGGTTGAATTTAAATGATAATCGCATTGATTTTTCACCTCCATCCTACTATAATTATATCATACATATGTTTGCTTGTAAAAGAAAAAATGGAGGTTTGATCTTTATGAATAGAGACTTAAATAACAATTATCATTCTGTTTATAGTCTACAATATCATTATTGTATCTTCTGGTGGTGCTACTATTGAGACAATTAAAAAGTATATTGAAAATCAGAATAAATAGCCAATTCATCTCCACCTAATGCATAGCTTGGATGGAGTTTTCTTGGCAGTTTTAGATAAAAATAACTGTAAAGCCAGCTATAAAGCTGATAGCTCTGATTGCTGCAGAAAAATTATTTTCTTTTTCTTTAGCTTTAGCATAATCTCCCAGCATATATGAGAGATAACTGGGGATCAGAGGTAAGATACATGGTGAAAAAAAAGAAAGCAACCCTGCAGTCAGTGCTGCAATAAAACTAATATCTGCTGTCATTGCTTCACCTCTCCATATTTATTTGCTAATTCCCTTAAATTATATCATTTATGCTCTAGATAATTCAAGCTTTTTCTGTTATAATGATATTGTGTAACTAAATTAAAGCAAAGGGGGCAGGCAAAGATGAAAAAAACATTAATATTGGCTTTGGTTTTTCTTCTGGTCTTTACATTTAACGTGGCAGCAGAAGATGCTGTACAGTTAGATCAAAGCATGGAAGAAAATATAGAAGATCTTGACCTGTCTCAAGAAAGAGGCTTTTCTGAAGAAGCTCGAGAAGAATTGATGGGTATAGCCTCCCAGTTCGATAGTCAGACTGGAATAGATAATATAGAAATAGATAGTGCAGTTTTCAATTTAACAGGTAATGGAGTAGATGAAGTCCCTGGAATGAGGCTTTTATCTGATCTCTTTTTAAATGCAGATTATTCTCAAAAGATGGTTGATGACAAACTGCAGACAGAAACAGACTTACAGCTTGAATATTTTTTAAATTCTCGTTCCTTGATTAGAGCAGGTTACAGTCTTGCCAATCGTGAATGGTGGGAAAGACAGCACAATCCAAATCTGGAAACCATGGACTTTAGCGAAAACTCAACCGGTGCCAGGGGTACAGATACAGTTTTTAGAGAAGAAAGTGAAGTTAGTCGTAATATCGGTCTTGCCTACAGAACCAGTGATCATTTGACAGTTTCGGCTGACTATATAGAAAATACTGATTTTAGAGATTATACAGGCAATCTAGACTATTATGGAGATTCTACGGTTTTTGGGATGCAGTATGATAACCCAATGGGTACGATCAGGGCCAGTTATCAGATGAACCTCAATGATCAGATAACCCAGAGGATTACCGGGGTAGAATTAGAATTTAACAATCTGGCTACTTTCAGTGCTTCCTATAAACTGCTTGATCCAGAAGAACTAGAGTCAGCTTTTAATTCGCAGACAGCCTGGGATCTTGGACTTGGCTTTAACATTAATGATACTTATGGTTTATCACTTGGTTATGAGATTATAGAAAGTGATGATGAAGAAGATGAAAGAAACATTAGTGCATCTTTTGAATTTAAATTTTAATAAAGCTAAAAAAATATTATATTAATCTAAAAAACCTGCCTTGAAGGGCGGGTTTTTTAATAGCTAGGAGTTATAATTGTGTTGAAAATCAATAATTTAAATTGGCAAAAATTAAAATACATTGTTCTGACCTGCTGTTTTCTTTTGCTTTTCAGTGGAGCTGTTTCTGCCCGATATACTCTGGAGGCAGATGAAATAATATTTAGGGAAGCTGATTCGCTGATCCTTTTTGAGGGTAATGCTTCTTTTAGAGCTGAAGAATATACCATTCAGGCTGATAAGCTGCTTTTAGATACAGAGGCAAGGCTGCTTAAAGGTGAGTCGAATATCATAATCTCCTCTGATAAAGAAGAACTTTATGGGGAAAGTTTAGAGTATAATTATGAAGAACAGAGCGGAAGTCTTTACAGGGCAGAAGGAAGTTTAGAAGAAATCTATTTTTCCGGGGCCAGACTTGAGATAATAGCAGCCTCTCCCTTTGAAGGTAAGCTGACAGAAGCAGAGTTTACCCCCTGTAAACGTGAAGATCCCCATTATCATTTTAAGGCCAGGGAGATCAGGATCAATCCCGATAATACCCTTTCAATTTATCATATAGTACCTCATGTGGCTGGAATACCGGTCTTTTATCTCCCTTACTATTCAGTTACCTATGATCCTGAGGGAGAAGCAGGAGAAACTTTAAGTGATACCATTCCCTTTCCTCAATTTGGTTATGAACAGGGAACAGGAATAACTGTAGAGATGTCTTATCCCTATCAGATAAGTGACAGCAACAGTGGTAAGATCTATTATTACCGGGCTGGAGATGAAGAAGAAAGAAGGGAATTCAGCAATGTGCACCGCTTAACAGATAATTTAAATTTGATCAACCGTTATAACTATCTTTATGAATATGATAGTGATGCAGATGTGATCGATGAAGAGGAAGAAGAATATACTTTATCACTTGAGTACAGCATTCCGGGTTTTTCTGTAGAAGGTGGTTATTTAAGAAATCTACTGGTTGAAGATAACCGGGACCGTTACTATATTACTTCAAGTTATTTACATAAAAGTGGGGTCAATACATATTTTCGTCAGGAATATGACAGTGAAGAATTGATCAAAGAAAACTATCGTTTAAGCTATAATCGGGGACCGGTTCCCTGGAATCTGCGTTATGTAGATGGAGAAAGCTATAATTATTATCCCTACCTTCATCTCAATTTACCGCGAGTTTTAAATTTCAATCCCTATCTGGCCTTTGGTCGGGTGGAAAATGCCGGAATTGAATTAAATAAATATAGAGCCGGCTTAAACTTCAGCTATAACTTTGATCTGACAGATAGTGTGCGCTATCACTTCCGTCACAATTACCGCCTTGATCACTATAAGAGTGGTTTTGATCAAAATTATCATTACTTTAACCTGAGAACCGGTTTGAGCTATCGCGGTAATCCAGCTGAGCGTTTGAGTGTGAACAGCTCATTGTTTTATGAAGAAAAACTAAGTTCAGGCAGTTCACCTTTGCCTGATGATCGGGAAGATGATGAAAGGCTGCTTAAACCTGCTTTGAGTTTCGAACTAGCCGGAGAGCTGCCGGAATCAGCCTGGGCCATCGATGCTGACGGAAGCTATAATCTGGATACTGAAGAGTGGGATGAGATAAACTTAAGGATCCGTAAAAAAGAGGATTGTTTTGACTTTTTCATCGGATATGAATTTATCGATGAAGCCCTGATCTTTGGTTTAGAACTTTAATCAGCAGGCTTAAGTTTAAAATAGCTTAAAATACAATAATTAATTGTAAATAATTTCTAAAATTTGCAGGAATTATCCAACCTGTCGTGAATTATAAAATAAAAGGGTGATTTCTGTGAAAAAATCTGTTAATCTTTGGCTGAGATTATTAGTCTGCTGTATTTTTTTCCTTTTTTTGAGTTGCTTTTCAAGTCAACGAGTTCTGGCCAGAAGTTATCAACCTGTAATATCCGGGAGTATAGAAAGTGGAGATAGGCTTTATACTGATCCCGGTGATGATGGAGAAGAACCGGTAGATTACTATAGTTATGACAGGATGTGGCTTCGTTACCGCCAGCAGCTGGCAGTAGGAGAATATTATTACCTTAAGTTTCAGCATCAGCAGAGGATCTATGAGCACAGTGATAGTTACGATAATTTGACCAGAGAACTTGAGGGTAATTATACCTTTTATTTGAGCGAAAAGCTCCGCAATAGAATAGTACTGCTGCTCAGGGATAAAGATTATCTGCAAGCTGACTATGATTATAAGTCATATCAGACCTATAGAATCCAGTATACCCTGCAGTACGATTTAAGTGATCAACATGACTGGGAAGTGGTTATGCAGAGACAGCAGAACAAATATGATCCCATATTAAATAGAGATTATTTTTTAGATAGGCTGGGCCTTAACTGGACCTGGGATATCAGTGATAATCTGCGAATTCAGAGCAGATTTCAGGTTGACCGTCAGTTGAATGAGAAGGGCTCAGACAGCACTGATAAATATGGACGCAGGCTAACTTTTAATTTTAGATATAGAATCTAAATATAGTTTAAAATATTAAAATGGAATAATTTTGCTCACGCTTTATTATAAAAATTATTTGTGATATAATACTTTTTATAAGAATGATAAAAATCAAGGATGATAAAAATTATTGAGAGTTTATCAACAAAGGAGTTGATCAATTTTGAATTATATGTCCAGATATCGAGATTGGCTTATGAGTGATTATTTTGATGAAGAAACAAAAGAAGAACTTGAAGCCATCAAAGAGGATGAAGCAGAGATTGAGGATCGATTTTATAAAAATCTTGAATTTGGAACCGGTGGAATGAGAGGGATAATGGGTGCAGGCACAAATAGGATTAACAAATATATCGTTAGAAAAGCTACTCAGGGTTTAGCTAATTATATAATTAATTACAGTGAAGATGGTCAGGACAAAGGGATAGTAATCGCCTATGATTCCAGACATAATTCACCAGAATTTTCACTTGAGGCAGCACTTGTACTTGCTGCTAATGGGATAAAAACATATTTGTTTGATGGGATGAGAACAACACCTGAACTTTCTTTTGCGGTTAGAGAACTTGATGCTATCGGAGGAATAGTTATAACAGCAAGCCATAATCCTCCAGAATACAATGGTTACAAGCTTTACTGGGAAGATGGTGGTCAGGTTGTACCAGCTCAGGCAAGGGATATAATTGCCGAAATAGAAGAGATCGACGATTTTTCTATTGTTAACATAATTGATGAAGATGAAGCTCTTGATCAGGATTTATTGGAATACATCGGTAGTGAAATAGATGAAAAATATCAGGATACTGTGGTTGATCTTTTAATCGATACAGATCTAGCTGAGGAAAAAGGCAAAGATTTATCAATAGTCTATACTCCACTCCATGGAACAGGCAGCACAGCAGTTCCTCAGGTTTTAGAAAAGCTAGGTTTTACTAATCTGGCTGTGGTAGAAGAACAGGCAGATGGAGATTCAGACTTTTCAACAGTGAAAAGTCCAAATCCGGAAGAAAGAACAGCCTTTGAACTGGCTTTTGAGCTGGGCAAAGAAAAAAATGCCGATTTAGTTTTAGCAACTGATCCTGATTGTGACCGTCTGGCACCTGCTGTTAAAGACGGTGATGGTAACTACCAGACTTTAAATGGAAATGAACTCGGGGTATTATTTGCCGACTATTTACTTAAAAGTATTAGTGAAAGTGGAGAACTGCCAGATAATGGAGTTATTATCAAATCGATTGTTTCCACAGATATGGTAAGAGAAATCGCTGCAGATTATGATATAGAAGTACTAGATGTTTTAACAGGCTTTAAATTTATCGGGGAAAAGATCACAGAATTTGAAGAAACAGGAGATAAAGACTTTATTCTCGGCTTTGAAGAAAGTCTCGGCTATTTAGTTGGTAAACATGCTAGAGATAAGGATGCTGTTGTCGCAGCCGCTCTGGCAGCCATAATGACCTTAAAGTACAAAGAAGAAGATAAAACATTACTACAGAGACTGGCTGAACTGCGTGAACAGTATGGATATTATTTAGAAGATCTGGAATCTATCAGGTTAGAAGGTAAAGAGGGCCAGGAAGTTATAGAAAAAACGATTGCTTCTTTAAGAGAAAAGAGTCCGGAAAAAATTGCCGGTCGCAAAGTGCTGCTTGCTAAAGATTATAAGGAGTCTAAGGTAGTCTATATAGAAGAAGAGCGGGAAGAAGAATTAAAGCTTCCTCAATCTAATGTACTGCAGTATCTATTAGAAGGTGATGCTAAATTAACGATCAGACCTTCAGGTACAGAACCGAAACTTAAGTTCTACTTTGCAATTAAAGCAGCAGATAAAGAGGCTGCTGAGGCAGGCATAGCAGAGTTTAAAGAAAAAGTTATGTCAGAAATGGATACGGTTATGAAAAGTGTTTAAAAAGCTAATAATTAAATAAAAAAAATTGAATAAGGGGGCTTTTGCTCCCTTATTTTGTCTTAAGTTTAAATTGGCGAATATTTAGTCAGCTTTGTTTAAAGTGATTTTAGAGGAAGTGATTTGTTTGAAAAAAATTCTTATGGCCTTTATGTTTGTTATAATTTTCACTATTTCTTTTCAGGCTGCTGCAGCTGATGTTGATGAGCAGCTGCTTTTAAGTGATGATGCTCAAGAAATAGAATTTGGGGGCGAAATATATATTGTTCAGGATTTAAAGGGCTTTCAGGAGAGATTGAGAGTTGATGATAGACCTGTTGTTGGGCTGGCCCTTGCCGGGGGAGGAGCTAGAGCTATTTCCAATCTGGGAGTGATTAAAGCCCTGGTAGAACATGATATTCCCATAGATTTAATTGTAGGGACGAGTATGGGTTCTATTATCGGTAACCTCTACAGCAGTGGTCTTTCCGTAGAACAGTTAGAAGAAATTATGACAGATACACCCTTTTCTGACCTCTTTCAATTTGGTGGGGGTAGAGCTCTGCTTGAAACTAAAAAGTTAAATCTATTTGCCGAGAGAGTGGCACCAAATAAAAGTTTAGAAGAATTTTTGATTCCAACGGCTCAGCTAAGTTTTGACCTTAAAGAAGGCAGGAAATATTTACTGACCAGGGGAAAAATTTCTGAGGTGCTTCAGGCTGCTTATTCTATTCCCGGTTATTTTCCCATTCATGAATTTAATGACCGCTATTTTATGGATGCCGGGGTTGTTGAATCATCACCTGCCAAGTCGGCTGCTCTATTGGGAGCAGATTATGTGATCGCTACTCATATGCCAACAGATGAAGAGGATGAAGATTATGGTGGTATATTAGCCTCTAGTGGTCGCTTCATTCAGATTCTCCAGGATAAATATACAAGTGAAATCTTATCTGAATATGCAGATTTTGAGATTTCAATCGATGTTGGTAATTATACCTTTATGGATTTTAATTATGCGGCTCGGCTGGTTGAGCTTGGTTATCAACAGACCTTAGAAAATATAGATGAAATCAAATCTGAGCTTGCTGTAAGGAATATTCCTCTCCAAAAAACAGAAGCAAGAGAATACTATGATGTGGATCAGACCTTAAGGGATTTAGAATTTGACAGGCTGGTTACAGAAGCACGTGGTATTAGTCCTTTAATTCATTATGGAAGGGATTATTCATTTTTCCAACCTGAACTTTTCCGCAGTCCTTTAAATGAATTTCAGCTGGGGCTGGAAGCCTATCACAATAGATTGAATTTCTCTCTTTTAGGGCCTGGTTCATCCAGCTGGACCGAAAATTATGAGGCCTCTTTTAGGTTTAAAAAGCTAACAGATAGCCTCGATTATAATCTTCTCTATGGTAGAAATGAGGAGCAAGCTGATGATTATGAGAGTAGACTGAAATTTTTTGGTCAGCGCTTTAATCTTTCAGCCGGTTTTGGCCGTAGAAAAGAAGAAGAATATTATCTACTGGGGAGTAATTTCCGCTATATGGGAGATGATCTACAGTGGAGATCAGAAAACAGTCTTTTTTATCGTAAAGAAGCAAGTGGGTTTGGGGTTTTGAGTTCCCATCTGATTAATTATGATTTAAGTCCTGCCTGGGGAATTGGTTTAAAATCTGTTTACAATAATACCGAGATTGCCAGATCACCTCTGATCTATAAGGGGCAGGAATTAGATGATTATCAGCCTAAATTTCAGGCTGCTTTAAATTTAAATTATAATTATGAGCTTTTGATTCCCTATCAGATTTCTAATTTCTTTCAGATGACCGATATTGGCGGTTACTTTTTTATCGATTATTTTCACGAAGAAAGTTGGGGGGATGGCAGTTTTGCTATCGGCCCGGCCCTGAATGCAAAACTCTATTTGCTCGGTTTAAAACCACTCGAATTAGATCTTTATGCAGCTCACGATTTTGAAGAAAATGATCAGCGTTATGGGATTCAGATAAGTTATAGTTTTTGATTAAAAAATCAATAGGAGGTCAAAGGATGAAGGTAAAAAAAGCAGTGATTCCGGCAGCAGGCTGGGGAACCCGTATGCTACCGGCGACAAAGGCACAGCCAAAGGAAATGATTCCTATAGTAGATAAACCTACTATTCAATATATAGTTGAAGAAGCGGTAGAGGCAGGAATCGAAGATATTTTAATCATAACCTCTAAAGACAAACAGAGTATTGAAGATCATTTTGATAAATCAACCGCTTTAGAAAAAGCCCTAAAAGAAAAGGGTAAAACAGAAATGTTAGAAACTGTCCAGAATATTTCTGATATGATCACCATCCATTCTGTAAGACAGAAAGAACAGAAGGGTTTAGGCCATGCAATCTTATGTGCTAAGACCTTTGTTGGTGATGATCCTTTTGCGGTTCTTTTGGGGGATGATATTATCAGATCAGATAAAGCGGTTATCAAACAGATGATAGAGATCTATGAAGCCAAAGAAACAGCTGTTTTAGGCTGTCAGACAGTTGCTGAAGAAGATGTCAGCAAATATGGAATTGTTAAATACAGCAGCAGGGAAGATGATATTTATGTGGTAGAAGATATGGTAGAAAAACCGGCTTTAGATGAAGCTCCATCAAGGCTTGGGATTCTGGGCCGCTATATTATTACACCTGATATTTTTGAGATCCTAGAAAAAACACCTCCAGGTAAGGGAGGAGAAATCCAGCTTACAGATGCTTTAAGGACTTTGTTGGAGCAAAGAACTGTTTATGCTTATGATTTTGAGGGTAAGCGATATGATGTTGGTAATAAGTTTGGCTTTTTACAGACAACGGTAGAATTTGCTCTGGCCAGAGATGATCTTGGTGAAGATTTTAAAGAATATTTAGTAGAGTTAATGGAAGAACTTTAAATTTAAAGAAGAAAATGCTCAGCTGCTGATCTTAAAAGCGGCTGAGCTGCTTAATATAATCTACCTGGTGAAGAAAGTGGGTTTTAAAAGCGGGAAAATTCCTCTAATTGCTTAAAGTTAAAACTTTCTCCCAGTATTTTTTTAAGTTCCTTTTTAGATTGCGGTTGTTCAACTATTATTTTGGCCGCTCTTTTGGCACCGATGCCGGGCAGGGCTTCCAGTTCTTTTTGTTTTAAATCGCTAAATTTCTGTGGCCACTTAAGGGCGGTAATCGATCGATAACCATGGTCGATGACCTTTACCTCTTTAAAGAAATCATCATTTTTTCCGATCACAGCAGTTAGAATCGGATAGGTTCCCAGCTGTCTGCAGTAATTTAAAGAACCCTTTTGTTTTTCAGAATAGAGGTCTTTAAGGATTACCCCCTTCGGGAAAACCTGCTGCAGCATTTTTTGGTTTATATTTTTATTGATCTTCTGTTTATACTTTTTAAACTGGCCCTGACTGTATTTGACTTCAGGGTAGCTGCCTAAACGGACAACCTGTCTGATATTGATCCTTCTTAAAAGCAGACCATCTTCAAGCAGCTTTTTTAAGAACTGATAGTTGTGATCAAAAGTTTTTTCGCTTTCACCGATAAGTCCATGGATAAAGTTGATTCCAGGCAGTAATTTGGGGATACCTTCTTCCCGCTGCCCGCCGATCTCATTAAGCATTTTGATGGCAAAGTAGTTTTCTTCTACAGTACTGTCGATATTGTTTTTATTGAGGACCACCGGATCTGCTGATTCCAGGCCGAAGGCGGCTGTATCACCGGGGGTATTATAGCTGCTGATGGTTTCGATGATTTCTGCAGCAGTTTCTGGATTTTTGGCTATCTGGGCCGGGTTCATATTATCCATATGCAGTACCTTTAGCTGAGGGTCAGCTTTTCTGATCCCCTGATAAAGATCTTTTATCTGAGCCGGGTTTAAATTAAAACTGCCATTTTTAAGTTCAGCTCCATAGAGGAGGATATCTGTTTGGGCACCCAATCGATAATGGTGAACACCTTCTTCAGCCATTGCTTTAACTTCTCTGCTGATCTCCTCTGGAGAACGGCTATAACTTATTTTTTTTAATCTTTCACTACAGAAGGCACAGTGTTTGGGCCTGGGACAGCCCCTGAAAGTTTCTAATTCTGCGAGCAGATGGGGATAATTGGGATGCTCTTTGACAAGTTTTGCCCCTTTGATAGCCCAGTCACTTATTTTTTCTGCTATCATTTCTTGAGGGATTTCCTTTTTTAGCAGCCGCTGGTAGATATCAAATGCGGCAACTTCTGAGCTTAAAATATCAAAATCATTTTTAAATTTTTCTCTCATTTTCTCAATCAGGGTGATGGGACCACCTAAAACCTTGGTCGGATAAAACAATTTCTGACCGATTTCTTTAATCTCTGCTGCAGAGGCAGGTTGGCCACCAAGATAATGACCGGGCACAGTTGTTCCCGCAATCAAAATGACAATATCTTCTGCTTCAAGTTGATTGAGATGATTTTCTTTATCCTGGCGCAGGGAGTCGATCGTTAAATAGCTGAGCCTGTCTGTTTCGATTCCCGCTTCCAGGAGGGCACCCCAGAGATAACGCACATGGGGTGAAATATATGGTGGTACACCAAGACAGGATGGTTCATCTAAATATCCATCTATGATGCTAACTTTTAATCTGGAATTTTCCATAATTAAATCCTTTCTGAAAAATATTGCCTGCAGTTTGTATTTCTTTTGCTTTTAGTTCTTATCAATCATTATATTATATGAGGCCTGTTGATTAAAGAGAAAATTGGTGAGGGGCGTAAATTCAGTATTTTTTTAGGTATTTTTTGAGAATATTTTTTAATTTGGGCAGGATTTAGACCTTTAAGATGAAATATATATAAGTAGGGAAATAATATTAATTAATATTATTAATAAGAGCTGGTTTACCGCAAACCTGCTTAAAATTCAATTCTGGGGATGAAATTATGCAAAAGCTAAAAAACCTTAAAAAAATTGGTAAATACCTGTTTCTTTGCTTAGCTTTACTCTTGCTTTTCAGTCTGCAGGCAGAGGCAAATTTTTTTGAAAATGGTCTGCAGCACTATATTAATAGTAATCACTGGCTTTCCATACCTGTTTTCCAGCCTGCAGATAGAATTGAGATCAGGGCAGAAAAAGATACAGTTTTAAGGGCTTCCGGACAGGAAGAATTTGAGCTGGAAAAGGGTAGATCATATTTCATCACCCAGGCAGCTCAGAGTAAAGCTGATGGTTGGGCCATTCAACTTTATGCGACCGCAGAGGAAGAAAACGCCCTGCAGATGCAGGAAGAACTTGCTGTACAGTTTGCCGAGGAGATTACTATTGAAAAAGAAGATGAACTTTACAAGGTTTTAATCGGTAATTTTGCCGAACGGGCTGAGGTAGATGAGTTCAGGGAAGATTTAAGGGCCGAAGGTTATGAAGGCTGGCCCAGGTTGATTGATTCAGAAGCAGAGCAGATCAGCAGTGGAGAACTGGGATTTTATACAGCCCTGGGAGAAAGGCTGATGACAGCCTCAATTTTTGAAATAGAGGGCTCTTTTGATGCTAGAGCCAATAAGCTTGAAGGCAAATATTCTTTTAGTCTTTTAGATGATCAGGTTTCTATCCGCCGGCAGACAGATTTAGAAGGCTTAACAGCTTCTCTACTGCAGAATTTTCTCTCAGCTGATGATCCACCAGAAGCTTTAAAGGCCCAGGCAGTCTTATATAGGACTTCCCTCTTATATCAGATTGAAACTCAAGGCACCCAAATGCAGGGGATTAATAATATCGTTTTAAGAGAAGCTGACCCCGTATTTAAAGAGGCTGCAGCAGCAACTAAAGATCTTGTTTTGATCAGAAATGATAGCTTTTTCTATGATGCAGATTTAAGCCTGAGGGAAATCAGAAAACCTAGAGCTGGTATAGTACCTCTGGCAGATGCAGCTTACAATTATCAGGAGATCATCAACTACTATTATGGTCGGGCAGAGATCGCCAATTTAAATGATTTAATGGACAGGGAAAGCAGATTCAAGACCAATATCAGCTATGGTTTAAGCTTTGAAGAAATCAGGGAGATGAGCTGGGAAGGCCCCCGGTTTTTAACCATTATGGAATTGAATCTTAACCTGGATCGGATGCAGTTAAAACCCGTTCTGGCCAGAGATATAGTACAGGGTAGAGAAGATTTAAGCGATCTGGTAGGAAGATATTCTGCTCTGGCAGGTATCAATGGTGGCTTTTTTGACCATACAGGAAGACCTCTTGGTCTGGTATATTTAGATGGTCAACTTGCCAGTGAGCCTCTTCACAGTAGGACCGCTCTCTTGATAGATGAGTCTGGAAAAGCGATGATAGAACCGGTGGACTGGCAGGGGAAAGTTCTTATACCGGAGCTGGAAGCAGAGATCAGCCTGGATGGAGTTAACAGAAAAGCTGAATCAGGTGAGGCTGTAATTTTTAACCGCTATTTTGGTGATCGCATGCCTGAGTTAGAAGACGATTATTATGACATTGTGGTTCGTTCAGATAAAATACTGGGGGTTGAAAATAATTCTAGAAGCAGGACTCCTATTGCACCAAACGGATATATTATCAGGGTTCACAGGGATAAAGAAGCCGTGCTGGCTTTGATTCCTGAACTAAAGGATAAAGAGATCGACCTGGAAATGAAATTTCAGCCTGATTTTGAGCTAAATAATATTCGCTATGGATTAGGAGGAGGACCCCAGCTGCTCAGGGATGGTGAAATAGAAATTACTGGTGAAGCAGAAAGATTCCAGTCTGATATTTTAAATTACAGGGCTCCTAGAACAGCCCTTGGTATTACAGAAAATCAGCGTTTAATAATGCTGACAGTTGATGGTAGACAGCAGGACACGAGTATCGGGATGACCTTAGAAGAACTGGCAGAATTTCTACAGGAACTTGGCGTCAAAGATGCCATGAACCTGGATGGAGGTGGCTCATCTAGAATGGTCGTCCGTGGTTTTACGATGAGTCGTCCCAGTGAACAGCGTTTAATAAGCAATGGAATCATAATTGAAAGTACAAATTAAATTCAAGATATTATTGCTTTAATAGGCTATAATTAGGTATAATAAAAATACAAAGAGATAAAGGAGAATCAAGTATGAAAAAAAAGCTAATTACTTTAATTTTAACCCTATCATTAATTTTAAGCCTCTCAGCAGCAGTTGGGGCAGCAGAACTGGATTCGGTAAACTACATATTGTCAGGTGATTCTTTTGATGTAGATGCGATTCAGATCGAACCTGAATTCCTACTTGACAGCGGGCACTCGATAAAAACCAACTTTGCCTTTGATGGTGATGATTTTTATCTTGGTGCTGATATGGGAATCAATTTATTTAGAGAAGAAGAGTTTAAATTGGATCTTCATCTGATGGTTACCAATGATGTAGATGGTCAAAGTTTTGGTAAGGCCATCGGTGCTTCTGCTAGAACCTTAAATCCTGATGTTAATTTTTACTGGCACACCTACTATTTTATCGATAGTGACCTCGATAACCATGCATATTACAGAGGTGGAGTGGATTATCCGATCAGTGATACGGTTAATTTAGATGTCAGTGTGGGTAATTTTTACTGGGATTTAGATTCAACTGTGCTCAATTTAGGTTTAAAATTTAAATTATAGTTCAGGAGGATTCCATGCAGAAATATGCTTCAGAAGATCTGATTAAATATATAAAGCGTTTTAACGAGAAAAAGATTATGGTTTTAGGTGATGTAATTGCTGACCGTTTTGTGATTGCCGATCCTGACCGCCTTTCCCGGGAAGCCCCGGTTTTAATACTGCGCCACAAAAAAGAAAAAGTACTTGCAGGTGGTGGTGCAAATGCTGCCGCTAATATTGCCAGTCTGGGTGCAGAGGTAGATTTATTGGGGATCAGAGGAGATGATGCCTCAGGTAGAGCATTGATTAAAGAACTGCAGGGGAAGAATATTATAACAGAGGGGATCTTTGTTGATGGTTCCCGTCCTACTGCCGAAAAAACGAGGATTTTGGCCGGAGGAGAACAGATTGTAAGACAGCAGGTCGTCAGGGTTGATAAGCTTGAAAGTTCGGCAATATCTTCAAAACTGCAGTCTTATCTGCTCAAATATTTTAAGGAAAATATTAAAAGAGCAGATGCAGTGCTGTTTTCTGATTATGGTAACGGAATATTTTCTAAAAAAACTTGCAGCAGGTTTATCGATGAGGCAGCAGCTAATGAAAAAATAACTGCTGTTGACTCCCGCTATCAGCTTGATGCTTTTAAGGGGGCGGTAATAGCTACTCCCAACTTAGAAGAGGCTTCTCAGGTTTATGGTAAAGAGATAAAAACTCAGGCTGAGGTAGAAGAGGCTGGAGTTGAGATGAGAAAAAGGCTTAATTTAAAGTATCTGCTGATAACTCAGGGTGGAGCTGGGATGACACTTTTTGCTCCAGATTCTAAAATAGAGCATATTCCGGCTGCTAATTTTTCTGAAGTTTTTGATGTGACAGGTGCGGGTGATACTGTTGTTGGGACATTGATTCTGGCTTTAGCAGCTAAAGCCCCGGTTGAGATCGCGATCAGGCTGGCAAATTATGCTGCTGGAATAGTGGTTCGCAAAAGTGGAGTTGCGGTTGTTAGTGAAGAAGAATTGATAAAAGAAGTGATTAAAAATGGCAGCTAAAATTATGGAACTTGCAGAATTAAAAAAAGAGATCAGGGCAAAAAAGGCGGCAGGTGAGTTGATAGTTTTCACAAATGGATGTTTTGATATCCTTCATGTAGGCCATATCCGTTATTTAAAAAAGGCTGCATCTTTGGGAGACAAACTTGTACTTGCAGTTAATAGTGACAGTTCGGTAAAAGAGATCAAATCAAAGAACAGGCCCTTTGTACCAGAAGAAGAGAGAATGGAGATTTTGGCCGCTCTTGAGATGATCGATTATTTAATACTTTTTTCTGAGCCCAACTGTAAAAAGCTCCTGGGTGCGTTAAAGCCACAGATCTATGTTAAAGGTGGAGATTACAGGATCGAGGATCTACCTGAGGCAGAAACAGTTTTTGCTTATGGTGCTAAGATCGTTCTGATTACTGAGGTTAAGGGTCGTTCAACAACTAATTTAATAAAAAAAATCAGGGAGAGCAGTGATTGAGATGAAATTTATTAAACTGCAGCTTATGATTGTCCTGGTTTTAGCATTACTTGCTGCTGCAGTGCTGGAATTGGGGATCAGTTTTCGGGAACTAATTACTTTTTAAAAGCAAAAGGTAAAAGCAAAAGCAAGTTTAGATTTATTGTTGACCAGATGGGGGGGATTTTCTTGTTTAAAGAGAAGGAAGAAGAAGAGATTATTGAGATGGCCCAGGCTGGCAATGACTTTGCCATTGAGTATTTAATAGACCAGAACATGGATATCGTTTATGCAAAAGCCAGGTTCTTTTTTATCAAAGGTTTAGACAGAGACGATGTTATTCAAGAGGGAAGAGTGGGTTTATATAAGGCAATCCGTGATTACCGGGAAGGAAAAGGAGCTTCTTTTCGAGGTTTTTCACAGCTATGTGTACACAGGCAGCTGGTATCAGCTATTAAAAAAGCTAATAGACAAAAACATATGCCTTTAAATACCTCTGCTTCACTTGATAAAAGTCTTGATTATGGTAATGAAACAGGGAGAACTTTTAATGAAATTTTGCCTGATGAGGGAGAAAATTTAGAAAGAAAATTTATCTGTCAGGAAACCCTAACCACAATCGTTAAGGAACTTTCCAGGGATCTTACAGATCTTGAATGGAATGTATTCATGCTTTATCTGGACAGCAGGTCTTATCAGGAGATTTCAGATCAACTTGATATCAATGTTAAAACCGTGGATAATGCTCTGCAGAGGGCAAGAAAGAAAATTGAGGATCTGCGAGAACATTATAATCTTAAAGGAGTAGTGGGCTAATTTGTTAGAGTTTTTAAAAGATCTTTTTTATCCAGAAAAAAAAGTCTGTCTTGCCTGTGAGCGCAGGTATGACCATTCCGAAATCGAGGGGATGTGTGACCGCTGTTTATCGCGCTTTAGTTTTATCAATCATTTTTGTTCGGTCTGTGGTCGGGAGGTCATTCCTGCTACATTGATCGGTGATCACCCATGTCCTGAGTGTCAGGAAAAGAGGCCACCTTATAATTTTGCCAGAAGTGTATTTACCTATGCAGGTTATCCTAGAGAAGTATTGCTGGAATTCAAATATGGTCATCGACCTGATTTAGCGAAACCTTTTGCTCATATGCTGAGGCTCTATTATCTGGAGTATTTTTCTGATCAAGATATTGATTTTATTATTCCGGTTCCGATGCATGCAGATCGCAAGAGCTACCGGGGCTATAATCAGACAGAAAGGCTGGCTGAAGAGCTGGCAAAACTGCTGAAAATAGAGTACAAGGATGTGTTAAACAGGATAAAAAACAGTTTACCCCTTTATACCCTGGCCAAAGAAGATCGGAAAATAGAATTAGAAGGGGCATTTCAGCTTAAAATTAATCGTGATCCTGAGCTTTTTGCAGATAAAAATATTTTGGTTGTAGATGATATTATCACCACCGGAACAACAGCTTCAGAAATCTCTCACTTTATACTGGATGAACTAAAAGCAAAAAATGTTTATTTCATGACTCTATCTTCTGTACCCGTTCATGTGGAGTAGACATTATTGCATTTTTAAGCAGGAATTGATTATAATTTGTAGAATATAATATATAACAGGTGAATAGTATACAATACTAGATGTGAGAGGATGTGATTTTGATGAAAATTATGACCTATGGTAAAAACATCGACGTAACACCTTCATTAAAAGAACACGCAGAGGAAAAGGTAAGGAAACTGCAGAAGTATTTCAATGGAGCCAGAGAACCACTAGAGTTTAACATTACCATGGAGGTAGAAAAAGAGCGCCACATCGTTGAGGTTACAGGTTATGTACACGGACTTATTTTACGGGCAGAAGAGTCCACAGGTGACATGTATGCTTCTATTGATGGTGTTATGGACAAATTAGAAAGACAGCTTAAAAAATATAAAACAAAGATTAATGATAAATTGATAGAGCGCAAACAGGAATACAAGGAAGAATATAAGGAAGAAAGAAAAGAACAGATTCTTAATAAGGGTATGGAGGCAGAAGAAGAAAGAATCGATACCGAGGTCTTTGAACCCCAGGTTGTAAAAACTAAAAGCTTTCCAATGAAACCAATGAATGTCGAAGAAGCCTGTATGCAGATGGATCTGATAGGCCACGACTTCTTTGTTTTCTATAATGGTGATACAGAAGAAACCAATGTTGTCTACAAGCGTAATGATGGCAATTATGGCTTGATAGAACCAACAATTGGTTAAAAGTATCATAATAGAATTTAATCATTAACTGAATAGCTTGACTTTAAAGCCGTCCTTTAAAAGGGCGGTTTTTTTTATGCTGTGTACTTAAAAAACAGAAGAAGTGTTTATTCAGTAGAGATATATTTTCTATTAATTGTAAAATAAAGAATATATTTTTTTAAAAAATAAATTTTTGCAGGGATTTATTATATTGTATAGAATGTTTATATTGTATAGAACAAAAAATTATTTAGTTAGATGAAAGCCTTTTTTACTTCTAACATAAGTTTAAAAAAATTCAAAAAAGAGGGTGATCGAAAAAACTGCAAGTAGTTTGACGTAAGTTAAATCAAATTGGGAGGAAATAGTATGAATTTTAAGAAAATAACAATAATTACAATAACGATCTTATTTATTATGTTTACAATTATGACAGCAGTTTCTGCAGCAGATGTTCAGCGTTCTCCAAGGTTTAACTTAAGAGGAATTACAGGAGATGACTTTATCGGTCAGGCAGGGATTCTTTATCCTTTTAGAAACAAAGAAGATTCGCTTTGGTATACTGATTTTAGGTATAGAATAAGTGATGATGATGCTGATGAGTGGAATTTAGGGATCGGCTATAGATATAAGTTGGATAATGTTGATGATCATATTGCAGGTGTATATCTTTTCAGAGATAAAAGAGAGGAATATGATTATGATTGGGGTATGTGGACAATTGGTGGAGAGATTTTAACTGATCAGTGGGATTTAAGGCTCAACGCCTATATCTCAGATGATGATGTTCTTTCAGCTCCTGAACTTGATGAAGTAGTAGTCAAAGACAGAAGACTGTTATATCAACAGGGAGCCTATGCGAGTATGCATGGCTTAGATTTTGAAGTGGGAAAAAGATTTACTGATACAGAAGGTATTTTTAATGATGTAGGTATTTATGCAAAGGCTTTTAGATTTTTTGAAAGCAGTACAGAAACTATGACAGGAAAACAACTCCGAGTAGATAAACAGTTTGGTGATCGAGATAAAACCACCTGGAAGCTCGGTTTGCAGTGGCGCGATGATAACATTAGAGGTAGTGATACAGAAGCAACCTTTGCTGTTTCAATCCCATTTGGTGGTAGTTCTGATCTAGAAGAAAGAGCAGGCCAGAACGAAGGGTACAACAGTGAAGATATTTTAGAAGCAAGGATGACAGAACTACCAGAAAGAGACCTTGATATAATAGTTGGAGAATCAGATGCACTTCAGTCAAATAATGATGAAGAAAATACTGCCTTTGATTTTTCAGGTGGAGTAAGACTGGGAACAGTTTGGTATGTTACTGCTGATGGTGATAGTGAAGGTGATGGTTCAAGAGAAGATCCGATCGGTATTGCTAATATAAGTGGAACACAATTGGCAGTTGCTGAATCCAGTAATTCCCCTGGAGAAAATGATGTGATTATTTTACTTGGTGATGATGGCTCTATGGAATTAAATGATGCTACTATAAATCTTCAGTCTGGACAAAAACTTCTCTCACCTGGAGGCTTTCTTACTGTAGCAGCAGATGCTGAAGGCAGCAGGAAAACCCAGTTTAGACCAGAGGGTGAAAGGGCAAAGCTGGAAAATTTAAGTATTCGGTCTGAAGAAGTGGAATCTCAGAGGGTCTCTGGAAATTTAATTGTTTTAGCTGATAATACTACAGTTTCTGGATTGGAAATTAATGTTCCAGGATATACTGGATCTATTATAGGTGGCTCAGGAATAAGTGGAGAAATAAATGTCACCAATAATATTATATCTGGTAGTTATAGCAGTGAATCAATTTTTGAAGAAAATGAAAGTGTTGTATTTAAAGATTATAATGCTATTTCAATTTTACTGCAGCAGGACAAAAATGCTGATATAAATATCGCTGGAAATGAGATTTCTAATTTTTCAAAAGGCATTGAAGTTAATTCGCCAGAAATTCAAGAAAGAGGAGTTAATACTAATCAAATAGATATTAATATTTCTGATAATAAATTAAAGGATATTTTTGCTGTTAACTTTATTAAAGGCGATAATTATATTCTTAATGAATTCAATGCAAATGCAATAGGAATAGCTGTAGATATAAGTAGTAATAATTCAAATGTCAATATTTCTGATAATGAATTAAAGGGGATAATTGCAGCGAACCTTGCTCCTAATATTAATGAAAATGGTATTCTTGTTATTGCAGAAGTAAATGCAGACTCAAATGCAGTTGCAAAAGGTATAGATTTAGATGTTAGCAGTGATAATTCAACTATAAATATTGCTAATAATGAATTAGAGAATATATTTGCTGCTAACTTAATAGAAGGTGATATTAATGCTGATGTAAAATTCAATGCAGTTGCAATAGGTATTGTAGATATAAACAGTGAAAATTCAACTGTAAATATTACCGATAATAAATTAGAGAATATATTTGCTGCTAACTTAATAGAAGGAGATATTAATGCTCCAACAGACTTAATTGCAGTCGCAATAGGTATTATAGATATAAAAAGTGACAATTCAAATGTAAATATTACTGATAATGAATTAAAAGAAATCATAGCTATTAATGCAATTGAAGGTGATAAAAACAATGATACTTCTAAAAAGGATTTTGTAGCAGATATGACATCATCTATTCCAAACATATTTGGCAATTAAAAAATACTTACTCTGCAGGATAATGAATTGAGAGATATGGATTATGGTGTGTGGTTTACAAATATTCAATCAAATGAAAATCTTAGAAATAAAATTATAGAATCCAATATCTTAGATGAAATAAAAGAAAATAAAGTAAGATTTAAAACATTCGAATAAAGTAATTTTCAAAACTAGGCTATATATAAAAGTAAAGAGCCGCATTTTTTAAGAGTGCGGTTTTTTTGCTTTGATGAAAAATGTATTTTATAACTATTTACACTTCATTTCTCCAATAATCTAGGTTTAAATCTTCTATTTTGAGAAATTTAATTATTTCATTTTCCAATTTAAGAAAATAATTGAAATTTTAATCAGGAATCATTGCTAGAATTAAATCACCTGTGTTATAATTAAATTAATATTAGATTAAAGATTGCAATTCAATTCTGCAGTAAAAGGAGATAACTATGAAGCTGAAATCCATTCATTCAAAATACATATTATTATTCTTTCTCATCTTAGCAGCACTTTTATTAATCAGTGGTTGTGATAGGGGTTCAGGTTCTAGCTCCATTTCCGAAACTGCTGTTGTTGTATCATCTGATATAGAATCAGTACAGAGCTTTTATGCTCCACTGGGCTTAAGTGCTGCAGAGATTATTGAAAATTATCTACCTAAAAAGGCAGAGATAACTTTAAGTGATGACAGTACTCAAACTGTTGAACTGCACTGGGAGGCTCCTGAGAACTATGATAGTCAGACAGAAGGAGCCTATTTTTTTAATGGTTATTATTATTTACCCGATGATAGTATTAAAGAAATTACTGCTGAGGTGATTTTAAAAGAAGATATTGCTTCTGTTTCAGGCCGACTGAGCTTTGACTTTGCCTTTGCTTATTCTACTTCAGCTGCTAGCTTTAGTACTTCTACTACTTCTCTCAATAGTGATTCATTGCTCAGCAGCAATGAAGAGGAGTATATCATTGCCTTCAAATCTGGAACTAAGCGTGAAGAAAGAGAAAAAATCATCAGGTCTCAAGGGGCAGAACTAATAAAAGAGCTGCCTTCATTAAATGCTGCGGTAGTAAAATTCCCTCCTTTTGCTGTGAATGCAGAGATGAGTCTCGCAGCTGACAGCAGTGTAAGCTATATTGAGCCTAACTATCAGGTACATATTTTAAGTTATGAAGAACCAAATGATCCCCGGTTTGCTCAGCAGTGGAATTTAGATATGATAGATCTGCCTTATGCCTGGTCATCTCAAAAGGGCAAGAGCAATATTAGAGTGGCTGTAATAGATACCGGAATTGAGCTTGAACACGAGGATTTGGCTGCCAGAATAGATAGAGAATATGCCTATAATTTTATTAGTCAAAATTCTAATGTTAGTGATGGTCATGGTCACGGCACCCATGTTAGTGGTACCATTGGGGCTTTAACAGATAATTCTTTAGGTGTTGCCGGGGTTAGCTGGGCGGGAGAGATACTTCCTTTAAAAGCATTAAATGACAGAGGTTCTGGTAATGTTAGTGATCTTGCAGCTGCCATTTTATATGCGGCAGGACTTGATGATAGAGCTGGCAATATGGAGCCGGTTGATATTATTAATCTTTCTCTGGGAACTAGTAGTGACTCAAGTACCTTAAGAAATGCAATTAATGATGCTGCTGCAGAAGGTGTTATCTTGGTAGCTGCTGCCGGGAATAATCAGGGTAGGATTAATTATCCAGCTGCTTATGAAAATGTCATTGCTGTGGGAGCAGCAGATCAAACTGGGGAGTTGGCATATTATTCAAGTTATGGCCCGGAACTGGACTTTATTGCTCCAGGAGGTAATGACAGCAATTTTGGGATATTGAGTACATATAAAAATAATAGTTATCAAGAATCATCGGGTACTTCGATGGCAGCTCCTCATATTTCTGGACTGATAGCTCTACTGCTATCTGATAATAATTCAGCTTCTGAAGTCAAAGAGATTTTAGAACAGGCCAGTATTCATCTCGGTTTTGAAGAGGAGAGCGATAAAATTGGCTATGGTTTGGTTAATGCCAATTTTGCACTTAATAGGATTGATAAAATAAAAATTATTGTTGGTGAGCGCAGTGGAGATAGTATTGAAGCTGCAGCAGAAACCGAGATATCCATAAAGGGTGGAGATTATTTTATTGGTGATATACCTATAGGTGAGTATTCCCTATTTGCCTGGATAGATATCAGAGATAATGGTCTCATTGAAGCAGGAGATTATCTATTGGAAATATCAGAACTTGATTTCAGCCAGGAAATTAACATTGAGCAGGATCTAAGACTGGTTTTTGATTAAAAGAGCTTTATCAGGGTAGAGGGGTATGTTTATGGACGTTAAATTAATGGATAAATACATCTTAAAAGAAGTAAGCTATCCTTTTTTGCTGGGAGTTTTTATCATAACCATTATCTTAGTTGGCAGCTATTTTTTTCATCTGGCTGATTTAATCATAGTGAAAAATGTGCCCTTTTCCCTTGTGTTCAGACTGCTTTTATACAGGCTGCCGGGGGTGATGGTAGAAACCTTTCCCATCGCTGTTCTCTTTGCAACTATGACTGCTATTAATCGCTTAAATAGAGAAAATGAAATAACAGCCCTGAGGATGGGTGGGGTCAGTATTTTTCGTTTGGTGCTTCCCCTTTTTATACTTGGACTTCTAATAAGTTCATTCACCTTTTTGCTTAATGAGAACATAGTGCCCTGGACCAACCACCAGGCTCAGAATATTATCAGACAGACAATTCTGAAAGATGCGATGCCTGATCCGGAATCAGAGGTCTTTTTTCAGGGGCCTCGAGGCAGGCTTTTTTATGTGAGCAGCTACAATCAAAGCAGTGGAGAATTAAAAAATATAGTTATCTATCAGCTGGCATCTGAAGCTGAGTTTCCGGAGGTGATAACTGCTGTTGATGGTTTGGTAGAGGATAATGCCTGGCTGCTTAACACGGGAATAATCCACCAGTATAATCAGGGTGGAGAAATAATTTTAGAAAGCAAATTTAATCAGATGGAAATAGAGCTGACTGATCAGATGCGGGAGGTTATGGGGACCCAAAAGAGTACGGCCGAGATGAGTCGTGGAGAACTGGGTAGGAGGATTGAGCTTTTTAGAAGAAGTGGGATTGGAGTTAACTCCTTACTGGTCGATTATCATCTTAAACTGGCAGAACCACTGGCAGCTCTACTGTTTATTTTAATCAGTCTTCCGCTGAGTTTAAGTTCTAAAGAAAGCAGTACCTGGAATTTTATTTTAACTATTATAATAGTCTTTTTATATTATGTTGTGCTTTCATTTAGCCGTTCATTTGGGCGAAATGAGGTTTTGTCACCACTGCTTGCTGCCTGGCTGCCAAATCTAATCTTTCTTTTCCTGGCTTTAATCTTAATGTTATGGCGTGATTTCTGGCAGAGAATATTAAATAAAAGTCTGGCTGTGTTTGGGATTACTGCTGTGGTAGCTTTTCTAATCCTTTTGCCTGGTAGTGTTAGGGCTGAAGAGCTGTTTTTAAGTGGAGAAAGTTTAAGTTATGATCAGGCTAATAATCTGCTGGAGATCAGCACAAATATCAGTGGTAGGTACGGGAAATATCATATTCGTTCAGACAGAATTGAGATTCAGCTCAAAGATGGAGAGAGGCAATTATTAGATCAGATCGCAAAGGCGGAACTGGAACCGGGGATTATTTCTGGCTGTGATTTTGATCAACCACATTATTTTTTTGATGCAAAGCGGGTGATAATTAAGCCCGGTGATTATATTAAATTATATGGGGTCAGCTTTAAAGAATTAAATGGGAGGCTGCCCCTTTTTTACTGGCCCTATTTATATATTCCTCTGGATAGAGAACAGCAAAACTTTTTTCCAGCGGTGGGATATCATCAAAGACGGGGCTGGTTTGTTAAAACTAAATATTTTTATAATACCCGCTTTAATCTGCCTGGCAACCTCTATTTAGATCGTTACAGTATTTCTGGTTATGGTGGTGGTATCAAACAGTATGTTATTTATGAAGCCGATCAGCAGGCTTACCTCTATTACTATACTCAGGAAAACAGGACAGATCTCAGCGGGCTTTTTAACTGGGAAGCCGAATATAATCATCTCTATCAAAGTGATAACTGGGATGCAGAATTTAATTATCTTTATCAGGATTATGATGAAAAAACAGAAATAGAAGCAGAGCTTGATTTAAGACGTAGAAAAGATAGAAGCTACAGCAGGATTGAGCTTGATTATGATAAAATAGATTATTTTGAGGCTGATTTTCGTGATTCAGAAGAATACGGGCTTGATTTCTATCAGCGGGATGTTATTTTGGGAGGCTTAAATTATATTATTGATTATCAGCTTGACTTTGATAAAGACCCGGAACTCGGACTATCCAGAGAGGAGAATCGAAGGCTTGATCTTGGCTATAGGTTTGAGAGCGGCTGGAATCTGGGTCTGGAATATTATGATGGAGAAAAAGAAAGTCCTGAGCAGCCATTTTTGAGCCGCTGGGGAGGAGAAGTTTCAGCAGAGAAACTTTTTGGTGATTTTAGGCTCGATATTTTAGTGGAAAGGTATGCTCCTTCTTTTGCTGAAGAAGATGAGGATGAGGTTCGTTTTTCTCGTCTGCCTGAAATAGAGCTCAGCTATAATCCCCGGGGTAGCTTTGATTACCTTTTAGCCTATGGTAATTATTATGAAGATATCAGTGATACTGAAGCTCAGCGTTTTAAGGCTCAGGGCCGTTATAGGAACACCCTTAATGTTTTTTCTAATACATATTTTCGGCAAAATCATCTTTTAGCAGCCAATACATATCTAGTAGAGGGTTTTGATGGCTATAAAAATCAGATCTACAGTGAGAATAATCTGCGTCTGGTCAATAATCTGACGGATAAGTTGCGGTTGACCAATGTTTATCAATATGATCAGCTCTGGTATGAAAGCCCTTTTCGTTTTGACAGTAAAGAAGAAAAAGACTTACTGCAAAGTAGTTTGCGCTATAGTCTTCGTGATAACTATGATTTTAGATTTTCTTCTGGCTATGATTTTTTAACAGAATTATATTCACCGCTTGAAGCCAGACTGGAATACTATCCGGTTAAGAATTGGCAGCTTAATCTTGCCACAAGTTATGACTTGAATGAAAAGCTATATGATGATAATTTAATACTAAGAAGTATTTATCAGTCAAAACGTTTTGAACATAAATTAGGAATGCGTTATGATCTAAATAATTCAGAGTTAAAAAGACTTGACAACAGGCTGGTCTTTGAAATAAGTGGTGATTATGGCTGGTATATTGAGGCAAATCTTAGCCTTGATTATGATTATGAAGAGTGGATTAGGGAGGGGAATATTCAGCTCAAAAAGAATTTTCACTGTCGTGAACTTGCTTTCAGTTATGATTATGTTAGAGAGGAGTTTACCCTACAGTATTCGATAAACCTTTTCCCTTCTCAACCAATTGGTATTACAAAAAGTGATGATGATATGATTTTTGATCTCGGTATAGAAGAACTTTTATAATCTGGCTAGGAGGTGCCATAATTGCATCAAAGCAAAAGGGTTTTATATATTTTAATTATTCTAGTTATTTTTTCACTTTCAATTGGGGCTGAAGAAGTGGTTGAGCCTAGAGAAAGTCAGAGTGTGTATATCAATGCAGAAAGTCTGAGCTATCAAGAAGAAAAGACCATTTTAAGCGGTGGAGTAAGAATCAGAAAAGCTGACACCCTGATAACAGCCCTTACTGGAGATCTTTTTCGTTCAGAACAGCGGATTTTTTTAGAAGATGATATCAGGGCAGAATATCCAGATGGTATTGTAACAGCGAGTTTTTTAAATGCATTCTTAAATGAAGAAGAATATATATTCGAAGAAACAGTCCTTTTAAATTATCGGCTATCTGCAGAAAAAGATATTTTAGTCTTAACAAGTCAGTATCTCAAACTATTTGGGAGTGATAATTCTTTTACAGCAGAAAAAGATGTTGAGATAGATTATGAGGGCCAGAATTTTAGGGGAGATAGGGCAGATTATGATGGTCAGACAGAGATCCTTTTGTTAAGCGGTAATGTAGAAATTGAAGAAGATGGTGACTGGATAAAAAGTGATCGGGCCAGCTTTAATTTAGCAGAAGGAGAAGAAGGTTATACTGCTGAAGGTAATGTGGAATTGATGATCAGGATCGATTAATACTTTTTAGATAGGGGTAATTCGATGAGTTATTTGCTTTTAATAATATCTGCACTTTTATTAAATATTCCCAATTATTTTCCAGGGCTATATTTTTCTGTCTGGTTGGGTTTTATACCATTATTTTATGTTTTTGATAATCATCGAAGCAGGGTGTTTTTTAAAGGCTGGTTGTTTGGCTTTGTTTATCTCACAGCTGCAGCATTCTTTTTAGTAAATCCAGTCAAAATATATACAGAATTAAATATTATGATCATCATTTTAATGCTGCTTATAGTATTTGCAGGATTGGGATTGATCTTTGGACTCTTTTTCAAAGCTTACTTTAGTATTTTTAAGGCTAAAATTAATCCTTTTTATTTTGCTTTAGCCTGGCTAGTTTTTGTTTTTTTAAGATTCAGGCTGCTTTACTTTTTCCCGATTGCTTATCTTGCTCCTACTCAAGCGGAGTTTTCAAGCTTTATTCAGCTGGCAGATATTGGTGGATTCTGGCTTCTGAGCTTTGTCCTGGTTTTTCTCAGTGGATTGCTCTACAGAGTAATTTTTGAGCGTAAGTTAAAAGATTTTTTTCTCTTTGTCTTGATTTTTTTATTAATTTTTGGCTATGGGCAGTTTAGACTAAGACAGTTTAATGACTTTGCAGATCAGATTCAGCTGACAACGATAATTACTAATCTTAGCCAGGACGAGAAATGGGAGGCTGAAGATCAGGGTTCAGATATTGATTTTTTGTTGGATGCGGCCGATTATTCAGAACAAAGCAGGGTTGTAATTACTCCTGAAAGCAGTTTAACTTTTGATTTTTATCGGCATCGACGCGGAAGTGATTTATTAAAATCTGTTGCAGAAGAGTTTGAGACCAAAATTCAGCTTGCTTCACTGGCCTCCCATTCTGATTATGAAAATAGGCTTAACAGTTCTTTTCTCATTTCAGCTGAGGGTGAAATACTGGATAGGTATAATAAAACTAGGCTGGTTTATTTTGGTGAAATATATCCTCTGCAGAATTTATTGAATACCATAACTTCGTATCAATTTTCTTCCCTGGAAGCTGGAGAAGAAATAAGAATCTTTTCTGATGATGGTTTAAGCTGGCAGACATTAATCTGTTCAGAGGTTCTTTACACTGATCTTCTTTACTCAGAAATGCAGGAAGTTGACTTTTTAATTAATCAGTCAAATGAAGCCTGGTTTGATAACAGTTTAGCTTTAAAAAACTTGATGTGGAATTCAGCAGTATTGAGGGCTGTAGAAAGCAGAAGACCACTTGTTAAGGCCGGTAACCTTGCTTTTAGCGGCAAAGTTGAGGCTTCTGGTCTTTATCAAAAAACAGAGTTAAACAGCAATTATCATAACTTAAACATAACTTTAAGTGAAAAAGATTCTTTTTACAGCAGTTATTATAGCTTAATTGAGATCTTTCTTTATTTATTGACAGGGCTATTTATTATAATGTTGTTATTGGTACCAGGTACCAATAACTTTGATCTGTAGTTAAGCTTAGCGGCAGCTCAAGGATTTAACTTTTAGTACCAGGTACTAATCATTAAAAGGAGCTGATTTAAATGGCTAAAGAGAAGAGTTTAAAAGAGAAATTAGAAAAGAAAATGTTGACTAAGTCTGACATACCGATTATTGTTCTATTAACAGTTCTTTTTAGTTTTTTTGTTATCTGGCGGTTGAGGGTATATAGTCCTGATCTTTCTCTTAATCTTTTTTCAGAACTGATTGGTGTTGCTTTCACCCTCTTTATTATTGACACTCTGCTTGTGAGATCTAAAAACAAGCTCTGGAAGCTGGTTCATAAAGATATTGATTATTTAATCAGTCGGAATGTTAACAGATTGAGAGATGGAATTGCAACACGAGTCTTTAAGTTTGAGCCAGATCTAGATTCTCAAGTTTCATTTAATGAAAAGATAGAAGCTCTCAGCAAAGAAAGAGCAGACTTTTTGGCTGAAATGGATGAGCTGGACAAAGATGAGCTCATTATTAAAATCAAAGAAAATGATTTCTTCAATCAAGAAAATTATGATTATTTTGATGAGAAAGCAGAAGACTTTTGGGAGATATTAAATATGAAGTATTCTGAGTATTTGGCACCTGAATTGGTTTCAGAGCTGATTGAACTTCATACTGGACTTAAAGATCTCTGCAGTGCAATTAGACAGCATGCTAAAAGTGATATCCTGAAGGAAAACAAAGACTATTATCGCAGTCTTGGTGTGGAATCTGCAGCCCAAAGTTTGGTTGTTATAATTGAAAATTTAAACCAGCTGAAAGCAGCCGGCTATTCAGAAAACGCAAAAGTCAGCTAATATAGTAGGTACCTGAGTAGGTACCTGGTACCAATAACTTTGATCTGTAGTTGAACTTGCCGGCAGCTCAAGGATTAGAGTTTTGGTACCTGGTACATAAAGTGATGTAAAGAGGAGTGGTAAAAATGGATATTTTAGCAAATAATAATCTATATGAGGTTGAAAAGATAAAGGGGGAGAAGATATTTTTAACTGCGATTTTGGGAGATAAAGAGCAGAAGAAAGAGTTAAACTCAAATGATTATAAAAAAGAGGTTGTTATAGGTGATCTGTTTTTTCTAAGTTCAGATAATAATGGAGATCAGGCAGAACATTATGCCGTTCAAAAAGTTAAGGGAAGATATTCAGAACTTAAAGAGTATATTTATTTAAAAATGAGGATAATGCTGGATTTTTATCGCTATAATTATGCTAAGGCTATTTTTCATGCTGAAGAAAAGCCGGCAGCTTATCAAGAATTCGAAAAAATATTGGCTGAGAACAAAGAAAAAATCGATAACTTCACCACCTATAACAGTGATGAAAAGGTTAAGGCTTTTAACCATACAAACTATGAGCTAACAGAGATCTTAGAATCTGAACTTATTTTTGAACAGGAGGAAGGAATACCTTTTGACTGGCAGTGGAATCTAATGCGAATCTATAAATTGGCTGAAGATCAGTATGTCAGCTTTAAGCAGAGCAGTATTTTTAAAGAAAGACAGCGGGGAGAATATTTTAAGATAGAGAAAAAATATGTTGATACCATGCGAAATTTAGAAGAGGATAAGGATTACTTTCTTGATTAATCTCCCAGCTAATCATTTTCTTGACAAAACTTCTTCTACTGAGATATAATTTTCTTGAACGTCCATAATATTAGGACGTTTTTTTGTGTAAATATATTAAATCATAGCTTTAAATAAAACAGAGATAAATCAAGGAGAGATAATAAAAATGACTACTAAAAACACCAGAGAAATTTCATTTCAAATGGCTTTACTGCCGGTTTTTGTGCTACTTTTAGCTGGAGCTTTATCGGTTTTTGTCTGGGAAGTCGGGATGTTGATTCCTTTAATAAGTGGTGTAGTTGCAGCTGCATTACTGGGAATGTATTATGGGAAAAGCTGGAACGAACTTGAAAACGGACTTAAAAATGGGGTCAGCCAGGCATTACAGCCGGTTTTTATTTTGATTATTGTTGGTTCTATTATTGGGACCTGGATTTTAAGTGGTATCATACCAGCCTTAATATATTATGGCTTACAGATTATTAATCCGGCTATATTTTTACCTCTAGCAGCTTTAATAACTGCTGTAGTTTCTACCAGTACAGGGACTTCATTTACTTCAATCGCCACAGTTGGTATTGCCTTAATGGCGGTTGGTAATGGGATGGGATTTGCATCTGCAGTTACTGCAGCTGCTATAATTTCTGGAGCTTTTTTTGGAGATAAAATTTCTCCATTATCTGATACAACAAACATAGCACCAGCTATCGTGGGGTGCGAACTTTTTGAACATATTCAACATATGCTCTGGGATACCATACCAGCTTTTTTAATCTCCCTTGTTTTATACTATTTTGTTGGGATAAATCAGCTGGTTAGTGCTTCAGCTGGAACTGAAGAGATCGCCAGTTTAATTCAGGGCTTAGAAGGAATTTTTAATATAACACCAATTTTAATTTTGGTACCTATTTTAACAATAGTACTTGCCTTAAAGAAAGTTCCTGCCTTACCAGCTCTAGTCTCGGTTTCATTTATCGGTGGATTATTTGCTTTTATTTTTCAGGGTTCAACTTTAAGGGAGATATTTGAGGCCTTTAGTTTTGGTTACAGTATTGATTCAGGACAGCCGATGATCGATAATTTATTAAGTAGAGGTGGGATCACTTCTATGGGAAGTACTATAATATTGTTGATCACTGCAACTGCACTTGGAGGTATAATGAGGGAAGCAGGAATTCTGGATGCAATTTTAAATAAATTTATTTCATTGATAAAAAATCAGAAGATGCTTGGTTTAAGTGCGATTTTTTCAAGTATATTAATTGGTTTTAGTACAGGAGCCCAGATTTTAGCCATAATTATACCTGGGAGTTTGTTTAAAGAATCATATAAAGAGTTTAATCTCCATACTAAAAATTTAAGTAGAGCTGTTGAAGCTGCAGGTACTGTTGGAATTACCCTTGTCCCCTGGAGTGTACCGGCAGTTTTTGCTGCTAATATGCTGGATGTTGATCCATCAGCCTTTATCCCCTATTTGTTTTTCCCGATCCTGGTTATTTTAATTAATGTTTTATATAGTATTACAGGTTTTACCATGGCTGAAGGAGAAAGTGAAGCAGATTTAAAAGGGAGTGAGATGGTTGGTTGATAGAGCTTTAATTAAAGTTTTAGGAACTGCCCAGGATGCTGGTCATCCTCAGCTTAATTGTCAGTGTTCTCACTGCCAGGCTGCAAGGACTGATGCTTCATTAAAAAGGCTGCAGAGTTCTCTGGCCCTAATCGATAAAAAAGAGCAGAAATCCTTTGTTTTTGATGCAAGTCCTGCTTTTTCTGAGCAATTAGATAATTTAAATGAACTTGTTCGTAAAAAAAATTATAGTGTTGATCACTTAAGCGGAATCTTACTTAGCCATGCCCACCTAGGTCACTATCTAGGTCTACTTTATCTAGGAAAAGAAGCATTAAACACCTCTCAATTACCGGTATATTTAAGCCAAAAAATGTTTGATTTCTTAAAGAATAATGCTCCCTGGTCAGACTTATTTAAAAATGGGAATATCAAAGCTGAAGTTTTTGAATTTGAAAAAGAATATAATTTAACAAAAGAGATTAGATTTAAAGCAGTAGAAATAAAGCATAGAAATGAATATGCAGATACGGCAGCTTTTATAGTTAATACTCAAGAAAAAGCTTTTTTCTATCTGCCTGATCTCGATAGCTGGCAGGGCTTTGAGAGAAAATTTAGAGAAATTCTTGCTGAAGTAGATTATGTGTTTTTAGATGGTACTTTTTTCGATAAAAAAGAGCTGGGTGAACTGAGGGGAAGAGATTTAAAAGAAGTTCCTCATCCTCCAATAATAGAGACGATTAAATTATTTTCTGATTTAAATAAAGCTGAGAGATCAAAAATTTATTTTACCCACTTTAATCATACTAATAGAATACTAGATTTAGATGCTAATAAGTTTGAATATGTTAAAAGCAAGCATTTTAATTTGCTGGAAGAAGGTCAGGAATTCAACCTTTAAGCTAAAACTTCCTTTAGAAAAATAATACTTTTAAGGGAAGTTTTTCTTTTTACAAAGCTGTTCTGATTGTTTATAATTATAATGATACCTTATCGAGAGAAGTTGATATTAATGAAGAAAAATATTTTTAACAAAATTAAATATCTAACGGTCATTATAATAATTATGCTTATTTTCTTTTTCTACTTTTTTGTCTTTCAGCCCCTTAAAAGTGAGCTGGAATCCAGTTTAGATGAGAATTTCAAAAACTCTGTGTCGATTATTGAGCTCAATGTTGAAAATAAATTCAGCAGATTTAAAGAAGGTACAGAAAGCTTATCAAGCAGGACAATGATTAAAAATGAATTATTAGCTTATCGAGATGGAGAGGTCACTTTTAAGGAACTGCAGGATTATACAGAAGATAAGTATGCAGATGGAGCAGGTGTTCTGGATAATGTTATGGCTGCTTTTAGAATTACAGAAGGAGAGCTTGTCACGGCCTGGGGAGATAAGGATTTTTCTAGTTATACTGGGTATTTCAATTATGACAGCCAGGAAACTGAACTAACTGTAATTAGAGATCAGTGTCTGGTGCTTGTTAATTCTCCGATTTTTTGTGATGATAATCAGAAATTGGGCAATGATATTGTATTATTTAATTTAAAAGATTTGATGGAAGAAATAAATCGGCAGGGTTTTGAATGTGTGATAGTTGAAAAAAGCGAACTAGAAAATCCGGGTTTTATTACTAATGAAACAATTAGAGATCACAGAAGAATTTTGGACACAGATTATTATTTACAGGCTGAAATGTCCAAATCTCAACTTTATGAGAGGGTAAATAATCTTTCCACTAGGATTATTGCTTCATTTTCTATTCTTTTATTATTAATTGCTTTAGCTTTTTATAAAGTTGTTAAGGATACTTCTAATGAGGTCATAACTGACTTAGAGAATAAGGTAGCTAAAATAACCAAGATTTCTGAAACCGATGATATGCTGGGTATTTATAATCGCTCTAAATTTATAAACATCTTAGAAAAAGAGATTTACAGAAGTCGAAGATATGATAATGATCTTTCCCTTATCATGTATGATATAGACTGTTTTAAAGAAATCAATGACAATTACGGTCATCAGGTCGGTGATGAGATTTTAATAAAGGTGACTAAAATGATAAAAGATCAGATTAGAAAAATAGATTCTCTGGCCCGCTATGGGGGAGATGAGTTTATGATCATCAATCCTGAAACCAGTTTAGAAAAATCCTATCAGCTTGCTGAGCGTTTGCGAAAAGAAGTCAGCAAAATAGAAACAGAAAAAGTAGCTAGTATAAGCTGTAGTTTTGGTGTTGTGGAATTAGAAGCAGAAGATGATATTGACTCTCTGCTTAAAAGAGCAGATGACGCACTATATCAAGCCAAAGAAAACGGAAGAAACAAAGTCTGCAAATTATAGGTACCTGGTACCTATAATTTTTTTTGAATATTTAATTTAATTCTAATCAAAGCCTGGGCCAGATTGATTGAGTTTTGACCCTTAAGATGGTATAATTACTTTGATTGCAGGAATATTAAACTGTGATAAAACTTTAATAGGAGGAAATTCAATGATTAAGTTCCTCAAGAACTTGTTTAAAGATAAGAATGAGGTAGAATTAGAAAAATTACAACCAATTGTTGATGAAATTAATGAATTAGAACCAGAAATGCAGGCACTTTCAGATGAAGAATTGAAGGCGAAAACAGATGAGTTTAAAAATAGACTTGCAGAAGGTGAGACTTTAGACGATCTTTTAACAGAAGCATTTGCAGTCGTAAGAGAGGCAGCTCAACGCTCAACCAAGGAAAAATTCCGTCATTATGATGTTCAGTTGATCGGTGGAATCGTACTTCACCAGGGAAAAATTGCAGAAATGAAAACCGGTGAAGGTAAAACTCTTGCTGCAACTCTGGCAGTTTATTTAAATGCCCTTACAGAAAAGGGAGTTCATGTTGTAACGGTTAATGATTACCTGGCCGAAAGAGATAGTGAATGGATGGGCCAGATTTATCGTTTTTTAGGGATGTCGGTCGGAGTTATTTTAAGTGGAATGTCACCTGCTGAAAGGCGGGAAGCCTATCAGTGTGATATCACCTATGGTACAAATAATGAATTCGGTTTTGATTATCTCAGGGATAACATGTCATATAAGGAAGAAGACTTAGTACAGCGCGAACACCATTATGCGATTTTAGATGAGGTAGACAGTATTTTAATCGATGAGGCCAGAACCCCACTTATTATTTCTGGTCCGGTCCAGGAAAAAAGTTCAGATTACCGGAAATTCAACCGGGTAATCCCCTATTTAAAAAAGGATGAACACTATGAAATGGATGAGAAAAACAAGCTGGTGACCCTGACCGAAGAAGGTGTTAAAAAGGTAGAATCAAAGCTAAATATAGATAACCTTTATTCAGAAGAAAATTTCAAATTGAACCATCAGCTCAATCAGGCTTTAAAAGCCCATACCTTAATGAAAAAAGACCGCGACTATATTGTTAAAGATGGAATGGTAAAAATAGTTGACGAATTTACCGGTCGGGTAATGGAAGGTCGCCGCTATAGTGAGGGTCTTCATCAGGCTATAGAGGCTAAAGAAGGGGTAGAAGTTCAAAAAGGAAGTCAGACCTTTGCTAAAATTACCCTGCAGAACTATTTTAGAATGTATGATAAGCTGGCCGGTATGACGGGTACAGCTGAAACCGAAGAAGAAGAGTTTATCAAAATATATGATATGCCGGTAGTGGTAATTCCTACCAACAAGCCTCTGGTAAGAGATAATATGCCGGATCTGGTCTTTACTTCAAAAGAGGCCAAATATAATGCGGTAATTAAAGAGATCAAAAGACTTTATGAAAAAGGACAGCCTGTACTGGTCGGTACAGCTGATATAGAAAACTCAGAGACTTTAAGTAGAGCTTTAAAAAGGGAGCATATTCCCCATCAGGTTTTAAATGCTAAAAACCATGAACGTGAGGCAGAGATCATCAAAGATGCGGGCCAGAAAAAAAGTGTCACCATCGCTACTAATATGGCCGGTCGTGGTACAGATATCGTACTAGGTGAAGGAGTTAAAGAACTTGGTGGACTGCATGTCTTAGGTACAGAAAGACACGAAAGCCGTAGAATCGATAACCAGCTTCGTGGCCGTTCTGGAAGACAGGGAGATCCAGGCTCATCTCAGTTCTATGTTTCTTTAGAAGATGATCTATTACGTCTCTTTGGCTCAGATAAAATTAATGGTCTGCTTGATAAAATCGGTGTTGATGAAGATCAGCCTGTAGAACACAAGTTGATCACCAACTCCATAGAAAGAGCTCAACAGAAGGTAGAATCACGCAACTTTGATACCAGAAAAGCTATTCTGGAATATGATGATATCCTAAATAAACAGAGGGAAGTTATTTATGCTCAAAGACGCAAGCTTTTAGAAACAGATGAGCTGCAGGAAAAAATCAATGGAATGCTCAAACAATTAGTTGATGATGTACTGGAGATGTTTATGTCAGATGACCTTCACCCTGATGAATGGGATTTAGAAGGGATGCTGGAATATCTGCACGGAAACGGTCTTGCTAAAGGAGTTGAAGCAACTAATTTAGTTGGTAAATCCAGGGAAGAAATAAAAGAAAAGATCATCATCAATTCTCTGGCTTCCTATCAGGAAAAAAGAGAAAAAGTAGATACAGAGCGTTTTGACAGGATTATTAAATTCCTGGCTTTACGGGTTATTGACAGAAAATGGATGAGCCATCTTGATAATATGGATGAATTAAGACAGGGAATTGGACTTAGAGCCTATGGGCAAAAAGATCCCCTGACAGAATATAAATTCGAATCATTTGATATGTTCAATGAATTAACAGCTTCGATCAGAGAAGATATAGTAGAAACTACCTTTAAAGTCGAAGTAAGAGAAGAAAAAGAAGTGGACAGAGAAAAATTCAATCAGGCACAGCTTAATTATTCTTCACCTGATGCAGCCCTTAGCGGCAATAAAGCAGCGGGTTCAAGTTCAGCCCAGGCCAGCAGAGGTGGGGATGGCAGTGTCGGTCAGCAGACAATCGTTAAAGAAGAAGAACCAGGACGTAATGATCCCTGTCCCTGTGGCAGTGGTAAGAAATATAAAAAATGTTGTGGGAGATGATAACTATGGCAGATAGCTTTGAAGATAGATTAGAAGATCTAAAATCCAGGTTTAAGGATTTGAGTGATTTACTTTGACAAGGATGAACTGGAATCTGAAAAAGCAGCGATAGAAAAAGAAATGGCCCAGAGTGGTTTCTGGGATGATAAAGAAAATGCTCGCCACAAATCTCAGCGTTTAGATAAATTGAAAAAAAGGCTTAAGGTGATTTCTGAACTGGAAGAGAAATTTGATGAAATAGAGATCTATCAGCAATTAGCTGCCGAGGAAGGTGAAAACCTAAGAGAAGAACTGGAACAAAGTTTTTCTCAACTGGAAAAAAAACTGGATAACTTAGAGCTAAAACTGCGTTTAAATGAACCATATGATGACCATAATGCGATTCTCTCTATTCATCCGGGAGCCGGTGGTACTGAATCTCAAGATTGGGCAGAGATGCTGCTCAGGATGTACAGACGCTGGGCTGAAAGTAGTGGTTATCAACTGGAAACACTGGAGTTTTCTGCTGGTGATGAAGCAGGGGTCAAGAGTGTTACCCTGCTGATATCTGGTGACTATGCCTTCGGTTATCTCAAAGGAGAAAGAGGGGTTCACCGGCTGGTCAGAATTTCTCCCTTCGATTCATCTGGAAGAAGACACACATCTTTTGCCTCGGTTGATGTTTTACCTGAGCTTGATGATGAGCTTGAGGTAGATATTGATGAAAATGATTTAAGAATAGAAACCTATCGAGCTAGTGGTGCCGGTGGTCAGCATGTTAATAAAACTGATTCGGCTGTTCGGATAACCCATCAGCCCACAGGGGTTGTTGTTCAGTGTCAGAGCCAGCGCTCCCAGCATAAAAACAAAAATGTAGCGATGAAAATTCTTAGTTCCAAACTGCTGGAATTAAAAGAAGAGGCTCAGGCTGAAAAAATTGAAGATTTAAGAGGGGAACACAAAGAAATTGCCTGGGGGAGCCAGATCCGCTCCTATGTTCTCCATCCCTATAATATGATTAAAGATCATCGGACAGATTTTGAAGAAGGTAATGTGGATAAGGTTTTAGATGGATATCTGGATGAATTTATCGAGGAATATTTAAAATATAAATCAAGACAATAAATGAAATAGGTGAATTACTTGAAAAAGCTATTAATCGCCATAATTTTAATTACAGTTATTGCTGCCGGATTTTCTTTAAGCGGTAGAATAAGAGATATAGATCAGACCGATCAGGTAGAGATAGTTCTGGATGGTGAGGGATATCAGGAATTAAAATCCCTGCTTCCAGAACTTAAATTATCTGAGTTGAAAGAGAATGGAGTAAGTGCTCTGGCGGTTTATCAGCAGAGCATCGAAGATTTAATTGAGATCGGCAGTTTAAGAAGGCTGAAAAATATTGATCTGGCCATGCTTGATAGTGAACTGCGGTCTGAACTGGCAGCTGAGGGAATTGAAAACAACACTTTAAGTGGAGGAGCTCTCTTCGTTCTTCTTTCTGATAGTCTGACAACCCAGGTAGAAAATCTTGGCTCACATTTAAATGAAGACTTTGCCGCTGAAATATTTAAGGCTGGCGATTACAGTTTTCTATATTTTCCCAACTGGAGTGAAAGTTTGCTTGAGCTGAACCTTGCCTTTAATAATCAACACCTCGAAGCTGCCAGAGAGGCAGGCCTTGAGGTTGTTTACAGAAGTGGAAACAAGGTTAATGCAGCAGCTGCTTTGGAGAAAAATCTGCAGCTTATTAACCCTAAACTGATCCTTTTTTCTGGAGAAGAGGTGAGCGGTTTTCCTGCTGAGCTGGTTTCTACTGCCAGGGTAATGCAGGAACAGCAGATCAGCTTTGCTTTTGTAGAACCATTTATAGTCAATCAGGCGGGCTCCAGAGAATTAGCAGAGCTCAATAATTATAATCTTTTAAGAACTCACAGTATGCAGCAGGATGAGGTCGAAAAAGCTTCTCCTCAGCTGATAGTAGACCGTTATTTAAGATCCATCAGAGAGCGAAATGTAAAGGTGATTCTTCACCGCCCTTATTTAGAAGGTACTAATCTTTTTGAGAGGAATTTAAATCTTCTCACTTCATTAACTACTGATTTAGAAAGAGCAGGTTACAGAATCTCGGGAGCTGAAGCCAGCCCCTATTTTACCGGCTCACTTTATAAACTACTTTTAGCTCTGCTTGGTGTAACAGCAGCCGGTATTTTAATGCTAAATTATTTTAGTAAATTTAAATATCAAAAGTTTTTAAATATATTCTTCCTTATTTCAGCAGCCGCTTCCCTTGTTTTAATCCAGGGTGGCCAGATTGTCTTACTCAGACAGATAACAGCCTTAGGAGCTGCGATTATTTTTCCTACTTTAGCTATTATGGTTTTTTTGTTAAATGATCAGCCAGGTGGAGAAGAACTGAGTAGAACTTCTGCTTTACTGCAGATAACAAAACGGTTTACAGCTGCTGTATTAACAGCCCTGCTGGGGGGAATATTTATCAGTACAGCTTTAAATAGCAGTGATTTTATTTTTCAGGTTGAAAAATTTAGAGGAGTTAAACTGACCTTTTTAATGCCCCTGATTTTAATTTCATTTTATTATCTTTTTAAACTGGGAGAAAGCGAACTGAAAACGGAACTTCCAAGGTTTTTGGAAACAGCAATTAAGGTTAAACACCTTGTTTTAGCTGCTATTTTAGCTCTAATAGCAATTGTCTATATCGGTAGAACCGGGAACTTCCCCCTTTTACCTGTACCAGCCTGGGAACTAACCTTCCGCAGCTTGATCGAAAGAATACTTTATGTCAGGCCGCGTTTTAAGGAATTTTTAATCGGTCATCCTCTCTTAGTTTTAGCCCTCTGGCTTGGCAGAAAAAAGAGAAATCAGCTATATTTTTATCCCCTGCTTTTATTAGCATCTGTGGGAGTTATTACAACTGTTAATACTTTTTCTCATCTGCACACTCCGATCATGATTTCACTTTTAAGGACCTTTCATTCCTATTGGCTTGGTCTGATCATCGGAGCTATTTTCGTGATTTTTTATCAGCTGATCCAGCATTTTTATAAAAAATATCATTTAGATGAATATCTAAACTGGGGCTATGATAATGAATAAAATTGTAATTTCAGGTTACTATGGATTTGATAATCTTGGTGATGAAGCAATACTGGCAGGGATAATCTCCCTGCTTAAAAAAAAGAATAAAGAACTAAAAATAACTGTGCTTTCAGCTTCACCAGAGCAGAGTGCTCAACGTTATGGTGTAGAAGCTGTCAGTAGAACATCAATTCCAAAAATTCTTGCTCTGCTAAAAGAAGCTGATCTTTTCATTAGTGGAGGCGGAAGTTTGCTTCAAGATATAACAGGATCGGGCTCTGTGCCATATTATCTTGGTCTTTTCTGGCTGGCAAAGCTGCAGAATTGCAAAACAGCCTTTTATGCCCAGGGAGTAGGTCCATTAAATAAAAAGCGGAGCCGATTATTAACTGCTTTCAGTTTAAATAGATTTGATTTTATTGGGGTCAGGGATAAGGCTTCTCAACAGCTTTTAAAAGATATCGGGTTAAAAAAAGACATAAAGCTGACTGTTGATCCGGTTTTCGCACTTTATAAGCGGGAAAACGTTGTTAGACAAAAGATCAAGGGAGAGCTTAAGATCGGGGTTTCTGTGCGCCCCTGGCCGACAAGCTATCTGAACGAGCTGGCTAAAGGTCTTAATGGTTTTGCTCAAAAATATAAGGTGGGTTATCAGCTTTTTCCGATGCACAAAGGCTCTGATGAAAAAACTTCTCAAGAGCTCAAGGAGCTGTTAGATGCTGACGGGGAAATAATTGATCTAGCAGCTGAGCCTGAAGCTGCCTTAAAAGAATTTTCACTGCTTGATCTTTTCCTAGGGGTTAGACTTCACAGCCTGATCTTTGCTTTGATAAATCAGATCCCCTCACTTGCTTTAAGCTATGATCCTAAAATTGAAGGTTTGATTGATCCTATAGACTATTTACCCTTACTAAAACTGGAGGGATTGAAGGCAGAAGAAGTTGAGCAGAAACTTGAGCAGCTGCTTTCTGAGCGTTATACGGTCCGCAAAAAATTATGGGATTTTGCCCTTAAGAAAAAGGCTAAAGCCGAGGAATTTTTAGAACTCCTTTTTGAGGAGGTTTCACTTTGAGAGATTTTTTAACAATATTAAATGTAAAGATTGATAAGCTTGATCTGGATGGGGCAACAGCAAGAATTCGTTCTTTGCTTGGTGATGACAATTCCTCACTTGTGGTAACTCCTAATTCTGAGATGATAGCTATGGCTGCAGAGGATTCGGAGCTTGCTGAGATACTAAATTCTGCAGCACTGGCAACCGCAGATGGAGCTGGAGTCGTTCTGGCTTCAATGATAATGGGAGATAAATTACCGGAAAGGGTAGCAGGATTTGATTTGATCAATCACCTTTTTTCAGATTTAGAGCAGGAAGACTATAATTTCTATTTTTTGGGCAGTAAACCAGGGATCGTTGATAGAGCAGTGGTAAATCTAAAGCAGAAATATAAAAATTTGAATATTGCCGGTTATCACCATGGTTATTTAGATAAAGAGCTGCAGGAAGAAATAATAGCTGAGATAAATGCGAAGGAGATCGATCTTCTTTTAGTAGGAATGGGAGTTCCCCTTCAGGAAAGATTTCTGGCCAACAACCTGGCTAAGCTCAAGGTCAAAGTTGCCATAACTGTGGGGGGAAGTTTTGATGTACTGGCAGGTGAAGTAAATCGGGCTCCACTCTGGATGCAAAAAGTTGGTCTTGAATGGTTTTACAGGCTTATCCAGGAACCATCGCGTTTTGCAAGGATGCTGGCCCTGCCGAAATTTATTTATCTTGTTACAAAAAAACGCTTTTTAAAAAACTGAGATTATGATTAATGACTATGCTAAAATAGAGGCAGAAATTTGCTGAAAATAAGTAAATAAAAACAGGGGGAGCAGCAGATGGTCAAAAGGAAAATTCTAGAATACATAGGGATGACAGTGGGAAGTTTTTTAATTGCAGTTGCTTTAACTGTTTTTTTAGTACCCAATAGAATTGCTGCTGGTGGAATAAGTGGGCTGGCAACAGTAATATATTATTTAACTTCTTTTCCAATCGGGATTACTATGCTGGTGATAAATATCCCTATCTTTTTAGCAAGTATGAAGATTATGGGCACTGGCTTTGGGATGAAAACAATTTATGGAATTATAACTTTTTCTCTTTTTACTGATCTTTTACAACCCAATGTGGTTGCTTTAACAGATGACCTTTTACTTGCCTCTATTTATGGAGGTGTCCTGGCAGGAATCGGGCTGGGAATAGTTTTTCGATCTCGGGGAACAACCGGTGGTACAGATATGATTGCTACCCTGATCAATTATTTTACCGGGATTACAGTTGGGGAGGGTCTTTTGATCGCTGATGGGATAGTTGTTATCCTTGCCGGAATATTTTTTAACTTAGAGGCAGCTCTTTATGCAGCGGTGACCATTTTCATTACCTCTCAAACTATTGATGTTGTTCAGGAAGGTTTACACATTAAAAAAGCGGTGTTGATAATTTCTGATCACTCTGAAGAGATCAATAAAAAAATTGTAAATGAGTTAAATAGAGGTACAACTAAATTCAAAGGTGAAGGTGGTTTTACCGGTCGGGATAAAAGTGTACTTATGTCCATTATTTCCCGTTCTGAGGTATCAAGTTTAAAAAAGATTGTGGCTGAAATAGATAAAGAGGCCTTTGTGGTGATTAGTAATGCTAATGAGGTTATTGGTGAAGGATTTGCAGACATTGCTGAGAAAATATAGACCTTAAAAAATATCGATTTAAAATAATGGAAGAAGGTGGATAAATTGATAAGCAAAATAAGAGAAATTTATCAGAATAAATTTATTGTTTTTATGCTGGCCCTGTTTTTAATGGCAACTATACTGGGTGGAACACTATCAGCCCAGGAAGTAGAGCTGGATGAACCTGTAACTGAAGAGTCACTGGAAGAATCAGATTATACTAAGGCAAATGCTTTTCAGGATATAATGTTTTTGCTGCAGAACTATTATGTAGAAGATGTAGAGCTTGATACTTTGATCGAAGGTGCTATCGAGGGGATGTTAAATAAGGTTGACCGTTATTCATATTTTATGACCCCCAAAGAATTCGAAGAAATGCAGGAGGAATATGAAGGTAAATATGGTGGAATTGGAATCGTAATTACAACTCGTGATAATGAGCTGACAATTGTTTCTCCGATCAACAATACTCCTGGAGAGAGGGCAGGCCTACAGTCTGGTGATGTGATTAAAGAGATTGATGGCCAGGATACTTCAGAAATGTCACAGATGAAGGCAGCTGATTTAATGAGGGGTGAAGAAGGTACAGATGTTATTTTGAAGATTAAAAGAGGTCAGGAAGATCCCTTCGAAGTTGAGCTAACAAGAGAGGATATTGAAGTACCCTATGTAGAATCTGAAATGAAAACAGATCAAATAGGATATATTAGTCTGGCCCAGTTCATAGAAAATGTTGGTAGTGATATAGAAAAAGAATTGGCCGAATTAAAAGAGGCTGGTGCTCAGGGAATAATTCTTGATCTGCGCAATAATCCGGGTGGTATTCTTTCTGAATCAATAGATGTAGCCTCTGTATTTTTAGAAGAGGGTGATATTGTTTCTGTAAGACAGAGAGACGAAACCGAAAGGATACTTGAAGTAAATCAGGAAATGAACTCTGACTCTGAGATTCCTTTGATTGTATTGATCAATAGAGGATCTGCAAGTGGCTCAGAAATAGTTGCTGGAGCTTTTCAGGATTACGAAAGAGCAACTATTATGGGGACAACCAGTTTTGGTAAGGGAGTAGTTCAGTCTGTAATACCTCTGCAGGATGGTTCAGCAGTTAGCTTAACAACTGCCAGGTATTATACTCCTAAAGATAATTATATCCACGAATTAGGTATCGAACCTGATATTAAGGTTGAGTTTGATGCTGATGCTGCAGCTGAAGAAATTGATAATCAGCTGGAAGCAGCTATTGAAGAAATGCAGAGAATTTTAGCTGAAAGAGAATAAGTAGGAGCTGAAATAAATGGGTATATTTGAAATTATGGGGCCGGCGATGATCGGCCCTTCAAGTTCTCATACTGCAGGTGCTGCCAGAATAGGTAGGATGGCTGCCCTGCTTTTTGCAGAAAAAATAGATAAGGCTGTTGTTAAACTCCATGGTTCATTTGCTGATACGGCTGTTGGTCATGGTACAGATAAGGCAATTATCGGTGGGCTTTTAGGATTTAAGCCTGATGATGAGCGGCTCAGAGACTCTTTTAGCCAGGCTGAAAAAAGCGGGATGGATTATTCAATTCAAGAAGTCAAGTTAAGAGATGTTCATCCCAATACAGCTTTAATTGAATTATATAATCAGGCAGCAGATAAATCTATTTCCGTTCTGGCTTCCTCTATCGGTGGAGGCAGCATAGAGGTCAGGGAGATCAATGGTAGTGCGGTTAAATTAACTGGTAGGCTGCCTACTCTCTGGATCAGGCATAAGGATAGACCGGGAGAAATTGCGTTGATAACCTCAGTTTTAGGAAAACATCAGATTAACATTGCTTTTATGCAGGTTTATAGGAATCGGAGAGGGGACATAGGGTCTTCGATTCTGGAATTAGACCAAAAACCTCCCCAGGCTGTGTTAGATGAATTAGAAAAGTGCAAAGATATCTATCAACTTAGATATCTGCCTGCACTGTAAGGGGGATAGCAGATGGAGTATAGAACAATAGAAGAACTTTTAAATTTAGCTGAAAAAGAAAATACTTCTCTCGCCGAAATAGTTTTACGGGTGGAGATGGAAGAAAGTGAACTCAGCAGAGCCGAGATAGAAAAGATGATGGTGGATAATTTAAAGGTCATGCAGCAGTCAATAAAGAGAGGCTCTAATAATAAGATCAAAACAGGTGGAGGTCTGGTTGGTGATGAAGCCTTAAAGATGAAAAAATACTATCAAAATTCTCCTCAGGGTCTGGGGCTCTATAATAAGGTGATTACCTATGCTCTGGCAGTGGCTGAGGTAAATGCTGGGATGGGTAAGATTATTGCCGGACCAACCGCCGGGGCAAGTGGGATTGTTCCTGCAGTAGTAGTTGCCTTAGCTGAAGAATCGGAGCTTGATGATCATAAAGTAATTCAGGCCCTATTTACAGCTTCCGGACTTGGCTATGTTATCTCCAAAAAGGCTACTCTTTCCGGGGCAGCAGGAGGCTGTCAGGCTGAGTGTGGAGCAGCGGCTGCAATGGCAGCTGGGGCAGCTGTTGAGTTAAAGGGGGGTACTCCTAAAATGGTGGTTAATGCCTTTGCCCTGGCTTTAAAAAATATGCTGGGACTTGTTTGTGATCCGGTGGCAGGTTTGGTAGAAGTACCCTGTGTCAAAAGAAACGCCTTTTCAGCAGCTCATGCTTTAACTGCGTCTTCGATAGCCCTGGCAGGTATAGAAAGTGTTATTCCTGCTGATGAGGTAATCAATGCCATGACCGATATTGGAGAGCAGATGCCAGGTTCATTAAAAGAAACTTCAAAGGGTGGGCTGGCTGTTTGTGAAACTGCTTTAAAAATTAAAGATCGACTATTCAATAACTAGGAGACTTGCGGGTCTTCTTTTTTTGTAAATATTTACTTGAATTATTGGGCTCAATCTCCTATACTATTAACACAAATTAAAAGCTGATCAGATTCACCCCTTATATTCTCTGGAGAAGATTTAAGGAGGAATAAATTATGCTGAGGAAATTAAATGACCTTAAAGGATTTACGGTTCAGGGTAAAAAGAAAGAATTAGGTAAGGCCAGTGATTTTTACTTTGATCAAGATCATTTTGTGCTCCGCTACTTAGTTTTGGAAACTGATGGCTGGTTGAAACAGGAACAGACCTTGATTTCTACCGATGAAATTGAAGCTGTTGATTACAATAAAAAAGAAATTAAAACAGCCATGACGGCAGAAGAATTAGAAAATGGCCCCAGCCTGGAGAAAAATAAGCCGATTTCTAAAATAATGGAGGAAAAGGTAGTAAAATATTATGACTGGCCCCTTTATTGGGCGAGTTCTACCCCGGGTGGAGTACCTACTATACCAGCTGGTACAAAAATGAGAGAAAAATTATTTGATTTTGAAACCCTGACTGATGAAGAAAAACAGGAAAAAGAGGAAGAACTTGATTCGAATCTCAGAAGTTTAAATGAGATAAGTGGTTATGAAATTCAGGCTGTCGATAAGAGTTTTGCTAAGGTTAAAGACCTATTTGTCGATGAAGAAGATTGGCTGATCCGTTATTTATTAATTGATACTCGTAAAATATTGCCTGCCAAAAAAGTAATAATTGCCCCTGAATGGATTCGCCATATCAGCTGGGATAGAAAGCAGGTTTTTATTAAGAAAAGTAAAAAAGAAATTAAAAATGCCCCTAAATACAAAGAAGATGATGCTGAAAAACTAGTTGATAGAGAGTATGAAAAAGATCTTTATGATTATTATGATGAGCCTGAGTATTGGTGATGAATTTTAAAATATATTATATTTTTAAAGATTAAGAATCCTTAATTGGATTCTTTTTCTTTTGCAAAAATAGCAAATTAGCATTGAAATTGGACTTTAAATTAGTAATAATTATTGATATAATAGAAAAGTGACAAAACATACATTCACTTTTAATTGAATTTGTTAATAGCTTACGGAAAAAAACAATGATTTGAAGTATAATGATTGTTCACGATTTAAATAATTGTTTAAAATTTAATTCAAACTATTGGGGGAGATATTTTGTGAAAGACGGAGAATTTAAACTTAAAGCCCCTTTTGAAGCAAAAGGAGATCAGCCAGAGGCGATAAAAAATCTGGCTAGAGGAATAAACAAAGGCTATAAACATCAGACCCTGCTTGGGGCAACAGGTACAGGTAAAACATTTACCATGGCCCGGTTAGTTGAAGAGGTCAATAAGCCAACCTTAGTTATTGCCCATAATAAAACACTGGCAGCTCAGCTGACCAGTGAATTCAAAGAGTTTTTTCCTGAGAATGCTGTTGAGTATTTTGTCAGTTATTATGACTATTATCAACCAGAAGCTTATGTGCCCCAGACTGATACCTATATAGAAAAAGATGCTTCCGTTAATGAGGAGATAGAGAAGCTTAGACTTTCAGCTACCACTTCACTTTTTGAGAGAAGAGATGTGTTAATTGTGGCAAGTGTTTCCTGTATTTACGGACTTGGTTCACCTGATGATTATCTTGATCTCTCGCTTCATATTAAGGTGGGAAAAATAATGGAGCGGAAAGAGATTACCAGAAGTTTAACTTTTATGCAGTACAGCCGCAATGATATGGATACCTCCCGCGGCCATTTTAGGGTTAAAGGAGATGTGATTGATATTTTTCCTGCTTACAGGGATGTGGCGATCAGGGTAGAACTTTTCGGTGATGAGATCGAAAGGATCACTAGAATAAATACTGTAACAGGAGAGGTGCAGGCAGAAATTGATGAGATGACAATTTATCCTGCTTCTCACTTCGTAACACCAGAGGATAAAGTTAAAAGAGCTATCAAAACAATTTCTGCTGAGTTAGAAGAACGATTAGAAGAGCTCAGATCTGAAAATAGACTTGTAGAAGCCCAAAGGCTTGAGCAGAGAACCCGCTATGATTTAGAAATGCTTGAACAGATGGGTTTTTGTTCAGGAATAGAAAATTATGCCCGCCATCTGGCAGGTAGAGAAAAAGGTTCAAGACCGATGGCCCTCTTAGATTATTTTCCCGATGATTTTATGGTGATCATTGATGAATCACATATGACTGTTCCACAAATTGGCGGGATGTTTGCGGGGGACCGTTCTCGTAAAGAAAAACTTGTTGAATATGGTTTTCGGCTTCCTTCTGCTCTTGACAATAGACCATTAAATTTTGAAGAGTTTCAGGAGGTTGTACCTCAGGCGGTTTATGTATCTGCAACACCTGGCCCTTATGAGAAAAAACACAGCCAGCAGATTGTAGAACAGATAATTAGGCCGACAGGTCTGGTTGATCCTGAGGTCGATGTGAGGCCTACTAAAGGTCAGATTGATAATTTATTGGAAGAGATAAGACAGGTTGTTAAGGATGAAGAAAGGGTTCTGGTTACAACTTTAACTAAAAAGATGTCAGAAGATCTTACAGAATATCTGGCAGAGGCTGGAATCAGAGTTCGTTATCTTCACTCAGATATTGATACAATTGAAAGATCTGAGATTATTCGTGATCTCAGGCTGGGAGAGTTCGATGTTCTGGTGGGTATTAATCTACTGCGAGAAGGATTAGATCTCCCTGAAGTATCCAGAGTTGCCATTCTCGATGCAGATAAAGAAGGCTTTCTGCGTTCAGAAAGAGCCTTAGTGCAGACAATTGGTAGGGCTGCCCGTAATGTTGGTGGTAAGGTTATTATGTATGCTGATAAAATAACTGATTCAATGCGTAAAGCCATAGATGAAACCAGGCGGAGGCGAGAAATTCAAATTGAATATAATCAAGAACATGATATAACTCCAGAGACGATTATAAAACCTGTTCGTGATGTGCTAAGACCGGTAGAAATGGTTGTCTCTGAAGATAAAAGTCGCTATTATGACAAAAGTAAAGCTGGTGAAAGTGAAGAAGAAAGAAAAGAAAATTATGCTCAAATGAGCAGAAAAGAGATCCACCAGTTGATTTTAGATTTAGAAGAAGAAATGGAAGAAGCTGCAGGTAACCTAGAATTTGAAATCGCAGCTCAGATCAGAGATGAAATAGAAGAACTAGAAGCAGAACTAAGTTAAAAAATATAAATAGGTACCAGGTACTTTGGTACCAGGTACCTATAACCTATAATACAAGAGGTGTAATAATGGCAAAAGATCGAATAATCGTTAAGGGTGCTGAGGAGCATAACCTTAAAAAAATAGATTTAGAAATTCCGCGTGATAAATTAATAGTTATAACAGGCTTAAGTGGTTCTGGTAAATCTTCCCTTGCCTTTGATACAATTTATGCAGAGGGACAGAGGCGCTATGTTGAATCACTATCTGCCTATGCAAGGCAGTTTTTAGGTCAGATGGAAAAACCTCGGGTGGAATATATCGAGGGTCTTTCTCCTGCAATTTCTATCGACCAGAAAACCACCAGTCGTAATCCCCGTTCAACTGTGGGAACCGTTACCGAGATTTATGATTATCTGCGTCTGCTTTATGCTAGAGTTGGGATTCCTCACTGTCCTGAGTGTGGTCAGGAGATAAACTCTCAAACTGTTGATGAAATTGTAGATCAGGTCTTAGAACTTCCGGAAAGAACAAAGATTATGGTAATGGCTCCAATTGTAAGGGGGCGCAAGGGTGAACACGAGAGAACCTTTCTCCAGGCGGTAAGAGATGGTTTTGTCAGGGCCAGAATCGATGGCGAAATCATGCTGCTCGAAGATGCCCAAAAACTGGACAAAAATATTAAGCATGATATAGAGGTTATAGTTGATCGTTTGATAGTTAAATCAGGGATCAGAGAAAGACTGGCTGATTCGGTTGAGACCGCTTTAGAATATGCTGATGGCCTGGTTATGATCAATGAGGTTGATGGTGAAACAACAACCTACAGTGAAAAGTTTGCCTGTGTTGATTGTGGGATCAGTTTAGAAGAAAAATCCCCAAGAATGTTTTCTTTTAACAGTCCTTATGGGGCCTGTGAGAATTGTGGTGGTCTGGGGGTTAAAAAAGAATTTGACCCGGAATTGATCCTGGATCAGGACAAATCAATTGCTGATGGAGGGATAATCCCCTGGAAAAACTCTTCCAGCCGCTATTATCCAGCCCTTTTAGAGGCTTTAGCTGAAAAACATGATTTTAGCCGTCAGACTCCACTTAAAAAACTGGATGAAGATTTAATTAAACTGCTCCTTTATGGCAGCAAAGAAAAGATCACCTTCCCTTATACCAATCGTTATGGTAGGACCAGGGACCATACAACTAAATTTAAGGGGGTAATCGGCTATTTGCAAAAACGGATGAGTGATTCTGATTCACCCGGAACCCATAAACGGATGGAAAGATATATGAACGAAATACCCTGTCAGGTTTGTGGGGGCCAGCGTTTAAAGCCGGAGGTACTCGCAGTAACAATCGGTGGACTTTCTATAGCAGAATTTACTTCTTTTTCTATTAAAGATGCCTATGATTTTTTAGAAGAGGTAGATTTTGATGAAAGAAGGGCTTATATAGGCAAAGAGATCCTCAAAGAAGTCAAGGCCAGACTGCGTTTTTTACTTGATGTTGGTCTGGAATATTTAACCCTTGACCGTTCTGCCGGAACTCTTTCTGGAGGAGAGGCCCAGCGAATCAGGCTGGCAACCCAGATAGGTTCAGGTCTAGTCGGGGTATTATATATACTTGATGAGCCGAGTATCGGCCTTCATCAAAGAGATAATAATCGTTTGATCAACACCTTAGAGCATATTCGTGATCAAGGTAACACAGTAATAGTGGTTGAACATGATGAAGAAACTATTCGTTCAGCTGATCATATTATTGATATTGGACCTGGAGCAGGAAAACACGGAGGAGAAATTGTTGCTGAAGGCAATGTTGATGATATTATCAATGAAAAAAGGTCTTTAACAGGTCAGTATTTAAATGGCAGTAAGAAGATCGAGATTCCTGAAGATAGATATCAACCGAATGGTAATTGGTTGACTATTGAAGGGGCCAGGCAGCACAATCTTAAAAATATAGATGTTGATATTCCTCTGGGAACTTTTACCTGTGTTACAGGAGTTTCAGGTTCAGGTAAAAGCACTCTGGTCAATAATGTTTTAAAAAGAAGATTGATGCAAGAAATCTATGATTCTACCCTTCATCCCGGAGATCACGATGGGATAAAAGGTTTAGAACAGGTAGATAAGGTGATCAATATTGATCAGTCACCAATCGGAAGAACACCGCGATCTAATCCGGTAACCTATACCAAGGTTTTTAACTATATTAGAGATGTATTTGCCAGTACTCCAGAAGCCAAACAGCGTGGTTATGAAATTGGCCGTTTCAGCTTTAATGTTAAGGGAGGCCGCTGTGAAGCCTGCAAAGGCCAGGGAGAAGAACAGATAGAAATGCACTTTTTGCCTGATGTTTATGTTCCCTGTGAGGTCTGTGATGGCAAAAGATATAATAGGGAGACCTTAGAGATAAAATACAAGGGTAAAAGTATAGCTGATGTTTTGGATATGAATGTAGAGGAAGCTCTTGAGTTTTTTGAGAATATTGAAACCATCAGGCGAAGACTGCAGACTCTTTATGATGTTGGCCTGGGTTATATTAGATTGGGCCAGCCGGCAACAACACTTTCCGGTGGAGAAGCTCAACGGGTTAAAATTGCTAAAGAGTTGGGTAAAAGAAGTACCGGTCAGACAATTTATTTATTAGATGAGCCGACAACCGGACTCCATTTTGATGATGTAAAAAAACTTCTAAGTGTACTTCACCGTTTAAGAGAAGATGGTAATACAGTCATCGTAATCGAGCATAATTTAGATGTGATAAAATCTGCTGATTATATTATTGATTTAGGACCAGAAGGTGGAGAAAAAGGTGGACAGTTAATTGCCAAAGGTAGCCCGGAAGATGTTGCAAATAATGAGAGCTCATATACAGGTAGGTTTTTAAAAGATATACTTTAGATCAATTTAGAATTAATTGACCCCAGCATTTTGTTGGGGTTTTTCCTTTTTTTGTTATTAATAATAAATATTAATCCTTGAATAAGCGTATCCATAATTGACGGTGGTTGAAAATTATAATATAATAAAATATAGTATTAAAAATATTTTCACAATTTAAACAAGGAGGAGATCGAAGATGCGAAGCAAGTTTTTACTCTACTTATTTGTACCAATTCTTGTAATCGGATTGAGTTTGGGAGTCTCAGCAGAAAGGGTACCTGAATTAAATATCATGACAACTACGGAAGGTTATGATCCGGTTCGTTATGAAGCGGCTTTTTTAATTCAGGAAAATTTAGCTGAATTGGGAATTGAGGTCAATGTTTCTCCAACCGAATTTAGTACATTAATTCAAAATTTCTATAATGAACAGGATTTTGAAATTGCTATTGCAGGTTGGTCAGGCAGGGTTGATAGACTTGATCCTCAGCACTTTTTAGGCACTTTAGAGTCTGGACAGGCTGATCTTGGTGGTAATAATCCGGGTGGCTATGTAAATGAAAGATATGATGAGCTATTTCAGATGCAGTCAAAAGAATTTGACCAGGATTTAAGAAGAGAATATGTTCTGGAAATGCAGGAAATAGCTATGGATGAACAGCCTGTTAACATACTCTTTTTTAGAGATGAGGTTGTAGCATATAATAGAGATAATTTCACAGGTTTTGTGCCAATGGCAGGAGAAGCTATTTATAATGAATGGATTCCCTTTGATGTTGAGCCTTTAACTGATGATAGAAGTCTAACAATCGGAACAACCCAGGAGCCGGATAATATTAATCCTCTTGATTCCACAACAGTTTGGGGCTGGAAATTCATGAGGATGTATTATGATAAATTAATCCGTCTTTCCCCAGATATTGAGCCTTTACCATGGGCTGCAGAATCTGTAGAAGCAATTGATGATAATACGATCGAGATAGTTTTAAGAGATGGAATGTACTTCCATGACGGTGAACCTGTAACTGTAGATGATGTTAAATTTAGTTATGATTATTATCAAGAACAGGATTTTGCTTACTTTAGGCCTTTTTATCAGCCTTTAGAAGAAGTTATAGTTGTTGACGATAATACATTGCATTTTGTTCTCGAAGAACCAACATCATTCTTTATAACAGTAACTTTAAGTCAGATTCCTATTTTACCTAAACACCTCTGGGAAGACATCGAAGCTGCAGATCAGCTTTCTCCAGAAGATGTACCAACTGTAGGAAGTGGACCACTGGTATTTGATCAATATGATCGTGGTGAGTACAAACGACTGGTTAAAAATGAAGATTACTTTAAAGCAGATGAGATAGATATTGATGCAGTTGATTTTAATATTTATGCCGATTCTGAAGGGGTTTATACTGCTTTAGTAACAGAAGAAATTGATATGACTGCCTGGAGATTGGAACCAGCTCAAATTGATCTTGCCGAACAGGAAGATCACCTTGAAGTAGTTAGTGTTCCTGATTTTGGGTATTATCATATGACCTATAATTTAAGAGTTCCTCCAATGGATGATATAGAATTCAGAAGAGCTTTAGCCCATGCGGTACCTTATGAAACATTTATAAATGTTCTGCTGGATGGCTTAGGTGAAAGAGGGACTTCAATAATTGCTCCTGTTAATTCTTTCTGGCATAATCCGGATGTTCCTCTCTATGATTATGATCTCGATTTAGCCAGAGAAAGATTAGAAGAAGCAGGTTATTGGTGGGATGATGAAGGTAGACTGAATTTCCCTCAATAAAACAATAATATAATTCAATATTAAAATAGGGAGGGGGTTCCTCCCTATTTTTTTTCAAATCAGAAATTGCATACAGAAATTTCAATGAGGTGAATTTATGGGTAAAGGACAATTTTTCGCAAAAAGAATAATTCAATTAATAATAACTTTTTTTATAATTTTAACTATACTATTTTTTCTGTTTCGTTTGGCTTTACCTGATCCAACTGCAGCTCTGGTTATGGATGGACTTTCTGCAGAAGAGCAGGCACTGGTCAGGGCTCGTTTTGGTCTTGATAGGCCATTAGTAGAACAGTATTTTATTTATTTAAGGAATTTTATGACAGGTGAATTTGGGATGTCATTTCATTATAAGTCGGCTGTTTTTCCGATTTTGATGGAAAAACTTTTTAATACCCTGGCTTTGATGTTGCCAGCAATTTTTATTTCTTATTTGATAGGGCCACTTTTGGGAGTGTTATTATCCTGGAAAAGGGGAAGTAACACCGAATTTGCAGGTATAGTAGGGGGGCTCTTTTTGCGTTCTGCCCCTGTATTTTGGACCGGTATGATTTTTATTATGATTTTTGGGATCTGGCTGGGTATATTACCAACCAGTGGGATGAGAACCCTACCTTACACAGCAAGTGGTAACTTTGATAAAATAATGACTTTAGATTATTTGCGGCATCTTATCTTGCCGATGACGACTATAGCCCTCTATTATCTTGGTCTACCGATGCTGATAATGAGGAATACTATGTTGGAAATTATGGGTGAAGATTTTATAGAATTATGTCAGGCAAAGGGTTTAAGTGAACGCAAGATAATGTATAAACATGTTGCCCGTAATGCTCTTTTACCTGTTGTGACCCAGGCTGCGATTACAATTGGCCTTGCGGTTGGCGGACAGGTAGTAGTAGAGGTGGTCTTTTCCTGGCCGGGATTGGGTAGAGAAATGATCCAGGCTGTTCGGACAAGTGATTTTCCGATGGCCCAGAGTGCTTTTATGATGATGGCCGGTCTGGTCTTAATTATGAACACAGCAGCTGATTTGCTTTATAGTTATTTAGATCCCCGGGTTGTACTTAAGGGGGGAAATAAATAATGGCTGATAAAAAAGCTTTTAAAGAACGGCTGAAATATTTCAAGCCGATGCTGCTTAATCTTTTTGAACCATTTAAAATAATATTTAAAGATCCTCTGGGTAGAATTGGAGCGGTAATTTTATCGATAATAATTTTAACCGCAATTTTTGCACCTTTACTTGCAACCCATGATCCCAATCAGATGAATGAAAGAATTGAGGGAAGCTTAATACCCTTTGATGAAGATGGTGAGTGGAAAGATTATCAGGTTGTTGGAGAATATCCCTTTAATGAAGTTGCAATCGGTGAGGATTATGAAATAGCAGCTGCAGATGGTGGATATATATATTTGAAAGAGATTGGTGAAAGCTGGCAGGAATTTAAAATGGAATTAGATATTGATTTTCTGGCTGCCGCTGTTTATCAAGAAATGAAATTTGTGGCAGGAGAAGATGGTATAATTTTAAGGGAAGTAGATGGCAGCTGGCAGAGGATGCCTACAGATACAGATCAAGATATTAATGATTTAGTTATAATCGGTTCTGATCAGGCTTATGCTGTAGGTGATAATGGTCTCTTTTTGCGCTGGGATGGTGTAGAATGGAGTCAAATCGATAGTGGTACGACCAGGAATTTGAGGGAAATATCATTCAGTGCTCCTGAAGATGCTATAATAGTTGGTGATAGAGGTAGTATAATTCATTACAGGGATGGTGAATTATCTGAACCTTCTTATCGTGGATTTATGGATTCAACTTTTAGAAACTTGCTGGCTGTTTCCTATTTCAGTCCCAATCAGGCTATAGCTGTTGGAGAAAGAGCAACAGTTATGATCTATGATGGTGAAAATTGGTATGCAGATGATAGTGGAGCTTCCCGCTCTCTTAATGGTGTTATCCATATTTCTGAATCGGAAGCATATGCTATTGGTCTTAGAGGTACTATTTTAAAATATGATGGCGAAACATGGGAAACCCTTGATCGGATTACAAGAAGAGATTATCGTGGAATCAGTTATGGCTCAGAAAAGGGCTATATTTATGGAGTAGAACCATATGTTAATGAATTGGCCACTCCTTCTCGTGATCACTTTTTTGGGACAACCCACCTGGGGCGTGATATTTGGAGTCAGGTTATGTATGGAACAAGGACAGCTCTGATGGTTGGTATTATAGCAGCCCTGGTGGTTAATTTTATTGGTGCAACAGTAGGTTTGATTGCAGGATATTACAGGGGTGGTGTAGATAATTTTTTGATGCGAATTGTTGATATAATGTACGGTTTGCCATTAGAACCATTTGCAATAATCCTGGTTTTAATCTTTGAACCCAGCCTCTGGATTATAATTATGGCGATTGGGCTCTTGACCTGGAGAACCAATGCACGGATAATACGTTCTCAGGTTTTATCTCTGGTAGAAAGACCCTTTATTAAAGCAGCCAGGGTTGCTGGAGCCAGTGATGCAAGGATAATGCTTATTCATATAACCCCCAATATTTTACCACTGGCATTTTTACAGTTGGCAGTTGCAATGGGATATGCTATTACAGCAGAAGCAACACTAAGTTTTCTAGGTCTTGGGCCACCACAGATTTACAGTTGGGGAACAATACTTCATTCAGCTCGACTGTCTGGAGCCTGGCGTACAGCCTGGTGGTGGGTAATTCCACCTGGATTATTTATCTGTGTGACAGTGGTCTCAGTCTTTTTAATTTCTAGATCACTGGAAGTTTTAACAAATCCAAGATTGAGAGGAGGTAGAGATAATGCTCCTGAACCTGAAGAATCTGAAGACATATTACCGAATGGACAATAAAATAATCAAAGCAGTAGATGGAGTTTCTTTTCAACTAAAATCAGGAGAAAATCTCGGCCTGGTTGGAGAAAGCGGCTGTGGTAAAACTACAACCGCTAAATCTATAAATCGTATTTTACCAACAAATGGTGGAATAGTAGCCGGTGAGATCAATTTTCAGGGTAGAGATCTGGCCCGCTTAACAGAACAAGAATTAAACAAGGTGCGCTGGCGTGATATTGCCATGGTTACTCAAAGTGCTATGAATGCTTTAAACCCGGTATACAAGATAGGTGAACAGATGGTTGAGGCTTTTCAGACCCACATTAATATTTCTAAACAGGAGGCCCTTGATCGCTCAGCGCATTTATTTTCACTGGTAGGACTGGAAAAGAGCCGTTTAAATGATTATCCCCATCAGCTATCTGGAGGTATGAAACAAAGGGTTGTTATTGCGATGGCGATGGCCTTAGATCCACCTTTAATTATAGCAGATGAACCTACCACTGCTCTGGATGTTGTAGTTCAGGATGGGATTTTAAAGCAGTTTGTCTACCTGCAAAACAAAATTAATTCTTCCATAATTTTGGTTACTCATGATATTTCAGTAGTTGCAGAACTATGTCAGCGAACAGCAGTTATGTATGCCGGCCGGATCATGGAGCAGGGAAGTACTAGAGAGATTTTTAAAGAGGCCTATCATCCCTACACATTGGGACTTATTAATGCCTTTCCAACCCTAGAAGCGGCGAAAGAAGAGCTGATTTCTATACCTGGTTCTCCACCAAATTTGGCCAGAGAATTAAATGGCTGCAGGTTTAAAGAAAGGTGTCCTTTTGCTACAGAACTCTGTGAAAAAGATCCAGAGATTCAAGAGGTTGCAGATCAACATCTAGTAGCCTGTCATTATCCTGGCCGGGTACAAGAATTTAGAGAAAAAGCTGTGTTGCCTGCTACCTGGGATCAAGAGATGAATACTATTAAAGTGAAAAGCAAGAAAAAAAGGAAATCAGTTCTGGAAGTAGATGGTTTGAGAAAAGTGTTTGAGTTAAAAAGCAAAGATTTTTTTGGTCGAAAAAAAAGATTGCTTAAAGCAGTAGATGGGGTTAATTTCAAGGTCAAAGAAAAAGAGATACTCGGTTTTGCTGGAGAAAGTGGTTCTGGTAAATCAACCTTAGGAGAATTGGTTGCTCGACTGCAGCAGGCTACTGAAGGGAAGATTCTTTATCTGGGTAGGGATATATCAGATCTAAAAAGGAAAAGATTAAAATCTTTCAGAAAAGATCTGCAGGTTGTTTTTCAGGATCCCTATGAAACCCTTAATCCCCGCTTTACAGTGATGCAGACGATTATGGAGCCTTTAAAAATTCATAAGATAGGTGATAACTTTTTTGAGAGGTTAGAAAAGGTAAAAGAAGCTCTTCATAAAGCTGAATTAAGACCTGTAGAAGATTATTTAGAGCGCTTTCCTCATCAGTTATCCGGTGGACAGCGTCAGAGGGTGGCCCTGGCGAGAGCAATAGTTTTAGAACCAAAGTTTATCATAGCTGATGAACCTGTATCTATGCTAGATGTTTCAGTTAGAGCTGGGATCCTTAATTTGTTGAAAAAATTAAGAGATGAACTGGGAGCATCTATAATTTATATTTCTCATGATCTGGCAACAATCCGCTATATTTGTGATCGGACAGCTATATTGTACTTAGGTAGGATCATGGAAATTGGCGAGACCGAAACTGTGATTTCAAAAGCATGTCATCCTTACACTAAAATGCTGCTTGCAGCAGTTCCAATTCCAGATCCTGATCGAAATAGAGAAAGGGTGGATCCAAGAGGAGAAATACCAGATCCAATAGAATTACCTAATGGCTGTCGGTTCCATGCTCGCTGTGCTCAGGCAACACCGAACTGTGGTTTTGAAGCAAAAGATGTTGAAAAGGTTATTATTAAAGCTAAAAATCATCCGGATTATCCTGAAGTTTATAGTCAATTTGAACAGATCAAAAAAATAGAGATCAAGGCTTATAATCTGGAGTTGACCGTTGAGCTTAAGACTGATGATAAAGAAAGTTTTGAAGAATATCTCTGGAAAATAGCTGCCGAATGGAATAAATCACTTCCCAAAGCAGTAGTTGATTCCAGCTGGCAGGGAAATAAACTGATGATAGAATTTGCCGGTAAAGATGAGCCTGAGTTAAGAAAAAGCAAAACAGGTCAGGATGTAGCCTGTGTACTTTATCCAAAAAAATAATTATTACGTACCAGGCACCAAAATTGGAACCTGGTACAATTTTGGTGCCTGGTACATAGAACTAACTTTTTTAACTTGTAATTAATAAGATAATATGTTATAATATATGAGCATGTAAATTTTAATCGATGCTAGAAAGGATTTTGTATGCTCTATATTGAAGGACTGTTAAAAAAATCACCCGTTATACCAGCTGTCAAAAGTTTAAGTGATATTCAAAAAGTCCCAGATCATATTAATGCTATTTTAATATTGGATGCGGATATTCTTTATGTAGAAAAAATGATAGATCTTGCTGTACAGAAGGATCTAATAATATTTTTACATATAGATTTATTTAAAGGTATCAGCAGAGATGAATATGGAATTAGATATTTAGCTAGAAAAACAGGGATTGATGGTATTGTCTCAACTAAGGGATATTTGATTAAAATGGCCAGGGAAGAAAATTTAATTGCCATTCAAAGATTATTTATTATCGATTCTTCCGCCTTCGATAAAACTTTGCGGATAATTGAAGATGCTAAACCAGATATGATAGAAATATTACCGGGTTTGGTTTATCCGAGGTTAGCAAAAATATTGAGGCGAAAGATTAAACAACCCCTTATTGCCGGTGGGATGATAACAAATAAAAAAGATGTTGAAGATATTCTTCAAAAGGGTGCAACTGCTATATCCTCTAGTGACAAAAATATCTGGAAATATAAAGATTTTCAAAAAAATGAAAAAATCTCTTCACAATCCTTTAAATACTCTTTATAATTGTATTTGTCGTATTAAATTTTTGCGTTTATTTTAAATATTCAAAATATAATAAATACAATAGGTGAATCAGAGAAGCCCTATTTGTTTAATTAGAATGACTGTTTAGAAAGTTTAAGCAGCCAGCACCCCAACTATGCCTAATTAAACAGATAGGGATTTTTTATGCCTAATTTATAGAGGGAGGTGAAAAGAAGCTTGTCTGAAATTTTAAATATAGCCCACAAGGGAGCCTGTGGTTATTATCCAGAAAATTCTCTGCTGGCTTTTGAAAGAGCTGTAGAAATGGGCTGTGATGCTTTTGAAATAGATGTACAGCTGAGCAGTGATGGGAAAATAGTGGTCTTCCATGATGAAGAGTTGGATAATGTTAGTGATGGATCAGGTTTTTTGAAAGACCATACCTGGGCAGAATTAAAAAACTTAGAAATAACAGATAATAATGAGGATGAAAAATATGGAGTGCAGAGAATTTTAAGTTTAAAAGAGTTGTTAAAAATGATGCAGAAAAATGACATTATTTTAAACTTAGAACTCAAAAATGATCTTATTGATTATCCTGGAATGGAAGAGAAGGTTTGTGAGATGCTTAAAGAGTATAAAATGCTCGATAGGGTTATTGTTTCGTCATTTAATCACTATTCATTAAGAAAATTTTCAAAAATCTGTCCAGAAATTGATCTGGGAATACTCTATATGACGACCCTTATCAAACCTGAGAATTATGTTGATTCTTTAGATTTTAAAGTGAGATCACTTCATCCAGCAGCTAAAACTTTGGATCAAGAAGTTGTTAAGGGAATTAAAGCTTCTGGTTATGAGATATATCCTTATACGGTCAATGAAAAAGAAGAACTAAAAAAAATGATCGAATTAGGAGTAGATGGAATTATTACTGATTATCCAGATAGATTAAAAGAGATATTAAAATAAAAATATATTTTGAGTAATTTCACAAAAATAAATAAGAGATTAACAAGGAGGAGAAAAATGAAAAAGTTAAGTTTAGTTATGGCAGTAGTTTTATTTACAGGTGTTATTTTAATAGGTGTAGGTGGCAGTATGGTTTCAGCCGATGATGATTTTCAACTTACATTAAGATTGAGCCATGTTTTCAGCCCAGAAGAACAGCTAACTAAGTCAATGGATTTAGTTGCCGACAGCATTAGAGAAAAAACTGATGGGGCTATTAATATTCAGACATTCCCTCAGGGCCAGATCGCCGCTTATAAAGATGGTGTAGAACAGGTTGCAAGAGGTGCTAACTTTATTTCTGTAGAAGACCCAACTTACATAGGTGATTACGTACCTGATTTTACAGCTATGGTTGGACCGATGCTTTACAGTAGTTTTGATGAGTATGTAGCTATGACTGATACAGAGCTGGTAGAAGAATTGAAAGAGGAATTAGCAGAAGAACATAATATTAAAGTTTTATCGCTTGATTATGTTTTTGGATTTAGAAATGTGATTACAGATGAAGTTATAGAAACGCCTGAAGATTTATCAGGGTTAAGAATTAGAGTTCCAGGAAGTCAGCTTTTCATCGAAACTTTAAATGCAATGGGTGCTAATGCAACTCCACTACCCTGGGGAGAAACGATCTCAGCTATGCAGCAGGGTGTTGTAGACGGTATTGAAGGATCAGAGTTTACAAATATAGGTAACAGTATTTATGAAGTAAGACAAAATGTTGCTTTAACCCGTCACTTCTTAGGAGCTTGTGGTGTTTATATCAATACAGATGTATGGGACAGCATTCCTGAGAGATATCAGACTATTATTCAAGAAGAATTTGATGAAGGTGCAGTACATATGGTTGAATTGCTTGATTCTCAACATGCTGATGTAGTAGAAGAATTAGAATCCCATGGTGTAGAGTTTAATGAGGTAGATTATGATGCTTTTGTTGAAGCTACTGAAAGTATTTATGATACTTTCCCAGGCTTTAGTGATGATATTTATGAAAGACTACAAAATGAACTAGAAATTATCCGTCATGATTTAGAAAATCAATAAGCAGAAAAACCTTAGTTGGTTCTAGTCCTAACAGATGAAAATTAATTTTGGATTCTGTTAGGACAAAATTAATTATTCAATTAATTGAGGAGAAATTAAAAATTATGAAAAAATTTATTAAAAATTTTGAGGAATATTTAAGTTGTTTTTTTATATCAATCACGGTTATTCTCGTAATTATTAATGTTATTATGCGTTATATTTTTAATTCTGGTATTTTTTGGACTGAAGAGCTTGCAACATACTCTTTTGTCTGGAGTGTTTTTATAGGGGCAAGTGCTGCCTATAAAAAAAGAATGCATATTGGAATTGATTTATTAACTAGAATAGTTCCAAAAAAATTAAAAGAATTAAGTAAAATGTTGATAAACTTTTTTATGGTATTGATAAATGGCTATATCGCATATTTAAGTGTGATTTTTGTTTTAGAATCTGTTGGAAGGCCAACACCAGTTTTGGGTATCTCTTCAGCTTTCGTAAATGCATCTCTTTTAGTGTCATTTTCTTTAATGACTTTTCATGCTGCTCACTTTTTTATTAAGAACTTATTAATCTTTCTGAGTGATGAGAAAGAGAAAAAGCTGAGAAGAGCAGAAAAAAGTGTGGGAGTAAAGACTGAGATTAAAGAAGAAATTATATAATATTATTTATTTAAAAAGAGAGGATGGTTTTTAATGCAATATGCTCCAGTTGCTGTTGTATTTTTGTTATATTTTACAGGAATTCCAATCGCATTTGCTTTATTCGCAGCAGCTATTTATTATTTTGCCTTTATAAATGTTGGGATGCCTGTAGATCTTGTCTTGCAGAGATTTATTAGTGCAACCGCTTCATTTCCTTTGCTTGCAATTCCATTTTTTATAATGGCAGGAACAATTATGAATTATTCTGGAATTAGTTCTAAGTTAATGCAAATGGCCGATGTTTTAACTGGACACATGACAGGTGGTCTGGCCCAGGTAAATATAGTTTTAAGTACTCTTATGGGAGGTATTTCTGGTTCTGCTAATGCTGATGCAGCAATGCAGTGTAAGATTCTTGTACCAGAAATGGAAAAGAGGGGTTATGATAAAGCTTTTTCCACTGCAATCACTGCAGCTTCATCTGCAATTGCACCAGTTATCCCACCTGGTATTAATTTAATTATTTATGCTTTAATTGCCAATGTTTCTGTTGGTAAAATGTTTATAGCTGGTTATACACCTGCTTTAATTATGGCTTTTACATTGATGCTTACCGTGGCAGTTATTTCTAATAAAAGAGGTTATAAGCCTTCCAGGGAAAAAAAAGCCACTTTTAAAGAAATTTTGATTCAGGTTAAAGAATCAGTTTGGGCATTATTTCTACCTTTTGGTATAATATTAGGATTAAGATTTGGAATGTTTACCCCGACAGAAGCAGGAGCTATAGCTGTTTTATTTACTACTTTGGTTGGTTTATTTGTTTATAAAGAATTGGAATTAAAGCATTTCCCAATTATTTTAAAAGATACTGTTTATGGAACCAGTACAGTTATGTTCATAATTGTTGCAGCATCTGTGTTTGGTTATTATATGAGCTGGGAAATGATTCCTCAAGCCATTTCAGCCGTAATGCTGGGAGCAACTGAAAGTAGAGTTATGATGCTTTTATTAATTAATGTTCTATTTCTAGTTGTAGGAATGTTTTTAGAAGGGGGAGCTGCTTTAATTATATTAGCCCCTTTATTGGTACCAGTAGTGACAGGTTTAGGAGTTGATCCAATTCACTTTGGAGTTGTTGCTATCGTTAATATAATGATTGGAGGTATTACCCCTCCCTTTGGTTCGATGATGTTTACATCCTGTAGTATAACAGGTGTAGCAATAAATGATTTTGTCAGAGAGGTTATACCATTTATTTTAGCCTTGATAGTTGCATTATTGGTTGTAACTTATCTACCTGGTATAGTAATGTTTTTACCCAATCTTTTTTAGGGGGTTAAGTTATTAACATGATCAATTTTTCGAGTTAGGAGGAAGTTGAAATCTTGCTAGAATATACAATTAGAATTATATTATCGGGAGTGCTAGGTGGAGTAGTAGGCTATGAAAGACAAACTAGAGATAAGGCAGCTGGTATAAGAACTAATATACTCGTGGCTGTAACATCCTGTTTGATTATGATAACTTCATTTAGGTTAGCAATGGATCTCGGGCCAACTGATGCTTATGCAGATGCAGCAAGAATCGTTGCTCAGGTAGTTAGTGGAGTTGGTTTTATTGGAGCAGGCACTATTATAAAACATAAAGATAAGGTAAAAGGGCTTACAACTGCTGCAGGATTATGGGCAGTTGCAGGTTTGGGTATAGCAGTAGGGCAAGGTTATTATTTTATTGCAATTGTTGCAACTTTAGTAATCCTCTCTACCCTGGCTTTAAGTTCTTTGTTCCATTAAATTTTAAATTCTTGATATAGTCATATTATGATAAATAACAGCTGTCGTTTTTTGGCAGCTGCTATTTATTGAATAAGGAGATGATAAGCAAGTGGCTAAAATATTAAATATTGCTCACAGGGGAGCCAGTGGAGCCTATCCAGAAAATTCGATGTTGTCTTTTAAAAAAGCTATAGAAATGGGCTGTGATGGACTGGAAGTTGATGTCCAGCTCAGCAGTGATGGGGAAGTTGTGATTTTTCATGATAAAAAACTTGATAGGGTGACTAATGGTAGTGGATTACTCTGTCAGCACAGTTTTGCCGAGTTAAAAAAACTAGAAATTACTAATAATAATCAAGATAATAAATTTGCTCTGCAGCGTATAGTTAGTTTAAAAGAACTGCTAAAAATGCTGCAGGAAAATGAGATATTTTTAAACATAGAACTTAAGAATATATACATAGATTACCCGGGCTTAGAAGAAAAAGTTTATCAACTTTTAAAAGAATTTGAAATGATAGATAGGGTAGTTATTTCATCTTTCAATCATTATTCTCTGCAGAGATTTGCCCAGATAAGCAAAGAGGTTGGTTTAGGAATTATATATTTGGCTAATCTTATAGATCCAATTGCTTATGCAGAATCTTTAGGCTTTAAACTTAGATCATTTCATCCTCTCTACAGCAGCTTAGATAAAGAGAGGGTAAAGAAAATTAAAAATGCAGGTTATGATATTTTTACTTATACCGTTAATGATAAAAATGATATTACATATGTCTCTGATTTAGAAGTAGATGGAATAATCACTGATTATCCAGACAGAATATAATAAGTACCAGGTACCGCCAGTAAAAACACTGCTATCTGGCGGTACCTGCTTCATTTTAAACCTATACGTACCTGGTACCAAAAACCAGGGTTTTTTATTAAGTTTAATGGAAATTATTGTAATTATATGGTATAATTATATAAATAACTTAATGAAAGGTTGATGAAGTATGCCAAGAAAAAAACGAATTTGGTATCCGGGAGCTGTATATCACATTGTGAATAGGGGAAATAGAAAATCAGAATTGTTTAGGGATCAGGCTGATAACAAATATTTTCTTAACATAATGTTAAAAGCCAAAAACAAATTTAACTTTCAATTATTTTCATATTGTTTAATGATTAATCATTATCATTTAGAAATTCAAACAAATGAAACTGAAATATGGAAAATTATGCGCAGTGTTAACCTTCATTATGCAAAATATTTTAATAATAAGTATGATCTTTCGGGACACCTGTTTCAGGATAGATATAATTCAACTATGATAGAAAATAATTACCAAAAACTTCTTGTTAGCCGATATATACATTTAAATCCAGTTAGAGCAAATTTAGTTAGTGAGGCAGCAAAATATAAATGGAGTAGTTTTGGGGTGTATCTGGGCAAAAGAAAAAGTGAGTTAGTAACGACCGAAGCTTTACTAAGTTTTTTTGCTAATAATAGCAGAAAAAAATATAAAGACTATGTAGAATCTTTGATTAAAATTTAAAAGTACCGAGAAGTACCAGGTACCACCAGAAAGAACACTGCTATCTGGCGGTACCTGCTTTATTTTAAAACTATACGTACCTGGTACTTATTCCACGTGTTTTATTTTGTTGGCCATTACTGTAAAAGTGAAAGAAGATATTAAAGCTACAGCCATAGAAATTGCGAATCCGATTCCATTATTAGATAAAAAAGGAGCAGAAAAAGAAGGCACATAGGCTGTTCCTCTAACTCCTAAAAAGCCTACAAAAGCTCCAGATATTGCTCCTGAAACCATGGCTCCAGCAAAGACCAATTTATCTGAAAACATGAAAGGATAGGAAGCTTCAACAAAGGTTCCAAATCCCATGTTAATTAAAAATCCTGGTAAAGCAATTGCTGTCTCTTTTTTCTTTTTTGGAAATAGTATATTGGCCAGGGTAATACCTGCAGAAACCATGACCAGGCCGGTCATATCTATTGCGCCAAGAAAACTTGAACCGGTCTGTTCCATTTCTAAAAGCACAATTGGAAGTATTGCAGCATGATAAACCCCGCCAATAATTGCCGGCCAGATTAAAAATCCTGCCAGAGCACCAGCCAATACAGCATTATAATTAAGAGCCATTTCAATTAGATCTCTAATCCCATTCCCTAGATAAAGGGTAATTGGTGCCAGGATAAAAAAGACTAAAAAACCAGCTGCCAGTCCTGCTATTCCACCCGCAACTATATTTGCAGTTGTACCGGGGAAATTTAAATTTAAAGTAAATCTGATCAAATAAAGAGCTAAAATACCAGCTAAAATACCACCTGCTAAACCACCAATGATCCCACCATCAGTAGACAATACACCGGCAACTATCCCAGCAACTACACCAACCTCATCCAATCCCGAAACCTGTTTGGCTGCTATTGCTGCTATGATAACAGGTAAAGCATTGATTAAAAGATCAAAAGCATCACCTAAAGGAGCAAAGGCAGGTACTTTACTTAAAGCAAGGGTAATAGCCATCGCTATAAAACCTGGTAGAGCTGCCATCATAATACCTCTAAAACTTATTCGCTTTAAGATGTTTTCATCCACTGCTGAATTAGAACTTTCTGCAGAACCAATCACCGGTTTGTACTTAATATTCCAGTATTTCGCTAGGGCCTGAATGGCCGCAACAGCTCTGGTCCTATTAGTGGTACCTGTTGTGCCAGAGGTTGAAATTACATTTGCCCCCATATATTGAACAGCAGCCATAGAACTACCACCTGTTCCTACTACAGGGATATTTTTTTCAACAGCAGCTTCAACTGCTTTTTTATTAACACCTTCCGGATCACAGCTGACAAGTATTAAAGCATCTATTTCTTCTTTTTCTATCATTTGAGCAAGCTTTTGATCTTCTTTTTCAGCCATTTTATTTATTTTTTTTATCTCTTTTTCCTCAGAAATTTCTATACTGTCTTGATTACCATCCCAGCTGTAAAGCCTGGCCTTAGTTTTGGCATTCACATTATCCATTGATTTATTGGCTCCCACAAACTGTACTGCAGCAATTTGCAGTTTAGCTGCCTTAATCTGATTTTCTATTTCTTCGATCAATTTGATCGGATTTTTGCCACCTGAATTATATAGATTACCACCACTACTGCCCAAAATCGCAATATTTTTCACTAAATCTCCTCCTTGATTTATTATACTTTAATACTTTAATAGTTTAATAAAGTAAAATATTTAATTTCAATCATTATTATAACTTTTATTTGCAAATAATTCAATTAAAAAATATATTATGCAGGAATTTTTAAGCAAATAAAGAATAATAGTATATAGCAATAAAAGTAAATTATAATAATTTTATCAATTAAAGCAAAATAAATGTAGAAAAATATCTTTTTTTGGGGAAGGGTGTAGTATTATGGATTTATATGATATTTTTATTTCAAATTCAAAAGTTGATTTTATAAAAAAAGTTGGTCTGGAAGATTGGTGGGAGTCAGCTTTTACTCCAAAAGAAAGAAAATATATTAGGAGCAGAAATAAAGATTTGTTCACTTTAGAAAACTATGATGATGTTTTGAATTTTCTATATTTACTTGCCAGTAATTTGTTTACCAAAAACACCGAAAAACATAGAAGATTAGCTTTTATAATCCTAAAAAAAGCCGTAAATTCCACAGAAGATCAGTTAAAATTGTTTGATTTATATAATTTAATCATTTACATGTTAGATAAATATCAGGATCCGTCTTTTTATAGCTCAGAGAGATTATCTGATTATTGTCAAAAACAGATTGAGATTTCTGAAAAAGTTTTAAAAATAATTAAAGAGGAAGATGAAGAAAGCGTTAAACTTTTTAATCATCATGGTTATAAAATACTGGCAAAAATGAAATTAAAGCAGGGAAAAACAGCTGAGGCATTAAGTATTGCTAAAACAGCAAAATCACAAAACTGGTCAGGTGAATGGGATAAAATCATTTGCTGTATAGAATAAAATATTCAGAAAATTAATTTATCTCGTTATTATTTACTTGTTTAGTAGAGCAATAAAGTATATAATAAATAAAGAGATTAATAATGAGATTAATAATTATTGTTGATAACAAAATGAAAACATTAAGAATTTTAATAAAAGTTAAAAGCAAGACTAAAATTTTGTTCAAAGAGAGGAGAGTTTTATGAATTCTGTTGTATATATGGGTGATCGTGAAAATGATGATATTTTAAATGTATTAAGTTCTGACACAAAAAACCTTGAGATCTCAGATGTTTTTTATTCTGCAGAAATCCTCCTTGATTTTTTAAGAGAAGATGAAGAAAAAATAGATATTATCTTTCTGGATATAGATAAGAATGAAGATGATATTTTTACTTTGGTTGAAAAATTATTAAAATTATCTCCTGAATTTAATTTTGTCTTTATGATTTCTAAAAATCATGATTTTTTAGAAATATTACAAAACAAAGAGTTGTTCTATCTTTTAAAGCCTATTTCTGCTGCTGATCTTAAGGTAGTGATCGAAAAGGTTAGAAAAGAAAAGCAAAGTGTTGGTTCTTTAACTGAATTATATATAGAAACTCAGGGAGATATAAGAATCTATGATGTCGATAGAAATAAGCTTAATATAAATTGGCCTGATTCAAAAACAAAAGAATTATTCGCTTTTTTACTTCATCATAAAGGTGAATTTGTAAGTAGAGATAAAATTATTGAAAAACTCTGGGGAGCAAACGATAACAAAAACTTTAGAATATTATTTTTCAGCACCCTGTTAAAGCTCCGAAAAATTTTCTCTCAATATGGATTTGATAATCTTATAGAAGCAAATTTGACAGCTTATAGAATTTCATTAAAAAGAATTGAAGTAGATTTTATCAAAATTGAGATTCTTTTAAAAAAATCTATCACAAACAAATATAGAGTTTATAAGTTGTTGAATTTATTAAAAGGTAGTTATTTAGCTGCTGATAATTTTGACTGGTGTAAAGAATACAGAAAAGAATTTGAAAAAAGAATAAAAAAAGAATTAAATCATGCCGCAGAATATTTTATGTCAGTAGGTCAGAATACAATTACAAAAAATATCTTAACTACACTTATAAATATAGGAGTAGTGGATGAATCTGTTTATGATAAACTTATAAACATCTATAAACGAGAATGTAATAATGAGAAAGCTGAACAACTTTTAAAAGAATTAGATAATATTTCAAAAGAAGAACTAGCTTCAATAATTTAAAATAGCTAAAATTTTTAGTTCTAAGTTTTTTCAGTATTAATTTTAATTAACAGACCAGCAATTATTAGTGCTGGTCATTTTTTTGTCTGGATAATTTTTAAAAGAATTCTGCTGATTGATAAATAGCTTTAAATCAATTATAATTAAGTTAAATTAATATTAAAATAATTAAGTTAATATCAGGTGATAGAAATGACAGATAACAAAATAACTAATGCTCAAATTGAAGCTCAAATAAAAGAACTTCCCGCTCAACCGGGAGTATATATGATGAAAGATGAAACCGGAATGATCATCTATGTTGGCAAGGCAAAATCACTTCGGAGTAGGGTCAGATCATATTTTCGCAAAAATAACCAGAGTTATAAAACCCAGCTTTTGGTCCGTTATATTTACGATTTTGACTATATAATAACTGATACTGAAGTGGAAGCATATATTTTAGAGGCCAATTTAATAAAAAAACACCAGCCTAAATTTAATATCAGGCTTAAAGATGATAAAACTTATCCCTTTATAAAAGTAACTAAAAATCTTGATTTTCCCCGGGTTTTTAAAACCAGGCTTGTTAAAAATGATGGGGCAGAATATTTTGGGCCTTTCGCTGATGTTGATGCGATATATAAGACATTAGATGTGATTAAAGATATTTTTCAATTGAGAAGCTGCAAAAAAGAAATTATAGCAGGTGAGCCTGAGGCTAAACCCTGTTTAAATTATCATATCAACAAATGTCTGGGTCCCTGTATCGGGGCTGTTAGTAAAGAAGATTATCATGAATTGATAGATCAGGTTATGCTCTTTTTATCAGGTCGACAGGAAGAACTCAAAGCAGAAGTTGAAAAAATGATGGAAAATGCTGCCCAGGAGAGAAATTATGAAAAGGCAGCTCGTTTTCGAGATGCTTTAAAAGCTTTTGCCAAATTAAGTGAAAGTCAGAAGGTAATGTCTGATAAAAACATCGATCAGGATGTTGTTGCCTTAGTAGAAGGTGAAAATGATTTAGCCTGCTCACAACTGCTCTTAGTTAGAAATGGTCGTTTAATAGGTCAGGAATACTTTATCTTAGAGGGAACCGAAGAAGAGAACAAGGCAGAAATGATGGGGTCATTTTTACAGCAATATTATGAACAGGCGGCAGGGATACCTGATGAATTACTGCTTAACACAGATCTGGCTTACCGAAAGCTTATAGAAGAAAGACTTGCTGTTTTAAAAGGCAAAAAAGTAAAAATACTTCAGCCACAAAAAGGAGATAAAAAGAAGATGCTGGAGATGGCAGAAAGAAATGCCGCTCAGAATCTTAAAAAAGAAGATATCAGGAGCAAATATGAAAAACAGCGGACTTCAGGAGCTGTAAAAAAGCTGGCTGAAATATTAGAGATTGAGAAAGAACCACATCATATAGAAGGTTTTGATATTTCCAATATACAGGGGACAGATACAGTTGCCTCAATGGTTGTTTTTAAAAATGGTAGGCCTTCTAAAAAAGATTACCGACGTTTTAAAATTAATACTGTAGAAGGGCCTGATGACTTTTCCAGCATGAAAGAAGTTGTGGAAAGAAGATATGCAAGGTTATTGCGTGAAGATAAAAAACTTCCTGATTTAATTTTGATCGATGGTGGTAAAGGTCAGTTAAGTGCAGCTTATGAGGTGCTTGAACTTCTGGGAATTGATGATTTAGCAATCATTGGTTTAGCTAAAAAAGAAGAAGAAATCTTTAAACCAGGTCAGAGTGAAGCAATAATTATTCCTCATCATTCACCAGCTTTACAGCTTTTGCAGAGGGTAAGAGATGAGGCCCATCGTTTTGCTGTTAGTTATCATCGCAAACTTCGTTCAAGAAGATTAACCCATAGCATGTTGGATGAGATTCCGGGAGTGGGAGAAACCCGCAGAAACGCTCTCCTCCAGCATTTTGGTTCTTTAGCCAAGATAAGGGAAGCAAAAATCTGGCAGTTAAAAGAGGTAGAAGGGATAAGCTCTAAAACTGCCCGTAAGATTTTCGATTATTTAAGAGAAAATATGAGAGCATTTTAAAAGAAAGGGTTTGATTTGATGAATAAGTCAGATATTGAAATCTATACAAAACAGTGGTGCCCTTACTGTAGAAGAGCAAAAGCAATGTTGAGAAGTCTGGAGTTAGAATATATCGATTATGATATCACAGATGATAAAGAATTATATGAAGAAATGGTAGAAAGAAGTGGCCATAAAACTATTCCCCAAATTTTTATAGATGGTGAAAACATCGGTGGTTATGATGCTTTGATTGAAAAAATAAGTTCTGGTGAACTGGATTATTTAATCGATTTTGAAATACCGGAATGTGAAGGCAATGTCTGGGATCTAACAGTGATTGGTGCTGGCCCGGCTGGAATGACAGCAGCAATTTATGCGGTAAGAAAGGGATTGAAGGTGCTTTTAGTTGCCAGGGATATAGGAGGACAGGTTCTAGAAACAGATATAATAGATAATTATCCACCTGAATATAATGTTAGCGGACCTGATCTGATGCAGGATTTTTTAGATCACCTGAGAAACTATAAGATCGATACCCTGTTTGGAGAAGAAGTTATTGAGATCAAAGTTAAAGAAGCTGGCCATCAGATAATCGTCAAAAGTGGTAAAAAAATCAATACAGATGCAGTCATAATTTCTGCCGGTACCAAAAAACGTCACCTTGGTATCCCTGGTGAAAGCCAATTAAAGGACAAAGGTGTAAGTTACTGTGCTACCTGTGATGGATTTTTATATGAAGGCCAGCCAGTTGCAGTAGTTGGTGGAGGTAATTCCGGTCTTGAAGCAGCCCTTGATATGGCCAGAATAGCAGAGAAGGTTTATCTTCTGGTCAGAAGTGAGCGGCTTTCTGGTGATCAAACTCTACAGGATAAGGTAATGAATTCGGATAAAATTGAGATCTGCTGGTCCTATCAGGCGATTAAGATTAATGGTGATACTAAGGTAGAGTCACTTTTAATTAAAAACCTAAATACCGGCAAACAGAGAAAGCTTAATGTTGATGCAGTATTTATAGAAATCGGATTGCTTCCAAACAGCGGTTTTATCTGTGAAGATCTTAAAATAAATGATTATAATGAAGTAATGATAGATCAAAACAATCAAACAAGTGTCGAAGGGATTTATGCAGCTGGAGATATAACTGATATAAAGGACAAACAGATTATAGTAGCAGCAGCAGAAGGTGCCAAAGCAGCTTTAAGAGTAAATGAGTATTTGAGCTAAATTTTGCTTTTTCCGTCAATTCACGTTTCTATTATTAAATATTTTCACAAATCTGGGCGGTTTAAAAGCTGTCTGGATTTTTTGTCTTTTAGAGGAGATATGTCTTTATTCTTGAATATAATAGATAAGAAAAGAAATATATTTTTATTATTTTAATTATAATTAAAATTAACTATATTAATCAAGGAGAGATATTATGACTAAAGTAAAATGGGGAATTTTAGGTTGTGCAAATATTGCAAGAAAAGCTACTATACCAGCAATTTTAGCAGCAGATAATAGTGAGCTTTATGCAGTAGCTAGCCGCAGTAAAAAGAAAGCAGAAAGTTTTGCAAAAGAATTTGGAGCAGAAAAATATTATGATGATTATCAAAAGCTGCTTGAAGATCAAAATATTGAAGCAGTTTATATACCATTACCAAATAAACTTCATAAAGAGTGGACAATCAAGGCAGCTGAAGCAGGTAAAAATATATTATGTGAAAAACCTCTTTCAGGTAGTTCGAAAAAAGAAGCTGAAGCGATGTTAAAAGCAGCTCAAGAAAATGATGTACTGCTGATGGAAGGTTTTATGTATAGATTTCAGCCCTTTGTGATTAAACTCAAAGAAATGGTTGATAAAGGTGTTATCGGAGAAATCAAGGAGATTAAAGCTAATTTTGCCTTTGATGTAAGTGATAGAGGCCAGGATCTCAGGCTTAATGCCGAATTAGATGGTGGAGCTTTAAATGATATCGGCTGCTATACCGTTAATATTGCCCGTTATTTAATGGGGGAGAATCCAACTAAAGTAGCTAATTTCTTTGAAAAAGAAAGTGCAGATGGAGTTGACTTAAGTGGTAGTGCAACCCTTTATTTTGCAGGTGGTTCATTTGCCAGCCTCTATTATTCTATAATGTCTTATGAAGAAAAAGATATTGAGATTATTGGAACCAGAGGTATTATTAAGGTGCCTGGATTTTTTGCCTGGAAAGATGATAATTATTTTTTAGTTGAGCAGGAAGGTCATAAACAAAAAATGCCTGTAGAAACAGGTGAACAGTACAGATTAGAGGTTGAAGCTTTTGCTGATGCTATTCTCAATCAAAAAGAAGTACCCTTAAGTGTTGAGGAAGAAAGTTTTGCTAATCTTGAGGTGGTTGAAGCAATGCGAAAATCAGCTGCAGAAGATGTGATAGTTAGACTTTAAGCTTTTTTATAATTTGATAAATTAAAAAAAATGTTTAAAAGTGGATTTTTTTGGTGAAATAAATTACAATATATATAGAGCTTGATTTAAAGGAGGTAATTGTGTGCAGGTAGCTAAAGCAAATCAACTGATAGAAAAACTTTTAGCCTATGGTGAAAAAAACAATTTATTGGTTGAGTGGGATAAAATAGCTGCTAGAAATGAAATTAGAGATATTTTAGAGATCAAAGAAGCACCAGCAGAAGCATTGGATTCGGAATCAGAGCTTGAATTAGCCGATAATCCCCAGCCAATCCTTGATGGTCTGCTTGATTTTGCAGTGGCTAAGTCTTTAATCAATGATAATCTGACTGAAAGAGACCTTTTAGATACCAGGATCATGGGTGCCCTAACCCCCAGACAGTCAGAAATAGCCAAGCGTTTTTATGAGACCGCTGAAGAGGTCGATGTCAAAGCTGCAGCCGAGCAATATTATAATTTTGCTCAAAAAAGCAATTACATCAGGCTTAAGAGAACTTCTAAAAACTTAAACTGGAAGGCAGAAAGTGATTACGGTCAAATTGAGATCACAATCAACCTCTCTAAACCAGAAAAAGATCCAGCAGAAATTGCCAGGGCCAAAGCAGAACCACAGAGCAATTATCCTAAATGTTATCTCTGTTTAGAAAATGTTGGTTATGCAGGTAGTTTAAATCATCCTGCCAGGCAGAACCATCGGGTAATCCCCCTGAAGTTACAGAATGAAGACTGGTTTTTACAGTATTCTCCCTATGTTTACTATAATGAACACTGTATAGTTTTTCATCGGGAACATAAGCCGATGAATATCAACAAGAACACCTTTGCAGTTTTGATGGACTTTTTAGATCAGATACCCCATTATTTTATCGGTTCTAATGCAGATTTACCTTTAGTGGGTGGATCAATCTTAAACCATGACCATTTTCAGGGAGGTAGACATATATTCCCGATGGAAGAAGCAGAAAGTGTTGCTTATTATGAACACCCCACTTTTATGGATATTGAGATATCGAGGCTTAAATGGCCTTTGTCGGTGATCAGGCTAAGGTCAGCAGAGCGGGGAGAGCTTATCAATCTGGCTGATAAGATACTGCAAAACTGGCGTGAATATACAGACCATGGTTTAAAGATCAAGGCCTACAGCAAAGAGGAGGGCAAGAAAACAGCCCATAATACGGTTACTCCAATTGCCCGGAAAAGAAAGTATGGTAGTGAAGAACAGGCTGAACAGTATGAGCTTGATCTGGTACTGCGCAATAACCGCTGTAGTGAGGAATACCCTTATGGTATTTTCCATCCTCATCAAAAGCTGCATCATATTAAAAAAGAGAATATAGGTTTAATAGAAGTAATGGGGAGGGCTATTTTACCGGGGCGTTTAAAAAAAGAGCTTAATCTTATAGCTGAATATCTAAGTGCAAAGCTTAGCCTTGAGGAACTTAAGGCTGCAGAAGGAATGGCAAAACATTTAGAATGGGTAGAAGAACTGGAAAGCACTTATGGAAATGAGCTTCAGTTTGAGCAGGCAGAAAAGATCTTAGAAAAAGAAACAGCTAAAAAATTCAGCCAGGTTTTAGAAAGGGCTGGAGTTTTTAAGAATGATATTGTTGGTGTAAAAGGCTTCGAAAGATTTTTAAAAAGCATTGGTATTAAGAGGCTCGAAGATGGAAATTCAGAGCTTTAATAAAGAGAAGGAAGTGTTATAGTATGAGTAAATTTAATTTATCAGCCATTGATTCTTATAGTTATGAACCCCTGCGTAAACAGGTTTACAATGTTTTGAGGGAGGCAATTTTAAAGGGCGAATTAATGATCGGCGAAAAAATTACTGAAATGGAAATTGCTGATGAACTTAGTGTCAGCAGAACTCCTGTTAGAGAGGCATTCAGGATGTTAGAACAGGAGGAATTGATCAACATCATTCCTCAGCAGGGAGTTTTTGTAGCCGGGATTGAAACTAAAAAAGAAATTGATGATATTTTTCAATTGAGGGCAGAACTTGAAGGGCTGGCCGCTTATCTGGCAGCTCAGAATATTACTGAAAAGCAGAAAGAAAAATTAAAAGAATATACTGAAGAGCTGAAAGACCATATTGCCCATAATGATTACCGGGGCTGTATTAAAGTTGATATTGCCTTTCACAGGATTATAAAGGAAGCTTCTGATAATAAGTGGCTGGAAAAATTTCTTGATACGCTTTTTGAACAGGCAACCCGTTTTCGCCGCAGCAGTTTTAGTAGACAGGGTAGGTTACAGGAATTTTTACAGGAACATCAGGAATTAGGAGAGGCCATTATAAATGGTGACCCTGATAAAGCAAGAGAATCTGCAGAAGGGCATATCAGAGCCGCCTGGGATAGTATTATTACAGTATTTGAAAAAGAACAGCGATAGGTGATAGGTACCTGGTACCAATAGCACTTATAGCTGACTGGGGGTGTTGATTATATTGTTTAAAAAAGAAAAGAAAATTATATTTGTATATCTTATTATAGGAATAAGCTGGGTTTATTTTTCTCAGCGATATCTTCCTTTATTCTCAGATAACTTTGAACAGTATAATCAACTACAGAGCTATAATTTTTTAATATTTGTTCTTTTGAGTTCTTTGTTCTCTTTTCTATTTTTAAAAAAATATCTAGCAATGATAAGGGATAATAATCGCCTGCTTAAATTAAAAGAAAAAGATCTTCGAGATCTCAAAGAGCAAAAACAGCAGCTTAATAACAATTTAGAGCAGGCAGATCAAAAGATTAAAAGCAAAAATCAGAGGTTCGTTAAGATGATAGCTGCGGTTTCTGCCTTAAATGACAATCCAGAGGAAGTTGAAGAAGATTTTTTAACTAAAATTCTCAGCAGTGCGGTTCATATTATTCCTGAGGCTGATTATGGAAAAATATATATTTTTGAAGGTGAGAAATGTAAGTTTGTAAGTGCTGTAGGCCATGATTTTGAAATTTTAAGGAAAACTGATATCAACAAAATTTTCGTTTGTGATTTAAGTGATTATAATTCTAAATGTATTCGAGATTATACGATAAAACTTGAAAAGCTGCCAAAAAAACAGCGTGAAGAGATCATTAGGGCTCTAAGACCGATTAAGGAATCTATTTACAATGAAATTAAAGTTAAAGGTAAGGTAATAGGTCGAATAAGCTTAGATATTGCAGAAGAAAGTGATCAGAATTTTAGTAATCTTAGCTCTATTATTTTAGAATCCTTTGCTGCTTTGGCTTCCTCTCATTTCGCTTACAAAAAATATGATAAATTACAGGCTAAGTTTACTAAAGAGTTAATAAATTCTATTATTAAAATCTTAGAAATGTATGACATGTATACAAAGGGTCACTCCGAACATGTAGCTAATTTATCGCTTTTATTAGCAGAGGAAATGGAGTTGTCAGATAAAAATGTGATGGATGCATATTGGGCAGGAATGGTACATGATATCGGTAAGCTTTTGATTCCAATTAATATACTTAATAAGAAAAACAGGTTAACAGATGTTGAATATGATCTGATCAAAAGGCACCCTTTGTGGGGCAGCAAATCGCTTTCTGATTCTGATGCTTTAAAAAATATTGCCAGGTATATTCATTATCATCATGAAAGGTGGGATGGTAAGGGATATCCAAATGGTTTAGAGCGCAATGAGATTCCAGTAATTTCACAGATTCTTTCGGTGTCAGATACCTGGGATGCCATGACTTCTGATAGATCATACAGAAAATCATTAACAAAAAAGGAAGCACTCGAAGAAATCAAAGAAAATAGAGGCAGCCAGTTTTCACCCGTGGTTGTAGATGCATTTGTTCATATTATGGAAAAAAGAAAGCTTAATATTGAGCAAAAAGTTAAAGAAAAATTTAATCAATTAGAGAGCAAAGCAGTTATTGGTAGTGAAAATAAGCTTTTTGAAAATTTATTTGAGCGGTCAAGACAGGGTATAATTATCCTGGATGAGGAATTTAATGTGGAGAAAGTAAACCCCTATTTTTTAAATGTTTTTGGTTTTCAAAGAAATGATGTGCTGGGAATTAATATTAAAGACTTTTTGCTGCCCCGAGAAAAAAGAGCTGAGTCAGAAAAAAATATTGAGGCTCTAAAAGCTGGAAGAGAAATAAATGTGAAAACATACCGGCAGAAAAAAAGCGGTGAAAAAATTGAAGTTGAGATCCAGGCTTTTCCGGTGGGCGAATCAGAAAATGAAATAAATTATTGTTTTATCTATCGAGATATATGTGAAGCTGGTTTGAAAAGAAATCTTTATAATTATCAGATGTAAAAAAGCTCTCCCTTTTGGGAGAGCTTTAACACTTTAACAGGGGGTAAATCTGCTAAAGCAAAATTAATTTCTTTTAAATTAAAGATCAGATTCAATTATTTTAAAAAACTTATCCACTAATTCTGGGTCAAATTGACTACCTGCACATCTTTGTAATTCCAGATCGGCTTCTTTTTTAGTCATTGCCTTTTTGTAAGGCCTCTCATTTATCATGACATCATAAGCATCAACTATAGTTAATATCCTTGCTAAAAGGGGAATCTCTTTGCCTTTTAACCCCCTCGGATAACCACTGACATCAAAGTGTTCATGGTGGCTTAATATTTCTTCAGCTACAGGAGCAAATTCATCAGTTTCGGAGGCTATTTCTGCTCCTTTAATCGGATGTTTTTTAAGTATTTCCCATTCTTCTTTATCTGGTTTTCCAGGCTTGTTTAAGATTGATTCAGGTATAGTAATTTTACCTATATCATGGATATTGGCCAATAGAGCAAGTTTATTTAAATCATTATTTCCTACCCCAACAGCTCTGCCTAACTCTTGAGCTAGTTCTGCCATTCTGACTGAATGATGCTCGGTTTCATTACTTTTATTTCTTAAAGTACTTAATAAGCTTTGGACAATTTTATTTTTGCTGCTCTTTTCTTTTGTTAGCTGATCTGTAAATAAGGCCTGCTCTGCCTGCTGGATGAGATTTAAGATCTTTTCCTCTGCAGTGATTTTCAAAGCTGAACCAGCACTCAAAGAGATATCAATTTTACTTTGAGGCTCAATATTAATTAGATTTTTTATTTCACGGGTATAAAGCTCAACTTCCTGTTTGTGAGTATTAATCATTATAATTATGAACTCATCTCCACCCCAGCGTCCGATAATATCATTGCTTTTGAGGGTGGTTTTTAAAAGTTCCGCACTTTTTATAATTATTTGATCGCCAATCTGTTGTCCGTAACTATTATTTATTAATTTAAGGCCATTGATATCTGTCATGATTATTCCAATCGGGAGATTTTCTTTTTTGTCCAATTTTTTCATTTCGGAAATAAAGCACTTTCTATTATATAATCCCGTTAGGTTATCATGTGTATTAAGATGAGTGATTTTTTTGAAATTAATATATTTGTTATAAGCAGCAGAAACAAGATCTCCTAAAACTTCTAAAGGATATATTACTTCTTTGCTAAAAGCTCTTTTTTTCTTTACCGATTCAAAGCTAGAAAGCCTTTTAATTCATCTTTATTGAAAATAGCAACTGCAACTAAAGACTTAATCTTTTGATCTTTTAAGGATTTTTTTTTATTAGCTGCATCTTCACTCAATTGATCTGTATCAGCAATGTAAACATAATGATTGTTAACTAAATTATCTCTAAACCAGGGGAAAGAATCATTATCTAAATCCTGAAGTTCATCAATCTTAGGCTCGATACCATCTCTACACCATTCATGAGTATTACTGCTGTTACTCCCATCTTCAGAGGTTAAAAACAAGTAACTACGATCTATTTCAAAAAAACTTCCTACTTTTTTTAAAGCATAATCTACTGCTTCATCAAATTGATCAGAATCTAATTTAACAAAATTAGACGAAATATCTGCTATGAGTTTTTGGAAATCAAACTGAAATTCTAATTTTTCATCTGATTTTTTTCTTTCTGTAATATCCTGTACAATTCCTTCAATTCTAATTGGATTGTTGTTTTCATTGTATATAAATCTATTTTGATCTTCTACCCAGATAATCTCACCACTTTTTTTGATGATACGCATTTCTTTTTGGGAAAATCCTGTTTTATGTAAATCATTATAAGTCTCTTTAATTTTATTTCTATCATCAGGATGTACACATTCATACCAGAGTTTAAAATTATTTTTGAAGTCTTCGGCTTCATAACCATAAATATCTTTGATGGAAGGACTAATATAATATGTTTTATAATCAGGCCAGGAAGCAGACCAGATTGCATTTTTGACATTGTTTAAGATGCTCTTTAGTTTTTCGGTGCATTGATCTGGATCTAAAATATTTAAAGCAAAGCTCAAATTTTCTTTGCTCTTTTGTTTAAGTTTAAAAGGATATATTTCGAGCTCAGCTTTAATTTTTTGCCTATTTTTATTTATGATCTCAATGTCTTCATACTTTAGTTCATTTTTTAATGCTTTATTCACTATGTCTGAAATTATATTAGTCTGATTTTTATTTAGAATTACTGCAAAATTTTTATCTATTAATTCAGTGCTTTGATAACCTAAAAGTTTTTCCGCTCCACGGCTTAAAAATTTGATATAAGCTTGTTTGGTTTTCTTGTTAAACTGGATGATTATTAAAGCAAGCTTTTTGTTTTTGGTGAATAATTTTTTGCAATTTTCTTCATCGAATAAATTAGTATTTAAGTTAGATTTCATATTAGCTCCTTTTTAAACCTAGATTTAAATCTTTTTACAGTAATTGTAATTAAATTCTATATTAATGATATTAATATTATATATAATATTGAAAGAATTTTCAAGTAATAATAACTATTATTATATAGGTACCAGGTACCAATAAATATCGACATAATTAGATGAAATATTTGGAAGATATTACACTAAAGTGTAATATCTTTTGCTGCTTTAGTATAGTAAAATAAATATATATATCTTTTGAGGGGAGAATAATATGGAATTTGATAAGAGATTTTTTACTATAATTTTTATTATGATTTTGATTTTATTTTTCAGTCATTTAGTTAACTCTCAGACTTTTTGTATAAATTGCATATATAAAGATAACTGTTTATTCAAAGCTAATTTTATAAAGATCTTTTTGTTCTTGGCGTTTGTGATAGCATAGAAAATCATTTTTGGAAAATATTACACTAAAGTGTAATATAATTATTCTCTCAGAATTGTTAAAATTAAATTGAAGAAAGAAAAGCTCTGCGGATTTTAAAAGGGAGGTATTAAATTTATGAGCTATAAAGCCAAATTTTTTCTTTTTGGTGCTCTAATTTTCATATTTCTAATTTTTTTGCTGACAATGGTTTGTTATGGAGAAGTGGATAGAAGGGCCAGGTTTGATATTGATGGCAGCATCGGAGATGATTTTATAGGTCAGGCAAGCATATTATATCCTTTAAGAAATAGTGAAGATTCTATTGTCTATTCTGACTTAAGGTATAGGGTTGGTAGTGATGATCCTGAAGAATGGAATATTGGTTTAGGCTATAGAAGAAAATTTAGTGATAGAGACAATGCTCTAGCCGGTGTATATCTTTTTAGAGATCGCCGGGATGAATATGATAACTACTGGGATATGTGGACCATCGGTGGGGAAATATTAACTGATCAGTGGGATTTTAGGGTCAATGCTTATTTAAGTGATGATGATAAGGTACTGGCAGCTGGTTCTGAGAATGCAAATAATGAGCTTTTGGTGAATAATGAACAGCAGTTAATATTTGCTAGTAGTGGAGCAGTATATTATAAAAGTATGGATGGTGTTGATTTAGAAGTAGGGAGAAGGCTTAGAGAAAGAGATGACTTTTTAAATAATGTTGGAGCCTATCTCAGAGTCTTTAGATTTTCGGCTGATGAAATGGAAACAATGACAGGACAACAATTAAGAATAGATAAGTTAATAGGTGAAAGAGATGATATCAACTATAAATTTGGTGTAGACTGGCAGAATGATAATCTAAGGGACAGTGAAACTAAGGCTACTTTTTCAGTTTCTATTCCTTTTGGCGGCAGTTCAGATAGCAAAGAAAGTGAAGAAAGAGAAAGCGAAATGACTGCAGATGAGGTATTAGAAGCAAGAATGACAGAAAAACCAGTCAGAGATTTAGATATTATTATAAGTGAAACAGAAGAAGATGGAGAAATTAGAGAAGAAAGAATAGCTGTTGATCCTTTAACCGGTGAAGAAATAGGCACTGTATATTTTGTTACTGATGATGGAGATGGCGATGGAAGTGAAGATAACCCTACTAAGTTAAGTGATTTAAACAGTGAAGAACATGATTTAATCATACTTTCAGGAGAAATTAATTATGATCAATTAATCCTATCTGAAGGCCAAAAATTAATATCTGCTGAAACCGGAGAACTTGAAGTAAGTGATGGCAATGGAAGTACCGCTGTTTTTGCTCCTGATGGTAATTCGGCAACATTGAAAGGTGAACCATCTGAAAATGATGCATTGTTGAAATTAAATAATATGAATACTGTTTCAGGGCTAAGGATGGAAATAGAATCAAACGGTGATTATAAAAGACAGATAGCAATAATTATTGAAGATTCATCTGATACTGACAAATTTCATATCATAAAAGATAATACTATTGATTCAGCCAATATTGGAATCGCTTATGAAAATGATGAGATAGATTTAGAAGAAAAGTATGAAGCTGAGAATACATTCAATTCGGTAGATCTAAAATCTCTGGATGGTCAATGTGCTTCTGATGATTCTTTAATAGTAAATTGGCATGAGTTAGATAATGTTAGAGAAGATTTAACAAAAGATTATGAGCTAGTCAATAACTTAAATGAAGACGTAAGTGGTTATGATGAACATGCAAGTGAAAATGCTAATGATGATAAAGGCTGGAATCCTATAGGTGCTGATTCAGTTGAATTTGTGGGTGTTTTTGATGGTAATGATTATGTAATAAGTGATTTATATATAGATCGTGAAGGAGAAAATTATATTGGTTTATTTAGTGAAATAGACTCAGCAGGGGAGATTAAAAATCTTGGCTTGGCAGATGTATATATAACAGGTGATGATTATGTTGGTGGCCTTGTTGGTCGGAATGATGGGACAATCGAGAATATCTCTATAAAAGATGTAGATATAACAGGTGATAAATTTGTTGGTGGTCTGGTTGGATATAATCATAATGGGACAATCGAGAATATCTCTATAAAAGATGTAGATATAAGTGGTAAAGCTCAATTTGGTGGGCTCGTTGGTATAAATTATCAAGGGACAATCTATGATTCTTATGTAACAGGTGAGGAAAAAATAACAGGTGATGACCATGTTGGTGGTCTGGTTGGTATAAATTATCAAGGGACAATCTATGATTCTTATGTAAGAGGTGATGTAGATATAACAGGTGAACAAAGAGTTGGTGGACTGGTTGGATATAATAATTTTGGTGAAATAATTAATTCGCATGCAACAGGCTCTGTGACAGCTACTGAGCGTCGAGTAGGCGGATTAGTTGGCCAAAATAGTGGTGGCACAATAGAAAAATCTTATGCAGATGTAGATGTAGAAGCAGAAAATTCTGATGAAATAAGAGTAGATATAGGTGGTTTGGTTGGACATAACAGTGGTACAATTGAACAAAGTTATGCTGAAGGGTTGGTAAAAGGAAGCAATGATAGTGATGATTCTGATGCAAGGATAGAAATAGGTGGTTTAGTAGGACGTAATCAAGACGCTACAATTAAAAATAGTTATGCAACTGGAGATGTTGAATTAGTATCTGCTGGAGATAATGTTGAAGTTAATTTAGGGGGATTGGTCGGCAAAAATCGTAACAATCATAATCCTCCTAAAATTGAGAATAGCTACGCAATTGGAGAAATTAATGGTGGAAATTCTGAAGAACATAATTTAGGAGGCTTGGTTGGTTATAATAATAAAGATGGTAGCGATAAACCAGAGATTATTGATTCATTTGCCTTAGATAATAGTCTTGAAATAATAGGGGAAGATGAAGGTGAATTAACTGGTAGAGTTGCACTAGCTTCTGAAGATGATTTGAAGGGAAGTAATCTTTATAGAAAAGTAGAAGATTTCAATAGCTATGATAATCTAAATGAAGCCTGGGATGAAAACATCTGGGATTTTGGCAGTGATGAAGATTATCCAATTTTAGAATGGCAGGATTAATTATCAGAAGAATTTAAGTTATAAATAATAAGAAGGTAGCAGTTGCTTTACTTTTTAAAGTAGCTGCTGCTTTTTTTTAGCTTAAAAATATGTAGGTACCAGGTACCTTTTCAGCTCTCAAATCTTTTTTCTTTAATTCTTTTATCTAAATATTTAGCCTGAACTTTATACATCGGCAAAAAATCTAGATATTCTCGCATTGTCTTTTCATGAAAGCGGCTTCATTTTTGATCGGACTTATTAATTAGCAAAACTCCACTCTCAGGTTTTTTATCTAAAACTGCCAAGAAAACTCCATCCAAGCTATGCATTGGGTGGAGATGAATTGGCTATTTATTCTGATTTTCAATATACTTTTTAATTGTCTCAATAGTAGCACCACCAGAAGATACAACTAAATGATATTGTAGACTATAAACAGAATGATAATTGTTATTTAAGTCTCTATTCATAAAAATCAAACCTCCATTTTTTCTTTTACAAGCAAACATATGTATGATATAATTATAGTAGGATGGAGGTGAAAAATCAATGCGATTATCATTTAAATTCAAGCCTAAATTAAGCCATAAGCAATTAGTAATAATTAATGAATTAGCCTGGCATTGCTCTAAATTATATAATACAGTCAATTATCAGATTAAAAATAATAAAGATGTAAAAGCTGTCTATACTGAATTAGAAACTAGATATAAAAATAACTGGCATAATGACTACCTTCACTCCCATAACAGACAGCAGGCATTAAAGCAGTTAGCTAAGGACTGGAAAAGTTTTTTTAATTCTCTCAAAGATTATAAAAAGAATCCTCAAAAATATAAGGGGCAGCCAGGGTCACCTAATTTTAAACATATGAACAGTAATCCCTGTGAAATAATTTTTACCAATTTAGCTGTTAGAATTAAAGATAACAAATTACTCTTATCCTTATCTAAAAAGATACAATCTAAATATAATGTGAAGGTCACTAAAGCTTTTAATTTATAATACGCAAGGAAAGCTTTAGTATGACCGTATTCGATTTGGCCTCCTTAATTTTGAGCTGCCTGAAGCAGTTCAAAGCATTATAGATTTAGATGCTGTCCAGCAGATAAAGATTAAGCAGGACCGTATTTCTAAAAGATGGTATCTCTTAATTATCTATAAGACCGAGGAAATAAAAGAAAATAATAACCCTAACATAATGGCAATAGATCTAGGTCTTGATAATTTGGCTACTTTAACATTTAAAAACAATTTTGATTGTTATATTATCAATGGTAAAACTATTAAATCCAAAAATTCTTATTTTAATAAAGAAATTGCCAGACTACAAAGCATTAGAATGAGGCAGTTAGCTACCAGTAAAATTAGAGATACTAAACGAATAAAATATCTGAGATTAAAGAGAAGAAATTATATTAGCGATTATCTCCATAAAGCTAGTTGCAAAATAGTTGATTTAGCAATTGAAAATCAAGTAGAAACTATTGTAATCAGAGATATAAAAAATATTAAACAATGCAGCAAGCTTAAATCTTTTGTCCAAATACCAATCCAGAGATTAAAAAAATTAATTGAATACAAAGCTAAACTAAAAGGTATCAAAGTTGTTGAAATTGATGAAAGCTATACTTCTGGGTGTACTAAAGCTTTTAATTTTAATTACGCAAGGTAAGCTTTAGTATGACCGTATTCGATTTGGCCGCTATTCAGTAGATCTGGAAAAAATAAATAAAAGTAACTATGATAAATCCAGAAGAATTACCAGAGGTCTCTTTAAAACTAACGAGGGCCTATTAATTAATGCTGATCAGAATGGTAGCTTTAATATACTTCGTAAATATCATAAGGATAAATGTATTCTCAGACCTATCAAAGAGGCGAGAGATAATGGATTTGTGGACAATCCTTCAAGATTAAGGGTATCCTAAACTATTAGGAGCAAAACTTAAAAGCCAAACATCTTGTAAACTGACCTAGTAATATAGGTTGAACTTTAATCTATATGAAGCAGTTAGAAGCTCCATCCGACGCGAAGCTAGTATCTCTTTTGATGCAAATCTTGGTTTTGATTTAGATGGAGAGGTTCACTTTGATCTATATAGACAGCTAAATCTATATCGCTAAGGGAATTTTCTTTATTTTCAGCAAAAGATCCGAAAAGATAAGCAAATATTATTTCTTTTCTCTTTAATAGGATTTCTTTTAATTTTTCTATATTCATCTTATCGCCCCTTTTCCAGATAAATATTTTCTAACTAATGGCATTTAACTTAATATAATTATATGCTGAAAAATTAGCATTAGCAAATTTGTGCTGCTAAAGTTTCTGGTTTATAATTGAAATATATATTGGTACCAGGTACCTATATAACTAAGGAGTGATATTATGAAAATACTTGTTGCCCCGGATTCTTTTAAAGGCTCATTAACAGCTTTAGAAGCAGCAGAAAATATCAAAAAAGGCATCAAAAACTTTGATGCTCAGATAGAGGTTGATCTTTTACCCCTGGCAGATGGAGGAGAAGGAACTGTTCAATCCCTGGTAGATGCTGCTGATGGTGAAATAATCAAAAAGAAAGTTACAGGCCCTCTTGGTGAAAAAGTAGAGGCTTTTTATGGTTTGCTTGCTGAGCAAAATACTGCTGTTATAGAGATGGCAGCTGCTTCTGGACTTCCGCTGCTTGCTGAAGCTGAGAGAAATCCTCTTAAAACTACCACATATGGAACTGGAGAGTTGATTGCAGCAGCTTTAGATAAAGGAATTGAAAAAATAATTATCGGAATTGGAGGTAGTGCTACCAATGATGCTGGAGTGGGGATGGCCCAGGCTTTAGGTGCTAAAATTACTGATAAAAATGGCAGGCAATTGGCTTTTGGAGGAGAAAGTCTGGCTGAAATCGATAATATAGATTTAAGCAGCTTAGATCCCAGATTAAAAGAGGTAGAAATTTTAGCAGCCTGTGATGTAGATAACCCTCTTTATGGCGAAAATGGTGCTGCCTATGTATATGCACCGCAAAAAGGTGCTGATCAAAAGATGGTAGAAATTCTTGATAATAATTTACGAAAATTTAATCAGGTTGTTATGGAAGAACTCAATATAAACAGCAATCATATTGCTGGAGCTGGTTCAGCCGGAGGACTTGGAGCTGGCTTGGCAGTTTTTTTAGGTGCTGAATTAAAGGCTGGAATTGAGATTATATTAAATAGTCTTGATTTTGAGTCCAGACTGGAAGGTGTAGATTTTTTGATAACCGGTGAAGGAAGGTTGGATGGGCAGAGCATTAATGGTAAGGTGCCAACTGGAGCTGGCAGGCGAGCTCAAAAATTACAGATACCTGTTATCGCTGTAGCAGGCAGCCTGGGTGAAGGAGTAGAAAAAGTTTTGAAACATGGTATTGACGCTTATTTTTGTATTATAGATAGACCGGCTGATTTAGAGGCGATAATAAAAGATAGCCCAAAATTGCTGGCAAGTTTAAGTGAACAGCTAATGAGAACTTTAGCCCTATCTGTACCAGGTACTAAACGCTAAAGCGCTGTTATACCAGTATTGCTATGCAATGCAATGCAATACTGGTACCAGGTACATATATATAATCCCTGTATACAGGTATAGAAATCATGACTACTATTTACACTTTAAGCTTTTCAATTTATACTATGAAGTACACCTTTCAAGATTTAATTAGCAGGAGAGAAGCGAAAAACTTTAAGAGAAGGAATGATTATTATGCGATTTAGTAGAATGCCTGAAAAGCAGGGATTGTACAGTCCAGAATTTGAACATGATGCTTGTGGAATGGGATTTGTAAGCCATATTAAAGGAAGAAAGTCCCATCAGATAGTGGAACAGGCACTGGAAGTGCTTGTCAATTTAAGTCACCGAGGAGCTACAGGAAGTGAAGAAAACACTGGAGATGGAGCAGGTATTTTGCTGCAGATTCCAGATCAGTTTTTACGAGCTAAAGCTCTAGAAAATGATTTCAAACTGCCTGAAGTCGGTGATTATGGAGTAGGACTGGTCTTCCTACCCAGAGAAGAAGAAAAAAGAAATGTGATAGTTAAAATAATAGAAGATATTACTGCAGATGAGGGGCAAAAAGTTCTCGGTTGGAGAGATGTACCAGTTGATTCTTCTGAAATTGGTAATTCAGCCAGAGAGGTTATGCCCTATTTTAAGCAGCTTTTTATTAAACGCTCTGCTGAAATAAAAGCAGGGATTGATTTTGAACGCAAACTATATTTGATCCGTAAAAGATTGGAAAAAAAGATTCGAAATTCAGAATATAAGGGTGAGCTCTACATTGCCTCACTTTCAAGCCGGACTTTAGTCTATAAAGGTATGTTGACACCAGGTCAGCTAAAAGGTTTTTATCCAGATCTCAGTGATCCTGAACTTAAATCAGCAATTGCCCTGATTCATTCACGTTTTAGCACAAATACCTTTCCCAGCTGGGAGAGAGCCCATCCCAATCGCTATTTAATCCATAATGGTGAGATAAATACTATGCTTGGTAACCAGAATTGGATGCGGGGAAGAGAGAGTCTATTTGCCAGCAAAGCTTTTGGGAATGATTTAGCTGAGCTTCTGCCTGTAATCAATGAAGATGGCAGTGATTCAGCTCGATTTGATAATGCCCTGGAATTTCTTTATTTATCTGGACGTTCTCTGGCCCATTCGATGATGATGATGATTCCAGAACCATGGGAGCACAATGATTTAATGGAAGAGAAAAAAAGAGATTTTTATCATTTTCATAGTACTTTAATGGAAGCCTGGGATGGTCCAGCAGCCATGGCTTTTACAGATGGAACCCAGGTTGGAGCTGTGCTTGATAGAAATGGACTCCGTCCCTCCCGTTACTATATTACCGATGATGATCTTTTAATAGTTGCTTCTGAAGTGGGAGTATTAGATCTACCGGAAGAAAAGATAGTCAGCAAACAGAGGTTAGAGCCCGGCAGGATGCTTTTATTAGATACTGAAAAGGGTAGAATTATCAATGATAAAGAACTTAAAGCAGAAATTTCAGCAGCTGAACCGTATGGAGAATGGCTGGATGATAATCTGCTTAAAATGGAAGAGATAAATAATATGGAAGATAGTGAGCAGGACTTAGAGATTGATTCCAAACGGCTGCTCAGAATGCAGAAAAGTTTTGGCTACAGTTATGAAGATCTGCAAAAAATATTGATTCCAATGGCTAGAGATGGAGTTGATCCGATCGGTTCTATGGGTAATGACGCCTCTTTGGCTGTTTTATCTGATCAACCCCAGCTTTTATATAACTATTTTAAACAATTATTTGCCCAGGTAACAAACCCTCCCATTGATTCGATTAGGGAGAAGTTAATTACCGCCAGCAAATCATATTTAGGTTCAGAAGGCAATCTGCTTTCTCCTGAAGCTAAAAGTTGTAGACAGTTGGAATTAGAAGATCCATTTTTGAGCAATGCTCAACTTAAAAAGATTAAAGAACTTGATCAAGCTGGTTTTAAAACAGCTGAAATAGATATTATATTTGATAAAGAAGAAAATGATTTAGAAAAAGCAATCAACGAAATTTTTGCTAAAGCAGATAGTTTAATTGAAAATGGAACAAATATTATTATTTTAACAGATAAAAAAATCAATGCTGATAAACTGCCGATTCCAGCCCTTCTTGCCGTATCTGCTTTACACCATCATCTGATTAAAAATGGAAGCAGGACAAAGGTCTCCATAGTCTTAGAATCAGGAGAGCCAAGAGAGGTTCATCATTTTGCACTTTTGATCGGTTATGGTCTGGATGCTGTTAACCCATATTTAGCCTATGCTTCCCTGGTTGACTTAGTTAAGGAAGGTCATTTGGAGATGGACAGCAAAAAGGCTGTGCAAAAATATATTAAGGCAGCTGTTAAAGGGGTTATCAAGGTAATGGCCAAGATGGGTATTTCAACTGTACAAAGCTACAGAGGAGCCCAGATTTTTGAAGCGATCGGGATTGGAGAAGAAGTGATCGATAAATACTTCTGTCGTACACCTTCTCGAATTGGTGGAATAGGCTTAGAAGAAATAGCAAAAGAAAGCCAGCTCAGACATGATAGTGCCTTTAAGGGAATTAAAATAGAAAGAGATACCCTTGATCCTGGAAGTAATTTTGCCTGGCGAAAAGATGGAGAAGAACATCTATACAATCCGGAAACCATCTACCTGCTGCAGAGAGCAGTTAGGGAAGATAATTATCAATTATATAAAGAATATGCAGCTAAAATAAATGACCAAAGTGATAAAATGCTAACCTTAAGAGGACTGCTTGAGCCTGATTATGCTGCAGAAGCTATTCCTTTAGAAGAGGTTGAGCCAGCTGAAAATATAATGAAGCGCTTTAAAACAGGTGCTATGTCATATGGTTCAATCAGCCAGGAAGCCCATGAAGCTTTGGCCATTGCGATGAATAGAATCGGCGGTAAGTCGAACACCGGTGAAGGTGGAGAAGACCCTGATCGTTATACTCGCGATGCCAATGGTGATCTCCGCAATAGTGCAATTAAACAGGTTGCTTCAGGTCGCTTTGGAGTTGATTCAAGTTATCTCGTTTCTGCTGAGGAGATCCAGATCAAGATGGCCCAGGGTGCTAAACCCGGTGAAGGTGGTCAGCTGCCCGGCAAGAAGGTTTATCCCTGGGTAGCTGAAGTTAGGGGAACAACACCTGGTGTTGGCTTGATCTCCCCCCCTCCTCATCATGACATTTATTCTATAGAAGATCTGGCCCAGCTGATTCATGATCTAAAAAATGCCAATCGGAATGCCGACATAAATGTTAAATTGGTATCTGAGGTTGGGGTAGGGACCGTAGCAGCTGGAGTGGCCAAGGGTAAAGCAGATGTAATTTTAATCTCTGGTTATGATGGTGGTACAGGTGCTTCTCCCAGAACAAGTATTAGACATGCAGGTTTACCATGGGAGCTCGGTCTGGCTGAAACTCATCAGACTCTGGTTTTGAATGATTTAAGAGATAGGGTTAAATTAGAAACTGATGGTAAGATTATGACAGGTAAAGACCTTGCAGTTGCTGCAATGCTGGGAGCTGAAGAATATGGTTTTGCTACAACACCTTTAGTTGCCTTAGGTTGTGTTATGATGCGGGTCTGTAATAAAAATACCTGTCCGGTTGGAGTTGCAACCCAGGACCCGGAATTAAGAAAGAAATTTACAGGTAAACCGGAACATGTTGTTAATTTTATGCGCTTTATGGCTGAAAATCTCAGAGAAGAGATGGCAGCCTTAGGTTTTAGAACAATTGATGAGATGATAGGCCGGGTTGATAGATTGGGTAGAGATAAGGCTTTTGATCACTGGAAGGCGAAGGGACTTGATTATTCAGCGATTTTACATCAACCTGAAGTAGCCAGAAAGAAAGCTGTTTTCTGTCAACAAAAACAGGAACACGGTCTGGAAAATAGTTATGATTTGAGAGAACTGCTTGAGTTATCAAAAGATGCCATTGAAAATGGAGAAGCAATAGAAAAAGATCTACCGATTAAAAATACTGACAGGGTGGTTGGAACCATTCTTGGTAGTGAAATAACAAAGAGATATGGTGGAACTGGCCTAAAAGAAGATACGATCAAATTGAACTTCAAAGGTTCAGCTGGACAGAGTTTTGCCGCCTATTTACCTAAAGGATTAACATTTAGCCTTAGTGGAGATAGCAACGACTATCTTGGTAAAGGACTTTCTGGTGGTAAGGTAATTGTTAAAAAACCTGCTGAAGCTTCATTTAAGGCTGATGAAAATATCATTATTGGTAATGTAGCCTTTTTTGGTGCAACTTCTGGTAAAGCCTATATAGAAGGAGTTGGCGGGGAAAGGTTTGCAGTCCGCAATAGTGGAGTTGAGGCGGTAGTTGAAGGCCTTGGAGACCATGGTTGTGAATACATGACAGGTGGTAGGGTTGTTGTACTCGGCTCGGTTGGCCGCAATTTTGCTGCCGGGATGACCGGTGGAACTGCTTATGTGCTTGATCTTAATGGAGATTTTGCTTTAAAGGCCAATCAAGAGATGGTTGATTTAGAAGCTCTGCCTGAGGTAGAAGATGGCCCGATCGTTAAAGAAATGATAAAAGAACATTTAGCTTACACAGGTAGTCTTAAAGCAGAAGAAATCCTGAACAACTGGGAAGAGTATAAGCATAAATTTGTGAGGGTTATGCCGAGAGATTATCAGCGGATGATTACAGCAATCGAGGACTTTAAACAGCAGGGATTATGTAGAGAAGATGCCTTAATGAGAGCTTTTGAAGAAAATGCCCAGGATAAAGCCCGTGTCAGCGGTAACTAAAGCAGGAGAGGAGAATATATTATGGGTAAAGCAACAGGTTTTATAGAATATCAGCGGGAAGTGCCAGAGGAGCGCCCGGTTAAAGATAGAATTAAAGACTGGCAGGAGTTTAAAACTAAGTTCAGCGAAGATGCTGCAAAGATTCAGGGAGCCCGCTGTATGGAATGTGGAATTCCTTTCTGTCACAGTGGTTTAGAAATCGGAGGAATGGTCTCAGGTTGCCCGGTTAATAATTTGATTCCAGAATGGAATGATTTAATCTATAAGGGGAAGTGGGAGGAAGCAGTAAAAAGACTGCTTAAAACCAATAATTTTCCCGAGTTTACTGGTCGAGTTTGTCCGGCACCATGTGAGGGTTCCTGTACTTTAGGACTTAATGAGCCTGCAGTGACTATTAAACAAAATGAATATCAGATTATAGAAAAAGCCTTTGCTGAAGGCTGGATGGAACCTCAGCCACCTGAAACAAGAAGTGGAAAATCTGTGGCTGTTGTTGGTTCTGGTCCGGCTGGTCTGGCAGCAGCTGATCAGCTGAACAAGCTGGGACATTGGGTTAAAGTCTATGAACGTCAGGATAGAATAGGTGGTCTTTTAACCTACGGTATCCCTAATATGAAGCTGGATAAAGAAGAAGTTGTTAAAAGAAGGCTCGATATTATGGAAGCAGAAGGTGTGGAGTTTGTAGTTAGTACAGAAGTCGGTATTGATATCAGTCTAACAGAACTCCAGAAAGAAAATGATGCTGTTGTGCTGGCAGGAGGAGCTACTAAAGCAAGAGATTTAAAGGTACCCGGTAGAGATGCTGAAGGAGTTCATTTTGCCGTTAAATTTCTTAAAGAAAACACCAAAAAAGTCTTGGATAAAGATAATCCTGATTATATTTCAGCAGAAGATAAAGATGTTATAGTAATCGGGGGAGGAGATACAGGTACCGATTGTGTTGCAACTTCTATTCGTCAGGGCTGTAATAGTGTAACCCAGTTTGAAATTATGCCTCAACCCCCAGAAGCCAGGCAGGATAGTAATCCCTGGCCTGAATGGCCCAAAACAGAAAAAATAGATTATGGGCAAGAAGAGGCAACAGAACTTTATGGAGCTGATCCGAGAGAGTATCTGATCATGACAAAAGAGATTATTAAAGATGACTCAGGTCATGTTAAAGCAATTAGAACTGTAAAAATTAACTGGGATAAAGATGAGCAGGGTAATTTTTATCCTGTAGAAAAAGAGGATACAGAAAAGATCTGGCCTGCTGATCTGGTTTTAATTGCAATGGGCTTTTTGGGTCCAGAAGAGACTTTGATTAATGCTGCAGGCTTAGAACAGGATGCTCGTTCTAATGTTAAGGCCAATTATGGTGATTTTAGAACCAATCTCGATGGTGTTTTTGCAGCAGGTGATATGAGAAAAGGTCAGAGTCTGGTTGTTAATGCAATTGATGAAGGTAGAAAAGCGGCTAAATCGGTTGACCAGTATTTAGCAGAATAAATAGATACAGGCAAAAGAGACGAATAAGAGCTCTTTTGCTTGATTTTTATGCTTTAATGTAGTAAAATTAACTTTAAATAATCTTTATTATATAAGATTAAAGAATATTTTTTTTGCTTTAGTAATTATTATTTAGGAGCGAGTATTAAAAAAAACGATTTTGAAGGAGGAAATTTAATAATGAAAAAGATTTTAGTTTTAATGCTTTTAGTTTTTGCTGTTTTTGCATTTAGTTTTTCAGCTTATGCAGAAACATATGTTGTAGGTACAAGTGCTGGTTTTCCACCTTTTGAGTATGTAGAAGATGGAGAGATCGTTGGTTTCGATATGGATTTAATTACCGAGATCGGTAATCGTCAGGGTTTTGAGGTTGAATTCAGAGATATCAGTTTTGATTCTCTAATTCCAGCTTTAACCACAGGTAGTATTGATATCATTGCAGCTGCAATGACAATTACAGAAGAAAGAGCAGAGGTACTTGACTTTTCTGATCCCTATTATTCAGCCAATCAAGCTGTTTTAGTTCATGAAGATTCAGAAGAGGGCTTAACAATACTCTTTGGCGATAATGATATTGGTGTACAGACAGGTACTACTGGAGATATCTGGGTACAGGATCATTTAGTTGAACCTGGTATTTTAACAGGTAATGTAAGAAACTATGATAGTTTTGTGCTGGTTATTAGAGATCTGGCTAACCAGAACATCGATGGTGTTGTTTTAGATAAGCCTGTTGGTGAAACTTACAGTCAGGGTAATCCTGTTAAAGTTGTAGCAGAGATCATTACCGGTGAAGAATACGGAATGGCTGTTGCTCAGGGTAATGATGAATTATTAGAAAAAATCAATGCTGGTTTAGAAGAAGTTAGAGAAGATGGAACCATGGATGAGTTAATCGAAAAGTATTTTGAGTAAAATAATAATTGAAATTTTAGTTCTAAGCTAGTATAATATTAAATTGTATAAGCTATTGAAATATCTAAAAGCTTAAAGCAGTTGAGTTTATTATTAACTCTGGCTTTAAGCTTTTATTTTACTAAAACTTTACTATTTTTTTGTTTGAAGAAAGGGTTATTCTATGCTAGAGAATATTGTTTTAATTCAGAGAGCATTACCATTTTTACTGAGAGGTACGGTTGTAACTATCCAGCTGACATTCTGGAGCCTTCTTTTGGGTGTGGTTATCGGGCTGCCGTTAGCTTTTGCTCAGGTTTATGGGAATAAAATTGTTACTTTCTTTACAGCTATTTATGAGAGGATTGCCAGGAGTATTCCCCTGCTGGTTATACTTTTATTGATTAATTATGCTCTACCGATGTTAGGTTTTAGAATACCTGTTTTTAGAGCAGCTGTATTGGGGATAGGTCTGCGTAGTTCTGCCTATCAGTCACAGATCTATCGGGGAGCTATTCAATCTGTCAGTGGTTCTCAGCTTAAGGCAGCTATGTCACTGGGGATGAACAAACTGACTGCTTTTAGCCATATTATTGCACCTCAGGCGATCAGGATTGCTATTCCACCGGTTACCAATGAATCGGCAATTGTGTTAAAAGATACTTCACTTGCTTTTACTATCGGGGTTGTCGAGCTTGTTAGGCAGGGAGATTACTTTATTGCTACTTCTAATGAACCGATGGTAATTTATCTAACAGTTGCAGCAATATATTTTATTTTAACTACGACTATTAACCTGGCCCTGTCCTTATTTGAGAAAAAGTATAAGATACCGGGGATAGGGATTGAAGGAGGACATTCAGATGCCTACTAAGCATTTATTAAAAATAGAGGATTTACACCACAGCTTTGGTGATGAGGAAGTTTTAAAAGGTATATCTCTTGCTCTAGATAAAGGAGAAACCAAAGTTATTGTAGGACCAAGTGGTACCGGAAAAAGCACAATTTTAAATAATATCATTCGTTTAGTACCTCCTGTTAGTGGTAAAATTTATTTAGAAGATGTAGAGATTACTTCTACTAAAAAGATCAACCAGATTAGACAGCAGATTGGTTTTGTTTTTCAGGATTTTGGGCTGTTTAATCATTTAACTGCTAAAGGAAATGTGATGATTGGTTTAACAAAGGTTAAAAAAATGGATAAAAAAGAGGCCGAAAAAATTGCTATAGAAGAGTTAGATAGAGTTGGAATCGGTAATTATGCAAACTCTTATCCATCTCAGTTATCAGGTGGTCAAAAACAGCGGGTTGGTATAGCTAGAGCTCTCGCTATGAAGCCCAAATTGATCTTATTTGATGAACCGACTTCTTCTTTAGATCCTGAACTAACCGGAGAAGTTTTAACAGTTATGAAAAACTTAGCTCAGGAAGGTATGACGATGTTAATTGTTACTCATGAGATGGGTTTTGCCAGAACTGTTGCTGATGAGCTTATATTTATGGAGGGTGGTCATATTGTTGAACAGGGGCCTCCAGAAAAATTATTTAAAAATCCTGAACACAAAAGAACCAGGGAATTTCTCTTTAAGCTCACAGACTTATATGGTGAGGGTGAAGAATAATGCTAGATATCTTTCTTGATTTTTATCCGGTCTTATTTAGAGGTCTGGGAGTTACCATAATGATCACTCTTATTTCTTGTACTTCAGGCACTATTTTAGGGATTTTTCTTTCCCTGGGTAAGATTTATGGAAATAAGCTGATTTCAAGAACGGTAACAGCCTTTATTGCTGTTATCAGGGGAACCCCTTTACTGGTTCAGCTTTTCATAATATATTATGGCTTACCTGCTTATGGAATTCGTTTTGCTCCAATTACTGCAGCTGTAATCAGCTTTATCATTAATTCTGGAGCTTATCAGGCAGAGTATTTAAGAGGTTCTATTCAATCTGTAAGTTCAGGTCAGCTTAAAGCTGCTCTTTCTTTAGGAATGACCAAATGGATGGGGATTATCTATGTTGTTTTACCACAGGCATTAAGGAGGGTTATTCCCGCCTGGACAAATGAATTTATTTATATGATCAAGTATTCTTCTTTAGCCTATGTTATCGGTGCTAAAGAATTGATGACAGAAGGTAAGTTAATTGCCAGTCGTAATTATCAGTTTTTTAATGTTTATATGGTTGTAGCTTTAATTTATCTTGTTGTGATAATTATCTTTGTTTATCTATTTAATAAGTTTGAAAAGAAAGTTGCTATACCAGGTTTTGATTTTGAAAGGTAGATAGGAAAAAATATCTTTATATTATATCTCAACCATTAAAGAAATTGAATTTTCTTTGCTGGTTGAGTTTTTTTATGCCTTTAGATAAAAAAATAATAGAATTAAAACCTTTTAATGGAATTATATAGAAATAAAAAATAGAAAGTTTTCCATTTTAGCTATAAAAAAAGCAAATAAAACGAAAATTTTCTACATTTTCTCTTGACATCGACAAATTCGCGTATTATAATGAGTTTAAATTGAAATAGTCAAATAAATTCAAAGATTAAAAATTATTAAAATGAGGTGGGAGAAAGTGAGTATAGCTCAGAAAGGTAAAAAGAAAGTAGTTGTTCAAAATTTAATTGATTTATTATCAGAAAAACAGGTAAATACCAATGAAGAAGATTTATATGAAGCATCAGTGGATAGGTATAAAAAATTTGCTTTTGCACGCAATGCTATTGATGTTCCAAAACCGGTAGCGATAGTCTATCCGAATTCCTCAGAAGAAGTAAGCAGCATTTTAGAATTTTGTAATCAGCAAAAGATTAATGTAATTCCTAGGAGTGGTGATACTTCAACAGAAGGGGGGTTAGAAAACTGGAAAGAAAATACCATAATTATTGATGCAGAAAATTTAGACAAGATTGTAGATATTAATACTTATAATATGGAAGCAAAAGTTCAGGCAGGAGTACCATTAGAAGAACTTGAAAATGCCCTTAGAGAAAAAGGATTTACAACTGGACATTCTCCACAATCTAAACCTGTAGCAAAAATGGGTGGACTTGTGGCAACAAGAAGTATAGGGCAGCTTTCAACTTTATATGGTGGAATCGAAGATATGGTTATTGGATTAGAGTGTGTATTTCCTGATGGGCATATTGCTAATATCAAAAATGTTCCCAGAAGAGCTGGTGGCCCAGATATAAGGCATATTGCAATTGGAAATGAGGGTACACTCTGTTACATAACAGAAGTTACAGTAAAAATATTTAAATATTATCCTGATAATAATAAGTTTTTCGGATATCTCACAGAAGATATAGAAACAGGGATAAAAGTGCTAAGAGAAGTAATGGTTAATGGTTATCGTCCTTCAGTAGCAAGAGCATATTCTGAAGAGGATGCTAATCAACATTTCTATCACTTCAGTAAAGACAAATGTGTTTTGATTTTAATGGCAGAAGGACCAGAAAATATTGTTGAGGCTACTGGTGAAGCAATTGAAGAAGCAGTTAAAAAGTTTAGTGATGGTATTATCGAAGAGGTGGATAGTGAACTAATTGAAAACTGGTTTAATAACTTAAACTGGTCACAGCAAGATATTGATGATGAATATGAAGGTATGATTGAAAATGATTCGCATACTGGATTTACTACAGAAATATCTGCTAATTGGGAAACTATACCGGTAATTTATAATAATGTCATGAAAAGAATTAAAGAAGAATTTCCTCGTGCTCATGAATTAACTTTGCTTGGTGGTCATTCATCTCACAGTTACATTAATGGGACAAATTTATATTTTGTCTACAATTATGAAATTAATTGTGCACCTGAAGATGAATTAAGGGTTTATCACCATCCAATTCACAAGATTATTGTAGACGAGACCTTAAAACAGGGTGGTTCAATGTGTCATCACCATGGAATAGGAAAATACAGAAGTGAATGGACTAAAGAAGAACATGGATCTGCTTATTATATGTTAGAAAAACTAAAAGAGGCGTTCGACCCTAATGATATTATGAATTATGGATCAATTTTCCCAAAAGAAGATGGAATTAAAAAATATATAAATAAAGAAAAATAAATAAAAAAGAGGTATCCTTCTTTGAATTTCTAATAAAACAACAGCCATTGTTCTAATATTCAAAGAAGGAATCCTCAATTAATATTTTATCAGAAAAGAACTTAAATTAAAATAGATTATTAGTTTGATTTTTGATAAAATAAATTATTTTTATTTTTAAAATTTAGAATCTTTTAAATTTATCAAAACTAGTAATTAGCTTTCAGTAGCTTTGTAATTAAAAAAGGAGGGAATTATGCTTAATAAAATAAAAAAGAAAGATTTAAAAAGATATATTCAATTTTCATTAGTAGTTTTAGCTGCAGGTGCTATTTATCCAGTCGTATATATGAGAACTCAATTTCAAGAAACCATACTCGAAGTATTTAATATGACGAGTGGCCAATTCAATAATATTTACTCTATTTTGGGTATAGTATTTATTGTTGGCTATCTACCTAGTGGGTTATTGAGTGACAAATTTTCAGCTAAAAATTTATTGACAGTATCACTTTTAGGGACTGCTGCTGGTGGTTTTTGGTTTGCTCAGGTACCAGACTACCCTCAAGTACAAATAATTTTCGCTATATGGGGCTTCTTTACAGTATTTACCTTTTGGAGTGCCCATATGAAATTAGTTAAAATGATGTCTACAGATGATGATGAAGGAAGATTTTTTGGTATACTTGATGGTGGTCGAGGAATTATAGAGGCTGGATTGGGAAGTGTAGCAGCTTTCATTTTTGCTCAAGTTCTTGGATCGAGTACTGAACTAGCAATAAAAACAGATGCTTTAACGTCTGTCATATATATGTATTCTTTTGTTTTATTGATTACAGCTGTTTTAATATTTATTTTTGTAGAAAAGCAACAGAAAGATTTGGAATCTAAAGCTGATAAGTCTAAAGCTTCATCTTTTAAGCTTTCCGATCTTAAAAAAGTGTTTAAAAATAAATATATTTATTTACAGGGCGGAATTGTATTTATGGGTTACTCAGTTTTTTGGACTTCATATTATGTTGGAGGTTTTTTAGAAACAAATGTAGGTGTGACTTCAGTTGCAGTTGGAACAATTATGGGTATAGTACTTTGGATGCGACCACTTGGAGGTTTTTTAGGAGGATATTTAGCAGACAAAGTAGGTAAGGAAAAAACTGTAGGTGGAGCAATATTGGGAGCATCTATTACTTTGGTATTAATAGCCACCTTACCAACTGCAATAAATAATTATATATTTTATACATTAGCTATAATCTTGGCTATATTTTATTATGCAATTCGAGGGACCTATTGGGCTTTATTGGGAAAAGCTAATATTAGTCCATTAATTCTGGGAACTGGAATTGGAATTATTTCATTAATTGGTTATTTTCCAGATATTTTGATACCACAGTTGAATTCATTTTTATTTAATACATTTGGTGATACCGGTGGTTATAATGCATACTTTTTGGTTAGTGCATTTATAGGTTTATGTGGTGTACTAATAGCTGGTATTTATTATAAGATTAATCAAAAAGAAATAAAAGAAAATGCAGAGAAAGAGGTTGCATAAATAATTATGAAAATTATCTGTCTTGTTAAATATGTTCCTAATGTAGAAGATATAAAATATGATTATGAAAAAAATATTTTAATTAGAGATAATGTTAAATTGATTCTTAATCCTGATGATGCCTGTGCAGTAGCTTTTGCACTTGAATTGAAAGAGCATCAGCCTGAGACCGAGATAAAGGTTGTAACAATGGGACCGAAAGCGGTTAAACCTTTTGTTGAAGATCTGTTGAGAAGAAATATTGATAAAGCCAGCATTATTTCGGACAAGTTATATGCAGGTAGTGATACTTATGCAACAAGTAAAATATTGTCTCATTATTTAAAGAATGAAGAATTTGATTGTATTTTAACAGGAACAAATAGCCTAGATGGGGACACATCTCATATCCCTTCTCAAATTGGAGAGTTATTGGGTCTAAACCAAATGTCAAATATAACTAAAATTAACCTGGCAAAATTTAAAAAAGCAAAGGCAGTGATTGAAGTAGAAAATGGAGAGAAAATATTAACTTATGAAATGCAGTTGCCAGCTATATTAAGCCTTAGAAAAGAAAGTGATTATAAACTACCTTATATTAAATATGAGAATATTTCTTTAGATGTTAGTGATAGATTAGATATCGTTTCCAATCAAGAGTTAGGTCTTGCTAAAGAAGAAATAGGTCTTAAAGGATCTTTAACCAAGGTAGTTAATACCTATAATAAGAACTTTGAAGAAAAAGACAAAGTAGTAGTTGAAAATAATGAAGAAGGTATTGATTTTGTCTACTCATTTTTAAAAAAGAAAGGCTTTGTTTAAAATGAAAAAAACTTTAATCTATATTGACCAAGAAAATATAATTAACTCAATAGAATTATTGGAGGCTGCCAGACAAATCCATGCTGATCAAGAATATCAAAGCTTTGGTCTAATAACCAATCAGCAAATTGAGAATAAATATCTAGGTGAATTTGATTCAATTATCAATATCAAAGATCAAAACATAAAAAGTTATGATCAGCTTGCTTTAACAGATGTGATAGAAGAGCTTCAAAATAAATATCAATTTGAGAGCATAATAATACCAGCAACTCACATTGGAAGGATGCTGGCACCTCGTTTAGCAATGAGACTTCATGTTGGTTTAGTTGCAGATGTGACAGAGATTAAAAAAGATGAAAAAAGCTTAGAATTGATCAGGCCGGCTTTTAGTGGAAGGATTATGGCTGGGATTGAAACAAATGCAAAAAAACCAATCATGTTGACTGTTAGACAAAATGTTTTCACTCATCATATCGATCAGAATAAAGAAGTAGAGATGGTTAATTATCAGCCTAATAATTATAATAAAGCTGAGATTGATTTATTAGAAAAAAAGCAATGTGAATTATCTTATGATATTCGTGAAAGTGAAATTTTAGTTTCAGGAGGAGGTGGAGCTCTTAAAGACTTTGAGCAAATCAAAAACTTAGCAGATAAATTAAATGCTGAGGTTTCAGCAAGTAGGAAAATAATAGATAATGGTAAAGCATCTAGAAATATTCAGGTTGGACAGTCAGGTAAAACAGTTAGTCCAGAACTTTATATTGCTTTGGGAATTAGTGGAGCAATTGAACATGTGGCAGGACTAAAAAATATAGAAAATATTATTTCGGTAAATATTAATAAAAATGCTCCTATCTGCAGTCTTTCTGATATAGTTGTAGTGGGAGATGCAATTGAATTTGTTAAAAAATTAACAAATAAATTAGAAAAAAATTAGGGGGATAAAAATGAAAATTATGGATTTTGATTTGGATATGTTTAGTTTAGAAGGTAAAAACGCTCTGGTTACAGGTGGCAATACTGGGCTTGGACAAGCTTTTTCTACAGCTTTAGCTAAAGGTGGAGCTAATGTCATGGCAGTAGGTTTAGATGATGATGGTGGAGAAACTAAAGAAATGATAGAAGCCTGTGGTAGTGAATATAAATTTATGCAGGCTGATATTACTAAAGATGGTAAATGTAAAGCAGCGGTTGATGCAGTTGTTGATGAATGGGGAAGTATTGATATTTTAGTAAATTGTGCTGGTATTTCTATAAATGTTAAAGATGTAACAAAATATACGAGAAAAGAATGGGATAAAATGATTTCTGTTAACTTAACTGCTGCATTTGAGTTGATACATGAGTCAGCTAAGTATATGATAGAACAAGAAAGCGGTAAAGTTATAAATATTGGTTCTCTTTTCTCTTTCTTAGGTGGACAATGGTCACCTGCTTATGCCTCTACTAAACATGGTATTGTTGGTTTAACCAAAGCTATGTGTGACGAATTAGCCCAATTTAATGTACAGGTTAATACAATTGCTCCAGGTTATTTTAAAACAAAAATCACTGAAGAAACCAGAAAAAATGAAGAGAGAAACAAAACTATTTTATCACATATTCCTGCCAATAGATGGGGAGATAAAGCTGATTTAATGGGAGCATGTGTATATCTTGCCAGTCCTGCTTCTGATTATGTAAATGGAACTGTACTGACTGTTGATGGCGGTTACTTAGTAAGATAAATTTATATTTTAAAAAGGAGAATCTAAAAATGGCTAAATATATACTTGGTATAGATCAAGGAACTCAGAGCACAAAAGTTACGATTTTTGATACCTTCGGCAAAAAAATTGCTTCTCATACAGAACAATTAAGAGAAATTCAATTAGGTGATAATGGTAAAGCTATTCATCCTGATGATGATTTATGGACCAGTCTTAAACTGACCTGTAATAAATTATTTGAAAAGTTCGAAGGGAATAAAGATGATATAATTGGAGCAGGCTTATTATCTATTAGATGCTGTAGAGCAGTTATGAAAGAAAATGGTGAATTATTTTCACCAGTTCAGAGCTGGATGGATATCAGGCTTTCTCGTCCCTATAAAGTAGAAGATGATGAAATAGCTTATGTTACCACAACAACAGGCTATTTAACCCACAGGTTAACAGGAGAAACAAAAGATACACGCTCTAATTATGTTGGTCCCTGGCCTATTAACCCAGAAACTTTAGAGTGGTATGCAGATGAAGAAAAATATACCACTCCCAAAGAAATGTTGTTTGAACTTGTAGATCCTTCTACAGTTTTAGGAGAAGTAACAGAAAAAGCAGCCGAATTAACCGGTATACCGGCTGGGATTCCAGTAGTATCTACCTCAAATGATAAAGCTGCAGAAGGTTTAGGAGCAGGTTTAGTTAATGATGGAACTGTCCTAGTTTCTTTAGGAACATACATAACTTCGATGATGCTAGGTGAAGACTATGATCCAAACCCAAGCAATTATTTTACTAACCCAGGTGCAACACCAGGTGAATTTCTCTATGAGAGTAGTGGAATTAGAAGGGGTATGTCAACAGTAACCTGGATCAAAGAATTACTTGGTAGTGATATTATAGATGAGGCAGAAAAGAGGGGGATTTCACCGGAAAATTATTTGAATATTTTGGCTGATGATGTTCCAGCTGGTAGTGATGGCTTATATACAGTTCTTCATTGGTTACCTCGTCCAAGTAATATTCATGAACGGGGAATAATGCTTGGTTTTAATGGTAAACATAAGGGGCCTCATATGTTCCGCTCTATTTTAGAAGGTATTGCTATGACCATGTATAATAATTCTCAGGCAATGTGTGATGAATTAGATATTGATCTCAATCATATAGTTGTAAGTGGGGGAGGTTCTAAAGGGGACTTATTCATGCAAATTTTTGCAGATATCTATGGAGTACCTGCTCGTAGAAATGAAATAAATGGAGCAGCTGGACTTGGTTCTGCAATTTGTGCAGCTTTAGCACTTGATGTATACGATAGCAGAGAAGAAGCAATAAAGAACATGGTTAATTTTGAAGATGAGTTTTTACCTAATCAAGAAAATCATGAATTATATCAAGAAATAAACGAAAAAGTATATAAACATATTCCAGAAACAAATGATGAGCTTCTAAAAAGATCATATCAAATTATTAATGGAAATAATTAATATGATTTAATGATTAAAAAATAATGGCTGGCAGGTAATACTATCTGTCAGCTATTTATTAGACTAAATATTTTGAAAATACCAATAGCAATTCAAATTAAAGTAAAATGGAAGGAGATTTATTTTAATGAAAGAAAAGCAAAAAACAAAAGTTGATCAAGCTAAAAACAAAAAAATAAAGCCTTTAGTATTTTGGCCACCTTTTTTAATATTAGTTAGTGCGGTTGTTTTTAGTTTAGTTAATTATGATGCTTTTTCAGTAGCAATGAACAATGCTAATGATTGGTTGTTAGGCAATTTTAGTGGTTTGTTCAGTATTGGGGCTTTGTTAATGTTGATTTTGAGTATTTTTATTATTTTTTCTCCTTTTGGCAGGGTTAAAATTGGTGGCTCTCAGGCTAAACCAATGTTAACTAAATTTGAATGGTTTTCAATTACTATCTGTACAACTATTGCAATTGGTATTTTGTTTTGGGCAGCAGCTGAGCCAATGTATCATATGATGGAACCACCTGCCTCTTTAGGTATAGATCCTAATAGTGCTCAATCAGCAAATTTTGCCATGTCTACTATGTTTTTGCACTGGACTTTTACCCCTTATGCTATTTATTCCATACCCGCATTGATGTTTGCTTTTGCATATTATAATATGAAAGAAGATTTTAGTTTATCGTCACTTCTTACACCGTTATTTGGTAATAGATTAAAAGGAAAAGCTTCTAGTATTATAGATGCCATAGCTTTATATGCTTTGGTCGGTGGGATGGCAGCTTCTTTAGGAACAGGTATTTTAACAGTCTCTGGTGGTATTAATAATGTTTTTGCTATTCCAAGCAATCATTTGTTATGGGCAGTAGTTGCTTTAGCAATTATAGGGACTTTTATAATTTCTGCTTCTACAGGTTTGATGAAAGGGATTAGAATCTTATCAAGTCTTAATGTCAAAGTCTTTTTAATATTGATAGTTTTTACTTTTATTGTGGGACCGACAGGCTTTTTTATAAACTTTAGCATTGAATCTTTTGGACATTACTTAAGAAATTTTTTCCAGAGCAGTCTATTTACGGGTGCTGCAGCTGGTGATGATTGGTCAAAATGGTGGACAACATTTTATTGGGCAAATTGGTTGGCCTGGGCACCTGTAACTGCTCTATTTCTGGGAAGAATTGCTTATGGTTATACTGTCAGGATGTTTATGTTTGTTAATTTTGTTCTACCCTCATTATTCGGAAGTTTATGGATGTCAATATTTAGTGGAACAGCTATTCACCAGCAATTAAATGGTCTCAATCTAGCAGAAGCATTAGGTGGAACAGGTCCTGAAGCAGTTTCATTTGCAATGTTTTCTAATCTTCCTCTTTCAGGTATAGTTATTCCCTTTTATATATTTATTGCTTTTATTTCTTTTGTTACAGCAGCAGACTCTAATACAAGTGCTATGGCTGGAATAAGCTCTACGGGTATTTCGCCTGATAGTCCTGCTCCACCGCTGCACATAAAATTAATCTGGGGATTAACAATTGGAGTTGTAGCTTGGGGAATGATTACTTTTGCTGGTATAGACGGAATAAAAATGCTTTCAAATTTAGGTGGATTTCCTGCTTTGTTTTTAATTTCTTTGGTTGGAATATCTTTAGCCTTAGTTGCATTTAATCCTAAAAAATATGATTCCTTTAAGTCTGACTATGATAAAGCAGGTAGACCTTTAAATAAAAGTGAAATTATAGAAAAAAGCAATTAATTAGATATAGATTTTGGAGGAGGATTTGATTTGAATAAAAAAAAGAAAGAAAAACCTTTAGTTTTAATTACAAATGATGATGGGATTAATTCACCTGGTCTAAAATCACTAGCAGAAGCTATATTACCATTGGCCAATTTATTAATTGCTGCTCCCAAAAATCAACAGACAGGTATGGGAAGGGGATATTTAAAAGGGGAAGATGTAGGAAGTATTGAAACAAAAAAAATAAAAATAAATAATCAGTTAATTAAAGCTTATGCTGTTAATGGTTCACCAGCACAATCTGTAGCTCATGCTGTTTTAGAATTAACAGATAGAAAACCGGATTATTGTATTAGCGGAATAAATTATGGTGAAAACATTGGCCTTTCTTATACCTGTAGTGGAACTCTTGGAGCAGCATTTGAAGCTGATAGTTTAGGAATAAAATCTTTGGCTTTTTCCAAAGCTTTTCCATTTAATAAACAACAGTCTCAAAATTATATCAATATAGATTGGAGTTCTGAAAAGTTTTATATTAAAAAAATATTTTCTAAAATAATTACTAATGGCTTTCCTGAAAATACAAGAATATTAAATATAAATTTTCCTTATAATCTTAGCAAAAATACTGAGATTCGTATAACTGAACAGGCATATACAAATTTTGGGGTTTATATAAAACCTAAAAATAGGACTTTGAATAAAGCTCATTCTTTAGACTGGAAAATAAACCCTGAAATTAATAATTTAGAAAAATATACAGATATTTATGCAGTTCATAAAGATCAAGTTGTTTCTATTACACCAATGAATGCAAAAATGTCAGTTGAAATAGATAAAGAATTTAGTGTTTTTTAATATTTTAACTTTAAAAGATAAAGAGCCTTGATTGGAGCTGGATAAAGAAAATGAATCATGTGGGTAAATTATAATTAGATTATATATTAGGAAATTATATCTCCAATTATATTGGCTATTCCAATAACAATACTTTAAGATTTAATGCTGCTTCTGGTGGAATAGCAACACATTTGTTATTATCTTTATTAAAAAATAATTATATTGATGGTGCAATTGTAACTAAAATTGATGAAAAATATCCACTCAAGGCTAAAAGCGTTATTGCTCATAGCAGTGAAGAGATCATCAAATCAAAAACTTCAAAATATTGTCCTACAAATCCGATTACTGCAGTAAAAAAAATCAAAACTCAAAAGAAGAATGATAGAAAGTATGCCTTTGTTGGTTTACCATGTCAAATTCAGGGTTTGCGTAAGTTGCAGGAGAATGATCAATGGGTAAAAAATAATATAATTTTTACTATTGGCTTGTTATGTTCACATAGTGTAAAATATTCAGGGACTAAATTAATTTTAGATAGATTAGATTATAAACAAAATAAAGTAAGAAAAATTCAATATAGGGGTCATGGTTGGCCCGGCGAATTAAATATAGAGCATGAGAAATTAAATATTTCTATCCCCTTAATGATTACTGGGAAGCTTATTTTGGTTCATATTTTTTCACACCATACAGATGTCTTACTTGCCATGACTTAATGGCATAATTAGCAGATGTTTCACTGGGTGATGCTTGGTTAAATGAAATAGTAGAAAAAGATAATATAGGTAGTTCAATTATCATTTCGAGAACTGAATTTGCTGAAAAAATAATAAATGAAATGAAAAATAATAATTCTATCACAGCCTATAAAATTAAAAAAGAAAAATAAAAGAATCCCAGAAAGAGATTATTATGAGAAGAAAGGGTGCTTTCAAATACCGGATGCTATTATTAGATTTTTTTAATAAACCGATACCTAAATATGACGATTATTCTTTAGACGATATTAATCAAGACCCAATAAAAATAAAAGTTAAATTTTATTTTGGAGCTTTTTTGATTTACTTAAATGCTTATTTAGGTTCAACTTCATTGGGGAAGTTTTTAATAAAATATTCTCCAACAAAATTACTAAAAAAATGGTGTTTTTTTATATATAAATTTGGAGGTAGGCAATGTAATCAGAATTATAAAAATTCCATTCTTTGACTAAGCAAAATTTATATTATATAATAAAGACTGGAAATTTATTATAGACAATTAAAATTACAAAAATGGGGAAAGTGAAAAATATTGATACAAATCAATCTTAGCAATTTAAATGATTTTGAAAAGGAAATATATAATAAACTTTTAAAGTATTCGAAGGAAAATCCTCCTTTTAGAATTAAAGATGCTGCAGAAGTTTGTGATTGTTCAGTTTCAAAAATTTCTAAATATGTTAAGAAGCTTGGCTTTAGAAATTACAAACAATACATATCCTTTTTATATGGAGAAGAACTAGAAAATGAAAATCAATCTGATGAATTGGATAGGCTTAAAAAATTTATTAATGACTTCGATACCTCAATGGTTGATGAGTTTATAGAGTTACTGGATAACCATCAAAAGATAGTTTTGTTTGGTTATGGTCCTTCTGGAGCAATCACCGAATATTTTGAATACAAACTTAGAACTTGCTCAGATAATTTTGTTATTTCCTTATTAGATGAAACTTCACTATTATCTGTAATTGATGATAATACTTTACTGGTTATCTTTACAGCTACAGGAACATTTCGCTCATTTGAACCGATTTATAAAAAAGCTAAAAAACAAGGTGCTAATGTGGCAATAGTTGTTGAAGAGTATAATACCAGGCTATTTAACCAGTGTGATCGAATTTTCTGGTTATCAAAGTTCAATCAGCCTGATTATTTAGAGCCATATCAAAAGACCAGAACGATATTTTTTATATTTATGGAAGAGGTTATAAATAAGATAATATTGAGTGAAAAGAATATAAAACAGGAAGATAAATAGAAAAAAGCCCGAAAGGGCTTTTTTTAATATGAAATCATATTTTTATTGGCATTTTTGGCTTTATAAAGCATTTTATCTGCTTTGGCAACAAAATTATCTGCATCTTCTCCATCAAATTGATAGAGACCAGCACTCATTGTAATCTTAGCATCATTAATATCTATTTTTCTAACCTCATCTAATATTCTTTCGGCAACTATTTTTGCTTCTTCTAAGCTTGTATCAGGAAAAACAATTAAAAATTCATCTCCACCATGGCGGCCTGCAATATCCATTTCTCTGATATTTTCATCGATTTTTTTTGCAAATGCAGCTAAAACTTTATCTCCAATTACATGGCCGTGGTTATTATTAACATTTGTAAAATCATCAATATCAAGCATCATTATTGTTAGCTTATCATTACCATGACTTGCTCTATTGATTTCAGCTTTAAGTCTCTGCATTATCTCACCATAGTTATACAACCCTGTCAAATCATCGATCAATGCCTTTATTTTTAATATTTCATTCATTTGAATTAATTCTTCTTCCTGTTTTTTCATTTTTGTAATATCAATTACATAGGTAACTTTTTTATATTTACCATCTGGACCAAGAACTCTGGCTGCACTGGCAGAAATGGTCTTTTCTTCTCCATTTTTTGTTTTTACCTTCCATTCTTTACTGAGTTCACAACCTTATTCTATGAATTCATCATGCAGTTTAGTTAAAGTTTCTCTATTTTCTTCAGTTGTAACTATTGAGAAGTGTTTGCCAATAAGTTCATCACGGCTGTAACCATATATTTTTGAATAATGAGAATTAACAGTTTCGAAAATTCCCTTTTCATTAGTAATACAAAAGCCAATTGGAACTGCATTTACTATTGTTTCATTGATATTAAGTAATGCTATTAATTCCTCTTTACTCAAATTATCGTAATTCACTTATATCTACCCCTATTTTTGTAATTTTATATGATGATTTTAGAAAATAATAATTTTGATATTTATCATTACACATCATTTAAGAGTAAAAATTCAAATATCATTATAGCATAAGAGATATTTCTAAGCAAGAAATGAGAATATTGAGGAGTTTGTTTTTGTAGCTGTTTTTCTCTTATGTTATAATTATAGTTGCTTGATTTGTAAATTAACGCTAAATAATAGATATAGGCGGGGTGAATAATATTGAAGATTAAAGATTGTGCTTTTGTACTTGAAGGTGGAGGTATGAGAGGTGCTTTTACGGCCGGAATTATAGATTATCTATTGCAAAATAATATATATTTTGAGCAGCTATATGGTGTTTCAGCTGGAGCTAATAATGCTGCTAATTACTGCAGCAGGCAGAGGGTGAGAAATAAGAAGCTCTTTACTGAACTTGTGGAAGATAAAAGATATATGGGAATTAAAAATTTAATTAAAAATGGCAGCTATTTTGGGATGGATTTTCTCTTTCATAAACTTCCCCGGGAGGTACTTCCTTTTGATTATCAGGCTTTTAAAAATTCTTCCAGCAATCTAAAAGTAGCTGTTACTGCCTGTGAAAGTGGGGAAGTAGAATATTTTTCTCCTCAAAAATTTGAGAGTAATGAAAAAATAGATAAACTATTTAAGGCTTCAAGCAGTTTGCCTTTGATGGCAAGTCCGGTAGAGATTGAAGGAAAAGCCTATCTAGATGGTGGAATAAAAGACTCAATTCCTGTTAAAAAGGCTTTGGCTGATGGTTATAAAAAGGTTTTTGTAATCTTAACCAGACCTAAAGATTACCGTAAATCACCTCTTAAAGCTAAATTCATATTAGATCTTTTCTTAAAAAAGTATCCTAATTTAGTTGAAGGCTTAAAAACAAGACATCTTAATTATAATAAAACTTTAGAATTAATTGAGGAGAAAGAAGATAAAGGTGAATTTTTTGTATTTAGACCTAAAGACTTAGAGATTGATCGCTTTACTAAAGATGTAGATCAGCTTAAAGATCTTTATAGTAGAGGCCATGATTTAGCACTAGAAAAAGCAGAAGAATTAAAGAATTGGCTTAAAATTTAACTAAGCAATCTTTGTGTTATCTGTCTATTTGTGAAAATACAGGTAAAATTGTGTGTTTAATTCTAAAATATGTTATAATTAAGTAAGAATAGAAATTAATATTCACAAATAAATGATAGATCTAACAGGAGATAAAAAAAATATGGTAATATTACAGGCTTTTCATTGGAATTGTTTGAATGACTGGTGGAAAGAAATTAGTGCAATTGCTGAAGAGATTTCTATAAAAGGTTTTGATGCAGTCTGGCTGCCACCTCCTTCAAAAGGAATGGCGGGAGATAATTCTATGGGATATGATATTAAAGAACATTACAACTTGAATTCAAAATTTGGAGATAAGAAATCGCTGAAAGAACTGATAAATAAACTGCATAAAAATGATGTCGAAGTGATGGCTGATCTAGTTTTAGGCCATATGTTGGGTGAAAAAAAAGAATGGAATCCATATTTTAAGAAAAAAACATATACTAAATTTGAGGAAAGACACTTCCCGAAAAATTACGAGCATTTCTGTCACGAATGTGGTAACTGTCAGAGCAGAAACAGTTTTGGGGAAACGGTTTGCTATTATTCAGATAATGCATATATGAAAGATGGACTTATCGATTGGGCTAAATGGTTAAAATATGAAATAGGTTTTGATAGTTTTAGGCTTGATAATTTAAAAGATATGCGCTGGGATTTTTCAAAGGATTTTGCAGCTGAATTTATAGATCATACTTTTATGGTGGGTGAATACTGGTCTGGTGATGATGAATATTTAAATGGTTTTATTAATCATACCAATTTAAATGTTTTTAATTTCCCTCTCTATTATAATATTAAAGAGATGTGTATGAACCCCTTATTTTCAATGCGAAATTTAGAAAAAACATCTAAAAAGAATAAAATTAACTTTTTATCCAATCATGATATTGAGAGAGATGAAAGAGATTTCAATAAAGATGCTATTATTACAAATAAAGAGCTGGGTTATGCTTATATACTATTTCAGGATAATCCGGCAGTCATTTACTGGAATGACTATTTTAAATATGCTCTGAGAGAAAAACTGGATGAATTGATCAATCTTAGAAAAAATTCAATTGATAAAAAACTGGAATTAATAACTTTAAATGATGATATTTATCATGCCCGTCGGGGAAGATACAATATAATTATAAATAACGGTTATGATAGTTATAATTACTCAGGACTGGATGTTAAGGGTAGAGACTATGAGATCTTCATCCAGGATTAATGCTAAACTAATTTCTTTAATAAGGGAGCGACCTTAATGAAAAAAATCTTTATAATATTTGCATGTTTTCTGTTTTTATTTCTTTTAGCTGATGGAAGCCATGCAAATAATGATATTAGAGAATTTGAAAATCAGACCTGGGAATATATCCCTGGTGATCTTCCAAGTGGAAGAGATAATATATATAATTTTGATTTAGCAGAAGGCTGGCAGTCCTATCAGCCTGGAGATACAATTGAACAATCTACCGATTATAGTTATATCTGGCTTAGAGTAAAGCTGCCAGATTATGATATCGATAATCCTACGCTTTATTTGCCAGGAGTTCTAGCCATAGAATATCCTTTCCCCTATCAATTATATCTTAATGGTGATCAAATTTATGAAAATGGCAGTTTAGAAGGAAAACTCAGGCTGCCAGAAAATTATCATTCTCTGGTTTCTTTACCTCAAAACTGGCAGGATAAATATCTTTATTTCCGTTTTTACAATAATAATCGTCAATTTACTATTGGAGAAGAGATTATTGCTTCGATTTCTTCATACCAGAATCTAATTGATGATTTATTTTCTCGAGCTCCAATCGGGCTTATTTTCGCTTTAATTTATCTTTTGCTTGGGATCTTTGCAGGAATTATTTATTTTTTTAGACTAAATGAAAAAATTTACTTATATTTAGCTCTTTTTTTATTGGCAACTTCTATTTATACAATACTCTATAACCAAATTTTTTCGGTAGTATTTAATCAATGGAATTATAGTTTTTATTTAATTTATTATTTTAGTATTTTTGTTTTAGCCGGTAGTTTCAGTTTTTTAATTAGTCAGATTATAAGCTCAAAAGAATTTTTATATAAAGCAATTGGTTATTCATATTTGATTACACTGGTTTTAGCTGTATTTTCTTATCTACTTCACCCACCATCTATGTTTACATTTTTAAAATTTTATAATATTTCGATTATTATTTTTTCTATATTTACTTTTGCCCAGATATTAAAGATCTTTCTGGTAGATAAAGAAGAGTTAAGTAAAGAGATTCTGATTTTATTAACTACAATTTCTTTTTTGGGAATAATTGCACTAATACTTGTTTTCGATATGTTAGCGGTTCAATATGATATTCAAATTTTTAGAGATCAATTTGATTTGCTTTCCTATAATCTTTTGTCATATGGAATATTCTTCGTTGTCCTCTCATTGCTCTTTATAGTCGGCAGGCGTTTTTCTGCTGTATATACCGACCTAGTTCAATATTCAGAAAAACTGGAAGAGGCTAACAAAAATTTAAGCAAATTAGACCACTTTAAAGATAAATTTATTACTACTACTTTAAAAGAATTTAAACTACCCTTATATAATATTATTTCAGCTGCAGAGTCGGTAATTAGGAATAATGTTAAAGCCCTAACAGTAGATTCTAAAAAAGATTTAGCCGGTATAATTAAAGGAGGTCAGGGTTTAAATTACCTTTTTGACAGTTTTATTGATTATGCAGATATTAAAAAGGGAACTATTGAATCAGAAACTGAAGATTTAGAGCTTAATCAGATTATTGATTATATAATAGAGTTTTTTAAGCCCATGCTTTCTGAAAAAGATATTAAGGTAGAAAATAATATTGAGAAAGAAAAGTTTATTATTGTTGCTGATAAAGGTCAGCTGATTCAAGCGATTTACAATCTTTTAGAATATGTCACAGTTTCTATCGATTCAGCGGAGATCTCATTTATGGCAGAAAAAGCTAATAATAAAATTAAAATAAAGCTAAAAATCGAAGCAAATAAAATTTTATTTAAATATAAGTCAGACATTCTTGATATTGAAGGTGATTCTTTATTTATTACTGATTTAAATGATTTAAGACAGTTTATTATTCAGCAGCTGATTAAAAAACAGGGAGGAGATTTTGAGGTCGAAAAGCTGGCCAATAGGTCACTGCTTTTTACTATTTCGCTTCCGGGTTTAAGTTATGATAATTATCAAGAAGTTCCTGAAATTGTTGATTCAATTAGATCAGAAACAATTGAAAAAGAAAATAAATTAAAATATTCACCTAACAATAGTAAAGAAACTATTTTGATTATAGGAGAAAAATCAAGTGATATTGAATTCTTAAAAAATATTTTAATAGTTGAAGATTATAATATTCAGTTTGTAGATAAAAAAGAAGATATTAAAGATATATTAAATGAGGAAGTTGCTTTGATTATAATTAATTTATTTTCTTTAGATCAATCAACTCTGAAATTATGCAAAATAATTAGAGATGATTATATGCTGTTTGAGCTTCCTATATTAGTGGTTTTAGCCAGAAGTGAACCCGATTATTTAATTCAGGGCTTTGAAATAGGCATTAATGACTTTATTCAAAAGCCTTTTACCAGCAGTGAATTAAAGGCAAAAGTAAGAAACATGGTTATTTTAAAAGAAAAAGTAAAAGATAGTATCCAGCAAAAGCAGAATTTTCTTAGAGCCCAAATCAAGCCTCACTTTTTATATAATACCCTGGGTGCCATTGCTTATTTATGTGAAAATAATCCAGCAAAAGCCAGCAAATTAGTGTTAGAACTTTCAAGTTATCTCCGTTATAGCTTTGATTTTGACAGTTTAAATAAGCAGGTTTCCATCAAAAAAGAGTTAGAACTTATTGATTTTTATTTAAACATTCAAAAAGCTCGTTTTGGTGATAAGATAACAGTAAAATATAATCTAGCTGCAGATTTAATATTTACGGTACCACCTTTAATAATTCAGCCTTTAGTTGAAAATGCAGTTAAACATGGACTTTTAAGCAGAGAAAATGGAGGTAATTTAGAAATTTGCATAAGCGAGTTAAAAGATTATTTTGAAATTAAAGTCATTGATGATGGGCCGGGTATGAGTGAAGAAGAATTGAAGCATTATCTGTTAAAAAATGATAATAAGGAAAGAGAAAAAGTAGGGCTTAAAAATATCAATCATCGTTTAAAAAGGATTTATAATCAACAATTAGAAGTAGAAAACACTAAAAGAGCTGGCACAACTATAAAATTTAAAATACCGAAGCAGGGTTAGAGGGGTGAGGCAAAGATTGAATAATTTTTTTATAAAGTATAAATTTCTTTTTATTATTTTATTAACTTTAGTGATAATGTTCATTTCTTATAATAATTATCAGAGAAGCAATGTCTTAATAGAAAATAATTATGAGAAACGTCAGAAACTGGTGGAAAGAAATATAGTAGATTCTATTATTCATGTTGATCAAAGTTTAAAAATTGCTGATAATCAATTAAACATGGAGATGCGTAAATATTCTCAGGTTTTATTAGATAAATATAAAGATAATCCTAATGTGAAAGAATGGAATTTAGAAGAATTAAAAAAGGAGTTTGTTGATTATGAAATCTTTATTGTTAATAGTGATTTAAAAGTCACAGCAACAACTTATGCTCCTGATTTAGGATTGGATTTTAATCGCTTTCCCAGCTTCGCTGAATCATTAAGGCAGCGATTAAAAGGTGATTCATTAGTTATTGATAGACTTGATTTATCGATAAACACGGGTGAATTTAAAAAATATAGTTATCAGCCAACCCCTGATAATCAGTATTTATTAGAATTAAGTGTTGATATCCTGAAAAGATTTCCTGCGTTAAAGGATTTGAAATTATTTAGAGATGTAGATAATTTAATTGCAGAATATGAAATTGTAGAAGACATCGGACTTTATAGAGTTGATGCTCTCCAGGGAAATGTTAGTAGGTTAAGTAATGAAGAACCCTTTTTATATTCTGAGATACCTGAATATGAGGCTGAATTAGCCAGCAATGCTGCTCAAAGCAATCAGATGCAGTCAAGAAATATTCAAGCAAATGGAAGTAATTATATCCATAATTTTTTTCCAGCTATAGTTGAAGACTCTCTGGAAAGCAGCCAGGGCTGGGCTTCATATATTGTAGGTATTCAGTATAACGAGTCTGTAATGCAGGCTGACATTAATTTTAATAGAAACTTATTTTTAATTAACAGTATGATTATGTTTGTAATTCTTTTAATTTTCATCGGTATTGTAATATATTTATTACAAAATTTAGAGAATCAGGCTTATCATGATCAGCTTACCGGTTTGGCTAATCGTGATTTAGTTGTTAAATCATTTTCTGATTTAAAAGAAAAAGCTAAAAACAGGCAGAAAAAAATTGGAATATTATTTTTAGATATAGATAATTTCAAAGAAATTAATGATAATTACGGGCATGATGTTGGTGATAAAGTTTTAAAAGAAGTAGCTGATTTGTTAAGTAGCAGTTTGCGAAGTAATGATAAATTGTTTCGGCTTGGTGGTGACGAATTTGTGATTACGGTTACTGCTATTAATTCCATGGAGGAGATAAAACAGGTGGCTAAAAGAATTGTCGATGCTTTCAAAGAACCACTGATAGTTGATCAAAGCAACTTTTTTATAAGTGTTAGTTTAGGTATCAGTATTTATCCTGAACATGGGCAGGATCTCAGTGAACTTTTAAAAAATGCTGATAATGCAATGTACAGGGCAAAACAGCAAAAAGAAGATTATATTTTATATGAAGATTTCGAATAAAGATAGAAACTTTTTAAATAGCTTAGATGAGGAGGTCGGATATGTTAAATGCAATAATAGTAGATGATGAAATACATGCTTTAGAAAGAATGAAAGATTTTGTAATTAAATCTGACAGCTTAAATCTACTTGGCAGTTACAGTCAGGCAGAAAAGTGTCTTAAAGAATTAGAGCAGGGTAAGTTGCCTGATGTAGTATTTTTAGATATTCAAATGCCTGGAGTTAATGGTTTAGAACTGGCCCAAAAGATCCAAGATATTGATGAAAATCTTGATGTGGTATTTATTACCGCTTATGATAATTATGCAGTTGACGCTTTTGAGTTAAATGCTCTAGATTATTTATTAAAACCGATTTCTAAACAGCGATTTAAAAAAACAGTTCAGAGATTAAAAGAAAAGCAAGGTTTAGTAGAAGAAAAATCTGAAAAAATAAAGGTCAATTCTTTTGGTCAATTAGACTTAAGCTATCAGGAAGAAAAACTAAATATTAAATGGCCGACCTTAAAATCTCAAGAATTATTTTTATTATTGCTTGATCATAAAGGTAATCTTGTAGCAATTAATAAATTAGCAGGAAAGTTGTGGCCGGACAAAACACAGCAGAAAGCCAATAATATTTTATATACTACCATTTATAGTTTAAGAAAGGCTTTTAGAGAGATAGGTTTCAAAAAAATTATTACCAGTAAAAGGGGTTATTACAGACTTAATTTAGATAACTTCGATTTAGCTTTATTAGAATTTGAAACTCTAATTACTAAAATAAAATCTAATTCTGCTTTTTCTTCTGAAGAAATTGAGCAGTTGATAAAAGTTTATCAGGGCCCTTATCTTGAAGATGTAGATTATGAATGGGCCTATAATTATAAAGCCAAACTTGAAAAAGAATATAAAGATGCTCTTTTAAAAGCAGCAGATAACTATTATAAACAGCAAAAATTTCAAAAGTCAGAGCAGCTTCTAAAAACTATTTTAGAGCTTGATTTTTTATTTGATCCAGCTCAGAAAAAGCTTATAAAACTTTTAAAATTTCAGGCTAAAGAAGAATTAGCAAGAATGCAATATAATCAGTATAGGATGACCTTAAGCAGGGATTTAGGTATTGAGCTTAAAATCAGTTATGATGACATTTAATCAAGTGAATTTTAAAAATAAAATATTTTAATCAAGATGATTCCAGGTTGTTTTTAGCAGACAATCTGGGATTTTTTTATGGAGTGAATTATTTTTGATTGCCAGTTTTAGATTACTTTTAGATTTCTATGCTATGCTGTAAATATAATACAAAATTAGCAGTTTAGAAGGGAGAACTTATGTTCAACACAGTGATAATTAATGATAATGCCAACTATTTTAAAGAAATAACAAGCTTGATTTCTCAAAATAAAGAATTAAATTTGATAGCAAATTATGAAAATCCTATCAGATGTTTAACTGAATTAAAAAAAGATAAAAGAGAACTTAAAGTAGTAATTATGACCACTAATATTATGGGATATAGTGGTTTAGAGGTAGCAAAACAAATTCATCACTTGGACAAGAAGATTAAAATTATCTTTATTGCTGATAATCATGATTATGCAGTTGAAGCTTTTGACGTAGGCGCATTTGACTATCTTTTATGGCCGGTTGAGGAAAAGAGATTTAGAGAAACCATTAATCGCCTGGAAGAATAGTGATTTATTAGAGCTTATTTTTATAATTACAACAAAAAAAGATTAAGGGGGAGCAGTTGTGAAAATTTTGAAAACTAATTTTTCTTTTATATTTATATTTTTCATATTTTTCTTATTAGCATTAACTCTTATTTATTCAGCAGACATTAAAGCAGAAGAAGGCAATTCATTTTATCAGGGAGAATTTTTTGTAGGACTGGCCGAATTATATTATGGAAATAATTCTATAAAAAGCGAAATTGAGCTGGTAGATGATAGTGATCAATTTGCAGAGGAAGTAGATATAGGAAGGATCGCCTTTTATCTTAGAGGGAAAATACAGGGTAAGTATTTAATTACCGCCTGGTTAGATACCGGAGAAGAAAAAATTGATGAAATTTTTAAAAATATAACTGATAAGAAAAAGACTACACCTTTTGAAAAAATAGATGCAGAAAAATACTATCCGGTTTATGGTGATGATTCTAAAATATATTCTGAAGTTGATACAGCAGGCAAATTTTATCTTGCATTAGAATCAGAAACCTTTAAAGCCTTATGGGGTAATTATCGGGTTAATTATGATCAGAACTCTTTAATTAACCTCAGAAAAACTATTTATGGTCTCAATTTAAGCTATGATAAGCGATTTTTTGCAGATGCTTTTCTGCAGCAGCCTTTTACCATCAGAGCTCAGGATGAATTGGAACTTACTGGAGGCTCACTATATTATTTAAGAAATGATGATATTACAGCAGGTAGTGAAAGTATAACTTTAGAATTAAAAGATGCAGTAACTGGTAGGGTGATTGAAACAAAGAATTTAGCAGCAGGTAGAGACTATGAAATCAACTATCTACAGGGAAGGCTGATCTTAAAAAATAGGCGAGAACTTATCGCTGATAGAAATTTAATTGAAGATGCAAGTGGTGAAGATAAATACTACATAATAGTAAATTATGAAGTTGACTATGATTCTGCAGCAGATAGCTATGATAATTATGGTCTGGAAGCAGGGCTTAAATTGAGTGAAGATCTAAGCATAAGTTTACAGCAGGCAGAAGAAGTTAATATAAATGATGATGATTACAAAATTAGAGGTGTAAATTTAGAATATAGTCCTTCTTCAACGAGGAATATATTAATTGAATGGGCAAAAAGCAATGAACTTGCTGCTGGCAGGTATTTTTCTGATGATGGGGGCTTAAATTACAGAGAACTTAATTTAACTTCTCAAGCAGAGGCAGAAGCCTTTAATTTTGAATTCAAAGAACAGCTGACCGAAAAGATTTATCTTGATGGTTATTACAGTGATAAAGAAGCAGGTTTTAATTCAAGCAGCAGTTTTTTAGAAGAAGACAGGACTGATTATGGATTAAAGACAATCTATAGTGGAGTTAAATATGAAAATAGTTTAAGTTATGATAAAAGCAGTAGAGGTTATAGAGATACTGAGATGATTACTTTAGCTTCTAAAATGGATTACAGTCAGAAAACAGATATAAGGGTAGAACTAAAAAATAAATATGAGCAGGAAGAAAGTAAAGAAAGTGAAAATACCTTAACCGGAGCCTTAGGTTTAGATTATATATTAAGTGAAAACAGAAGTATTTATGCCAAACAGCAGCTTACTTTAAGTGGGGACAATGATGATTATAATATCACAACTTTAGGTGGCAGGGCTGACTTTGATAAGTGGAGCTTTAATGCTCAAGCTGAAGCTGGAGATAAGCAAAGCTTGAGTCTGGGTACAGCTTACAGGATAAATGAAAAAAGTGAGCTTTATACAGAGCTTAAAAGAGATATTACTGAAGAAAAAGATACAGCGGTATTTGGCAGCAGCTCAAGTCTGAATGATAAAACAGATATATACGGAGAGTATAGAATCGAAGCTCAAAATCAGGGTAGAGAAAATACTAATATTATAGGTATAGATTATTCACCTTTAGAAGGATTATTGTTGAGTCTTGATTACAGCCGTAGTGATGTGATTAGAGATGATCGGGATGATTTTAAAAGAGATATAATTGGTTTTGGTACTAGTTACAGAAGAAACAATCTCAATAGTTCAGCTCGTTTAGAATACAGAGAAGATGGAGGTAGTGAAGATTTAGAGCAGTTTTTCTATAAATCTGATTTAAGCTGGAACTACAGTCCTGCTTTAACTTTAGTCTCAGGAATAGAATATTCAAGAGAAAAAAGTGAGGAAGAGGATGAATATTTAGATGCTAGTTTAGGTTTTGCTTACAGGCCGGTAAAAAATGATAGACTTAATTTACTCGGTAAGTACACATATTTAAAAAAGGATAATTATCTAACTGATGATGATTTTGGCAGTTTTCCGGCTGAACGATCGCAGATATTTGCTCTAGATTTTATTTTTGAGATAAGTCCAAAATGGCAGCTTACAGAAAAGATAGCCTATAAAAACGGAGAAGTAAAGCTTAATTCTTTGAGTGATGAATGGACTTCAAGCGAAACCTATCTCTGGGTTAATAGATTAAATTATCAGTTAAGAGAAGATATAGAACTATTTGGAGAATACAGAATTTTAGAGAACAAACTGGCTCAAGATAGAAAGAGCGGCTTTTTACTGGGAGGTTATAAGAGATTTGAGAATGATTTAAAACTTGGAATTGGCTATAATTTTACCGATTTCAATGATGATCTGAGTGATTTGAGTTATGAGTCAGAAGGCTGGTTTGTTAATATTATAAAAGCATGGTGAGCTTTAATATAGTTGAGTTAATGGTAAAATTTTGATTTATAAGGAGATAATCCGGGAGGGAATATAATGAAGATAAAAGCACATAAAACTAATAAATTATATTACATTTTCTTTTTTGCTTTGATGTGTTTATTATTTATCGGTATTACTAATACAACCCCTGCTTATGCCAGGGGTGGTTCAGGGGATTTTCGAGTTTCAAATTATGCAAGTGGGTTTCAACTCAATAATTTTTTATGGCGTGGTTATGCATTTACAGTTTCTCGAGAAGTTGAGGTTACACATTTATGGGGTGGTGGTGGGCCAACTGCAACTGGTGGATTTCAAGGTGGTATATATGAAACCTCCTGGACTGGGGATACAATTGGGGATGGAAATCCAAGACTTGACAAACTTTTGAGTGGAGTTGTATTTGACCATACACGAGATGTTGTAGTTGGTGGTGACTCAGGTCAAGAAGAGATGGTAAAATTAGGCAAAAGTGTTACTCTATATCCCGGGCAAACATACTTTATTGCTCAAGGGAGAGTAAGTACAGGTAGTGGAACTCACTACGCAGCTGACAGCATTGATTATGAAAATATTGAAATCGGAAGTCCGATTATTGATCAGTGGTGGCCGCAGGCAAACATGGCTTATCAACCAGGAGGTGATGGAACAGCTGTGGACGCTGTTGGGAGAACAGCATTGAGTGAGACACCTATACGTGTCATGATGGGATTTAGATATATAACAGATGTCAATGAACCAAGTTTAGGACCTGAAGCAGAAACAGGTGCTATGTCTACAGGAAAATATGAGGCTGTCCTGGAAGGTGTATTAAGTGATTCTGGAGCTGCTAATGATGAGCCTACAACCTTATATTTTGAATACAGCACTAACTCAGATCTAAGTAATTCGACCCTAGTTGCTGCTTCCCCTCATACTATTGAAGGTCCAGCTACAGATGTAGGTTTTTCTCGTCAGATTACTGGCCTTAACGATGGTACTACATATTATTATAGGGCGGTTGCAATTAATGAAGCAGGCAGATCTAATGGTGATATTGTTAGTTTTGTCCATGATAGTGTGAATTTTGCCAGGACATTAACAGCAGAAGTATTAGGTTCGGGAGGAACGGTTATTCCAGAGACCAGAGCTGTTCCTATTGGTGAGAGTACAACTTTTGAACTTAGACCAGATAGTGATTATGAGCGATCTGACAATGTTGTAATTTCTTCAGAACACTCTTTTGATAGTGAGGGTTCTTGGAATGGAAATGTTTTTACAACGGGAGTGATTGCTGAAGGAAGTGAAGAGAACATTACTTTGACATTTTCTTTTCTTAAAGAACAAGCTATCACCTTTGAAGCAGGTGATTGGCAAAGCAAGACATATGGAGACGATAATTTTGTTCTTGAGGCAACTGCATCTTCAGGCTTAGATGTTTTCTATGAGAGTTCAAATCCAGATGTAGCAAGTATTGATGGTAATACAGTAAACATTCATAATGCTGGAACAACTACAATAATTGCTTTACAGGATGGTAATGTATCTTATCTACCAGCAGATAATGTAGAGCGCTCACTTACAGTTGAGAAAAAAGCAATAACAATTGCAGCAGATGATATATCAAAATATGAGGGTACAGATGATCCAGAACTGAGCTATCAGATAACAGAAGGAAATCTCGAAAGTGGAGATAGCTTAGCTGTAGAATTAAACCGTGAAGACGGAGAAGAACCAGGAAATTATGCTATTGAACTAAATACATTAGATAATCCCAATTACGATATAACTTGTGAAAATGCAAATTTCACTATTAAACCAGCTTACAGTGTGAGTATTGATCAAGAAATTATTAACTCTAACAATGAAGAAAATATATCTTTTAAATTTGCAGATGGAGATGTAGGTGCAGATTATGATTACATTATAGTTGATGAAAATGAGAACACAGTAGAAGGAAATGGAGAAATAACTGAAACTGTTCAAACAATTTCTGGAATAAATGTTAGCAGTTTAAGTGATGGAATTTTAACATTAACTGTGACCTTAACAGATTCTGCCGGTAATACTGGTAATGAGGTAACAGACCAAATTGATAAAGAGACTTCTATTCCTACCTTAGATACTGTAAATATAGAATCAGATAATGATAATAATGATCATGCAAAAGTAGGAGATAAAATAACATTAAACTTTATATCAAGTAAAGACATAACTGAACTGAGTATAACCATAGCTGATAATCAAGTCTCCGCAACAGACTTAGAAGATAATGATGCTACCACCTGGCAGGCCGAATATACCATGACAGATGAGGATACAGAAGGCGAAGTTGTTTTTGTAATCAATTATGAAGATATGGCAGGAAATTCAGGACAGGAAATAAATCAAACAACAGATAATAGTTCAGTTTTCTTTAGCAAAACTGCACCTGAAAACTACTATATTGATGAAAATAGTATTAATTTTGAAAAAGAAACCGGCCTTTACTTTGATATAAAAAATGCAGAAATAGATAGTTCCTACAATTCAATTATTAGAGATCAAAATGGCAGAGAAATTAATGAAAACGGAGTAGTCAGTTCAGAAACTCAGCAAATCACTTTTGCTGAAGATAAGCTTGATAGATTAGATGCAGGTGATTGGACAATAGAAATACAGCTTACAGATCAGGCAGGTAATATTGGTGAGAAAATTAGTCATACTATAGAACGCCCAGAAATTAAGGCTGAATTAACTGCAGACTATGATGGAAACACTTTAAGTTCTGGTGCAGAAATAACTTACAGCCTGGAAATAGAAAATATCGGGGCAGGATTACTCAAAGACATAGAAGTTTATGCTCCAATACCTGCAGGTAGTGAGTATATTGCTGGATCAACAATAGTTAATGGCAAAAATATAGATGACATTAATAATAGCCTTCCACTTTTAGATGGGCTTAATATAGCAAATCTGGCCAATGAAGATGGTAATTTAGAAAGTGGCAAAAATATAGAGATAAGCTATAAAGTAAAAACCATGGATAATCTAATAAGTGGAACTGAAGTAATAAATCAGGCTGAAGTAAGTGGTAAAGATGATCTTAACTATCAGCTGAAAGATAAATTAAGTGATGATCCAAGAACAACAGGATTAGAGGATCCCCTTAAACTTAGAATAGGTGATGTGATAGTGCAGTACTTGATATTGAAAAAGAAATAACTAAAATTGATATAAACGAAACTGAAATTAATTCTGGAGATGAACTAGAAATTAAAACAACAATTAAAAATATTGGTGGAGCATCAGCATTAAAGGTTAACTTAAGTGATTTAATACCAGACAATACTAGTTTAATTGAAGAAAGTATAGAAATAAACCAGATTCAAAAACAGGCATTTTTAGGAGTTAGACTATTTGAATTTGCATTAAATAAATATTTCAATAATACAGTTGAAGCTTCAGAGTTTGGAAGCTATAGTATAGTCGACAATCAAGTGGTTTTTGATTTGGGTGATTTAGAAGCTGGTGCAGAAATTGAAATCAAATATCAGGTCAAGGTTAATGAAGGAGTTGACAATGGAGAAATAATAAACAGTAGAGCAGATCTTTCTTCAGAGAATAGTAGTACAGTTAAGAGGAGTAAAGATGTGACTGTAGGAAGTACTCCAGTTATCCGGGCAGAGATAGAAGTTAATGATATTAATGGTGGAAAAATCGAAGTTGGAGATACTCTGGAATATATCTTCACATTAGAAAATATAGGTAAAAATACAGCCTATAATCTTAATCTAAGTGCTCAAAATCCAGAATCTCTTAGTTATATAAAAGAAAGCACAAAAGTTGATGGTAGGACAATAGATGATGAAAATGACGAATCAATCTTCTTTAATGGATTAAGCTTTAACGAAATAGCTCCAGAAATAGCTCCAGGAGAAAGAAAAGAAATCAAGTACAGAGCCAAAGTAGAATCAGCCGAAAAAATTACTGTAAAAATTGATTATTTTGCTTCAAAAAATAATTATGATCCCTTAAGCGGAAGTGTAGAAAAAACTATAACAGCAGGTGTTTTAAACAGCCAGGCAAATCTGAAGTTTGAACTCAACAGCAGTATATTTAATGACTTTAGCGGCTGGTATTTAGATATCAGAGCTGAAAATGGAGAAGAAATCTACAATGACCATAAAGTTCTAAGTGCAGCTGAAAGTGGACAGTTAAGTCTGCCATCTGCTGATAGAAACTACACAGCTTTAATTAAGAATCAGGACAAAACAACATTTGCTAAGATAGAAATTACTGCAGATGAAATATCAAATGGTAATCTGACAATTAAAACTGAAGAGATTGATCCTGAAGGTATAGTTTACAACTCAATTACAAGAGAAGCTGTTGCAGGGGTAGTGCTCTATCTGCTGGATGAAGATGGCAATAAAGTTGACCCAGGACTTTTAGAAACAGGACAACAGGGTCAGGTAACTGATGCAAGTGGAAGCTATCAATTTATAGTAACAGCAGAAGGGAAATATCAGATTGCAGCTGAAAAAGACGGTTATGATCTGACCCCATCTGAAGTATTATCACCAGAGTCAACTGAATATATTAGACCTACTGATATCACTGATGCAGATCCATCAACTACTGGGGTTCAGGTTGTAGATTATAGTAGACCACCGAAACTGAATGAAGATGCTTTATATTATCTCAATTTTGATTTGCAGACAGGTGATCCAGATGTTTTCAATAACCATATTCCAATTGATCCAATTCAGGAAAACCTGCTCAAAATAAATAAAGAAGCATCGGCCAAAACAACAGCAGTCGGAGAATTTATCAGCTATCAGATTAGAGTAGAAAATGATGGTGAAAATGATGTTGAAGACTTTAAACTCTATGATAAGCTACCTAATTTCTTTAAATACACAGCTGATTCAGCCTTAATAGAAAGAAATGGTACTAAAGAACTCTTTGAGCCAGAAGGAGAAAGACTATTAAGCTGGGAGATTTCTGAATTAAAAGCTGGAGAAAGCTTAAAGCTAAGCTATACATTAGTGGTTGGAAGTGGAACTCAAACTGGTATAGAATATCTAAATGAAGCTTATCTAATGAAAGCTAATACATTGATTTCAGATAAAGTAGAAGCTGCAGTATTGGTCAGTAAAGATCCTGTCTTTGATTTATCAACAATAATCGGAAAAGTCTACCATGATAAAAATGAAAATGGTGTACAGGATGAAGGAGAAGCAGGAATAGCAGGAGTGGAGATTATTTCAATCACTGGAGAAATAATAGAGGTTGATAACCAGGGAAGATATCATTTTGTGTTTGACCCTGATAGTAACACTGTGGTTGGAGAAACTCTTGTCTTAAAGATTAACGAAGCTAGCCTGCCCGAAGGTGCAGAGATAATAAGTCAAAATCCGTTGATTATAAAGGTTAGACCTGGGTTAATGGACAAGGCTAACTTCAGAATTAGACTTCAAGATTGCAATGATTAAAACAAGTAACATGATAAAATAAAATAGAAAATCAAGCTGATTATACACTCCTGATGGTTTTTAATTAGGGGTGTATAATTATATTTTTTTACTAATTTTGAATATTGTAGTATAATAAAGATTATTAATACTATTAAATTAATTATTGCAAGGAGTGCTGAGAATGAAAAAAATATTTAAGGTTTTTTTCTTTTTATTTATATTGTTTATATTTTCTTTTCCAGTAAGTGCTTCACAGCCAGAATGGCCTCTGGATTTTGAAAGTAATATTTCAATATATGGTGAAACTTTAGAAGTTGTTGTCAGAGATGGAAAAGTTGTTGAAGCTGGATTTAGATTAAATAAATCAATGTTTGAAAACAGTCGATATAAAGTAGTACCTGATTTAATTGATATTTCTCAGACTCCAACTGATGTCCAGGAACTTCATAACAATTATGAAACCTGGTATTATATGGATGAAAAAAATTATGCTAACTATCAAGAACTTGAAACTGATGGGGAAATGATAATTTCTGATGATTTAACTCTTATGGAATTTGCTATTCTTGGTGCAGCAGGATATCATCCAGCAATTATTATAGAAAATTATCATATTGAGCAAATTAGTTATCGACAAGGGGTTCTAGAAATTAGTGTAAATAAACATGAAGAAATAAGATATACGCGTTTTGAAATAGAAGGATATCCTGATAAGATGCTCGAAGGCTCTGTTACTGATACAATCAAATATCGTTTTTTGAATAGAGCGGAAACAAGCAGAAATTTAAGAGAAAATCAGGCAGATTGGGACGTGGAGAAAAAAGTTGACCGCTATATTGATGTCTTTAAGTTAAAAAATCACTATAGTCATTATCTTGGTCATAGAAATCTTGGTAGTTTTAAAGAAGAATATGAGATTGAAAATACTCGAATGCGTCTTTCAAACCTGGGAAATACGGTAAAAGAAGAAGCAGATAGGTTTGATGCTGCAGGAAGTATTTCATATGTTTATGGTATAGTTGAGATAAAAAAATTGGGTAGTGATGAATGGGTTAATGCTAAACAGCAAGATCAATTAATACCTGGTGACCGTATTAGAACGGGAAGAGCATCACATGTAGAAATTGTTCATGAAAAGGCTCAGAAAATAATAAGTCTTAACCCAAACTCTGACGTAGAGTTTAAAGAAGAGCTCAAAGCGAGAAGTAAATGGTCAGAAGCTTTGAGAATGTTTTTTGGTTTTATTTATATAAATGGTAAAGAAACCGAAGGTGAGTTAAATGTTCATACACCAAAAGCAATATGTGGGAGTAGAGGCACAATATATTCAATTGAAGTAGATGATGAGCAGGGTGTTGAAACTTTTAGTGTCTATCAAGGCACTATTGTTATAGCAGCAGCTGAAAATATTGATAATTACGAAGAAATAGATAACGAAAAATTAGATGAGATTGGAACATTTTTGGAAGCAGGTCAAAGAATAAAAATTGATCAAGACGGTAATATTTCCAGCATTGAAAACTTAAGTGATGCAGAGATAAAAGAAGGAATAAAAAATTCTGAAGCGAATTAATAAGCTGCTAATTATTTTTATTTCTTTTTCGATATAAATTAAAATTTAGCAAATAAAGGAATTATCTGCTCTTTAACTAATTATAGAGTAGACAACCATTAAGCATTTAAAAATTCACTTAAAGCAGATAAATATAACTTTGTTGTATATGAGGAGGTTGAAAATGGGAAAGCCAAAATCTGATTTTATAAAAAAGAAAAGAAAAAGAGAGCAGATAGATTTCCTCTCTATAACCTTAAATTCAATTGGTGATGGTGTTATAGTCACCGATAAAAAGGGAAAGATAATTAAGATAAATAAAGTTGCTCAAAATATAGCTAGATTTAGTCAGAAAAAAGCAAAAAGAAGCCATATTAGTGAAGTATTTAAAATGATCAATTCTAAAACTGGTAAAATTATTAAGAATCCTCTTAAAAAAATTATCAGAGAAGGTAAACATCTTAACCTGGCAAATGATATAAAATTAATTACTAAAACTAAGCAGGAAGATTACATTGTAGATATTGCTGCTAATATTAAAGATGAAGCAGGAGAAATTTGCGGGATTGTTTTTGTTTTAAGAAATGTAAAAGAAAAATGTAAAATGAGACAAGAAATAAAGAATAAATCAGAGCTTTTTACTAATGCAGTTGAAGAATCTCCATTCTCGATAATGCTTCACAATGATAATGGTGAGGTTTTAAAAGTCAATCAAACCTGGCAGGAGTTAACTGGTTATTCTGAAGCTGAATTACCTACAATTGATAAATGGCTGGAAAAGGCATATGGGAAAAATTTAGATAACAAAGATTTAAAAGAAGTTTATAATAATATCAAAAACGTAAGTAGTGGAGAATTTAAAATAAGCACTAAGAAGAATGAGCAAATAATCTGGGATATAAAAAATGCATATCTTGGCTTGGATGAAGATGACAATAAGTTATTTATCTCAATGGCAGTAGATGTAACAGAAAAAAAACAGCTGGATAAGAAAATAGAAATTTTCAATCGTATTTATCAAAGCTTGAGTTCAATTAACCAATTAATCGTAAATGAGAATTCTTTAGATCGTTTGCTCAAAAAAGCTGTTCAGATTATGACAAATGTAGCTAAGTATGATACTGCCTGGATTGCAGAGTTGTCAGATAATAAAGAGTTATTAAATGTAAAAGCTTTGGCTGGCTATCAATGCAGCTTTTTGAATGAGAGAAAAGTTAAGCTTAATTATGGAAAAGATGATTTAAATATTTATAAAAATGCAATTTTAAAGGAAGAAGCTGTTATTATAGATGTTGATACAGAAAAAGAACTAAAAGGTAAAAACTGTGGTTCAACAGGTATTTTTGTTTTAAAAGTATTTGATAAAATCTGGGGACTTTTGGTTTTTTGTTCACAAGAAGAAAACCGTTTTGATGATAAAGAATATGCTCTATTAGAAGAGTTGACAACAGATATTTCATTTGGAATAGAAAAAATAATTTCAAATAGTAAACAAAAGGAATATGAGGCTAAGCTGACAAAAAGTGAAAAAGAATATAGACAGTTAGTGCAAGAATCACCAATTGGGATCTATAAAACAAATTTCAGCGGTAAAGTTTTATTTATTAACTCTGCAATAGTTAATATGCTGGGATTTAATAATGCTGAAGATCTTTATGTTCATTATAAAGATGATTTAAAAAATAATTTTTATGTTAATCCCAATAAACGCAGAGAATTTCTAAATAGGCTGCAGCAGAATGGTGTGATAAAAGGTTTTGTGTGTCAAGTTTATGATAAAAATAATAATATAAAATGGATAGAAAACAATGCGAGAATCAGCTCCGAAAAGCAGGAGGGAAGTACTGTTATTGAGGGTTTTATTTCCGATATTACAGAACGAAAAAAACGTCAAGAAAAAATAGCCTATCTTAGTTTACACGATGATTTAACAGGACTTTATAATAGAAGCTATTTAGAAGATATGATGAAAAGAATTGACACCAAAAGGAACTTGCCGATCAGTATAATAATGGTTGATATCAATAATTTCAAAATAATAAATGATACATATAGTCATTCTAAAGGTGATGAATTATTAAAGAAAACTGCTGAATTATTGAACGATCTTTGTAGACAGGAAGATGTTGTTGCCAGGTGGGGTGGAGATGAGTTCGTTATTTTACTTCCAGATACTAGTTTAGAACAGAGCGAAACAATAATTGAAAGAATTAATGTTAAATCAACTTTTGTTTACAAAGATATTCCAATATCTTTAGCTCTTGGAGCAGCTACAAAAACTGAAGATGAGGAGGACCTTATTGAATTATTAAACACAGCAGAAGATAGAATGTATACCAATAAACTGGCCAAAAGATCAGGTGGTAGAAGCATGGTAGTTTCTAGTTTCTTAAATACATTGAAAGAAAAAAGCCATGAAACTGAAGAACATGTAAATAGAATGAGTATAATAGCTGAGAAGTTTGCAAAAAGGCTTAATCTTTCTAAAGAGAAAATTGATAGACTGGCTTTATTATCTCTTCTACATGATATCGGTAAAGTTTCTGTTCCAGAAAAAATACTAAATAAAGTAGAAAAATTAACTGATGAAGAATGGGAAATAATAAAGTCTCATCCTGAGGCAGGTTATAGGATTTTAGTTAGTATTCCTAAATTTTCACATATAGCAAAAGATGTATTATATCACCATGAGCGTTGGGACGGAAGTGGCTATCCTGAAGGACTAAAAGGTAAAAAAACCCCACTACTTTCAAGAGTATTAACTATTATTGATTCTTATGATGTTATGGTTAGTGGTAGACCATATAAAAAAGCTATGAGCCAGAGCGAAGCCCTTGCAGAGATTAAAAGATGTTCTGGAACTCAGTTTGATCCTGAACTAGCTCAAGAGTTTATAAAAATGTTAAGTTAATATTTTCAAGACTATTTGACTTCTCTATGTTAGAAACTTAAGGGGGAAAAAATGGGAAAAGTAATAGCTGTTATTATTATTTTGTTTGTTTTAATGGTGATTTTAACTTTATCTTCCTATATTTCAGCAGCAGACTTTGATAGTGCAGCAAGAATCAATCTTAGAGAGATAACTGAAGATGATTTTATTGTTATCTATCAAATTAATCCATTAGAAAAAGATAAATATTAATCAAAATAAATAAAAAAGTATACATAATATTGGCAGAGCATGGGGGAGAATGTTATCTCTTCCATGCTTTTATTATTTAAAATACAATTTAGAAAAATAATGTTTATAATTCAATAAGTATTAACAAAACAAAAATTTACAATTAAGATCCATTTTTTTATACAAAAGAATTATTTTAGTGAAGGTGGACAATTACAGAAAAAGCAAATATTATACTTTCGTGTAATATCTAAAAGCGACTCAAATTGTTATAATTAACTATATATAATTTTATACTATATGAAAACTATGTTTTTTAACATATTGGATAGGGTTAAAATATTCTTGACTCAGCCATCCTGCAACTTTCTTCTGCCTGAATCACCCATATGTGGGCTTAAGAAGGTGTGAAAACTTGTTAATAGATATTGCCGAGCACTATTTATTATTTAGCAAGCTCCTTCCAAATCTTTTTTATGATTTGGTGGGAGAAGATGACCAGGGTAGCTATAAGTTAAAAATAGTTAAAGATGGCTTTCCTGAAAGCTATTGCAACAATAATCTAGAGCTGGAGATTGCCAGAGAACAATGGCTTGAAGGCCTTGAAAATACAGACGAATATAGTAAGGTCTTTAATGGTAAATGGTACTATTTTAAGTTCCCCAAAAACAGCAGTAATAAAATAAGCTCAATGTGGATTCCAGAAACTATAGTGTTAGAAGTCTTTAAAACCGAAAGTTAAGTTATTTTTTGTTTTTACTATTGGTGCTGTCTTTATTTGTCATAACAGCCTGCGGAAGTTCTTCGGGAAGTAGTGATGTTAGCAGTGGAGACTATATTGTTGCAGAGTTTGAGGTATTGGTGCTCGATTCAAACCAGGATCCTGTTGAAAACGCAGAGGTTTCTTTGGATCAAAAAACCCATTCTACAAACAGTCAGGGTGTTGTAGTCTTTAACGACATACAATCTGGGAGCTATACATTAAACGCTCAGGCAAGCGACCATGAAGAGCACAACGAAAGTATTATTATTGGAGAAGATTATCAAGCTCATAAGGTAAATTTAATGCCGGTTTTAGATCCTATGGTGCTGGTGGAGTCTGGCACTACTTTACCTGATAACGGGTCTGTAAGTGTTCACGAACATTTTTATCTGGGTAGATACAATGTTACACAGAAAGAATATGAAACTCTCATGAGTAAATATTATGATAGCGATGATTATGTTTCAAACAACTCTCCCTTTTCAGACGAGCCAGACAGTTCTAATAGACCTGTTGAAAGCATAAGGTGGATCGATGCTGTAATGTATGCTGGATTGTCAATACTTTTTACAACAATTTTTTATCGAACATTAAATATCTATATTCAACAGGTGTTAGGTAATCTAACGACCCGTGGATTCTGTGGTTATTATACCAGTTAACATAGTCAAATAGCTCATATTCCAGCTCTTCAAAGCTGTTAAATATTCTGTCATAAGCAAATTCAGTCTTAACTACTTTAAAGGCTGCTTCTGCCACTGCATTATCATATGGGCATCCTTTATTGCTTAAAGAACGCTCAATATCAAACCTGACTAAAATATCATCGATAGCTTTATTTTTGAATTCATTACCTCTATCAGTATGTAAAATATTAATTTGATTTAGTGGTCTTTTAATACTTTTAAAAGCCTCAGTTACTAATTCGGCATTTTTCTTTTTACCTGCTGCATAACCAACAAATTCACGGTTGAAGAGATCTATGATCAGACAGACATAGTTCCATTTTCCTTTTACATTAACATAGGTTAAATCACTGACAACAACGTCTAGAGCTTCTTCTTTGTTAAATTCTCTGTTTACAATATTAGCAATTTTATCTTCATTACAGCTTGGAGAATGAACTTTGTATTGTTTTTTAGTATAAGTAGAAACTAGATTATATTTTTTCATTATTTTACCTATTCTTCGCTTGGACACCTGATAACCTTTTTTAGCTAATTCTCTTTTGATTTTTCTGGTTCCATAGTGATTTCTACTTGCTTTGTAAATGGAAATCACTTCGCTTTCTAGTTCAACATCAACCTGTTTTTCTTTAGGGGTATAATAGATCATACCCCTTGATATATTGAGTGCTCTGCACATGGCGCTAATACTGTATTTATCCCTGTTTGCCTTAATAACTGCTACTTTCGTCCCATTATCAGCGCCGCTTGCTTTAAAATATCATTCTCCATTTTTAACTGCTTGTTTTCTTTTTGTAATTTAATTAATTCTTTTTCTTTATCAGATCTATTATCTTTAGCGCTGAATGAACCTGAGTTATTATAGTCTTTTATCCATTTATGAAGTGTGGACCTTGCCATTCCATATTCATTGAGTATTTCAGTTTGATTTTTACCATTATTGGCCAGAGCAACAACTTTTCTTTTGATTTCTTCAGGATATTTTGTAGGCATGATATTTTCCTCCATTTTAGTTTGTTATTATCTTATTATATCATGTCCGAGAAAAAACTGTTTAATTAATTATACCCGATCCATGCCAACGCCTTAAGCCAGGAGGAAGGTTTTGATGTCTATTATAATATAGACCTGGAAGAAGAAACACTATCAAGAAACGAGAATGCTGACGGATATCGACTTCCCACCTCACTAGAGCATGAATATGCCGCAAGAGGCGGAGCAGACGGCGATGCCACAGTCTATCCTGGTAGTGATAATATAGATAAAGTTGCCTGGTATAATGCTAATTCGAACAACGAAACTCATCGGGTTGGCTTAAAAGCCCCTAATGAATTAGGGTTGTTTGATATGGGAGGTAATGTAGCAGATTGGGTAGATGACGGGAGATCATTTGATGAACCAGTAACATATAGAGGTGGAGGCTATACTTCTGGTGCCACAAATATAGAGGTAGGAAGTACAACAAATGAGGTAGAAAATGTTCGTCTTGTACTCTCATACACAGGCTTTCGTTTAGCAAGACCGTCCCCAGTTTTATAAAAAGTTTTTAAGAATTTAATAGGGTTGATTTTAGTGTTAAACAAAGAGTAATTTTCTATCGGAGACTAAATTTATATTATGAGATTGATAGAGTTTTTGAAGATGGTGTAGAAACAGATACATCTCAACTTCCTTCCGAAATAAAAGACCTATTTTCAGGCGACATTGACCTAGATGGTTTTAAGATAACAGTAGGGCTGTCATATAGTTTTTAACTTTAACAATATATAAATATAACCTAATAAGCTCAGGATTTCTCTGGGCTTATTTTTTTGTCTAAATACTGCTATCATTTAATAACTCAATCGGTGAATATTTTCCTATTAAATTTAAAACAAAAACAATTTTCGATGAACATTAAATATTTGCAGGACTTTATTAGTTCAAAATATATATCTTCTGGATATGCAAATATTATAGTTGCTATCGATTAAAAGGGATAAGTTGACTCTTTCCCTATCTGTATCAAAATTTTTGGCTTCTATAGGCACTCTTTTAGGTAGATTGTTGCCTTCTATTGTTTGTGAATGATTAAATCACTAATAAAAGTATATCTCCTCATCTTATTCTGATATAGGAAGCAAAACCTGATTAATACTTATTAGTGATAGTTTGAATTTTTAAAAGAATAGCAAATCACAGGTTATTAACCAACATTAATATTTGTAGACTTTAATTTTAGAACAGCAGATTAATTTACTAATAATATAAGATAAATGTTTCTAAAACTGTTACCAGCAGCAACCCAGCAGATTTTTCCTTCTATATAGAGCTCCCCTCCCCCTGTCAGGGTATCCCAGCAACAAGTATTTCTCAAATAAACTGCTAGTTGAGCAAGTAAATTAGCAAGAATTGAGCAGAAAAATTTAACACATTAAGACACCCTTAAACGATGCTATATAGGCTTTAGGAGGTCTCTATTGCTTATCATGTAATATGCATAGTTTAAATAATCCTCTTTGCAGCCACCCTGAGAGCCTGTTATAACCAATTTAATGCCCAATACATTTAATCTATCTTTTTGCTAAGCATATTTTTAAAGATATAATATAGCCTTTTAATTTATTAATTGCATTATCCCTTGAGGAATTTGATTTGCTTGAGCTAATATAGCTGTTCCAGCCTGAGATAGTATCTGCTGTTTACTCATTGAAACCATTTCTTTTGCTATATCTGCATCTTCAATTAATTCCACATTAAAATGCTCTCCTGGATTAGGACCTATCTGTAAAGTAAGCGAAGTATCTTCTATTTCTTTAAGTTCTTCAGGATCAGGTTCTATTGGATCTTGGTCCTCAGGTGGGTCAGGATCTACTGGATCTGAATCATCAATTGGCTCATAACCTTCTTGAGAAATTTTAATTACATCAGAATACCGACTAGTTATATATAAATTTCCTTCATTGTCAATATCTATATCCGATATATCAAAACTTAATTCATGTTCCCATAACAATTCACCGCCTGAATCATATTTGTACAATGTATCATTATCTGATTCACTAGTATAAATATTGCCTCTATCATCAACTAGTAATCCTCTAAATGATGAATCTGATGTTGTTTCTATATTCCAAATTTTATTACCATCTGAATCATACATATATAAATTTTTATTTTCATTTATTGCATAAACATTTCCATCATTATCAACTTCCACTTCATTAAAATTAATATATTCTTCATCGCCCCCAAATTCTATAGACCATTCTTTTTCTCCCTCAGAATTTAACTTAATTAGACCTTTTCCTTCAACAACTGCATACAATTAATTGTTTTCATCGCTTACAATATCAAGAGTACCTATAGCTTCACTAGGTAAAGAATATCTCCATATCTCATCGCCAGAAGAATTTTTTTTTCTAATTGTATCATAATTTCCTGGACCAGCTCTGCTTCCAGTTATAATATTATTATTATTATCAATGGCTAATCCTTTTACATGGTCATAATGGTCATTAAAAACCCATAAAGTATTCTGATCAGGATCTAGCTTTTTTACAGTTTCATCATTACTAGTTATAACAATATTATCATTTAAAGAAATTTCGATTTCATTTATCATGGCATTATCAGCTGCTTTAAAATTAAAAATTTCATCACCATTACTATTAAGCTTTATAATAGTGCCATCATAATAACCAACATAACTATTTCCTTCTGAATCCACTGAGATTGCATTAGTCCATTGTCCATATTCATTATAAACCCATTCTCCAACAGGTTCTACTTTTTGGGATTCCTCAGTACCTTGAGTTTCTTCAGTACTTCCAGTCTCATCCGTGCCATTTACAGAATCCACCTCAGTTACTGACTCGATTTTAACATTCAACAGCTTTTGCGTATTAAACTCAGTATTATTAGCAATATCATCGATACTATTTTTCATTTCATCAAACTCATTCTGCATAGCTTTTCTATCATTTTCTGTGTATGTATCGTTAGCAGCCTGTAGGGCAAGTTCTCTCATTCTCTGCAGAGGCGGATCTTGGATTTCAGCTAACCCACCTTCAGCAGTTTGCAGCAAAGAAATACCGTCCTGAACATTTCTTTGCGCTTGAGCGGTACCTCTAACTTGACCATTCATTTTTTGAGAAATAGCTAGACCAGCTGCATCGTCTGCAGCCTTATTGATTCTTTTGCCAGAAGATAATCTTTCTAAAGAAGATCTTAGATTCTTTTGAAATTTATTAACTTTATTATATGTATTTAAAGCTGTAGCATTTGTGTTAATTATCAACAAAATCCCACCTTAATAATTCTATGTATTTTGAGTTTATAGACTCATAATTTGCCCTTAAAATATTTACGATTTTATGTTTAATATTCAATATATATTATCATGCTATTTAAATAATTATTAAACAAGTACAACAGTGATTAAAAGTTCTAAGCTCTCTATAAATAGAACATACTTCAATTATTGGCAAGATATGTCTAATTTAAAGTAATTTTAAAAAATAAATGGCAAAGTTTGTTCGGATTATTTTATTTGTTATATTTTCTTAGATATACAAATCAAGATATTCCATTAGGCGATTTGAAAAATTGGTTTTTGAATGAGCGATCCAGGTAATAGTTATAGAAAGGTTTAAGTCTTTCGAGCCCCCACCCCTAATTTAAGGGGTGTTTTTTTATGGTTTGCCTGGCATGAATATTTGCTAATCAGTGAAAGTCTGATGTGGGGGTTGATAGTGCCAACCACTAGCTGAAGACAAGGGTGTCCATCGTAAGGTGGAATCTGAAGGAAGTTGGAGGCAAAGCTTCGGTCTGAGGGATACGAACTGTATAAAAGGCACAATCCTGTGGATGAGTTTGCCATACAAAACAAAGTCCAAAACTATTCAAGACAGGAAGTGTAAATACAGCAGATAGATGGAGTGAAAGCAAATATTCTTAACCAGGGAAGGTCTGACAGTAAATTGTGAGGATGAATTTCTAAGCAATAAACTCTGCAGTAATGCAAGAACTGAACTGTCAGAATGCAGCAGAAGTCATAGTAGATTGGTGGATATATACACTAATTGAAGGATGAAACATTAGGAGGTTTCTTAAATTTGAACAACTCGACGGAAACACATAGAAAGCAGACAACTTCATATGAAGGCTGCTCTCAGGAGGAGAGGCTGGAAGCTGGAAGTAATGAGAGAGTGCAGAGTGTTTCTGCGGCGTTGCCGAAGAAAAGAAACGGTGAAAAGGCAGACTCCAGTAATCTGATGGAGAAAATTCTTGCAGCTCCAAACCTGAATAAGGCATATAAAAGAGTTGTAGGAAATAAAGGCAGCCATGGTATTGATGGGATGAGTGTAGATGAACTTCTACCCCTCCTTAAAAGAAACGGCAGTCAACTTCTGAAAGATATACTGGAAGGTAATTACAAACCACAGGCAGTAAGAAGGGTAGAAATACCTAAGCCTGGTGGTGGAGTAAGACTACTTGGTATTCCAACAGTAATAGATAGAATGATTCAACAGGCAATAACACAACAGCTGACGCCAATATTTGACCCAGGATTTTCAGAATACAGTTATGGATTCAGACCTGGAAGAAATGCACATCAGGCAGTAAATAAAGCTAAAGAATATATCAATGATGGTTATACATGGGTGGTCGATATCGACCTTGAAAAGTATTTTGATACTGTTCAACATGATAAACTAATGTCTTTAGTAGCCAGGAAAGTGCAAGATAAAAGGGTACTGAAACTAATAAGAGCTTATCTTAACGCAGGAGTAATGATTGATGGTTTAATTAAGAAAACAGATGAAGGTTGTCCACAGGGCGGGCCTTTAAGTCCGTTACTTAGTAACATAATGCTGGATGAACTGGATAAAGAACTGGAAAAACGCAATCATAAATTCTGCCGCTATGCTGATGATAGTCAGATCTATGTCAAAAGCAGAAAAGCGGCCAAAAGAGTTATGAAGAGCTTGACGGTATTCATTGAAAAGAAACTGAAACTCAAAGTCAATGCAACAAAAAGTGCAGTCGGCAGACCCTGGAGAAGAAAATTCCTGGGGTTTTCATTCTACAATAGTAAAGGTGAAGTAAGGGTTAGAGTCCACCCAAAATCAATCAAGAAAATTAAAGCAAAAATAAGAGCACTCACATCAAGAAGTAAGCCCTGGACAATGAAATATCGTTTTAAGAAGTTAAAGCAGACGATTACAGGCTGGGTCAGCTACTATAAAATAGCTGATATGAAAAGTAATATGAGAACTCTTGACCAGTGGGTAAGACGAAGAATAAGAATGTGCTACTGGAAACGGTGGAAGAGAATCAAAACTCGTTTTAGGATGCTCAGGAAACTGGGTATTAAAGAAACCAAAGCTTGGGAATATGCTAACACAAGAAAAGGCTACTGGAGAATATCCAATAGCCCAATACTTGCAAGAACCTTTACTAACCAGTTCTTAAAGAAACTGGGATACTTTAGTTTTACAGAAAGATATGCACAAGTAATTAATTCTTAATGAACCGCCCAGTACCGAACGGTAAGCTGTGGTGGTGTGAGAGGACGGGAAATAAATTAATTATTTCCCTCCTACTCGATTCTAAATTAAAGAGGGAGTGAGATAAATGGGAAAATTTAAATTTGATGTTAACTGGATGGAAAGACACGGTGGTAGTTTGGTGGTCGAGGCTGATAGTAAGGAGGAAGCTCTTAATTTACTGAAGGCTGACGAGAATAGATTACTTGAGATTATGGTGGACAAATATGGTGTTGAGACTTTTGTTTATGTAAGTGGAGTTACTATTGTTTAAGGTGAGGTTGTTGGTGATTCTATTGTAGATCTTACTAATAATATGTATAAAGCTGAAATTGATTTGTCTTGATGTGAGATGGTTCTTTTGTTAGGCTCTGTCTTTTTAAAACTCTTACTTCTCATCTTAATGAGAGGACCTGGTTAACTTGTGGTCCTCTCTTCTTTTTTATTAGTGGTATTAAAAACGAAAGGATATTCTATTATGTCAAAAAAGAAAACAGCTAAACTTTTAGAAAAGCTAAATGAAAAAATTGATCAGGTTCAAGGCTCTGAAGAATTTAAGGAGATACTTGCTTTCTTTTCTAAGTTCCACAATTACTCTTATCATAATAGCCTGTTGATTTTGACGCAGAAATCTGAAACTATATTTGTGGCAGGATATAAACAGTGGTAGAAAAAGTTTGATCACCACGTAAAAAAGGTGAAAAAGTAATAGCTATATTAGCTCCTTTTACCTACAAGAAAAAAGTTAAAAAGACTAATCTTAACTCTACCCCTGATGATGAAGAACGCTAACGACACTGAAAAAGCCTGCATATTAGCCCATGAAATTGCTCATGAGCTCCTTCATATTAAGGATAATAAAAATAAATCAAAGCTTACTAAAGAAGTTCGAGAAATGGAAGCAGAAGCAGTCTCTTTTGTGGTGATTGATTGCTTTGGTATAGAAACTAAATCCGAAAAATATCTTGCTTTATACAAAAAAATCTATGACCTGATGAATAGTTTAAAAAAGATCAGCAAGATGAGTGAAAAAATGATCGACTATATTTTAGAGCAGCTCAAATTAAAAGAGAAATGAATCCAACCAGCTGATTATTTTATTAGTGAATTAGAATTCAAAAAGGAGGAAATTATGAATAACAACGTAAAGAAACTGGAAACCAATGAGCAGCAAGAAAAAAATGAAGGCTTTGTAGTGGATAATGACAATAAAGCTATCTGGTGTCTTAGGAAGATAAGGCATTTCAAAAGTAAGCAGCAGAAAAATAAAGAGCTAGCACAAAAACAGATTGAAGAAATAGAAAAAGAAATCAGAAAGGTGGAAGAATGGTTAGAAGGTGAGAATTCTAAACTGGACAACAGCATCGAGTTTATGAAAACAAAACTTTTTGCTTATGCTCAAACTTTGAAAGAAGATAATCCAGAGCTAAAAACCCACAAGCTACCTTTTGGTCAGCTGCAGTTTAGAAAGAAACGCCCGAAATGGAAGTATGATAACGATAAGCTGTTGGAGTTTGCAGAGAAAAGTCTTAAGGATACTGTTAAAATCAAGAAGTTGTGGATAAGAGGAAGTTGAAAAAGAAGGTGAAAGTGGTAGACAGCCTTGCTGTGGTAGAGAAAACTGGAGAAGTCGTGGAAGGAGTAGAGATTATAGAAAGACCAGAAGAATTTAAGGTAAAAGTTAAGTAAGATAACTACCAGGCAGCTTGTAGCGGGGTTGCTCTGGTTTTAATAGATATTTTTCTTTGCTTCAATTAACTTTCATTCTTTTTATGCAAAAAACTCTTTTAGTGAATGGGAATCAATTAAAGAAAAAAATATTATACTTTCGGGTAATATCTAAAAACAACTTAAATTGTTATACTTAAATATATATAATCTTATACCATATGACAACATATGAAGGGAGAGAAAAAATGAAATATGTATCAACTATAATCATTGCTTTATTAATTTTATTAATTTTTTTAACATTAGCTTCCCCTATTTTAGCAGAAGAGTTTGATAGAGCAGCAAGAATTAATCTAAGGGGAATTACTGGAGATGATTTTATTGCTCAAGCAGGAGTGCTTTACCCCTTTAGGAATAGGGAGGATTCTCTCTGGTATTCTGATGTGAGGTATCGGTTTAGTGATGATGATATTGACGAATGGAATTTGGGTTTAGGCTATAGAAGAAAGTTAGATAATTATGATAACAGATTAGCAGGAGCTTATATATTTAGAGACAGGCGAAATGAGTTCGATCACTACTGGGATATGTGGACCTTAGGTGGAGAAATTCTAACAGATCAGTGGGATTTTAGGTTAAATGCCTATATAAGTGATGATGATGAAGTATTAGCACCTGGTAGTACTGTTGGTGGCGGTGGATTGGATGTAAATGATAATCAAGAATTAATTTTGACTTTAGGTAATGAGCTATATTATAAGTCGATGGATGGGTTAGATCTTGAATTTGGTAGAAGATTTACAGAAACAGATTCAATATTTAGAAATGTCGGTGTTTATGGTAGGTTATTTAGATTTTCTGAAAGTGATACTCCTACTATAACAGGTAGGCAGATAAGAATAGATAAGCAGTTTGGAGATGTAAATAAAACCAACTGGAAATTAGGTGCCATGTGGAGAGATGATAATGTGAGAGATAGCAAAGTAGAAGCTACTTTTGCAGTATCTATTCCTTTTGGAAGAAGCACAGCAGCAGAAGTAGAAAAAGAAGATAAAACAAAAGCAGATATTTTGGAAGCCAGAATGACAGAACAGCCAGAAAGGGATTTAGATATTGTAGTAGGAAAAGCAGTTGTTGAGAATGGTATGGCTGGAGAAGTAATAGTAGTTGAAAATCCTGTTTTAAAAGGTGAATCTATAAGAGTATGGTATGTAACAGGTGATGGGGAGTATTTTGCTTCAGGCTCAAAAGATGATCCGATTAGAATAGAAAGAATTGAATATACTGGAGATGCTCCTAAAGAAGGAGATATTATAGTTTTAAGTGGTGCAAGTGGAGATATATTGTTGAATTCAGGTAATATTACAACATTAGGAATACCTGATCTGGATTTTATAGAACTTAAAGACTATCAGCAGTTGATTTCTAAAAGAGGTTATGCTGTAGTGAAAACTGAAGTTTCAGGTGAATTAAAAGAATTTGAATTCAGACCAAATGTAGAGCAGGCAACTTTAAAAATTAATGGTGGTTTTACTGGTGATGGTGCTATAATACTAAATCAATACAATACTGTTTCAGGATTAGATATAGTTAATAATAGCTTAGAAATATATGATAACAATACCGAGACAGATATATATAAAGGTATTTATCAGCAAACATTAGATGTTAATAATGCTCCTGATATCAGAGATAATAAAATAGAAAACTTTGATATTGGTATATTCTTTGAAGAAATAGCGGGATCCAATAACCAAGATAAGATAGATAATTTGAGAACATTTGATACAGAATACGAAAAAATGAATGAAATAACTGGAGCAAAGATTGTAGCTGTCCATGACCATTTAATAAGAGACTGGTATGATTTAAATTCAGTGAGATACAACTTAGCTGGAGTTTATATAATGAAAGGTAATTTAGATTCTGATACAGCTGGATATGATCAGTTAGCCAGTGAAAATGCTAATGAAAACAAGGGATGGGAACCTTTAGGAGATGATAATGAAAAGTTTTCTGGACATTTTGATGGGCAAGTTTATGAGATAAGTAATCTATATATCAGTAGAACAACAGAACGCGAAGTTGGTTTATTTGGATATATTGAAAGTGGTTCTTTTATTGAGAATGTGGGCTTAATAAATGTTGATGTCGAAGGTGGAGATTATAACGTAGGTTCACTAGTTGGCCGTAATGATGATGGAAAGATAGCAAACAGCTATGCAGCAGGTAATGTTGCAGGAGATAATAATGCAGGTGGACTGGTTGGACGGAATAATGGAATTATAGTAAACAGCTATGCAGAAGTTGATATTACAGGAAATGACCTTGTAGGCGGACTGGTTGGTTATAATTTTGATGGGGCAATAGATAACAGTTATGCAGCAGGTGATGTTAAAGGAAGACAAGAAGTAGGTGGACTGGCAGGCTGGAGTTATAAGGGAACGATAGATAACAGCTATGCAGTAGGTGATGTCACAGGAAATGAACGTGTAGGTGGACTGATTGGACGGAATGATGGTGGAACGATAAAAGAAAGCTATGCAACTGGTAATGTTATTACAGGAACAAATACTTATTCAGCTCATTTAGGTGGATTGGTTGGAGACAACGAAAATGGAGCGATAGTAAAAAGTTATGCTGAAGGTGATGTTACAGGAATGAATGATGTGGGTGGACTAGTTGGACGGAATAAGGATGGACTGATAAAAGAAAGCTATGCAACAGGTAATATTGAAGGAGAACGTAGAGTAGGTGGACTGGTTGGATGGAATAGAGATAATGCAACGTTAGAGAACAGCTATGCAACAGGCAATGTTACAGGAACGGTTGAAGATGTAGGTGGATTGGTTGGATACAATTATTTAGGAACAATAGAAAACAGCTATGCAGCAGGTAATGTTACAGGAGATAATAATGTAGGTGGATTGATTGGACGGAATAATGATGATGAACAAACAAATAACAGTTATTGGGATATTAATTCTTCAGGCCAAAAAACATCAGCTGGTGGAGAAGGTAGAACTATAGAAGAAATGATACAACAAGATACATTTGAACCAGAATGGGATTTTGAGGATAATTGGGTTATAATTGATGGAGAAAGTTATCCATATCTTCAATGGCAGGGAGAGGAAAATATTCCTTATCCACCTGCTGGCTAAAAAAAAAGAAAACCCTACTAAAGAAATATTAATTATCATTTATAGTAGGGTGACCGTTAGGTTATTTGTGGATCGGGTATAATTAATTAAACAGTTTTTTCTCGGACATGATATAATAAGATAATAACAAACTAAAATGGAGGAAAATATCATGCCTACAAAATATCCTGAAGAAATCAAAAGAAAAGTTGTTGCTCTGGCCAATAATGGTAAAAATCAAACTGAAATACTCAATGAATATGGAATGGCAAGGTCCACACTTCATAAATGGATAAAAGACTATAATAACTCAGGTTCATTCAGCGCTAAAGATAATAGATCTGATAAAGAAAAAGAATTAATTAAATTACAAAAAGAAAACAAGCAGTTAAAAATGGAGAATGATATTTTAAAGCAAGCGGCGCTGATAATGGGACGAAAGTAGCAGTTATTAAGGCAAACAGGGATAAATACAGTATTAGCGCCATGTGCAGAGCACTCAATATATCAAGGGGTATGATCTATTATACCCCTAAAGAAAAACAGGTTGATGTTGAACTAGAAAGCGAAGTGATTTCCATTTACAAAGCAAGTAGAAATCACTATGGAACCAGAAAAATCAAAAGAGAATTAGCTAAAAAAGGTTATCAGGTGTCCAAGCGAAGAATAGGTAAAATAATGAAAAAATATAATCTAGTTTCTACTTATACTAAAAAACAATACAAAGTTCATTCTCCAAGCTGTAATGAAGATAAAATTGCCAATATTGTAAACAGAGAATTTAACAAAGAAGAAGCTCTAGACGTTGTTGTCAGTGATTTAACCTATGTTAATGTAAAAGGAAAATGGAACTATGTCTGTCTGATCATAGATCTCTTCAACCGTGAATTTGTTGGTTATGCAGCAGGTAAAAAGAAAAATGCCGAATTAGTAACTGAGGCTTTTAAAAGTATTAAAAGACCACTAAATCAAATTAATATTTTACATACTGATAGAGGTAATGAATTCAAAAATAAAGCTATCGATGATATTTTAGTCAGGTTTGATATTGAGCGTTCTTTAAGCAATAAAGGATGCCCATATGATAATGCAGTGGCAGAAGCAGCCTTTAAAGTAGTTAAGACTGAATTTGCTTATGACAGAATATTTAACAGCTTTGAAGAGCTGGAATATGAGCTATTTGACTATGTTAACTGGTATAATAACCACAGAATCCACGGGTCGTTAGATTACCTAACACCTGTTGAATATAGATATTTAATGTTCGATAAAAAATTGTTGTAAAAAGTATTGACAATCCATTTGATTTTAATAATTATTCTTCACCATAATAGTAATAGTTTTCATAAGTATAATAAGAGCTTTTATTGACAGGATATTTATTTAATATAGTACCTAAGATATTTGCTTCTACCTGCTCTAAACGCTGTTGAGCTTTTTGAAACACATCTTTGCGGGTTTCATTACATTCAGCTGTAATAATAACTCCATCAACTTTTTGTGATAAAAGCACTGCATCTGTAACAGGTAAGATTGGTGGAGCATCAATTATTATAATATCTGCTTTTTCTTGTAAATTTTCTAATACTTTACTCATTCTTTTTGAACCAAGCATTTCAGCTGGATTCGGTGGGATAGGACCGGCAGGTAATATATAAAGCCCGCTTTGATCACATTTAGCAGTTAATTCCTCAAGATTTTCTTTTTCACCAGAAAGATAAGAGCTTAATCCCTGAAAATTGGGAAGACCAAATAATTGGTGCAGCATTGGTCTTCTCAAATCTGTATCAAGCAAATAAGTTGTATTACCTGTCATTGCAAATGTTATAGCTAGATTAGAAGCCATAGTTGACTTACCAACACTTTTTTCCGCTCCAGTTATCATTATGATTTTAAGATCTTCATCTGGACTCATGAATTGAAGATTAGTCCTTATAGTTCTAAAGGCCTCTGTGGCTGGTGATTTAATATGGTGGAGAGCGACCAGTTTGTCACTGTTTAATTCACTTTTTTTATTTTTCTTTTTCATCTTGATCCTCCTCACCGTAATTTTTATGGTGATCTATCTCATCTAAATCAGGTATTATTCCAAGTACTGGAAGGTCTGAAATGTTTTCCAGATCATTTTCATTTTTGATTCTATTATTTAAGAACTCGAGCATGAAGATAATAAATACTGCTAACATTAAAGCAAGTACAGCTGCAATTGCTATATTTAAAGTTAAATTAGGTCTAACAGGGTTTGTAGGTAAATGAGCAGCATCAATAACAAATATGTCTGAGGTCTGCATTGCCTGTTGGATACTTATTTCTTCTTTTCTGTTTCTTAATAGTAGATAAATTTCTTCAGTAATATTTTTTTCTCGCTGAAGTCTTAAATAATGAAGTTCTGCTGCTGGAAAAGCTGCTAATTCTTCTTCTACTTCAGCTGCTAGATCTCTATAGGAATTCACTTTTGCTTCTGATGTGACCATCTGCACTTCAAGATTGATAAGCTGGTTGTTAAAATCGCTATATAATGGATCAGTTCTTTCTATTCTACCAGCCATAATTTCTTCTGTCTTTTCCCTGAGTCTCGCTTCAAGAGAATCTATTCTTGCCTGGATATTTAGTACTTCTGGATGTTTTTTAGTATATTTTGTTTTAAGTCCTTCAAGTTCAGTATAAAGAGTATTTAGTTGGGATTGTATTTCAGTAATTTCAGGATTGCGGTTTAAAGATTCATCTCTATCTACTGATTCAAGGGTATTATTAATTTCATTGATGCTTAACTGGGCTTCCTCTTGCATAATTTCAGCTTCCAGCAATTTAGCTTCTAGTTCTGTAGAACGACTTAAAAGGCTCTGTGCTTGAGTTTCTGGCATTAGAATCTCATTGTTTTCTCTATAATCTAAAAGTTCATCTTCTAAATCTAAGAGCCTATGCTGAGTATTTTCAAGCTGAGAATCTATAAATTCATTTGCTGCTCGCAAAGAAGCTTGATTTAATTCTCTGATCTCATACTGCATGTTCTCGACCAGAGAATCAGCTATTTTTTGAGCAATTGCTGGATCATTATATTCAACCTCAATGGTCATTAGATCAGATTCTCCACCTGACTGAATAGAGATATTCCCTCGTAAAGCACCTGCTGATATATATTCTCCAGCTTCATTTTTTAGTTCCACATCTCTAATTACTTTGTCTAAAATGAGGCGGCTGGTAAATATTCTGCTATAAGTGTTAATGGTTTTTTCATTACGACCTCCAAAAGCAAGTTGTTCTTCAAAGAGACTAGCTGCTCCACTGTCAGTTTGTACCATAACTAAAGTTGAAGTCTGATAAATTCTTTCCATCTGTTGAGTTAAAAAAAATGAAGCAATTATTGCGATAGCTACTAAGGCAATAATTAGCCATTTTTTGTGCCAGATTATCATAAGATATTCTCTTAAGTCTATTTCGTAAATTTCCTCGTTATTTATGTAGTCATCCTGCATTTTATCGCTCCTTACCAACTTATATCAAAAAAGTCTTTGATATTATTAAAGCCGCTAAACATAAAGAATACGCGTGACCAGTTTATTGAGTCTTCTTCTCCGATAAGAACCAGGTCACCAGGTTCTAAGACAGGATTTGCTGCGAGATTATTATTTTCAAAGAAGTCTTCTATATTAATTTCTCTCATTTCTCCTTCTTTGTGAATCAATCTTATTTTCTCTAAATTAGCTCTATCTGAAGTATTACCTGCCTGAGCTATTAAGTTGGCAAGTCTCATATCTTCATTCCATTCATAGCTACCTGGACTTGATATTTCTCCTAGTATTGTTACCTGCTCTACAGCAGAAGGAATATATACAGCATCCCCTGCTTTTACAACAGGATTCGAATCACTTTTTGCAGCTAAAGTATCTTCTAATTCAAACTCTATCGGCTCACCATCTGAGATCAAACGTATTATATCTCCAGAATTTTCGGTAACACTACCTGCTTGAGCTAAAAATTCATTGAGGCGTATTTCCTGTTCGTGTTTAAGCTCATATTGACCAGGGTTTCTTACCTCGCCCTGAATCGAAGCATTAAGTATTTCTCTTTCTGGAACAAAAATTTGATCACCATCTTCAAGTTGATAGTTATCTTCCTGGTTATTGCCTCTTAATAGTTCTTTTAAATTAATTGGAATCTTCTGGTCATTTCGCTGCAAATTTGTTTCTTCTGCAGCTGCATTTTCTCTTATTCCACCGGCAAGAGAGATAACATCAAGCAATTTATTATCAGCTCTAACCTCAAAACTGCCTTCGTTTCTGACTGCCCCCATTACTATTATTTCTAATTTTCTATGAGATAAGATACTGACATTGACTTCAGGATTTATTATATATTCTGCAAGTGAAACTTTAAGTTCTTCTTTAAGTTCATTTATACTTTTACCTTCAGCTTCAATTGTTCCCACCAGGGGATAAGAAATTCTTCCATCTGGATCTATAGTTGATTCTCTAGTTAAATCCTGATGACCCCAAACAGAAATAGAAATCCTATCACCAACATTTAGCTCATACTGTTGGCTTAAAACTGGAGTTGTTATTAACAATATTATAATCGTTGTTAATAATATTCGTTTTATTTGCAAAGATACTCCTCCTTTTTAGATCAAAAAAGAAAAAATATTATTCAATATGCTTTTTTCTTCTCTTTGAATTCTAAAGTTTTTTAATTCTTTATTATTTAGAACAGACTGAGCATTAGCTTTAAATATTTTTGAACTACCGTTTTTTATTTCTTCCGCTCTTTTAAGTCCCTGATCAAGGGTAAATGATCTTTTAATTAAACCATGGGTATCTGAGGCCATAAGATGGCCTAAACCCAGTCTCAATAATTTTTCAGCCGTTGCTTGGGCTTTTTGGCCATGATGCCCCAAAAATGAAGAGCTGTTAAAGATTAATTTTAAATCATATTCTTCCAGCCATTTGTATAAAATGGTGTAATCTTTTTGGACATAGTGGTATCTTTCGGGATGAGCTATTATTATCTTAGCTCCCATTGCTTTTAAATCATGAATCACATCAAAAAAATATTTCGGATATCTGTTGAGTGATGTTTCTAACAAGAGATAATCCGAATGACCGATAGATATTAATTTGTTGTTATAATATAGTTCTGCTGTATTTTGGCTTATAAGTATTTCTGATGCTTTTATTAATTTTATATTAAGGTCAGCTGCTCGAATTTTTTCTTGCAATAGTTTAAATTTATTGTTTATTTCACTTTTATAATTATCATATTTATAAATTGGGAAGTGTGAAGATAATGCTACTTTTGTTACTCCTCTTTTTTCCATAGTTTTTAAGATTGCCAGAGATTCTTCAAGAGTGGATGCTCCATCATCTATCCCTTGTAGTAAGTGAGTATGTAAATCTATCATCTTTATCACCTAATTCCTATAAATTCCATATTAATTATAGCATAAGCCATTTAAGTTAACAAGAGCTTTTATATAATTTTACTTTCTTTGTTAAATTATAGTCATTTAGCTAAACGAGAGTGGCTTGTGGAGTTCCTTGTTAATAATCATAATATTGATGAAAATAGGCTTCAGCCCTATGGTGTTGGTCCACTTGCTCCTCAGGCTACCAATGAGACAGAAGAGGGAAGACAGCAAAATCGGCGGGTGGAACTGGTTAAACCTTGAGCTGAAAAAGATGATATACAACCCTCCGGGCTTAACTGGAGGGTTTTTTGATGGAAATTATGTTTTTATTTAATTATAAATGTTATAATAAAGAAAAAGTGAAAATATTTAATTTTAGAAGGGAAAATTTTATCAGCTTTATAGGAGGATTGGGATTATGAAGCAAAATAACTTAAAACAATTTTTATCATCTTTAACTAAAAAAGACCTAACTGAAATCAGACAGTATTGGCAGTTTGGAGGAATCAGTCAGCTAAATAAAGCGGAATTAATTGAAGCATTAGATGAAAGAATCAAATTAAACCTTAAAGATTGCTTAAATTATCAACTTTCAAGAAATATTGAATTTATAGAAAAAGTAATTGCAGAGCAAAAAAGCAACAATCGAGTTGAAGTTAACTTTAGAGATATTTTACCACCTACCCTTTATAATTTTTATTACAGAGGGATAATAGATCTAAAAGATAATGAAGAAGAAAGCTCAGTCAGAATTCCGGCTGATTTAGTCAAAGAGATTAAAGAGATCATTAGTGAACCTGAGTTTAAAGAACAAATCAAAGAAAACGAAGAAATTATGACTTTTGTTCGCGGTTTATTAGTTTATTATGGAGCGTTAAGTGGAAGTCAAATTTATGATTTTTATGAAAAATACTATAATAATAAAGAAAAAACATATTCTTATATTCATCTATTAAACTTAGTAGAAGAAACATATTTCTCAAGTTATGATATTGAACGCCATAATTATTATTATCTTGACCCCGGAGTTTTGAATCCAAAAAATATAATTGATGAAATAGAGATGAGACCGAGCATCGATTATTATCTGCCGCACAAAAAAGAAATACTCTATGCAGGAAGCAATGAAATAGAGAAACTTAATTTTGTGCAGCGCAAATTCAAAAAAATGCTTAAAAAGGATTTTCCAATTAACGATGATACAGCAGAGGATATTCTCTGGGAAATGATGCTTGACATAAAAAATGATTTAAATTCAATAATAACCTTTCAAAAATTTGCTGACCAATATAGTTTTAAAAGTGAAGAGCAGACAGACGAGTTTTTGCGGCAGTTAAATGAGCTGCACAATAATACCAGGATGTGGATTCTTAAAGGTCATAGCCCAGCCGATATTTTTGAAGAAGAAAGAAAACATTTAAAACCTCTGCCTAAAAAGAAATATAATTCTGGCTCAGTTGGAAGTCAGACCGTTGTTAAAGGCGAAAAGGTTGGCAGAAATGATCCCTGTCCCTGTGGCAGTGGAGAAAAATATAAAAAATGCTGTCTGGGAAAAGATAATAACAGATAATAATTTAAGATTTAAGTTTTTTTCATTGTTTTAATCCTTTTTTTGGTATATAATATAACTGTTAGTTAGTACAGATTTTATATTTAATTTTCACTATGGAAACCCGGGAGAAAGGAATGGTGAGATTAATTGGCTGAAGATAAGGCTTTAGATCAAATCCTTTCTAAAATGGAAAATATGGATAATAAAATGGAGAAAATGGATTCAAAGCTAGAAAGTTTAGATTCTAAGGTAAGTAGTCTTGATTCTAGGGTAGAAAAGATGGATTCTAAAGTAAGCAGCATGGATTCTAAAGTAGGCAGTCTTGATTCTAGGGTAGAAAAGATGGATTCTAAAGTAAGCAGCATGGATTCTAAAGTAGGTAGTCTTGATTCTAAATTTGACGGAATCGAAAATATATTATCTAACTTCAGAAATGAATTTGATGACTTTAGAGAACAAACTGATGAGACACTTGCTCGAATTGAACATAGAGCAGATGCTACTTTTGAACAAACTGGCATGCTGAGTGAATTCAGGACTGAAACTCTATCAGGAATTGATGATCTAAAAGATGATATTAATTTTTTTATCAACAAAGAAGCTGAAAATGAAAAAGAGATATATAAATTGAAGCAGAAAATAATAAATAACTAAATATGATTAGTCTAAAAATCGACCCTCTGGTGCTCAACCAGGGGGTTTAATTATCTGTTACAGATATTAAAATGCTTACAAACATTTAAAATTATAAAAAATCGCTGTTTGGAAAAGGATAATATGCTATAATATAAATAAATTATTTAAAAATTTAGATAAAACAATATATTTAATATTTTTGGAGGTATTTTAATGAAACATAATATAGCGTTTATTGCTCCTTATAAAAAAATGGGTGAGGTTTTTAATGAAGTAGCTAAAGAATTAAATCTTAAAATACCAATCTATATTGGTGATTTAGAAGAAGGTGCTGCAATAGCTGTTAAACTTGAAGAAGAGGGAACAGATGTTATTATAAGCAGAGGTGGAACTGCATTAAGCATTGAAAGTAAGGTTATGGATGTACCAGTAGTAGGAGTTAATGTAAGTGGTTTTGATTTGATTAGAATAATTTATCAGGCTAAAGAAGAGACTGATAAAATAGCTGTGGTTGGTTTTGACCCCTTTACTTCGGGTATCAAACAGTTAGGTAATATTTTAGACATTGAGCTTGAAGTATTAACTATTGAACCGCGATGGTCTAATCAACCTTATTATATCGAAAATAAATTAAATGAATTAAAAGCTAAAAATTTTAATTGGGTTGTTGGAGATAATATTTCAGTAAAAATAGCTAAAAAACTAAATATGAATGCTCTTTTAATTAGATCGGGGAAAGAGGCCTTTGCTCAGTCTATAAAAAAAGCTCAAGACATTGCTGAAGTTAGAAATAAAGAAAAGAAAAGAGCCCAGAAAAACAAAAGTATTATAAATTATGCCTATGAAGGAATAATTAGTATTGATCAAAATGGTATAATAAATACTTTCAATCCTCAGGCTGCAAAGATTTTAAATAGAAAAATATATAAAGTGCTTGGTGAAAATATTAAAAATGTTTTCCCAGATTTTGAACTCGAAAAATATATTTCTCTTAAAACAAGAGAAGAAAATAAAATTTTAACTGTTAATAAAATAAAAATAGTTGCAAATATTATCCCAGTAACTATTAATAAAGAGCTTTCAAATATAGTAATTACCTTTCAAAAAGGTAAAAATATTAAAATTGCCGAAAAGAAACTGAGAGAAGATTTAAATTATAAGGGTTATACAGTCAAAAATAAATTTTCAGATATTATTGGTAAAAGTAATGTATTAAAAAGAATAAAAGAAGAAGCCAAAGATTACGCTCAGGTTGACCTTCCTTTATTGTTATTTGGTGAAACAGGTACGGGTAAAGAACTATTTGCACAATCAATTCATAATCATTCTCCAAGGCGTAATCAACCATTTGTAGCCTTCAACTGTGCTGCGCTGCCCGAAAAATTAATTGTAAGTGAATTATTTGGTTATGTTAGTGGGGCATTTACTGGTGCAAAAAAAGAGGGTAAAGAGGGTTTGTTAGAACAGGGTAATGAAGGTACTATTTTTTTAGATGAGATTCAGGAAACTTCTTTAAAAATTCAGGCCAGATTACTACGCTTTCTTGAAGAAAGAAAGATTAGAAAAATTGGAGATAATAAATTGACACCTGTTGATGTAAGAATAATTTTAGCTACAAATAAAGATCTTGAAGAAATGGTAGAAAACAAAGAATTTAGAGAGGATTTTTATTATAGAATCAATGTTTTAAATTTAAACCTTCCTCCTTTAAGGGAGCGTAAAGAAGATATTGCAGAACTGGTAGAGTTTTTTATAAAAAAGGTTAATGCAAAGGTAAATATGAATATTAAAGGCATAACTGAAGAAGGAATTGAAATTCTAAAAAAATATCACTGGCCTGGTAATGTAAGGCAATTAGAAAATGTAATAGAAAAACTGGTCATTCGTTCTAAATCAGATTATATTCTAACTGATATGGTCAGAAAAACTGTTGCTGAATTAAAAATGCCACAAAAAAAGAAAAACAAGCTTAGCGGAAATAGAAATATTATTGATCTAAATAGAAGTTTAAAAGAGATTGAGAAAGAAATTATTTTAAAAGTTCTGGCAGAAGAGAATGGTAATAAAACAGAAACAGCTAAAAGACTGGATATTGGTAGGACAACAATTTGGAGACATTTAAAAAATGAAGTTAATTAATGTTTCAAAAATAAACTATATTTCATAATGAAACACCAATTCGGTTCATTTTGAATCGAATTGGTGTTTAACTTATTTTTAGAGTTTGAAAAAAGAATAAATTTGCTAAATTATTTAATTTAAAATATTTTTCTCCTGCTATTTGGCTTCAAAACCATAATTTAATGCATAAAATAAGAAATTTTCTAAAAAATCTGCCTTTTGGCATAAATAATGCATTTTAACTTTAGTAAGTAAATATTTTTCGGAGGTGATAAAAATTGATATACATAATTGCTGATGACCTTACTGGAGCAAATGATACTGGAGTACAGTTCCATAAACAGGGTTATGAAGTGAAGGTATTAATAGAAGATTTAACAGAAATAGATCTTTTTAATGAAAAGCCAGAAAAAAAGGTAGGTGTTATTGATACAGAAACTAGGGAAAATAATTTGACCGAAAGTAATGTCAAATTAAATAGATTATTTAAAGATTTGAAATTCAAAAAAGAGGATATTATATATAAAAAAATTGATTCTACATTAAGAGGTAATATAGGTTCAGAAATAGAATTAATTATGAATTTTGCTAATAAGGATTTAACAATGTTGACTCCAAGTTTTCCTCAAAATAAAAGATTTACTATTGGTGGTAATTTAATTGTAAATGATGAACCTTTAGGTAGCAGTGAATATAGCCAAAGAAATATTGATGCTGGTGAAGCTTCATATATACCATCAATTATAAATTTGCAAACTGATTTAGCAGTTGGGAAAGTTGAATTAAAAGATATAATCAAAGGTAGAGAAAAAATATTAGAAGAAGTAAAAAAATTATATGATCAGGGAAAGAGAATTATTGTTTTAGATTCTATTACAGAAGAACATTTAAATGAAATATTATCAGCTGGTGAAAATTTAGATAAAAATGTTTTATATTCAGGTTCTGCTGGGTTTGCCAATATTATTGCTAAAAGATATTCATTGGATAACAAAAAAAATAATTTTTCTTTAAATGCCTCTCCTTTTTTAATAATTAATGGCTCGAGGAACAGTATTGCTAATCAACAAATAAATTATTTGAGCAAAAATAAAGAACTTTTTATTTATGAACTTGATGTTGAGAAAATACTGAGCAATAAAGAGGCAAGCAGTTTCTTTTATGATGAAATTATTCAAAAATATGAGAATCAAAATTACATAGTAATTAGACCAGATCCTTATTATATGGATGAAAAGATAATCAAATCTCTATTAAAAGAAAAAGATATTTCTTTCCGTTATTTAGGAGAAAAAATTAGAGATAGTCTCGGTAGTTTAGCTAAAAGGATAATAAAAGAATATGAGATTAAAAACTTAATGGTTACTGGTGGAGATACTCTAATAGGTTTATGTAAATTATTGAAGATTAATAAAATGAAAATACTTGCTGAAATTAGTGAAGGTATACCGATGGTTGAGCCAATAACATTAGATATAGAAAACAATTTTAAAATAATCAGTAAAGCTGGAGGTTTCGGTGAAGTTGAGACAATAGATAAAGTCATTAATAAAATGTTGAGGAGGATGAAATCAGAAAATGAATAAAGCCATTATAGCAATTACAATGGGTGATCCTGCAGGAATTGGAGCAGAAATAATAGTAAAAGCTTTAAACAATAAAGATATTTATGAGAAAGCTAATCCAGTGGTGGTTGGAAGCTCTAATTTCTTAAAAGATGCAGTGAACTTAATTCCATCTAACTTAAAAATTAATCCTGTCGAATCTGTAGATGATATTAAGGGAGAATATGGGACAATAGATGTAATGGATTTAGAAAATATCCAATTAAGTGATATACAATATGGTGTTGTAGATAAAAAAGCTGGAAAAGCTGCAGTAGAATATATTTTTAAGGCAATAGAACTAGCAAAAGAGAAAAAAATTGATGCTGTAGTAACTGGTCCCATAAATAAAGAAGCTATAAATGCTGCTGGTTTTCATTATTCAGGCCATACAGAGATTTTTGCTGAAAAAACTGAGACAGATGACTATGCAATGATGCTGGCAGATGATGAGATGAAAGTTATTCATGTATCCACTCATGTTTCACTTCGTGAAGCCTGTGATTTAGTTAAAAAAGAAAGAATTTTAACCGTAATAAATCTGGCCGACCAGGCATTAAAAAGTCTGAGTATTAAGGAACCTAAAATAGCAGTTGCTGGACTTAATCCGCACTGTGGGGAACAGGGATTATTTGGTAGTGAAGAAGCGCGCGAAATATCCCCTGCTGTTAAAGAGGCACAAAAAGCTGGCATTAATGCTGAAGGTCCTATTTCTCCAGATACGATTTTTTCTAAGGTTAGAGGTGGTCAGTATGATATTGCAGTTGTAATGTATCATGATCAAGGGCATATACCAATGAAGGTAATAGGCTTTCAATATAATCAAAAATTAGAAAAATGGGAATCGGTAAGTGGTGTTAATATTACAGTTGGTCTACCAATTATTAGAACTTCAGTTGATCATGGTACAGCTTTTGAAATTGCAGGTGAAGGAAAAGCAAATCAGGAGAGTATGATCGAGGCTATAGAAATGGCAATTCAATTTACAGAAAATTAATAGGGAGGTTTTAAAAATGGAGCAAAAAGAAATTTTGAAGGGGATTATTCCCCCAATGATTACTCCTTTAAATAAAGATTTTAAAATAGATAGAAAATCTACTGAAAAACTTGTTGATTACTTAATTGATGGTGGTATTCATACTCTTTTTATACTTGGCACAACAGGAGAAGGCCCATTAATATCTAAAGCAGAGCAGTTTAAATTAGCAAAATTTGTTGTTGAATATACAGAAGGTAGAGTCCCTGTTATTGCAGGTGTTTCAGCTCCTTCTAGCCTAGAGGTCTTAAAAAATATTGAAAATTTAAATGAGAGTGGACTTGATGGCTATGTCAGTACTTTACCGTTTTATGATAAAACTAATCTAAAAGAAGAGATCAAACACTTTGAGATTTTAGCAGCTGAATCCGAGTTGCCGATAATTATTTATGACATTCCGGTAAAAGTTGGACAGAGATTGAGCGAAAAAGCTTTAGAAAATTTGGTAGAGGTTGATAATATTATAGGTTTAAAAGATTCTTCTAGTAATTTAAGAAATTTTAGGGAAAGAGTAGAGAAATTCAGACATAAAAAGGACTTTTCTTTTGCTTTAGGACATTCAGATATGATCGATATTTCTATTTATTTAGGTGCAGATGGTGTAGTACCTTCTGATGTTCATCTTTTTCCTGAATTGTGTGTAGAAATCTATAATAATGCTCAGAAAGAAGATTGGATTAAAGCCAGAAAGCTGCAATCTGAATTAAATAAAAAAAGAATAGAACTTTATAACAGCTTTCCAGCTCAAAGCAGAGCAAATAATAAGGTGTGTAAAAAACATCTTAAAGCAAAGGGAATAATAGCTTCTGATTATATAATGGCTCCCTATATATAAACACTCATACTTAAATAAAAGAGGTGATAGCAATTAAAGATTTAGATTTTAAGATTCCAAAAGAAATTAAAATTGGTTATGATAAGAGAAATCATTTGTCAGAATATCTAAAAGAGCTTAAAATAGATAAAGTTTTAGTAGTTATTGATAAAATACTTGAAGAACTGGGACTTTTAGATAATATTTGGTCAGAGTTTGATAAAAATAACATACAATATAGTATATATGACGAGATTAAGGGCGAACCAGGTATAAAGGATATAGATAATGCTTTAAAAGAATTAAAAGTTGATAGGAATTTTACAGGGGTTATTGGTATCGGTGGTGGTAGTGTAATGGATACTGCAAAAGTTTTAGCAGCAGCTGGAGAAATAAAAGGTTCAATAGTTAATTATATAGGTACAGATACAATTCAAAAAAAAGCTCTGCCTATGATAATGATACCTTCTACAGCCGGAACTGGCTCAGAAGCAACTCCAAACTCAATTGTCAAAAATGAAGAAGTAGAGAGCAAACAGGGTATAGTTAGTTCATATTTGATTCCAGATTTAGTTGTCTTAGATCCAGCTTTAACCCTCTCTCTACCTGCCAGAGTAACAGCAGAAACAGGTATGGATGCTTTTACCCATGCAGTTGAATGTTTTATTTGCAATAAATCAAATGAGATGAGTGATCTCTATGCATTAAAGGCGGTTGAATATATAAGCAAATATATCAGAAGAGCTGTTAAAAATAAAGAAGATAAAGAGGCTAGATATTATATGCTGTTGGCAAGTTTTATGGGAGGAGTAGCTATAACTAATTCTGGCACAGGTGGAGTTCATGCTTTATCATATCCGCTAGGTGGTAAATATGGAATTAGTCATGGTTTATCTAATTCTATATTACTACCTGCTGTAATGGACTTTAATTCCCAGGCAGTACCAGATAAATTTATTCAGATAGCTGAGGCAATGGCTCTAGATACTGATGGCTTATCAGAGGAGCAGATAGTCACTAAAGCAGTTCAAGAAATTCAGAAATTGATTGAAGATTTAGAGATTCAACTTGAAGATTTTAAAATAACTGAAGAATTAATTGATGATTTAGCAGAAAATGCAATGCAGGTAGAAAGATTACTCAATAATAATCCTATTGAGATTAAATATGAAGATGCAGTAAATATATATAATACAGCTTTGAAATAAAAGGAGGTGAGGTAATCAAAATAATTTAAGACTTGCTGGTATTTTCTTAACATTCAAAAAATAAGAGGAGGAAAATTTAATGTTAAAAAAGTTTAAAATTAAAAAAATGACTTTATTAGTATTGGCAGTATTTTTAATCACAGGGATTTTTGCTAGTAGTATGAGTGCGGCAGAAGTAAACTTAATTGCAGCAACTATTAATCGAGGAGATCATATTCATACTAGAACCTTAAATTATTTGGCAGAACTAGTTGAAGAAAGAAGTGATGGAAGATTAACAATGACAGTTTATCCAGATGCTCAACTTGGTGGAGCCGCGGAACTTTATGAAGGAACCATCGAAGGTGCAATAGACTTAGTAAGTCTTGATCCAGGCTGGTTTGCTGAGCACCATGAAGATTTTGATATTTTGGATTCCTTCTACCTATTTAGAGATGGTGAACATTATAAAGAAATAATGAATGAGCCCGGAAGATTATCATATTTTGAAGATCTTTTAAGAGAAAATCCTGGTTTAGAAACTATTTATTATGTTGGTGGTTTTGAAAGAAATATCTTAAGTACATTTGCTATCAATTCGATTGAAGATCTCGATGGACAAAACTTTAGAAGTAGAGAAGTTGCAGCAGAGATGGATTGGTGGTCTGCTTTAGGTGCAAACCCTATCCCAATAGCATATGAAGAAGTCTATACTGCTATTCAGACTGGTACAGTTGAAGGCTCCCAAAGTAGTATAAATGCTATTTTAGAAATGGGATTTGCTGAAGTAGCGGGCTATCTGGCTCGTACTCAGCATGTATTTAATATTAATCTTGGTGTTATGAATATGGATACTTATAATAATATGGATCCAGAGTTACAAGATATTTTAAAAGAATCAGCAAGAGAAGCACAGATGAGATTTATTGATGAAGCAATGGGAGAGCAAGATGATTTATTAGACCAGCTTGTTGCAGAATATGATGTAACAGTTACTTACCCAGATACTGCTCCTTTTGTAAATGCTTCTCAGGGCTTAGTTGTAGACAAAGCAGTAGAATTAGGGATTGAAGATGTTGTTGCTGAGATTTTTGATATTCAATAATTATTATATTTTAAAATATAATAATTAAAAATACACTGCTCATATGTGTGTTTTTAAGCACGCATATGAGCTTATAATACCCGTAACATAAAGTTTGATTTTAAAGGGGTGATTATTTGTGGCCAGTAAAGACAATAGGAAAAATCAAAGCATTTTAATTTCTATTGAAAAAATAATTAATAAAATTACAGATTACCTTGGTTATTTTGTAGCTTTTTTAATAGTTTTTATGACTACAGTTATGTTTGCTCAGGTAATTTTAAGATATGTTTTTGGTACTTCAATTCGACAACTCACAATATTAGTTCGTTTTTCTATTTCCTGGATGACTTTTGTAGGTTCTGCAATTGCATTGAAAACACAGGATCATTTAGAAATCGAAATTTTTCCTGAGTCTACACCAAAAATTATTCTAAAAATAAGAAATTTTATTGTAGATATTGTAACTTTTTTTGTAATTTTTATTTTGCTCCGGGTAGGTCATCATGCTTTTAACTTAGGTTTTGCTAAAGCAGAATTGGTTGATAGAAGAATTACTCAGGGCTATTATTATAGTTCTCTATTTATCGGTGCAATTTTGATGTTAATATTTTTTACATGGCATTTAGTTAAAAGATATATTATCAAAAATGAAAATTTGTTAGAAGAACATCAGGATAGAAGTTGTAATATTAAATAATCAAAATAGCTATAATATAGAAAGGAGAGATTTAATGATTTTAGGTGCTGTTGTGGGAATTTTTCTTGTCAGCCTATTATTAAAAGTACCAGTTGCCTTTAGTCTTATTCTGGCATCTTCCATTCCTGTTTTTTTAGATCCGGGAGTAAGAATTGCGATGATGACCTCCAGATTTTTTGCTCAGATGAGAAGTTTTCCTTTATTGGCAATACCACTTTTTATTTTATGTGGTAAGCTACTTGGAGCAGGTGGGGCAACAGATGATTTAGTATATATATCAAAGGTTTTGGTCTGGAGATTGAGAGGTGCCATGGCACAGGTTAATGTTGTGGCAAGTATATTTTTTGCTGGTATCTCTGGTTCATCAGTAGCGGATGTTTGTTCTATAGGTACAGTATTAATCCCAGGTATGAAAGAAGAGGGTTATAGTGCAGAATTCAGTGCTTCTATTACTGCTGCTTCTGCTGCCATAGGCAATATAATACCTCCAAGTATATTGATGATAGTTTATGGAGCAATAGCTCAAACTTCTATTGCTGCTTTGTTTTTGGGTGGTATAATTCCTGGTATATTAATTGGACTTATGCAGATGATTTACTGTTATTATTATGCTAGAACAAGAAATGTTGGTGGAGGAGAGTATAATAAGAAACCTACTATTGAGATGAAGAAAAAAGCTCTTAAAAAAGCTATATTTCCTGCTTCAATTTTTTTGATAATTATTGTAGGTATAACTAGTGGAGTATTTACTCCATCTGAAGCTGGAGCATTTGCGGTTATTTATTCTTTTGTTATAATCTTTTTTGTTTACAAAAAACGAAATATAAAAACTTATATAAATGTAGCCAGGCAGTCAGCGATTGATACGGCAACAATTTATATACTAATATGTGGAGCTTCATTTTTTGCCTGGGTTCTTACATATTACAGGGCAATGATGCCAATTGTTAACTTAGTACAAGGAGCTGGAGTTGGTCAGGTACCTTTTTTAATAACAATTGCAATTCTTTATGTAATTTTAGGAACTTTTATGGAGCCTGCTTCAGCAATGCTAATATTTGTGCCATTACTTAGGCCTATAGTAACATATTTGGCTATTAATCCAGTTGCATTGGGGATTATCACTGTAATGTCAATCAGAGTGGGAACTATTACTCCACCTTATGGATTATCAACACTTATGGCTGCAAAAATAGCAGAGGTTAGTGTGCCTAAGATGATGAAACATATTCTGATTTTACTTGGCTTTTATATGTTTGTAGTTTTTGTATTAATTTTCTTCCAGGATATTATCTTATTTTTACCTAATATCTTTCTTTAATTAATAATTAGGTATAAATTAAAAGGCTTTTAAAAGTGAGTGATAAATATGATAGGCCAAAAATCAAAAAGTAAACTCGATTGGGGATTCTTATTATTACTTTCTTCTTCTTATTTTTCAGGTACAATTATATTACAGGGTCTCCAATCTTTAATGCCTTTTTTCCAAAGTGATTTTAATCTTAGTAGAGCTCAGGTAGGGCTTTATTCAACTGCTTTTTTTATTACCGCAACTATAGCAGCTATTTATAGTGGTCAGTTGGTAGATAAAATAGGTAGCAAAAATGGAATGCTACTTTCTGGTTTGATGATGGGGATATTTGTTATTTTACATAGTTTAACATCAAGCTTTGCTATATTACTTGTTTTTGCTTCTTTTACAGGTTTGGGTTTTAGTGTAATTTCTCCTGCCTTAAACAAAGCGGTTATTGATGAAAGTCCACCTGATAAGGTAGGGCTGTCGATGGGTATAATGCAGTCTGGTGGAGGAGTTGGAAGTTTTGTTGGTGCTAGTCTTCTACCTGTTCTTGCAGTAGCTTATGGATGGAGATTGGCAGTAATACTAGCCGGGTTAAATTCTATTTTAATCTTATTTTTGGTGAAATTTAAATTACCAGATGATTTTGGAGTAAGTAATTATCAAAATGAAGACCAGGGTAATTTGTCAGAAAAAGTTAAACTTTTATTTGCTAATAAATCAATGCTTTTAGTCTGTTTTTTGGGGTTGATTCTGGGTACTTCATCTGGAACAATTCCCAACCATTACACTCTTTATCTAACAATGGATTTAGGATTCACACCACAGATGGCAGGTTTAATGCTTGGAGTATTACAGATTGGTGGACTTTTTGGCAGGATATTTTGGGCCTGGTTGAGTGATAAATTACATAGAAACAAGAGGCATTTAAGCTTTTTATATTTAATTATTACTATCAGCTTATTATACATATTCTATAGTTACTTTATTTGGCGTGCAGCTGCTCTGACCTGGTTAATTTTTATCTTTTCTTTTTTCTTGGGTACAGCAGCTATGGGTTGGATGGGATTATATTTTACTGTTGTCGGTGAACGATCAAGTTCAGAAATGACAGGTTTAGCAACGGGTTTATCTTTGATTTTTATTAGACTTGGAGTCTTAGTAAGCCCACCTGTTTTTGGTTTGATTGCAGACCAATTTGATCATTATAATTATAGCTGGCTTGTATTAGCTATATTTACATTTGTAGGTGGAATGATATTATATTTTCAGGAAAGAAAGATTTAATTTTAAATCTAATATATTTTCTATGGGAGGTGTTTTTTTGCTGCTTGAAAACAAAACTGCTGTTGTTACTGGTGCAACAAGAGGTATAGGTCGAGAAATCGCCTTAAACTTAGCAGAAGAAGGAGCAGATCTTGTTATCAATGGAAGAAATGAAAAGCTGCTTAAAGAAGTCAAAAGCAGCATTACTCAACTTGGTAGAGATTGTATTTATATTGCTGGTGATATATCTGCACAAAAAACCAGCAAGTTAATTATAAAAAGAGCTATTGCGAAATTTTCTAAAATCGATATTTTGGTCAATAATGCTGGTATCATAATAAGAGATTCAACAGAAGAAATGGATTTAGCTGATTGGAATAAAGTTTTGGCTGTTAATCTAAATGGAACTCTTTATACAATATTAACTGTACTACCTCACATGAAAAAAAAGAAAGCTGGTAAAATTATCAATATTGCTTCGAGTGCTGCTAAAAAACCACATGCAAATGCTTCTCCCAGTTATGGAGCCTCTAAAGCAGGGGTTGTTTATTTAACCAGACATTTCGCAGCTGAAATGGCTAAATATGGTATTTATGTAAATGCGGTTTGTCCTGGACCAATTGAAACAGATATGTCAAAAGATTGGAGTAAAGAATATAAAGAAAGAGTAATTAATAAAATACCTTTAAATAAATTAGGCACTCCTAAAGATGTTGCCCAAGCTGTTCTGTTTTTGGCTTCAAATATGTCTGATTTTATTACAGGTGAGTCGCTAAATATTAATGGTGGTTCATTTATGGATTAGTTTATCATTTTAAATAAAACTAAATTATAGAAATCATATTCAAAATTAGCTATATAAGGAGTTTTAATCATGAAAAATTATAAAATACCAAATAAATATCCTCATAATCATGCACCTAATCTATTATTATTAAGTAATGGTGATTTATTGTGTACCTGGTTTGGTGGTAGCTGTGAAGGTAAGGCTGATATTTCAATTCACTACAGTCGTTTAAAAAAAGGAGAAGTTAGTTGGTCTAAAGCAGTAGTATTATCAGGTGATGAAAACAGATCTGAACAAAACCCCATCTTATATGAAGTTAAACCCGGTCACCTTTGGTTGCTGTATACCGCTCAAATTGGTGTACATCAAGAAACTGCAGTTGTACGAATTAGAAGATCAGATGATTATGGTCATAACTGGAGTAAGGCTGAAGATTTATTCGAAGATGAAGGATTATTTGTTCGAAATCCACCAATAAAGCTTGAAAATGACGATATATTATTACCAGCTTATTACTGTCAAAAATCTGAAACAGGATTTTTGGGGGATGATTATAGTGTTGTGAAACTTTCTTCAGACGGTGGATCTACCTGGAAAGAAGTATCTATCCCAGAAAGCAAAGGCCTTGTTCATATGTCTGCTGTAGAGCTTGATAATAAAGATATTGTTGGTTTTTTTCGCAATAGAAGAGCAGATTACATATATAGAACTTTTTCAAAAGATCAGGGGATAACTTGGTCGGTTCCAGAGCCATTGGAACTTCCAAATAATAATTCCTCTATCCAATGCCTTAAATTGAAGAGTGGAAAACTTGCATTAGTTTATGATGATGTTAATAAACATATTTCTCCGCCTACAGTCGATATGCCTCCCTGGTTTGATAAAAAAGATATGGAGAATGTAGGTGTTAAAGAAGTTGAAAAACCAAGTGCAGTTTGGGGAGTAAAAAGGAATCCCTTAGTAATATCTCTGTCAGATGATGGTGGTAGGACATGGCCGCAAAAAAAAGAATTAATGACAGATGAAGGTTTAGAAGGGGAGCCAGAATTTTCTTATCCATCTTTAGTGCAGGATGATACAGGACTTATTCATATAGCATACACATATTTAAGAGAATATATTAGATATGTAACTATAGAAGAGAGTGAAATATTAGACTAGATTTTTCTGTTTAAAATGAACAAACAAAATATAAATTCTTTAAATAGCAATCCTTGGATGCTCATATGCAGCAATCAGGGGTTGTTATTTTAATTCATTCTATTAATTTTTAATTAATATATGAGCACCTAATTACAGAAAAAAGAGCATAATATCTGGTTGAGCATGCTTTTATAAGGAAATACTAGTAAAAACATTGATATTTTCTAGTAAATATTGTAAGATGATAATGTCTTCATATTATTTTTAAATTAGGAGCTGATATTTTTGACAGATAATGGTAATGGAGCACCGCAATATTATGATGAATACGAGATAGATTTAAGAGAGCTATATAGCCCCCTAACAGAATTGGAGAAAAAGTTTGAAAGTGATATACTCTAATTACAAGGGGGAAACACCAATGGCAAACAGAAAATATTCCGATGAAACTAAAGAACAAATTGTAAAAGAATGTCGCGAAATAGGTAACACAGCTCTTGTAGCAAGACGACATAATATTTCTAAGCATACTGTTTACAGCTGGGTCAAAAAAGCTAAAGAAACAGGATCAGTTAGATCTCTTCCTAAAGATGAAAAAAAGCAAATGAAAGAGATAGAAAATAGATTAAGTAAAATGAGCGATGAAAATGATAAGCTCAAAAAAATTGTAGCAGAAAAAGAATTAGAATTAGCGATTTTAAGGGAGTTGAGAGATAAAGTAAACCCCCGATAGCCCTCAAAGTTCAGATTGCATCAAAGTGGATAAATAAAGGGTATAAAATCTCTATTGTTTTAGACTTTGTTGGGCTTAATTCTTCCACTTACTACAGTAATATAAATAGAAAAACTGAGAGTGAAAGTACTAATAGCAGCAATTCCAATAATCCTCAAGGAAGACCTGTCCCTGGGTATTCTCTAACTGAATCAGGTGAAAAAATATCTGATGAACAGATTAAAGAATGGCTCTTAGAACTGGTTGCAGGAGATGGCTTCCCTTATGGTTACAGGAAACTTACAGTCTGTTTAAAAGAAGACTATAACTTGAAAATAAATAAGAAAAAAGTATACAGGTTATGCAAAGAACTGGATATATTAAGATCGCAAAGAAAAATCAAAAAATTTAGACCTAAAAAGATTGCAAAACAGGAAGAAATTACAGAACCAAATCAACTCTGGCAGATGGATTTAAAATACGGCTACATAAATGGAACAGATCAGTTCTTTTTCCAGATGTCAGTAATTGATGTCTTTGATAAGACTGTTATAGATTATCACCTGGGACTAAGCTGTAAAGCTAAAGATACCTGCAGGGTATTAAAGGCTGCTTTAAATAAAAGAAAGCTGTATAAAGGCATGAATTTGCCTAAAATTAGAACAGATAATGGACCACAATTTGTCTCTAAATTATTTGGAGACACCTGTGAAAAACTGGGGGTAGAGCATCAGAGAATTCCAGTTAGAACACCTAATATGAATGCTCATATAGAATCATTTCATTCGGTTTTAGAAAAAGATTGTTATTCAATTAATGAATTCAGTAGTTTTATTGACGCCTATAAAAAAGTCAGTGAGTATATGAATTATTATAACAACAGATACCGTCATGGCAGTCTTAATGATATGCCTCCAGCAAAATTTTATAAACTGGCTAAAGCAGAAAAAATAGTTGCTGAACCAGTACTCGCCTAAATCAAAAAATGAGAAACTAAGAATGAGCGAGCTTAACAAACATATTTTCCATATTTAGGGGGTTGAACCGAGATGACTTATGCTGATGTTAAGGATTTAATTGAAGATGTTGGCTATAAACCTGAAACTCCTCTAAAAACTGGAGTTAAGAGGTTTATTGATTGGTACAGAGAGTATTATGGATTTTAATCACTTCAAAAAATAGCAATAATTTCAAATATTTTAATCTCACTTATAAATTATCGCGTTGCATTATTAAAAATGTCTTAGTTTAAATTACAAAGTACATTTATTAGCTTTTTATTTTGACAAATAACATAAAAAATCAAATTAATTTAATATAGTATTTTTGAGTTATTATTTGCACTGCAGTGGAAAGAAATACAGTTAAAGTTTTTAAATCAGGCTTTGAAGACCCTATTGATTGATATAAGGAGAATCTATAATTTGATGAAAAATAACAAAAAAAGAATTTTGATATTAGCTAATTCGGGTAGAGATATATATATATTTAGAGGAGAATTAGTATCGAGATTGATAAAAGAAGGATTTGAAGTATATTTTTCTGTCCCTCAAAAGAACTCTAACAAGAAAGTTGAAGTATTGGAAAATATGGGAGCAAAACATATTAAGACTTATATTAATAGGAGAGGAATAAATCCTTTAGAAGATTTAAAGCTTATCATTGATTATAAAAATATAGTAAAAAAAATATATCCAGATTTAATTTTAACTTATACAGTAAAGCCTAATATTTATGGTAACTGGGTTGCAAGTTACTATAATATCTCTTCAATCATGAACATAACTGGGATTGGAACCTCTTTAAATTCAAAGTTAAAGTATTTTGTAAAACATTTATATAGTTCTGCTTGTAAAAGAACAGATATTGTATTTTTTCAAAACAAATCTAATTTAACTTTATTTCTAGAAAAAAATATGGTATCAAAAAATAAAAGTGTTTTAATCCCTGGGTCAGGTGTTAATATTGATAAATTCAAACCACTAGAGAAAGAAAGTAATGATAATAAGATTAAGTTTCTATATATAGGAAGAGTGATGAAAGAAAAAGGAATAGAGGAATATATTGAAGCTTCAAAACTATTAAAAGAAAAATATTCAAATTTAGAGTTTCAAATTTTAGGTTCTTTTGAAGAAGATGAATATGAAGAAATAATTGAAAAAACCTCCTCGGTAAAATTTCTTGGTTATTCTCATGATGTAAGACAAGAAATAAAAGAAGCAGATTGTATAGTTAATCCATCTTATCATGAAGGTATGTCGAATATTTTGTTGGAGGGAGCTGCAATGGCTAAACCTTTGATTGCTTCTAACATACCTGGATGCAAAGAGATTATTGAAAATAATATTAATGGTTTTTTATTTAAAGCCAAATCTTCTCTTCAACTACAAAAAAGAATAATTCAATTTATTAGCTTAAGTCCAGCAGAGAGAACTAAAATGGGAGAAGAATCTAGGAAAAAAATTGAAAAAGAATTTGATAGAAAAATTGTTACAAATGAATATTTAAAGAAAATAAATAAATTAATTTAAGAAGGGTAAGTTTTTAATGAGTAAAAAGATTAGAATTTCAAAACGAGAAAAGTTAATCAAACGATTTTTTGATTTTATAATTGCTAGTATTGGTTTAATTATTGTTTTGCCTATTATTTTAATAAGTTATTTAATTGCTTTAATTGAAACTAAAGAAAGTGGTTTTTTTACTCAAAAAAGAGTCGGTAAAAATGGGAAGATATTTAAAATAATAAAAGTTAAAACAATGAAATCTAATACTAAACATAATACTAATGTAACTACAAAAAAGGATCCCAGGATAACGAATTCAGGAAAATTTTTTAGAAAAACTAAAATAGATGAATTACCACAGTTGATTAATATTGTCAAAGGAGAAATGAGTTTTGTTGGGCCAAGACCTGATGTGCCAGAGATAATAAATACAATGAACAAGGATGATAAAGATATTATTCTTTCAGTAAGACCTGGGATTACCGGTCCTGCTTCTTTAAAATATGAAAATGAAGAAGAAGTATTAGCAGAAAAAGACAATCCGGAAAAGTATAATGAAGAGGTAATCTTTCCGAATAAGGTTAGGCTGAATAAAGAATATATAAGGAATTATTCTTTTTTTAAAGATATATATTATATTTTTAAGACAATATTTTTTTAATTTTAAAAAAGGGTGATATAATGCCAGAAAAAAGATCAATCCCACTTTCAGTACCCAATCTATCTATGGATATAGTTGAAAATATAAAAGACACCATAGAATCAGGCTGGGTATCCACAGGTGGTAAATTTATAAAAGAATTCCAGGAAAAGATGGAAAAGTACTTAAAAGTAGACAGAGCAGTAGCAGTTCAGAGTGGAACAGCAGGTTTGCATCTTGCTATGAGAGTTTTAGGAGTAGAACATAATGATGAAGTAATTGTTCCGACAGCTACCTTTATAGCAGCAGTAAATCCAGTTACTTATGTGGGAGCAGAACCTGTTTTTATGGACTGTGGAGATGATATTAACATAGATCCAGATAAATTAGAATCATTTTTAGCCAATCAATGTAAAATGGTCGATGGTAAAGTAATCAATCAGAAAACAGGTAGAGAGATTAAAGCTATAGTAGTAGTTCATGTCTTCGGTAACCCAGCTGATATGGAAAGAATAATGGAAGTTGCAGTTAAATATAATCTAAAAGTAGTAGAAGATGCAACAGAAGCACTGGGCTCATATTATACTACCGGTAAATATCAGGGGCAGCACTGTGGAACAATAGGAGACATCGGAGTTTATTCCTTTAATGCAAATAAGATAATTACTACTGGTGGTGGAGGACTGATGGTTTCCAACCACCCTGAGCTTTTAGAAAAAGCATCATTTTTAGGGGTTCAGGCTAAGACTGACCCTTTATATTATCAGCATGATGAAATAGGATATAATTACAGAATGACCAATATTCAAGCTGCTTATGGGACAGAACAGATAGACAGGCTGGAAGACTTTATAGTAACTAAAAAGAAAAACTATCAGCTTTATAAAAAAGCAATAGCTGAAATAGACGGTTTAAGTTTATTACCTTTTAATCAGGGAACAAGAGCTAACCACTGGTTTTATGCAGTAATGGTTGATCAGGATAAATACGGAATAGATAGAGATCAACTTTTAAGAAAGTTAAATGATGTTAATATTCAGGCCAGACCTCTCTGGGGACTGATTCATCAGCAGAAACCATATCTTGACAATCAGTCCTATCAGATAGAAAAGGCTCAATACTTTGTAGATAATTTAATTAATATTCCCTGTTCTTCTAATTTAACGACAGAAGAAGTGGATATTGTAGTTGAGTGGTTAAAAGAATTTAAAAAATAATAATGATACAGAAATTATTTCAGTTTTCTTAACTGAGTTAATAAAATTGAGTAACAACGATGAGTGCAGAAAGGTGTTTTTTTTGCAAACAAATTTCCGGTTTTTGCAATTTTATTAGTAGCTACCCAATAGCGAAAAATTAAAATAAATTCTGGGCTCTTTTGAATGTCCAATAATATTTTACACTTTTCGTTAATTAAGATTTTACACCTAAGATTTTCTAAAAATGCTTTCTTTGTGATTTAGTCTGCAGTTGTAATAACCTGATCACCTAATATTTAACCCCACTTTGAGGTTCTCTTATTCGAGGTGATAATAATTGAGATATGACCAAAAAGTTTTTTATCAACTGTGAAAACAGGAATTCAACCTATTTTTGCAGGAAATTTTTAATTAAAAGAGAAATAAGAAAACAGGTGTTTAGTTTAGGTTTTATTTTTAAATTTATAAATTGAAAATCTGATTACATTGAAGCTAGCTATGAGTAGAATTAAATCAGGAGTGGTTAAATGAATTGGGAAAATTGGATCGGGTATAATTAATTAAACAGTTTTTTCTCGGACATGATATAATAAGATAATAACAAACTAAAATGGAGGAAAATATCATGCCTACAAAATATCCTGAAGAAATCAAAAGAAAAGTTGTTGCTCTGGCCAATAATGGTAAAAATCAAACTGAAATACTCAATGAATATGGAATGGCAAGGTCCACACTTCATAAATGGATAAAAGACTATAATAACTCAGGTTCATTCAGCGCTAAAGATAATAGATCTGATAAAGAAAAAGAATTAATTAAATTACAAAAAGAAAACAAGCAGTTAAAAATGGAGAATGATATTTTAAAGCAAGCGGCGCTGATAATGGGACGAAAGTAGCAGTTATTAAGGCAAACAGGGATAAATACAGTATTAGCGCCATGTGCAGAGCACTCAATATATCAAGGGGTATGATCTATTATACCCCTAAAGAAAAACAGGTTGATGTTGAACTAGAAAGCGAAGTGATTTCCATTTACAAAGCAAGTAGAAATCACTATGGAACCAGAAAAATCAAAAGAGAATTAGCTAAAAAAGGTTATCAGGTGTCCAAGCGAAGAATAGGTAAAATAATGAAAAAATATAATCTAGTTTCTACTTATACTAAAAAACAATACAAAGTTCATTCTCCAAGCTGTAATGAAGATAAAATTGCCAATATTGTAAACAGAGAATTTAACAAAGAAGAAGCTCTAGACGTTGTTGTCAGTGATTTAACCTATGTTAATGTAAAAGGAAAATGGAACTATGTCTGTCTGATCATAGATCTCTTCAACCGTGAATTTGTTGGTTATGCAGCAGGTAAAAAGAAAAATGCCGAATTAGTAACTGAGGCTTTTAAAAGTATTAAAAGACCACTAAATCAAATTAATATTTTACATACTGATAGAGGTAATGAATTCAAAAATAAAGCTATCGATGATATTTTAGTCAGGTTTGATATTGAGCGTTCTTTAAGCAATAAAGGATGCCCATATGATAATGCAGTGGCAGAAGCAGCCTTTAAAGTAGTTAAGACTGAATTTGCTTATGACAGAATATTTAACAGCTTTGAAGAGCTGGAATATGAGCTATTTGACTATGTTAACTGGTATAATAACCACAGAATCCACGGGTCGTTAGATTACCTAACACCTGTTGAATATAGATATTTAATGTTCGATAAAAAATTGTTGTAAAAAGTATTGACAATCCATATATTAATAAATATAATTTAGAATATTTAAACATTGATAATAATACTAAGTCAGACTTAAATGATAATATTGAATCTATAAATGAATTCATTAAAAATATGATGGAAACTCAGGAAGGTAATTATGAAAAATAAATTAGTAATAATCTCTAACATTTCAACTTCTCTTATAAATTTCAGAGGGGATTTAATAAAAAAATGGATTGATTTAGATTATGAGGTCTATACCTTTGCTCCTAAATATAAAGCTGATCATCAAGAAATTTTAGAGGGCTGGGGAGCAAAAACAGTAGAATATAAATTAAATAGAAGTGGATTAAACCCTTTTAAAGGTATTAGTTCAATAATTGATTTAAAAAATAAATTAAAAAATATTGAACCTGACTATATTTTTGCCTACACAATTAAACCAGTCATATTTACATCCTTAATAAGTAAAAGTTTTAATTTAAAAGGCATGTATTCTCTGATGCCAGGTCTTGGTTATACTTTTAATAGTGGTGGAATTAAAAATAAAATAGTAAATAAAATAGCAGTTTTTTTATATAAACTTTCATTAAAGAATAACGATAAAGTATTCTTTCAGAATCCAGATGATCAAAATTTATTTATTGATCTAAATTTAATCGATAAAGAAAAAACAGTCGTTGTAAATGGTTCAGGAGTAGATATAGAAGAATTTTATAATTCTGATCCCCAAACTGGAAAAATTTCATTTTTAATTATGGCCAGGTTACTTAAAAGTAAAGGCATAAAACAGTATATAGAAGCAGCAAGTATAATTAATAAAGAATACCCAGAAGCAGAATTTAATATTTTAGGTTCTCCGGGTTCAGGACCTGATGCAGTTTCTTTAGATTATGTAAAAAAAGCAGATCAGGATAATATAATAAATTATCTTGGGCGAGTAGAGGATGTAAAACCATTTATAGCTCAAAATAGTGTTTATGTATTACCTTCCTATTATAGAGAAGGTACACCAAGATCTATATTAGAGGCTATGTCAATGGGGAAACCCATTATAACTACCGATAATCCTGGCTGTAGGGAAACTGTAGTTGATGGTCAAAATGGATTTTTAATACCGGTTAAAGATCATAAAATATGGGCAGAAAAAATGAGATATTTTATTAAGCTTAATTGTAAAATGAACTTGAACTAATTAAAAAAAACTAATAAAAAATGCCCATAGTGGCACAAACTGTAATATAATTGAATTACTACAAACAATAAACATTACAGGAGGGTGCACACTATGGACTACTTATATGATACACCAAATTCTCGAAAAAATAAACACCTTAATGCTTATGATCGCGGTCAAATTGCTTTATTACATTCAGAAGGAATGTCACCTTATGCAATTGGTAAACGCTTAGGTAGAGCTTCAAATACAATTAGAAACGAGTTGAAACGTGGTACAGTTTCTCAAATAAAGGCCAATAAAAAGGTTGATATTTATTTCCCTGATGTTGGTCAAAGAGTTTATGAAAATAATCGTAAAAATTGCGGACCTAAGTTTAAACTCCTAGAGTGCGAAGATTTCATAGAACATGTTTTAGATAAATTTTACAACTCAGATCATTCAATTGATTCTATTTGTGGATCAGCTCAGGTGCATAATAAATTTCCAAATTCAAAGATGGTTTGCACCAAAACTCTCTATAATTACATAGATGCTGGACTACTTAAGATTAAAAATATTGATCTACCATTGAAATTAAAGCGTTCTACAAAACCAAAACGTATTAAGCAGAATAAAAAGAAACTGGGTACCAGCATTGATGAACGCCCTGAAAGCGTTAATGATCGCAGCGAATTTGGCCACTGGGAAATTGATACTATTATTGGTAAAAAGACTAAAGATGAAGCAGCACTACTTACTATGACAGAACGTACAACTCGCTCACAAATTATTCGCAAAATTGATGACAAAACATCTTGTTCTGTTCAGGAAGCTATGACAAAGCTAATCAAAGAAACTGGAGATCTTTTTTCTACAGTCTTTAAAAGCATTACCAGTGACAATGGTTCTGAATTCTCAGAGCTAGCCAGTGTAGAAGAAATAGTTGGCACTAAAATTTATTATACTCATCCCTATTCAGCCTGGGAAAGAGGAACAAATGAACGTCACAATGGCTTGATAAGAAGGTTTATACCTAAAGGTAGAAGTATAAATGAATTTTCAATTGAAGCTATTGCTAGAGTTCAAAATTGGTGTAATACTTTACCTAGAAAAATATTAGGATATTTAACTCCTGATGAAGCTTTTGAAGACCAACTAAAACTAATTCTATACAATTAAAATTATTACAGTTTGAAACTAGTTCAATTTAACATTGCAATTCAAGGATAATTTATTAAAAATAAAAATGAAATTATAAGAATGGGTAAAGAAAGCAGAAAGATTGCTGAAGAAAAGTATGATGTACATAAGGTAAATCAAAAAATTATAGAAGAGATGAATTTAGAATAGTTGGGGGATAACTATGAAAACATTAGTAACAGGAGCAGCGGGATTTATAGGTTCAACATTAACAGAGAAATTACTTGAAGAAGGATATGAAGTTATAGGAGTAGATTGCTTTATAGATTATTATGACCGTTCATTAAAAGAAAATAATATGAGTTCATTTATAGATCATGAAAACTTTACTCTAATAGAAGAAAACATAAATGATCTTGATTTAAAAGAATTACTTAAAGATGTAGACTACATATTTCATCAAGCAGCTCAGGCTGGAGTAAGATCAAGCTGGGGAGAAGATTTTGAAATTTATACTCATAACAATATAATGGGGACTCAGAGACTATTAGAAGCAGCTAAAGAGAGTAATATTAAAAAGTTTGTTTATGCTTCTTCATCTTCAGTTTATGGAGATACAGATCAATTACCAATGCAAGAAACAAATAGATTACAGCCTGTTTCTCCTTATGGCGTATCTAAACTTGCCGGAGAAAACCTATGCTATTTATATTATAAAAATTTCAATGTACCAACAGTATCCTTAAGATATTTTACTGTCTTTGGAGAGAGACAGAGACCGGATATGGCTTTTCATATTTTTATTAAAGCTATTTTACAGGATAAAAAACTAACTATTTTTGGTGATGGTAAGCAGTCAAGAAACTTTACCCATGTTCAGGATATAGTTAAAGCCAATATTCTGGCAGCAGAAAGTGATGCTGCAGGAGAAATATTTAATATTGGTGGCGATGGTAAAAGAGTAGTCTTAAATGATTCTATTGATTTAATGGAAGAAATAATAGGCAAGAAAGCCAATAGAGAGTATCAGAAGGTTGTTAAAGGCGATGTCAAACATACTTCTGCCGATACATCAAAAGCTAAAGAAATGCTCGGCTATGAGCCTGAAACTGATTTTGAAGAGGGTCTTGAACGTGAGGTTGAGTTTTTAAAAGATTTATATCTGTAAATAAATTTTAATGTATACTTTTTTATCCGGAGTTGATTTCAAATGCTAACAGCACTAATAATGGCTGGAGGAGAAGGAACCAGATTCTGGCCTTTAAGCAGAAAAGATAATCCAAAACAATTTTTTAAATTAAATGATGACCAAAAAACAATGTTACAGGAGACTGTAGCCAGAATAAAAGAACTTGTACCAATAGAACAGGTCTTTATAGCTACCAATGCAGCTTATCAGGAAGCCATTAAAAGGCAGCTTGATGGAATACCTTCAGAAAATATAATAGTAGAACCAATGAAAAGAAATACAGCTGCCTGTATAGGTCTTTCTTCAGTAGTTATAGAAAATAAATATCCTGGTTCAGCAATGATTGTCTTACCTGCAGATCATTTAATAAAAGATGAAAAGAAATTTATTGATATTTTGTCTAAAGCAGTAATGACAGCTGCAACAGGTAAAAATCTTGTTACTTTAGGTATTAAACCAACCCATCCAGAAACAGGTTACGGCTATATCCATTATGGTAATCACCTACATACAATTGATGGAGACCAGGTATTTGAAGTTCAAAACTTTACTGAAAAACCTGATTTAGATACAGCTAAAGAATTTTTAGAAGCTGGTAACTATCTCTGGAACAGCGGCATGTTTATCTGTCAGCTGGATAGTATCTTATATAATATAGAAAAACATCTACCTGAGATGTATAGTTCCTTATTAAAAATAAAAAAGGCTTTAGGAACAGATTTAGAAAAGAAAGTTATTAAAGAAGAATTTGAACAGATGGAAAGTGTATCTATCGACTATGGAATCATGAAAAGAGCAGATGATATCTTTGTTATTCCCTCCTCTTTTGGCTGGGATGATTTAGGCAGCTGGCCTGTTCTGGAGAGAGTTGAAAAAATAGATAATGATGGTAATGTGGTAATTGGTAAACATTACGGTATAGATACTACTAATCCTATTATTCACAGTCCGAATAAGGTAGTAACTACCATTGGACTTGATGATGTAGTTATTATGGATACAGAGGATGCTATTTTAATCTGTGATAAAAAAAGAGCTCAAGAAGTAAAAGAGATCAGAAATATTCTGGCAGCTGATGGGCTGGAGGATTGTTTGTAGGAGTTTATTTTTCTTTATATTAATTAATACCTAAATTAAACTTCAAAATTATTTTCAGAAAATTTAAAATAAACTTGCTTTTTGTGAACATCTGTTTTATAATGTTCTTATAAATTAGTTAATGTGAAGGAAATATTACATGAAGCTAACTCATGAGATTAGAGACCCTATACATATTTTTATTAAACTTTCTTCGGAAGAAAGGAAAGTCTTAGATTCTCCGCAATTTCAGCGTTTACGCTATATTCACCAATTAGCATTAACATATCTAGTTTATCCAGGGGCAACCCATAATCGCTTTGAACATTCATTAGGTACAATGGAACTGGCAAGTACTGAAGAATTAAACTGCCATAGAATTACAGTAAGTCGTGAAATTTCAAAAAAAGAAATAAAGCTTAAAAATAGATAAAGATAATTTTATATATGAGACCTAAAAAGTTGAAAAAGATAAGGCTAAAGAAAGAGTAGCGCTACGAGACGCATAGAAGGTCAGACAATTAGAGATTGGCCTGAAGAAGCTGATACAAGTGGGAGGGTTTATTCATGGATGAAATTGATTTTAATGAAGAACATTTTTTGATTTCTGATCCCCAAATGATTAATAATAATAATTTAAGAGAACCTCAAATTAGCGCATATCATAAAGTATACAATCATTTTGTTACCAAAAGTAAAACATCACATGCAATAATAGTCTTACCAACTGGAGTAGGAAAAACAGGTTTAATGGCAATATTACCGTACCATATTTCTGAAGGCAGAGTATTAATTATAACTCCTGGTACAACAATAAGAGATTCTATTATTGATTCCTTAGATCCTGATAATTATGACAATTTCTGGTTAAAAAGAAAAGTTTTTAAAGATGTTGAGAAGCTACCTAATTTAATTGAATATGAAGGAGACGATACTCCCTTAGAAATAATAAATAACGCAAATATAGTTGTTTTAAATGTACATAAACTTCAAAATAGACTTGATTCATCACTATTAAAAAGAGTTAATGAAGATTTTTTTGATATGATATTAATTGATGAAGCTCATCATTCTACAGCAGATACCTGGGTTGAAGCAGTAAACTATTTTTCTGATGCTAAAATAGTTAAATTAACCGGTACCCCTTTTAGAAGTGATGGTAAACCAATTGTAGGGGAAGAAGTATTTAAATATAAGTTGAGTGCTGCTATGGCGAATAATTATGTAAAAAGTTTAGAAGATATTGTCCATGTACCTGGAAAATTATATTTAACTATTGATAACAAATATAAAAAAGAGTATACTGTAAAAAAAATATATGATATGGATTTAAAAGATGAAAATTGGATCAGTCGGTCTGTAGCATATTCTAAAAATTGTTCTGAAAAAGTTGTAGTTGAAAGTCTTAAACAGTTAGAAGAAAAAACTAATAAGAGTTCTGTTCCCCACAAAATTATAGCAGTTACTTGTAGTATAGATCATGCGGAACAAATTAAAGAAATATATATAAACAAAGGATATGAAACTACAATTGTGCATAGTAAGATGAGTGATGAAAAGCTGCAAAAAGCTCATAGTGATATTGAAAATCATAGAGTTCAAGTTGTAGTTAATGTGGCAATGTTAGGAGAAGGTTTTGATCATAAGTACTTATCTGTTGCAGCTATTTTTCGACCTTTTAGGAGTAAATTACCATATGCACAATTTGTTGGTAGAATATTAAGAAGAATTCCTGAAGATGAAGTAGAGAGTGTAGAAGATAATATTGGTGTAATTGTATCTCATCAATACTTATACTTAAAGGATTTATGGGATTATTATAAAAAAGAAATTCAGGAAAGTGATACTATAAAATATTTGAATGAATTAGAAATTTCGGATGATGAATCAGAAACTATAGATGGGAAAAGAGATCTAAGTATTGGTAATGCTAGAGAAGAGGGTGAAGGAAAGGTTATAGTAGATCCCTATATTACTACAGAATTGCTCAAAAAAAGGAAAGAAGAAATAGCTAAAAGAAAAGAAGCAATTAAAAATTTACAAGATATGTTAGAAATACAAAAAGAAGAAGCAGCAAAGATTTATGATTCCAGTCAGACTAGTAAGTCTAAAATAAAAAGGCCGGATCAATATTTTAAAAACAGAAAAAAAGATATAGATCATTTGATAAAGTATGAAATTGTTCCAGAATTAATTAATGAATTTAATTTACAAAAAGATGGTGATGAAATAATTGGCTGTAGGCTTTTTAAAGATAAATTTTCTTGGATTAGAAAGATAGGTAATAATGCGGGGATGTTGTCGGCTTATTTTAGTGATGCATTAAGGCATAAGATTAGCAAAAAAAGAAAGGATTGGAATTTATCTGATTATGATATTGCATTTGAACAAATAGATGCAATTAAAGAGTATGCAGAAAATGTGCTTCATAGTTATTTGGAAGGTTAAAAGTTTAAAGTTTTGAAACTTAATGATTAAAATGAAGGGTGTGATCAAATGAAAGACGATATCAAAAATCTTTATGAGTTATTTTATTCTTCGGTGGTAACCCCCTATAATTTACTAGAAAATGCAAAATTACCAAATTATAGTTATGTTAACTATTATATGGGTGATGATGGTTTAATTGCAGAAATGAAGTGTGAAATAGAAGATTATCAGGGGCAGGTAATTTTTTATTATAATTTTGATAAAGAGGATAAGTTGGAACAAGTATTTATTGAAGAAAATGCAGCTGAAAAGAAGTTGATTTATGATAGAAAAACAGAACAAAAATATCAAATCAATGATATTTTAAAGAAATGGATGGAAAACAGTGATAATATGGGTGAAGCAATTTAAATAAAATAAATGGTTGTATAAAAGTAATTGTGTATTTTTAAAACTAACCAGAAATAAAAAAATACTTGGTTTTTAAGTTTTCAACTTTGGGAATAATAAAGTCAATTCTTTTGACAAATTTGACTTTATTATTTAAAGCGTGAATAGACTTTTTAAAATAAAGGTATACAGTAAGTTTCTAAACTCCTCTGTAAGCGCCCATGCTTTTTCTAAAGCGGGAGATAGTTCGAAAATTTCTATCAACCGCTGGTGTGCATCATCATTAAGTTTTTCATCGGTTATTAAAAGAGTGAGCTTGATTTATGGAATTTATTTCTATTATAAGCAGTTTGCTTTAAAAGATAGAGTTTGAAACGCTTAGATTTCCTAGAATATTTAGTGATACTCTGTATTTTTTTCGGTAGTGTTCTTTTGCCACAGTGACCGTATGTGAATGTCAAATAACATTTTACACTTTTCGTTTATTAATAGTTCAATCTAAAATTTTTTATTTGTCATATCATTAAAGCTGACTCTCACTGGAAGGTGGGAGTTTTTTTATGTTTGCCTGGCATGGATATTTGCTAGTCAGTGAAAGTCTGATGTGGGGGTCAATAGTGCCAACCACTAGCTGAAGACAAGGGTGTCCACCGTGAGGTGGAATCTGAAGGAAGTTGGAGGCAAAGCTTCGGTCTGAGGAATACGAACTGTATAAAAGGCACAATCTTGTGGGTAAGTTTGCATAACAAAACAAAGCCCAAAACTATTCGAGACGGGAAGTGTAAATACAGCAGATAGATGTAGTGAAAGCAAATATTCTTAACCAGGGAAGGTCTGACAGTAGATTGTGGTGATGAATTTCTAAGCAATAAACTCTGCAGTAATGCAAGAGTTGAACTGTCAGAATGCAGCAGAAGTCATAGTAGATTGGTGGATATATACACTAATTGAAGGATGAAACATTAGGAGGTTTCTTAAATTTGAACAACTCGACGGAAACACATAGAAAGCAGACAACTTCATATGAAGGCTGCTCTCAGGAGAAAAGGCTGGAAGCTGGAAGTAATGAGAGAGTGCAGAGTGTTTCTGCGGCGTTGCCGAAGGAAAGAAACGGTGAAAAGGCAGACTCCAGTAATCTGATGGAGAAAATTCTTGCAGCTCCAAACCTGAATAAGGCATATAAAAAGAGTTGTAGGAAATAAAGGCAGCCATGGTATTGATGGGATGAGTGTAGATGAACTTCTACCCCACCTTAAAAGAAACGGCAGTCAACTTCTGAAAGATATACTGGAAGGTAATTACAAACCACAGGCAGTAAGAAGGGTAGAAATACCTAAGCCTGGTGGTGGAGTAAGACTACTTGGTATTCCAACAGTAATAGATAGAATGATTCAACAGGCAATAACACAACAGCTGACGCCAATATTTGATCCGGGATTTTCAGAGTACAGTTACGGATTCAGACCTGGAAGAAATGCACACCAGGCGGTAAATAAAGCCAGGGAATATATAAATGACGGTTATACATGGGTGGTCGATATAGACCTTGAAAAGTATTTCGATACTGTTCAACATGATAAACTGATGTCTTTAGTAGCCAGGAAAGTGCAGGATAAGAGGGTGCTGAAGTTAATAAGAGCTTACCTTAACTCAGGAGTAATGATTGATGGTGTAATCAGTAAAGATGATAAAGGTTGCCCCCAGGGCGGCCCGTTAAGTCCGCTGCTCAGCAACATAATGCTGGATGAACTGGATAAAGAACTGGAGAAACGCAATCATAAATTCTGTCGCTACGCTGATGATAGTCAGATCTATGTCAGAAGCAGAAAAGCGGCCAAGAGAGTTATGGAAAGCATAACTGTATTTGTTGAAAAGAAACTCAAACTTAAAGTCAATGCAAGGAAAAGTGCAGTCGGCAGACCCTGGAGAAGAAAATTCTTAGGGTTTTCATTCTATAGTAGGAAAGGTGAAGTAAGGGTTAGAATCCACCCGAAATCGATTAAGAAAATTAAAGGAAAGATAAAAGCACTCACATCAAGGAGTAAGCCATGGACAATGAAATATCGTTTTAAGAAATTAAAACAGATAATCACAGGCTGGGTCAGCTACTATAAAATAGCTGATATGAAAAGAAAGATGAGGGAACTTGACCAGTGGGCAAGACGAAGAATAAGAATGTGCTACTGGAAGAGGTGGAAGAAAATTAGAACCCGCTTTAAGATGCTCAGGAAACTGGGTATCAAAGAAGCTAAGGCATGGAAATATGCTAACACAAGGAAAGGCTACTGGAGAATATCCAATAGCCCAATACTTGCAAGAACCTTTACCAACCAGTTATTAAAGAAACTGGGATACTTCAGTTTTACGGAAAGATATGCACAAGCAACTAATACTTAATGAACCGCCCAGTACCGAACGGTACGCTGCGGTGGTGTGAGAGGACGGAAAATAAATTAATTATTTTCCTCCTACTCGATTTCACTACAACACAATTTACACAGTGTTGAAGTGTATGGGTGTTTTTGTCCTGCAATAATAGGGAATTTTAGTTTGCAACTTTTGGGAATGCTACTTTGCAATTCCCGGTAATTATATTATGCAAAAAATAAATAATAGGAGTTGCAGGAGTTGAGGACTGATTTTGCTGAGTCTGTAGATAAAAAGAAATTTGAGATTTAGAATTCAATTAAAATATAATATTTAACTTTATTTCCAAATTATTCTATGTTATACTTTAAGTAGTATAAATATTATAAGGAGATGGGGTTATGTATAAAGATAATTATAAAAAATTAAAGGCTGCTATTAATAAACTCAAATCTAAATATGACTTTAAAGGTTTATATCATTTTACTGATTTCAAAAATTTAAAAAGCATTATTGAAACAGAGTGTTAAAAAAGCAGGGCTGAATGCCAGAATAGTGAGATTGATTTTTTAGATGCAGCCAATGAGGATGTTATTGAACATACTAAACAAGATATAAAAAAATGTGTAAGGTTTTATTATAAAGAAAAAACTCCTACTTTATACAAGAATGAAGGAATTAAAGTAGATAATGCGAAACCTCATATTCCCCTGCCAGTGTATTTATTATTTGATTATGAGTTAATATTATTAGAAAATACAGTATTTGCGAGTTGTAATGCAGCATCCTCAAATGTTAATTTTGGAAAAGATTTTGAATTTTTTAAGACGATGGACTGGGATAAAATATTTCATCGAGGATCATTGCATATCGAAGATACCCCATTAAAAAGAGAAATTATTAGTAAACGGCATGCTGAATTATTGGGGTTACAGGATATTTCACTGAATTATTTAAATAAGATATTTTTTAGAAGTAAGGCAGATTACAAAAGAGCAATTAATTTATTTGGAAAGGATGATAAATTAGAGCTTGACGCCAGCTTATTTAACTGCAATAATAATTATATAGAAGATTATAAACTAGAAATTCATAAACAGACTCAGAAAACTATTGATATTAACTTAGAATTTAACAAAAGAAATTATAAAAATTATACTCATACAATTATAATTAAAGATTTGGAATCTGCTAATATAGTTTATGATAAAAATATTAATTTCACGAATGGAAATGATTTGAAACGTCATGGTAACTATATAGCCCCCTAACAGAATTGGAGAAAAAGTTTGAAAGTGATATACTCTAATTACAAGGGGGAAACACCAATGGCAAACAGAAAATATTCCGATGAAACTAAAGAACAAATTGTAAAAGAATGTCGCGAAATAGGTAACACAGCTCTTGTAGCAAGACGACATAATATTTCTAAGCATACTGTTTACAGCTGGGTCAAAAAAGCTAAAGAAACAGGATCAGTTAGATCTCTTCCTAAAGATGAAAAAAAGCAAATGAAAGAGATAGAAAATAGATTAAGTAAAATGAGCGATGAAAATGATAAGCTCAAAAAAATTGTAGCAGAAAAAGAATTAGAATTGGCGATTTTAAGGGAGTTGAGAGATAAAGTAAACCCCCGATAGCCCTCAAAGTTCAGATTGCATCAAAGTGGATAAATAAAGGGTATAAAATCTCTATTGTTTTAGACTTTGTTGGGCTTAATTCTTCCACTTACTACAGTAATATAAATAGAAAAACTAGAGAGTGAAAGTACTAATAGCAGCAATTCCAATAATCCTCAAGGAAGACCTGTCCCTGGGTATTCTCTAACTGAATCAGGTGAAAAATATCTGATGAACAGATTAAAGAATGGCTCTTAGAACTGGTTGCAGGAGATGGCTTCCCTTATGGTTACAGGAAACTTACAGTCTGTTTAAAAGAAGACTATAACTTGAAAATAAATAAGAAAAAAGTATACAGGTTATGCAAAGAACTGGATATATTAAGATCGCAAAGAAAAATCAAAAAATTTAGACCTAAAAAGATTGCAAAACAGGAAGAAATTACAGAACCAAATCAACTCTGGCAGATGGATTTAAAATACGGCTACATAAATGGAACAGATCAGTTCTTTTTCCAGATGTCAGTAATTGATGTCTTTGATAAGACTGTTATAGATTATCACCTGGGACTAAGCTGTAAAGCTAAAGATACCTGCAGGGTATTAAAGGCTGCTTTAAATAAAAGAAAGCTGTATAAAGGCATGAATTTGCCTAAAATTAGAACAGATAATGGACCACAATTTGTCTCTAAATTATTTGGAGACACCTGTGAAAAACTGGGGGTAGAGCATCAGAGAATTCCAGTTAGAACACCTAATATGAATGCTCATATAGAATCATTTCATTCGGTTTTAGAAAAAGATTGTTATTCAATTAATGAATTCAGTAGTTTTATTGACGCCTATAAAAAAGTCAGTGAGTATATGAATTATTATAACAACAGATACCGTCATGGCAGTCTTAATGATATGCCTCCAGCAAAATTTTATAAACTGGCTAAAGCAGAAAAAATAGTTGCTGAACCAGTACTCGCCTAAATCAAAAAATGAGAAACTAAGAATGAGCGAGCTTAACAAACATATTTTCCATATTTAGGGGGTTGAACCGGTAAAATCAAAAATTTGCCTAATGAACAATTAAAGTTTGAATATTATATGAACGGAATACTAAGTATAGAGGCGACTATTTAGGATGGTGAAATTATGATTAAATACTATCAAGGAACAGTATTCAATGCTCCCGCTAAAACTATAGTTAATACAGTTAACTGCGTTGGAATAATGGGGGCAGGTATAGCCCTGGAATTCAAACTCAGATTTCCCGAAATGTATAAAGATTATAAGGATAAATGCAATAAAAACTTAGTTAGAATAGGACGGCCTTATATCTACTGTCATAGTGATGATTTATGGATATTGAATTTCCCAACAAAAAAACACTGGCGAAATAAGTCAGAAATAGAATGGATTGAAGCAGGACTTAAATATTTTAATAAAAATCATTCTAAAGTTGAGATGGAATCAGTTGCTTTTCCCAAATTAGGTACAAACAATGGTGGTTTAGACTGGGAAGCAGTTAAAGATTTAATGGAGAAATATTTATCTGATTTGGATATTGATATTTATATCTGCTTGAATGAGAAAAATGAAGCAGAGGGTATAGAAAAAAAGATGTTGGATCTAGTTAATAAAGTTGATCGTGAACATTTAATTAAAGAGGTTGGTATAAACGCCAAGCAGGCTAAAAAAATAGTAGATAAGCAGCCGGTTCAGAGATTCTGGCAGATAAATAATTTTAAAGGAATAGGGAAGAAATCTTATGAAAAAATATTTAGATATTATTATCAACTGGCGAAAGGTAAAAAAAGAGAATTAGTTCAGATGGCTTTAGAGATGTAAATTGAATCTAGAAAATAATTTTATCTGAAGATTACTCTCACTGGAATTATTAAAATTCTGGTGGGATTTTTTTATTTCTTTGTAGCATATTTTAAATTATGTTACACTAATAAATTAATATTGATAAATTGTAACAATTATGTTACAATAAATATACAATAATTTAAATGAAAGGGTGGTCTAATGTTAGATTATGAAGTGATTGCAAAAAGGCTAAAAGCAGCTCGGAAAGAAATGAATTATTCACAGCAGGAAGTAGCTAATTTCATTGGCAAAAAAAGAAGTCAAATATCGTATTATGAAACTGGTGCCAGAAAAATTAATTTATCTTTGTTAAATCAATTTTCCAATTTATATGGTAAAAGTATTGAGTATTTCATTGGTGAAAGAGAGGAAGAGGATAAATTAGAAATAGCTCACCGCTCGACTGATATTGCTCAGGATGATCTAGAAAAAATAAAGTGGGCTAAGAATTTTGTGAACAATTTATGTGAATTAAGAAATATGCTGGGGGTAAAATAAATGAGTAAAGCAAATAATCCTCTTGCTGAAACAAGAGCTATAGAAACCAGAAATGAATTTGGATTGAGCAATACAGAAGCTATAAATATTTTTGAAGTATTAAAATACAATGCTAATGTCAGTATTATCAAAATGCAAATTGATAGTGGTTTATATGGGCTTTTTCTTAAAAAAGGTGAAGTCCAGGCAATATTAATTAATGTGAATACCTCATTAGGCCGGCAATACTTTACTGCTGCTCATGAATATTATCATTTAAAATATAATGTAAATTTAAATGGAAAGCAAAAATACCTGGAAAAAGAAGCTGATACTTTTGCCTCTTATCTATTAATGCCTCGTGAAGCTTTAAACTTTCATCTAAAGAAAAGATTAACCCAAAAAAATAGAAATAAGGTAGATATTTCAGATTGTCTTTATTTAGAAAACTATTTTAAGATCAGTCATCAGGCTCTAATTTTAAGGCTTAAACTAGACAGGCATATCAATAACAAAAGATATAAAGAATTGAAAGAGATTAATGTTATTAAAAAAGCAAGAAAATATGGATATTCAACAGAATTATATACTAAGCCCAAAGTAGAGGATGATGTAATTGTTGAGTCTGATTATGCAGAATTAGCCGAAGAGGCTTTAGAAAAAAACAAAATCTCAGAAAGTAGATATAATGAATATCTAATTGAAGGTGGATATGGTTATTTAGTCTTTGGAGATGAAAACGATGAGGGCTGATAAATTAGTATATAAAACTGATATTAAATTAGTTTTTGATAATGATTGTCTTGCCTCTTTTATTTGGATTAAAAGAATAGATATTCTCGTTGACTTATATCGAGATAGGATATTTGTTCCCCAGGTAGTAGTTGATGAATTTAGTTTTATGAAAAGATATAGTAAATACAGCTGGGTTTATAAAGATGAAATTGAGGCAATTGATGTAGGTCTGTTTAAAGTCATTGAAATAGATAGTGAGTATCAAGCTTTTATTGAATATAACAAGCTTATAAAAATGGGGAAAAGAAGAACTTACACAGAAGAATTCAAAAGAGATGCTGTTGAACTCAGTCTGAACTCTGATAAATCTGTTAAAGAAATTGCTGAAGATCTAGGTATTAATTATGGTAATCTCAATCGCTGGCGTAGAGAATATAGAAACAACAGGAAACTGAAAAATGAGAAATTAAAGCTAGAAATAGCTAAAATATATTGGCAGCATGGGGCCGCTATGGAAGCCCCAGAATACACCAACAGTTGGTAAAAGAAGGCCATAAATGTAATATAAAAAGAGTTGTTAGACTTATGTGAGTAATGTTCTTAAGGCAATTCAGAAAAAGAAATTCAAAAAGAACTATGGAAAAATGTTATAAGATCCTCAATGAGCCGAAAAGGAGACTGCTGGGATAATGCAGTTGCAGAAAGTTTCTTCTCCACTATAAAAACAGAATTAATTTATCAAAAAGATTACAAAGCAAGAAAACAAGCAAGACAGGATGTTTTCGAATATATAGCTGTTTATTACAACAGAATCAGAATGCACTCTAGATTAAATTATAAAAGTCCAGAAGAATACGAAAATGAAAGAAAACTATCTAAACTATGTGTCTAATTTAATGGGGGAACCTCAGAAGTATAGTTACAGAGATGCAATTGATTCACTCTTTAGATAAAAAATCCATAAAGTATGTAGGGAAATAACGAGATATGAAGAAGTAATTAAGTAGGATTAATTTACATTCAATATATATTAAAGTATAATGTAAATATAAGAAGGGTAATTTAAATATGAATAAAAATCAAAAATATAAAATTGTAGATGTAAGTGACTGGGAATTAATAAAAGAAGGAAAAGGTTATAGTAATTCTTATTGGCTTCGTGACACAGAATCTAGAAATAGAGCTTTATTTAAAATGCCAAAATATAATGAACATTATGATTGGTATGGTGGAGGGCACTGGGCAGAAAAAATTGTTTCAGAAATAGGGGAAGAACTAAATTTAAAAGTTCCAAAAAGTAGATTTAGCTCTTTATAATAACAGTCAGGGTTGTATTAGTTATAGGTTTTTAGATAAAGATGAAATCCTGAAAGAAGGCGTAGACCTAATGAGCTATGAAATCACTGAGACTAATAGACAAAATTATACTCTGAATAATATTTTGAGTGATCTAAAAGAATATGATTTAATTGAAGATTTTATTGAAATACTGCTTTTTGATGGCTTTATTGGTCAAACTGACAGACATGAAGAAAATTGGGGGATAATAGTTTCTGAAAAAAAAGATATAACTCCAAAATTAGCTCCAATTTATGATAATGCTTCTTCTTTAGCAAGAGAAAGATTACCACATCATGTTGAGAAGCTTCTTAAAGATGAGAACTTTTTAAAGTCCTATTTAAGAAAATGCAAATCTTGTATTAGACTAAACGGTAATGAAAAAATTACACAATATGATATGCTCTGCTATTTAAATCAGTGTTATTCGGATATATATAAAGCATTTATTATTAAATTAAAATTACTGCAAGAAGATATTATTCGAGAGATTATTTTTAAAGTACCTGAAAATTTCATAAGTGCTAACCAAAAGAGATTAGTGCTTAAGATATTAATGGAACGCAGAAGTTGGATGTTAGATTTAGTGGAGAAAGAAGGTGATTGATTGTGGTAATTGCTAAACACAAAAATGAGCTTTTAGTTGTCTGGAAGGATCCAGATACCAGAGAAAGAATTGTAATCGGTAGATTATGGAAAGAAGATGGATTGTTTCAATTTAAATATATTAGAGAAGACGAAAATGAGCATGGGAGTATTGAATATGCACTTAAGATGGGATATAAAACGATTAAGATTTTTGAAGATATTGACCAAAAATATACTTCTGAAAAATTATTTGCTCCATTCCTTAATAGATTAAATGGTAAAGATAGAAAAAATAAGCCATTTGAGGCACTGAAACGAACTGGAGGAAGATTGAATACAGATACATTAGAATTCATGGAGCCTATTGATGAAGAAAAGAAATGTAGAACAGTTAAATTCAATATTGCAGGTTGGAGACATTATGATGGAGATAAAGCTTTAGAAAACTTAGATTCAGGACAGGAAATTCATTTAGAAATTGAAGAGGATAATATTTATGATATGCATGCAATTGAAATCTGGACTAAAGATAAAGAGTACAAACTTGGTTATGTTCCAGCTGTTTACAGTAGGTATATTGATAAGCTGGTAGAAGATGGAGAATATGATGCTGTAATTGCTGAGGTTAATCCTAAAGCTGACCCCTATCAAATTTTAGAGATTAGATTTAGAGGTGAGATGGTTAATCCCAAGGTGGAAGAAACTAAATTTTCTATCGCTTAGGAAATATCAAAATATAATATGAATTAACTTAATGCCGTTACTTTCATTTGTAGCGGCTATTTTTAATATTTCACACTTTATGTTCCAATAAATATATTATAATTTAAATGAAAGGGTGGTCTAATGTTAGATTATGAAGTGATTGCAAAAAGGCTAAAAGAAGCCCGGAAAGAAAGGAATTATTCACAGCAGGAAGTAGCTAATTTCATTGGCAAAAAAAGAAGTCAAATATCCTATTATGCAAGAAATTAGTTTGTAGATAATTAATTAAAAATGTGATGAATATAAAATGGTTAGATAGGGTAAAAAAAAAGTATCAGATCACTGGATTTTCTTACCATCAATTCATCTGATACTTCACTAGATTAATACCTGTTTTTTTAGAGATTTAACTCTTCGTTTGGCTTCTAAATAGATATTTTGTCTGCTGCCGATAATGATTAGCAGGTATACTTTATTATCTTCTAAAATTTTAAAGATTGCTCTATATTGTCCATCAGCTAAAGTGAATTGAAAACTTCTTAATCCTTTGAGAATTCCAGATAGAGATTTACTTTTTTTAACTGGGTTATTTTCTAAAGAAATAATCTGATTAATGGCATCTTCTTTTTGATGTTTAAGTTTTTTTAAGTCGTTTTTAATTAAGTGAATAATCTCAATTGAATAATCACTCATCTAGTTTAATCCCTTCTTCTTTAGCAAAATCTCTCAAATTTTGTGTATTACCTTTTTTATATTCACTTTCCGCATATGCTGCTAATTCTACAATTGGATCCTCAATAGCTCTTGTCAATTCTACTCTTCCAGGACTAAGATTCATAAAAAGAGCATCTCCTGATTCAATATCTGCAGCCTCTCTAGCTTCTTTGGGGATTGTTATCCTGCCTCTTGAGTCAACTTTAACAACTAATTTGTCATTCATTTTATCACCACCTATTGTATTTTGTGGGTTTTACCCACACTTATATTATATAATGGGTAGAATTTTATAGCAAATAATCAATCAAATTTGCAAAATTTTTCTATATAATTTGAAAGAGTTGACTTTATAGAGTATAATTAAAATGGTGTATTTTAATTTTTAAGAGAAGGGAATAATGACTATTGATTAGGGCAGGAGGACTTTAATTGTTTTTTAAAAGATTGTTTGATTTTATACTATCAATTTTTTTAATTATTTGTTTAGCTCCATTTCTAATTATAATTGCCATTTTAATTAGACTGGAGTCAAAGGGGAGCCCAATCTTTGCCCAGGAACGAGTTGGTCAGGATAGCAATCCATTTACCATTTATAAGTTTAGAACTATGAGGATCGATACTCCTGATGTACCTACAAATGAATTTAATGATCGTGACAAATACATAACTAAGATGGGTAAGTTTCTCAGGGTGACCAGCCTTGATGAACTACCACAACTATTTAATATTTTAAAAGGTGAGATCTATATAGCCCCCTAACAGAATTGGAGAAAAAGTTTGAAAGTGATATACTCTAATTACAAGGGGGAAACACCAATGGCAAACAGAAAATATTCCGATGAAACTAAAGAACAAATTGTAAAAGAATGTCGCGAAATAGGTAACACAGCTCTTGTAGCAAGACGACATAATATTTCTAAGCATACTGTTTACAGCTGGGTCAAAAAAGCTAAAGAAACAGGATCAGTTAGATCTCTTCCTAAAGATGAAAAAAAGCAAATGAAAGAGATAGAAAATAGATTAAGTAAAATGAGCGATGAAAATGATAAGCTCAAAAAAATTGTAGCAGAAAAAGAATTAGAATTAGCGATTTTAAGGGAGTTGAGAGATAAAGTAAACCCCCGATAGCCCTCAAAGTTCAGATTGCATCAAAGTGGATAAATAAAGGGTATAAAATCTCTATTGTTTTAGACTTTGTTGGGCTTAATTCTTCCACTTACTACAGTAATATAAATAGAAAAACTGAGAGTGAAAGTACTAATAGCAGCAATTCCAATAATCCTCAAGGAAGACCTGTCCCTGGGTATTCTCTAACTGAATCAGGTGAAAAAATATCTGATGAACAGATTAAAGAATGGCTCTTAGAACTGGTTGCAGGAGATGGCTTCCCTTATGGTTACAGGAAACTTACAGTCTGTTTAAAAGAAGACTATAACTTGAAAATAAATAAGAAAAAAGTATACAGGTTATGCAAAGAACTGGATATATTAAGATCGCAAAGAAAAATCAAAAAATTTAGACCTAAAAAGATTGCAAAACAGGAAGAAATTACAGAACCAAATCAACTCTGGCAGATGGATTTAAAATACGGCTACATAAATGGAACAGATCAGTTCTTTTTCCAGATGTCAGTAATTGATGTCTTTGATAAGACTGTTATAGATTATCACCTGGGACTAAGCTGTAAAGCTAAAGATACCTGCAGGGTATTAAAGGCTGCTTTAAATAAAAGAAAGCTGTATAAAGGCATGAATTTGCCTAAAATTAGAACAGATAATGGACCACAATTTGTCTCTAAATTATTTGGAGACACCTGTGAAAAACTGGGGGTAGAGCATCAGAGAATTCCAGTTAGAACACCTAATATGAATGCTCATATAGAATCATTTCATTCGGTTTTAGAAAAAGATTGTTATTCAATTAATGAATTCAGTAGTTTTATTGACGCCTATAAAAAAGTCAGTGAGTATATGAATTATTATAACAACAGATACCGTCATGGCAGTCTTAATGATATGCCTCCAGCAAAATTTTATAAACTGGCTAAAGCAGAAAAAATAGTTGCTGAACCAGTACTCGCCTAAATCAAAAAATGAGAAACTAAGAATGAGCGAGCTTAACAAACATATTTTCCATATTTAGGGGGTTGAACCGAGATGAGTTTTGTTGGGCCAAGACCACCACTTTTTTCTCAAAAGCAGCTGGTAAAAAATCGCAAGCAGTATAAAATAGATCAATTTAAGCCAGGAATTACCGGCTGGGCTCAAATCAATGGACGAGATGATATTGATGATCAGGTAAAGTTTGAATATGATCTGTATTATAAGAAAAATTATTCTTTTCTGCTTGACCTTAAAATAATAATGATAACTTTTCTACAGGTCATTAAGCAAGAGGGATTAATTGAGCACAAGTAGAGATATCAAAACATATAATAAATTAAATAAATACAATAATAAATCTAACACTCACTATAACACTACTCCTACTAAAATTTATTTGTCTTATTGACAGTAGGGGCCTTTTTATTTTTAGATAATTGAATTTGTAATAAAAATTCACTATAATTGAGTTAGAATAACAGGGAGAAATTTAAACTTTGGGGAGTTGAAATTTATGCTCGAATATTTATTAAAATTGTATAAAAAACCACGTTTAATAATCATAGATTTATTATTGATTAATTTTGCCTTAATATTTTCTTTTATGCTTCGTTTTGATGAAAATTGGCTGCAGTATTTTAGATTCAGCTATTTTATTGCAATTACTATAATTAGTTTTGTAATCCTATATTTCTCATCTCTATATAACAAGATGTGGCAGTATGCCAGCATGTCAGAACTATACTCCATTTTTAAAGCTGCTCTAGCGATTAATTTTGTTTTTGTGATCTACCTATATTTCTTTAGAGTTGCTTTTCCCCGCAGTATAATAGCAATTAATCTGATGTCAAATATCTTTTTGCTGGGTGGATTTAGATTTTCTTTGCGGCTGCTCAAGGACTTTTTGAACCGCAACCAAAACAAAAAATCTAAAAGTAGAGTTTTGATTATTGGTGCCGGTGATGCAGCAGAAATAATCATTAGAGAAATGCACAAACATCCAGAATTAGGCAAAAAAATAGTTGGTTTGGTAGATGATGATCCTGACAAACAATCACTGGAAATTCATGGTTATGAAGTACTTGGAAAAACCAAAAAGATACCCCAACTTATAGAAGAATATGATGTAGATGAAGTTATTATAGCAATACCTTCTGCAGAAGGTAAGACAATTAAAAGGCTATATAAACTCAGTAATAAAAAAGATGTAAAGGTCAAAATAGTACCTGGAGTTTATGAAATACTCAAAGGTGATGTTTCCTTAAATCAGATTAGGGAAGTTAAAGTAGAAGACCTTTTAAGAAGAGATCAGGTCGACTTAATTACTGATGAAATATCTGACTATCTGGAAGAAAAAACTATTTTAGTAACAGGTGGTGGAGGTTCAATCGGTTCTGAACTCTGCCGACAGTTAGCAAAATTTAATCCAAAAGAAATAATTATTTTTGATATTAATGAAAACAATACATACTTTTTAGAACGCGATTTAGAAGATGAATATCCTGATTTAAAGATAACATCTATTATCGGTAGTATTAGAGATAAGAATAAACTACAGAATTTATTTAGAGAATTTGAAATTGATGTAGCCTTTCATGCAGCTGCTCACAAACATGTTCCCTTAATGGAAACAAGCCCAGAAGAGGCTGTTAAAAATAATATTCTAGGAAGTAGAAATGTAGCTGAAGTTGCTGCTGAATTTAAGATTGATCGTTTTGTTTTAATTTCCACCGATAAAGCGGTAAATCCAACCAATGTTATGGGGGCTTCTAAAAGAGCTGCCGAAATGATAGTCCAGTCAATTAATAAAAAGTCTGAAACGAAATTTATGGCAGTTCGCTTTGGCAATGTTTTAGGCAGCCAGGGAAGTGTAATTCCTTTATTTAAGAAGCAGATTGCCAATGGTGGGCCTTTAACGGTAACCCACAAAGATATAACCCGCTATTTTATGACCATCCCTGAGGCTTCTCAGCTTGTTATACAGGCCGGAGCATTAGGTGAAGGGGGAGAGGTCTTTGTGCTCGATATGGGTGAACCGGTTAAAATTATGGAATTAGCAGAGGATTTAATTAATCTTTCTGGTTTAACTCCCTATGAAGATATTGATATCGATGTAGTTGGGTTAAGACCGGGAGAAAAGCTTTATGAAGAACTGCTCTGTAATACAGAAGATAATATTGCGACAAAACATCAAAGGATCTTTATCAATAATCTGGAGGCTGTGGATGGAGAGTTTTTAAATATGCATCTAAGTAAATTGGAAAGATTAGCTGAGCAAGCTGATGCTTTAGAGATCATCTCTGCTTTAGTTAATCTTGTTGATAGTTATCAACCGAGGCGAGATAATGTAAAAAAGATCGATTTTAAAAATAAACAGAAATCATCTTAGCTTTTCATAAGGCTTTCTTTTCCTTTTTTGAACTAAAATGCTAAAATTAAATAACTTTCGATATCTCCTGCTATTTAAAAGATGGCAGGATTTTTTTATTTCAACTGCAACATAATGCTCACTGTGTTGAATAATGAATTTTTAATATTAATGAGGTTAAAAAATATTATTTGCTAATTAATAGCAAAATAATGTATAATAATTGTATATGGAGAATACGAGGGAAGGCAGGTGAAACAGATGTCAGAACCTAAATTTTTAGAGAAACTTATGAGTCGCTTTGATGAAATAGACAGCCGCTTTGATGATATAGACAGCCGTTTTGATAAGGTTGACAGTCGCTTTGATGAGCTAGAAAAAAATACAGACGATCGTTTTGATAAGGTTGACAGTCGCTTTGATGAGCTAGAAAAAAATACAGACGATCGTTTCGATAAGGTTGACAGTCGCTTTGATGAGCTAGAAAAAAATACAGACGATCGTTTTGATAAGGTTGATAAAGTTCTTGAAGAACAAAGTATTGAACTTTACAATGTTAAAAATATACTTAAAAAACATAGTAGCCAATTTGATGAAATAAATTATACTACTAAGATGATTCATAATCAGACTGTTCGCCTCAGCCTTGAACAGGCTAACTTAAATATGAAAATTGATAAAATCACAAAATCTGATGATCAAAAAGAGAGCAAAAATATTAACAGCATATAATTTTGCTACAAATTAAAATATTTTAGAGCAGTTCTTAAGGTTTTTTAATGAACTGCTCTTTTTAAATTGGGTTATTTTTTACTTGCAATTACATATTTAATATTTTGTAGAGGATTTAAAGCTGTGCTATAATTAAAATAGAAATGATAATATAAACGGACCGGAGGGATACAATGAATATTGGTGTTATCGGCAGCAGTGTTTGTTCCAACCAAACCTATGAGACAGCAGTAGAAATAGGTAGTTTAATTGCTGAACAGGGAGCTGTCCTTGTTTGTGGCGGCAGAAGCGGAGTAATGGAAGGGGCAGCTGAAGGTGCTTTAAAAAAAGATGGTACAACTGTCGGTATTTTACCGGGAATGGATCGGCAGCAAGCTAACGAGTTTGTCAAATATCCAGTTGCTACAGGTATTGGCCAGGCTAGAAATTTAATTGTTGTTCTCAATTCAGATGTAGTGATTGCTGTAGAAGGTAAATATGGGACACTTTCAGAAATAGCTTTAGCTTTAAAGCATGGGATTTCTGTTGTTAGTCTTAATAGCTGGGATTTAAGTAAAATTACTTTAGATAATAGTATTAATAAGTTTTTCTTCAAGGTTGAAACAGCAGAAGAGGCGGTTGGAAAAGCCTGTCAGCTAGGAGAAAAAAGAAAAAGATAAAAAGAGAATTAAAAATGAAAAATATCTTTTAAATGACAAACATATGTTTGACTTGCATAAATCTTTATGATATAATTTAATAAATGAGAGTATTTTTTTACTTTCAGTCATTAAAGCCTGAACTAAAATTTTAATTTAGGGGGAGATGAATTTCAACGGTCTTGATTTTCTATATATTTCTTTACAGCATCAATACTAGCTCCACCTGTAGACACAATTGTATATGATAATCTAAAAGTGACCCAGGATAATAATTTAAAATTGACCCGTTTAAATAGATAATATAAACTGTCCATAATAAAATAAAAATTATGGGCAGGTGAAAAAGGTGATAAAATTGAATGAAAAAGCCGATATTCTAATTAAACATTTTGTCGAGGGTCAATCAATTAGAAAAATAGCTAGAGAGTCAGAATTTTCAAGAAATACTATCCGCAAATATATCCGAGATCATGAAGAAAAACTTCAGAATCTGGATAAAGCAAAATCCAGAGATGAAATATTAACCTTAATTGAATCTCTAGTAGAAACTCCTGAGTATGACAGCTCTAACCGTAATAAATATAAAATGAATGAAGCTATCAAAAAAGATATTGATTACTGCATTAAAGAAAACAAAAAACGGCGAGCAACAGGTATGCGTAAGCTGCAGCGTAAAAAGATTGATATTCATGAATATCTGCTCGGTAAAGGTCATGATATTAGTTACTCAACAGTCTGCAACTACATCAGAAACACCTATGAAAATGCAGCCAAAGAAGCATATATAAAACAGCTCTATCATGAAGGAGAATCCCTTCAGTTCGACTATGGTGAAGCCAATTTAGAAATTGCAGGTAAAAACAAAACCCTTAATATGGCTCTATTCACAACTGGTTTTGGTTTTCATCACTATGGTAAATTTTATGCTAATAAAAAGATGACTTCATTTTTAGATGCTCATGTTAAAGCATTTAAGAACTTCAATGGAGTATATCATGAAGTAGTTTATGATAATTTAAAACAGGCTGTAAAAAGATTCGTTGGTCCTTCTGAAAAAGAAGCTACTGAGGATCTAGTTAAGCTTTCCCTCTACTATGGCTTTAAATACCGCTTTTGTAACGCATATCGCGGGAACGAAAAAGGCAAAGTTGAGAAAGGCGTTGATTTCGTCAGGCGGCGGATCTTCTCCCAGAAAACAAGTTTTGAATCCATAGAAGAAGCAAATGAGTATCTTGCTGCAGGACTAAAAAGGCTTAACTCAATGAAAAAAGCTGAATTAGATAACAGATCACCATATGAGCTCTGGCAGCAGGAAATACCATATCTACTGCCTTTAAAACCTCCATATGAGGCCTGCAGAGAAAAAGAATGTAGAGTCAATAAATACAGCTTTGTAACCTTTGAGCAGAATAAATATTCTGTACCTGATCATCTTGTTGGAAGATTTGTTAACAGCAGAATTTACTCAGATTATATAAAAATATACTACAACGATGAGCTGGTAGCAAAGCATCAGAGAATATATGAAGTTCATAAATGCAGTATTGAAATAGAACATTATCTTCTAACTCTAAAAAGAAAGCCTGGTGCATTGAAAAAATCCCTAGCTTTTCATCAAATGGCACCAGACCTCAAAGAGATATATAAATTATACTACGATAATTATACCAGAAAAACTAAAGAATTCATAGAGCTTTTAGAACTGGTAAGTGAGAAAGGTCTGGATGAAATTAAGGGTGCTATAGAAACTCTTTCTAAAAACAAAAAGTCAATGGTAACAACTGCTAATATCAAAGTGTTAGTTCAAAAGGAGAATACTCCTGATTTTACAATTTCCAGTGAAATAAATGAGAATTCTCTGGAACTATTAAAAAAATGGGATACTATGTTTAGTCTCCAAAATCATCAGGAGGTGATCCAGTAATGAATAAAGAAATAATACTGGAAACTAAAAATTACATCAAAGAACTAAAGATTGCTGGTATTAGAAACGACTTAAATCAAAAACTGGCTGAAGCTTATCGCAACAATACACCTTACGAAGAACTATTAAGAGATCTATTTCGAGATGCATATGATATGCGTAAAGAAAATGGCCGTAAAAATAGGATTAAAAATGCTAAATTCCCATACAAAAAATATTTGGATACCCTAATTGTAGACTATCTACCTGAGAGTGCTCAAGCTAAGTTTAAAGAGTTAAAGTCGCTTAAATTTATTGAAGAAAATAGAAACATAATTTTCTCAGGAAATCCTGGGACTGGAAAAAGTCATTTGTCTATAGGCCTTGGTATCAAGGCCTGTAACGAGGGCTATAAAGTCTTCTTTGCCACAGTACCACAGTTTATCAACCAATTGAAAGAAACCCAGAGCGAAAGAAGATTAACTAATTTTGAATCTAAATTCCAAAAATATGACTTAATAATTTTAGATGAATTGGGCTACATCTCTTTTGACCAGAAAGGAAGCGAACTTTTATTCTCCTTTCTTTCACTAAGAGCAGAACGCAAATCTACTATCATAACTTCCAATCTCTCATTTGAGAGGTGGAATGAGGTGTTTAATGATCCAGCATTAACTGCAGCTATGGTAGATAGATTGACCCACAAATCATATGTAATTAATATGAATGGTAATTCTTACCGAATGAAAGAAACTGAAGAGTGGCTGGGTCAATAAAATTAATATTATTTTTTGCTTACCCGGGTCAATTTTCAATTAATAAAAGGGTCAAATTTCACTTGACAAAAACACACAATACAATAACTTCTTGACCAGAAATATTTTTTAGATAAAAATCTTTCAGATAATCACCATAGTCTCTTCTAATCAACCTAGATGTACTAGTCTTTAAACTATTAAGCACTTTTGATAATTGAACTTGTGGTGGTGTACTAAACATGACATGAATATGATCTTTTTCACCACCAAATTCTAACAAGTTACAGTTTTTACCTTCCAATAATCTCTTGAAATGCTTGTTCAAATCACTATACATATTATCACTGATACATTCTTTCCTAAATTTAGTTACTACAACTAAATGATAAATTAAATTATATTTAGCGTGTCTATTACTATCAAGTTGGTTGCTCATATATATCCTCTCCTATAAAATATTAGTTTACAACTAAGTTATATCATAATATAAATATACTATAATATAACAATAGAGTCAATAATTTCAAATAAAGGGGGGTGAAACAATAAATAAAATTGTCTTTTAAATTTAAGCCAGCTATTAACCATAAGAATTTAAATATTATCAGAACATTAAGTTTTCACTATATAGCCCCCTAACAGAATTGGAGAAAAAGTTTGAAAGTGATATACTCTAATTACAAGGGGGAAACACCAATCTATATAGCCCCCTAACAGAATTGGAGAAAAAGTTTGAAAGTGATATACTCTAATTACAAGGGGGAAACACCAATGGCAAACAGAAAATATTCCGATGAAACTAAAGAACAAATTGTAAAAGAATGTCGCGAAATAGGTAACACAGCTCTTGTAGCAAGACGACATAATATTTCTAAGCATACTGTTTACAGCTGGGTCAAAAAAGCTAAAGAAACAGGATCAGTTAGATCTCTTCCTAAAGATGAAAAAAAGCAAATGAAAGAGATAGAAAATAGATTAAGTAAAATGAGCGATGAAAATGATAAGCTCAAAAAAATTGTAGCAGAAAAAGAATTAGAATTAGCGATTTTAAGGGAGTTGAGAGATAAAGTAAACCCCCGATAGCCCTCAAAGTTCAGATTGCATCAAAGTGGATAAATAAAGGGTATAAAATCTCTATTGTTTTAGACTTTGTTGGGCTTAATTCTTCCACTTACTACAGTAATATAAATAGAAAAACTGAGAGTGAAAGTACTAATAGCAGCAATTCCAATAATCCTCAAGGAAGACCTGTCCCTGGGTATTCTCTAACTGAATCAGGTGAAAAAATATCTGATGAACAGATTAAAGAATGGCTCTTAGAACTGGTTGCAGGAGATGGCTTCCCTTATGGTTACAGGAAACTTACAGTCTGTTTAAAAGAAGACTATAACTTGAAAATAAATAAGAAAAAGTATACAGGTTATGCAAAGAACTGGATATATTAAGATCGCAAAGAAAAATCAAAAAATTTAGACCTAAAAAGATTGCAAAACAGGAAGAAATTACAGAACCAAATCAACTCTGGCAGATGGATTTAAAATACGGCTACATAAATGGAACAGATCAGTTCTTTTTCCAGATGTCAGTAATTGATGTCTTTGATAAGACTGTTATAGATTATCACCTGGGACTAAGCTGTAAAGCTAAAGATACCTGCAGGGTATTAAAGGCTGCTTTAAATAAAAGAAAGCTGTATAAAGGCATGAATTTGCCTAAAATTAGAACAGATAATGGACCACAATTTGTCTCTAAATTATTTGGAGACACCTGTGAAAAACTGGGGGTAGAGCATCAGAGAATTCCAGTTAGAACACCTAATATGAATGCTCATATAGAATCATTTCATTCGGTTTTAGAAAAAGATTGTTATTCAATTAATGAATTCAGTAGTTTTATTGACGCCTATAAAAAAGTCAGTGAGTATATGAATTATTATAACAACAGATACCGTCATGGCAGTCTTAATGATATGCCTCCAGCAAAATTTTATAAACTGGCTAAAGCAGAAAAAATAGTTGCTGAACCAGTACTCGCCTAAATCAAAAAATGAGAAACTAAGAATGAGCGAGCTTAACAAACATATTTTCCATATTTAGGGGGTTGAACCGTTCATACATCTAAACTATATAATATTGTTAATTATTCTATTCACAATGGAGAAAATAAACCTGTATATACTAAATTAGATAAAAAATTTAGAGGTAACTGGCATTGTGATTATTTACATTCACATAATAGACAACATTGTCTAAAATTATTAGCTCAAAATTGGAAATCATATTTCAGAAGTTTAAATGATTATAAAAATAATCCTTCTAAATACAATGCCATACCTAAACCTCCTAGATATAAATATTTAGATTCTAATCCCAATGAGATTATTTTTACCAACCAAGCTATTAGAATTAAAAACGGTAATCTTTTATTATCTTTATCTAAAAAGATAAGATCTGATTATAAAGTGGACAATCTTAAATTTGAGCTTTCTGATAAAGTTCAAAGCTTTATAAACATGGATTCTATCCAACAGGTAAAGATCAAAAGAAAATCCGGTTCCAATAGATGGTATTTAATTGTTTTTTATAACAAAGAGTGTAAAAACAACGATGGTAAAAATGTAATGAGTATTGATCCTGGATTAGATAATTTAGCTGCTATAACATTTAAAGACAGTAATAAAAATTATTTAATTAATGGTAAACCTCTTAAATCTAAAAACTCTTATTACAATAAAGAAATTGCAAGACTGTCATCTATTAGAATGAAACAGGTTGGTAGTAGGAAATTTAAAAACACCAATAAGATTAAAGCCCTTAGAGTTGATAGGAATAATTATGTTTTAAACTACCTGCATAAAGCAAGCAGGCGGGTAATTGATATAGCATTAGATAACAAGGTGGGTACTATTGTTATTGGTAATATTAAAAACATCAAACAAAATTCTACTATTAAATCTTTTGTTCAAATACCAGTACAGCGATTCATTAATATGATTGAGTATAAGGCTGAATTAGGAGGTATTAATGTTGTTAGACTTAATGAAGCATATACTAGTGGATGTAGTGCTATTGAGTTAGAAAAAATTAATAAATCTAATTATAATAAGTCTCGTAGAGTATATAGGGGTTTGTTTAAAAATAAAAAGACCAACATTAATAGTGATATTAACGGTAGTCTCAATATATTAAGGAAATATTTGAAAGATAAATGTATTCCTGAACTCATTAATGGAGCTAGGGATAATGGAGTTGTGTACCCTCCGAGACGAATAAGTGTTGCTTAATAGGTGGAAACTTAATTACAAAACTTCGTCTAAATCTATCTAGTAGCATATAGCCACTGTGGTTTATGTGAAGTAATAGAAGCTCCTTCCAAATCTTGTTTTTGATTTGGTGGGAGAGGTTCACGGAGACCTTGAGGGAAGGAAGGTGAATAAAATGACTGAAGATAACAAACTTAATAAAATACTTTCGAAAATTGAAGCAGTAGATACAAAAGTTACTAATTTGGATACTAAAGTTACTAATTTAGATACAAAAGTTACTAACTTAGATGGTAGAGTAGCTAAGCTTGAAGACAAATTCGATAAGCGTGCTGAACAGGTCGATAGAAGGTTTGATAAAGTTGATAATAAACTGAACAAAATGGATAAAACCTTAACTGTGACATATAAGCAAACTGGTCATTTAACCGAGTTTGAAAATGTAACTCTTTCGAAACTAAACAGTATACAATATGACCTTTCTTATTTAATTAAAAAAGATAAAAAAGCTGTTAAGAATGATTAATTAAATATAGTAAAAATTTAGAGCCTCTTAAATATTTAAGAGGCTCTCATAAGTTCTTTTTAATTATTTTTTAAATTAAATGACTTTAAACTGCTTCTTTTTGTTGTTGAGGATACTCTATAAAATCAGCTTTTGATATTTTGTATAAAAATAACAGCATTGTAGTTACAGCTGTGATTATTCCTATAGGAACTGAAATATTATAGGCTAGTTGAAATCCTTCAGGAGCATAAAGAATATATGTAGCAGAAACTCCAGTCATAAAGAATGCTGGTAAAGAAGCAATCCAGTGATTTTTGTCGTTCTTAGCAAGCCAGACTGCTCCAGCCCATAATACTACCATAGCTACTGTTTGATTTGACCAGGCAAAATAGCGCCAGAGAATATCGAAGTTAATTTGAGACAGGCTGCCACCAATTATAAAAATAGGAATTGCCAGCATCAGTCTATTTTTAATAGATTTTTGTTCAAGATCAAAAATATCAGAAAGAGCTAATCTAACACTTCTAAATGCAGTATCTCCAGAAGTTATTGGTGCTGCAACAACTCCTAACATTGCCAGCAATCCACCAACAACACCCATCATTGAGCCAGTAATCTCATGAACGATTCCAGCTGGACCACCAAGTTCAACTAAAGCTGTATTCAAACCACCAGTGCTTTGGAAAAATGTCATAGCTGCAGCTGCCCAAATTAAAGCAACTATTCCTTCTGCTACCATAGCTCCATAGAAAATTTTACGCCCTTCTTTTTCATTTGTCGTACAGCGAGCCATAATAGGAGACTGGGTAGAGTGAAAACCACTAATAGCTCCACAGGCAATGGTAACAAACATCAAGGGCCAGATTGGCAGAGATTCAGGATGTAAATTATTTAAAGCTATGTTCGGAATATCATAACTTCCAAAAATCAAGCCACCACCAACACCTAAAGCCATTACCAAAAGCGCAAGTCCAAAAATCGGATAAAGCTTGCCGATTATTTTATCTACAGGTAAAAATGTTGCCACAAAATAATAAGCTAAAATAATTATTAGCCAGCTGTTTACACCCATAAATGCAGGGGTTAAGTTAGCAAGTAACAGGGCCGGTCCTGTCATAAAAACTGTACCTACTAATATTAAGAGAAGAATAGTAAATACTCTCATCGCTTGTCTAACTTTATTACCGAGATTTTCGCCGATAATCTCAGCTATAGAAGCTCCGTTAGAACGAATTGAAAGCATACCAGATAAATAATCATGTACGCCTCCTGCAAAAATTGTTCCCAAAACTATCCAGATAAAAGCACTTGGTCCCCAAAGAGCTCCAGCAATTGCCCCAAAGATTGGTCCTAAACCAGCTATATTCAAAAACTGAATTAAAAAGCTTTTTTCCAATCCATTGCAACATAATCTACACCATCAGCATTCGTAACAGCAGGAGTTTCTCTATCTAATTCTGAACCAAAAATGTGATCAACGATCTTTCCATAAGTAAAATACCCTAAAATTAAAACTGCTAAAGAAATAAGAAATGAAGCCATATATGCATTCCTCCTCATAAGTTTTTATTACATATACAATTATACACTTATAAGGATTGGATTGTCAATACTTTTTACAACAATTTTTTATCGAACATTAAATATCTATATTCAACAGGTGTTAGGTAATCTAACGACCCGTGGATTCTGTGGTTATTATACCAGTTAACATAGTCAAATAGCTCATATTCCAGCTCTTCAAAGCTGTTAAATATTCTGTCATAAGCAAATTCAGTCTTAACTACTTTAAAGGCTGCTTCTGCCACTGCATTATCATATGGGCATCCTTTATTGCTTAAAGAACGCTCAATATCAAACCTGACTAAAATATCATCGATAGCTTTATTTTTGAATTCATTACCTCTATCAGTATGTAAAATATTAATTTGATTTAGTGGTCTTTTAATACTTTTAAAAGCCTCAGTTACTAATTCGGCATTTTTCTTTTTACCTGCTGCATAACCAACAAATTCACGGTTGAAGAGATCTATGATCAGACAGACATAGTTCCATTTTCCTTTTACATTAACATAGGTTAAATCACTGACAACAACGTCTAGAGCTTCTTCTTTGTTAAATTCTCTGTTTACAATATTGGCAATTTTATCTTCATTACAGCTTGGAGAATGAACTTTGTATTGTTTTTTAGTATAAGTAGAAACTAGATTATATTTTTTCATTATTTTACCTATTCTTCGCTTGGACACCTGATAACCTTTTTTAGCTAATTCTCTTTTGATTTTTCTGGTTCCATAGTGATTTCTACTTGCTTTGTAAATGGAAATCACTTCGCTTTCTAGTTCAACATCAACCTGTTTTTCTTTAGGGGTATAATAGATCATACCCCTTGATATATTGAGTGCTCTGCACATGGCGCTAATACTGTATTTATCCCTGTTTGCCTTAATAACTGCTACTTTCGTCCCATTATCAGCGCCGCTTGCTTTAAAATATCATTCTCCATTTTTAACTGCTTGTTTTCTTTTTGTAATTTAATTAATTCTTTTTCTTTATCAGATCTATTATCTTTAGCGCTGAATGAACCTGAGTTATTATAGTCTTTTATCCATTTATGAAGTGTGGACCTTGCCATTCCATATTCATTGAGTATTTCAGTTTGATTTTTACCATTATTGGCCAGAGCAACAACTTTTCTTTTGATTTCTTCAGGATATTTTGTAGGCATGATATTTTCCTCCATTTTAGTTTGTTATTATCTTATTATATCATGTCCGAGAAAAAACTGTTTAATTAATTATACCCGATCCAGATATTAACAAAGAATATTTAACTGAAAAGTAAAAATATTATACTGAAATGCATTATTTAAGATTCAAAAGTTTGTTAATCTCATCAACTCGACTGCGGCTGACAGAAATTTCACTTTCTGAATAGTTTTCCATTCTAATCTGATACTTGCCTTTAAACCATGGAATTACCGCTTTAATATTCTTAAGATTTACAATATAGCTTTTATGAATTCTATAAAAATAATCAGGTAATATTTCTTCTAAGTCTTTAAGCTGGAATTGAGTCATATATGATTTTTTATAACTGTGTGCCCAAACTTTTTTATCTTTAGTAGAAAAATAGTAAATATCTTGAAAGTTAAGCATCAAAAAACAGTCTCCATCTACTACGGCAATTTTATTGATCTCCTCTTTATTTTCATTAGCTTCAAGTATATTTAAAAGATTTTCCATCTTTTTTTGATAATTACCTTGATCTAAAATTCTTTCTTTAGCTTTTAATAGGCTTTTATGAAGCCTTTGCTCAGAAATAGGCTTGAGCAGATAATCAACAGCAGATAATTTAAAAGCTTCAACAGCATGCTCATCAAAAGCAGTGGTAAATATTATATAAGGAGGATTATCTCGATTTTGCAGCTGTTGAGCAATTTCAATGCCAGTTTTACCAGGTAATTGAATATCCAGCATTATAAGATCCAAGTCATTTTTTTCTAAAATTTTTAATGCTTCACTGCCATCAACAGCTAAAAATAAAAGCTCAAAGTCATCTTCTTGTTTTAATAAATATTTAAGTTCAACTCTAGCTGGCCGCTCGTCTTCTACAATCATTGTCCGGATTTTCAATTTATTCTTCTCCTTTCATAAGTGGTGTTAAAGGGATTTTAATTATATTTTTAAAACTATAATCAGAATTCGAGCTGATTTTTAGTTTTGCACTATTACCATAGACAGACTGCAGGCGCTCTTTAATATTTTTTAAACCAATAGAGTTATTATCAGAATTAAAAATATCATCCATATCTTTTTCTGAAACACCAATCCCATTATCGCTAATTACAATTTTTAGACTATCATTTTCTTTAATTATAGATGTTTCAACTTTCCCACCTTCTTTAAGTGGATAAATACCATGTTTGATTGAGTTTTCAATCAGAGGCTGAATAATAAATGGAGGTATTTTATAATCCATTAAATCAGCTTCAATATTCCATTCTACTTCAAGTCTTGACCCCAGTCGAGCTTTTTCTATACTCAAATAATCTTTAGAAAAATCTATTTCCTGTTTTAAAGTTATTTGGTGAATATCACGTTTTAAAGTTCTACGGAAAATACCGGCTAATTTAATCAAAAGATTTCTTGCTTTTTTCGGTTTGTTTCTGCATAGAGCAGAAATCGTATTCATTGAGTTAAATAGAAAGTGAGGGTTAATCTGTGTCTGAAGTGCTTTTAATTCTGCTTCGCTTTTGAGTTCTGCCTGTTTGGAAAGGCGAAACAATTTAATCTGAGTTGCTAAAAGATTAGCAATACCTTCCGCCATTTTAATATCTAAAACAGATATCTTTTTATTAATTCTATATAATTTAAGCAAACCATATACACTATTTTCGATTTTCAAGGGGGTAATTACAACATTGGCAAGTGGACATTTATTATTAGCACAATTAATTTCTCCTTTTTCATCAATAACTATAGTTGTCTCTTCTTTAAGTGCTTTTTTACTGGCTTCAGTTTTAATCTTTTCTCCTTCAAAATGATGATCATCTCCACTACCAACAAAAGCAAGAACCTGTTTTTTATCAGTTATTGCTACTGCATCAGCACCACTTTCTTCTTTTATCATCTTAATAATTTCAGCAGCTGATTCTGAATCAAGTCCACTTTGAATGATAGGAAGTGAGCGGTCAGCAATAGAGAGAACTTTTTCTGCCTGAAGGGCTCGTATTTTTTGATGCTCTTCTTTAACATTGTTTAAAATACTGATGAAAATAGCAATACCTAAAGCATTGCTAAATACCATTGGTATAGCAATAATCTGGACAAGGTCTACAGCTAGAGCAAATGGTCTGCTAAAAATCAAAACTATAATCATTTCTATAACTAAAGCAAAGCCTCCAATAAGAAAACCGTTTTTAAAATTTATTTCGTCATTTAAATATTTTTGGTGAAAATAGCCACCTATTAAACCGGTTAAAGTTGTACCAACAGCACAGGCTAAAGCTGTAAAGCCACCTAATGAAAAGCGGTGTAAGCCAGAAGTTAAGCCAACTGCAAAACCAATTAAAGGCCCGCCAACTAAACCACCTACTAAAGCACCAATACCTCTGATATTAGCATAAGCATCCATTATTATAATACCCATATATGTACCTAAAATACTTAAGATAGAGAAAAAGACAAACAAAAAAGTTTTTTCATATTTATTAAATTTTTTTTTGAAAATATATTTAACACCATTAATTCGGCTCAAAACATAAGCGAATGTTACTATAACACTCATGCTGCGAAATAAATTAAATAATAATACAAAAACTCTACTATAATCCATTTTTTAACCCCTTTATAATTTTTAAAAAAATTCCAAAACTTGACATCTATTTTTATTATATAACATAAATTTTAATAAGTGAAATAAAATTTGTTCTCAGCCTGAATTAGCTATATAATTAATATAGATTAACCTATTATCTTAAAAGTTAATTATACTTTAATGAGGAGCAAGAGAAAATGGATATCAAAACTCGCATTGCTAAAAGTATTAAAGAAAATCATCCTGTCATAGGAGTTGCTGTAGGCAGTGGATTATCAGCGAAACAGGTTGCAGAAGGTGGAGCTGATTTTATACTTGCTTTAAGTGCAGGTAAATTCAGAAATGCTGGTGTGTCTTCAATGGGATGTATGCTTCCCTTTGCCAATAGCAATGATATGAACCTGGAATTTGCTAAAAAAGAGATTTTGCCGAGGGTTAAAAACATTCCGGTGGTTTTTGGTGCTTTTGCAGCAGATATTACTAAATCTAACGATACATTATTGGCTGATATTATAGAGGCTGGCTTTGTAGGAGTTAATAACTTTCCAACGGTAGCTTTAATCGATGGAAATTATAGAAAGGCTCTTGAAAAAAGTGGACTGGGCTTTCAAAGAGAAGTAGAATTTATCTAAAACTGCCAAGAAAACTCCATCCAAGCTATGCATTGGGTGGAGATGAATTGGCTATTTATTCTGATTTTCAATATACTTTTTAATTGTCTCAATAGTAGCACCACCAGAAGATACAATAATGATATTGTAGACTATAAACAGAATGATAATTGTTATTTAAGTCTCTATTCATAAAAATCAAACCTCCATGTTTTCTTTTACAAGCAAACATATGTATGATATAATTATAGTAGGATGGAGGTGAAAAATCAATGCGATTATCATTTAAATTCAAGCCTAAATTAAGCCATAAGCAATTAGTAATAATTAATGAATTAGCCTGGCATTGCTCTAAATTATATAATATAGTCAATTATCAGATTAAAAATAATAAAGATGTAAAAGCTGTCTATACTGAATTAGAAACTAGATATAAAAATAACTGGCATAATGACTACCTTCACTCCCATAACAGACAACAGGCATTAAAGCAGTTAGCTCAGGACTGGAAAAGTTTTTTTAATTCTCTCAAAGATTATAAAAAGAATCCTCAAAAATATAAGGGGCAGCCAGGGTCACCTAATTTTAAACATATGAACAGTAATCCCTGTGAAATAATTTTTACCAATTTAGCTGTTAGGATTAGAGATAACAAATTACTCTTATCCTTATCTAAAAAGATACAATCTAAATATAATGTGAAGGCTCTTAATTTTGAGCTGCCTGAAGCAGTTCAAAGCATTATAGATTTAGATGCTGTCCAGCAGATAAAGATTAAGCAGGACCGTATTTCTAAAAGATGGTATCTACTAATCATCTATAAGACCGAGGAAATAAAAGAAAATAATAACCCTAACATAATGGCAGTTGATCTAGGTCTTGATAATTTGGCTACTTTAACATTTAAAAACAATTCTGATTGTTATATTATCAATGGTAAAACTATTAAATCCAAAAATTCTTATTTTAATAAAGAAATTGCCAGACTACAAAGCATTAGAATGAGGCAGTTAGCTACCAGTAAAATTAGAGATACTAAACGAATAAAATATCTGAGATTAAAGAGAAGAAATTATATTAGAGATTATATCCATAAAGCTAGCTGCAAAATAGTTGATTTAGCAATTGAAAATCAAGTAGAAACTATTGTAATTGGAGATATAAAAAATATTAAACAATGCAGCAATCTTAAATCTTTTGTCCAAATACCGATCCAGAGATTAAAAAAATTAATTGAATACAAAGCTAAACTAAAAGGTATCAAAGTTGTTGAAATTGATGAAAGCTATACTTCTGGATGTAGTTCAGTAGATCTGGAAAAAATAAATAAAAGTAACTATGATAAATCCAGAAGAATTACTAGAGGTCTCTTTAAAACTAACGAGGGCCTATTAATTAATGCTGATCAGAATGGTAGCTTTAATATACTTCGTAAATACCATAACGATAAATGTATTCTCAGACCTATCAAAGAGGCGAGAGATAATGGATTTGTGGACAATCCTTCAAGATTAAGGGTATCCTAAACTATTAGGAGCAAAACTTAAAAGCCAAACATCTTGTAAACTGACCTAGTAATATAGGTTGAACTTTAATCTATATGAAGCAGTTAGAAGCTCCATCTAAATCTTGGTTTTGATTTAGATGGAGAGGTTCACGAAAAAAGCTGTAGAAAAAGGTCTTTATACTATTGCTTTTGTGTTCAACAAAAAACAGGCCAGGGCCATGGCAGAAGCAAAAGTGGATATGGTTTGTGCTCATCTTGGCTGGACTGCAGGGGGAGAAAAAGGAATAAAAACCAGGGAAGATATTTCAGAAAAAATTAAATTAGTTAAAGATATCTTTTCTACAGTTGAAGCAATAAATCCTGATATATTACATATGATTTATGGAGGAGGAGACATACAGAATCCCATTAAAGCCAATGAATTCTATAAAGAGACTGATACATTAGGCTATATTGGTGGCTCAACTTTTGAGCGAATACCAGTTGAAAGCTCTATCAAAGATACTGTCAGCAGTTTTAAAAATTTTTATAAATTACAGAAAGAAAATATTAAATTAAAAGAAGAATTAAACAAGAAAAAGAGCTTTGATAATCTGGTCGGTCACAGTTTAATCATGCAGCAGATGTATGAATTAATCGATAAGGTAGCTAATAAAAATGTCAATGTTTTAGTTTTTGGAGAAAGTGGAACAGGTAAGGAGTTAGTTACCAGGGCCATCCATTACAGCAGCCAGAGAACAGATAAAGCCTTTGTTAAAATAAACTGTGCGACAATACCAGAAAAGCTCTTAGAAAGTGAACTTTTTGGTCATGAAAAAGGATCGTTTACAGGAGCAGCAAAACAGCGAATCGGCAAATTTGAATTAGCAGATGGAGGCACTCTTTTTCTAGATGAAGTTGGAGAAATAGATATTAATCTACAGTCAAAACTTTTAAGGGTATTACAGGAAAAAGAATTTGAAAGAGTTGGCAGCAATAAAACAATTAAAGTAGATGTGAGAGTTATTTCGGCTACAAACAAAGATCTCTGGCAGGCCGTAGCAGAAGGCAAGTTTAGAGAAGATCTTTTTTACCGTTTAAATGTTGTTTCAATAAACACCCCACCTCTTCGTAAACATAAAGAGGATATACCTCTGCTTGTTAATAGCTTTATCAAACAGATTAAAGAAAAGTTTGATATCAAAATACTAAAAATAGAGCCCAGAGTTTTTGATGTTTTAATGGAATATGATTGGCCAGGTAATGTACGAGAATTAAAAAACAATATAGAAAGAGCAGCAATACTATCTGAAGATAAAACAATCAAGCTTGAAAATCTACCCCAATATTTTAAAAAATTTACTAAGCAGCAGGATTATTTTAATCCGAGCAAGGAAAATGATGATTTAGCTGCTCATTTAGCAACCTTTGAAAAACAGATAATACTTAATGCTTTAGAAGAGCAGCAGTGGAATCAAACAAAAACTGCAGAAATGCTGGGTATCAGCAGAAAAACACTCTATAATAAAATACAAAAATATAATCTAAATAATTGAGATGATCAGTGGGTAATTAATTACACAAAAGCATTTTTTGGGGTTTTAGCAGCTTATTATTTGTGTAAATAATTACTCACTTTTAATTTTAACTAAAAACTATTTTTTAAAAATCGGCTCAATTTAGTCTCAAATTATCTAAAAATAAACAAAATTTAGTATATTGTTGGCTTTTTAATCTATTTGGCATAGATAATGCATTTATATATTAGTGAAGAGAATATATTTAAGCAAATAATAAGTAAAGGGGTGGTTTTTTGTCTAAAGTAGCTGTTCTAGGAACCCTTGACACAAAAGGTGAAGAATTTCTTTATGTCAAAGAAATAATCGAAGGTGAAGGTTTAGAAACGATAGTAATTGATGCTGGAGTAATGGGTGAACCCTATTTTGAAGCTGAGATAAAAAAAGATATGGTTGCAAAAGCAGGTGGAGAGTCGATTGAAAATTTAATCGAAAAATCTGACCGAGGTTATTCAATGGAAGTGATGTCTAATGGTGCAGCCAAAGTAGTAGAAGAATTATATGAAGCTGGCGACATAGCTGGAATAATATCATTAGGAGGCTCAGCAGGAACAACAATTGGAACTACAGCCATGAAGAAGCTTCCGGTCGGTATTCCTAAAGTTATGGTTTCTACTCTAGCTTCAGGTGACACAAGACCTTATGTAGGAACAAAAGACATAACGATGATGTATTCAGTAGTAGATATACTTGGAGCAAATAGCTTATCAGCTAATATACTGGCTAATGCTGCCTTTGCAGTTGCCGGGATGGTAAAAGGTAAAAAGCCTGAGCCTAAAGAAAAAAGACCTTTAATTGCTGCTACAATGTTCGGGGTAACAACTCCCTGTGTAGAAAAAGCAAGAGAATATTTAGAAGAAAACGGTTATGAGGTTATCGTTTTTCATGCTACAGGTACAGGTGGAAAGGCAATGGAGAATTTAATAGAAGAAGGCTTTATAGCAGGTGTTTTAGATCTTACCACAACAGAATTATGTGATGAACTGGTAGGAGGAGTGCTTTCGGCAGGACCTGATCGTTTAGAAGCTGCTGCAAAAAATTCTGTTCCTCAGGTAGTTTCTACCGGTGCTCTGGATATGGTTAACTTTGGCCCTATTGACTCATTGCCAGAAGAATTCAAAGCTAGAAATATTTACAAACACAATCCAACAGTTACACTGATGAGAACTAATTTAGAAGAGAACAAAGAATTAGCTGAGATCATGGCAAAAAAATTAAATCAAAGCACAGGCAAAACAGCACTAGTACTACCATTAAAAGGTGTATCGATGATCGATGCAGAAGGACAGCCTTTTCACGGAGCGGAAGAAGATCAAGTCCTTTTTGATACTTTAAGAGAAAAAATTGATCAAGATAAGGTAGAATTAATCGAAAAAGAGCTGCATATAAATGATGAAGAATTTGCTTTATCAGTTGCTAAAAAATTAATTGAATTAATGGAAAATAATTAAAGGGGGAAGATAAAAAATGGCATTTACTCGTCAAGAGGTTAGAGAAAAATTACTGGCTGAAGTTGAAAAAGGAAATAGTGTTGTTGGAGCAGGGGCTGGAACAGGTATTTCTGCTAAATTTGCCCAACAGGGTGGAGTAGACTTAATAATTATCTATAATTCAGGCCGCTATAGAATGGCAGGTAGAGGTTCATTGGCCGGTCTGCTTCCCTATGGAGATGCAAACGGGATCGTTGTAGAAATGGCAGATGAAGTTTTACCCGTAGCAAAAGAAACTCCTGTTTTAGCAGGTGTCTGTGGAACAGATCCCTTCAGATTAATGGATAAGTTTCTGGCAAAACTTAAGGAGATAGGTTTTTCAGGAGTACAGAATTTTCCTACAGTTGGTTTGATCGATGGAGTCTTTAGACAAAATCTGGAAGAAACAGGTATGGGCTATGATCTGGAAGTAGAAATGATCAGAAAAGCTCATCAGCTGGATATGTTCACCGCACCATATGTCTTTAGTGAAGAAGATGCAGCAGCTATGGCCGAAGCAGGTGCAGATGTCTTAGTAGCTCATATGGGACTAACAACAAGCGGCAGCATTGGTGCAGAAACAGCATTAACCTTAGAAGAAAGTGCTAAAAAAGTTCAAAGAATTGCAGATGCCGGTAAAAAAGTAAATCCTGATGTCATGGTTATCTGTCATGGTGGGCCAATTGCAATGCCTGATGATGCAAAATATGTACTTGAGAACACTGAAAACGTGATCGGTTTCTTTGGTGCTTCAAGTATAGAAAGACTCCCAACTGAAAAAGCAATTAGAGAACAGACCGAAGACTTTAAAAATATTAAAATAAAGTAAATATCAAACATTTATCTAAAAATAAAATTTCACAATAAATTGTTTAATCAAGCCCTCTTAAAAATAATAAGAGGGCTTTTTAAAATTAATAGTAATTGAACTTCAGCTTTTCAAGCAGTTTAAGTATTTTAACTTAGCTGAGCCAGAGCAGAAAATCAGATAGCTTGTTATTATTCTCTTAAAGTAATATAATTAAATTAATTCATGTTGTCTTTTCACAATTGAATGATTATTTATAGTTTTTATTTTAGGAGGTTATTGCTATTAAATACATAAAAAGTATTATAAAATACACGGGTATAATTCTCTTTATATTATTATTAGTCCTGCCAACTTTTGAGGGCTTAAGTATTGAAGGGCAGCGAGCTTTAGCAGTATTTGTGTTAGTTATGACCTTCTGGTTAACTAATATTATACCACTGGCTATTACAGCTTTGCTGGGAATGGTTTTAATGCCATTATTAAATATTATGTCAGTTGACCATACATTTGCATTATTTGGTAATAAAGCTATATTTTTTATATTAGGTGCTTTAATTATTTCTGCTGCTCTTTACTATACCGGTCTGGGAAGCAGAATGGCTTTTTCTATAATTAAGCTTTTTGGCAATAGCCCTCGCAATCTCCTGGTGGGTATATTGTTAACTGCAGCTTCTATGGCCTGTTTAATGCCTGAGCATGCAGTAGCAGCTCTTTTATTTCCGATAGTTATGGAAATAGCTTTAAGTTTGGAACTAAAACCATTAGAAAGCATTTATGCTAAACTTCTTTTTCTATCGATGGCCTGGGGAGCTATTATAGGTGGTATAACTACTTATCTTGGTGGTTCACGTAATTTACTTGCTGTTGAGATATTAGAACAAAAATATAATATGAGTATTGGTTTTTTTGAATGGATCAAATATTCCTGGCCTATTCCTACTTTAATGCTGATATTTTTTATGTTATTGATCTGGAAGTACTTTAAGATTGATATCAATAATATAGATAAGGCATATAGTGTTCTAGAAGATAAGCTGGCTCAAAAGGGTGGTTTAAGTTTTGCTGAAAAAAAATTAATTGGTGTTTTAATAATAATAATCTTTAGCTGGCTTTTTTTAGCTCAAATTATTCATATTTCTGTCACCGCAGTAGCAGGTGCTGTGTTAATTTTTATTTTAAAAATAGTGGTCTGGCGGGAAATAGAGGAATATGTTAACTGGGGAATAATTATAATGTGTGGAGGTGCAATAGTAGTTGCCAGTTCACTGGTAGAAACTGGAGCAACCTCCTGGTTATCCAATCAAATTTTTGCAGAGCTTGACCTTTCAATATTCTGGTTTTTATCACTTTTAGCTCTATTTACTATTTTATTAACTGAGGGAGTTAGTAATGTTGCAGCAGTAGCTGTAGTTTTACCGATCGCCTTTAGTATTAGTGATATTTATCAGTTAAACCCAATAATTATTACCCTTTCTGTTGCTTTACCAGGTGGGCTTGCTTTTATGTTTCCCATGGGAAGTCCTCCAAATGCTATAGCTTTTTCTTCCGGCTATTATAAAATAGAAGATTCAGTTAAATTAGGAATAATTTTAAATATAGCAGGCTGGTTAATTTATATGCTGGTACTCAAATTTTATTGGCCACTTTTAGGATTAAGATTTTAAAACAAATTAATTATCTAATATAGGTTGCAATCGCTATTTCCTCCAACTATAATATGAATATAGAAAGATAATCTAATTAATTAAGGATTGATAATATGAAAAAATATCTACTCATTCTTTTCAGCTATGCTGGTTTAGAAGGTTTAAATAAAGTTCTCTTTAACAAGCTCAAAAGTGGTGACAGGCTATTTGTTAGAGCAGTTATTTTAGAGGGTGTACCCAAATTATACAATCACCTAACTTCTGATCTTGGCTTTTTAGGGGATAAGGTAGCAAATGATATAGAAGAATCAGTGCTGGAAGGCCATCAATGCATTACTGATAATTATTTAAAAAATTTAGAAGAAACTGCTGCAGAAAATAATATTGATTTTACTAAACACTTAATTGATCATCATCAGCTAGATAAGATGAAAAAAGATATTTTGGAAAAAGACTTAGATGCAGTATTTATAAACTTTTCTAAGAATGAATTTATCTCAGATCAAGTTAAAGAAAAAGAAATAAAAGATTTTTTAAAAAAAGCTGGGCTTAAACATTACAGTTTTTATGATGGAAAATTAGAATAGGCCTGGCAAGATCACCTTCCTTAAAAGGAGGGCTTTTTCTTTTTAGGCAGGATTTTATCTAAAGATGTTTAACTATAACAATAATAATTATTAATTTGCAGGAGCTGAAAAAGAGATGCAGCAGACATTAAAAAAATTATGGGAGTTATTTAATAAAAAAGAGAAAAAACAAATATTAATTCTATTTATAGCTGTTTTAACCATGGCTTTAGCTCAAATTATTGGTATAGCCTCAATAATGCCCTTTATGGATTTGGTCATGAGCCCTGATATGATAGAGGAAAGTCGAGCATTACAAAGCATTTATAACTTTTTAGGCTTTCAATCAATCACTGCTTTTACCATTTTTATCGGGACAGTAATGTTTTCTCTAATCCTCTTATCGAACGCGATTTCTACTTTTGCTAGCTGGTATAAACTAAAATTTGTCTGGGAAAATAATCACCGCCTTTCCAGAAGACTATTAAAAAAATATATGTCAAAACCATACAGCTATTTTTTGATGCACAACACTGCTGATCTAGGCAAAAATGTTCTGCATGAAGTTTATGCTCTGACGATAAATTATTTAATTCAGCTGATCGATTTAATAACTTATTCTATAGTAGCCTTAGCAATTATAATTTTATTATTTCTTACAGATCTTTTAATAACTTCAGCAGCAATTATTATATTAGGCAGCAGCTATATTTTAATCTACCTGGCCACAAAAAACAAAATGAAAACTGCTGGAGAAAAAAGATTAGAAGCCAACATGAACCGTTATAAAACAGCATATGAAGCCTTTAATGGAATCAAAGAAATTAAAGTCAACAGTCGAGAAAATGAATTTTTAAATAGATATACCCATTATTCAGCCAAAAATGCTAAATTACAGGCCTGGAATCAGATAATCAGGCAGATGCCCCGCTATGTTATGGAGGCACTAGCCTTTGGCTCAGTAGTTTTGCTTGTCCTATACTTTGTCATAAGAGGAGAAGACAGCACTCAGCTGATTTCTAAGGTAAGTCTTTTTGCCTTTGCCGGTTACAGATTGTTGCCTGCTCTGCAGAGTATTTTTAATTCAGCCAGTTCAATGGTCTTTAATACTGCAATTTTAGATAGAATACATGAAGATATTTTTGAAGCAGGTAAGTTTGCCGCTCAAAAATGGCCTGATAGCTTACCAGAACCGATGGAATTCAGGGAATCCCTCAAACTAAAAAATATAACATTTAGTTATCATGAACAGGGTGAAAAAATATTAAAAAATATAAATATAGAGATCAGAAAAGATAGCCAGATCGGTCTGGCAGGGGAAACAGGCTCCGGTAAATCAACCCTGGTTAATATCATTTTAGGTCTATTAGAATCAGATCAGGGTAAAATAATAGTTGATGGTAGAGAACTTAACAGAGATAATATACGGAACTGGCAGCGTAATATAGGGTATGTACCCCAGGATATCTATCTTTGTGATAATACTATTGTAAAAAACATTGCCTTTGGGGTTCCCGAAGCAGAAATAGATTTTAAGGCTGTAAAAAGAGCTGCTCAGATTGCAAATATCGCAGATTTTATAGAAAATGAATTAGAAAAAGGCTATCAATCTATAGTTGGAGAGAGGGGCATCAGGATCAGTGGTGGTCAAAAACAGCGGCTTGGTCTGGCCAGAGCTCTTTATCATGACCCTGAGATATTGATCTTAGATGAAGCCACAAGTTCTCTAGATGAAGCAACTCAAAAAGCAGTAATGGAGGCAATAGATAAAATAGCTGAAGTTAAAACAATGATAATTATTGCCCACCGGCTGAGTACTGTGCAAAACTGTGATAAGATTTATTTAATCGAAAAAGGTCAAATAATAGATTCAGGTAATTATGCTGAATTGGCTAATAACAGTCAGAAATTTAGAAAACTGGCTGATATAAACAGCCAGTTATAATAGATGATTATTGTTTAATCTTCATTAAATATAGTTTGGAAAGGAAATACAATGAAAATAGCAATTGATGCATCTGCTTTAACTTTACCTATTACAGGAATAGGACGGTATACTCAGCAGTTAATTAAACAACTAAATAAAATTAAAAAATCTAAAGATGAAATAATATATTTTTGGGGTGCAGGCTATAAAGAAAGTGATTTTATTAGAGATGATATACAAACTTCTAAACATACTCACCGCAACAAAATAAAAGGTTTTCAAACTTTATGGGAACAATTTGTTTTACCATATAAAATCTCTAAATATAAATTTGACCTTTATCATACACCAAGAGATAAAAACATTCCTTATTTAAAAATAAATAACACTTTGATCTTTGTGACAATGCATGACACACTAGTTTTTTCTCATCGTTCTAATTCTATTTCTAATTCTATAAATAAATTGAGATGGCATAGAGCAGCAAAAATTGCTGATAAAATTATTACTGTATCTAATAACTCTAAAAAAGATTTATTAGAACAATTTCAATTTTTAAATAAGGAACAGGTTTTTGTAAATTACTGTGGAGTTGATGATAAATTTTTAAAGAAAAATATAAATATTAAATTATTAGCTAAAATAAAAGCTAAATATGGAATAAAGAAAAAATATTTTTTAGCGACTGGCAGTACAGAACCAGTAAAAAATAATAAATTATTACTAGAAGTAATGAAATTAGCAAATAAATATTTTGAAAAAATGTTTGAAAATTATGAATTAATTATAGTAGGTCCAGAATGGCCAGGTGAAAAAGAACCTAGAAAATTGGCCAAAAATATTAAATTTACTGGCTATGTTGAAGAAGAAGACCTGCCAGTTTTAATGTCCGGAGCGGAAATTTTCCTTTTTCCTTCTCTTTATGAAGGATTTGGTTTACCAAGCTTAGAAGCAATGGCAGCTGAAACTGTGGTTATTACTAGTAATAGCTCTTCCTTACCGGAAGTTATTGGAGAAGCAGGCATCATGCTTGATCCAAATTCACCTCAAATTTGGCTGGATTCAATTATAAATATATTAAAAAATAATGTAAAAAGGCAAAAATATATTAATTTAGGAAAAAAAAGAATAGGTAAATTTTCCTGGCAGCACAGTGTAGAAGAATTATATTTATTATATGAGAAAGCAGTTTGGAGAGCTGATTCAAACAAATAATTTTAGAAAGCTAGGAGTTGCAATTAAAAGTGAAAATTGTCTATATTTCTTCTTTAAAAATAAAAGGAATAAGTGGTGGCAGTATCGAAGCTGCAAAGATTCATTTATCTTTAAAAAAACTTGCCCAAAAAGACCAAAATATTGATTATCAAGTTATTTCCTTAGATAAAAATATTTCTTTTAAATCAGACATTAATATTTCAAAAAGCCAAGCAAAGAACTTTTTAACAAGATTTTTTTTACATAGTAATTATATTTATATTGAGTGGTTAAAAATACGCAAAAAAGTATTGAATTTAGATGCAGATATTATAATATTGGGTAATTCAAGAATGGGTTTTATAGCTAAAGAGATTAAAAAGAATAATGATGAGATCTTTATAATTGGGCATTTTGATAATATTGAATTAGATTACTTAAAAGCATATTCTTTAGCTTATAATTCATTTAAAGCAAAATTATTTAAATTTATAGAAAGCAAGGCAGTAAGAAGAGATGAAAAAATGTTCAATGATAATATTGACTTAGGGTTATTTTTAACTGAAAGAGATTTAATTAGAGCTAAAAAATTATATGATTTTAAAGGAGATTATAGAATATTAGGAGTTTGTTTAAATAAAATTGACTACAGCTTAAAAGCTGCAAATAATTATGATCTTAATCTAATATTTTTAGCATCTTTGTGGTATGGAAGCAATATTGAAGCAATAAAATGGTTTTTAAATAATGTCTGGTCTGAAATAAATAAATTAGATTATGATCTTCAGCTGATCATAGGAGGTAGTAATCCCAGTCATAATTTCTTGAAATATTTAGGTGCTGTTAAGAATGTTAAAGTTTATCCTAATTTCAAAAACAAAGAAAATATTATACCTAAAAATTCTGTTTTTATATCACCAATACAAACTGGATCTGGAATGAAAGTTAAAGTAGCTGAAGCATTGTCCATGGGCTTAGCTGTTATTGCTTCCCAAGAAAGTCTAATTGGTTATGAAGAGGCAATAAATGATCAGGAAAACAAAGCAATAATAAATGAGGTTAGAACTGCTTCTGAATATATAGATAAGATAAAAAAACAAATAGATTTAAATAATATTAAGCAAATTAGAAAAAGAGCAAAATTACTATTTAATAAATATTATTCTATGCAAAGAGCTGCTGCAGCAATTGAAAGTATTATAAATAATATAAAAATAGAAAAATATCAAAGTAGGTGATTATAATTTATCACACTAAAAAAGGTATAATTTTAGCAGGTGGAAAAGGTACAAGACTCTATCCTCTTACATTGGTGACTAACAAACATCTTTTAGCTGTATATGACAAACCAATGATATTTTATCCATTGGCAGTTTTAATGTTGGCGGGTATACAAGATATTTTAATTATTTCAACATCAAAAGCTTTGCCTGCTTACAGAAGGCTATTAGGAGATGGAAGAAAATATGGAATTAACTTATTCTATAAAGCGCAAAAATCTCCAGATGGATTACCACAGGCATTTATTATCGGTGAAGATTTTATAGCTAATGATTCTGTAGCTATGATATTAGGTGACAATATTTTTTATGGAAATAATTTAGACAAATTATTGAAAAAAGCTGGCTCTAGAAAAATTAAATCTACAATTTTCGCTTATTATGTTAATAATCCTAAAAATTATGGAATAGTTGATTTTGACCAAAAAAATCGAGTTAAATCTATTGAAGAAAAACCTGATAATCCAAAATCAAATTATGCAGTAACAGGTTTATATTTTTATGATAATAGAGTAGTGGATTATGCAAAAAAATTAAAACCCAGTCACAGAGGAGAATTAGAAATAACTGATTTAAATAATTTATATCTTGGTCAAGAAGATTTAGAGGTTGAAATATTGGGTAGTGATTTTACCTGGTTTGATATGGGAACGGTTAACAATTTAATTGAAGCTTCAAAATTTGTTAAAAATATTGAGCAAAGAACAGGGACTAAGATTTGCGTTTTAGAAGAAATAGCTTATAGAAATAATTGGATTGACAAAAAAAAGATCTTAAATGTATTAGATAAATATGAAAATTCTCCATATGCTAAGTTCTTACAAAAAGTAGCGAAAGATAAAATAAGATAACTTAATTGAAAGGAATAATTTTTATGAGAAAAAAAGAGAAAATTCTTATTACAGGTGGAGCTGGCTTCATAGGGGCAAATTTAACAAAAAAGCTATTGGCTTCTGGTTTTTATGTTATCTGTATGGATAATTTATATTCTTCTAAAAAAAATAATATTGAAGAATTTTTAAATAATAAAAATTATGAATTTATAGAACATAATATTATTGAACCTTTTTATTTAGATGTTGATAAAATATATAATTTGGCTTGTCCAGCTAGTCCTGATTTTTATCAAAAAGACCCTATTTATACAATGAAAACTTCTATTTTTGGAGCATTGAATGTGCTTGAAAATGCAATTAAAACAAATGCAGTAGTTTTGCAGGCTTCTACATCAGAAATTTATGGTTCGCCTACACTACATCCACAAACAGAAAACTATTGGGGAAATGTAAATCCAGTTGGGTTCAGAAGTTGTTATTCTGAAGGGAAAAGAGCTGCAGAGACAATCTTTTATGATTACTTGAGAAATTATGACTTAGATATAAAAATAGCTAGAATATTTAATTCTTATGGACCAAAGATGAGAGAAGATGACGGGAGAGCAATTCCAAATTTCATTGTCAATGCACTGAAAAATAATAAGATTGAAATTTTTGGTAACGGTAATCATACAAGATCTTTTTGTTATATTAGTGATCTTGTTGATGCTCTCATAAAGATGATGAACAGTGATCTGAGTGGTCCAATAAATTTAGGTAAACCTGAAGAAATAACTATCCAAAAACTTGCCAAAAAAATAGTTAGTTTAGGTGATTCTAAATCTAAAATAATTTATAAGAAGTCACGCTGTAATGATCCGAAACACAGAAAGCCAGATATAAGTCTTGCTAAAAATAAATTAAACTGGGACCCCAAACATAATCTTTTAGACGGCTTAATTAAAACTATTGATTATTTTAAAAAAGTATTAAAATAAAATTTTAAGTTAGGTGTTATTATAATGTATTCTATAAATAAAAAAGTAAAAATAATAAATGTTTTTCATAAAAAATATTATCAATTTGATAATGATTTATACTTCAAAATTCAGGCTGGGTCAGCTCTTTCAAAAGAAAATTTGGCTATGTATAAAGACAATTCAGGAGATAATATTTCTAATAAAAACCCATATTATAGTGAATTGACAGCACAATATTGGTTTTGGAAAAATTATAATTATAGTAATTTAGATTATATTGGATTATGTCATTATCGAAGGTATTTTGCTTTTTTAAATGCAAAAAATAAAATTAAAAAAAACATCAAATATTTAAAGTTTATTGTAAAAAAATATTTTTTGAAAAACAATTTAACATTTAGTTATTTTCCAACCTTATATTTAAATTATGATGAAGCGGATAAAGAATTAGAAAATTTCAATGACCAAATCATTGATCAATTACCTACATTTGATATATTTTTGCCTTATAAAGTTATTTTCAGCAATTTTAATATTGAAGAGCAATATATATACTCTCATATTTATCAAGACTTTGAAATAATTAAAGAAGTTTTATTGAGAAAAAATAAAAATTATCAGGAGAGTATGGAGACTGTTCTTAATCAAAATAAGTTTTTAGCATATAACATGTTTATTATGCGCAAAGATATTTTTGTTGAATATAATAAATGGCTTTTTAATATATTGTTTGAAATAGAAAAGAAAGCTAAAATAAGCAAATATAATTATCAGGCCAGGTTATTAGCTTTTGCTGCTGAAAGATTATTTAATATATATATTCATAAATTAAAGCAGGATAAAACAATAAAAATTAAGTATCTTGATACGATTTTTATAAAGGAAAAAAATAAGTAAAATAATTTGATGACTTTAAAGTTTTTAAAATATCAAAATTATGGGGTGGCAAAATGAATTTACTAAAAACTAAAATACAGGGCCTATATATTTTAAGTGCAGATGTTTTCGCTGATCAAAGGGGCTGGTTCATGGAGTCATATTCTTTGAAAAAGTTTAGGGAGTTAGGAATAGATATTAATTTTATTCAGGATAATTATTCTTATTCAAAAAAAAGAGGAGTTTTGAGAGGCTTACATTTTCAAACTGAACCTAAAGCACAAAGCAAGTTAGTGAGATGTATTAAAGGTAGAATTCTAGATATAGCAGTTGATTTAAGAAAAGAATCACTTACATATAAAAAACATTGTAAAGTTTTATTAAGTCAAAAAAACAAAAAACAGTTATTAATTCCAAAAGGCTTTGCTCATGGTTTTATTTGTTTAGAGGATGAGACAGAAGTTTATTATAAAGTTGACGAATATTATTTCCCTGAACATGAAAAAAGTATTTTTTATAATGATCCAGAATTAAATATAGACTGGGAAATAGAAAATGTTATTCTATCAAATAAAGATAAAAATGCTCCATTATTAAAAGACCTAGAACTTGATAAAAGTATCTAAGCAAAGGATGTTGTGAATAAAAATGAAAATTGCAGGAGTAGTAGTTTTATATAATCCTGATGAAGATATAATAAACAATATATTATCTTATTATAATAATTTAGAGTTGTTATATATAGTTGATAATTCAAGTTTTGCTAAAGAAGAATTAATTGCTAAATTAATTTCTTTTGACAAAATCTCTTATTTTAAAAAAGAAGATAATATTGGTATTGCTGCAGCCTTAAATTTTGCTGCTGAAAAAGCCATAAAAGCAAGATTTGATTGGTTGCTAACTATGGATCAGGACAGTAAATTTTCAAGTAACGGATTACCATATATGAAAAATTTTATTAAGGTTAATGATACTGAAAAAATTGCTTTAATAACTCCTTTTCATAAGATTAGATCTAGAAAAGCGCCTAAAAGTTCAGAAAATGAATATGTTTTACATGCAATGACTTCAGGTAATTTAGTGAATTTAGATATCTTTCAAATTATAGGGGGATTCAATGAAAAACTTTTTATTGACTCTGTCGATCATGATTATTGTTTAAAAGCTAATTCTAAGGGTTACAAAATACTCAGAATGAATTCTGTGATTTTAAATCACAATCTTGGCAATATATCAATCGAATTAAATATTTTAGGCAAAAAAATCATTACGACTAACCACAATTATATACGTCGCTACTATATTTATAGGAACTCATTTTATATAATAAAAACATATGGCAGAAAATTTCCTCAAATAGTAATATTATTTGTTAGAATTAGAATCTTGGAATTAATAAAAATAATATTTTTTGAAGACAATAAATTTAAAAAAATAAAATACATTTTAAAAGCTATAATTGATTTTAAAAATAATAATTTTTATAAAATTAATAAAAAAGATTAAGGTGATTAAAATGAAAGTTTTTTTAACAGGTGGAACAGGGCAACTTGGGAGTGCTCTAATAAATTTACTTAGAGATAAAAATATTGAATATTCTGCTCCAACAAGAAAAGAATTAGACTTAAAGAATAAAGAAAAAATAAAATGTTCTATTAGCAAATATAAACCTGATATTATTATACATTCCGCAGCCTATACAAATGTTGAAAAAGCAGAATTAGAAAAAGACTTAGCTTATAAGGTCAATGTGGAGAGTACAAAATGGATTGCTAAATCTGTTAAAGAAATTGATGCAAAATTATTATATATAAGCAGTGATTATGTTTTTGATGGTAAAAAGGAGGAAGCATATGAGAATTATGATCTTCCTAATCCTATTAACTATTATGGTTTAACAAAATATTTAGGTGAAAAGCAAATAAAAACAATAACTGATAAAGCTTTTATTATAAGAACCTCATGGCTTTATGGAAAAAATGGAAATAATTTCGTGAAAAATATTCTTAAGTTAACTAAATCAAATCAAAAAATTAAAGTTATTGATGATCAAATTGGGTCACCTACTTATACAAATGATTTAGCAGAACTAATATTAAATATAATGAAAACTAAAAAATATGGTATTTATCATGCTGTTAACGAAGGTTTTTGTAGCTGGTATCACTTTGCTCTAGAAATAGTTAGGGCGAAGAATATCAAGGTAAATGTTAAAGCAATTAAAAGTGAAAAGTTTATCAGTAATATAAAAAGACCAAAAAACTCACGATTATCCACGAAGTCTTTAGAAAATAATGGTTTTAATTTATTAAGAAATTATAAAAAAGCTCTAAAAGAATATCTAGATTGTGAGGTTTAATAATATGATTGTATATTTTAAAGAAAATAGAAGAGAGCTAATTTATAATTTATCCTTCGTATTATTTTTTATTATTTTATTTAGCATTGCTGCTTCTAGAGAAATTGGTTTTGATCGAGATTCAATTGTTTTTGCTGAAGTTATTTATGATTTTTTAAATGGAGAAATAAACATAAATTTGATTGATAAAGAGCCAACTTTCTGGTTGATAATTTTAATTTCTGATTATCTTTTTTCAGATCCTGTATCTGGAGTATTTATTATATATTCTGCTATAAGTATCTCTATAAAACTATATGTAATTAAAAAATTATCTTTATCACCATTTTTAAGCATTATTGTTTATATTTCTTTATATTATATTCTGCATGAACTGACTCAATTTAGAATAGGTGTTGCAGCGGCTTTTTTCTTACTTAGTATAGATGATATTTATAAAAAAAATTTTAAGGGGTTTTTATTAAAATATTTTTTAGCAATTTTATTTCATTACTCAGCTGTTATTATCTTCCCCCTATATTTTATTAATCAGAAAAAGAAACACTTAAATTATTATTATTTTCTTCCTGTTTTAGCTTTGTTAATTTCTTTATATCCAAACTTTCTAATGAATTTTATTAAATTATTAATCCCAATTTTACCGATTTTTTTGGGAGATAAATTGGATTTATATTTTCAAATTTATGAGCAAGGAGTTCATACAGACATTAATTTATTTAATTTTTATATTTTATCTTTAATTTTTATATATTATTTTGCTCTTTATTTTTCTGGAAATTTTAAGTCTGATTACGATATAATTCATTTAAAAATTATGGGTATTATGATTTTTTCCTTTTATACTTTTGCTTTTTTGCCTGTTTTATCATTTAGGATTTCAGAATTTTTAGGAGTAATTCTGATAATTTTTTTAGCAAACTTAACTCATATCTTTGATAATATAATTCTTGCTAAAATATTATTAATTTTATATTCTTCAACAATGCTATATAATTATCTCTTTATTCAAAATATGTTAAGATTTTAATTTAATGGAGTTGAATATTATGCATCAAAAAATAGATATTCTTCTGGCTGTATATAATGGAGAAAAATTTTTAGCAGAACAGTTAGAATCCATAATAAACCAGAGCTATAAAAACTGGAACTTGTTAATTCGTGATGATAACTCTAAAGATGATAGTTTAAGAATTATTAATAAATTTCAAAAAAGAGATCAAAGAATTACTGTAATTAAAGATGAAATTGGAAATTTAGGTGTTAATAAAAACTTTCAAGTTTTACTAAATAATTCAAAAGCAGAATATATAGCTTTTGCAGATCAAGATGATTACTGGTTAGAAGAGAAAATAGAAATGCTATATAATAAAATTAAAGAAATAGAGACCAAAAAAACTCAGCCTTCTTTAGTACATTCTGATGCATTTGTTGCAGATGCAAATTTAAATATTATTGCTAATGAATTTATAGGAGCAAGAGCTCTTGAAAAGGGATTAAACAAAATTATTTTTTCTCCTTTTGTTCAGGGAGCTTCAATGCTGATAAACAAGAGTCTTAAAAAAGAAGTTATAGATTATTTAGGAGATTTTAAACTTTATGATTATTATATTTCTCTAATAAACGAGGCTATTGGTAAAAGAGCTTACATTAATCAGCCTTTAATGTATTATAGGCAGCATCAAAATAACCTAATTGGTGCTTCTCCACATATTTTAGTAAAATTATGGCAAAAAATAATTGGCGGTTATAATTCTATTAGTAATGATCAATATCAGATGTTAAATATCATTTTTAATGACTTCTATGATTTAATAAAGTATGAAAACAAAAAATATTTAGAAGCATATTTTAGAATTATTAATTCCAATAATATTTTAGAAATGTTTAATCTGATAAGAAAATATAAATTTAGTTATTGTTATGGGTCAATACCCTTAATGATAAAAATCTTAATTGAAAAAAAATAATCTAAAATTAAATTTTTATAATCTGTTTTATGATTTAACTGGAGGACAAAATGAATAAAATAACAGTTTCTATTGTCACATATAATAGCCAAGATTTTATAGAAAGAGCAGTCAAAAGCCTGATTAAAAACTTATTATTTATTAAATATAAAATATTTTTGATTGATAATGCTTCTCAAGATAATACATTATCAATAGTTAAATATTTAGCTAAATTAGATAATAATATAGAAATAATAAAAAATGATTATAACATTGGCTTTGGAGCTGCACATAATAAAGTATTAAATTTTATTGATTCAGATTATCATATTGTAATGAACCCAGATATTGTAATAACAACAAATGTAATTAAAGAATTGATAGATTATATAAAAAATGATAAAAAAATAGGGTTAGTAGTCCCTATGCTCAAATATCCAAATGGAAAAATACAATATACTGCTCGACGCGAAATTACTTTTCTTGATCTATTAATTAGGAGATTTTTTCCTAATCAATTTAAGCAAAGGCAGAATTATCATAAAAGATTAAATCAAATCAAAAAGCCAATAAAAATTGAATTTGCCTCTGGAGCTTTTCAATTATTTAGAACTGACATTTTTAAACAAATTAATGGTTTTGATGAGAATTTTTTTATCTATTTAGAAGATGCTGATATTACAAAGAGAGTAAACAAAGTTTCTAATACAATTTTTTATCCACATAATTATGTTATACACCACTGGAATAAAGAATCTTACAAAGAAATTAATGCTTTTATTTATCATTTAAAATCAATGTATTATTATTTTAAAAAATGGGGATTTAAGTTATATTAAATTAGAATGATATGAAAGGAGCGAGGAATGTGAGAATTTTAATTGCAGGAGGAGCAGGTTTTATTGGCAGCAATTTCATATATTATATGAATGATAATTATCCTGAGTATAAATTATTTTGTCTTGATGCTTTAACTTATGCTGGAAATTTAAATAATTTAAAGCACATTATAGGTAAAAAAAACTTCAGTTTTTATAAAGGGAATATTTGTGATCGCAATTTTGTTTACAGATTTTTTAGAGAAATGGAATTTGAATTAGTTATTAATTTCGCTGCTGAATCTCATGTTGACAAGTCAATAACAGAACCAGTAATTTTTTTAGAAAGTAATGTTAAAGGTACCCAGGTTTTATTAGATGCTTGTAAAAAGTTTGGTGTGAAAAAATTTCATCAGATTTCAACAGATGAAGTATATGGTTCTTTACCATTAGAAAAAAAAGAACTAAAGTTTACTGAACAATCAGTACTAAATCCATCATCACCTTATTCTGCCTCTAAAGCAGCAGCTGATCTTTTGGTTAAGTCTTATTATAAAACTTACAATCTAGCAATTACAATTTCGCGTTGTTCTAATAATTATGGTCCTTATCAACTTTCTGAGAAGCTTATTCCCCTTATGATTATCAAAGCTTTAAAAAACGAGAAGCTACCTATTTATGGAGATGGAAAAAATATTAGAGATTGGATTCATGTGAAAGACCATTGTCAAGCCATAGATTTAATCGTTCATAAAAGCAAGCCTGGAGAAGTTTATAATATCGGTGGTGGGTATGAAAAAAACAATTTGCAGGTAGTAAAAACAATTTTAAAAGAATTAAAAAAGCCATTATCTTTAATTTCTTTTGTCAAAGATAGAAAAGGTCATGATTTAAGATATGCAGTTGATATAAGAAAGATGAATTATGAATTTGATTGGCAGCCTCAAATTGATTTCAAAAATGGATTAAAACAAACAATAAAGTGGTATTTAGAAAATCAAAATTGGTGGGAGTAAATATAAGATTATTGAATATAAAATTTAAATTACTTAAGTTTGGTGGGATATAAAATGAAGGAAAAATCAAATATTTTAACAGCAGCTCTCATAATAGCATTATTATCTGTGCTGATTGATATAGAGTTATTTTCTTTTATTACTTTAAATATTTCAACTGCAGAGTTGGGCTTATTATTTTTTATTTTGATTTCAATTTATATAATGGATTATAAAAAGATAATTATGAGCTATTCTGATAAGTTTGTCTCATTAAAAATGGGAGAAAAATTAATTATAATAATTACTCTGATTATTCTAATTATAACTTCGGTTTTCAGTCCTTATTTTATTGAAGCACTTAAAGCAAACCTGAGACTAACTGCTGTTTCTATTTTTGCTTTATTATTTGTTTATAGCTGGAAAAATAAATATCTAAAAAAAAGACTGCTCAAAAAATTCTTGTTAATTATTTCTTTTATTTCAACTTTATTAGTTGGCTTACAGTACATTTTCCCACGTTTAAACCTGCTAATGATCAATCTTTTCGCAGATGGATTTGCTAATTATGGAAATAGTTTGGCAAGACCTATAGGAACTACCCATCATCCTAATTTAATTGCCTGGTTTTTAATGGCCGCATTTATATACATATTAAGTGACAAATTCTTTTCAAATTATCTCAATAATAATTTTCTCCTGGCTTTAATGTTAATATTTTTCTTTTCTTTTTCTATAGCAACCACACAGTCGCGCAATGCATGGTTAGTTTTTATTTTTGCAATGGGATTTATTATTTTATTCTTTCCTTTAAAAAGAATAAAATTATATGCTTTATCAGCTATTTTAATTCTAATTATGAGTATTTTTCTATTTTTTCCTGCTAGAACTGATATTTATTCTGAAGTTTCAGCTTTTTTAAATAGTATAGGTTTAGAAAATATTGAAATCACAAGAGATGAAAATATTAATAAAAAACTTAGAAATTGGCAGGCAGAAGCTTCTCGCTTGGCTCTGTGGGAAGCAGCTTATAATATTGGCTTAGAAAATCCCTGGACAGGTGTAGGTAGAGGAGTATTTAAAAATGTTTTTCCCGAATATATATCAGAAAAAAATGATACAGAATGGGCTGAATCGAATCTAGGCAACTTTTATTCTCATAATCTATTACTATCCTCGTGGGCTGAGTTTGGTATCATTGCCACCCTTTTTATTATGATATTTTCAATTTATTTATTTGTAAATATTATAACTTTAAGTTCAATTAATTTATTAGCTTTTTTTATAGTTGTTTTAGCTTCGGGAATATTTGATGATTTTTCTTATTTTTATATTTATTTAGTTTATACCTTTGTTTTTGCATTTATATTATTTGAAAATCATAAAAAATATAATCTGAATTAAGAATTTCAAAACTATAATTGAATTAGGGAGATATATATGAAGATATTATTTTTATTAAGCTTATTTATAATCATATATGGTTATTTTGTTTATCCGTTATTATTATTTATCACTGTTAAATTTATAAAAAAGGATGAGATTAATTTTGATGGAAATGAAGAATTGCCGACGATAACTATGATTACTGCTGCTTATAATGAAGAAAACATAATAGAAGAAAAAATAAAAAACTTTTATAAGCTTAAATATCCTGAGGATAAATTAGAAATTTTACTTGCTTCAGATGGAAGCACTGATCTTAGTAGTAAAATAATTGCTGCTAATAAAGGCAAAAAAATTAAATTTTTCGATTATAATTTTCGTAGGGGAAAATCAGCTGTTATTAACTCATTGATTAAAGAAGCTAAGGGAGAAATTTTAGTTTTTTCAGATGCAAACACGATTTTAGAATCTGATATTTTAATAAAGTTAGTTAGACCTTTTAATAATACGCAAATTGGAGGAGTTAGCGGCAATTTAATCTTTGAAAATCCTAATTCTAATCCTGGTGGTGAAGGAGAAAAGCTTTATAGTATTTACAAAAATTATCTCAAAGAGCTTGAAAGTAAATTCAAGACAATAATTTCGGTAGAAGGAGCTATATATGCTATTCGGAAAAAATTGTTTTCTCCAATACCCGAAAATACAATTGTTGATGATTTTATAATTGCAATTTTAATAATAACTAAGGGATACAAAATACATTATCAAAAGTCTGCTAGAGCATATGAAAATACAGCTTTATCTTTGAGTGATGAATTCAAGAGAAGAATCAGAATTGGAACAGGTAATCTGCAGTCAATATCTTTGCTAAAAGATATATTTTCTTTTAAAAATTATAAAATATTATTTATGTTTTCGTCTCATAAGATAAGTAGATGGTTAGTTCCTTTTGCAATCATCACAACTTTTATTAGCAATTATTTTCTTTATGGCAATCACATTTTTTATCAGATAGCTTTTTATTTACAAATATTATCTTACTTTATTATAATTTTTGTCCATTTTCTAAATAGATTAAATATTCCTATTGGGAAATTATATATACCCTATTATTTTTTGGCGATGAATATAGCTCTACTTTACGGTTATATTAATTTCATTTTTAAAGCAAAAGATGCTAAATGGGAAAAAATAGCTAGACAAAATAAAGTGGCTAAAAATAGCAAGCAAAAACAAGCACGTAGAGAATATGATTTTATTAAGCGGATAATGGATCTCATATTATCACTATTAGCATTAATCCTGCTATTGCCGTTATTTTTTATCATCGCTTTTTTGATAAAAAAAGAAGATGGAGGTCCAGTAATTTTTAGCCAAAATAGGATCGGAAAAAATAAAACAGAATTTAAATTATATAAATTTAGAACCATGGTGGTTGATGCTGAAGAAAAATTGAATAAAATGATTTCAGAAAATGAAAAAATCAAAGGAGAATATTTATCTAATTATAAATTAAAGAATGACCCTAGAATAACTGAGATCGGGAAAATTTTAAGAAAATTACGTTTAGATGAGTTACCACAAATTATTAATATTCTTAAAGGTGAGATGAGTATAGTTGGTCCTAGGCCGGTATTAGAAAAAGAACTAAAAAGACATTATGGGAAAATTGGGGAAAAAGTCTTTTCTATAAAACCGGGTTTGACAGGTTATTGGCAATCAGAAGCGATCAAAAATGAAATAGATTATCAGCAGCGAATAACTTTAGATCTTAAATATTTAAAAGAAAGAAATATTTTATTAGACTTAAAACTGATTATTAAAACTCTTAAAGATATTATAGTTTTTGAAGAATTCTAATTGCTCTAAAAGAAATCCTATACTATTCTATTAGTGCTGTAAGTATCTCACAATAATTTAATTGAATAGAGCCGTATATTTTAATATAATCAAGTCTAGGCAAGAGTTTCTCGAGCATACAAAGATAATTCTAATGTTTTAGTACAGGTAGTTAATGTAACTGCCAGAATAATTTTTGCTGAAGAATTATTTGTTATTCAGGAAAATGGTCTGATTAATATTGATGTTCCAGATGATATATACGTTAATAATGTTGATATTTAAATCTATTTAAAAGCACTATTTAATAAATCAAAATTTCACTTAAGGTCAGAAATTTAGAAAACTGGCTGATATAAACAGCCAGTTATAATTTAAAAAGGAGTTAACTAAGATGATATTTAGGAATATTGGATTTTTAATGATAGTTGTTGGTCTTATAATGGTAGTTTTAGGTGCCCTCTTTTTTATTTCTGGAGATCATTTTTCCTGGCTGGGCAATCTACCCGGTGATCTTAGAATAGAGAGGGATAATTTCACCCTCTATTTTCCGATAACCACCATGATAATAATTTCGATTCTTTTAAATATCATCGTCAGGATCTTTCTTTATTTTTTTAGATAAGACTATTCTTCTTCTTGAGATTTATAAGTTATAATTTCTATTTCTTCTACTGTTACCAGGCCATCTTTGACCATTTCTTCAACCATAGGAATTACAGCTTCTATTTTTTCTGCCTTATCGACAACTTCAACTATAATAGGTAAGTCTTCAGAAAGCTCCCAGATATGAGAACTTTTAATTTTTGTGCTGAGACCAAAACCTTCAATACCGGCAATTGCTGTTGCACCTGCAAGACCCTTTTCCTTGAACTTCATTATTAATTGTTCATAGAGTGGTTCACCCTGCCATTGATCAGTTTCACCAATATAAATTTTTAAGATTTTTCCTTCACCAATCATTTTATTCACCCCTTTAATTTATTTTTTACTGAGCCATCTTTCACCACTAAATTTAATCCCTACAGCACCCAGGGGAGCAGTTATAATAATAGCTAATACTGCTATAGCTAGGATCAGTTCTCCTGATTCAACACCTGCTGCCAGTGGAACAGCACCAATTGCCGCCTGAACAGTTGCTTTGGGAGTATAGGCAATAACAGCAAAAAATCTTTCTTTCCAGTTAAAATCTGTACCTGCTACAGAAAGGAGAACCCCTGCCGATCTTGCCAGAAGTCCAGCTGTAATAATTATAAGTCCCAGTATACCAGATTCAAAAGCAAGATAAATATTTACTTCTGCACCTACCAACACAAAAAGCATAATTTCTGCAAAGACCCAGATTTTATTAAATTTCGAAGATAATCTTTTCCCCAGAATTTTATATCTTTCCTGAAGAACAAAACCAATTGTCATCACTCCAAGTAGAGCTGCAATAGGTATTATACCTTCTAGAACCTCTTCAAAACCTGTCAGCAAAATAGCAGAACTTAAGATTAAGAGAGCCTTTTTAGTATCACGCATATGATATTTTTTAAACAAATAGACGAGAATAAAGCCAGCAATTATACCCAAAATTATACCGATAATTATTGAGACAGGAACATTAAATATTTGCTGTCCAATACTAAGGTGACTTCCTCCATACATACCTAAAAAGGTAGAAAAAATGGTAATTGCAATAACATCATCAATTGAAGCACCTGTTAAGATTAAAGTTGGAATACCTTTTTCAGCTCCGCGATTATCATTAATTAAAGATAACATCTGGGGAACAACCACTGCAGGGGAGACAGCTGCAACAATAAAAGCAAGCATCCCTGCTTCAATAATCGAAAGAGAAAATATGTAGCGGGAAATAAATAAGATGGTTATTCCTTCCATAACACCCGGAATAAAGCTAAGTTTTACTGCAGGTAAACCTACTTTTTTTAAGGTATCTTTTTCTATACCAAGACCTGCTCTTATTAAAATTATTATTAAAGCTATTTTCCTTAAATCAGCTGAAATATTTAAAATATCACCACTAATTAAAGAAAATCCATAAGGACCAATCAAAACTCCTAAAATCAACATTCCCAATAAACTGGGTAGTTTTATTTTTTCAAAAATTTTATTTATCAATAATGCTAAAATCAAAATTAATGCAAGGCTAAATGCCATCAACTAACACCTCATTATAAAATTATTTAAGTTATTTAGGTCTTTTTCCAATTTTTTTAGATGTTTATTCTGTTCTTCTAAACCTTTAGTCTTTTTTTCTCTACTGTTTTCAATTATTTTATTTATCTTTTCGATTAATTCATTAATTTCTTCTTCCCAGTGAGAAATGAATCCAGCAGCAGTTTTATTTATTCTTTTATCGAAGTCATAGCGGATCCGACCACAATTTTTATCAACCTGATGTTTTACCTCCTCTTCAATTTTGTTTTTAATAATCTTATCTTTAAATATAGCAGGTAGGAATTTTAAGAATTTGCTGGCTTCAATTTTGGTATAGAAAGTTTCTTCTTCTTTAAAATGGTAAGAAAAATCCCAGCTTTCAACGATTTGATCAGGTTCCTGAATTTGCACTCTTAGTTCAAATTGTTCTGTTAAAACCTGATTAATTTCTTTTATAACTGACTTGATTTCTTCAACAAATTTTTGACCCTGCTTTTTAATCATTTCACTTATTTTTTCTTTTTCTTCCTGCCGCCATTTTTCGAAACTTTCTTCAATTTCTTTGCTCAAAAATTTTTCTAATTCTTCAACAAAATTTGAACTATTACTTGCATTTATTTTTTCTTGAGCAGCTTTAATAAGTCTTTTTTCTTCCTTCTTTTTAAAATTATCTATATCGTCTGCAAGTGTTTTTATAATATTTTCTATTTCAGCTTTAAAAAGATAGATTTTATTTTTTTTCTTTTCCCTGATTATTTCAAGTTTTTCATCAATAATTTTGATCTTTTCCTGCAGTGTTTCCAGTGGTTCCAGCATTATCTTCTTTTCTAATTTTAGTTTAAAAAGCAGTTCTTCAATAATATAGTTCAACTTTCTTTCAACAGAATCAATAATTATTTGAGCTTTTTGTTCAGTTATAAGTTTTTCGACTTTTTGACTGAACTTTTGAAAAGCAGAACTTTTTTCGTCATTAGAATTTAAGATATTTTCTGCAGAAAGGGGAAAAATGGAGATCTCATCAAGCTTTGTTTTATTTGTAATAACTTTTCGAGCAAAATCAATAATCTCTTTTTTTTCATCCTCAGCAACTAAATCAATTTTATTAACGACAAATATTATTTTATTTGCTATTCCTTCTACTTTGTTTAGAAAATTAACCTCATCTTCGGTCATCGGTGGATCTACAGCCAGGACAAAAATTACAGCATCTGCATGTTTTAAATATTTTTCTGTTGTTTCTGTATTATTCTGGTGAATAGAGCCAATACCAGGAGTATCAATTAAAATTACACCTTTTTTAAGCAATTCAGAAGGATAATAAATATTAACTTCTTTAATATTTTTTTCGTTTTTAGGATTCTCTTTTTCTGAAATATAATTATTTAATTCTGAGAATTTAATAGCTTTTTTTTTCATCATTTAAGAATACAACCTCAGCTTTTTTCTCTTCTCCATAATAGAGTTTTGTTATAATGGCCGTTAAAGGTAAAACCCCACTGGGCAGTAATTCCTCATTGATAAGAGCATTAATCAAGGTTGATTTACCTCTTTTGAACTGTCCTAAAACTGTAAGATTAAAATGGCTTTGTTTTAATTTTTCTTTTTGTTCTAATAAAAGTTTTTCTAAGCCCTGATTATCATATTCTTCAATAAAATAGTCAAGTTCCTCAGCTTTATTAAATAGTTCATTTTTGCTCTGCTCAAATTTTTCTAACATCAAATCACCCCATAAAAATAAATTTACAATAAAAAAAGCCCCTATTTATCAGCTATATCTTTAAAATATAACCAGTAAATAGGAGCCATCATCTCAATTTAATGAGCAATTATAGGTGAGCACCTTCACCTTATTTATATGTACTATTAAATTATATGGGAAGCTCAGTCTAAAGTCAAGTAGAACCTTATAATCGCCTATTTACGATTAACGATTAATATGCTATAATAATGCTGAGGAGGTTGATATAATGGAAAATAAAAAAGAAAAAATAAAGCAGAAAGTCAAGCAAAATTATGGGGAAATAATAAATGCTGATCAGCTAGGCTGCTGCAGTGGTTCTTCCTGCTGTGGAGAGGAAACAGGGATTGGCAGAACCAAAATAGCACAAAAAATAGGCTACGAAAAAGAGGCGCTCAACTCAGAATTTGCAGAGGCAAACTTCGGCTTGGGCTGTGGCAATCCCCGGGCCATCGCTGCTCTCAAGGAAGGAGAAACAGTTCTTGATCTCGGCTCTGGAGCAGGTTTTGATGCTTTTTTAGCCTCCAGAGAAGTAGGTGAAAAAGGCAAAGTGATCGGGATCGATATGACAGAAGAGATGGTAGAGAAAGCCAGAGAAAATGCGCAAAAAAATGGAGTTAAAAATGTAGAATTTATTCTGGGTGAAATTGAGGATTTACCTCTGGCAGATGAGAGTATAGATGTAATAATCTCCAACTGTGTCATTAACTTGTCAACAGATAAAAAACAGGTTTTCACTGAGGCAAAAAGGGTCTTGAAAAAAGGTGGTAGGCTTGCCATTTCAGATGTCTTAAGGGCAGCTGATTTCCCAGAAGAGATCAAAGCTGATCTTGATAATTACAGCAGCTGTGTCACAGGTAGTATTGAGGAAAAAGAATTAAGAACCATTTTAACAGAGCTTAACTTCAAAAAAATTAATATAGAAAGAAAGTCTAATAGTGATCAAATTGTTGCAGACTGGAGTTCTAAACTGCAGCTATCTAACTATATCTATTCTGCCTATATTGGAGCAGAAAAATAAGGGAGGTGCAGGTTTATCGTTAATTTCGATAAACTGCAAAAATGGTTGAAAAAGAATCTTTAAATCAAGAAGCTAAAATAGCAGAACTGGCTGAACTTGCTAAGGCGCTGGGTCACCGCCACCGGGTAAAAATTATTAAAATGCTGGCAGAATTTCCGGAAAACAATAAATGTATGGTAAGCTCAATTGTAGAAGAATTACCGATTGCTCAATCTACGGTTTCCCAGCATCTTAAAATTCTAAAAGAGGCAGGCTGGATAGAAGGCAGAATAGATGGACCCAGGGTCTGTTACTGTCTTAAAGAAGGAATTTTAGAATATTTTAAAGCGGAATTTGATCAGCTGTTGAATAGTTAAATGCAGGATATATTTGCTAATTGATAAAAATAATAAACAAACTTAAACCTGCTTATGGCAGGTTTTTTATTTTAAATAGTAATTTTTTTTACAGGTATTAATAGCGGTAGATTTTGTTATTACATTTTATACCACAAAATAAATAGTATATAATGTTATTAGCTTAAATAATTTAAATAAATATTTTAAAAAATTTTATGCCATAAGTGTTGTTTTGCAAGTGATTTCTCAATTTTTTATAATTTATTTTTTTAAAAATCAGACTATTGGAACAAGAATTGCATAATTATTAAGTGAGGAGGAAAAGAGATGAATAGTGAACTAAAAAAAATAATTGGTGGTGAAAACAAAAAAAATCCGTTTACAGATGAAGAAATCGCAGAAAAAATTAATTTAAGCAGAGAAAAGGTAACCTTAATGAGAAAAGAAAATAATATTCCCTCATCTAAAGAGCGAATGAAACCATTATTAAAAAAAGAGATTAAAAATATATTAACTGATAATCCAGATATTTCAATAAGGCAGCTGACCCAAAAGGTTAAAGAAAATGGATTTGCAGTTTCAAGATATATAGTGAGACAGGAGTACAATAAACTTTCTGCTCAGATACTTAATGGGAAAAACAATGTTGAAAATTATAATTCCAAAATAGATGATTACAGTTTCAATGATAAATTTAGTTCTGATAAAGAAGATTCTTTTAAAGAAATTATAGGTGCAGAATTAAGCTTAAAAACACAGATCCAGCAGGCAAAAGCAGCGGTTCTTTATCCACCTAATGGGCTTCATACCTTGATAATTGGAGAAAGTGGGGTAGGCAAGAGTTTTCTAGCAAAGAAAATGTATAATTTTGCTGAAGCTAATAAAAGGCTTGAAAAAGATAAATTTGTTGTTTTTAATTGTGCAGATTATTCAGAAAATCCTCAGCTTCTTTATTCCCATCTCTTCGGTCATAAAAAAGGTTCATTTACAGGTGCAGAAAAAGATAAAGATGGTCTAATTAAAAGGGCTGATGATGGCATACTTTTTCTCGATGAAGTGCATAGATTATCCAGTGAAGGCCAAGAAATGCTTTTTAATGTTATCGATAATGGTTTTTATAGAAAATTAGGTGAAACAGAAAAAAATGAAAAGGTTAATCTCATGATTATTGCTGCAACAACGGAGGATATCAAGTCAAATTTATTGGCAACTTTTAGACGAAGAATTCCTCTGATAATCGATCTTCCTCCTCTAGATAAAAGAACTTTAGAAGAAAAATTAAAGTTTATAAAACTTTTTATTTCAAGGGAAAGCAGGCAGATAAATCAACAAATTACATTAAAATATGAAGCTGCCAGAGCCTTATTGAGTTTTGACCCGGATAATAATATCGGACAGCTTGAAAGCAAGATTAAAGAAATTTGTGCACGTGCTTACCTTAATTTTATAAGCGGAAAAAATGAAAGCGTAAAAATAACAATTGAATTGCTAGATCTAAAAATTCAGCGAAGTTTTTTTGAAGGCAGTGTAAAACGAGAAGATATCAAAAAACTGATTAAAGATGATATTATTTTGAACCCTGATGCTAAAAAGAATGCCATAAAAACTGATTTTAAACAGGCATATAAATTAGATAATGACATTTATAAATACTTAGAAGAAAAAAATAAAGAACTATATTCTTTGGGCTTTACTAAAGATGAGATAAACAAAAAGTTGAATCAATTGTTAGCTGAAAAAGTAAAAAGTGTTTTTAATCAGGCAGAAGATAGTTTTTTTGAGAATGAAGAAATATTAAAAGAAATAGTTTCTACAAAGGTATTAGATATGGTGAATGATGTATTGGTGATTGTTCATCGTGAATTACCAGAATTTGTTTTTAATCAGCGCTTAAAATATGCTCTGTCTATTCATCTGGATGCGGTAATTGAAAGAATCAAATCTGGCAAAATTATTAAGCACCCTGATCTTAGAGAAATAAAACAATCACATGAAAAATTATTTAAGGTCTCAAAAAAGATTGTTGAATATATAAATCAAGAATATGCACTTCAGATACCAGAAGATGAGATCGGATATATTACAATGTATCTTAACTCTGTAATAGATAGTGAAAAACAAAGAAATAAATTATCAAGGCCTGGTGTTATTGTGGTTTCACACGGTGGTGTTGCATCCGAGATGCTTAAAGTTGCAAACTGTCTTTTGGGCAAATCAAATGCAGTAGCAGTTGATATGTATTTGGATCAACCACCAAGACAAATTTTAGAAGACATTGTAATGCTGGCAAAAGAAGTTGATCAGGGTAAGGGAATATTACTGTTAGTTGATATGGGATCACTTAAAAGTTTTGGTGATATTATCACAGAAAAAACAGGAATTAATACAAAAGTAATTTCAAGAGTCGATATTGTTATGCTGATGGAGGCCATAAGATGGTCAAGGTATGATAATTTAGATCTGAATGAAATCGCTGCTAGAATAACAAAATCAGTGAATAGTTACACAGGAAGCAGAGAAAAAGTATTATTGATATACTGTATAACTGGTCAGGGAGCTGCTTTAAGAATTAAAGATTATCTAATCCACAGACTACCTGGATTAGAAGACGAATTGAAAATAATCACAACTGGTCTGCATGATAAAAATATAAAAAAATATCTAAATGATATTGCGAAGGAATACCAGGTGGAGGCAGTTATCGGCAACTTAAAACCAGACATTACTGATATTGATTATTACAGTTTTGAAGATATATTTTCTGAAAAAGGTTTTGATAATTTTATAAAAAAACATAATTTGCAGAAAATAAATGTAAAAGAATTTGATTCAGCAAAACTATTAGATAAAAATTTAATTTATCTTAGTCCTGGATTTAACAGTAAAAAAGAAGCAATAGAATTTTTAAGTAAGAAAATGATTGTTTCAGGTTCTGCAAAAGATACATATTACAATGCAGTTCTTGAAAAAGAAAATCAGGGTGTAACATATGTTGGCAATGGAATTGCAATTCCACATGCAGAAAGCAAACATGTCAATTATTCACAATTTGCAATTGCTATACTTGAAGAGCCAATTGACTGGTCAGGTTTTGAAGTAGATATAATATGTATGTTTGCATTTAAGGATCTCAAAACCGACCACTTCAAGGAATTTTATAATAGATTACAAAAAAATATAGATTATATAAAAAATGCTGATAATATTGATCTTATTAAGGAGGTGCTTATAGATGGATGAAATACATATTGATGATGATTTAATAGAAATGGATTTAAAGGTTGATTCTAAAAAAGAAGTTATAAAAAAATTAAATAAGAAGATGCTAAAAAAGGAGATTGTAAAAGAAAGCTATCTGGATGCTGTATTAAAGCGGGAAGAGGAGTTTCCAACTGCACTTAGTACTGAAAATATAAACTTTGCTATACCACATACAGATCCTAAACATGTCAATCGAGCAGCACTTGCAATTGCACTTTTAAAAAACAAAGTAAATTTTATTAGTATGGAAAATTATGATAAAGAAATTGAAGTAGAGATTGTTTTCCTTTTAGCAATTAAAGATCCATCAAAACAGGTGAAAGTTTTGCAGAAACTAATGGAAATTATGCAAAGCAAAGTTATAGTAGATAAAATTTTGACTGCTGAAAATCAAAGCAAACTGGTAGATATTTTTGAAAAAAGATTAAAAATATAAATCAATAATTTAGGGGGGTTAGAAATGAAAAAGAAAAAAGTATTGGTCGCTTGCGGTTCAGGTATTGCCACTTCCACATTAATAATGGACAAATTAAAAAATGGTTTAGAAGAAAGGGGTGTTGATATTGAATTAGAACAGTGCAAAATATCTGAGGCAAAAAACTATATAGAAGATTTAAACTTAGATATTATTATCTTAAATGGGCCGGTAAACAGTGAATACGACATACCAGCTTTTAGTGGGGTTAGTTTTTTAACCGGGGTCGGAGAAGAAAAACTTCTAGATGAAATTGAAGATGAACTAAGAAACTAGAATTTAATAAAAAATAAGAAGAGGAGGAAAATTTATGCAACAAGTAATGGATATTATTAATTTTATTTTGGATATGGGACCCAGTATAATGATGCCGATTATATTGTTTGTTATGGCAATGGTTTTCAGAATTAAAATTAGCAAAGCAATTAGGTCATCATTAACAGTAGGCATGGGCTTTATTGGTATTAATTTAGTTTTAGGTTTAATGGTTGAAACTCTTAGTCCAGCAACTGAAGCAATGGTAGAAAACTTTGGTTTACAGTTAAATGTTATGGATGTAGGATGGCCTGCAGCTTCGGCTATTGCATTTGGGACTACATCGCTTGTTCCCTGGATATTTGGTTTGGGAATACTGCTAAATATAGTAATGATCATGCTAAAATGGACAAAAACTTTAAATATAGATTTGTGGAATTATTGGCATTTTATATTTGCAGCAGCTTTTGTTTATGCCGCTACCAACAACTTTGTTTTAGCAATTACAATTGGTTTATTGACAGAAGCAATTGTTTTGATTTTAGCTGATATAAGTGCACCCATTGTTCAAGATTTTTTTGGTATGCCTGGAGTATCTTTGCCCCATACAGAAACAATCTCCTGGGCACCAGTAGGATGGGCAATCAATAAAATTATAGAAAAAATTCCAGTTGTTAGAGAATGGGATTTAGACCAGGATAAAATTCAAGAAAAATTTGGTATAATGGGAGAATCTTTAATGATTGGTACAGTCATAGGTTTAATTATTGGTTCATTAGCTTATGGCCCGGGTATTGCAACAGATATGTCAGGCAGTCTTTCTCAAATAATTAATACAGCAATAACATTGGGTGCTGTAATGCTTATATTCCCAAAAATGGTTAAATTACTTATGACAGGGTTATTACCCTTATCAGAGGGTGTTAAAAAGTTCTTAAATAAACGTTTTCCTGATAGAGATTTATATATAGGTCTTGATGCTGCTACAGTTATTGGGCATCCTGCAAATGTTGCAACTGGTTTAATCTTGATCCCTGTGTCTATACTTCTAGCTGTTCTTTTAAGCATGTTGGGCTTAAATCGGATGTTACCATTTGCTGACTTGGCGATTATGCCTATTTTAATTCTATGGGCGACAGGCTGGTCAAAAGGTAATATTTTTAGAGGTGTTGTAATTGGAAGTGTATTTATCGTTGGATTTTTAGTAATTGGAACATTTTTAGCCCCTATGACAACAACCCTTGCATATGAAGCAGGTTTTGCTATACCAGAAGGAGCAACACAAATTTCTAGTTTAAATGGTGGTGCTCATCTTGCCCCCTGGCTATTAATGCTTCCTTTCATAGGTAATATATTTGCAGAACTTGGAAGTGGATTTGCAATATTTTCAATTATATTTGCAATATTCACTGCCGGGTGTTATGGAATATTTTTTTACAAAGCTGCTAAAGGAGAACTGATAACAGATTCTGATGCAGGTATTGAGTCAGAACAATCATTTAGAAAAAAGGAAAGTGTTAACTAATGATATATCAATTTGTCTTAGCAGCTTTAGGCCCACATGGGCGGAGGATGTTGAGCTTTATTGTTGATCATCAATTAATAATAATGGCAATTGTTTTTACACTTTTGATTATAGAAAGAATTAAAAAAGGACCTGAAACAGATAATTATTAACTGGAGGAAAAAAATGAAATTAGAATTGGAAAAAATGAAAATAATAGAATTTGGCAAAAAATTAGTTGATACAGGTTTAACCAAAGGAACTGGTGGAAATTTAAGTATTTATAATCCTGAAAAAGGGTTAATGGCGATCAGTCCATCTGGAATTCCTTACTATGATATAAGATTAGAAGATATTGTCGTAATGGATTTAGATGGCAATATAGTTGAGGGAAGCAGAAAACCCTCTAGCGAATACGAAATGCACAAAATATTTTATGAAAAAAGAGATGATATTTTTGCTGTAGTTCACTGTCATTCTATTTATTCAACCACTATCTCGATCTTAAGAGAAGATTTACCTGCATCTCATTATATGATCGCTTTAGCAGGGAAGAATGTTCGCTGTGCTGAATATGCAACATATGGTTCTTCAGAGCTTGCAGTAAATGCCTTTGAAGCTATGCAAGATAGATATGCAGTAATCCTGGCAAATCACGGATTGCTTACTGGAGCAGATTGTATAGAAAATGCATTTAATACTGCAGAAGAATTAGAATATGTAGCTGAAACATATTATAGAGCCAAATCTATTGGTGATCCTATAATTTTAGATGATCAGGAAATGGAAAAGATGGAAGAGAAGTTTAAAAGTTATGGACAGGCTAGGTAATTAACTTGTCATCTATAAGTTAATTAAATATTTGCATCTATCAAAAACTTTACATTATTCACTGTGAGGCTCTCTATTATAGAGAGTCTCATTACTTATGTAAAGCAGAATTTGATCAACTGCTGAATAGTTAAATGCAGGATATATTTGCTAATTGGCTAAATATATTAATAATGATATAATAATTACAGGAGGTAATTATTATGAGCAAAGAAAAAGAAAGCCAAAAACAAAAAGAAGAACTCAGAAAAAGGCTAAAAGAAGATTGTGGTAGAATTATGATCGGCAGCAGTCAAAAGGGTTGTAAGATGGGCTGTTGTGACTTTAAAATAAAATAATTTTGGGAGTGGTAAACTGTGATAAATGCGCTCATAATGGCCGGAGGAGAAGGGACTAGATTTTGGCCTTTAAGTAGAAAAAACAAACCAAAACAATTTTTAAAACTAAGTGATGAACAGTGTAATATGCTGCAGAAAACAGTTCATCGGATCAAGAGCTTTGTTGGTTTGGAAAATATATATATATCAACAAATCAACTTTATGCTCCTGCCATTAAAGAACAGTTATCTCATCTGCCAGCAGAGAATATAATAATCGAGCCATTAAAAAAAGGGACTGCTCCTTCTATAGCATTATCTACTGCTGTAATTTCTAAAAAGAATCCGGGGTCTACTATCATAGTTTTACCCTCTGATCATTTAATACAGGATTCTGAAGCTTTTATTGAGATTATAAAAAAAGCAGTTATGACTGCTTCGATAGGTAAAAATTTAGTCACAATCGGGATTGAACCAACCCATCCAGAAACCGGTTATGGCTATATTCAATATGGTAAAGAGATTCATAATATAGATGGTAAATCTGTTTTCAAAGTTGAAAAATTTAGAGAAAAACCAGATCTGGCTAAAGCTAGAGAATATTTAGAGGCAGGAAATTATCTCTGGAATAGCGGTATTTTTGTCTGGAATATAAAAACTATTCTGGCAAGTTTTAAAAAATATTTACCTGAAATTTATCAATCAATGCTCAAGATCAAAAAAGCTCTTGGCAGTGAAAATGAAACAGAAATTATTAGAACTGAATTTGAAAAAATGCCTGAGATAACTGTTGAATACGGAATAATGGAAAAAATAGAAAATATTTATGTAATTCCAGGTTCATTTGGCTGGGATGATTTAGGTAGCTGGCCTGCCCTGGCAAGAATAAAAAAATCAGATCAAGAAGGTAATATCGTAGTTGGTAAACATTATGGTATAGATACTACAAATTCTATCATTTACAGTCAGGATAAGGTAATTACCACTATCGGCCTTGATAATCTGGTTATCGTCGATACTGATGATGCAATTTTAATCTGTGATAAAGATAGAGCTCAGGATGTAAAAAAAATCAGAGATATTCTGGCAGCAGCAGGTTTAGAAGCTTATATTTAAAGGCTCTTCTTTTGAAAAAAACTTCTTAACATTAGAAATAATGTTTTTAATCCTCTTATGAGGATTTTTTTCTTTTTAATATAAAGAATTTTCAAATTAATTTGACAGCTCAAATATTTAGGTATATAATTGAATTGAACAAAAATTCAAAGCATGAAATATTGTAAGGAGGTGTTCTAAAGTCGCAAATAAGGATATAGATTTAATTACGAAGGTTGCAATATTGTATTACAAAAAAGAATTAAACCAGACCAAAATTGCTGAGAAATTAGGTATTTCAAGACCGAAAGTAAGCAGACTTTTAGCAAAAGCTCGTGATAAAGGGATAGTAAAAATTGAAATAGTAAGTCCTGTTACTGATACCTCCTATTTAGAAAGTGAACTGGCTCAGAAATTCAACCTAAAAGAAGTTATAATTGTTGATATGACAGATGAAGAGCCAGAAGCAGAACGAAAAAGAACTGCCGCAGATGCAGCCCTATCTTTTGTTGAAAGAATAACAACCGGCAGTGAATACATAGGAGTTTCTGCCGGTACAACCATCCATGCTTTAGCCAAAAGAGCCCAAGCGACTGCAAAAGAAAATTATAAGATAATACCAATCATTGGAGCTTTAAAAGATACCGGAAAGAGTTTTAATGCCAATGAAATTTCCAATCTTTTATCAGAGAATATGGGAGGAACAAGTTTTCTTTTAAATGCACCTGCCTTTGTTAAAGACAGTAAAACTGCCGCTTTTTTTAGAAATGAAGATAGGATTAGAAAGATATTTAAGCTCTATGATAAATTGGATTTGGTTTTGCTGGGAATTGGTAAGGCAGATCAAAAACATCCACTTATAGCAGGGCATTTAAGGGGAAAAGAGCTTGCGAAATTTAAAAAGTTAAACACCTGTGGCAGTATTAGCTCTATTTTTTTTGATCAGGCAGGAGAGATTTTAGAGCTCCCCTTTAGAGATAGAATTATAGCAATCTCTGCTGAAAAATTGAAAAAAGTAGAATTTAAAATTGGAGTAGCTCTGGGAGGATATAAAAAACAGGCAATTTTAGGAGCTTTAAGAAGTGGCTTAATTAATGTCTTAGTTACAGACAGGTCGATGGCAGCCTGGTTAAAAAAACAAAAACAAGGAGTGTAAACATGAAAAAAACATTAATCTTATTTTTAGTGGTAGCCGTTGTTTTAACTTTTTCCATTTCGGTCTTGGCTGAAAGCAAAGAGATAGCAGTTTTAACACCCTATCTAGAATCAGTTACAACCAATACCATGATCAGAGCTTTTGAAGAAAAGGCAGAAGCAGAAGGCTGGAATGTTAGGGTCATTGATACCAAAGGTGACTTTAATGAACTGGCAAATCGCTATGATGATGTTATATCTCAGGGAGTAGACGCTATTGTAATGGGAATGGGAGATCCCAATCAGCTGAGACAGCAGATAAGAAAAGCCAATGAAGAAGGTATTCCTGTTTTTGGTGGAGATGCAGGCTATATAGAGGGAATGGAAGTTAATGTAACTTCTAATAACTACGTTTTAGGAGCTCAAAATACAAGTTATTTATTAAATAGGATCGGTTCCGGAAAAATAGTTAAATTATATCATTCTGCTCATCCAGGTGTTTATCAGCGTGAAGTAGTATTTGACGCTATAGTTGATTCGCGTGATGATATTGAAGTAGTAGCAGAACACTATGTACAGGTTCCTGGACCAATCGAAAATGCTCAGCAGGCTATGCAGTCAATTCTTCTCTCCAATCCAGATATTGATGGAGTCTGGGCAGCCTGGGATGAACCTGCAATTGGAGCAGAACTTGCGATAAGGCAGTCCGGAAGAGATGATATTGTTGTTGTAGGTATAGATGGCAACTCTCAGGCAATTGAAATGATAGCCCGCGGTTCTTCTATTAAAGCAACAGTTAAACAGGATTTTGCAGCGATGGGAGAAATTTTAGTAGAACAGATTAAAACCGTTTTTGCCGGGGAAGAACTAACAGATCATATTCTTTATGCACCTGCTAATTTAATAACTGAAGATAATGCAGCCGAATTTATGGATTAAAAAGTTAAATATAACAGCCCCTCAATATCCGGGGGGTTGTTTTTTTAAAAGGTGGTGAAAAAATGGCAGAGAATTTATTAGAACTAGAGAATATAACAAAAACTTTTCCCGGTGTTAAAGCATTAGATAAAGTCGATTTTTCACTTAATAAAGGAGAAATTAGAGCCCTGGTCGGAGAAAATGGTGCCGGTAAATCAACTTTGATTAAAATTCTGGCAGGAATATATGAAAAAGACAGTGGTAAGATATTTTATCAAAAGCAAGAGGTTGAAATAGATGATCCAGCCCGGGCTAAGGAACTTGGTCTGGCCTTTATCCATCAGGATTTAAATCTGATCCCCTATTTTAATGCGGTAGAAAATATCTGGTTGGGTTATGATTATCCCAGACAGGGGGTTAAATTTAATAAAAAAAAGATGAGAAAAAGAGTTTTAGAACTGGCAGAAAGTTTAAATTTCGAATTTGACATTCTAAAACCTGTTTCAGAACTATCAACTGCCAATAAATGGCTGGTGGCAATTTTAAAAGCATTTATCATGGATGCAAAATTACTGGTTTTAGATGAGCCAACAGCAGCTTTAACAGATAAAGAAATCAAGGAATTATTTATAAATTTAAAGAGGATTAAAAAAATGGGAATAGCAATAATCTATATTTCTCACCGTTTAGAAGAAATTTTTGAGATAGCAGATTCGATAACTGTTTTAAAAAATGGCAAAAAAGTAGCTGACCGTAAGATAGATGAGGTTAGTAAAGAAGCTTTAATCAAACTGATGACAGGAAAAGAAAAATTGAGCCGTTTTCCAGCCCGTGAAAACAGGCAAAAAAGCACAGAAAAGGTTTTAGAATTAGAAGGCTTAAGTGGAGAAAGCTTTTCTGAAATCTCTTTTACTTTAAACAAAAATGAGATATTGGGCTTTTTCGGCCTGGTGGGTGCAGGCAGAACAGAACTGATGGAAGCAATATTTGCTTTAAGAGAAATTAAAAATGGCAGTCTTAAAATAAATGAAGAGGAGATCAAAGTAAAAAATCCCGGGCAGATGATAAAAAAGGGTGTTGTTTTAATTCCTGAAGATAGAAGAGAAGAGGGTCTTGTTTTAAATATGGGTGTAGATGAAAATATCTCCCTCCCCAATTTAGAAATGATGCTGCAATCAAAGCTTTTAAAAAATATAGATAAAAAAGCAGAAAAAAAAGAAAGTAAAAGGCTAATAGAGGAGCTGAGTATTAAAACACCTAGTTTAGGTCAGCAGGTAAAATTTTTAAGTGGTGGTAATCAGCAGAAGGTAGTAATAGCAAAATGGTTATATAGAGACACCTCCGTCTTTATTTTTGATGAACCAACAGTAGGCATAGATGTAGGAGCTAGAACTGAAGTCTATTCGCTAATCAATCAGCTTGTTGATGAGGCCGGTGTTATTGTGGTTTCTTCTGATATACTGGAGGTTATGGGTATTTGTGACCGGATTGCAGTAATGAGTAATGGTAGCTTAACAGGTATCTTAAATAAAGAAGAGTTCAGTCAGGATAAAATACTGCAGTTAGCCTATGAGGAGGTTAGATGATGACAGAAATTTTTAAAAAATATGGAACAATAATTGGACTAATGATTATAATAATTACCTTTGCAATATTAAGGCCAAATACATTTTTAAGCCTTAGAAACTGGTCTAATATCTTAGAACAGATCTCCCTTTTAGCAGTAATTTCTGTTGGGGCAACAGTGGTAATGGTTATTGGAGAATTTGATCTTTCTATAGCCAGTGTGGCAAGTTTTGCCGGAATAATTACAGCCGGACTTTTGGTACAGGGATTTTCCATGTATTTAGTAATCCCAGCAGTTTTACTTTTAAGCTTTGCTTTTGGTTTAATCAATGGATTTTTTGTAGCAAAGTTAAACATCCTTTCTTTTATTACCACTCTTTCTAGTGGTACCTTTTTAGGTGGAATAACTTACTGGTATTCGGGAGGAACTATAATCTTTTCCGGAATTCCAGATGAATTTTTAATCTGGGGTCAGGGAAGTTTTTTAAATATAGCTCTGGTAATCTGGATTATGCTGATAGTTGCTGTAGTTTTCTGGTATATCTTTAATCAAACAATGCTGGGCAGGCATCTCTATGCTATTGGGGGTAATGAAAAAGCAGCCCGCTATTCTGGAATCAAGGTAGAAAAAAATAAATTAATCGCCTTTGGTTTAACAGCTGTTTTAGCAGCCTTAACTGGAATACTTTTGGCATCACGTCTCGGCTCTGCCCATCCAACAGCTGGAGGAGGTTATCTTTTAAGAGCATATGCAACAGTGTTTTTAGGAATGACCCTCTTTAAACAGGGAGAAGCTAATGTTTTAGGAACCCTGGTTGGTGTTTTAATCATGGGAGTATTGGCAAATGGTTTAACCCTCCTAAATGTTCCTAATTATTTTCAGGATATGCTTACAGGCTCAATAATAATTGCAGCTTTAGTTTTTCAGGGAATGACAGTTAAAAACAATTAATTCAGGCAGGTGATAAATGTGGACAATAAAGAATTAAGCCAATATCTAAAAGAAAAAAAAGCAGCAGATAAAGCAATTTTAGTAGCATATTTACCTGCACTTTATCCGGACTATGAAAGATCAAAAAGATGGATAAATTTACTTTTTGCAAATGGAGTAGATGCTGTAGAACTTGGTTATCCAGCCCGGGATTCCAGTATGGATGGCCAGATTATTACAGAAGCCAACCAAAAGCTCTATCAGGTAGGTTTTAATGCAGAAAAATATTTAAAATTGGCTGCAGATATAAATAGCAAAACAGAGATCAATAGATTGATCTTGATGGGTTACTGGAAAGAGTTAAAAAAAGAATTTTTCAGTGAATATAAAAAGCAGTGTCTTGAAACAGGTATTGAATCATTGATTTTACCTGACCTAAAGGATAATGAGGATAAAAAATATCTCCAGGCTGAGGGTTTTAAAATAATATCTTTTCTGGACAAAAAAGAAAAAATAAAAAGCTACCAGCCTGATGGAGAACCTTTTGTTTACTGTCCCAGTTATCTGGGGAAAACAGGTCAGAGCAGTGAATTTGATTATGAACATTTAAAAAATTTAAAAAAAGCTCTTGCCAATTCAGCTTTTGCTTTAATGCCACAGTTGGTTGGTTTTGGCATCAGTTCTGCCGAAGATGCAGCTCAGGTCATGGAATTAGGTTATGATGGGATAATAGTCGGCAGTGCTCTGCTGAATAAATTTGAAGAGAGCGAAGCCGAAGCTATCGAATTTTTAAGAGAACTTAAGAAGGGTCTTAATAAGGAGTGGTCATATGTCAGATGAAAAATATCTGTTGAGTTTTGATATCGGATCAACTGCAGTCAAATTGATCATATTTGATAAAAAGCTAAAAGTAGTTTATAAAGCTCAAAAGGCGGTTCCAGGCTACCAGGAAGATGGTTTTCAGTATCAGAAGGCTGAAGACTGGTGGGAAATCATCATAGAATTAAGCCACAAAATGCTGCAAGAAAGTTCAATTGATGCGGATGAGATTGCTGCAGTAAGTTCTACAGGCCAGATGGAAGACTGCCTACTTTTAGATCAAGCAGGTAAACCATTGACAGAAGTGCTGCTTTATTCTGATGGCAGGGCAAAAAAGCAGTATCAATTTTTAGTTGATAAATATTCACAAAAAACTTTAAATAAAATGACAGCCAACCAGTTTGATGTTTTAATGTCAATTAATAAATATCTCTGGCTGAGAGAGAACAGAAAAGAAACATTTAAAAAACACCGTAATCTTATTCTAGGTGCAAAAGATTATTTAAACTTTAAATTAACAGGAAAAAATGTATCTGATTATACTAATGCATCTACAACAGGATTTTTAGCTATGGAGAAAATGGAATATAATCAGAAATTGATTAAGGAGCTTAATTTTGAGCGGGAGTATTTACCAGAACTTAAGACAGCTGAGGAGATTATTGGCACTATTAATGCTGAAGCAGCAGCAGAACTTTGGCTGCAAGCAGGAACGAAGGTTATTAATGGTTCAGGTGATGTTGGAGCCTCAACCCTGGGAGCAGGAGCCCTAAAGGTAGGAGATATTTACTGTTACTTGGGTACTACCGGTTGGTTAGCAATGCCCTCTGAAGATATTTCTGAAAATAAAAATTTATTTACTTTAAGTAATACAAGAGCAGAAAATTATATTATTGCTGGAGCTGTTTTAAATGCAGGTCAGGCTTATGATTGGTTTTTGAGTAAGATAATGAACCATCAAGAAATAGATGAAGAGGTTTATAAAAATGCAGAAAATAAATTATCCAACTTAGACAGCACAAAAAATCAATCGATATTTATTCCCTATATAAATGGAGAAAGAAGTCCGCTTAAAGTCAGCGAAAAAAGTGGTGTTTTTGCCAGGCTAGGTGCTAATTCAGATAGCTGGCAGCTTTTAGAAGCTGTACTGGAAGGTGTGAGCTTTTCTCTAAAACATAACTTGATTGAAATGACCGGCAGCTCCAGCTTATTTGATAAAAAGCTACAGCTTAACTTAATTGGTGGTGGCAGTAAATCTAAAATCTGGCCGCAGATGCTGGCAGATATTTTAGAAAGCAGAGTTAATGTACTTGACTTAGAAGTTGGTGCACCATCTCTGGGAGCAGCGATGATAGCCCTTAAGGCTCTTGGTGAAATTGATGGCTATGGAGAGCTGAGAGAGAACTTTAAAATAACTAAAAGCTTTGAACCACAGAGTAGATTGAAAGATCATTATCAGCAGAAATATGAAAATTATATTCAGTTGGTAAATAAGATTTTTTAGTAATATCTACTGAAAAATTTTATATTCAACTAAAAAGCTCCTGCATATGCAGGAGCTTTACTGATAATATTAAATAAATTCAATTTGTAATTTGCTTTTTTAAGTCATATAATTAAGCTGAAAACAGGCTGAAATTTAAATTTTTTTAACTCAAATGATCTTTAAATAAGGAGCTGAAAAAAATGGCAGGAAATAATATAGAAGAAAAACTTTATCAGAGTATTTTTAAGAGAAAATCGATTAGAAAGTACAGCCAGGAGCCTTTAGAAATGCATAAATTGAATCAGATCAGAGATTTTTTAGCCAGCAGATCAGGACTCTATTCAAACATAGATGTAGAGAGCAAAATTGTTTCCGAAGATAAAATCAGCAGTCTGCTGCCGATCAAAGCTCCCCATTATCTTGTCTTTTTTTCTGAAGAAAAAGACGGGTATTTGCAAAATGCCGGTTTTATACTTCAGCATTTAGATCTTTATCTTTCTTTAATTGGTCTTGGTAGCTGCTGGTTTGGACTTGCTAAAGCAAAAAAAGAAATAGCTGAGCAGTCTCAGCTCAGCTATGTAATAACTCTAGCCTTTGGTGCGGCTGAAGAAAAGCTTTATAGAGAAAATAAAGCAGAATTCCAACGCAAAGAGCTTCAAGAGTTAAGAGATAAAGATATTCATGATGAGCTGATTGAAGCTGCCAGGCTTGCACCTTCAGCAACCAATAATCAGCCCTGGTATTTTAAAGTCTCTCAAAATAGGATAGATCTTTATTTAGAAAAGCCTAACCTTTTAAAAAAGATATTTTATCAAAAAATGAATCAAATTGATATAGGTATTGCAGCAGCTCACTTAAAGTTAGCTGCCACTCACTATAATAAAGATGATAAATTTTTATTCAACTGTCCAAAAGCAGATCAATTAGTTGATTATCTTTATCAATTTTCTTTAAAAGTTAATTAAAGCAGATGGCCTAAAAATACATTTACCAAAAAGAAGTAAATAAATAGGCCGGTAATATCTTTAATGGTTGTGATAATCGGGTCAGAACCTGCTGCCTGATCAAAACCTAATTTAACCAGTAAATAGGGGATCATGAATCCGAGTGCAGTAGCAATAGTAATTGTAAAGGTTAAAGAAAGCCCTACAACAATACCAAGAGCAGGCATCTGCTGCCAGAGGGCTGCAATTATTCCTGCTGCTAGGCCCAGTAATGCGCCCATGCTTAAACCTACCTTTACCTCACGCCACCAGTGCTGAAAAAACCTGCGGACATTGATCTGGCCTAAAACTAAGGCTCTAGTAAAAATTGTTGATGACTGAGTACCAACATTACCACCCATATCCATGATAACAGGGATAAAAATTGCCAGGGCTGCAATTGCCTCTAAACTTGCTTCAAAACCTTCAATCACCAGGCCGGCCAGCATACCACCGATTAAGGTGATAATTAAAAACGGGAGCCGAACCTTCCAGACATCCATCATTGAACCTGAAATCAATACTCTACTCCGGTCTGTTTCATCTTCACCAAAACTACCAAAACCAGCTTTATTTAAAATATCCTCTGTTGTTTCTTCTTCAAGTACATCCATAGCATCATCAAAAGTAATAATTCCAACCAGCCTGTTTTCTCTATCTACTACAGGAACTGATAAAAGATCCTGGTGCTGGAGAAGTCGGGCAACCTCTTCCTGATCAGTATAGGTATTTACAGAAACAGGATTATCATACATTATATTTTCGATTTTTTCTTCGGGATCTGCTATTACCAGAACTCTTAAAGAAAGAACACCTTCAAGCTTTCTCTTGCTGTCAAGGATATAGATCGAATATATAGTTTCTTGATCGATCCCCATTTTTCTGATTTGTTTTAAAGCATCTTCAGCTGTTATTCCTTTTTTAAAGGCAACATAATTGGGGTTCATTATCCGACCTGCTGTTTCTGGAGCATATCCTAAAAGTTCTGCTATTGTGTCTCTTTCTTTTTTGCTAAAAGAGTTCATGATCCTTTTGGCAACTTTCGCGGGTAGTTCATCTAATAGTCTGGCCCGGTCATCAAACTGCAAATCTTCCATTAGTGCAATAACTTCATCTTCAGCAAAATTATTAATTAAATCTTCCTGGAAATTAGGGTCTAATTTTTCAAATACCTCAATTGCAAAGTCTTTATTTAATAATCTAAACACAATGACCTGATCATTTTTTTCTAATTCACGCATCAGTTCAACTATTTCTACTAAATTCAGCTGATTTATTCTTGCTTTCAGCTGTGTCATCTTCTTTTTATCAATGAGATGAGTGATTTCTTCATAAAGTGACATTTTAATTCCTCCTCAATCTTTATTTTTTTAAATTTTATAAGTGTTTGATCATCATCATCAGCCACTTTTGTATCACCCCCAATTAAAATTATTGCCAGGAAAAAGAAAAAGGCTCCCTAAGGAGCCTTGAATAATCAAGATAATAATTTTTAGATTAATTTTACTCCTCATCCTGGCTTTAGCACTATATGACGTAGATTAAAAATCAATCAGCTGCATTGGGTAGGCCTTATTCCGACCGTACCTGTTATACCCATTGGCGTCTCTGGACGTTTTTGGGCAGCAGCCTATATTCATATAGGAGCCTCACCTAACAAGTAATATTTATTTTTTTTAATATTAACACACAATTTTTTTGCTGTCAAGAAAATATTAATTTTTATCTTCTCCAGGTAGATGATATAATGAAAAAAATGAATGAATATTTGTGTAAAACTTTTAAGGGGGCTAATAAATTATGAGAAATGACTGCTGCTGGTGTGGAAAAGATACGACTGGTGGTCCTGTGTTTTCGCTGTCTGCTTCTTTTAATGAAAAGGGTCAAAGTCTGACTGAAGAAGAAGGTTATATTAAAGACTTAAAAACAAGTGATGGTAAAGAAGTCTGGACGATGATTACTGGTGAAAAATCACCTGCTAAAAAAATGGACAGGATATGCTCTTTATGTGCTGTTCGAATAAATGTGCTAGTGAGTTAAAAGAAACTCTTAAAGAAGAAAAATCATTTCTGGATTCCATTTCTTTTTTCTAAAAAACTAAAAATAGTTAATTATTTCTCTTAAAAAGATAAAAGGAGATGGTAGTTGATGCTTAAAGAAAAAAAATTAATAACAGGTGATAAAATACCAGAGATAGGATTTGGAACCTGGGATATAGCAGAAGAAGATGTTGGTAGAGCAGTTGAGATGGCTCTTGAAGCTGGCTATAATCATATAGATACAGCTGAAGGCTATAAAAATGAGGAGGGAATTGGCAGAGCAATTAAAGATTATGATCGCGAAAAATTATATTTAACCTCAAAGGTTCTGCCTAAAAACCTCTATTATGATCAATTGCTTGAGGCTGCTGAAAGATCAATAAATAAATTAGGTGTTGATTATCTAGATCTCTATTTAATCCACTGGCCTAATCCGGCTGTTTCTTTAAGAGAAAGCCTGGCAGCTATGAATAAACTTTATCAAAAAGGGTTAGTAAAAAGCATTGGAGTCAGCAACTTTTCTATATACCAACTAATGTTTGCTTTAAAAATAACTGATGTTCCGATTGCTGTTAATCAGGTAGAATTCCACCCCTATTATTATCAAAAAGAATTACTGGAATTCTGCAAAAATAATGATATTGTTGTGACTGCTTCTGCACCTTTGGCCAGAACAAAGGTTTTAAAAGATGAGCTCATTAAAAGTCTGGCTCAAAAATATGATAAATCAGCTGCTCAGATAGTACTGAAATGGGAACTCGCTAAAGGAGTTGTTCCTTTACCTAAGTCTACTTCTGCAGAGCATATAAAAGCTAATCTTGAATTATATGGATGGGAGATTGAACAAGACGACCTTGAAAAAATTGATCAACTTGAACAGCAGAAAAAAGTATATATGATCAGTTTAGATAGTGAAACCTATGGTATTAATGCTTAAGTATAGATAAAAAATAGAAATGAGGTATTTATGAGAAAAGAATGTACTATAAAAGCACTAAATTATGATAAAGAAATCGAGGCAACTATTTTTGTCGAATTAAAAGGGGAATGTCTTTGCTGGCATGGTTATGGAACAAGTGAAGACAATTGGGAAGAGGAAGAAGTATTTGCTACAGATCATGGAAATCTTTCCCTAAAATCTGTTTCTGCAGCTAATTATAATTATGAAATCGAAGGACTAGGAGAATTTAAGGTTGAGCTCAAGTGGTGTGATTCTTCCGAATCCGAAAAGGATATTGACTTATCATCAATGGGCCAACAGATAGATTTTTAAAATTTAACAAAAAGTTAACAGAGAAGATATAGTTTGTTCAGCTCAATTATGTTAATATTATTTTAAGGAGCTGAGAATATGAAAAAAGAAGTTGTAATTGTTGGAGGAAGTGATGTAGGAATTAGTGCTGCTCTGCGGATCAGAGAGCTTGATCAGAGTCTTAGGCCTTTAATAATAGCTGATAATAAATTTCCTAATTTCAGTATCTGTGGGATTCCCTTTTTCCTAGGGGGAGAAGTAGAAAAATGGCAGGATTTAGCCCATAGAAAAGAGAGTGACATTAAAGCGGCTGGAATAGATTTGCTTTTAGAAACAAGGGTAGAAAAAATTATACCTGAAGAAAATAAGCTGCTGGCAGTTAATGAAAATGGGACTCAGGAAATATTTTATGAGCAGCTTGTTCTGGGTACAGGTGGAATTAATATTGAACCCCCGATTAAAGGTCTAGAATTAGATGAGGTCTTTTTTATGCGCTGGATGGATGATGCGATTAGTTTTGATAATTTTACCAAAGCAGAAAAGCCCAAAAAAGCTGTTGTTGTTGGAGGCGGCTATGTTGGTCTTGAAATGGCAGAAGCTCTGATCAACAGAGGTTTAGAAGTTACCCTGGTAGAATTTTTAGATAGTGTTTTGACAACAGTAAATGAAAATTTTAGAGAGAAAGTTAAAGCAAAACTTGAGGAAAAAGGTGTTAAAATAATAGTTAATACAGCTGTAGAAAAGATCGAAAAAACAGAATCAGGGTTAAAGGTTTTAGGTAGTGATGGCTTTAAAACAGAGGGAGATACAGTTGTTGTATCAGTTGGTACGAAGCCAAACACAAAATTAGCAGAAGGAACAGAGCTTAAAACTAATGATACTAATGGTGCTTTTAAAGTAAATAAAAAGCTGCAGACAAATATCGAAAATATCTATGCCGGTGGTGATTGTGCAGAAACTTTAAACACTATAACTCAAGAATATGCATATTATGCTTTAGGAACTGTAGCTCACAAGCACGGCAGAATAATCGGTAGTAATATTTGCGGTAAAAAGGTAGAATTTGAAGGTGTAATTGGAACTCAGTCAATTAAATTGTTTGATCTGGTAGTTGCCAGAACCGGTTTAGATGAAAGAGAAGCCAAAAAGGCAGGTTTTGAAGTTCAAAGTACTCAAATAGAGGCCTGGGACCACAAAATATATTATCCACCAGCCTATAGAACTTATCTTAAGGTTATCGCTGATGAAAAGACCCGCAAAATATTGGGAGCCCAGATTTTGGGAAATATCGAAGCTGAGATTTCCAAAAGAATAGATATCTTTGCAACAGCTATCTATAATGAGATGACAATCGAAGAGTTTAGCCAGCTTGATTTAAGTTACACACCGCCTTTAAGCAGTCCCTGGGATCCGGTTCAGTCAGTAGTTCAAAAACTAGAATTGAAATTAGAAGAATAAAAAGCTTAAAACCTTAGACCAGTTTAAAAGCGGTCTAAGGTTTTTTCTTTATATCTTATATGTACCAGGTACAGACAACGAGATCATTGATATTGTGGGGAATTAATAACCTGATGAAAGATTTCGTACCAGGTACCTATTATTATTCCTCCTTATTTTGAGTTTTTATAATCTTTAAGTACTGACTATATTTATCAAATTTGTCTTCACTTAAATTTTGATCAGTAATAATAGCATCAATTTCATCAAAATCAGCAATTTTATAAAAAGAAGCTTTATCAAATTTTGGGCTTTCACTTAAAATAAAGCTTTGCTCACTGCAGTCGATCATTGCCTTTTTGCTAAGAGCTTCTATGGAGCTGGCAGTTGATAAACCAAGACTGCTGTCAATTCCATTAACACCTAAAAAAGCTTTATCAAAATGCATTGCTCTGATCTGTTTTTCGGTTATAGGACCTTCAATCGTCCTAGCAAGATGAACATAATCCCCTCCAAGGACTGAAATATCATATTTTTTGCTGCCGCTTAATTCATTAATCACATCAATAGAATTGCTAACGATTTTTAAATTAGCAGCCTCAAGTTCTTTAGCCATGAGATAAGTTAATGTACTTGAGTTAATTGCAATAATTTCTCCATCTTCTATTAAAGAAGCTGCATATCTGGCAATAGAGCTTTTTTCTGCCCTATTTTCAGTTGTTTTTTTAATAAAATTATATTCATCATCAAAATTCTCTTTTAAGATTGCTCCCCCGTGGGTTCTTTTAACATAACCTTTTTCCTCTAAATCGTTTAAATCACGCCTGATTGTAGAATCTGAAACTCCAAAAGAATCAGCTAATTTTTTTATTGTGGTAGATTTGCTAACATTTAATTTATTAATAATTTTGAGCATACGTTGTTCTTTTAGCATTAGCATCTCCTTTCCAGCTTTATATTAATTTTATCAAGAAAGCCTGTTTTAATCAAGCTAACTGCATACTTTTGATAAATTTACACCTATTTTAATAAATAATTGGCATAAAAGTGAAAGAATTTGCTAATTATGCTTGACAAAATGCTCACTTTAGAGTATTATTAATTTAAGTTAAATAATTCACAAACTCTAAGGAGGAAATTAAATGTATGATTATATGTTACCAACAGTAAATTTTATGGGAGCAGGTTCTGTTAAAGTAGTAGGAGAAAGAGCAAAAATTCTGGGTGCAAAAAAAGTTCTTTTAGTCACTGATGACTTTTTAAGTAATCTAGATGGTGGACCCTTTGAGACCGTAGTTAAATATATTGAAGAAGCGGGTTTAGCATATGCTGTTTATGATGGTGTAAAGGCTAATCCCAGAGATACTAATGTTTATGAAGGCTTAGAAATTTACGAAAATGAAAATTGTGATATGATAATTACAGTAGGTGGAGGAAGTCCTCATGATTGTGGTAAGGCAATCGGGGTTGCTGCAACTCATGATGGAGATTTATATAAGGATTATGCCGGAGTAGAAAAATTAGAAAATGAAACACCTGCTATGATCTGTGTTAATACAACTGCTGGAACAGCCAGTGAGGTTACCAGACATGCAGTAATAACTGATACTTCTCAAACACCTCATGTAAAGTTTGTAATTGTCAGCTGGCGTAATGTGCCAGATGTGTCTATTAATGATCCGGAACTAATGGTAGCTAAACCTGCTGCATTAACTGCAGCTACAGGAATGGATGCTTTAACTCATGCTTTAGAAACCTTTGTTTCAACAGGTGCTAATTCATTAACAGATGCAGCTGCCAAAGAAGCTATGGAACTAATAGCTAAGTACTTAAGAAGGGCAGTTTATAATGGAGAAGATATTGAAGCCAGAGAAGAGATGGCTAATGCTTCAGTTTTAGCCGGTTTTGCCTTCAACAATGGTGGTTTAGGTTATGTTCATGCTATGGCCCATCAGTTGGGTGGATTTTATGATATGCCACATGGGATAGCCAATGCAATCCTCCTGCCTTATGTTGAAAAATTTAATTTAGGAGCTAAAATAGATAAATTTGCCAAGGTCGCAGAAATATTTGGAGTTCCTACAGCTGGGCTTTCTAAAAGAGAAGCTGCTGAAAAATCTTTAGATGCAATTGTACAGCTGGCTGAAGATATCGGAATCCCGACTTCTTTAAGTGAATCAGAATATGATGTCAAAGAAGAAGATTTTGAGGAGATGGCAAGATTAGCTTTAGAAGATGGTAATGCTTTAAGCAATCCTAGAAAAGCAACTCAAGCAGAAATTGCCGGAATCTTTAAAGCAGCTTATTAATTAATTGACTAATTAAAAAATGAGCAAGAACGAGAAAGCCTTTGTCTTAGACAGGGGCTTTTTTTAATGTCCAGAAAATTATAATTAATGCTTGTTTTAGATAAAATTTAAAGGTTTTTTCTTTTCAATCTAAAATTAATATATTAGAAGAATTATTTAAGGAAGGGGAGATTAATAATGGCCAAAATCGCTCTTATTCATACAACACCTGTTACAGTTGAGTCACTTAAGAATTTAATTAAAGCAGGTGCTCCTGATCTAAAAATTATTAATATAGTAGATGATTCAATTTTACCGGAGTTAATTGATAATGAGGCTGACCTTAGTCTGGTAGAAAAAAGGGTTAAATATTATATTAATACGGCAGTTAAGCAGGGAGCAGATTTAGTCATGAGTGCCTGTTCATCAATTGGAGAGATTTTTGAAGAGGAAAATAGAAAATATGAGATTCCAATTATGCGAATTGATTCTGCAATGGCAGAAAAAGCAGTAGCAAAGGCTAGAAAAATTGGAGTAGCAGCAACTTTAGCAACCACTTTAAAACCAAGCACTAAATTATTAAAAAATAAAGCTGCTGAAATAAATAAAGATATAGTAATTAGAAAAGTTCTGGCAGATAAGGCCTATCAAAAATTAATGGCTGGAGATCAAAAAGCCCATGATCAACTTTTAGCTGAAAAACTAAAAGAACTGGCAGCAGAGGTAGAAATAGTGGTACTGGCTCAGGCATCAATGGCCAGGGCAGTAAAAGTTTTACCAGCTGAATTAAAGGATAAATTTTTAACAAGTCCTGAACTAGGAATAGAAAAAGCCTTAAAAATATTAGAAAAAAAACTAAATTAAAAGAGGAAGACTCCACAATTTTTTCTCTGCTCATTAAGAAAAAAAGTGAAGTCTCTGCGTTGGAAATTATGTCTTAGCCTTATAATTGATCAGGAAAATTATTTAGCCCTAGCTAAATTTTTATTTACTTGTTAATAGTTTACACTAAGCAAAGAACTTTTTAAAGCTTATTTTAGCAATTATCAAAAAATTCATATAATTGAACAGGATATTACTATTGCTTGATTTTTGGTATTTTTGGTACCAGGTACCTAGGTACCTGGTACCAAAAATCAAGTACCAAAAATCAGGTACCAAAAATACCTATAAATAGAGGGAGCTTCACTACTTAATCTCTTGCTCAGGGAGAAATAGAAGTGAAGCCCAATTTGGAAATATGTCTTAGCCATTTATTAATTCGTATTATATTGCAATTATTTTTTGTTGTCAAGCATTTTTTATTAAAAATTAAAAAATATTTTTGAATTATTTCATTTAATAATAGTTTTAAATAGTGGGATATGATTGTTAGATCGGCACTTTAAAAGGCGTTACAGCACAATTAATAGAGAAAAATAGCTTTATTTTAGATTTGTTAACTTTTTAAAAAAGCTAATTAATATAAAAAAACTAAACTTTAATTGCAATTATGAAAAAATATAAAAGAAAATAAAAATAAATAATAAAAATTGCTTGCATTACTTTTTATATTGTGGTATTATCTAATTAAGAAAGAAAATAAGCAGAATTAAAATTATTTTAGGAGGGCTTAAATATGAGTGATAAAGTCAATAAAAAGATCGTTATTGGTGCAGCAGCAGCTGGTATAGAACTAAAAGAAACAATTAAAGAACTAATGGATGATTTAGGAGTAGAATATGAAGATGTAGGTCTTAATTCAGCAGATGAAGATGTATATTATCCTACAGTTTCAAAAAGGGTTGCCGAAAAGATAATTGATAGTGATTATGAAAAAGAAGGTATAATTATCTGTGGAACAGGGATAGGAGTTGCAATTACAGCAAATAAATTCCCGAAAATTTATGCAGCTCAGGTATATGATTGCTATGGTGCTGAAAGAGCAGCTCTAAGTAATGATGCAAACGTAATAACCTTAGGTTCTAGAATTACCGGTCCTGTTTTAGCTCAAAAAATAGTTAAAGAATGGTTAGGCCTAGAATTCAAACCAAGCCGCTCATCTAAAAAACTGGACGAAATTTATGAGATAGAAGCAGAAAATTTAAAAGATCTTAAATAATAAGCACCCAAAAAGGAGTGATATAATGAAGTTTTTTATAGATACAGCTAATTTAGAAGAAATTAAAAAAGCAGAAAGTCTTGGAGTAATTGATGGGGTGACAACAAACCCCTCTTTAGTTGCTAAAGAAGGCGATATAGATTTCGAAACAAGAATCAAGGAGATTTGTGATATTGTAGATGGTCCTGTAAGTGCTGAAGTAGTTGCTTTGGATGCAGAGGGAATGATTGAAGAAGCAAGAGAATTAGCAAAAATTGCTGATAATGTAGTTATCAAAATTCCAATGACGATGGAAGGTTTAAAAGCGGTTAAGACTTTAAGTAAAGAAGGTATAGATACCAATGTAACCTTGATCTTCTCTGCTAACCAGGCTCTTTTAGCTGCAAAAGCTGGAGCAACTTTTGCCAGTCCGTTTATCGGTAGGTTAGATGATAGAGCACATGATGGAATGGATTTAATAAAAGAAATAGTTCAGATTTATGATAACTATGATCTCGATACAGAAATAATCTCTGCCAGCATTAGACATCCAATGCATGTTAAAAATGCAGCTTTAGCTGGAGCACATATTGCAACTATACCATTTAATGTAATTGAAACACTTTCTAAACATCCTTTAACTGATATGGGAATTGAAAGATTTTTAGAAGACTGGAATAAAACTCAAGGTTCTAAATAAATAAGAAGGTGGTTATGAAATGTTAAATAAAATAGCAAAAACTGTCCGGGGTCTGGCCGCAGATGCAGTAGAAGATGCCAGCTCTGGACATCCAGGATTACCAATAGGTTGTGCTGATATCGGAGCAGTTCTTTATGGAGAAGTTATGAATTATGATCCTCAAAAAACTGATTGGGCAAATAGAGATCGTTTTGTACTTTCAGCAGGTCATGGTTCAATGCTGCAGTATGCTTATCAGCATCTAGCAGGTTTTGATCTTTCTATAGATGATTTAAAGAGTTTTCGTCAGCTAGGTTCTAAAACACCAGGTCATCCAGAATATGGCTGGACACCAGGAGTAGAAACAACAACCGGTCCTTTAGGCCAGGGTTTTGCCAACGCGGTCGGTATGGCTCTAGCTGAAGAAATTAAAGCAGCTAAATTCAATACAGAAGACCATAAAATTGTTGATCACTACACTTACAGTTTAGCCGGTGATGGTTGTATGATGGAAGGTGTAACTTCAGAAGCAGCTTCACTTGCAGGTCATTTAGGCTTGGGTAAATTAATCGTGATCTATGATGATAATGATATTTCTATTGCTGGAAATACAGATCTAACTTTTACAGAGGATGTAGCAGCCAGATTTAAAGCCTATAACTGGCAGGTAATAGAAAATGTAGATGGTCATGATGCAGAAGAAATTAAGGCTGCAATTAATAAAGCGAAAGCCGTAGGAGATAAACCAAGTTTAATCATGGCTAAAACAAAAATAGCCTGTGGTGCCCCAACTAAAGAGGGTACAGCCGCATCTCATGGTGCTCCTTTAGGTCAAGCTGAAGTTGATGGTTTAAAAGAAAACATTGGTCTACCTGTAGATGAAAAATATTATATCCCCGGTGAAGTTAAAAAATATTTTGCCGAACATCAAGCAAAACTAAAAACAAAACGTTTAAAATGGGAAAGTGAATTTTCTGGCTGGGCAGCAGCAAATCCAGAACTTAAAAAAGCCTGGGATAAAGCAGAAAATCAGCTACTACCAGAAGGACTTAAATCAAGTCTTAAAAATTTAAAAATTAAAGCACCTGCTTCAACAAGAGATGTTTCAGGAGCAGTTTTAAAAGAGATGGCAGATCAAATCGATTATCTGCTTGGTGGTTCTGCAGATTTAGCACCATCGAATAGAAGTTATTTAGATAAATATGCCGAAATCCAAAAAGATAATTATAATGGTCGTAATCTGCGTTTCGGAGTTAGAGAACATGCTATGGGAGCGATTGTAAATGGGATTTCTCTTTATGGTGGTTTTAGACCATACTGTGCAACCTTCCTGGTATTTAGCGATTACATGAAACCAGCAATCAGGATGGCTGCTTTAATGAAACAACCAGTTATCTATATCTTTACCCATGATTCAATCTATATTGGTGAAGATGGACCAACCCATCAGCCTGTAGAACATCTGGAAGCCCTAAGAATTATTCCAGGACTTAAGGTTTTAAGACCAGCTGATGAGGAAGAAACAAAGGCTGCCTGGTTAGAAGCACTTGAAAACAAATCAGGTCCAACAGCTCTAATTTTAACCAGACAGGGATTAGACCACTTAGATAAAGAAAATGATTTCTGGACAGGTGTTAAAAAAGGTGGTTATACTGTTTTATCCACTCAAGCTGAAAAATATGATTATACATTTTTAGCAAGTGGTAGTGAGGTTTCACTGGCAGTTGAAACAGCAAATAAATTAATTGAAGAAGAGAAAAAAGATGTTAGGGTAATATCTGTTCCGGATAGAAAAACCCTGGCTGAACAAAAAGATTTTGTAAACAAATTAACTGCAAATAGCAAAAAAACCGTTGTCATAGAAGCTGGTATTGGAAATGGCTGGTACAAACTTCTCAAAGGAGATTGTGAACTGATTACAGTTGAAGATTATGGAGAAAGTGGTCCAGGTCAGGAAATTGCAGAAGAAAAAGGTTTCAGTGTAGATAAAATTATTGAAAAAATAAGTAAATAGAAAAAATATCTTAAGAAAACAATTATTAAGCAGGCTCTGGAAAGTTAAGTTCCAGGGTCTGCAAACAAATGAAATAATTCAGAATATTATTTAAAAAAATAGCAAAAATTTGTTTAATTTTTTTGACTTTCTTCAAATAAGATGTTATAATTATAAACGTGATAAGAAGTAAAAGTTCAAATGTAAAAAAATAAAAGGTTGTGAAAATAATTAAAAAGAGCAAATTAATGATAAGTGAAATATTTAATAACAATTTGATCATACCATCACTTAGAAAGTTGAGATATCTTGAAACTGCTCTTAACGGTAAAGCTCCTGCCCTTTATTTATCCAATGTCCATATCGGAAATTTGAAATCAATAACTCAAAAATGTCATCAAAAAAATAAATTAGTTATTGTCCATACAAAATTGATTGGTGGTTTTAAGGCTGATCAGACGGGGATTAAATTATTGAAGAACTCATTTAAGGTAGATGGATTATTTTCTACCAACCCCCAGACAATAAATCTGGCTAAAAAAGAAGGACTTTTTGCTATTCAAAGATTGTTTTTTATGGATTCAATCTCAACTGATTATGCACTTGATAATCTGAGAAATTCAAGTCCTGATGCCTGTGAACTCTTACCTGGACCTATAGCTTTAAAAGTTAAGGATAAGATTAAAGAAGTGGTCCCAGAAATACCTCTTTTAGCAGCAGGATATATAGATAATCAAGAACTTGTAGATAAAATCTTTGCAGCTGGTCTGGATGGTCTAACTACGAGCAGCAAAGAATTATGGCCTTAAAAACTTATTTTAAGTAAATTAATCTTAATTTTCAAAATAAATAAGCAATTAAAACTAATTAAAACAAAATAACATAACAAAATAATGAGCTAAAAATAAATATCATTTTAAATTTTTAATATTAACTAATTAAAACAAAATTAACCTAACGGGTCTGTGAAGAGAAACCCCACTCTTAGACAATAGAAGATTTTCTGTTGTTCTAAAGTGGGGTTTTTATGCATTTTTTTAAGACCTATTTGAGGAGAGTGAGTTTATGGAAGCAGATTATCTGGGAATCAAAGGCAAAAAAGCTTTGGTAACCGGTTCTTCACGTGGGGTTGGTAAGGCAATAGCTCTAGCACTGGCAGAAGCAGGGGCAGATGTTGCTGTTAATTATAGAAGTAGTGCAGAAGAAGCCCTGGATGTTGTTGAAGAAATTAGAGAAATGGGTAGGGATAGTCTGGCTATTCAGGCGGATTTAGCTTATCCTGATCAGGCCTTAAATTTAATGGAAAAGACCACAGAAAGATTTGGTGAGCTTGATCTTCTGGTAAATAATGCAGCTTATTTCCCTACAAATTGGGTTAAAGATATCAGTCTTAAAGAATGGCAGAAAACCCTTGATGTTAATCTAACAGCTGTCTTTCTCTGCAGTAAGTTTTTGGTCAATCATGCTTTAGAAAATGAGAAAAAGGCCAAAATTTTAAATATCAATTCACAGGCAGCTTTCCATGGCTCAACTACCGGTCATGCCCATTATGCTGCTTCAAAAGGTGGGATGTGGACCTTTACAATCTCTCTGGCCAGAGAGGTTGCAGATCAGGGTATAAATGTAAATGGACTGGCTTTAGGAATAGTTGAAACTGAGATGGTTAAACCACTTTTAAAAAAAGATGAAGAATATTATTTAGATAGAATACCGAAAAATGAGTTTGCTCAACCTGAAGAAATTGCAGATATTGCAGTGTTTTTACTTTCAGAAAAAGCAGATTACATTACCGGAGCAACCTTAGATGCAACTGGTGGAATGTTAATGCGTTAATTTGTCAAAATTTTTAAAATAGCTTTTAAATTTGCTTATTTTAAGCAAGTATCATAAATCTAATTAGGAGGTAATTTTTTATGAAGTATTTATTAGGAGTAGACATTGGGACATCTGGAGCTAGATCAGCCGTTTTAACTGAAGAGGGAGATTTTGTAAAGTCGGCTTATACAACCCATACTTACAATATCCCCAATCCTGGCTGGGCAGAGCAGGAAGCAGAAGTATATTGGGAAAGCTTTTGTGAAGTAGCAAAAGAAGCAGCAGAATGGATAGAGGAGCAGAATGGCGAATTAGCGGGCTTATCTATTAGTGGTTTAACACCTGATGTTTTACCAATCAACAAAAATGGTGAAGCGATTTATCCGGCGATTTTATGGTTGGACAGAAGAGGGACAGATGAAGATGAATGGATTAGAAAAAATATCGGTGAAGAAAAGGTATTTAAACTGAGTGCAAATACAGTAGATCCTTATTATGGTCTGGTAGAACTTCTCTGGCTTAAAAACAAAGAACCTGAGATTTATAAAAAAGCATATAAGTTCTTAAATGTTAAAGATTATGTAGCATATAAGGTTACTGGAGAAATAACCATGGACTATACTCAGGCTGGATGTACAGGTATCGGCTTTGACATTAGAAATAAGAGATGGGATCCTGAAATGTTCAATAAATTAGGACTTGACATCGAAAAAATGCCGATGCTGGTTGAATGTGAGCAGGTAATAGGTCATACCCAGCCAGAAATTCAAGAAGCTACAGGATTAGAACCTGGTATCCCTGTTGTTGCAGGTGCTGGAGATGCAATGGCAAGCATGATGGCTGCCGGAATAAGTGAAGTAGGAGAAAATGTTGTTGCTTTAGGTACCTCTGCAGTTTGGGGCTTTTTAGGAGAATCAGATGAATTTGCTAAAAATATGCTGGTAACACCTGCAGTAGGCTATAAAGATATGTATTTAACCAGTGCAGCTCCTGCCTTTACAGGTGGTGTATTTAAGTGGATGAGAGATGAATTGATGAAAGATGTAGAAGATGGTGCCTATGATACGATGAACGAAGAGGCAGCTAAGATTAATCCTGGTTCAGATGGTGTAATAACCCTTCCTTATTTTGCTGGAGAAAGATCACCTGTCTGGGATGCAAGAGCACGAGGAGTTGTTTTAGGACTTTCAACAGATCACAGCAGAGCTCAGCTATTTAGATCAGGTTTAGAAGCTGTAGCATTTGCCCTATTAGATAGTTTGAAATATATTAGAGCTTCAGGAACAGAAATCGGTGAAGATATGGTTGTAACCGGTGGTATGGCTAAAAGTAAGCTCTTACGTGAGATCTTAGCCAATGCTCTTAATATGAATGTAGTCTATATCGGTGGTAATGTTAGTGCAGAAGTAGGAGTTGCCTATATTGCCGGTAGAGGTGTAGGAATCTTCGATAGTTATGAAGTAGCTAAAGAAAAGCTAGAGGTTATTGATAGAATAGAGCCAGATCCAGAAATGAACGAAATCTATGAAGAATACTACGAAAAAGTATATAAGAAGATGCACCCTGCTTTAAAAGAAATTTTTGCTGATAACTATGATATTAGAGCAAAAGTAGACAAAATCATGGAAAAAAAATAATTAAATAATCATAGCTTGGCCTCCTTTACGTATAATTAGGGGGCTGAGTTATTATTTTGCAATATTATCTCAGTGTTCATATTATAAGGAGTTGGTAATTATGTTAGCAAATTTAAATTATGTATTAGCAGATGCTCAAAAAAAAGGCTATGCAGTTCCTGCTTTTGACTGTGTAGAAGATTTTATGGTTAGGACAATTTTAGAAACAGCGGAGGCCAAAAATTCTCCTGTAATTTTAATGTCATTAAGACATGATTTAGAAGAGGGAAAAGGTTTTGAATATATTTCTGGACTTATCAATACAGTTGCTCCTGCTTATGATATTCCCATCGTTTATCATTTAGATCATGCTGAAGATTTTGATTTTATTAAAAAAGCAATAGATATGGGTTTTACCTCGGTTATGTATGATGGCTCTAAACTTCCTTTCGAAGAAAATGTTAAAAACACCAGACAAGTTGTGGAATATGCCCACAAAAGAGGTGTTTCAGTAGAGGCAGAATTGGGTCATGTTGGTGGAATGAACTTAGATGGAAGCAAAGAAGGAGACTCACAGCTTACAGAAGCTTCTGATGTTAAAAGATTTATTGAAGAAACAAATGTAGATGCCCTTGCAATTTCAATTGGTACAGCTCATGGAGTATATGAAGCAGAACCTGTTTTAAATATAGAACGCCTAAAAGAAATTAGAGAAATTACTGATGTACCACTAGTTTTACATGGGGGTTCCGGAACTCCTTTAGATCAAGTACAGGAGACAATAAAAAATGGTATTACAAAGATAAATATCTTCGCTGACCTCAGAATAGCAATGTATAAAGGCCTGCTGGAAGCAGCAGAAAAAGCAGAGGCAGCAGATAGAGATGACCCAACCCCAGATGTATTATTTGCTCCAATTAAAAACTCTTTAGGAAAAGTTGTTGGGAAAAAAATAGAGCAGCTTTATGCTAATGATAGAGTTTAAATAAACTCACATTTGAATGGAGATGATAAATAGTGAAGAATAAAGCGCTTAGATTATATGGAAAAAAAGATTTGCGATTAGAAGAATTTGAAATGCCGGAAATAAAAGAAGATGAAATACTGGCTAAGGTAGTGACAAATAGTGTTTGTATGTCAACCTATAAAACTGCCCTTCAGGGTTCTGATCACAAAAGGGTACCTGATAATGTAGCAGAAAATCCTACTATTACCGGTCACGAATTTGCCGGAGAAATATTAGAAGTGGGTGAAAAATGGCAGGATCAGTTTTCAGCTGGACAAAAGTTTACCGTCCAACCAGCTTTAGAGTATCAGGGTAGTTCTTATGCAGCTGGTTATTCCTATCAATACTTTGGTGGAAACAGTCAATATGTAATTATTCCTCCAGAAGTAATGGAATTAGGTTATCTGCTTAAATATGATGGGGAAAGCTATTTTGAAGCTTCTCTTGCCGAACCCGTTGCCTGTGTTATTGCAGGATATAAGACGGTTTATCACACTCATCCTAAGGATTATGGTCATGATCATGGTATAGTCGAGGATGGTAAGATGGCCCTTTTTGGAGCAGCTGGACCTATGGGTTTAGCAGCTATAGATTATGCAGTTCATGCTGATAAAACCCCAGCATTGCTTGTGGTAACTGATGTTAACCAGGAAAGATTGGATAGAGCTAAAAGGATTTTCCCTAAAGAAGATGCAGCTCAAAATGGAGTTGACCTGCATTTTGTAAATCCTAATGATTTAGATGATACTGTTGCTGAGCTGAAAGAGATGACAGGTGGAGATGGTTTTGATGATCTATTTGTCTATGCTCCGGTAAGAGAACTGGTAGAACAGGGAGATCAGCTACTTGCTCAAGATGGTTGTCTGCACTTTTTTGCCGGTCCGACAGATAAGAATTTTTCTGCAGAGGTTAATTTCTATGATGTACATTATTCTGCAACTCATTTTACCGGTTCTTCTGGCAGTAATGACCGGGATATGAAAGATGCCCTAGAGCTATTTGCTAAAGGAAGATTAAATCCAGCAAAAATGATAACCCATATCGGTGGCTTAGATAGTGCAGAAGGTGTTATCTTAAATTTACCTGATTTACCTGGAGCGAAAAAACTAATTTATACAGATATCGAAATGGAATTAACGGCACTTGAAGATTTGAGAGAAAAAGGAGAAGAAAATCCGCTTTTTATAGAGCTTGCTGAAATAGTAGAAAATAATAATGGGCTCTGGTCTAAAGAAGCAGAAGATTTTTTATTGAAAAACTTTAGTTAACAATAATAAAACCCCGCAGTTTAAAAGCTGTGGGGTTAAATTCAAAACTATTATTCTCCAACTTCTATATTGATTCCTGACTTACGGATCCTTTCTACTTCTTTAGGATCTACATTGGAGTCAGTTATTAAAACATCTATATCCTTTGTTCTGGCAAATTGGGCTGCAGAAGTATGACCGATCTTAGTATGATCAACTAAAGCAATTAATTTATCTGCTTTAGCAACCATTCGCTTTTTTAGTTCAACCTCATAAAAGTTGAAATCTGTCAGGCCGTTTTCTACATTAAAGCCGTGGGAAGAAGTAATCATTATATCTGCCGAAAGATTATCTATCATACAGCCACCAATTAATCCTTCAACAGAACCTGATTTAGGCCGAACAATACCACCTAACAATATAACATTGAAATCTTCTTCGTTCTTTACTTCTAAAGCAGTATAGATGCCATTTGTAATCACGGTTAATTTCTGACAGTTTGATAAATAAGGGAGCAGATATAAGATAGTTGAGCTTGCATCAAGGATAATGGTCTGACCATCTTTAATATACTCTTTGGCTTTTTTACCGATCGATTTTTTTTCTTCAACATTTTTTTCGCTTCTTTTGTGGAAGCTTCTAAAACTGCTTTTATCATCCTGCTTGGGTAAAACAGCTCCACCATGGATTCTTTCTATCAGGCCTTTTTCTTCTAACTGAGCAAGGTCATTTCTGATTGTTGCTCCGGAGACATTTAACTCTTCTTCAAGCTCCTGAGTAGAAATCTGTTTATGAGTTTTTAAAAGCTCTAGTATTTTGTTTTTTCTAGTATGTGATAGCATTGTTCAAAGTCCCCCCATTTATATAATAATAATTCTTGTTCTTATACTTCATTTATTATAATTGTATTTTATTTGATTTTATTTGTCAAGAATTCCTTTGCAATTCAAGAGCAAATAAGCATTATTAAACAAAAAAATAAGATTAAATAAAAAAATATTAAAAATAAATAAAAAATAATAAAAATAAATAACAAAAAGTGCTTGTTTTTAGTTTTATTTTATGGTATTATTTAATTAAGAAAATCATATTTATATTGTTATTTCAAAATTGCTGAAGATGGAAATTATAGACAACTTGACAAATAAGGGTAAAGACATAACATGAGGAGGAAAAAATTATGGATTTAAAAGAAATTTCAGCTAAAGAATGTTCTTGTGGAAGGGTACACCAGGTTCCAATTAAAGAAGTCTTGATTGAAGAAAATGCTGTAAATAAGGCTCCCCATTTGTTAGAAAAAGTAACAGATTTCAAAAAGATTTATTTAGTAGATGATAAAAATACCAAAGAAGCTGCTGGTAATGAACTCAAAATGACTCTAGAAGAAGCGGGTTTTGAAGTAGTAGAAATAATGCTTAAAGAAAAAGAAGGGGATGACCACCTGGTACCAGATCCAGATGCAGTTTTTGGGGTGTTAGCAGGGGTAGAAGCTGATGGTTATATTTTAGCCTGTGGTTCTGGTAGTTTAAATGATTTAACTGCTTATGCAGCCCATAAGATGAATAAACCTTATTCAATTTATGCTACTGCACCCTCGATGGATGGTTATGCATCTTCAATTGCTTCTATTACTGTTGATGGAGTTAAGAAGTCATATGATATTACACCACCTGAATTAATTATTGGAGATTTAAATGTACTTGCAGAATCACCATGGAAATTGATCCAGTCAGGCCTGGGAGATCTACTTGGTAAGGTTACTTCATTATTAGGCTGGAAAATGCAGAACTTTTTATTGGATCCCTATTTTTGTCAGGAAGCTTATGATTTAGTTGAAAATGTTTTAGATGATTTAATGGATAATTATGAAAGTATTATAGAAAGAGATATAGAGGGAGTAGATTCTTTAACCAAAGGTTTAATCTATTCCGGTATAGCAATGATGATGGTCGGTAATTCCAGACCTGCCTCTGCGGGCGAACACCAGATTTCACACTTTTTTGATATGTATTCAGGAATCTTTAAAGAGCCTGTTCCAACCCATGGAATCAAAGTTGGGGTTGCAAGTGTTATCACAAGTGATTTATACTTAAGGTTGTTAGAGCAAGATTTTTCAGAATTAGAGCTTAATCATGACCGTCTGGCAAGAGAAAAAGCTATCAAAGAAATTTATTTAGAAAAAGCTCCTAAAATTCTAAGCCTTTTAGATGAGAGATGGGAAAGAGAAAAAATCTCAAAAGAAAGACTTTTAGATAAAGAGGCTGAAATTAAGGCAGCAATTAAAGAATATCAAAGAAACCTCAAACAGGTTGAAGGTATTTTAGATGATTTCGAATTTTTTGCCAGAGAAGATGTAAAGAATTTAAACAGGGATTGGTTGAGAAAAGCCGTAAATTATGGTTTTGAAATTAGAAGTCGTTATTCCATCTTAACCCTATTATCACAGGTAGGACTCTTAGCAGAATGGGGAGAAGATGCGGTACAAAAACTTGAAGCAAAACTTTAAGAATCTTAAGTTCTAAGAATTTAATTACAAAGGAATGGTTTAAATGACAAAGCTTAAAGAAATAGAATGTTATTTACTTGATATGGATGGGACTATCTATTTAAGTGATCAGCTGATTGATAAGGCCAAAGAATTTGTTGAGACCCTGGAAGAAAAGAACAAGGATTATGTGTTTTTCACCAATAATTCTGCTAAAAACAGTCAGGATTATCAACAAAAACTGGAGAGACTTGGTCTTTCAATACCCTTAGAAAGAATTATTAATTCTGGAGAGGTTACTGCCGATTATATCAGAAGCAAAAAAGAAGGTGCAAAGGTATATCCGCTCGGAACACCTTCATTTGAAAAAGAACTGGAAGATGCCGGTTTAGAGGTAGTTAAAGAAAAAGAGGCAGGAATAGACTTTGTAGCTTTGGCTTTTGATACAACTTTAAGCTATCAGAAACTCTGGGATGCCCATGATTTAATTTTAGCTGGAGTAGAGTATGTAGCAGCAAATCCAGATTATGTTTGTCCTTTAAAAGATGGTAAAACGATGCCGGATTGTGGCTCAATGATCAGTCTTTTAGAAACTTCAACCGGTAAAAGTCCACTGGTTATAGGTAAACCAAATAGTTTGATGATAGATTATGTAGCTAAAAATTTAGGGATCAAAAAAGATAACCTGGCCATGGTTGGAGATAGATTATATACAGATATTCAGATGGCTATAGATGCTGATATTACAAGCATCTTGGTTTTAAGTGGAGAAACCGATAGGGAAATGTTAGCAGAAGCTCCTCAAGATCCGGACTTTGTTTTTGAATCAGTTGCAGAAATAAAAAGCGAATTAGAAAAGCTCTAAAGAAAAAACTTAAAGCTTTTAAATAGATTATAATATCTTTATAAATTAAAAGAGAGCTGAAACTAAGCTGAAGTTTCGGTTCTCTTTTTAAGAAATTAAATTAACTGAATTATTTAAATATTTCAAAATAAATGATAAGATAAAAGAGAGATAGTATTTTTATATTTAAAGGAGGGCTTAGAAAATGAAAATTTATAATGATCCAGAAAAGGTTGCAGGTGAAGCAGTAGAAGGTTTTTTAAGAGCACACAGGAATAATTACAAAAGAATCGGTGATTATAATGCTGTGGCAAGAAAAGAAACCCCTATTGATGACAAAGTAGCTGTTTTAATTGGTGGAGGTGCAGGTCATGAGCCGGTATTTTTAGAATTTATTGGTCCAGGACTGGCAGATGTTTCGGTTAATGGAGATATTTTTACCTCACCTGATCCAAATATGATTTATGAAGCTACTAAAGCCGTTGATAGTGGTAAAGGTGTGCTTTATCTTTATGGTAATTATGCTGGAGATAATATGAATTTTGATATGGCTGCAGAAATGGCAGAAGCAGATGGAATAGCTGTAGAAACTGTTCGAGTTTGGGATGATGTAGCTTCCGGCCCACCAGAAGAAAAGAGCAAAAGACGTGGAATTGCTGGCGACTTATTTTTAATCAAAATTGCAGGAGCAATTGCCGATACAGGGGCAGATTTAGCAGAGGTAAAATCAGTTGTAGAAGCAGCCCGGGCAAATACAAGAAGTTTAGGAGTTGCTTTCTCAGCAGCAACCCTGCCGACGGAAAAAGAACCGATGTTTGAAATGGCAGACGATGAAATGGAGATTGGAATGGGTCTTCATGGTGAACAGGGTATAAAAAGGACAAAAATAAAACCAGCTGCCGAACTGGTAGAGATGATGACAGAAAAATTGTTGAATGATGATTTAGAATTAGATGCCGGAGATGAAATAGCAGTTCTAATCAATGATCTGGGAGCTATGACCAGAGAAGAGTTATTACTGGTATACAAGGAATTAGATGACATTCTAGCTGCAAAAGAGATTAAAGTTCATGATGTAGTTATGGGCGGATATTGTACAAGCCTTGATATGGCAGGTTTTTCTATCAGCTTCTTTAAATTAAATGATCAGCTAAAATCTCTTTATGACAGTAGTGCAGAATCTCCAGGTTTTAAAAAGCTTTAACTTTTAGAAAAAGTATAGTTATAGATGATCAGCCCTCTTTAATTAGGGGGCTTTTTTTCTGCAAAAAATTGCAGTTTATGTGTTTTTTTGACCACCTTTAAATTTCAAAAAATATCTTTTAAAAAAACTTTTAATAAAGCAAAATATCTGATATGATAAAAACGAAAATAGAAAAAGGAGGTCAATCTATTGTTGCAAAATAAATTAGAGCAGAGGGTTAGGTATTTTTCCTTAATTCTCTTTTTAGCTTTTTTAATCAAATATAATTATTTAATGTTCCATATTTTTCAAACTCCATCTGTTATATCACTGGGTTTGAGAAATATAATTTTTGCTTATTTTTATATCAACTTCATTGAGCCTCTGCTAGTTTATAAAAGATCTCGGCAGAGGTTATTTATACTTGTCATTATTTTCACCACTTTTTTCTTTAGCAACTACTTTTACAACCGTTATTTTGGTAATTTTTTAAGTGTGAGTGATATAATGTCTGCAGAAGGTCTGGGAACTTTTTCCCTTTATGAAGTTCTTTTCAGACATATTATTAGATATAGAGATGTTGTATTTATTCTTGATATTATCATCCTCGGTTTTTTAGGATTTAGTTATTTACCTGATTTTAAATTTATCAAAGATCCACAGCGTATTTTTAAAAATGCTGCCAGTGATAAAAAAATGGCTATGTTAATAATCGTACTTTTAATAGTGGTTCAGTTATTCACAGCTTCATTAATCTTTAATGGAGCTCAGCCAAACAGACTTTATCAGATTGGAAGCGGGAGTTTTGTTTCAGTCCATGGTCTAAGTTCATTTTATGCTGTTGATAGTTATAGTTATCTGCAGCGCCAGAAACAAGCAACTCCTGAATTAGAAGATATGCCCTATTACAGGAGGAGGGAACAATTAAGTGATATAGAAAAACTACCTGAGAATACAAATGTTATCATGATTCAGGTAGAATCACTTGATGAAAGAATAATTAATTTTACCCAGGAAGGAAAAGAAGTTGTTCCGTTTTTGAATTCTTTCAAAGAAGAAAGCATATATTTTGAAGACTTTTATGCTCAAAAGGTAAATGCCAGCTTTGATGCTGATTTATCTGTTTTGACCTCTCTTTATCCGGTTAATAGGAGTTATGTTTATAGAGATATAGATTTGAGTAATTTTGCTTCATTACCAAAATTGCTAAATGAAAGAAATTATCAAACCCTTGCTTTTCACAACAACAACAAGGAATTTTTTAATCGTGGAGAAGCTTATCCAGCTTTAGGCTTTGATAATTTTTACAGCAAAGAAGATTTTAGTGAAGAAATTTTTGTGCTCCCTGAAGAAAGATCACTTGGGGTAAATGATTATGACTTTTTCAATCAGGCAGCTGAGATAATTATTGATGCTGAGCAGCAGGATGAGCCGTTTTTGGCTTTCATGATATCACTGACCTGTCACACTCCCTTTAATTTTTATCCTGAAGATGGAGTGGATGATTTTGAAGGAGTAAACAGCAATTTTGTGCTTGATTATTTTAAATCAATCAATTTTACTGATAGTGCTTTAGAAAACTTTTTTCAAAAATTAGAACAAGCAGGTATTTTAGATAATACTTTAGTTGTGATTTATTCTGATCATGAATCTGAAGTTGATACACCAGAATATAGTTCAGATAGGGATTTTAATCTCTGGAGAAATATTAAAAAGCCAGATCATGTTCCTTTATTTATCAGTCACCCTGATCTAGAAAGTCAAATAAGCAATAATCCCGGTACGACTACAGATCTCAGCCCAACAGTGCTAGATTTACTTGGGTTTGAGGAACTCCCTCAACAGTTTGTTGGCCGTTCACTATTTTTAGATAAAGAAGAGCCCCTGCTCTTTTTGGATGAAACTCCCAAGATCTTATATAAAGATCAGCTTTTTGTAGAAGAAATGGGTGTGTTAAATAAAGTAGGTTATCTTGAAGATAAAGAAAAAGAAGTAGAAATTGATCAGCAGAGAATTGCTGAAATGGAAGGGATAATCCGCTATATGCGGAGAATTTTTGGAGTTCATGAAGGAGAGATTTTTAGGGAGGTGGAATAAATTAAAAAATATCTAATAATAATTGCCATTGTTTTAATAGTGGCATTTATATATTTCGAATTTTATTATTTAATCCGTCCTTCTAGACTGGGAAAAGAAATTATTGAGAAATATAATTTTGATTATCCTGTTTTAATTGCTCACCGAGGTTCTTCTTATGAGGCTCCTGAATCAACAGAACCTGCCATGAAAAAATCTGTTCAAAGTGGTATCGACTATATAGAAATGGATGTACAGAGAACAAAAGATGGAGAGTTGGTTATCTTCCATGATCAAGAACTCTTAAGATTAACCGATGCAGCTGAGGTTTTTCCTGAGCGTGATAACTACAGATTCAGGAATTTTACCCTGGAAGAATTAAGAAAACTTGATTATGGCAGCTGGTTTAATGAAGCCTACCCTGATCGAGCCAGAGATGAATATGAGGGTTTAGACATCTTAACTTTAGAAGAGGTAATTGAGATTGTTGATCCTGTAAATACTGGGGTGGGACTGGCAATAGAGTTGAAAAGTCCTTACCTTTATCAGGATATTGAAAAAGAAATAATTGAACTATTAAATGAAAAAGAAATATATGAAGATGAAGAATTAGCTCCCAGGGTTCTTTTTCTTTCCTTTTCACCTGCCAGTTTAGAGAGATTGGGAGAGTTGAGACCAGAATCCCCAAGGCTGCTTTTAACCAGCAGTAATGTAGCTACTAAATGGCGTTGGGAGGGCTGGCTTAATTTAACTGAAGAGGTTGCAGAAGGAATTGGACCGAAAGGACATGTCTCTCTGCCCTGGTATATAGGTGCAGCTCATAGAAGAGGGCTGTTTGTATTTCCTTATGTTATTAATCATTCCTGGCAGATAAAAGTATTGACCTGGTTTAGTGCAGATGGCTATATTACAGACCGACCAGAGCTGCTTAATAACTTTTTTGACAGGGCCAGAGAAATCAGTGAAAGAACTGAAGAATTTGGTGAAGAAATGTTTTCTGATTAATTCTTAATTTTTATGGAAATCAAAGTTGTTTTTGTGATATAATTTATTGAGTAAGAAATTTATTAATTATAAATGTTTTTTGAGCAAAAAGCTGAATTTTTTTCAGGTTTAAAGGAGTTTTATGAAAATTTTTGCCTGAAAACATTTTCATAGAGCTATTTAAAAGGAGGCAGTTAATAATGAGAAATTTTATTTATGAAAATCCTACCAAAATTATTTTTGGTAAAGATAGAGAAAAAGAAGTGGGTAAGCATACTGCAGAACACGGAACTAAGGTGCTGCTTCACTATGGTGGTGGTAGTATTGAAAAATACGGCACCTATGATGCCGTAGTTAAATCTTTAGAAGAGGCAGGTATAGAATATGTTGAGCTTGGTGGGGTTAAACCTAACCCCAGATTGGAGCTTGTTAAAAAAGGTATAGATATTGTAGAAAAAGAAAATATAGATTTCATCCTAGCTGTTGGTGGTGGTAGTGTAATTGATTCTGCTAAAACTATTGCAGTTGGCCACTATTATGATGGTGATGTCTGGGATTTCTTTGAGTCCAATGCAAAAATCAAGCAAGCTTTAGCAGTAGGGGTTGTACTAACTATTCCAGCTGCAGGTAGTGAATCAAGCACCTCAGCAGTTATCACTAAAATGGAAGGAGAGCACAAGCTCTCTATAAATTCAAAACATATTAGACCCCAATTTGCGATTATGAACCCTGAATTAACCTACACCCTTCCTGATTACCAGACAGCTGCTGGTGCAGTTGATATTATGTCCCACATCCTGGAAAGATATTTTACAAAAACAAAAAATGTAGAATTAACAGATAGACTTTGTGAAGCTGCTTTAAAAACCATGATTACTAATACTCCACTTGTTCTAGAAGATAATGAAAATTATGCTGCCAGAGCAGAAATTATGTGGACTGGAAGTATAGCCCATAATAATCTTTTAGATACAGGTAGGATTGGTGATTGGGCTTCACATGGGATAGAACATGAGTTAAGTGCTCTTTATGATGTGGCTCATGGAGCTGGGCTTGCAGTAATTTTACCTGCCTGGATGGAGTATGTTTATGAACATGATTTAGAACGTTTTGCCCAGTATGCGGTTAGAGTTTGGGGTGTAGATCCTGATTTTAAAGATCTTAAATGGACTGCTGAACAGGGGATAAAAAAGACCAGAGAATTTTTCAAATCTATAGGAATGCCCCTTACACTTAAAGAATTGGGTGTACCCGGTGACCGCCTGGAAGAAATGGCTGCTAAAGTAGTTGCAGGTAAGGAAAGAGGAAGTATTGTTAAAATAGATAAAGAAGATGTTTTAAATATATATAAGAGCGTATTAAAATAAAATTGGAGGTGTTTAAATGCTGCAAAAAATATCTGCTTTTATCATCTTATTAATAGTTTGGATTATTTTTGCAGGAAGAATAACTATAGATGTATTGATAGTTGGTAGTGGCGCCTCCCTATTGGTAACCCTATTTTTTAGTGATATGCTGTTTAGAGAGGTTAAAAGAGATCTACCCTGGTACCATTATTTTCGTAAGTTATTTTTATTGTTCTTATTCATTCCAGTTTTTTTCTATGAAGCAATTTTGTCTGCTCTAAAAGTTTCTAAACATGTTTTTGAAAAAGATCCAAGTTTTAATCCGGGAATAGTAAAGGTTAAAACAGAGTTGACAGATATTACCGGCTTAAGTGTGCTGGCAAATTTAATTACCCTGACTCCGGGGACTCTAACCCTAGATTATGATAGGACAGAAAAATCATATTATATTCACTGGATAGATGTAAAAACTTTAGAACAGGCAGAAATGAAACAGGAAATCATTGCCCGTTTTGAAAAATGGATTGGAGTGATCTTCAGATGATACTTGGATTGGCAATATTTTTTACAACGCTTTCAATTATAGTATCTTACCGGGTTATTGTGGGACCTACAATTACTGACAGGTTGATCGGTGCAGATACAATAGGAATATTTATGTCCCTTGTAATGTTGATGATTGCCCTACATTTTGATTTATTTTTACTGGTAGATATCGTTTTAGCCTATGCAATACTGCTTTTTGTTGATATGTTGATTTATGCCAAATACTTTGAACATGGGGAGTTGTATAGATGATGTCAATCAGGTTAATAGCCGCATATTTTTTGATGTATTCTGGGGCAGGTTTTGCCCTGATAACGGTGCTTGGATTGCTGCGTTTTCCTGACGTATATACCAGAATTCATGCCGGGGCTGTGGTTTTAACAATTTCTGCTGTGCTGGTGACTATGGGGACTGCAGTGTATGTCTGGGAATTCTTTTTAAGTGCTAAAATAGTATTGATTGGAGTATTTTTTCTCTTTTCAAACCCGATGGCTACTCATGCAATAGCAAGGGCGTCTTATCATCGTGAGGTTGCATTACCAAAAGAATATGCAATTGATGCCTATTCTGAATACTTAGGGAGAGATTATGATGACAGCAACAGTAATTCTTGAAAATTTATTGCTTGTATTTTTGGTTTTATGTGCTGTAATGGCAGTCAGATTTGATGAAGAATTAATTTCTATAATATTTTTGTCGACATTTTCTATAGTTTTAACAGCACTTTATCTACTACATAGAGCTGCTGATGTTGCATTAGCAGAAGCAGTTATTGGAGCAGGTTTAAGTACTGCAATTTTTATGAGTGCAATCAGTCAGATCAGACATGGTGATTCCGACTGAAATTCAGCCGGAGGTGAAAAAATTTGCATAAATATTTTAAAAAAACATTGGTTATTTCAGTTTTTATATTAACAGCAATTGCTTTATATGAAAATTTTTCCCTGGTACCTGAATATACAGGTCTTGAGCTTGGAGTTTCTGACTACATTATCAGCTCAGGCTTAAGTGATACAGGTTCACTAAATTTAATTACAGCTGTACTTTATGATTATAGAGCTTTTGATTCACTTGGAGAAAGTACGGTGATTTTTGGTGCAGTAAGTGGTATTGTTTTGATTTTATCTAGAAAGATGCTACCGGTTTCTTCACGTGGGCTTTCCTTTATAGTTAAAAGAACTTTTGGTCTGGTTACTCCTTTTATTGCCCTTTTTAGCCTTTATGTAATCACCCATGGGCATTTAAGTCCTGGTGGAGGCTTTCAGGGTGGTGTTATTTTAGCAGTTATTTCGATCATTTTCTCTATAGTTTATGGTAGTGCCTATGATTACAGGCGTTATAGTCCACAGATGAAAACTGCTTTGGAAACAGTTGGAGCTTTTACCTTTTTGGGGCTCGGAGTTGCCGGTATTTTTATGGAGGGCTTTTTCCTGAAAAATTTAGGTTTTTTAACCGCTGAAACTGGAACTTTAATTTCAGCTGGTAGTATTCCATATGTAAACTTTGGGGTTGGAATTAAGGTTGGAGCAGGACTGGCGATAATATTTTATAGTATGATTCAAAAAACTTTTAAGGAGGATTTTTAAATGCGAAATAATTTCATCTTTATAATCCTCTTTATGCTGGGTTTATATGCACTGATAATGAAAACTAACCTGATAAAAAATGTAATTGGTTTAAATTTAATGGAGGCTTCAATATTTTTCTGGGTAATTGCCTTTTCTGATGTTGGAGGAGATGTAGCAATTCATAGAATGGGAGAGGAGTTTAGCAAGTTTAATGATCCTGTACCACAGGCTCTAACTTTGACGGGAATAGTTATTGGAGCAAGTACTGCAGCTCTTTTGTTAACCTTGATCATTGAATTAAATCAGTTTACTGATACCATTGATAGAGAAAAGATAGAGGGGTTGAATAATTGATGGAGACAAGAATAATACTGCTGATTATAGTACCCCTCGGAACAGCTTTTATAATTCCTTTTATCGATTTGATTAATGCAAAGCTGAGACGACTTTTTGTTCTGCTGGGTATTTTTATTCAAATCTTTAATTTGAGTTCGATTATTGTCAATTATTATGAGCAGATTAGAGATGGAAGTTTGTTTTTACAGTACCACCTAGGTGGTTGGAGGCCACCTTTTGGTATTAATCTGGTAATGGATAATTTAAGCTTTTTGTTTTTGTTAGTAGTTAATCTAAGTTTATTTTTCATAATAATATATTCTATAGGCTATGTTGGTCATCATGAGGGGAAATTTTATGTACTTTATTTTATAATCATTGCAGCTTCTAATGGTGCAATGCTCACCGGTGATCTCTTTAATATGTATGTATTTATAGAACTTTTAACGATTGCTTCAGGTGCTTTGATTGCTTTTCAGAGGAGTCATCCAGGTAGTGAGGCTGCAATTAAATATTTATTTTATAATATTGTTGCAGGATCTTTAATCTTTTTTGGAGTTTTGTTAACTTATTTTAATCTGGGTACCCTGACAATGGCAGATGTGGCAAATAACTTTGCCTCTTTAGAAAGTGGAATCCAGCTTTTTATTATTTCAATATTTTTAACAGCTTTATTAATCAAAATGGGTGTATTTCCATTTTTGTTCTGGCTGCCTAAAAGTTATGATTCTTCACCGGCACCCGTAACGGCTGTTTTATCTGGAGTTCTTTCTAAAATTTATCTTTACTTATTTATTCGGATGATCTGGACAGTAATAGGTTTTGAAACTATTGTGGCATTAAACTTAAATGTATTACTTTTGGATATTGCACTCTTTTCTTCCTTTTTAGGCCATGTTTTTGCCCTGCAGTCAAATAATATTAAAAGATTGCTGGGATACTCAAGTATTGGCCATATTGGGATGATTTTTGCTGTAATAATGCTCAATACTGAAGCCGGTTTTTATGGAGGGATACTCCATATTATTGCCCATATGTTTATGAAAGCTGGACTTTTTGTAGCCTGTGGTTATCTCCTGCAGTATACGGTTTCTAATCATTACCGCGATTTTAAAGGGGTAGGGTTGAGAGATAAACCAGTTTTTATTGCTTTTATCATCCTGCTTTTAAGTATGATCGGGATGCCACCACTTTTAGGTTTTGCAAGTAAGTGGTTTATTTTAATGGCCTTTTTGGAGGCTCAAAGTTATTTTGGTGCCTTTATAGTTATTTTTGGTAGTTTGACCGCTGTAATTTATTATCTGCGTTACATAGCAAAGGGATTTGAAGAGGTTAGGCTAACCGAAGATGATTTGAAAATGGAAGTTTTCAATCAGCCCCTGCTCTCTGTATTATATAGGGAAAAGATTGTTAGCTTTATTACCTATGCTTATACTGCAGTAATAATATTTTTTGGCTTTGGTTTCAGATTTCTTGATATACCACTGAGAATGTCAATTGAAAGTATTATGAATGTGGAAAGATACATAGAACTAGTGTTGGGAGGTTAAACAGTGGCTTTATTATGGCAGCAGTTTTTAGCAAGTTTTAGTTTTGAAAGTTATTTTCCTCTGCTGGCTGAAGTTGGGGTTATTTTAACCCTTATTACAGCTTTAGCAGCCTGGAATTACATAAAAGAATATAAATTTTGGTATTATATATTAACCCTGGTTTACCTGATCAGCACGGTGGTAGTAATTTTAACAACTGACTGGTTCTTTTTTCTCTTTGCCTGGGAAATGGTCACTTTGAGCACAACTTTTTTATTGGCCTGGAGCAGCTGGAAGCTGGTTAAACAGTATTTTGTGATTCAATTTGCGGGTAGTAGTATTTTGCTTTTTGCAGCTCTGGCAGCTAATGCCCTTGGTTATACCGAAATCGCAGCAATAGATTCTGTGCTGCTGCAGTTTTTATTAATTATCGGTATTGCCACCAAAAGTGGTATTTTTATCTTCCATTTCTGGTTGCCTCCCATTCATTCTGAAGCACCATCACCTGTTAGTGCAATTCTTTCTGGTTGGGTTGTTAAACTTGGTTATATTTTCTTGCTTAAGATTATCCCGGTTGAAAGTGGAAATACAATGCTTTATTTGCTGGGGATAGCAATGGTGGTTTATGGAGGTTGGCAGGCTATACGCTCTGCTGATCTTAAAATTATGCTTGCCTATAGTACGGTAAGTCAGCTCGGATTTATTGCTTTAGCAATCGGTACAGGTGGAGAAGTGGCATTTTTAGGAGCTGTACTTTTTATTATTGCACATGGTTTTGCTAAAACAACCCTCTTTATTACAAGTGGTATTTTGCAGAGAGAATATGGGAGCAGAATCGTCTATGATTTTAAAGGTGCTATTTTTAAAAGACCTATTACCTCTCTGGCAGTTATTATTTCCTTTTTGTCAATGGCTGGTCTTGTTTTTTCAGCTGGATATAATGCTAAATATTTGATAAGCTCTGCCCAGATTCCAGGTCTTTTAACTAGAATAGTATTTTTTGGTTTTACCTTAATCAGTGTTATTTATTCATTGAGAATACTGTACTGGATCTTTGTTGTTGATGAAGATTACAGTCACTTTACTGAGAAGCTAAAAAAAGCTATCAACAGCTATCAAATTCACAGTACAGATATTCTTGCCATATTATTTGGTACTTTAGGGGTTTTAGTAGTTGCTTTTTGGCCGGAAATGCCAGGTGATATGCTGGGATATTTAGTTGATTATGATTTTAATATCATGGCTGGAATTAGGGATAGTCTATTATATCTTTTAATCGTGGTTTATTTACTTCATAATAATGTAGGTTTTAAAGTTAAAGTAAGAGAAAATCTTTCATTGGAAAGATATCTCAGTTCAGCCCTTGATTTTATATTTAGTATGAGTCGTAAAGATGCTAAATTTGATACTGATAAAATCTTTGAGACGGTTTTCTATAATACGATTTTTAATACATCAAAGAAAATACATGATTTTTTCTATCAGGACTTAACTCTACAGCTGCTTTGGATTCCTGTCTTTTTAAGTATTTTACTGCTCTGGCAGCAGATTTACCGATATTTTTAGTCATTTAAATAATTTGACATTAAGACTATCTTTTTGCTATTATATATTTATCTTAATGATAATTATTATTATTTAATAAAAGAGCAGGAATAAGTTCTTTGAAAGATTGAGGAGTGAAAAAAATGAGAGAAGAAAAGATATTAAAAAAAGCAGCTGAAATTGAAAATAGAATTATAGAAATTAGACATCAAATTCATCAAAATCCGGAACTTTCTTTTGCAGAAAAAGAAACAGCTAACCTTGCTGCAGATGAGATGAAAAAACTCGGTTTTAAAGTAGAAGAAAATATCTTTGGTACAGGAGTTTGTGCAAGTTTTTTAAATAGTGATAGTGATGATGCAAAAACACTTCTGATCAGGGCTGATATGGATGCTTTACCGGTAGAAGAAAAAAATGATTTAGACTATAAATCGAAAAATAAAGGGGTAATGCATGCCTGTGGTCATGATGGTCATACTGCTATTTTGATCGGTACAGCCATGGTTTTAAAAGAACTGGCAGCAGAATTTAATGGTAATCTTAAATTTATTTTTCAACCTGGTGAAGAAACCAGCGGTGGAGCTGAAGGCATGATCAAAGCAGGGGTTCTAGAAGATCCTAAAGTAGATGCTGCAATGGGTTTACACCTCTGGGGAAGTACTGAAGAAGGAATTGTTGAATATAAAAGTGGGCCTTTGATGGCTTCACCTGACCGCTTTAATTTAAAAATTATTGGTAAGGGAGGTCATGCAGCCAGACCTCATAATACAATTGATCCTATTCCGATTGCTGCCCAGATTATCTCTTCTCTACAGAATATAGTTAGCAGAAGAATTGATCCCCTTGAGTCAGCAGTTATTTCGGTTGGTAAAATAGAGGCCGGTCAAACCCATAATGTTATTCCTGATGAAGTGGAAATCAAGGCAACTGTCCGTTCTTTAAAAAAAGATATCAGAGAAAAATTGGCTGAATATGTGGAAAGTGTAATTAAAAACATCTGTGAAATATATGGAGCTGAATATGAACTTGAATATATTTTCGGTTATCCAGCTGTAATTAATGATCCAAAGATGACAGATATTATTAAAAAAGCGGCTCAAAAGATTCTTGGTAAAGAAAAGGTTAGAAAAAAAGAAAAAGCTGAGATGGGTGGAGAAGATTTTTCTTATTTTGGTAGAGAAGTACCAGCAGTATTCTATTATCTTGGGATCGCTCCTCAGGGGGAGATTGTAAACCATCATCAATCAGATTTTAAGTTTAATGATTCAGTTCTAAAGACCGGGGTGGCGGTTATGGCCCAGGCAGCTTTAGATTATTTTGAGGCCTGAGCTAAAAATTAAAATTGTTTTTAAATTCACATTTAATATATTAAGATTCTACTTAAATCGGCTCTAAATTAGAGTCGATTTTCTATTGCTAGATGCTAAAAAGTTTGATATAATCAATTATTAACAAGAATTTAATTATTAGCAGTAGCTCGAGTAGAGAGTATTGAGTAAAAATGGGGGAAAAAAGATGGATTATATTAAAAAGTCTCAAAAGTTACAAAATGTTTGTTATGATATTCGGGGACCTGTTTTAGAAGAGGCGACCAGACTGGAAGAAGAAGGCTATAATATCTACAAATTAAATATTGGTAATACCGCACCATTTGGCCTGGATGCACCAGATGAAATTATTCATGATGTGATGTATAATTTAAAAAATGCCCAGGGATACTGTAATGCCCATGGAATTTTTCCGGCCCGCAAGGCAGTAATGCAGTACTATCAGAATAAAGGTATTTTAGATGTAGAGATGGATGATATCTTTATTGGTAATGGAGTCAGTGAGTTGATTGTTATGGCAATGCAGGGGCTTTTAAATGATGGAGATGAGATTTTAGTTCCTACACCTGATTATCCACTTTGGACTGCAGCAGTGAATTTATCAGGTGGCAAGGCGGTTCATTATCTCTGTGATGAAGAAGCAAAGTGGTATCCTGACTTAGATGATATTAGAAATAAAGTTAATGAAAAAACAAAGGGGATAGTGATTATTAACCCCAATAATCCGACAGGTGCTAATTATCCACCGGATATATTACAGGGAATAATCAATATCGCTAGGGAAAATGATTTGATTATTTACAGTGATGAAATTTATGAAAAGATAATTTATAACGGGACAGAACACACTTCAGTGGCAACTATGACTGATGAAGTTTTAGTTGTAACCTTCAGTGGGCTTTCTAAGTCTCATCGGGTACCAGGTTTTAGAGCAGGTTGGATGATGCTGAGTGGCCAGAAATATCATGCTAAAAGTTATATAGAAGGTTTAAACATGCTGGCTTCGATGAGGCTCTGCAGTAATGTTCCTTCTCAGTACGCAATTCAGACCTCACTGGGAGGATATCAGAGTATTGAAGATCTTGTTTTACCCGGAGGAAGATTAAAAGAACAGCGTGATCTTGCCTATGATCTGCTAACAGATATTCCAGGGTTAAGCTGTGTAAAACCAGAAGCTGGACTTTATTTATTCCCGAAAATAGATACAGAAAGATTTAATATTAAAAATGATGAAAAGTTTATCCTGGATTTTTTAACCCAGGAAAAAGTATTATTGGTCCAGGGTAGTGGCTTTAATTGGCCAAAACCAGATCATTTTAGGATCGTTTTTTTACCTGCTGAAGAAGATTTAAGAATTGCTCTAGGACGTTTAAAGAAATTTCTAAGTAACTATTCTCAATCATAGTCGATTAGATTGATCTTTAAGAGCCTTTAGAAAATTAAGTTAAGGATGATTTTAATGCTGAAAAAGCCTCTAACAGCTGTTATTTTAATAGCGCTAATAATATCGGGTTCATATTATTATCTGACAGAGGAAAGTCTTGAAGAGGTTTATATAAATCATGTTATTGATGGAGATACGATTAGAATAGCCAATGGTGAATCGGTCAGATTTATCGGCATAGATACCCCAGAAATTGACTGGGATAATAATGAGGCCGAATATTATGGCTGGGAGGCAAGAGATTATCTTCAGCAAAAAATTCAAGCTAAAAATGTTAGGCTTAAATATGATCAAGAAAAAGAAGATCACTATGGACGACTTCTAGCTTATGTTTATTTAAATGGGCTGCATCTTAACCAGGTCTTACTGGAAAATGGTTATGCTACCTTAATGATCGTTGAGCCCAATAATAAATATGAAACAGAGTTTAAAAAAGCAGCAGAAGAAGCCAGAAGAGCTCAAAAAGGACTCTGGAATAAGGTGGAAGAATTTAGTTCAAAATTACCACTGCTTGATTATCAGACAGCTCAGTTATTTATAGGTGAGAAGGTTATAGTAGAAGGAGAAATCGTCAATACTGCTAAAACAGATGCTGTGACTTATTTAAACTTTTCTGATGACTATCATAACACACTTTCAATAGTGATCTTTAATCGTAATCTGAATAAATTTGCCTATGAGCCTGATCAGTATTTAAAAGATAAGAGGATTAGAGTTCTGGGAACCATTGAAATATATCAATCAGCTCCCCAGATTATTGTTAGTGATCCTCACTATATTATGGTTGAATATTAAAACTAATAATTTATTAACTTTAAAAATTAAATTTTAGCAAATAAAGAAGCCCTCTCAACACTTAATTGTGCTGAAAGGGCTTTTGGTTTTTCGAAAAATTTCTTTAGAAGTATTTCTTTAAATTAAGCTGCAGCCTGATGGACACTAATTTCCTCTTTGTAATGAAGGAAAACAATAAATGCAACTATAATTGCCCCGATAAAATCAGTCGTCAAACCTGGTACTAAAAGTCCTAAAGAACCCAGGATTAAGGCAAGCCTTTCAACATTACTTACTTTTCTATTCAAATAACCAAGCACTGCTGCTGAAAGTGCAAATACTCCCAGAATAGAAGTTATAACAATTAAAACAACCTGAAAAATAGTTGCATCAATTAAGAGCATTGAGGGTGAATAAGCAAAAACAAAAGGAACCACAAAACCAGCCACAGCTAGTTTAACTGCCGTGAGCCCTGTTTTAAGTGGGTTTGAACCAGCAATACCAGCTCCGGCATAAGCAGCTAAAGCAGCTGGTGGAGTAAGATCAGCTATAACACCAAAATAAAGTACAAATAAATGTGAGGCTAAAATAGGAACTCCCAAATTAGTTAAAGCAGGAGCCGCCATTGTTGCCAAAACAATATAGGTTGCAGTTGTAGGCAGGCCTTTTCCTAAAATAGTACAGGCTACCATTGTAAAGAATAATGCTAGAAAAAGATTGCCCCTTGATAAAGCAACAGTTAGACTGGTAAACTTAAGTCCAAGCCCGGTTAAAGTAGTAGTACCAACAATAAAACCAACTGCTGCACAGGCTGCAGCAACTCCTAAGGCAGAAATTGCCCCTTCTTTAAGTGTATCAATTAAATCCATTAAACTCATCCTTGTATCTTTTTTTAGAAAACTTAAAGCAAAAGAAACTAAAATACCAAGATAAGCTGCTCTTAAAGGCGTATAACCCCTAAATAGATAATAAAAAATTACTATCAATGGTGCTATCATATGTCCTCTAGTTTTTAAAACAGTTAAAAACTTTGGAATTAATTCTGGAGCCATTCCTTCTAAACCCTGCTTTTTTGATTCCAGGTGAACCATTATACCAACTGAGATATAATATAATAATGCTGGTAGAATAGCTGCTCTTGCAATCGTTACATAAGGCACACCAATAAATTCTGCCATTATAAAAGCAGCAGCTCCCATGATCGGTGGCATTATCTGTCCTCCAGTTGAAGCAGCAGCCTCAACAGCAGCAGCAAACTGTGAATTATATCCGACTCTTTTCATTAATGGGATCGTAAATGAACCTGTAGTAACTGTATTAGCAACAGAACTTCCTGAAATCGAACCCATAAAACCACTGGAAACAACTGCAGCTTTAGCAGGTCCACCGGTTGTTCTACCGGTTAAAGACATAGCGAGATCAATAAATAAATCTCCCAGTCCGGTTCTTTTGGCAAAAGCTCCTAAAAGTAAAAAGAGAAAAATAAAAGTAGATGATACTCCAAGAGGAATACCAAAAATACCTTCAGTTGTATAATACATATGTTGAGCAATCCTTGTCCAGGAATAACCACGATGGCCTAACATTCCAGGCATCATAGGTCCAAAACGGGCATAAACTAGAAAAAGTATTGAAATAATCGGTAATTCTGGACCAATTACTCTTCTAGTACCTTCTAATACGATAATTATAGCTAAAACAGCCATTATATTATCCAGTTGTGTAAACATTCCTGCTCTTCTAACTAAAACTTCATAATTAATAATAATATATGAAGATACTGCTATACTTCCCAATACAAATAATAGGTCAAGCCCCCAGATAAATTTATTATCTTCTTCTCCCTTTATTGCTGGATAGAGTAAAAAGATTAAGGTAAACATTAAACCTAAATGAGTTGCTCTTTGTTTAAGAGCTAAAAGAACTCCAAAACCAGCTGTATAAAGATGAAAAAGTGAAGTAAATACAGCAATACTTGTCACTATAATTGCTGCAATACCAGTATAACTGCGGTAGTCAGTACTGGGATCATATTTTTTTAGTAGTTCATCTTCTTTAAGATGTCCATTTTTTAATTTTAGTTCTTCTGATTCAGCCATTTTTTAACCTCCCATGTCAAAAATTGAAAATAGCTTAATTTTTCAGTCCTAAATTCTATTAAAGTATTAGTGCCAGCCAATTCATAGAGAGGATATCTTTTATTCAGATATATCAACTCATGTTGAGAACTATCACTAATCCTTAACAAAAGATTATCTATTTTTTCTTCAATATCCTTAATAATAAATTTATCATTTTTTAAAATATATTGTCCTCTAGTATTGACAGGAAGACCTGCTCCATAAGATTGGTATTCAGTTGCTGTGAGAATGATTTCTCCATCTCTAATTTCAAAGAATTCTTTAACTTCTGTTTTAGCTACAGAATGAAGGTACTTAATAACAAAGCTATTTTTATTTATAATTCTTCTTTCCCAGATTAAATTTTCATCTCTACTTTCAACTACTCTTAAAATTGTAACTTCATTTTGAAGAGAATAAAATAAAGTAAAAAAAATAAATAAAACCAGGATTATTAAAATTAATTTAAAAGTATTTTTTTCTAACATAACAAATTAGAGCCGGGTATTTTGCAATACCCGGTCATCCTCCTTTAAAATCTATAATATTTTAGATTTTAGTTTACATTACTTCATCAAAGTATGCTCGAGCACCAGGATGTAATTCTACTGTCATTCCTTCTAGAGCTGTATCAAGTGTGATATCATTTGCTCTTGAGTGAGCATCAACTAAACTCTGGCGATTTTCAAATATTGCTTTAGTCATATCATAAACTACTTCATCAGATAATGAAGCTTCAGCAACTAAGATAGCCTGTAAAGCAACAGTTTGTATATCATTGTCAACACCAGAATAAGTTCCAGCAGGAACTGTTACTCCAGTTAGGAATGGTAATTCTTCATTGATTTTTTCTACATCAGAATCACTAAACTCAAGGAGTTCAATATCCTGTGTTGCTGCTACATCCATTACAGCTGCGGTAGGAATACCAGCTGTTAAAAATGCTGCATCAATCTGTCTATCACTAAGACGTCCAGCTGCTTCTCCAAATGAAAGATAATCTTCATTAATGTCATCATAAGTTATTCCAAATAGGTTTAAGATCTGGCTTGCATTAGCTTCAGCACCACTACCTGGAGCACCAACAGCAACTCTTTTGCCTTTTAAATCTTCCATAGTCTCGATATTGGCATCGGCACGAACAACAATTTGAATTACTTCAGGATATAAAGCGGTGATACCTTTCATATTAGTAACTTGATTACCCTCAAATTGATTTTCTCCAGCAACAGCATAACTTGCTATATCATTCTGGATTATTGCTACTTCTACTTCTTGATTGTAAATCAAACGTGCATTCTCAACAGAAGCACCGGTAGACTGAGCTGAAGCATTCATACCCTCAATATTATTATTGAAAACAGAAGCAATAGCTCCTCCAATTGGATAATATGTTCCAGCCGTTCCTCCAGTAGCAATTGAGAGGAAAGTTCTTCCCTGGGCAGCAATACTACCACTAAGCACAACTGCTAAAATCATAAAAACTGCTAAAATCACTAAAAACTTTTTGCTTTTTAACATAAATTACATCTACTCCCTTCGAAATTATGATAATTAAAAATCAGAGAAAAATTAACATAAACATCTCCATAAATATTTTATAACAAATTTGTGAAAAAAGCAAGTTTTGACAGCTGCGATTAGCTCTTGAAAACAAGAGTATAGCAGTATTCATGGATAATTACTAAGTAAATTGATGGATGCTTTTTAAACAGTTTTGAAAGAAAATTAAAGCCCAAAAAATTAATGATTAATCAACAAAAAGCTTTGGATTTAATTGAATTATCTATTTTTCTATAATATAATTCACATTAGTTAAGCTTTAGTCAATAAAGACAAAGGTTAGGTGAAAGATATGCAGAAGAAATGGCCTGATTTTCGTTTTACAGCAGAAGAGACTGCAGGAGCTGTTGGAGATTTTGGGACCCTTTTTCCAATTATTATGGCTGTGGCAGTAATAAGTGGGATGGAATTAGGTCCCATACTTTTATTTATGGGTATCGCCTACATAATAACCGGTTTATATTATAAGCTGCCGATGCCTGTAGAACCAATGAAATCTATCGGTGCTGTAGCTATAGCCGGTGGATTGAGTCAGGCTGAGATCGTTAGTGCAGCAATGATGATGGGGATAATCTTACTTATTTTAAGCTATACAGGCTGGATGTCCAGATTTAAATCTGAAATACCTGAGTGGTTGATAAGAGGTATTCAGCTGGGATTAAGCTTTATTTTATTGGAACAGGCCGTAGTCTTTATAGTGGGCGATCTTTACCTTGGTTTAATCGCTACTGCAGTGATCATTGCCTTTATTTTTCTACCCTTTAAAGATATATCTTCTCTGCTTGTTTTAGCTTTAGGTTTGCTAATCGGTTTTATGGAGTTGGGCTATATTCCAATTCATATTGCTGATCTACCTCAATTATATATTCCACCAGCAGAAGCATGGCTGCCCGGACTTTTGCGGGGAGTCTTTCCACAACTGCCTTTAACTATTGCCAATGCAGTTTTGGCAACTTCGTTGATCATCGATGACCTTTTTGCTAAAAAAGTACCTGAAGAAAAGCTGCTTAAAACTATGGGTTTTTACTGTCTTTTTTTCAGTCCATTTGGTGCTTTTCCGATGTGTCATGGTTCAGGCGGACTGGCTGCTCAGTACCGCTTTGGAGCCAGAACCGGAGGCTCAAATATAATTTCTGGGGTTATTATCTTAATAATGGGTCTGTTTTTTGCCTCACCTCAGCTTTTAGAGTTTTTTCCCTATGGAGTTTTAGGAGCTCTGCTCGTTTTTTCTGCTTTGCAGATGCTTAAATCAGGTAAAGAGAGCAATAGACCACTTCTAAGCCTCAGCACAGCTGTAATCGCATTTTTTGCTGATATAGGTATAGCATTTCTAGTTATGTTAGCCTTTATAATTTTAAGTAGATTTTTCAGGCAGCAGGCAGAGTGAATTATTCTCTATCAAAAGCCCAACTAAACTATAGTTGCTGTTTAGTTGGGCTTAATCTTTATCTTATGTCAAACATAATTTTTAATATGGTGGATAATCTCTGTATTCTATTGGTATATCTGAATTAAATTCATGAATTGTTATTTCTCGAGGGTCTTTAGGGTTTTGATAAATTTGTTCAAATTGATTATTTCTTATAGTATTAGCAAGATAATTTTCTCTGTATTTATTTGCTACATTTGTTTTTGTACCTATAGCTGGTAATCTTGTTTCTGATATTAGGCTCATGTGAGCAATATTTGGGTTGAAATATGTCAACATATCAATGAATGGATTGAAATCAGGATTACCATATTCATCAATATTTATTTCATGGATTACCCCTAATGAATTTCCTTCATAATAAGTTTGACCATTTTCTGGTGAAGAATAAACTTCTTGTTCCATAATATAGGGGAGGCCATCAAATACATAATATTTATTATTATGTTTTATATAATTAATTAGATGGCCACCTCGTCTATCACCTAAAATATAACTATTGCTATACCAAATTGTCCCAACTTCATCATAATTATCTTCAAGTAAATAGGTTATTAAATTAGCCATACCAGCACAATTAGCATGATTTTTTTCTATTGTATATTCAGCAGGAGCTGGAAACTGCCATGAGATTAAATAATTGCGATATTCTTCCATTGTCGTTTTATTTCCCGAACTAAGCTGCATATCAGATATTTGAATATATGCCAGTGCTTCGTATAAGGTTGTAATTTCATTTCTTAATTCTTCAGGCTTACCTTTAAGTGCTTTAAGTTCATCTAAAGTTTTTATCGGATAACCCAGTCTGTTTGATGGTACCCAGTGCATTTGACCTGTTTCAGGATGATAATTTGTCAAATCAACCCTATAATTTGCTTTGACCCTTAATTGTCTTGTGTTAAAATCAGCTTCATCATAATTGTTTATTATCTCTTGATTAAAATCTTGAATAATTTTTTCTGCATTTTTATTTTGCATATCATGACTATCGAAATAATTTTCTACAAATTCTATTGTTATATTTTTTTCTTCTATCATATGTATAATCTCATTAATTAGATTATTTCTTTGAACAGTATTTAAGTTAGGTACTCTATTGATGCCCATTGTTAACTGAATTCTAAAGCTCCTGGGTATTTCTATTTCGTTTTGGCTGGCAGACACTTGCCCAAAAAACATAAAAGCAATTAAGATTGTTAGAGAAAAAACTAAAATATATTTTTGAAATAGATGTTTTTCTTTCATATTATCATCCCCTTTAAGAATATATTCACGATAAAGTAAATTTTTCCTTTTTTTATTTAATTTATAAGTAAATATTTAACTTTTATGATTAATTTTGTTACAGATATCAATAAAGCTTTAGATAAGCTGAGAAAACAGGAATAATAATTAGCTTTCAAAACATTTTTTAAAGAACAAAAAAGATTTATTTTATTAGTGAAAACTTGAACAAAGTCTAATTTTAGTGTATAATTAACTCAAATTTAATATTTGAGCTGCCGGGTTAGTTAAATTTTACTAAGCTGTCTCCAAGGATATAATAATTAAGCACTTCCTGAATTTAAGGGGTTTAGCCTAAAAATCAGGGGAGGGGATCTTTTTATGCCTAATTTTACCCTGCCTATTTTTGGCAGGTTTTTTGTTTTTAAAATATTTTTATGAGGTGAATTTAATGAAAAAAAGAATTGGTGTTGTTGGTATTGTAGTAGAACAGCGAGAAAAGGTAGGGGACAGGATTAATAGTATTTTAAGCAAACATGTTGAAATTATTATTGGTAGGATGGGTATTCCTTCTGCAGAACATAATTTATCGATGATTTCTTTAATTGTAGAAGGTACTCCAGATGAGATCGGTGCTCTTACCGGTCAATTGGGTAATCTTAAAGGTGTAAATTTAAAATCAGCCTTAACTTCTGTAGAAATAGAAGAGGAAGGAGAATAAATGAGTAAGCAGATAAATTATTTTAAAGAGGATTTTGGTGAAGATTATAGAACAGAAGTCTGTGATTATATAACAGACGGTAAAATAGAGTCAATATTAGATTCTGCTAAAAAGCCTGACAAAAAAGAAATTGAAAGAATTATTGCTAAAGCTTTAAAAATAAATGGAATTACCCCCCAGGAAGCAGCAGCTTTACTGCAGGTTGAAGATGAAGAGATGATCAATCAATTTTTAAATGCAGCCAAAAAGGTCAAAGAGAAAATTTATGGTAAACGACTTGTTATCTTTGCCCCTTTATATTTTGCCAATCAATGTGTTAATGACTGTCTTTACTGTGGTTTCAGAAAAGGGAATAAGGATATAGCAAGAAAAAAATTAAGTCAAAAAGAGATTATAAATGAAGTTGAAGCTTTAGAAAGAGAAGGCCATAAAAGGCTTTTGGTTTTAACCGGTGAGGCACCAAATACAGATTTAGACTATGTAGTTGAAAGTATTAAAACTGCCTATTCTGTAAAAACTGAAAATGGAGGAGAAATAAGAAGAATTAATGCTGAAATTGCTCCTTTAAGTACAGAGGACTTCAAAAAATTAAAAGAATCAGAGATTGGAACCTATACCTGTTTTCAGGAAACATATAATAGAAAGGCTTATGCTGAGCTTCATCCATCTGGCCCCAAAAGTAATTTTGAATGGAGGCTTTCAGTGATGGATAGGGCCCAAGAAGCCGGAATTGATGATCTCGGAATTGGAGCTTTATTTGGTCTCTATGATTATAAATTTGATGTAATCGGCCTGCTCTTACATGCAGAATATCTTGACAAAAAATATGGAGTTGGTCCCCATACTATTTCGGTTCCCCGCTTAAATCCTGCCAGTGGTAGTCCTTTAACTGAAGTTCCGTATCCGCTTTCTGATGCTGATTTTCGCAAACTGGTAGCTGTGTTAAGACTGGCAGTTCCTTATACAGGCATGATTTTAAGCACCAGAGAAAGCACTGAAATGAGAAATGAGCTCTTTGCCCATGGTGTTTCTCAGATAAGTGCTGGTTCAAGAACAACTCCAGGTGGTTATGAAAAAAAAGAAAAAAACAAAGAAGAACTGGCCCAGTTTTCACTCCATGATTTAAGGCCTATTGATGAGATAATTACCGGTATAGCCAAAGATGGTTATATACCTAGTTTTTGTACTGCCTGTTACAGATTAGGAAGAACAGGAAAGGACTTTATGGATCTGGCTAAACCTGGTAAAATCCAGGAATTTTGCCGTCCTAATGCAATGTTGACCTTTAAAGAATATCTTGAAGATTATGGAACGGAAAGCAGCATCAATCATGGAACTCAGTGTATAAGTAATCTAATGGAAGAACTGAAAAAAGATAATTCTAAATTAGCAGCAAATATTGCTCAAAAACTTGAGGCGATTGCTGATGGTGAACATGACCTTTACCTATAATTTTAAAGAGGTGTTGTAATGAAAAATAAAAAAATAAAAGAGCTGGTTGATAAAGCAGCTGCTGAAGCTAATTTAAGTAAAAAAGAAATAATATATTTATTAGAACAGGATTTTTCTAAACTTGATTATTTAATAAAAAAAGCTGATCAAAAACGCAAAGAATTATTTGGAGATGAAGTCCATTTAAGAGCTATCATAGAAATTTCTAGTTACTGCAAACAAAACTGCCATTATTGTGGGCTTCGCAAAGACAACAGTGAGTTAGAGCGCTATCAGCTTGAGAAGGAAGAAATCATAACTGCAGCCAATCAGGCTGCTGAGCTGGGTTATAAGACCATTGTTATTCAGTCAGGAGAAGACGATTATCCAGCTCAAAAAATAGCGGAAATTATAAGAGAAATAAAACATAATAATGATATTGCTGTAACACTTAGTCTGGGTGAACGTGATTTTGGAGTCTATAAACTCTGGAAAGAAGCTGGGGCAGATCGCTATCTTTTAAAACATGAAACAGCAGATAAAAAACTTTATCAAAAATATCATCCCGGAATGAGTTTTGAAAATAGAATTGAAAGTTTAAAGTATTTAAAATATCTAGGTTATCAAACAGGTAGTGGGGTAATTATTGGTCTGCCGGGCCAAAATGCAGAAACCCTGGCTGAGGATTTATCACTATTAAAAGAACTTGATGTTGATATGGTCGGTTCTGGTCCTTTTATCCCTCATCAAAACACACCTTTAAAAAACAGCAGGCAGGGAACTTTAGAAATGACCTTAAAATTTAATGCATTAAGCCGCTTATTATTGCAGTTGACCCATATTCCTGCTACAACAGCTTTAGGTACTATAGATGATTTTGGCAGACAAAAAGCCCTTCAGGCTGGAGCAAATGTTGTGATGCCTAATGTTACAGATAGCAAATACCGTCGTAAATATGAAATCTATCCAGCTAAAATTTGTATTGAAGAACAAGCAGCTGACTGCAGACAGTGTATAGGTGGAATTATTAATTCTCTAGGACGTTTTGTAAGTACAGAGCGGGGAGATAGTCGAAAAATTAAAACTGGCTGATTAAAGCCAGTTTTTTTGCTAAATATTTAATTTTTATCACTTTCATTTTTCTCGCTTTCGTCTTCTTCGCTTTCACATTGGCTTGTTTTATCTTTATCATTATAGCTTGTACTCATATTTAAGGCTTTATTTGTTGAAGCAAAATATTCTTTTTCGGGTTGGAAGATATTTTCCTCTCCAATTTTTTCTGCAATGCCTAATCTTCTTAGTATTTTAATGATTGTTTTATTAACTCCGGTTAAGATCACCTCTGAGCCTCCAGCTTGAACTTTATCTATAAATTCTTCTAAGACTCTAATGATCGTAATATCTATTCTACAGACATTGCGGAGTCTAATTATATAATCGGTATCTTTAGTATAAAATTCTTCCAGCTGTTTTTTGAGGTCATCAGCAGCACTAAAATGAACTGCTCCTTTAAGATCAATTACTCTTGCTTGTTTGCTTTCAATTTTTGATTTATCACTATCTTCATGTTCGACATGGTGGAGATGGTAACCTTTATCACTCTCTTTTTTATCATAATAGAGCATATCTATATCAGCTTTTTTGGAAATCTGCAGTACTACTACAAGTGAGACAAAAACTCCAAAATAAATTGCCTGATCAAGATTTGGCAGGATAACAGTTGCTAAAAAAGTTGACCAAAAGATTATTGCATCTCCCTTTGTTGTTTTCATATTTTTTATTATTTCTTTAATATCAACAATAGAGATTGCAGCTGCAATAACCAATCCAGCTAGAACAGGAACTGGAACGAATGAGATTAAAGGTCTTAAAAAGACGATAAAGATTATTATTGATAGGGCACAGAAAAACTGTGATATCCTATTTTTAGCTCCAGCAGTTAAATTGGCAAAAGTATTTGAAAAAGAAGCAGAAATAGCAAAACCACTGAAAAAGGAGATTATCATATTGGTAAGTCCCTGGCTTCTAAACTCCCTTTTGAAATTTGCAGTTTCTTCTGTTTTTAAGGAAACTGCCTGTAAAACAGCCATGGTCTGAATTAAACCAAGTAAGGCGATAGAAAAAGCAGTTGTATAAACTTCACCTATTATCCCCCAATCAAAATTAACAATATTAAAATCAATAATCCGACGGGGTATTTCACCAATCACAGGCACATAATTATTTAAACCACTTAAACTTGTAATAATTGTCATAATGATAACTGATAACAGATATTCAGGCAAATTTTCTTTTAATTTAGGTAGTATATAGATAAGGGCTATAGTAATAGTGCCAATTATTATGCTTAAATAATTTATTTCTGAGAGATTCGATATAAACTGCCAGCTTTTTGTCAAAACATTGTTCCCATATACAGTGACACCGGTAAAATTTTCTATCTGACTGAATAGGATTAAAACTGCAGCCCCATGGGTTAAAGCTACTACCACCGGATGTGAAACATATTTAACCAGCTCACTTAAATTTAAACTGACAAGCAAAAACTGAAATAAACCGATCAAAAAGGTGGTTAAAAATATTACTTCCAGATAATTATCTCCCTGAAAATTGCTTAAACTACTGTAAAGTGCTACAGCCATCATATTTGTAGGACCAACGATCATATATTTAGAGACATTAAAGATAGAAGCACTTAACATCGAAAAAATCGAAGCATATATACCATAAATTGGATTAACACCAACAATTAAAGCATAAGCCATATTTTGTGGAAGTGCAATCGTGGCCGTTGTTAAACCACTAATCATGTCAGGTTTTAAGCTATCAATTTTTTTTCTTAAATCATCCATCACATCCACCTCCCGGCCTTTGAAAAATCTTTGCTTATAGTTTAAAAGCTATACTGTTAAGATTCAATAATAATCTAGAAATATCCTCTATTTTTTGTTAAAATATAAATAAATGGTTTTAAGAATTGCTAGGAGGGAGATAATGTTTAATCTTAAGAATAAGGTGTTATTTGTTTTATTAATAATCTTAATTTTAAGCAGTTTATTTTCTGCTAATATATTGGCCCAGGATATAAATTTTGAAAATAATGGAGAACTGGCTGAACCAGAAAGTCAATTAAATGCCAGTATAATTTTTATAATGCTATTAATAGCTGTATTAGTAACTTTATTTATCTGGGAGCCCATGCCGATAAGTATGCTCGCGGTTTTGGTTCCTATTGCCCTGGCCTTTTTTATCAATTTAAGTAATATGACCGTTGAGGAAGCACTCTCAGGTTTTGGTAATTCTGCTACAATTACAGTTATGTCGATGTTCGTTTTTAGTGCAGGTATTCAGCGAAGTGGAGCTGTACAGCTTTTAGGTGATAAAATTTCTAAAATAACGGGTAGTAATCCCAGAAGGCAAATTGCCTTAATTTCTGCTCTGACAGGTTCAACTTCAGGCTTTATCAATAATACCCCGGTGGTTGCTGCCTTGATTCCCATGGTAAGAGAATTAGGGAGAAAAACTAAAGTTTCTCCTTCAAAATTATTGATTCCTCTTTCCTATACAGCGATGTTAGGTGGAACAGTAACTTTAATCGGTACTTCAACCAATCTTCTGGCCAGTGAGGTTTCTGATAGGATTATCGGCCATCCTTTCCATCTTTTTGAGTTTACAGGTCTGGGGATTATAGTTTTGTTTATCGGAGTTTTTTATCTTTTAACTATCGGATATAAGTTGATACCAGCTCGCCTTGATGTAGAATCCAACTTAACTGATGAATATGAAATGCGGGATTATTTAACAGAAGTTTTAATAGGAGAAGATTGTGTTTATGTGGGAAAAAGTGTTGCTGAAATTGAAGCAGATAAAGAACTTGATTATGATATTATTAGAATAATTAGAAATGGCAAGCAGTTTATGGAACCTTTAAATGCCAAAACTATTAGACCAGGTGATCATCTAATTATTAGAGCTAAACAGGAAACTCTGCTCGAACTTGTCAAAAATAAGGGTATGACCACAATGGCTGAGCTTATAGTAAATGGTAAATCTATTGAACAGCCATTAAAAGGTGAGATCTTAGTTGAAATAGTTGTCCCTGCTCACTCGCTTATGGTGAATAAAACCATGGAGGAAATCAACCTCCTACAGCGATATGACTGTAATGTTCTGGCTTTAAGACGTGGGGAAGAAATAACCCATCAAAAAATGACAGATTACCGCTTTAAGGCAGGAGACTTGATTTTAATGCTGGTTACTGAAAATACCTTAGAAAGAATGAGGGCTAACAGTAACTTTATAATTGATAGAGAATATGATCCTAACTTTTTTGACCGCAAAAAAATGTATATATCTATTGCTATTTTAGCTTATTTTATAATTACCGTGGCTTTTAATCTGCTTCCCGTTGCAATTGCAGCTTTAAGTGGAGCTTTTATGATGGTTCTTAGTGGTTGTATAAATAAAAAGGAGTTTTTTAGTGCCATAGACTGGGAGGTATATTTTCTATTATCAGGTTTGATCCCGATGGGGCTGGCAATAGAAAAATCAGGTACAGCTTCTTATCTGGCAGCCCAGATCTTAAATCTATCTTCATTAATGCCACCAATTTTTATTATGATGTTAATCTATTTAATCACATCATTGATGGCAAATATTATCGGTAATAATGCCAGTGTGCTTTTAATGTTACCGATTGCGATTGGGACAGCTCAGCAGTTGGGTGTAAATCCTTTCGCTTTTGTTTTAACCACAACCTTTGCTGCCAGTGCTGCCTTTGCAAGTCCTGTTGGATATCAGACAAATCTGATGGTTTACAGTTCAGGAGGTTTCAAATTTAAAGATTTTATTGTTGTCGGGGCACCATTACAGTTGATTTTGACTGTAGTTGTCCCTTTATTGATAAGATTGTTTTGGGGATTCTAAATCAAAAAAATATCTAAAGAATATTCAACCTGGAATGGTATTAAAATTAATATTATTCCAGGTTTTTAAGTTATTAAATAAATATATTTAATTTTTTTATTAAATTAATCAATTTTATTAAAAATATATTTACAAATATTAATTTTTAGTTTATAATATTAAATATAGAGAGGGGTGAAAGAGATGAGTTATCCAATTCCTGATCAATGCCCTAGCTGTGAAGCTAAATTATCTGTAAGAGAATTAAAATGTCAAAGCTGTCAGACCAGAATAATCGGTGATTTTTATCTTGACGAAATTTTTCAGTTAAATTATGAACAACAGCAATTTTTGAAAATTTTTATTAAAACCAGGGGCAATATTAAAAGTATGGAAAAAGAGCTGGAGATGTCTTATCCTACTGTTAGAAATAAACTTAATGAGCTTATCAAAAGTCTTGGCTATGAAGATGAACTGTTAGAAGAAGACCAGGAAGAAAAAAGAAAAGAAATTTTGGATATGTTAGAAGCTGGTGAAATTGAAGCTGCAGAGGCAGCCCAAAAATTAAAAGAACTTTAAAGAGCTAAGAAATTAAAACTAAGGGGATGAATTAAATGAATCAAGAAAGAATGAGAATTTTAAAAATGCTGCAGGAAGGCCAAATTAATGCTGAAGAAGCAGAAGAACTGTTAAGTGCTTTAGCTGATGTTGATTCAACTTCTCAAATCGAAAAAAAAGGCAGTAAAACTGAAGCTCAAAAGAAAAATAAAAAACATCTGAGAATTATTGTTAATGAAAAAGGAAAAGAAAAGGTCAATATTGCGCTACCACTGGGGATAGCAAAAACTATGCTGAACTTTGTTCCAGGATCAGCTAAAGCAAAACTGGCTGAAAATGAGATCAATTTAGATGCTTTAAGTCAAAGTTTTGAAGATCTCTCAGAGGAGAAAGAAATATTAAGGGTTGATGATGACGATGAAACCGTAATCATCAGAGTTGAGTAAAATTGTTAAATGTTTTATTTGATTTACGAAATTTTATGTTATATAATACAGGTAGAAAGAAATTAATAATAATTACTAAAAAATAAAAACTGGGGAGTCCGAACTGGAGGCTGAGAGGATGAATTTATTCATCGACCCATTGACCTGATCCTGGTAATGCAGGCGTAGGCATTAATAATTTTTAAAATCCTTAAACCCTCCGGTTCGTAATCCACACCAGGAGGGTTTTTACTATGGAAAGCAAATTTTCTACTCGGATGTTAGCAGAAATTGGAGTTGCCGTCGCCTTAGCTGTAGTGTTGAATTTTTTTAAACTCTGGAGAATGCCCCAGGGTGGTTCGATTAGTTTAGAAATGCTGCCGATTTTAGTTGTTGCTTTTCGCTGGGGTTTTGGTGCAGGTGCTTTTAGTGGTCTTAGCTATGGTTTATTACAGTTGATGTTTGGAGCCTATATTATTCATCCCGTGCAGCTGATAATGGATTATCCGCTGCCATATATGTTACTGGGTATTGCTGGCTATTTTACAATCAGAAAAGATGGAGTAATTAAGCCGCTTAATGTTCTGGTAGCTGTTGTTGTTGCCGGGGGAGCAAGGTTGATAACTCACATTTTATCAGGAGTTATTTTCTTTTCACAATATGCTCCAGAAGGTCAAAATGTCTGGGCATATTCTACAATCTATAATGCAAGCTTTTTAATTCCAACTTTAATTATTAACTATATTGTTATTTTGATCTTGTTGAAAAGTTTAAACACATTAGACACTTAAAAAATTAAAAACAAATATTCACTAACACAGGGGAGCCATCTGGCTGAGAAAAGTTCTTACTTTAACCCTTTGAACCTGATCTGGATAATACCAGCGGAGGGAGATGTGCATTTTAAAAGTATCTAAAATATTTTGATATTTTTATAAAAGGCACAGTTCCTGACTCTGGGGCTGTGTTTTTTTGTTTATTAATTAATATTTTTAGAAAAGAAAGGATGATGGAAATGAAAAATAGAAATTTAACTTTTTCAGCATTGTTGATTGCTTTAGGAACTATTACAGGTCATATAATTTATATACCGGTTGGAGTTGCCAGAGCTTTTCCGGTTCAACATTTAATCAATGTTTTATCTGCGGTTTTATTGGGACCTGCCTATGCTGTCTGGAATGCCTTTGCTATTTCTCTACTCAGAAATCTTTTAGGAACGGGTTCACTACTTGCTTTTCCCGGTAGTATTGTTGGAGCCTTTTTAGCCGCTTTATTTTTCAAACTGAGAAAAAGTAATTTCTCAGCAGTGTTGGGAGAAGTAATTGGCACAGGGATTTTAGGTGCCCTGGCAGCTTATCCGATCGCAAATTATTTAATGGGAAGTGGTTCAGCAGTATTTTTCTTTGTTATCCCATTTTCAGTTAGCTCTATCGGAGGTGCACTTATAGCCTATTTCTTTTTAGAGATTGTTGCAGAAACAGAATTGTTTACCGGTTTAATAGATAGTGATTTTTAGATAAACGAAAAATTAAATTGAAATCAAAATATTTCTCAAGGAGCGATAAAAATGAAAAAAGTTTTAACTATTGCTGGTTCTGATTCCGGTGGTGGAGCTGGAATACAGGCTGATTTAAAAACAATGACTGCTCATGGAGTTTATGGTGCATCTGTGATTACTGCAGTGACAGCCCAAAATACCCTGGGTGTACAGGCGGTTGAAACATTAAATAAAGACTTCGTGGCTGCTCAGCTTGATTCTGTGCTGAGTGATATAGATTTTGATGCTCTTAAAACTGGAATGCTGGCTACAAAAGAGCTGGTAGAAATTACAGCTCAAAAAATTGAAGAATATGAGCTAAAAAATCTGGTTGTTGATCCGGTTATGGTTGCTACCAGTGGTGATTTGCTGCTGGCAGAAAATGCTGTAGAAAGTTATAAAGAGCTGCTTTTTCCTCTAGCTGATTTGATAACCCCTAATTTAATGGAGGCTAAGGTTTTAGCAGGAATAGACAAAGAAGCTGAGGTTGAAGCGGAATTTCTAGCGAAAAAGCTCCATAGTTTTGGCAGTAAATATGTTTTAATTAAAGGTGGTCACTTTAGTAATACTGTTCAGCAAAGCAAAAAAGCTGTTGATCTGCTTTATGATGGCAGCAGCTTTGTAAAATTTGAGGCTGATTATATTGAGACCAATGATACCCATGGTACAGGCTGTACATTATCTGCAGCTATAGCGAGCAATCTGGCCCTTGGTTATAGCATGGAAAAAGCGGTAGAAAAAGCCAAAATATATTTAACTAAAGCCATAGCTGAAGGAGAAAAAATTGGTATGGGTAACAGTCCTCTCAATCATATCTATCAGCTCGATCTTAAAAGAGAATCAATACGAGGCTAGTTTAAAGGAGGAAAAAATGAAGGATACAAACTGGAGCTTATATTTAATAACTGAAGAAAACCTTTCTCAGGGAAGAACGAGCCTTGAAGTTGTAAAAAAGGCTGTAGCAGGTGGAGTTGATGCTGTACAACTTCGTGATAAGTCATTATCGGTCAGGGAGAGGTATTCGCTGGGTTTAAAATTAAAAGAGTTTACCGCTTCTAGAGGGGTAAAACTAATCATAAATGATAGGGTGGATCTGGCCCAGGCCTTAGATGCAGATGGTGTTCATTTAGGTCAGGATGATCTACCTTTAAAGGAAGCAAGGGCCATCCTGGGACCAGACAAAATTATTGGGATCACTGCCACAGAATTAAAAGCAGCCCAAAAAGCAGAAAAAGAGGGAGCAGATTATCTGGGGGTGGGCTCAGTTTTTAAAAGCAATTCTAAAAAAGTAGCCGCTTTTAAAGCTGGAATAGGAACTGCAGGTATCAATAAACTGAGAAAAGAATTGTCTCTGCCAATAACTGCAATCGGTGGTATTCAAACAGCTAATGCCGCTGAGGTTATTAAAGCTGGTGCTGACAATATTGCTGTCATTTCTGCATTAAGCCAGGCAGAAGATATACAAAAATCTGCTCAAGAATTCAGAAAGATAATAGTCAAAGCTAAAAAAGAAAGGGAAGTTTAAGCATGGAAGTAGAAGCTAATAGTTTAGCAAAAAATATTGAAGAAAACTGGCAGCAGATAAAAGCAGTAATTAAAAAGGAAAGACCGTTAATTCACCAGATAAGTAATTATGTTAGTGCCAGTGATTCTGCCAATATAACTTTAAATTGGGGGGCCTTACCTGTAATGGCATCAGCCCCAGAAGAAGCTGCAGAAATGGTAGAATCAGCATCTGCCCTATTAATAAATTTAGGGACCCTTAATCAAGAACGATTAAAAGCAATTTTTAAAGCCGGCAAAAGAGCCAATCAGCTAAATATACCAGTAATCCTGGATCCTGTAGGAGTAGGTGCCACGGAGTTTAGAAAAGAGGCAGCCTTTAAAATTTTAAAAGAATTAGATTTAACTTTAATTAAAGGAAATAGGGCTGAGATTGCTGTGCTGGCTGAAGAAAAAGCAGAACTAAAAGGTGTAGAATCGATCGGTGAATATAAGAATATGGCCAAAATTGCTCAAAAACTGGCCCAAAAAGAGAATAGTCTTGTGGCAGTCAGTGCAAAGGTGGATATTCTGGCCGGAGAGGAAGAAATTTTTTATTCAGACCGGGGAAGCTACTTAATGGGAGAGATCGTTGGAACAGGTTGTATGCTGGGTTCAACCCTGGCCGTTTTTGCAGCAGTTGAATCAAAGTTGAGCCTATTTGAAAAAATAAAAACTGCTTTAATATATTATGCTTATGCAGGTGAAATAGCAGCTTTAAAAACTCAAACCCCTGCCAAATTTAAAAGAGAATTTATGGATACGATCTATTTGCTGGCTAACAAATAAAAATCAGGAGGAGATAATAATGACAAAGATAAAAAGCAAAAAACTTAACAGATTGGAATTAAATCAAGAAAAATTTAATCAGGGTGCAGAAGATTTTGAGATCTGGTTTAAAAATAATGAAAATTTATTTTTGACTGAACTTAATGCTCTTGCTAAAATGATAACAAAGCCAGAAAAATGTCTTAGTGTTGGAATTGGGAATGGTCTCTTTGCTGAAAAGCTGGATATTAAAAAAGGAGTTGAGCCTTCTCAAGCTATGGCTGATCTTGCAAGGGCCAGAGGAATAGAGGTCAAAGCTGGAAAAGCCGAAGCCCTACCCTTTGCCGACCGGAGTATAGAGCAGATTCTTTTAGGAACAATACTGGCCTATGTAGAAGATAAGCAAAAGGCGGTTTCAGAAGCTTATCGGGTACTTAAAAAGGGTGGTGAGATAATAGTCTCTATTCTACCTGCTGAATCATCTTTTGCTCTGCTCTACAGACTGGCCTTTTTGGAAGGCCATTACAGAACTGAACTTTCACCTAAATATCCCTATCCAATGGATTTTCTGGCAGGAACCGATTGGCTTTCCACCGAAGAACTAATAGAAATCATGGAAGAAGTTGGCTTTAAAAATTTAGAATTCAGGCAAACTTTAACTAAACACCCCAAATATGTTAATGATGAGGTAGAAAAATCAATTCCAGGCTACAAAAAGGGAGATTATGTTGTTGTGAGGGGGGAAAAATAATTGCAGTTTAAAGATTTAGTAAGCGAAAACAAAAAAGACTGGCTTAAGGTTGTTAAGCATCCTTTTGTAGATGAAATTTACCGAGGCAAATTAGCTGAAGAAACATTTAAATTTTATTTAATTCAGGATCATTATTACCTAAATCAATCGATGCGTAATATGGCCATTTTAATCTCTAAAGCGGAAAATTTAAAGCAAAAACAGCAGTTGATAGACATTTTAAATATTGAAGCAAATGTTGAATTTGCTAAATATCAGGAGCTTTTAGAATATTATAGTCTTGAAGTTAAAAGTGCTGAAGAAATGAAAATGACTTATTCAAATATCGCCTATTCAAATTATTTGCTGGCGGTAAGTTCTCAAGCAGGTTTTGCCGAAGGAATGGCAGCTTTGATACCCTGTTACTGGATATATTTAAAAATGGCTGAATATCATCATCACAAATTAAAAGAGAATGATAATCAAATATATCAGGACTGGGCCACCGTTTTTAAAAGTTCAGATTACAAAGAGTTGGTTGAAAATATGGTCGAGATTTTAGAAAAAGAAATAGAAACAAAGAACTTCAAAAAGCTTAACTATCATTTCAAAAATTCTATCAAATTTGAATATCAATTTTTTTCTGATGTTTACCAGAGAAAAATTTGGGAAATATGATTGAAAAAAGTTGACAGAAGTTGTATGATATAATTACTTAATCTTAAGTTTTTTATTATTAAGCTTAAAGTTCAGAAAAATATGACTTTAAAAAGAGAAAGGGGTAAAAATATTGCAGTTTTTAGTCAACAATCCTCAATTTTGGAGAAGTGATGGTTTAAATGAAAAGCCACCAGAAAGTCTGGAGGTTAAGCTTGAAGATGGTAAATTAAAAATCCCATCTGAAGTTAAAGATAGACTGGGTATAGAAGAAAATACAGAATTAAAGTTAAAGCTTGGCTCAAGGGGTTTTTATTTAGAAAGAATGGATCCTCTTTTAACTAAAGTTTATATTGAACCAACCAGTGACTGTAACCTTGACTGTATAACCTGTGTCCGCCATTCCTGGGATGAAGAGATGGGGCATTTAGATCTTGATGTTTATAATAAATTAATTGAAGATTTAAAAGAATTCAAAGGGGTAGAAAAGATTTCTTTTTGGGGGATAGGTGAACCACTCTATAATCCCAATATTGTTGAAATGGTTGAAAAAGCATCTGAGCTTGATGTTCAAACCCAGATGATTACAAATGCACTGCTGCTCGACAAAGAGAAGGCAGAAGGTCTTTTAAAAGCTGGTCTTGACAGTATTGTGGTTTCAGTTGATGGAACTTCACCTGAAACAATGGCAAATATTCGCTCTGGAGCTGATTTAAATCAGGTTGTTTCCAATGTGCAGGAATTTAAAAAAATCAGGGACAAATTAGGTTTTGAAACAGAAATTGGAGTTCAGTATGTTATTATGAAATCAAATGTAGATGAGCTTAAAGATCTACGCCGTTTGGCTTTTAAAATGGGAGCATCATTTATCTTTTTAACCAATCTACTTCCCTATACAGAGAGCATGACCGATGAAATTCTCTATTCTTTTTCAATCAGCCGCTCCAGACCTGAGATAAGAACAGAGCACCGACCAGAAATATATTTACCACCGACAGATTTGAGAGAAAATATTGTTAAAGATATAGCTGCAGTGGGAGGTAAATCTAGTTCTATCAGTACAACCCAGGTGCCATTTAATCCCCATAAGGGTTACTGCAAATTTGTAGAAGAAGGCTCAATCGCTGTTAACTGGCGGGGAGAAATCGCCCCGTGTATTGCTCTAATGCACAGCTATGACCTTTATATCAGGGAGAGAGAAAAACACATCAAAAAATATTCACTGGGTAATGTTAAAGAGCAGCCATTAAATGAAATCTGGAACAGTTTGGAATTTAAAGACTTCCGTAAAGAAGTTAAAGAATTTCCTTATTCAGATTGTACTCAATGCTCGGGTTGTGATATGTCAGAAACAAATGAAGAAGACTGCCATGGAAATCAGTTTCCAGTATGTGGTGACTGCCTCTGGGCCAGAGGTGTAATCCAGTGTCCTTAATCCAGTAAATACTTCTTTAAATTGATAATTGCTATTTGGTTTGCCCCCAAAAAGCCTAAATAAATTTCATCAATAACCAAATAATAACAATTAATTTTTCTTTTATCATCCTAAAATTAATTAGATTAATCCGCCATAATCCTTTATATGACAGGCTTTCTTTGATATAATTAACTTAATAAATCATAGAAAGGATGATAGAATGTTTGTTCCCAACAGTCACCAGCAGTTAAGTCTTTACGACTCATTTAAGGATTTACCTAAATATCTACAGGAATATCTTTTAAATTCCTGGGCCGATACTTTTCAGGAAATTATCTTCCCTGCAATTGATGAAGAACGCTTTGCTGTACTCTACAGTGATAAAGGTTCAAGACCGAATACTCCTGTTAATATAATTATCAGTTCCCTTGTAATTAAAGAACTTTTTGATCTCACTGATGAAAGATTAGTTGCCAATATCCATCTAAGTATGGAATATCAGTATGCTCTTAGATTAACCAGTGAAGAAAGACCGCCTGTCTCTAAAAATACATTCAGTAATTTTAGAGAACGGGTTACAGATTACTACAAAGAAACAGGTATAGACTTAATTCAGCAGGAAGTTGAATCCCTGGCTGAATTAATTACAGATAATCTGGAAATCGAAGGCGATAGAGCTAGAATTGATTCTTTTATGGTTTCTTCTTCCGCCAGAGAATTATCCAGAATAGAACTTGTTTATACTGTTAATGCTAACTTCATCAAAATGCTTTCTCAGTCTTTTGAAGATCTAATTCCTGAAGGACTTGAAGTATATTTAAAAGAGTCCCACAGAAATGAAGTCATCTATCGAACCAAAAATGATGAAACCAAAAGCAAACTCAAAAAGCTATTAGAAGATGCTAAAACTCTTTATGATTCAGCAGTTACTGCCGGAGGCAGTGTTACTGAAACTGAAGAATTTATGCTTCTAAAAAGAATGCTCGGAGAACAGACAGATTATGATGACGATGATTTTGATGATCTTGATCCTGATAATATTGAAGCTAAGGACGGTACAGAATTGGAATCTGATATTCTGCAGAACCCCAGTGATCCTGATGCAACTTTTAGACAGAAATATGAAGCTAATATCGGCTATACAGCCAATGTGCTGGAAGTTTTTGACGACGATAATTCTGTAATTACAACCTATGATTTTAAGCCTAACATATATTCTGATCAGGACTTTAGTGCTGATACTTTAGAAAAGCTGAACAGTGAGCATGTGCTAAACTTTAATATTGAGAACCCAATAAAAATCTTTATGGATGGTGCTTATTATACTTATGGCCTTGCTAAAAAGGCTTTAAATCTCGGTATTAAGTTTATGCCCGGTGAATTAACCGGTAAAAAACCTGCTGCTGACAAAATGACCTATTATCAAAACTTTAATCTTGGTTCTGACTATGAAAATGTTTTAAGCTGTGCCAATGATGTAGAACCTGATTATCAGGAGAAAGACCCTGATAAGAATTCATTCTATGCCATCTTTGATAAAGAAAAGTGTGCTGGCTGCAAACTAAAATCAGAGTGCAGAATAAAAAGCAACAAAAAACATAATTCAGTCAGTTTTACTGAACAACGATATGAAACAGGAAAACTAAGAGAAACAATGGGAGAAAAAGAATACATCCAAGAATGTAACCAGAGAGCAGGCGTAGAAGGAATACCTTCTGTTTTCAGACGCAAATATGATGTCGATGATATGCCGGTCAGGGGTTAAGTATGTCAAAAAATCTGGTTTGGATTCAAAGTTGCAGCAGCAAACTTCAAAAAGTTGCTGAAAGGACTGGAACCATCCACCTCCTGAACCAGGTAAGTCTTTTTTACACTATATAATTTTATTTTTACTGATAAATGAGAAATTTATTACTCAAGACCTTAGATAATTTTATTTCTAAGGATATTTATTTAGTCTTTTTGGGGGCAAACCATAATATAGAATTATGGATCTCCAGATTTAAGTGCTTTGTTTTATTAATCATTTCTTGAATTGGATTCGTTATAGATTATTTCAGACTTTTTGCAGTGCAAATATTTATTTTTTTAAAATAAAGGAGTTTACAGAATATTCGTGAACATTAACATTATAAGCTGTTATTATTTTAAATGAGAGGAGGCAAAAAAATTGTTTGTTGAAAATACTTATTATTTAGAAAAAATAAGTGATGCATGGGAAAAATTAGCAATTAGTGGTGATATAGAAGAATCTATCAGAGATAATATTAAAGAATCATGGAATAGATGTATTAATGATGATAATAATAAATTAAACCCAATAACTGATAAACCAACTGATGTAATAATAAGGGGTAATAAATTAAAAGAAATTAAAGAACAAAATAGCAAATTAATTTATTACTGTTTGCCTAAAATGAAAGAGCTATACTCTCTGGTAAAAGGTTCAGGTTATAATGTAATTCTTGCTGATAACAAAGGTTGTATTTTAAAAGTTATAGGAGATAAAAGTTTGGCTTTTTCTAAAAAATATGATATTATCGAAGGCGCTAATTGGTCAGAAGAAGTACAGGGAACTAATGCAGTTGGAACTTTAATTAAAAACAAAACACCGGTTACAATATTTTCTAAAGAACATCTTCTTAAAAAAAACCATGATTTAGTTTGTACAGCAGTACCAATCATAGATAAATTCGGTTATATATGTGGAGTATTATGTATGGCTGCCAATTATAAAAATATTCATCCTCATACATCTGCACTTTTAAAAAAAGTATGTGAGGATATTAACAGAGAGCTAATTGTTCAGAGTAAGGATTATAGTTCGTTAAATAACAGCTTAAAAAACAAGCAAAAAGAAGAAACTGCTGATTATAATTTTTCTGATATAATTTATAAAAGTCTTAAAATGAAAGAATTAATGAAAGCTGCAAAAAAAGTAGCATTTAATGATTCTACGGTTTTGATTCATGGCGAAACCGGAACAGGTAAAGAGCTTCTGGCACAATCGATTCATAATTATAGTTTTCGTTCAAACAAACCATTTGTTGCTGTAAACTGTAGTGCAATACCGGATGATTTGTTTGAAAGTGAATTTTTTGGTTATGAAGAAGGTGCATTTACAGGCGGGAAAAAAGGTGGTAGAGTAGGAAAACTTGAATATGCAGATGAAGGAACAGTATTTTTAGATGAAATTAATAATTTAACCAAAGTAAATCAGGCCAGATTATTAAGAGTAATTGAAGAGCAGAAAATCACTTCATTAGGAAGTAATAAGAGTAAAAATATTGATTTAAGATTTATTGCAGCTTCAAACAAATCGCTTGCTAAACTTGTTGAAGAAAATAAATTCAGAAAAGATCTTTATTATAGATTAAATGTTGTCAATCTAAATATTCCACCTCTAAAAGAGAGGAAAATTGATATTTTAGTATTGGCAAATTATTTTTTAAGAAAATTAGGTTATAAATTCAATAAAGGTAGTCTTAAAATTGGAAGGGAAGCAAAACAAATATTCTTAGATTATAACTGGCCGGGAAATGTCCGAGAACTGAGGAATGTAATTGAAAGCGCATTAAATTTAATGGACAATTCTATACTTAAATTAGAGCATATACCTAACCACATCAGAAAGATTCTTAATGATAAGGGAAATAGAATTCTTACTTTTGATGAGTATGAAAAGAAATTTATTAGAGATGCTTTAGTATTTTTTGATGGCAATATCACTTTAACAGCTAAACAGTTAAACATTGCGAGAAATACTCTTTATAGGAAGCTTGAAAAATATAATATTAGTGGTTGTTAGAAAATCTAACACTAATTGAATAATATATAAAGCCTTACATCTCAACTTTTAATCTCCTTAATTTATTGATTAGGGAGGTTTTTTTATTTTTATATGAAAGATGTGTAACTAAACCTAACAGTTTTTTAAATTTTGTGAATTTATTAACTATATATTTCTTTGGAATTGACACTAATAATAGGAATAATAGCTATTTTTTTTGATTGGCATAATTAATGCATTTAAATATATGTAAATTGAACTCCTAACTAATTTGTAAAGGAGAATTAAAATGGATAGTAAAATTCTAAGAATTAATATGTCAGAACTTAAAATTAATGAAGAAGAAGTTTCTAAAGATTATTTGCTTTTAAATGGTAGAGAATTAACTACAAAAATTATGAGTGATGAAATTCCTGAAAATTGTAACCCACTAAAAGAAAAAAACAAAGTTGTAATAGCTCCAAGTATATTAAATAATACTAATTCATCATGTTCAGGAAGACTTTCTATTGGAGCTAAAAGCCCTTTAACTTTAACTATTAAAGAATATAATTCTGAAGCAGTCTGCAGCCACAAATTAATTAAACTCGCTATTAAAGCAATAATTATAGAAGGCCTTTCAGAAGAAAATAAATTTTATAAAGTAATAATAAAAAACGAATCAATTGTACTTGAACTTGCTGAAGAATATGAAGGTATAGGAAGTTATAATTTAATTGACTTAATTAAATCTGAATATGGAAACGAAATTGTTTTAATTTCTATTGGAGTTGAAGCAGAAAATAAAATGATTGCTGCTGGGATATCCATTAATGATGTGGATAGCCATTTTCATAGATATGCTGCAGGAGGGGGGTTAGGAGCAGTTTTAGCTGCGAAAGGGGTTAAAGCTTTAATAATTGATAATAATAATTCTGATAAAGCTGAATTGCATAATAAGGCAAAGTCTAATCTATCAGTAAAAAAGTTTGACTAAAGTTATATTATAAAAAAAGAAGGGAGTTGGTTATTTGAATTGATGGTTCATATTTAGTATTTTAGTTTTGAAGCTGACAGAGTTATATTTTTAAAATTCAAATTAATAATAGGAGGTTTCTAAATGGCAATTACAAAAGATAAATTAACTTATGGAATTAAGCCTTATAATGAAGATTGGGGTACTGGTGTTTCTGGTATGAATGCGGAGACTGCCTCTCCATTTGAAAGAATTCGCAATTGGAGAAAACAATTTTTAGATACTCCGCTAACTCTTGATGAAGAAAGGGCAATTCTTTGGACAGAAGCTTTAAAAGGAAATGAAGATAAACCACAGATTATAAGAAATGCAGAGGCATTGGCCTATGTGTTGGAAAACATTCAAATTCATATTGGCGATTACGAATTAATTTTAGGTAACATGGCTGCTCCGCCTCGCTGTGCACCTGTGTTTCCAGAGTTTTCTTATGAATGGATGTTAGATGAATTAGAAAATGCTCCTTTTAACGAAAGAGACGGAGATAGATTTGAATATAATAAGAAAACTAAAAACAATTTAATGAACCTGGCTGAATTTTGGAAAGGTCAAACTGTTCATGATTTAGCTAAAAATCTAATGAGTGAAGAAGAATTAAAAGGAACGGGCGGGTATGGGAAAGGTCTATATTTACTTGGGAATTATTTTTATGGTGGAGTTGGTCACTGTTCACCTAGATATGAAAAACTTTTAGATTTAGGCTGGCAGGGGATCAAAGAACAGGTAGAAAAAAATTATGCTAAAATAGATATGACAGATCCTGAAGGAATAAAAAAAGCAGCATTTTACAAAGCAGAATTAATTAGTGTAGAAGCAATAATGAATTATATAAAAAGATATGCTCAATATGCTAGAGAAAAAGCTGAAGCAGAAAGTGGTGCTCGTAAAGAAGAATTAATGCAAATGGCAGATAACTGTGAATGGATTTCAGAAAATCCACCAAGAAATTTCTGGGAAGCAATGCAGATGTGGTGGTTTATTACAGTTACTATAACTATAGAAGGTAATGGACATTCTATAGCATATGGAAGATTTGATCAGTATATGTATCCATTTTATAAAAAAGATATTGAGGATGGTACTTTTTCTAAAGAATTTATACAAGAATTAATTGAATGTGGTTGGATAAAAATAAGTGAACTGACCAAAATTAGAGATGCCGGTTCTACAGCTGCTTTTGGTGGTGTTGAACTTGGTGGAACTTCTTTAACCCTCGGTGGAGTAACACCTGATGGTGATGATGCTACAAATGATTTATCATTTATGGGAATTGATGCGTTAGCTCATGTAAGATTACATGCACCATGGATAACAACAAGACATCATATCGATGAACCTAAAGAATGGATGCTAAAATGTACCAAAGTTGCAAAAATGGGATTTGGTTTACCTTCATTTTTCAATGATGAAGTAATTATTCCTTCTATGTTGAACAGGGGCAGAAAAATTGAAGATTGTCGTGACTATAATGCACTTGGTTGTGTTGAGCCAGATGCAGGAGGTCGTGAATATGGCTGGCATGATGCTGCATTCTTTAATATGAACAAAGTACTTGAGCTTGCTATAAACAATGGAAAATGTATCAACTGTAGTTCTGACTGCCCTATTTATGAAAATTGTGTAGGAGCTGGCTCACAGCTTGGTTTAGAAACAGGTTCACTTGCTGATTTTGAAACATTTGAAGAAGTAAAAGAAGCATATGAAAAACAGATGGAATACTGGGTTGATCGTTTAACTGCTGCTCTTAATTCTTGTGATATAGCTCATATGGAGCGCAAACCACTACCATATTTATCACTACTTATCGAAGATTGCATAGATAAGGGGGTTGATGTTACAAGAGGTGGAGCTAGATATAACTTTATTGGTCCTCAGGGTGTAGGTGTTGCAAATGTAGCTGATGGGCTTTCCAATATTAAATATCTTGTTTTTAATGAAAAAGAGATAAGCGGAGAAGAATTATTAGAAGCTTTAGAAAAAAATTGGGAAGGCTATGAACCTATTTATGTTAAAGCAAACAGCAGCAATATACCTCATTACGGAAATGATGATGACTATGCAGATACATTAGCTAAATACGGGGCCAATGTATATTGTAAAGAAGTAGAAGAAAGACCGGCTGCTCATGGGGGTATTTTTCAGCCTGGATTATATCCTGTTTCTGCTAATGTTCCACATGGTGCTATGCAAGCTGCAACACCTGATGGTAGGAAAGCTGGTGAAGCAGTTGCAGATGGAGTTTCCCCTGTTCATACAAGTCGGGCTTCACATGATATTTCTGGACCTACAGCATTATTTAAATCTGTATCTAGTCTTGATCATGCAAGAGCATCAAATGGTACACTATTAAATACAAGATTTGCGCCATCAACACTTGAAGGTGAAACAGGTGATGAAAACTTCATGGCTTCAATGAGAGTATATTTTGAACGCAAGGGTATGCATAATCAGATTAATGTAATTAGCAGTGAAGTATTGAAAGATGCTATGGAAAATCCTGGAAATTATAAAGGTCTACTTGTTAGGGTAGCTGGATATAGTGCTTTCTTCACTGAACTTGATTCTAGTTTACAAAAAGATTTAATTGAAAGAACTGAGATGTCTTATTAAATATATGGAGGTTTGACAAATATGAAACTAAACTTAAAAACTGCATTAAAAATGATTGAAGCGGCTGAAGCAAAGGCAGAAGAAATTGAGGTGCCAATGGTAATAACTGTTTTAGATGGAGGAGGAAATCTTATTGCTCAACATCGTATGGACGATGCAATATTTGCAAGTGTAGATATTTCTCTTAATAAGGCATATACTTCAGTTTCTACTAAAATGCCTTCTCATGTTATTGGTGAAGCTTCTCAGGTTGATCAACCTCTATTTGGTATAAACACCACTAATAATGGCAGACTTGTGATATTCGGTGGAGGCTTTCCAGTTAATGATAATAAAGGTAATGTAATAGGTGCTATAGGTGTTAGTGGAGGAGAAGTAGAAGATGATATGAGCTGTGCTGAGGCTGGATTAGAAGTTTTAGAATAAATATCAACTATATAAGTGGTGGGGCTTGAATTCCTCACCACTTGTATACTAATTTGTCTAGAGGTGATTATTTTGAATGATATAAATGGAAATGTATTTAACATCCAGCGATATACAGTTCATGATGGCCCTGGAATTAGAACTGAAATATTTTTAAAAGGTTGTTCTTTAAAATGTCTCTGGTGTTGTAACCCAGAAAGTTTTAATAAAAATCTTGAAATTGGAGTATATCCAGATAAATGTATAGGGATAGATAAGTGTGGTTATTGTCTAGAAGCATGTTCTTTTCCTAAAGAGAAAATATTTGAAATAAATGAAAATAATGCTGTAGAATCAATTAATAGAGAATTATGCACTAATTGTCTGAGATGTGCTGAAGTTTGTCCAGGCGATGTGATTATTACTTGGGGTGAAATTAAAAAGGTTAGTGAAGTAATTGAAGAAGTAAGTAAAGATAAAATATATTATGATGAATCAGGTGGTGGAATTACTATTTCTGGAGGTGAGCTTCTCGTACAGTGGGAGTTTGCGCTAGAATTATTAAAAGAGAGTAAAAGACTAGGTATCAATACTTGTATAGAAACCACTCTTTACGCCAAATGGAATATAATAGAACAATTATTAGATTATAGTGATCTTTTAATAACAGATATTAAACATATGAATGCAAAAAAACACAAAGAATTTACGGGAGTTTCTAATAAATTAATATTAGAAAATATTATTAAAGTTTCAAAAGAAGATATTCCATATCTTATTCGTATACCTATGGTTCCTGATCATGTAGCAACCGAAGAAAATATGAGAGAAACTGCAAAATTTATCAAAGAAGAACTAAAAAATATGCCTTTGCAGATACAACTACTTCCTTTTCATGAATATGGCCAAAGCAAATATAATACACTTGGAATGAGTTATCTTTTAAAAAATTATAATTTTCCTGAAAGAAAAACTCAAAATTATCTAATTGAAAGTCTGCATACAATAATGTTAGATTATCAAATACCAGTTGTTATCGGAAGTACCAACAAACTTCCTTTGAGTAAAAAATAAGAAATTTAAACTTTTTGATAGAGCTCTGTCAGTATGATATTGTTTATTTTCATTCAGTAAGAAAAACACAAAAAGTTTCATTAAAGATAAAATAAGGTTTGCCCCCAAAAAGCCTAAATAAATTTCATCAATAACCAAATAATAACAATTAATTTTTCTTTTATCATCCTAAAATTAATTAGATTAATCCGCCATAATCCTTTATATGACAGGCTTTCTTTGATATAATTAACTTAATAAATCATAGAAAGGATGATAGAATGTTTGTTCCCAACAGTCACCAGCAGTTAAGTCTTTACGACTCATTTAAGGATTTACCTAAATATCTACAGGAATATCTTTTAAATTCCTGGGCCGATACTTTTCAGGAAATTATCTTCCCTGCAATTGATGAAGAACGCTTTGCTGTACTCTACAGTGATAAAGGTTCAAGACCGAATACTCCTGTTAATATAATTATCAGTTCCCTTGTAATTAAAGAACTTTTTGATCTCACTGATGAAAGATTAGTTGCCAATATCCATCTAAGTATGGAATATCAGTATGCTCTTAGATTAACCAGTGAAGAAAGACCGCCTGTCTCTAAAAATACATTCAGTAATTTTAGAGAACGGGTTACAGATTACTACAAAGAAACAGGTATAGACTTAATTCAGCAGGAAGTTGAATCCCTGGCTGAATTAATTACAGATAATCTGGAAATCGAAGGCGATAGAGCTAGAATTGATTCTTTTATGGTTTCTTCTTCCGCCAGAGAATTATCCAGAATAGAACTTGTTTATACTGTTAATGCTAACTTCATCAAAATGCTTTCTCAGTCTTTTGAAGATCTAATTCCTGAAGGACTTGAAGTATATTTAAAAGAGTCCCACAGAAATGAAGTCATCTATCGAACCAAAAATGATGAAACCAAAAGCAAACTCAAAAAGCTATTAGAAGATGCTAAAACTCTTTATGATTCAGCAGTTACTGCCGGAGGCAGTGTTACTGAAACTGAAGAATTTATGCTTCTAAAAAGAATGCTCGGAGAACAGACAGATTATGATGACGATGATTTTGATGATCTTGATCCTGATAATATTGAAGCTAAGGACGGTACAGAATTGGAATCTGATATTCTGCAGAACCCCAGTGATCCTGATGCAACTTTAGACAGAAATATGAAGCTAATATCGGCTATACAGCCAATGTGCTGGAAGTTTTTGACGACGATAATTCTGTAATTACAACCTATGATTTTAAGCCTAACATATATTCTGATCAGGACTTTAGTGCTGATACTTTAGAAAAGCTGAACAGTGAGCATGTGCTAAACTTTAATATTGAGAACCCAATAAAAATCTTTATGGATGGTGCTTATTATACTTATGGCCTTGCTAAAAAGGCTTTAAATCTCGGTATTAAGTTTATGCCCGGTGAATTAACCGGTAAAAAACCTGCTGCTGACAAAATGACCTATTATCAAAACTTTAATCTTGGTTCTGACTATGAAAATGTTTTAAGCTGTGCCAATGATGTAGAACCTGATTATCAGGAGAAAGACCCTGATAAGAATTCATTCTATGCCATCTTTGATAAAGAAAAGTGTGCTGGCTGCAAACTAAAATCAGAGTGCAGAATAAAAAGCAACAAAAAACATAATTCAGTCAGTTTTACTGAACAACGATATGAAACAGGAAAACTAAGAGAAACAATGGGAGAAAAAGAATACATCCAAGAATGTAACCAGAGAGCAGGCGTAGAAGGAATACCTTCTGTTTTCAGACGCAAATATGATGTCGATGATATGCCGGTCAGGGGTTAAGTATGTCAAAAAATCTGGTTTGGATTCAAAGTTGCAGCAGCAAACTTCAAAAAGTTGCTGAAAGGACTGGAACCATCCACCTCCTGAACCAGGTAAGTCTTTTTTACACTATATAATTTTATTTTTACTGATAAATGAGAAATTTATTACTCAAGACCTTAGATAATTTTATTTCTAAGGATATTTATTTAGTCTTTTTGGGGGCAAACCACTATTTGAGCAATGAATTATTAAAATAATTTTCAAAAAATATAGAAATTTACAAAAACTAAGCAGGAATTTAGCCTTTTATATTTAATAATATTAGTAATACCTTCGAGTTTTTCTGCCTAAAGAAAATAGCTTTCTAAGGTGGCTAAACCGATGGGTTGAGAAAGAAATGACTCAGCCTCCCGTGCTTGGAAAGAAGAGTAATCTTAAGGAGGTATAATTAATGGGAAAAATTTATGAATATCAGGTATTAAGGGTAAATTTAAGTGATGGAGAAATTTCACGCGAAACAATTGCTGGTGAAAATGTTAAAAAGTTTTTAGGTGGGAGAGGTCTCGCTTCTAAAATGCTTTATGATGAAATTGATCCAAAGGTTGATCCTTTAAGCCCTGAAAACAAGCTTATTTATGCTTCAGGTCTTCTAACAGGTACTGCAGCTTCTACGGGAGGACGCTATATGGTAATCACCAAGGGTCCTTTAACAGGTACTATTGCAAGTAGTAACTCAGGTGGATTCTTCGGTGCTGAAATGAGATTTAGCGGTAATGATATAATTGTATTTGAAGGTAAAGCAGAAAAACCTGTCTATCTATCTCTAAAAGGAGATAAGGCTGAACTCAAAGATGCTTCACATCTGTGGGGTAAAGGTGTTTATGATACTACAGATATGTTAATTGAAGAATTTGGTGATGAAAAAGCAAGAGTAAGCTGTATCGGTCCTGGTGGAGAAAAACTGGTTAAATTTGCTTCAATAATGAATGAAAAAGATAGAGCAGCAGGTAGAACCGGTGTTGGAGCAGTTATGGGTTCTAAAAACTTAAAAGCCATAGTTGTTAAAGCTGATGAAAAACAGGTAGAGTATTTTAAAGATGAGATGATGGAAGTGGTTAAAAAGCAGACTAAAACATTAAAAGAAGATGGAGTTACAGGAGAAGGTCTTCCTGCCCTGGGTACTAAGGTGCTTGATAATATTATCAACTCACATGGAGCATATCCAAGAAATAACTTCCAGTATGGTACCTTTGCAGATGTTGAAGAGGTATCAGGAGAAGCTTTAGTAGAAAAAGGCTATCTACAGGGTAATAAAGGATGTTATGGTTGTCCTATCCGCTGTGGTAGACATACCAAACTTCCAAATGGCCAGGAAGGTGAAGGTCCTGAATACGAAACTGGTTGGGCTTTTGGTGCTGACTGTGGTGTTAATGATTTAAATGCTATAGTTCAGGCAAACTTCCTCTGTAATGATTTAGGTTTGGATACAATATCTGCTGGTGCAACCATTGCAGCTGCAATGGAATTATATGAAAAAGGTTATATAGATAAAGATGAACTGGAAAATGGTCCAGAACTTAAATTTGGTTCTTCAGAATCAGTTATTTATTATACAAGACAGATGGCTTATCGTGAAGGTTTTGGCGACCAGATGGCTGAAGGTTCATATAGATTAGCAGAAGCTAAAGGTAATGCAGAACTTTCTATGAGTGTTAAAAAACAGGAATTACCTGCCTATGATCCTCGCGGAATTCAAGGCCAGGGTTTAAATTATGCTACCTCTAATCGTGGTGGATGTCATGTAAGAGGATATATGGTTTCTCCAGAGGTATTAGGAGTACCAGAAAAACTTGATCCGCTTGAATTAAAAGGAAAGCCAGAGTGGGTTAAAATATTCCAGGATCTAACAGCAGTAATTGATTCACTTGGAATGTGCCTCTTTACTTCTTTTGCCCTTGGTTTAGAAGATTATACAGAAATAGCTAATGCCGGAACAGAGTTTGATTTTACACCAGAAGAAATGCTGGAAAATGGAGAAAGAATCTGGAACCTGGAGCGTCAGTTTAACCTTGAAGCAGGTATTACACCTGATCAGGATAAACTTCCTAAGCGCTTTGATGAACCACTTCCAGATGGAACCTTTAGAGGTTCTGCAGCTAAATATAGAGAAATTCTGCCCGAGTATTATGAAATTCGCGGCTGGCAGGAAGATGGCTGGATTAGTGACGAAAAATTAAGTGAGATGGGATTGAAATAAATGTCAGTAGAAGTTAAGTTTCATTCTTTATTTAGAATTAATTTAAAAAGTCGCGGTCACAAATATCAGATTGAAAATGAAATCAATGTAAGAGAATTGATTGATCTACTTGACAGCGACTATGATGATTATTTTTCTAAAAAATTGTTGGATGCCGGGAAAATTTCTCCCGGCTCCATCATCTTATTAAATGGAGAAAATGTAATCCATTTAGATGGTCTGGATACTAAAATTAAAGATGGGGATAAAGTCACTCTATTTCCTCCCTCAGCAGGTGGTTAGATGCGAGAATATCTTAAAAGACAGAAAAAACTATTTAGCAGTGAGGAAAGAAAAATAATGGCAGGCTTAAATGTAATGCTCGCTGGTACAGGAGGTCTTGGCACAAATCTAGCAGTTCAGCTGCAGAGAATTGGGGTTAATAAAATCTATCTTTATGATTATGACAAAGTAGAAGTCTCCAACTTAAACCGGCAGATTTGTTATGGCCGTGATGATATTGGTAAAGCCAAGGTAGACTGTGCTGCAGAATTCTTAAAGAAATTTAAGCTTGATACTGAAATAGTTGCTAAAAATGAAAAAATTAGAGAAGACATGGAACTGCCTGATGATTTAGATATAATTTTTGATGCTCTTGATAACTTTAATACCAGATTTATCGTAGATAAGCTGGCTCAAAAGTATGAGCTTCCCTTTATTCATGCCGGGGTTGAAAATTTTTTCGCTCAGATAATGCTGATTCTACCCGAGAGTGAAAAGAGACTCAAGGATATCTTTGCCGGAGCAGAAAAAGATGAAGTGCCGGCAGTATTTTCACCTGCAGTTACTATAGCCGCTTCTTTTCAGGTGCTTGAAGCATTAAAATATCTATTGGGCAGGGATAATTATTTAAGTGATAGTATTTTGCATCTTGATTTTATGAATTCAGAAATAGAAAAAATAGAGTTAAAATAACTTGACTTAAATATTTGATCTTAATTAAGCCCTGTTTTTAAAAATGGGGCTTTTTGTTTTTTAAAAAGGAGGTAATTTTATGCAGGCAGAAGTATATCATCTTTATCACAGTGGAACAGCAGTTAAAATTGACAATAAGCTTTTTATCTTCGATTACTATAATGACCAGCCAATGAAATCAGAAAAAGGTAGTTCTTTAGAACGAGGAGTTATTAGAGAAGAGAGCTTTTCTAGAATAGAAAAGGCCTATGTTTTTGTTTCTCATGACCATCATGACCACTATAATAAGGTGATTTTTAAGTGGGAAGATTACTGTGAAAATATCAAATATATACTGGCAGACCAGGTTTCATTAACTAATCAATTAGCACAGAAAGAAAACTTATTTACAATAGCTAAAGATCAAAGCTTAGAATTAGAAGCAATTAAGGTTAAGGCTCTTGGCAGCACAGATAAGGGAGTATCTTTTCTAGTAAAGAGTGATAATATAAATATATTCCATGCCGGTGATCTAAACTGGTGGAAGTGGAAAAAGTTTACCCCCAAAGTACAAAAAAAAGAAGAGCAGGACTATAAAAGAGAGGTTAATAAGTTAAAAGGCGAAAAAATAGATATTGCCTTTGTGCCTGTTGACCCTCGTTTAGAAGAAAATTATTATCTTGCCGGTCAATATTTTATTGAAGAAATAAAACCGGAGCTTTTTGTACCTATTCACTTTTCAAATAATTTTGAGGTTACAGCAAATTTTGCCGAAAAAATGCTGAAAGAAGGGCTCGATTACAGCAAAATTGCAAAAATTAATTCTCGTGGAGAAAAAATTATTTATTAAAATAATCTCAAGAGGTGTAAAAAATGGTCCAGAGAAATTTAATCTCAACTTTTTCCATAATCGCCTATGATCCAGAAAGCAAAGAACATGGAGTTGCTGTACAATCAAAGTTTCTGGCAGTTGGCTCAATGGTTCCCTGGGCCAGAGCAAAAGTTGGGGCAGTAGCTACTCAGGCCTGGGGAAATCCTTCTTTTGGGCCTAAAGCACTTGATCTGCTTGAAAAAGGGAAGAGCCCTGAGGAGGTTATTGAAATTCTGAAAGCTTCTGATCCGGGGATCGATTACAGGCAATTTGCAGTAATAGATGCTAAGGGTAGAACAGCAGCTTATACCGGTTCAGAGTGTTCGGACTGGGCAGGAGAAATAACTGGGAAAAATTATTCGGTGCAGGGAAATGTCTTAGTGAATGAAAAAACCCTGCAGGCTATGGCAGATAGTTTTGAAAATAGCAGAGGAGCTTTAGCAGAGCGGCTTGTTAAAAGTTTAAGAGCAGGTCAATTTGCCGGAGGAGATAAAAGAGGCAGACAGGCAGCAGCCCTTTTTGTTGTAAAAGAGGGTGGAGGGATTGGTGGTTTTGATGACCGCTATATTGATCTGAGAGTAGATGATCATCCTCAACCAATTGAAGAACTTTCTCGTTTATTAAAGCTTTTTTATGAGCAAAGGGATAATTAAATATTAAATTTAAAAATTCTTCTAAAGAAAACTAACTGATTAATAATTTAGAGATTATTATTTTAATGAAGGAGGATTAAAATGACCGATATTATTACCTTAGGGGAAGCTTTAATAGACTTTACCCCACTTGATAAAGGAAATAGAGATTTCCGCAAAAATCCAGGTGGTGCTCCAACAAATGTAGCTGTAGCTTTAAGTAGACTGGGAGTAGATGTCAGTTTTATCGGTAAGGTTGGAGACGATGTTCTGGGTAGATTTTTAGTAAATAAGTTAAAATCAGAAGCCGTTAACATAGATAATATGCTTTTAACTGATGAAGCCAAAACCGCCATAACTTTTGTTACTCTAAAAGAAGATGGAGACCGCAGTTTTGATTTCTACATTGATCCGAGTGCAGATCGTTTTTTAAGGAAAGAGGAAATAGATAGAGAATTGTTTAATGAGGCTGAAATTTTTCATTTTGGTTCTATATCATTGATCGATGAGCCTGCTAGATCTGCTACTAAAAAGGCTATAGAGCTGGCCCATAAAAATGAAATGCTGGTCTCATATGATCCAAATTTAAGAGAAATGCTCTGGGATTCTCTTGCTGAAGCAAAAGAAATGATCTTATCAGTTATGGAGAGTATAGATATTTTAAAAGTTTCAGAAGAAGAATTAGAGTTTTTAACAGGCAAAAAAGATATAAGTGAAGGCACAGCAGAGATTTATAGAAAATATCAAATTCCCCTGATTTTTATCAGCTGTGGCAGTGAGGGTTCATATTATCATTATGAAAATGAACTTTTCTTTAGTCCGGCTTTTCAGATAGATGCTGTTGATACTACTGGAGCGGGAGATGCTTTTGTTTCTGCTGTTTTATATAAGATATTAAAGTCAGAAAAAGATATTTCAGAAATGGAACATTCTTATTTAGAAAAAACTCTTAAACTGGCCAATTATTCCGGATCACTTACTGCTTCTGCCAGTGGAGCTATGGCAGCTTTACCTACTTTAAAAGAATTAGAGGCTTTAGAAATTTAAGAAATATTTTTAATCACTTGCAAAAATTAAAAAAATACTATATAATACTTAAAAATAAACAATAATAAATCCTGTGACTAGAAATAGTAGGAAAAAAATAAAAGTCAGCGAATCGAGGATGGTGTGAGCTCGAGTAGAGGTTTTTTCTGAACGCATCTGTGAGGATTTTTCTTGAAATAAGTAGGGAAAAACGTAGAACTGCGTTAAATTAACTTAAAGTGGATAAATTTTATTTATCAAGCAGAGTGGTACCACGGAATTAACCTGTCTCTATTAATTGGAGGCGGGTTTTTTAAATTTTATCTGGCTGGAATTATTAAAAGTTTTAAAAAGCTAGTAATCAAAATTGAGGAGGAAGATATTAAAATGAAGATTGAAAAAGACAAGATCAACAAAATTTTATTGGCCTATTCTGGTGGTTTAGATACCTCAGTAGCTATTAAATGGCTGCAGGATAAATATGATGCAGAAATCATAACCTATACTGCTGATTTAGGTCAAAAACAGGACTGGGATGAAGTTGAAGCAAAGGCACTTAAAACAGGGGCTTCTAAAGCATATATCGATGATATCAGAGAAGAATTTATTACTGATTATGTTTACCCGGCTTTAAAGGTAAATGCCTTATATCAGGAAAAATATCCCCTTGCCACAGCCTTAGCCAGACCTTTAATTGCTAAAAGAATGGTCGAGGTTGCTAAAAAAGAAAATGTAGATGCACTTGCTCACGGCTGTACAGGTAAAGGTAATGACCAGGTAAGATTTGAGGTTACCTTTAAAGCACTTGCACCTGAACTTGCAATTTTAGCACCACTTAGAGACTGGGGTTTTACCTCTAGAGATGACGAAATAGAGTATGCAGCAGAAAACAATATTGATGTTAAAGCTACCAAAGATAGTCCTTACAGTATTGATCAAAATCTCTGGGGAGTCAGCATAGAATGCGGTATTTTAGAAGATCCCTGGGCTGAACCACCTTCTGATGCCTATCTCTGGACAAAGGATGTAGATGATACTCCTGAAGAGCCTAAATATATTGAAATCGAATTTGAAAAAGGAGTTCCAACTGCAGTTGATGGAGAAAAATTATCTCCAATCCAAATAGTAAACAAGTTGAATGAAGCTGGTTCTGAATATGGAGTTGGCAGGATTGATATGGTAGAAGATAGGCTGGTTGGAATTAAGTCAAGGGAGATCTATGAAGCTCCTGCAGGTGAAATTCTAATCACAGCTCACAAAGCCTTAGAATCTCTTACCTTAGATAGGGAGAGCAAAAACTATAAAGCAGAAATGGCCGCTAAATATGCAGAACTATGCTATTATGGTCTCTGGTTTTCACCGCTGAGAGATGCCTTAGATGCTTTTGTAGATAAAACTCAAAGCTATGTAAGTGGAACAGTTAAGGTTAAACTTTATAAAGGTAACTGTACTCTGGCTGGAAGAAAATCAGATTACTCCTTATATGACCACGGGCTTGCCACTTATGATGAAAGTGATGTTTTTGATCATGAATCAGCAGCTGGCTTTATCAACCTCTGGGCATTACCTGTTCAGGTTGCAAATGAAAAAAATAGAAAATAATTAAAGGGTGAATAAAATGAAATTATGGGGAGGCCGCTTTGAAGGCGGAATTTCTGAAAAGATGGATAGATTTAATGCTTCACTGCCCTTTGATATAAATCTTTTGGAATATGATATCGAGGGCAGTCTGGCCCATGTTAAAATGCTGGGTAGAGAAGGAATTATTTCCGAATCTGAAGCTGAAAAGATAATCTTAGGCCTTAAAGAACTAAAAGCTGAATTATTAGAGGAATTAGAAAAAGACAAATTAGATTTAAGCCAGGCGGAAGATATTCACAGTCTGGTTGAGATGAGATTAACAGAAAAAATCGGAGCTGTTGCTGGAAAACTGCATACAGGTAGAAGTAGAAATGACCAGGTAGCTCTTGATATGAGGCTTTATCTGCGTGATCAGACTGCTGATATCAAAGCTTTGATCAAAGCTTTTATGAAAGTATTGCTTGAACTTGCCGGTGAACATACAGAAACTGTTATGCCCGGTTATACTCATTTGCAGAGGGCCCAGGCTTTAACCTTTGGTCACCACCTTCTGGCCTATTACTTTAAATTAAAACGTGATTATGAGCGGTTTGAGGATGCTGAAAAAAGAATTAATGTGTCCCCACTTGGTTCTGGAGCACTGGCAGGTAGCTCTTTTAAGCTTGATCGTGAATTTACAGCTAAAGAACTAGGGTTTGCTAGAGCCTGTGAAAACTCTTTAGATGGGGTCAGTGATAGAGATTTTGTGCTTGAGTTTTTGGCTGTAGCTTCTAATCTAATGTTACATTTAAGCAGGTTAAGTGAAGAAATTATTCTCTGGAATGCAGCAGAATTTTCTTTTATAGAGTTAGCTGATCAATATACAACAGGCAGTTCTATTATGCCTCAAAAAAAGAATCCTGACCTGGCCGAGTTAGTCAGAGGCAAAAGCGGTAGAGTAATCGGCAGCTTAAATCAATTGATGATTACGATTAAAGGTCTTCCTTTAGCCTATAACAAGGATTTACAGGAAGATAAAGAAGGACTTTTTGATAGTGTGGCAACAGTTAAGCTGATTTTAGAATTATATCCTGAAATGCTTAAAACCATGAAGGTAAATAAAGAAAAAATGAAAAAAGCTGCAGAAACAGGTTTTCTCAATGCTACTGAACTGGCCGATTATCTGGCCGCAGAAGGTATACCTTTCCGTAAAGCTCACCAGATAGTTGGGAAGGCGGTATTATTTGCAGCTGAAAAAGATAAAGAATTAGAACAATTAAATTTAGAAGACTGGCAGTCATTATTTTCTGGAATTATAGAAGTTGACCAGAAGAAGTTAAAAGAGATCTTAGCTGTAGAAGCTGCTGTCAATTCTCATGCAACAAAAGGTGGACCTGCTTTTAAAGAAACAAAGCGGGTTATTGCTGAAGAAAGAAGTTTTTTTGATGATTAATTATTAAAAATCAATATAGATATTAATTTACCCCCATTAGATTTAAATATATTTCTAATTGGGGGTTTTAATTTTAGCTAAAAAGCATTAAAATATACTTAGAAGCTGAAAAAGTTCTTAAATTATTCTGGAAAATTTAGCCGAGCCGACATTTCAAATTTAAGCTCAATTTGATGAGCAGGAGGAATAAAAATGGCTGCAAAAAACTTATCTTTAAAAAAAGTTAATAATGTTTATAAGGGATCTTTAAAGTCAAAGTTATTTAAGAGTATTTTAGTCCTAATCACATTGTTCATATTTTTAAGTACTTCTTTTCTTTTGAGTCAGCAGGTTGAGGCGGCTTTTTCCAGTTATGAAAGATCAACTTCGGAAGCATTGTTAAAGGATTTAAATAGACAGCATGATATGCGTGAATATGGAGAAGATGATAAGGAATATCAAATTTTAAAAAGACTTAAGCAAAATATTGACAAAAGAAAATTTAGAGAGGCAGACTTTAAAATATATCATGTTGATGATGAACTTATCAATGCCTATTATATTGGTGATGGCAGGATTATTTTATTTGATGGTTTGCTAAAACTATTAGAAACTGATGATCAGCTGGCTGCTTTAATTGCGCATGAGATCGGTCATGGTGTTGAAGGACATTTAGATAGTAATTTAAAGAGAAATTTAAGTCTTTCTTTAATGAGCATTTTATTTAACAGGTTTACTGACCGGGAATATCAAACCATGACAAATGTAGCCTATAATTTAATTAATAATGGTTATTCCAGACAGCAGGAAAAAGAGGCAGATATATTTGCTGTTGATCTGATGCTAAGAGCTGATTATGATCCGCAGGGTTTAATTGAGCTGATGAAAATTTTTAAAGAAAGGTCTCATAATATTAAACTGCTGGAATTCACCCAGACTCACCCAATACCTGACAGTAGAATTGAATATATAAGTCAATATATAGCTGAAAAGCAGGGTCCAGAAAGCATAAAAGTAAAAAATGAAATAAAAGAAGAAACACCTTCAGAAAGTCAAACAGAGCAGTCAGATAAGGAGAAATTTCAAATGAGAAATACTTTTAATGCTGATATAGTTAGTTTTAGATATCCTGCAGAATGGCAGTTGAATAAAGTTGAGTCTGTAAATAATGAGGAGATTTTCAAATATAATCTTATAGCAGATAATATTGAGGGAGAATTAACCTTTTTTGACTTCAGCAGCAGAGACTTTATGGCAACAGCGGAAAGGAATTTTGATTATGCCTTAATAATGGCTGATTCAGAAGGTTATAGAGTTAATAGAGCCATTCAAAAAACAGCCGAAAAAGAGGTATACAGGCTTCAAAAAGAAAAAGATGAAAAAATAACAATAGAATATTTTATTGGGATTGCTGAGACAAAAAAAGTTCTTAATTTAAATTTTTCTTTTGCAACAAAAGATTATGAACAAATTATTAAAGTGCTTAATTATTTAATAAATACTTTAAAATTTCAATAATTGTTTGTTAATATGCAAAGAGAGCCTCGCTGTTTCCAGCAAAGCTCTCTTTGCGCTAATTTATAGGCAGGGCTAACTATCAAATTATTTTTCATTACCAAAATGGTGTAATACTTTTGCCATCTCAAAACGACTAACATATGATTCTCTATATAAAGTATCGCTCCTGGCAATCCAGGCTCCTGCAAAGCAGACTATAGTTCCTGGAATTATTAACTCAATTCCAAACATCTCAGCGATCATAATTGAAGTTGTCAAAGGAATATGGGCTGCACTCCCAAGCACACCGGCAGCACTTGCAGTTATGATAGCAAGAGGAAAGTCAAAATTAATCACTCTAGCTATAATTGCTCCAGTTATAGCACCAATTGTTAAACTGGGGGCTACAACTCCACCACTACCTCCAGAACCAATAGTAAATGATGTGGCCAATATCTTACCAATCAGTAACATAATTAACAGGCCAAGAGAAAATCCTCCCTGAACAGATATCTGTTCCACCAGAGAAATACCTGTACCTAAAATCAATGGAGTAGCAAAAATAGCCATAAGGCCAGTCAATGCTCCACCTATTGCAGTCTGAACATAAGTCGGTAATTCAATATGTTCATTTAATTCTTCATAACCATATAATGATTTAATATATACAAGGCTTATAAGTCCTACTATAACTCCTATACCGACAAATAACAGAATATCTCTTTCTGGAACAAAAGAGTATTCTGAAGGGATCGGGAATTTAAACAAGCTTTCCTGCCCCATAACAATTGAAAATAAGAAAAAAGCAGTAATACTTGATACCAGACTTGGAAAGAGCATATTATATTCTACATCATCCCGATATAAAACTTCAGCTCCAAAAATCCCCCCGGCTAAAGGTGACGTGAAAATTGAACCAAAAGAAGCTGCCATACCACAGATAACGATCTTTCTAGTATCTGTCAGACTCAATTTTAATTTTTTTCCGATCATATAACCAAGACCACCACCCATCTGAACTGTAGGCCCCTCTCTACCTGCAGAGCCGCCAAAAGCAATCGTAAAAACTGAAGCAATTAATTTAATTGGTACAACAATAAAATTAATTCTACCCCAGTTTTCATTATAAGATTTTATAATTGCGTCTGTACCATGACCGGCTGCTTCCGGGGCAAAAGTCGATGTTAACCAGCCACTCATAAATAGTCCAAAGACTGGCATAATATAAACCCACGAGGTATCAGATAACCCGGCTAACAAAGCAATCCCAAAATTAAGGGCACCTGTAAATACTACAGCAGCAAGCCCAACTATTAGACCAACTAAAACTGCAATCAAAGTCCACTTTATAATATATTGAAGTGACTCTTTTGTATCCTTTTTAATCTTATCAATTTTTAAATTCATAAATTCGACCTGCCTTTTTATTTATTATCTTAATCCTAAAATTCCGCTAGTTTTTTTCTTTTGTTTCTTTTTAATAATATAAACAACTGTATCAGATATTTTTAAGTAATCCACCTCATTTGGCATAAAATACTTGTTATCGCGAATCAAAAATATTGGATAAGCAATATCATCAAAAAGGCTAGGGAAATCACATAATTCTTTTCCCTCAGCTCCTTCTAAATCCTGAACTTTAATCTTATTAAACTCTATATCTAAGTGGAGATCCTGAATCAAATTAACAAAATCTACTCCCTGCAGCCTGGTTATAATCTCTGCTGAAACTGCCTCGGCCGGGTCCATCACATGATCAAAATCCATCAATTCTGCAAGTTCTCTATACTCAGATGCTGTTACTTTAACCATAATATTGTCGATTCCCATCTTTTTAGCTGCCTTGGCTGCCAAAATGTTAGATTTATCATCTCCAATAACAGCAATAAAAACATCTGCTTTCTCTACTTCAGCAGATTTTAATACATTGGGATAAGTCGCATCTCCCCAGACAATATTAACATCAGGGTAACCCTCAGAAATCCATTCACACCTTTTAGCATCTGTTTCAATTAATGTGATTTTAAAACGATCTTTTTCAGAAAACAATTTAATTAAATTTTGTCCAGTTTTATCGCCACCAGCTATAATTATTTTCATAAAAAACACTCCCTCTTTAAATTATGTTATATTTACCTCAATTATAGTAATTTTAATAATATATATCAAAACCTTTTTGTGTTTATTAAATTAACCCTTAAATGAAATCGAAATTAATTATATATTTGTTTTTTTACTAAGTCAACCAAAATAATTCGAATTAATCAAATTCTAATATATGGTTCATTGTAAATATTAAATTCCACTCCATCCAAGCTATGCATTGGGTGGAGTTTCAAAGAGGTGAGAGATAATGGATTTGTGGCCAATCCTTCAAGATTAAGGGTATCCTAAACTATTAGGAGCAAAACTTAAAAGCCAAACATCTTGTAAACTGACCTAGTAATATAGGTTGAACTTTAATCTATATGAAGCAGTTAGAAGCTCCATCCGACGCGAAGCTAGTATCTCTTTTGATGCAAATCTTGGTTTTGATTTAGGTGGAGAGGTTCACTTGACAGTTTCTAAAATTACTGCTATTATATAAGTAAAGATTTATATTCAAATATAAATCTTCCTGAATTTATTTATGGAAGGAGAGTTTGTAATGGTTCAAGACGATAAATTTATCGATGCATTTGCAGAATTCCTTAGTATACTTGGAGAAAAAAGCAGATTGCAGATTTTATTTGCCCTGCATGAAGCCCCAAGATCGGTCAAGGAAATTGTTAAGGTAACAGGACTTTCACAACCCCTGGTTTCATTTCATCTAAAAACCCTTAGGGAGAGAGGCTTGGTAGGTACAGAAAGAAAGAAAACCTTTGCCTACAATTATATAATAGATAAAGAATTAGTGGATGATCTTCTTAAACTGAGCAAGCATCTGGAAAATTACTCTTCACAGGAAGAAGATTTCGATTTTAAATGGCCTCCCTGGAGGAATTGTAAATTCTTTAAGGATTTTAGCTAGAGAGATCTATATGATTAGACTTATTTTAAATATTTTTCTTTTGTAGCTTGACAAATATAATATTTTATGTTAATTTATAATTAAGATAAATATAAACAACTACTTATATAAGCAAAAACTTATAGTTAAATTTGAGGGAAAAAATTTTAATCACTATATAAGTAAATGCTTATATAAGTAATTATTAATAAAAAGGGGGTGAAAAATATGATGTTTATGAACCTAAAAAATTCTGAACAGGCACAAGAAATAATGGAAAAACGCAGAGAAATGTGCGAACAGGCTATGGATCTCTGTCAAAAGATGACAGAAGAGATGATATCTGGAGAGGAAGAAAAGCAGAGAGACTAAAAGCGATATTCTGCCAGTTGTTTTCGGTCGGTCTTTTATATTGCAGAGAAAGATCGTCTGAATTTTCACTAGGAGGTGAAAAATATGCCATTTTGTTTTGCCTGGTTATTTCCATTTATGTTTTTTGGGTTTTTCATCTATATGTTCTTTTTCAATAAAAAAGGACCATCTTTTCAACCACCCTGGAATAATCACGAAAAGCCTTATCGAGAAAAAGCTCCAAAAAAAAATTACTATGAGGATACAAACAAAGAAATAGAACTTCAAAAAAAAGTACAGGAACTTGAACAGGATCTGGAATATCTTCGCCGCAGATTGAATGAAAGTGAAAATTAAGAGAAAAAATATTGTATTTAAATAGAATTATATTTTTAATAACACCTGTTAATTAACTCAAACTTCACACTTGCAAAATAGTTGTTTTATCTAAAACTGCCAAGAAAACTCCATCCAAGCTATGCATTGGGTGGAGATGAATTGGCTATTTATTCTGATTTTCAATATACTTTTTAATTGTCTCAATAGTAGCACCACCAGTAGACAAAATGCAGTAGCTTCTAGACCAAAAAGCAGGTTTCCAATAATATTTTTTCAGATGGTGTTCATATTGCTTTTTGATAAGTCTTGAAGATACTGTTTTTAATATATTAACTAACTTAGATAATTGTACCTGAGGTGGAGTTTCAAAGAGGATATGCACATGATCTTTTTCTCCTCCAAACTCTAGAACATTACAAACTTTGTCCTTGAGTAATCTGGTGAATATTTTTTCTAATTCTTCAAGCATTTCAAAAGTAATACATTCATGTCTGTATTTTGTAATTACAACTAAATGATATTGTAGACTATAAACAGAATGATAATTGTTATTTAAGTCTCTATCCATAAAAATCAAACCTCCATTTTTTCTTTTACAAGCAAACATATGTATGATATAATTATAGTAGGATGGAGGTGAAAAGTCAATGCGATTATCATTTAAATTCAAGCCTAAATTAAGCCATAAGCAATTAGTAATAATTAATGAATTAGCCTGGCATTGCTCTAAATTATATAATACAGTCAATTATCAGATTAAAAATAATAAAGATGTAAAAGCTGTCTATACTGAATTAGAAACTAGATATAAAAATAACTGGCATAATGACTACCTTCACTCCCATAACAGACAACAGGCATTAAAGCAGTTAGCTCAGGACTGGAAAAGTTTTTTTTATTCTCTCAAAGATTATAAAAAGAATCCTCAAAAATATAAGGGGCAGCCAGGGTCACCTAATTTTAAACATATGAACAGTAATCCCTGTGAAATAATTTTTACCAATTTAGCTGTTAGAATTAAAGATAACAAATTACTCTTATCCTTATCTAAAAAGATACAATCTAAATATAATGTGAAGGTCACTAAAGCTTTTAATTTATAATACGCAAGGAAAGCTTTAGTATGACCGTATTCGATTTGGCCCTCTTAATTTTGAGCTGCCTGAAGCAGTTCAAAGCATTATAGATTTAGATGCTGTCCAGCAGATAAAGATAAAGCAAGATCATATCTCTAAAAAATGGTATCTCTTAATTATCTACAAAGTTAAAGAGGCAAAAGAAAGTAAGAAATCTAACATAATGGCAGTTGATTTAGGCCTTGATAACTTAGCTGTACTAACATTTAAAGATAATTCTGATTGTTATATTATCAATGGTAAAACTATTAAATCCAAAAATTCTTATTTTAATAAAGAAATTGCCAGACTACAAAGCATTAGAATTAGGCAGTTAGCTACCAGTAAAATTAGAGATACTAAACGAATAAAATATCTGAGATTAAAGAGAAGAAATTATATTAGAGATTATCTCCATAAAGCTAGTTGCAAAATAGTTGATTTAGCAATTGAAAATCAAGTAGAAACTATTGTAATTGGAGATATAAAAAATATTAAACAATGCAGCAAGCTTAAATCTTTTGTCCAAATACCGATCCAGAGATTAAAAAAATTAATTGAATACAAAGTTAAACTAAAAGGTATCAAAGTTGTTGAAATTGATGAAAGCTATACTTCCGGATGTACTAAAGCTTTTAATTTTAATTACGCAAGGAAAGCTTTAGTATGACCGTATTCGATTTGGCCGCTCTTCAGTAGATCTGGAAAAAATAAATAAAAGTAACTATGATAAATCCAGAAGAATTACCAGAGGTCTCTTTAAAACTAACGAGGGCCTATTAATTAATGCTGATCAGAATGGTAGTTTTAATATACTTCGTAAATACCATAACGATAAATGTATTCTCAGACCTATCAAAGAGGCGAGAGATAATGGATTTGTGGACAATCCTTCAAGATTAAGGGTATCCTAAACTATTAGGAGCAAAACTTAAAAGCCAAACATCTTGTAAACTGACCTAGTAATATAGGTTGAACTTTAATCTATATGAAGCAGTTAGAAGCTCCCTCTAAATCTTGGTTTTGATTTAGGTGGAGAGGTTCACGTGTGAAGTTTGAGTTAAAAATATTAAAGGCCATATTGTAAATAATTAACTATTATTTTTTAACTAAGAGTATGTTATAATAATATATATGAAAATGATAAAAATATTAAGTAAAGTTCTTTTTTTAAAGGAGGTCTTTAGTAGTGTACAATAAGTTGTGTAAATAGATTTTTTTCAATAAAAAAAGAGGAATCCTTCTTTGAATGGTTGAAATATTTATTAGCGAAATAAACTCAACCCAAAGGAGGACTCCTCATGAACAGTATACCCGAAAAAAACAGTGATGGTCAAGTTGAATTTCACGATTTAATCATTGAACTCATCAAAAATTTTCTCGAGAATTTCCTCAAGGCTGAATTAACTGAATTTCTAAACTATGAAAAACATGAATACTCAGGTAGAAACTCTGGCAATAGTCGTAATGGATCTTATCTTCGTGATTTCTTAACTCAGTTTGGCAGTATTAAAGGCTTAAATGTTCCTAGAGATAGAAATGGTGAATTCCAAACTGAACTATTCCAACCATATAAACGCTATGATAACTGGCTTGAAGAAGCTATAATAAACATGTATGCTAATGGCCTTTCCACCCGCTATGTAGCTGATTGGATAGAGCAGATGTATGGACAAAAATATAGCCCTACTACTATTAGTAATCTAACTAATGTTGCTCTTGAAGAGGTTAAAAAGTGGAAAGAAAGACCACTTCAAAAACGGTACAGCGTTATTTTTATTGATGGCATGAGCATAAAAGTCAGACGAGATACTGTTGCAAATGAATCTGTATATATTATCATTGGTATCAATGAAGACGGCTATCGTGAAATACTTGATTTCTACATTGGTGCAACTGAATCTGCTGCTTTATGGGAAGAAGTACTAAGTAATTTAAAAGAACGCGGAGTCCAGGAAGTCCTACTAGGTGTTATAGATGGACTCCCAGGACTTAAAGATTCTTTTCTAAAAGTATTCCCTAAAGCGGATGTGCAGCGTTGTATAGTTCATAAAGTGCGTAATACAATAGTCAAAGTTAGAAAAAAAGATACTGATGAAATCGTTAAAGATTTAAAAAAGATCTATAGATCTCCCAGCAGAGAGTTTGCAGAAAAAGCTTTAGAAGAATTTGATTTTAAATGGAGTAAAATCTATCCTAAAGTTACTCAAAGCTGGTACGTAGATAAAGATGAACTATTAACATTTTATAAATATCCAGAAAGCATACATAAAGCCATATACACAACAAACTGGATTGAAAGAGCCAATAAAGAAATCAAAAAAAGATTAAAGCCTATGAATAGTTTGCCTAATGTACAAGCAGCTGAAAAAATAATTTATTTAAAGATTATTGAGTACAACTCAAAATGGTCTGATAGAAAGATGAGAGGATTTTTAGCTGCAAAAGATCAGCTCCATCAACTATTTAAAGAACGATACTGATTTATTTACACAAGATTCTTGACGTTATCAGGTCTTTAACAATGAAATATGATATTTTTGCAGTTGGAGATAATGTAGCAGATTATTATCCGGAGCAAAAAAAAATATATGCAGGTGGAGGAGCCTTTAATGTAGCGGTGATTGCCAGAAGGCTGGGAGCAAAAACAGCCTATTATGGAGCCTTTGGCACAGACGAAAATGCCAAATTTCTTTATGATACATTAAAAAAAGAAAAGGTAGCTTATCCGGTTAATGATATCCGTAAGGGAAGAAATGCGGTCTCAATTATAGAAAAAACCGATGGCATAAGCAGGGTTAAAGGTGTTGACAAAGGTGTATATAAAAATTTAAATCTCAATAAAACTGTCTTAGAAATTATCAAAAATTCTAAGATAGTTCATACAAATATTTATAGCTATTTTGAAGATTATTTAAAAAAGATCGAAGATAAAGCAATAATTTCTTTTGATTTTTCTCATTTACGGAATAAAAGCTATATAAGTGAAATTTCTAAAATGGTTGATATCGCATTTTTCTCTAAACCTAAAACAGATGAAAATCCCAGGGAGTTTATTAACTGGGCCGCTGAACAGGGAGCAAAAGCAGTAATTTTAACCCTTGGCAGTAAAGGTGTATTGATGAATTATCAGGATCAGTTAATAAAAAAAGAGGCCAAAAATACAAAGCTTAGAGATACATTAGGAGCAGGAGATGCTTTTATTGCTGGTTTTTTAAATAATTTCAAGGATTCTAAAAATTATGAGGCAGCTTTAGAAAAAGGTTTAGAGCAGGCTGCCAAAAATTGTCAGATTAATGGTGCTTTAGGAGTTGCTGCCTTGAGAGAAGAAGATATAATTTTAGAGAATGATATTCATCAGGATTTTTAATGATAATAAATACTCAAAGGCCATTTCTGGCCTTTTTATTTGCTTAAAGATGTTTTTTACTAATTGCTATTTGGAATTTTTTAGAGGTATATAAGCTTTAATATAGAATAATATTAGCAGGTTAGATTAAGCAGGTTAGGTTATCAGTTAATTTAGGGGGAAATTAAATGTTTTATCCATTAAAATTTGACCATAAATATATTGAAAAAGTCTGGGGAGGTAAAAAATTAAGCAAATACAGAGATGATATGCCAGAAAAGCAGATCGGTGAAAGCTGGGATGTTTCTGCCCAGAAAAAAGCTGTTAGTGTTGTAAAAAATGGCAAATTGGCTGGAAAAAGCCTCAGTGAGCTGGCTGAAATGTATCCGGTTCAAATTATGGGAGAAGAATTTGAGGATAAAACTTTTCCACTTTTATTAAAGATAATTGATACTCAAGAACAGCTGTCTATTCAGGTTCATCCTGATAAAAGATATGCAGCTAAATTTGAAGGTGAAGCCTCAAAAAATGAAGGCTGGTATATTATTGATGCTGCAGAAGATGCTTATTTAATTATAGGAACTAAAGATTGTACTGAAAGCGAATTTAAGAAAGCGGTACAAAACAAAGAGATCAATAAATATGTAAATAAGGTCAAAGTAGAAAAAGGTGATGTCTTTTTTATTAAAGCTGGACTTTTACATGCAATTGGACCCGGGATATTGATGGCAGAAATTCAGGAAACAAGTGATACTACCTATAGAATTTTTGATTATGACAGGGGTAGAGAACTTCATTTAGCAAAAGCTATGGATGTTATTAATTTCAAACTTCAGACCAAAAAAAGAAAAGGGCTTAAAGTTTGTGCTAAAGACTACGATTATACTTATTATTGCCTTACTGAAGAGCTGGCCCTTGACATCATAGACCTTAAAGACATTTTACATGCTGAGGGAGATAGGAAACGATTTTATATTTTAACAGCTGTAAAAGGCGAAGGATTTATAAGCTGGGAGGGTGGAGAACTGGAAATTACCGAAAGTGAAAGTGTTTTAATTCCAGCTTATGCTCAAGAATATAAAATTGAAGGTGATTTAAAGTTAATGAGAAGTTATGTGCCGGATTTTGAAAAGCAAAAAGAAGAAATTATCGATATAATAACTTAAATATTTTTTAATAATGTAAATTACTTAATTGCTTTTTTTAGGGTGTTTTATTAAACTTTAACAAAATAATCGATACAAAAAGTTATTATAGTGATTACAAATGGTAAAAAAGGAGAAAATGATGAGTAAAAAAGAACCGAATCAGTTAATTAAATCTCTTGATAGAGCTTTAACTATTCTAGAAAAATTGCTGGAATCGGAAAATGGAATGGGAGTTACTGAGCTCAGTAGAGAACTTGAACTACATAAAAGTACTGTTTACAGGCTTTTAGATACTTTAAAATACAGGGGTTATCTAGAAAAAAATGAAGATAACCAAAAATATATTGCAGGGATTAAACTTTTTGAATTAAGCAGCAGGGTTTTAAATGATATCGACAGTCGAATTAGGGTTAGACCCTATTTAGAAGAATTAATGGAAAAAACAAAGGAGACAATCCATCTTGGTATATTAGATGATGGTGAAATAATTTACTTAGATAAGGTAGAAAGCAATGCTACAATCAGGATGTATTCACAGATAGGCAGAAGGGTTCCTGTCCACTCTACAAGCCTGGGAAAGGCTATTTTGGCTCATCTTTCTGAAAAAAAAGTTAGAGAAATAGTTAATGATAAGGGTATGGAAGCTAAAACAGAAAATACTATAACCGATATAAATGAACTGCTTAAACATTTAAAAAAGGTAAAAAAACAGGGTTATGCTGTAGATGATGAAGAACAGGAAGAAAATATTCGCTGTATAGCTGCACCGGTTTTCAACCATAAAGGAGAGGTTATTTCTTCTTTCAGCCTGTCTGCTCCAATCAGCAGGATGGGTGAAGAAAGGATGGAAAAACTTAAAAAGCTGATAGTAGAATATTCAAATAAAATGTCAAGATCATTGGGCTATAATATTTGATTTATATATGATTATCATATAAAATACTTATAAACTAAAAATTATTAAGAAAACTAATTGAAAATTTTGGAGGCTTAAGAGATGGATAAAATAAAAATAGGTATCCCTCGTGCTTTGATATATTATTATTATTTTCCTTTTTGGCTGAAACTTTTCAGCTCTTTAGGGATGGAAGTAGTTGTTTCAGACCCAACATCAAGGGAACAACTAGATCAAGGCATTAAAAATTCTTTGTCAGAAATTTGTGTACCAATTAAAATAATTGTAGGTCATGTTTTAGATCTCCAGCAAAAAGGTGTAGATTATATATATTTACCTCGTTTTAAAAGTTTGAGGAAAGATGCAGTTTTATGTCCTAAGTTTTTAGGATTACCGGATTTATTTAGACACTCACTGCCACAGCTTAATGATTTTATAATTTCTGATACTATTGAATCAAAAAGTGATGATATTTCTGATTATAGTAATTATAAGCAGCTTGCGGAAGTATTAAATCTTGATAAATCTGAACTTAAAAAAGCTTTAAAAAAGGCTTCAGTTTTATGGCTTAGATTTAGAAAATTATTATTTGATGGCTATTTAATTGATGAGTTTTTAGCTCTTGATAATATAGGAGCAGTAGAAGCGAAAATAGATAAGCTAGAAAAGGCAACTGATTTACCACAGAGCAGGGCTGAGGTTGCTTTAGAAGAAGGAATGGAAGAGACTCTTGATATAGCATTAATAGGTTATGTATATAATATTTATGATAATTATGTAAATATGGATATTATCAATAAATTTAAAGAATTAGGAGTTAGGATCCACACTTTTTCTATGGTAAAAAATAAGATAATAGAAAAAGAATTAAAAGAGCTCCGGAAGCCAATGTTCTGGGAATTTACTAATAAACTTTATGGTGCCTCACAGCACTTTTTTAAAGATAATAAAATAGATGGATTGATTCATATTACTGCCTTTGGTTGTGGACCTGATTCAATCTTAGGGCAGATTTTAGAATTGGATGCCAAGAAATACGATAAACCTTTTATGACTTTAAGAATTGATGAGCAAACTGGAGAAAGTCATATCACTACAAGAATCGAGGCATTTATAGATATGCTGAGATTAAAAAAGGAGAGTAGTTAATAATGAGATTATCTTTTCCCTATATGGGACCAACTATAGTCTATGCTAAGCTTTTAGAACTGCTCGGCCATGAGGTAGTTATGCCTCCTAAACCAAATAAAGAAATTATTGATTTAGGAGTTAAATATAGCCCTGAATTTGCCTGTTTTCCTTTTAAGGTACTTACAGGTACTTATATAAAATTGATGGAAAAAGATGTGAAATACTTTGTAACCAGTGGAGGCCATGGGCCCTGTCGTGCCGGTTATTATGGCGAGGTACATCAGAGAATACTTGATGATTTAGGTTATGATGATGTTGAGATTATTGTTATTGATTCTATTCATGATGATTACAAATATTTTTATGATGTAGCAAAAAAACTTAAAGGAGATAGTTCCTGGCTGCAGGTATATAAGGCGATTAGAATAGTCTATGATCTAACAAAAGCCATTGATGAGGTAGAGAAGCAGGTAGAAATTTTAAGAGCCTATCATGAAAATTCAGTTATTAATAAAATCTGGATGGAAGCTGAAGCAGAGTTCTATAAGATCGAAGATAGAAATGATGTAGAAAGGGTTAAAAATAAATATTTACAAAAACTGAATCAATATTCAGATAAAATACCTGAAGAAAAAGATCGCTATAGGATTGGAATTATTGGTGAAATCTTTGTTATTTTAGAGCATTCAATTAATTATCAGGTTGAAGAAAAGGTAAATAAATTTGGTTTTGAGGTAGAAAGATCACTCTATTTATCTGATTGGATTAATGAAAATGTTATTCCCTTTGCCGGGAAAGAAATTGAAGAAATTGAAGAACTCGGTGAAGAATTTATCGAAATTCAAATCGGTGGTCATGCTCAGGAAAATATCGGCCATATCTTAGACTTTAAAAAGAAGGGTTTTGATGGTATCATACACATAAAGCCATTTGCATGTCTGCCTGAGTTGATCTCACAGAGTGTGATGGATGATTTATCAGAGAAATATGATATTCCGGTTTTAACAGTTTCTGTTGATGAACAAACAGCTGATGCAAATATATTAACAAGAATTGAAGCCTTTTTAGATATGATTAGAGAAAAAGACTATGAGGAGGTTGTGTAGATGAAAAATCTTTATCTGGGAGTTGATATTGGCTCAGTAAGTATCAATATAGTAGCAATAGATGAAGAAAATGAACTAGTTTTTAAATTATATACCAGGAATTCTGGCAATCCGATTGATCTAGTAAAAAAAGGATTAAGTAAATTTGAAAAAGAGATAGAATTGGATGACTTTAAGATTAGTGGAGTTGGAGTTACAGGAAGTGGAAGACAGCTGATCGCCTATGTTTTAGGGGCAGATACAGTAAAAAATGAGATTACCGCTCATGCCCGTGCTTCAACCTATTATCATCCTGATGCTGGTACTATCTTTGAAATAGGTGGTCAGGATTCTAAGCTAATAATTGTAGAAAATGGAATAGCGGTTGATTTTGCTATGAATACCGTTTGTGCTGCTGGTACAGGTTCTTTTTTAGACCATCAGGCAGAAAGACTGGGAATTCCAATCGAAGATTTTGGTGGTCTGGCCCATGAAGCAGAAAGAGATGTTAGAATTGCAGGCCGCTGTACAGTATTTGCTGAATCAGATATGATTTCTAAACAGCAGTATGGCTTTACTAAACCAGAAATAATTAAAGGGCTTTCAGAAGCTCTTGTGAGAAACTATATGAATAATCTGGTTAGAAATAGAGCTTTAGAAGGAGAATTCATTTTCCAGGGTGGTGTTGCTGCAAATGAAGGAATCAAAGCTGCCTTTGAAGAAGAAATCGAATCTGAGGTCACAGTACCTAAACATTATGATGTAATGGGAGCTATCGGTATTGCTATGCTGGCCAAAAGAGATGTAAAGAGAAAAGGTGTAGAAAGTCAGTTTAGAGGTTTTAATTTAACAGAGCAAGAATTTGAAACAAGTAGTTTTGAATGTAGTGATTGTGCAAATTGCTGTGAGGTTATCAGGGTGATAGCTGATGATAAGATAATTGCTGTAACCGGTGACCGCTGTGGTAAACACACTGCTGCCTCAATGACAGTAAACGATAGGAATCCCAAAAAAGATGAAAAAGAAAGCAGTAAAGAAAAAAAGGCTGAAAGAAAAGAAGAGGAAATAGAAGAGGTTGATCTTTATAAAGTTGATCCTGATAAAGAGAAAAAAGTTATGAAAGAGCTGGAAGAATTAGAAGAACAGGAAAGAGAAAAAGAAGAAGCAGAAGATAATGTATTATTATGATAGATAATGAGGTGGAGTATGGATTATAGATATGAAAGTGATAGTTTAGGTGAGGTTAAGGTGCCCAAAGATAAATATTATGGTGCTCAGACTGCTAGAGCTGTTGCCAATTTTCCTATTGGTGAACAAAAAATGCCGGTCGAAATCATTAGAGCCTATGGGATTATAAAAAAGGCAGCTGTCTTGGCCAACCACGAGCAGGGCTTAATAGATAATGAAAAAAAAGAATATATCATTAAAGCCTGTAATGAACTAATTGCCGGCAAATTAGATGAACATTTCCCAATATCTCTCTGGCAGACCGGTTCTGGTACTCAGACAAATATGAATGTTAATGAGGTGCTTGCCAATAGAATATCAGAAATAGCAGGAGAAAAATTGGGATCAAAAAAACCGGTTCATCCTAATGATCACCTTAATATGTCCCAATCTAGTAATGATACTTTTCCTACTGCTATGGCTGTAGCCGTAGTAAAAAAGACCAAAGATTATCTAATCCCAATTCTGGAAGAACTTAAAGCAGAATTGAGCAATAAAGCTAAAAAATATAAAGATCTGCCCAAGGTCGGTAGAACTCATCTAATGGATGCAACCCCGATAACCCTTGGTCAGGAATTTGATTCTTTTAGGGCCCAGCTTGGTGAAATCCTGGAGATTTTAAAAGATAGTTTAAAGTATTTAAAAAGACTGCCTATTGGTGGAACAGCTGTAGGTACAGCTTTAAATACCAAAAAGGGTTTTGATAAGCTGGCAGTTAAATATATTAATACAGAAACCGAAAAAAAATTTAAGGCTGCCGAAAATAAATCAGCAGGAATTTCTGCCCACAATAATTTTGTTAATTTTAGTGGTGTTTTAAAAACTCTGGCCGCTTTTTTAATGAAATTAGCAAATGATATTCGCTGGCTGGCTTCTGGCCCTCGCTGTGGAATTGCTGAAATAAAAATACCTAAAAATGAACCAGGTAGTTCAATTATGCCGGGCAAGGTTAATCCAACTCAGGCTGAGGCTCTTTTCCAGGCAGCAGCCCAGGTTATGGCCAATGATACGGCGGTTAATATCGGTGGCAGCAGTGGTAATTTTCAGCTTAATACTGCTAAACCATTAATCATCTATAATATACTGCAGTCTATTAACTTAATCGGTGATAGTGTAAAATCATTTCAACAAAGATGTTTAAACGGAATAGAGGCTGATGAGGAGAAAATAAAAGAATATCTTGAGCAGTGTTTAATGCTGGTAACTGCTTTAAATCCCATTATCGGTTATGATAAAGCAGCCGAAATTGCTCAAAAAGCTTATCAAGAAAATATTTCTCTAAAAGAAGCTGCAGTTAAACTGGATTATTTAAGTGCAGAAGAATTTGATAAATACATAGACCCTGCTGATATGACAGAGCCAAATCTGGATTAAATTAATTTTTATTTAAAAAAAGGAATATTGATCTAAATTATTCAAAAGAGCAGGTTTCTGCTCTTTTCGTCATTAATTTACATTTTTATAAAAAATGCCACAAAATAAAGGAATTTTCTAATATATATTGAAATATATTAAAGAGTGAATTGACGGCAGAGAGACTAGCTTAAAAAAAATAGAGCTTAGCTTACCTTCGTGTTACGAGCTTAGAAAGATATATGCGAAGGGAGCTGGATCTTAATGAAAAAGTTTTACGTTGCCATTACAACAGCATTAATTACTTTTGGTACTGCAATTTCAGTACTGGCAGAATCAAGTAGATGGGGTTAAAACTTAAGTAATACCTTTAACCTGTCCGTCATTCACTCACTTATAAATATACTAAAAATATAGTAGTTAATAAAATATTAATTAACAGAGGATGTTTTAAGATGGATAAAAACTTAAAACTATATTTAACAACAATTTTTACAGCTGCCTTTTTAGTTTTTTTGCGTCTAGGCAGCAGCTATATATTTGATTTTGCTCTGAATGAGGTGCTTTTTTTTACTGCAGCTCTTTTGATATTAAGTAATATGAGCATGTTATTTAATAGTATCTCTAAGGTTATAACATCTATGAACCTGCCGATTTTGCTGACGACCTTTGTTGTATTAAATCCTTTCTGGGCTGCAGTGGTATCTGCTGTAGGTACTACAGAATTTAAGACTAGAGAAAGTGGTTTTATCTGGTTTAAATTTTTATTTAACAGAGCTGTTTTTTTCCTGAGCGCAGCTGCCGGTGCTTTAGCTTTTAATTTTACCCAGGCGCGGCTGGGGGAAAGTGGTTTTCCATTTTCAGCCCTTCTGGCAGCCAGTCTAATTTATTTTCTGGTAGATAATATTTTAGTTTACATAGTTCTATATTTAGCTGAAAATGATATTAAACAAACTTCTTTAATTAATTATTTTTTCGAACTTTCTAAAAATTTAGTTACATCTTATTTTATCGGTATTATACTATTTGCTTCCTATATTTATTTTGGCAAGGTCTTTTTTGCTCTGGTAATTGTATTATTATATGTGATTAAAGATTTCTTTTATTCGCGTTTACAGCAGATCAACTCCTATACCCAGATCGTGGAGAGCTTTTTAAAGGTTATCGATTCTAAAGATCATTATACTGAAGGCCACTGTAAGCGGGTAGCATATTACACCTATCATCTCTGTAAACAGCTTGGATTATCAAAAACAAAGTCAGAAAAAATAATCAATGTGGCTAAAATTCATGATATAGGTAAAATTTATGTTAATGATGAAGTATTAAAAAGTTCTGATAAATTATCTAATACTCAGTATCAGGAGATAAAAAAACACGCAGTTTATGGATATCAACTTTTGAAGGATATAGATATTTTAAAAGAAGAACTGGATGTTTTATTACACCATCATGAGCGATGGGATGGGACCGGTTATCCTGATGGTCTTTCCGAAAAAGAGATACCAATTGGGGCCAGGATATTAAATATCACGGATTCTTTTGATGTTATGACAACAGGAAGAAGTTATAAAGCACCATTAACAAAAATGGAAACAATAGAAGAATTAGAGATCTGTTCTGGCAGTCAATTTGATCCAGAAATTGCTGCAGAAATGATTAAACTGATTGAAGATGGGCATTTTGACAACAACTTTTTAAGAGAGGATTTAATTAGTGAGTACCAATTTTCTATAGAATATTAAAAATGGGGGTCTGGCTTGGCTATGGAGAAGAATATTAAGAATTTAATTCAGGAGTTAGATGGTGTGGTCTCATGTACTTTAACTGGTGGTAATGAAGTAGACGAAATACATATTATTGCTGATCAAAAAAGAGATCCAAAAAGGATTGTAAGAGATGTAGAAACAGTATTTTTGGTTCATAATGATCAAAAAATTGATCATAAAAAAATTAGTATTGCAAGAATTAGAAGTGATTTTTCCCAGGATATAGAGAAAATGGCTTCAAATAGGGTTGAATTAATCTCTGTTTATACTGAAAATAATCGTTCTCGCTGTATGGTGATAATGGAAATTAATGAAGAGCGAATAGAAGAGAGCTTCGAAGCTCAAGTTGGAGAAAGTATCGAAAAACTAATTGCCAGGTCAGTGATAGAAGTTTTAAATAGATACTTTAAAATTGAAGGACGTTTGATTGTAGAAGATGTTTTTACGGTAAAAGGAAAAGAAGATTTGGTAATTGCACAAGTATCTAAATTTGAAAGCCAGAGAAATCGACTGGCAGAAAAGTTGGTTGGAGCAGTTTATCTAGATAATAATATGGCTTTAGCAATTGCAAAAGCCTGTTTGAAGGCGGTCAATCGTCAGTTAACAGCTTAATTAGCTCTGCTTAATCTGGGAATAAAAAATATAAAACTGGGTCCCAGCTTACCGGCTTTTTTATCAGAAATATTGCTGAAACTGCAATTTAATTTGACATAATAAATAAACTCTGCTACAATATGAATGAACATTCATTCAAGGAGATGATTAATGTGGGTCAGGAAACTAAATTAAAGATCAGAAATGCTGCAGTTCAGGTAATATCTAAAAAGGGCTTTTATAATACAAGAATGTCAGATATTGCTGAAGAGGCAGAACTTGCTGTTGGTACCCTCTATAACTATTTTAAGAGCAAAGATGAAATCTTAGAATATATTTTCAAAAAAGAAATGGAAAGAAGAATGGAGATAATGGCAGAATTAAGAGAAAAAGATATCTCCACTAAAAAATTTCTTAAAGAATTTTTAGATAGACATTTTGAAGTATTAATCAGGAATCCTCATTTAGGTAGAGTGGTTGTCAGGGAAAAAGATTTTTCTGGTAGAGAAAAGTCAGGCAATATTCAAAAGTTTATAGAAACATTAATCAAAGCTTTAGAAAATATATTTGTTGAGGCTATAGAAAACTCTGAGATTAAAGATCTTGACCCTCATTTGATGGCAGTTTTCTTTTTTGGGGCGATTCATGGAATTATAGAACATGCTCTAACTAAACCAGAAATAATGATGTTAAAAGATGCTCCGGAATTTATTATGGCGAGAATAGAGCATATATTTATCAAATAATATTTATTCATCATTAATGAATGTATATTCATTTTCTAATTAAATTTTGATTTCTGGGCCAGAACTATTTTCAATGAAAGCAAATTAATGTGAGCTGTATCACGGAATTAAATAGAGTAAAGCACTATACTTAATGTACTGAATGAATAATCATTCATATTTGTAGATGGCGATATAAATTAAAATTAATCAAAGGGAAGGATGATAAAGATGGAAATAATCAAATTAGAAGAACTAGAAGGAAAGAAAAATAAAAGAGGTGTAGTTGCAAAGGCAGTTTTGAAAAATGATAATGCTCAAGTTATGAATCTAGTTTTAAGTCCAGGTGATGTAGTACCTCCACATCAGGTACCGGTAGATGTATTTTTCTATATTGTTGATGGTAAAGGAACTCTAAGTATTGGTGATGATTCAGCTGTTGTAGAAGCAGGTACAGTTATAACCTGTCCAACAAATACCAAGATGAAACTTGAAGCTGATCAGGGAGAGAAATTTGAAGTTTTAAATGTAAAAACACCTTCACTCTAAATTATAAAGTGTTTCCCAGGGAAAGTTCCAGAATAAGCCGGCTGTTTCTGGCAGCTGGTTTTTTAATCTCAATAAGTGAATGAACATTCATTCAAAGGGGTATTGATAATATGAAAGCTAAAATAGCCATAATCTTAGTATTTTTCTTTAGCCTGTTATTTTTAGTGACCGGCCTTCAGGCAGCAGAGCATAATCAGTATAATTTAGAAGAATATCTAAAAGAAGCAGTTGAAAAAAGTAGAGAACTTGAAGATTTCAAATTGGCTCTATTAGAAAAAGAAATTAATTTAAAAACGGTTAAGGCAGATCAAGAAGTATCACCTTCACCATTAAATTTAAGACAGGCAGAGTTGGAATTAGAATTAGCCGAAAAAGAACTAGAAAAGAAAAAAGCAGATTTAATTTATCAATTTCTAAACGACTTTTTTAATTATTATAAAACAGAAAACTTGATTGCTCTTCATCAAAGATATCTAGAAACTTTTAAAATAGAATTTGCTAATATTCAGCAAAAATACGAAGAGGGTATATTAATAAAATCAGATATTTTTCAGGCTGAAGTTGAGTTAAACAGGGTTGAAGCTAATCTAAAAGCTGCCAAAAGAGATCATAATAAGATTAGCTATAAATTAAAAGATAATCTTGGCTTAAGTTATGATAGAAAATTAAAAATAACTTTTTCTGAAGCTGATTTAAAAGATTTTAGATTGGATAAAAGTTTAGATTCATTATTTGAGCTTGCTTTAGATAATAGAATAGAAGTTGAGTCTGCTGAAGTTAATAATGAGCTGCAAGAAATAAATTATAGATTAGCTCAGCAGGATTATAATCCCTGGCTGCAGGAAAAAAGGGCTGAAAATGAATATTTGAAGGCAAAAAATAATCTTGCTTTAACAAAATCAAGGATTAAAATAGATCTCAATAATCACTACCAGGATTATTATAAAAGTAAAGCTGATATAGAAAGCCAGCTTAAACTTAAAGCAAGTTTTGAAGAAGCACTTAGGGTTAAAAAACTATATTTTACAGAAGATTATATAAGTGGAACCGAATTTTTAGAGGCAAAAAATGATTTGTATAATGCGGAAATAAATTATCTTCACACAAGAATTGATAATTACCTGGCATTAGCAGAATTATATTTAAGTGCCGGTGACTTCAAGGAGCTGTTTAGCTATGTTGAAAAATAAAATAATTACAGCAGCTTTAATACTTTTAATGATCTTTTCTGCCTTATTTGTTAATTATGAAAATCTTAAGGCAGCCGAAAGATTGGATTTGAGTACTGCTATAGAGATGGCACTTAAAAATAACCGCAATTTCGAAGCTGCCAGGAATAAACTGCTTCAGGCAGAAAAGCAGAGTGAAGCTGCAAAAACAATTATGAATTCAAAATTATTTGCTGAAACCGCCTGGCAGAGCGAAGAATTAAATCAATCGGGAGACTTCATTGCTTCATTAAATTATCAGAAATTATTGGCCCAATCTAAAGGAACTAAGGCAGTTCTTCAAAAAGCAGAACTTGAACTATTAATAGCTAAGTTAAACTTTGACAAAAATAGAGAAGAAGTTCTTCATAATTTAATTAAACAGTACTATGCTATTTTAAGTATTAATGAAAAAATTGAAAGTCAAAAAGTGATAATTGAAGAAGCTGAATCATTTTTTGCAGATGCTAAAGCTCGATATGATGATGGTTTGTTAACAGAGGCAGACCTTTTAGAATTAGAAATTAACTTAGATAAAAGTTTAGATGCTTTAGCTAATTTAAAAAATGAAGAGCAGAGGGCTAAAGAACACCTGGCCAGATTAACTGCCTATCAGGAGACCGATTTTATAGTTCAAGCTCCAGAAAAAGACTTTGAGGTATATGAAGCTAGAGAAATGCTAATAGAAAAAGCATTAAATAACCGCAGTGATTATTTAACTCAGGAGTTAGAGCTGGAAATAATAAAAAGTGAAATAGCATATTTAGATAGTGAAAAAAGAGCAGATCTTAATTTGAGAGGCGAATATATATTCGAAGATGGCAGGATTAAAGCAGCTTTTAATGATGACTATCAGCTCAGCTTAAAAGGATCATTTGATACCATCGATAAAGAGCTTGTTGATAGAGATATGCTGCAAAGTGAAGAAACAATTAAATTGATAGATAATTTAACTGAAGAAAGTGAATGGAAAATAACAGCCTCAATTTCCTATGAATTTTCAGATGGAGGCAGAAAAAAAGCAGAAAGCAAAGCCTTAGAAGCTGGCTATAATGCCCTTCATTTAAACAGGGAAGATTTAGAAGAGGAGCTTAAAATAGAAATTAAGCATTTAGTAAATAAAATTAGAGAGGCAGAACAGAAGCTTTTAACTGCTGAAAAGAATCTAGAAAAAAGTAGATTACAGTATCAAAGCTCTAAAAATAGATTTGAACAGGGTGCAATAAATCAAAGTCAATTGATAACTTCTCAGCGTCTTTTTAGAGAAGCCGAGGATAATAAGATTAATGCTGATTATAATTTATCACTAACTAAATTAGAACTGCTTGCTTATTTAGAAATTATTTATCAAGAAATTTTTGTCAGCAGTCTGGAGGTATAAGATGAAGAAAAACTTTAAAAAATATTTAATCATAGCTCTGATAATTATAGTAGGTATAGCTGCTTTATTGCTTATAATTCAGCTGAGAAATAGAGAAGCAGAAAAAAGAGAAGAATTAGATTTAGGAGTACCTGTAGAAACTTATCAGCTTAGAAAAGATGATTTAGAAATAATACTAAATTATAGTGGTACGGTTAGTTATTTAAATAAAGCAAGAATTTTTCCGCAAACTCAGGGAGAGATTATTGACATTTATGTAGAAGAAGGTCAAAATATTGAAGCAGGAGAAGTATTAGCAAAATTAGATGATCGTGAAATCAGAAACAATTTAAGTCAGGCAGAGATGGCAAAACAAGAAACAGAGCTTGCCTATAAAAAAGCCGAGCTTTCACTTGAAAACTCCAAAAACAACTTAGTACAGAGCAGAGCTGCTTTAAATGAAGCTAAAAGCGATTTAGAACAATGGCGTAAAGACTATCAAAGGGACAAAAAATTATATGAAGAAGATGTAATTGCCAGAGTGAAATTTGAACAGAAAGAAAATCAATATCTAAAGGCAAGGTCAAGGGTTGAGAGCCTGGAGGCTGCACTTAATATTGCAAGAACGGCTATAACTATTGCCGAGTCTGATCTAGAGATAAGAGAAAGCCAATTAAATCGGGCAGAAAGCGAATTAGAAAATGCCAGAATAAGACTTGATAATACAGAAGTAAAGGCACCTTTTTCAGGTATAATCCTGGATAAAATTTCTGAAAAAGGAGAAATGGCAGCCAGTTCTCAGCCTATATTTCTGGTATCAAAATCAGTAGAACAAATAGAGGTAGAAAGTCATATAGGAATGAGTGACCTCAATAAAATCGCGATTGGCACTGAGGCTGAAATAACTTTTTCTAATTTAAAGGGAGAAAAGTTCAGAACAGAAATTAGTGAAATTTCTCCTATCTCCAATCCTCAAAATAGAACACCAAAGATTAAATTTAAAATTGATAATAGGGAGCAAGTATTAAAAGATGGAATGGCAGCATCTTTAAAAATAATTGCAGACAAAATTGAAAATGAGCTAATTATTCCCAATCAAGCTATTTTTGAATTTAGAGATCAAGCCCATGTTTATGTAATTAAAGATTCTCAAGCAGAATTAAGAAAAATTGAGCCCGGGATAAGTGATGGCCATTCTACTGTTGTTGAAGGTGGACTAAATGAAAATGAAATAGTAGCAGTTTCAAATATTAATGAACTTAGAGATGGAGCAGCAGTATATTTAAGATCAGAACAGATTGAAAATGGAGATGATTAAGCTATGACACTCTCAGACTTTTCGGTAAAAAACAAATATACTACAATTGCTGCTGTAATAGCGATCATTCTACTTGGGATTGCTGCAGTTTTAGCTTTAAATATTCAGTTGAATCCTGATATAGATCCGGTTATTGTAACGATTCAGACTTCATATCAGGGGGTTTCAGCTTCTGATATAGCAGAGCAGATAAATGAGCCTTTAGAGGAAGAATTAGGTACTATTGAAGGTATAGATAGTATTAGTTCTGATGCTATGGAAGGTATCTCGATCATAACAGTTGAATTTGATTATGATCAGGATATAAATGTTGCAGCAGTTGATGTGCAAAATACAGTTAATCAAATAAGAAATCAGCTACCTGCAGATATAGATGAACCTCAGGTTAAGAAATTTAGTACTGCAGATAGACCGATTTTAACCTTAGCAGTAAGTGGTCCACGTTCAGAGATTGATTTGAGAACTCTGGCAGATAATCAGCTCACAAATCGTCTGCAGCTTGTCAGTGGAGTTGCTAATATAGATGTGTATGGAGGTAAGGTAAGAGAAATACAGATCAATGTAGACCGGGATAAACTGAACAGCTATAATATTTCAATAGCACAGATTGTAAACAGATTGGACAGTGAGAATGTGAATCTGGCTGGTGGAAGACTGAGCAGAGATGAAAGTGAATATTCGATTAGAACAATTGGAGAATACAAAAATTTAGAAGAGATGAAAAATTTAATAATTCACTCTCATAATTCCCAGAATATTTATTTACGTGATATTGCTGAAGTAAATGACAGTTTTGCAGAACTAAGAAATAAGTTTAGGGTTGATGGAGAAGAAACAGTTGCTATAAGTATTCAAAAACAGCAGGATGCAAATACTGTGCAGGTTGTAAACAATATTAAAGCTGAACTAACAAATCTTGACAGGGAATTTCCAGATTTAGAATTTCATATTACAGATGATCAGTCAGATCTGGTTAGACTGGTAATAAATAATATGGCCAGTACCCTTTTGATTGGTGTTCTTTTAACAATATTAGTTATTTTCCTATTTCTTGATAGCTGGAGAAGCACCCTGGCAGTAACGATTTCAATCCCGACAACCTTTGTTTTAACCCTTGCTTTAATGAGAGCTTTTAATTTAAGTTTAAATATGGTTACAATGACAGGACTAATCTTATCGATCGGGATGCTGGTAGATAATTCTATTGTAATAATTGAAAATGTTACCCGGCATTTTGAAGAGTTAAACAAATCTGCTTTTGAGGCAGCTATTGATGGAACAAATGAAATGATCCTTGCTGTTATTGCCGGGACCACAACCTCTATGATAGTTTTAACTCCAGTTATGTTTATCGGTGGATTTGTCCAGCAGATGTTTAGACCTTTATCAATGACATTATTGTTTGCCTGGACAGGTTCTGTATTAAGTTCATTTACCATCGTTCCCCTTGTCTTATCTTTAGTTTTAAAAGCTAAAGATATAAAAAAATCTAATTATAGCAAGTTTAACATTTTTAAAAAAATTACATCTGCCTTTTCTGCTGTTTTAGATAAAAGTAGAGAAATATATTTAAAATTGCTGGAAAAATCCTTAAATAACAGGGCGATTGTAATCACAGCTGCAGTAGTCTTATTAATTATTACCATAAATTTAATTCCCTTGATTGGTGCTGAGATGACACCCGTAATGGATAGCGGCCAGAGCTATATCTCTATAGAAACAGAGGCTGGCTCATCTTTAGAAAAAACTGAAAGAATTTCTAAAGAGGTCGAAGCAATTGTAGAGAAAATACCTGAAGTAATTATTTATTCAAATCAAATCGGCTTTGAACCCGGTTCTGGTACTCAGGCAGTTACCGGTGCTAATGGAGTACAGCAGTCATTTATGTCATTAATTTATGAAGACAGAAATAATAGAGACCGTTCTATCTGGGAAATTCAAAGTGAATTAAGAAATGAAATAGCTAAAATTCCTGGAATCAAAGCTTTTGTTGTTGAAGAAGCAGTTTCAACAGCTGTTTCAACTACACAGGCTCCCCTAGTTCTCAGGGTGAGTGGAAGGGACCCGGCTTTACTTGAAGCTATTGCTAAAGATTTAGCAGAAGAGATTAGAGCTGTTCCTGGAGCAACTAATCTTAATTTACGCTGGTCTTTAGATCATCCAGAATACTGGGTTAATATAGATAAAGAAAGAGCTGCTGAAGTTAATTTGAGCAGTAGAGAGATATCTCAACAGATTGCTGCTTCCGCAAGAGGAATAGAAACTCAAAATGATTTTAAGGTTGAAGGTCAAAAGAATATTAACATTCTGGTTAAGTATAGGGATGAGCAGATCTATTCTCAGGGTGATTTAGAAAACATTATAATTATTACTCCTCAGGGAGAAAATATTCCTTTAAGAGAATTAGCAGAGATAGAGATTCAGAGAGGTCCTAATCTTGTCAGTAGAGAAAATATGCAGTATACTCTTGATATTTTAGGATTTACCGAAGATCGAGCGATGAGCATGGTAACATCTGATATTAACAGTATTTTAGAAGATTATTCTCTACCGGCAGGATATAATGCTGAGATAACTGGTGAACAGGATGATATGGAAGAAGCCATTGGTAGATTGGCAGTAAGTTTAATCTTTGCTATAGCCTTTATCTATTTGCTGTTAGTTTCTCAGTTTAAATCACTGCTGCATCCTTTAACGATTATGCTTTCTTTACCACTTGAACTGGTTGGAGTAGTTGCAGTACTGTTAATTACAAATACCTATCTTTCTATGCCTGCTATGATGGGGGTAATACTTCTGTCTGGAATTGCTGTAAATGATGCTATTCATTTGATTGAATTTATTATAGAAAGAGAAAAAGAAGGGATGTCAACCTTTGCTGCTATATATGAAGGTGCCAGACTTCGTTTTAGACCGATTTTGATGACTACCTTCTCTACTTTAGCTGGTATGACACCACTGGCCCTGGAATTAGCAGTTGGTACTGAGCAGTATTCGCCACTGGCAAAAGTGGTAATGGGTGGATTATTTTCTTCAACCATGCTGCTTTTAATTATAGTTCCAGTTGTTTATTCACTATTTGAAGATCTTAAGCTTAAATTAGCAAAATAATAATTTTTAAACTAAGAGCCTATTTAAATTAGGCTCTTTTTGCTTGCAGACTATTTGCTGCTCTTTTGGCAGTTCTAACTGTACTTCTGTCTATGTGAATTTAAAATATTAAAATAAAAAAGAATATTTATTTAAATTTCTGCTAAAAAAACATATAATGGTCTTAGATTAAATATTTTAAAGGGAGGGCTCAAATTGAAATTTAACTTTCAGGACTATCCATTTAGATCAAAGAGGATGGCATCATTCTCAAAACGGGGAATGGTTGCCACTTCTCAGGCTTTAGCTTCTCAAGCAGGATTAGAGATCCTCAAAAAAAGTGGGAATGCAGTTGATGCAGCTGTTGCAGCCGCAGCCTGTTTGACTGTTGTGGAACCATGTTCTAATGGAATTGGCTCAGATGCCTTTGCTATGGTTTGGATTGATAATCAACTTTATGGCTTAAATTCCAGTGGGCCAGCTCCTAAATCGATTTCCATCCAGGCTTTAAAAGATAGAAATATCACTGCAATGCCTAAATACGGTTTTATTCCAGTAACCGTTTCTGGTGCACCTGCTGCCTGGGCAGAACTTAACGAGCGTTTTGGCAGCTTATCACTTGCAGAATGTTTAGCTCCAGCAGTTAAATATGCCAGAGAAGGTTTTGCAATTACTCCGCTTACAGCAGCAGCCTGGAAAAGAGCATTTGCAGAATACAAAAAAGAATTAAAAGGCGAAGAATTTGAAGAATGGTTTAAAGTATTTGTACCTGGTACCAATCCACCTGAGGCTGGTGAAGTCTGGCACTCAAAAGATCATGCTGAGACCCTTGAAAAAATTGCTACCACAAATGCCAAAAGTTTTTATCAGGGAGAGATAGCCCAAAAAATTGTGGATTTTTCAAATAAATATGGTGGCTTTTTGCAATTAGAAGATTATGCAGATTTCAGTCCTGAATGGGTTGAACCATTAAGTGTAAATTATCGTGGTTATGATGTCTGGGAGCTTCCTCCCAACGGCCAGGGGCTGGTAGCTTTAATGGCTTTAAATATTCTGAAACACTTTGATATTTCAAGTATGTCAGCTGTTGAAAGATATCATAGAGCTATTGAAGCTTTAAAATTAGCTTTTTCAGCTGGTAAAAAATATATTACTGACAGCAGAGATGTTGATTTTGATTACCAGGATTTTTTAACTGCTGATTATGCTCTGCGGAGAAAAGAGCTGATAACCGATCAGGCAATTTCTCCACCTCCAGGTAATTTGCCTGCTGGAGGTACCGTTTATCTGGCAGCTGCTGATAGTGAGGGAAATTATGTTTCTTTTATTCAGAGTAATTATATGGGCTTTGGCTCTGGCCTGGTGGTACCTGGTACCGGTGTTGCACTCCAGAATAGAGGTCATAATTTCAGTCTTGACCCGGAAGCTCATAATGCGCTTAAAGGCGGTAAAAGAAGCTATCATACCATAATTCCCGGTTTTTTAACTAAAAACGGGAAGCCGATTGGTCCCTTTGGAGTTATGGGAGGTTTTATGCAGCCTCAAGGTCATCTCCAACTTTTAATTAATACAATTGATTTAAATTTAAATCCCCAGGCTGCCCTTGATGCACCTCGCTGGCAGTGGATTGAAGATAAAAAGATAAAATTAGAGGCGGATTTTCCTGAACGGGAGGCCAAATTACTGGCTGCTAGAGGTCATGAAATAGAACTCAGTCTCGATTCCTCAACATTTGGCAAAGGCCAGATGATCTGGAGAGATCAGAAAGAAGAAGTACTAATAGGTGGGACAGAGCCCAGAGCAGATGGTGCAGCTGCAGTTTATTAAAGCTAAATCCTGTGAATAGCTTGATTAGATCACTTTAATGAGATAAAATAAGCAAAAGATCAATAAGTAAAAAACAGCTAGGAGATGATAAGATGATCAAGGTCAGTATAGTTGGTGCTACTGGATATGTGGGAATTGAATTAATGAGATTACTGCAGCAGCATCCGCAAGTAATAATCAAAGATCTAATTTCAAAAAGCAATGCTAAGAAAAAGCTGGTAGATGTTTATCCTCAATTTAGAGGCTCTAAACTCGAAAATTATACTTTAATTGCTCTAGAAGATTTTCAGCCGGAAGATAGTGATCTCATATTTAGCGCTCTTCCCCATGGCGTATCACAGGACATTAGCTCCCAGTTAATTAAATCCGGGACAAAAATAATAGATATGAGCGGTGATTTTAGATATCATGATATAGAAATATATGAAAAATGGTATGGAGTTGAACATAAGCATCCTGAACTTGCTAAAAAGGCAGTTTATGGACTGACAGAATTAAATAGAACCCAAATAAAAAACGCGGAGTTTATTGCAAACCCGGGTTGCTATGTAACAGCATCACTGCTTGGTATTTTACCTTTGATAGACTCTGATTTAGTAAAAACTGAATCGATAATTATTGATGCCAAATCAGGTGTCAGTGGAGCTGGAAGAAGCTTAAAAAGCAACCTACTTTTTACAGAATGTCATAATACAATGAAAGCATATAGTCCGGCAGTACATAGACACAGTTCAGAGATCGAATATATTTTAAATGAGTTTTTGCAAGGAAGTTATGATAGCAGATCTTCTGAACAGAGGGCTGAGATTCTTTTTACACCTCATTTAATTCCTATCAAAAGGGGAATTCTGACAACTATTTATCTTGACTGCAAAAGAAAAAGTTCTGATAGCGAAATTTTTAGTCTATATGAAGATTTTTATGGACAGGAAAAATTTGTTCAGGTCTTAAAAGATGAGCTGCCAGAGATTAAAAACATAGCAGGCTCTAATTTTGCTCAGCTTGGCTTTAAATATGATCAAAGAACTGATAGAATAATAGTAATTTCAGTTATTGATAATATGCTTAAAGGAGCTGCAGGACAGGCAGTCCAGAATATGAATGTCTTATTTGGTATTGATGAGGATACAGGTCTACAGGCAACTGCCCTATTTCCTTAAAACTATAGTAAATCCAGAAATTTGAGAGCTAAAATTTAAGCACTTTTATAATGCTTGAGGAGGAGAGTAAAATAGAAGAACTAATAGAGAAGGCATATGTTTTAATCGAAGCACTACCATATTTTAAGGACTATTATGGCAAAACTTTTGTGATCAAATATGGTGGAAGTATTATGGCTGATGAAAAACTAAAAAAGAATTTAATTGAAGATATTACCCTGCTTAAATATGTTGGTATTAACCCGGTAATCGTCCATGGTGGAGGTCCTGCTATCAATAAAACACTTGATAGATTAAATATTAAAGCAAATTTTGTTGATGGACTAAGGGTTACAGATAAAGAAACAATGGAAATTGTAGAAATGGTTTTATCTGCCCAGATTAATAAAGAAATTGTTTCTTTGATTAATCAAATGCAGGCCAGTGCTGTTGGTATTTCCGGTAAAGATGGTAATCTAATTAAAGCGGTAAAAAAGACTTTTGACTCAAAAGAAAAAGACCTTGGTTTTGTGGGTGAAGTAGAAAAAATAAACCCAGAGCTTGTTGAACAATTAATAGCAGATGGCTATATCCCTGTAATTGCACCAATTGGAGTTAGTGAAAGCGGAGAAACATTAAACATTAATGCTGATAGTGTTGCAGGAGAGTTAGCAGTTGCACTTAAGGCAGAAAAGTTGATTTATTTAACTGATGTAGATGGAATTCGTTATGATCCTGAAGATGAAAACAGCAGGGTTTCGAAATTAACATTTGCTGAAATTGATGAATGGATAGAACAGAAAAAGATTAAAGGGGGAATGGTGCCCAAGGTTAAAGGTTGTAAACAGGCTGTTGACTCTGGGGTGCTGAGAACCCACATTTTAAATGGTTTAGTACCACATCCACTTTTACTTGAGATCTTTACTGATCAGGGTGTTGGAACAATGATAATTAAAGAATAGCAAAGGAGTAGATAGTATGGAGATAGCAGAAATTATTCAGAGTGATAAAGAACATTTTATGACCGTTTATGGTGGTAGATATCCTCTTTATGCTGAAAAAGCTGAAGGAATAAAAATCTACAGTAAAGATGGTAAGGTATATCGTGATTTTTTATCTGGTATAGGTGTTAATTCTATCGGTTACAGTAATCAGCGTTTTAAAGAGGCTTTAAAAGATCAGATTGACAAGATTATTCACTGTTCAAACTTTTATTATATAGAACCCCAGGCAGAGCTGCAGAAGAAATTATGTGATAACTCTGCTTTTGATAGAGTTTTTTTCGCCAATAGTGGTTCTGAAGCTAATGAGGGTGCTTTAAAACTGGTTAGAAAGTATTTTAGAAAAAAAGGTAAAAAGAAATATGAAACCATCACTGCTGACAGATCATTTCACGGGAGAACGATGTCAACAGTAACAGCAACCGGTCAGGATAAATATAAAAAGCCATTTGCTCCTTTACCAGTTGGTTTTAAAACTGTTCCCTTTAATGATTTAGAAGCTTTAAAAAATGCTGTTGGAGAAAAAACTGGAGCAATTATGCTGGAGCCAATTCAGGGTGAAGGAGGAATTTATCCAGCCAAGCAGGAATATCTTGCCGGTGTAAGAGAATTATGTGATGAGAAGGATATACTGCTGATCTTTGATGAAGTACAGTGTGGTATGGGCAGAAGTGGAGAACTCTTTGCCTATCAGCATTATGGAGTTGAACCCGATATTATTACCCTTGCCAAAGCACTTGGTGGTGGAGTACCAATTGGTGCTTTTCTGGCTAAAGAAGAGGTTGCAGCAGCTTTTGAACCGGGAGACCATGGAACTACCTTTGGTGGGAATCCACTCGCAACCAGAGCGGCTTCTGAAGTGCTTGACATTATGCTGGCAGATGGCTATTTAGATAATGTCAAAAAGATGGGAGAATATTTTATTGCTGAACTTGATAAATTAATTGAGAGAAGTGATAATTTAGTTGAAAGTAGAGGGATGGGTTTGATGCTGGCCCTTGAGCTTGCTGAAGATCTATCTGCAAAAGAGCTTACCCAGCTCTTATTTGAAAGAGGCTTTTTGGTTAATGCTGTTAAAGATCATACACTTAGATTTTTACCACCCTTTGTGCTTGGAAAAGAAGATATTGATTTATTAATCGAAAATATTGAGGAGATTATCAATTTTTAGTTAAATAAATATTTTGTTTGAGAGGCAGGGTTTTTATGAATAATTTAAATATGATTAAAAATTTAGTCAAAGAAGATAAAGATCAGCAGAGTAAAATAAGTTATAATATAGGTAGAAATGAGAAATGCCCCTGTGGCAGTGGCAAAAAATTCAAAAAATGCTGTGCACTTAATAATCCTGAGTTAAGTCGCGAAGATTATTTTCAAAAAGTAAAAGAGATAAAAGATGAAGAAAAATTAATTGCAGTGCTCAAAGAGGCTGTAGAAAATTATCCATTGGAGCAGAGCTTTATTTTACCATTGATAGTTTATTCTCTGCAGCACAGCAATTACCAGACAGCTGTTAAATATCTAAAACATGCCTGGCAGCTGATGGGTACAGATTTGGATGAAGCATTTATCTCACCGCTTGTAAATATCATGCTGGATAAAGGGGAAATAGAAGAGGCAGAAGCAATTATTAGAGAATCTCTAGAATCCAAAGGAGAATCGATTCCTCTTTTAATTGCCCTAGCAGAGGTATACAAAAAAGAAGAAAAAATGCAGAGGGTAAATGATATAATCGATCGGGCAATGGAGATTGATCCAGAAAACTTACAGTTGATAGTTTTTAGACTTGAAACTTTAATGGACTTTGATGATGTAGTTAGTTCTCTTGCCCTTTATGAGAAACATTATGAGAAGCTCAAAGACTATAAGCAGATGCGGGTAATAGGTTTTTTAGATGATTTTATAGAAAAAAGGTTTAATTTAAAAGAAAATCAGGAGTTAAATGAAAAAGAAGCTTTAAATTCTGCCAAAAAAACCTTTAGTGTATTTGAAGAAATTGATAACTTACAGCTAAATGCTGCTGACAGCAGGGCTAAAGAACTACTTGAAAAAATAAAAGAGCTACCTCCTAAAAATTCTCAAATTGCCTTAGATATTTTAGCCTATTATCTGACAGCTGAATTATATGATGAATTTGAAGAATATGCTCAGGAAATTAATGCAGTTCAAAAAAATAATCCTAATTACTTAAGGCTGCTATTTTTGAAATTCTACAACCAGGGTGAACTAAAAAAGGCCTATCAATATATTTCTCAAGCCTTTGAACTTGAAAAAACAAGAAAAGATGGGCATTTCCATAACTGGCAGGTTGCAGCTGATTATCTGCAGTTTATAGTTGATTATGACAGCAATGATGATTTAAAGAATTTTATTAATGATTTTGCTGCTTTAATTGCAGAAGATAAAGATCTGCTTTCTAACTTAATGATGCTGCTTGAAAATAATAACTCTGAACAGTATAAAGAGAAATTATTAAATAAAATTCTAGAAGTATTAGAACAGAGTGATATTAAAAATATTGAGGCTAAGGATGTCTACAATAAACTGTTTTTTACAAAACTGCTGGAACTTGATTTGAGAGAACATTTTAATAATACAGCTGCCGAAGAAATTATTAAAGAGATTGAAAAAGTCAGCAGAGAAGTTGAAGAAAAAGCGATAAATACTCCTGTTTTAAGTTATGCAAAATTGAGATTGCTTAAATATCAGGCAGGTAATTTAGAAGAAGAAAAAGAAAAATTAATTGCTTCACTTAAAAATTCTAAGATAGAAAGCTATTATGATGCTATTGCTTATTATGAAACTATGCTGCGTTTTGCTGATCCAGCTCCAATCTTAACTGAGATTCCCTATAGTAAATACTTAGATGATCAGCAGCTTGAATTCTATCGACTCACTGCAGCATTAAAATTAAGATATTATGAAATAGCTTCAAAAATATTTTACAAGCAGTTTTTAGAAAAAACTCAGAAAAGTGAGCTAGGGTCATTTTTTATAAGTCTGCTCCGCTATTTTGATAGCAAAGATATATTAGAACACTTAGAAAATATGGAAGTTAATGAAGAAATAGTTAATTATTTAATAGATATAATGAATATCAAAAATAATTAGCTAAATACCCTTGTCAAAAGTGAAAATAATTACTATAATATAGCTATGACGGTAGGGGCGGAATTCATTTATTGATACTGCACCCACAAATACTGTTAAATTTATTTAGTTTGGTCCACCTGGATCATTGGACCGGGATGGGAGGAAAAGAAGATAAAACTTAAGACAAGACAAATTGTTATTGCTGGAATGTTGGGAGCTATTTCTATTATTTTGGGGGCTACAGGTTTAGGGTTAATACCTGTTCCTACCCCGGCAGGTCATGTGACGATAATGCACCTACCTGCTATTTTGGGTGGTATTATTGAGGGACCTGCGGTTGGACTGCTGATCGGTTTAATTTTTGGTGTATTTAGTTTTCTTAGAGCTACCAATCCGATTTTTGCAGATCCTTTAATTGCAATATTACCGAGACTTTTTATTGGTGTTGCAGCTTATTATAGTTATAGGGCAACTTTAAGGCTAAATCAAAATGTATCTTTAGCAGTTGCTGGTGTAATTGGAACAGTTGTTAATACTGCAGGTGTTTTGACTCTGGCTGTTTTGAGAGGTTATTTACCGATGAGTGCAGCTTTAGCAGTTGCAGGTACTCATGGGATTCCAGAAGCAGTTATTGCAGCACTTTTTGCAGTTCTTCTCGGAAGAGTTTTAATCAATTATCAGGCAAGCTAAGAGTAAATCTATGTTTTTGAGCAAAATAATTTAAGTTAAATGAAAAGAAGGCTGCTAAAGCCTTCTTTTTGACTTAAATAACTGTTATAATGTATAATATAGATAGAGAAATAGCTTTTCAGTCAAAAATTGAATAATCTCTACTTCAGGCCTGAGAGGAGGAGTTAAGATGAAAGATAAAAACAAGATTAAAGAAGTTCTGGAGAACACAGAAATATTGTTAGAACCAGAAGATTTAATTTCAACATCTCATGATACAACTCTCCACTATTTTGTGCTCAGTGAGCCATATTATCTGGAAGAATTTCCGGAAGAAGGACCTGAAACCAAGGTAAGAGAAGGAAAAATTACCTGGGAAAAACCAAAACTTCTAACCCCAGATTACATGATAAATATGAGTGGATTTAGTGGTGAAGCCAAAAAAGCGATGCAGATGATTGCTAATGAAAACCCTGATTTGGCCGGATTATTATATAAAATGAATTATCGCAAACAATCAATCAGTACTTTTACAATATCAAGAGAATTAGAAAAAGCTCAGGAAGAGATTGAAAATGAAAGAATTAATGATGAAGATAATTTAACTGTAATAATCAAAGGTGTTGATGAGCTCTGGGATGTTTCACTGATGAAGTTTATTCAAAGTCTGATGTTAAAAAGTGCTTATAAATCTCAACTTCCCTATTATGAGGAAAAGGGTTATTTAAGTACTGATGAAGAAGGTTATTCTGTTGTAACAAGAAATTTAGAAGGACTTCCAATCGCAGCAAGTGAAGAGATAGAAAGAATGTTTGAAATGGTTAAAAAAGGTGAAGAAGACCCGGCTAAATTAAAAAGAGAATTAGACCGCTGGGGAGTCTTCAATGCTTATCAAGATAGATTCTTTGATCTTTTTAAGGAGGATTGATAGTTGTGAAAAGCGCATATGAAGTTGCTATGGAAAGAGCGGAAAGAATTTATGCTGATGATGAGGGTGATAATTCACTGGAGATCAGGGAAAATTTAAAAAAAGTTATGGCCCCTTTTTTCAAAGGTGATATGGATCCTGAAGGTTTATGGCATGAATTAAAAGATGAAGATGAGGCTGTTTTAGTTGAGGCCCAGTTAATGTTAATTGAGTCGATTGGACTACGTAATAGCTCTGAACAGATTGAGCGGAGAAAAGAAGCAGTAGTTGCCGTAGAATCACTTAAAGATACGGAAAATAGTAGTTTTTTCGAAAAATCTTTTACTCAGGCTCAGAGCCTACAGCAGCAGTATCAAACTCAAAAAAATAAATTAGATCAACAGGTACAGCAGCATCTAGATAATTCTCAGGCACAGGGTTTAAGTGCTCAGGCAGCTGCAAATGGTGGCCAGGAACAGGGAATGAATGGTCAGATGAGACAGCAGCTTGCTAAAAAACTTTCTGAATTTCAAAAAAGCTATAATCAGCGTTTTGATAAATTAATTGAAAAAATGAAAGCAGAATTGAAATAATAATTAAAAACTTATTTTAGGAATCCGACTTTTTGGTCGGATTTTTTTTTAGACGATAGTTCATTTATAACTTTAAGCAGGATTAACATAAAACAGCTAGAATTATATACTTAGATAATATTCTGGGGTGAGAAAATGATTAAAAATATAGTGTTTGACCTGGGGAATGTCCTCTTAGACTTTGATCCGGAAAGTTATTTGGCTGATCTAGAGTATGATGAACAGCAAAAAATGGAAATTAAAAAAGCTGTTTTTGCCAGTCCCGAATGGCTGCAGCTGGACAGGGGAAGCCTTAACTTTGCTGAAGCTAAAAAGAAAATGATCGCGAGAAATCCCCATTTAGCGCCTGAGATAGAAAATGTAGTGGATGGCTGGGAAAAAATACTTAGTTTGAAAGAAGATACTCTTTTAATTTTAAAAGAGCTGGCTCAAAAAGATTATCAGCTTTATGTGCTTTCTAATTTTCATCAGAAAGCTTTTGCTTATGTTCATGAAAAATATGATTTTTTCAGTTATTTTTCTGGGATTGTTATTTCTTCTGAGGTAGGGATGATCAAACCAGAAAAAGAAATTTATTCTTATTTATTAAATGAATATCAATTAAAAGCAGAAGAAACTTTATTTATTGATGATACACTGGCTAACATTGAAGCAGCTCAAAGCAAGGGGATAAAAGGAATTCATTTTCAAACAGCAGAAATGTTAAAAGAAGAGTTGCAATATTATTTCGAATCAGTAGAATCTTTAGGGGAGTGAGGCTATGTTTGAAGGCATCGAACCGGATTATGTTTATCATCAATTAATTGAAATTATAGAAAATTATCTTTTGGTTCGAACAAATTTAATAGAATTAATTATTTTTCTTATAATGATTTTTGCAGCTTATTTTTTAAGCAAAATAACTGCAACTAGAATAGAAGAATTACTTAAAAAAATAAAGTTTTTTAAAGAAAATAAGATAAAAAGGGCTGTTAATAGACTGTTATTGCCTTTAATTTTAATGCTTTTGATTTCTGCTTATTATGTTATTGCAGCTGTTTTAAATCTACCATTAGCAGTAATCAGTATTTTTGCGAATCTTGTTACAGCCTGGTTGATCGTCAAATCTATAACTCTGTTTTTTCCTAAAAAGAAAATGTTTAAATTTCTATCAGTTTTAATTTGGATAATTGCCGCTTTAAGAATTCTTAATATTTATGAAGAAACGATTAGCTTTTTGGATAGTCTTGCTTTTAGAAGTGGCAACCTGAGAGTCTCAGTTTTACTTATTGCCCAGTCGTTAATTATTTTCAGTATATTATTATGGGCTGCTGATAGAATAAGCAGGATCGTTAGTAGACAGATTAATAAAAATACGGACCTTACTCCTTCGGTCAGGGTTTTATTAAATAAAATTGCTAAATTTTTGATCTTCACCGCTGCAGCTTTATTTGCCTTAAGTTCACTGGGAATTGATTTAGGTGCTTTTGCCTTCCTTGGTGGTGCTGTTGGTGTTGGTTTAGGTTTCGGGCTGCAGAAAATTGTATCTAATTTTATCAGTGGAATAATTATCTTGGCTGATAAATCCATTAAACCCGGGGATGTTGTAGAAATCGGTGATGTTTATGGCTGGGTTAGGGAACTTGATACCCGTTTCGTCTCTGTGGTTACCCAGGCAGGCAAGGAATTTCTGATTCCAAATGAGGATTTTATAACTAAAAAGGTAATTAACTGGTCATATAGTGATAACCTGGTTCGGGTTAATGTAGAAGTTGGTGTTTCCTATGATAGTGATTTAAGACTGGTTGAAGAACTGATTCTAAAAGCTTCAGAGGGGAAAAAAAGAATCTTGGATTCTCCTAAACCAAGCTGTTTGCTGATGGAATTTGCTGATAGCTCTGTAAACTTTGAGCTGCGATTCTGGATTAGTGATCCACAAAATGGGATCCATTCAATTCAAAGTGATGTACTCTTATCCATCTGGGATAATTTTAAAGAACATGATATAGAAATTCCATTTCCGCAGAGAGATTATCATCTTAGATCTATGTCTGAATCTATATCTGAATCTATTAACAAAAATTTGGCTGGTTTGGGCAAAAATTCAAAACAAGAAGATAATATTGAGCAAGAATAATTTGAAAACTGGATTAAGGAGGCTAATTTATGGGAAAAATTTTAATTCCACTTGCTGAAGGTTTTGAAGAAATAGAGGCGGTTACCAATATCGATGTTTTAAGAAGAGCTGGTCTTGAGGTTGTTACTGCAGGAATTGGTGGCAGAGAAATCATGGGAGATCATGCTATAAAAGTAGAAGCAGATGAAAAAATCGAGAATATTGACAGTGCCGATATTTCTGCGGTGGTTTTACCTGGTGGTATGCCTGGAGCTGCTAACTTAAGAGATAGTGAAGAACTCTTAGAGATAATCAGGGATGTTAATAATAGAGGTGACCTGTGTGCAGCGATTTGTGCTGCTCCAATTGTTTTAGAAGCAGCAGGAATATTAGAAGGTAAAAAAGCTACCAGTTATCCAGGTTTTGATGAAGAGATGCAGTCTGCTGATTATCAGGAAAAAAAGCTTGTTATAGATGGTAATATTATAACCTCTCGTGGCCCTGGACTTGCCCTTGAGTTTGCTCTAAATATAGTTGAGTATTTAGTAGATAGTGATAAAAGTGAGCAGCTAAAAAATGCGATGCTCTTTCAGGGCTAAATATTCAATTTTAAAGCAATAATAAAATAATTGCCGATAAGAAAACCCCGTTCTTTAGAACGGGGTTTTTATTTGCTAAATTTAAATCAGCAAGTTATTATATTAGCTTTTTGTGTTATTCACTAACATACATTTCTTCATAATATCTTTCCACCATTTTTTTAGCAGAAAATCTTTCATAAGTTGATTGCACACTTTCAAACATCATATCCTGCCAGCGATCTTTGTTTGCATAAAAGGTAGGAATTACATCATTGAATAGAACCCTATAGAGAGCGTAAAGATCACTTTCATCCTGGCCTTCACCTTCATAGCCATCTCCAAATTGCCAGCCGTTAATCCCGTGCTCACAACCTTCGACCCACCAACCATCAAGTATACTGAGGTTGAGACCACCATTCATGGCAGCTTTCATACCTGAAGTACCACTTGCTTCTAGAGGTTTACGGGGGTTGTTCAGCCATACATCAACACCACGGGTCAGCATTCTTCCAGTTTCCATATTATAATCTTCTAAGAAAACTACACTATTTGGGAATTGTTTTGCTTTTTTAACAATATTAGCTACGATGTTTTTACCATTATCATCTGTTGGATGTGCTTTACCTGAGAATACTAATTGAATATCACCACATTCTAAATAAGGATCGATCACATCTGATTTTTGAAAAATAAGATTTGGTCTTTTATATGCTGTAGCTCTTCTTGCAAAACCAATAATAAGCTTATTGGGATCAAGTTGTGCTCCATTAGTTTCTTTTATATAATCTACCAATTCATTTTTCATCTCTTGATGTTTTTCAACAATTTTCTCCTTGTTATCAACATTATCTCTAATTCTTTTGTCAACCCAGGTACTTCTGTGTACACCATTCGTAATTGAGATTATTGGTGATTTTCCTGTAACATCTTTCCACATTTCTCGAGCTGTTTGACCGTGTAATTTTGCAACACCATTAGAGATTCTAGAGAGGCGTAAGCCTGCCACTGTCATTCCAAAAGGGCTGTCTCCAATTTCTTTCATCTGTTCTCTTGTCAGGCTATTAAAGGCACCCATTTTTTCTAAGCTATCTAAGCTATGAGCCTCATTACCTTCTTTAACAGGGGTGTGGGTTGTAAAGACAATATCTTCTTTAACAGTTTTCCAGGCTTCATGGAAATCCATTCCGTTTTCCATTTTTTCTCTGATTAATTCTGTACCTGCTAAAGCTGCATGTCCTTCATTGAAGTGATAAATATCAATGTTAAGGCCTAATTTTCTAATTGCCTTAACTCCACCAATTCCCAGAACAATCTCCTGAGCAATTCTTTTTTCATTAAAACCATCATAAAGTCCGTCAGTTATGTTCTGGAATTTCTTGTTTTCAGCTAAGTTAGCATCGAGAAGGTAAAGGGTTGCATTATCAAATTTATCAACTTTCCAGATTTTAAGTGTTACATCTTGATCCTTAACTTTTACGGTAACTTTTTCTCCTGTATCAACTGCATGTTCATAATTTCTTTTTTGGATAGGATGTTTATCAACAGGACGTCCATCTTTATTTATAACCTGCTTAGAATATCCTTTTTTCCACAAAAGACCAATTCCTGTAATAGGATAAGAATATTCTTTTGCTGCCTTTAAAATGTCTCCTGCCAAGATTCCTAGTCCACCTGCATAAATCCTCATATCTTCATCTAAACCATATTCCATACAAAAATATGCTGTATGGGGTTTGCTGTTGTTCATCTACTTCACTCCTTTTTAATATTAAAACTTTTCCCAAATATAATAAATTAATATAGATCCAAAATGCCTACCTTTTTTACAATTTATAAGTATGCATCTATTTATTATAACAAATTCTCAGCAAATGTCTATTATTTTAGTACATTTTGGTTAAATTTTTCTAATAGTTTATGTTCATTATCACTATCTGGTAGGAAAAAATAACTTGGTATATCACTGTGATCAACCGGAATTTTAAATTCTAGACCTTTTTCTATAGCTGCTATATATCTTTTTGCTGTCTGCTTCCAGGTATATTTGCTTTCAACCCGCTTTATTGCTTTTTTCTGATATTTCTCCCAGACATCTTTTTTACCGAGAATCTTTTTTAGACCTCTAGCAATATCAGCTGAATCTTCAGGATCAATTAGTATTCCATACTCATCATCTTCCATAATTTCTTTTTGCCCACCATTTTTGGTCACAACTGCTGGTAATCCTGCGGCCATAGCTTCAACTGGGGCTAAACCAAATGGCTCATAAAATGAAGTCAGAGAAAAAACAGATTCTTTCTCTGCCAGGAAGGCATAGCATTCAGAAAGCTCTTTTTGGCTTGAAATTGGAAACATACTTACTTTTCCTTCAAGGTTATTTTCAGCGATAATTTTCATTATCTTAGCTAAGATTTCTTTTTCTTCTCCACCTGCAGCACTGTAATCTTCAAATGGATTTTCAATACCTCTTAATGTTATAATAAGGTTTGCAATTTCCTGCAGTTTTTTATCTGCAGCAAAAGCTTTAACAAGGCTGATATGATTTTTCTTTTGATCAAGTCTACTGGCAGAAATTACGCAGGGCAATTCAGTCCGTTCTGCACTAAGATCTCTATTTAGATAATTGGCCAATTTTTCAGCAGTTTCCTGGCTATAATTGCCATCAAAGACTGTAGTATTTACCCCCGGTGGAATTACGGAAAACTTTTTGTCATCCTCAACTACAGCTGCTCCCTCATAATAAGGGTGAGAGTACTGCTCATATCTTTCCTGTGAGGTGCTAACTATGATTTGATTGCAATATTTCATTGCCAATCTTTCTGCAACTATTCTAGAGTGGAACTTAAATCTCTCTATTAACTCATTATAATTATCTTTACTAAAATTGAGTTTATCCATTTTTTGAGCACCTAAAGAATGGCCGGTAAAGGAAAAAGGAGTTTCCATTTTTTCTTTTAATAACACACCGGCAAGACCGCCATCTCCATAGTGAGTTGTAAAGAAATCAGGAAAAACTCCTTCTTCATCATAAAAATCGGCAACTGCATCAACATATTCTTTAAGATGAGGCCATAACTTTTCTTTTTCTAAAAATTTGTCACCACCAAAAGGAAGCCTGATTATTCTTAAGTTATCAGCTCCTTCATAACTATCATATAAATCACTAAATTCCGGCCATTTTGGATCATTAATTTGTCTTGTTACAATATCAACTTTAACTCCCAATTCTGCCATGGCTTTACTAACTTCCTTAACATAGACCAGTTGACCTCCAAAATCGGGATGTTCTGTCCAATAACTATCATCTTTATCAAAGTTTCCCTGTGGATTCAAAAAAGCAACATGTTTAATATCACTCATTAATTTTCTCCCCTTTCAGCCGGATTAATATTATAATATGACATAATTTCTAGAAGTGGTGGTATTGATGACAGGGCACCAACTCCCTGGATTTTGAAAGCTGCTACTGCATTCCCCAATTTAGCTGATTCTTTAATAGTTAATGATCTTAAAATGCCACTTAAAAAACCAGACCAAAAAGAATCACCTGCTCCAGTTACATCAATAACCTTTTCTGAAAAAACTTCTATATGTACGGGTTCGTTTTTTCCATCAGATACTAAGACTCCATCTTTACCTAAGGTTAAAATAACTATTTTGGCTCCACATTGATGATATTTTTTAAGATAATTTTTTGGGGTATCTTTAGCAAATAAATGCTCTGCATCATCAAGTGAGGGTTTAATAAAATCGGATTTACTGATAATGTCTTTAATGATTTGTTTGCCTTTTTCACCTTCAGGCCAGAGGCTGGCTCTAAAACTGGGATCAAAGGCCAGTAAAGTATCATTTTCAACTGCATAATCAATAATTTTTAAAGCAGTTGATCTGGCAGGATTTTTTGAGAGAATAAAACTGCCGATAAAAAAGATTGAAGATTGATCAATTTTTTCATAAATTTCTTCTTCAAGTTCAATATTAATATCTGCACCTCTGTAAGCTAACCAGGAGGGTGTAGCTTTACTTTTATTAACGAAAATTACCGGTGTAGCGGCAGAACTGTCTATTTGAAGACAGTCTAAGTTAACTCTTTCATCTTTTAAAATATCTTTTAAATAATCTCCAAAGGCATCATCTCCTATTCTCGATATAAAAGCAGTTTGATTGTCCAGTCTCTGTGAATTAACAAGAACATTGGCAGGAGAACCACCAAAATATCTTGTGAAATTAATACACTCTTTTAAAGGAGCTTCCTCACGAGAGATCATATCAAGAAGAACCTCACCAAAAGCTGTTATATCGATAGGTTTTTTCTCAGGGTATAAGCGATCATAAATACTTAACAATAGTCTCACCTCAGTGTTAATTATTATACTTCCTATCTAATCATTATTTCTACATAAATTTTAAATAACCTGTTTTTTTTGGAGATTAATATATTCTCTGGGCAGGAAATGAGTATTTAATAAAGAATTAGTAATAAAATAGCAGGGTATATTGATATTTATTGATGTTTACAAAACTGTAATTATTTTGGGGATGGTTTAAATGCTAAAAGAAAAAGTTAACAGGCGGGCTGCTAAACTCTATTATTCTGGTGATGATCTAGGTTTTACATTCGATTCTAAAAAAATATATTATAGAATTTGGTCACCTCCGGCTCAAGCTGCAGCAATAGAAATTTATGATGATGATAAAGGCAAAAAGAAAATTGAAGAATATAAATTAGAGCGATCTATAAGTGATACCTGGAAGGTTAAACTACCTTTAAGTGTTTACGGTAAATATTATCGTCTCAGATTAAGGACACCAAAACAGGAGTTTAATTTTGTTGATCCCTGGGTTAAAGCTGTTGGTACAAACAGTAAATATGGTTTAATAGTTGATCCTTCAAAAGTTAATCCACCTACCTGGAAAGAAGATAAGAAAGTCGAAATAGAGGATCCGGTTGATGCAGTTATTTATGAACTCCATGTTAAAGATTTCTCCATTTCTAAAGAAAGTGGGATGAGAAATAGGGGTAAATATACAGCTTTTACTGAAAGACATAGTGTTAATCAGGAGGGAATGTTAACCGGTATTTCTCACTTAAAAGAACTGGGTATTACCCATGTGCATCTTCTACCAGTCTTTGATTTTTGTACTGTTGATGATCTAGATAAAAAAGATTATAATTGGGGCTATGATCCACTATATTATATGGTTCCTGAAGGTTCATACTCATCAAATCCCAGCAATGAAAGCAGGATTTATGAGTTTAAAAAAATGGTTAAAACTCTTCATTCTTATGGGATTGGAGTGATTATGGATGTAGTCTATAATCATACATACCAAACTGAAGATTCACCCTTCCAAAAAATATTTCCAAATTATTTTTACAGGTTTACTGAAGACGGAGAATTTGCCAATGCTTCTGGTTGTGGTAATGAAATAGCAACCGAGCGCGAAATGATGCGCAAATTTATTTTAGACTCTTTATTATATTGGAGTCGCGAATACCACATTGATGGTTTTCGCTTTGATTTGATGTCTGCTATTGATCGAGAAACGATGCTTTTGGCATCAGAGAAGTTAAGACGAGAAAACCCTTCGGTTTTAATTTATGGAGAACCATGGACTGCTCTTGAGCCACAGCTGAGCAATTATCAGCAGATTAAAAAGGGTGATCAAAAAGGTACGGGTATTTCAGTTTTTAATGATGATTATCGTTCTGCGATTAAAGGAGATAATGATGGGATTGGAAAGGGCTTTGTTCAGGGTAAAATAGGTCTTGAGAGACAGATAAATGAGGGGATCATCGGTTCTGTTGGTCTTGCTGAAAGAAGGCTGCATGGCTTTGCCCATTATCCGAGTGAAACAATTAATTATGTTGAATCTCATGATAATCTTACCCTTTGGGATAAACTGGCCCGCTGTTGTCCTGGTGCTGATGAGGAAGAACGCAAAAAAATGCATAAATTGGCTATGGTAATCCTTTTAACTTCACAGGGGGTACCATTTGTTTTAGCAGGAACTGAATTTTTAAGAACAAAGTTCGGTGATCATAACAGCTATAATTCAGGGATAGATATTAATGAGCTTAAATGGGAACGTAAAACCACTTATAGAGATCATTTTAATTATGTCAAAGGTTTAATCAATTTACGCAGCCACCATCCTGCTTTCAGGATGAAAACGAAAGAGGAGATAAGAAAAAATATAGAATTTATCAATTCACCTTTTGGTACTGTAGGTTATGGCATTTATAACAATGCAAATGGTGATGCCTGGAATAAAATATTGGTACTTTTAAATCCTTCTCATGAATGGAAACAGTTTTTTCTGCCAGAACATGGCACCTGGGCCATCGTCGTTGATGAGCAGGAAGCTGGTACTGAACCGATTAGATTTTTTCACTCTGATGAGGTTGTTGTCCCACCTATTACAGGAATGGTGATTTATTCTGAAGATCTTGTTTTAGGGTATTAGAGATTCAAAATACTTGTATAAAAATATTTTCTGTGATAAAATTCAATTACTAAACTGAATTTTTTTTATATTTTCGCAATTAAAAATATAAAAATTTTGGTTTTTAATAAATTTTTTAAAAATCTAAATTTTAAAGAAAGAAAGGAGAAGCGAGTATAACTTATGATTAAAGAAAAACAACTAGAAAATGTTGTGTTACCTGATGAAGTATCTGAATTGTTAGAAGCATGTCCAAATTATATTGTTGCTCACAAAGAAGAAGAACTGGTCGATTTAGCAGTTAGAGATGCAAAAAATGGCTGCCAGGAAGTTAAATATGATATTCCCGGCCAGGGAGAAGTAGTAGAGGCTGTTGTTTGTAAGGTTAGAAATGGTATATCTGCTAATTATCCTGACCCATATATGAGAAGGCGTGATCCCAACTGTATGTTAATAGCAGATGATCAGCCAACTGATAAGGAAAGATATGAAAATAGATTTGGTGAGGATTTTTCCGGAGTGAGGGAAGAAACCTTTGACTGGTTAAAAGAACAGGAACTTGCCGTATTCTTTTTTGAAACTGGACCTTCTGGTTTAGGTGTCAAAGCAATGGCAATTGCACCAGCTAATGCCGGTTTTTTTGCTTTTGGGCTGGCCCTACTCCAGGGAATAGTTGATACACGGGAATTAGAAAAGGATTTTGTACCAGAATCCTTTATCTATATCGCTCCCCCATTTAGACACACCCATTTTGACGGTAAACAGGTAGTTGTCCATAGAAGATTAAAAAATAAATATGAAATGTTCGCCTATAATCTTTATCCAGGCCCTAGTGCCAAAAAAGGTGTTTATGGAATGTTAATTAATCAGGGGGTAGAAGAAGAGTGGGTTACCCTTCACTGTTCAGCAGTTCAGGTAGTTACTCCTTATGGTAATACTGTAAACATCTCTCATGAAGGTGCAAGTGGTGGTGGAAAAAGTGAGATGTTAGAAGATATGCACCGCGAAAGAAGTGGTAGGTTGCTTTTTGGTAAAAATTTAATGACCGAAGAAAAATATCGGATCACCTTACCTCAAGGTTGTGGTTTGAGACCGATGACAGATGATATGGCTATCTGCCATAACTCCTTACAGAAAAATAATGGCAAATTAACCTTAATGGATGCGGAGAATTCATGGTTTGTAAGAGTAGATCATATTAACAAATATGGAACTGAGCCAAACCTAGAGGCAATTACTGCTGATCCAGACAAACCGCTTTTATTTTTGAATATTGATGCAGCACCAAATAGTACTGCTTTGATCTGGGAGCATATTGAAGATGAGCCAAATAAGCCCTGTCCTAACCCCAGGGTTACAATACCAAGAGATATTATACCAGATGTATTAAAAGAGCCACTTTCTATCGATGTAAGAAGCTTTGGTGTTAGGGTTCCCCCCTGTACAAAGGAAAACCCAACTTATGGTATTTTAGGGTTATTCCATGTTCTACCACCTGCTCTTGCCTGGCTGTGGAGACTTGTGTCCCCACGTGGACATGGTAATCCCAGTATAATTACTGGTGATGGTATGAGTTCAGAGGGTGTTGGTTCTTACTGGCCCTTTGCTACCGGTAAAAAAGTTGATCAGGCCAATTTGCTTTTAGAGCAGATTATAGAAACCCCGAAGGTAAAATATATTGTAACTCCCAACCAGCATATTGGTGCCTGGAAGGTTGGCTTTATGCCAGAATGGATAACCAGAGAGTATTTAGCCCGGAGAGGTGGAGCCTGGTTTACAAAAGATCAGTTGAGACCTGCCAGGATGCCGCTTTTAGGTTATTCTTTAAAAGAATTACTGGTTGAAGGTCAGCAGATAGAAAAAGAATTTCTGCAGGTTCATCGTCAGGCAGAAGTTGGCGAAAAAGCCTATGATATTGGTGGTAAGATTCTTTCCGACTTCTTTAAAAAATGTGTGAGAGAATATCTAGAACCAGGTCTTCATCCAATTGGAGAAGAAATAATAAAAACCTGTTTAAATGATGGTAAAGTTGAAGATTATTGTGATCTAATAGAGGGTGAAGCAATTATAAGAGAGGTTTAATTTGCATCCTTTATAAAGCGGTAATTTTTTAATAGTAAAATATATATCAAATCAAGCTTCTGCTTCACAAGCAGGAGCTTTTTGTATACATGGATAAGATTATTAAACATATTTATTACTTTTATTTTGCAGGAATATGCAGCCTGCTATCTAATTATAAATCTATGTAGTTAATATAACTGCAAATATCATACGAGGAGGAAGCAGATGTTAGAAACATTTTTATCTATTAATGATGCTGTAAATGCAGTTGTTTGGGGACCACCGTTTTTAGTTTTACTTGTCGGTACAGGTCTTTATTTAACGATCAGGCTTGATTTTTTCCAGTTTAAACACTTTAAACTTTCCTGGGACAAAAGTTTTGGCCGATATTTTAGTAAAGAAGTAGAAGAGGAGGGAGGAGTTTTATCTTCATTTCAGGCCATCAGTTCAGCTATGGCGGCTACCCTTGGAGTTGGTAATATTGCAGGGGTAAGTACTGCAATTTCTTTAGGTGGTTCGGGAGCTGTTTTTTGGATGTGGATTTCGGCCTTAGTAGGTATGGCGACCAAATTTGGTGAGGCCCAGCTTGGTGTAAAATTTAGGGAAAAACACGGAGAAGACGACTATACTGGTGGAGTTATGTATTATATAGAACATGGTATGGGAGGAAAATGGAAGTGGCTGGCGGTTTTATATGCATTTTTTGCTGGAATTGCCGCTTTTGGAATCGGTAATATGGTTCAGTCAAATACTTTAGCCCATGCTGCAGAAAGTGGATTTGCTATTCCAACCTGGATTACAGGAGTTGCTGTTTCCTTTTTTGTGGGGCTTGTAATTTTAGGTGGGATTAAAAGGATCGGTAAAGTGGCAGAAAGACTCGTTCCGGTAATGGCAATTTTTTATTTTATAGGTGGATTTGTAATTATTTTAATGAATATTTCTGCTTTACCAGGAGTTATGGGTGATATTTTTGCGAATGCCTTTAGTCCTGCAGCAGCATTTGGTGGATTTGCTGGTGCTTCAGTAAGAATGGCAGTTCGTTTTGGTATTGCCAGAGGAGTTTTTTCTAATGAAGCCGGTTTAGGTGCAGCTTCAATAGTTCATGCCCAGGCTAAAAATCAACCAACTCGTCAGGGCATGTGGGGCATTTGGGAAGTATTTATTGATACAATTGTTGTTGGTTCTATAACTGCTTTTGTTGTTTTATTAACTGGAGCTCTTGGTACAGGAGAAACAGGGGCTGTTTTAGCTGCAGAAGGTTTTAGCAGAGGTTTGCCCGGGCCAGGTGGTTATATAATTAATATTAGTATCATTATTTTTGCTTATACCACAATGTTAACCTGGAGTTTTTATGGAGAAGAGAGTTGGAGATATCTATTTGGCAAGAAAATAGTTAAGCCCTATAGATTTGTTTTTGTAATTTTACTTTTTGTAGGGGCAGTTGGAGCTTTAGAACCGATCTGGCTTTTAGCTGATACATTAAATGGTTTAATGGCAGCCCCTAATTTAGTTGCCTTAATTGTACTGGCAGGGGTTATAGTTAAAGAGAAAGATGATTATATGGCCACCCTTGACAAGGACAAGGCTGCTTAAAATATTATAGTTTACAAATACGAAAAGGATGAGCCGGGGTTACTCCCAGTTCATCCTTTTTTTAAACTATTGAGTTTTTAGCAATTATCATTGGTAAATTTATATCTCCTTTGAGAGATTTATCAGCTGTAATCTGAACTCCTTTATCCAGGATAACATTTTCTAGTTTAGCGTTTTCTCCAATAATAGATTTTTGCATAATAATCGAATTTTTAACAACTGCTCCCGGGTGTATTTTAGCACCCCTAAAAAGAATACTATTTTTAACTTCACCCTGGATCGAACAGCCATTAGCTACCAGAATATTTCTGGCATTGGCACCACTTTTATAAGAACTTGGGGCTTCATCCTTTGGTTTGGTAAAGATCGGTGCACCTTTTAAAAAAAGGTCCTGCCAGACATTTGGCTTTAGAAGCTCTAAATTCGCTTTGTAATAACCATTAATAGAATTGATGACTGCTGCATAAGAATCAAAAGGATATCCATATACTTTAAGCTTATTTAAATTACCGATAATAGCATTTTTAACAAAATCCCACTGCCCCATACTGATACAATCATCAATAATATCTAGCAGCAGATCTTTTTTAATAATATATCTCTGTAAAGAGATTTTTTTAAAATATTTATCTTTAGGATTAACCTTCATTTCTATTATTCGGTCATGATCATCTGTATTAATCACTATATATGAAGTATCACGACGAAAAACATCCAGCTGCTTATAGATAATTGTTATATCATTTTTGTTTTGTAGATGAAATTTAAAGGCATCTCTGTAGTCAATATTTGCGACTATATTAGGACTACCGATAATTGCATATTCCTGTTCACTTCTTTCTATATAATCGATATTACTGCTGAAATTTTGCAAATCCCCTTTATAGGCTCGCTCAGCCTTGTAAATATGAGATGGTGGTAGAATAAAAAGGCCGTTTCTTTTTCTATCCAGATCCCAGGCCTTACCAAAACCAATGTGATCCATTAAGGAGCGATATTTAGACTGCAGCAGTAGACCGACATTGGTGATTCCCGAATTTACCATATTAGAAAGTGGGAAATCAATCAATCTATACCTTGCCCCAAAGGGAACAGAAGCTAAAGAGCGGTGTGAGGTTAATTTATCTAAAAATGACTCATCAAGGGCATTATTAATTATTCCCATTACATTTTTCATACTCTGTCCATCTTTTTTATAAATTGAGCTCACCATTTTAGCCCACCACCGTTCCGGATTTAATTTTAGAGTTCTCTGGAATCAATTCATCATCACCAATAACCGTAATTTTTAATCCATCAGTTTGAGAATCAATTCCTATCTGAGAATTTTTCTCTATATTGACATTACGCCCAATAATAGAATTATTTATCTGAGAACCTGAAGCTATACAGGTATTGGGCAGGACAACTGAATTTTCTACAACAGCATCCCTGCCGATTTTGACCCCAAAAAAGAGTACAGAGTTTTTAACCTTACCCATTACCTGTGTCCCTTTATTAATCATTGAATTTTCTACTTCGGCTTCACCGGCAATATATTGGGGTGGTCGATTGGGATTAACACTGTAGATCACCCATTTGCGACTCTGAAGGTCAAGTTCAGGTTGATCACCTAACAGATCCATATGAGCCTACCAGTAGCTTTTTATTGTTCCAACATCTTTCCAGTAATCTTTAAAAGTATAGGCATAAAAGGAGAGCTCATCATCCATCATCGCTGGAATGATATTATGACCAAAATCTCCAGCAGAATTTTCATTTCTTTCTGCTTCTGCATTTAGATATTTGCGGAGTGTTTCCCAGTTAAAAATATAGATCCCCATTGAAGCTAAATTATTTTTTGCGTTTTTTGGTTTTTCCTGAAATTCAATAATTTTTTGATCCTGGTTTGTATTCATTATTCCAAAACGATGGGTTTCCTCCCAGGGAACTTCAAGAACAGCAATACTTACTTCTGCCTTTTTTTCTTTGTGAAATTCCAGCATCTTAGAGTAATCCATTTTATAGATATGATCTCCTGATAATACTAATACATATTCAGGTTCATAGAGATCGATAAACTCTATATTTTGATAAATAGCATCTGCAGTTCCCTTATACCAGTGGCCTCCCCCTTCTTTAACATAAGGAGGTAGAACAGTAACTCCACCACTATTTCTATCTAGATCCCAGGAACTACCACTACCGATATATCTATTTAAAACAAGGGGCTTATATTGGGTTAAAACCCCTACTGTTGTAACTCCAGAGTTCGAACAATTACTCAAAGGAAAGTCAATTAACCTGTATTCTGCACCAAAGGGAACAGCAGGTTTAGCAATATTATTAGTTAGAACACCGAGCCTGGTACCTTTACCACCTGCAAGCAGCATTGCAAGCATTTCTACTTTGGGCATGAGCTACCTCCTTTTTAAAACTTTTAGCCATTTTTGCTCTCTTTCTTTTTTTCATCTCTCTTTTTGACTTCATTCGTCTTTTTATTGTATTTTAAATAAATACCAGCCAGTGGGGGTATGTTGATACCGATAGAATAATCAAAACCATGATATGGCTTTTGTTCAGCCTTAACCCTGGCAGATGTTTCATAATCTGAGCCACCAAATACTTCCTGGTCACTATTTAAGAGCAGTTCGTATTCTCCTGGACCAGGTACCCCAATCCGATAATCATCTCTGGGTTCAGGTGTGAAGTTCAATAGAACAATAATCTGCTGTTTAGCATTTTCTGAGCTTCTGATAAAACTGAGCACACTTTGTTCATAATCATCGGCTTCAATCCATCTGAAACCATGGACATCATGATCTAGTTCCCAGAGAGCTTTTTCTTTTAGGTAAAGTTGATTAAGATCTTTAACAAATTCCTGGGTTTGTTGATGTTTTTCATAATCAAGTAAAAGCCAGTCTAGTTCCTGTTTGTAATTCCACTCTATAAATTGACCGAATTCTCCACCCATAAAAATCAGGTTTTTACCTGGATGAGCATACATATAAGTAAATAATAATCTTAAATTGGCAAATTTCCTCCAGTAATCTCCAGGCATTTTATCTACAAGAGATTTTTTGCCGTGGACTACTTCATCATGAGATAGGGGAAGAATATAATTTTCGCTGTGACTGTACATGCTGGAGAAAGTTAATTTATTATGTTCCCATTTCCTGTAAACAGGATCTTTTTCCATATAATCTAAGGTATCATTCATCCAGCCCATATTCCATTTAAAATTAAAGCCCAGACCACCTTCATGAACAGGTGCTGTCACCAGAGGCCAGGCACTTGATTCTTCGGCAATCATCAGCAGACCTGGATAACGGCTGAATAGTTCGGTGTTGAGTTCTTTAATAAATTCTATAGCTTCTAAATTTTCGAAGCCTCCATATTGATTGGCTGCCCATTCTCCATCTTCTTTTTCATAGTTTAGATAAAGCATATTGCTGACAGCATCTACTCTTAAACCATCAATGTGGAATTTTTCCATCCAGTAGTTGGCACTTGAAATTAAAAAACTCCAGATCTCATTTTGGGCAAAATCAAAATTTAAGGTATCCCACTGTAAGTTCTCTGCCCGCCGGGGATCATTACTTTCAAATAATGCAGTACCATCAAAAAGTCTTAGCCCATGGTCATCTTTACAAAAATGACTTGGAACCCAGTCCATTATTACACCTATATCATTTTTATGGAGTTTATCCACAAAATACATAAAATCTTCGGGAGTACCATAACGGGAAGTTAAGGCGAAAAAGCCTGTTGTTTGATAACCCCAGGAACCAGGAAATGGATATTCGGTTAAAGGCATTAGTTCTATGTGGGTAAAGCCCATCTCTAAAATATAGGGGACCAACTCATCTGCTATGTCTCTATAATTCATTAATTCACCATCATCCTGTTTCCAGGAACCGAGGTGAAGTTCATAAATGCTTATTGGCTCTTTAAGAACATTTTTCTTTTCCCGTTTTTTCATCCATTTTTTATCCTGCCAGTCATATTCTTCTGCCTCATAGATCTGGGAGGCTGTTTTAGGTGCTTTTTCCTGTCTTTTTGCATAAGGATCTGCCTTGACTCTAATTACACCTCTATATCCTCTAATCCAGTATTTATAATACATCTTATTTTCTGCTTCAGGCACGAAAACAGTCCAGATTCCAGATTCTTTTATCTTTTTTAATGGATCAGCAGTCTTATCCCAATCATTAAAATCACCAATTACACTTATCTCTTCTGCATTGGGAGCCCAAACTGAAAACCTAACTCCTTTTACACCATCTTCTTCTGTCAGGTGAGCTCCAAGAAATTCGTAACTTTCATAATGTCGTCCCTGATGAAACAAATATCTATCATAATCACCAGGATAATTATCCTTTGTCATAAAACTCCCTCCTCTCAGTCAAAATCAAAATTATCAAAAAAGTTTTTAACTTACTGTATTATAACTATTCTCTATTTAGTGATATTTTCCTTTAATTAACTTGCTTTTGTGCTCAATTTAATCAGCTTAAAAATCTTTAATTTGACAGGAGGTGAGAGTTTTAATAAACTATTGTTATACGGGGAAATATATATTTAGCTTAATTTGGAAATTATTCACTTGTCGGAGATAAAGATTTATCGAACTTTTTAGGAGGTGGCTTGATGAAAAAAGAAAAAATGAAAATTTTATTTGTAGCTTCAGAGGCAGATCCATTTATCAAAACTGGAGGTCTTGCTGATGTAGCAGGTTCTTTACCACAGGCTTTAATTGAAGAAGGCCATGATGTAAGGCTGGTAATACCTCAGTACAGACAGATTCCGGAAAAATATCAGGAGAAGATGGAATCAGTCTGTCATTTTAGGACTAAACTGGCCTGGAGAGACAGATATCTAGGGGTTAACTATTTAGAAGAAGATGGAGTACCGGTTTATTTTATTGATAATAAACATTACTTTGATAGAGATTCTCTCTATGAAAATGAGGATAAACATGAGCAGTATGCGTTTTTCTCACAGGCTGTATTAGATATGCTGCCTGTAATTGGGTTTCAACCTGATGTTATTCATGCTAATGACTGGCAAACTGGTCCTTTGCCTGTGCTTTTTGCAGACCGCTATCGACAGCAGGATTTTTATAAGGATATAAAGACCGTATTTACTATACATAATATCCGCTATCAGGGTCAATTTGGACCTGAAGTAGCTGGCGATGTTTTAGGTTTAGCTCATAATCACTGGGAGAGCGGTAAAATCCGTCATAATGGACTTACAAATTATATGAAATGTGGAATAATGTATGCTGACCATATTACAACCGTTAGTGAAAGTTATGCTCAGGAAATACAGACTTCATATTTTGGAGAAGGTCTTGATTATGCTCTCAGGCTGCGTGGTGATGATTTAAGTGGAATAGTTAATGGAATAAGCTATGATAAATTTAATCCTGCCACAGATGAGAACATCCCGGTTCGTTATTCTAAAGGGGAGATTGATAAAAAAATAGCTAACAAGATCCATATTCAGCAGAAAATGGGCCTTAAAGTTGATGCAGATATTCCTTTAATCGGCTTTATTTCTCGCCTGGTTGAACAAAAGGGTCTTGATTTGGTTAAGGCTGTTTTTGATGAGATCTTAGAAACTGGTGCTCAGCTTTTAATTCTGGGTACAGGTTATAGAGAATACGAAGATTTCTTAAAAGCTAAACAGTCCGAATATCCGGATAATCTCTCTGTTAATATTATGTATGACAGCAAACTGGCCAATCAAATTTATGCAGGTAGTGATATGTTCTTAATGCCTTCTCGCTATGAACCATGTGGTTTAAGCCAGTTGATCAGTTTCCGTTATGGAACAATTCCTATCGTTAGAGAAACCGGTGGCTTGAATGATACAGTGGTTTCCTACAAAGAAGAGACAGGAGAAGGAACAGGCTTTGCATTTGCTGCCTATAATGCCCATGATATGCTTTATACGATCCAGAGAGCGGTTTCTTTCTATAAGCAAAAAGGAGTCTGGAACAAATTAGTTTCAAGAGTTATGAATCTTGATTACAGCTGGCACAATTCAGCTCGCAAATATGAAGACCTTTATGCTGAACTTGTTGGTTTAGAGATCGAAAAAGAAGAACAAGAAGCTGATACCCCCGTAAATATTAAAGTTTATGAACCACAGGTAACCGATATTGTTGAAACTAAAGAGAGTAAAGAGGCAGGAAAAGCAGAGTCTGAGCAAAAAGAAAAAGCTCGGCTAATTGATATTAATGCTGCTTCTGTTGAAGAACTTTCGCAGTTAGATGGGATCGGCAATGCTTATGCAGAAAGAATAGTTTCTTACAGAGAAGAAAATGGTCCTTTTGCAGCAAAAAGTGATCTAACAGCTGTTAAAGGTATAGGCAAGAAAAAATATCAAAATATTGCCGATATGATTAAGGTATAGTAAATATAAATTATCAAATATTAAATCAAGGCCGTCTACTTTGGAATTGCAAATCAAAGTAGCGGTCTTTTTTTGTTAAAATTAGGTTTGCTTATAGAGCTAAAATTAAATATAATAGTAATGGAAAAGAGAAAAAGACATTTTGGAGGTTAGATGATGAAAATTGCCCTGCTTTCTATATTATCAGAGATACATGATGAAGAGAGGATTAATGATAGTCTTAAAGATAAATATCAATTTTTAAATAATAATTTTGAAATTACAGAAATAGCAGTTGATGAGGTTGCTGACCATGATTTTTCAGATTATGATCTAACTATTAATTTTATTAAATCAGGAGGTTCTGAGAAAAATTTTGCCAGGATTTTTGAATATCTACCCCAACCGGTTTATTTATATGCTGTTGAGCTTCATAATTCCCTTCCAGCTGCTTTAGAAATATTGAGCTTTGTTAATGCCCGAGGAGCAGAAGCGAAGATTCTTCATGGAGAAAATGAAGATCTGCTGGTTGAAATTAAGGAATTAATTGAATACAGACGGATCAGAAACAAGATCTCAGAAGCTAAAATCGGTGTGATTGGTAAACCATCTGACTGGTTAATAGGGAGTCAGGTCGATAGAGAGCATGCTGCTCAACACTGGGGTACAGAATTTATCGATATAGAAATGGAAGAAGTTTATAGTGCCTTGAAAAATATTGAGCAAAAAGAAGCAGAAAAAGTTGCAGAACAATATTTTATTAAGGCTGAAAAGATGCTTGAAAGTAGTAAAGCAGATTTAATAAAGGCTGCTGAGATTTATCTGGCCCTTAAAAAGCTTGCTGTTGATTATGATTTAGATGCTTTAACGATTAGATGTTTTGATCTGGTTGAAAAAATTAATAATACCGGCTGTCTTGCACTTGCACTTTTAAATGATGAAGGGATTACTGCAGGTTGTGAAGGAGATATAGCAGCTGTGTTTACTATGTATTTAGCTGCACAATTGACCGGTGAGACACCCTTTATGGCAAATCCGGTTAAAATAGATAGTAAAAAAGATCAGATAAATTTTGCCCACTGTACTGTTCCCCTCTCTATAAGCGAAAAATTTATTTTGCGTTCTCATTTTGAAACAGGAATTGGGGTCGGAATACAGGGTATTTTAAGAAAAGAGGCTGTTACCGTTTTTAAAATTGGTGGAGCTGGTTTAGAACAATATTTTGTTGCTGAAGGAAAAATTATAGAGAATATGAATTCTCAAAATGCCTGTAGAACTCAAATCAAAGTTGAGCTACCACAGAGCTCAGATTATTTTCTTTCTGACGCTATTGCCAATCATCATTTGATTATAGCAGGTCATCATGCCGCTAAAATAAACCATTTTTTAGCAAAGGAATAAATTTATAAGGAGTGTTATAATGCCAAAATTACTGGAAGTTAAAGATTTACATTTAAAAATTGAAGATGCTGATATCTTAAATGGCTTAAGTTTCAGCCTGGAAAAAGGAGAAGTCTTTGCCCTGATAGGTCCAAATGGTTGTGGTAAATCAACCCTTGCCTATACTTTAATGGGGATTAATAAATATTATCCCGACCAGGGCCAGCTGCTTTTAAACGGAGAAGAGATAAAAGACCTGCCGATTAATGAAAGAGCAAAAAAAGGAATAACCCTGGCCTGGCAGGAACCAGCCCGTTATCAGGGTGTTACAGTGAGAGAATTTTTATCACTTGGCTTAAAAGCAAAAGGTGAAGAAGTTACAGAAGCAAAACTCAGAGATGCTCTGCAAAAAGTTGCAATAAGACCAGAAGTTTATTTAGATCGCTTTGTTGATAAAAGTTTAAGTGGTGGAGAAAGAAAAAGAATAGAGTTAGCTTCTTTGATTTTAATGCACCCAGAATTGATCATTTTAGATGAGCCTGATTCTGGAGTAGATATTGTAGCTTTAAATAATATTGCTGATATGATAAATTATTTTAAAGATTCACAGAGCGGAATTTTATTGATCACCCATTCACAGGAAATGCTCAAGTATGCAGATCGGGCCGCTTTATTATGTGATGGTGAAATCATTCGTCAGGGTAAACCTGATGCAATAAGTGAGTACTTTCAATCATTCTGTGGGCCCTGTAAAAAGGCTGAAGAATGTGAAACGGAGGTGGCAAGTTAATGAAAGATTATGAAATGATGGTTGATGCCTATAAAGAGGCTGGTGGAAATGATATATTTTCTGATAGTGAAGTAGCCCATTTAGTTATGGAAAGAGATCAAATACTGGGTTCTAATCTGGTAGAAGGTTTAGAAGTTGATGCCAAAAAAATTGCCGAAGATACTGTTGCTGTTAAAGTAAGAATTAAAGCAGGCTATAAAATAAAAAATCCTGTTCATATGTGTTTTGGAGTTCTCCCAAAAGAAGGTAGACAAAAAATAGATATGCAGGTTGAAGTAGAAAAAAATGCCCATGTTGAGGTTAGAGCAGACTGTGTATTTCCAAATGCAGTTAAGGTTCAGCATATCATGGATGCTGTAATCAATGTTCAGGCTGGAGGCAGCTATATCTATAAAGAACATCATTTTCACGGAGATAATGGTGGAGTAGAGGTAATTGCTAAATCTAAGATCAATGTTGGTCCTCATGGTCATCTGGTTACAAAGTTTGATCTGCTTAAAGGTAGATGTGGTAAGATCGATTTTGATTATACTGCCGATTTAGATGATTATGCTAAAGTAGATATGCTGGCCAGGATAAGTGGGGAAAAAGATGATGTGATTAAAATAAGGGAAGCCGCCCATTTAAATGGCAGGGGCTCTAGAGGAGTGCTTGATTCTAAGATCGCTATTAAAGATAAAGCAGAAGCTGAGATATATAATGAATTGACAGCTGATGCACCAGAAGCGATGGGACATGTTGACTGTACCGAGATCATTAAAGACCATGCTATTGCAAGAGCAATACCGATTGTAGATGTTAGGCATCCAGAAGCAAAGGTAACCCACGAGGCTGCTATAGGGAGTGTGGACAGTACCCAGCTGCAGACTTTAATGGCCCGTGGCTTAGATGAAGAAGAAGCTTCAGAAGTGATTATTCAGGGTCTGCTAAATGACTAAAGAAAGTTTAGCAACAAGGAGGAATAAGTAGTGCTTAAGAAAAAAATAAAAAGCTTATCAATTCTAACCCTACTTTTATTAATGCTCTTTATATTCTCAGCCTTTAATCCGGCAGCAGCTTTAGAAGTAAATATTAATGCTCCTAACGTACCAGCTGCAATTCCATTTTTGTGGATGCAGGAAGAAGCTGAAGTTTTAGATTCTCTTGAGATCAATTTAAATTTATCCTCAGATCACCAGCGGGGAATATCACTAATAGCTCAAAATGAGATAGACTTTTTGCTTACAGGCAGTAATGTTGGAGCAAATGCCTATAATAGAGGAGTAGATTTAAAACTTTTAAATATCAATACCTGGGCCATCGACTATTTATTAACTTATGATTTTGAAATAGAAGAATGGCAGGAACTTAAATCTAAATCACTTGCTTTACCATTACAGGGAGGTCCACTTGACTTTTTGGCCCGTTACTTGCTGGAGGCCAATGCTGTTGACCCAGAATCTGTCAACTTTGTCTACAGATCTTTACCAGGGGCTGCCCAATATTTTATGGCAGGTAATCTTGATGCAATAATCTTGCCTGAACCCCTTGTTACGGTGACAATGCTAAATTCTGAAGAAGCTGTACTGTCAATGGATATTCAGGAAGAATGGGCTGAGGTTCATGGAGATCCCAGGATTCCTTTTGTAGGTCTTTTTGTAAGTGGTAAATTTGCAGAAGAGAACCCCCAGTTTACAAATATCATCAACGGTTATTACGGTCAGGGAGTTAACTGGGTAAATGAAAATCCAGCTGCTGCAGCTGAGCTTGCCGCAGAGCATTTTGACATGCCTGCTCCAGTGATCGAGCAGTCTTTAAGCAGGGTTGATTTAAATATCTATCCTGAAGCTGAAAGCAGAGCTCTTGTAGAGTTATACTTCTCTGAAATATTAGAGATGTATCCAGAAATGATAGGTGGCCAGATGGTAGATGAAGAATTCTATTTTTAAACCCTTTTATTTAGTTTTAATTATTCTAATCCTGATCTGGGAGCAGGCAGCTGCTGGTTTAAACAGCCTGATCCTGCCCTCGGTCGGGGAGAGTTTAAATGCTTTACATGAAATTGCAGCCACAGGGATTTTGTATTCAAGTTTTATGATTACCCTCAGGAGAACTTTAATAGCTTACAGTCTGGCTGTAGCTGTTGGAATAATACTGGCTTTATTAATGCATAGATTTGAATATTTTAAAAGATCATTTAGACCTTTAATTACGATGATTCAGGCTACTCCACCTGTTGTCTGGATCGCCTTGGCTATAATCTGGTTTGGAGTAGCAGAAGATCTTACCCCGATTTTTTTGATATTTATTGTTTCAATGCCGGTTATATTTGTTAATCTTTTTCAGGGTATAGATGATCTCAATACAGAGCTGGTGGAAATGGCAGAGGCCTATTCTACTCCCCGATTGAGAATAATTAAAGAAATATATTTCCCAGCTTTACTTCCTGCCCTTGTCTCTGCTTTAAGTATAGCTTTTGCCTTTGCCTGGAAGTCATCAGTTTTTGCAGAGTTTATCGGTTCTTCCAGTGGAATCGGTTATCAATTGAGCAGGGCTAATAGTATGCTGGCAACAGATAAATTGTTTGCCTGGACCATAATCTTGCTTCTGTTTATGATTTTTGTAGAATATTATCTCCTGGAAAAATTAAAGGCCAGGGTTAGTAGGTGGAAAAATGACTGAAGAAAAAGAAAAAATACTGGAATTTAAAAATGCTAAAAAAAGTTATGGGAAATTAACAGTTTTAAAAGATTTAAATTTAAGTGTTTATAAAGGGGAAATAACCTGTTTGCTTGGTCCCTCAGGTAGTGGTAAAACAACCGTATTTAGAACTGCTGCCGGAATAGAAGAACTTGATGAAGGAGCCATAATTAAAAAAGATTCACTGCGTTTAGCTTATGTTTTTCAGGAGCCAAGGCTTTTGCCCTGGAAAAGTGCAGAAGAAAATTTAATTTTTGTTCAGAAAAATTATCAACTGGAAAAGGAAGCCAAATTGCGTGATCTCTTATTTAAGCTCTCTGGTTTAAGTAATTTTAAAAATAGCTACCCTCATGAATTATCCGGGGGAATGAAACAGCGCTTAGAGTTGATCAGAGCTTTTGCGGTTAAAGCTGATCTGGTTTTTTTAGATGAGCCGCTCAAGTCATTGGACATGAAAACTAAATATAATCTCAGAAAAATGATTAACTTAATCCAAAAAGAAAGTGGAGTCAGCCTGTTTTTTATCACCCATGACCCAGAAGAGGCTCTTCTGCTGGCAGATAGGATTTATATTTTAGCAGGAGAAGGTTCGGGAATAAAAAAAGAGATGCAGATCAAAAAAGAGCGCTCTAAAAGGAAAATAAGTGATCCTGAGCTTTATCAAAGCTTAGAAGAGATAATGGCAATATTTACTGACTTAGTTGCAGAATTTGCGGTAGATAAAAATGAATTAAAAGAATTACAAGTAAAGAATTAACAGGGATGTGCTTAAATGGATAAAAATAAAAAGGACTATTTGTATCAAATTGTCAGCAAATATGGACAGAACCCTATTTCTTATCATGTTCTAGAAAGTGATAAAAAACATTTTTTCGTTGCAGGGATAGAGGGGGTTATAGCATATGCGACAGTTGGTGATGTGGTGGTAGTTTCTGGAGATATTGTTGCTTCTCAAGCAGATGCAGCAGAACTTTTATCAGAATTCACTGCTTTTTCTAAAAAAAATAATTATTCTATTCTTTTTTTAAATACAACCGAAAAGTTTTTGGAATTATATAAAAAATTTGGTTTTGAAAATATTAAGTATGGAGAAGAAGCCCTTTTTAAACTGGCTGATTATGATCTTAAAGGTGGTAAGGTGGCAAAGGTTAGAGCTGCTATTAATCATGCTAATAAAGCCGGGATCGAGGTTGGTGAATATAAGCCTAAGGAAAAGAGAGATCCTGAATTAGAAGATGAAATTATAGAACTATCTAAAGAATGGTTTAAAATGAAAAAAGGTGGAGAAATTAAGTTTAGCCTGGGTGGAATTGGGCTTGAAGAACCTTATGACAGAAGATATTTTACGGCAAAAAATAGTGAGGGCAAACTATTAGGTTTTGTAGTATTTATCCCTTATGAAAACAAAAAGGGTTATCTGGCTGAAGTTACTAGAAGGCTGCCTGATGCACCACAGGGAGTAATTGAAAAAATGGTTTATGAAGCTTTTATGCAATTTAAAGAAGAAGGAGCAGAATGGGGAAGCCTGGGGCTTGTACCTCTGGTAAATGTTAGAGAAGAGGATATTAAAAACAAGTTAACCACCAGGATTTTCGAATATATATATGAAAATATGAATTATTTTTATGGTTTTAAAAACCTGCATCATGCCAAAAAGAAATATGCACCAACTGATTGGGAAGCAAGATATTTAGTTTATTATCCCAAAAGATTTACTCCCCAACTTGCTTATGCATTATTAAAGGTTAAAAAACCGAAGGTGCTTAAAAATTATTTACTACCGATGCTCAAAAAGGGTTTTATATCTAACTAATTTAAATTAAGGAGTTGAAAAAATGGCTGAAAAATATGACATTGCGATTGTAGGAAGTGGACCAGGAGGATATGTAGCAGCTATTAGGGCTGGACAGATGGGAGCTAAAACTGTTTTGATAGAAAAAGAAGTTTTAGGAGGTACCTGTTTAAACTGGGGGTGTATACCCACTAAAGCCTTTGTTAGATCAGCAGAACTCTTTGCAGATATCAAAGAAGCAGAAAGTTTTGGGATAAAAGTAGAAGGAGCAGAAGTTGATTTCCCGGCTGTTGTAAAAAGAAAAGATAAAATAGTTAAAAGATTGGTTGCCGGAATAGATCATCTGCTTAAGAAAAATGGGGTTGAGAGAATAGAAGGTAAGGCTTCATTTATCGATAAAAACTATCTGAAGGTAGTGGGTAAAAAGACTACTGCAATAGAGGCAGAAAATATCATCATAGCCACCGGTTCTGTTCCCTCAAAACTGCCGATAGCAGGAGCAGATTTAGCTGGGATCTTAAGCAGCAGAGATGTACTTGATTTAAAAGAACTACCTGAATCGATGATCATCGTTGGTGGTGGAATAATCGGGATGGAATTTGCCTTTATCTTTCAAAACTTCGGGGTTGATGTAACAGTAGTAGAATATTTAGATCAGCTTGTAACAGGAGTGGATACAGAAATTGCTAAAGAATTAAACCGTTCTGCTAAAAGAAGGAAGATAAGTGTTAAAACAGGGGCAGAGGTTAAAGAGATTAAAGAAACAGCAGCAGGTTATGAGGTGATCTTTGAACAAAAAGGCAAAGCAAAGAGTATAGAGGGTGAGAAGGTTTTAATGGCAGTTGGCCGCAGACCCTATCATGAAGGTTTAAAAACAGCTAATGCCGGGGTAGAGATTTCAGAAAAAAGAGGAGCAATAGTTGTTAATAATAAACTGGAGACAAATGTAGAAGGTATTTATGCAGTTGGAGATGTAACTGACAAAGTACTGCTGGCTCATGTGGCTTCACATCAGGGAGTAATAGCGGTGGAAAATATAATGGGTCATGATAAAGAGATAGATTACACTGCAGTACCAGGTGCAATTTTTACCTCACCAGAGATAGGAACAGTGGGCTTAACAGAAGAAGAAGCCAGAGAAAAAGGAATTGATTATAAAGTGGGAGCTTTCCCCTTTGCAGCAAGTGGTAAGGTACTGGCGATGGGAGAAAGAGAAGGTAAGGTAAAAATAATAGCAGAAAAAGAAACAGGAAAAATTATTGGTGGAGCAATAATAGGGATAGAAGCCAGTGATTTAATTGCAGAATTAACCCTGGCAGTTAACCTGGGTTTAAAAGCAGAAGATCTGATAGAAACGATCCATGCTCACCCGACAACAGCAGAGGTTATTCATGAGGCTGCTTTAGGCTTAAAAGATGGTCCAATCCATTTTATGAGCTAAAATGAGAAGCGTTAATTTTATCACAACAAACCGTTATAATCCCTGATTTAACAGTATTGATAACTAATATAGCTATTAAGATTTATTTGACATTAGCTCGAAAAAAATATATAATATATATGATAATTGTTATCATTAAAAAAGATTTTTAATGTAGTTAAAAACAAAGTGAATAAAAAATGAAAGGGTGGTCAATTTTATGAGTTATCATGAACCAGAAGACAAATTAACCCCAGAAGCTATTGATTATCACCGGATAATCAAAAGTGTAATTGAGGAACTAGAAGCTGTTGATTGGTACAATCAGAGAGCTGTAGCAACTGATGATCCTGATGTAGAGGCAATTGTGGCCCATAACCGGGACGAAGAAATTGAACATGCATGTATGGGATTAGAATGGCTGCGCCGTAACAGTGAGGTCTGGGATGAGATGCTTAGAACTTTCCTTTTCACAGATGCGAAGATAACAGAAATAGAAGAAGATGAAATGGCTGAAGGTGAAGAAGGAGCGAATCCTGCTTCTAATTCAAATGGATCACTCGGCCTTGGTAATATGAGAGGAGGAGAATAATGGATATTTTAAAACGTTCAAAAGCACCATTTGCTGATGAAGCCTGGTATTTTCTGGATGAAGAAGCAACCGATGTTTTAAACCAGAAGTTAAAAGCAAGATCAGAGGTGGATTTTATAGGACCTAAGGGTCTAGAATTATCTTCAATTAATACTGGTCGTTTTACAGATGCTGGAATTCAAGATGTTGAAGGTGTAAGTTATGCAACTAGAGATGTTCTGCCTTTGGTGGAATTGAAGATTCCTTTTACAATGGAATTAAGTGAGATAGAAGCTCTAGCTAGAGGTGCAGAAGATGTTGATACTGATGCTCTAATGGAAGCAGCTTCTAAAATTGCTCAGGCAGAAAACAAAGCGATTTTCTATGGTCTAGAAGAAGTTAATATTAAAGGTATTATCGAATCTTCAGATTATGAAGAGGTTAGTGTATCAGGTGGAGAAAAAGAACTGATTTCCGGACTCTTAAAAGCATTATCTCTCTTTGAAGAAAATAGTGTTGGTGGACATAAGCGTCTACTTTTAGGGCCTGAACTTTATTCTCTACTTTATGAATTAGATGATAAAGGCTATCCTCTGAAGCGTAAGGTACAGGAAATGGCATCAGCTGGAGTAGTTTATGTGCCAGATCTAGCCAATAGAGGACTTTTGATCTCTGAACGTGGTGGAGATTTCGAATTAACAGTTGGTCAGGATATTTCTCTTGGTTTTGAAGAAAGAAAAGGTGACAAAGTAGAGTTATTCTTCCTTGAAACATTTACATTTAGGGTAAATGGACCTGAGGCTGCAGTTGTACTTAAGTAAACTACCCTGTAATATAAATTAATATAATACCGTCTGCTATGGTGGAGGCGGTATTTTCTTTGCTCTTTAAAAAATCAGAAAATTCAAAATAAAACAAATTATGGAATCATTTGAATTGGGGGATGATAATGGGTTATCAATATATTTATGGTCCAGTAAATTCAAGAAGGTTAGGGCTCTCATTGGGGGTGGATTTATTAGGAGCTAAAGTTTGTTCTTTTAACTGTGTATATTGTGAACGGGGTAGGACCGATCAACTCACAGTAGAAAGAAAAGAATATGTTGCATATAAAGAAGTTACAAATGAGCTCAAAGATTTTTTAGCAGCAGGACCTAAATTAAATTACATAAGTTTTTCCGGCTGTGGAGAACCATTATTACATAAATATTTTGGCAGGATATCTGCTTATTTAAAGGAAAATTTCCCCCGGTATAAACAGGCTCTGCTGACAAACAGTTCTCTAATAACTGCAGAAATAATGCCTGAGCTTAAAAATTTAGATTTAATTGTACCTTCTTTAGATGCTGTTTCTGAAAATACTTTTAAAAAAATTAATCGTCCCCATAAAACAGTTGAAATTGATAAGATCATTACTAATATTGCTAAAGCTAAAAAAGAACTTAAGGCAAAAATGTGGTTAGAAATATTTTTGCTGCCCGGGATTAATGATCATCAGGAAGAATTGGAGCTCTTTAAAAAGGCTGTTCAAACGATCAAGGCTGATAAAATTCAACTAAACAGTCTGGACCGACCTGGTGCTGAAAACTGGCTAGAAAAAATGAGCAAAGATAGATTAAGAGAAATTGCTGATTTTTTAGGAGATAATGTAGAAATTGTGGCAGGCTATTAAATCTTAAGGGAGGTGAATTTAACGAGCACTGGAGCTCAAACTTTGATAATTGTAAAAGACGATAATATTAAAGGGGAGGAAAAGAAATTGGCTAAAAGAGCGTTTCCATATATACCAAATTCAGTTGAGGAAATTAAAGCAGAGCTTTTAGAAGACATAGGCCTTTCAGATGTAGAAGACATTTTTAAAGAGATTCCTGATCATCTAAGATTTGATGGCAAACTAAATATTCCTGAGCCCAAATTATCAGAATATGAGCTAAAAAAACATGTTGAAAGAATATTGAGTAAAAACGAAAGTGCTCAAAATAATTTAAATTTCAAAGGAGGAGGAGTCTGGCAGCATTATGTTCCTTCGGTCTGTAGAACTATTGCCGGAAGGGATGAGTTTTTAACCGCTTATGTAGGTGATGCTTATGCAGATCACGGCAAATTTCAGGCCTTATTTGAAACTGCAAGTATGATCGGAGAATTAGTTGAGCTGGATGCGGTTAATACTCCAACTTATGATTGGTCTAATGCTATCGTGAGAAGTATTAGAATGGCTTCTCGGATTAATGGTCGGAAAGAGGTCTTAATTCCAGCTTCAATGAGTCCCAGCCGTAAAAAAGTTGTTTTAAACTACTGTAAACCTGATATCAAGGTTACAGAAGTTGATTTTGATCAAGATACAGCTTTAATCAATCTTGATGATTTGCAAGCTAAACTATCTGATCAAGTAAGTTCGGTTTATATAGAAAATCCTAATTATCTGGGTTATTTAGAAATTTCTGCTCAAAAGATCGGCGAACTTACTCATCAGCATGGAGCCGAGTTTATTGTCGGAGTTGATCCCAGCTCACTAGGTGTATTAGAAGCACCTGCAAATTATGGAGCAGATATGGTCTGTGGAGAACTACAACCCTTTGGTTTAAATATGAAGTGGGGAGGAGCCCTGTCAGGTTTTATAGCCTCACCAGATGAAGAAAAATATGTTGGAGAATATCCATCTCTGCTCTTTGGAATAACACCTACTGTTGAAGAAGGAGAATATGGTTTTGGTCATGTTGCCTTTGAAAGAACATCTTATGCACAACGCGAAAAAGGTAAAGATTTTATTGGTACAAGTACAGCCCTTTACGGGATAGTTGCAGGGGTTTACCTGGCTCTAGTTGGACCAAAAGGTTTAATAGAACTTGGGGAAGGAATTATGCAGCGCTGTGAATATGCTAAAAAGAAATTTGCTGAAATAGAAGGTGTTTCAGTCCCGATTAAAACTCCTTCATTTAAAGAGTTTGTAGTTGATTTTTCAGGATGTAATAAAAGTGTAAAAGAGATCAATCAGCTCCTAGAAGAAGAGAATATATTTGGGGGAATTGATCTAGGAGAAAAAATGGAAGAGTATGAAAATTGTGCCCTCTTTTGCTTTACAGAAGTTCATGACAGATATGATATTAATAAACTGATCAATAGTATAGAAATGATTATCGAAAAATATTAAGTTAATGAAGGAGGAAGAAAAGTGGGAAAAACAATTTTTAGAGAAAATTTTCATCAGGCAGATTGGGATGAACCGATCATTTATGAGATGTCTACTCCTGGTGTCAGGGGAATACTTGTTCCTGAGCCAGATCAGAAAATAAAGGATAGTGCAGGAGATGTAATGGCAAAAATTCCAGACAGTTTGAGAAGAAAAAAAGAGCCTAATTTACCAGAGGTTTCACAAAAACATGTTTTAATGCACTGGACCCATTTAGCCCAGGAAACGATGGGCTCTAACCTGACTAATGATATTAGTGAAGGTACCTGTACTATGAAATATAATCCACGTATTAACGAAGAACTGGTAGAAAATACTGATTTTTCACTGCTGCATCCAGAACAGAGTGAAGAAACTGTTCAGGGTATTTTAGAAATATATTCTGAGTTCGAAAACATAGTCAAAGAGGTTTCAGGTCTTGATAAAGCAACCTTACAGCCCGGTGGTGGAAACCATGCTGTTTACACAGCTGCCTCTATTGTTAGAAAATACTGGGAAGAAAAAGGTGAGCTTGACCAGAGAGATGAGATTATTACAACTATTTTCTCACATCCCTGTGATGCAGCTACACCAAAAACAGCCGGTTTTAAGGTGATAACCCTACAGCCTGATGAACAGGGCTTACCTGATATCGAGGCTTTAAAAGAAGCTGTTTCGGAAAGAACAGCTGCAATATTTATGACCAACCCTGAAGATATTGGTTTATATAATCCTAAGGTAGATAAATTTGTAGAAATAGTTCATGAAGCTGGAGGCTTGTGTTTTTATGATCAGGCAAATGCCAATGCATTTTTAGGTGTTGCCAGAGCTAGAGAGGCTGGCTTTGATATGTGTCACTTTAATGTGCATAAAACCTTTGGTACTCCTCATGGTGGTTCTGGACCTGGTAATGGAGCCTTTTGCTGTAAAGAAAAACTGGCCAAATATTTACCGGTACCAACCGTTGAGCATGATGGTGATAAATATTATCTTGATTATGACCGCCCTCACAGTATCGGTAAGGTTAGAGATTTTTATGGTACTGCAGGGGTAATTGTCAGGGCATATGCCTGGGTAATGGCAATGGGCGAAGAAGGTCTAAGAGAAACTGCCGATATATCAGTTATTAACAACAATTATCTTTATAGGAACCTGGTTGAAGAGGTTAAAGGACTATCCTATTGTTATCGTGATAATGGATTGATCCGTCAGGAACAGGTAAGATATACCTGGGAAGAACTGACAGATGATACAGGGGTTGATACCCTTGCCATCGAAAGAAGAATAGCAGACTTTGGTATTCAGCATTACTGGACAAGTCATGAACCATGGTTGATTCCAGAGCCAATGACACTTGAACCATGTGAAAGCTATTCTAAAGATGATCTTGATGAATATATTAAGGTGCTAAAAAGAATTGCAGAAGAAGCATATCAGGATCCTGAACTGGTTAAAAATGCACCTCATAAAGCAGCATCCAGGAAAAGAAAAGACGATAATATGCTTGATGATCCAGAAAGATGGGCTTTAACCTGGAGAGCATATCAGAAGAAAAAAGATAAAATTCATGCTGATTAATTATAATAAAGAATGGATGGTGTAATTTATGAAAAAAGTGGGGTTTATAGTAAATCCTATTGCCGGAATGGGCGGAAAAGTCGCCCTTAAAGGAACAGATGGAAAAAACATTGTAAAAAAAGCTAAAGAACTTGGAGCAGAACAGGAATCACCCCAAAAAGCAGAAATGGCTCTAAAAAGCCTAAAAGAAGAATTAAAAAAAGAAGCTGAAGTCGAGCTGATAACCTTCCCCCATTTAATGGGGGAGGAACTGCTCAAAAATTCCGGTCTCAGCTATCAGGTGATAGGTTCTATAGAGAAAGATAATACTACTGCAGAAGACACCAAAAGGGCGGCCAGATTAATGAAAGAAAAGTACCAGGTGGATTTACTGCTTTTTGCAGGTGGAGATGGTACGGCCAGGGATGTTTATGATGCTTTAAATCTTGATCTACCAGCCCTTGGTATTCCTGCAGGAGTAAAAATTCATTCTGCAGTATATGCAACCACTCCTAAGAATGCCGGGATTATTGCGGCTCGATTTATTGAAGGGGAGATTTCTGCTACCGAAGAAGCAGAAGTTATGGATATAGATGAAAAAGAATTTAGAAAAGGCAGGGTAACTGCTAAACTCTACGGATATTTAAAAGTTCCAGTAGAAAGAAGATTAAGGCAGAATTTAAAATCAGGTAGTGCAGATAGTGAAGAAAGGGCAGCAGAAGCCATCGCTGCAGGAATAATAGAAACTATGAAAAAAGACTGCCTTTATTTAGTTGGTCCTGGTACCACAACCAGACCGATCATGCAGAAATTAGGTCTAGAATACTCACTATTAGGAGTTGATGCGGTTGCAAATAAAGAACTGCTAGCTCTGGATCTTAGAGAAGCTGATATTCTAGATTTATTAGAACAATATCCTGAGGCTAAAATAATAGTAACTGCAATTGGTGGTCAGGGATATATCTTCGGCAGAGGTAATCAGCAGTTTAGCGAAAAGGTACTGAAAAAAGTTGGCAAAAAAAATATTATTGTTGCTGCAACCAGAAATAAGCTGAGCGCTTTAAATGGTCCTCTCTTGATAGATACTCCTGAGCCAGCCTTAAATAAAAAATTAGCTGGTTATTATAAAGTTGTGATCGGTCATCAGGACTTTATGATGCAAAAAGCTGAATAAGTGACTTCAACCCCTTTTTTAAAAGGGGTTTCTTTTTTAAAATGCTAATTAAAAACACATGTTTGTGCAACAAGCTTGAATATGATAAAATAAATAAAAGAGTAGAGATAGTTCTGCATATTTAAGCCGTCTGAAATGTAATTTAACCAGGCAATAAGCTTTTCTTTATTCTTAATACATTTTTAAAATTATGGAGAAAGAAGGATTTAACATGGAACTAGAAGAAAAACTTGAAATTTTAAGTGATGCAGCTAAATATGATGTTTCCTGTTCTTCCAGTGGCAGCAGTAATCGGGGTGGGAAAAATAGTCTTGGTAATACTAAAGCCTCAGGTATCTGTCACAGCTGGTCTGATGATGGACGCTGTATTTCCCTCTTAAAAATATTATTCAGCAACTACTGTATTTATGACTGCCAGTACTGTGCTAACAGGTCCAGTGTTGATAGAAAAAGGGCCACCTTTACTCCAGAGGAAGTAGCTAAATTAACCATTGATTTTTATAAGCGCAATTATATTGAAGGCCTTTTTTTAAGTTCAGCTGTCACAAAAAGTCCGGACTGGACCATGGAACAGCTGCTGGAAACTGCCAGACTGCTGAGGAATAAATATAATTACCAGGGTTATCTCCATTTAAAGGCTATTCCAGGAGCAGATTTTAAACTTATTTATCAGGCAGGTCTGCTGACAGATAGGATGAGCGTTAATATTGAACTACCCAGTGAAAAAAGTTTAAAAAAATTAGCACCTCAGAAAGAAAAAGCTGCAATTTTAAAACCGATGCAGAATATCGGCACTGAAATAGAAAATAATTTAGTCGAGCGCAAAAAATATAAAAAGCAAAAAGAGAAATTTGTTCCTGCAGGTCATTCAACCCAGCTAATAGTGGGAGCAAGCCCGGAATCAGATAGAACCATCATTAATTTAGCTGAAGGTTTATATAATAAATTCAACTTAAAAAGAGTATATTATTCTGCCTATCTACCTGTTTCTAATTCTTCTTTATTACCTGCTTTAAACAGCAGTCCACCTCTTAAAAGAGAACACAGGCTTTATCAGGCAGACTGGCTCTTGAGATTTTATGGATTTAAAGCTGATGAACTGCTTAATCTTGCTAGAGAAAATCTTGATTTAAAGCTTGATCCTAAAGCTGATTGGGCACTTAATAATTTAGATAAATTCCCGGTAGAGGTAAACACCGCAGATTATCAGATGCTTTTGAGGGTGCCGGGGATTGGGCCACGTTCGGCGGCTAAGATAGTCAAAGCCAGAAAAGAGAAAAAATTAAATCACTACAATCTTAAAAAAATGAGAATAGTACTAAAAAGAGCTAATTTTTTTATTACCTGTGATGGCAAATATGCAGCTGCTGTTCCCTTTGATTCAGAAATTATTTATCAGCGTTTAGTTGAAAAAGAAGCCAAACAGCTTTCTTTATTTTCAAATCAGGGTAATAAATAGAGTTAAGTTTCAGCTTTGTTAAATTATTTACCTACTTTATATAAAAAATATTATATAATAAGCTATGGTTGAAAATTAATTTCAAATAAATAACTTAAAAGCAGAAAATGGAGAAATATACTATGAAAAAAGAAATTTTTATTTATGATGGCAGCTACCAGGGTTTATTAACAGCTTTATACACTGCTTTTAAAAGGAAAATAATGCCTGTCAAAATTGTTAAAGCAGCTGATTTTAGAGAAGATCTCTTTTATAAGAAGACAATTATTAAAAGCTCTGAAGAAAAAGCTGCTCTATTAATGGAAAATATAAAAGAACATATTTCTTCAGCAAGTTTAAAAAATGTATTTGCTGCTTATCTCTCTGAAATAGAGTCCATTGAAGATTATATTTTTCGTTACCTTTTTTTGGGTTTTAAAAAAGGGGAAAAAATCGATGAATTTTTAAGCACTACTGCGGTAATCAAGGTACAGGAAGCAGCCAAAAAAGTTAGGAGAGAAAGTCATAGGTTTAAAGGACTAATTCGTTTTCGGGAAGCTCAGGGAAATAAATATTATGGGGCAGTTGAGCCAGACCATGACATCTTGATTTTGCTGGCACCCCATTTTAAAGATAGGTTTTCTATTCAGGATTGGCTTATCCATGATAAAAAAAGAGAAAAAGCCGTTATTTATTCTGCAGAAAGCGGGGAATGGCTTCTAATCGAGCTGGAGGCTGATTTTGAACCACAATATTCAGAACAAGAAGATATGGTCCAGGATTTATGGAAATCATTTTTTTCAGCAGTTAGTATTAAAAACCGTTATAATCCTAAGCTGCAGAGTCAGTTTATGCCTAAAAAATACTGGGGATATTTAGTTGAAAAACCTGGCAGCAGCAGGGATAGCAATAAATGAATATTATAAAATATTATAAATTAGGATGATTTTAAAATGAAAAAGAAGATAATGGCTGTCTTTGGCACCAGGCCGGAGGCTATTAAGATGGCCCCATTATTAAAAAAGTTAGAGAATGAAAAAAATTATGAGCTAACAATCACTGTAACAGCTCAGCACAGAGAAATGCTTGATCAGGTTCTAAATCTTTTCGCCTTAAAAGCAGATTATGATCTGGACATCATGCAGCCAAAACAGACTTTAAATGAACTTACAGCAAGAATAATCAATAAATTGGCTGATGTTTTGAAAAAAGAAAAACCCGATCTATTACTGGTTCATGGAGATACCTCAACAACTTTTGTCAGTGCTTTAGCTGCTTTTTATCAGCAGATCAGTGTAGCTCATGTTGAGGCTGGACTCAGAACACATGTCAAGTATTCACCTTTTCCAGAAGAAATGAACCGTCAACTAACAGGAGTCTTAGCCGATCTTCATTTTGCACCAACCAAAAAGGCAGCAGAAAATTTACTTAGTGAGAATATCGAAAAAGATAAGATTTACATAACAGGAAATACGGTTATTGATGCTCTTTTTTCTGTGGTCGATAAAAATTATAGCTTTCAGAATCCAGTATTAAAAGAAATTGACTTTGAGAAAAAGGATGTGCTGCTCCTTACTGCCCACCGCCGTGAGAATTTAGGGGAACCGATGGAAAATATTTTTAGGGCTGTCAGAGATCTAACAGCAGAGCTCCCTGATTTAGAGGTGGTATTTCCTGTTCATCTCAATCCTTTAATCAGAGAATTGAGCAAAAAAATGCTGGGCGATAATTCTCAGATTCATCTGATAGAGCCACTTGATTATCTGCCTTTTGTAAATTTAATGGCCCGTTCTAAAATAATTTTAACAGATTCTGGAGGTATTCAGGAAGAAGCTCCCTCTTTGGCTAAACCTGTTTTGGTTTTAAGAGATACTACCGAAAGGCCAGAAGCACTTGAGGCTGGAACTGTAATCAAGGTAGGTACTGAATATCAGGCTATTTATCAGCAGAGCCTTAAATTATTAAAAGATGAGGCTGAATATAAAAGAAGGGCTGCTGCAGTTAATCCTTATGGGGATGGAAAAGCTTCTGAAAGGATCATTAAAGCCTTAGATTATTATTTTGCTTTCAGCCAAGAAAGAGCAGCTGATTTTAAGGGTTAATTCTTTTCTTATCTCTTTGCTATCCAAACGAACTAAAAAAAATGGATTTAATAGGAAGGATTTAGAGAAGGCTTATGGAATAAATTATATTAGCAAGAATAATTATTAAGAAAATTTATTAATTAGAAGTTGAGAAGAGGAGGTAATAAGATTGGATTTTAATATTGTAATTGCTGGAGAAGCAGGACAGGGTTTAAAAACCGTAGAATCACTTTTAACAAAAACTTTTTCCAGGCACGGATATTACTTATTCAGCACCAAAGATTATATGTCAAGAATCAGAGGTGGCCATAACTTTATGCAGGTCAGAATAAGTGATGAAAAGGTTGAAGGTCCAGCAGAAGGAATAGATTTGCTGGTCGCATTAAATGAAGAAAGCGTTGAGGTTCATCGGGATGAGATGAGTGAGCGAGGAGTCATTTTAACTTCACTTGAATCCGATTCTGATCAGGTTGTGACTATTGATGCAAAAGCAATCGCAAAAGATGTAAACCCCAGAGCAGCAAACACGGTGTTTGTAGGTGCTGCTTTTAAAATTATGGGACTTCCTACAAAAGAGGCAAAAACTGCTTTAAAAGAACATTTTGCCAAAAAAGAATCTGTAATCGAAGATAATCTCACCTTATTAGATCAGGGCTATGAAACAGTAAACGAGGTTTTTGAGCTTGAAGATTTAGGTGCTAAAGAAGGTAGAATGATTATTGATGGTAATAGTGCAGTTGGTCTTGGAGCAGCTTTAGCCGGGCTGAGCTTTTATGCGGCTTATCCGATGTCACCATCTACAGGTATTTTAACTTATCTGGCTGGAAAACAGGAAGAGCTGGGGATAGTTGTAGAACAGGCAGAAGACGAAATTGCCGCGATCAATATGGCCCTGGGTGGCACATACAGTGGTATGCGTTCAATGACTGGTACCTCAGGTGGAGGTTTAGCACTGATGGCTGAAGGGGTTGGACTGGCCGGTATTACAGAAACACCAATTGTAATTGCAGATGTACAGAGACCAGGGCCAGCAACAGGCCTACCGACAAGAACAGGACAGGGCGACCTATTATTTGCAATAAATATTGCCCAGGACGAGTTTCCTTTAATGGTTATTGCTCCTAAGGATCAGGAAGACGCAGTTTACCAGACCTTTAGAGCCTTTAACCTGGCTGATAAATATCAGATTCCAGTAATTATTTTATCTGATCAATTTATCGGTGATTCTTCTAAAACTATCAGTGAAATAGATACTAGTGGATTAGAGATCAATAGATATCTTATGGATGAAACAGAAGTTGAAGGAGAATATAAGCGCTATAAATATACTGAAGATGGTATCTCACCACGAGCTTATCCAGGTCAGTTAAAAGATCAGATTGTTTTACTAGACAGTGATGAGCATGACGAATTTGCTCATATAGTTGAAGATGGTGAAACAAGAAATAAGATGGTTGAAAAACGGGCCAGAAAAATGGAAAAACTAAAAGAAGAAGATCTCTTAGATGCAGAATATTTTGGTCCTGAAGATCCTGAATATATAATAGTTAATTGGGGTTCTACAGCTGGTCCAACTAAAGAAGCAAGAAAATTACTTGCTGATGAATTTAAGGTAGGGCAGCTTTGCTTTAATGATGTCTGGCCATTACCGGAGAAAATGATAAAAGAAAAAGCAGCTGAAGCTGAATTAGTGATTGTAGAGAATAATAGTACAGCTCAATTTGCAAAACTGCTGAGATCTGAGACCGGTATTAAGGCTGATTATAATATTTTAAAATATGATGGTAGACCATTTTCCGGCAGCGAATTAGCGAGAAGATTTAAAGAAGAGGTGAGCAAATAATGACTGATATAAATACTTATGAAGCAGATAGAGAAACTGCCTGGTGTCCAGGCTGTGGTAACTTTCCTCTCAGAACCGCTCTAGCAGAATCTCTGGCTGAAATGGATTTAAAGCCAGAAGAGATTACTATGTATACTGGAATCGGCCAGGCTGCAAAAATGCCTCATTATATAAAAGTTAATGGTTTTAACGGTCTTCATGGGCGTTCATTACCACCTGCAGTGGCTATGAAGGTTGCAAATCCAGAAATGACTGTAATAGTAGAATCTGGTGATGGCTGTAGTTATGGTGAAGGTGGTAATCATATACTCCATAATATCAGACGAAATCTTGATATTATTCACCTTGTTCATGATAATCAGATTTATGGACTTACCAAAGGCCAGGCCTCTCCAACCAGTGGGCCAGAAATTAAAACCGGAGTTCAGACCCATGGAGTTAATGCAGAACCTTTTAATCCAGTTCGCTTTGCAGTTGGTATGAAAGCCAGCTTTGTGGCCCGGAGTACAGTAGGGGATAGGGAGCACCTTAAAGAAATGATTAAAGCAGCTAAAGCTCATAAAGGCTATGCTTTAATAGATATTTTTCAACCCTGTGTATCTTTTAACAAGATTAATACCTATCAGTGGTACAATAAGCGGGTCTATAAATTAGAAGACCATGATCCCGGTGATTATGAGGCAGCTGTTAAGTTGGCAGATGAGTTTGGAGATAAGATTCCTATCGGGATCATCTATCAGGAAGAAAAACCAAGCTTTAGGGATAGAATTCCTTATCTTAAAGATAAAGCACTGGTTGATAGAAGACCCAAGGTTGAAGAATTGAAGTTTTTAATTGACGAGTTTAAATAAATTCAAGCTGATAATATTTACTATTTGACTTGATTGCTCAAAATCAAAGGAGGCCAAAAAATGGATATTTATGAATTTGCGATTAATTTTGAACAGGAAAATCGAGCTTTTTACGAGGAATTTGCTGAAAAGTGCAGCCATACTTCACTAAAAAGTGTATTTTTAAATCTTGCTGATGAAGAACGCAAACATGAAAATATAATCAGACAAATGCGTGATAACAAAGAACTTGATTCAGTAGAATCAGATATTTTACCAAAAGCTAAAGAGGCATTTGAAGCGATTTCTAAAGATCTGCCTGAAAACGAAATTTTCGACACTGAACAGGTAGATGTGTATCGGAAAGCAATTGCTGTTGAAGAAAAAAGTATCGAGTTTTATACTGAGCAGGCAGAAAAAGCAACAGATCCTGAAACAAAAGCAGCTTTTGAACGTCTGGCAGAAGAAGAAAAGAAACACGAAAAGATCATGAGAAATATAACTGAAATGGTTAATCGTCCAAATACCTGGTTAGAAGATGCAGAATGGTATCATCTGGATGAATATTAATAATCTCAGTTTAAATATGTTATAATAATATATAAACAAGCAAAACACCTGTATCTGGTTAAAAATTTATCAATTTTCTGGATATAGGTGTTTTTTGTGATATATATCATAGAAGAAGTAATTTAAAAGGATATAATTATACTTGAGTTAAATGCTTATATTTATTTTTAATTATCATGCTGTTGTTTAAAAAAGAAATAATATCAGCAGTTTTATTTATTAAAAAGAGGAGGAATAATTATGTCCATGTTTTGTTATCAGTGTCAGGAGACAGCTAAAAACGAGGGCTGTACAGTTCGAGGTGTCTGTGGAAAAGATGCAGATGTAGCTAATCTTCAGGATCTATTGATATTTGTTTTAAAAGGTGTTTCAGTTTATGCAGAAAAGGCAAAAGAAGAAGGGATAGATCTTTCAGCAAAAACAGCACCATTTATCATGGAGGGTTTATTTGCAACGATTACCAATGCTAACTTTGATGCCAAGCGCTTTGAAGATTTAATTGTTGAGGCTTTTTCCTTAAGAGATGAAGTAAAAGCAGAGTTTGAAAAGGCTTATCAAAAAAATCATGGTGAAGAATTTGATGGTGAACTACCTGAACATGCTGTCTGGACAGCAGAAGAAGTTGATGAATATTACACTAAAGGTGAAGGTGTAGGAGTTCTAGAAACAGATGATGTTGATCTAAGATCTTTAAGAGAGCTTGCTACCTATGGTCTAAAAGGTATTGCAGCTTATGGAGATCATGCCAGAGTATTAGGAAAACATAAGGAAGAAATTGATAGATTCACTCAAAAAGTACTTGCTGCAACTACAGATGATAGCTTAAGTGTTGATGAACTGGTAGGTCTGGTTATGGAAACAGGTGAAAAGGCCGTAGAAACAATGGCTCTACTTGATGAGGCTAATACTTCTACCTATGGTCACCCTGAGCCTACAGAGGTTAATATCGGTGTAAATGATAATCCTGGTATTTTAATCAGTGGTCATGATCTAAAAGATATGGAAGAATTATTAGAGCAGACAGAAGGTACTGGAGTAGATGTTTATACTCACAGTGAAATGCTGCCGGCTAATTCCTATCCAGCTTTCAAAAAATATGATCACTTTGTAGGTAACTATGGTAATTCATGGTGGAAACAGGATAAAGAATTCGAGCAGTTTAATGGTCCGATTTTGATGACTACTAACTGTATAACACCGGTTAAAGATTCTTACAAAGACAGAATCTTTACTACAGGTATGGCGGGTTATCCGGGTGTAACTCATATTCCTGATCGTGAAGAAGGTGGAAGTAAGGACTTTTCTGAAATAATCGAATTAGCTAAAACATGTGATTCTCCAGTTCAGCTTGAAGAAGGTACAATTCCAGGTGGTTATGCTCGTAATACGGTAATGAGTGTTGCCGATAAAGTTATCGAAGCTGTAGAAAATGGAGATATCAGCCGTTTTGTTGTGATGGGTGGTTGTGATGGCCGCTTTAAATCCAGAGATTATTTTACAGATGTAGCTAAAGAACTACCAGAGGATGCTGTAATCTTAACTGCTGGTTGTGCAAAATACCGCTATAACAAATTAGATTTAGGAGATATTGGTGGAATTCCTAGAGTTCTAGATGCAGGTCAGTGTAATGACTCTTATTCCTTAGCTTATATTGCCTTACAGCTTAAAGAAGCTTTAGACCTTGATGATATAAATGAACTACCTATTTCTTATGATATCGCCTGGTATGAGCAAAAAGCTGTAGCAGTATTACTTGCTCTGCTTTCACTGGGGGTTAAAGGAATCCGCTTAGGACCCACCTTACCAGCCTTTGTTTCAGAAAATGTATTAAATGTACTGGTTGATAAATTTGATATCAAGCCAACTACTGATGCAGAATCTGATGTTGCTGCTATTATGGCAGGAGAGTAATTTAAAAATAGATATTTAAAACAGCTAATTGTATACCCTTAGATAAGTAGAGACCTGCCGTGATGGCAGGTCTTTCACAATGTCTAGGTTTTTTAGATTTCTTCTTTGTTTTCTAAGGCTAAAAGGGCAGGTTCTTTTAATTTTTGTTTATTTTTATTTAAAAATTGCTGATAATCATTATCTTCTTTACCCAGTTCTTTATAGGCCTGTAATAAATAATATTTGAGCCAGTTGTCATCACTAGCCTGAAATATTTGCCGGAGAAGTTGAGAAAAGTCTGCAGCTTTAAACCCAAAATCTCTTAGAATTTCCAGAATAAAATAGAGGCTATGATTATTATTAATTATTGCAGAGCTCTTTTTTAAAATATTTTTTAAAGGGATCAAGAGCAGCTCATCCTGGTATGAGCCTATTATCTGAGCTGTAAGTTCCTGCTTTTTATAATCTTTATTAAGCAGATAATAGATAAGCTCAGCTGTGAGAACTGCTCTATCAGTATAATTTCTTTCTGTTTTATTTAATTCTTCTCCTATAAAATAGGCTTTCAATTTATTTTTCTTTAAGCTTTTTATGATTTCTTCAAGTGGAACTTTATTTAATCTGGCCAGGATCTTGAGCTTGATTTTATCTTTTTTTGGATTAATACCTCTACTTAGCTTTTTAAAAATTATTTCTTCTGAGTGTTTAGCAGAACTGTTAAGTAATAAAACGATTCGCTTGATTATCTCTTCCTGCTTTTTTTCACCCAGATAATAGCTCAAAAATAAGAGGAAGTTCAGGTTTTTAGTGTTTTTGAAATAATATAAAGCTAATATATTAACTAACTGTGATAATATGATTAACATAAAAATTGTAAATAATATTATTCTAAAGCCTAATTCCCTGTAAAGGATTATTAAAAAGGGTTGGGCTAAAATAATAATTACTGCTAAAGCTGTAAAGATAAAAAGAGAAACAAAGGAAAACTTTTTCCAGAGTATAATTAAGCTGGTTAGAGAAAATATGAATAAAGCAGTATAAGTGATTAGAGTTAAATAAAAATAAAAAGGGCTGCCTTCTCTTAATGCTCTGTTAGAATTTATAGCACCTGCACCCAGTTTGGAATTTTGATATAATTCATCTTCGATAGGAGAAGCGGTTGTTTTAACGATTTCCAGGGCTTCAAATGGGTTTAGCTCATTATTATAAGCCAGCATTTTTGAGATTAAAGCTGTAAGTTGAGGAGCTGCAAAAGAGCTTCCCCTGCTGACTATAGTTCTACTTAAGTTAAGTGAAGGGAGATAAAGATACTGGTTAACTGCTAAAACACCAGGTGCAGAAATATCTATATATTCTCCATAATTAGATGCTGCCATCTTTTTGCTATTTTCAAGGGCTGCTACTGCAATAGTTTCTTCAAAACCGGCCGGATATATTTTTACCTCACTATTATTATTGCCTGCAGCAGCGATGATAAGCAGGTTAGGGCTGCTCATTTTTTCTATTATTTCTGCCTGTGAATCTTTTTCAGAAAAACCAAGGCTTATATTGACCAATATATTCTTGTCAGGATTATTTTCAGAATAACTTTTTACTTCTTCTAAAGCCTCTAGATATTTATCCTGATCAATCTGTCCAAAAACATTTTCTACGGCTAATGCTTTTATTTGAACCTTCGATCTATTCCGAATTATGGCCGCTATTTTACTTCCATGAGAGCTGTCTGCTGTTATTTTTGCCAGGGGAGATTGTAAATAGGCCTGATCTATTTGAGAATCAATTATAAAGATAATAGTATCAGCATTTTGTGGAATTTCTTCAGAAATATGAAAAGCAATTAAAAATATTAATAAAGCTATTAAAGCAATAAAGAAATATTTTTTGATCCTCAGCCCCTCCCTTCTAAAAAAGTTTTGTTCTATTTAAATAATATTATATCACAGCTGGGGGAATTAAATTAAATTAAAGTTAATATATGTTTGTGAATTCTTGCACGTTTATTAATGCAGTGATATAATTAAAAGAAATTGTTGAGCTTTCATTGAAGCTAATCCAATAGTTAAGGCCATTAAAATTGAAAGAAAATATTATTATATAAAAGGATGATTTTATGCAGTCTACACCAAAAGGGAATAGACCTCACATTGCGGTTTTTGGCAGAAGAAATGCCGGTAAATCTAGTTTGATTAACAGCCTCTGCAATCAAAAGCTGGCCCTGGTATCAGAAGTTCCTGGTACTACAACAGATCCAGTCTATAAAGCTATGGAATTACTACCATTAGGACCGGTGATGATGATCGATACTGCTGGAATAGATGATAGTGGAGACCTGGGAGAGATGCGGGTTAAAAAAAGTTATGAAATAATTCGAAAAACCGATCTGGCAGTGCTGGTAATCGATAACCAGGTTGAGTTTGGTAAATATGAGCAAAAACTGCTGGATAACTTTAATAAAACAAATACGCCAGTGGTAGCTGTAATTAATAAAATTGATTTAGCTTTTGATAAAACCGAGGTAGTTGATAAGCTGCAAAGAGAATATGATCTTAAGCCGATTTTGCTTAGTGCAGAAAGTGGTCAGGGTATCGAAGAATTAAGAGATAAAATAGCAGAAAAAATGCCCCAGGATACTGAAGAAGCTTTTATAGTTGGAGATATCGTTAATCCTGGTCAAACGGTGGTTTTAGTTACTCCTATTGATACTGCTGCACCCAGGGGAAGATTAATTTTACCCCAGGTACAGACGATAAGAGATATACTTGATCATGATGGGATTTCAATTATCTGTAAAGAAACAGAGCTTAAAGCTTCGCTGGCTGCTTTAAAGGAAAAACCTAAATTAGTTATAACTGATTCTCAGGCTTTTATGAAAGTTGCTGCTGATCTAGATGAAGATATTTTACTGACAGGATTTTCTATTCTTTTTGCCCGTTATAAAGGTGATTTAGAGATCTTTTTAAGAGGTGCAAAAAAATTAGCAGAATTAAAAGCAGATGATAAGGTATTAATAGCTGAAGCCTGTACTCACCGCAGACAGGCTGATGATATCGGCACTGTTAAACTGCCCCGCTGGCTGCGTTCTAAAGTGGGATCTTCATTAGAATTTGAGCATGTTTCGGGAAGAGAGTATCCAGAGAATTTAAGTGATTATGATTTAGTCCTTCACTGTGGCAGCTGTATGCTGAACAGAAAAGAAGTTTTGTCAAGGTTGAGAGAGGCAGAAGAAGCAGGTGTAGCTGTTATTAATTATGGAATGGCCATTGCTCAATTACATGGAATACTTGATAGAGCTTTAAAGCCTTTTCCAGCAGCTTATCGGCTCTGGCAGCAGCAAAAATAATATTTTAGGGGGCCTGCTTTTTAATAATCGCAGGCCTTTTAATAATGTAAATATAAGTAAAATTATATTTCAAATTTTAAGCAGGATTTAAAAAATCTATAGAGAAATAATTTAATAGTGTGAAAATTAATAATATTTATTAAAGGAGATGGGTTATGCTTGAAATAATTGATCTGGTAAAAAAATATGATTCTGGTCCATTGGCTTTAGATGGAGTTAATTTAGAAATTGAAGATGGTGATATCATAGCATTGATTGGCCCGTCAGGAGCAGGCAAAAGTACCCTTGTTAGATGTATAAACAGACTTGTCGAACCTACTTCTGGCAAGATACTGCTCAATGGGGTTGATATTAGCTCATTAAATAAAAAAGAATTGCGTGATGCAAGAAAAAATATCGGGATGATTTTTCAGGAATATGCACTTGTAGAGCGCTTAAGTGTAATGGAAAATGTTTTATCAGGCAGACTTGCTTCTGTGAACTTTTGGCAGAGTCTGCGCCGTAAATTTCCGCAAAAATACATAAGTGAAGCTCTATCTTTGTTGGACAGGGTTGGTTTAGGTGATTATATTGATACCAGAGCAGATCAGCTTTCTGGTGGTCAGAGACAGCGGGTTGGTATTGCCAGAGCATTACTGCAGAAACCGGATTTACTGCTGCTTGATGAACCGACAGCCAGTCTTGATCCTAAAACAGCCAGGCAGATAATGCGCCTGGTAGTGGATTTAGTTCAGGAAAAAAATATTTCTGCGATTATTAATATTCATGAGGTTAAACTAGCTGAATTATTTACCAAAAGGATTGTGGGCTTAAGAGAGGGTAAAATTGTTTATGATGAGGAAGCGGCTAAATTGGATACTGATGCCTTAACCCTCATTTATGGGGAAGAAGACTGGGATTCTGAGGGCCCTGCAGAAGATGAAGGTGAGTGATATGAGATGAACACAGAAAATCAAGCAGTTGAAGAACGAAGCTGGTCAAAACCGAAACTTATTAATTCAGCATTTTTAAGATGGACAATTATTTTTCTAATATTTATTTATATTGTTTTTGCAGTTAGATCATTTGAGATCAATGTAGACAGAATTATTAGAGGTCTTGATAGAGCCTGGGAGATGCTTTATGCATTTTTGCAGCCTGATTTTTTGGCCAGACAGAGCCATATTTTTCAGGGAGTTTTAGAAAGCATAACTATGACAGTTGTGGCAACAACCCTTGGTATATTATTTGCAATTCCTGTTACTCTGGGAGCAGCCAAAAACATTTCGCCTCTGCCTGTATATTATGTCTGTAGAGGTATTTTAGTAGTTTTTAGAAGCCTGCATGTAGTTATTTTAGCTATTTTATTTGTTATCATGTTCGGATTTGGTCCTTTTGCAGGAGTTTTAACTATGATAATCAACAGTATGGGTTTTATCGGTAAACTTCTCTCTGAAGATATTGAAAATATTAATGAAGAGACTTTAGAAGCCATCAGAGCTACCGGGGCTTCCTGGCCACAGCTGATTATTTTTGGTGTCTGGCCTCAAATTTCTTCTAGATTTATTGGTTTATCAATTTACAGAGCAGATATGACATTCCGTCAGTCAACAGTTATTGGTCTGGTCGGAGCTGGTGGAATAGGTGCTGTTTTGGATACAGCGATGGGACGTTATGATTTTAATACTGCTGCTGCAATTTTAATAGTTATTATAATACTTGTACTGATCGGCGAATATGTTTCAAGTGCAATTAGAAGGAGGTTAACCTAATGCCCTGGAAAAATATAGAGAATAAAAGTGAGTGGGTATTTAGAAATCAGAAGGAATCTCTAAAAAGGTTTTTTCTCCTTTTAGCTGGTTTAATAGTATTTTTAATCGCTTCCAAATTTATCTCTGATGCAACGATGTGGCCTTTTGTTATGGATGCCCCTGCTCAGGCGATGGATTTTGTAACCAGGATGTTTCCACCTGATTTAGGATATACAAGGAGAATATTACCTGCCCTCTGGGATACGATTAATTTAGCTGTTTTTGGGACTGTCCTGGCTGCTTTAATATCTGTTCCTATAGCAGTTATGGCAGCACAAAACACAACTCCCCACAGGATAGTAAGGGGAATGGCTCTAACAATTATTGTTACTTCCAGGTCGGTCAATAGTTTAATCTGGGCTTTATTAATAGTTCAGGTTGTAGGTCCGGGTTTGTTTGCCGGGATGCTGGCTATTGCTGTGCGTGGAATTGGTATGATTTCTAAATTATTTTATGAAACTATAGAAGAAATAAATCAAGAGCCGATAGAAGCTATTAAAGCAACTGGTGCTTCTAAAGCTCAGGTCTTTTTATATGGCTATATTCCCCAGTTAATGCCCTCTTTTGTAGGAGTTTCTGTTTACCGCTGGGAAATAAATATCAGAGAATCAACAATAATTGGGATTGTTGGTGGAGGTGGAATCGGCTTTTTATTAAATTCTGCTATCAATAGATTGCGCTGGGATCAGGCGATTATGGTTTTAATTACAATATTAATTACCGTGTTTATTGCCGAATGGGTTTCAGCGAAGGCTAGAGAGGCAGTTGCTTAAATTATTTTATTAAAAAGTGGGGTGATAAAATATTTTTTAAAGCTTAAGTCAAAACAAATAATAACAAGGAGGAGTTAATTAAAATGAGATTTAAAAAAATATTTATAATAATGTTAGTTATGATTTTTGCAGCTTCATTTTTTGCTTTAGCTGCAGTTGAGGCTTCAGAGTTAGATCCTCGCTACACAGATGAAGATGGAGATATGGTAGCCGATCCGCCAGCAGATGAATCAGAATGGCTTGATCCTAATATTATTGTATTTGCCTATTCTCCTGTAGAAGATCCTGCAGTTTATGAAGAGGTATTTGCAGACTTTACCGAACATCTTTCTAATGAGCTGGATCGTCCGGTTCGCTATTTTGGAGTACAGAGTTATGCTGCCCAGGTCGAAGCAATGCGGGCAGGAAGACTTCATGTATCAGGTTTTGCATCAGGAGCAGTTCAGGATGCTGTTAATAAAGCAGGTTTTGTACCTCAGACCGCCATGGGTGATGAAGATGGCATGATAGGTTATCGGATGGCTTTAATTGCCAGACAGGATAGTGATATTGATTCAGTAGAAGATTTAAGAGGTAGAGAAATTCCCTTTGTTTCTGAATCATCAGGTTCAGGCTTTTTTGCTCCTCGAGCTCTTTTATATGAAGAGTTTGATATGCTGCCAGGCAGAGATTATGACTATACCTTCTCTGGATCACATGATAACTCAATTTTAGGAGTTTATCATGAAGATTATATAGCAGCCCCTATTGCTGATGTTGTAGTAGGCAGAATGTATGAAGGTGGTAGAATCGAAGATCCTTCTGGCTGGCTAAAAACTGTTTATGAATCACCTTTATTTCCATCTACTGCTTATGGTGTAACCCATAAATTACATCCAGATTTACAGCAAAGAATCAAAGAGGCATTCCTTAACTTTGACTGGGAAGGTACAATGCTTACCCAGCAGTGGGAAGATGAAGATCGTTTTGTAGAAATAAACTATAAAGAAGACTGGGAAGTTCAGAGAACAATTAGAGCTGGTAGTGAAGCAGTAGCAGAGCTATTAGGTGAATAAATCTAAGTTTATACTCAAACAAAAAGGGCTGTTTAAGCAGTCCTTTTTGTTTTTTCGCTTTTAATTGTTATTTAATTTTCTCAGCTTTAAAATTTCAAATAAGTGAAATCTTGAACATTATTGGATATTCTGTTACAATAAATAGCAATAATTACCTTATTTGATATTAAATTAAATGGATCAGGAGTGTTAATAATGAAAAAAGATACTAAAAATAATTATAGAATTGAATCAGATAGCATAGGTGAAAAAAAGCTTGCAGCTGAATCTTATTTTGGCATCAATACGATCAGAGCCTTTGAAAACTTTTCTATCAGCAGGAAAAAAGTACACCCTGATTTAATAAAGAGTATTGCCATGATAAAATTTGCTGCTGCCCAAACAAATCTTGAGATTGGCCTTTTAGAACAAGAGAAAGCTGAGGCAATAAAAAGTGCAGCTCAAGAAATGATTAATGGTAAATTTGATCATCTTTTTAAATTAGATGCTCTGCAGGGTGGTGCAGGAACTTCAAGCAATATGATGGTTAATGAGATAATCGCAAATAGAGCTTTAGAAATTATGGGTCAGCAAAAGGGGCACTATCAATACCTCCATCCTAATGACGATGTTAATAAGGGGCAATCGACAAATGACGTTTATCCCACAGCTCTAAGAATTGCTGTTTTAAACTTACTTAAAAAATTAACTGATTCAATAGCGAATTTGCAGGAAGCATTACAGAAAAAAGAAAAAGAATTCGCAGGGGTTATAAAGCTGGCCCGGACGCAACTTCAGGATGCAGTACCAATCACTTTAGGTCAAGAATTTTCAGCCTATGCAGAAGCAGTCAATAGAGATAGATGGAGATTATATAAAATAACTGATCGATTAAAAAAGATAAATCTGGGTGGAACTGCTGTTGGAACAGGTCTCAATACCAGCTGGGCATATATCTATAAAATAGCCAAAAACATTAGATCCATAACCGGTCTGAGTCTGGCTCATTCAGAAAACATGATCGATATAACCCAGAACATGGATATTTTTGTTGAAGTCTCAGGTCTATTAAAATCTGCAGCAGTTAATCTTAATAAAATTGCAAATGACCTTAGATTGCTTGCCTCAGGTCCCAGAGGAGGCTTAGCTGAGATAACATTAAGTGAAGTTCAGGCGGGTTCATCAATCATGCCTGGAAAGGTTAACCCGGTAATATGTGAAATGATAAATCAGCTGGTAATAGAGGTTATTTCCAGTGACCAGGCTATAACTTTAGCTGCTAAAGAAGGACAGTTAGAATTAAATGCCTTTGCTCCAATTATAGCTCATCATCTATTAAACATGATTGAGGAAATGACAAAGGGAATTGATATTTTTATAAATAAAACCATCAATGGGATTGAAGCAAATCCTGAGCGCTGTCGTGAACTTTTAGAAGCAAGTTTAGCCCAGTTAACTGCTTTAGTTCCTCATATCGGCTATGAAAATGCGGTTAAAATAGCAAAGAAAATTTTAAAAGGTGATAATAAAAATATTAAAGAATTAATTATTGAGGAGGGACTATTGTCAGAAGATAAATTAGAAGAGCTTTTAACCATAGAAAAAATGACCGGATTATATAACCTGTAAATTAATTGCAGGTATTGAACTTCTAACGTAGAATAAATTATTAAGAATTTATCTAAAACTGCCAAGAAAACTCCATCCAAGCTATGCATTGGGTGGAGATGAATTGGCTATTTATTCTGATTTTCAATATACTTTTTAATTGTCTCAATAGCAGCATCACCAGAAGATACAATAATGATATTGTAGACTATAAACAGAATGATAATTGTTATTTAAGTCTCTATTCATAAAAATAAAACCTCCATTTTTTCTTTTACAAGCAAACATATGTATGATATAATTATAGTAGGATGGAGGTGAAAAATCAATGCGATTATCATTTAAATTCAAGCCTAAATTAAGCCATAAGCAATTAGTAATAATTAATGAATTAGCCTGGCATATTAGTAAACTATATAATACAGTCAATTATGAGGTTAAAAACAATAAAGATATAAAAGCTGTCTATACTGAATTAGAAACTAGATATAAAAATAACTGGCATAATGACTACCTTCACTCCCATAACAGACAGCAGGCATTAAAGCAGTTAGCTCAGGACTGGAAAAGTTTTTTTAATTCTCTCAAAGATTATAAAAAGAATCCTCAAAAATATAAGGGGCAGCCAGGATCACCTAATTTTAAACATATGAACAGTAATCCCTGTGAAATAATTTTTACCAATTTAGCTGTTAGAATTAAAGATAACAAATTACTCTTATCCTTATCTAAAAAGATACAATCTAAATATAATGTGAAAGCTCTTAATTTTGAGCTGCCTGAAGCAGTTCAAAGCATTATAGATTTAGATGCTGGCCAGCAGATAAAGATTAAGCAGGACCGCATTTCTAAAAGATGGTATCTACTAATCATCTATAAGGTCGAGGAAATAAAAGAAAATAATAACCCTAACATAATGGCAATAGATCTAGGTCTTGATAATTTGGCTACTTTAACATTTAAAAACAACTCTGAGTGTTATATTATCAATGGTAAAACTATTAAATCCAAAAATTCTTATTTTAATAAAGAAATTGCCAGACTACAAAGCATTAGAATGAGGCAGTTAGCTACCAGTAAAATTAGAGATACTAAACGAATAAAATATCTGAGATTAAAGAGAAGAAATTATATTAGAGATTATCTCCATAAAGCTAGCTGCAAAATAGTTGATTTAGCAATTGAAAATCAAGTAGAAACTATTGTAATTGGAGATATAAAAAATATTAAAAAATGCAGCAAGCTTAAATCTTTTGTCCAAATACCGATCCAGAGATTAAAAAAATTAATTGAATACAAAGCTAAACTAAAAGGTATCAAAGTTGTTGAAATTGATGAAAGCTATACTTCTGGGTGTAGTTCAGTAGATCTGGAAAAAATAAATAAAAGTAACTATGATAAATCCAGAAGAATTACTAGAGGTCTCTTTAAAACTAACGAGGGTCTATTAATTAATGCTGATCAGAATGGTAGCTTTAATATACTTCGTAAATACCATAACGATAAATGTATTCTCAGACCTATCAAAGAGGCGAGAGATAATGGATTTGTGGACAATCCTTCAAGATTAAGGGTATCCTAAACTATTAGGAGCAAAACTTAAAAGCCAAACATCTTGTAAACTGACCTAGTAATATAGGTTGAACTTTAATCTATATGAAGCAGTTAGAAGCTCCCTCTAAATCTTGGTTTTGATTTAGGTGGAGAGGTTCACTATATTTAAAAAATAGTAATATTATAAGTCAGAGGGAGGAAAAAATGTTTTATAAAAAAATTAGTTCAAAAGGTTTAGCTCATTTTTCGTATTTAATTGGTGATGAAAATGAAGCAGCTGTTATAGATCCCAGGCGAGATATAGATGTTTATCTTAAAGAAGCAGAAAAAGAAGGAACAGAGATTAAATATATCTTCGAAACCCACCGGAATGAAGATTATATTATCGGCTCTCGAGCTTTAGCTTCTGTGACAGGTGCTGAGATTTTTCATGCAGATGGACAATTAGCTTATCAATATGAAAACACTGTAGAGGCCGGAAAAAAATATAAATTGGGTAGATTGAACCTGGAAGCAATGCATACTCCCGGACATACTAAAGGTTCTCATTCTTATATTTTAAATGATTATGATGATCAACCCTGGATGATTTTTACCGGTGATATACTCTTTGCCAATGATGTTGGCAGGATCGATTTTTATGGCGAAGAAAATATTCCCGAAATCGCTGCTCTGCTTTATGATTCACTATATAATAAGATAATGCCACTCGGAGATGGAGTGATTATTTGTCCGGCTCATGGTGCTGGCTCAGTCTGTGGCAGCCAGATAGCAGATCGAGAAATAACTACAATCGGGATCGAGAAAAAGTCAAATCCGTATCTCCAGTATAAGAGTAAAGAAGAATTTGTCAGTGAAGTGGGAGAAATGGAGGAGAAGCCTCAGTATTTTAAAGCAATGGAAGCCGCTAATTTAGAAGCTCCAGCAAGAACAGAGCTTCCTTTTGTTAAGCCCCTAAAGCCAGGAGAATTTGAAGAAAAGGCTGCCCAAAAAGATTATGTTGTGATTGATATTAGAAGTGAAAGTGACTTTGCAAGTGCTCATGTTCCATCTGCTCTATATTTACGGGATAATATTCTGGCCAGTTTTATTGGTTGGTTTATGCCAACTGATAAAAAGATTCTACTGGTTAATGATGGTAGTTATCCAGAAGAAACTATTAGAACCCTTTATAGAATGGGCTATGAAAAGATTGAGGGCTATCTTTACAGAGGAATGTTAAGCTGGAATATGGCAGGGAAAGATAGTAATTCGATTTCTGCAGTTAACATTAGTGAATTTTGTGACTTTGTTAAAGACAAAAATAAAGATGAATATTTGCTGCTGGATATTAGAAAAGAAGAAGAAAAGGAAGAAGAGGGTTATCTTGAAAGTGCAAAAGAGATTCCTCTAAATGACCTTCAGGCAGATCTGAACAATTATCTTGCAGAACTGGAAAACAAAAAAGATATATATGTATTCTGTGGGAGTGGAATTAGATCTATGACTGCAGCCAGTCTTATTAACGCTCATTTAGAAGCAGATGTTAAAGTTGTATTAGGTGGTTTAACTGCCTGGTCAGCATCAAAATGTTTGCTTAAAATTAAAAAGTAGATTTTTACAGAAAAAAATAAATTTAAATAATAATAACTCAAACTTCGCACTTATAAAAGAGTTAAATATCTGCGAAGTTTGAGTTAATTATTTTCAAAGGATTATCCTGAAATCCCCAGTATTACAACCATATATATTACACCTAAAACTACTGAAAACTTAATCCCTTCATTTTTTGCCTCTTCTTTTATTTTTTTGTGATCTTCTTTCTCATTCTTTAATTTCTCCAGCTTTATTTTATACCAGCCTATACCTGTCACAATCATTAATATGGCAAGCGAAATAATTCTAAATAAAGAGTCTTCTATCATCAGTAATCCACCTCCTGAAGTATGTTAAGCTTTGAATTTTTTATCGAGTAAAGGTACAAAGATATTCATTATCAAGACACCAAAAGCCATACCTGCTGGCAGCCAACCCCAGAACCTCATGGCCATTAGAATCAAAGCAATTCCTATCCCGAAAACTATCTGAGCTTTCGGAAAACGGGGAGAAGTCATCGGATCAACTGCATAAAAGAAAGAACCAAGCATTACACTACCTGTGAATATATGAAAAAGAGGATTATGTCCCATTAGCAGGGCGAAAATACCTACGGTAGTAATAAGGCTGACCGGAATTCTCCAGCGGGCATATTTTTTATAAATTATATATATCCCACCAATTAATATTAAAAGAGCAGACATTTCCCCCAGACTTCCAGGAACTAGCCCTAAAAAGGCTTCACCTGTTGAAACCATTTCCCCGCTATCCCAGAAAATACCAAGAGGAGTAGCTGTACTTACCATATCTATCCTCGTCTGCCAGGGAGATAGAGCCGCAGGAAAAGCAAAAATCAAAAATAATCTACCAAGTAAAGCGGGATTAAATAGATTTTTTCCTACTCCACCAAAAAGTTCTTTTCCTACTATTATACCAAAAGCAACTGAAATTGCAGCTGCATAAATTGGAGTACTTGGAGAAAGTGTAAAAGAAAATAATAAGCCTGTAACTACTGCACTTAAATTTTTGATCTTCAGAGGCTGATTGCTTAATTTCTGATAAGCTGCCTCAGCAGTTACAGCACCTAAAATTGAAACCGATATTAATATAAAAGCTGATAAACGATAACTATATAAAGCATATAAAGTTACCGGTATTAAAGCCAATAACATGCCCTTCATCATCTTCATAATTAAATTCCTCCCTTATTTTCATTAAAAGTAATCAATCGATATCTTTTAATTTGTCAAGTTCAAAAATGTATATTTTTTTGCGAGAAGTTTTGATGATTTCTTGAGCTTCAAATTTACCGAGCACTCTAGAGACCGTCTCTCTGCTGCTGCCTATCATATTAGCCAGTTCTTTTTGGGTTAGTGAGAGATCAAGTACAATTTTATCTTTTTTCTTGACTCCATATTTTTTTGCCAAAAAGACCAGCAGTCCTGCCACCCTGGCCGAGCTGTCTTTTAAGGCTAAGTCTCTAACATTTTCCTGAGCTCTTCTAAGGCGGTGACTCATCTCTCTTAAAAGCTTAATCGCTATCTGGGGATTGTCTAAAATTAGTTCTTCTAATTTTTCTTGTTCAAAAACTAAAACCCGGGTTTTGGCCATGGTAACAGCGGAAGCAGGATAATTACCCTTATCAAAAGCCACTATTTCTGCAATTATATCGTTTTTACCAAAAATATTTAAAATTTGTTCATCACCATTTGCTATCATTTTGATTAATTTAACCTGACCAGCTTCTATTATATAGAATTTATCTCCTTTTTCTCCTTCAAAAAAGATATACTCCCCTTTTTTAAAAGTCCTTTTAATAACTATTTGATCAATTAATTTTATTTCTTCATCTGTGAGTGAACTAAAAAGAGGTATTTCTTTGACAATACTCATTTTTTCACCTCGTTTAAATTATTAATTACCTATAGCATAACCATATCTTTGAATTTAATGATATTAAATCAGAACATAAATTGCAAGAAAACTGTTTTTTTGTAGATTTATAATTTTTTTAAAAAATTTTAAGCAGAGTGAGCTGTATCACAGTGTAAACCTGAGTACAATGCTATACTTTAAATAATGAAAATTAAAGGAGTTGTAAAAAATAATGAAAAACTTAAATATTAATGTAAATGATAATTTGTACCAGATAACAGAAAAGTACCCTGCAGTGATCTCTGTATTAACAAATAAAGGTTTTAACCAGCTTGATGACGAAAAGAAAAGAAAAGTTTTCGGCTCTAAAATAACTTTAAAACAGGCAGCAGCTTTAAAAAATATTGATTTAGATAAACTTGTAGAACTTATGGAAGAAACAATCTTAGAAAACAGCCAAAATAATTCTCAGGCAGAAACGATCAGGGTTGCAGGCTCACTACCATGTCCTGTTAAAAATCCTCTTACTGAGGAATTAGAAAAGTTGAGAGGAGAGCTGGATTATAATCTGGAATTAGATTTAAAATCTGCCTCCCAGGGTTTAGAATGGTTGAAAAATGGCTTTGAAGATATAGAATCAGAAGATGAACTTTTTGATTTATTTATTTCAGCTGGATTCGATCTTTTCTTTGATCGTGATCTAATGGATCGCTTTAGAAGACAGGATGTTTTTAAAGATGCAAGTGGAATAAATGAGCTAAACAGTGATTTTGAAGATCAGAACATCGATCTACTTGATCCTGAAGGTGATTATTCGGTCTTATCAATTGTACCAGCCGTATTTTTAGTTAATGAAGAAGAACTAAATGGAAGAGATGTTCCCAGAAGCTGGGAAGAAATTATGAGTGAAGAATTTGCTAATAGTGTTAGCTTACCTGTCAGTGATTTTGATCTTTTTAATGCCATCTTATTAAATATCTATAAAAGTTATGGTAGAGAAGGGGTAAAAAATCTAGGGCGCTCAATGCAAAAAGCTCAACACCCTTCACAGATGATTAAAGAAGGTGGCCGCAAAGCCCAAAACCAGGCAGCAGTAACAATAATGCCATATTTCTTTACCAGAATGGCTAAACGTTTTCCTCATATGCAGTTTATCTGGCCTGAAGATGGTGCAGTGATTTCACCAATCTTTATGTTAAGTAAAAAGAAAAAGAATCAAAAAATGAAAAAATTAATTGATTTAATGGCATCAGAAAAAATTGGCCGGATTTTATCTGAACAGGGACTTTTCCCAAGTGTATTAGCAGGAATAGATAATAATTTACCTGAAAACGCTAAATTTATGTGGCCTGGCTGGAAATTCTTAAGAGAAGAAAATCCCGGTCAGCTGCTTAAAGAATTAGAATCGGAATTCAATAGTGCAGTGGGAGTGGTATAAATGAATTTAGTAACTTTTTCTGGACCTCCTTCTTCTGGAAAAACTGCAGTAATTTTGAAAACAATAGAAGCAATTCAGGAGCGGGGACTAAAGGTTGGAGTTGTGAAATTTGACTGTCTCTATACAAATGATGATGAGCTTTATGCAAAAGCAGGAGTACCTGTAAAAAAAGGTCTTTCCGGTTCACTCTGTCCTGACCACTATTTTGTCAGTAATATTGAAGAAGTGGTTCAGTGGGGTAGAAAAAAAGAGCTGGATCTATTGATCACAGAAAGTGCGGGCTTATGTAATAGATGTTCTCCCTATATTAAAGATATTAAAGCTATTTGTGTAATCGATAATTTAAGTGGAATCAATACTCCGCGTAAGATAGGACCAATGTTAAAAACTGCAGACATAGTTGTTATTACAAAAGGCGATATTGTTTCTCAGGCGGAAAGAGAGGTTTTTGCTTCTCGGGTTAGTTCAGTAAACCCTGAAGCCATGGTTATGAATATCAATGGTTTGACAGGTCAGGGAGCTTATGAATTTTCAACTTTGCTCTATGATCAAAAAGAAGATGTTGAAACTGTTAAAGGTAAAAGATTGAGATTTTCTATGCCTTCAGCAATGTGTTCTTATTGTTTAGGAGAAACCAGAATTGGTTCAGAACATCAGCTTGGCAATGTCAAAAAAATTGATTTAGGTGATAATAATGCTTAAAAAAAATGAATTAAAAAAATTAACTATTAATGAAATTTTTGAAAAATATCCTTATACAGAAAGTTTTTTTGCTGATCAGCAATTTCCCCTTAAAGATAAAGATAAAAGACTCTCTGAGATTTTCATTTCACTCAGCAGAGAAGAAAGAGAAGACCTGGTCTATGATCTTGATGAACTATTGGCCAGTTTAATTTCTTATATCAAAAATATGCAGGAATTTTTGGGTGAAAATGATTCAACTGTTGAGGTATTATCAATTCTGGCCGGTCAAAACAAAGCCGGTGAAAAAGAAAATTATCAAAAACTTGATATTAAAAGTGGAGAAATTATTTCAATAGTGGGTCCAACCGGTTCTGGTAAGAGCAGGCTTTTGGCTGATATCGAATGGACTGCTAGAGGTGATACACCGACTGAAAGACATATTTTAATAAATGATGAGGTGCCTGATAAAAAATGGCGTTTTTCTGGCGGCAAAAAATTAGTTGCCCAGCTTTCACAAAATATGAACTTTGTAATGGATCTTTCAGTAATGGAGTTCTTGAACCTACATGCTGAAAGCCGTTTAATAGATAACCAGACAGAGGTCGTAGAAAGAATTTTTAAAGAGGCAAATCAGCTGGCTGGTGAGCAGTTTGCACGTGATGCCCAGATTACAAGTTTAAGTGGTGGGCAGTCAAGAGCTTTAATGATTGCTGATACAGCAATTTTAAGTTCTTCTCCGATTATATTGATAGATGAAATCGAAAATGCTGGGATTAACAGAGAAAAAGCACTTGAGTTACTGGTTGGTGAAGAAAAGATCGTGCTAATGGCCACCCATGATCCTATTTTAGCCTTAATGGGTGATAAAAGGATTATTATCAATAATGGTGGAATTATTGATATCATAGAAACTTCTGCTGAAGAAAAAGAACTGATGCAGGAACTTAAAGTACTTGATAAAGTCTTAACAAATCTGCGTGAAGACCTCCGTTATGGAAATAAGCTTAATAGATTGAATTCTAAGTTGAATGCAGTCAATATCTAAACTTTAAAAAAATATTATATTCTCTGAACCTTATTTTCTTAAATTTTTAAGAGAATAAGGTTTTTTTGTTGAAAAACTATTCACATTTAAAGCTCGATAAATAATTTAAAAGAAATTTTTGTAATTGAAGAACTTTTAATTACTATTAAAAAAGGTTATAATAAAACTAAGGTAAAGAATGTAAAAATTAAAATCAGGAGGGATTAAAATTGCAAATAAACTATCTTGATGGTAAACGTCTCTATTATGCCGTTTTATCAGGCTCTAGAGAGGTAATTAAAAATAGAAGAGAATTAAATGAAACCAATGTATTCCCTGTGGCAGATGGTGATACAGGTACCAATCTCAGCCAGACCCTTAATGTTGTAAAAACAGAATCAGTTAAAGATGATTCCTTAAATGTTACCTTAAATTCAATGGGAGATGCAGCTTTAAAAGGTGCAATTGGAAATTCAGGCATTATTTTTGCTCAATTTATAAATGGACTTAAAAAGAATTTAGCCGATAAAGCCAGTACAGATTTAAACGAATTTGCCGCTGCAGTAGAAAATGCTGTTGAATACACTTATCAGGGGATGAGTAACCCTGTTGAAGGTACCATTTTAACTGTTATGAAAGACTGGGCTGGAGCTTTAAAAGAATTTAAATATATAACAGATGATTTTGCAGAAGCAATGGAAAAATCGCTTGAGACAGCTTTTAAATCACTTCAGCAGACCAAAGAAAAACTGCAGGTATTAAAAGATGCCGATGTGGTTGACTCTGGTGCTCAGGCTTTTGTTTATTTTTTAGAGGGAATTGTAGATTTCATTAAAAGTGGTAATATAAAAGAAATTAGCAGTTCTCAGATAGAAAATATTGAAAGAATAAGTGAAAAAGAGCTTAGCCTGGAAGAAGAAATTAATCATCGTTACTGTACTGAAGCCTATCTTGAAAACCTCAGCATCTCTATTGATCAGTTGAGAGAGGAAATTTCATATTTAGGAGATTCACTGATTGTTGCTGGAGATAAAGAAAAACTGAGAGTTCATATTCATACAAATAATCCAGAAGAACTATTTGCCGACCTTGATCAACTGGCAGATATTATTGATCAAAAAGCAGATGATATGCTGCTTCAATATCAGGTAAAGTATAATAAAAATTCCGAGACTGCAATTTTAACTGACTCTATAGCAGATTTGCCGCGAGAATTTATCGACAAACATCAGATTCATTTATTACCTTTGAATATTTTAATAGATGGAACAAATTATCTTGATAAACTAACTTTAGATAGTGATAAGTTTTTTGAAATGCTTGAAAAAGCAGAAGAATATCCAAGTTCAGCTCAACCAGCTATTAAAACAATAGAAAATAAGCTTGCCTATTTAGCAGATCATTATCAGTCTATTATTGTAATTACTGTTTCTCAGAAAATGAGTGGTACCTATGATAATGTTGCAAAAGCAGCTGAAAAGATTAGAACAGAAAATGAGAATTTAAAAATAGATGTTATCGATTCCAGAAGCAATTCCGGTGCTCAGGGACTATTAGTTATGGAAGCAGCTGAGCAGTTGAGTAGTGGTAAAAGTTATCAAGAAACAGTAGCACATTTAGAAAAAATCAGAAAAGATCTATATATATATGTTAGTGTGGATGATTTTAAATATATGGTCAAAGGTGGAAGGGTCAGCCCACTTAAGGGTAAGATTGCTAATTTCTTAAATTTAAAACCTATTATTTCCATTGATCGAAAAGGTAATGGAATAGCTCTTGCCAAGGCTTTCAGCAAAAAAGGTAATTTTAAGAAAATAAAAGCTATTTTAAAAGAACATCAAGAAAATAGAGGAATAAAAAGATATGCAATTGTTCACGGTGATGACCGAAAAAGGGCGGAAATGTTTGCCGAAAGCTTTGAAGAGTTATTGGGCCAGAAAGCAGATTTTGTTGAAAATATTTCTCCGATAGTTGCAATTAATGCGGGAAGGGGTAGTACAGCGGTTGCTGTTTTGTTGAGAGAGGAAGGATAAAATGCTAACTTCAATTTATTTACAGGTTTTATTATTTATCTATGTATTTTTTACAGCTTTTTTTCTTCTAGCAGTTTATAAAGATAACAATTCTATTATCGATATTGCCTGGGGTTTAGGTTATGTACTGGCAGCCAATTTTGCTCTTTATATTACCGATAACTTTAATCCCAGGACAATACTTATAACCTTAGTTGTGAGCATCTGGGGTTTGAGATTGGCCTATCATATAATGAAGCGAAACTGGGGTAAAGGGGAAGATTACCGATATAAAAAATGGCGAGATGACTGGGATAATTTTTATTTGAAATCATATATTCGGATTTTTCTTTTACAGGCAACCCTGCTTTTTATCATAGCCAGTCCGATTATAAAAGTGATTAATTCCTCCTATCAGAGCTTTAAAATAACAGATTTCATTGGCCTGGCAGTCTGGGGAATAGGATTTTTCTTTGAAGCTACTGCCGATAAACAGCTGCAGGATTTTAAAAAGAAAACAGCTGCAGAAAAAGATGGCCATGTTATGAAAGAGGGGGTCTGGAAATACAGCAGACATCCTAATTATTTTGGTGAGACTTTAATCTGGTGGGGTGTTTATATTATAACCCTTTCGGTTAGTGGAGGCTGGAAATTCATTTACAGTCCAATTTTAATTACTTTACTGTTGTTATTTGTTTCGGGTGTACCACTTTTAGAAAAAAGATATGCAGATGATGAAGAATATCAAGAATATGCGGAAAAGACCAATAAGTTTTTCCCCTGGTTTCCAAAAAAATAAGTGATTTAAATTATTAAAGAGATGGTGTACACCATCTCTTTTGCTTTGCTGTGAAAATTATTTAAAATTGATCAATTTAAGATTGAATTATAAACTTCTAATAATTCGTCAATTACTCTGGCCCAGGAAAAATTATTTAGGGCATAATCTGCTGCATATTCTCCTTTTTCATTTTTATCATCTTCTTTGATGGCAGTAATGATCTTAGCGGCTAAATCATCAGAATTATCCATCTCAAATAAGCGTCCGACCTTTTGATTTATAAAATCGGGTAGTCCACCAGCCTTTGAAGCAATGACCGGAGTTCCACAGGCAAGAGCTTCTAATGCAACAAGACCAAAGGGTTCAACTCGAGAAGGAACTATAGATAGGTCTGCACTGCTGTAAAAAGCAGGTAATTCACTTTGATTTAAATTACCAAGAAAATAAATATTTTCTAAGTTTAATCTTTTTACCTGTTCTTTAAGCTGAGCTGATAATTCTCCACTACCGATTATCAAAGTTGTGATACCGGGAAACTCTTTTTCGTATTTTTGAGCTGCTTCAATTAAGAGATCTATCCCTTTAAAATCGGTTAGCTTGCCGACAAAATTAATTAAATAAGGAGGATCTTCTTTAATATCTGGCAGATACTTCTGCAGTAATTTAAGCCGATTAAGCTCTAATGGTTTAAATAATTCATCATCAACCCCATTTAAAATTTTTCTTAACTTCTTTTTATCTGGAGAATAATATTTTTCCACCTCCTGGTGAACCTGATCAGAGATGGTGATTATTTTTTCAGCATTTCTAGCTCCCTCTAAAGCAAATTTTCGATAGCGTTCATCTTTTTTAAAACCTTTAATATCTGTACCATGGGCTGTAATTATATAAGGTAGATTCGTACTTTGGGCAGCATAGGGAGCAATCCAGAGATGTTGAGCGTGGATTAGATCTGCCTCAAATTCTTCTGCTTCTTTTTTTATTATTTCTTCAAAACTATTCAGATAGGAATCTATTTCAGATTTACTTAAATTATAAAATTGATTATTGCTTTTAGGATGGGTAGTAAAACAGGGAAAATCATCGTGAACTAAGGTTTCAACAGGAAATTGATATTGATTATTTTCAGCTTTTTGATTATCCACTGCAATTACTTTTACTTTATGTCCTTTATCTAAGAGACGCTGGGCTATATTTTTAGTATAGATTCCACTACCTGATCCCTCAAGTGGAAAATGATTAACCAATAAAATTCTCATAATATTTAGCTCCTTCCTGTAACCACTCAGTCTATAGCAAAACCCTCTTTTACAGATAAAAGAGGGCTTCTCAAATTCATATTAAGCTTCCCATTCTGTATGAAAAACTCCTTCTTTATCTCTGCGCTGATAAGTATGGGCACCAAAAAAATCTCTTTGAGCCTGGATTAAATTAGCAGGCAGTTTTTCGGACTTTAAACTGTTAAAATAATCAGAAGCTGCATGGAGGGCTGTTAGAGCTAATTCAGATACTGCAGCAGTAGTAAATATTTCTTCTAAATCTGCCCCTGCTGCTTTTAACTTATCTTTAAACTGATCTGATTTGATCAAAGTACTGAGATCATTATCTACAGCAAATGACTTTTGAATAGGCTCTAAAAAAGCAGAGCGAATAATACAGCCATCTTCCCAGATCCTGGCTATTTCCTGATAATTAAGCTGATAATTATATTCCTTAGAAGCAGCCTGCAGCAGTTTAAATCCTTCTGCATAAGCAATTACAGAAGCAAAATAAAGGGCCGATTTGAGCCTGGGAATGATAAGTTCATTATTTACATTAACTGAATCAGGAGCAGGAAAATCTTTAGAATTTTCTACCCTTTCTTCTTTTAGAGCAGAAAGGAGACGGGCATTTACCCCTGCATTAATTGTAGGTATTGCTACCCCTAGATCAAGAGCATTTTGTACACTCCATTTTCCTGTGCCTTTGTGTTTGGCTTTATCTAAGATAAGATTGATCAATTTTTTTCCGCTTTCTGGATCATCTTTTTGCAGAATTTTGGCGGTTATTTCTACTAAATATGACTGGAAATCCAGATTCCACTCAGCAAAAATATAACTCATTTGAGCTGGCTCTAAAGCCATAACCTTTCTCATATAATCATATATTTCTGCAATTATTTCCATGATCCCGTATTCAATACCATTATGGATCATTTTTACATAATGACCTGCTGAATCAGGACCAAGATAACTTACACAGGCACCTTTTTCTGTTTTAGCAGCGGCATTATTAAAAATTGCTTCTACTTCCTGATAAGCTTCTTTGTTCCCTCCAGGCATAATTGACGGTCCGTGCAGGGCTCCATATTCACCACCACTGATACCTACTCCCAGATAACGAATTCCTTTTTTAGCCAGTTGTTTTGTTCGTCTATTTGTATCTTTAAAATGGGAGTTGCCGCCATCAATTATTATGTCACCAGTCTCAAGATAAGGCAGTAGACTTTCTATAACTAAATCTACCGGTTCACCTGCTTTAATCATCAGCATAATTTTTCGAGGTTTAGCAAGTGAAGAGACCAGCTCCTTTAGATCATAACTGGCTTTAATTTGCTGCTGTTCTACTTTCTCTTCCATAAATTTTCTTGTTTTAGCTTCTGTCCGATTATAGACGGCTATAGAATGATTTTCAGCAATATTTAAAGCTAAATTTTGCCCCATTACTGAAAGACCAATTAATGCGATTTCATATTTTGACATATTATGTCCTCCTAATTAAAACTGTTTAAAAGCTTTTCGATTTCACCCTTTTCAAAAAGATGAGCTCTGGCAGGCAGTCCATCACTATTGGCTACTTTTAATAAAGCGAGTAAAAGCACATAATCTCCTGCGGGAACATCATTTAACCTTAAACCTTCTAGAATTATTACCCCATTTTTAAGCAGATTTTTGTGGGTTGGATGATCAGACTGATTTCTTTCAATACCATTAGAATCGATTCCAATTCCCCTGAGATTTTTTTCTAAAAGATATTCTGCACCTGATTTGGCCAGATAAATGAACTTTTCTGGAGTTTTTTCTAAATAATCTTTGGCTGAATTTCTGGTTTTTAAAATTAAAAAAACATTATTTTTAATCTGATATTCTTTTAGATCAGCTGCAGTAATTTTTTCCTCAACTTTAGTTAAATCTATAAGTTGAGCATTATAAAAAGGATTTTCCTGCAGAAAAATATTACTGTTTTCTCCATCTTCCAGCATGTGAAGAGGTGCATCAATATGAGTACCGGTATGAACATTCATTTTGAGCTCACTTTCATGGGCATCTCCATCACTATAATCTCTTACAATTTTTAACTCCGGCCTAATTTCATCTTTACCTTTATAAACTAACATATCTTCTTTAATTGTCATAGAAATATCATACATTGTATGGCCTCCTATAAATCGAGATTATTTTAATTTTTTATCCCACCACTGTCTTTCATCATCTGCTAATAGTTCATCTGCAGCTTTTGGTCCCTGACTTAAAGCAGGATAGTGGTGCAGATTTATATTTTCTTCTTCACATTTTTGCATAAATTTATCAATAAATTTCCAGGAATAATAAACTTCTTCCCAGCTGGTAAAAAGGGTTTTGTCTCCAACGATCATATCATGAATTAAAACCTCATAACTTTCTGGTGAGTTAAAAAGTTGCTCACAGCTGTGGCAGAACTCCATTTGAACAGGAACAATTCTATTAATGCTCCCCGGTTTACGGGTATTAAACTGTAAGGAAATACCTTCTTCAGGCTGGATTTTAATTAAGAGCAAATTGCTTTCACTGCCCTTTTCTTTAAGATAAGATTGATGAAAATCATCGTTAAATTCTACAGCGATAGCCGCTTCTTTTTTGGCCAGTCTTTTGCCTGACTTAATATAGATTGGAACATCCTGCCAGCGCTGATTATTTAAAAAGAGTTTTAAGGCTATAAAGGTTGAGGTCATTGAATTATCAGGGATACTGTTTTCTTCCCGATAAGACTTGATCTCCTGTCCGTCTTTTTTGCTCCCCGTATATTGAGCTCTAACTATATGATCATCAAAATTATCCAGGTTAATTTCGGCAAGTTCTTTAAAAACTTCAACTTTTTTTCGAGAAATTTCCTGAGATGATAAATCATCTGGTTCTTCCATGGTGATTAATGATAGTATCTGCAGCATGTGATTTTGAATCATATCTTTAACCACACCGGTATCATCATAATATTTACCCCTGTTTTTTACCCCTTCTGATTCATTTAAATAGATCTGAATATTATCGATATAGTCTTTATTCCAGAGGGCTCTAAATATTGGGTTGCTTAATCTGATTACCATGATATTTTGGATCATTTCTTTACCTAAATAATGATCTATTCTAAAGATATTCTTTTCTGAGAAAATATTGCTAAGACTTTTATTTAATTGCTGGGCAGAATCTAAATCACTTCCAAATGGTTTTTCTATAACAAGTTTTGAGTCTCTGTCTTCAAAGCCCAGATTTAATAAATTAAACTTTTTAAGATTTTCAGCTATCTCAGCAAAAAAGCCGGGAGCAGTAGCAAGATAAAAAAGACGGTTATGAATTGTTTTTCCGGCTGATTTTTGTTTTAAGATTTTCTTTAAAGCTAAAAAATCAGCTTCATCTTTAAAATTAAGCTCAAAATATTCGATATTAGCAGCTAATAACTGCCAGATACGTTTATCAAGCTTGATGTTTGAACTTAGAGATTTTTTAATTTCAGCAAGATATTCCCGCTGGCTGTCATAACGCCTTCCTGTTGCAATTATGGTAAATGTTTCTGGAAGTATATCCTTTTTGAGCATATTATAAAATGCTGGCATTATCTTGTTATGAGCCAGATCTCCGGTTCCTCCAAAAAGGATAAACTGAAAATTATCTTTTATTTTTTTTTCCTGATCTACCTGTTTTAATTTTGTAATCAATTTTTTATTCATTTACAGCCACCTTCCTTAATAGTAGATTGGCTATTTTAATCAGTATTATCAACTTAACATAAATACTGTTTTAAAACTGTAAATGAATTAACTAATAACCTAATTCTTCTCCAACTAAGATTACTTTAATCCTGCCGTTCTTTCCAGAGCGCCTTGTAATCACAGTCTGACAGCAGATAGTATCTTCTTCCTGGCATTCATGACAGCGGCCTGTTTGAGAACAGGGTGTATTTTTATCTAAGCGCATCACATTTTCAGGGGCAGCTTGATTTTTTACTCTTTTTAAGGCTGCTGATTCATCGATACTTACTTTGTTCATCCCGGCAACAATAATAACATTTTTGGGACCATAAAGCAGAGCAGCCAGGCGATTTCCTGTACCATCTATATTTACAAGTTTACCATCTTGAGTAACTGCATTAGAACTCATTAAATAATAGTCTGCATTTAAAGCCTGATGATAAATATCTTCTTTTTCAGCTCTATTTTTTGCAGTTGCTCTATCGATTAAGTTCAGCTCAGCTTTTTGCAGCTGCTCAAAAATATTAATTTCTTTTAAAGTCATTGAGCCTCCCCATGATACTGAAGCATTATCCTCGATCAGGCTCATCACTTTTTCGGCTGCTTTTTCTGAACTATCACAATAATAAGCTTCCATATTCCTCTGTTTAAGACTCTTAATTAAATCTTCTGCTTTTCTTTGATAATAAATTTTTTTCGTTTCCATTATTGATCACCCTTCTTTTTAAATTTTAGTTTTATCTTTTAAAAAAATTATTTAAAATAAAAATCCTCTACCAGCGTTAATCTAATAGCACGATCTCAAATAATTTAGGCCACAATTTACCAGTAACTAAAAAACTTTCTTTTTCCTCTAAATATGCTATACCATTTAAAACATCAAGTTGATGTTCATATTGATCTTTATCTATAATATTTTCCAGATCAAGGTATGCTTTAACTTCAGCATTTTCCAGATCAATTTTAACAATATAATCTTCTAACCAGATATTTGCATACAAATACCCATCTAAGTACTGAAGCTCATTAATATTGTTTAGGGGGATATCATTAGCAGTTATAGAAATTTTTTTAACTATTTCAAAATCTTCTGGATTACGGTAATAGATATACTGGCTGCCATCACTCATGATTAAAAAATCTTGATTTGAAGTTAAACCCCAGCCTTCTCCTTGATAAGTAAACGTTTTTAGCAAATTAAAATCTAAATCATAAACGAAAGCTTTATTTTCTCGCCAGCTTAATTGATATATTTTATTAGCAAAAATTGTGATTCCCTCTCCAAAATAATTTTCATCAAGTTGAATTGATTTAATTATTTCACCACTTTGATAATCTGTTTTGCGCAGAGAAGAACTTCCATACTGACCTGTACTTTCATAAAGATATCCTTCATGAAATATTAAACCCTGGGTAAAGGCATCACTGGCATGGGGATACACAGCAATAATCTGATAATTGATTTCTTTTAGCTCAGAATTTATTTTTTCAACCGGAATAGCATTAACAACTTTCATTTGACTGGCTAAAAAAATGCTGATTAGAAAAAACATTGTTGTTATAATGCTAATTTTAATTAATTTTTTCATCTGCTTCTCCTTCAAAGAGCTATGATCAGCCTATATCAAAAATTTTGTGATTAATTATTATTTTCTTTATTGAGCTTTTAAAACCTTTATTTTAGTTATTTTAAAATATTTTGACATAAAATTCTTGATAATATATAATATAAACAATTAATAGTTGAGTTTAGTTTAGAAAAAATATAAGAGGAGAGATGAGTTGAGATGAGAACAAGAGATTTAGCACAGGCGGCTTTGTTGGTGGCAATTGCAATGATTTTGAGGACTTTAACACCCCCGTTGGTATTGGGAATGAAACCTGATGTAACCCTGGCAATGATGTTTATTATCCTGATAATTAAAAGAGATATTAAATTAGGATTTTTGGTTGCTTTGTCTACCGGGTTATTTACAGCTTTAACCACTACTTTTCCCGGGGGTCAGGTAGCAAATATTGTAGACAAATTACTTACTTTTATAATTGTATATAATTTGATACCTGTTATTACAAAGTTTGCCTCAAAAAGAATTGCCGCAGGGATTACAACTGCAGTAGGAACAATTATAAGTGGAAGCTTATTTTTGACTATTGCTTCTTTATTAGTTTCTTTACCGGCTCCATTTGTGGTTTTATTTACTACAGTGGTTTTACCGGCAGCAGTGATTAATACAGTAACAGCAGTTGTACTCTTTAGTGTGGTTAACTTTGCAATGGACATCGAATATAATCAGGCTGAAAATAAAGCCGTGTAAAAAATTAATAATTAATTTTTGGGTCCTTTTAATAAAGGGCTCTTTTTTTATAAATATAGTTGCATCTGCAACTAATCTATGTTATTATTGATTAAACAAGTTGCAGCTGCAACTAAAAAAAGAGGTGGTAATTATGCAGATAGATGCGCCAATTGGAAAATGGATTGCTAAATTATATAAACATCATGATCAATTTGTGGATAAACTATTAGAACCACTTAGTATTAATCACAGTGAAGGTAATATGCTGATTTATCTCTATAAAGATGGAGATGGGATAAGTCAGAAAACTTTGCAAGAAAACCTTGGAGTAGATAAAGCTACAGTGTCACGCTCGGTTAATAGTTTAATCCAAAAAGGCTATATTCGTAAAGAGTCTTCTCCTGAAGATGGTAGAGTGAATTTGATATATTTAACTAAAAAAGCAAAAGAGTTTGAAAAAAAGATCAAGGATATTTATCAAAAATGGTTTGATATTTTTTTAAAAGAGATTTCTGAAAAAGACACAAAAATAGTGCTTAATACTTTAAAGAAGATGTATGAAATGGTTCAGGGCACAGTTGATTAATGAATTTGGGAGGTAAAGTCATGAAAGAGATTTTAAAACATAATAAATTGATAGTTGTGGTAATTTTAGTGATGACTGTATTTTTTGCCATACAACTGCCGAAGGTAGAAATAGATAATGATATCGAGGTGTTTTTACCAGATGACCATATTTCAAAAGTTACTACTGAAGAAATAGAGGATATATTTGGTGAAAATGATGGTATAGTTACTGCAGTCAGATTTAAAGAAGGTAGTATTTTTGATTATCATAATATCAGCAGAATAGAAAATATTACCCATGATTTAGAAAATATTAAAGAAGTTGATGAGGTCACCTCATTGACAAACGTAGATTTTATCGAAGGAACAGCAGAAGGTATGCTGGTCGAAAATTTAGTAACTGAACTCCCCAGAACAGACAGAGAGAAATATCAGATTAAAGAAAACATATTAAGCTGGGATTTTTACAGAAATAATCTTTATTCAGATGATTTTCAGTCAACCCAGATTTTAATAACCCTTAATGAAGGGCTTTCAACAGAAGAAGAAAATGCTGCCTATTATAAAGTTGAAGAGATAACAGAAGAATATAATGCCCGAGATCTAGAGAGTTACATTTCTGGAGCAACAGCTATTAATGTCAGGATGGGAGATAGCATGTTAGAGGATATAAAATACTTGATCCCTTTTATTGTCCTGGTTTTAATACTTACATTATATATATTTTTCAGAAAAATATTACCTGTAATTTTGATCATGCTCAATGTATCGATAAGCAGTATCTGGGCAGTTGGCTTAATGGCCTATCTTGGGGTCAATCTGACACTTGTCTCTACGGTTATACCTGTACTCTTAATCGCAGTGGGAAGTGCATATGGAATCCATATTTTAAGCCATTATTATGATTATCTGGCAGAATATGATGGAGAGATAGATCAGGAAAAGCAGGAAGAATTAGTACTTAAAACAGTTAAGCAGTTGGGCAAACCGGTCTTTCTTGCTGCCTTAACAACTGCGGTTGGTTTTGGTTCACTTGCATCAAGTGAGATTATTCCAATTAGAACTTTTGGTATTTTTACAGCGATAGGTATTTCAACAGCTTTTATAATTTCTCTATTTTTGATACCTTCGTTGTTGATTTTAATTTTCTCATATCAAAAAGACACTTCTAAACTTGACTATCAAAAAATAGATTATTTTGAATCAACGATTTTAAAACTGCATAAATTTTATTCAAATAAAAGGATCTCAATTATAATTACCGCTTTAATCATCGTAATTGTTTCAATTATAGGTTTACCCAGGATAGTAATAGATACACCATTAATAGAAATGTTTAGAGAAAACAGTCAGATCAGACAGGCAGATGATTTTATTAATCAAAATTTTGCCGGAACAACAATCATGAATGTGATGATTGAGGGTGAAGATACTGGAAGTCTTAATCACCCTCAGATATTAAAACCAATGGCTGATATGCAAAACTATATGAGTTCATCTTTTAAAGAAGTTGGTAAGATGTCTTCAATCGCTGATTATATCAAAAGGATGAATCAAGTAATGCATTATCCAGAAGAAGAGATAGTTGAGGAAGAAACGGATTCTCAAGAAGTTGATGATGGGGCCAGCTTCTATAATCAAAGTGAGGAAGAAGATAATGATACCGGTAGTTTTTATCAGGAAAACAATGAGGCTGATACCGGCAGTTTCTATGAAGAAGAAAACTCCAGTGAAGCAGATACAGGCAGTTTCTATGAGGCAGAGACTGAGCCAGAAGAAGAAACCCCGGCTAGGGAGATAATTCCCGGTCCTGACAGGGAGCAGAATCTAAGTGAATATGAGTTTATGATGCTAATAAATAGGGCGCTGGCAAGAGCTGATAGGCTTGATATTTCTGCAGATGAGATGGTCAGACTGCTTAATCAAGAAATGAACTACCAGGCAGCAAATTATTATGAAATACCGGTTGATCTAGAAAAATATGGTGCTGAAAGAGAAGAAAATCTCCAAAATCTAATTTCTCAATATTTACTGCTTTATTCAGGTAGTCTTGATGATATGATAAATGATGATTTAGAACCAGATAAAGCTCAGATCTTAGTTCAGCTTAATGACCCCAGTACAATTGTAGCTGGAGAGGTTAGAGAGACAATTTTAAATTATGCGGATAATAATTTTCCGGATGGTTATGAAACTACAGTTTCTGGTAATGCTGTAATGGCTCAAGCGGCAAATGATTTAATTGTCAGCAGTCAAACCAGAAGTATTTTAATCTCATTTATTGTGGTATTTTTGATAGTTTCTTATTCGTTTAAGTCTTTAATTGCTGGAATTTATGGGATTATACCATTAGCCTTTGCTCTATTGATAAATTTTGCCTTGATGGGTTATACAGGTATAAAACTCGATGTGGGAACAGCTATGGTTGCTTCAATCGCAATAGGTATTGGAGTAGATTATACAATTCATTTTCTCCACAGCTATCATAAAGAGAGACTAAAAAGTGATGATCTATTTTTGGTAACACAAAATACTTTAACCTCAACAGGTAAAGCGATTATCTTTAATGCAATATCTGTGGCAGCAGGTTTTATGGTACTTCTCTTTTCGAACTTTTATCCACTTGTATATTTAGGGCTTTTAATAACAGTTACTATGTTTTCTTCTTCAATGGCTGCTTTAACAATTTTGCCATTGATGCTCAATATATTTAAACCTAAGTTTATTCAAAAATAAGTTTTGACCCAAATTAAAAGGAGGAATTAAAAATGACAAAATTATTTAGAAACTCACTAAAGATAACAGCTTTGATTTTGATGATTTTAACCGTATTTAGCTTTTCTGTATTTGCTGTTGATGGTAGAGAGGTGATGGAAAGGGTAGATGAACGTGATACCGGAGATGCCAGACATGCTCTGATGGGAATGGATTTGATTGATGAATCTGGAGATGTGAGATCCAGGGTTATAGAGACCTGGTCAAAAACAGCCGATCAGGAGCTTGATTTAGATAAAACCATAATGGTGTTCCATGAGCCCTCTTCTGTTAGAAACACCCGTTTTTTACAGGAAGAGGTTGATGGTGATGATGATAACCAGTGGATATATTTACCTGATTTAGGTAGGGTAAGAAGAATTTCTGGTTCTCAGGGTGAAGACTCTTTTATGGGTTCTGATTTTACCTATGATGATATGAAATCTAGAGAACTTGATGATTTTGAATATGAGCTTTTAGGTGAAGAAGAACTCGGTGAATATGATACCTATGTTGTAGAGGCAATTCCAATCAACCCGGAAGAAGAACAGTACAAAAAGACCATTTCCTGGGTTACTAAAGAACATTATATCCCTGTTAAAGTAGAGATGTATGATCATGATACTGGTGATTTATATAAAGAGATGACTGTAGAGCATAATATAGAAAAGATTGATGGAATCTGGACTGTTTTTTCTACAACCATGAAAGATTTAGATTCTGGCCACAGTACCCGTCTTTATGTACAGGAAAGAGACGGAGAACCTCTGATAGAATATAATGTAGATATAAGTGATCAGAGATTTACTCAGCAGTTTTTAAGAACAGGTCGGTAAACTTAGATTGAAATAAAATTTGCTTTAAGATAGTTAAGTCCAAGGAGGGTCAAAAAAATGCTAAAAAAAGATAAAATGATACTGCTATTACTGCTGATTTTTGTGCTAAGCTTTTCTTTTTCCACAGCAGCTTTTGGAGGTGGATTTTATACTCAGGATACTCAGGTAACATTGGAAGGAGATATTTATCCAGAATTTAGAATCTTTAGTGATAGTGGTGATATAGAGGAAAACTTAAGGGGTAAGCTGGATATTGCTTATCCTGGATCAACCCATGAATTTAATGTACTGCTCAATTACCAAATAGGTGCTGCAGAAGAGATAGATTTTGCTGAAGCATATTACAGGTATTATGGAGAACAGTATGAAATATTGATCGGAAAAAACAGATTGGTCTGGGGTGAAGGTGATCAGGTCCATGTAGTTGATCATATTAATCCAGAGGATTTAAGTGACTTTATTAATCCTGATTATTTAGATAGGCAGGTTGGTGAAGAAATGATTAAAATTGACCGCTATTTTAGAGGTGGTAATGCCAATTTAGAGTTCGTCTATACTCCTGATTTTAATGGTAATCGGCTGGCAAATGATCCTGACAGTCCTTTAGGCAATTGGATTATCAATCCTTTTGCAGCAGAAATAACTTTTGCAGAGATATTAGATAATACTGCTTACAGGAGTGAAAAGGAAATACTAGATAGGGTGGAATCCTCAATTCAGGATGAAGACCATCAGTTTGCCCTTCGCTTTACAGATAGCCGTGGTGGAACAGATTATGGTTTCAGTTATTATAAAGGTTATTTAAGAGAGCCAAGTTATGATAAGGCTGCTATTAATAGACTTAGAACTGCTTTGGATCAAAATGGTTTTGATCAAAGTGAATTTGAGGCAGAACTTGATGCGGCTGACATCCACTATGATGAGGTAGATGCATTTGGTTTTGAGATGGCCAGGGTTATCGGTGATATTAACAGTCGTTTTGAGTTAGCCTATTTAAGAACAGATGACAGCTCTGGTGATGATCCTCTAACCAGAAATAATCGAATAGGCTGGGTAGTCGGTGGAGACAGAAATCTTCCTTATAATAATCTGAATTTAAATATTCAGTTTACCGGTGAAAAAATACTTGATGATGATGCAATCGGAAATAATGAACTGCATATAGATTATGATGAAGATGGTGACTATACAACCCACCGGGCCATAGTTAAGCTTGAAGACAGCTATCAGAATGAAAGGATAATTCCCCAGTTAACCTGGATCTATAACTTCAATGATAATGACTACAGTTTAGAAGCAGCTGTTGATTATGAACTACAGCAGGATCTAGAACTGCAGTTATCTCATAAGATCTTTAGGGGAGATGAAGATACTACCTTTGGCCAATTTGAAGACAATGATTTTACTTCAATTGCTTTAAAATATAGTTTTTAAACAGCTTTTTTAAAAAGCAATATATTTGGCTGATATTAGCTGGCTAAAAAAATAATTATGGGCCATAATAAAATAACTCTCCTGTAATTGTAAAATAGTTGACAATTATATAGTGAATAGTTATAATAGTTTTGTGAACTTTTTTTTAAAAATTATAAATAAAGTTGAATAGCAGGAGGTGAACTACTTAATATGGCTCATGTAATTAATGATGATTGCATTCTTTGCGGTGCCTGTGCACCTGAATGTCCTGTTGACTGTATTAGCGAAGGTGATACTAAATACGAAATTGATGCTGACGAATGTATCGATTGTGCAGCATGTGTATCTGTTTGTCCTGTCGATGCTATTAGTCAAGCTTAAACCATTTTTAGAAGCCGGAGTATTTGCTCCGGTCTTTTTCTTTATTAGATATTGAATTTATCTTTAAATAATGGAGTGGTAATTTTTGGGAGCAATAATTAAAGCAGGATTTGATTATTTTTTAGAGAATTGTTAATAATGTAGAGAAAAAAATTGAAAAAATATAAATTAGTACGGATTTTAAATAAGGAGATGAAGCTTGAATGCAGGAATTAAAAAAGGTTGATCCTGAAATTGCAGCAATAATTTCAGAAGAGGATAAAAGGCAGGTTCAAAATATTGAACTTATTGCCTCGGAAAATTTTGTTAGTTCAGCTGTTATGGAAGCAGCTGGGTCAGTTTTAACAAACAAGTATGCAGAAGGTTATCCCGGGAAAAGATATTATGGTGGCTGTGAAGTAATCGATAAGGCAGAAGAACTAGCAATAGAGCGAGCTAAAGAATTATTTAATGCAGAACATGCAAATGTGCAACCACATTCTGGCTCACAGGCAAATCAGGCAGTTTATTTTGCCCATGTACCTCTAGGTGGTACGATTTTGGCGATGGACCTCACCCATGGCGGACATTTAACCCATGGTAGCCCGGTTAATATGTCAGGTGAATACTATAATTTCGTTCATTATGGTGTTACTAAAGATAAGGAAATTATAGATTACGAACAGGTAAGAACACTGGCCAAAGAACATAAGCCGGATATGATAGTTGCAGGAGCAAGTGCCTATTCGAAGGTAATTAACTTTAATGCTTTTAGAGAAATAGCTGATGAAGTTGGTGCATTATTTACAGTAGATATGGCCCATATTGCAGGGCTTGTTGCAGCAGATCTGCATCCTAACCCTGTTCCGGTGGCTGACTTTGTTACAACTACAACCCATAAGACCTTAAGAGGAACCAGAGGTGGAATGATCCTCTGTAAAAAAGAATATGCAAAATCAATCGATAAAGCTATATTTCCTGGTCTGCAGGGTGGCCCTCTGATGCATATTATTGCAGCTAAGGCAGTTTCTTTTAAAGAAGCATTAACAGATGATTTTATAAAATATCAACAGCAGATCATTAATAATGCCAGAGTACTTGCTGAAGAAATAAGCAGTTATGGAATGAGAATTGTTTCCGGAGGAACCGAAAATCATATGATGTTGGTAGATTTAACTAATATGGAAATCACCGGCAAAGAAGCAGAAGAGGCTTTAGATAAAGTCGGTATAACTGTTAATAAAAATACAATTCCATTTGAAACTAGAAGTCCTTTTGTTACAAGTGGAATTAGAATTGGAACCCCAGCAGTTACAAGCCAGGGAATGAAAGAAAAAGATATGAAAAAAGTAGCAGAATATATTTTTGAGGCACTAAAAAATATTAAAGATGAAGAAAAATTAAAAGAGATGAAAAAAGAAGTACATGCTTTCTCAGCTCAATTTAAAATGAACTAAAAAGCAAAAAAATTCAATCTCTAATGAGCCGGGGAGACCCGGCTATTTTTATAATAGAAGGTGGTAAAAATGAATATAAAATTAATATCTTTTGATTTAGATGGAACCCTTTTAAATGATCAGCATCAGCTACATGAAAAAACTATTGAAGCTGTTCAGGCAATCCGCCAAAAGGGGATAAAAACTTTAATTGCTACAGGTAGAATGTATATTTCTGCTAAACCATATGTAAATTCTTTAGAAATGAAAGACCCGGTTATTACCTATAATGGTGCTTTAGTGATGAATCCGCTTTTAGATCAAGAAATTTATCACTCCCCAATCCCCTTAGATATTGCCAAAGATATCAGCAAAAGGTTAAAAGAAGGGAATTATTATTTACAGACTTTTCTCGATGACACACTTTATGTTGCTGAAAAAAATGATTTCACCCTTAAATATGAAAATATTGCCGGGGTAGAAGCTCAGGTTGTAGGTGATCTGACGGAGTTCATGGATAAAGGACCCACTAAAATGTTGATTATTGAAGAAGATGAAAGTGTTCAAATAGAAATTCAAAATTTTCTTTTAGATAATTTTTCTGATGAAATTGAAATTACTTCTTCTTATCCTTCTTTTCTTGAAATAACTAAAAAAGGTATTTCTAAAGCAGTTCCTTTAAAAAAATATGCTGAAGAAAACAACTTAAAAAAAGAAGAAATAATGGCTTTTGGAGATGGATTAAATGATTTAAAAATGATAGAGTGGGCTGGACAGGGAATAGCAATGGAAAATGCTCATCCTGGGTTAAGAGAAGCAGCTGATGATATTGCTCAAAATAATAATCAGCTCGGTGTAGCCAGATATTTAAATGATAAATTTGATTTAGCTTTAGAGATAGAAGCAGAAGTTGAGAAAGAAAAAAACTAAAATTGCTGTTATTCTAAAATAGAAGCTAAATATGTTATAATTAAATTAAGTTTAAAGTTTTCTCAGGAGGGGTTTTTATTGGAAATATTCTCTGTCTTAAAATATACTTTCAAAAAGTTTTATGAACACCTATTTAAACTTTTTATTTTAGGAATGAGCTGGTTTATATTAACTTTACTGCTGTTACTGGTGGTTATAATTTCTATTACAACTGGCTGGTATATTATTTTGCCTATACCACTGCTTTTATTAGGCCCTCTGTTTTTAACTGCTCTTTATGGGGTTAATCAACTTTTAGAATATCGAGAGTATTCTTTAAAGGTGTTATTAAGTTATTTTAAAAATAATTTTTGGCGGGGATTTTTAGCCTGTATTTTTAGTATAGTTATTTATCTGATCCTATTATTTGATATACGCTTTTTTATTCTGCAGGGCCAACATAATACCTGGTTTTTAGCTTTCGCCTTTTTATTTGGCTATTTGTTAATTTATTTTTCTATTTATGAGGCTTATTTATGGGGTATGTTAGTTATTCAGCCTGAAAAAAGTCTTAAAGATATTTTTAAAAATGCAATTGTATTAAGCCTTGACAATATTGTTTTTTCTTTGGTCTGGTTTTTAGCATTATTTTCAATTTCATTTTTATTATTAATGATCGGAATCGGACTGCCGACAGCTTTTATCGGTATTATCGGGACTTTGATTTTAAAAGGCAATAAAGAAATGCTGGCAAAATATTAATTTTAGTTAATCTGAGGGGGATTTGGGGATGAAAGAATATTATCTTGGTCTAGATTTAGGTGGCACAAAAATATTAACCGGTTTAGCTGATAAAAATGGCAAAATTTTAGCCCGTTCACGTAAAGATACTGAGGCAAAATATGGTGAAGAAAAAATTATAGCCAATATGGTTGAGAGTATAGAAGATGTTTTAGCAAAAACAGAACTTAAAGCAGAAGATATCAAATGTCTTGGCATCGGAAGCCCTGGTCCTTTAGATGCTAAAAAAGGAATAATTATAGAGAATTCTAATTTGCCCTGGAAAAATGTTGCTATTGTTGACAGAATTGAAAAAGAAGTTGGAATTAAAACTTTGTTAAAAAATGATGCTAATGCTGCAGCTTTAGGTGAAAAATGGTTTGGAGCAGGTAGAAAAGTAAAAAATTTAGTTTATATTACCATTTCAACCGGTGTTGGTGGAGGAGCTATAATCAATCAGGAATTATTTACTGGAGTTAATGATAATGCCTGTGAAATCGGTCATACCGTAATTGATCCAGATGGGCCTCTCTGTGGATGTGGCAATCATGGCTGTTTAGAAGCTTTTGCTTCTGGAACTGCGATAGGCCGGATGGCTCAGGAGGCAACAGCTGAGGGTAAAAGCAAAAAAATGCTTGATCTGGCAGATAATATTATAGAAGATGTTGATGCTGTTATCTGTGCTCAAGCTGCTTATCAGGGTGATCAGATAGCAAAAGACATCTTTGCTATAGCAGGATTTTATCTTGGGATTGGCCTGGCTAATTTGATAAATATCTTTAATACAGAAATGATAATCTTAGGAGGCGGAGTTATGAAGGCATCTGATCTTTTTTTAGATAAAGCTTTAGAGTTGATGCGGGAAAATGCCCTGGCAGGACCACTAGAAATCGTTGAGATAAGGGAAGCTGAACTTGGTTCTGATATTGGTTTAATGGGAGCTATTGCAGTTGCAATGGAAGACAGGTTGATAAAAAATGGCTGAAGAAGCACACGTACTTGTATTAGATATTTTTAATCGTTTTGATCTTGAAATCAAGGCAGGCCGAAGTGGTATTAAAAATAAAATTACTGTTAGTGATATAAAAAGGCCGGGTATAGAATTAGCAGGTTTTTGGGAGCATTTTTATCCAGAGAGAATTAATTTGATAGGTACAACTGAACTTTCTTTCTTAAGAGGCTTAGATGAAAATGTCTTTATAGAAAGGATAGATGAATATGTTTCTTATGATCCGGTTTGTATTATTGTTGCAAGGGGAGAAGAAATACCAAAATATCTGCTTAAAAGAGCTGAAGATAAAGGAATACCCATTTTGTCAACTAAGATTACTACCACTAGATTTAGCAGTATGCTTTTAAATTATTTAGAAGAAAAGCTGGCTCCTTTAACCGTTATCCATGGAGTTTTAGTAGATATTTATGGAATAGGGGTTTTGATTAAAGGAGAAAGTGGAATCGGTAAAAGTGAAACAGCAATCGAATTGGTTAAACGTGGACATCGCCTGGTAGCAGATGATATAATTGAAATTAAAAAGATTGGAGAACTGCGTTTATCGGGTAGTGCTCCTGAAAATGCCCGCTATTTTTTAGAAATGAGGGGAATAGGAATAATCAATGTTAAAACCCTTTTTGGGGCTGGAGCTGTTAAACATGATTCACCAATAAATCTGGCAGTTCGGCTTGAAAAATGGGTGGAAGGATATGATTACGAAAGATTGGGCTTAGATGATCACAAAACAGAAATTATGGGTCTAGAGATAGACGAGATTGTTATTCCTGTTAAACCGGGTCGTAATCTGGCCCTGGTACTTGAGGTTGCGGCAATGAATTATAGGATGAAAACGATGGGTTACAATGCGGCTGTAGATTTTACAGAAAATATTATGAAAAAATAATCTAAACAGCAGAGGTGATTAAAATTGACTTTACTTAGCAGAAAAATCTGGCAAATAATAATCTTATTATCAATCCTCATTTTCCTGATTTCTTTTTTGATGACAGCTGTTTCAGCAGCTGAATATCGAGTTGTTTTTAATCACCTTGATGCTCGTGGAGATGACTTTGGCCCAGGAGATTATGAATATCCTTTAAATCATATTTTCCATCAGGCTGATAATCTTTTTGATATCCAGGCTTTAACAATTTTCGAATCAGAGCACAGTTATCGTTTTCGCTTTTCTTTTGGAAATTTGACTGATCCCTGGGATTCAGAATATGGGTTTTCACTACCTTTAATAGAAATCTATCTTGATAATCAGAGTTCAGGAGCCGATCAGCCTTTTCATGAAGGTGCTAACATATCTTTTTCTGATGATTTTAAGTGGAATAAATTTTTGAAAATTAGCGGCTGGTGGGCCAGACTTTATACACCAGAAAGTGAAGAAGAATTTCTTAACTTAAATGAACTGGCCCTTGATGATAAACACCAGGCCCAAAGTGCAGAAATTATTAGAGATGATAATGATCTGTATTTAACTTTAGCTAAAAGTGAGCTTGGTTCATTAGATGACAGTTCAATTGTGCTGCTTGTTGGCAGCTTTGATCCTTTTGGTTATGATTATTACAGAGATCTTTCGCGGCGGAGGCAGCTCTGGAAGATTTATACAGAAACAGACTTAGATCTAGCTAAAGCACCTCGAGTTATGGATATTTTAACTCCAGGTCCTTACAGTCAGCGAGATATTTTAGATAATGAGCTGGCAGAAGTACCGGCAATAAGGGTCAAACCTCCTCTACCTACGCGAAGGAGAGGATTAATAGAATTTTTTATGATTGAAAACTTATTGATTGTATTTGCTTTTCTAATTTATCTTGTATTGATAAAGGTAATTGTTCATAAATTTGAATATAAAAAATAATATCAGTTTAGTTTGATTTGAGGTGAGAAGATGAGAGATACTCCAATTAAATTTGCTAAAAATATATTAAAAGATGTTTCCCGAAGCTTTGCTTTGACCATTCCCATGCTCGATAAGATCATTAAAGATGAGGTGCTTGTTAATTATCTTCAGGATAGGATTCTTGATAACTTTGAAGATGAAATTCAACCTCCAGATCTTAAGTTACAAAAGAGGATGATGGATAAGGTAAGCAGAATATTTTCACCTGAAGATTATGATCGTCAGGAAGATTTTAAAGAAATTAAAGCTAAAAGTGCTTTAATTAAGGATGCAGATTTATCTCGCTTAAATTATAATATTGATATAATTTATCAGGCATATCAAAGCTTCGACTTAGAAACTCAAAAAATATCACATAAGTGGCTGCAGGAAATGAAGCTGGGAATGCAAAAATATTTGACTAAAACGGTAGAAAACTTTACAGAACTGGATGAATATTGTTATTATGTAGCTGGAACGGTTGGTGGTTTTTTGACTGAGCTGATCATCTACAAATTAGATTTTGCTGCAGAAGATAAAGAGATTTTGCTGGATAATTTTAATGAGGCCGGTCTATTTTTACAAAAAGTTAATCTGATCAGGGATATCAAAGATGATTTAGAAAATAGAGAAAAACACTTCTGGCCTTTAAAGGAATTAAATATTACAGAAGAAGAACTGCTCAACAGAGAAAATGAATCTAGGGTGATGGAAGCTTTAGATAAAATGCTGGATGATTTACTCAAACATACAGCAGCTTTAAAAAAATACTATCATGCTCTACCACAAAGTTTGAGCGGCTATAAGAAGTTCTTTGCAGTTAATAATGCTCTTGGCTTAGCTACGGTTGAGAAATTACGGGATAATACAGCTGTTTTTTATGGTGATAAAGCTGTTAAGGTTTCTAAATTAGCCTTTGCCAATATTTTGCGAGCACCAGAGAAATATTTTTTAAAATATTGTTCTAAATACATAACAGACTAAATAATTATGGCAATTGGAGCTGTACCATAAATTGAAAGGAGCTAAACTTTAAAAATGGATTTTTTATTGATCACAGGTATGTCAGGAGCTGGCAAATCACTTGCTTTAAATCATTTTGAGGATAGAGGCTATTTTTGTGTTGATAATTTACCACCTGCTTTAATTTCTAAGTTTGCAGAAATTTGTCTGCAGTCTGATCTAGAAAAAATTGCCCTTGTCAGTGATATTAGAGGCAGAGAGTTTTTTAATGATCTTTTTGCAGAGCTGGGAAAATTAGAAAAACTTGAATTAGATTATAATATATTATTTTTAGAAGCTTCTGATGATATTTTAATAAGACGATATAAAGAAAGCAGAAGACGTCATCCCCTTGATAAAGAAGGAAGAGTTCTTGATGCTATTCAGCAGGAGAGAAAAATCCTTGAAGAGCTTAGAGGACGGGCAAGTAAGGTTATTGATACAGGAGAATTAAAAATTGCAGAACTTCAGGAGGAACTAGATAATCTTTATATCAGTCAGGATCAAAAAAGTTATTTGCAGATTAGTTTAATTTCTTTTGGCTTTAAATATGGTATACCGCTTGATGCTGATCTGGTTTTTGATGTACGCTTTCTGGCCAACCCATATTATGTAGAATCACTAAAAGAAAAAACAGGTGAGGACAAAGTTGTACAGGATTATATATTGAAATGGCCGATTACCGAAAAGTTTTATGAGAAATTTTTTGATTTAATTAAATTTTTGATTCCCGAATATAAAAATGAGGGCAAAAGTCATCTCGCTATAGCAATTGGCTGTACAGGAGGAAAACATAGATCTGTTACAACGGTTTTAAAATTATCAGAAGTTTTAGCAGAACAGGATTTAAACTATAATATAGAACATCGTGATATAGATAAATAAGATTAAGGTTAATTTATCTTAATAAAGGAAGTGTAATTATGAACCTGCCTAAATGGTTTTTTCCAGGTTTGGGTGTTAAAAGATGGTTTATTTTGATGATTTTTGCTTTTACTTTAATAAGTATTGGCATAACACCATTATTAGGTTTTGACCTAGGTGTTTTTGTAACTGAATATTTAACATTTCATTTAAATAATTTAATTGGAGAAGGTACAGAAATCGCCCTGAAATCTATCGCAGTGATAATGGTTGTTGGGGGATTATTTACTATATACTATTCTTTGATTAAAATAAGAGCTGAACTTAATACCCATATAACACCACATTCAGAGATTTTAGACCTTTTATATGAAAAAAGGCGCTCAAACAAAGGTCCAGAAATTGTTGCTTTTGGTGGAGGGACTGGTTTAGCTAATTTGTTAAGAGGGTTGAAAAAAAATAGCGATAATTTGACAGCAGTTGTCACTGTTGCAGATGATGGAGGTAGTTCTGGGCGCTTAAGAGATGAAATGGGTATATTGCCTCCTGGTGATATTCGCAACTGTCTGGTAGCTTTAGCTGACCGGGAACCGCTGATGGAAAAATTATTTCAGCACCGCTTTAAATCAAATGGTGGTCTGGAGGGCCATAGTTTTGGCAACCTATATATAGCTGCAATGACAGAGGTTTTAGGTGATTTTGAAGAGGCTGTACTTGCTTCCAGTAAAGTTCTAGCAATTAGAGGTAAGGTATTAGCTGCAACAAATGAAAATATTAAATTGGGTGCTGTTTATGAAGATCAGGAAAAAAGAATTGGTGAATCCGCAATCCCTGCCGATAACAAAAAGATTGAAAGAGTATTTTTAACACCTGAAAATCCTAAAACAACTCCTGAAGTAAAAGCAGCAATTGCTGGAGCAGATGTTATAGTAATCGGCCCTGGTAGTCTATATACCAGTATTTTACCCAATTTACTGGTTGAAGGGATCGCAGATGCTATCAGAGAGAGTGATGCTTTAAAAATATATATTTGCAATGTGATGACCCAGGCCGGTGAAACTGATGGTTATACAGCTGCTGATCATGCTAAAGCAATTATAGATCACTGTGGAGAAGGAATTTTCGATTATATTATTCTTAACAACCAGACAGGAACAAAAGAATTAAGGAAAAAATATGAAGCTGAAGGTGCTTATCCGGTCAAAATAGACCGTAAACGCTTAAAAAAATTAGGTTTAAAAACTATAGAAAAAGATCTTTTGAAAAAAAACAGTTATCTTCGCCATAATCCTGATGCTTTAGCTGAGTTGATCTATAAGCTTAATGCAGAAAAAAAATAATATTATTAAAATTATTAAAGTAGGTGTTTAAAATGTCATTTACTGATCAGGTTAAAGAAGAATTAACCCGAGCAAAAAAGAAAAGTTATCAGGAGCAGCTGGCAGAATTAGCTGCTTTGATAAGAGTTGATGGCTCAATTCAGATATCTAATAAACATCTTTCTTTAAAAGTTAAACTATATCATGGCAATTTAGCCAGGAGGATATATTCGTTGATCAAAGATCGTTTCGGCTTTGATATAGAGATTAGAGTAAGACAGCATAAAAAATTCAACTTAAGTCATAGTTATGATATTATTGTTACACCCCAACCGGGGATTAGAGAATTTTTACTTGAGCTGGGTTTTTTAACTCCTCAAAACAATTTGATTTTTCACATTAAAGAAGAATATTTAGAAAATAGGAAGCTGGCCCAGGCATATTTAAGGGGTATCTTTTTAGCGGGAGGGTCTGTAAATAGTCCCAAAAGTGAATATCACCTTGAATTCCGCTGTGAAAGGGAGAGCCTTGCTGAAGATTTAATTAAATTACTTGCTAAATTTGAGCTGGATGCCCATCAAACTGAGCATAAGGGCTTTTATGTTGTTTATTTCAAAAGCTATGATGAGGTTATAAAGGTTTTAAATATTATTGGAGCCCATCAGGCGATGTTAAAAATGGAAAATGATCATATAGTTAAGCAATTAAAAAATGATGTAAATCGTAGAGTAAATTTTGAAACAGCAAATCTAGAGAAATCTGTTTCTGCAGCTATGGATCAGCTGGAAAATATAAGAATAATTGAGAGAGAAAAAGGTTTGGAGAACTTAAGCCCCAGTTTAAGGGAAATGGCCCAGGTTAGAAGAGAAAATCCCTATGCTTCACTTAAAGAATTAGGTGAGATTCTGGATTTAAGTAAATCAGGTGTAAATCATCGTCTCAGGAGAATTAAAAAAATTGCTGAAAATTTAGCTTGATTTATTTTCAAATGATGATATAATAAACATGAAGGAAAAAATATTCTTAACTAAATAAACTATTACAGCTGATTATTAAGTCAGCTTTGTTTTTGGCTTTATTGGGACATTTTTGTTCCGTTTGGACAAAATCGTTCCAACTCGGAGGCTTAGTTATGAAAAAACTTTTTAAAATTCAAGAAAAATTAGTTCCAGAAATTGTAGAAAGAGCTCAACAGCGTTATAATATACTGAGAGGTATTTATTATAATCAACCTGTTGGCAGAAGAGCACTTGCCAGGATATTAGATCTTAGTGAGAGAAAAATCAGGAATGACCTTGAATTTTTTGAAAAAAATGCTTTTATTACTATTACTCCCTCAGGAACAAGAATAACTAGAATTGGCGAAGAATTTTTGATAGAATTAGATGAATACATAAAAGAATTAAGAAATATTAGCTATTTAGAAAAAAAACTTGAAAATATATTAGGACTTCAAAAGGTTAAACTTGTTAATGGTGCTGTTCCTGCTGATAATATAAAAGTAGAAATCGGTCGAATGGCATCACAGTTATTGAAACAAGAAATCAAAGATGGAGACATTCTTGCTGTAACAGGAGGGACAACCCTGGCCCAGGTGGCCGCTGAAATGACATATAGTCCTGAATCCTATGATATTACAGTTGTACCAGGTAGAGGTGGTCTCGGTGAGAATGTTGAGATCCAGGCAAATACGATTGTAGCACAAATTGCTAAAAAGCTAGGTGGAAGTTATCATCTGCTGCATATACCTGATAATATTGCCCAGGAAAATATCCATCCTTTAATCACAGAACCCAGTATACAAAAGACACTGGAAATTTTGAAGAAAGCAAACATTTTAATTCATGGTGTTGGTACTGCTGAAGACATGGCCGGTCGGCGAGGAATGAACGAAAAAGAAATAAAGGAATTACTGGCAGCCGGTGCTGTTGGTGAAGCCTTTGGATTCTATTTTAACTATCTAGGTGATATAGTTTATTCTACAAGTAGTGTTGGCTTAAACTTGAGTGATTTAAAAGTCATAGAAAAAGTTATAGTCGTGGCTGGTGGAGAAAACAAAGCTGAAGCAATAATAGCAGCTGTCTCTAATGTATACCAGGATATTTTAATAACTGATGAAAATACAGCCAGGAAAATTATCTCTCTTAAGGGGGGTGAGGCCGAAGCAGGGGCTGAATAATTAAATCAGTAATCCATCGAAGTCTTGAAGTTTTGTAATTTAAATTTTGCACAATAAATGTTTAATGTTCCATAATTATAAGGAGGTATTTTAAATGACAAAAAAAGTAGCAATTAATGGTTTTGGAAGAATTGGTAGAGGATTTTTAAGACTTGTAGAAGGTAGAGACGTAGACATGGAAGTAGTAGCAATTAATGACCTGGTAAATGTAGATAACTTAGCTTACTTATTAAAGTATGATTCTGTACATGGACGTTTTGATGGTACAGTAGAAGTTAAAGATGACAATACTTTAGTTGTTAATGGTAAAGAAATTAATGTAACTGCAATTAAAGATCCTGCAGATTTACCATGGGCAGAACATAATATTGATGTTGCAATAGAAGCAACCGGTGTATTCCGTCATAAAGAGCAAGTTATGAAGCACATTGAAGCTGGAGCTAAAAAAGCTATTCTAACAGTTCCTGCGAAAGATGAAATTGATAACACAATTGTACTTGGTGTTAATGATGATGATCTGAAGGATGATGATCTGATTCTTTCTAATGCATCCTGTACTACTAATTGTCTGGCCCCAATGGCTAAAGCATTAAATGATGAGTTTGGTATCAAAAAAGCTCTAATTACTACTGTTCATGGTTATACAACAAGTCAGGCTATCTTAGATATGCCAGCTTCAAAAACTAGAAGAGGTAGAACAGCAGCTGAAAATATTATTCCAACTACAACTGGTGCTGCTATTGCTACAACTAAAGTACTGCCTGAATTAGAAGGCAAAATTGATGGTATGGCTATTCGTGTTCCTGTACCTAATGGCTCCTGTGTTGACGGAGTATTTACTTTAGAAAAAGATGTTACAGTAGAAGAAGTAAATGCAATGTTTAAAGAAAAAGCAGAAGGAGAAATGAAAGGTATCCTTGGCTATACAGAAGAAGAATTAGTTTCCAGAGATATTATGGGACAATTTGAATCTTCAATGATAGATGCTGAGTCCACTATGGTTGTTAATGGAAATATGGTAAAAGTTATTTCCTGGTATGACAATGAACTAAGTTATACCAATAGAGTTATTGACTTAGCTTTAAAAGTATAAATAATTAATACATTTATTTCAGGGTCAGGTTCGCCTGTCCCTGAAATTTTAATGTTAAGTAAATATAAAGGATTTTACTGAAGAATATAAGTGGAGGTGGATTTTAATGTACGATATTAATAAAAAAACATTAAAAGATATGGATTTTAAGGGCAAGAAAGTTTTAGTTAGGGTTGACTTCAATGTTCCGCTTAAAGAAGGTGAAGTGACAGATTCAACTAGAATCAAAGCTGCTCTGCCAACTATTGAATATTTAATTAGAGAAGAAGCAAAGGTGTTATTGATTTCTCATCTTGGGCGTCCTGGTGGAGAGGTAAATGAAGATCTCAGAATGGATGCAGTTGCTAAAGAATTGGCAAACCAATTAAATAAAGAGGTTAAAAAAGCTGATGACTGTATCGGTAAAGAAGTTAAAAAAGCTGCTAATAACCTTGAAAATGGTGAAGTGCTTTTACTGGAAAACAGTCGTTTTTATCCTGGTGAAAAAGCTAATGACCCAGAATTTTCAAAAAAACTGGCTTCTTTAGCAGATCTTTATGTAAATGATGCTTTTGGTGCAGCTCACAGAGCTCATGCTACAACAGTTGGAGTAACTGAATATTTACCATCTGCAGCAGGATTTCTAATGCAGAAAGAATTAAATGCTTTAGGAGAAGTAATGGCAGCTCCAGAAAGTCCTTTTGTTGCAATTATGGGTGGAGCAAAGGTTTCTGATAAAATCGATGTTATTAAAAATTTAATCAATAAAGTTGATATCTTAATCGTTGCCGGTGGAATTGCAAATACATTCTTATTGGCAAAAGGCTATGAAGTTGGAGATTCCCTGGTAGAAGCAGATAAAGTAGATCTTGCCAGAGAACTTATGGCAGAAGCCGAAGAAAAAGGTGTTAACATTGTACTTCCGATAGATGTTGTTATAGCTGATGAATTTTCCAATGATGCTGAAACTCAGGTTGTTAAAGTTGATCAAATTCCAGCCGGCTGGCAGGTATTAGATTGTGGTGGACCGGAAAGTTTAGAACAGTATAAAGAAATTATTAAAAATGCTAAAACTGTTATCTGGAATGGACCACTTGGTGTTTTTGAAATGGAGAAATTTGCCCATGGTACTGTTGAACTGGCAAAAGCTCTGGGTCAATCTGATGCTCATTCAGTAATCGGTGGAGGAGATTCTGCTGCAGCTATCAATCTTGCTGGAGTAGCAGATCAAATGGATCATATTTCTACAGGTGGTGGGGCTTCCTTAATGTTCTTCGAAGGAAAAGAACTACCTGGTGTAGTAGCATTAGATGAAATTGAATAATTAGACATTCCTTATAGAGGGGGAAATAAAATGCGTAAACCATTTATTTGTGGTAACTGGAAAATGAATAAAAATGTTGATCAGGCTAAAGATATGATAGAAAAACTAAAAGCTAAAGTTGCAGATGTAACAGAGGTCGAAATGGGAATCTGCCCAACTGCTCTTGCTTTAACTGCATTTAAAGAAGCTGCAGCAGGTAGTGATATTGTAACTGGAGCACAAAATATTTACTGGGAAGAATCCGGTGCTTATACTGGAGAAATTTCTGCGAAAATGTTAGCTGATAGTGAGATAGAATATACAATCATCGGTCACTCAGAACGCAGAGAAATATTCGGTGAAAGCGATTTTGAAGTAAATAAAAAGGTTCATGCTGCACTTGAAAATGGAGTAAAAGCAATTGTTTGTGTAGGTGAAACTTTAGAAGAAAGAAAAGCAGAAAAAATAGAAGCCAAGGTTAACTTTCAGGTAGATGCTGCTTTAGCTGGATTAAGCGAAGAAGAAATTGCCGAGGTAGTAATTGCCTATGAACCTATCTGGGCGATTGGTACAGGAGAAACTGCTTCTGCAGAAGAAGCAAATAGAGTGATCGGCATAATTAGAGATCACATTAGAGAAAGTTATCCTCAAGCAGCAGAAAAAATTCGTATTCAGTATGGTGGTAGTGTTAAACCACATAATGTTGAAGAAATCATGGCTCAGGAAGAAATTGATGGTGCTTTAGTTGGTGGAGCCAGCCTTAAAGCTGAATCTTTTTCTGAGATAATATTAAAAACAGAAGAAATATATAAATAAATCTAGAGTCTAAGGTTAGAACAAACCTATAAGACAAATAAGTTAATAAGGAGGTTATTTAATGGATAATAATAGACCACTTGCTCTAATCATCATGGATGGAGTAGGTATTAATGAAAATGCAGAAGGAAATGCTGTCTATCAGGCAGATACTCCTTATTTAGATAAACTATCTAAAGAGTATCCCCATTCTATTTTAAAACCATCTGGAGAAGCAGTTGGTCTTCCAGAGGGACAGATGGGTAACTCAGAAGTTGGCCACCTCAATATAGGGGCAGGTCGGATAGTTTATCAGGATTTTACAAGAATCAATAAAGCTGTAGAAAATAAGCAGTTATTGGATAATGAAGCTCTAAAAAAAGCAGTAATGCATGCTAAAGATAATGATGGTGCTCTACACTTAATCGGATTATTATCTGATGGTGGAGTTCACAGTCATATTAAACATCTTTTTGGCCTGATTGAAATGGCTGATCGTGCTGATTTAGATAAAGTATATATTCATCTAATTCTTGATGGTCGTGATACACCACCCTCCAGTGGTACAGGTTATTTAAAAGAGCTGGAAGAAGAAATAGAAGAGGTTGGAGTAGGCAAAATTGCAACAGTTAGCGGTCGTTATTACACGATGGACCGTGACAATCGCTGGGATAGAACTAAAAAAGCTTATGATGCCCTTGTTTTAGGAGAGGGTGTAAAAGCAGAAGATCCAGTTGCTGCTGTAGAAGCATCATATCAAGAAGATGTAGAAGATGAATTCGTTCTGCCAACAGTTATAACTGAAAATGGAGAGCCAGTTGGGACAATGGAAGACCATGATTCTGTGATATTCTTTAACTTTAGGGCAGATAGAGCTCGTCAAATTACAAAAGCTCTTACCATAGATGGTTTTGATAAATTTGAAAGAGCAGCAGAACACCCAAAAGATCTCTATTATGTAACAATGACAGAATATGATGAAGAGTTTGATCTACCGGTTGCATTTGAACCGGTTGAAATAGAAGATGGCCTGGGAGAAGTTTTAAGTCGAGAAGGATTAAAACAGCTCCGGATAGCTGAAACTGAAAAATATGCTCATGTAACATTTTTCTTCAATGGTGGAGTTGAAGAACCAAATAAAAATGAAGATAGAATTTTAATTCCATCTCCCCAGGTTGCAACCTATGAAATGAAACCTGAGATGAGTGCTTATGAGGTAACCGATACACTCTTAGAGAAAATTGAAGCAGATGAGTATGATGTAATAATTCTTAACTATGCAAATGCAGATATGGTAGGTCATACAGGTTACCTTGAGGCAGCTATTAAGGCTGTTGAGGCGGTTGATGAATGTCTTTCAAAAGTAGTTCCTGCTATTATAGAAAAAGGTGGGCAGGCTTTAATTACTGCTGATCACGGTAATGGAGAACAGATGGAAGAACCTGATGGTAGTCCATTTACCGCTCACACTGCAAATCTGGTTCCACTCTATTATGTTGGTGGACCTAAAAATAAAGGGATCGCTTCTGGCAAATTAGCAGATTTAGCTCCAACTATGCTGGAAATTCTCGGTATTGAAAAGCCAGAGAAAATGACCGGTGAATCTCTTTTAATCGATAAAAAATAAAAAATGAAGTTGTTTAATACTTAACTAAAAAGTTAAGTTTATATTAATAAGGAGGTTATTAAATATATGTTTAATACAACAATTGTAGATGTTTATGCAAGAGAAATTCTGGATTCCCGTGGGAACCCAACTGTTGAGGTAGAGGTTGTTTTAGAAGATGGAGTAATGGGTAGAGCTGCTGTACCTTCTGGAGCTTCAACTGGTGCTTATGAAGCAGTAGAATTAAGAGATGGTGGAGACCGTTATCTTGGTAAAGGTGTTTTAAAAGCAGTTGAAAATATTAATGAAATTATCGCTCCAGAAATTATTGGTTATGATGTTAGAAGTCAAATCGAAATTGATAATATTATGTTAGAACTTGATGGTACAGCTAACAAAGGTAAGCTTGGTGCAAATGCTATTTTAGGTGTTTCTATGGCAGTTGCTAAAGCAGCAGCAGAAGCTACCGGTACTTTCCTCTATAACTATATTGGTGGTGCTAAAGCAAATACTCTTCCTGTTCCAATGATGAACATCTTAAATGGTGGGGAACATGCTGATAACAATGTAGATCTGCAGGAATTTATGATTATGCCTGTTGGAGCAGTAAGCTTCCGTGAAGCTCTGCAGATGGGAGCAGAAGTTTATCATAACCTTAAAAAGGTTCTCCAGGATAAAGGTCTTGGTACCGGTGTTGGTGATGAAGGTGGATTTGCACCTGACTTAGATTCAAACGAAGCTGCATTAGAAGTTATTGTAGAAGCTATCGAAGCGGCCGGTTATGAATCAGGCGAAGATTTCTATATAGCTCTTGATCCAGCTGCTACAGAGTTCTATAAAGACGGTAAATATGTTTTAGCTGGTGAAGGTGTAGAAAAAACTTCAGAAGAAATGATTGAGTTCTATGCAGAATTAGCTGACAAATATCCAATTATTTCAATTGAAGATGGACTTGCCGAAGATGACTGGGAAGGTTTTGCCAAGATGACTGCTCAACTTGGTGACCGTATGCAGATTGTTGGAGATGACCTCTATGTTACAAATACCGAAAGACTTTCTAGAGGTATTGAAGAGAATAGCAGTAACTCAATTTTAATTAAGGTTAATCAGATTGGTACTTTAACAGAAACATTAGAAACAATTGAAATGGCTACAAGAGCTGGCTTTACTTCTGTAGTATCTCACCGTTCAGGTGAAACAGAAGATGTTACCATCTCAGACTTAGTAGTAGCTATGAATACTGGTCAGATTAAAACCGGTGCACCTGCTCGTTCAGAAAGAGTAGCTAAGTACAATCAGCTGCTAAGAATCGAAGAAAGTTTAGGCGAAGCCGCTCAGTATGCCGGTAAAGATGCTTTTTATAACTTAAAGTAAGAACTTAATTAATTAAATAGTAATCAACTTGAGGAACAGGAAATTTCCTGTTCTTCTTTTTTTGCTTAAAAATTGATTCCTTAATAGATTTTTTTGTAATTATATGTTATTATTATAATATTATAAATTTCTAAATTGTGTATTAGATTGAATTTGAGTGGAGGTCTTCAGGATGAAAAATAGCTATTTTGATAAAGATTATACTATGGATGAATTAGTAAAAAAATATGAGTTGGAACTGGAGTATCGAATAAATTTTGAGAACCAAATTAACCAAATTACTGAAGCTCTAACTCATTATCAGGAAAATAATATAGATCAAGCTCTGGCTAAGCTTGGAATTACAACAGATATGGATAGAGTATATATTTTTGAGTTTAAAGAAGAATTAAATATAATGGATAATACCTATGAATGGTGTGCAGAGGGTATAACACCCCAAAAAGATTATTTAAGTGATTTAGAAAGCAGCATGTTTCCCTGGTGGATGGATAATTTAAAAGAAAACAAAGCCATTGTTGTTAATGATGTAGAAAAAATCCCACCTGTTGGAACAAATGAACAAAATATATTAAAAGAACAATCTATTAAATCGGTTCTTGTTATCCCGCTTTTTAATGAAGAATTAATAGGGTTTATGGGTTTTGATGATACCCGAAGCACGAGAGAATGGAATCTGGCTGATATAGAGCTTTTAAATGCTGCAGGTAATTTGATTATTTCTTATTGGGATAAAAAAAATAAAACTGATGAATTAAAAGAAAAAAATCGTGAACTTGAAGAAACTGTTAATACAATAATTCAAACCCTTGCTAATATCAGTATAGAAAGAGATCCCTACACTAAAAGACACTCTGTTAGGGTAGAAAGCATTGCCTCTAAAATGGCAGAAAAATTGGGTTTTGATAGTGAGACTGTTAGAATTATTAGAATTGCATCGCTATTACATGATGTAGGTAAGGTAAATGTACCTAAAAGTATCCTCTTTAAACCTGGTCCCTTAACTGAACTGGAATATGAGATGGTCAAAAAACATTCAGAAATGGGCTATGAAATTATAAGCAATATTAAACTTCCGGAAAAGATCAAAGATATAGTCTTACAGCATCATGAAAAAAACGATGGTTCCGGCTACCCAAATAATTTAAAAGCAGATGAAATCTTAATTGAGGCGAAAATTGTTGCTGTTGCTGATGTATTTGAATCGATGATTTCTCATCGTTCTTATCGACCGGCACATGATGTTTCTACAGCAGCAAAGTTTTTAAAAGATAATCGAGGAAATTTATTTGATAAACATGTAGTAGATATCCTTATTGAGATGGTTGAAAACAAAGAAATTGACATTTTAAACTAAGTTAATTTTCAATTAAATAAAGCAATATTAAATTTATTGAAGTTTATGCATTTTTTTCTTGCATAAACTTTTTTTATGCTATATAATCATTATAAACTGACCGGTTAGTCGAGAGGAGTGTCAACAAGTGGGAAATGATACAAAACAGTGTATTTTAAACTCTGCAGTAAAAGTATTTTCAGAAAATAATTATCATGCTGCTTCAATGGCAATGATCGCAGAAGAAGCAGGAGTTAGCAAAGGCACTCTTTACTGGCATTTTGACAGTAAAGAAGAACTCTTTAGAGAAATTGTTTAGTAGTGTACAATAAGTTGTGTAAATAGATTTTTTTCAATAAAAAAAGAGGAATCCTTCTTTGAATGGTTGAAATATTTATTAGCGAAATAAACTCAACCCAAAGGAGGACTCCTCATGAACAGTATACCCGAAAAAAACAGTGATGGTCAAGTTGAATTTCACGATTTAATCATTGAACTCATCAAAAATTTTCTCGAGAATTTCCTCAAGGCTGAATTAACTGAATTTCTAAACTATGAAAAACATGAATACTCAGGTAGAAACTCTGGCAATAGTCGTAATGGATCTTATCTTCGTGATTTCTTAACTCAGTTTGGCAGTATTAAAGGCTTAAATGTTCCTAGAGATAGAAATGGTGAATTCCAAACTGAACTATTCCAACCATATAAACGCTATGATAACTGGCTTGAAGAAGCTATAATAAACATGTATGCTAATGGCCTTTCCACCCGCTATGTAGCTGATTGGATAGAGCAGATGTATGGACAAAAATATAGCCCTACTACTATTAGTAATCTAACTAATGTTGCTCTTGAAGAGGTTAAAAAGTGGAAAGAAAGACCACTTCAAAAACGGTACAGCGTTATTTTTATTGATGGCATGAGCATAAAAGTCAGACGAGATACTGTTGCAAATGAATCTGTATATATTATCATTGGTATCAATGAAGACGGCTATCGTGAAATACTTGATTTCTACATTGGTGCAACTGAATCTGCTGCTTTATGGGAAGAAGTACTAAGTAATTTAAAAGAACGCGGAGTCCAGGAAGTCCTACTAGGTGTTATAGATGGACTCCCAGGACTTAAAGATTCTTTTCTAAAAGTATTCCCTAAAGCGGATGTGCAGCGTTGTATAGTTCATAAAGTGCGTAATACAATAGTCAAAGTTAGAAAAAAAGATACTGATGAAATCGTTAAAGATTTAAAAAAGATCTATAGATCTCCCAGCAGAGAGTTTGCAGAAAAAGCTTTAGAAGAATTTGATTTTAAATGGAGTAAAATCTATCCTAAAGTTACTCAAAGCTGGTACGTAGATAAAGATGAACTATTAACATTTTATAAATATCCAGAAAGCATACATAAAGCCATATACACAACAAACTGGATTGAAAGAGCCAATAAAGAAATCAAAAAAAGATTAAAGCCTATGAATAGTTTGCCTAATGTACAAGCAGCTGAAAAAATAATTTATTTAAAGATTATTGAGTACAACTCAAAATGGTCTGATAGAAAGATGAGAGGATTTTTAGCTGCAAAAGATCAGCTCCATCAACTATTTAAAGAACGATACTGATTTATTTACACAAGATTCTTGACGTTATCAATTGTTTTATCAGGTTTCGATTATTTTAATCAAAAGTTTATAGAAATTGGAAAAGAAGACATAACTGCCGAAGAAAAAGTATATAAAATTATCGATTTTGGAGTTACGACTTTAATAGAAAACTCTCAAATGGCAGATATTCTAAGAAATAATGTCCAGCTGGTAAGTGAAGATTTTCAAAAAAGAATTGAAATAAAACAGATAGAAAGTGTAGAAATTTTCAAGAAGATTGTTGAACAGGGAATTAAAGAAAAAAGTATAAAAAAGTTAAATCCAAGAAATACTGCAGTTATGGTGCTGACCGCCTTATTTACTTCGAATTCAGAATGGTTGATCGATGAAACTCCTGAGAGTGAACAACAGGTAGAATTTATCTATAATTTTTTAATGGATGGTATCCGCAGAAGGGAGAATTAAAAGATGAAAGCAAAGAAAATTATTGTTATTTTAATTGTATTATTAATTTTTTCAGCAATTAATGTTACTGCAGCTCAGGATTTGAGCTTAGATGAAGCAGTAAATATTTTAGTTAATCAAAACAGACAGCTTGAAAATGCCCGTAAGGATATAGAAAAAGCTGAACAGGATATTAGCTTAACAACGAGAAGCTATTTTCCCAGTTTAGAACTGCAGAGTTCTTATACGAGAATGGATGATGGGCAATCACCTTTTGGAGATATAGATGAATCTGAAGACTTGCCATTTGATATCGATACCCCAAATGAAAATTATAGAACCTCTTTTAATCTAAACCAGCCGATCTGGCTGGGTGGTAAGGTTGGTCTGCAGAGAGAAATTGCAGGATATGGTTTAGAAATAGCAAAAGCTGATTATCAGAGTCAGGTTGAAGAACAGATATTCAATTTAATTCAGGCTTACTATGGGGTGCTGCAGGCTGAAGGTCTGGTAGGCATAAGAGAAGAAGCACTTGAGATAGTTAAGGAACATTTAAGGGTAGTAGAAAGAAGATTAGATCTCGGTACTGCCATTCGCCAGGATTTACTGCAGAGTCAGATTGAAGAAAGGCGAGCTCGGGAAGAGCTGAGTTCTGCTGAAAACAATTTAAAAATAGCCAGAAGAAGGCTGGCTCAACTTCTGGTAAGCACTGAAGAATATAGTGTTTCTAGACCAGAGATGGACTTTGAGATTAGTTTAGAACAGCAGCAGTTATTTGGAAAAGCAGTTGAAAATGATCTAGAGCTTTTAAAATTAGAAATAAATCGCAAAATTATAGAATTAAATCAGAAATTAGAAAGACAGCATTATCGGCCTGATATCAGTCTCAGTGGTTCCTACAGCTGGGAAGGTGATGAATTTTTAGATGAAGATAGCTGGTCAGTAACGATTGGCGGCAGTATTTCCCTTTATGATGGAGGAAGAGGTAAAATTACTTCTGAGAAAGAAGAAAAAGAATTAGAGAAACTGGCTAACAGCCGTCAGGATTTTTTGGAAAATCTTGATATAGAGATTGAAGAAGTTATTTTAACAGTTAAAGAAAATGAAGAATTGATAGAATTAGAAGAACTTTCTTTAGAAAATGCCGAAGAAAATCTGCAGATTGCCAACAGAAGTTATGATGCTGGAGTAGCCAGCAATACAGATGTAATCGATGCACAGAGCAGATATAATCAGGCACAGATTTCTCTTTTGCAGGCAGAATATGATTATGAGATAGAATTATTCAGAAGTCTTTATAAGAGCGGACAGCTTACAGACTATTTTGAGGATGTGATAGAATATGAAAAATAGAATAATTATTTTTTTGGCCTTGATGTTAATTTTAACTGCAGTACCTCTTTCAGCAGCTACAACTGTTGAAGTAACTGAAGCGATTATAGAAGATATCAGTCTTGATGAAATTATTACCGGTAATCTAACTCCTTTTGAAAAAGCAAATATACCTGCTCAAGTTGGAGGAGTTGCAGAAGAAGTTAATATTGATATTGGAGATGAAGTTGAAGCAGGTTCAGAATTAATTAAAATGGAACAGGATAGTTTTTTAATTCAAAAAAGGCAGGCTGAAGCAGCTTTAGAAAGTGCAGAGGCAAATTATGATGAGTTAATAAATGGTGTAACTGAAGAAGAATATAGAAGGGTTAAATCATCATATGAAGATGCAAAAGCAGGTCTGGAAATTGCAGAAATTAATTATAAACAGGCAAAAAGAGCTTTTGAAAGATCAGAAGAGCTTTTTCAGGACAATATAATTTCCAAACAGGATTTTGAAGATGCAGAAGATGCCTTTAAAAATGCTAGAAGTCAGGTAAAAAGTGCAGAAACAAATCTTGCAGTTGCAGAAGCTAATTTAGATGAGGCAGACAGAGGTCCCCGTGAAGAACAAATAAGAGCAAGTGCTGCTCAGGTTAAACAGGCTGAGGCAAGTCTTGATGAAATAGAGGATACTTTAAGTAAAACTGTTATTAGAGCACCTTTTACTGGTCTTGTTTTTGAGCGTCACATAGAAAAAGGGGAAATGATCGGTTCTGGTCAGCCAATAGTTAATTTAATTAATATTGATCAGCTTTATGTAGAAATAGAGATTACAGCTTCTGCAGTTTCCAGGATAAATAAAGGTGATATTGTAGAGGTTAAAGCAGAAACGATGCAGCACTATATTGAAGGAGAAATTACTAATATTGCTCCTCAGGCAGATCCAGAGAGCAGAAGTTTTTTGGTTAAAGTAAAAATAGATAACCCTGACCACAGCTTAAGACCAGGCATGTTTGCTGATGTTAGATTACTTAAAGGTGAAGCAGGTGATGCAGTTGTAGTGCCCATAGAAAGTATTCTGGATTTAACAGAAGAAACCCCCTATTTATATGTAGTCGAAGATGGTAAAGCAATAAGAAGAGAGGTAGAAGTAGGACTGCAAACTGATACACAGGCAGAAATTATTTCCGGACTAGAAGCTGGAGAAAGTGTAATTATCCGAGGCCAGCAGAGGCTTGATGCTGAAGATGAGGTTGAGGTGATTAATCGATGAAGATATCAGAATTCTCGATAAAAAGACCAGTCACCACCTCTATGATTATTCTAGCAGTAATTTTAATCGGGATAGTTGCTTTGCTAAATTTAAGCCTTGATCTTTATCCTGATATAACCTTTCCGGGAGCAGCAATAGTAACAAGTTACAGTGGAGTAGGTTCTGAAGAAATTGAAAATTTAGTAACAAGACCAATAGAAAGTTCTGTCTCTACTGTTGAAGGAGTACAGGCAGTTCGTTCTACTTCAGCGATGGGCTCTTCAACCGTAGTAGTTGAGTTCAATTGGGGTAGGGATATGGATTTTGCGGTACTTGATTTAAGAGAACAGATCGATATGATAAGTGGTACAGCTCTTCCTGATGGTGCAGATAATCCTTTAGTTTTTAAGTTTGATCCAGCAATGCTTCCAATAATGGTTTATGGTGTTAGTGCAGATGATCTGGATTTAGCTGAGCTTAAAGAAGAAACAGAAGATCAGTTAATTCCCCGTTTAGAAAGAACTCCAGGGGTTGCCCAGGTTAATCTACAGGGTGGTTTAGAAAGAGAGATTATAGTTTCTTTAAAAAGAGACCGCTTAAATCATTATAATCTTGATTATGAGACTATAAAAGGTATACTGGCTCAGGAAAATGTAAATGTTTCTGCCGGTGATGTCAGACAGGGAAATAGAGAGCTGTTGGTTAGAACCATCGGTAAATTTTCTTCTATAGAAGAGATTAAGGATGTAAACATCCCTGTAGGAGAAAGAGGTTTTGTTAAACTATCTGATATTGCTGAAGTAGAAGATGGTTTTGCAGATGTCCAAACAATTTCAAGAACTGATGGTAAGGAGAGTATTTCACTTTCGATTCAAAAACAAACAGACGCAAATACTGTAGATGTGGCTGAAGCAGTAAAAGAAGAGGTTGAAGCTATTAAAGGAGATTATCCTGACTATAATTTTGCTGTAGCATTTGATCAATCAGAGTTTATAGTGGATTCAATAAACTCCGTAAGTAGAAATGCAATAATTGGTGGTTTATTAGCAGTACTGATACTCTATCTATTTTTACGTAATATTCGCAGTACATTAATAATTGCTACAGCTATGCCGGTTTCGATTATAGCAACTTTTGTACTAATGTTTTTTGCCGATGTTAACTTAAATGTTATCTCACTGGGTGGTTTGGCCCTTGGAGTCGGGATGCTCGTTGATAATGCGGTGGTAGTTTTAGAAAATATATACCGCTATAGAAGTATGGGTCAGGGTAGGATTGAAGCAGCAAAAGAAGGTAGTTCAGAGGTTGGGATGGCAATTGTAGCTTCCACTATAACTACGGTAGTAGTATTTTTGCCAATTGTTTTTGTTGAAGGGCTGGCTGGAGAGCTATTTAAGGATCTAGCTTTAACTGTTGCATTTTCATTACTGGCTTCTTTAATGGTTGCTCTTACACTTATTCCAATGCTTTCATCTAAATATTTAAAAGTAACTCAAAAAGAAATCGAAAGAGGTAAAACAGAGGGGAAGATCAGAAAAAAATACCGCAGTCTTTTAACATCTGCCCTAAACCATAGATGGGTGATTATTGGGATATTATTAGTTTCTTTAGTTGGTAGCTTTGCCTTATTACCGAGAATTGGTTTTGAATTTATACCCGCCACAGACCAGGGAGATATTTCTATAAGCTATAATCTACCTGTAGGTACTGTGCTTTCAGAATCTGATCAGGCAGCTGCAAAAATTGAGGAAATCTTGTTTGATCTACCAGAGGTTGAAACAGTTATTGCAAATATTGGCTCAGGAAATATGATGCAGACAGCTACCAGTAGTCATACTGGAAACTTTAATGTTTCACTTGTGCCCGCCTCAGAGAGGGATCGAACAACAATTGAAGTTATGGAAGAGATTAGGCAGAAAGTTAATATTCCAGACCTTGATATCAATGTCTCAGAACAGGGTGGCCCAGGTGGAGGAGATGATAAACCTGTAAATGTTAGACTAAGAGGAGACAATTTAGAGATTTTAGAAAGAGAAATCCAGAGAGCTGTTATGGAAATTGAAGATATTGAAGGTTTAGTTGAACTGGAAGATAGCTTTGATGAAGGCCGACCGGAATTGCATTTAAAAGTTAATCGATCCATGAGTTCAAGATTTGGCTTAAATGTAAATCAAATTGCTAATACGGTCAGAAGTGCAGTTAGTGGAGATGTTGCTACCAGGTATGAAGTTGATGGTGATGAATATGATATAAGAGTTCGTTTAGATGGAAAAGAAATCGAGAGCTCAACCCAACTAGAAGATTTAACTATTCGTAGTCCAGGTGGTAATATGATTCCGTTAAATCGTTTTGTTAGTACCGAAATAACAGAAGGCCCTGTAGAAATACTAAGAAGAGATCAGGAAAGATACGCAGAAATTACAGCTGATATTCAAGGGAGAGATTTAGGTTCTGTGATGGGAGAAATCCAGCAGAGACTGGAAGAATTGGAACTACCTGATGGTTATAGATTTACCTATGAAGGAGAGTTTGAAGATACAATTGAGGCTTTTGAAAGTTTAATATTTGCTTTTGGCCTTGCTGCAATACTGGTTTATATGGTTATGGCGTCTCAATTTGAGTCACTTGTCCATCCCTTTACAATAATGTTTACAATTCCAATGGCTATAATTGGAGTGATTTTTGGACTCTTTATCAGTGGTAGCATAATTTCAGTACCATCCTTTTTAGGATTAATTACACTGAGTGGAATTGTTGTTAATAACGCTATCGTAATGGTTGATTTTATCAATCAACTGAGGAGAAGAGGTCAGAATAAAATTGAGGCTATTATCAATGCTGCTTCAATAAGATTGAGACCAATTATGATGACCGCTTTAACAACTATTCTTGCCCTACTACCAATTGCTTTTGGAATTGGTGAAGGAGCAGAAGCAACTCAGCCGATGGGAATTGTTATAGTTAGTGGACTTAGTTTTGCTACTTTCTTAACACTTTTCGTAATTCCGATAGTATATTCATTATTAACTGATCTAAGAGAGATAACAATTGCAAAGCTGAAAGGCATAGATAGAGAAGAAGCTTCTAAATTTGTTTAAAATTATAATTCCTGTACCTGACTGCAGTTTTAGCAGGTACAGGAATTCTTATTGTTCTATTTTTCTGAATATTTGCAGTTCAACATTAGTGTAGTTTTTCTCTTGAAATTATTGTTTTTTTATCTTTTGTATGTTAAAATTAAAGCTGTGTTGAAAGATGTTAAGCAAGCAATATTTTACTAATCACTGGAGGTGAGATTAGAGTGTTAGTTCTTAAAGTAATTCATTTTATTATAGCTATCGCTGTAATTGTTGGTGTTCTGCTGCAGTCAGGTAAAAGTGCAGGTCTCTCCGGAGCAATTGATGGAGGAGCAACAACTTTTTTTGGTAGCTCAGGTAGAAAAATGGAGGATAAAATAAGCAAGGCTACTACAGTTGCAGCTATATTATTTATGTTAAATTCTCTACTTCTAGCTATTTTATAATATTTTAAATAAGGGTTTAAAAATAGAATATAAGTAGTTGTATTTTATATCATCAAATAAACTCTGATGTAATATTTAAAATTATTAACTATTATAAACTTGAAATTTTACTTTGTATTTTTTTAAAATTCATTTTGATTCAATTCATTTAATTTATAAGCTGAAATAATATTAATTTATAAGGAGGTTGGTGCATGATTTTTTATACACCCCTGGCAGGAATAATTGCCTTAGTTTTTGCATTTATTCTTACAGGAAAAGTTAAAAAAGCAAGTATGGGTTCTGAAAGAATGGCAGAATTATCACGTGCAATCAATGAAGGAGCTATGACATTTTTAGGGCGTGAATACAAGATGCTGTCAGTTTTTGTTGTTGTAGTAGCAATTATTATGGCGTCTGTTCCTAATTTAGGGTGGCAGACAGCTGTATCCTTTATACTGGGAGCATTCTTTTCTGCTTTAGCTGGATTTATTGGGATGCAAATTGCAACTCAATCTAATTCTAGGACTACAGAAGCTGCAAAAACTGGGCTTAATGAAGCATTAGATATTGCCTTTTCTGGTGGTACAGTAATGGGGATGTCTGTTGTTGGATTGGGTACTTTAGGTTTAGGAATTCTCTACATATTTTTTGCAGACAATGTTGAGTTTATTCGTGGTTTTGCCTTCGGGGCAAGTTCTATAGCACTTTTTGCCCGTGTTGGTGGTGGAATTTATACCAAAGCTGCTGATGTTGGAGCTGACTTAGTTGGTAAGGTAGAAGCAGGAATTCCAGAGGATGATCCTCGTAACCCTGCTGTTATTGCTGATAATGTTGGTGATAATGTTGGAGATGTTGCAGGTATGGGGGCAGATTTATTTGAATCTTTTGTAGGTTCAATTGTTGCTGCAATGACTCTTGGTGTAGCAAGGGGAGCGAATTATGTTATTTTGCCAATGCTAATTGCTTCTGTTGGTATAATCGCTGCTATTATAGGAACTAAATTTGTTAAGGCAAAAGAAGGTACTAATCCTGCTAAGGCACTGGAGAGAGGAACTTTAACAGCAGCATTCTTGACTGTTATTGCTGCCTATTTCCTTGTTCAGAATTTGATTGGTGGTACCGGTGTCTTTATAGCGATCGTTGCTGGATTATTGGCTGGTACTTTAATCGGTCGGATTACTGAATACTATACATCTGAACATTATGGACCTGTAAAACATATTGCAAGTCAGTCACAAACAGGTGCTGCTACAAATATTATTAGTGGTTTATCTGTTGGAATGAGAAGCACGATGTTCCCAATTCTGGTTATTGCTATTGCAATTTATTTTGCTTATCAATTTGCCGGTTTATATGGAATAGCGATGGCTGCTGTAGGTATGCTTTCAACAACAGGGATTACACTTTCTGTTGATGCCTATGGTCCAATTGCTGATAATGCAGGTGGAATTGCTGAGATGGCAGAACTAGATCCTTCTGTAAGGGATATAACAGATAAGTTAGATTCAGTTGGTAATACAACAGCTGCAATCGGTAAAGGTTTTGCAATTGGTTCAGCTGCATTAACAGCTTTATCACTATTTGCTGCTTTTTCCGAAGCTGTTCAATTAGATTCAATTAGTTTAACTAATCCTCAGGTAATCATTGGTCTCTTTATTGGAGCAATGCTTCCTTTCCTATTTTCTGCGATTACAATGGAGGCTGTTGGAAAAGCTGCTTCTCAGATGATAGAAGAGGTTAGAAGGCAGTTTAAAGAAATGCCAGGAATTATGGAAGGTACTCAAAAACCTGATCACAAAAAATGTATTGATATTAGTACAACAGCTGCCTTAAAAGAAATGATATTACCAGGTCTTTTAGCAGTAATAGTCCCAGTTCTGGTTGGCCTCTGGGATGTTCAAGCTCTTGGTGGATTACTAGCTGGTGCTCTTTCTTCAGGTGTTTTATTAGCTATCATGATGGCTAATGCTGGTGGAGCCTGGGATAATGCTAAAAAATATATTGAATCTGGAGCTTTTGGTGGTAAGGGTACAGAAACCCATTCTGCTTCAGTTGTAGGAGATACAGTAGGAGATCCTTTTAAGGATACATCTGGTCCTTCCTTAAATATTCTCATCAAGTTAATGACTATTGTTTCTCTTGTATTTGCTCCATTATTCATGTAAAATTAAAACTAGTAGTAAAGTTATTAAACACCCTCCTTGTAGTAAATTACTGCTGGGAGGGTTTTTTTGCAGGAAGGTAGTGATAGAATGCCGGAAGTTGATGATGCAATGTGTTTTGCCTGTGGAGAAGAAAATCCAATTTCTCTTGGGCTAAAATTTAAAAAGACTTCTGCAGATATTGTAGAAGCAAAATTTACTGCTCTTAAAAATCATCAGGGCTATAATGGGATCATGCATGGTGGTTTAGTGGCAACACTATTGGATGAAGCGATGGCTTATGCAGTAGGGATTAAGGGTATAACTGCTTATACAGCTGAACTAAATGTCCGTTTTAAAAAAGCATTAAAAATTGGAGAAAAGGTAATTATTATGGGTGAGTATGAAAAATCTCTGAAAAGAACTATTGCTGTAATTCACTACTGTTCAGCTCAAATTTTAGATAGCTCGGATAAATTAATTGCAAAAGCTGAGGCCAAATTTGTAGAAAAAACTTAAGCTGGGAGGTTTTAATTATGCAGAGAGAAGAAGCACTTCAATTGATGAAAGAAAATATTAAAGAAAAAAATCTTCGCAAACACTGTCTGGCGGTAGAAGCAGTTATGGCAGAACTTGCCGATTATTTTGATAAAGATCAAGATAAGTGGCGCTTGGCTGGTCTTCTTCATGATATAGATTATGAAGATACTGCTGATCAGCCACATAAACATAGCCAGCTTGGAGCTGATATGCTTGAGGAGATGGGAATGGATGAAGACCTGGTTAATGCGGTAAGAGCTCACAATGGTATGCATGGTTTAGCTAGAGAAACTCTACTGGCAAAAGCTCTTTATGCAGCTGATCCTCTGACCGGATTAATAGTGGCATCTGCTTTAATTCATCCTGAGAAAAAATTAGAAGCTTTAGATAGTGAATTTGTCTTAAATAGATATTCAGATAGCTCTTTTGCTAAAGGGGCAGACAGGGATGTTATAGCTTCCTGTCAGGAGATGGATTTAGCATTGAAAGAATTTGTAGGACTTTCATTATCAGCAATGCAGAATATTTCTGATCAGCTGGGACTCTGATTTTTACTTTTAAATTATCTCAGTTTTTGGAATGAATTTATCTTAAAATTTTTAAAAATAGTCTAAAATGACTGGGGATGATTAATAAATGAGTGCAAGAAGTGAATTATTAAGAAAACTAAGAGAAGATGTCCATAAACCACTTAGCAAAAAAGAAATTTATAAAAAATTTGATATTAGTCGTGATCAACAGCAGCTATTTTCTGAACTGCTGGATGATCTTTTAGAATCTGGCTATATTTATCAAAATGAAGCAGGTTTACTTGGTATACCAGAGAAATTTAATTTGATTGCAGGTAGAATAGAAAAAACAGCTTCTGGTAATGCTTTTTTAATACCTGATGACCCAGAAAAAGATGACATCTATATTTCTTCAGCCAATATGAATGGTGCTATGCATAATGATAAGGTATTTGTGCGTTTAGTACGTTCTTCAAGGGGTAAAAGCCAGGCGGGAGAAGTTGCAGAAATAATAGAAAGAGTTAACAAAACAATAGTAGGTAATTTAGAAAAATATAAAAATTATGGTTTTTTAATACCTGATAATAAAAGAATTTGTAATGATATATTTATTCCGCCAGATGCTTTAAATGGTGCTCAAAATGGGCATAAGGTCGTAGCTAAAATAACACGCTGGCCTGCTAAAAACCGTAATCCTGAAGGTGTAATTACAGAGATTTTGGGCCACAAAGATGATGCTGGAGTTGATATTGAGGCTATTATTCGTCAGCTTGATTTACCTGGAGAATTTCCGAAAAATCTCAGAAATGAATTAAAAAATATTGCTGATGAGGTTGATGAACAAAGCATTAAGACCGATGAAGATCGAGTAGACTTAAGAGACTTAAAACTGCTTACCATTGATGGTGCTGATGCAAAAGATCTAGATGACGCGGTTTCTATAGAAAAAATCAGTGATAAGAAATATCGCCTGGGGGTTCATATTGCTGATGTGAGTCATTATGTAAAAAAGGGCAGTTTGCTTGACAAGGAAGCATATAATAGAGCAACAAGTATTTATCTGGTAGATAGGGTTATTCCAATGCTGCCTGAAAAATTATCAAATGGAATCTGTAGTCTTAATCCTCATGTGGATCGGATGACATTAACGGTCTTTATTGAATATAAACTATGTGGAAAGATAGGAATTGAAATTTCGGATCACCAAATAGTTAAATCTGTTATCAAATCTAATCACCGGATGACCTATGATGATGCTCAGGCAATAATTGAAGATAAAGATGAAAAGATAAAAGATGAATATAGTGATTTTGTCGAAGAAATAAATATGATGAATAAGCTCAGAGAAAGATTGCGCAAAAACCGCTTTGAAGAAGGAAGTATGGATTTCAACTTTACTGAGGTTAAGGTGGAACTGGATGAACAGGGAAAGCCGGTTAAATTAAAGAAAAGACCTCACCGGGAAGCAGAACAGTTGATTGAAGAATTTATGATTGCAGCTAATAGGATTGTAGCTGCTGAAATGTCATGGCGGGAAATGCCCTTTATTTATAGAATTCATGAAGAACCAGATCTTGATAGGATGATCCAGTTTAAAGAGTTTATCCATAATTTTGGTTATGAATTAAAGGGAATAAAAAATGGTGTTCATCCCCGTTCTTTACAGGCTATATTAGAGGAAGTCAGGGGAAGTAAAGAAGAGAAGATAATTGAAACAGTTATGTTAAGATCATTAAAAAAGGCAGTATACTCGGAAAAAAATATCGGTCATTTCGGTCTTGGTGTTACCCATTATACTCACTTTACTTCACCGATTAGAAGATATCCTGACCTCACAGCTCATCGAATCATTAAAGAAACTATAGCAGCAGGTTATTTAAGCAAAAACAGGCAGGATAAAATTGATGCTGAACTTCCTAAAATTGCCGATCACTGTTCTTTACAGGAAAGAAGAGCCACAGATGCTGAGAGAGATTCAGTTGATCTTAAAAAGATTGAATACATGGAAGATAAGATTGGCGAGGAATTTGAAGGCATTATTAGTGGTATAACCGGTTTTGGTATTTTTGTAGAGCTGGAAAACACTGTTGAAGGTTTGATCCATATCAAGGAACTAAAAGATGATTATTACCATTATGATCAGGATCAATACCGCCTGATAGGTGAGAGAACAAATAAGATTTATAGAATTGGTGATGAACTCAAAATTAAAGTAGTCAATGTTAATCGTGATGAGCGAGAGCTTGACTTTAGCTTAATAGAAAAGATTGAATAATTAAAGGATGTGGTAAACTTGGCTAAAAAAGATGAAGATATAGAGATAGTGGCCAGAAATAAAAAAGCAAAGCATGACTTTTATATAGAAGAAGTATATGAAGCAGGAATTAAATTACAGGGAACAGAGATAAAATCTATCCGTAACCATAGGGTTAACCTAAAAGACAGTTTTGCCCTGGTTGAGGGAGGAGAAGTTTATCTGCATAATATGCATATAAGTCCTTATAAAGAGGGCAACCGTTTTAATCATGAACCGGAAAGAAAGCGGAAACTTTTACTGCATAAAAGTCAGATCAGAAAGTTGATCGGTTATACTACTCAAAAAGGATATACCCTTGTTCCCCTAACTATTTATTTAAGAAAAAACCTCTGTAAAGTAGAGCTTGCTGTTGCTAAGGGTAAACAAAAGCATGATAAAAGAAGAGATATTGCAAAAGAAACAGCCAAAAGAGAGATGGAAAAAGCTTTTAATAGAAGAAGAAAAGAGGGAGACTTTTAATTTATTTTCCTCCTTTTCCCGCTTGAATGCAAGTTAAATGGCTGTTTTTAAATTAATTTGACATTTCCTGACCTTTAAGTTATAATAGTTATGCAGTAAAGATAAAGCTAATTTTGGGGGTGTTCTGGCTTCGCCTGGATGGTAAATCCTTTAGAAGCGAGTCGAGGATTCTCTTTCACTCGAAAAACACTGGGAACTATAAAATTATCCGCAAACGATAATAGTTACGCTTTAGCTGCCGCGTAGGCAGTTAACGCCTGGCCGTCTCCTGCCTGTGGAGTCGTCCCAGGTGCCATATAAAGCAGGCTAACTTTCTTCTGATGTCTGTAAGAAGAAAGGACAATTAACAGACTGGCAGTAAATGATCCTGTTCAGTGGAGCATTTACTGTGAGATTAAAAACTGAACTACACTCGTAGAAACTACTGGGTGAGTCATTCAGTACGTGGGTTCGACTCCCACCACCTCCACCAAAATTAAAATATATTTATTTGGAATGCTCAGCTGAGGCTGAGCTTATTTTTTTGCAAAAAAATATCTATTTTTATTTAAAACTGGTGAATAATACTATATAATAATTATAATGTTAATAAAATGTCGGGAGAGGGAGATTATCTTGTTTAAAAATAAGCTTAAATTTCTCAAAGAGCAAAGTAAAGATAAATACGGCTCTGCTAATTTTTACAGGGTTATTTTATTGGTTATTGCTTATTTTTATTTTGTTTCAGGACTTTTTTATTATAATATTCCCACTGGAGCGGATCCGATTCCACTTGCCCATCGGGGATTTATAATCTTTTTATCCATAATTTTATTTATCATATCTTACTTTAATGATTGGCTTAAAAGGAGACTTGAAACAGCTTCTTATCTAATAGTTTATTCTGTTTTAGCCCATCTAGCCTATATTACATATTTTTATTCTTTTCAATATAATCTGGCTGTAGCATTGATTGGCTCAATGATAATTGCCAACCTCTTTTTTAAGGGAAATCAGGTTCTCCTTTACTGCAATGTTGCTCTGGCTCTTTTTGTGGGCTTAACCCTGCTTCTTGCAGAAGAGCTTTCGATCAGTTTTAGACTATATTATTTTGCCTTTTATTTAAGCTCAGCAGCATTTACTTCTATAGTTAGCTATCAAAAATTTAAAACAAGACAGCAGTTAGATAAACTGAATCAAGAGCAAAAAATACTTTTAAATAATACCGATACCCAAATCTGGTATCTTAAAGATTATGATAGTTATGGGAAGGTCAATCAGGCTCATGCAGATTTTTTAGGATATGAAAAAGAGGAAATTGAGAATAAAAAACTGGCTGATGTTCTTTCATTTGAAGAGGCAAAGATCTGTAGAAAAGGCAATAAAAAAGTTTTTGAAGATAAAAAGAAAAACAAGAGTGAAGAATGGGTAAAAAATCACAGGGGAGAAAGAAGACTTTTAAGTATTAGAAAAATTCCTAAAATAAATGAGCAAAATGAAGTAGAATTTGTAGTTTGCTCTGCCGAAGATATTACTAAAAAAAGGCAAGGGAAGAAAAACTAAAATTAACTCAATTTTCAGTTGACAATGCCCCTTTAGGCATATTCTGGATTAGTCCAGAAGGTAGTTTTGAATATGTTAATAAACAGGTCAGTGAAATTTTAGCTTATAGTTCTGATGAGTTGATCGGCAAAAAAATATTTGATATAGATATGAGTTATTTAAAAACTGAGCGAAAAAAAGATTGGGAAAATTTAAAAATACAAAAAACTGATATAATCGAAAGTAAAGTTATAACTAAAAATTCGAAGCTAATTGATGTCGAAATTACAAGCAGGTATTTAGAACATAATAATAAAGAATATGAGTTAGCTTTTTTAAAAGATATTACTGAAAGAAAAGCAAAAGAAGAAGAGATTAAATATTTATCATATAAAGATAAACTTACTAACCTCTATAATCGAAGATTTTTTGAAGAAGAATTACAAAGACTTGATACAAAAAGACAGCTTCCGATAAGTATAATCATGGCTGATGTAAATGGTTTAAAAATTATAAATGATACCTTTGGCCATGATAAAGGAGATAAAATGCTGATCAAGGCTGCTAAAATATTAGATAATGTGGTTAGAAAAGAAGATATTTTAGCCAGGCATGGTGGAGATGAGTTTGTTATATTGTTACCACAGAGTGACCAAACAACAGCTGAAAAAATATTAAAAAGAATAAAAAAAGCGACTCAGAAAACAGAAAATGAGCAAATCCCCATCTCACTAAGTTTTGGTGTGGCTACTAAAACACAAAAATCAGAAAAGATCGAAGATATTCTAAAAAAAGCAGATGATGCAATGTATCAAAACAAGCTGCTCGAAGGCAAAAGTGCCAAAAATAAAATTATTCAGGGCTTGCTAAATACTTTAAGTGTTAAAAGTAGTGAGACTAAAGAACATGCTTTAAGAATGATTGAGTTGGCCCATGATTTGGGAAAAGACAAGGGGCTGCCAAGTTCGGAATTAGACCGTTTATCTCTGCTGGCAGTATTACATGATATAGGGAAGGCTACTATTTCCGAAGAAATATTAAGCAAAGCAGGTAAGCTAACAGATGAGGAATGGGAGATAATAAAAAAACATCCGGAGATAGGCAGTAGAATAGCTGCTTCTACCAAAGAATTCGCCTTGATTGCAGAAGAGATATTAGCTCATCATGAAAATTGGGATGGCTCTGGTTATCCCAGAGAGCTGGAAAAAGAAGATATTCCCTATTTAGCAAGAATAATTGCAATCGCAGATGCTTATGATGTGATGACCAATGAAAGGCCATATAGTGCTGCTATTTCTCAAAAAGAGGCTTTAGCAGAAATAGAAAGCTGTTCAGGAAGTCAGTTTGATCCAGAATTAGCCAAAGCTTTTATAAAAATGATTAGATCTTTAAAAAAAGAGCCTTAAAAGGTTCTTTTTTTAATCTAAAATAGCTAAATTTAGCTGATTTAAAAGCAGGTAAATAGCTAAAAATGGTTAATATATAATATAAGCCTATTATCGGCTAAGCTTTAAAACCGGGAGGAATTTGATGCAGAATCTAAATTTAAATACCATAATTTTTAATAATACTATACTCAATTATTTAAGAGCATTTATTTTTATTATAAGTGTATATTTATTAATCAAATTATTTGATAAATTTTTACTTGATAGAGTCAACATATTCATTGATAAATTTTCTCATTCATTTGCTGAGCTACTTAAAAAACTGATCAAAAAGAGGCTTTATCCATTATTATATTTCTTGACAGTATATATAGCTTTCAATCAATTAAGAACTATAGATGTGCTAGATACCGTTATTACTGCTGTGCTAATGATCTTAACTGTATTTTTTGCAGTTTTAATTATTCAGGATATTATTACATATCTCTTAAGAAAACACTGGGAGAAAAAAGAAAGAAGTACAGAAGAAAATAATATTCTCACAATAACTTTATTTATAATTAAAGCGATTATCTGGATCGTTGCCTTTTTATTCATTCTGGATAATTTAAATATTGAGATTACAGGTCTTGTAACCGGTCTGGGTATCGGTGGTATTGCTATTGCTTTTGCAGCCCAGAATATTTTAAATGATCTCTTTAATTATTTTACTATTTATTTTGATAAACCTTTTGATGTAGGGGACTATATAGTGATTAGTGATTATAGAGGTACGATTGAGCATATTGGGATCAAAACAACTCGTTTAAGAAGCATAAGTGGAGAAGAATTAATCATTTCTAATACCGATTTAGTTAACTCAAGGATCAACAATCTCAAGCGAATGCAGAGAAGAAGGATTAACTTCAACTTTGGAATAGAATATGGAACTCCTTTAGAAAAAATAAAGCAGATTCCTGGAATCGTTGAAGAAATAATTAAGGCTGAAGATAAGACCGAATTTGATCGAGCTCATTTTGAAGCATATGGAGATTTTTCGCTAAAATTTCAGGTGGTCTTTTTTGTTCAGAGCCGGGAATATAGGGTGTATATGGATATCCAGCAGAATATAAACTACAAATTAAATGAAAAATTTAATGAGCTAGGAATCAACTTTGCCTTCCCCACTCAAACTATTCATTTACAGGATGGTGGTAAAAATAATGATAATAGCAAGCTGTAAACTTAAATTATATCTACCAGGGCTTAGTTCTCTAAAAGATAAAAGGCATATAATTAAAAGTCTGCTGCAGAAAAGCAAAAATAAATTTAATGTTGCTGCAGCAGAGCTCGAATCTCAAGATTATTTACAGACTGCTGTGATAGGAGTTGTTACAGTTGGAAATGATTATCGCTATCTACAGAGTATAATGGATAAATATTTAGATTTTATAGATACTTTTCATGAATTTTCAGTTGATGACTATGAGGTAAATATCAGCAGATAGCTTTTTAGAATTTGAAAACGATTCCAATTAAAGCAGAAGCCAAAATATATATAATTGGATGTTTTTTAAATTTCCGGATCGCTAAAAATATTAGCAGTAATAATATGATTCCCTTTAAATCTAAAAAACTTAAAATTTCTAAATCGGTGTTAAGTTTATCGAAATGAAAGATTTGTCCTCTGCTGAGCTGAAAAGCTGCAGAAGCAATTAGTCCGGCAACAGCAGGTCTAATTCCGACAAAGGCAGATTTAACAAGAGGATGATTATTAAACTCTTTAAAGTAATGAGCAATAATTGAAATAATAATAATTGATGGGGCAGCGAGTCCAATTGTGGCGATAACTCCTCCCATAATACCAGCAGTATTATAACCTATAAAGGTGGCTGTGTTAATACCAATTGCACCTGGAGTTGATTCTGAAACTGCAATCATATTTAGCAGTTCTTCAGAGGTTATCCAGCCATATTTTACTATTAGTTCCTGTAAAAAGGGGAGGGCAGCTAAGCCTCCACCGAGGGCGAAAAGACCTACTTTAAAAAATTCTAAAAATAATATTATGTAAATCATTAAAATTGACCTTCTTTCTTGAAAATTTAGTTTTTATTATTTTTATATTCTTTAACACTTTTTTTGAATTCACCTCTAAACCTTTGAATAATTATACCACTTATTGCAGAGGCTAAGATTACAAAAACTGGTGAAACCCTTAATAAGGCAAGTAATATAAAAGCCAGAACAAAAATCAATAAACTTATTTTACTTTTATCAGACTTATTCCACATTTTTATCACTATGTCTATTATAAGTGCTACAACAGCAATCTGAATTGCAGAAAAAGCATGCTGGAATAACTCTATTTCTTGAAAACGACTAAAATAGCTGGCAATAATTGTAATAATAATTAAAGAAGGCATAATAAAGCCTGATGTAGCAGCTAAAGCACCCTTAATTCCTTTTAGATTATAGCCGGTCATAGTAGCAGTATTAACTGCGATTATTCCCGGTGTGCTTTGACCAATCGCATAATAATCAAGGATATCACTTTCTGTGATCCAGTTTAGATTATCGACCAGTTCTCTTTTGATTATTGGCAGCATGGCATAGCCACCACCAAAAGTAAATAAACCTATTTTAAAAAATATAAAAAATATTTTAAATATCTCTTTCATCTTTACCACCACCTGAGCTAAAATAATATTTCAAAATATATTATAAAAGAATTCGCTCTTTATTATAACATATTAATTATATTTTATCTAAATTATATGATATCAATTAACCTGACCGGAACATTTTCTTTGCTTTAAAAATAAAGTAATTACTTTAAAGAGAAAAGAGGTGTAAAAAATTGAAAAAAAATCTAAATATATTGATATCTTTTTTAATGATTTTCTTTTTGAGTGCTGTATTAAATACTGCTGCAGTAGAAGCGGTTGAATTGGAATTTGAAGAAAAACACTTTATGATCATGCCTCAACAACTCGATGAATCAACTTTATTTGTGGTCGATGAATTAGCAGATGAACTTGATATTAATCTTTATCAGCTTGAAGCAGAAAGATTCTTATTGATTTCTGGAGGTAGGTTTTATTTATTAAATGTCAATAGTAATATATTAGAAACTGAGGCTGGAGATTATGAAATGCCGACAGAAGTACTGTTTGTTAATAACAAATTATTGGCTCCTCTTTATATAATAGAACTTTTAGCCGGTTTAGAGCTAAGTGAATATGGGATAATAACAACCGAATAGTGCACTTTGACAGTGCTTTTAAAGGAGATTAATAATTTTTGTAGAAATATCTATATAGTAGAAAATAAAAAATCTATAGTCTTTTTGAGGAAGGGGGGAGTTATAATGGCAGAAATAGTAGGAATTATAGTAATAGTTTGGGCATTAGTTTACTTTTTTGATAGAATGGCTCCCTAATACTGAATTTAAAAGGGAGAAATATAAAAATATTTCTCCCTGCTATTATTTTGCAGCAGGAATAACTATTAATTTCCAGAATATAAAATATATAGAGTATAAAAAGCAGTAATATTTAAAGGAGTAATTTATGCAAATTTTTTTTAATAAAATCAAAGTCATTTCATTGATTATTTTAAAAGATCTTAAAGAATCTTTGAAAAATAGAACAGCAATTATGATAATTTTACTACCACTTTTTGCATCTTTAATGTTTTCGCTTGTTAGTGGAGAACAGCTGATGAGAAACTTTAATTTAGGTATTAGTGGTGAAGGTTCAGAAGAAATTGCAGCTTTTATAGATGATAATTTTCAAAATTTTAATGTAAATAAATATTCTGAAGCAGAAGCAGGCAGGCAGGATACAGCTTCAGGTAATATTGATGCAGCTTTAATATATTATCAGGATAGAGAAAATATAGAAGACCGGTATCAAATTTACCTTGACAGCAGGGATACAATTAATTTTTTTATTTTAAGAGAAAATATTTCACAGATTTTAAGTTCATATCATAGACTTGATCAGGGACCTCAATTCAACTTTGAAAGTGCAGCTGAATTTGAAGCAGCAAGTGCTATTTTACCGGTCTGGTTAACTGTAACAATAACGATGATTGGTTTAATGCTTATTTCAGGTTCGCTTTCTGAGGAAAAGGATAACTATACCCTGGCAGCTTTAATGGTTACAAAACTTAAAGCATCTGATATAATAATAGCTAAGAGCCTTTTTGCACTCGTTTTAACTTTAATAACTTCTGTTTTAATGGGAGCTTTAAATGGTGTTTTGGTACTTTCATTTAACCGTTTATTACTTTCACTTTTTATAATAACCATTGCTTCTTTTGTTTTCAGTGGTTTAGGTCTAATAATAAGTATCTTTACAAATTCTCAGGCTTCAGCTAGATCAATTTCTACAGTTATCTATTTTCCTATAATTTTTCCGGCTTTAGTAGCAGATGTATCTCCTTTAACTCAGAGGCTGGCCCTGTTTTTTCCGTCACATTATCTTTATCGGGCTTTAGACAAAACTTTAGTTTATCAAGGAGCAAATATCAATCTTTTTATTGAAATAACAGCATTAACTCTTTTTGCCCTACTATTTTATATTATAATATATGTTTATTTAAGAAAGGCTGATTCATTTGTTGAATAAAAATTATAAGTGGAAAATATTTTCTTTGTTGGTATTGACGATTTTAATTTTTTCTTTTACCCAAAGTACTGAGGCAGGTTATTTTGCTAATCCGGTAGAATTTGGCGAATATATCTATGACAATTATGCTCAAGAAAATTTCAAAGAAGTTTATGATAATTTTGCAGATGAATTAAAAATAATTTTGAGCAGTGATGAATATATTGAATTTCAACAGGATAATTTCGAAAAATATGAGCTTGAATATACTGATATTGAAGTAACTAATCCTGAGGAAATTTCTTATCAAGAGTTTAAAAAAGAATTTCCTTTTCTAGAAGATGAAGGTACTTTTTATACAGTTGAAGTTTCATATTTAATCAAGTTTAGGCGTTTAGGTAGTCGGGAAAGAGAATCTGATAAATTGATCTATTTAAGAGAGAAAGATGATCATTTTGAATTGTTTTGGGATCCGGAACCTATTTTAGATGATCTGAGTCCGGAAAGTGTGGCCGAGGATAATGGTTGATGATTATATCTTAGAGATCAAAGATCTCAAAAAAAGTTTCGGCAGCTTTGAAGCTTTAAAAGGTATTGATTTAAAGGTTAATAAAGGTGAAATCATTGGGCTCTTAGGACCAAATGGAGCTGGAAAAACAACAACTATTAAAATTATTATCGGACTTTTAAAAGCAGATAGTGGAGAGATCAATATTTTTAGCGAAAATATAATATCTGGGCTGCCCGGTTGGATTAAAGAAAAAATAGGAGTTGTTTTTGAAGAAAGCAATTTGTATCATCGGCTTAGTGCTTATGATAACCTGATTTTTTTTGCCAGAATAAATAATGTTAAAAAAGCTAAGGTTGAAGAGCTTTTAAAGGAATATAAATTATTTGATGTTCGCAAAAAAGCTGTCAAAAACTTTTCTAAAGGTATGAAAAAAAGGTTGATGATCTGTCGTTCTCTTTTAGCAGAACCAGAAATATTAATCCTTGATGAAGCAACTGGAGGTCTTGATCCAATTTCTGCAGAAATAATAAGAAAAAAGATTTCTCAATTAAAAAATGAGGGTAAAACTGTTTTATTAAGTACTCATTATTTAGAAGAAGCTGATCGCCTCTGTGATAGAGTAGCTTTTATAAATAAGGGAAATCTGATTGCACTGGATAAACCATCGATCTTTAAAGATAATTTACAACAGGATTTTTTAGAACTGATTTTTGCTTATGATCCTTTTTCTTTAAATAAAAAAAGTTTAAAAAGGCAGTTAGAAGTTTTGCTTAAAAAAGGTGAAGAATTCAAAATTGAAGAAGACAACTTTTATCTTAAGCTATTTGTTGAGGAGAATCTTTTTAAAAGGCTAAATCAGATTACTGACCAATACAAATTAGTTGATCTTAAAAATAGAGAAGGAGACCTACAGGAAGTTTTTAAACAGATTAATTCTTAGCCTCCTTATAATATACTGTTTTAAATTTTTTAAAAAAGAGGTTTTTAAATTGACTATATTATCAGATGATTTTTATTTTCTATTTAATGATTTAAAACAAATTGCATTTACTTTTAATAAGGCAGATGAGTTTGGTGCTGTTAATAAAAAAATGGCCGATTTTTGCGGATTAAAAATTGAAGAACTTGAAAATAAAAATATATCAGTGATTTTAAATCAAGAGGACTCTCTAAAAATCAAAAACTTTAATCAAAAGATTTTTGAAAGTGGAGAGCGGAAAAAGAAAAAAATAATTTTGGAAATAAATAATAAAAAGAAGAATGTTGAGGTAGATGTAATTCCTCATCAAAATTATGAGCAGGAAATTGATTATTTGCTCTGTCTAGCAGTTGATATCACAGATAAGATAAAAAAAGAAAATATATTTTTTAGAAATAGAGAAAGGTATAGAACCTTGTTTGATCAGGCTCCATTAGCTTTTGTCGTTTATGATCGTCAGACTAATATTATTGATTGGAATCAACGGGCAGAAGAAATTTTTGGTTGGGAAAAGGAAGAGGTTCTTGATAAGAATTTTAATCTTTTAGTTCCAGAGGACTATTATTCAGAAGTTACAGAGATGACTGAAAAGTTATTCAGTGGTTTTCAAAATTATAATAATAATATTAACAAAAATGTTTCTAAAGATGGTAATGAGATATATTGTGAATGGAACAATGCAATTATAAGAGATCAAGAAGATAATATAATCGAGGTTATTTCAATTGCGAGAGATATTACAGAAAGACTTAGAGCTGAAGAAAAAATTAAAAAACAAAACGAAGAACTAGAATACAGTAAATTAAGAACTCAATTTTTTGCCAATATTTCTCACGAATTAAAAACGCCATTAAATTTAATTTTTTCTAGTCTACAGTTGCTCGAGTTTTATTTGTATAATTCTCAAACTTATAAAGACAAAGACAAAATAAATAATTATTTAAAATCCATAAAAAACAATGGTTTTAGACTTTTGCGTCTGGTTAATAATTTAATAGATATAACACGAATTGAAGTGGATGCTTTCAGTTTGCACAGAGGTAATTTCGATATAGTTAAACTTATTAGAGAAATTGTGAATACAGTTAGTGATTATCTTGAAGAGAAAGAAAGAGATTTTAAATTTATTTGTGATTTAGATTCTGCTGTTATTGCCTGTGATCCTTTTAATATAGAAAGAGTTATTTTGAATTTAATTTCTAATGCTGTCAAGTTTTCTGCTAGAGGAGATCAAATAATTTTAACTCTCCAGAAAGTTGATGAAGCTATATCATTATCTGTTAAAGACACTGGAATTGGAATTGAAAAAGAAAATCAGGCAATAATTTTTGATAAGTTTAGACAGGTCGACCAAAGTTTTAAGAAAAAAAGAGAAGGCAGTGGAATTGGACTTTCTTTAGTTAAATCAATAATCGAAATGCACGGTGGCAAAATAGAGCTAGAAAGTGACTATGGTTATTATAGCAATTTTAAAGTTTTTTTGCCGTTTAAAACTATTGATCAAGAAATAGTTGAAAAAGAAAGTTATTCTCCTGATAGTTTGTTAAACAAAGTAGAACTAGAATTTAGTGACATTAATTATATATAACCAGAAAGGGGGAGAGATCTTGTCTTTAAGATGCAGGGTAATTTTTACAGCATTTATTTTATTATTACTTCCAATTCTTGCTTTTGAATCCGCTGCTGCTCAAAATACTATTTATTTTAATAATGAAGATATTACAGATCAAATTTCTAGTACTGTGGTTGAAGGTGAATTTTTAATTAAAGCTACTGATCTTGCTGATCTCTTGGATATTGATTATAACTGGCACCCTTCACTTAAATTACTGGAAATGGAAACAGATGGGGTAGAAGTTAAATTGATGGCCAACAGCAGATTTATTCAGATTAGAAATAATAATCGAAATGATGCTATTCGGACTGAAGCCGGGCTGGTTTTAATTGATAATCAGGCTTACATACCACTGGCAAAAACAATAGAAGCTTTTGGCTATTTATTGGAATTTCAGCGAGATAGTGATGAATTATATATTTTTCAGCCAGATACTACCATTAATAATATCGAGTGGAAAGAGGATGGTAATCAGTTAAATATTGAAATGGATGAGATCTCTCCTTATCGGGTTTTACAGAGTGATGATGGTAGAGAAATTATAATTGAAATCGATAAAGCTGAGGTCAACCGAGAATTCAGTGATAATGTTTCAAATAACAACTTTTATTTAAGGGTAGTCAATGTTCCAGATCGGGCACTTTTGAGACTCGTTTTGAGAAGTAGAAATCCGATTCCATTTCAAATTGATGGAGGAGTTTATGAATATAGTGGTGAAGATAGTGATACCCTTGCTCTGAGCTTTTTGCCTCAGTTAAAAAGAGTATCTATTGGTGATGACAATTTCTTTAATATAGAAGCTACCGGAGATATACCTCAGGCAGACATCAATTATTTAAGTGATTCTAACCGGGTGATTATTGATATTCCTTCACTTGTAATTGGTAATTATGAAAAGGATCTGCGAGATAATCCCCTAATTAAAGATGTGAATGTCACTCAACATAGCCTGGATCCTGTTATTTTAAGAATAGAAGCCCAACTTAAAGATAATCAAATTATGCAGGCGGTTGATAACAGCGAAGACAGGCAGAGCAGTATTTTGAGCTTTAGAAAAGGTGAGCAGTCAGAAATCAGCAATTTAGAATATGCAGCAGGCAAAATTACTTTTCAATCACAATCTTCTATAAATCCTGACAACTTTTTGTTGTCTGAGCCGCCAAGACTTGTTGTTAATCTCTTGAATACTAAAAGAGGTGCAAATATTGCTGATAAATTAGAGGTTGATGATCCCTTAATAAACAGTATAAGAACTGCTCGTTTTGATAATGATACAGTTAGACTGGTAGCTGATTTACATGAGCTAACTGGCTATAACTGGCATGAAGAAAAGAAAAATGGAGTTTATAATTATACAATTAGCTTTCAAAATAAATTTTCTAGCATACAAAGCAGTGAAGATGAAGATTTTCAAAATCTGGCTGTAGCATTAACAGGTAATCCAGATTATGAAGTTAAAAAATTTACTCATCCTCACCGAATTGTTATTGATGTGGAAAATACTATAGATAATATTTCTGAACTAGATTTGCCAGAAAAGGGTTCTTTAATTAAGGACATTCGAAGCAGTAATTATGTTATAGAAGACAGAGAAGTTACCCGTTTAGTTTTTGAATTAGATGAATATTATAATCATCGGGTAAATGAAAGTGATCAGGGAAGGGTAATCAATATTGCTCTTTCTAAGCATGATGATGTACTTGATGATATTAAAGAAATGCCGGAAAGATTAATTGTTGTTGATGCTGGCCATGGAGGTTTTGATCCTGGAGCAATTGGCAGAGCAGGTTTAGAAGAAAAAGAGCCTGCACTTGCTATTTCATTAAAAATTGCTGAATTATTAGAAGCAGAGGGTCAGAATGTTCTTTTAACCAGAGATAAAGATGAATTTCTTTCTTTACAACAGAGGGTAAGAATTGCCAATCAATCAGGGGCTGATTTATTTGTTAGTATTCATTCTAATTCGACGAACAACCCTGAAGTTGGTGGTGTTGAAACTTATTTCAACCATAACAATACTGAGTACAGTCGCAGATTCGCGGAAAAAATTCATGATAAGTTATCAAGGAATCTTGGTCTTGTAGATCGTGGTCTGAAAAACGATAATTTTTATGTAATAAGATACACAGAAATGCCGTCTGCACTGGTGGAATTAGGTTTTCTATCTAATCCTGAAGAAGAAGCTCTACTTAAAACAGATGAATTTCGAAATAAAGCTGCCAATTTAATTGTTGATGGTGTTCTTGACTATATCAGAGAGAACGGAGGCAGATAAAATGGCAGAAAAGCAAAGTATTTTGAATCCAGAAATGAAAAGAAAGATTTTAGCTGTCATGCGAATTCTTCTTTTAACTGCTGCTTTAGTTTATTTGCTTATCTTTATCTCCAATAATTTATTTGTAGATGATCAAATTAATGTCTATTTTTCAACAGAGGATGCTCAATATTTAGTTGCCGAGCAGAGAGAAATTATTGAAGATGATGATCTTTATTTTCAGATCATCGCAGAGCTAAATAAAGGACCCGAGTCTGAAAATCTTTCAGCTACAATACCAGAGGAAGTGGAGTTGCTGGAATATGATTTAGATGAAGATGTTTTAATATTAAATTTCAATTCAGCTTTAAGAGAAAACCACTGGGGTGGAAGCACTGGTGAACTATTAACTATCTATTCTATAGTTAATAGCTATACAGCTTTAAATGAGGTTCAATCAGTACAAATTTTACTGGAAGGTCAAGAAGTAGAAACTTTAGTTGGTCATCTTGACTTGAGTCGCCCTTTAATGTACAATCAAGAACTAGTTACAGACAATTAAGAATAGGAGATTTAGGAGTTGGTCTTTTTGGATGATTCTAAAAGAGCAATTGGTTTGCTTGATTCAGGTGTTGGAGGTTTAACAGTTGCTCGCGAAATATTTAAGCTATTACCTGGAGAGGATATAATTTACTATGGTGATACTTTGCACCTGCCTTATGGTCCTAAAAAACTCTCTGAGGTTAGAGAATATGTAGAAAATATAATAGCTTATTTAAAACAAGAAAAAAATGTTAAAGCTGTTGTAATTGCTTGTAATACTGGTAGTTCAGCAGCTTTAGATTATGTAAAGCAAAAATTTGAAATTCCGATCTTCGGAATGATCGATAGTGCGGCCAAAAAAGCTGTTAAAGTTAGTCAGAACAATAAAATTGCGGTTATAGGTACTGAAGGGACTATAAACAGTCAGGCCTATCAGAAGGCTATTAAGTATGAATCAGCAGAGTCAGAGATTTTTGCAAAAGCCTGTCCGGGTTTTGTAAAATTAGTAGAAGCAGGAAAGTTTTCTGGCCCTGAGGTAGAAAAAACTGCTTATAGATATTTAGAATCAATTATAAAAGCGAAAGTGGATGTATTGATTTTAGGCTGCACCCATTTTCCATATTTAATGCCTGTTCTAGCAAAGGTTATGGGAAAAGATGTAATGCTTGTTAATCCTGCTCAGGAAACAGCCTTAAAGTTCAGAAAAGAATTAAATAAAGCTAATTTATTGAACAAGGATATCTTTTTAAATAAAGATATTGTTGAGGGGGAACATAAATTTATTGTAAGTGATGAGAGTAGAATATCTAAAAGCTTTTTGGAACATGGAAGACGTTTTTTAAAGCTGGATAATTTAGAATTTAAAGAAGAAAATATTTTTCTTGCTTTAAAAAACAGAGGGGGAAATTTAAATAATGCGTAATGATGGAAGAGAACTTGATCAGTTAAGAGATATTCAAATAACGAGAGATTTTACAAAATATGCTGAAGGCTCAGTATTAGTTGAAACTGGAGATACAATGGTTTTGTGTAATGTTTCTATAGAAGATAGTGTACCATATTTTTTGAGAGGGCAGAACACTGGCTGGTTGACAGCAGAATACTCTCTTTTACCTAGAGCTACTCAGGATAGAAATATTAGAGAAGCTGCTAAAAGAAAGTTAAGTGGCAGAACCCAAGAAATACAGCGTTTAATTGGTCGTAGTTTAAGAGCAATAATTGACCTTGATAAAATGGGAGAAAGAACTATCTGGGTTGATTGTGATGTTTTACAGGCTGATGGAGGGACTAGAACTGCTTCAATAACAGGAGCTTATGTTGCTTTAGTTGATGCGGTTAACTTTTTGCTTGCTGAGGGTAAGTTAAGCGAAAACCCTTTAAAAGATTTTATGGCAGCTACCAGTGTGGGAATTGTTGAGGGGAAAGCAATGCTAGACCTCTGTTATGAAGAAGATTTTAGGGCTCAGGTGGATATGAATATCGCTATGACCGAAAATGGTGAGATAATCGAAATTCAGGGTACTGCTGAAGAAAATCCCTTCACCAGAGAAGAAATGAACAAATTGTATGATTTAGCTGAAAAAGGAATTAGAGAATTAATAGAGATACAAAAGCTGAATCTGGCAGTTGAATAATTATGCAAAAAATTATAATTGCCAGTGGTAATCAGCATAAAATTGAAGAGATAAAATCTTTTTTTTCAGATTTAAAAATAGATTTTTTGCCGTTACCAGAAGATAAAAAGCTGCCTGAAGTTATAGAAGATGGGAAAAGTTATAGAGAAAATGCCCTCAAAAAAGCAAGGCAAAGGGCAGCTGAACTTAATGAGGTTGTTTTAGCAGATGACTCAGGGCTTTCAGTAGAATATTTAGCTGGTGCTCCAGGTATCCGTTCTGCTCGATTTGGTGGAGATGATCTGGATGATCGTGAGAAGTATTTAAAAATCATCTCTCTATTAGAGGGAATAAATGGGGAGCAGCGCAAAGCTGCTTTTATTTCGGTACTGGCCCTTGTAGATCCTTTTAAAGAGGAAGAAATAGTTGTAGAAGGACGCTGTGAGGGCTTGATAGTTCAACAACCTGCAGGAGAGCATGGTTTTGGCTATGATCCCATTTTTTATCTACCAAAATTCAATAAAACTATGGCAGAAATATCACCTGAAACAAAGAATAAAATAAGCCATAGAGCTAAAGCACTTCAGAAATTAAAAGAGGTACTTAAAGAGTGTTATATGGAGTAAATGAGAGTATCTAATACTTTATTTAATTTAAGAGCTAATATATGGCTATTTGTTTTTTGACCGAGGCATATATTTACTATATACTATTAATTGCTGTCACAGAAAAAATACTTTTTTGGCGGCATAATCGGAGCGTGGCGCAGCTTGGTAGCGCACCTGCTTTGGGAGCAGGGGGTCGAAGGTTCAAATCCTTTCGCTCCGACCATTTTATACGCGGGAGTAGCTCAGTTGGCTAGAGCATCAGCCTTCCAAGCTGAGGGTCGCGAGTTCGAGTCTCGTTTCCCGCTCCGCGCCTGTAGCTCAGTCTGGATAGAGCAACGGACTTCTAATCCGTAGGCCATAGGTTCGAATCCTATCAGGCGCGCCATTTTTATTTTAATAAGAACAAGTATTAATTCACCTGAGAAGGTGTTTTTTTATTTAAAAAACATTTAAATGTGATATAATATGAATAGAAGCTTAATAGAGTTAATAATATTAGTTTTATTTTTGTCTGATTTTTAATTTAAAAGATTAAAAGCTGCTTGACAAATACTTAATTTTACTGTTATAATAACAATTGTCGTCAGATAATTAAGCTTGATTTTCAAGCTTTAATCAATCTAATATGGTGGATGTAGCTCAGTTGGCTAGAGCGCAGGATTGTGGCTCCTGAGGCCGTGGGTTCAAGCCCCATCATCCACCCCATTTTTATTTTTTTGCGGAGCGTGGCGCAGCTTGGTAGCGCACCTGCTTTGGGAGCAGGGGGTCGAAGGTTCAAATCCTTTCGCTCCGACCATTTCAAGTTTTTAATCAATCTAATATGGTGGATGTAGCTCAGTTGGCTAGAGCGCAGGATTGTGGCTCCTGAGGCCGTGGGTTCAAGCCCCATCATCCACCCCATTTTTTTATAAAAGTTTATAACAGCTTCTCCACTCTATAATCGGTGGGGATTTTTTTGGTTAAATTGATATACTTAAAATTCAAATAAGTTGGTGAAAAATATGGATTTAAAGATAGATTTTAAAAAATGGATATTTGTGATTATTATACTCAGCCTGATATTTATTATTTCAAGTTTTTTTATTCCAGAAACAAACTTAATTTCATCTCAGCCTACAAACGAAGAATATTTTAGGGGTAGAGTTTTAGAAATTGAAGAATATCAATCTGAGGATGGATATATTCAAGAGGCTTTAGTTGAAGTTACTGATGGACCCCTGGCTGGTGATATAGTAGAGATTGAAAATGACTATCAGGCTGATCACAGATTTTTAAATATTAGACTGGAAGAAGGATTAAGGGTTGTTTTAGTTTCTTTTGAACATAATGGAACAAGAGATATTTATCTGCAGGATATTGCAAGAGATCGAGGATTATTATTAGCGGTAATAATATTAGTTTTAGCTCTGCTTTTGGTTGGCAAACTAAAAGGTCTGGAAACTATATTTACCTTATTTATTACAGCATTTATAATTGTTCGGGTTATGCTGCCTCTTATTTTAGCGGGCTGGTCACCAATTTTGGCAACTACTTTTAGTGCACTTGCAGTTATAGTGTTAATTTTAACAATTATTGGTGGTTTGAATGTTAAATCTTTATCTGCAATAATTGGTACTGGTTCAGGTGTAATAATAGCCGGTATTTTGGCCTATTATATTGGAAATATAGCTCACCTATCAGGGCTTGGAACCCAGGAGGCTCAAATGTTAGCTTCAGGTATAGAAGGACTTGATTTCAGAGGCCTTTTATATGCAGGAATAATAATTGCTTCTTTAGGTGCAATTACTGATGTGGCAATGTCAATAGCTTCAGGAGCTTATCAGATTAAAAATGCCAATCCTGAGATTGAATTTAAAGAATTAATGGATCATTCACTTGAGCTGGGAAGAGATATTATGGGGACAATGGCAAATACTCTGATCTTAGCCTATGTAGGTGGAGCAATTCCGTTTTTATTACTTTTATTATTTAATCAAATTTCCTGGTTGAGAATTATCAATATGGATTTTGTAGCAACAGAAATTTTAAGTGGTATAGCAGGAACGATAGGACTGGTAATTTCTATTCCTATTACAGCTTTTTCTGCAGCACTTTTAATTAATAAAGTTAAGAAAAAGCATTAATTATTTTACTGCTTGATAATATTGCTAATTTTAGTATATAATGAAGTTAAAATAGTAAATAAATTTTGTAAATTATTAAAACTCCGGTTATAGCTTTATAAGCTTTAGCTGGAGTTTTATCTATATTAGTAAAATAGTTACGCTTTGATTGGAGGATATTATGAAAAAAAATGATAGTAATAATCCTGTTAGGAAAATAGTCATTAGATATTTCGTGTTTGGGATTTTATGGATATTGTTTTCTGATTCTTTAGCTGCCTTTCTTTTTAAAGATTATGTTAGCTATCAGCAAATCCAGTCGGTAAAAGGGATAGCCTTTGTTGTAATAACAGGTTTCTTTTTATATTATCTTCTAGTTAGTAATTTTGAAGAGATTTTTAAAAAAGAGGAAGAGTTATATCAGCAGGCTTATTATGATTCATTAACCTCACTTCCTAATAAAAGATATTTAGATGAAGAATTAAAAGCTAAGATAAAAAAATCACAAAATAATAAAAATTATAACTTTGCAGTTTTTTACATAAATATTGAAAATATTAATACTTTAATGGATATTAAAGGCTATAAGCAGACCAGTAATTTTATCAAAAAACTGGCTGATATCTTAAAAGATATAGAAAAAGAAGATTCAAAATCATTTATTGCAAATTATAATTATAGTAAGTTTATAATCATTAACAATAGGGTCAACAAGAAAAAATATAGTAAGAAAGCAGAAAAAATTCTAGCAGCTGTTCAAAAACTCTGGGAAAAAGGAGAAATAGATTATTATTTAAATATTAATATAGGTATAGCTTTTTACCCTGATTCTGCATTAGATGGTGAAGGATTAATTTCGGCTGCTCAAATAGCTGCTCACAGTATAGAAAATAAGAAACAAAATTATAGATTTTTTGATCAGGAACTTTATTTAAGAAAGTTGAAATTTGAAAATCTAAAACAAGATTTAAGAACCGGTTTAGAAAAAGATGAGTTTTCACTTGTCTATCAACCTAAAATCAGGCTTAGTGATAAAAAAATTGTCAGTTTAGAAGCTTTAATTCGCTGGCAGCATCCTGATTTAGGTATTATTTCTCCAGCAGAATTTATACCAATTGCCGAAAAAACTCATCTGATTAGAGAAATAGGCTGCTGGGTATTAGATGAAGTTTTAAAGCAGATAAGCAAGTGGAAAAATAATACTGAAGAAGAAATCAAGGTTTCTATTAATTTATCTCCACTGGAATTATCCAATCCAAATAAAATTAAAAATATTGATAGGGCTTTTGAGAAATATAAAATAAAACAGGAGCTAATAGAATTTGAAATAACAGAAAATGCTTTTTTAGATAATAAATATAATTTTCTAAAGATCTTAAAGCAATTAAAGGGACGAGGTTTTACTATAGCTTTAGATGATTTTGGAAGTGGTTATTCTTCTTTAAATTATCTTAGCTATTTACCTATTGATAAATTAAAAATTGATAAATTATTTGTAGATAATTTAGAAAAAGAGAAAAATCAGCTTTTAACTCAATCGATAATTAGTTTATCACATAATTTAGATTTAAGTGTTATTGCCGAAGGAGTAGAAACCAAAGAACAATTAGATCTGCTTGAAAAATTCAATTGTGACCAGGTTCAGGGTTATTATTTTTATAAAGCACTTAGTCCAAAAGAAATAGAAAAATTATTGCTAAATAACGACTGATTTTAATCTTTAATTTTTTTAAAAACTATGCTATAATATATATACCTTGTTGACCATAAGTCATATTACAGTGGAGGGAATAAAGATTGGCTAAAAAGACAAAAAAATCGCTTAAGAGGCGTAACACAATTTTAAGAGAAGCAGAAAAGCTATTTATTGAAGAAGGTTTTGAAAAAGCAACTGTTAAAGAAATTGCCGAAAGAGCAGGAGTTGCTAAAGGAACCTTTTATTATTATTTTGACACAAAAGAAGATATAATTAATGCTTTGTTAGGAAAAAGGTATAATCATACTGAAAAAAAAGCTCAACATATTTTAGAAAGTGATAAATACAGTCCACTTGAAAAATTAGAAAAAGTAATTTTAAGGCTTATTTTTACCAGACAGGGTAATTTTAAGGTTTATGAGTTTTTTAAGATAGATGAAAATGCAAAGTTTATGAAAAAAAGAAATAAAGAATTCTGGAATAAGTTTATTCCGGTTTTTACTGAAATAGTAAAAGAAGGTGTAGAAGCTGGAGTGTTTGAAACCGACTACCCGGAAGAATTAACAGAAATATTATTTATGGGTATTGATGGTTTTTTGCATCGGCATTATGCTAAATTTACTACCAAAGAAATGTACCAGGCAAAATTTTGTGCTGTAGAAGAATTATTAACCAAAGCACTTAATTTAAAAGGACAAAAAGTTGATCTATCATTGATGAAACCGGATAATTAAATTTAATCTAAAATTTATTAAGAAAATTAGGTCTTAAGTCTTGACATTTATAAAAAGCTATGCTAACATTATATGTGCTTTTTGTGAAAAGTAAAGTTAATTTTTACAATTAAAATAATTAATTTGAAATTATCTCAAAAGCTTGCGAAAGTGGCGGAATTGGCAGACGCGCTAGATTTAGGATCTAGTGGGTAATCCCCGTGTGGGTTCGAGTCCCACCTTTCGCACCATTTAATAATTCTGTCATTGACCCCCGATATTGGCCCGGTGCCAGATCGGGGATTATTAACATATAGAGCCTATAACAAAATAGTTTTTAAATATGAGTTAGGAGGAATATTGGTGGAAATAAATAAAGAGGTATTAGAAGGTAACAAGATTAAACTGGATATTGAAATAGAAAGTGAAAAGGTTGAAGAAGCTTTAGAAAAAGCATATCGTAAGGTTGTTAAAGATATGACCATTCCTGGTTTTAGAAAAGGGAAAGCTCCTCGAAAAATTGTAGAAAAAAGATATGGTGAAGAGGTGCTTCATAAAGATGCACTTGATATTTTAATTCCTCAGGGATATAGTCAAGCATTAGAAGAAACTGATATTGAACCAATAGATCAACCAGAAATTGCAGATTTTTATATTGCCAAAGGTGAGCCTGCTAAATTTACAGCAGTAGTTGAAGTTAAACCTGAAGTAGAACTTGGTGAATATAAAGATTTAGGTATAGAAAAAGAAGATGCTTCTGTAAAAGAAGAAGAAATAGATGCACGTCTTAAAAATATGCAAAATGAACACAGCCAGCTTGTAACTTCTGAAAGAAAAGAACTGCAGGAAGGTGATTTTGCAATAATAGATTTTACCGGTTATGTTGATGGAGAAGAATTCCCCGGTGGATCTGCTGAAGAATACAGTTTAGAGATTGGGTCAGGTAGCTTTATTCCTGGTTTTGAAGAACAGCTGATTGGACTTGAGGTTGGTGAAGAAAAAACTGTTGAAGTAACCTTCCCCGAAGAATATCAGGCAGATGACTTAGCCGGTCAGGATGCTTCATTTGATGTAAAGTTAAAAGAAATCAAGGTTAGAAAGTCTCCAGAGCTTGATGATGATTTTGCTGTTGAAGCCAGTGAATATGAAACTTTAGCTGAATTAAAAGAAAGTATTAAAGAAGAGCTTTCAGAACAAAAAGAAAAAAATGCTGAAAATAACTATAGAGAAGAATTAATTAAAAAAGTAAGTGAAAATGCTGAAGTTGAGATGACTGATACTTTAGTAGATGAACAGCTTGATCAAATGTTCCAGAGTCTTTCCCAATCAATTTCTCAGCAGGGTATGGAAGTTGAAGATTATCTAGGATATATGGGAATAGATGAGGAAGAATGGCGTGAACAGAATAGAGATTCTGCAGCTGAAAGAGCTAAAGAATTGCTTGTTTTAGATGCTATTGCAGAAGTTGAGGGAATTGAAATTAGTGATGAAGAATTAGATGAAGAAATAGAAAATATAGCTGAAATACATGACAGAGAAGCTGAACAAATTAAAGCTATCTTTCAGATGCAGGGACAGCTTGAAACTCTAAAAGATGATATTAAACGTCAAAAAACTATTGAGTTTTTAAAAGAAAATAACTAAATGTAATTATAGTATTTTGTAAATTATTAACTGTTTTTAAGTGATAATACTGTTATAATTTATTTAAATACTTTGATTTAAAAAATAAGGAGGTAAATTGTTATGAGCCTTATACCAATGGTAGTAGAACAAACAAATCGAGGAGAGAGATCATATGATATATACTCTCGTCTTTTAAAAGATAGAATCGTATTCTTAGGTTCTCCAGTATCAGATCAGGTCGCCAATACAGTAATTGCTCAATTGCTTTTTTTGGAAGCAGATAATCCAGATAAAGATATATATCTTTATATTAACAGCCCAGGAGGTTCTGTAACAGCTGCTCTGGCTATGTATGATACAATGCAATATATTAAACCTGATGTTGTTACAATCGGTATGGGACAGGCCGCAAGTGCGGGTGCACTTCTTTTAGCAGCTGGTGCTGAAGGTAAACGTTATGCTTTACCTTATGCGAGGGTTATGATCCATCAACCTGCTGGAGGAGCACAGGGAAAAGCTACTGAAGCGGAGATTCATATTAAAGAGCTGATGAGGATTAGAGAGCTCTTAAATCAAATATTAAGTGAGCATACTGGTCAGGATGTAGAAAAGATTGCTCAGGATGTAGAAAAAGATTATTTCATGACTGCAGAAGAAGCACTTGATTATGGTATCATTGATGAAGTAATCACACGTAACGAGTTAGAGGAAAAGTAATTTAGCCTAAGAGGTGATATAATGTTTAAATTTGGCGATCATGAAGAAGGAGAACTTAAATGTTCTTTTTGTGGAAAAAGCCAGGATCAAGTAAAAAAGCTAGTTGCTGGCCCAGGTGTATATATATGTGATGAATGTATAGAATTATGTAATGAAATTGTTGAAGAAGAAATTGATGAAGAAATTGATCTTAAGCTTAGTGAAATACCAAAACCAAAAGAAATAAAAGAAATCTTAGACCAATATGTAATTGGTCAAGAAAGAGCCAAAAAATCACTGTCTGTTGCTGTATATAACCATTATAAAAGGGTTAATACAAATATGGTAGTTGATGATGTTGAATTACAGAAAAGTAATATTATGATGGTTGGACCAACCGGATGTGGTAAAACATTAATGGCTCAGACTTTAGCAAGAATCTTAGATGTTCCTTTTGCTATTACAGATGCTACTTCTTTAACAGAGGCTGGTTATGTAGGAGAAGATGTAGAGAATATTCTCCTCAAATTAATTCAGGCTGCTGATTATGATGTAGAAAAAGCGGAAAAGGGAATTATTTATGTAGATGAAATTGATAAAATTGCCCGCAAATCAGAAAACACCTCTATAACTAGAGATGTGTCTGGAGAGGGAGTACAGCAGGCACTGCTCAAAATAATTGAAGGGACAGTTGCAAGCGTACCACCACAGGGAGGCAGAAAACATCCCCACCAGGAATTCATTCAGATAGATACAACAGATATTTTATTTATTGCCGGTGGAGCTTTTGATGGTCTGGAAAAATTAATTGATTCTAGAATTAGTGAAAAAGTGATGGGTTTTGGTGCTGATATTAAAACCAAGAATGAAAGTAAAAATATAGGAGAAATTTTAAAGCATATTCAACCACAGGATCTTCTTCATTATGGTTTGATTCCTGAATTTATCGGTAGAATGCCTGTTCAGGTGACTTTAGACGAACTTGAAGTTGAAGATATGGTGAGAATAATGCAGGAGCCTCGTAATGCACTTGTAAAACAATATCAGAAGTTTTTCTTGATGGATGATATAGAGTTAGAATTTACAGATGATGCTTTAGAAGCTATTGCCAATCAGGCACTTTCTAGAAATACAGGTGCCCGTGGTTTAAGATCTGTAGTAGAAAATACTGTACTTGATATTATGTATGACTTACCATCAAGACCAGAAATCAAAAAATGCATTATAACTAAAGAGGTTATAGAAAATAATGCAGATCCAATTTTAGAAATAGAAGATGAAATGACAGAAAAAGAAGAAAGTGCTTAAAAACTTAGTTCAGACTAAAATCATTTAGTTCTCTGCTAAGGATTGCTTTACTAAGAATTAGAGATAATATTACTCTTTAAGAGTGGTATTGTCTCTTTCGTTTTTAAAGATTTATAAAGGTAAAATATTAATTATATCGAATTATAATAGGTGAGAGGTGAGATAAATGTCTGAAGCAATTAAAAGTAAAAAAACTATGGAACTGCCTTTGCTGGCTTCAAGAGGAGTAATTGTTTTTCCCCATATGGTTATACCTCTTTTAGTGGGTAGAGATAAGTCGATTGAAGCACTTGAAGAAGCAATGATGGAAGAGAAGAAAATTATTATTGTGGCCCAAAAGGATGAAAAAATCGAGGACCCAGAAATAGATGATATTTATTCATTTGGTACTATTGCTGAGGTTAAGCAATTTGTTAAATTACCAAATGATATGATGAAAGTAGTTGTAGAAGGTTTAGAAAGAGCCAGAGTTAAAAGATATATTGATACTGAAGGTTATTTTCTAGCCGAGGTAGAAAGTTGCCCTGAAGAAAAAGTTGAGGTTGATACTGAAACAAAGGCTCTGATGAGAACAGTTGTTAAAGAGTTTGAACAGTATATAAAATTCAATCGTAATTTACCCGCAGAAACCATTATGTCGGTTAATGATATAGAAGATCCCGGTAGACTGGCAGATGTTATATCTTCGCAAATCGACTTAAAATATCAGCAGCTGCAGGAACTTTTAGAGGCAACTGATATAATAGAACGTTTAGAAAAAATGCTGGCTGTACTTCGTAGTGAGATAGAGGTTCTTAAAATTGAGCAAGATATAAATAAGAGAGTGAAAAAAAAGGTAGAGAAAAATCAAAAAGAATATTATCTGCGCGAAAAGATGAAAGTTATTAAAGATGAACTTGATGAAGATCAGGGTGCAAGTGCAGAGATAGCGGAGTATTATGAAAAGCTTGAAGAAGTAGATCTACCTGAAAAAGCTGCAGAAAAAATTGAAGAGGAGATAAAAAAATTGGATCGAACCCCAAATATGTCTCCTGAGGCAACTGTGATACGTAATTATCTTGACTTTATACTTGATTTACCATGGAATATTTCTAAAGAAGACGAAATTGATATTAAAAAATCTGATGAGATACTTGAGGCAGATCACTATGGTTTAGAAGATGTCAAAGAAAGAATCATCGAATATCTGGCTGTAAGGAAAATGGCACCTGCTAAAAAGAGCCCGATCTTATGTCTTGTAGGTGCTCCAGGAGTTGGTAAAACTTCACTTGGGCGTTCAATTGCAAGGGCTTTAAATAGAGAATTTGTTCGCCTGTCTTTAGGTGGTGTAAAAGATGAGGCAGAAATTAGAGGGCACCGTAGAACCTATATTGGTTCACGTCCAGGTAGGATATTAAGTGCAATAAAAGATGCTGGTACTAAAAATCCTGTGTTTTTATTAGATGAAGTGGACAAAATGAGTTCCGATTTTAGAGGAGATCCCGCCTCAGCTTTATTAGAAGTTCTTGACCCGGAGCAAAATATAGAGTTTAGTGATCATTATTTAGAACTTCCTTTTGATTTATCAGAAGTATTATTTGTGACCACTGCTAATGTTGCTCATACAATACCGGCTCCACTTTTAGATAGAATGGAATTGATAGAGATACCTGGTTATACAGAAGATGAAAAATTAAAAATAGCAGAAAAACATCTCTTGCCAGATATTTATGAAGATCATGGTTTAAAAGAAGATCAAATCAACATTTCTTCTAATGCTATTTATAAGGTTATTAGAGAATATACAAGAGAAGCTGGAGTTAGAAATCTTGAGCGCAAACTTGCAGCAATTGCTCGTAAAGTAGCTAGGGAATTTTTAGAAGGCAGAGACAAAAAAGTATTAGTAGCTGTAAATAGTGTTGAAAAATACCTTGGTTTACCAGATTATGAATATCAGCAGAGCAGCTTGGAGGATAGAGTTGGAGTTGCAACCGGTTTAGCCTATAATCAGGCAGGTGGAGACATTTTAGATATTGAGGTTGCTGTAGTACCGGGCAAAGGAGAGCTTACTCTAACTGGTTCTTTAGGTGATGTTATGAAAGAATCAGCCCAGGCTGCATTGAGTTATGTTCGTTCAAAACAAAATGAACTTTCTTTAACTGATGGATTTTATAAAAACTTTGATATTCATATTCATGTTCCTCAAGGTGCCGTACCAAAAGATGGCCCATCTGCAGGAATCACAATTGCTATTGCTCTTGCTTCTGCACTTACAAATCGTAAGGTGCGGGGAGATTATGCAATGACAGGAGAGATTTCACTTAGAGGTAGGGTGCTGCCAATCGGTGGCTTAAAAACTAAAATTCTTGCCGGCCGTAGAGCGGGTTTAAGTAAGTTTATATTACCTCAAAAAAACAAAAACAATTATGAAGAAATAGATAGAGAAATAACAAAAGATATAGAGGTTTCTTTTGTTTCTCATATGGATGAAGTATTAGAAATGCTGTTATGTAAGGAAGATGAAAATGAAATTGAGTAATGCTAAATTCTATAAAAGTGTTTATAAATATGAAGAATGTCCAAGATTACAACAGCCAGAGGTTGCTTTCAGTGGGCGTTCAAATGTTGGGAAATCATCTTTGATTAATAGAATTACAAAAAGAAAAAAACTGGCAAGGACAAGTAACACTCCTGGCCGGACCCAATCATTAAATTATTTTAATATTGATGATAAATTTTATCTGGTAGATTTGCCGGGTTATGGTTTTGCAAATGTACCCAAAAAGGTCAAAGATGATTGGGCAGAATTAATAGATAGTTATTTAAATTATAGAGAAAATTTAATCGGGATAGTACAAATTATTGATTCCAGACATAAACCAACTAAAGACGATAAAATGATGGTAGAATGGTTAAAAGCCAGTGGGTTAAGCTTCTTAATTGCTGCTACTAAAGTTGATAAAATTTCAAATAATGAAAGAGCAAAACAGAAAAAAATTATTTTAAAAGAACTAAATTTAGATAAAGAAGACAATTTTATTTTCTTTTCTGCAGAAACAGGAGAAGGAAGTAAAGAAATTTATAATTATTTAGAGTCTCTACTTCAACTTGCCAAAGACAGGTCTTAAAATGGAAAATAGTTATACGAATTCTTTTGCCAAAATATATGATGATATAATGCAGGAAGTACCCTATCAATTTTGGTTTAAATATTTAAAAGATCTGCTTAGCTATTATAACTTAGAAGTAGAATCCATTCTTGAGCTTGCAGCAGGAACTGGCAATATGACAGAAGAACTGATAAATCTTCCTAAAATAAAAGAAATTAAAGCTCTTGATCTATCATCAGCAATGCTCGAAAGAGCAGAAAACAAACTTTCCCAATATGAGCTTAAAAATTTAAAGCTAGAATTTGTTCAGGCAGATATGACTGACTTTAAATTTCCTGGTAATTTTGATTTAATTTTATCTGTTTTTGACAGTTATAACTATCTTCTAACTGAGAAAGATCTTAAGGAGAGTTTTAGCTGTGCTGCAGAAGTTCTACAAAAAGATGGCTTATTTATTTTTGATATGAATTCGATTAAAAGGATTAATACTATTGAAGAAAAAAAGACAATGCTTGAGGGCGAAAATTACAGCTGTTTATGGGAAGATATTGTGAATACAAAAGAATCCGTCTGGCAGGTTAAATTACAGATCAGTCCTGAAGATGATAAGCTACCTGCTTTTGAAGAATTTCATACTGAAAAAGGTTATGAAATTAAAACAATTAAAAAGTTACTCCAGCAAAGTGGTTTTAAAGGGGTAGAAGTTTATCGATCATTTAATTTTTTTAAAGCAAATGATAAGGTGGATAGGATTTATTTTGTAGCAGCCTTAAGTGAAGAAAGGCTGGCAGAGAAAAAAGGTTTTATGACTAAACTTTATTTCTCAATAAAAAATGAATTTAAATATTTATTAATCGGTTTAAAAACCATTTTTAAACAAACTATCTGAAACTAAGAAACTGCCGGGTATAATACCCGGCAGTTTGTGTTTAAATAGCATATTATCTTTTATTTTCTTTTTGTAACAACTTCTTTAAGATGTTCAGCTTTATTTTTGGGTTTTCTCCAGACTAATTTCTTGATTAAAGGAAGTACATAATAGTCAAGTCCTAATGATTGACCTGAATTTGCCAGACAGGGGAAAGAAGCCATTAAATACCACATGTTTCCCGTTCCAGATAAAAAGAAATTAATATTCATGAATATAGAAGCCATGGCTCCTAAGACACTAAAGAGACCTAAAAAGAGTGATAGTCCAATCGCAATTTCGGTAAAGGTTACGACAACCTGGAAGAACATCGGATACTGCATAACCACTGCTTCCATAAAAGCTTCATACCAGCCAACAGCATTTGGCCCTATTGGAGCAGCTGTTGCTCCTGCAACTAGATGATCAGGGCTCTGCAACCAGCCATCCTGAACTTTAGATATACCACTCATCAACCACTGATAACCAAGGAATATTCTTAAAATAGCGATAAAGAAAGTATGAGATTTCATTGTAGCTTGATCAAATAGCTGAGGTACTATACCCTTTTTTGAAGCCTGTTCATGGATGTATTCATTTACTAAAGAAAAACCTTCTTTAATTCCACCTATTTCAAAGAAATAAAACATATTAACAAAATGTTTTAGCAATAATGCGGGTCGTCCTTTTAATGATAGGCCGGTAACATCTGCAACAGCATAATCCGAACCTACTGATACCATTACTCCATGTAATTTGGCATCAATTTTTTCTTTATTCTGGCCTTTTATATCTGCAAAAATATTTTTTGCTGCACATTCACCAGTCTGCATGGCTGTCTCTACTAAAGCAGGCAGTGTTTTTTTATCGGCCCATGGAGCTGCAGAATTATCACCAATTGCATAAACTTCTTTATGCACTGGTATTTGTAAATATTCATTAACTATTAATCTTTCAGTTTTATCTTTTTCTAAATCTAGATCTTCAACTAAAGGAGCACTTTTTACTCCACAGGTCCAGATTACTGTATTTGAAGGTATTGTTTCAGTTCCCTGCTCACCTTTATCAATAATAATAGCATTTTCTTTTACTTCCTGAGCGAAGTGACCTGTTAAAATTTCTACATTTTTTTTATTGAGATATTTTTCAGCTTTTTTGGCCATTTCTTTATCTATATTGGGAAGAATTCTTTCTAATCCTTCTACAAGATAAAGTTTGATTTCATTTCTAGGAACTTCATATTGTTTAGATAATTCATCAAACCATTGAGTCAATTCTCCAACCATTTCAACTCCGGTAAATCCAGCACCTGCTACAACAAAAGATAATAATTCTTTTCTTTTCTCAGGATCATCTTCAAATTGGGCTTTATGAAACATTTTTTCTACCTGATGATTTATTTTTTTAGCATCATCCATTGACCAGAGAGTAAAGGCATTTTCGTTAACACCTTTGACACCACAGTCATTTGGCTGACTACCAGTTCCTAAGATCAAATAATCGTAACTATATTCTTTTTCCTCGGAATAAAGCTTTTGATCATCAAAATTTATCTCAGTTATTTCATCCCAGATTAGATTAACCTTGGTACTTTCAAAAAGTCTGTTTAAGCTAATTTCTAGATTTTCAGGCTCAACTCTATTACCTGCAACTTCGTGTAATTCAGTAATTAAATGGTGCTTTTTTCCTTTATTAAGAAGCGTAACCTCTATATCTTCTTCTTTTTTGGCGAGTTTAGCCATTTTTTTGGCAGCAGAAACACCTCCATAACCTGCGCCTAATATAATAACATGTTGTCGCATAGTAGTTCCTCCCTTTTAATTAATGTGCAAAATTAAATTACTTAAATAATTAGCTAGTAGTTATATTTTTCACACTACAATTATAGCATATATAAAAAAAAATGCAAATATCTGAGTAAATTACTCAAGAATAAAATATTATTTTATCTAAAACTGCCAAGAAAACTCCTTCCAAGCTATGCATTGGGTGGAGATGAATTGGCTATTTATTCTGATTTTCAATATACTTTTTAATTGTCTCAATAGTAGCACCACCAGAAGATACAATAATGATATTGTAGACTATAAACAGAATAATAATTGTTATTTAAGTCTCTATTCATAAAGATCAAACCTCCATTTTTTCTTTTACAAGCAAACATATGTATGATATAATTATAGTAGGATGGAGGTGAAAAATCAATGCGATTATCATTTAAATTCAACCCTAAATTAAGCCATAAGCAATTAGTAATAATTAATGAATTAGCCTGGCATTGCTCTAAATTATATAATATAGTCAATTATCAGATTAAAAATAATAAAGATGTAAAAGCTGTCTATACTGAATTAGAAACTAGATATAAAAATAACTGGCATAATGACTACCTTCACTCCCATAACAGACAGCAGGCATTAAAGCAGTTAGCTCAGGACTGGAAAAGTTTTTTTAATTCTCTCAAAGATTATAAAAAGAATCCTCAAAAATATAAGGGTCAGCCAGGGTCACCTAATTTTAAACATATGAACAGTAATCCCTGTGAAATAATTTTTACCAATTTAGCTGTTAGAATTAGAGATAATAAATTACTCTTATCCTTATCTAAAAAGATACAGTCTAAATATAATGTGAAAGTCACTAAAGCTTTTAATTTATAATACGCAAGGAAAGCTTTAGTATGACCGTATTCGATTTGGCCGCTATTCAGTAGATCTGGAAAAAATAAATAAAAGTAACTATGATAAATCCAGAAGAATTACTAGAGGTCTCTTTAAAACTAACGAGGGCCTATTAATTAATGCTGATCAGAATGGTAGCTTTAATATACTTCGTAAATACCATAACGATAAATGTATTCTCAGACCTATCAAAGAGGCGAGAGATAATGGATTTGTGGACAATCCTTCAAGATTAAGGGTATCCTAAACTATTAGGAGCAAAACTTAAAAGCCAAACATCTTGTAAACTGACCTAGTAATATAGGTTGAACTTTAATCTATATGAAGCAGTTAGAAGCTCCCTCTAAATCTTGGTTTTGATTTAGGTGGAGAGGTTCACTCATTTTTAAGGCGGTTTTTTCCTATAAACCTTTAAAATCTAGTGAAAAATATGTAATTTAACTAAAAAAAGTTTTAATTTCTTGGTGACTTAAATCAAAAAAACAATCCAAAATAAGATTTAATTGAAATAAAAAAATGCTATGTTAAAATTATAACAAATATATTCCGATATTATTTACTTTGCATTAATTAATATTTATGATAAAATATAAGTAGTTTACTCCGGTTTAAGTTGAGCCTTAATAAATTAATACAAAATAATGGAGTGGTAGATTTGTTAAAAAATAAAAAATTAACTTTTTTATTAATTGTAATTATTAGTTCATTTTTGTTTATGACTGCTTGTGGAAGGGATGGTGGACAAGATATTCCTTCTGCTGAAGACAATTCTTTTATTATGAATACCCTGGTCCAGATGAGGGCTTATGGTGAAAATTCTGAAATAGCAGTTGAAGAGAGTATGGAGAGGATAAGAGAGATTGAATATTTAATGAGTAGAACTTTAGAGGATAGTGAAATTAATCAGATTAATATGAATCCAAAAGAATTTATTGAACTTTCTCAAGAAAGTAAAAAAGTATTGGAAGAAGCGCTTTATTTTGCTGAATTAAGCAGTGGTGATTATGATCCCACAATTGGCCCTATTGTAGACTTATGGGGTATTGGTACTGATCAGGCTCGAATCCCTTCTGAGGAAGAGATTGCTAAAGCTTTAGAATTTGTAGATTATAATTATCTCGAGATCGAAGGTAATAGAGCTAGAGTTACTAAAGAAGGAGTAAAAATTGATTTAGGTGGAATTGCCAAGGGTTATGCTGCAGACGAAGTTAAAGAGATCGTTAAAAAGCATGATGTCCCAAGTGCTTTTATTAATATCGGTGGTAATGTATTAGTTGTTGGAAATAATGTTGATGATTCAAAGTGGAGAATAGGTATACAGGACCCCAGACATGGTAGAGGTAATGTGATGGCCATTATTGAGAGTGAAGATCAAACTATAGTTACTTCAGGTAATTATGAACGCTATTTTGAAGAAGATGGAGAAATTTATCATCATATTTTTGATCCAGAAAATGGCCATCCAGCCAGAACCGGTCTGCTGAGTGCTACAATAATTACTGAAACTTCTTTAGACGCTGATGCTCTATCAACAATAGCTTTTATTAAAGGTTTAGAAGATGGAATGAAATTTGTTGAAGATATTGAAGATGTTGAAGTGATGTTTATAACTGAAGAATTAGATGTTTATATTTCTTCAGGTTTAAATGATGGTTTTGAAATAACGGGTCCGGACTTTAACTTAATTGAAGGTGGAAATATTGCTGATTGAAGATAGGTATTACAAAAATATTGTAAAAAAATTAGATAAAAATATTATAGAAAAAACTACAACACATCGAGAAATAATTAATTCTGCCATTGTTGATTTAATTGATGGTGGTGGAAAAAAGCTTAGGCCGTTCTTAATGTTTTTAGCGGCAAGTTTTGGTGATTATGATAAAAAGGAACTCTTAGATCTAGGAAGCAGTATTGAAATACTGCATATGGCTTCATTGCTTCATGATGATATAATTGATGATGCTGATTTGAGGCGGGGAAAAGTAACTGCTCAAAAAAGATTTGGTAAAAATGAAGCTGTTTTTATCGGAGACTTTTTAATATCCAGAACTTTTGATATTTTATTTGAATATCTTGATAAAGAAACATTAATAAAAATGAATAAAAACCTCCGTTTAATCTGTGAAGGAGAAATAGAACAGGCTGAAAAAAAATATGATTTTAATATTTCAATTAGAGATTATTATAGGAGAATTAGACATAAAACAGCCTTATTATTTGCAATCAGCAGTTATTTAGGTGCATATGTAAGTGGAATTAGAGGTAAAAAGTTAAATATATTATATAAACTTGGTTTAGAAATTGGAATGGCTTTTCAGATCCAGGATGATATACTTGACTTTAATGGAGAACAGGCAAAAACCGGCAAAAAAATTGCCAAGGATTTAGAAGAAGGAGTTATAACCCTTCCTGTAATTTTATTATTTCAAAAAGAAGAATATCAAAAAAAATATTCTCATGTATTAGAAATGGGTGGACTTAAAAATACTGAGCTTGATAACAGAAAACTTGAGCAGGAGACAATTATTTCAATTACTGAAGATGTAAGGAACTCTTCAGTATTAGAGGAAAGCCGTGAAATTTTAAAAATATTTATCACTAGAGTGGATAAATATTTGAATTATCTGCCTAAAAACAAAGCAAAAAAGAGATTAAAAAAGCTAATTGCTGCTCAAATTGATAGGAAATATTAATTGAAGAAAAAATTAATTATTTTGCTTGACAAATAACCTATTTTTGACTATAATTGATAATAGCAATCAATACTAATAATTAATAATAGGAGTGATAAAAATGGAAGAGAAAAAATCTATGCCATTAATTGGGGATCAATTTCCAGAATTTGAGGTAACTACAACTAAAGGTAAAATTAATTTACCAGAAGATTATAAGGGTCAGTGGTTTATATTATTCAGTCATCCTGCTGACTTTACACCTGTTTGCACAACTGAATTTGTTGCTTTTCAAAGAAGATATGATGAATTTCAAGAATTAAATACTGAATTAATCGGATTAAGTATTGATCAAGTATTCAGTCATTTAAAATGGGAAGAATGGATAGAAAATAATATGGGTGATAAAATTGAATACCCAATTATAGCTGATGGAACAGGCAGAGTTGCAAGAGAAATAGGTTTACTACATACTGCTAGTGAAACTGCTACAGTAAGGGCGGTATTTATTGTTGATCCTGAATCAAAGATAAGAGCAATTTTATATTATCCTTCCGAATTAGGTAGAAACATGGACGAAATAGTTAGAATGGTTAAAGGACTGCAGAAAGCAGATAAAGAAAATGTAGCAATTCCTGCTAACTGGCCAAATAATGAAGTTGTAGGAAGCAATGTCATAGTACCACCTGCTAATAGTGCAAAAGAAATAGAACTGAGGAAAAAACAGGTTGAAAGTGGAGAACTAGAAAGTTTTGATTGGTGGTTATGCCACAAAAAATCTTAGAATTTAGAAATTTAATAACTTATATTAAGGCGGAGAGCTTATTTCTCCGCCTATATTTAGTTGATAGCGATTATTTTTAACTTTTTAGCAAAAAAAATAATTTAATTATAAAATATTATTTATAAAAATTCAAATATATGTTAAGATTAATATTGAGGATTTAAATTTAAACAGGAGGTAGGATTTATGCTGATAGAGAAAAAAAATGAAGAATCTAAAGAAAATAATATTTTAATAAATATATTTAAATTTAAGCAATTTAAGTTTGGGATACTGATACTGCTTTTACTCTTATTTTTGGGAAGTCAAAACACTATGGTTTTTAATAATCAAGTTTTTGCACAGCCGGATAATACAGGCAGCAGAGAAAGCTTTTCCAGCAGCCAGGCAGAATCAATTTTTTCCAGTAATCAAATTTTACGTGAAAATGATCGCGGTGAGAATGTAAAAAAAGCTCAAAAGATTCTTAGACAAAAAGGTTTTTATCAGGGGGAAATTGATGGTCATTACGGACATCAGACAAGGCTGGCTGTGATTAAATTCCAAAAAATAGCTGGGTTACAGGCTGATGGTGTTTTGGGTCCTAAAACTTTAAGCAAATTAACTGCAGAAGGAGAAAATGATGTTGCTGAATATACTGTACAGTCAGGAGATAGTCTGTGGGTTCTGGCAAGAAGGTTTGATAGCAGCATTAATGAACTCAAAGCAATTAATAATTTAAATTCTGATAGTATAAGAGCAGGAGATAAGTTAAAAATTCCTGGTGACAATCACAGTTCTTTTTCGGTTAATATTGTTGACATGGAATGGAGCAAGGTAGATTCTATTTTTCCCAGGGAATCTAAAGCAATTATAACTGATGTAGAAACAGGTTTAAGCCTTGAGGTTAAAAGACTTTATGGAACAAATCATGCAGATGTTGAACCACTAACTGCTCAGGATACTAGAATTTTACGTAGTATTTATGGTGGTAGCTGGAGCTGGGAGAGAAGATCAGTAATTGTTTATGTTGACAATCATTTAATTGCAGGTTCTATAAATGGTAAACCACATGGTGGTGCAGCCATAGAAAACAATAACTTTCCAGGCCATATCTGTCTTCACTTTAAAAACAGTCGCTTACATAATAATGGAACAAAAGATCCTGAACATCAAAATATGATTGAAAGTGTTGTTGAAAATGATATTTATGATCTTTAATTTATAATATAAAAGGGGCTATAGCTCAGGCGGATAGAGCGGTAGATTCCTAATCTGCAAGCCACAGGTTCGAATCCTGTTAGCCCCACCATTATATTAATAATATTATTATATTTTATAAAATACCTCCCACTTTGGTTGGGAGTTTTTTGCTATTAAATAGGGGGTGGAAATAATATTTTCTAAAATAAAGGAGTTTTTTAGTAAAGATAAACGTTCAATAAGAACTAGAATTATTAGTGTTTTTATTATAATAATTATTATCTTAAATTTAGTTTTCTTTTTTTCTTTTATCAGAAGAGAAAGAGAAATCCAAATTTATCAAGATAATGTAGATATAAATTTTAAATTAAATCAGCTGTCATTAGAAATAACTGAAAACTCTCGTTATTTCTCGCTTTATTTTCAAAACAGAAATGAAGAAAACAGAGAGATGTATTTAAATTCTAGGGAAAAAATTATGGGTTTAATTTCAGATATAGAAGCGGAAGTAGCTCAAGATCAAAAGAGTAGAACTTTTTATAGAAATTTAAACAATATGTTAAATTATCATGATGAGTTGGTCAATGAAGTCCTAGAGACTAATATTTTTGATTCCAGCACTTATCAGACTTTAACCAGAATAGACACATTATATTCCTATATGAGCAGTCATTCTCAAAATCTTATTAATTCTTATTTAGAGCATCACAGTAGAAGTTATGTAGATTTATTGATCAGCACTCAGGAGAGAACAAAAACTATTTATTTAATTATTATTTTGATCAGTATAGCAGTTTTTATTTTTTCAGTTTTATTTACCAACAATATTTTAAAAGCAATAGAAAAACTTTCTTATTCTGCTCGTTATCTATCTTTAGGCCACTGGGATATTGAAGATATAGAAGAAATTAGATATAGAGAATTAAATATATTGGGACAAACTTTTAATTTAATGAAAAATAATATTAAAAAATATATAAATGAGTTAAAAGAAAAAGCCGAATTGGAAAACAAATTAAATAAACAGAAGATGAAAAACATCGAAAAAGAAAGACTTTTAAAAGAATCGCAATTATTAAATCTGCAGATGCAGATGGATCCACATTTTTTATTTAACACTTTAAATACAGTTTCGAGGACAGCAATGTTCGAAAATGCTAAAAAAACTCAAAAGTTAATAATAGCTATTTCAAAAATAATGCGTTACAATCTTGATCACACTGGTAAGTTGGTAAGTTTAGAAAAAGAAATTGAAGTTTTAAAAGCATATTTAACTATTCAGAAAACTCGTTTTGAAGAACAGATGGAGTTTGATATACAGATAAATGGAGATATTTCTGATATTGAAATCCCCCCAATGCTCTTACAACCTGTTGTTGAAAATGCTATTATTCATGGTTTATCTGATAAAGATTCAGGTGGTCAAGTGATAATTAGAATTGAAAGAAAAGCTACAAACTTGAAAATAATTATTGAAGATAATGGTATAGGTATTAAAAAAGAAAGATTAGTAAGTATTCTAAATGGGAAAATAAATGACAAAGATGAATCACAAAAAGGTAGTCTTGGTTTGTTGAATGTAAAAAAACGCTTAAAGCTTCAATACGGAAAAGATTTACTTTCAATAAAAACGGAAGTCGATAAAGGTACAAAAATAATAATTAATATTCCTTTAACAGCAGGAGGTAATGATGTATAAAATTTTAATTGCAGAAGATGAAAAGATTGAAAGAAAAGCTATTAAATTCTATTTAAATGAGTTTTATTCTAAAGAATTTGAAATTGTTGCAGAAATTGCAAATGGAAAAGAAGCAGTTAAAAAGGCACTTGAAAATGATGTAGACTTAGTATTGATGGATATTAAAATGCCTAAAATGGATGGTTTAGAAGCTGCCAAAAAAATTAAAGAAAAAAATGAAGAGATTGAGATTATTATATTAACTGCTCACAGTGAATTTGATTATGCAAAAAAATCAATTGAAATTGGAGTTATTGATTATTTAGTAAAACCATATCTTGAAGATGATTTTTGTCGAGTAATTGATAAAAGTTTAGCTAAAATAAAAGAGAAAGAAATAAATAAATCCAGAGAAAAAAATCTTGTTAATAAAGTTAAAGAAACCTTACCTTTTTTAGAAAAAGAAATAATTCTAGAAGTTGTTTATAACACAAAAGCTTCTTTAGTTAATTTTGAAGAACATAAAAAATTATTAGGTATAGAGGCTGCTGAACATCAGTTTCTTCTTTTGAGTGCCAAACCACGAGAAAAATTATCTGATACTTTTTTTTATAAAGCAAAAAAAATAGTAAAGAAGCATTTCAAAGGAACTATTTCTTATAATGGTTTAAATGATATAATTTTTTTAATAATTGCTGATAATTTAGAGGATGATGCTGAACAAAAAAAAATGGATATCATCATAAATGAGCTTAAGAAAAATTATAATGAAAAATATAATTCGCGTTTATATCTTAAAAAAAGCAGGGTAATTAAAGATATAAAAAACTTAAACCAAATTTATAATAAAACTAGATCACATCTTTTTGAAAGTGAGCTTCAAATTGATAGCTATCCTTATCAAAGAGAAAAAAATATTTTTGCTAAAATAATTGATAAAGATCAAAATGCTGCTGAAACAGAATTTGCAGAAGTCTATCAATATTTAATTGAAGAAGAGAATTGTGATATTTCAAGTATAAGATCCTATTTAAGACGCTTTGTTATCTTTTTAAATAGAAGGATCATGGAATATTACAATAGAGAAGAGCCACTATTCAATTTAGAAAAAACAGAAAATGAAATTGCAGCTATAAGTGATTTAGAAAACTTAAAGCTTTATGTTGAAAACTTGATCAACAAAATAATCTTAAATATAAGTCACACACATAAAGAACAAAAAGTTGAAGTTATAGAAAAAGTAAAACAATATATTCAGGATAATTATTGTCATGATATTACTCTAGAGATGGTTGCAGAACATATAGCTTTTAGCAAATACTATTTAAGCAAATTGTTTAAAGAGGTTGAAGGTATAAATTATAAAGATTATTTAATCAAGGTTAGAATGGAGAAAGCTAAAGAACTGTTAAAAGATGGTGTAAAGATAAAAGTAGTTGCCCAAAAAGTGGGATATTCAAATCGTAATTATTTCAGTAGATCCTTTAAAAAATATACGGGTATTTCACCCGGTAAATACAAATAGTATAAGAAAAACAACTCTATTTAGACAATTTTCAGAAAATAAACAATGAAGTGAATAAAATAGCAATTTAGTCTATAGTAATCATTTATTTGCCCTGATATTATATTAGTAGAGTAAATAAATGAGGAGGAGAAATTAATGAAAAAGATTTTTGCTTTCGTTTTAGTTGCTGTTCTGGTATTTTCATTTGGTGTTCAGGCTCAGGAAATGACACTTCGCCTGGCTGATAACCAACCTGAAGGATATCCAACAGTTGTTGGTGCTGAAGAATTTGCCCGTTTAGTTGAAGAAAGAACTGATGGTAGAATTAAGATCGAAATTTATCCTGGTGGTGTTTTAGGAGATGAAAGTTCTACAATAGAACAGATTCAGTTTGGTGCAATTGATTTTGTAAGAACTTCAATTACTCCAATGTCTAACTTCGAACCTGCTATGGATGTATTATCACTTCCTTACTTATATCCTAGTGATGATTTCATGTTTGAAGTTCTTCAAAGTGAAATTGGAGAAGGAATCCTGGAAGGTTTAGAAGATTCAGGTATTGTTGGTTTAACCTGGTATGATGCTGGTGCTCGTAGTTTTTATACAGCAGATAAAAGAGTAGAAAGTGTTGAAGATTTAGAAGGATTAAGAATTAGAGTTCAGGAAAGTGGTTTGATGATGGATATGGTAGAAGCTTTAGGTGCATCACCTACTCCTATCGCCTGGGGTGAAGTATACAGTGCCCTACAAACTGGAGTTGTAGATGCTGCAGAAAACAACTATCCTGGATGGTATTACAACAGTCACCATGAAGTTGCTCCATATTTTGTAGAAGATGAGCATAACCGTATTCCTGAGTTAATTATTATGAGTAAAATTACCTGGGATAGCTTAAGCCCAGAAGATCAGGATATTATTAAAGAAGCAGCAGTTGAATCAACTGATACTCAGCGAGAAGCATGGGCTGAAAGAACAGAAGAAGCTAAAGAACTGGCTGTAGAAGAAGGAGCAGAGATTATTACTTTATCCGAAGAAAAACAAGCAGAATTCCAGGATGCAGTAATGGATATGTATCCAGAATATAGTGAAGGATATGAAGATTTACTTGAAAGTATTCTTAATTTCGAAGTAGAGTAATTAATATAGAATAATAGTATTGTAAATTAAGGTGGAGTATTCATTTCTCCACCTTTAATAAAGGGTGAGAGTAATGAAAGATAATAAAAAAACAGGATTTATTAAATCTGGCATTGAACTTTCTGATAAATTACTTAATTATCTTGCAATGTTTTTTTTAATTATTATGGTTGTGGTTGTTAGTACAACTGTATTTACCCGTTATGTATTTAATTTTACTTTAAGATGGACCGATGAGGTTGCCCTATTGATGATGATCTGGTTTGGGTTTATTGGAATGGCTTTAGGAGTTAAAGAATCAATTCATTTAAGTATAGAATTTTTTATGAGTTTACTACCCGATAAATTTCAGGAGTTTATTTATAGAATTGAAGATATATTAGTAGGTCTTTTTGGTTGGTTTTTATTAAGGTATGGATGGCAATTATATAATGCTACAAAAAGAACTAGATTGCCAGCAACTAAATGGTCAAGAGGCCTATTGTTTATAGTACTACCAATTTCAGGTTTTTTGATTATAATTTATTCTTTAGCAAAAATGTTTTCTGTAATTAAGCATGGCACTAAAATTGCTAGAGTTGATGAATGTGAGGGGGAAGAATAGTGGATCCAGCTGTACTGATTTTGTTAGGTTCATTTTTAATCATGTTAGTTATTCGTATCCCCATTGCTTTTGCACTTGGTCTTTCAAGCATGTTTACTGCCTTTTATGTTGGCTTATCACCGATGGTAATAGTTCAGCAGATGGTAAGTGGAATTAATTCTTTTTCACTTATGGCAATACCGTTTTTTATAATAGCAGGAGAAATAATGGGTAAAGGTGGTATTTCTGACCGGTTAATAAAATTTTCGAATGTTATGATCGGCTGGATGCGTGGTGGACTGGCAATGGTAAATATTTTAGCAAGTATGTTTTTCGGTGGAATTTCTGGTTCCTCAGTAGCTGATGTTTCTTCAATTGGATCTATCATGATTCCAATGATGGAAAAAGCAGGTTATGATAAAGATTATTCCATAAATGTTACAATTACTTCTTCTGTTCAGGGGATTATTATCCCTCCCAGTCATAATATGATCATTTATTCACTGGCTGCTGGTGGAGGAATTTCAGTGGCAAGATTATTTTTAGCTGGTATAGTTCCCGGTGTTTTATTGGGAGTAGCTTTGATGATCTTAAGTCATCATATTGCTGTAAAAAGGGATTATCCAAGAGAAAAAACTGTTTCACTAAAAGAATCATTGATTATTGTAAGAGATAGTATACTTGGTTTATTGACTGCAGTAATTATTATCGGTGGAGTTACAACTGGTATTTTTACAGCAACAGAATCTGCTGCAGTAGCTGCGGTATATGCCTTTATTCTTACATTTTTTGTTTACAGAGATATTAAGCTAATAAAGTTGATAGATATTTTAAAAAATTCATTGAGTACTATAGCAATGGTTGTTGCAATTATTGCAACCTCCAGTTCTTTTGCCTGGATGATGTCATATTTACAGGTTCCAAGGATGATTACTAATACTTTACTGGGTATTTCAGAAAACCCGATAATTATACTTTTATTAGTTAATCTTGTTTTACTACTTTTAGGTATGATAATGGATATGGCACCATTAATATTGATCGCCACTCCAATCTTATTACCTGTAGTGACAAGTGTTGGCATGAATCCAATTACCTTTGGTGTAGTAATGATGCTTAACCTGGGAGTAGGATTATTAACTCCTCCGGTTGGCTCAACTTTATTTGTTGGCTGTTCAATTGGTGGGGCTCCAATAGAAGATATTGCGAAATCACTGATGCCTTTTTATATGGTGCTCGTTATTATGGTACTGCTGCTGACTTTTGTACCAGAAATAACTCTCTTTTTACCCCGCTTATTAATGGGAATTTAAACTAAAGTTTTTAAGATAAAATTTATTTCAAAAACTCCTTATAAATTAATATAATCTAGAAAAAAGCCCTTAAGGGCTTTTTTCTATTTGTTTTCTGCGATGATTTTATCTATCAGTTTATTCCAATCTTCATCTACGGTCTGATATTCTCGATTATTGTCAAACCAATCAATTGATTTTTTTACACCTTTTGCAAAAGGAATTAGAGTTTTATAATCAGGGGCAAATCTTTTTATTTTGCTATTGTCAAAAACAACACTCACTGCTTTATCACCCAGTAAAGTACCTCTTAGGCTTTGATCATACTGAATGATCTTTTCAGATGCTACATGAAGCAGTTCTATCTCTACTCCAGCTGCTTTAGCTATTAATTTAAATATTTGATTCCAATTTAGACTTTCATCGGAAGTAATCTGAAAAGCATGCCCAATTGCTTGAATATTGCCCATTAAAGGTAGAAAAGCCCTGGCAAAGTCTGTATTATGGGTCATTGTCCAGAGTGAACTTCCATCTCCATGAACTAATATTTTTTTCCTTCTACGCATCCTATCGATTAAAGACCAGGGAGCTTTACTACTGTTTAAAGCTGCTGGTATTGAACGATAACCATAAGTATGAGAAGGTCTGACAATTGTCACCGGAAAACCATTGCGGCGATATTCAGCCATCAGTAGGTTTTCACATGCTATTTTATTTTGTGAATATTCCCAGTAAGGATTTGCTAAAGGTGTGGATTCATCAATCAGATAACTACTCTGTGGTTTCTGATAGGCAGAAGCAGAGCTGATAAAAATATACTGTTCTGTTTTGTCCCTGAAAATTTCTAGATCATTTTTAATGTGCTCAGGCTTATAGGCAATCCAGTTAACAACTACATCAAAATTATGATCTTTAAGTTGAGTTTTTACTTCTTCTTGATTGCGAATATTGCCTTTGATAATGGTAGCTTTGTTTGGAGCAAATTGATTATTATTACCTCGATTAAATAAATACAGGTCGATGTCTTTTTCCATACTTAATTTTGAGACTGCTTCACTTATAGTTCCAGTGCCTCCAATAAATAAAACCTTCATTTAATCCACCACCCATTTTGATTTTTAGTTTACTATTATTTAATATATTCACTATTAAATTTTTTTCACCTTTAAGTAATTAGATTAAAAGCCAAGTTTTCTTGAGATAACTACTGGAATTTTTAAAATAGCTGGAAATAGCCTTTGATAAGTGATAAGATAGTATATTAGTGAAGGGATAATATATATTAAAATATTATTAAAGTAAATTTAAAATGACATCTATATAATTATTAATTTGGAAAGGAAGTCACTTATATGAAAGCAATAATTAGTGTAATTGGAGTAGATCAAATAGGAATAATAGCTGAGGTAAGTTCTTTACTGGCGGCAAATAAGGTTAATATTCTTGATATTAATCAGACAGTTTTAGATGAGTATTTTACAATGACAATGTTGGTTGATTTAGAAAAATTAGAAACCCCATTAGAAGAATTAAAAAAAGAATTAAGCAATAAGGGGGAAAAGATGGGGCTTTCAATTAAGCTGCAGCATGAAGATATTTTTAGATCTATGCACAGAATTTAGCAGTATTAATTAAATAATTTTTTCTAAAAAGGAAGTGGAGAAATGATAAATAATTATGAAATAATGGAAACTATTAGAATGTTAGAGGAAGAAAAGCTTGACATTAGAACAATAACAATGGGCATATCTTTAAGTGATTGTGCTGATAGTGATGGCGATAAAGCCAGAGAAAAGATTTATAATAAAATAGTTGATTATGCGGGAGAGCTGGTCAGTGTAGCTGAAGAAATTGAAGTTAAGTATGATATACCGATAATAAACAAAAGGATTTCAGTTACCCCGATCTCACTAGTAGCAGCAGCTTCAAATGATGATAATTATTTAAAATTTGCTAAAACATTAGATAAAGCTGCAAAAGAGGTTGGTGTTGATTTTATTGGCGGCTTTTCTGCTTTAGTACATAAAGGAATGACTAAAGCTGATAAAAAATTAATCGCCTCCATTCCTGAGGCGTTAGCTCAAACTGAGCGGGTATGCTCATCAGTTAACATAGGTACTACAAAAGCAGGTATAAATATGGATGCAGTTGCATATATGGGTTTAATAGTTAAAGAGGCTGCTCAATTAACTGCAGAAAATGGAGGAGCAGGAGCCAGTAAATTAGTTATTTTTGCTAATGCCCCTGAGGATAATCCGTTTATGGCCGGTGCTTTTCATGGAGTTGGTGAGGGAGAATGTATGATTAATGTTGGTATTTCTGGTCCGGGAGCTGTAAAATCTGCTTTAACCAATGTTAAAGGAAAATCTTTTGATGTAGTTGCAGAAACTATTAAAAAAAGTGCCTTTAAAATTACCAGAATGGGTCAGCTTGTTGCAAATGAAGCTTCAGAAATGCTTGGGGTAACACCAGGTATAGTAGATTTATCTTTAGCACCTACTCCAGCGGTTGGAGATAGTGTAGCAAGAATTCTAGAAGAAATGGGTTTAGAAAGCTGTGGTGTACATGGTACAACAGCTGCTTTAGCCCTTTTAAATGATGCAGTTAAAAAAGGTGGGGTTATGGCTTCTTCTCATGTAGGTGGCTTGAGTGGTGCCTTTATTCCGGTCAGCGAAGATGCGGGTATGATTGAGGCTGTAGAAAAAGGATCTCTCAGTTTGGAAAAATTAGAAGCTATGACTGCAGTTTGTTCAGTGGGACTCGATATGATCGCAATTCCAGGCAAAACAACGGCAGAAACTATTTCTGCTATTATTGCTGATGAAGCTGCAATTGGGATGGTAAATAATAAAACTACTGCCGTTAGAATTATACCAGTACCAGGTAAAGATGTCGGTGATGAAGTAGTATATGGAGGTTTATTTGGCCGGGCTCCTATTATGAAGGTTAGTGAATTTTCCAGCAGTGAATTTATAAAAAGAGGTGGCAGAATTCCTGCTCCAATGCATAGCTTAAAAAATTAATAATTAAAAAATTAACTCCCTTTTTAGATAAAAGCTTAGAAAAGCATCTATCAAAAAGGGAGTTTTTTAATTAGAAAAAATTAAACTACTTGTTAGATTCTTTTTTCAATCCAGTTAAGGATATCTATAATTACATCTTCTTTTTCTGGAGCATTTAAGATTTCGTGATAAAGTTCATCGTAAATTTTTAATTCTTTATCTTCAGATGAGATTAATTTATAAAGTTCTTCTGAGCAATATGAATCTACTATCTGATCATCTCCACCATGTAAGATCAAAGCAGGGTAGGTGTATTTATTTAAATTACTTACCAACCAGGGGATACCTTTATCAAGCATTGTTTTCATTAATCTTAAGGTAGTATATTCTGATACATAAGGATCTTTTAAATAATCGTCTATAACATATTGAGATCTTGAGATTAAATCTCCCAGTTCATTTGGTAATTTAAGGTCTGGATTATCTTCTAAGCTCATATTATCAATTTCTGCAAAAGCATCAGTTTTATTTGTCCAGCCTCCTGTTAAAATTTGACCATCTAAACTTTCAGGATATTTAATACCATAGCCTGCTGCAATAAAACCACCCATACTGTGCCCAAGCATAAATATCGGCAAATCCGGATTTTCACTGCTGGCTTTTTGGACTGCAGTATCTGCATCATCTAAATAAACATTATGATCTTCTAGATATGCCTGTTTGCCATCAGAGCGCCCATGACCTCTATTATCAAATCTATAAACAGAAAAACCTTCACCATTAAAACGACCAGCCAGATAATCATATCTGCCCTGATGTTCATCTAAACCGTGAACTATAACGATTACTGCCTTCGGGTTATCAACTAGGTCTCTGCGAAAAAACATCTTTTTACCGTCAAAAGTTTTAAGATATTCACTATTATGCATTTAATTACTCCTCCTTTAAGATTAAGTAATTTCTAATTATATAATTAACTATAAAAGATTTTATTCCTGCTTGAGAAAATTTAATTTAAATATCGTTGAGTGTTAATCCACTATATGGTAATATATAATCAATACAGTTTAGATTGGGGCTGGTAAAATGAACCTGCTTAAACATGAGGAATATAAGAATCTCAAGATGAAAGATTATGTTTATAATGTTTTAAAGAAAAATATAATTTACTTAAAATTAAAACCAGGGAAACGTTTAATAAAAAAAGAAATCAAAAAAGAATTTAATGTCAGCAGAACACCTATTAGAGAAGCTTTTATAAAACTGCAGGAAGAAGCTTTAATTGATGTTTATCCACAAAGAGCAACTTATGTTTCCTATATTGACTTAAAAAATGTAGAGGAAGCAAAATTTATGCGAAATACTTTAGAAAAAGAAATTGTAAAATTAGCGGCGCAAAAAAGGACTGAAGAAATAATTTTTGAACTTGAAACAAATTTAAAGTTGCAGGAGATAAGTTTTGAATCTAAAGATCATCTCAAATTATTTGAATATGATAGTGAGTTTCATAAAATTTTATTTGCCTGTGCTGATAAAATTAAAACCTGGGCTGCAATTGATCAGATCAGTACTGATTTAAAAAGAATGAGGATTTTAGCTTTATCAACAGGACTAAGTCGTAAAAAAATTATTGAAGACCATCAAAAAGTAATAGAGGCATTAAAAAAAGCTGATGCAGATTATGCAGAAGAGATGATGCAGTCTCATCTTGCTAGAATAAAAATCGATCAGGAAAAATTAATTAATAAATATCCTGATTATTTTAACTAAAAATTCACTATTAATTTAACTTTGGAAATTGTTTGACAATTATGAACTGATATGTTAGTATACATCTAGTGAGTTTATTTTTTAAACTGTTTAACTGAAAGGAGAAGCTGATGAACCTTATTGAACTTAAAAATAAAGATAATTTATCCATGAAAAATTATGTTTATAAAATATTAAAAAAGAATATTTTAGAATTAAGATTAAAACCAGGTACAAATTTGCGCAAAGAAGAAATTGCTGAAACTCTTCAGGTCAGTAGAACTCCTATCAGAGAAGCATTTTTAAAATTAGCTGAAGAAGCTTTAATTGATGTTTATCCACAAAGAGGAACTTATGTTTCTTATATTGCTCTTGATAATGTTGAAGAAGCAAAGTTTATGCGCCAGACTTTAGAAACAGCTATAGTTAAACTGGCCTGTGATTTATTAACAGAAGATGATCTGTTTAAATTAAGAACAAATATCAGGCTGCAGGAAATGACTTCAGCCCAATCAGATTATATTAATTTTTTTAGACATGACAATAATTTCCACAGAATATTATTTGATGCCTGTCATAAAAGTAATATCTGGAATGCTATGGATCAGATGAGTAATCATTTAAATAGATTTAGAATTCTTAGCCTTCAAGAGAAATTTAACAGTAAGGCATTAATCGAAGAACACAGATCTATTTATAAAGCATTAGAAAAAAGAGATAGCTTAAAAGTTGAAAATGTTATGAAAGAACATATTGAAAGAGTAAGAATTGATGCTAATATTCTTAAAAGAGAACACCCAGAATATTTCAAATAATTTTTTTATTATAATGCTAACATGTTAGTATTATAAGTATGTTAATAATTAATATTTTTATTAATTATTAAATTTTTCTAATATTCAATCAAGGAGGTGAAAAAGACTTTAGTTGTTGTATTAGTAGGTATGTTTTTTAATAAAACTTAAAAATTGATCTATAGGGGGAAGTAAATTGTTTAAAAAAACAAAAGTATTATGGGTTTTAATGGTCTTGATTTTAGCTTTTTCTCTTAATGTTAGTGCAGAAAATATTGAATTAGATGTCTGGGTTGTTAGGGATAATTATCAAATTGATTTAACTGAATGGAATGAAGCTAATCCAAATGTTAAAATCAATTTTGAGGTTGTACCATGGGAGCAAGCTTTAAATCGTCTAATTATGTCTGCAAGTTCAAATAGAGCCCCAGATGTAGCGGTTTTAGATAGACCCTGGGTTGGTACTCTTGGTGGTTTAGGTCATTTAACACCACTTGATGATTATATGGATGAGTATTATACCGAAGAAGAACTTAATGATTATATTGATGCAGCCTGGGATTTTGCCCAATATGATGGTACTACATATGCAATGCCATTTACAGTTTTTGGTAGAGCATTATTTTATCGGGCAGACTGGTTTGAAGAAGCTGGTTTAGATACTCCTGAAACCTGGGAAGATGTTGTAGAAGCTGGAAAAGTATTTACTGATCCTGCTCAGGATAAATGGGGCTTAAGTGTTAGAGGTATTAGAGATGACGGCACCACACAGGGTTGGTTACCGATCTTTGCAGCTATGGGTGGAGAATTTGATGGGCAGGCCCCACAAATTAATTCTGAAGCAGGTATTGAAGCTTTAAAATTATATAGAGATTTAGTTTTTGACTCAGAAATCATGTCACCAGAAACAGTTATTTTTGGTAGTGGAGAAGCCAGAGGACTATTCCTCTCAGGCAATGCAGCAATGGCCATTATGGGAAGTCATATTGCACCTGCAGTTGTAAATAATGGTATCGAATATGGAGATTTTAAAATGACTCATATTCCAGTACCTGAAGCAGGAATGCCGAAAAGAAATGTTGCAACCGGTTTTCAGTGGGCTGTTCATGAACAATCTGAGCACAAAGATGCAGCTTTTGAATTTGTAAAATATGCTACAGATACAGCTGGACAGTTCGAGTTTAATCAGGATTATATGGAAGCTGTAAGGTTAAGTGTTTATGATATACCAGAATATAGAGAAGCAAAGCCATGGGTTGACTTTATTTTAGATGATATGGAAGGTTTTAGTGCTATTCCAGCAGCTCCACAATACAGTCAGATGTCACAGGCTATTCAAAACGGTATCCAGGAAATGTTAAATAATCCAGATGCAGATGCTGAGGCAGTAGCTGCAGAGATACAGTCAGTTATAGATCCTTTATTCTAAAATAATTCAAATCAAGAATAATTAAAAACTGATAAAAAAAAACTCAAAAGATAATACTGTCTTTCGCTCCAGTTTGAACGGAAGACAGTATTATTAAATTAGGAGGATAGCATAAAATGAAATTATCGAAGTTAAAATTTAGCAGTGATGATAAAGTAGCTTATACATTTATCTTACCTTCTTTTATTATTATTGTTTCTTTATTAGGTTATCCAATGCTTTTTGCTTTAAACCAGAGTCTCCAGGATGTAACAGTTTTTAATGAGGGCAGTTATATAGGTTTAACAAATTACATAAATGCTTTTCAAGATACAGCTTTTATGGGGAGTTTTGGCAGATCATTTGCATTTGTAGGATTTTCTATGATAGGGGCCTTTTTCATCGGCTTGATAATTGCCCTATTATTAAATAGAGATATTTTTGGCCGTGGCTTTTTAAGAGCGCTAATAATATTACCATTTATAGTTTCTGAAGTGTCTGTTGGTGTTATCTGGCAGTGGTTATTATCACCACAATTGGGTGTATTAAATCGGATGTTAAGTGCAGTTAATCTACCTACTTTCCGCTGGTTGAGTAATCCTTTTTTAGCAATGGTATCGATTATTATGGCAAATACCTGGCGCTTAACTCCTTTTGTAGTTTTAATATTATTGGCAGGTCTACAGGGAATTGACAAAAGTTATTATGAAGCTGCCGATGTGGCTGGAGCTAATCACTGGCAGAAATTTAAAAGTATTACTTTACCGATGATTAAACCGATGATGCTTGTTACTTTAGTATATCTATCTTTTGCATCTTTTAATCAGTTTTCAGTTATTTTTTCTTTAACAGGTGGAGGCCCGGGTAATGCGACTGAGGTAATTGCTTTAAATATGTATCAAAATGCTTTTCAGCATTTTAACTATGGTTATGGTTCTGCTTTAGCAATTTTATTATTTTTATTAAATGTTGCTTTAAGTATTTTTTATACTAAGGTATTAGATTAGGGAGGATAGTAATGAACTTAACATACAAACAAAAAACTAAAATTAGAAATATTTTCTTATATTTATTAACGATTGTCTTAGTTTTGTGGGCGGTAATTCCTTTTATTTGGTCTCTGTCAACTTCATTTAAAACTTCAGCAGAAATATATTCGGGTGGGATGACTTTGATTCCCAGAGCAGTAACTATTGCCAATTATGAGATCATTTTTGAAAGGTTGACCTTTTTCAGATTTATGTTAAATAGTGCAATAGTAACTACTGCAACAATCATAATAACGGTTGTTTTTAGTTTATTTGCTGCTTATGCTTTTTCTAGATTTAATTTTCCATTCAGACATCTTCTATTATTATTTATTTTAATACCGAGAATTATTCCAAGTGTTACCAGAATTATTCCTTTATATCAAATATTTGCTCGCTTCAATTTATTGGATAGTTATATTGGTTTGGTCTTACCATATGTTGCTGATGCTTTACCTATAGCTATCTGGATTTTAATTGGGTTTTTTGATGGTATACCAAAATCATTAGAAGAGGCTGCCTGTATTGATGGATGTAATAGGATACAGGCTCTATGGAAGGTTATAATACCTTTAACTGCACCTGGCATAGTTTCTGTAGCCTTATTTACTTTTCTAAGGGCCTGGAATGAGTTTATTATTGCTTTTACATTTATTTCAAGAAATGCAATGTCTACTTTACCGGTTTCTCACTACCGGGTATTTGAACTCTTTGGTTTAAGAGACTGGGGAGCAATAAATGCCTTTACAATTCTGGCTATATTGCCAATAGTGATTTTCTTTATGATTTTCGAGAAAAACCTGGTAAAAAGTATGGTTTCTGGAGCAGTAAAAGGGTAATCAGTATATAATTTATATAACAAATAAGGATTGGTGATGAAAATTGAAAATGGTCTTTCGTTGGTTTGGCAGTAATGATGATAGTGTGAGCTTAGAAGAAATTCGACAGATTCCTGGTATGACAGGGGTTGTTAGTGCACTACAGGAAATTCCTGTCGGAGAAATCTGGCCTTTAGATAGAATACTGGAATTAAAAAAAGAAGTAAATGAAGCAGGACTTGAGTTAGAAGTTATAGAAAGTGTTAATATACATGAAGATATTAAACTGGGTCTTCCTGCTAGAGATGAATATATAGATAATTACATAATTACCCTGAAAAATTTAGCAGAAGCAGGGATTAAAGTAATCTGCTATAATTTTATGCCTGTTTTTGACTGGTTGCGATCTGATCTGTCCCGTATACTTGAAGATGGTTCAGAGACCATGTCATACGATGAACAAAAGATTAGAAACACAGACCCGGTAAAATTAGTAGAAGAATATGATAAGGAAAACTCTGAATTCTCTTTACCAGGCTGGGAACCAGAACGTCTGGCTGAATTAAAGGAAATAATGGAAAAGTATAAAAATATTGATGAAAATGATTTGTTTACAAATTTAAAATATTTCCTAGAAAAAGTGATACCAGTCTGTGAAGAAAATGAGATTAAACTTGCAATTCATCCTGATGATCCACCCTGGCCGATTTATAATTTACCGAGGATTATGACAGGGGCAGATAATATGAGAAGAATGCTCAACCTGGTTGATAGTCCCTACAATGGTTTAACATTATGTAGTGGCTCTTTAGGTTCTAACCCAACTAATAATGTAGCAGATTTAGTCAGAGAATTTGGCAGCAGAATTCATTTTGCCCATGTCAGGAATTTGAAATTTGATGGTGATGACAAATTTCATGAAACCTCCCATTTATCATCAGATGGATCACTTGACTTATATGAGATTATGAAAGCTTATTATGAGATAGGATTCGAGGGTTATTTAAGGCCTGATCACGGTCGGATGATCTGGGGAGAAAAAGCAAGACCAGGTTATGGACTATATGATAGAGCTTTGGGTGCAAGTTATATAAATGGGCTCTGGGAAGCTATTACTAAAATGAGTTATTAAATAATGTATTTAAGGTAGGTGTAAAAAATGCTTGAATTAAATAAAGAAGAATTAAAGAACAAAGAACAGTGGCAGGATGAAGGAATTAAAACCCCAGAATTTAATTTTCAAAATTTATGCAATAATACTAAAGAGAATCCAGAGTGGGTTCATTTTGGAGCTGGAAATATTTTTAGAGCTTTTATAGCCAGACTGCAGCAGGAATTAATTAATCAAGGAGAAGTAGAAACCGGTATTATTGCAGCAGAAGGTTATGATTACGAAATAATTGATAAAGTTTATGCTCCTAATGACAATTTGAGTTTACTTGTTAAAATGCATCCCAGTGGAGAATTAAGTAAAACTCTTCTGGCCAGTATCACAGAGGGCTTAAAAGCTGATCCAAGCTTTAGTTCAGACTGGGAGAGACTTAAAGAGATTTTTCAAACAGAAAGCCTTAAAGTGGCAAGCTTTACTATAACAGAAAAGGGCTACAGTTTAAAAAATATGGAGGGAGATTTTTTTGATTTAATTTTAGAGGATTTCAAAAATGGCCCTGAATCACCAAATCATATTATGTCTAAAGCTACAGCATTGGCTTATGAAAGATTTAAAAGTGGACAACTTCCTTTTGCTTTTAGCAGTTTAGACAACTGTGCTCATAATGGACAAAAACTTCATCAGTCTATACTTACAGTTGCTGAAGCCTGGGTTAAAAATGGTCTAGTTGAAAAAGAATTTTTAGGCTATCTTAATGATGAAAGCAGGGTTACTTTTCCCTGGTCGATGATCGATAAAATTACTCCAGGGCCATCTAAAATTGTTCAAAAAGAATTAGAAAAAATAAACTTTAAAAACTCCGAAATAATAACAACTGATAAAAATACAGAAATAGCAGCTTTTGTAAATGCTGAAGCACCAGAATATCTAGTTATTGAAGATAAATTTCCCAATGGCAGAATCCCTCTAGATAAAGTAGGGGCAATTTATACTGATCAGGAAACTGTAAATAAAGTTGAAAAAATGAAGGTGACAACCTGTTTGAATCCCCTTCATACCGCAATGGCAGTTTATGGTTGTCTGCTGGGCTATCATTCAATAGCTGAAGAAATGCAAGATCAGGAAATTAAAACTTTAGTAGAAACGATTGGTTATCAAGAAGGATTACCTGTGGTTGTAAATCCAGGTGTTCTTGATCCAAAAGAATTTATAGATGAGGTTGTAGAGGAGCGTTTAACAAATCCCTATATTCCGGATACACCACAAAGAATTGCTAAAGACACATCACAAAAGATAGCAATTCGCTTTGGCGAAACCATTAAATCTTATCGTGATGGCAGTGATTTAAAAGCTGCTGATTTAACAGCTATTCCACTGGCTATTGCCGGCTGGTTGAGGTATTTAATCGCTGTTGATGATTCAGGCAAAAAAATGTCTTTAAGTTCTGACCCGATGTTAACTGAGCTTAGAGAAGAATTACAGGGTATTGAATTTGGCAGTCCTGATACTGTTAACGGACAATTAAAAAATCTTTTAAGCAGTGAGCAGCTGATGGGCTTAGACTTATATCAAGTTGGACTTGGCGATAAAATAGAAAGCTATTTCAAAGAAATGATTGCTGAAAAAGGGGCAGTTAGAAAAACATTAAAAAAATACCTAAATTAAATTTAATATCTTAACTTTTTTTAAATGCTTGCAAATTGATTTGATCCTCTTAGGCTAAACAGATTTAGTAAATCTGTTTAGCGAAAGGGGATTTTTTTGCTTATTTTTTGCAGAATTTAACTTAATAACATATAATTAATTAAACTGAAGAATTATTAAAAGAGGAGGGCTGAGATGTCAAATATTAAAATAACTAAAGATACCTTCGCAAAAAAAGAAAAGATTAAAGGACTTAAACTTTATAGCCTTGAAAACGAAAATGGAATAAAGGTTGATATCACTAACTATGGTGGGATAATCCAGAAATTGATCGTTCCAGATAGGTATGGAAATAAAGAGGATATTGTTTTAGGTTATAATGACTATCAACACTATTTAAGAGATAAAAACTATTTTGGTGCTTTAATAGGTCGTTATGCTAATAGGATTGCTGAAGGTAAATTTGAGCTTGATGGCCAGAAGTACCAGGTACAGACAAATGAAGAGATAAATGACAGATTAAACTGCTTACACGGTGGAGAGCAGGGTTTTAATTCAGTCATCTGGAAGGCAGATGTGAAAAAAATAGATTCTAATAAATCTCTCAGCTTAAGTTATTTAAGTAAAGATGGAGAGGCAGGATTCCCCGGCAATATAGAAGTAACTGTAAACTATATTTTAAGAAATGATAATACTTTAAGAATTGAATATCATGCTAAAACTGATCAGACTACAGTTGTTAATTTAACCCAGCACAGTTATTTTAATTTAAAGGGGCATGGAGAAGGTAAAATCACAGATCATCTTCTACAGATAAATGCAGATTATTTTACCCCGGTTGATAAGTTTATGATTCCCACTGGAGAAATTAAGGACGTTAATGATACTCCATTTGATTTTAGATCAGCAACTGAAATCGGAAGTAGAGTTGAAGTAGAAAATGAGCAGCTACATATTGGGGGCGGTTATGACCATAACTGGATTTTAAATAAAGAAGAAAATGAGCTCTCTCTTGCAGCAAAACTAATTGAAACTTTCAGTGGTAGAACTATGGAAGTCTGGACTACCGAACCTGGGCTGCAGTTTTATAGTGGGAATGTAATAGATACTGGAAATATAGAAGTTAAAGATAAGCAAATTTATCAAAAAAGAGGAGCCTTATGTTTGGAAACACAGCATTATCCCGATTCACCAAACCAGCCAAACTTCCCTTCAACCGTCTTGGAAGCTGGTGAAGAATATAATTCAATAACAGAATTACGTTTTAATACACAGTGATTTAGTTTCTGATTTATTTTAAAAAGAACATTGTATTATAAGAATAATTAAAAATATTAAATGAGAACTAAAGAAAATAAAACAGGAGGAATTTATGTATAAGAAAAGATTAATAATTTTATTCGTGTGTATTATTTTGCTTACCACCTTAAATGCTCAAGCAGCATTAAATCCCAGGGCCATCGGGTTAGGTCATGATTTCTCAACTTTGAGCGGTGATGATTTTTATTATTCAAATCCTGCTGGTCTGGCTGGAAGAGAAAAAACAGCTTCTTTAAAAAGCTTTGCATCTTTTTCAGCCTGGAATAATATCCTCGATAACACAGAGTTTACAGAAGATGTTATCAAAAGCAAGTTAGAAGATGAAGATTTAATTTTAGCTGCTCGATCAGCAGCGGGGGTTCATTTTTATTATAAGAACTTTGCCCTTGGAATAAGTGGTAGAGCAGATGGGTTGATGGAACTAGACAGTGATGTAACAGAAATTTTAACCGCTGACAAACCACAAATAACCTTTGAAAATGGAGAAATTACTGCTGATAGTGTGACCGCCAACTTTGATGTTACTCAAGGTGGGGCAGCTGCAGCAGCTGATATTTCTTTAAGTTATGCCAGACCTGTTGCAGATCGATTTATAGATAGTTTTAATGAAAACAGAGATAACAAAATTGAATCTATTTATCTTGGTGGAACATTTCATTATTTAGAAGGAGATATCTATAATTTTTCAGGTGATGGAGAAATAAAGGCAGAATTAGAAAATCAACAAATTAAATATTCAGGTGAAGCAGAATTTATCACAAATAGAACTGACCAAAAAAAAGCTGTCGGCAGTGTTTTTGATCTGGGAATCAATCTTAAAATGGAAGATAGATATAGTTTTGCTTTTGCTTTAATGAATATTGGTGAGCTATCTGCAAATAACTTTATAAGAGATGGTTATAAATATTATCCTGATGAAAATGATAATACTGAACTTATTGAAGAAGAAATAGAAGATCAAAAAGTTGAAGAGCAGATAAAATACAAATTGCCTTTAATCTATAAGCTGGGAGCGAAGCTGGATTATAGTGAAAACACCGCATATTATGCTGAATATTCAAGAGTTGATTACGATAATGGTCCTACTGATAATATTTTTTCTTTTGCCGGTGATTTTAGACAAGACAGCAGCGTACCTTTAAGATTTGGAGTTAATTATGCCTCTTTAAGAGAAAGTTTAGAAGTTGCTGCAGGTTTAAGTCTTAACTTCAATAATTTTAAAATAGATTTTGGTATGGCAGATTTAAGAGCTTTATTTGATGATGCAAAAAGTGTTAAATTAGGACTAGGTACAACCATTACTTTTTAAATTTAGAAATAATTTAAAATGATTGTATAACTGAATAATGGTATTAAAATATATAATAATTCAGATAGCTTGACACTTGAAAATAAAAGGATTAAGATTATATCAGTATCGAATATTTGTTAGGCTTGGATTGTAACTTTTGGTGGGGTAGTTTTGAACTCTCCTGCTTCTGCCTCACCAAAGATTAAATTATTAAATTGATATTTTTTTGTTTTTTAAAAAAGAAAGGGTTTTTTTGCCTTATCCGGAATATTATTAATAAGCGATAAAAAAAAAGGAGGAATTATTTATGAAAAGAACTTTAATTGTTTTAATGGTACTTTCTTTAATGTTATTTAGTTTTTCAGCTCTGGCAGAAGCTTATACTGCTCAAAGAGCTGGTGATTTTGAGGTTAAGCTGGGTATCGATTTTGGTGGAGATTTTGATTATGGTTCAGATAGTTATGATGTTGATATGGGTTACAGCCTGATTGGTGAATATAAGTATGCTTATAATCAAAATATTAACTTAGGTGCTGGCTTAAATTATCAATTTGACCGTGACTTTGATGATACTGATGGTGACTTTTCTTTTACAACAGCCTATATTTTAGGAGAATATAAAGTAACAGATAGTCCTGTTTATTTAATCGGTCATCTTGGTTATGGTTCTCTAAGTGTTGATAGTGCAACATTTTCTGGAGATGAAAGTGGAGGCCTTTATTATGCAGCTGGTGCTGGTATGATTCTAGATAATGATTATGTGGCAGAAGTTCTTTACAGCCGTAATAACGGTGAAGTTAATGATGAAGATGTAGAATATGATAAATTTACTATTTCTTTTGGAATTAGATATTAATTTAACAGCCCTGTTTTAATAATATAAAGTATTTACTTAAATTAGTCTTCCTCTGCATTTAAAAGTGCAGGGGAGGCTTATTTTTATTTAAAAGAGGAGAAATGCAAATGAAAACAGCAGTTATTTATTTGTCAAAAACTGCTTTTGTAAAAAAAGAAACTGCGCTAAAGATTACATAAAAAAACAAGTTATTTTATTGTTTATTAACTAATATTCTTATATCATTAAATTTGAAAGGTAAAATAGATTTAATAGTTAGTTTTTAGAAGTTGAGGGAGGATAAAAATGGCTAAAAAAGAGTTGAAGACCTTGAATCGAGAACTTCTTGAAAATGAATTTTTGGGCAGTAACTTAGCTGATTTCCCGGCTGAAATATTGGATTATCCCGAAAAAGTGGTTCAGTTTGGAGAAGGGAATTTTTTAAGAGCTTTTATTGACTGGATGTTTCACAAAATGAATAAAGAGGGGATTTTTAAAGGTAGAGCTGTTGTAATTCAGCCGATCAGAAAAGGAAGGGTCAGTAATTTAAATGAACAGGATGGTCTTTATACCCTTTATTTAAGAGGTATTGAAGCAGGTAAAGAAGTTAATAAAAAAGAAATAATCACCTCTATTTCAAGAGGCTTGGAATCTTATGCTCAATGGGATAAGGTGCTTGAGCTTGCTGAAAAAGAAGAAATAGAAATAGTTGTTTCAAATACAACTGAAGCAGGCATAAGTTATAATCCAGAAGATCATCTAGAAGACTGTCCACCCGAATCTTATCCAGGCAAATTAGCTGCCTATTTATATAGAAGATATGAACATTTTGCTGGTGATCCTGAAAAAGGTATGATTATCCTACCAGTAGAGCTTATAGACCGCAATGGTGATAATTTAAAGAGGATTATCTTAAAACTTGCAGATGACTGGAAGCTTGAAAAGGAGTTTAAAGATTGGATTAAAAACAGCAATCATTTTTTAAATACTCTTGTTGATAGGATAGTTACCGGTTATCCCTTCAACGAGATTGCTAAATTAGAAGCAGAATTAGGCTACCATGATCAGAATTTAGATACCGGAGAGATTTTTCACCTCTGGGTTATTGAAGGTGATGAAAGTTTAAAAGAAAAATTACCTTTTCATCAAGCTGCTTTAAATGTTAAATGGGTTGATGATTTAACACCATACCGCACAACTAAAGTTAGAATTTTAAATGGAGCCCATACTTCAACAGTTCCGGTCGCTTATCTAGCTGGAATCGATTTAGTTAGAGATGCAGTTAATGATCAACTGCTAGGAGAATTTATCAAAAAGGCTGTTTTTGAAGATATTATACCAACCCTTACAGCAGGTAATGCTGAATTAGAAGATTTTGCAGCAAAGATATTTGAAAGATTTAAAAATCCATATATTGATCACAAGTGGCTGGATATATCATTGAATTCTACCTCTAAATTTAAAACAAGAGTATTACCATCTATAATTGAACATATTGAAAAATTGCATAAAACACCGAAATATTTAAGTTTTTCTCTGGCTGCTTTAATAGCCTTTTATAAAGGTACAGAAATAGAAACTTCTCAGCTTAAAGCCTATCGAAATGGAGACAGCTATTTAATCAAAGATGATCAGGCTGCTTTAGAATTTTTTGCTCAACTCTGGTCTGAATATGAGAATAAAGAAATTAAATTATCTGAGCTAACAAAAAAAGTTTTAGCTGCAGAGAAGTTCTGGGAAAGAGATTTAACTGAACTGCCAGAATTAGAAAAAACTGTTGTTGATCAGCTTAAAAATATTGAAAAAGAAGGAATGAAAGCTGCTTTAGAGAATTTATTATAATAGAAAGAATAAAATAAATTTTAAAATAAGCAGATTAGAAGATTTCTATTAGCTGCTATTTTGCTTTAACTTCTAAGGAGGTTATATTATGCCATGGAGAGACTTTGCTGAAGAACTTGTAGGTACTTCAAAAGAGGCAATTAAAAAGCTTGCAGAATATGCTGAGGATTATAGAATTTATCCTCGCTCTATTAACAAACTGGGTAAATCATTTTTCTTTTTAGCAAAAGTTGAACAAAAAAAGAAGCTCATTATTTTAAATGAAAGCAAACACTTTGAAAGTTTTAATGGTGAGATTGAAGAGTTTGCCGGTTTTAAAGCAAAGGTAGCACCTTTAAACCATCACAATGCTCAAAGACTTAGAAAACTATTTCCTCATACAGCTCCTAAAGTACTGGGTAATAAAAATCCAAGTATTGGCCTTGGAGACAGGCTTGGTATAGCAACACCTGGCCATATCGATGCTGTTAAAGAAAGTGAAGTTATGCCAGTTTTTGCTCAGCAGTCAGTTCGTGAGTTAAATTTAACAAACCGAAGTTTCGAAGCTGTCTTAGATGATGTAAGTTGGGCTGTTTTTCAAGAGGGTTATGAAGACGGTTTTGCTGCTGATGCTGATCATTTAAAAAATAAAAATGAGGTCGAAACAGCTCTTGATATTGGTTATACCATGATAACTCTGGACTGTACTGATTATATCAATAACCTTAGAGAAGGTATAACATTTCAGGAACTTAAGGCACAATATGAGGAAATTGCTGATTATTTAAAAGATGGTCTGGAAAGTCAATATTTAAATAAAACATTTGTTTTAGGTTCAAATCATGAATTGGAATATAATAAAATGAATTTTTATAAAATTGTGCTCACCTATTATCAGATAATTGATTTTGCCAAAGAAATTTATCACCTGATAAAAAAAGAAAGTAAAGAGATTGATTTTGAAATTTCGATTGATGAGACTTCTCTACCTACCAGTGCAGAAGCTCACTTTTTTGTTGCAAATGAGTTAAAAAGAAATGGAATTAATATCAATAGTCTTGCCCCAAGATTTGTTGGCAGTTTTGAAAAGGGTATTGATTATATTGGCAGTTTAGATAAATTTGAAAAACACTTTAAAATCCATGCTGAAATTGCTGATCGCTTTGGCCATAAGTTGAGCATTCATTCCGGTAGTGATAAATTCAGTCTTTATCCTATTATCGGTCATCATACAAAGGGTAGAGTTCATGTTAAAACTGCTGGTACAAATTGGCTGGAAGCACTTAGAGTTTTAGCAGAAAATGACCCAGCACTTTTTAGAGACATTTATTATTATGCTCAGAAAAAATATAAAGATGCTAAAGAATATTATCATGTAAGTACTGAACTGGTTGATATTCCAGATTTAGCAAGGTTAAGTGACAAAGAACTGTCAGAGCTGCTGGAAATTGATGAGGCCAGACAGCTGCTTCATATTACCTATGGTTTTATTTTAGAAGCAAAAAAAGATGGGGATTATCTATTTAGGGACAAACTCTATAAATTTTGGGAAAAACATGATAAAGAATATAGAAAAGCCCTTGAGTTTCACATTATAAAACATCTAAAAAAGTTAGGGTTTTATAATTAAAGCTGATCAATAATTTCTTTTAATTGAGAGAAATTACGTCTAATATCTATGAAATATCTAGATTTTTAAGTATCATGAAAACATTTTCAAAAAAGTTAAGGAGGCTTATAATGGCGTTATTAGATCAAAATTATTTGTTAGAAAGTGAAAGTGCAAAACGTTTGTATAAAGAAATTGAAGAACTGGCAATTTTAGATCCCCATAATCATGGAGATGTAAAAGAGATACTGGACAATGAAGCCTGGAATGATATTTGGGAGGTTGAAGCTGCAACTGACCATTATGTCTGGGAATTAATGAGAAAAAGAGGGGTTCCTGAAGAAAAAATAACAGGTGACGCTTCAAATAAAGAAAAGTGGATGGCCCTTGCGGAAGTATTTCCAGAATTTGCTGGTAATCCAACCTATGAATGGATCCATCTTGATTTGAAGAGACAGTTTGGTATTGAAGAGAGTATTTCCAAGGATACTGCAGAACTGATCTGGGACAAAACTAAAGAAATTTTAGCTCAGGCTGATATGAGGCCTCAAAGTTTATTAAAAAAGATGAATGTTGAGATAATGTGTACAACAGATGAGCCATATTCTCTATTAGAAGAACACAAACGAGCTAAAGAAGAGGTGGATGGAGTTAAAATATTACCCACCTGGAGACCTGACAAAATCATGAATATAGAAGCTGATAACTGGCTTGAATATGTTGAAAAACTAACTAAGGCATATAATGAATCAAAAATTGAGCAGTTAGATGATCTTTTAACTGCCTTAAAAAATTCTCATGATTATTTTGCCGAGATGGGTTGTATTGCAAGTGATCACGGGATTTTAGAACCGATTTCTTATAGAGTTGAAAAAGGCAGAGCTGCAGAAATTTATCAAAAAGGCCTTAAAAATAAAGAGCTCAGCAAAAAAGATATTAAAGATTTCAAGGCTTTTATGCTGGCAGAATTCGCTAAATTAAATCAGGAAAAAGACTGGGTAACCCAACTTCATATTGGTGCAGTAAGAAACTACAGAGAGAGCCTGTATGAAAAGCTCGGACCTGATACTGGTGGAGATATTTCTAATTATTCTATAGAGATAGTAGATAACCTTAAGTATTTTATTAACCAATTTGGTGAAGACTTAAATATAGTACTTTATACTATGGATCCTGTCCATTGGTTTACGGTTTCTACGATCAGCAGGGCTTTCCCTAAAGTAAGTTTAGGTGCCCCCTGGTGGTTAAATGATACTCCTTATGGTATGGAAACACAGCTTAAACAGGTGACTACTGTTGATTTGTTTTATAATTTGGCGGGAATGGTAACAGACTCAAGAAAATTAATGTCTTATTCTTCTCGAACAGAGATGTTTAGAAGAACATTAGCCAATGTAGTTGGAAAGATGGTTGATAAAGGCCAGATGCCTTATAGTGTTGCTGCTGACCTTGTGAATCATGTTTGTTATGAGGGTCAATACAATCTATTTTTTAAATAAATATTATAAATAGCCCGGTTATAACCGGGCTATTTAAGGTTTAGGAGGAGTTAATTTTGGGAGATAAAACATTATTAATCAATCAAAAAGATAATATAGCTATTACTTTAACAGAACTGGATGCAGGAGAGTTTGTTGAAATAGATTCACAAAAAATTAAAGTTTTAAGTGATATTCCACTTGGTCATAAAATTGCTCTAAAAGATATTAATAAAGGAGAGCAGGTTATCCGCTATGGATATCCAATTGGAAATGCAAAAGAAGATATTAAAAAGGGAGAATGGGTACACACCCATAATCTAAAAACCGGGCTCCAGGGTAAGCTTGACTATAATTATCAACCTCAGCTAAAAAACCTAGAATGTTCTGGGAAAATCCCGGAATTTCTTGGCTATAAAAGAGAAAACAAGAAAGTTGGAATTAGAAATGATATCTGGATTATTAATACTGTTGGCTGTATAAATAAAGTTGTAGAAAAATTAGCTTTTAAAGCAGAACAAAAATATCAATCTTTAATTGAATCAGGCATTATTGACAGCATTCATGCTTTTCCTCATCCTTATGGTTGCTCACAATTAGGAGGCGATTTAAAAAATACTCAAAAAGCTTTAGCAGGTCTGGTAAATCATCCCAATGCTGCTGCAGTTTTGGTTGTTGGCCTGGGTTGTGAAAATAATTTGATTGAAGACTTTAAAAAATATATTGGTGATTATAACAACAAAAGGGTTAAGTTTTTAAATCTTCAGGATGTAGAAGATGATATTAAGGTAGCAGAATCTCTGCTTGATGATCTGGTTGTTTATGCTAAAGATTTCAAACAGGAAAAAATTCCGGTTTCTAAGCTAAAGATTGGTCTTAAATGTGGAGGTTCAGACAGTTTTTCCGGGGTAACAGCAAATCCTCTTTTGGGTAAAATTTCTGATAAAATAGCAGCTTATAATGGGATCAGTATTTTAACTGAGGTTCCAGAGATGTTTGGCGCAGAAAAGATTTTGATGAATAGGGCTAAAGATAAAGCAACGTTTTATAAGCTTGTTAAATTAATAAATGATTTTAAAGATTATTTTCTTTCTCATGACCAAGAGATTTATGAAAATCCATCTCCTGGTAATAAAGAAGGTGGGATCACAACTTTAGAAGAGAAGTCATTAGGTTGTACTCAAAAAGGTGGTACAGGGACTGTAAATGATGTCTTTTTCTATGGTGAACAGGTTGAAGGAAAGGGTTTAAATCTTTTAGAAAGTCCTGGCAATGATCTGGTTGCAACTACTGCACTTACAATAGCTGGTGCCCACCTGATCCTCTTTACTACAGGAAGGGGAACCCCTTTTGGAGGAGCTGTTCCCACTGTTAAAGTTTCTACAAATAGTAGAATTTATGATCAAAAAAGAAATTGGTTTGATTTTAATGCCGGGCAATTACTTGAAGGCAAAAATATGGAAAATCTGGCAGAAGAATTTTTTGATTATATTATTAAAGTTGCCTCTAAACAAATAAAAACAAAAAATGAAATAAATGATTATCGCGAAATTGCAATTTTTAAAGATGGTGTAACATTGTAACATTGTAAAAAGAGAACTTGATTAAAGCTCTAAAATTTAGTATTATTAACTAACAAAATATAAATTATATAATTAATTACAGCACCTCAGAGGAGGTTTAAATGTTAGACGACTTTATTTTTAGTCTAAGTGTAGCTTTACCGATATTTTTAATAATGCTAAGTGGCTTTATATTCAGAAAAAAACGAATAATTACTGTAGAGTTTATTGATGCAGCTAATTTCATTATTTTTTATTTGGCTTTACCAATAAAACTTTTTAATAGTGTTGCAGAAAGCTCTGTTACTGAAAATTTTGATATTAGATTTATTGGCTATGCCCTTTCAGCAACAATTATAAGTGTTATCATAGTCTATTTGTTTTCAGTATTTTTTATTGATGAAAAGAGCAAAATAGGAGCTTTTGTCCATGGAACTTTTAGAGGTAATTTTATATATGTAGGTTTTTCATTAATGGAAAATGTAACTGGAAGTATTGGGGCTAAAACCCCTTTGATAGTTGCTTTTATAATCCCACTATATAATATAATCGCTGTTTTGATTTTAGTTTTTACAAATCCAGCCAATAAGGCAAAAAATCAACTTAAAAGTGCCTTTAAAAATATTTTAACTAATCCCTTTATCATTGCAATAATTTTAGGTGCTGCAGCTTCTTTAATTGATTTTAAATTACCTTTAATTTTGCAGAATACTGCTGATTATTTTGATGTACTGGCAACACCTTTAGCTTTATTGACAATTGGGGCAACATTTAAAATTGACAAATTATTTGTAGATATTAAATCTTCTATATTTGCCACCATATTAAAATTACTTATTTTACCTGCTTTAGCAGTTTCAACAGCAATTGCTTTTGGTTTTGCAAATGAGGAAGTGTTTTTGATTTATGTACTTTTTGGAGTACCCAGTGCTGTTGTTTCTTATGTGATCACAGCAGCTATGAATGGTGATCAGGACCTGGCAGCTTCAATTGTTATGATGACAACCTTATTTTCTGTTTTTTCGATCACTTTGTTTATCTTTTTATTTAAGGTTTTTGCTATTGTATGATAATGATAATTTTAACTTTTTAGATTAAATTTTATTCTAATTAAAAAAGTATATATCATTTAGACAATATTATCTTTGATTTACATATATAGAAAATAAATTTCTATAATGATGTTTAATAATCAAAATACAGCAGCAAAAAGGTAGGCGACAGATCATGAAAAATAATAAGGATAGTTTTTTAGGAGAAGCGTTAGTTAAAAGAGCTTTAATAACCGAAGAAGAACTTAATAAGGCCCTGCAAATCCAGGCTAAATCCGGAGGACTGCTTGGAGAAATACTTGTGGCTGAAGGTTTTATTAAGATGATTGAGTTGTTTTATATTATTGCTGAAAAAGAAGAGCTGTCTTTAGGAAGTAATGATTTAGCAGCCTGTCAAAAACTGCTTGATCCTGAGTTAGCTCATAAATTTGAAGTGGAAACTCTGGTTATTCATCAATTTTTCCCAATTATTATAGAAGACCAGAGATTAAAGGTCTTTGTTTCAAATCAAGGGAATCGGAAAGTTGATGAACTGCTTAAAAATGAATTTGGAGATATAGAAATCCACAAGATTATTGCTACAAGTCGGGATATCAGGTTTATGCTCGAAGAAGTTTTTAAAGAAGAGATGGTTGAAGAAGCAGTAAATGGCTTATTTTACCGCAGTCCAAAAGAATCTGCTTCAACCGTATTTACCTCTGAACAGATATTTTTCTTTTTTCTGGTTATAGCTATTTCTGCATTTTTGGCCTATCTTTATCCAAGTGAAGCATTAAAATATTTTCTTTATTTTTTCAATATTTTGTTTTTAGCTTCTATACTTTTTAAGTTTGTTTTAAGTATTGTTGGATCTTTTCAAGAAAAAAAGAACCTTATTTCAGAAGAAGATGTCACCGGTATAGATGAAAAAGAACTGCCTGTTTACAGTATTTTGGTACCCGTTTATAAAGAGCCAGAAGTTATAGATAAACTGATTTCAAGTTTGAAGAATTTAGATTATCCTAAAAGCAAATTAGATGTTTTGTTTTTATTTGAAGAAGGCGATATAGAAACTATTGAGGCAGCTAAAAATGCTTCACCTCCTGATAACTGGAGCTTTATTTATATTCCCGACAGTCATCCGAAAACTAAACCGAAAGCCTGTAATTATGGGCTTAAAGAAGCAAGAGGAGAACTCTTAACTATTTATGATGCTGAAGACATGCCGGAGCCAGATCAGCTCAAAAAAGCTTATTTAGCATTTAAAAAATCTGATGATAATGTAATTTGTTTTCAATCTGCTTTAAATTATTTTAATAGAGATGATAATATTTTAACAAAATTATTTACCCTTGAATATTCTTACTGGTTTGATTATATGCTGCCAGGACTTGATGCTTTAAAACTTCCTATTCCTTTAGGTGGCACATCAAATCATTTTAAAATTGAAAAATTAAGAGAACTGGGAAGTTGGGATCCTTTTAATGTTACTGAAGATGCAGATCTAGGAATTAGAGCTAATGCACGAGGTTATAGAGTTGGTGTTTTAAATTCAACAACCTATGAAGAAGCCAATAATAAATTATCTAACTGGATTAATCAGCGTTCTCGCTGGTTAAAGGGATATCTGCAGACTTTTCTGGTTCATAACCGACAACCCGTTAAATTTATCCAAAAAGTTGGATTTAGAGGTTGGTTTACTCTGCAAATTTTCATCGGTGGTAGTGTACTAACTCATCTAGTAGCTCCATTTTTCTGGTTTTTATTTATTTACTGGCTTTTAAGTGGCACACCTTATTTTGGAGAATTTTATTACGGAACATTACTGCAAATTTCACTCTTAAACTTGCTATTTGGTAACTTTTTGGGCATCTATCTGGCAACAATTGCAGTTTTTAAAAGAAAATATTACAGCTTAATAACCTATGCTCTATTAAATCCTTTTTATTATTTACTGCAGTCGGTAGCAGCCTGGAAAGCACTTTATCAATTATTTTTTAATCCATTTTATTGGGAAAAAACCCAACATGGTCTTACTGCAAGAGAGGTGAAAGAAAATGATTGAGCTAATAGTATTTGCAGCTGCCAATTATTTCTTAGTGGCTTACTTTAAAAAAGAAGAAACTGCTTATTTGTATATAGGTAGTTTGATGCTGGCCTTAGTTTATGTTTTAGCACCAGCAGTAATATTTTTGCTGCCTTTATACAGTCTTATTTTTTATTTTGAGCTAGTTTTTAAAAATAGTGAAAAAGCCTGGGCCCAGCTCTTTACTTTTATTCTGCCTTCTTTAGCAGCAATATTTTCCTTAAGTTATATCAGCTGGCTTTATGGAAGAGGCTTTCGTTTGATTTATCTCAATGATGCTCTTTTTAATTCGGTTTCACTTTACAGTGGTAATTTAGATTATCAGGCTTTTATTTCAGCTTTGTTTAGCAATATAATCTTTCTTGCCTTAAGTTATTTGCCTGTACTGTTGTATTTTGTTTTTAAAAAAGGTTTTAACAAACCATATCTATATTTATTTTTGATGCCTGCTTTATGGCAGTTTACCGGTTATTTTACAACAGGTTTAAAAGCAGAACTTTCTTTTTATATGCTCTATTTGTTTTTTGTGATAATATTTTTTGTATTATTTAGTGATGAGCTATCATTAAAGCTAAATAGATTGTACAGTCTTGCTGTAATCACTAATGTAGTAATTGCTGCAATATATCTCAGTACTGCTTTAAATATCTATCTACCGGAAAACTATATATTTATCAATCAAAGTATAGATAGTTTTTTACAATCTTTTGAAAATATAGTTGTAGATAATTGGCCTGGCCCCAGCTTATTTTGACATTGTCAATAAAGATTGATATTATATAAATACTGAATATATTATTAAAAAAGGAGAAGTGATATTATCAGTAAGAAAGCTACAATTTTAAAAGATCTTCTCTCAATGTTTATTGCTCAACACAAAAGCCAACTATCCTATGCCTTAGGATTTCTAACAGCCTTTGCTTTTAGTATAAGCTATATAAAATTTGGATTAGAATATGCTTTGCTTGCTCTTTTAGCAGGTCTTGTGATATTTGAAATATTCAATTACTTTTTTGGTAGTACTCCTGATATTATTGTGATGGGTGTAGATAGTGAAGAAGATATTATGAAGACTTTGAAAAAATCTTTAAACAAAGCCGTACAGGAGAAGAAAGAAGAAAATAACAAATAAATTTTAAAATTAAGACAGCCGAGCAGGCTGTTTTTTTTATTGCTATTAGTCTAGAATTATTGCTCAAATTATGATAATATTAAAATATAGAAAATTTAGACAATAAGCCATTATTTCAAAGAGGAGAAAAATAATGAATATAGATATTAAAAAAATCGAAGAGGCCTGGCAAAAGTTTATAGAAGAGGATATTGTAATTGAGAATAATTTAAGAAATGTGATTATTGAATCATGGCAGCGCTGTAAGGAGTATCAGGTAAATCCCTTTAGTGGGAGGGGTTCACATATTGCCGATAAAACTTTACAGAGAATTAGAAAGGCCAATCAGAATTTAATAAGAATTGCTCAGCCCTTTATGGAAGAATTAGCTGAGATAGTAAAAGATTCTGGTTTTGTTGTGGTATTAACAGATAATAAAGGTATGATTATGGAATCTACAGGTGATAAGCAGACTCTTAGCAATGCAGAAAAATTGAAATTCACTCCTGGTTCTTACTGGTCAGAAGAAAAGGTTGGAACTAATGCGATCGGAACAATAATAAAAATAGATAGACCACTTCAGGTCATTGGTGCAGAACATTATTGTCAAGAACATCATCCCTGGACCTGTTCTGCTGCTCCTATTCATAACCCTCAGGGAGAGTTAATTGGTATTTTAGATATGTCCGGTCCTTTTGATCATGCTCACCCACATACTCTCGGTATGGTAGTTGCTGCAGCTAAATCAATTGAAAATCAGCTTTCTTTAACTGATAAAAACAAAGAATTAAGAAAAACAAATAAATTTTCTAATGCTGTCTTTAACTCGATGTCAGAAGGTTTAATTTCTATAAATAAATTTGGGAGTGTTATTTTTATAAATCAGGCTGCTTCAAGAATGTTCGGTATTGATAGGAAAAAAGTAAATAACAAAGATGTAAGAGATATATTAGGAGAGCAAAAAGTAGTAGAAAAGATGTTAGCTGAACACAAAGTTTTTACAGATGAAGATATCTATATCCATAAGAATGAAGAAAAATTATACTTTAATGCTTCTGCCAGAATGATGTTAAGCCATGGTGGAGTTGCAGATGGTTTTATTATAATATTGCGTAAAATGAAAACTGTAAAAAAGATAGTTAATAGAATGTCCGGTAGTGAAGCAAGATTTTCTTTTAAGGATATCATCGGTAAAGATCCAGGTTTAAAAAAGGTTTTAGAAACAGCTAAAATGATCAGCAATAGTGATGCTGCAGTACTAATTGAAGGTGAAAGTGGGACAGGAAAAGAGATGGTTGCCCAGGCAATTCATAATAACAGCACCCGCAGTAAAAGGGTCTTTTTAAGTATTAACTGTGCTGCTATTCCGCAAAGCTTATTAGAAAGTGAGTTATTTGGTTATGAAGGAGGAAGCTTTACAGGTGCTCGCAAAAAGGGGAGACCTGGTAAATTCGAACTGGCTTCAGGTGGAACATTACTCTTAGATGAAATAGGAGAAATGCCGCTTAATATGCAGGCAAGCCTTTTAAGAGTTCTGCAGGAAAAAGAGATTAATAGAATAGGTGGTTTAGAACCTGTAGCAGTAGATGTAAGGATTTTAGCTTCTACAAATAAAGATTTAGAAGAAGAAGTAGCAAAGGGTAATTTCCGTAAAGACTTATTTTTTAGATTAAATACTGTGAAATTAGAAATGCCTCCTTTAAGAAAAAGAAAAAAAGATATAGAAAAACTGATAGAACATTTTATTTTTATTTTAAACCAGAGAAGCAATAAAAATATCCATGGAGTAGAAAAAAAGGTAATTGATCTACTTGAAGGATATAACTGGCCTGGCAATGTAAGAGAATTACAGAATGTTATTGAAAGAGCAGCTCTTTTATCTGAAGATGGTTTAATTAGGATTGAACAGCTTCCAGAAGACCTTAAAGAAAGTGAGCAATTTAATTTTAGTAATTTTGATCCAGGTCAAATTCCTTTAGTTAAGCTCAAAGATATGGAAAAAATAATGTTAAAACACAGTTTAACTCAAACCAAAACAATTACTGAGGCTGCAAAAGCACTTGGGGTTAGTCGCTCTACATTTTATAGAAAAGCTGATCAATTCAATATAAAAATTTAAGCAAAAATCAATATACTTCTAAAATTAACCATCCCTTGTATTAGTGAAAATAAACACTTGTTTTATTTTAACACATATCATTATATTGTATCAAAATAAAACATATACCCCCGCGAAGCCTGTCATCACAAATATTTATATTTTTTTTAGTTCTATTCATGTTTCACTTTAAAACATAAATTAATTAATTCACAAATAAAATACTTTTTAGATTTATATATAATAAAAAAATAACAGAACAAAAAAGCTGACATGACAACAATCTTAGAGCATTTTTAAAAAAATATTACAAATTATAATATTTTGGTATGATTAATGCATCTTAAATAGTGTGAAAGTTTAAAATTTTATTATTTTCTTGTAATAATTAATTATTAAGGAGGTGAGACTTACTTTAGTTCATTGAATTAACTTATAAAGGGAGGGGTCAAATTGAAGGAAAGTAAAGAAGAATTGGTTGAATTGTTAGAGAAAATGTTAGTAATCCGTGAATTTGAGACCAAGGTACAGAAACATTTTGCAGAAGGTGAAATTCCAGGTTTCGTGCATCTTTATTTAGGTGAAGAAGCAGTTGCGGTTGGTGCCTGTAGTGCTCTTAAAGAAGATGATTTTATAACCAGTACTCACCGTGGACATGGTCACCTGTTAGCTAGAGGTGGAGATATTAAGAAAATGATGGCTGAGATTTTTGGTAAAGCCACCGGTTATAATAAAGGTAAGGGTGGCTCAATGCACATTGCAGATGTTAGTCTTGGTATTCTTGGAGCAAATGGTATTGTTGGTGCAGGTTTGCCAATAGCTGCCGGTTCCGGAATAAGTGCTCAAATATTAAATAAAGATTCTGTTACTATCTGTTTCTTTGGTGATGGAGCCTCAAATAGGGGTACATTCCATGAAGCAATTAATATGGCTTCTGTATGGAATTTACCTGTAGTTTTTGTTTGTGAAAATAATCTATACGGAATTTCAATGCCTCAATATACCAATGATAAAAGAAAAGGACAAAACATTCAGGATGTATCAGATCGGGCAGTAGCATATGGTATTTCTGGTGTAACAGTTGACGGTAATGATGTTATGGCCGTTAATGAAGCTGTTGTAGAAGCAGTTAAAAAAGCTAGAGCTGGAGGCGGACCAAGCTTAATCGAATGTAAAACTTATCGTCACCGCGGACACTTCGAAGGAGACCCAACTGTTTATAGATCAGATGAGGAAGTAAAACGCTGGAAAGAAAAAGATCCTATTGATAGATTTGTTAAAGTTCTTAAAGACCAGGAAGTTCTCGATGATGACGGCTATAAAAAACTTCGACAAGAAGTTAAGGGCAGAATAGAAGAAGCACTCCAGTTTGCCCAGGAAAGCCCTGAGCCAGATCCATCAGAAGTTACAACAGATGTTTATTATGGGGGTGCTGAATAATGAAAAAATTAAGTTATGCTGAAGCTTTAAGAGAAGCAATGGCAGAAGAAATGGAAAAAGATAGCTCAGTATTTATAATGGGTGAAGATGTAGGTATATTTGGGGGCTGTTTTGGTGTTACAGGTGATCTTGTAGAAAGATTTGGTGAAGATAGAGTTAGAGATACACCTATTACCGAAACCGCGATTATCGGTGGTGCAGTTGGGGCAGCAATGACTGGAAGTCGCCCTATTGCAGAAATAATGTTTGCAGGCTTTTTGGGGGTATCAATGGATGAGATTTTCAATCAGGCTGCCAAAATGTGTTATATGACAGGTGGTCAGGCTAAAGTACCAATGGTCTTAAGAGCACCTAATGGAGCAGGTATTGGAGCAGCAGCCCAACACTCCGAAAGAACAGAAGCCTGGTTTACTCATATTCCAGGTCTTAAAGTAGTTTATCCTTCTAATGCAGCAGATGCAAAAGGGCTCTTAAAAACAGCGATTCGTGATGATAATCCGGTCATGTTTTTTGAGCACAAAATATTATATAATCATGTTGGAGATGTACCAGAAGATGAAGATTATGTAATACCTTTTGGAGTTGCTAAAATTAAAAGAGAAGGTAGTGACTTAACCATAATTGCTACAGGTATAGAAGTTAGTCATTCTCTGGAAGCTGCAGAAAAATTAGCAGAAGAAGGAATAAGTGTAGAAGTAATTGACCCAAGAACATTAGTTCCACTTGATAAAGAAACTATTTTAAAATCAGTTGAGAAAACTGGTAAATTATTAATAGTTTCTGAAGAAACTAAAAGAGGTTCATTTGCTTCAGAAATTTCTGCAGTAGTTGCAGAAGAAGGCCTGTTCTATCTAGAGCAGCCAATTAAAAGAGTCTGTGCACCAGATGCACCAGTTCCATTCAGTAGTGTACTAGAGCAAGCCTATCTACCAAATCCAGATGACATTGTTGCTGCAGTAAAAGAGATGTTGTAATGTGACTGAAAATATTAATTCAGTTGGAATCATTGCTAATCCAGCCTCCGGAAGAGATATCCGGAGGTTGGTAGCACATGGTTCTGTCTTTGATAATGTTGAAAAAGTCAATATTGTAAGGCGTATACTGCTGGCTTTAAATAATCTTGATCTGGATAAAGTATATATAATGCCTGATTCATTTGGAATAGGTAATTCTGCTTTAAATGGACTCTGGGGTGAGGAAAAGAAAAACTTCAAGCTTGATGTAGAAATTATGGATATGATCATAAATGGTTCAGCAGAAGATTCTTTTAATGCTGCCTGTTTGATGGAAGAAAACGGGGTAGATGTAATCATCGTCTTAGGTGGAGATGGTACAAATAGGGTTGTTGTAAAAGCTCTAAAAAATACAGCAGTACTTTCGCTATCAACAGGAACAAATAATGTTTTTCCAATTATGGCCGAAAGTACGATGTTGGGGCTTGCAGCAGGTTTATATACTAAATTTACTCCTGAAGAAAGAGAAAAAGTAACCAAGCCAATAAAGTGTATCTATATCATTATAGATGGAGAAATAGTCGATATAGCATTAATAGATGCAGTAGTGGTTAATGAATCATATATAGGAAGTAAAGCACTCTGGCATGTAGAATTATTAGAAGAAATACTTGTTACCAGAAGCACTTCCTATGATATTGGGATGGTTTCAATTGCCGGTCGTTTAACAGATGTTGGAGTACTTGATAATGGTGGAGCTTTTATTAGAATAGGTGATTCAGAACATAAGGTTAAAGCTGCAATTGCTCCAGGTGTTATCAAAACTATTCCAATTAAAGATTGGAGGAGAATAAAACAGGAAGAAGTTATTGAGCTTCCCAAGAAAAAAAGAATAATTGCTCTGGATGGGGAAAGAGAAGTAGTTGTAAAAAAAGATCAAAATTTAAAAATGCAGTTGACTTATGCTCCTGCCAGATTTTTAGATTATAAAGCAGCTTTAGAACTGGCTGACAGCAAAAAAATGCTGGAGGTGAAGTAATTGGATCTAGATCAATTGGCAGAAAAATATGCGGATTGGTATAAAACTGCCAGAGGAAGTTATGTTGGCGAAAATGAATATCAGTGTCTTGCCAGACACATTGGTGATTGTTCTGGAAAAAAAATTATTGAAGTTGGCTGTGGTACTGGCTTTTTTTTAAGGAAATTTGCAGTTGATGCAGAAGAAACCGTAGGTTTAGATATAACAGAAGGTATGTTAACTGCGGGCAGAAAAATTGCCAGAGAAAAAGGTATAGATATCAATTTTATTCAGGGAGATGTAACCGAAAATATTCCTTTTGCAGATAATTATTTTGATATAGTCTATTCTAATTCAATGATAGAATTTTTTGAAGCCGGAGAGGAATTAGAAGCTGTATTAAAAGAAATGTGGAGGGTTCTTAAACCAGGTGGTAGATATGTAATTGGTGTTCTAAATTCAAAAAGCACCTGGGCATATAAAAGAATTGCAGAAACTATAGAAAAAGATAGTATTTTTTCTGAAGCTACTTTTTACAGTTGGGAAGAACTAAAAGCTATTTTAGGAAAATTTGGTCAGGTAAAAATTGAATCAACACTTTTTGTTCCACCATATTTTAAAGCTAAAGAGGACTTTGATTGGTTTAAAGATTTAGAAGCTGAATTTAAAGCACGTTATCCTAAAAGGGGAGCACTGTTAGTTGCAAGTGTTGTAAAAGAGGAGGGAAATTGATGTCAAATCAATTGTTAATGCCAAAGTTAGGTCTGACAATGGAAGAAGGTACATTGATTGAGTGGTATATAAAAGAAGGGGATTCATTTACAGAAGGGGATTTGATTTATTCTGTTGAAACAGAAAAATTAACCAATGATGTGGAGGCAAATCAAAGTGGTGAGATATTAGAAATATTGGTACAAGAAGGAGAAACAGTTCCTGTTAAAACACCTGTTGCCAATTTAGTTGGTTATGAAGGTGATTCAGCAGCAGAAAGCAAAGAGGAAGCTTCTCAAGAGGAAGCTGAGCCTAAAGAAGATGTTCAAGAAAAAGAGGTTAAAAAAGCAAAAAAAGAAATTTCCTCTGATATGAAGGTCGTTGCTGCTCCAAAAGCGAGAAAGATTGCATCTGATAATGATATAAGTTTAGAAGAAGTTGCAGCAGCATTGGGTAAAAGCAGATTATCAGTTTCTGATGTAGAAGAATATCTTGCAAGTGAACCCGAAGAAGTTGAAGTTGAAGTTAAAAAAGAGAAAAAAACAGCAGCTAAAAAACAATCTTCTTCTATGCGTAAAATAATAGCAGAAAGACTAACAGAAAGCTGGAGAGCACCTCATATTTATCTGCGCAGAGAAATAGATGTAGAAGCTCTAATGTGTTTTAAAGAATCATTAAAAGCAGAAGGTAGAAATGTTTCTTTAAATGATGTTATTACCTATGTTACTGCAAAAGCTATCAGTGACAGTAAAAAGGTAAATACAGTTGGAACTGGAGATGGAGAATTCGAGGTTGCAGAAGATATTAATATTGGCTTAGCTGTGGCTGTTGAAGATGGTCTCTTAGTACCAGTAGTTAAAAACGCAGATCAGTATAGAATTGAAGAACTGGCTGCTAAAAGCAGAGATTTAATTAGTAGAACAAAAGAAAATAAATTAACTCCAGATGAAATGCAGGGTGGAACATTTACAATAACAAATCTAGGCATGTTTGGAGTAGATGAGTTTACAGCTATTTTAAATCCACCCCAATCAGCTATTTTAGCAGTAGGTACAATAAAAGAAAAACTATATATAGACTCATTTAATGAGCTTCAGCAAAAAAGGGTAATTAACTTTACTCTGGGATTAGATCACAGATCAATTGATGGAGCAACTGGAGCTAAATTTATGCAGAAATTTGCCTCATATATTGAAAATCCATATTTATGTTTTTAATCTGCTGAATGGATTGAATTTTTAATTCCAGGGTCAAAATCATATCTTAAACAGGGGTGAAATAGAATGGAAGCTGTATTTAAAGATGTTTTACAGGTGGGTGTAGTTGTGAAAGACCTGGATTCAACGATGAAAACTTATGCAGACAAATACGGTATTGGACCCTGGGTTGTTTATGAATTCAACAAGGATACAGTCGCAGATATGGAAGTTGAAGGAGAAAGACAGGACTACAGGATGAAGTTAGCAGTTGCAGATATTGGAGGAGTACAGTGGGAGCTTATTGAGCCTCTCGATGAGATCAGTGATTATGCTAAGTTTTTAAAAGAACATGGGGAAGGTATTCACCATGTTGCTCTTGATACTGAATCATATGAGAGTGCTTTAAAGTTTTGTGAGGAAAATGATCTGGACCCCCTCCAGTATGGTTACTGGGGAAGTAATTTTCACTATGATTACCGCAAAACTCAAGAAGATCTAAAATGTATAGTTGAACTGTACGGTCCAGAAGAAGATTTTGAGTGGCCTGAGCCTGATGCGGTTTATCCCGAGGGCCCGATGGAAAAAGAAGCTGTATTTAAAGATCTTTTACAGGTAGGTGTAGTTGTTAAAGACCTGGATTCAACGATGAAAACTTATGCAGATAAGTACGGTATTGGACCCTGGGTTGTTTATGAGTTCAACAAGGATACAGTCGTAGATATGGAAATTGAAGGAGAAAGACAGGACTACAGGATGAAGTTAGCAGTTGCTGATATTGGTGGTGTACAGTGGGAGCTTATTGAGCCTCTCGATGAGATCAGTGATTATGCTAAATTTTTAAAAGAACATGGGGAAGGTATTCACCATGTTGCTCTTGATACTGAATCATATGAGAGTGCTCTAGAATTTTGTGAGGAAAATGATCTGGACCCCCTCCAGTATGGTTACTGGGGAAGTAATTTTCACTATGATTACCGTAAAACTCAAGAAGATCTAAAATGTATAGTTGAACTTTATGGACCAGAAGAAGACTTTGAGTGGCCTGAACCTGATGCAGTTTATCCAGAGGAAAAGTCAAAAGTCTAATAATAATATTTAGGGGGAACAAATATGGGCAAAAAAATGAAGGCAGCTCTTTGGTATGGACCTAAAGATATAAGAATAGAAGATGTTGATGTTCCAAAAGTAAAGTCCGGGCAGGTTAAAATTAAAGTAGAATGGTGTGGAATCTGTGGCTCTGACTTACATGAATATATGGTTGGACCAATTTTTATACCTTATAAACAAAAACACCCTTTAACAAAAATGGAAGCTCCGATTATTATGGGCCATGAATTTGCAGGAGAAGTTGTTGAAAAAGCAGATGATGTCTCTAATTTAGAAGTTGGTGATAAAGTAACTTTAGAACCTATAGTTGCCTGTGGTGAATGTCCTAACTGTCAAAAAGGATATTATAATATCTGTGAAAGCTTAGGCTTTCATGGTTTAGCTGGTGGAGGTGGAGGACTGGCAGAATATACAACATTCCCTGCTGAATTTGTCCATAAACTTCCCGATGGAGTAAGCACTAAAGAAGGTGCTTTAATTGAACCAATAGCAGTAGCTGTACACTCTCTAAGAAGAGCAGACTTTTTACAGGGAGAAACAGCTATAGTTACGGGAGCCGGTCCGATTGGTCTTTCAACAATACTCTCATTAAAAGCAGCCGGTGCTCAGCAGGTTATTTCGGTAGAAATTGCAGATGCTCGGAAAAAGTTTGCCCTGGAATTTGGAGCAGACCATGTTTTAGATCCCAATGAAGTTGATGTAATAGAAGAAGTTAATAAATTAACAGATAATAAAGGTGTAGATGTTGGTTTTGAAACGACAGGTGTCCAGGCTGGTTTTGAAACAGCAGTTGCAGCCACAGCCAGGAGAGGTAGAATTGTTGTAACAAGTATCTGGGAAGAAGCTGTAGAATTTAATCTTAATAATCTGGTTTTAACTGAAAAAGAAATAAAAGGTACAATCGCCTATTCAAAAGGTGTTTTCCCGGCAGTTATTTCTTTAATTAAAGATGGTAGAATCAAAGCTTCTAAAATGATAACAGAAGAGATTAAACTAAGTGATTTAGTTGACAAAGGATTTGAGGAGTTAATGGGTCACAAAGATAAACATGTAAAAATCATAGTAAAACCATCTTAAATCAGGGGAGGAATTTATAATGGAACTAAAAGGTAAAGTTGCTCTTGTTACTGGTGGTGGCAGAGGTCTTGGTGAAGGGATTGCTAAAAAACTTGCAGAAGCTGGTTGTGATGTTGCAGTTGCTGATATCGATTTAGATAATGCCAAAAAAGTTGCAGCAGATATCAAAGATATGGGCAGAAAAGCTGTAGCGATTAAAGTTGATGTAACTAAATGGGAACAGGTTAAATCAATGGTCGATAAAACTATTAAAGAACTGGGCAGTCTTGACATTGCAGTTAATAATGCAGGTGTGATTTCTATTAAATCTGTCGAAGACTTAAGTGAAGATGATTGGGATCATGTTCTCGATGTTAATGCAAAGGGAGTTTTCCTCTGTGCAAAAGCTGAAATACCCCATATGAAAAAACAAAACTGGGGAAGGATCATTAACACAGCTTCTATAGCAGGAAAAGCTGGATTCCCTGATTTAGCTCACTACAGTGCTTCAAAATTTGCTGTGGTTGGTTTTACCAATGCTCTGGCCAAAGAATTAGCACCATCTACCAAAATTACTGTAAATGCTATCTGTCCAGGGATAATTGGAACCCAGATGTGGTATGGAGATAAAGGTCTTGCCAACAAATGGAAGGGCGAAAATGAATCTATGGATGAGTCCTGGCAGCGCAATCAAGAAAGTTTAATTCCTCAGGGTGAAGCCCAAACTGCAGAAGATATGGGAGATCTGGCGGTTTATTTTGCAACCGCTCCTCATGTAACCGGTCAGGCAGTAGCAGTTGATGGTGGTATGACTTTATAGTATAATAAAATATGAGTTAAAAATTATTTATTGAACTTAACCTCTTTATTTTGTTCTTATAATAACGGGGTTAAGTTTTTTCTATTTTAAAAAGAAAGTTCAGCTAAAAAAGGATTTACTATAATCAGATAAAGGAGTTATCCGATGAAATTTATTATCAAAGAATTTGATGAGCTTAGTACTTATGAATTATATAAGATTATCCAGGTCAGGATAAATGTTTTTGTGGTAGAACAAAATTGTCCTTATGAAGAATGTGATGATAAAGACTTTGATTCTTATCATTTATATTATGAGGATAATGAAAACATTGCAGCATACTTAAGAATTATAGCAGCCGGCGTTTCCTATCCGGAACCTTCAATCGGAAGAGTTTTAGTTAAAAAAGAATATAGAAGGCAGGGGCTAGCTTCGGAAATGATGAAAAAAGCTATAGAATTTATAAAAGAAAATTTCAAAAGTGAAGCTATAAGAATTTCAGCTCAAAAATATCTGCTGGAATTTTATCAAGATTTAGGTTTTGAAAGAGTTTCTGAAAAATATTTAGAAGATGATATTCCTCATTATGAAATGCTTTGTGAATTTTAAAGTTAACAATTTTTAAAAAAATGTTAAATTATTTTTTATATAAATTGTAATAAATAATTCTATCTGATAAAATTAAATTGCTCTCTTTTAAATACATGGAGGTGGACATTTTGTTAGATTTAAATGAAGCTTCTTTACTGGCAAAAAAATGGGCTTTAGAGGTAGGTCAGATTCAGAGAGAAAAATTTAAACAGAATGATTTCAAAACAAAAACGAAAAGTAGTAGTGCAGATTTAGTGACTGAGGTTGATATTTTAAGTGAAGATATAATTAAAAATAATATAGAGAACAATTATCCTGAGCATAATATTATTGGTGAGGAACAGGGAGAAAGCCAAAAAGAAAGTAATTACACCTGGATTATTGATCCTTTAGATGGTTCGAATAATTATTCAATGGGCTATCCAATTTATGGGATTTCAATTGCACTTCAGCTTAATCAGGAAATAGTAATGGGATTAATATATTTACCTGAACAGGATGAACTGTATTCAGCTGTCAAGGGTAGAGGTGCTTTTAGGGCAGCTGAGCCAATTAAAGTTGCAGATAAAAAAGAATTAGAACAGGCAACAGTTTCCACCGGCTTTCCCTATGATAAAAAAGATTCTGAACTTGATAATCTGCTGCCCTTTATGAAAATTGTGAAAAATTCCAGGGGAGTACGCCGTTCTGGTAGTGCAGCTTTTGATCTTATCTCAGTGGCCTGTGGTAGAACAGATCTATTTTGGGAGTTTAAATTAGCAGAATGGGATATTGCAGCTGCAAAAATAATAATTAAAGAAGCCGGTGGGACGTTGTTTGAAGCTCAGGTTGCTGATGCTCCTTTAATCATAGTGGGTAACAGTTATCTGGTTAAAATTGTTAAGAATATTATATCTGAAATATACACCTTAGAAAAAGAAAAATTTCTTTAATTTATCTAAAATTGAATATTTAAAATAAACTCTTCGGGGAGGTATTTATGCAATTTTTTAATCAACAAACAATGACTTTATTAGTCCCTGTTCTCTTAGTTGTCCTATATTTTACTATTAAGAATCATTTAAATAAGATAAAAAGTAAAAGGGCAGAAGAACTATTTACAAATTATCACAAAGATCGGATACTATATTTTTCAAAAGAAGTTGATTATCTGGGTAGAGAATCAATTGGAAAGCGCAATATAGTAAAAAATGGTTCATTATTACTAACTCCTGATGAATTACATTTTTTAAGGTGGGGTCCAAAAGAAGAACTTATAATTCCTTTAGAAAATATTAAAAAAGTTGAAGAAGTCAATTCGTTTTTAGGGGTAAATAAAAACAAAGCAATATTAAAAATAGAATTTAATGATCAAAATGGAGAGCTAGATTCTGCAGCCTGGAGCATTGATAATATGCATGCCTGGATGGAAAGCTTAAAAAATCATACAAGTAATTAAAATTTTATTTTATATTCAGAAGAAACCGCTCTATCATAAAGATGGAGCGGTTTCTTGCTTAAATATTAGATGTTTGTTTTTTACTTAAAAATAATTTTAAATAATGTATAATAAATAGAGTAAGTTAATATAAAGAAGGAGTGTTTAAAATGGCTAAACATAGATTTGACCCCACAAAAAAAGATAAATTATTTAATAATGACAGAAAAGATAGGCTAAAACCAATGCAGCTATTAAAGAATCATGGTTTAAAAGAAGGGGATAAGATTGCAGATATCGGAGCTGGTAATGGCTTTTTCGCTATACCAGCTGCTCAAATAGTTAAAAGTAAGGGTAGAGTATTTGCGGTTGATGTTGAGGAAATCATGCTTAGAGATTTAAAGATAAATGCTAAAAAAGCTGATGTTGATAAGACAATAGAATTTATAAAAAGTGATGAATATAAGGCTGACTTAAATGAAAAGGTGGATTTTATGCTCTTTTCCTATTTGATTCACGAGATTGATGATAAGGAGTTATTTTTAGATAATTATTTAAGTTTTTTAAAAAGCAATTCTAAAGTACTGATAGTTGAGTGGACTAAAAATGATTCAGAAGCTGGTCCACCCAAGGAACATAGAATAAGTAGAGATGAACTTAAAAAAATATTAGAAAAAAAACAAATAAAAAATATTAAAGTAGAAGATATTGATGAAAAGAATTATTTAATTAGTGGGATTAAAAGCTAAATTATTAAAATAATTCAATATAGTTTCTAGGTGCAGCATCCTTATTTATTGGCTGGGGCTGCACCTTAGCTTGTTATAAATAAATATTTTGGGAGTTGGGTTCTTAAATGAATAAAGCAGACAGTTATAATAATAAAAGAAGATTAATGATTTTAGCATTCACAATAATGCTTACAATTGGAGTAGTAAATAATTTAAGAGGTCAGATTGGTCCCTTAATTATTGATGATTTTGCTCTTAATTACAGCCAGCTTGGCTTTTTATTCTCATTTTTATCTATTGGGCCGATTATAGTATTTTTCTTTAGTGGAAAACTAATAGAAAAATTTGGTCTGATAAAAGTTTTAGTTTATGGTTTGATCCACACTGCAATATCACTTTTTGCGGTACATATTTCACCAGGTTATTATTTTTTACTTATTTCTTTCTTTTTTGTTAGCCTGGGACTAACCCTGTTAAACATAGTTTCTGTTACAATAATTTCGCTTGGTTATTCTAATCAAAGAGGCAAAATGATAAATCTACTTCATTTATTTTATGGTTTAGGAGGAATTATTGCTCCTTATTTTGTAACTTTATTAATTAGATTTGGTTTCGGTTGGTCACACAGCTTTTTATTTTCAATAATATTTATTATTATAGTATTTTTTGAATTCAAAAACTCTAAATTGCCAGAAACAAGGGCTTCAAAAAGTGATTCTGTGCTTAAAACAGCAGAATTACTTAAAAATAAGGTGGTTATCTTATTTTGTATTGTTGTCTTTATTCAGGTAGGGGTAGAAATCTCTATAGTGACCTGGCTGGCCCCGTATTTAAAAGATGTACAGGGCAGATCAGAATTGGTTATTAGTTTTTTTCTATCTTTATTTTTTATAACTTTTACTGTTGGAAGACTTTTGGCCAGCTTGATTGTAGAAAAAATTGGTTATTATAACTTTTTACTCTATACCCAGGTTTTAACGGCTTTATCAATCCTCTTAGCACTGATTTTTGGCAGTCCCTTGACTTTTCTTTTATCTGTTTCTGGAATTTTTATTGCAGTACAGGTTCCTACAAGTCAGGCGGCTATTTTAGACAACTTTGGAGCCAGCGGAATTAAAGTTGTAGGTTTTGCCCAAACAGCTGGAACTATTGGAGCAGCTGTTTTATCAAACTGGGTGGTAGGTTTTATAAATGATATTTTGAGTATCAACGCTGGTTTTATCTTTTTAATCATACTTCTAATAATTCTATTTATTATTACAATCTATTTAAAAAAATTAACTTTAAATAGTCCAATGTTTGCTCAAGATAATTAAAAAATTTGTAATTTATAGAGGAATATTCTAAATTATCGTGAATTTTAGCTATAGTATGAAATAAATAATGATTTCAGTGCTTTAAAATTAAATTGAGTTTTAATTTAAAGAGGGAGGTAAAAATGCTGTTTAAAAAAAGTTTTTTCTTACAGGTATTTTATTGGTGATATTATTCTTACTTACAAGTACTTTAATTATTGCCCAGGATAATAAATTAATAGTTTTACACACCAATGATATTCATGGCCGGATTGCTGTTGATGATGATTTGATGGGAATGCCGTATCTTTCTTCAGTGTTTAAAGACTATCAGTCTAATTATGATAATTTATTAATTCTAGATGCTGGTGATACACTTCATGGTAGACCTATTACAGATCAGCTCGAAGGAGAGAGTGCAGTAAAACTTATGAATGAGGCGGGGTATACTGCTATGGCTCCTGGCAACCATGACTTTAATTATGGTTACCAGAGGCTCTTGGAATTAGAAGAGATGATGGAATTTGATCTTATAGCTGCAAATGTATTTAAAGAAGGAGAGCTTTTATTTAATCCTTATATAATAAGAGAATTTGCAGGTTTCAGAGTTGCTATTTTCGGTCTTGCGACCTCTGACACCTACAGCACTACTCACCCAGATAATGTAAGGGGCATAGATTTTGAAAATACTGTAGAAACTTCACAAAAATACTTAGATATTTTAAAAAATGAGGAAAATGCTGATTTTGTTATAGCCTTAACTCACGTCGGTTTAAGGGGAACCACCGAGATTGCTGAATCAGTTTCTGGGATAGATTTAATAGTAGATGGTCACAGTCATGATCTCTTACCATCAGGGAAAATGGTTGGAGAGACAATGATCGTCCAGGCCAATGAATACAGCAAATATTTAGGGAGAGTGGAAATCACTTTAAATGATGATAGAAAAGAAATAGAGGCTGCAGTAATTTCTGCTTCAGAGGTAAAAGAAAATTATCAACCTGACCCAGAAATCGAAGCTTTATTAGATCACTTTAGTGAAGAGCTAACTGCAATAATGCTTGGTCTTTAGATTAACCCGTCTTTAAGGATTTAATAGATCCTTAAATATAAAAAACAATGGAGGGGATTAACCAATGAAAAGAAAATTATTAACTATTGCTGTGTTGACTGTATTTGCTTTATCATTTTTTAGTTTATCATTATTTGCTCAGGGATTAGATACTGTAATTGGCGAAACAGGGATCAGCCTTAATGGGGAAAGACAGCATGTAAGAACCCAAGAAACAAATCTGGGTAATCTTATAAATGATATTTTAAGAGAAAATACAAAAGCAGACATAGCCCTTTATAATGGAGGAGGTATCAGAGATTCTGCAGACTTAGGAGAAATAACTCTTGAGGATGCTATGGCAATTCTGGCCTTTAATAATGAAGTAGTTACTTTACTTATGTCAGGTCAACAAATCTGGGATACTTTAGAACATGGACTCCATGAATATCCTGAAGTAGCAGGTAGTTTTTTACAGGTTAGTGGACTCAGATTTTATTTTGATCCAGCTGAAGATCCTTATAACAGGGTAGAAAAAATTCTGGTTGCTGGAGAAGAAATAAATCTTAGACGTCACTATGTTGTTGCCACCAACGAGTTTTTAGCAGCTGGTGGAGATGATTATCAAGTTATGGGAGAAGCAGAACAGCTTAAATTATTTGAGAATACAGACCAGCAGATGTTTATCCAATATATACAGGAAAACTCCCCGCTTTTCCCATCAGTAGAGGGCAGAATAGTTATTCAATGAGATTAAGTAAAAGCTTAAAATTAAACAATTCAATATAACAAAAATAAAGGCATTACTTAAGCATTAAAGCAACTGAACTAATACAGCTTAGGTGGTGTCTTTTTATCTTTAAAGCTAGATTAATATTCAGGCAGGATTAAAATATTGTTTGTAGAAATATATATGTAGTATAGTAAAAAAAGGGGAGTTTTTTATGAATAATCAAAATTCCGATTTTAATGCTCTTCTGACTAATATAAAAAGAAATTATACTCCAACTAGAAAAACTATTCAAAAATCATGGGCAAGAAGTGGTAATTATGGAATTAAAACAGATCAATTTTCAAGTGATATAATCCTAAATAAAAGTGAAATAAGGGAAAGAATTAAGAAAAACAAAAACTTTGTTGAAAATTTTGACCTCTTATTTTCAGAATTTAGAGAATTAATCACAGAGCTTGCTGCTGCTTTTTTTGTTACCGATAAAGAAGGCTATATTCTTTCTTCAAAAAATTATCTGGACAATTATCTAAAATTGTCTGCCGGAGAAAATTATAGTGAATTTTATCAGGGGACAAGTGCGGTTGGTTTAACTTTATTTTCTAAAAAAGATTCTTATGTAAAAGATAAGGAACACTACAAAAAATTCTTGATAGATTATAATTCAGCTGCCTATCCTCTTTTAGATAAAGCAGGAATATTGACGGGGACAATTGCTGTTTTTTTTAGCAAAAATATCGATATATACTATATGCGTTTACTTATAAAATTATTTGCTTTTGCTTTAACAGATAAGATTCCTGTTAAAGATTTAGTAGAAGAAGAATCAGATAAGAATAATCCCAAAACCGGCTCAAAAGCTCGTTATTTTTTCGAGGATATAATTACCAATTCTAAAAAGATGAAAAAAGCCAAAGAAGTTGCAAAAATTGCGGCTAGAAATGATTCAACTGTAATGTTAATAGGTGAGAGTGGAACAGGTAAAGAGATGTTTGCTCAGGCTATTCATAATTATAATCACCGCAAAAACAGTCCCTTTGTTGCAATAAATGTGGGTGCGGTGCCGAAAGATTTAGTAGAAAGTGAGTTTTTCGGTTATGAAGAAGGAGCATTTACAGGGGCCAGAAGAGGTGGCCGGCCTGGCAAATTTGAATTAGCAAATGGAGGCACAATTTTTTTAGATGAAATAGGAGAAATGACCCTCTCAGCTCAGCAAAATTTATTAAGGGTTATTCAGGAGCGCGAGGTAACAAGGATTGGTGGAAACCATGCTATAAATATTGATGTTAGAATTATCACAGCAACTAAGAAAAAACTCATGGATGAAGTTAAAAAAGGAAACTTTAGAGAAGATCTTTATTACCGGCTTAATGTAATCAGAATTCCACTGCCGAATTTAAAAGAACGCAAAGATGATGTAATTTTATTGGTTAAAAACTTTATTAAAAAACACTGCCAGAAATTTGGAATACCAAATAAAGAGATTTCTGATGAGAGCAAAAAGTATTTTATAAATTATGATTGGCCGGGTAATGTTAGGGAATTAGAAAATGTAATAGAAGGTATAATAACTTTTGCAATGGATGACAAAGTTATTCAAACAAAGCATCTACCCAGAGAAATCAAAGAAAATAAAAGCTTAGATACTGATTCCGGGCAGATATTAACAATAGAAGCAGCAGAAAAAGAAGCAATAAAAAATGCTCTAAAAGTAGCAGCTAATAATGTCTCTGAAGCTGCTGAAATATTGGGTGTTACCAGAGCAACACTATATAATAAATTGAAAAAATATAATATAAACTACAGGGAGTGATCTATTTGGAGGCAGTAGCAGTATTAGATATTAAACATGGAATTGTGGTCCAGGGTAGGGCTGGTGATCGAGAAAATTATCAGCCGATAGAAAGCAGGTTAATTGCTGCTGATGATAAAAGTCCTCTGGCAGTTGCGAAAGCATTTTATAATAAATTAGCTATTAAAAAATTGTATATTGCAGATCTAGATGCAATAATGAAAAAAGATGAGGCTAATATTGATGAAATTAAAGCCATTAAAAAAGAACTTCCCCAAGTAGAAATAATGCTCGATGCAGCTTTACTTGATTTTAAAACTGCTCAAAAGTACTTAGATGATTTTTTAGATTATTATATAATTGCCACCGAAAGTTTAAATGATCTTAAATACCTGGCAAAATTTAGTGATTACAGCAAAAAAGTAATTATTAGCATTGATCTAAAAAATGGTGAGTTAATTAATAATCTAGAGCAGTGGCAGGATAAAACTACCCGGCAGATAATTGAAGAAATCAAGGGATATGGCTTTAAAAAATTCATCATCCTTGATATAGCTGCAGTTGGAACAGCTAGAGGTATAGCAGCCTATATTAAGGAACTGAAAAATTTATTTCCAGAACTTGAGTTCATAACCGGTGGAGGGGTAAAAGATTACAGAGATATTAAACCCTTAAAAAAGCAGGGTTTTTCTGGTGTTTTAATTGCAACTGCTTTTCATAATGGTTCTTTAGGCAGAAAAGAAGTAGAATTAATCGAAAATGAGAAAATATTATTTAAAATTGCCTGGTGTATTACTGGAGCTGGCCATCTTTTGGCAGAATCAATAGAGGAAATTGCGAACCTTAAAAATAAATATAATAACTTAGAGATAGATATCTATCTTTCGAAAGCCGGTTTTGAGGTTTTAAAAATTTATAAATTATTTAATAAATTAGAAGAACTTGGCTGTGAGATTCAAAAGGATAGTGCTGCAAGTTCTCCTATAATGGGCAGACTTTATAAGGGTCATTATGATCTGCTGGTTAGTTCTCCCACAACCTCAAATACAGTCGCAAAATTTGTGCATGGTATTTCTGACACCTTAGTTAGTAATTTTCTGGCTCATGCAGGTAAATCAAAGATTCCAATACTTTTGCTGCCAACTGATACAGAGGAGGAACTAGTCTCAGCTGCCCCAAATAAAATGGTAGATGTTTATCCAAGAGAAATTGATATTAAAAATACCGATAGACTTAAAGGAATTGATAAGCTAGAAATTATTTCTGATCTAGAAGAGGTGGAGCAATGGTTGAAAAATTATTTATAACAGGCAAATTAGCTTATCCAGCTCTCAATAATACTTTAAAAAAGCTTGATTTAAAATTTGATTATCAAATAATTGAAATGCCGATTACCGTTGCAGCTTTAATTGACAGTAGTTTTATCTGCAAAAATCTCGAAAAAATAAAAGGTGATGTTTTAAAAAATGCAGAAGATTTAGAGATCATTATTCCAGGCAGATCTCAGGCAGAAGTCAAGAAATTACAAAACTTTTTTCAGAATAAAAATCTCAAATTTTATCAGGGACCAGATGAAATAATGGATCTGCCAGAATTTTTAGGCAAGAAAAAAATCAAGATCAATCTGGAAGAAAAAAGCCGAAAAAATAAAATACTTGCTGAAATCAATGCAGCTGCTCTGATGCCAATTTCCGAAATAGTTAAAAAAGCAGAATATTATAAAAAAAATGGAGCAGATATAATCGACCTGGGCTGTGTAAATGGCAGAGAATTTCCTCATCTAGAAGAATGTATTGCTATTTTAAAAGATAAGGGTTATACACTGAGTATTGATACCTTTAATGCAGAAGAAATAAAAAGAGCAGATAAAGCAGGAATTGATTATTTGCTAAGTATCAACAGCCATAATGTTTCTTTAATAAATGGAGAAAATTCTTTTATACCTGTTGTGATTCCCGACCCTGAAAAAGATTCTTTAAAATCATTATTAGCCAATATAGAAGAAGTAGAAAAAAGAGGCTGTGATAACTATATTGTAGATCCCATTTTAGATCCGGTTAATTTTGGTTTCAGTGATTCACTTTTTAGATATTTAAGCCTGGTTAAAAACAAAAATATTAAACAGCCAATTATGATGGGAGTGGGCAATTTAATAGAATTAAGTGACTGTGATAGTGTAGGCCTTAATTTTATAACCGCAGCCCTGGCTGTAGAGCTTAATATTGACTATCTATTAACCACAGAGGCTTCTTTTAAAACCAAAGGTGCGGTAAAAGAGTTAGATCTGGCCCTGAAAATGATTTCTTATGCTGCTCAAAATAATAGTTTACCCAACAATATTTCTGAGTTATTATTAAATCTAAAAGACAGAAAAGACCTCAATTACAGTTTAGAGGAAATCGAAGAACTGGCAGACTCTGTAAAAGACAAAAATTACAGGATTTTAAATGACGGCCAGAATATAAATATTTTTAATGCAAAAGAGTATTATAGAGGTCAGGATATTAATCAGCTTTTTAAAAAATTATCAGAAGTCAATGAACAGTCTCATGCCTTTTATCTGGGCAAAGAACTGCAAAAAGCTTATACTGCTCTCAAACTCGCCAAAAATTACCGCCAGGAAGATGAGCTTAACTGGGGTTATTTAAATCAAAAATTTAAGGGAGATAAAAATGATAATTGAAACAGTTATGACTAGCCTGGACAGCAAAAACGATTTAAATTTTTCTGCAATTGGGGTTGAGTTTGTTAAAGATAAAGTTATTTTTTACCCCTATAAAAATACAACAACAGCTGAAAACATTTTAGCCACAAAAAAAGGAACTGTAAATATAGTTGATAGAAGCTATTATCTTATCCTGGCAGCTCTCTCAGAGCCTGAATTTGCAGTCGATAAAACCGATCTGGGTAATTATTATTTAAAAGACTGCTGTTATTATTATGAATTTAAACTCTCAGCAATTTCTGATCTGGGTAAAAAATATAAATTAACAGCTAATATAACCGCTCAAAAGAGCAGAAATGATTTTATAGGTTTAAACAGGGCAGAGAATCTTCTTCTTGAAGCAGCAATTATTGCCTCGAGAATTGGAATTACTAAGAAAACAAAAGAATTAAAAAACTACTTAGCTGAAAACAGAGAAATTATCTTTAAAACAGGGGATCAAAAATCAAAAGAAAGCTATCTTTTCCTAAAAAAATATTTACAAATACAGGAGGAATAAATAATTGCTAAAAATAAAAACTCCAGCAAGACTTCATTTTGGTCAACTTGATCTAAATGGTGGTTTAGGCAGAATATATGGTGGCTCAGGAGTAGGGGTAAAAGAGCCCTATACTTTAATGTACTTTAAAAAAAGCAGAAAACTTGAAGTAAAAGGTGCTGATAATATAAAAAAAATCGCAGCAGATTTTTTAAGCAGTTTAAAAAATGCCGATCTACTGGCTGAAGAAGCAGCTTTAAATATCAGGGTTGAAAAGCTTTTACCTGCTCACTGTGGTTTAGGCTCTGGAACTCAGATCGGGCTTTCTATTGCAGAAGCGGTTAAACAATTATATAATTTGCAGTTAAAAGAAAAAAGAACTGCCACCTTAGTAAATAGAAAACACAGTCGTTCAGCAATTGGATTTGGTGCTTTTTATCAGGGAGGCTTTATTGTTGATGGAGGTAGACCAACTTCCCAAAAAGAAAATGATAATTATTTGCCACCAGTACTATATAGAAAAGAGGTACCAGAAAGCTGGAATTTTATCATAATAATTTTAAATGAAAAAAGTGATAAAGTTGCAGGCAAAAAAGAAATAAAAATATTTAATAACATAGAAAAAATGCAGCTTAAAAAAAGTGCAGAAAACTGTCACCACCTTTTACTGGGTATGCTGCCGGCTTTAGAAGAAAAAAATTTAACTAAGTTTTCAAAACATCTTAATACAATAGAAGATAATGTTGCCAATTATTTTGCTCAAATTCAGGGAGGAAAATATAGCAGAGATTGTTCAGCAAATATTATAAACTTAATGGAAAGAGAAGGGATCCAGGCCAGAGGTCAGAGTTCCTGGGGTCCAACGCTTTATGGAATAGCAGAAGACAGAGAAAAACTGCTTAATATTAAAAGAAAATTGGAAAGTGAATACCCAGAAATCATAAAAAATATCCTGGTAACTAAAGCTGCCAACAGTGGTGCAGAAATAGTTTATGTATAAAAATTAAACAAAGCGTATAAAAATTAAACACAATTTAAAAAACTATTTGCAATAGTAAAAATATTCACATAATAAAAGGTTTATGATTCCTATTATGTCAAGTTTTAAAAAAATATTTATTTTGTACTCTTTTTGGAACACTTTATGCATTATATATAAGTGGAAACAAGTTTCACTAGTTTTTTAATTAGCTACACATAAATTTCAGATGATTTCAGGTAATTATTGTTTTCAAAACTGCTTATAGTTATCTGAAATTAAAATTACTTTATAGAAAGGAGGGTCATCTTAATAATAGGGGATTAGAAGACAGAATAATAAGAAAATTGGGTTATTTGTTTTGAAAAATGAAATCTAAAAATTTACAGAGGGGGATGTTTTATGGTTGCTAACGCAAAAATTGCTAAGAAAATGATCGATGAGGCTGTAGCGGCACAGATGGCTGATGTTGGTGTATTTAAAGAAAAGAGAGGTAAGAAGTTTAAAATCACTGATGCACAGCCTTATGTTGATGCAGTAAAAAACATGAAAGCCATTGAAGGTCAAAGCAAAGAAGTAATCGATCTTCATGTTGAATCTGTAAAAGCTCATTATGAGATTCTAAAAGATTTAACTGATACTATTGCTCCAAAAGATGATCCATTTGTTGAGCATTATCAGACACCTCCAATTCTCGAAATTCTTTATGAAGATGATCCTGATTTCCGTGCTGCAGCCGAAAAGTTTATGGCACAGTTAGAAGCTGATGAAGCTCTAATCGCCAGAGAATCAATGCGTAGATATGGTGGAATGTATGGTCCTACCTGTGTTGTTGACTTTGCATTCAGTCCTGGCTCAGTAAGTAATGTAGTTAATGAAGTTCTAAAAAATACTGATATTGATAGTGATTACAAAAAAACACTTCTAGCTTCTAAGTCCTGGGGTATGAATACTTCTTATGGTATTGGTGCTGCCTTTACCGAAGCTGTTGAAGCAGGTAAAACTGCTACAGAAGCAGCTAGATTAGAAGTAGAGCAAATGCAAAAACTCTATGATACTCCTGTACAGGCTCAGGTAGATCTGATGGATGATGCAGATATGACTTCCTTTGATCAAGCTGAATACATGAAGCGCTATAAAAAGTGGATGAAACCTTATGTATTAGCTGCTAAAGAAGCTGGCGTACATCCCGGTAATATAGTTGTAGTTCCTGCTTATTGTGTTGGGGATGTAGGACACCATATTGCCCAGTCAACCTTTAATATGCTTAAAGATGATGTAAATATGGAAATAGTAGAAGTTGTATCAAATATAATGAAAAATACACTTGAAAGAGGACTCGAAGAAGGTTATGAGAGCCTCTATGATATTTTAAGTGTTGCAACTGGTTCTACTGCAGCAGCTGTAAGTGCTATGTTATGGGATGAAGGATTTACTGCTCCGATGATCGTTGATCTACTTACAAAAAGATTCCACAACTATGTAAATCTAAATCCTGCTAGAGGACAGGCAGCTGAATTACACAATGTTGACTTTATGGATATGATCCACCGTGGCGATAAAATTATTGATGATGAACCTATCGGTGCTGGCTGTAAAGTTAAAGGAATCGATGTTGACTTTAGCCCATGGAAAGAAAGCGATATTCTCAGTAATCTACATCGCTATGCTTATCCAGCCTGTTCTATAACAGTTAAGTTTTCTTCCTTTATGAGAATGGCTGACTTCCCTTGTCTATTAACCAGTGAGCCAGTTACTGCTACCCTGATGACCAATATTATTGCAACCGATCCAGGTCAGGTAGTTGCTCCTGCACGTTATTGTAAAGATTGTGCAGTATGTATGTATATTAAGAAACACAAGCACTGTAACTGGAGTGATACTGTTTAAAATCTCATAGGTGAGCTATAAATAAATAAATCTTTGTTGAAGACAGTGGAATATTCCACTGTCTTCACAAATTATATAGGGGTGAAAAGATGAAAAAACTTTTAATTCAACTGGATACAGATAAAAGGGTTAGTACTTTTGATCAGGTTGTAGCTTATGATGCCGGGGTGGATAATATTATCGCTCACTCTGGAATAACTAAAGAAGAAGTAGAAGATATTATCTATGGTGCTATTTTTACCCGTAGTGCAAAAAAATTAAAAAATACCGCTGTATTTATTGGTGGTTCTGATGTTGAAGCAGGCGAAGAAATCATGAAAGCTGTTAAAGATGTATTTTTTGCTAATTATAGTATTTCTACTATGCTGGATTCAAATGGTTCAAATACTACTGCAGCTGCAGCGGTATTAAAAATTAGAGAAGCCATTGATTTAGTAAACAAAAAGGTTGTTATTTTAGCAGGTACAGGACCGGTAGGAGTTAGAGCAGCTGCTCTCTTTGCTAAAGAAGGAGCCTCTGTAACAATAACTTCCCGTAAACAGGCTAAAGCTGATAGAAAAGCAGCCAATATCAAAGAAGTATATGGATTTGAAGATGTTAGAGGTTTAGAAGCAAATACTGATCAAGAATTCAGAAACGCTATCAAAGATAAAGATATTATCCTATCTGCTGGACCTCCTAAAATTAATTTCTTAAAAGAGGATATGTGGAAAAATACTGAGGGAATTAAAGTTATGGCTGATATTAATGCGGTAAGTCCTGCCGGAATAGAGGGTATAAAACCACAGGATGATGGTGAAAAACTTGCTGATATTACAGTTTTTGGTGCTTTAGGTATTGGCGGCTTAAAAATGAAGTTGCATAAAAAGGCTGTTGCCAGTTTATTTAAAGATAATGATAAGTTTTTAAATGCTTTAGAAATCTATAAACTTTATGAGAAGATATAAAAAATGAATTTAATTGTCAGTGCTTTTTCCAGTCGGGCATTAGCAGAAACTGCTGCAGTATATGGTGCAAAAGTATTTTCTTTTGATTTTTTTGCAGACCAGGATCTAAAAAAATATACTGAAGAATCTTATTCATTAAAAAAAGCTCAAAAAAAATATAGGACAGAAGAATTATACAGAATCATTCAGAGGTTTTTGCTAAACAATAAAGAAAAATCCTTTTATTTCTGCTATGCTTCTGACTGGGATAATCACTATCAACTGCTCTCTAAATTAGAAGCTAATGATAATCTGATTATCACTGGTAATTCAGCAGCTGTTTTAAAAAAATTAACCGGGGTCAAAAAGAAAATAAGATTATTTAATCTGCTAAAAAAAACAGATTTTAAAATCCCCGAAGTGATCTTTAAACAAAAAGATCTTAAAAAAATCAATTATACTGCTGATTCAATTTACCTAAAAAAGCCTATCAGAAGTGGTGGAGGCAAAAATATAGAAATTATAAAGAATAAAAAAGAATTAAGCAAAAAGCTTGCAGAAAATAAGTCTGATATCTATTATTTTGAAAAATATATAGAAGGTGAGCTTTTATCTCTGCAGTTTGCAGCTGATGGTCAAAATGCAAAATTAATTTCCTTCAGCAAACAGTTAACTGCTTTAGACTCTGATTCTCCATTTAAATATGGTGGCAATATTTTAATAAAACCTTCTTCTCAATTAGTTCAAAAATCAAAAACATTAATAAATCTTTTAACTAAAAGATACTCTTTGCGGGGAATTAATGGAGTTGATTTCATTAAAAAGGCTAATGATTTATATTTTTTAGAATTAAACCCAAGATTTACAGCTGCAGTAGAATTATTGCTTGATATTTATGGCAGTGAATTATTTGCCATCTATTTTGAAAATGATTTACAAAAAGATTATTTGGCTAAATATTTAAAGCAGCTTAAAAAAATAAAAGCTAAGCTCATACTTTATAGTTTTTATGATCTGAAAGTCACCCATAATATTACTGAACACATTGATAAATTTGCTTCTAATAATTTTGATTTTAAAATAAAAGATATTCCTGAAGCAGGAGAATCTTTTGCTAAAGGAGAGCCACTCTGTACTCTAATAATTGAAACGGAAAGTGAAGAAGGATTGTGGGAGTGCTATCACTATTTAAGTGAGCTTATAAAAAGAGAGTTTACCAAAAAAGTTTAAAAAATTTTGATTTCAATAGTTTTACCTATCACATAAACAAAAAAGGAGGGGTAATTTTGCTTGAAAATAAAAGTTTTACCCTGATTACCGGAAGAACCATTAAACAGGGAATGGCTTCAGTCTCTGGCAAAAAAAATGAGGGCTATAAAAAAGAAACAGCCTATGTAGAGATAAGCAAAAAATTGCTGGAAGAATATGAGATAAAAGAAGATGAAAAAGTGATTTTGCAGAGTGATTCAGGTAAAGTAGAAGTTAGATGTAAAGGGGCAGATCTTTCTGAGAAGATAGTTTTTATGCCCTATGGAGAAACTGCAAATAAATTAATTGGAACCGATACAGGTGGTACAGGAATGCCTAACTCTAAAAGTAAAATTGTTAAGATAATGCGGAAGGAGGAGAAGGCTAATTGACTAAAGTAAAAGAACACAAAAATATTACCTGCACATTTTGTGGAGCGCTCTGTGATAATATCGAAGTTGAAGTAGAAAATAATCAGATTAAAAAACTAAAAAATGTCTGTGCAATTTCCAGAAAAAAATATGAGCATGCTCTAGAAGATAGAACCGTGCCGATGATTGAGGGAAAGAAAAGTGACTATCAGTCAGTAATTAAAAAGGCAGCAGAAATTCTTGAAAATAGTAAAAATCCTTTGATTTATGGATTGAGCAGCACAACTGCTGAGGCACAAAAGAATGCGGTCAAATTGGCTGAATTATCTGGGGCTAATATTGATAGTACCTCTTCTGTCTGTCATGGCCCGGGTACAATGGCCAAACAGCTGGTTGGAATGGTTACTGCAACCTTAGGTGAAATAAAAAATCGCTCTGATTTAATGCTTTTCTGGGGAGCTAATCCTGTTGAAGCACATCCAAATCATTCTAAAAGATACAGCATTTTATCTGAGGGATTATTTAAAAAGAACCGTTCAGAAAGAGAAATAATTGCCTTTGATGTGAGAAAAACTCCAACAGCAAAAATGGCAGATCATTATGTAGAGCTTGATCCGGGTAAGGATTTTGAACTACTAATGGCTTTAAGACTTTTGATAAATGGTAAGGAACTGAATACAGAAAAAGACAAAATAGCTGGAGTGAAAATCGCAGAAATAAAAGAAATTGCAGAAAAGCTTAAAAAAGCTAAATATGGCAGTATTTTTTATGGAATGGGTTTAACTATGACAGGTGCAAAATATATGAATACCTGGGCAGCAATGAGCCTGATCAGAGATCTTAACAGTTATGGTCGCTTTGTAATGATGCCGATGCGGGGACACGGGAATGTAGCTGGAAGCGAAATTACAATGGCCTGGCAGACCGGTTATCCCTTTGCTGTTAATTTTAGTCGTGGTTATCCGCGCTATAATCCTGGAGAATATACAGCTGTTGATTTACTGGCCAAGAAAGAGGTTGATGCAGCATTTATCATAGCTTCAGATCCAGCCGCTAATTTACCTCATCAAGCAGCAGCATTTTTAAAAGAAATACCAACCATTGTCCTTGATCCTCACTGGAATTTAACGACTGATCTGGCAGATGTAATAATTCCTTCAGCTTTAAAGGGAATTACTGCCTCGGGAACAGTTTACAGAATGGACCATGTACCTCTTCATCTGCGATCATTTTTAGAAGATGAGTGGCCGGATGATGCAGAAGCTGTTTCTAGAATAGGGGAGCTGATAGAAAATGCTTAAATTAAAAAATGCTTTAATTTACGATCCAAAAAATAATAAAGACGGAGTTAAAGAAGATATCTGGATTAAAGATGAAAAAATAGTAGATAAACCGTCAGAGAGAGAAATTAAAGAATTAAAAGCCAAGGATCAATTAGAAGAAATAGATCTGCAAAACAAAATTGTAATGGCCGGGGGAGTAGATATCCACTCTCATATTGCCGGTCCCAAAGTAAACTCCGGTCGGGTATTAAGACCTGAAGATCACAGGAGAGATAATGTACCCAGAAAGGGTAAACTGCGTTCTGGAGTTGGATCTACTGTACCCTCAAGTTATGTAACAGGTTATCGCTATAGTTTAATGGGTTATACCACTGTTATGGAAGCAGCCGGTCCACCCATGAAAGCCAAGCATATTCATGAAGAATTTAATGACCTTCCTTTCATAGATAAAGGCTTTTTGGTTTTAAGTGGTAATAATTACTTTGTTTTAAAGTTTATCAGTGAAAATAATTTTGAAGCACTTAAAAATTATTTAGGCTGGTTAATAAATGTTACTGGTGCTTTTGCTCTAAAGGTTGTAAATCCGGGTGGAGTTGAAGCCTGGAAAGAGGGCAAAAGGATGCGAGGTATCCATGATAAGGGGACATCATTTAATTTAAGCCCTTCAGAAATTTTGCTGGCCCTTGCAAAAGCAAATGATGAATTAGGTATTCCTCATGCAATTCATGTTCATACTAATGATCTTGGTACTGCAGGTAATTATAAAACAACCAACGAAACTCTGCAGCTGCTTAAAGATTATAGGGTTCATGTTACCCATATCCAGTTTAGCAGTTATGGTAAAACTGAAAATGACAGGGTTAAATTTATCACTGCTACAGACCAGGTAGCAGCAGAAATAAACCGTCAGCCAAAATTAACTGTAGATATTGGACAGTTAGTATTTGGAGAAGCTACCACTATGACCGCAGATGGAATATTAGAGTATAATCTGCATAAACTCTCGGGCAATAAATGGGTTAATACCGATGTAGAAATGGAAACAGGTTCGGGGATCGTACCCATGAATTATAAAAAGAAAAACCTAGTTAATGATATTCAGTGGGCTACCGGGATGGAATTATTCTTAAAAATTGAAGATCCCTGGAAGGTCTTTTTAACCACTGATCATCCAAATGCTGGCCCATTTACAGCTTACCCCTGGATAATAAAATTACTGATGGATAGCAACTATAGAAATGATTATATTTCTGGAATGCACAAAAAGTTTGATGATTATACAGATCTAAGTAATTTAAAGCGAGAATATGATTTATCTGAAATTGCAGTTATTAGCCGTTCAGGTCCAGCTAAAGCACTTGGGCTAGAAAATAAAGGGCATTTAGGTGTTGGAGCTGATGCAGATATTACTGTCTATGAAAATTTAGAAAACAGGGATATTGCAGAAGTTTTTGCAAAACCTAAATATGTATTTAAATCTGGAACGATGATCGTCAAAGATGGTGAATTAATAACCGAATTACAGGATGGTAAAACATTGGTTACTAAACCGGATTATGATCCTCAAATTGCGGAAGATATTAGAGAAGAATTCCAAAAATACTACAGTATTTCTATTGACAATTATGGTGTTACAGATAATTATTACAAGAAAGTAGAGGTGGTTCCATGCAATTTCAAGGGATAGAGATAGAAAATACATTTGCAGAAGCATTTAATATGTATGGAACAAGAATTATTGTTACAGCTGATAATAAAAAATGGGCAAAGATTGCCGCTCGAGAATCAACTGGTTTTGCTACCTCAATTATTGAATGTGGTATTGAAGCAGGAATCGAAAGAGAACTACGTGAAGAAGAAACTTTAGATGGTAGACCGGGTTACAGTTTGCTCTTTTTTACAATGAAAAAAGATAATCTCCAAAAAGAATTACGCAAAAGAATCGGTCAGACCATTATGACTGCAGCTACAGCTGCCTGTTATAATGGATTAAAGAGTCAGGAAGAAATTAAAGTAGGCTCTAATATCCGCTATTTTGGTGATGGCTATCAAATCTCTAAACTCTATGATAAAAGAAGGTTCTGGAGGATCCCGATTATGGGAGGAGAATTCTTGATAGAGGAGAGTTTTGGCATTAAAAAAGGTCTTGGTGGTGGAAACATTATCATTGTTGCTGAAGATCAGAAAAAGGCCCTCAATGCGGCTGAAAAGGCAGTAGAGGCAATGAAAGAGGTTGAAGGTATAATTATGCCTTTTCCAGGTGGAATTGTCAGCAGTGGCAGTAAAGTTAAATCAAAATATTCATTTTTAAATGCCTCTACCAACACTCCCTACTGTCCAACAATAAAAGCACAGGTTGAAAGTGAACTTCCTGCTGAGGCCGGTTCTGTCCTGGAAATAGTTATTGATGGTTTAAGTGTCAAAGCTGTAGAAGAGGCAATGAAAGTTGGAGTTAAAGCAGCTGCTGTTCAAGGAGTGATCAAGATTACTGCAGGTAATTATGGAGGAGATCTTGGCTCTGAGAATATCTATCTTCATGAAATATTGAGAGGTGGTCTTAGTGAGTAAATTACAATTAACTTTAAAAAGAGAAAACCCGGCGCTAATAAAAAAAGATAAAAAGATTATAGGAAAAGTACCTGTAGAAGCTCAAAATATAGATCCCGCTCTGCTAAAAGACCTCAATATTTCTGAGATAGGAGAGATAAATTTATTATGCGGCAAAAATACTTATCAGCTCAATGATTTTTTCGAAATTGAGGGTAGTCCCTCAGAAGAGATAATTATCAATGGTAACTTAAGCAATTTTAAATATTTAGGAGCTGGTATGAAAACTGGCAGTATAACAGTCAATGGCAACCTGGGTATGCATTCAGCTTCAGAAATGGAAGCCGGTTATCTTGAGGTTAACGGTAATGTAGGGGACTGGCTGGGAGCCGAAATGACCGGAGGTTTTATTAAAATAAATGGTCATGCTGGTAATTATATAGGTGCTGCTTTCAGAGGAGATACCCTTGGCATGAATCGTGGTGTTATATATGTAAAAGGAAATGCCGGTAATTTTGTTGCTAATAAGATGCGTAGAGGTGAAATAATTATCGAAGGTGATTGTGGTGAGCTTCTTGCTGCTCAAATGATAGCGGGTTCAGTCTATGTTTTTGGTAGTTGTGGCAGCAGGATTGGAGCAGGTATGAAAAGAGGTACGATTGTTACTTTAAATGATGTTGAGACGCTGCCCACTTTTAATTACAATATTAGTTATTTCCCCGATTTTTTAAATATTGCCTATAATCATCTCAAAAAAGATTATGGAGTTGAGGTACCACCTAAGGCACATAAAGGCAGGTACAAAAGATATACAGGTGATAATACCGAATTAGGGAAAGGAGAAATATTGATATGGGAAAACGCCTAGCTTTAAACAAAAATGCTGTAATGCTGGTTAAAGAAATGTTACAAATGAGAAGAGAGTTAAATATAGAATTACACCATTATGATGATGGAATTACAGTAATAGATGGTGGAATTAATGTTAAAGGTGGTTATGAAGCTGGAGCGTATTTTTCAGAAATCTGCCTGGGTGGAATGGGAAAGGTTGATTTTTGTGATTATGAAATTGATTCTTATTTAATTCCTGCTGTTAAGGTTCAGGTTGATCATCCCTTAGAAGCATGTATGCTATCTCAATATGCAGGTTGGAAAATAGAAAAAGATGACTTTTTTGCCATGGGATCTGGCCCGGGTAGGATGTTGGTCAAAAAAGAAGATATAATAAAAGAATATGATGCATATTATGAAAGCAAAAATGCTCCTGCTGTAATAGTTCTTGAATCATCACAGCTGCCAGATGAAAGTACAGCAGAGTATATTGTTGATGAAATGACAACCCCCTGTAGTGATAGCTATATACTGGTAGCTCCAACCGAATCTTTAGTTGGTTCTATTCAAATTAGTGCCAGGATTGTGGAAACGGGAATGCACAAACTTCACGAATTAGATTTTGACCTTAAAAAAGTCGAAGCAGCTTGGGGTATCTGTCCGGTTTCTCCAACAGCAGATGATAGTTTAAAAGGTATTGGCAGGACCAATGATGCGGTTTTATATGGAGGTACAGCCTATTATCAATTTTACTGTGAAGATGAAGAAATCGAAAAAATAATTGAGCAGATACCTTCTTCTTCATCAGAAGATTATGGAGAAAAGTTTTTAACCCTTTTTAAGCGTTACAATAATTTTTATGATATCGACCCTATGCTTTTTAGCCCTGCTCGTGTTATAATAAATAATAGGAAAACTGGAAAAGTATATAAAGCAGGTAAAATTAATGCAGAAATATTAAAAGAATCATTTTTCAATAATGGTTGATTAGGGGAGGTAAGTAATTGCAGGCTATAATTTTGTCTTCTGATGATGGATGGCACATTAGAGAGTTAAAAAATGCTTTAAAAAAACATAATATCCTCGCAAAAAGGGTTGCTTTTAAAGAACTTGGGGCAGCAGTTGCAAGTTCTTTTCATTTAAAAAATAGAGAAACAATTTTTGATGAGGTTGACTATATTTTTGTTAGAATTATTCCGGGTGGGAGTTTAGAACAGATTATTTTAAGGATGGATATTTTAAATAGAATGGCTGCTCTGGGCAAAAATATTATCAACAAACCTTCGGTTATAGAAAAAACCGTTGATAAATACTATACTCAGTTTTTACTTGCTGACCAGGGTATTCCCACCCCTGAAACTTTTGTCAGTGAAGATTTTAGACAGGCTTTAGAATTTTTTTCTAAATGGCAGGATATTATTTTAAAACCCCTTTTTGGTTCACTGGGAAAGGGGATCGTTAGAATCAAAGATGAAGATACAGCTTACAGGGTTTTTCGGGCCTGGGAAGAAAATAATTTCGTCTATTATATACAAAGATATATAGAACACGGCAATAGTGACCTTAGAGTTTTTGTCTGCAGAGGAGAAATTATTGCTGCTTCTAAAAGATGTGGTAGGAGCTGGAAAACTAATGTGGCCCGCGGTGCAACAAGCCACAAAGTTTCTTTACCAGATCATATTAAAGAGCTGGCTTTAAAGTCAGCTTCTATTTTAGACTTAGATTATGCAGGGATAGATATTGTCTTAAAAAATAGTAATTATGATGATCCCTATGTCATTGAAGTTAACAGCATACCAGGCTGGCATGGTTTGCAGCAGATTACTGACTTTAATATAGCAGAGAAAATTGTAGAATTGCTGCTGCAATAAATTAGAGATAGGAGTGAGCTGGATGTCATTAACTGATCAAGAAATCGCTCAGGTTTTACAGATTGCCTGTTTACTGGAGGCAAGTACTGCCAAACCTGGTAATGTAAGTCCGGGCAGAGAATTTGAAGATTTAAAATATAGAGATTTTTTATTTAGTTCTGCAGCAGTATTTCCAGCTTTTTTGGATCTTGAGCAGAAATCAGTGGGAGAAATAATTTATCAGGCTGTTAGAGAAACTCATTCTTTTATCAAAACTAATACGAATCTGGGGATTATACTTCTCTGTGCTCCTTTAGCTTCTGCCTATTCTCGGTTAAGAGCTAAAACAGAGATTGAATCTCTTGCTCAGAGTGAATTAGTTATTCAGCTTAGAAAAGAACTTAAACTGCTTTTAAATAATTTAGATCAAAAAGACGCAGAACACTGTTATCAAGCAATTAATTATTCAAAGGCTGGTAATTTAAAAGAAGTTGATCAGGCTGATATCAGTGAAAAACCGGAAATAACTCTTTTAAAAGCCATGAAACTGGCTGAAAAAAGAGATAATATAGCATTTGAATATACAAATAATTATTCTATAACTTTTGATTATGCTTATCCTCGTTTTAAGCAATACAGTCAAAAATATAATGAGATAGAAAAAATAATAATAATGACTTTCTTAGAAATATTAGCTGAATATCCTGATACTTTAATTGTTAGAAAACACGGTCTTAACAAGGCTGTAGAGGTATCCAGATCAGCTGCAGAAGTTTTGCGGTCAATTAATTTAGAACAGAAAGATTTCTGGCAGCAGATAGAAAAATTTGATCAAGAATTAAGAACTCAGGCAGAGAAAGTTAATCCCGGAACTACTGCTGATTTAATTACAGCAGTAATATTTTTAGCTATTTTAATTTCCGGGAAAAAATTGATTAAAAATTGGGCAGATTAGTTAATTAGGAGGGGGATATTAATGGATCAATTTAAAAGAGATGTTCAAAAAGAAGAACCCAGATTTATTGTTGGTTTAAATAGAGTTGGAGTTAAAAATATTCACAAAATAATTAGAATAAAAAACAATAATAAAGATAATCTTTTTTACTCAGAAATAGATATTTATGTTGATTTGCTTCCTCAACAAAAAGGAGCACATATGTCCCGTTTTGATGAAACCATCACCCAAATCATTGATGAAACTATTCAAAAAAATGCGATGGTTTTGGAAGATTTTGCTTCCTATATGGCAGAGATGGCCAGAAAAAAACAGGGAGCAAACAGAGCAGAGGTTAGAATAAAAGCTAAATATCCGGTAGAAGAAATTGCACCTGCTTCAAATAAAAAAACGCAAAAGATTAATACAGTAATGGCCAGGGCTGTCAGTACTCCAGAAGGTACCAGGCACTTATTTGGGGTAGAAACAAATGGGATGACCGTCTGCCCATGTGCTCAGCAGATGATAAAAGAATATTCTGAAGAAAAACTCTTAGCAGAAGGATTTACTAAAGAAGAATTGAAAAAGGTTTTTAAACACATTCCCTTAGCTTCACATAATCAAAGAGGTACAGGAATTTTGATGATAGGAAGTAAAGAAAAAATAAATGCAGAAGATCTGGTAAAAATTGTAGAAAACTCTATGAGCAGTAAGGTATTAGATCTTTTAAAAAGGGTAGATGAACTAGAAATCGTCAAAAACGCACATCAAAATCCCCGTTTTGTAGAAGATGTGGTTAGAGAAATGGTAGCTCAAACTTTAGATAAATTTGATTTTTTAGAAGATGACGATTACTTTTTAGCAAAACAGACTAATTACGAAGGAATCCACAGTTATGAGGTATATGCAGAAAGAAGTGGAAAAATAAAAGAAATAAAATCAGAAATAGAAGAAGCCGTTCAAAATAATAATTCAAAAGACAATCATTATATAACCTGTGAAAATACTACTGCAGAAAAATGGCTTCAGGATACTGGAGGATCTGGAAAGTGAAACTATTAATTAGTGTGCAAAGTATTTCAGAGGCAAAAAAAATTAAAAGAAGCGATTTTGATATTTTAGATATAAAAAATCCAAATGAGGGATCACTTGGGACTAATTTTCCTTATGTTATTAAAGGAATCAGGGAGCAATTCCCTGATTTTCCTTTAAGTGCAGCAGGTGGTGATCTACCAGCTTTACCGGGTCTGGCCTCTCAGGTTGCTTTTGGCCTTGCCCATTTAGAGCTTGATTATATTAAACTCGGATTATATGGCATGCAGAGTGTAGAAGCTGCCACAGATTTATTAAGAGAGGCAAAAAGGGCAGTGGATATGAGTGGAGCTAAAAATATAAAAATAATAGCTGCTGCTTTTGCAGATTTTAGAGAAGCAAATACTTTTAGTCCTTTTTTGTTAAATGAAGTTGCAGCTGAGACAGGTATTGATGGGGTTATGATAGATACAATAAATAAAAAGAATAAAAGTCTTTTTAGCTTTTTAAAAATAAAAGAATTAAAAAACTTTGTCGAAGATGGCAAAAAATTAAATCTAATAACTGCTTTAGCGGGTTCGTTAAACTTTAATGACCTTGATAAATTGCGAGAGATAAAGGCAGATATTATCGGTTTTAGAGGAGCAGTTTGTAAAAATGAGGACCGCAGTGCAGAAATATCACCAGAAAAAATAAACTCTCTTTATAAAAAAATAAATAGGAGAATTTAAAGTGAAAAATTTTACAATTACCGCCTGGGATATTGGGGGAGCAAATATAAAGGCGACTAGAATTGAATATAACCATAATGTAGATCAGATTAAAAATATTAGATCAAGCAGCAGCTTTTTCCCGATGTGGGATCAGAGCAAAAATCCCCTTGATACAATAAAAAAGCTTGATAAAAAATTGGGTTCTAGCAATTATTTTGCTGTAACAATGACAGCAGAACTGGCTGATCGCTTTAATACTAAAATTGAAGGCATCAATTATTTAGTAGAATTATTTGAAAAAAATTTTATGCAAAAAAACATTTTTTATTATGATTATTATGGAAATGTAAAACAGAAATCAGAGCTCAAAGCTATTCAGACTCTGGCTGCAGCAAATTGGGCGGTTTCGGCAAAATTTATTGCAGAGTTTTTTGATGAGTTTATACTTTTTGATATGGGAAGTACCAGTACTGACTTAATCCCGGTTAAGAATTCCCGGTTAATTAATCGCGGCAAAACAGATAGTGAGCGGCTTTTTTGGGGAGAACTAATATATTTGGGTTATCTCCGCAGCAACCTCAGCTTTTTGGTTGATCAACTCCCCTACCAGGGTAAAATGATAACAGTGATAAATGAACATTTTGCCAGTACAGCTGATCTCCACCTTGTTAAAGGACTTATTGAACAATCTGAATATAATATTCCAACAGCTGATGGCAAAGCTAAAAACAGAAGGGCTGCTCTAGCAAGAATTGCCCGTTTAATCAGTCTTGATTTAAATACTGCTTCTGAGGCAGAAATAGAGCTGATTGCAGATTATATCTATCAGGAAGAAATCAATTTAATATTTGAAAAAATAATGCAGCTTTATTCTCGAGTTGATCCAGCTTTTAAAACCGTGATTTTGGCCAATAAGGGAGCATTTAAATTTGCTGAAGAGCTAAAAAAGAAAAAGAATATAGAAATTTTAAATTTAGAAAACGAGATCGAACTTTTAAAAAATAATATACTAACTACTACTGCTGGAGCATATTTATTATTAAAAAAGCTAAAAGAGGGTTCTTGATGGAAAAATTATTTGTAATTAAAATAGGAGGTAGTTTTTTTAGGGATGATAAAATAGATATTCTTAAAAAGCTAACAGAGATTATCAAAGCAAATACTGAAATAAAATTTTTGATTGTCTGTGGAGGAGGAGTGGCTGCAGATTTAGTTAGAAATTTTGATCAAAGAGAAAATTTAACTGATCATGCAGCTCATTTTGCCGCAATCACTGCGATGGATTTAAATACATTTCTCCTCTCTACTTACTTTAAAGATAAATCTTATTTAGATGCAGAACTGAAGCTAAAAAGTAGAATTAATCTTTTCTTAGCCCAGGATTATTATAGAAAAATAGATCCACTCCCTCATTCCTGGAAGGTGAGTTCTGACAGTATTGCTTTAGAACTTGCAGATAGATTTAAAGCTGATAAGTTAATTTTATTAAAACAGCGCTATTGTAAAAGCAGTAAAAAAAGAGATGAAAATACCGCTAAAAGAAAAATTAAAGCAGATAACCTGGCAGCAGATGGTTTAATAGATCAATATTTTCCCACCCTGTATAAAAAACAAAAAACTAAGATTACAGCTCTAATTATTAATGGCAATCAGCCAGATTATTTGAGAAAATATTTTTTAAGAGAAAAATCGGTGATTGATATAATAAGCTAGTTTTAGGGGGCTTTTAAATGGATATTGCTAAAAGAGCTTATGGTGTATTAGCAGGTTTAGCACTTGGAGATGCTGTAGGAATGCCTTTTGAAATGATGAATCGTGAGCAGATTAAAAAAATTATAAAAAGTGATCAATTGTTTTATGAAATTCCAGAAGAACATTTTTTAAATAGAGATCTCGGCCGAGTTGAGGTTACAGATGATACAATTTTAACCCTCCATCTTGCCGATTATCTAATTGCTAATCAGGCTGAACTAAATAGAGATGAGTATTTTCAAAGTTTGGCTAATTTTATTAAATCCCGACAACTTATTGAGAAGGGTGTTATTGGACCAAGTACTGGGAAAACGGTCACTAAAATACTAAATAATGAGAGTTTCACTAAAGGTGAAAGAGCCGGCTTTTCAAGTGGACTACCTATGAAAATTACCCCTTTAGGAATTATCTATTCTGATACTCAAGGGGATAAAATACTTGCAATGCTAGAAGAAATAGCCTATTATTCTCATTACACTGATACAGCTCTTTCTGCAGCTGCAGGGGTAGCAGGCTTTATTGCAGGTGCTTTAAATGCCAGAAAATATGAAGAAATATTAGAGTTTTCCTTTAAACTAATGGAAAAAGCTGAAAAAATAGCCCTAAAAACTTTTCAGCCTTCTACTTTTAAAAGATGCAAGTTTTTGCTATCCTATTTAGATAGTTATAGTTCTCAAGAAGAGGCCTTAGATTTTATCAGCCAGGTTATGGGGACAGGAATTAACAGTTATGAAGTAGTACCAGCAGCTTTTGCTGTGTTTAATTTATATCTTGATCAGCCCCAAAAAGCTATCAAAAGTTCAATGGCTTTAGGAGGAGATACTGATACTATTACTGCGATTTTAGCTTCTTTTATCGGAGCATATCATGGGGTCGATATATTTGAAAAACAATGGTTGAAGTTATTATATAAAGTTAATGATAATTTAAATCTTGCCAACACAGCTCAATCTTTACTTAAATTAAGAAATACTTAATGGAAGTTAAAAATACTTAACAGAGGTGATAGAAATGGGCAAAAGTAAAAATGTTATTATCACAAATCGGGGAGAACTTGATTATAGCAGAAAAACATTGATTATGGGGATTCTTAATCTAACACCTGATTCTTTTTCTGATGGAGGAGAATATAATGATCTTAAAGGAGCAGTAGCAAGGGCTGTAGAAATGGAAAAAGCAGGTGCAGATATCATTGATATTGGTGCAGAATCCAGCCGTCCTTACTCAGAAAGGATCTGTGAAGAAGTAGAGAAGAAGAGATTACTGCCTATTTTAGATGAAATATTAAAAGTTACTAAAATTCCTATTTCAATCGATACTTATAAAAGCTCTGTGGCTCGTGCTGCACTCAAACGAGGTGCTTCGATGATCAATGATATTAGTGGGCTCCGTTTTGATAAAAAAATGGCTGCCACTGCTGCGGAATTCAATGCTCCAGTTATTATAATGCACATTCAGGGAAAACCAGAAAATATGCAGGATGATCCCAGTTATAAAAATCTGATTTTCGAGATCAAAGAATATCTCTGGCAGGGCATAGAGCTGGCTATAGAAGCAGGGATAAGTGAAGAACAAATTGTTATTGACCCCGGAATAGGTTTTGGCAAAAAACAGATTCATAACCTGCAGATTTTAAATAGGCTGGAAAGTTTTAAAGAGCTAAATTATCCTATTTTAATCGGTACTTCAAGAAAATCTTTAATTAAATTTATAAATGAGGATGAAACAGATAACAGACTTTTTGGAACAGCTGCAACTGTATCAGCTTCGATTCTTAAAGGAGCAAATATTGTTAGAGTTCATGATGTTAAAGAAATTAAAAAGGTTGCCTTAATGTCAGATGCTCTTAAATGGGAGGGCAAACATGAAAAATAGTATTGCTTTAAATGAGATGATTTTTTATGCCTATCATGGAGTGCGTGACACTGAAAAAGAACAGGGCCAGCGTTTTATTTTGAATTTCAGAGCAGAACTTGATTTTGAAGAAGCTGCAGTCAATGATGATTTAAATAAAACTGTCAGTTATTCCGAAGTTTATAAGTCTATTAAAAAGATTGTTGAAGCTGAGAAATATGATTTATTAGAAAGTTTGGCTCATAAGATCATCAGCGAATTATTTAAAAACTTTTCGCGACTGGAAATGATAGAAATAGAGATCAAAAAACCAATGGTTCCAATTCCTGGTGTCCTGAGCAGTGCTTCAGTAAAAATGAGCAGAAAAAGAACTGAGGTTGAATAAGATGCCTGATGTCTTCCTGGGACTTGGTTCTAATATTGAGCCAAGATCTGAATATTTAAAAAAAGCTGCAGCAGAACTTGCTGAGCTTAAAGCTGTCAGAGTAAAAAAAACTTCTTCAGTCTATGTTACAAAGCCCTATGGTGGGGTAGAGCAGGCTGATTTTTTAAATGCTGTAATTTTGATCAACACTTCATTAAACCCGGAAGAACTTTTAAAAAAGATTTTAGAAATCGAAAAGAAACTGGGTCGGGTAAGAGATATAGAATGGGGACCAAGAAAAATAGATATAGATATCCTGTTTTATGATAAACTTTATTATCAAAGTCCAAATTTACAGATTCCACACCCGGAAATTAAAAAAAGGGCTTTTGTTATCATTCCTTTATTAGAGATAATTGGCGAAAAAAAATTATTGATTGAAGGTAAAGATTTAAATTATTGGTTGAACCAACTAGAAATGGATGAAGATGAGATTAAACTATATTCAGATTTTCCGGAGTTTAAGCAAGCATAAATCTAGATTGAGCTTTGTTTTTGAGCTCCGGAAAGATATTAGTCTCTTGAAGTTGACAAATAAATTTAATTGGATTATAGAGCTCTGCAAGTCCGATTAAAGAAGAGGTTATCCGGGGATTTATTTCTAAAAGATAAAATTCCTTATCCTGACAGATAAAATCAACTCCATAATAACCTCTAAGCTCTGGATATTTTTCTTTGATTTTAGTTGAAATTTCAGTAAATTTTTTTGAACTTTTAAAGGGGTAATTAACTATTCCTCCCTGATATTTAAAATCTTGCCTGTTAATAATTTGTTTGTTGATGGTTAAAATCTCTGTTCTTTCTTGATTTGCCAGCACAGAAAGACTACCTGCTGTACCTTGAACTATTTTTTGGATCAGATAATTTTTATTTTCTTTTAAATCCAACTTTTTTAACGACCGATAATCATCGATAACCATCAATTCTGAGCCAGCACCATAAAATTCTTTGATAACTGCTGGAAAGATATTTTGCTTAATCTTATTATCTCTGATCAACTGATTATTAACCAATTCAGTTTCTGGTAGAAAGATTTTGCTTTCAATAAAATTTTGATAAAGCAGCCATTTATTAGCTGCTTTTTTTATGCATTTAGAACTACTACCAAGATTTTTAATCTCTTTTTGTTCTAATATTTTGCTCATTTCATAGAGTATATTATCTGTTTCTGGAGCAATAATTAAAAAATAATCTAAGTTCTTTATTTTTAAATTTTCAAGAAAGCTAAAATATTCTTTATTGTTATTAAAATCAGGAAGAGAAAAGTTTATATTTATCTCAGCTCTATCTGTATTTTCGAAAGTGCTGTTAAAACTTTTATTGAGCCAGCTATATAATTTTAAATTTTCTGTTTTTAAACAAGAATTAATAATGGCCTGAAAAATATTTATAGCTTCACTGTAAAAAGAAAGCCGTTTATTATTAGGAGTTCCTTTACTTAAGAAATATTCGAGAACTAAAATATTCATCTTTAACCCACTTTCATAATCAGATAATTTAACTTGATTTTATCATATTTTCTAGGTATTTAAAAATATTTAAAATAGATTGATTTATTAAGTTTTTTTTAGAAAATGCTTGTAATTTATTCCTTTAGCCTTTAAAATATAAATAGGTTTGTATAAAAAAAAAGGAGGCAAACAAATGAAAAAGATTCCATTAGTTCTAAGATTATTAATTGGTATTATATCAGGTATTATTATTGGTTTATTTTTTCCTGAAGGTATTTCAAGAATATTGTATACTTTTACAATAATTTTTGGAGAATTTTTAAATTACATAGTACCTTTAGTTATTCTAGCATTTATCATTCCGGGAATTGCTGATTTAGGAGAAAAAGCTGGTAGATTATTGGGTACTACAGTTTTAACTGCCTATGTATCTACTATTGCTGCAGGTACAATTGCCTATTTAATCTCAGTAAGAATTGTGCCAGCAATTGTTGAAGCTTCTGAAATAGCTGATCCTGAAGCTGGAGGTCTGGAGCCATTTTTACGTTTAGAAATTTCTCCAGTAATCGGTGTTATGGCTGCACTTGTGACAGCTTTTGTTTTTGGACTGGGTATTAATTATTTATTAAGAAATAATGGAGATGAAAGTTTATATAATATTGCTAATGAATTTAGAGATATTATTGTATTGGTAATAGAATATGTTATTATTCCATTTTTACCACTGCATATTGCCGGGGTATTCGCAGATATGGCATTTGCCGGGAATGCATTTGAAACACTAGCAGTATTCAGTCAGGTATTTGGAATTATAATAGCCATGCATATTGGATATCTCTTGATTCAATTTGCTATTGCGGGAAGTGTTTCTGGTAAAAATCCACTGACAAGCTTAAAAAATATGATTCCAGCTTATACGACTGCAATCGGTACCATGTCAAGTGCTGCTACTATTCCAGTTACCCTAAAAAGTGCCAGAAAAAATAATATAACTGCAGAAATAGTAGATTTTGTAATTCCACTGGGGGCAACTGTCCATTTAGCCGGTAGTACTATATCACTAGTTGTTTGTGCTGTTGCAGTTGCAGCAATTATGGGACTGCCATTAGATTTTGCTTTGTTTTTCCAATTTATCGCTTTACTTGGTGTAACAATGGTTGCTGCACCAGGTGTTCCGGGAGGAGCAGTTATGGCTGCTTTAGGATTATTAACTACCATCCTTGGATTTGGTGAAGGTGCAACTGCTTTAATGATCGGTTTATATCTTGCCCAGGATAGTTTTGGTACTGCCTGTAATGTTACCGGTGATGGTGCAATTGCTATATTTATTGATGCAATTAAAGCTAAGCTTCCAGCTCCAAAAACTGCTTAATTAAAGCAGCCTGGAGAAAAATTAAGCTGAATTATTCTTGACAGATTTCAAAATCTGTGTTAAAGTAATAAAAAACAATATAACTTATCAAGAGAGGTGGAGGGACTGGCCCTTTGAAGCCCAGCAACCAGCATAATTTATGCCCGGTGCTAATTCCAGCAGGTAAAAGACCTGGAAGATAAGTAGGTAAAGAAATTAACCCATTCCTACTTACAGGAGTGGGTTTTTTAATTCAAAGGAGGAATAAAAATGACTTTAGGATTTGACACACTTGCATTACATCATGGTTATGATCCGTTGGAGAACAGAAAAGCTGCAGCAGTTCCAATTTATCAGACGACCTCATATACTTTTGATAGCACAGAACATGCTGCTAAATTATTTGCACTAGAAGAAAGTGGAGATATTTACAGCAGAATTCAGAATCCAACCAATTCTGTCTTAGAAAAGCGGATTGCTGCTTTGGAAGGTGGGGTTGGTGCTCTTGCTCTATCATCAGGACAGGCAGCTGAAGTGACTGCTCTATTAACAATAGCTAAAAATGGTGATGAAATAGTAAGTGGGAGTTCAATTTATGGTGGTACTCACAATCTTTTCAAACATACTTTTAAAAATTTTGGAATAGAGGTTAAATTTGTTGACTCAGATAACCCTCAATCATTTAAAAAAGCAATAACAGATAAAACAAAAGCACTATATATTGAGACTATTGCTAATCCAACTTTAAATGTGCCTGATTTTAAGCTGATTGCAGAAATAGCTCATCAGAATGGAGTGCCACTGGTAGTTGATAATACCTTTGCTTCTCCCTATTTAAGCAATCCAATTGAATATGGAGCAGATATAGTTATTCACTCTACAACGAAATATATTTCAGGTCATGGGAATTCAATTGGGGGCATAATTGTAGATAGTGGTAATTTTGATTGGGATACAGGTAGGTTTCCAGGTTTAGTTGAACCTGATCCGAGCTATCATGGGATTAAATTCCAGGAAGAATTTGCTGAGGCAGCATATATTACTAAGGCAAGGGTGCAGCTTTTAAGGGATTTAGGTAGTGCTCCCAGCCCCTTCAACTCATTTTTAACCCTAAATGGTATAGAAACATTAAGTTTAAGAATGGAGAGACATTCAGAAAACGCTTTAAAAATTGCAAAATTATTGGAAGCAGACAATAGGGTAGAATGGGTTAATTATCCAGGTTTAAAAAGCAATGAAAGTCATGAGAATGCAAAAAAATATTTAAAAAATGGTTTTGGTGGGATGGTAACCTTTGCTGTTAAAGGTGGTAAAAAAGCAGCAGAAAAATTCATCAATAATTTAGAACTCTTTTTACACCTTGCAAATGTTGGTGATGCAAAATCTCTGGCTATTCATCCGGCAAGCACTACCCATCAACAGCTCAGCGAGGAAGATTTAATTAAAACGGGTATTTCACCTGCTTTAATAAGACTTTCAATTGGTATTGAAGATGTCAAAGACTTAAAGGCAGATTTAGATCAGGCTTTAGAAGCTTCACAGCGATAGATTAAGAGTTTTTCAAAATAATATTTTTACTAATATTTTAGGAGGTGAAGAAAATGCCGATTAAAATCCAGGATGAACTACCAGCAGTTGAAACTTTAGAAAATGAGAATATATTTGTTATGAAAGAATCAAGGGCAACTCATCAGGATATTCGTTCTTTAAAAATATTGATTTTAAATTTAATGCCTAAAAAGATTGTAACTGAAACACAGATCTTAAGGTTACTGGGAAATTCTCCGCTTCAGGTTGATATTGATCTTTTACATCCTGCAACCCATAATTCTAAGAATACGGCTCAGTCACACCTGAATAAATTTTATAATACATTTTCTGAAATTAAGGATAACAATTATGATGGAATGATTATTACAGGTGCACCGGTGGAAACACTGCCTTTTGAAGCTGTGGATTACTGGGAAGAATTAAAAAAGATTATGGAATGGAGCTTACATCATGTTTATTCTACCCTGCATATCTGCTGGGGAAGTCAGGCAGCACTTTATCATCATTATGGTGTACCAAAATATCCTTTAGAAGAAAAAATGTTTGGAGTTTTTCCTCATTATCAGTCAAAAGAACATGTAAAATTATTAAGAGGTTTTGATGATATTTTTTATGTTCCCCAGTCCCGTCACACTGAGACCAGAAGAGAGGATGTAGAAAAAGTTGACGAACTGGAAATACTATCAGAATCAGATGAGTCAGGTCTTTATCTAATGGCCAATAAAAATGGTAGGCAGGTGTTTGCAACAGGTCATTCTGAATATGATGCGGAAACACTTAAAACTGAATATCTGCGTGACTTAGAAAAGGGAATTGATATTGCTGTACCTAAAAATTACTTTAAAGATGATGATCCAGAAAAAGACATATTAGTTCGCTGGCGTGGTCATTCTAATCTCTTATTTGTCAATTGGTTAAATTACTATGTATATCAGGAAACTCCTTTCGATTTATCTGAACTAAAATAATTCAAAAATATTGACTAATTGTCTGTAAATTTAGACTTCAGACTAAAACTTGACAGTTCTTTTAAAAGGTGTATAATTACCTTAGATAATTCCTATAACTAAAATAAGATTATAAGAAAGGATGATTTAGATGTTTAATTCGATGTATTCATTTATTAGAGAGGCTAAACTGGAAAAACTACACAAAAAATCAGTTGAGCTTGATGCATTTAAAAATCTTGGTAACTACTAAATAAAAATAATAAAATAATATAATAACTAATAATAAGAGATCGATTTATTTTTGGAACATCCATTCAGGGTGTTCTTTTTTTTGCCTAAAAAAAGGATTTAGCTAACAATTGAATAATTATATATAAAAGGGATTATAATAATTACAGGAGGGTAAAATATATGAGTACACACATTAATGCTGAAAAAAGAGATATCGCTGATACTATTCTTCTGCCCGGGGACCCTTTAAGGGCAAAATTTATTGCTGAAACGTATTTTGAAGATCTAAAACAATATAATTCTGTAAGAGGTATGTATGGTTATACCGGGACTTATAAGGGTAAAAGAGTTTCTGCTCAGGGAACAGGAATGGGAATGCCGTCTTTATCAATCTATGTAAATGAGCTGATTAGAGATTTTGGTGTTAAAAACTTGATCAGAGTAGGTTCTTGTGGATCATTAAATGTAGAAGCAAAACTTAGAGACGTTATTCTGGCCCAGGCTGCCTGCAGTAATTCTCAGATGAATAAATTACGTTTTAATGGTAAAGATTTTGCTCCAGCAGCAAGTTTCAAGCTTTTATCTCAGGCACACCAAATAGCAAAAGAAAAAGGGATTAAAGTAAAAGTTGGTACTGTTTTAAGTACTGATTCGTTTTATAATGATGATCAGGATGCCTGGAAAAAATGGAGACAGTATGGAGTTCTAGCTGTAGAAATGGAAACAGCCGAACTATTTACTCTTGCTGCAAGATATGATGTTGATGCTTTAAGTATTTTAACAGTTAGTGATTCTTTAGTTAGTGGTCAGGAAACAACTGCTGATGAGAGAGAAAAAACCTTCACTGATATGATGGAAATCGCTCTAGAGCTTGCCTAACTAAGTTTTTATTAATTTTTTCCAGACTGAAAACTTAGCAATTTATCAAAAAAAACCAAAAATTAAGCCAGTAATAAATCTTCACCGATTATTACTGGCTTTTTTTGCTGAAATTTTAAATTAATAATGTTATAATAATAATTAACAAGCTCAAGTAGTTTTATTGGCTAATTTGTTATTGCTTTGACTTAAAAAAATAAATATAGTTGATACACTTGTTTAAAGGATTATCTGGAGGTAAATATTATGAAAAAAGAGGAGCGAGTATCATTTTATTCTCACTTTGCTGGTTTTATAATGGCTTTTATAGGTTTAATATTATTGATCTATAGAGCTTTAAACGATCCGGGACGAATTGTCGTGGCAGCTGTATATGGTGTATCAGTTGTATTCTTGTTTTTAGCTTCTTCTCTCTATCATGCTTTTAAAAAAGAAGAAGATGAAAAATCTATCTGGAGAAAATTAGACCATTTTGCTATTTTTGTTATGATAGCAGGTTCTTACACTCCTATAGCCTATCTTTATTTAGATGGTTGGCTGCGTTTGACGATTATCTCTATTCAGTGGGGACTTGTTATTGGTGGTTTTTTCTTGAAATTTCTTTATTTTAAAACTCCCAGAATATTGTATACTATTATCTATATTGCAATGGGCTGGGTAGGTGTTTTTGCTCTACACAGATTATTTACTGAAATGCCTACCTCCTTATTTATGCTAATGTTTGCTGGAGGTCTATCTTTTACAATAGGAGCAGTATTTTATATTATTAAAAAGCCAAATAGTAATCCTAATTTTGGTTTTCATGAGATTTTTCATTTTTTTATATTAGCTGGTGGCTTATTTCATTATTTAATGGTTTTTTTTGCTCTAGGTTAATTTTCAAAATAATTTTTAAGGAGAAAAATATATGCAGCTTGACTTTGACTTAAATCTAGAACAAAAACAGGAGCTGGTCTTAACTCCTAAATTACAGATGGCGATTGAAATTCTGCAGTATAGCAATTTAGAATTAAAAGACTATATCGAGGAAGAAATGAAAGAAAATCCTCTCTTAGACATGTTAGAGGCTGAAAAAGAAATGGATTATAGGCAATCTAATTTCAATGTTATTGAAAAAGATAGGATACAGTATGAGAACTTTGTAGCTTACAGGCCGGATTTTTGTGAATATCTTGAAAATCAACTTTTTGAAGTTTTATCTGATGAACAAATAGAACTGGGCAAATTTATTGTTGGTAGTTTAAATCAGTCTGGCTGTTTATCCATAGAACCTGAAAAAATTGCAGAAATCTTATCTAGAACTGAAAAAGAAGTATTAGAAGTCTACGATAAAATAAAAGAACTGGATATAAAATCAGCAGATGATTTAAAAAACTGCAGCACAGAATATATTGATCCTGATTTAATAGTTAAAGAAAAAGATGGTGATTTTGAGATTATCTCAAATGATAAATCATATCCTACCCTAAGGATTAGTTCGTATTATTATAACCTGCTCAAAAATCAGGATGATGAAGAGATAAGTGATTATTTAAAAAGAAAGTATCAGTCTGCTATCTGGTTGATGAAAAGTATTGAGCAGCGCAGAGAGACGATTAGAAAGATTGTCGAAACCATTGTTGAAAAACAGAGGGATTTTTTTAAAAAAGGTTTAAAACATCTTTATGTGATGACCATGGAAGAGGTAGCTGAAGCAATTGATATGCATGAGTCTACCGTTAGCAGAGCAACAACCTCAAAATATTTGCAAACTCCCCATGGTATATTTAGTTTGAAATTGTTTTTTAATAGTGGAATCAATAATATTTCTTCGGTCAGTATCAAGGCAATTATCAGTGAAGAGATAGCAAAGGAAGATAAAAACTCACCCTTAAGTGATAGTAGTTTAGCAGAAATATTAATGACAGAATATTCACTTGATATTTCAAGAAGAACTGTTGCTAAATACCGCAAATCACTTGGCATACCATGTTCGAGAAAAAGAAAGAAGAATTTTAAATAAATAAAACTCTGTCAGCAAAGACAGAGTTTTATTTATGTTTAGGGTCTAAAGCATCTCTTAAACCGTCCCCAAGGATATTATAACTTAATACGGTTAGAAAAATAAAAAAACCGGGTAATAATAACCAGGGGAAGTCACTGATTTTTGTAATGTTTTGTGCTGCAGTCAACATATTGCCCCAGCTTGCCGAAGGCTCCTGAATCCCAAGGCCGATAAAGCTCAAACCACTTTCCATAATTATATAACCGGGAATCGCAATTGTAGCTCTAATAATTACATAAGTAGTAGTTGCAGGTAGAATATGTCTGGCAATAATCCTTTTGTCTCTAGCACCCATCGCTTTTGCAGCAGCAATATATTCTTTTTCTTTTACAGATAAAACCATACCTCTAATTACTCTGGCCATTCCTGCCCAGCCTTGAAAAGCCAGGATAGAAATAATTAAAAAGAAACGAAAACCGGATGAGATCTCAACCGGAAGAACTGCTGCCAGGGCCAAAAGTAGATAAAAGCTTGGAATAGACATAATAACTTCAACAATTCTCATTACTAAATTATCAAGCCAGCCTCCATAATAACCTGAGATACCACCGATAATTAGACCAAAAAAAGTAGTGATAAAAATTGCTCCAAAACCGACAAAAAGCGAGATCCGACCTCCATAGAGGATCCGGGTAAAAAGATCTCTGCCATAATTATCACTTCCAAGTAAAAAGATCGGTATATCACCTTCTACCTGAAAAAAATGAAGATCAGTGTTAATAACACCAAACAGTTTATATTCATCACCTCTGGCAAAGAACCTGACGGGATATTTTTTCTCATCATTGATTTCATAGTCTGCCCAACCTCTAACTTCTGTTTCATAGATAAAAGGAGACCGAAAACCATCTTCATCTCTAAAATGAACTTTGGTTGGAGGATGAAAAAATTTATCTTTAAAATTCCTATTAGCAGAATAAGGAGCAAAAAAGGGTGCAAATATTGCCAGTAAATATAAAAATAAAATTAAAAAAGCTGCACTGACAGCAAATTTATTTTTTTTAAATTTTTTCCACTTCTTTTTCCACAAAACATTATTAGAATTTCTATTATTTTTTTTTCGTTTTTTGCTGCTAGTATTTATTTTCTTCATTTAAACACCTCAAAATTTGATATGAGTGTGTTTCATCTTCAAAAATATTATAAGTATTTTAACTATAATGAATACGAGGATCATTAAGAGCTAATAATAAATCAGCAATTAAATTACCTATTACAAGCATCAAACTGCCCATCATTAAACCTGCCATAGCTAGATAGAGATCTTTTGATCTTACTGCAGTCAGCATCAGATTACCAAGTCCAGGCCACCCGGTTACTATTTCAGTTAAAGCTGCACCACTGAATAAAGAGCTGAGCTGGAGTCCAAAAATAGTTATCATTGGATTGATAGCATTGCGAACGGCATGTTTGTTAATTACAGTACGTTCTTTAAGACCTTTAGCCCTGGCTGTTCTGATATAATCACTGTTAATAACATCTAACATCTGACCCCTCATCTGTCTCATTATAGTTGCAGTACCTGCTGAACCAAGGACAACAGTTGGTACAATTAAGTGTCTTAAAATATCTATAATTTGCTCTCCTGGTGTCATAAAATCATGCATTATACTTGTCATCCCACTTACAGGTAATGGTATATTATATCTTACAATTAAAAACAATAACAGCAGAGCAAAAAAGAAATTGGGGATAGAAAGTCCTATAAATGCCAGCACACTAAAGAGATTATCAAGTATATTATAACGATGAGTGGCCGAATAAATTGCAATCGGAATTGCGATTACCCAGGCGAAGATCATCGCAGATAATGATAGAATTAGAGTGTTAAAAAGTCTGCTGCCGATAATTTGTGTTACAGGAACTCTATAACTAAATGACTCACCTAAATTACCCTGAAGTATTTGACCCAGCCAGGCAAAATACTGGGTCACTACTCCTTCGTTGAGGCCGAAATCTTCTTTCATATTTTCGATCAATTCCTGTGAAATATCTGGATTCATTCTCATCTGATCCAAATAATTGCCTGGCGAAAGCTGCATAATAAAAAAGGAAAGCATCGAAATCGCCAGCAAAAGAGGAATTACAATTAAAATTCTTCTTAATATATAAGTTTTCATATTAATTAATTCTCCAGATATAATTCATAAATGTTCCAGAGGACTCCACCATAAGCAGTTGTTTCAGTGTTTTTAAGATTATCTCGAACAGCATAAATATTATTTGGTGTAACAGTATAAATAACAGGCAGTTTTTCAGAAATTATTTCCTGAAACTCATTATAATATTCTACCCTTTCTTCAGTTTCTACTGTAGAAACTCCTTTTTTAAACAATTCATCTATTCTAGCTTCCCATTCGGTTGCTGGTTCTTCCTGAACTGGATTTCACATATGGAGATGACCATGTGAAGGCCAGACATTAGCACCTGCATGTGGTTCAACCCCACCGGTTAGACCGATTAATATGCTGTCATAATCCCAATCACTGCTCATGTGGCTGGTCAACCTGTTAAAATCGATTGGATTAGAATTAACTTTCATCCCCAGTTCTCTTAATTCATTTGCAATAATATTAAGTAATGTTTCTCTGGCTTCATTACCGGAATTTGTGAGCATATTAAATTCTACCCTTCTGCCATCCTGATCAATTAAGTGTCCATTATCATTCCAGCTAAAACCACCTTTTTCTAGTTCTTCTCTCGCTTTTTCTAGGTCATAGGGATATTTTTCTACATCTTCATTCAAAAAGACTTTATTGGGTGCGCTAATTGGACTCCACTGCTTACTGCCCTGACCTGCTAAAGCCTGATTAATCATAGAGTTTTTATCCATCGAATAGGCAACTGCCCTTCTAAAATGAAGATTTGTAAACCAATCATATTTCCAGGGCTGTTTTTCTAAATTTGGATTACGAGGATTCATATTAAAAACCAAAAAATTTGTGCTAAATGATGGCCCACCATCTATAATCGAAAAATTACTTCTTTCTGATTGCTGTTTAAGCCTATTATAATCTATTCCTCTGACACCAAGAATATGAGTTTCTCCTCTTTCAAAAAGCAGAGCTTCAGTTTCCTGACTGCCAACTATAATTCTTACCCATCTATCAAGATAAGGCAGTGTTCTTCCTTCAGGATCCTGCCGCCAGTAATGTTCATTTTTTTCCATGACAATTCTTTCGCCATTTCTGTAGTCAGCAAGCTTGTAGGGGCCGGTACCGACTATTTCGGATGGGTCGGTATTGATCCCCCAGGTAGAATTAAAGTTACCATTCTGCCATGGTTCATATAATTTATGTTTGGGTAAAATTGATAAAGTCATACTGTTTAAAAAGGGCGCAAAAGTTGAGGGTAGTTCAAATTCTACCGTGTATTTATCAATTTTCCTGTATTCTGGAAACTCTCCGTCAATAATCAAACCATCTCTAGCACTGGTAGGAATATCTCTATCACTTATCAAATCAAAGGTAAAAATAACGTCATCAGCGGTAAATTCATGCCCATCATTCCATTTGACACCTTCTCTTAAATAAAATCTGTATGTTTTTCCATCTTCACTAATATCCCAATCTTTGGCCAGACGGCTCTCAATTTCTGTGGTTATTCCATTTCTTCCAACAAGACCTTCAAAAATATAACCATCTGTAACTTCGCTGGAAGAGGTTTCTTTTGCAATCAAAGTATTAAAAGTTTTTGGATCACCTAATAAAGTTGTTATCAATGTACCACCATGATTGCCCTGATCTCTTTGCGAAATCCAGGGATCTTCTAATTCGATATTGTCTGCAGCAGCTAATATTGCAAAATTAAAAAGTAATATAATTGTAAGAATAAATACCATTTTTTTCATTTTCGACTCTCCCTTATAGTTTAATTGAGAAATACTTCTTAATAAAATATATTCTAGTTATTGAGGTGATTTCCTGCAAAATCACAGTTTAATTTACATTATTCGCGTTAAATCAAGCGATATTAGCAAAATGAAAGAAATCAAGCCATTAATTTTCAAAAGTTTTTAAAAATAAGCAAAGAATACTAAATTATAGAGGGGAATTAGATTTTTTAATGAATATTATAATTAGAGACCTATATTATGCTCTAATAGTTACTAACTGCTTATTAAAAAACTGTAGAGGAGAGTATTGCTGATGGCAGATAAGAACAGGATATTTAGAATAATTAAAATCATGATGCTATTAAATGAATCATATAATAGCTGGAATGCAAGAAAAATAGCAGATTATTTTGGTATTTCAATTAGAACCTTTCATCGAGATAAAAGCTTAATGGAAGAACTGGGAATTCCAATCTATTATGACCACAATTTAAAATGTTATAGAATTCTAGATAATTTTAGATTGAAAAGTCCGGATTTAGATAAAGAAGAAACAGAAGCTGTTTTTTTAGCTGCTAAAGAATATCAAAATAGGAATTTTCCGATGAAGACAGAACTAGAATCTGCTCTTGCTAAAATTTTTAATTCTTTACCAGAATACTTAAAGGGGAGTATTGGCAGCTATATTAAAAATTATGAAATAATCTCTGCTCCCTTTGTAAAACTTGAAAAGCACCAGCAGAAATTCAATAAAATAAAGGAAGCGATGAGCAGCAATCTTCAGATAATGGTTAAATATTATTCTATGAGTAGTGATGAAATCAGGGAGAGAAAACTTAACTGCTACAACCTGTTTTTTAATAATGGTGCTCCCTATCTTTCTGCATACTGCCACCTCAGGGAAGAAACAAGGTTTTTTAGAATCGATAGGATTAAGGAGATAGAATTATTGGCTGAGGAATATCAGATTCCAGAAGATTATTCTTTAGATAATGAGCTGGCAGCTACCTGGGGAGTTGAGCAGGGGAAAGAAGATCTTGCTTTAAAGATCAAGTTTAGCGGTAGAGCGGCAAGATTCGTCCCTGAATATCACTGGAGTGATAAACAAAACATTGAAAGGATAAATGACAATGAAATAATATTTTCTATAAAAACGAGCAGCAAAGAAGAGATTAAAAGCTGGATATTAAGTTTTGGTTCAGATGCAGAAGTTCTACAACCAGCTAGCTTGAAAAAAGAAATTGAGGCTGAGATAAAAAAGATGCTAAAAATATATCAGCATAATTAAATAACCCTTTATCTTTACTTAAGCTGACTTTTTGCAAGAAAATTAAAAATATCATATAATTAAACTGTTGATAAAAAGCTGTAATTAATTTTATGTTTTAAAAAATATTGAGGGAGGCTGATACTATTGCCTTATTTAAAAGTACAGACAAATCAAAAAGTTAAATCAACTGAAGATTTTATTAAAAAATTATCCAAAGAGAGTTCAGAGGCTCTATCAAAACCAGAAGATTATATTATGGTGGTTTTAGAAGCAGAAAAACAGATGAGTTTTGCTGGAAGCTCAGAGCCCTGTGTTTTCATGGAAGTTAAAAGTATTGGGCTAAAAAAGTCTATGACAGAGGGTCTATCAGAATTTTTATGTAAATTTGCCGAAAAGGAGTTAAAAGTTAATCAGAACAGGGTATATATTGAATTCAGTGATGCTCCAGGCAAGATGTGGGGCTGGAATGCTGGTACTTTTTAAAGATCGGCAGCACTTTAAGGTGCTGCTTTTTTCGTTATTAACAAGGAATATTTGTATATTTATCGAATATTAATAATATAGAGACAGCTTATAATTATTAATTAAAAAATAATAGATATATTTTCATCAGAGGGGGCGGTAATTTGAAAGCATTTAAAGCTTATGATATTAGAGGAGTTTATAATAAAGATTTTAATAAAGAAGATGTATATAAAATAGGGTATTTTTTACCCAAACTACTGGCAGCAGATAAGGTATTAGTTGGTTATGATGATCGTGAATCAACTCCAGAGCTTTTTGAAGCCCTAGCAAAGGGTATAACCGATCAGGGAGCTGATGTATATAAAATAGGTTATGCTACAACTCCGATGGTTTATTATGGTACAGCTAAACATAATTATAAAGCATCAGTTATGATTACCGCATCACATAATCCTCCTGAATATAACGGATTAAAGATATCTCGCGAAAATGCTCTTCCGGTTGGCTATGATTCCGGATTAAAAGAGTTAGAAGAGATGATAGCACAGGAAGAGGTAAAAGCGGTAGGTAAAAAGAAAAAGGGTAATATTTTAGAACATGATATAAAAAATGAATATCTAGAATTTTTAAAAGGTTATTTACCAGATCTTTCAGAACTAAATCTGGCCATTGATGTTTCAAATGGAATGGCAGCAATATTAACAGAGCAAATTTTTGGTAAAGAACCTCATTATCTATATAATGAGCTTGATGGTAGATTCCCAAATCATGAAGCAAATCCCTTAAATCCAGAAAATAGAGAAGATGTGCGGAAACTACTTTTAGAAAAGAATTCGGATTTAGCTTTGATCTTTGATGGAGATGGAGACAGGGTAATGTTTTTAGATGAAAATGGCGAATTTATTGCTCCTGATTTAATAATTGCCCTGCTGGCAGAATACTTTATAAAACAGGGTAAAGGTAAAACAATTTTATATGATATTAGAACCTCCTGGTCAGTAAAAGAGCATATCGAAGATTTGGGTGGAAGTACCCATATGTGGAAAGTAGGTCATGCATATGCAAAACTAAAATTAAGAGAAATTGATGGGATCTGTGGTGGAGAACTGGCCGGCCATTATTATTATAAGGATTTCTTTTATTGTGATTCAGGAATGCTGACTGCTTTAATAGTTTTAAATGTAGTTGCCAGATTAAAAAAAGAAGGGAAAAGTATTTCTGAGTTAATAGCTGAGCTTGATAAATATGCAAATTCAGGTGAGGTTAATTTTAAAATCGAGTATAAACAGGAAGTAATGGAAAAATTAAAGGAACATTATTTAAGCACAAAAGAACCAGAAAGATTTTTCGATTTTGATGGTTATAGAATTGAGTATGAGAACTGGTGGTTTAATGTGAGACCGTCTAATACTGAACCATATTTAAGGTTGGTTGTTGAAGCTGAAAATCAGAAGCTGTTAGATGAAAAATTAGCTGAGATCAAAAGTATCATGAATGTTTAAATTTTATTTAATAAAGAGACTTCTTTAGAAAGGAGCGGGTTTTATGCATATCCCAGTCAAAGAATGGTATAATGCAGTTCAGACGAGATATTCTCATCAAAAATTTTCCACAAAAAATATTAAGGCCTATACTCAAAAAACGCTGGAGAATACTATTTATTCACTCAATCAGGTATATCCTGAAGTGAGGTTAGAACTTTACAAAAGTTCAATTCAAGATATTTTACCTGCCTTAAACGGTAAATATGGTAATTTTACTGATAGTCCGGCATTTTTGGCTATCATTATTAAAGATGAAGGCAAACATCGCTGGACAAAAGCAGGTTATATTGGTGAGGCTGCAATACTTGAGGCAACTGCTGATGGTTTAGGAACCTGTTGGATTGGAGCAAATTTTGTACAAAGAAAATCTTTGATTAATATTAATCTCCAGCCTGGAGAACAGTTAATTGCAGTTAGCCCTTTAGGATATTCATCTGAGGGTTATAGTTTTACCAGGCACTTTATCTCTAAACTCTTTCCAAATCGAGATCGCAAAGATTTAGAGCTTCTCTGTCCAAATGGCTATAATGATGAATGGCCTGGCTGGGTAAAAAATGCAATCCAAACAGCCAGAGCTGCTCCTTCCAGGTTAAACAGACAGCCATGGCGTTTTTATTATGGAGATGACAGGATTGTCGTTGACTGTGCAGGTGAACCAAGTGAATATAAAAGGCTTGAGTGTGGAATAGCCCTTCTGCATATTCAAATTGGAGCTATGGATGGTGGGGCAGAAGGGAATATAGAATTCGGTGAAGTAGGACTTGCTTCTTTTGTAAAGAAACATTATTAGATAAATATTAGATAAATTATTAAATAAAATCTTCTAAACCGCAGATGAAAAATATACTGCGGTTTTTTTAAATTTAATTAAAATACTCAAGATAAATAAAGAGGATTTAAAGTACTTCTCTTGAAATATATAAAATAAGAAATAAAAAATTTTTGGAGGTCAAATAATGCAGTATAGAGATATGGGAAGTTTAAATATAAAGGTTTCCGCATTGGGCTTTGGAGCGATGCGTTTACCAATAATCGATGATGATTCAGCTAATATTGATAAAAAAAGAGCTGCTCAGATGATCCGTTATTCAATTGATAAAGGAGTTAATTATATAGATACCGCCTGGCCCTATCATCAGGGGGAAAGCGAAAAATTAGTGGCAGAAGTTCTTAAAGATGGCTATAGAGATAAAGTTTATCTTGCCACAAAATTACCTATCTGGGAAGTAGAAACAAAAGCAGATCTTGACAAATATTTAAATCAGCAGCTGGAAAAGCTAGAAGTTGATTATATTGATTTTTATTTATTACATGCTCTCAACCAACAAAGATGGGAAAAGGTAAAAGAGCTTGAAATACTTGAGTGGCTGGAAGAGAAGGTCGAAGCAGGAAAAATAAATTACATTGGTTTTTCTTTTCATGATAGTTATCAGGTTTTTTCTGAAATACTGAATGCCTATCAGTGGGATTTCTGTCAGATTCAATATAATTATTTGGATACAGAATATCAGGCTGGTAAAAAAGGGCTTAAAGAAGCCTATGAAAAAGATATTGCTGTTATAGTTATGGAGCCACTAAGAGGAGGGTGGCTTGCTCAAAAACCTCCTCAGAATGTAAAAGACCTGTTTAAAGAAAAAAATAAAGAGTGGAATGCTGTTGAATGGTCATTACACTGGCTCTGGAGTCAAAAAGAAGTAGCACTTGTTTTAAGTGGTATGAGTAATTTCGAACAGGTAAAAGAGAACATCCAAATTGCTGAAGAATCTGAGATTGGACTTTTAAACGAGTCAGATTTTGAAATGATGGCAAAGGCAGCAGAAAAAATGAGAGGACCCATTAGCTGTACAAGGTGTGAGTATTGTTTACCCTGTCCGGAAGGAATTAATATCCCCAGGATTTTTTATCTTTATAATAAGGCTATATTATTGGATGAGGCTGAGAAAATGGCAGAAAAATATTATAAGCTAGATGAGGAGACAAGGGCAGATAATTGTATAGAATGTCAACAGTGTGAACCTGCCTGTCCTCAAAACCTGGAAATTATCGAACTATTAAAAAAGACAGAAAAGTTTTTTGCTGAGTATCGTTAATAACAAGGTAAAAATTAAAATATTGCTTTAATTTGAATTGTTTTAGGAGTTGATCAGATTTTGGGAAATAAAGTTAAATTTATTTATAATCCTGCTGCAGGTGACAGAAGTGTGATTAGATATCTGGATACTTTTTTTGAAAAATTTCAGTCAGCAGGTTTTAAATTAGATGTATATAGAAGTATGGAAGAAGGCGATTTTAGTAATGGACTTAATGATTTAAGCAAAGAGTATAAGGCCATTATAATTGCAGGTGGAGATGGTTCTGCAAGTAATGTTATTAATATTATGCAGCAGAAAAATATTGAACTCCCACTGGGCATTATCCCCACCGGTACGGCCAATGATTTTGCCTCATATATTGGCATGAGTGAAAATATAGAAAGAAGTATCGATATTATTTTAAACTGGAATATTAGAGAAGTTGATATTGGAAAGGTAAATGATAGATATTTTCTTAATGTATGTGCAGGTGGTATTATATCTAACATTGCCCATCGTACAGAAACAGAGATGAAAAATCGTTTGGGTAAAGTAGCATATTATCTCTATGGCTTAAAAGAATTGCCCAATATTAAACCCATGTCTTTAAAGATTACAACTTCTCAAACAGAAATCAGTGGTAATTATTTAGCCTTTTTTATATTTAACAGTAAAGATGCTGGGGGTTTTAAAAACATAGCCCAGTTTGCATCTATTGATGATGGACTTTTTGATCTAATTGCAGTTGAATCTGCTAATATTATAAAGATAAGCTCTGTTATTGCAGATCTTTTACAGGGTAAAAATATTAACGATGAAAATATTTTTTATGTTCAGGATAACTATTTTAAAATTGAAAAAACCGATACAAATATACAGACAGATCATTGTGATATAGATGGAGAAAAGGGGCCAGAATTCCCCCTGGAAATAGAATTGCTGCCAAAAGCTCTAAAAATTATTAGTGCTTGAAGGAGTGATTTTTGCAGGAATATAATTAATTATCTCTAATTATATTATATGTATTTATAATATTGCATATAATTTTACCCTGCTGCCAGGTAAGAGCCTCTCTAAAGTGAGAGGCTTTTATCATCTAAAGAATTTAAAATAATTTTAGGTGGAGGCATAAAATGTTTAAGCAAAGTAAAAAAATAATCTTTTTAACTTTAATCTTAGTTTTTTTCTTTAGTATTTATACAAGAGCAGAAACTCAGATAGAATTCTGGACCATAAATTTAAGCCCCCAGTATGATCAGTATTTCCAGGATAAAATTGCTGAATTTGAAGCTGAAAACCCAGATCTTAAAATTAAATGGGAGGATATAAGTTTTTCTTCAATTCAGCAGCAGTTAAGACAAAAAATTTCTGAGGGTAATCCACCTCAGGTGGTTAACCTTTCTCCCCAATTAATGTCAGCTCTGGTTTATGAAGATTTATTATATCCGGTCTCAAATTTTGAGAAAAATTATAAATCAGAATATTTTGTAAATTTATGGGAATCTAATAATTATGATGGTAAAATATATGCTTTCCCCTGGTATGTTAGTTCGCGAATAATGGCTTATAATAAAGAGATTTTTAAGATTGCTGGATTAGACCCTGATGATTTTCCCAAAAGTCAAAAAGAATTTTTTGAGACTGCCCACAGAATAAAAGCAGAAAGTGGAGTTTATGCTTTTATGCCTCAACTGCAGATCCACGAAGAATTCATAAAAGCTGGTCTTAATATTTTTGAATTAAATAATGATAAACCTCAGGTTGCTTTTAATAATGATCAGGCAGTCGAAATAGTTGCAGAATATCAAAAGCTAGCTCGGGAAAGTGTTATACCGGCTGATAGTCTTAATTCTTCTTTTAACATTGCTTTAGACAGATATTTAAAAAATGAACTGGCTGTTTTAATTACAGCACCACAGTTTTTAAAAGAGATAGAAGCAGAATCAGATTATCTAAAAGATATGACAGCTTTAGCTGTTCCACCAGCCGGAGAAGGAGAGTTGATTAATGCTTCTTTGATGAATCTGGTCATTCCTAAAGCTGCTGAAAATAAATCGGAGGCAGCCGATTTTGCAGCATTTATAACTGGAGCAGAGGCACAGCAAGAATTTGCTAAAATCACCGGTTTACTACCTTCAGCAAAAGGAGCAGTTAATGTTGATTTTTTTGCTGATACTGATCAATTAGAAAATGAAGACATATCGTTAAACGATCAGGCAAGATATTTAATGGCAAAAGAACTTGAAAATATGGCTGATATGACCCTGATTATTGAAAATTCTTCTGCTTTAACTAGAGCTATGAATGAACAATTTGCTAGAGCTTTTTCTGATAAAATAACCGCTCAAGAAGCTGTAGATTTTATGGAGCAGCGTTTCTTGGAGATTTTAGATTAAGATAATATTTTTAAATAGCTTATTTTAAATATTAATTATTTTGACAAAAAAGTATAAGATGCAAAGGAGTATAAGATGAAAAACTTTAGCTTTAAGCTTATAATTTTTTTATTGATTTCAATAATTTTAATTTTTACTTATAATACAGCTGCTTATTTTAAAGCTGAAGAATACAGGCCGATTTTATTGGAAATCAGAAGGGCTGAAAGATCAATTAGAGAAGCAGAAAATAAGCTTGAGCAGGCAGAAAATAAATTTATTTTAATTGATAAAAATTTAACTGCAGAGATCCAGGCAGAGATTGAAGAAAATTATCAGTTGATGATAGAAGCCTATCAACAAAATAATGATCCGGTATTGAAAAAAAATGCTGATAAAGTGGTAGAGCAGGCAGAACAACTGGCCTTAACAGCTGTAGAATCCAGGGAAGTCCAGTTGAGAGCTTTTTGGCTTGACAGCAGAACTTTAGCTGAAGCCGGAAGTAGAGAGGGTATTCAGGAATTATTGGACCTAGCTGCTCAGGCTAATTTTAATGTTATTTTTCCTGAAATTTATTTTAAAGGTGAATCTATAATTCCCGATAATGAGTTAATTAAACAGGATGAGAGATTTAAAGACTGGGAAGAAGACCCGCTTAAAGTTCTGATAGAGGAAGCTCAGCAGCGGAATATTGAAGTTCACGGCTGGGTCTGGGTTTTTAATGAAAATACCGCCGGAGAAGCAGGACCTATACTTAAGCAAAACCCAGAATGGGCTAATAAAAATAGGGCAGGAGATTTTATAACTTATCATAATACCAGCTGGCTTAGTCCTGCTCGTGAAGATGTAAGAAAATATCTCCAGCAGAGATATATCTATCTGGTAGAAAATTATGATTTAGATGGAATAAATTTAGATTATATTCGCTATCCAGATGAATATCATGGCAGTTTTGGTTATGATCAAAAAAATATAGAATTATTTATAGAAAAAACAGGGATTAACCCCTTCAATATTGAAGATAATACAGAGGCAGAAACACAGTGGAATAGATTTAGAGAAAGCTTAATAACTAAAATGGTTAGAGAAACAGCTCAGCTTTTAAGAGAAGTTGATCCAGATTTAAAATTATCGGCAGATGTATTACCAGGACTCACAGAAGCCAGATATCGTTCAATGCAGGATTGGGGTTTATGGCTGGAAGAGGGTTATTTAGATTTTGTGCTGCCAATGACCTATACAGAAAATATGTTTTCTGAATTAGAGAGATGGATTAAAAATGATAGACAAAGGCTGTCTGAACCTATTTATCCCGGAATAGCAGTTTTTATGTTAACGGAAACTCAACTTTTAAGACAGATAGAGGAAATAAACGCTCTAAACCCTAATGGGCTTTCACTTTTTGCAGCAGCCCATTTAAAAGAAAAGGATTTTGAAGTTTTAGCCCGGGGCTTATTTAGAGAAAAGGCTTTACTGGCTGAAAATGATAAAAACAAAGCTCTAAACCAGCTTAGTGATGGTATAATTAATAGATTAGAGCTGATAAAAAAGGCAGATAAAATAAAAGCAGATGACAAAAAAATCATAGAAAAATATTTAAGAGAAATTATAGAATCTGATCAAAAAAATTATAGTGAAGAAAATTTTTTAAATTATTTAGAACAAAAGTCTATAACTTTAACAGCTCAGATTAAAGATGTTTTAATAAAGGACCTCGATTATCTTAATGATATTTTAACTTTATATTAATATTTTGCTTAAAAACTTCAGAAAAACCTGGGAAGGTGTTATAATATGAGTAAAGCTCAAATAATTTCCTGTCAGATATCATTTTACCCTCTTTATACTGAAAAGGTTAATGATGCTGTCAAAGAAGTCATCAAGTTGATTGAAGATTCTGAACTACAGAGTGAAAGTAATTCTCTTTCCACAAATATTTTTGGGGAAAGTAAGCAGGTATATGATTTACTTGCCAAAATAACAGATTTTATGGCAGATAAAGAAATTAAATTTGCCATGAACTGTAATATTTCAAACAGCTGTGGCTGTGAAATTTAAAAGAATGATTTCAAGTAGTTAATCTTTATCTCGGAGTATCCAAAAATAACAATTTTAGTGGAAAATACTGTTTATAAAAAAATCTTCATAAAATAAAAAGTGATAGAGAAATAGCAAATAATATTTTTCTTAACAAATTTAATGATGATATCAGTCTTTTTATGCAAAGTAAACAGGGATTAGTAATTATTTTGGGCTGTAGTCACAAAGGTATTATCAATATTGTTGAAGAAATAATAAAGAAGAGCGGAGATAAAATTAAATTTGCAGGGGTTGGTGACAGTATATAGGAGGAGATTTCATGAATATAACTTTTGATTTAGGTGAGTTATTCGGTATTCCTATCAAAGTACATTTAAGTTTATTGATCATTCTTCCCTTTTTTGTCTGGGCTTTTGGTAGTAATTTTATCTACTTAGCAGAACAGACAGATATCGCAAGAAGAGAATTGATTTTAAACCCCTATATACTTGGTGCAATAATGGCTACCTTGCTTTTTATGAGTGTTTTAGTTCATGAACTCGCACATTCACTTACTGCAAGAAGTAAAGGTGTCAAAACTAATGATATAACCCTTGTTTTATTTGGTGGAATGGCTAATATAGAGGATTTTTCTGATAAGCCAAATGATGAAATAATAATTTCTGCCAGTGGCCCCTTATTGAGTTTAGTGATTGGTTTGATTCTGGTTCCAGCTGCAAATCTTGCTCCAGAATTTTTATTAGAAGATATTAGATTAATTATTCTTTATACAGGTCAGTTGAATATAATTTTAGCATTGTTTAACTTACTGCCGGCTTTTCCAACTGATGGTGGAAGAATTTTGAGGGCCTTTATAGCTAAAAAACATTCTTTAGCAGAGGCTACCGAGATTGCTTCTAGAATTGGCAAAATTTTTGCAGTAGCCTTTGGTATTTTGGGTTTAATGAGTGGTAACTTGCTTTTGGTTCTGATTGCTTTATTCATCTATTTTGGTGCAATGCAGGAACACAAATACAGTGTCATTAAATCAGCTCTTTCCAATTTGAAAGTAAAAGATTTAATGACCAGGGATGTAAAAACTGTACCGGTAAATATTAGTGTCCATCGCTTGATAGAAAAGATGTTTGAATGCAAACATTCAGGTTTTCCGGTTGAGCGAGATGGGAAAATCGTCGGGATGGTTACAATGGAGGATGCCCGAAAAATTCCTCAAGAAGAATACAGTAATACACCTGTCCAGGCTATTATGACAAAAGAAATACACAGTGTAAAAGCAGATGACGAATTATATGAGGCTTTTAAACTTCTCTTCCAAAAAGATATCGGGAGACTTCTGGTAATGGATGGTCAGGAACTTTTAGGTATAATTACCCGTTCTGATGTTATGACCGGGATTAGAGTACAGCAGTTAGAAAATATAAAACGAGAAAATGATGATCAGCTTTTTAGTAATTAAATATGCTAATCAATTTTTAGGAGGATGATTAAAATAAGATACGATTATGATTTGAGTGAAGTAATAAATATAGATGTACTTCAGAGTATTCAGGATAAATTTGCTGAAGCAACCGGTTTAGCAGCTGTTATTGTTGATCGTGAAGGTATTCCAGTAACTAACTGCAGTAGGTTTACATCTTTTTGTAAAACAATTCGCTATTGTGAAAAGGGTTTTCAGAAATGTACTCTATCTGATTCTCAGGGTGGTATCAGAGCAAAAGAAGAGGGTAAATCTGCTCCCTATGTATGTGAATCTGGTCTAATAGATATGGCGGCTCCTATTATTTTAGAAAATCGTTTTATTGGAACTATCCTTTGTGGGCAGATAATATTAGAAGAAGATGGAAGAGAAAAAACCCTGCAGCGGGTTAAAGAAAGAACTAAGGATATTGATATAGATTTTGAAACGATCAAAAGAAAGTTTAATGATATAGAAGTTCTACCAAAAAGTAGAATAGTTGCTGCAACAGAATTTCTCTCTATAACGGCTAACTATATTGCAGAAATGGGTCTGGCAAATATTTATCAGCAGGAATTACTGGAAGAATCAAGATCCAGAAGACAGCTTGAAGAACATTTAAGAACAAAAAAATTGCAAATTTTACAGTCACAGGTTAATCCTCATTTTCTATTTAATGTTTTAAATTCTATTGCCAGACTTTCGTTGATAGAAGGAGCATCTGAGACAGAAGACATGGTTTATGCCCTCTCAGATTTACTAAGGTATAGTTTGAGAAATGTAGAAGAAGTTGTTAAATTAGAAGAAGAATTAAACTGTGTTAAAGATTATATAACGATCCAGAAAAAAAGGTACAAAGATAAATTTGATTTTGATATCGATATTGATGAGGATTTACTGGATATTAATATTCCTTTATTGACCATCCAACCATTACTAGAAAACTCTATCATCCATGGATTTAAAGAAAAGTCAACCGGAAAGGTTAAAATCAAAGCAGAAAAAATGGATAATATGATCAGTATTTCTGTGATTGATGATGGTTTAGGGATGAAAGATAATTACACAAAAGAACTTTTAAGTTCTGCTGGCAAAAGCAAAGATAAGATTACCAGCCATATTACAGGAATTGGAATCAATAATGTTCATCAGAGATTAAAACACTATTTTGGTGAAGAATATGGCCTGGAAATAAAGAGTGAGCTCAATAAAGGAACCGAGGTTAAGATTAATTTACCAGGAGAGTAATCTAATGATTAACACAATTACAATAATTAAATGCTGAAGCTAATATATATAGAAGTGATTGGAGGGTAGCAATTGTTTAAGATACTTGTTGCAGATGATGAATATTTAGAAAGAAAGGCTCTTTCTATAATTCTAGGAGAAAAAAGTGGAATTGACAATATAGAAATAGTAGGAGAAGCTGCTGACGGAAAAGAAGTTGTAGAACTTGCCAGAGAAAAGAAGCCTGATATTATTTTCATGGATGTTAAGATGCCAGGGATGAATGGTTTAAAAGCGATCAAATTGATTAAGGAAAATTCATCTAATACTAGATTTGTAATTTTAACTGCTTATGATGAATTTGAATATGTTCAGGAAGCTCTCTCCCTTGGTATTGAAGAATATCTATTAAAACCGGTTAAACCACAAAAAGTTAGAGAACTGGTTAGCAGACTAGTTAATAAGATTCAGAGTTCTAAAAAGGATGAAAAAATAAGAAAACAGATGAGAGAAAAACTTGATATGGTTATGCCCTATATTAAGATGTCCTTTGTTTTTGACCTTGTTTTTTTAAATATTGATACCATCGAGGAAATTAGAAGTAGAACCGAATTTTTTGATATCGAAGAACTGCCTTCTGCAGTTATGATCGCAGACATTGACCAATTTGCCAGTTCAACGGTTAATGAAGATGAATTAAAAAGACAGCTGCATAAAAAAGAAGTTTTCAGTGTGATTAAAAATTTCGAAAAAAAATATAATTCTTTAATGGTAGTACCGATGACAAGTGACAAGATAATCATCCTTTATTTTGGCGAAAAAATGTACAAAAATGAAAAAATAAAAAAATGGTTAAAAAAAGTAGCAGCAGAAATCAGCCAGGAAGTAAAAAATAAGACCGAATTTACAATAACAATTGGTATCGGTAGTTATTACGATGATCCACGGCTAGTTGATAGATCATATCATGAAGCTCTTGGTGCAATAAGAAATTCATTATTGGTTGGTGAAGGTTCTGCTGTCCACTGGGAAGATATTAAAAATAGGGATTTTCATGAAATAGCTTATCCATATGATATAGAAAGTCGTCTGGTGGAAAAGTTTAAATCAAGGAAGGTTAATCATTTTACAGAATTAGTTGATACACTTTTTAATAGCTGGCAGGTAGATGAAAGCTTTAACTCGATTCTGGTAAAATCAAGGATGATGGAATTATTGGGTGTGCTGTCGAGATCAGCTGTTGAAGCAGGGGCCAGTTTTAAAGATATATCCCCTTTAAATTATAAGTTTACCCAGGAATTATTTAAAATAAATAACCAGGAACAGATGAAAAACTGGCTTAATACGGTTTTGGTAAAATTATCGGAAAAGATCGATGATTTTGGAGCAGACTTTAAAGAAAAAATTATCTATAATGGTGTAAAGTATGTACAGTCTAACTATACCGAGGATATTACTTTAAGTGAAGCTGCTGAAGCTGCCAGTTTAAGCACCCATTATTTTAGCAGAATTTTCAAAAAAGAGATGGGCTGCACATTTAAAAGTTATTTAACTAAATTAAGGATAGAAGAAGCAAAAAGAAGACTGGATAATAAAAATGTAAATATTGCTATAATAGCTAAAGAAATCGGTTATAATGACCCAAGTTATTTTTCAAAAGTTTTTAAAAAATATGAAGGAGTTTCACCATCAGAATACAGAGATTGACAATTTATAATAAAATAATACAAAAAACAATTTATTAATACTAAAAGACAATTTAATACCATATTTAAGCTTATATAATTAGCTAATATTTAGAAAATAAAAAAAATATGGAATAGAGCAAATAATTCTTACAAGAAAACTGTTTTTTGACAAGGGAATTAGAAGTTTTTTGTGAACAATAATAGATAGGGGCACCGAAAATTTATTTAATTATGTTTTGAAAGGAGGGGAATAAATGGCTAGAGAAGCATTAGGCCTGGTGGAAACGATTGGACTTGTTGGTGCTATAGAAGCTGCTGATGCTATGGTTAAGTCTGCAAATGTTGAGCTGGTAGGATATGAAAAAATCGGTTCAGGTTTGGTTACTGTTATGGTAAGGGGGGATGTAGGAGCTACAAAAGCTGCTACTGATGCTGGTGCAGCTGCCGGAAGAAAAGTGGGTGAGGTTGTTTCTGTACATGTAATACCAAGACCACACGAAGATGTTAATAAACTTCTTCCGTAATTTCTAATGGAGAGGAGGGTTAATCGATATGGAAGAGCAGAAAATTAATGATTTAGTTAATGAAGTCATGAATAGGATTAAAGATGCAGAATCTTCAAATGAGACTGAAAATAATGAAAAAAATGTAGAAAAAAGCGAAAATAAAAAAGGTGGTGAAGCTAAATTGAATCTGGCTAATGAAGTAACTGAATTTATCGGAACAACTATTGGAGATACAATTGGTCTTGTAATTGCAAATGTAGATCCTCAATTAAGAGAAATGATGGGTATTGATAAGAAATATCGTTCAATTGGTATATTTAGCGCAAGGACTGGTGCAGGTCCACAAATCTATGCTGCAGATGAAGCAGTTAAAGCTTCAAATACAGAAATAGTAAAAATTGAGCTTCCAAGAGATACTAAAGGTGGAGCCGGTCATGGTTCTTTAATTATCTTTGGTGCTGAAGAAGTTTCTGATGCAAGAAGAGCAGTTCAGGTTGCACTAGATGACCTGGAACGTACTTTTGGTGATGTATATGCTAATGATGCTGGTCACCTTGAATTCCAGTATTCCGCAAGAGCAAGTAAAGCTCTAAATGAAGCTTTTGGCGCTCCTGAAGGTAAAGCGTTTGGTATTTCTGTTGGTGCTCCTGCTGGTATTGGAGTAATTATGGCTGATGTTGCTGTTAAGGCTGCAACAATAGATGTAGTTGGCTATGCTAGTCCTGCTGATGGTACAAGCTTAACTAATGAGTCCATTTTATTCTTCAGCGGAGATTCTGGAGCTGTTCGTCAGGCCGTTGTTGCTGCTCGTGAAGTAGGATTAAAACTTCTGGGTAGTTTAGGTGACAAACCTGAATCTGTTACAACTCCATATATTTAAATCTAACAAAAAATACAATAAAGCAAGTTGTCTTGTCAATAGAAATATTGCAAAACGAACTAAGGAGGGAAAAATGTGAAAAGGTCCAAGCGATTTTTAGAACTTGAAAAAAGGCCGATTAGTAATGATGGATTTATCAATGAATGGCCAGAAGCTGGTCTTGTGGCTATGGAAGGACCCAATGATCCAAAACCAAGCGTTAGAGTTGAAAATGGTAAAATAGTAGAGTTAGATGGTAAAAGAAGAGAAGAATTTGACATGTTAGACTCTTTTATTGCCGATCATACTCTTGATCTAGATATAGTTGAAGATGTTATGGCCCAGGATTCAAAAGAACTGGCTCATAAAATAGTAGACATAAATGTTTGTAGAGATGAGGTTAAGAGATTTGGTTTAGGTATGACCCCTGCTAAAGTTGTTGAAGTGGTTGGTCATATGAATGTTGTTGAAATGATGATGGCGGTTCAGAAGATGAGAGCTAGAAAAACTCCTTCTAACCAGTGCCATGTTACAAATGTAAAAGACCACCCAGCATTATTAGCTGCAGATGCAGCAGAAGCAGCTCTGCGTGGTTTTGATGAAATGGAAACAACAGTAGGTATAGTTAGATATGCGCCTTCTAACGCTATTTCAATCATGGTAGGTTCACAAACTGGCCGTGGTGGAGTTTTAACCCAGTGTGCTGTTGAGGAAGCTATGGAATTAGAAATGGGTATGCGTGGATTTACAGCCTATGCTGAAACAGTTTCAGTATATGGTACAGAGCAGGTATTTGTTGATGGTGATGATACACCATGGTCTAAGAGTTTCTTAGCATCTGCTTATGCATCCCGTGGATTAAAAATGAGATATACTTCTGGTACCGGTTCTGAAGCAGAAATGGGATTTGCTGATGGTAAATCTATGCTTTATCTTGAAGCTCGCTGCTTATATATGACCAAAGGTGCAGGAGTTCAGGGTATACAGAATGGTTCAATCAGTTGTATTGGTGTGCCCGGGGCAGTTCCATCCGGAGTTAGAGCAATTCTGGCTGAAAACTTAATTGCCATGTTACTTGACTTAGAGTGTGCATCTGGTAATGATCAGACATTTACTCACTCAAGTACAAGAAGAACTGCTAGAATGTTAATGCAGTTTTTGCCTGGTACTGACTTTGTATTCTCAGGTTACAGTGCTGTACCAAACTATGATAACATGTTTGCAGGTTCAACTCATGATGTTGATGACTATGATGACTATCTAACATTACAGCGTGACTTAAAAGTTAATGGTGGATTAGTACCTGTAGATGAAGAAGATGTTATTAAAGTTAGAAACAAAGGTGTTAGAGCTTTACAGGCAGTATTTAAAGAAATCGGTATGCCTGATATTACAGATGAAGAAGTAGAGGCTGCAACATATGCCCACGGTAGTAAAGATATGCCTGACCGTGATGTAAGAGAAGATTTCAGAGGTATAGAAGAAATGCTCAATAAAGGAACCACAGGTGTTCAAATCGTACAGGCACTTGCTAAACATGGATTTGAAGATGTAGCTGAAAACTTCTTTAATCTCTTAAAACAGAGAATTGCTGGAGATTATCTCCATACATCAGCGATCTTTGATGAAAACTTCCATGCAATAAGTGCTGTTAATGATAAAAATGATTATGCAGGTCCTGGAACAGGATATAGAGTTTCTGATGAACTCTGGGAAAAACTTAAAAATGTTAGATTCGCTAAAGATATTGACGAAATAGGAGAATAAATAAATATATCGGGAGGTGTAACAATGCAATTAAATGAAGATGCTATTCGCCAGATCGTTGTCGATGTTGTATCAGGAATGACAGATAAAGGTGGAAACTCTGCTTCAACTAAAACTTCCACTGCTAGATCTGGGAATATGACTTTAAAAGAAGTAGGATTGGCCAAGGAAGGTAAAAGTAGTGATGAAGTAGTTATTGCAATAGCACCAGCTTTTGGAACTCATTTATCTAAAACCATGACAGAACAGAATCATTCAGATGTTTTAAGAGAAGTTATGGCTGGTATAGAAGAAGAAGGTATCAAAGCCAGGGTTGTTAAAAATTATATTACCGCAGATGTTGGGTTTATGGGACATAAAGCTGCTCAATTAAGTGGTTCAGGGATAGGAATCGGGTTACAATCTAAAGGTACTATTTTAATTCATCAGAAAGATTTAAATCCACTTTCTAACTTAGAATTATTCCCACAGGCACCACTTATTGACCTGGAAACATTCAGACAGATTGGTACAAATGCTGCAAGATATGCTAAAGGTGAAAACCCTGATCCAGTACCTACAAGAAATGATCAGATGGCCAGACCTAAGTATCAGGCAATATCTGCAGTACTATATAACAAAGAAGTTAAGTTCCTTTACGAGAACAAAAAAATTGTAGAAGTTGAGGTAACATTCAAATAATTTAAAATACCAGGAGGTGTATGTAATGGATAAAGAGTTAGTTGAATCTATTGTACGCAATGTGCTCAGTAATCTTGATGAAGGTCAAAGTAGCCCTTCAAAAAGTTCAAAGAAAAGTACTGGAGGTAATGGTTTAACAGATAAAGATTATCCTCTAGGAGAAAAAAGAAAAGATCTTGTAAAAACTCCTACAGGAAAATCACTTGATGATGTTAAGTTTGCCGATATAATCTCAGGTAAAACTGATGGTTCAGAACTTAAAATTACAGCTGATACATTAAACTATCAGGCTGAAATCGCAAGATCTGTTGATAGAGAACAGTTTGCAAAAAATCTAGAAAGAGCTGCTGAATTAACCAGAGTAGAAGATGAGAGAATTCTTGAAATTTATAATCAGCTTCGCCCTTATCGTTCAACCAAGCAGGAACTTTTAGATATTGCAGACGAATTAGAAAATAAGTATGATGCGGTAATTAATGCTCAATTGATCCGTGAAGCAGCAGATGTTTATGAAAAGAGAAACAGACTAAAAGGTGATAGATAAAGAGTCTAATAGGTAGGTGGGAGTATGGAATATATTGTAGGGGTCGATATTGGCAACTCTACTACAGAAGTTGCTATCGGAAAAGTGGATAAAGAAAAAGAGAATATTGACTTTATTTCAGATGGGATATATAAAACAACTGGTTTAAAGGGCACCATTGATAACATAGATGGTATTCTTAATTCTTTAAACTCTGCTTTAGATAAGGTTAATCTGAGCTACGATGATCTTGCCCTGATTAGATTAAATGAAGCTACACCAGTTATTGGAGATCTAGCAATGGAAACTATAACTGAAACTGTGATTACAGAATCAACTATGATTGGCCATGATCCCTGGACTCCAGGAGGAATTGGTTTGGGTGTTGGAGTTACAACACTTGTCGATGATATTGATGACTGCAAGGCAGGTGATGATGTTATACTTATCATTCCAGGATCAGTTGATTTTGCTGATGCTGCAAATATCATTAATCAGGCTAAAGAAAGAGGGGTTAATGTAAATGGTGCAGTTGCTCAAAAAGATGATGCAGTTTTAATTGTAAATCGTCTTGATGAGACAATCCCTGTGATTGATGAGGTTAAATATATTGATCGGATTCCACTTGCTAAAAAAGCTGCTGTAGAGGTTGCAAGACCGGGAGGAACAATTGATAAACTTTCGAATCCCTATGGTATAGCTACGATCTTTGATCTTGATTCTGAAGACACCAAACATATTTTTCCAGTGGCAAGGTCGTTGATTGGTAACAGATCTGCAGTGGTTATTAGGACACCAGCAGGGGATATTGAAGAACGAAAAATACCGGCTGGAGAAATAGTGATAATTGGTGATAGAGGAAAATCAGAAATTGGTATAGATGCAGGAGCAGAAGAGATCATGGATTCTCTTGAGAAAATACATCCCATAGAAGATGTTAAAGGTCAGCCTGGAACTAATGTTGGTGGAATGCTTGATAGAGTTAAAGTAACTATGAGTAAAGTTACAGATCAACCACTTGAAGACATTAGAATAAAGGATATATTAGCAGTAAATACCTTTGTTCCTAAAGAAGTAAAAGGTGGCCTGGCTGAAGAATATGCTATGGAAAATGCTGTTGGTCTGGCTGCAATGGTTAAAACAAGTCAGCTGCCGATGCGCAAGATAGCAGATAAACTTGAAGATGAAACAAATGTTGAGGTTGAGATAGCTGGTGTTGAAGCCAATATGGCAATATTGGGTGCTTTAACAACACCGGGTACAGATAAACCTTTCGTTATCCTGGATATGGGTGGTGGCTCAACTGATGCTGCAATGGTTACCAACAGAGATAATATTTACACTACTCATCTTGCTGGTGCCGGAGATATGACTTCACTTTTAATTAATATAGAACTTGGCTTAGGAGATATAAATCTTGCAGAATTAATCAAGAAAAATCCTCTGGCTAAAGTAGAAAGTGTTTTCCATGTCAGGCATGAAGATGGAAGTGTTAGTTTCTTTGATGAGCCCCTTGCACCTAAGCTTTTCGGTAGGGTTATAATTCTCAGTGATGACGATAAAATACCAATACCTACAGATCATTCTCTTGATAAGATACGCCAGGTGCGAAGAGATGCTAAAAATGATGTTTTTGTTCGCAATTCAATCAGAGCATTAAAACGGATTATTCCAACTGGAAATATCAGAGATATAGATTTTGTAGTAATGGTCGGTGGCTCAGCAATTGATTTTGAAATACCTACTATGATTTCCAATCAACTTTCAGAATATGGAGTGGTTGCAGGTCGTGGTAATATAAGAGGTGTTATGGGACCTCGAAATGCTGTAGCAACTGGTCTGGTTCTTTCCTATTTGGAAACGGAGGGAAGTGTAATAGATGAGTAATCAATCTCAAAAGCCTTCTGTGAATATAGGAGTACAGAAAGAGTATGAAGAAAATAGCCTTTTCAGAAATCTATGTTATGGTCTGGAAGAAGAAGGAATACCATATCAATTCTTTTTAAGTGATGATAAAAACGTCCATAAACTTGCCAATGATGCGGCAAACGAATCTCGTTTAAATGTGGGTGTTGGAATCGGTGATCAGGACAATATCATAATTCAGCATAAAAAACTGAATATTGATCAGCCATTTTTAGAGAAAAAAGTTGATGAGGACTTTCAGGCTAAGATTATGGGCTCTAATGCAGCTCGTCTGGTAAAAGGTATTCCAATTAAAGATATTCCTTTAGAAGATGAATACAGCAGAAACTCTATTCCAGAACAAAAAAGAGAAGATATAGTTAAAGAAATAAATAAAGCAAACGATACAGCAAAAAACACAACAACTACTAAAATAAATAAAGAAACAAATAATGAGACTAAAGAAGAAAAACCAGTTAATCAAGCCCAGAATGCAGAAATCAACTCAGATGATGTCGAAAGAATAACTAAACTGGTACTTGAAGCACTAAAAGATAGCTAGATAATGGAATAGAGATAGAAAGGAAGGAGGGAATATGTCCAGAACTGCAATTGGTTTGGTTGAAACCCGTGGTTTATTACCTGCATATGAAGCAGTAGATGTAGCTGCAAAATCAGCCAATGTTGAGCTTATTGGTTATGAAATAAGCCGTGGAGGTATGATAATTATCAAAATATCCGGTGATATTGGAGCAGTTAAATCGGCGATTGATGCTGCCAAAACTGCTGCATCCAAACTGGGCAAGGTTTATTCTGCTCATGTTATTCCAAGACCGGCTAAAGATATTCACGAAAAACTCATCTATACAGATGATACAGTTGGATATCAAAAAGATGATGTTGATGATCAATCTACGGTAGAAGAAATAGATCAAGAAAAAACTGAAGATCAAGCTGTAGAAGAAGTTGTAGAAGAAACTGAGGCTGAAGAAACTTCTTCTGAAGAAGAGGCTGAAACAGTTGAAAGTGAAGAAGAGGAAGAATTAGAGGATTCAGAAGATGAAGAAATTTGCAATATCTGTGAAGATCCTAATTGTCCTCGTACTAAAGGTGATTTAAGAACAGATTGTATACACTATGATGAAATCATAGGTGATGATGAATAAATTTAAGGGGGAATGACAAATGAGTGGTGAAGCTTTAGGTTTGATTGAAACTAAAGGTTTTGTTGGAGCAATTGAAGCTGCAGATGCTATGGTTAAAGCAGCAAATGTTAGTCTGGTAGGATATGAAAAGATAGGTTCTGGACTAATTACCGTTATGGTAAAAGGTGATGTTGGAGCTACAAAAGCTGCTACAGATGCTGGTGCAGCTGCTGCAGGTAGAGTAGGAGAACTAATCTCCGTTCACGTAATTCCAAGACCACATACCGATGTTGACGCTATTTTACCACAAATGGCTAAAGATAAATTAGACGAATCACAATTATAATAATTTAAATATAATATCCCCCTTCTTTTGGGAGGGGGGATACTATTAATGATTTATATTGTCTGATGGAGGAGAAATGTATGTATGGATAAATATGTTGAGAAGGCAAATATGACATTAGATATTCTTGCGGGTTTAATAGATGATAAACCTGAAAGTTTAGACTACCAGGGTAAAATAAAGGCTGGAGTTGACCTTGGTACAGCAAATTTAGTATTAACACTTTTGGATGAAGATAATAATCCCATTTTAGCTGCAAGTCAAACAGGTACAGTTGTCAGAGATGGACTTGTTGTAGATTATATTGGGGCTCTCAGGATGGTTAAAAGTATGAAAGCAGAGCTCGAATCAATCTTAAATAGAGAGATAGAATTTGCTGCAACAGCCGTTCCACCTGGAACCGGTGATAGGGATGTTGATACATTCAAAAATGTTGTTCAGGGAGCAGGATTTACGGTAAGTAATGTTGTTGATGAACCATCTGCTGCCGCTGCTGTACTTGGTATTGAAAGAGGTGTTGTAGTAGATATAGGTGGTGGGACTACCGGGATTTCTATTATGCAGAATAAAGAGGTTGTTTATACTGCTGATGAAGCAACTGGTGGAACTCATTTAAATCTTGTTATTGCTGGTGGACTTGGAGTCAGTGTAGAAAAAGCAGAACAAATAAAAAGAGATCCCCAGCGGACAGATGAGATCTTTCCCATGGTTATACCTGTAATCGAAAAGATTGCCTCGATCATTAATAATCATATAGGTCGCTATAAGGCAGAAACAGTTTATCTTGTTGGTGGTACTAGTGCTATTGATGGGATTGAAGATATTCTTGAGCAAAGAACAGGCTTAAAAATTATAAAACCTTCTCAAACTTTATTGGTAACTCCCCTCGGTATTGCCATGAATTGCAAATAGTTGAGGATGGAGGTAAGAAGATGTTAGAAGTAACAGAAGAATTGATCACTAGATTAGTCAAAGAGGTTTTAGAATCTCTTAACAATGAAATATCTCAAAAAAAGAATATAATAGCTCTTTTTACTGGGGGTAAAGTAGATTGTGAAAAATCTTTATCACAATTGAAAAAAATTGATAAACAATTTTCTGTAAATTGGCAGCTCATGTTTTCTCAAAGTGCAAAAAGTGTACTTGATTATGAGTATATTGCCTCAGAATTAGGAGTTGAAAATTTTTTAGAAGAAAATTCTTTTGCCTGTCTTGAGGATGCAGACTTGATTGTGGTTCCTGTTTTAACAAGGAATACCGCAGCTAAGATTTCTGCTCATTTTGCTGATACAACTTTAATTGACTTGATTTTTCATGGGCTGATGGCTGGCATACCAGTCGTAGCTGCTCGAAATGCTGCTGATTTAAGCAGTGATATCTGGGCAGAACTTGGGATGGATAAGATTCCACCTGCTTTATTAGAGGAGAACCAGAAACAGCTGAGAAAAATCGAGAGTTATGGTATTCAGTTAATAGAAGCAGAAGCTATCTCTCAAACAGTTCAAAGATTGCTTGGTCAGACTGAAAAAAGTTCTGCCGGGCAAAAATCGAATAAAAAAGTTGAAAGCAAAAATACAGATAATAATACTATTAATAATTCTATCTATCTCGACAGTAAGGTTTTAACCTACAGGGATATTAATCCTCTTGCTGACGAAATTGAAATAGTATATGTAAAAGAAAATGCAATAATTACTCCTTATGCCCGTGATGTGGCACAAAACAAAGGAATGATAATATGTTCTCAGCCAGAGTAGTTGGTAATGTTGTTGCTACCCAAAAAGACAAAGGTCTTGTTGGAACTAAACTGCTGATAGTTTGCCCACTTTATGAAGAATTTAAAAAAGAAAAGTGTCTGGTGGCAGTTGATAGTGTTGGTGCTGGAATTGGTGAAACAGTTTTAGTTGCCAGTGGTAGTGGTGCTCGTAAGACAAATCAATTTGAAGGTAGTCCTGTTGATCTTGCTATTGTTGGTATAATTGACGAAATTGAACTGGATGAATCCAGTTTTTAGGAGGTGGTTAATATGTCATCTATAGCCACCAAAAGAGGTGACAAAGGCAAAACAAGTCTTCTCAGTGGTGAAAGAGTTTTAAAATCAGATCCCCAGGTAGAAGCATATGGTGTAATTGATGAACTTAATTCCTGGCTGGGTCTAGCCAGGGTAAAATGTGATTATTCCGATATTAAAGAAATAATCTATAAGATCCAGAAGGATCTATTTATTCTTGCTGGAGAACTTGCTTCCAGGCAAAAAGAAGCTAAAGATCAAATTGGAAAAAGTCATTTAGATTATTTAGAAAGTAATCTTGAATGCTATCAGGCTGAGTTCAATTTTACAGGATTTACAGTACCAGGGCAAAGTGAGCTGGGAAGCTACTTAGATATATCAAGAACTATATGTCGCAGAGCTGAAAGAAGAATTGCAGCTGCTGAAGAAGAAAATAATATTACTTTCTCTGAGTTAGTTCACAAATATGTAAATAGATTATCTGATGTAATCTATATTTTAAGCCGGACTGCAGATAAAAGAGAATTAGTTACTGCAGTTACTGAAGAAGTTATAAAGGCCATGGAAAGTGAGGAGAATTAATATGAAAATTACTCTTGATATTGCAGAAAAAATTGCTCAAAAATGTGTTGATAAGGCAGAAGAGATCAATGTACCCATGATTATCTCCATAATGGGTGATGACGGTAGATTGATAGTTTTCAAAAAAATGAATAATGCTCTTCCAGTAAGTATAAAAATCTCTCAGGCTAAAGCTTATACTGCTTATGCTTTAAAAATGAGATCTGATGAACTGGGCAAACTGTCTCAACCAGGTGAAATGCTTTATGGAATAGATACAGTTTGTGATGATATAGTTCTCTTTGGTGGAGGAATTCCGCTTAAAGTTAAAGGAGAACTCGTTGGATCAATCGGTGTAAGTGGAGGCTCAGTAGAAGAAGATATGACTGTTGCTGAAGCCGGCGAAGAGTTCTTTAATAATAGATATACCAGCAATTAGTATTTAATGAGGAGGTACGATAATGGACATAAATAAAGATGAACTTGCTAAAATAATAGATGAAGTTGTTAAAGCATTGGATGATAATGTTTGTGAAAGAAATTCTGAATCAGCAGGTGATTATGGTGTCTTCAAGACTATGGATCAAGCAATTGCTGCTGCAGAAAAAGCCCAGACAGAACTGCAGACTAACTTCTCAGTTCAGGAAAGAGAAGTATTGATCAAGGCAATGCGGGAAGAAATCAAAAAACATGTTGAAAAAATGGCCAAAATGTCTGTTGAAGAAACAGGGATGGGTCGTCCTGAGGATAAGGTTGTTAAGATTACTCTAGCAACTGATAAAACTCCGGGTACAGAAGATTTAAGAACCGAAGCTTACAGTGGTAGAGATGGATTGAGTATTTTAGAAGAAGCTCCTTTTGGAGTTATCTGCTCAGTTACTCCATCTACCAATCCAGCCCCAACAATTATCAACAACTCTATCAGCATGATTGCTTCCTGTAATAGTGTTGTCTTTAACCCCCATCCTGTAGCAAAAGGTGTTTCGCAATATGCTATGAAACAGTTAAATAAAGCGATAATTAATGCAGGTGGACCGGCTAACCTATTAACAGCTGTTGAAAAACCAACTTTACAGACAGTAGAAGAATGTATGCATGATGACAGAGTTACAATGTTAGTAGTAACTGGAGGTCATGGGGTCGTAAAAGCTGCTTTAAGTTCAGGTAAAAAAGCAATTGGTGCAGGAGCAGGTAACCCACCTGTTTTAGTTGATGATACTGTTGATATTGCAAAAGCTGCCAGTGACATAGTTAAAGGCTCCAGCATTGATAATAATGTTTTATGTACTTCAGAAAAAGCTATTGTAGCTTTAGATTCAATTGCAGATCAATTGATTGACTGTATGGAGGCTGAAAATGCCCAATTTGTTGATAATCCAAAAGCGATTGAAAACATAGTTATTAATGAAGATGGAACAGTTAATAAAGAGTATATAGGTAAAGACGCTTCTTATATCTTAGAAAGTGCTGGAATAAAGCCAAAGAACAAAGATGTACGTCTGGCTATAATCGACGTAGATATAGATCATCCTATAGTTAGAAAAGAACAATTGATGCCTGTTTTACCACTTGTAAGAGCTAAAAACTTTGAAGAAGCAATGGAGATGGGTGTAAAAATAGAAAATAAAAATCGTCATTCAGCGATAATTCATTCCAAAAATGTAGATCACTTAACAGCTTTTGCTAAAAAAATTGGAACCACTATCTATGTTAAAAATGCTCCTTCTTATGCAGGTTTAGGTGCTGGTGGAGAAGGATTTTCTTCCTTTACTATCGCCGGACCAACTGGTGAAGGAATCACTTCAGCTAGAACATTCACCAGAAAGAGAAGATGTATTTTAGTAGATGGATTCTCCATAATATAATTCAGCAAAAGTTTTAGACGGAGAGGGGTAGTAATATGAGCCTTATTGATAAAATTGCTGAAGCAGGAGTGGTAGGAGCCGGCGGTGCCGGTTTTCCTACTCATGTTAAATATGGTGCTGAAGCAGAGTATTTTATAATAAATGGAGCAGAATGTGAACCTTTATTAATGACAGATAAATTTTTAATGCGCAGTTTTGCAGCAGAAATTTTAGAAGCAATCGATGAAGTTGCCAAAATTGTAGGAGCAGATAAAGTTGTTTTTGCTCTTAAAAAGAAATATACAGAAGAACTGGCCTGTTTAAAGCGAATTAGAGATGAAAACAATTATGATATTGAATTTTTTCTAATGGAAAGTTATTATCCAGCTGGTGATGAACAGGTAATGGTATATGAAATTACCGGTAGAACTGTTCCTGAAGGTGGGATACCACTTCATGTTGGAGCAGTGGTTTCAAATGTTGGAACCCTTTATAATGTTTACAGGGCAATTAGAGCAGATAAAGCTGTAACAGATAAATATGTTTCAGTCTTAGCCGAAGTAAATAAACCCAGAATTGTTAAAGTTCCAATTGGAACTTCCATCAACGAATGTATTGAAGCTGCTGGAGGAAGTACCCTCGACGAGTATGCTGTCATAATTGGTGGACCGATGATGGGAGAAAATTTAGTTGAAGAAGAAGCGATCAATCAAGCGGTTATAACTAAAACTGCAGGTTCAATAATTATTTTACCTAAAAAGCAGTTCGTTATCGAGATGAATCAACAGAGTATGGAACATATCAAAAACAAAGCAGAAGCTGCCTGCATACAGTGTACATTCTGTACTGAGTATTGTCCCCGTTATTTAATTGGCCATGAAAATCTTGAGCCTCATCGTATTATGAGAGCTTTAGCCTACGAAAAAGAAGACAATACTGATATATTTAAAACAGCCCAACTCTGCTGTGAATGTGGTATCTGTGAATTATATGCCTGTCCTATGGGATTATCTCCCAGACTGGTTAATGTTTATTACAAGCAAAAAATAGATGAAAAATATGAAACAGATAAAGATGAGTTTAAGCCCCACATTATGCAGGAATACCGAAAAATTCCTACTGATAGACAGATCGCTAGATTAAATCTGAGCAAATATAATCATCAGGAATTACATGAACCGGTAGAAATTGAAGTTGATAAAGTTAAAATACCTCTCAATCAGCATATTGGTGCACCGGCAGAATTAATTGTTAGTGAAGGCCAAACAGTAGAAAGAGGACAAAAAATCGCAAAAATAAGAGAAAATGCTCTAGGAGCAAATATACATGCAAGTATCAGTGGTAAAGTTATCAAAGCCGATGATAATCAAGTCATTATAAGTGGAAGCGCAGAGGTGGTATCATGATTAATACAATTGGAATGCTTGAGTTTAACTCTATAAGTCAGGGTATTAAAGTAGCAGATGTGATGAAAAAAGCTGCTGATGTTGAGATAATTTTAGCTCAACCAAATTGTCCTGGAAAATATACTGTATTGATTGCTGGAGATATAAGTGCTGTAAAATCTTCAATGCAGGCTGGTAAAGAACAGAGTGGACCATTTTTAGTAGATGATATGATTATTTCTCGTATCCATCATTCCTTAATCAGTGCTATTAATGGTACAACCCAGATCGAAAAGGTCAATGCTGTTGGAGTATTAGAATACTTTTCTATGCCCAGTGCTATAATAGGTGGAGATGCAGCAGCAAAGGCCTCAGATGTAAATTTAATTCAGGTTAGACTGGGTACAGGTCTTGGTGGTAAGGGTTATGTTACTTTTACCGGTGATGTTAGTGCAGTCAAAAATTCTCTGGATGCTGCAGTTGCTGCCAGCAGTAAAAACGGAATGCTTTATAATAAAGTATTTATTTCTTCACCCAGTGAAGAAGTGTTTAAAACATTATTATAATTTTAAGGGGAAAACAATATGAATAGCTTTGATTTTGAATTTCAAATTAAAACTAAAATTAAATTTGGTAGAAATAAGATTAAAGAAATCAATTCTACTTTACATTCCTTAGCTGCTAAAAACTTAATGGTTGTGGTTGATAAAGGAATAATTGAGGCTGGAATTTTTTCTGGTATAGAAAAAGAGCTGCAGAATTCTAATATTAATTATGTAGTTTATGATAAAGTAAAACCTGATCCAACCATTGAAATAGTTAATTCTGCTGTAGAGTGTGTTTTAAAAAATGATATTGACTCCCTTTTGGCAGTTGGTGGAGGAAGTCCTATTGACACTGCTAAAGCTGTAGTTGCATCTTTTTTTGATAATGATTTAAAAAAGGAAATCAGTGTTGATAGATTAAAGCTCTTAACAATACCAACTACCGCTGGATCTGGAAGTGAAGTAACAACTGCAGTTGTAATAACAGATCAGGAAAACAAGAAAAAATTTGCTTTAATTGATGAAAATTTAGCTCCTGATGTAGCAATTGTTGATCCAGAGCTAACTAAGAGTTTACCTACTTTTTTAACAGCAGTTGGAGGTATGGATGCTTTAAGCCATAATATTGAAGCTTATGTATCACAGGATGCAGTTCTTCCCTTTGAAATGATTGCAACTAAAGGTATTGAGATGGTTAAAGATTATCTCAGACCTGCAGTTGGTAATGGTAATAATATGGCTGCTCGTGAAGGTATGGCCTTAGCTTCACTTTTTGGAGGGATTGCTTTAACTAATTGTGGATTAGGTTTAGTTCATGCAATTTCCCATCCTTTAGGAGGTAATTTTGAGATACCTCATGGTTTAAGTAATACCATCTTATTACCGTATGTAATGAAGTTCAATTTAATAGCTAATCCAAAAAAATATGCAAATATAGCTAGGATCTTTGGAATAGATATTAATCAGTACACAGAAATGGAAGCAGCTTATAAAGCTGTAGAAGAAGTTCAAAAATTAATAAAAGATATAGGTATTACAGAAAGTTTAAGAGATTTTAAAGTAGATAAATTTGAATATATAGCTGAGCATGCTTTAGAAGAAAGAGCAATGCTGAAAAGTAATCCAAGACCCGTTACTAAAGCAAACATTATAGATATTTTAAAAGATGCCTATTAACTAAGCTGATATGGAAGGGAAAGATTATATGAATATTTTTGTTCTCAATTGTGGCAGTTCTTCATTAAAATTTCAATTAATAAATATTGAAAATGAAGAAGTTATTGCAAATGGCTTAGTAGAAAAAATTTCTGAGAGCATCTCTGACTTTAAATATTATACTAAAAACAAAGTAGAACTTGAAATTAAAATGGAGATACCTGATCACAAAAATGCAATTCAGCTGGTGCTCGAAAGATTAATCAGTAGTGAGCATGGAGTAATCAATGATTTTGACGATATTGATATTGTTGGGCATCGGGTTGTTCATGCGGGTGAAAAATTTTCAGGCTCGGTTTTAATAACTAAAGAGGTCATTAATGCTTTAAAAGAAAATATTAAATTAGCTCCTCTGCATAATCCGGCTAATATTGTCGGCATAGAAGCCAGCAAAAAATTAATGCCGAATACTCCTGATGTAGGTATTTTTGATACCGCTTTTCATCAATCGATGCCTAAAGAGTCTTATTTATATGCTCTTCCCTATCAGTGGTATCAGGAAAATGGAGTACGCAGATATGGCTTTCATGGAACATCTCATAAATATGTTACAGAACGGGGAGCAGAACTTCTTAAAAAAGATTATGACAGCTTAAAAATAATTAGCTGTCACCTCGGCAATGGAGCAAGTATTGCTGCTGTTGACCAGGGAAGGGTAATTGATACCAGTATGGGTTTTACTCCCTTAGAAGGACTGGTTATGGGTACAAGACCTGGTGATTTTGACCCTGGAATCATATCCTATATTATGCAGGAAAGAAATTTAAGTATTGAAGAAATTGATGAAATTCTGAATAAGGAAAGTGGAGTGCTCGCTTTATCTGGAATCAGCAATGATTTTAGAGAAATTTCCGAAGCTGCAGAAGCAGGAAATGATAGGGCTCAATTGGCTTTGGATATATTCTGCAGGCGGGTTAAAAAATATATTGGTGCTTATGCTGCCCTGCTAGGTGGAGTGGATTTATTGATCTTTACTGCTGGAATAGGTGAAAATGCCGTAAATATTAGAGCTAAAATACTGGCTGAATTAGAATATTTCGGGATTATCATTGATCCTGAAAAAAATAATATACAGGGTAAAGAAGCTAAAATCAGTGCCAAAACTTCTATTGTTGATGTTTATGTAATACCAACCAATGAAGAACTTGTAATTGCCAGAGAAGCAAAAAAGGTTATAGAACAAGAGATAGAAACTATAATTAAAGATATACTTAAGTAATTCGTTTTAGTCCGGAGGAGATATTATGGCAAAAGAAAAGGAAAGAGTAATCCAGGAATATGTTCCTGGTAAACAGGTGACAATGGTTCATTTAATTGCTCATCCTACTAAAGGCCTTTATAAAAAAATTGGTTTGAATGAAGAACATGAGGCCCTCGGCATTCTAACCATAACCCCAAGTGAAGCAGCCATAATTGCTGCAGATGCTGCCAGCAAAAATGCTGATGTTAAAATAGGTTTTATTGATCGTTTTAGTGGTTCCCTTGTTATCAGCGGCAAGGTATCAAGTGTAGAATCTGCCTTAAAAAATATATTAAATTTATTAGAACACGTGCTTGGTTTTGATGTAACCAAGATAACGAGGTCTTAATATGCAAAAAGTTATTCTCATGGGGGGAACAAAGGCAGGTAAAACAACCCTGCTTGAAGTTCTTAAAGGTAAGGAATTTAGAGAAATTGATACAAGAACACAGAGTCTGGAGTTCGAAAATAAAGCCATTGATACCCCAGGCGAATATATTGAAAACAGACATTATTATACAGCTTTAATTTCTGCTGCTCAGGAGGCTAAGGTAATTGCCCTTGTTGCTGATGCTACTGCAGATCAGTATTTTTTTCCACCAACATTCGCCTCTATTTTTTCCAGACCGGTAATCGGTATTGTAACCAAAATAGATGATGATGAAGCAGATGTTGAGTATGCAAAAGAAACCCTGGAAATGGCAGGTGTCAGTAAAATATTTTTAACAAGCGCAGTTAGTAGAGAAGGTTTAGAAGAACTTGCCGAGTATTTAGCAGAAATATAATTTTTCGTTGATCTGGAGGCGATTTAATGGAGATAGACGGTTTTTTAGATGAAAAAACAGCCCTTAAATATATTAAAGAAGAAACAGAAATATTATCTGATGCAGAAAAAATCAATGTTAAAATCATGGACTCCAACAGCCTCAGTTTTGATGGACTGGCCAATAATTTGCTCGTTATAGGAGATGAAAATACAAAAAAACGCTTTATTCTCAAACAGATGCTGCCATATGTAAGGGCAGCTATCCAAGAGAGTGATTTAAAAATATCTCTACCTGAAGAGAGAATTTATTCTGAATACTGTTCCCTAAAACTTTTTAAAGGTATCTGTCCTGATTATGTGGCAGAAGCCTATTTTTTGGATGCAGAAAATAATATTATAATTTTTGAATATATAGATGATATGGAGCTTTTAAGAAGTGAATTTATCAGGCAAAACAGACATGAACATCTGGCTGAACAGATAGCTATTTTTCTGGCCAGAATTCACTTTTTTACTTCAGGCTTTTTTTTAGATAAAAAAACACTAAAGGATCTGCAGGATTTCTTTGCAAAATCTGACTCAGTTAAATCCTGGGATAAATTCATTTTCACCGGCTCTATACTTGAAGCAGAAGATAAGCAAATGAATCCCTATCTGGAAGAGAAAATAACTGAATTTAGAGAAGATGAAATTGTCAGAGAAAAGGTAAAAGAAATCAGAGCTATATTTATGAACAAAAAAGAGTCGCTAACTCATGGTGACTTTCACACCTCAAATATTTTTATTAACAAAGAAAAAATTATGGCTTTTGATACTGAGTATTCTAATTACACTCCGGCCTCTTTTGACTTAGGAAGACTTTTGGCCAATGTAATTTTAAATTATGCTTCTTTAATTTCTAAAGATTACAGTCAGGATAAGAAAGAATATCAGGTCTATCTTTTAAACTTAATTGAGGCTATATTTAATCATTATCAAAAAGAATATTCAAAACTGCTAAAAAAGCACTGTAATTATGGGCAGCAATATCTTGATGATTATTTTGATAATTATTTATTCGAATTAATCTCGCTTATTGCCTGTACAATTATTACCAGGATTTATGATGGTGGTATCTGTCTGGACTTTGCACTAATTGAAGATTTAAAAAAGCGAGCTCTTGGCCAGGAATTTATTATAGATCTTGCTAAAATACTTTTAGAAAAAAATAAAGAATTTAAAAATATTGAAGCGGTCACAGAATGTATTTCTAATTTTGCAGTTGAATTTCAGTTGACTAAAATAGTTGAAAATACTCTGGCTGAAATAACTTAAGCTGTGAAAAATATAAAATTATTAAAAAGAGGTGGTTTAATGTCCAATCCAGAACTCAGACAAAAAATAAAAGAGATAATTGCAGAAATGAATCTAGGCGAAAAAAAAGAAGAAAAAATAATTCCCATCGAAGCATCAGGAAGACATGTTCATTTAAGTAGAGAAGATGTTGACCGCCTATTTGCAGAGGGTTATGAGCTAACTCCTAAAAGAGAGCTTTCTCAACCGGGACAGTATTTAGCTGAAGAAAAGATAAGATTAATTGGGCCCAAAGGAATTATCGAAAGAGCTGCTATTTTGGGACCTGCCCGCTCAGATACTCAGGTAGAACTTTCAAGAACAGATGCCGTAAAATTAGGTATAGATCCACCTTTAAGATTTTCAGGTAATGTAGAGGGTAGTGCTTCTATCTTTTTAGGCTCTGCAAAAGATATAGTTAAACTTGAAGAAGGAGTAATAATAGCTAAAAATCATATACATATGCAGCCTCAGGATGCCGAAAGACTTGGAGTAGAAGATGGAGAAAAGGTCAATGTAGAGGCTATGACCGAAAGACCCATTATCTTTAAGAATGTTTTGATCAGGGTTAATGAAGCTTACAGGTTAAGCATGCATATCGATTATGATGAGGCAAATGCCTGTATGCACAAGCCTGGAGATAAGGGAAAAATTATAAAATTAGATTAAAAATTAGAGTTAATTATGACTGGATAAAATCCAGTCTTTTTTTTATTCTACAATAATTTTAAAAAATAATTTTTAAAAAAGAGGATTTGAAAGAATTATTTAGAATTATCTAATAGAAATGATAATTATTATTAAGAAATAATTCTTGAAAAGGAGGTTTTAAATTGTTATATTTAAAAAGTTATTTAATTGCACTTGTTATTTTCTTTGGCATAGATATCATCTGGCTGGGAACAATAGCTCAGGACTTATATCAAAAACATCTCGGCTTTTTATTAAAAGAAAATTTTAATATGACTGCTGCAGTAATATTCTATTTATTTTTTATTGCCGGCCTGGTCTTTTTTGTTATCAATCGAGCTCTTTATTTATCCAGCTGGCAGTATGCCCTTTTTGCAGGGATGTTCTTTGGCTTTATAACTTATGCTACCTATGATATGACAAATTTAGCAACAATTAAGGATTGGCCGGTGATTATTACGGTAATTGATATAGTCTGGGGTTCTATTTTGTGTGGTGCAACTTCATTATTCACTTATTTAGTTATTAGCCATTTTAACTTGTAAAAGCAAAAAAAATATAAATTCAAAAAAGAGGTCCAGAATATTCCGGACCTCTGCTTAATTTAAATAATAAATATTTTTAAGGTTAATTCAACAAATCACTTAAATCTATAACTATGTCAAAACTTATATCTATGCCATTATCTCCATTATCCTTATCATCAGTTTCTTCTTGATAGCTATCCTTAAGTTGATTATAAACTGTATCTCTAGAGAGCTGTCTACCTCTACCATCTTTTTCGATTGTCCTACCGGTATTTAAATCTTCATAATAATAGCTATATCTATTATTCGCATAATGAACACTTAGTTTTTCGATCATATTTCTATCACGGTAATAGTAATCATATTTTTGATTTTTTATTTCGATTTCTTCTTCAATTCCACGAGCTTCATTATAGTAGCTGTAATCATAATTATGTCCTCTTACCCTTACAGTTTCTATTCCACCCCTATATTCGCGCTTTCTATCATAATTTTTGCTGTCAAGTGGGGGTAAAAGCCTCTGTCGTCTGGGATGTCTCAGACGGATTAAAGAATCTTCAAATATTACGTTTGGCAGCCAAAAATTATGGTGATACTTTTCTAAACTGCCTCTTTTTCTGGCAATATTTCTTAATTCATGTTCGTCTAACTTCTGACCTGAATTACTATAATAATATAATATTAGGCTGATATCTTTACTGTTAAGGCCTAATCTGGCCATATATTCTAAATCATCAGAATCTAAATCATTATAAACTCTAATTAATAATTCTTTATCAAAATCATCCAGTGAAACAGCAGCAGCTGTAACAGATAGCAAAAAGATTATTATAAGAGTTAAACTGAGAACTTTTTTAGGCATAAATAACACCCCTTTCAATATCTTTATTATACTTCTTAACAACAAAAAAAGCAAAGTAAATTATATTATTTACTAAAATTCATATTCTCTTCATATTTGCCCTCTATAATGAACTCAGAAGTTAAAAAACAACAAATAAGGAGTGGAAATTAATGAAAAAAATATTAACAGGAATTTTAGTACTCACATTTTTAATTACAGCTTTTGTAGGAATGACTTATGCACAAAGACCTATGGACAGGGCAAATCATGATCAACAACAGGGTAGTATGCATTTTGCCCAGCGAGGATCTGGCATGGGTTATCAGGAGCTTGATTTAACAGAATCTCAAGTTGATAGAATGTCTGAACTGCGAGAAGAATTTTATAACGATACTTCCGAGTTGAGAGAAGAGTTAAGAGCTTTAAACTGGGAAATGAGAGATTTAAGGTTAAAAAATGCTTCTAATGCAGAGATTGGTGCAGTTCAGGATGAAATAGATGTTATAGTTTCTCAATTAAATGAAAAGCGGTTGGAAATGCAGGAAAACATGCATAACTATTTAACTGATGAGCAGCTTGCTTTAATAGAAGAGGCCAGAAGTGATTTTCAGGGACGCTTTGGCGAAAAAGGTTCTAGAACAAATAGAGGATCTTCTTCAAGCACAGGCAGATTTCATCAGAGAGGAAGTAGAGGCAGTTTTGGTTTTGGCTGGTGTCACTAATTCATTAAAATAATATTTTAGCTTAAAATAAATTGATTTTCATGATATACTCCCTTTCGTAGAGGGAGTATTTTTTTGCCTATTTATTGGTATTTTTTTATACTACTGGCAGGATTACAGGCTTAGATATTGAATTTAATAATAAGACTAAATTTAGTTTCAATTTTTTTACTTATAAAGGTTCTATTTTAAAATTGGCATTAGAAAAATATTATTGGAAGTTGGTGGTTAGATGGAAGATATTTATAAATACAATAACTATAAATTTTTAGAAAAGATATATACTCCAATTGGGGTTGTAATGGCAGGATTTTTACTTCAGTTTTTTTATCCGGTAAGTGGTTTTTACCAGAGAATTTTAATATATTTAATTTATCTCTCAGCAGTATTACTTTTTGTTTTTGATGCGGTTCCAGTTATTATCAGCACCTATCATGCCTGGAATAAGGAAGTTATACTCACAAATAGGACCGTAATAGTTAAAGGTGATGATCATCTTGATACCAGAATAGTTAACCGCAGTGATATCAATAAGATAGTTTTTAGAAGTCTAAGGGGAGAAGATGTAGAAATACCTCACTACAGAAAACTGGAAGATATAGACGATGATATTTATGAATTACCGGGCAGAAAATTTGTGATAGATTATGATTCAGATACCGCAGAAGATAATCTTGTTATTTATTTAGAACTTCTACCAGAGGAGTTTGTAGAGGAATTTATTAAATGGTATCAGGCCGATGTCGCTTTAAAATAATTATTTAACCTCATTGAGATTATTCATATTTATCTTAATGAGGTTTTTGTCTTTGCCTGGCATTAATATTTGTTGGTCAGTGAAAGTCTGATGCAGGAATTAAAAAGATTCTGAAGAAATATAAACTTGAAAGCAGAACATAAGCTGCTGCTACCAAAAGTGTTAATTTAATGGCAGCTTATTTACTATATTAACTGAACAAATTAATCTTGATTAGATTCACAATAACTAAATTTAGATATAAATGCAAGAAAGGCTGTGATTATTTTATGTTAAGAAAGATTGAAATTGTTCTGCCTGTTGATGAGACTGATAAATTAAATGAAATTCTGGAGGATTACAAAGTTCTGGATAGATATAAAATTTCTCTACTTGAAGACCAGGCACTCTATTTAATCACCCTAAATGTTGAAAATAGTGGACCTTTATTGGATGAGCTAGAAAAGAAGCTGGCTTTTGCTGAAGGTTTTAGATTAAATATGCTTGAGGTTGAGGCTACTATTCCAGCTGTAAAAATGGATGAAGAAAATGATAAAAACAAAGAGGACAAGGCAATTACAGATGAAGATTCTGAGGATAAGCAAGAAGAGAAAAATAATACAACTAAAGGTTTAAGCCGGCAGGAACTTTATGCTGATATCTCTGATTCTATAAACTTAAATAGCAATTATATATTGATGTGTCTCCTTTCGGCTATTGTTGCCTCCAGTGGTGTTATGCTGGATAATGTTGCTGTTATAGTTGGTGCCATGGTAATTGCCCCATTACTGGGTCCAAATGTCGGTATGGCTCTAGCCTCAACCCTAGGAGATATGGAATTAGGCAAGAAAGCTTTTAAGGCATCTTTATATGGTGCCGGAGCTGCTCTCATAGTTGCTCTAATAGCTGGATTAATTTTAAGTCCTGATAGCTGGCCCCATGAGGTTTTAAGCAGGACCAGTGTTGGCTGGGGAGATATTACTCTGGCTCTGGCCTCAGGAAGTGCAGGAACCCTGGCCTTTACAACTGGAACCTCTGGCGCTGTAATTGGAGTCATGATTGCTGTGGCCTTGATGCCACCCCTGGTGGTTGTTGGAATATTATTAGGAGCAGGGGAGTTTTTTATGGCTGGTGGTGCTTTAATGTTATTTATCTCAAATATAATCTGTATAAATTTAGCCGGAGTTTTAACCTTTATCTATCAAGGGATTAGGCCTTTAAACTGGTGGGAAGAAAAAAAAGCTGAAACTTCAAGGAAGTACAGCCTTTTTCTCTGGATAGTTTTATTGACTCTATTAATTATCGGAATTCAGTTTATTCAATAGGAGATCAGATCTATATCAGAAGCAGAAAAGCGCCCAAAAGGACTTCTTTTTAACTTTACATAGCCAATAATGAATGTGCTAAACTCAACAAATATAACTGTTAGCCATATTCCACGGAGAGGTTCACTAATTACGGTTTCCCATAATTCCCTTGCAGCTTCTCCATTTCTTTCAATAACTCTAGCTAATCTTATATCTCTAGGGGTGTCTAGCCAAATTTTAAAATCATAAAACAATTCCAATCAACTCATTAAATTCTATAATTAAATAGCTGGCAACTTAAAGTTCATGAGGACAAGTTGAAAACAACTCTTATCTCAGGACGATGTAGTCTTAAAACAACACAGTAATGGTTATTATTACTGTTATGACAGTGTTTATAACAAAAAATATTGTTGACAAAAAAATAATAATAGTATATAATATATTTGAGATTGAGAATCGTTTTCAATTAAAATATAAATAAAGAGGAGATGATGCTGTTAATAGATGTTATTTTTTTTAGTATATATTACATAAATATCTAAAATTGTTATATTAAGGCTTTGAGTTTTAAGTTAGTTTTTTTAAAAAAAAGGGGTGTTATATTAATGTTTAAAAAGAAATATCTAATTATTTTTGCTTTCACTGTATTGCTGGTCAGTCTTTTCTCAGTTTCTGCTCTGGCTCACTGCGTCTGGGTGGAGCTTCCAGCCCAAACTTCTCTAAATGAAGAATTTGAAGTTTATGCTTACTATGCAGATCCGGATGATCCGATGGAAGAGAGAGATCAAACAGAACTTGAGTTATATATTATTGATTACAATGGAGAAAAACACGATTTGGATTTAAGTGAACAAAGTACATATTATAATGCATTTGCCGAATTATCAACTGCAGGAGAATATAATTTTATTCTTGAGAGGGAGCCCAACAGATACCGCTTACAGCAGATTAGAGACTTCGGGAAGGCAGTAACTCTGGCCGGTAATAGTTTAAATTATTCATATGAGCCAGCTGGGATTCCTTTAGAAGTACAGCTTGTAGAAAGCAATACTATTAATGAGCAGGAAGTAGAAATTGTTGTCGAAGTTTTATATGAGGGTGAAGTAATAACTGATAGTGATATAGAACTATTTCAATCCCTGGAAAAGGGTTTAATAACCGAAGCTGGAATGGCTTATGAAGAAATTGCAGATGTAGAAATTTCTGAAGATGGCAGAACTACCTTTGCTATCAATCCAGAATATAATTATGTTTTTGAAACAGATTATCATGTAGATGCCGATCAGGTAGAAGATACTGGCTTTTTTATTAGGGAAGTAAGATTTAGATCAACACTATTTTTACCTGCCGCTCAATAATATAAGAGGTATTTAAAAATATTCAATTAACCCTCCATTAATCCGGGGGGTTAATTAGATTAATAGCTGTTAAATATTTTTTTAACTTAGTTTATACATAAAGTAGAGAGGAGTTTTAATATGAGTATTATGATAGTTGGTGCAGATAATTTAGGTTCAATTGAAAACAATGTTAGAAAACTCGGTTTTGATCAAATCACTCATCTTCCGGGAAGAAAAAAATCTAAATTCAGGAATTTTAATATTCCCGGAGAGGTAGATGTTGTCTTAGTAATGACTGATTATATTAACCATGCAGTTATGAAAAAAGTCAAAAGAGCAGCAAAAGCTAAAGACTTAAATGTTATCTATGCTCGCAGAAGCTGGGCTGCTATTTATAAAAAACTGCAGAGAAAAAGAATTGTAAATTAAAAAGTTCTAGTTATTAATTTGAAATCTCCAGTGATTTCTATTGAAAAAAATAGATTTAAAAATTTTTGAAAAATAAAAGGATAAATATTGTAGGCCGCGAATAGAAGGTTATAATAATTAAAAACAGAGAGGGGGAGTGAAAAAGGATGTCAAAATGGAAACTGTCTAAATATACAGTAGTTTTTAGATGTGAATCCGGTGATGCGATCTTTCATAACAGTTTTATGGGTGCAATAGCTGTAATCCCCTCTAATGAATTTTCCAGGCTAGAAGAAGATCTTTATCAAGAGATTGATGAAAAAGATTTTGCAGATAATTGCTTAAAGGAGCTTTGTGAAAATGGATTTTTCTTTCCCAGCCAGATCGATGAAGCAGACTTTGTAGAGAAAATTTTAAAAAGAGAAAATAGATCTAAGAACTTAGATCTTGTTATACTCCCTCATGAAAATTGTAATTTCAGGTGTGATTATTGTTATGAAACCCATCAGGGTGGTATTATGGAAACAGAAATTGTTGAAGGCCTTAAGTTGTTCACCTATAATAAAGTTGCAGAATACAGCAGCCTTAATACCAGGTGGTTTGGTGGGGAACCTCTATTAGCAAGGGATATTATCTATCAACTGTCGGACTCTTTTCTGGAAAGCTGTGAGCGAGCGGGAATTCCTTATAGTAGTCATATGACAACCAATGCCTATTTATTAACGCCAGAAGTAGTAGATGAACTTTTAAAGCGAAAGATCAATAAATTTCAAATCACTTTTGATGGTCCTGAAATTATTCATGATAGTACAAGGAAGTTAGCAGGAGGCGGGAAGACCTTTAAAGTGATTCTTAATAATTTATTAGCGATGAAAAATAGGGATCTTGATTTTTATGTTTCGCTGAGAGTTAATTTTAATAATGCATCTTTAGTATTAATGGAAGATTTGTTTCGATTAATTTCAGAAAATTTCGGCAATGATCCCAGGTTTGGTTTATATTTTAGACCGATTGGCAAATATGGTGGGCCAAATGATGAAAAGCTTGAAATCTGTCAGCCGGAGTATGCCAAACTAATTGAAATGGAACTTACTGAGGAATACAGTCAGTTTGGTTATTTAGATAAGTTAGTTAAAAAGAGTCTGCAGCCTCATGGTCAGGTCTGTTATGCTGCAAAGGAGTCTTCTCTGATCATTGGTGCTGACGGAACTATTTATAAGTGTTCGGTGGCTTTTGAAGACCCGAAAAATCATGTCGGTAAATTAAAGCCTGATGGCACAATGGCAATTGATAAGTCGCGTTGGAATTTATGGGTAGCCAATGAAGATAGTGAAGCCAGCAAATGTATTTCATGTCCGGTCAAGCCAATCTGCCAGGGCAAGTATTGTCCAAGATATACTATTCGAAAGAAGGAGCCTATCTGTGCTATGAAGGCAAAAGAGTATGAGAAACTAGTTCAAATTGCCAGCAGTTATGATGGAATGCTCCTCTAAGTTTTTAGGGGGTGATTGCTAAATTAAACAATTGTTAGGGCATTAACTATTGGGCCGTTTAAAGTTTAAAAGGAGGAAATCTGATGGATAAGAAAAAGTTACAGGATATTAAAGAAGCTAAGAAAAAAATAGTTGAGGGTTCATTGACTATCTGGAATGCCAGGTTAGATGCTTTAGCAGAAAGAGGAAATATTAGAGATTTAATTAATTATATTGGTGGACCAGTTGTTGATGATTCCTGGACAAATATTTGTGGTTGTCCCGAGCCTGATTCTCCTGTTTGTTTTTGTTCATGTCCACCTGACAATTCTGAAGATCTTTATTATCATATCAACGAAATGGGAAGAAAGATTAATCTAATTTTAGAGAATATAGATGATCTAAGGAATAACTTTAAAAAATAAGAAGATAAAAGAAATAAAAAAAGCTTAAAAAACTGAAGATTGATATTTATTCACCTGCTAATAGCAGGTTTTTTTTGCTTAAAAATTTATTTAATTAACTAATTGTACACTAATAAATTGCAGGACAAGCTGTAGTTTATCTTGAATTATAAAATAACGAAAATTTTTTAAAAGCATTACAAAATCAAAATTATACTTCACCTGCCAATTATGATAACTATAAATATTTAATTTTATATATTCACAGACTGGAGGATAAAAATGAATAAAAGATTAATATTTTTCTTATTAATAATAATATTATTTGCTTTAATAATAGGAGATAGTGGATTAGCTGCAGCAGAATATCCCAAGTTATATAATTATTTAGAAGGCTCAGAAGAATTTAAAGAAAATGTGGAAAGACAGGCTGTAAAGTATGCTGATACTTTTCATTTAAGTGCCAGGACTGAGGAAAAAGTGGTAGCACTTACTTTTGATGATGGCCCTCATCCTAGCTACACTGAGAAAATTTTAGATATTTTAGATGAATATGAAATAAAAGCCAGTTTTTTTATGATTGGAAATAGGGTTGGGAGATATCCCGGACTTGTAGAGAAAGTTGCTAATAAAGGTCATTATGTAGGCAATCATTCTTATAATCATCCTAATTTAAGTAATATGAAGGATGAAGCTGTATTTGCTGAAGAAATATATCCCACTTCAGAAATTATAGAAGAAGTTACCGGTAATTATCCTAAGATAATTAGACCACCTTATGGCAGTATTACAGACTCTCAAATAGAGTATTTAAAAGAAGAAAACTGGCAAATTATTAACTGGTCTGTTGATACTTTTGATTGGAAAAGTGAATTAAATGATCCGCAGCAAATGTATGAAGAAATAGTTAAACATCATCATCCAGGAATGGTTATTTTAATGCATGATTCAAGTGGAGGCAGTGGAAACGGTTTAGAGATGCTACCTCAGTTAATAGAAACTCTTCATGCTAAAGGATATGAGTTCGTAACAGTTAAAGATCTATTATATCTATATAATAATTGAGGATAAGAAGATTTAGAGCATCGTTTTCTCAGATTTGATGCTCATGTTTTTAAAAGAATTGGAGGAGATAAGTTATGAATTTTGGTTTTGAATGTTATTCCTGTATTTTACGGCAGGGTTATGAAGCAGCTACAATGGTTACAGATAATGATGATGTGATCAGGGAAATATTGTCTGAAATATGCTCTGAATTAGCTAAACTTGATCCGACTATTAGCCCACCAGAATTTATTGCAATTGTTCATCAGATAATAAAGAAAAAAACAGGTGTAGAGGATCCCTATGCGAAGATTAAAGCCAAAAACATGAAGACTTCTTTACAGATTTATCCTAAGGTTGAGAAAATTGTCAGTAATTCAGATGATCCACTTTTAGCTTCTTTAGTGATGTCGGCAGTTGGTAATTCTATTGATACAGCTGTTGGTTTGGAAGTTGATATTGTTAAAAATATAGAAAAATCTCTGCAGACAGGACTTAATTATTCTGATTATGGACTTTTAAAAGAAGAGCTTGATCAGGCAGATAATGTTCTGATAATTGCAGATAATACTGGTGAGGCCGTATTTGATAGATTATTACTGAAAGAACTTAATAAACTAGATATGAAGATAACTTATGTAGTAAGAAGTAAAGCTGTATTAAATGACATAACAATTAGAGATGCAAAAAAGTTAAACATTGATTCAATGGCTGAAGTAATTGAAAGTGGTACCTTTACTCCAGGTGTTATTTTAAGTCAGTGCAATGATAATTTTAAAAATATTTACTACAATTCAGATCTAATCATAAGCAAGGGCCAGGGTAATCTGGAAGGCCTTAGCAATGCAGGGGAAAATATTTTCTTTCTTTTAAAAGCCAAGTGTAAATTTATAGAGTTTATTTTAAAAAATGGTATAGAAAAAGGAGATTTAGTATTGATTAAAAGTGATAAAATTTCTGAGAAATAATTTCTGTTGAGCAGAACGATTAAATATTAATTAATATACTAATTTATTATATCAATAAGGAGCAAAAATCATGGAGACATTTAACACATTATCTATTAATCTGCAGAAGGGTAATATTAAAAAAACTAAAAATATAATAATTAATGCTTTAAAAGAAGGATATAAACCTGAAGAATTACTGAATAAAGGTCTTTTGCCTGCTATGGAAATAATAGCTGAAAAATTTAGAAAAGATGATATTTTTATACCAGAAGTTTTAATATCTGCAAGAGCTATGAATGCTGCTTTAAAAATTTTAAAAAAAGAACTTATTAAAACAGATTATAAAGCAAAAGGAACTGCTGTAATTGGAACTGTTGAAGGTGATATACACAATATAGGTAAAAATATTGTGAAAATCATGCTTCAAAGTAAAGGTTTTGAGGTTTATGATCTTGGTACTGATGTGACACCAGAAAAATTTACAGAAGCTGTTAAAAAATATCAGCCAGATTTACTCTGTATTTATGCTTTATTGACTACAACAATGCCTGTTATGAAAAAAGTCATTGAAAGAATGGAGGTGGAGGATCTTAGGGAAGATTTAATTATCATGATTGGTGGTGCTCCAATTACAGATAATTTTCGTAATATTATTCATGCAGATTTATATGCCGCAAATGCAGCAGATGCAGCTGATAAAGCGGAAAAGATATTAAAAAGTAAAAGAAAATAAAGATTGGTTTAATACTCTATTTTCAGAAAATTATGAAAATAGAGTATTTTTTAAACTGTTTAATATTTTACAAAAATTTATTGAATATTACAATAAATATATTGAGAACCTAACTATAATGTAATTATGGTAAATGATATCGCTAATTTTTGAGAGCGAGCTTAAAACTAAAAAAGATGATATTTAATCAAAGCTTATATTGAATGTATACAATTATTCTTTAATAGAGAAAATTAAATATCTTTAAATTAATACAACAAATATCTTAAAAATAAGGATGAATAAAATGAAATTTAAATCTGACAAAGATGAAAAATATTTAAAAGAAATAATTAATGATTATACATCTACAAGTGGTATGAATGTCAATGCTTGCAAGATAGATAACTCTGAAATAGTTAAATGTATTAAATGCAGTGAGCTGAGAAAAGAATATAAATTTTGCAATCTTGTCCATGAATTAAGCAGTACTGAAAATAATAATAAAGATATATGTACTAATGATGATTGTAAAAATACCTGTCTTTATGGAAGTCTTCAAGCAGAAAAACTTGGTAAAGAATATATTTATTTTTGTCCTTTCGGATTAGTAAAATGGACAGTACCAATTTTAGTTGATGGGGAAATGAATTATTTTCTTTCCGGTGGTCCTGTTTTAATGCATTCTATAGATGATTTATTAATAGAAGATGTGATAAGTAAAAATAAAAAATTAGAACCAAAAGTAGATGAAGTCAAAAAGTATCTTCAAGAATTTGAAGTAGTAAATACTAAACGGGTAAGACATCTGGCAAGGGTTTTAAGAATGCTTGCAGAAAGTCTGATGACAGATGAAAATCTTCGGCGGGTTAGAGAAAAAATGAAAATTAATGAAGATAATGCTGCAGTCGCAGAATTTGTGGGAGACTTCAAAGAAAAGAATGATGAATATTTGTATCCACTTAATAAAGAGAAGAAATTGATTTCTAAAATTAAAATTGGAGACAAAGATGAGTCACGTAAAATATTAAATGAAATTTTAGCTTATATATATTCAAAAGAAAATAAGGGATTTCAGATGACAAAAGTACGAATAATCGAGCTGATTGGAGTGCTTTCAAGAACTGCTGTTGATGTAGGTGCAGATTTAGAGATTATTTTTGGTTTAGAATATGAATATTTAGAAAAAATAAATCAAGTTAAACAAATTGATAAACTTTCAATTTGGTTGACAAAAATAGTTGAAAGATTTATAGAGTGTACTATTTCTATCAAAAATGTAAAAAATAGAGATTTAATATATAAAAGTATGGATTATATAAGAAATAATTATTCTAACAATATTTCTCTTAAAGAAGTAGCACATCAGGTTGGATTAAGCCCAAATTACTTAAGCTCATTGTTTAAGGAAGAAGTCGGTATGACTTACAATACTTATTTAAATAGAGTTAGAATTGAAAATAGCAAAAATTTATTAAAAAAAGGATATTCACTAGTAAAGGTTGCACATATGGTTGGATTTAATGATCAGAGCTATTATTCAAAGGTCTTTAAAAAAATAGAAAAAACCTCACCTGGTAAATGGCAAACGGGGCAGAAGATTAACATCTATAGAGGTTAGTAATTATTAATCTTAAGAAGGGTGGAGATATATAGGAGAATAATAAGGATCTTTAGTTAGGTAGTGTTGATTGTATAGTTGGATTCATATAACTAGTGTTAATTTTCATTGTAAATTTTTTTAAAATTTCTAAAATAGAAGGAGTGCAGATAATATGGGGAAAAAATATGTATGTGGAATTGATAATGGGACAACTGGAACAAAGGCCATGATATTTGATTTGGAAGGTAATGTAGTAGGTAGTGCTTATCGTGAATATAAATGTGAATATCCTAATCCAGGTTGGGTAGATCAAGATGCAGATGTGCTCTTTAATGAACTCTGTAATGCTGTAAAGTCTGCTGTACAGAACTCGGGAGTTGAAAATAAAGATATAATTTCTGTTGGGCTTTCAACACAGAGATGTACTATGGTTCCGGTTGATAGTGATTGTAAACCTATACGTAAAGCAATTTCCTGGCAAGATAGGCGTCCAACTAAAGAATGTGATTGGATAAGGGAAGAATTTGGAGCGGATAGATATTACAATATAACAGGACTACCTGTAGATACAACTTGGGCATTACCTGCTATTATGTGGATTATAAATAATGAAAAAGATATATATGATAAGACGGATAAATTCCTGTTAACTCAAGAATATATTTTACATAGATTGGGGGCGAAATCTTATCCAGAAGATTGGTCAAATGGATCACTTTATGGTCTCATGGATATTGAAGAATTTGAATGGAGCACTGAACTTTTAGAAGCCACTAATATTTCAATAGATAAGTTACCTGAATTAGTACCGTCTGCCAAAAAAGTTGGGAAAATTGATAAAAAAGCTTCTATATTAACAGGTTTGGCTGAAGGAACTATTCTGGTTACTGGTGGTGGAGATCAGCAGTGTGCAGGAGTTGGTGCAGGAGTAATTAAAGAAGGTCTGGCAGAAGTTACCTTAGGAACTGCTGGGGTTAGTCTCTGCTTTATGAATGAGCCCAATAAAGATCCAGATGGAGTTATGCCCTGTTCTGCTCATGCAGTACCTGGTAAATGGGAATATGAAGGACTGCAGATGGCTGCTGGAGCCTCACTGAAATGGTATAGAGACAATTTTGCAGATTTAGAAAAACTTATGGCTGAAAGAGTAGATATGGATCCATATGAGTTCATTAATATTGAGATTGACAAAGTTCCAGCTGGTTCAGATGGACTTATCTTTTTACCTCATTTAGCTGGTGCAGGTGCTCCTATCTGGAATCCAATTGCTAAAGGTGTTTTGTTTGGTCTGACATTATCTCACACCAGAAATTCCATCGCTAGAGCAATTATGGAAGGTGTATCGATGGAAACTAGACAGATATTAGAATCCTTTGAAGATTTAAATTTAGATCTAAAAGAGATTAGGATTACTGGTGGAGCAACTAAATCAAATATCTGGAATCAAATGCAGGCCAATATTTATGGTAAGCCTGTTGTTCCATTAGTTGTTGGTGAAGCGACTGTTCTTGGTGCTGCTTTATTAGGAGCAGTTGGTGCAGAATTATTTGACGATATAGAAAGTGCAGTAGAAAGCATGGTAAGAACTGAAGGCGTATTTGAGCCTGATGAAGAAATTCATGAACATTATAATAAAATATTTAAATTGTATAAAAATATTTATAATAGTTTAGCTGATGGAAATTCTTACGAGAAAATGTCAGATATCATGAATTAAAGAAGATTTATATAACTTTCAGATTAATTAATATAAAAAAGATTCTAAATTTAAATAAAAGTTAGTTGAAGGAGATGGGAAAATGAATGAAATGACTTCGAGAGAAAGGGTTCAGAAAACTTTAGAGCATAAAGAACCTGATAGAATACCTATTGATATAGTGCCGCTACTTGAAACATATAAAAATTTAAAAGAGTATTTAGGATTTGACATTGAAGAAGAGCTCAATCCTGGCAAATGGACTAATGTAGAAATGCATCCAAAGGTTATGGATAGACTGGGTGTTGATATTGTTCACTTAGGTCCCGGCAAACCAAATAATTGGAGTCCAACAGTTTATCCAGATGGTTCAGTAGATGATGAGTGGGGTGTTAGGCGCAAAAAGGTATCACATGGTGAAAGCTATTATAATGAGATAGTAAAATCGCCTCTGGCAGATGCTGATATTGATGATCTTGATGATTATCAATGGCCTGATCCAGATGATCCGGGTAGAGTAGAGGGATTAAGGACAAAGGCTAAGAGGATTCATGAAGATACTGACTATGCAATTCTAGCACGTTTTGGTGGTAATGTTAATGAAGGGGCTACTGCTTTTCGAGGTTTTGAGCAGTGGTTAGTTGATTATATGATCAATCAGAAATTTGTGGAGAAGCTACTTGATATAGTAATGGATATACAATTTAAAATTAATAAGAATTGTTTAAGAGAAGCCGGAGAATATATTGATATTTTAAGACTTGGTGGAGAAGATATGGGAACCCAAAACTCACTTCTTTATCCACCTGATAAATTAAGAGAAATATGGTTTCCTAGACTAAAAGAATTTATCAAAAAAACCAAAAATGAATTTCATAAATATAATCCAAATGGGAAGATTATGTTACATTCTTGTGGTGCTATCTATCCAATTATTGAAGATCTAATAGATTGTGGGGTAGACATTCTTAATCCAATTCAACCTATGGCAAAAGGTATGGATACTAAAAAAATGAAAGAAGATTTTGGTGATAGATTAACTTTCCATGGAGCAATTGGTATTCAGGAAGTTCTGCCTAATTACACTCCTAGCGAAGTAGAAGAATTTGTTAAAGAAAAAATAAATGATCTTGGGCCTGGTGGAGGTTATATTCTATCACCAGCCCATAATGTACCTGAAGACTGCAAGGCAGAAAATATCGTTAAAATGTGTGATACTGTTAAGAAGTACGGAAGATATCCTCTGTATTAATTAAATTAGAAATCAGTGATTAAATTGTCATAGAGTTTAAATTATTATAAGAATATATTCAAAATATTATAATGTTAAAGAAGCCTCAGGCTGCTCACTATTATGGGGCTTCTTTATAAAAAATAAAAATTTTAATTTATAAAATTGATTTGAGAGGGGAAATATAGTAATGAGCATATTAGATAAATTATCAACATCAATACAGGCAGGTAATGTTGCCAAAGTAACTGAGCTAGTCAACCAAGGTTTAAGAGAAGGAATTGAACCGTATGCTATTTTATATGATGGCTTAATGGACGGTATGGGAATTATTGGTGAGAAGTTCAAAAAGAATGAAGTTTTTGTACCTGAAGTACTGATTGCTGCTAGAGCAATGAACGCTGGCATGAAAATACTAAAACCAAAGTTAATAGAAACAGGTGTGGAGGATATTGGCAAGGTTGTTCTTGGTACTGTTAAAGGAGATTTGCATGATATAGGTAAAAATCTAGTCAAAATGATGCTTCAGGGAAATGGTTTTGAAGTAATAGATTTAGGAACGGATGTTTCTGCATAGGAGTTTGTTGATGCTTTAGTTACACATAAACCAGATATTATAGGTCTTTCAGCTTTATTGACAACAACAAAACCTGTTATGAAGGAAATTGTAGAGAAATTAGAAGCAGAGGGAGTTAGAGATAAAGTTATAGTTATGATTGGTGGTGCCCCTATTTCTGAGAAGTACTGTTTAGAAATTGGAGCTGATTTTTATGCAAAAGATGCTGCCACTGCAGCCACTATTGCAAAAGAAAAGGTTACGAGAGTTTCATAAAATATTATAAATAAAAAGACTAAAGATATGTTTTTTAATTATCATATAGAATAATTTTATTCTAGGAGGTGCTATTTTGGTATATCAGCTGAAAATTTTATCATCAAAAAAAGAAAGTATCATAGCAGTTAGACAGCCGGATAATTTATTAGAAACACTTCACTCTCATCATTACAGCCTGCCCTCTATCTGTGGTGGTAATCAAAGCTGTGGGCAGTGTAAAATCAAAGTATTAGAAGGTGATTTGAAGCTTACTGATGCTGAAATAGATATGCTTAGCAGAAAAGAAATTAACAAAGATATAAGACTTGCTTGCTGCCATAAAATTAATGGATACCTTAAAATTAGTCTTCCTGAATATAATAAAATAAATATATTAACAAAAAGTTCGGAAGTTGATATAGAGTTAAATCCTTCTATTAAAAGAAAAATTATAAATCCAGTTAATTCTTCCATAGAAAAACAAACTGATTTATTAACAATTTTAAAAGAAAATAATACCTGGTTTAATTGTATTAAGATTAACTTATTAAATAAATTACCTAATTTATCAACAGAAAGAAAAACTGCAGCAGTTGTAAATCAGGGAGAGATAATAGATTTTCAAAGAGTTGATCATACTTCAGGTGTATATGGATTTGCATTAGATATTGGTACTACAACAGTGGTAATGTATTTGGTTAATCTTTTGTCTGGTAAAGAAGTAGATGTGATTTCATTTGCTAATCCTCAAAAAGAACAGGGAGCAGATGTAATTTCTCGAATAAATTATACTCAAAAAAATAAAGAAGGCCTAAAAAATTTGCAGCAGAAAATAATCAATGGGTTAAATACAGCAATTGATAAAATACTTAAAAAAAATAATATTAAAAAAAATAATATTTATCAAATAAGTATTGTTGGTAACACTATAATGCTCCACTTTTTATTAGGTGTTTCAGCAGAAAAAATGGCTAAATCTCCCTATATTCCAGTATTTACAGAGGAATTAAACTTAGACCCTGGTGATTTAGATCTTAATATCAATAAAAATGCAGTAATAAAGTTGCATCCTTCTATTTCCAGTTATATTGGAGCTGATATTGTCGCTGATATTACAGCTACTGATTATGAAAATTACAGATACAGTTTACTAATTGATATTGGTACAAATGGCGAAATAGTTTTGTTTAAAGATGATAAGATTTATGCATGTTCTGCAGCAGCAGGACCTGCTTTTGAAGGTGCAGGGATTAGATATGGTTCTGCTGGAGTTCCTGGAGCTGTTGCTGCTTTTGATGAAAATGGATATCATACCATTGCTGATCAGCCCCCACATGGAATCTGTGGTTCAGGCCTACTTGATATTGTTTGTTATTTGCTGGAAAAAAATTATATTGATAAAAATGGTGCTTTTAATAAAAAAGAAAATCTTTCAAAGCCTAAACAGAAAAGATTACTTCAATACAAAGGAAAACCTGCCTTTATAGTTGTAGATTCTGAAGAAACAGCAAATTCTGAAGCTTTAATACTTACTCAAAAGGATATAAGAGAATTTCAGCTTGCTAAGGGTGCTGTTGCAGCTGGAATAGAGATTTTAATTAAAAAAGCAGGTATCCAAACTTCTGATATTGAGAGATTATATCTTGCAGGTGGATTTGGAAATTATATCAATATTGAAAACGCAAAAAAAGTAGGTCTTATTCCTAATATGTTGACAGCAAATGCAGTTAAAATGGGTAATGGAGCAGGATTAGGAGCAAAAATTTATTTGCTTAATCTAGATAAAGCAAATGAAGCATCAGAAACTTCAACTAAAATTGAGTATGTAGAATTATCAAAAATCAAATTATTCCAAAAATATTTTATGGATAATATGCTTTTTAATATGATTTAAATAACATTAAAAATTTTCCAGTTTATACCGAAGTGCAAAGTAGAAGTTATAATAAATAATGGGGGGGTTGAGAGTGTTTAAAAAATTAGTGCCAAGGGCAGATAAAGAAAAATTAAAAAAGCAACTTTATTTAAGAGAAAATCAGTTTAAAGAATTTAATTTGATGTTAGAAGAGGCTTTAAAAATAGCTGTTCCTAAATCTCTTTTTAAAACAGCAACAGTGGAAATGCAAGGAGAAGAATTTGTTGTTATTGACGGAATAAAATATAAAAGTCGAATTTTAAGTGTTAACTTAACTGAAGTGAAAAAGGTTTTTCCATATATAACTACAGCTGGAATAGAACTTCAAAATTGGGCTGAAAAATATACAGAAATACTTGCAGATTATTGGGCTGATTCTATTCAAGAGGAGATATTAAGAAATGCAGTTAGTGATATCTGTGGTTTTATAGATAAGATCAATAACTTGGAAAAATCTTCTGAAATGAATCCAGGATCTCTTAAAGACTGGCCAATTGAAGAACAGCAACAGCTTTTTGAACAATTTTCTGATATACCTTCTGAAATGAAAATTGAGTTAACAAAGTCTATGCTGATTTTTCCACCAAAGACTATAACTGGGATAAGGTTTTCTGATAATAATGACTATGAAAACTGTCAGTTGTGTCCACGAGAAAATTGCATAACTAGATGTGCAAAATATAATCCTAATTTATTTGAAGAAAGATATCAAAATACTAAAAAAATCTGTAGCACTAGGGAAGTGTAAATTTAATGAATGGTAAAGAACTAATATTTCAAGTTTTTGAATCTGGTAAAGGTGATAGACTGCCCTGGGTTCCTTTTGCAGGAGTTCATGCAGGAAAACTAAAAAATTATACAGCAAGAGAAGTACTGGAAGATGAAGAGAAATTATTTGAATCTTTGTTGGAGGTTAATAAGATATATCAACCGGATGGGCAACCCATATTATTCGATCTTCAAGTGGAAGCAGAAGCCCTGGGTTGTGAGTTAATGTGGGAAGAAGATTCACCTCCTACAGTGAAAAATCATCCACTCAAAGATACAGATGAAATTCCTACAAAGATACCACAAAAAGATGAGGCAAGAATACCAATGGCTATGGAGGTTACTAGAAAAATGAAAGAGGCTGTTGGAGATCACACTGCTTTATATGGTTTGATCTGTGGTCCTTTTACTCTTGCATCACATTTGCGAGGTACAAATTTATTTATGGATATGATCACTAATCCAGGGTATGTTAAAGATCTGCTTGGCTATACAAATAAAATTGCAAAAAAAATGGCATCATATTATATAAAAAATGGAGTCGATATTGTTGCTGCTGTTGACCCTATGGTTTCTCAGATTTCTCCAGCTCACTTTAATCAATTTTTAAAGGAACCCTATACTGAATTATTTGCAGAGATTAAAGATCAGGATATTTTTGCTTCATTTTTTGTCTGTGGTGATGCAACAGCAAATATAGAGCCTATGTGTCAAACAGAACCTGATAATATTTCTATTGATGAAAACATTCCATTGGAAAAAGCAAAAGAAATTACAGATAAGTATGATATAGTTCTTGGAGGTAATATTCCATTAACAACTGTTATGCTTTTAGGAAATCAGCAGGATAATATGAAATGGGTAATTGATACCCTTGATAAGGTTAGCAAAGAAAATCTTATTTTGTCTCCAGGTTGTGATATGCCTTATGATGTTCCAATAGAAAACTCAATTGCTGTTGAACAAGCAGTACATGAGCCAGAACAGGTAAGAGAAATGGTTAAGAACTATCAAGCAGAAGAGATTAACACGGATGCTGTAGAATTACCTGATTATGAAAATTTAGATCGACCATTGATAGAAGTATTTACTCTTGATTCTGCAACTTGTGCAGCCTGTACATATATGAAGGAAGCAGCAATGGATGTTAAAGAAGAATATATAAAAGATATTGATGTTGTAGAATATAAATATAACAGCAAAGAAAACATAGCTAGAATTACGAAAGTCGGCGTTAAACAGTTACCCAGTATTTATATAAATGGTCAACTTGAGTTTTCTTCTATAGTTCCCAACAAAGAAGAGCTTGTGGAGGCAATTAAAAAATGCCAGTAAAAAAAATAAATCCAAATTCTAAGCCGATACCATTAATAATTATCACAGGATTTTTAGGGTCTGGGAAAACTACATTTTTAAATAATATTTTAAACAGCCTTCGCTTAAAAAAAATAGGGTTAATAATAAATGAATTTGGCGAGATAAATGTTGATGCAGAGCTAATTAATATGGAAGGTGATTCTGAAATAAGTGAGATAAATAATGGTTCAATATTTTGCAGTTGTTTATCTGGCTCTTTTATTAATACACTTGCAAAATACCAGGATTTAGACTTAGATTATATTTTTGTAGAGAGCTCAGGTATGTCAAGGCCGATCAGTTTAGATAAAATTTTGGATAGTTTAAACACTTTAACAGAACAAAGTTTTAATTATTCAGGTATGATTTGTATTGTAGATGCTTTAAACATTAATAATTTGCTAAAATCAGTCAATTCTGTTAAAGAACAGATTGCCTATAGTGATCTTATATTGATAAATAAGACTGATCTTGTAGATGCTAAAGATATAGAAAATGCAGTAGTTAATATAAAAATGATTAATGAGCATGCTAAGATAGTAGAAACATCTTTTGCAAAAATAGATATTAATTTATTAGAGAATTTATCTAATATAAATGATTTAAAGTCAGTTAGATTAGATGATAATTTATCTTCGGAAAATATTATACCTGAGAATTTTTTATTAAAATTTGAAAAAGAAATTAAAGAGCAGGAATTAGAATTTTTTTTAAATCAAATTAAAAATAATATATACCGGATAAAAGGATTTGTTAAGATTAAAGGAGGTAAAACTGCTCTTGTAAACAGCAGTAGAAAAGAAGTAGAATGGAGCCTTGTTGATAATAAAGAAATTAAGGATTCTAAATTGGTAGTTTTTGCTGAAAATAAAGCAGATATATCGGTACCTAGCTCTTGGAAGTAAATTCAAATCAGAGCAACTGAAATTAAAAGTACTAAACAATTTCATATTATAATGATAACTCCACTTTTTTGATATGATACTTCCAAAGTAGACAGTGGATTGTCAATACTTTTTACAACAATTTTTTATCGAACATTAAATATCTATATTCAACAGGTGTTAGGTAATCTAACGACCCGTGGATTCTGTGGTTATTATACCAGTTAACATAGTCAAATAGCTCATATTCCAGCTCTTCAAAGCTGTTAAATATTCTGTCATAAGCAAATTCAGTCTTAACTACTTTAAAGGCTGCTTCTGCCACTGCATTATCATATGGGCATCCTTTATTGCTTAAAGAACGCTCAATATCAAACCTGACTAAAATATCATCGATAGCTTTATTTTTGAATTCATTACCTCTATCAGTATGTAAAATATTAATTTGATTTAGTGGTCTTTTAATACTTTTAAAAGCCTCAGTTACTAATTCGGCATTTTTCTTTTTACCTGCTGCATAACCAACAAATTCACGGTTGAAGAGATCTATGATCAGACAGACATAGTTCCATTTTCCTTTTACATTAACATAGGTTAAATCACTGACAACAACGTCTAGAGCTTCTTCTTTGTTAAATTCTCTGTTTACAATATTGGCAATTTTATCTTCATTACAGCTTGGAGAATGAACTTTGTATTGTTTTTTAGTATAAGTAGAAACTAGATTATATTTTTTCATTATTTTACCTATTCTTCGCTTGGACACCTGATAACCTTTTTTAGCTAATTCTCTTTTGATTTTTCTGGTTCCATAGTGATTTCTACTTGCTTTGTAAATGGAAATCACTTCGCTTTCTAGTTCAACATCAACCTGTTTTTCTTTAGGGGTATAATAGATCATACCCCTTGATATATTGAGTGCTCTGCACATGGCGCTAATACTGTATTTATCCCTGTTTGCCTTAATAACTGCTACTTTCGTCCCATTATCAGCGCCGCTTGACTTTAAAATATCATTCTCCATTTTTAACTGCTTGTTTTCTTTTTGTAATTTAATTAATTCTTTTTCTTTATCAGATCTATTATCTTTAGCGCTGAATGAACCTGAGTTATTATAGTCTTTTATCCATTTATGAAGTGTGGACCTTGCCATTCCATATTCATTGAGTATTTCAGTTTGATTTTTACCATTATTGGCCAGAGCAACAACTTTTCTTTTGATTTCTTCAGGATATTTTGTAGGCATGATATTTTCCTCCATTTTAGTTTGTTATTATCTTATTATATCATGTCCGAGAAAAAACTGTTTAATTAATTATACCCGATCCACAGTCTAATTAATTAAAATAGACTGTCTACTTGGAGGTGTTTTTTTATGGAAAGAAAAAATCACAAAAGACCTTAATTATTTTGTATGTATGATAACTAATGCCGTGAATTATAATACCTTGAAAAAACTAATAATCAAAAATCTACCCTAAATAAATTCTAATATCTTTGACAGAAGTGTATTTTTTTGTTAAAATATGAGTGTACTCATTAAATGAATATACTCATATTATACATAATAATATGTTTAGGAGGAATAATTATTATGAGTTTAAGAAATAAAAGAAAGCAAGAAACTAGAGAACAGATATTAAAGTATGCCAGGCATCTTTTTTCGGATAGAGGTTATCAACAAACTACTGTTTCAGAAATTGCGGCCCAGTCGGGAATTGCAGAGGGTACAATCTATAACTACTTTGACTCTAAAGGAGAAATCTTAGTTACTATTTTTGCTGAATATTTCCCACAGAAAAGTTATCAGTTTAATGATATTAAGCCTGGTAAGCCAGAAGATTTGGTAGAAGAAATAATTAATTTTTTAGAACATCATTTGTCAATAGTTAAAAAATTGGATAAATCCCTGCTTCGAGAGGGATTTTCTTTACAGCTTAAATACAAGCATGAAAATGAAAATATTTTTAAAGAATTAGATAAGATCGATCAGAAAATTATAAAAGAAGTGAGAGAATTTTTGTTTGAGCTAAAAGATAAAAAGGTTATAGTTTCTGATGTAGATCTATATAAATTTACCAATATATGTTATTCGATTTATCATTATAACTTCAGCAAATTTGTGATGGGCCCTCAGAGTGATTATGGAAACTTTATATCAGAGTTAAAAGAAGAAATTAGATTTATAATTAGAGAAATTTTAATGTAATAGTTCTTAAAATTTATGGTGATTAATTTCAGTCCTGGTGGTGCAGTTATATATAGAAATTAAAAAAAATATTGTGGGGTGATTAAAAATGTTTCAGAATCGTTTTTTCAAATTTACTGCAGCTATTATAATGCTTTTGTTAATATTTTTCATAATAACCCAGCTTCCCCAGTTAATTAATTTTTTAAAGGGAGTTTTTCAATTAGTTATTATTCCTTCATTGTTGGGAATATTTATTTATTATCTTTTGAGGCCTTTAGTACGCTTTTTGCATAAATATATCAAATATAAAAATTTATCGATTCTGCTTACAATTACTGCACTGTTAATCCTGATATCATTTATAACATATTTTGCCGGTAATATTATCTATACTGAGATTCAGAGGTTAATCAGGTTCTTAAGTGATTACGAAAATATTGCAATCCGGATTAGTGAGTTAATTAGTGATATAGAAGAGATTGGCTTTTTAGAAGAATTAGATATAGAGAGCAGATTAATCCAATTTGCCAGAAATGTCGGCAATCGGCTAACAGATTATGATTTTGTAGGTATCTTTGATTCGCTGGCCCAAATGTTTACAATTGTCTTTTTAACTCCATTTATAGTAATTTATTTTCTTAAAGATGATAAGCTTTTATTTGAAAAACTAATTAAATTAGTTCCAAAAGATAATCAGGAAACAGTTAAAGTTATTTTTAAAAAAATAGATCGTATCTTTGGAGTTTATATGCCCAGCCAGCTCTTAGTTGGAGCAATCTCAGGTACTATTATGTTTATTGGTTATACATTTATCGGCATGCCCAATGCCCTGGGCCTATCCTTTATTTTAGCAATAGCCTCAATAATACCTGTTATAGGTCCAGCTATTGGAGTTTCCCCAGCAGTCTTTATTGCCTTAACAACTAGCTGGGTAATGCTTATTCAGGTGGCAGTTTTGATGACTATTGTCCAGCTCTTTGAAAATAATGTTGTTCGGCCTATTCTTCAGGGAGGAATGTTAAATACTCATCCTATCGCCATTATTTTTAGTATTGTGATTGCTACCCTTCTATTTGGCATTTTAGGAGCTTTAGTGGCAGTTCCTATATATGTATCTATTAGAGAGAGCAGCAAGGTTATACTCAATAGATGAATAGGATTATTTTAGACAAGTAAATGATAATTTAAAACTGGAAATGAATAATAAAAGTAGCGCTTTGACATTCACAATAGTATTAAAACAGCTAAAAAATATATAATTTAGTATTTTCAAAGTTTGAACATAATTCACCCTAAAATATTTATTATGAGAGATAACAATAACATCTCGAATCTTACAATCAATAACTTCACTTTTTTTTGATATTATACTTTCAAAGTAGACGGTCTAATTAATTAAAATAGACTATCTACTTGGAGGTATTTTTTTACTGCTGAATACTATATATTTTAAGCAGCTAGCAGGAAATTTTGTTTAATAATAGAACTTAAATATAATAAATATAAAAAAAGGAGTTGTTTATTATGGGAAAAAATGATTGGAAAAGTAAAATGTTACCTGGTTGTCCAGGGAATTTTGGTAGTTTCAAAAACTTTTTAATAGAAGGAAATAAAAAAGTTTTTGTAGGCTTTGATGGAATGACTCAAGCTGTTGAAGTATGGGAAGGCACTTTTGAAGAGGATATTAGTTTATATTTTGAAAAGGAGGAGCAGGATCTTACTAACTATGGATTATGTTTTTTCGACTGTGATAAATCAATAGTAAAAAAGAAACTTCAAGAAAAGCTATCAAAAATAGGTTTTAATGATGAACAAATTAATGATATATATCAGGAGTTTGTTGATTCTTTCTATTATTAATTGTATATGATAATCTAAAAGTGACCCAGGATAATAATTTAAAATTGACCCGTTTAAATAGATAATATAAACTGTCCATAATAAAATAAAAATTATGGGCAGGTGAAAAAGGAGTAGTGTACAATAAGTTGTGTAAATAGATTTTTTTCAATAAAAAAAGAGGAATCCTTCTTTGAATGGTTGAAATATTTATTAGCGAAATAAACTCAACCCAAAGGAGGACTCCTCATGAACAGTATACCCGAAAAAAACAGTGATGGTCAAGTTGAATTTCACGATTTAATCATTGAACTCATCAAAAATTTTCTCGAGAATTTCCTCAAGGCTGAATTAACTGAATTTCTAAACTATGAAAAACATGAATACTCAGGTAGAAACTCTGGCAATAGTCGTAATGGATCTTATCTTCGTGATTTCTTAACTCAGTTTGGCAGTATTAAAGGCTTAAATGTTCCTAGAGATAGAAATGGTGAATTCCAAACTGAACTATTCCAACCATATAAACGCTATGATAACTGGCTTGAAGAAGCTATAATAAACATGTATGCTAATGGCCTTTCCACCCGCTATGTAGCTGATTGGATAGAGCAGATGTATGGACAAAAATATAGCCCTACTACTATTAGTAATCTAACTAATGTTGCTCTTGAAGAGGTTAAAAAGTGGAAAGAAAGACCACTTCAAAAACGGTACAGCGTTATTTTTATTGATGGCATGAGCATAAAAGTCAGACGAGATACTGTTGCAAATGAATCTGTATATATTATCATTGGTATCAATGAAGACGGCTATCGTGAAATACTTGATTTCTACATTGGTGCAACTGAATCTGCTGCTTTATGGGAAGAAGTACTAAGTAATTTAAAAGAACGCGGAGTCCAGGAAGTCCTACTAGGTGTTATAGATGGACTCCCAGGACTTAAAGATTCTTTTCTAAAAGTATTCCCTAAAGCGGATGTGCAGCGTTGTATAGTTCATAAAGTGCGTAATACAATAGTCAAAGTTAGAAAAAAAGATACTGATGAAATCGTTAAAGATTTAAAAAAGATCTATAGATCTCCCAGCAGAGAGTTTGCAGAAAAAGCTTTAGAAGAATTTGATTTTAAATGGAGTAAAATCTATCCTAAAGTTACTCAAAGCTGGTACGTAGATAAAGATGAACTATTAACATTTTATAAATATCCAGAAAGCATACATAAAGCCATATACACAACAAACTGGATTGAAAGAGCCAATAAAGAAATCAAAAAAAGATTAAAGCCTATGAATAGTTTGCCTAATGTACAAGCAGCTGAAAAAATAATTTATTTAAAGATTATTGAGTACAACTCAAAATGGTCTGATAGAAAGATGAGAGGATTTTTAGCTGCAAAAGATCAGCTCCATCAACTATTTAAAGAACGATACTGATTTATTTACACAAGATTCTTGACGTTATCGAAAAAGGTGATAAAATTGAATGAAAAAGCCGATATTCTAATTAAACATTTTGTCGAGGGTCAATCAATTAGAAAAATAGCTAGAGAGTCAGAATTTTCAAGAAATACTATCCGCAAATATATCCGAGATCATGAAGAAAAACTTCAGAATCTGGATAAAGCAAAATCCAGAGATGAAATATTAACCTTAATTGAATCTCTAGTAGAAACTCCTGAGTATGACAGCTCTAACCGTAATAAATATAAAATGAATGAAGCTATCAAAAAAGATATTGATTACTGCATTAAAGAAAACAAAAAACGGCGAGCAACAGGTATGCGTAAGCTGCAGCGTAAAAAGATTGATATTCATGAATATCTGCTCGGTAAAGGTCATGATATTAGTTACTCAACAGTCTGCAACTACATCAGAAACACCTATGAAAATGCAGCCAAAGAAGCATATATAAAACAGCTCTATCATGAAGGAGAATCCCTTCAGTTCGACTATGGTGAAGCCAATTTAGAAATTGCAGGTAAAAACAAAACCCTTAATATGGCTCTATTCACAACTGGTTTTGGTTTTCATCACTATGGTAAATTTTATGCTAATAAAAAGATGACTTCATTTTTAGATGCTCATGTTAAAGCATTTAAGAACTTCAATGGAGTATATCATGAAGTAGTTTATGATAATTTAAAACAGGCTGTAAAAAGATTCGTTGGTCCTTCTGAAAAAGAAGCTACTGAGGATCTAGTTAAGCTTTCCCTCTACTATGGCTTTAAATACCGCTTTTGTAACGCATATCGCGGGAACGAAAAAGGCAAAGTTGAGAAAGGCGTTGATTTCGTCAGGCGGCGGATCTTCTCCCAGAAAACAAGTTTTGAATCCATAGAAGAAGCAAATGAGTATCTTGCTGCAGGACTAAAAAGGCTTAACTCAATGAAAAAAGCTGAATTAGATAACAGATCACCATATGAGCTCTGGCAGCAGGAAATACCATATCTACTGCCTTTAAAACCTCCATATGAGGCCTGCAGAGAAAAAGAATGTAGAGTCAATAAATACAGCTTTGTAACCTTTGAGCAGAATAAATATTCTGTACCTGATCATCTTGTTGGAAGATTTGTTAACAGCAGAATTTACTCAGATTATATAAAAATATACTACAACGATGAGCTGGTAGCAAAGCATCAGAGAATATATGAAGTTCATAAATGCAGTATTGAAATAGAACATTATCTTCTAACTCTAAAAAGAAAGCCTGGTGCATTGAAAAAATCCCTAGCTTTTCATCAAATGGCACCAGACCTCAAAGAGATATATAAATTATACTACGATAATTATACCAGAAAAACTAAAGAATTCATAGAGCTTTTAGAACTGGTAAGTGAGAAAGGTCTGGATGAAATTAAGGGTGCTATAGAAACTCTTTCTAAAAACAAAAAGTCAATGGTAACAACTGCTAATATCAAAGTGTTAGTTCAAAAGGAGAATACTCCTGATTTTACAATTTCCAGTGAAATAAATGAGAATTCTCTGGAACTATTAAAAAAATGGGATACTATGTTTAGTCTCCAAAATCATCAGGAGGTGATCCAGTAATGAATAAAGAAATAATACTGGAAACTAAAAATTACATCAAAGAACTAAAGATTGCTGGTATTAGAAACGACTTAAATCAAAAACTGGCTGAAGCTTATCGCAACAATACACCTTACGAAGAACTATTAAGAGATCTATTTCGAGATGCATATGATATGCGTAAAGAAAATGGCCGTAAAAATAGGATTAAAAATGCTAAATTCCCATACAAAAAATATTTGGATACCCTAATTGTAGACTATCTACCTGAGAGTGCTCAAGCTAAGTTTAAAGAGTTAAAGTCGCTTAAATTTATTGAAGAAAATAGAAACATAATTTTCTCAGGAAATCCTGGGACTGGAAAAAGTCATTTGTCTATAGGCCTTGGTATCAAGGCCTGTAACGAGGGCTATAAAGTCTTCTTTGCCACAGTACCACAGTTTATCAACCAATTGAAAGAAACCCAGAGCGAAAGAAGATTAACTAATTTTGAATCTAAATTCCAAAAATATGACTTAATAATTTTAGATGAATTGGGCTACATCTCTTTTGACCAGAAAGGAAGCGAACTTTTATTCTCCTTTCTTTCACTAAGAGCAGAACGCAAATCTACTATCATAACTTCCAATCTCTCATTTGAGAGGTGGAATGAGGTGTTTAATGATCCAGCATTAACTGCAGCTATGGTAGATAGATTGACCCACAAATCATATGTAATTAATATGAATGGTAATTCTTACCGAATGAAAGAAACTGAAGAGTGGCTGGGTCAATAAAATTAATATTATTTTTTGCTTACCCGGGTCAATTTTCAATTAATAAAAGGGTCAAATTTCACTTGACAAAAACATATTAATCCAGCAATTTTAAAAAATATAAATAAATATAATTGGATATCAATTAGTATATTATATGAGTATGTGCAAAATGAAAATCAATAACTCCACCTTTTTGGTGGAGTTATTAGTTTATTATAGAAAAAATTACCAAAAGCCCTTTTATTAATTTACAATTTATGTTATAATGAATTAAATGTAAATATTTTACATCAATTACATAAATTATAAAAGGAGCTGAGATAAATGCATTATAATAAAGTGCAGAATAACTTTTGGCGAGATTACCCACGCAAAGGCTGGGATAACAACACGAAATTGATAGCTATTTATCTACTTACAAATCATCACAGAAATACTGAAGGTCTATTTGTTCTTGCAAAAGGATATATTATGGCTGACCTTGGTTTATCAAAAGAAGAGATAGATAAAGCATTAAAAGTTTTGATCAAAGATGATTTTATATGTTATGACAGCAATTATTCTGTATTTATGATAACTAATGCCTTAAAATATAATACCTTAAAAAATCCCAATCATCAAAAATCTGCCTTGAATAAATTAGAAAATTTACCTCCAACCCATCTTTTCTTTGATTTTCTAGAAAAAACAAAAGAATACTGCCCTTCCTTTACTGAGATGCTTCTAGAATGTCTTAATAATAAATATCTTGAGCAAATAATAGCTGCTAAAATAAAGGAAGAAGGATGCCATTCCGATGTCATCATTGATAGGTTCAATGATACTATAGGTGATCCTCAAGCTCTATCTCTAACTCTAACTCAAACTCAATCTCTAACTCAAAAAAAGAATAATCGTTCCCACGCCAAAAATCAAAATGAAATAATCACTAAAGAAGTTGATGATAAATTAAAATTAGATAAAAGCACTGAATTAGTAAAAACAAAACAAACATCTAAAAGAAATAATAAAACAAAAGCTTATGAGCTTACTAATTACTTAATAGCTAAAATTAAACAAAACAACAAAAGAGCTTCTGTACCAGATATTAATTATAAATCTTCATTATTTAAAAGCTGGGTTAAAGAAATTGATAGACTTCACAGGCTTGGTCCTGTCGGAAGCAAAAAGTTAGAAAAGAATGGTTACAGCTGGAATGAGATCAGACAACTCATTGATTTTAGTCAGCATGATCAATTCTGGAGAACAAATATTCTTTCGGCAAAAAAGTTGAGAAAGCAGGTGATAAAATTAGAAAATCAGATGAAAAGTTCTAGCCTTTCAGATTCACAAAAAAAGATGGATATGCTTCAAGAGATTTATATTGAAGCTTCCGAGGAGGATAATATTGATGAACAGAAAAGAGATTGTTCGACTTCTAAGCTACATGAACTATAATTATTCCGGGAGGTTTAAGTTTCCAAGGGATTCGAAAACTGAAAACAAGATGATGATAGAAGTCTGGTTAGATTTGCTAAAATATTATGACTATTCTCTGATCATAAAAGTTTTGAAGAAACTTATGATCACTAATGCAATGTGGCCGCCATCTGCTGGAGAACTGATTAAAGAAGCAGAGATGATTATGAAAGCTCCAGAAGATAAATTAACTGCAGGAGAAGCATGGAGCCTGGCATTAAATGCTGTTCGCAATTATGGATATTATGAAGTTCATAAGGCTATGGATTCTTTACCAAAGAAAGTTAAAGATACGGTTGAGCATTTCGGTGGATTTAGAACTCTCTGCCATTCTGATATTACTAATGGTTATGCCAGAAATCAATTTATGAGACTTTATAAAGAGGTAGACAGAAAAGATAAAGAGCTTCTCTTTCTTCCAGATAAATTAAAAAATGACATTTTAATGCTTGCTGACAAATAGAAAAATAATTTATCTGGAGGTGTAATCCAAATGATATAGATAAAGAAAAATTAATGAATTTATTCAGGCAGAAAGCAGAAGAGATTGGCAAAGTCCCAAACAGTAATGACATACAGCAGGATATAGATTTACCTTCTTACGAAATTTTCAAGAAAGAATTAGGCAGGATAAGAGAATCTGTTTACTTAAAAGATATAGTAAAAGAATTCAATGACCTCTATAAAAAAAATAAAAATTTTTGTAAAGACTGTGTTAAAGATCCAGATAGTTGTAATGAAAATCTAGAAGTTTGCAAACAAGATGCAAAACTGTATTTTGAAAAATATGATGAAATTTACTAATCCTCCCCTTGTGTAACACCACCCCATGCAGCCTTTGTTTTATACAGGGGCTGCAAAATTAATTAATGAATAAAATCAGTTTTATTACTGGATCTATTATCAGAGCTGTTGTTAAGAAGAATTAGTGTGTCGATAGAAGATTCAAGGTCTTTAAGCTTGGTTTCAAAACGAATCAAGAGATAGACCGATAAAACCATCGGAAAACCATAAGAACTGATAAGAGTAAATAGTTCTTCCATGATTGCTCCTTTCTTAAAATGCTATTTATTAACTATATATTACCATTTATTTGTTAAAAATGTAACACTAAAACTTGATTATTTTACGAAAATATAAAAAAATAGCAATTTTATTTTAAATGAGTATAGTCTGAACTTGAAATTCAAAGTAACTGCTAAATAAATAGTCATTTTTTTGCTTTCCTTCTACAATATAGTAGAGGAATTTTTTGATTAAAATATTATAAAATTAATTTAAACACAGGAATTTTAATTTTGTTGTTGAATTTAGATAACAGGAGTAAAAATAAAGAAATATTAGGAAAATTATAAAATATAAAATAATGTCTGTTTGTTTTATATTTTTTTTAGACACTTATGACTGATATATGTATTCAAACAAACAGCTAAAAAGCTTAACATATAAAGGGTTTTATTGCTTATTATTGAATATATTAATTAGAACGATAATTTAAGATAACGTCAAATAAAATATGATAGTTACCATAAAATGTAAGCAAATAGTAATAGAGCACCACTAATTACGATTATAATGAAAATGATCAGAATGTCAAAAGTTTAAAGTTGTAAATAAAGTAATAAAATGGTATCTGGTGATTATAAATATCTAAAGGGATAAAACATGATTTTTCTAAAAGATATTTAATTACCTATCAGTTTTGGTGATCCATCTGATAAGTTGGGCCCAGGATTCGATAGGCTGACCTCTTGCTCCTTCTACTATCAGTGGTGGTTTATCATTAAAGGAACTATGAGGTTTTAAATAATTAAAATAGAGCTGATAAAGAGTTATATGAGCAAGTGCACCATCAAAAGAGCTAAAGCTTTTATGGCGTTTGTAATGGGCTTTATAAGTACCGAAAAACCTTTCAATGATGTTTTTATAAGGTCTGTAAATTTCATCTGAGTTATCATCGTTAGCAAATAGCCCCTTAAGTTGTTTGTGGTCAATATTGGTTTTCAAAAACACTTTAGCAGCATGGACAGCAGCTCTGTAAATTGGAGCCATATCAGTAACTAGAACAAAGTTTTGATCTTGATATTGGTCGATGATTCTTTTTAAAATGGTTATTGCACCTTTAGCGTCGCGATTTTTAGAAAGATGCTGAGCGATAACACAGCCATTTTCACCATCTATGGCAGTAAAAAGATAATGCCAGCTGCCTTTGATTTTAATATATGTTTCATCAACAGCAACAATACCAGATAAAGGCAGATCAAGCTCATTGATTTTAGGAGCAAGTCTGTAAGCTAAAGAGACAGTCCAGTTTTGGATGGTTTGAGCTGAAGGTGAAACACCATAGGCAAGTTTAAGAGCTCTTTCAGCCTGTCTTAAAGAAAGACCAAGACTGACATAAAAGTCAATAGCTTTAGAGATGGTAAAGTTTCCATAGTGAGAATTATCAAGGTTAACAGGTTCTTTATCAGGTCTGGAAACTTCAAGCTTATTGATATCAAAATTATAGGCTCTGTAGCGATAACGCTTATGTTCATTTTTCCATTTAGAACAGTCATCATTGCGGCATTTATACTTGGTAAAATGCTTGCGCTTTTTCTCTTTAGCAAGAGCATAGTTGCAGAAAGGACAGCGATATGTAGGGTGGTTTTTAGGTTTTTTAGGTTTCTTAGGAGCCCCACTGATGTTTACAGAGTTTACACTGGAACTTTTGGTATCCATCTGGATCATGACCGAAACTGTAGAGATATTTTTTGGGAGCTCCACATTGAGAGCACTCCTCAACCTTTACAGTTAGAGGTTTATTGCGATTAACAGGCTGAATATTTTCACCATTTTTTTCAGCTTCAGCTAGAATATCGCGATAGTCAACCTGATTATATTCTATAATAGGTTGTGGGTCATCAAAACTGTTAAATTTAGTATAACTATCATCGAGTTTATCATTGGGTTCAAAATCAACCTGGAAAAGTCTGGCGAAAAAAAGATAGGTCAAAAGAACAAAATTCATGATAGGTTTAAGCAGGAAATTAGGTATTTTTCGAGAAAACATAACTTACATCCCTTCCTTTCTGGGTTTAGTAGGTTGTGACTTTTTCAATTACTATTTACTAGCTCAGGGGGAGGGATTCCTTCTTTTTATGGAGATTCCTAGCCTGACAACTATGATAACTATTAATATTTTTGAAAAAACTATTAGATTTGACGTAACATAATTTAAATATGGAGGAGATCATATGGTGAGAAAAAACGAAAAGTTTGCAAGTGATAGCATTTTAGGTATCCAAATTGACAATAATATTTGTTTTAAATGCATTAGAGTTTATAAAAATGGATTTACCTGTGATGCTTTTTCAGAAGGAATACCGCGTGAGATCCTAAATGGAAGTTTTGACCACAGGAAAAATCATCCTGATGATAATGGTTTAAAATTTAAGCTCAACGAGTTTTTTGCAGGCGAAGATTAATATTTGATTTTAGTTAGAAAGTTTATTATAAAAGATAGATTTAAGGAGTGAGATTGTATTAAAACCAACAAGTTAAATAAACTACTAAAAGCACTTTTTTTAAGCATTATTTTAATTCTTATAACAATAGCTCCTGTCCAGGCAGCACTTGATGTTCATTTTATAGATGTTGGCCAGGGAGATGCGATACTCATTCAGAGCAGCGAAACAAATGTCTTGATAGATGCAGGTGATAGGTACAGCAGTATAGCAACAAAAATGGTGGATTATCTTAATTCTAATAATGTAGAAAGGCTGGATGCAGTTTTTTCTACTCATCCTCATGCAGATCATATTGGTGGTATGTCAGCAGTTATAAATAATTTTGAGGTTTCTCAAATATATGATTCAGGCAAAATACATACTTCTAAAACCTACGAGGATTATTTCTATATAGCCCCCTAACAGAATTGGAGAAAAAGTTTGAAAGTGATATACTCTAATTACAAGGGGGAAACACCAATGGCAAACAGAAAATATTCCGATGAAACTAAAGAACAAATTGTAAAAGAATGTCGCGAAATAGGTAACACAGCTCTTGTAGCAAGACGACATAATATTTCTAAGCATACTGTTTACAGCTGGGTCAAAAAAGCTAAAGAAACAGGATCAGTTAGATCTCTTCCTAAAGATGAAAAAAAGCAAATGAAAGAGATAGAAAATAGATTAAGTAAAATGAGCGATGAAAATGATAAGCTCAAAAAAATTGTAGCAGAAAAAGAATTAGAATTAGCGATTTTAAGGGAGTTGAGAGATAAAGTAAACCCCCGATAGCCCTCAAAGTTCAGATTGCATCAAAGTGGATAAATAAAGGGTATAAAATCTCTATTGTTTTAGACTTTGTTGGGCTTAATTCTTCCACTTACTACAGTAATATAAATAGAAAAACTGAGAGTGAAAGTACTAATAGCAGCAATTCCAATAATCCTCAAGGAAGACCTGTCCCTGGGTATTCTCTAACTGAATCAGGTGAAAAAATATCTGATGAACAGATTAAAGAATGGCTCTTAGAACTGGTTGCAGGAGATGGCTTCCCTTATGGTTACAGGAAACTTACAGTCTGTTTAAAAGAAGACTATAACTTGAAAATAAATAAGAAAAAAGTATACAGGTTATGCAAAGAACTGGATATATTAAGATCGCAAAGAAAAATCAAAAAATTTAGACCTAAAAAGATTGCAAAACAGGAAGAAATTACAGAACCAAATCAACTCTGGCAGATGGATTTAAAATACGGCTACATAAATGGAACAGATCAGTTCTTTTTCCAGATGTCAGTAATTGATGTCTTTGATAAGACTGTTATAGATTATCACCTGGGACTAAGCTGTAAAGCTAAAGATACCTGCAGGGTATTAAAGGCTGCTTTAAATAAAAGAAAGCTGTATAAAGGCATGAATTTGCCTAAAATTAGAACAGATAATGGACCACAATTTGTCTCTAAATTATTTGGAGACACCTGTGAAAAACTGGGGGTAGAGCATCAGAGAATTCCAGTTAGAACACCTAATATGAATGCTCATATAGAATCATTTCATTCGGTTTTAGAAAAAGATTGTTATTCAATTAATGAATTCAGTAGTTTTATTGACGCCTATAAAAAAGTCAGTGAGTATATGAATTATTATAACAACAGATACCGTCATGGCAGTCTTAATGATATGCCTCCAGCAAAATTTTATAAACTGGCTAAAGCAGAAAAAATAGTTGCTGAACCAGTACTCGCCTAAATCAAAAAATGAGAAACTAAGAATGAGCGAGCTTAACAAACATATTTTCCATATTTAGGGGGTTGAACCGATAGAAGCTGCTCAAATTGAAAAAATTTGGGAAGATGCTAAAAAAGCAATATTAAAAACTTTCGATTTTTTTGAGAACCATTTACATTTAAAAGGGCCTAGATTAGTACCTTTTCGCTATTTTTATATGAGTATAGTTTCTTATTTTTATAAGAATCCAGAACCTAATTATGAATTGCTGAATAAATATTTTTGGTTTTATAGTTTTCATACTGAAGAAAAGTTAAGAAACACTACCCATTTGAGAAATCATGTAGATTGGCTTGAAAGAGCTAAACAGGGAAAAGAAGTAAAATTTCCTGATTTTGTATTAAATAAAAATGATTTAAGAGATTCATCTTATAGTTCTCGTGGACGATTATCTCGTTCAATTCTATCTTTATTATCCAGTCAAGAACCTAAAGACTGGAAGTATAAAGACAGTTCTGTTTTAAAAGATGTTTATTATCATTTAACTGACAAACCTAATTTACATCATATATTTCCTTTGAATTTTTTAGATAATTTTACTGATGAAATTGAAGTTAATAAAAATAGTTTAATGAATATTGCTTATATACCACAAAAAACTAACCTTGAAATCAGTGATAAAAATCCTGTTAATTATTTAAAAGAATACAATTTAGAAGAATTAGATGAAGTTTTTGAGGATCATTTAATACCTAATGAATTAATTCAATGGGCAAAAAAAGACTATTTGCCTGAAGATGCTTTAGATGTTTTTATTGAAAAAAGAATTGATTGTTTTATTGATTCTTTAGAAAATAGATTAAGAGAATTAAATTTTAATGTGATTGATTCAAAAGGTGAAGAAAGCTAGAACAGGAGGATATTAATGAAAGACAAACAAAAAAATTTAATTGAAGATTTATATGAAATATTAATAAAGATAAATGAAGAAGGATTAGAGGATGATGAATTTTATAGTTGGTTGAGCAAAAATTATTTTTTCGAGAAAGATTTAGAAGAAGTTATTTTTAAAATAAAAGATGCTAAAGAAAAATATAATTAAAAAACCAGGAGGAATATTTAATGAATGATAGAGATAGGCTAACATCTTTGCTAAAAGAATTATTTCGTTTTGATAAAGCTGAATTAGATTTTGGAATATATAGGATTATGAACCAGAGGAAAGATGAAATAGAAAAATTTATCGAAAAAGATTTAGTACAAACTATTGATAAAGAAATGAATCAACTTGTAAATAAAGATAAGGAATTATTGGAAGAAAAAATTGAAAAGATAAAAAATGAAGCTGAAGAATTAGGTGTGGATTTTAAAGACTCAAAAAAATATCAAAAAGCAAAAGAACAGCTAAATTCATTATCTAGCTCTACTAATATTGATACTAATATTTATAATGATATTTATAATGATATTTATAGATTTTTTAAAAGATATTATGATAATGGTGATTTTTTATCTAAAAGAAGATATTCAAAAGATGAAAAATATGCTATTCCATATAATGGTGAAGAAGTTCATATGCATTGGGCTAATAAAGATCAATATTATGTCAAAACAACAGAAGAATTTGACAATTATAGTTTTAAAAATAATTGGGTAACTGTTAATTTTAAAGTTGTGCAAGCTGAAGAAGAAAAAAATAATAATAAATCTGATGAAGATCAGTATTTTTTACTTAAAAAAGAAAATTATTTTGATTATGATAATGAAAATAAAGAATTAAATATTTACTTTGAATATAGAAGTTTGACTAAAAAAGAAAACCAAAAATACAAAAATAGAAATACGCAAGCTGATATTAGAGATAAAACTTTTGATAAATTAGAGAATAAAATTAAGAAACAGACTAAAGATATCTATGATTTAGGATGGTTAATTGATGGAGATAAAAAAGCTAATCCACCTTTGAAATCTCAGCTTTATAAATATACTACAAAAAACAAATCAGATTATTTTATACATAAAGATTTAAAAGGATTTTTAAATAGAGAATTAGACTTTTTTATTAAAAATGAAATTATGAATATTGATGCTATAGGTACAGAAGATGAAAAGAGTGTAGATTCATACTTAAATAAAGTCAGAGTAATAAAGAATGTTTCAAAAAAAATAATTGAATTTTTAGCTCAAATAGAAAATTTTCAGAAAAAGTTATTTGAGAAGAAAAAGTTTGTAATTGATGATGAATATTGTTTGACATTGGATAAAGTGCCAGAGGTAATTCAAGATGAAATATTTGAAGAAGTATTAAATAATAAAAAACAAATTAATGAATGGAAAGTCTTTTTTAATGAGAAAATTGAAACTAAAGATGATTTATTTATCAATAAGAGTAAATTATTTAATGAGAGAAAATTGAAAAACTTAGTTGTAGATACTAAATATTTTAATAACGATTTTAAAGAAAAGTTGCTAGATTCATATAATAATGTTAATGATGAAATAAAAGGATTAATGATTAATAGTGAAAACTTTCAAACACTTAATCTTATAATGGAAAAATATAAAGGTAAAGTTAAAGCTATCTTTATTGATCCTCCCTATAACACAGGTGGAGAAGATTTTGTATATAAAGATAATTATCAGCATTCCAGTTGGTTAACAATGATGGAAAATAGATTGAAGCTTGCTAGTAAGCTTATGGCAAATAATGGAGTAGTTTTTATTAGTATTGATGATAATGAACATTCTAATTTGAAAAAGCTTTGTGATGAAATTTTTGGTAAAAATAATTTCGTGTCAAATATTATCTGGCAAAAGAAATATTCACCTCAAAATGATGCCCGCTATTTTAGCGATAATCATGATTTTATTTTAGCTTATGCCAAAAATAAAGATAATTGGGATATAAATTTATTACCGCGAACAGAAGAAATGGATGAGAGATATAAAAACCCTGATAATGATCCACGAGGCCCATGGAAGTCAAGTGATTTATCAGTTAAAAGAGTTACCCCAAAAGATATTTATGAAATTAGGACTCCTAGTGGGAGAAAAGTTTTGCCTCCCCAAGGAAGAAGTTGGGTAGTATCTGAAGAAAAATTTGAAGAAATGGTTGAAGATAATCGTATCTGGTTTGGGGAAGATGGGAATAATGTTCCTTCAGTAAAAAGATTTTTATCAGAGGTTAAAGATGGTATAACCCCTATGACAATTTGGACATATGAAGAAGTAGGACATAATCAAGAAGCAAAACAGGAATTGAAGGCTTTATTAAATGAAGAAGATGATGTTTTTGATACACCAAAAACATTACGACTAATCAAAAGAATTTTAAGAATTGCTTCTAATAAAAATGATATTGTTATGGATTTCTTTGCTGGATCAGGCACTACTGGCCACGCTTGTTTGGATTTAAATGAAGAAGATGATGGAGAACGCAAATATATTCAAGTTGAATTGGGTAATTATTTTTATACCACTATGTTACCTCGTATAAAGAAAGTGATGTATTCAAAGGAGTGGAAAGATGGTAAACCTCAAGATAATGATGGTTATAGTCATTTTTTCAAATATCAGAGTATAGAACAATATGAGGATACTCTTGAAAATATAGAATTTGAATCTAATAATCTAAAGTTAATTAATAATTATGATGATTATCTAATAAAATATATGCTAGACTATGACACTAAGTCTTCTGTAATAAATATAGATAAATTTAAAGAACCATTTAATTATGAAATAATTTTTACAGAAAATAAAGAAAAGATAAATAAAAAAGTTAACTTAATAGAAACATTTAATTATTTGATTGGGCTTAAAGTAAAAACATTTGATGTATATGATCAATTTGATAGGAAGTATAAAATTGTAAGTGGTAAGAAAGATGATGAGAGTGTATTGGTTATCTGGAGAAAGACTATTGATTTAGATTTAAAGAAAGATAAAGAATTTATTGAAAACAAACTAAATCTTGATGATTATAAAAAAGTATATATTAATGGAGATAATTATGTAGAAAATTCTTTACTAATAGAGGAAAGCTTTAAGAAGTTGATGCTTAATGATTAAAGGATTGGTGAGATAATGCAATTACAAGACAGAGAAATTTTAAATAAATATCTTTTGTCATTATTTGGAGTTGAAGAATTTATAAGTAATGAAGGTAATTTTAAAACACTTAGGAAAGTTGCACAACCTGATTTAATAGATGATGGTTTTGATGAAGAAGGGAGGAGTTATATACTTCAAAACCTATTGATGGTTAATTTTGAAATTGAAGATGAGTTATTTAATAAATTAGAAACCTATGATAGTAATATTAAAGAATATGTAGATCATATCAGCGAAAACAGGGAAAATTTGATAGACTTAAAATATTTTCAGTATTTTGCTGTTTTATTTACTGAAATATTTTTGGATAGATATTTTAATAGTAAAGAAAAATTTCTTATTGATATAAACGAATTTGTAGATGAAGAAAATAAAAAAATTAAGAAAGATAAAAGGAAATATTCATATTTTGAAGAAGACGATTTAAATAAATTAGCATATTATATGGCCACTGGGTCAGGAAAGACTCTTATAATGCATATAAATTTTCTTCAGTTTTTAAAGTATAATAAAACTAAATTAGATAATATTATACTAATCACTCCAAATGAGAGACTAACAAAACAACATATAGAAGAATTTAAAGTAAGTAACATTGATGTTGATCATCTAAATAAAATGGGTGGTGGATTAATTGGAGATAAAGATATTTATGTAATAGAAATACACAAACTTAAGGAAAATAAAACTGGTGAAGGTGAAAGTGTAGAAATAAGTACATTAGAAGGTAATAATTTAGTTTTTGTAGATGAGGGACATAAAGGTATGCAGGGAGTTGAATGGAAATCTAATAGAGAAGCACTGGCTAGAGATGGATTTTTATTTGAATATAGCGCAACTTTTGGTCAGGCCATTGGTGATAGAATAGATAGATCAGAAAAGATAAAAAATGATTATCCTAGATACAATGAAAAAGTTGAACTTTTAGGTCTTGATAAAGAAATCAAAGAGGAAATATTTAATATTAATAAAAATAATACCTATATTAATATGTCAAAATATCAGTTAGATAAAAAATTAGATAATATGGAGATATCTGAGTATAAGAAAAGTCAGATTAAACAGTTCCATGTAAATTTATTAGAAGAGTATTCTAAAGCTGTTATTTTTGATTACTCGTACAGATATTTTTATCATGACGGATATGGTAAAGATTATAACATTTTAAATTTAAAAGATTCACAGCTTAAAGAATATAATTTCCGATATATGCTAGCAAACTTATTATCATTTTATGAGCAGAAAAAATATTATGTTGAGAATAGAAAAGCAATAAAAAAATATAATTTAGAGAATCCTTTATTAGTATTTGTTGGAGATACTGTGCTGGCTCCAAGTGGAAGTATGGCTAAAATAGATAAAAGAAGTGTTAGTGATATAGAATTTGTTATTGAATTCATTAAAAATTTATTTGAAAACAAAGCTGAGATAATAACAATTATAAAAAATATTTTAAATAAGAAAAGCGGATTTGAAGATGAAAATGACAGAGATATTTTTGATGATAAATTTAGATATCTGAAATCTAAAAATATTGATGAAAGAATAAGTTATAATGAAATGTTAGAATTAATTTTCAATACATCTAATATAACTGGAGAACTAGAATTATATAATATTAAGGGTGGAGATGGTGAGATTGGCCTGAAGTTAAAGGGAGCTAAAGATTATTTTGGATTAATAAATATTGGTAATTCTTCTAAATTGATAGATAAGTTTGAAGAAAATAATTATAGAGTAAAAGAAGATGAATTTTCAGATTCGCTATTTACCGATTTAAATGATTCTACTTCAAATATAAACTTATTAATAGGATCAAAGAAATTTACTGAAGGCTGGAATAGTTATCGTGTTTCAAATATTGGAATTTTAAATTTAGGTCGTAGCCGAGGCTCACAAATAATACAGTTATTTGGCAGGGGTGTACGAATAAAAGGTTTAAATGGGTCTTTAAAGAGAAGTGAAGCTTTTAGTGATGTATTTCATCCAGATTATATTAATCTTCTAGAAACTCTAAATATATTTGGTATAAGAGCTGATTATATGGAGGATTTCAGAAAATATTTAGAGGAAGAGGGAATAGAAGATAAAGATGATAAAGAAATTATTCTTCCAATTAAAGAAAATAGTGAGTTTTTGAATAAAAATCTATATACAATAAAGGTGAAAGATGATGCTAACTTCTATGAAGAGTTAATTGAATTAGATATTACTAAAAACAATGAAATATCTGTAGAGTTAGATTTAAGGCCTAAGACTGAAATAGTTTCAAGTTTTGATGCTGATTTAGAATTTAAAGATAATAGCCAATATGAGAATTATTATTTTGATCAAGAAATTTTAAATCTAATGGACTGGGACCAAATTTATTTAAATTTGGTTAGATATAAGAAAAAGAAAAGGTTTCATAATTTACTTATACAAAAAGATAAACTCAAAGAGATTTTAGAAAATAAAAATTATGAGGTTTTTTGTGAAGACGATACTCTAAAAATGAATAAATTTGCTGATTTAAAAAAATTGCAAGAGATAGCTGAAAAGATTTTAAAGAAATATGTAAATAAGTTTTATAAAACTTCGCATAAACATTACCAGGATGATAAATTAGTTTACAGGTCATTAACCAAAGAAGATTCTAACTTTCAGGATTATGTAATAAAAATAGAGAGAAAAAACTTTAATTTAATTGATGAAGTTGAAGATTTAATTCAAGAAGAAACAGAAATGTTTTATTCAGCAAAATTAAATGGTAATGATCACTTTAAAAATATTTATTTTGATCGTCATCTTTTCCAGCCATTGTTATGTAAAAATGGTGAAATTAAAACAACACCACAAGGTTTGGAAGAGAGCGAAGAAACTTTTATAAGTCTTTTAAAAGATTATATAGAAAGTGATGAAGCAAAAGAAATAATAGAAGATAAAGAAATATTTTTATTAAGAAATTTAACCAGAAGTAAAGGTGTATGTTTTATGGATGATGTAGATAGATATTATCCAGACTTTATGCTTTGGATAAAAGAAGATAAAAAGCAATATTTAAGTTTTATTGATCCAAAAGGGATTCATAATTTAGGGAAAATAGAAAAACATCCTAAAGTACAATTAGCAGAAACTATAAAAGAACAAGAACCTAAAATTGCAGCTAATTCGATTAATGAAGATGAGATAATTTTAAATTCATACATTATGGCCTACAGTGAATTTGAGAGTTCAAATAAACATTATAATCTAACTAGAGAAGAATTTAATGCTTTAAATATATTCTTTATAGATAAACAATCATTGAATAAATATAATTCCAGACCTATTGATAAATTATTTAAATCAATATTAGAAGTTAATTAATCTTTGGGAGGAATAAAACCATGAATGACATCTATAATTTACTAGATTTTACACCAAATAAAGAGCAGCAAAAAGCAATTGAGACAACAGATGGTCCTTTATTAATAATTGCAGGTCCTGGTTCAGGAAAAACTCAAAGCTTAATTTTAAGGACTGTAAACTTATTAGCTAATAAAAAAGTAAAGGCCAAAAATATTTTAGTTTGCACCTTCACAGAAAAGGCAGCTCTCCAATTAAGAACCAGGATAGCTAATATGATTGACAATTTGGATCATAGAATTGATACTAGTGATATTATGATTAACACCATTCATGGTTTTTGTAATGAGATTTTAAGAGAGTTTACAGATGTTCATCCACATTTAGATAGAGGTTTTGAAGTTTTAGATGAAGTAATGCAAAAGTTTTTCATTAATGATAACTTTAATAAGATATTAGAAGATTCTACTGATGAATCTAGATATAAGAAGTATCTTAATAAATGGAAATATAAATGGAGAACTATAGAAGGATTAATTAAATATTTCAATAAATTGACTCAAGAGTTAATATCACCTGAAGATTTAGTGTTTAGTGGTGATAAATTTTTCGAGGAATTAGGTTATGCTTATCAAAATTATAGAGATTTGCTTTCTGAAAAAAATTATGTTGATTTTGCTTTTTTACAGTTCTATCTTAACGATCTATTAGAAAACAAAGAAACAGAAGAAGAATTAAAAAATAGATTTAAATATATAATGGTAGATGAATTTCAAGATACCAATTATATACAAGAAACAATAATTTATAAACTGATTGAGAAAACCAATAATATTTGCGTTGTTGGTGATGAGGATCAGTCATTATATAGATTTAGAGGTGCTACTGTTAGGAATTTACTAGAATTCCCCAAACATTTTCCAGAGGCTGAAAAGGTTAATTTAACTATTAATTATAGATCTCATCAGCAGATTATTGATATTTATAATCGTTTTATGAAATCACTTAAATGGGGTAATGCAAGGTTTAATAAAAAAATAAAACCATGCAGACAAAATAGAATGCCTTTTTATAATAGTGTTTTTAAGATTAATGAATTTGATAAAAGCAAACAAGCAAAAAAAGTGGCTGACTTTATTGAAGATTTAAAAACAAGAGAAGTTATCAATGATTATAGTGAAGTTGCAATTTTAATTGATTCAGTAAAAGGAAAATACTCTGATTCTTTTATAAATGCACTTGCTGATAAAGGAATAAGAAGCAATTGCCCTAGAGCCAAAAACTATTTTCAGTATGAGGAGATAAGATATTTGCTGGCAGCTTTTGTCTATATTTTTGAATTTGATGAGAAAGCTGTTTCATATGCAAATGATTGGAGATTATACCTAGAAGAAATAAAATTTGAACTTAAAGAATTATTAGAAGAAGAAAGGTATCATTCTTTTTCTAACTGGCTTCGAGAAAAGAGAAAATATTATAAAGAAATTGCAGAAAAAAAGGAAACAACAGATGAAAATTTATTAGATGTAATGTATCAGATGTTTGAGTTCAAACCATTTAAAAAATATTTAGAAGACAATAGTTTATCTAAATACAATCTGGGAATAATGTCAGATTTATTAGCTAAATTTAATAAATTTTACTTAAAAGAATCACAAATCATAACTTTTAGAAATGTTGAGTATATACCACAAAGATTATTTAAGAGTTTCTTTTATGTTCTTCATCGATCAGGTTTAAATGAATATGAAGATCGAGAAAAGATATTGATAAAAGACCATGTTTCAATAATGACTATTCATCAAGCCAAAGGATTAGAATTCCCTGTAGTTATTGTCAGCAATTTAGGTAAGAAGACGATGCAAAGTGGTCAGCTTGATAAGGAATTAAAAGACTTTAAGCACAGAAAAATATTTGAAGATTTAAATAAAATTAATGATTTTGATTATATGAGAAAATATTATGTAGCTTTTTCACGAGCAGAGAATTTTTTAGTGCTAAGTAAATATAGAAAGAATGCTAATCCTAAAATAAGACCAGTGTGGAATATGGTGAAAAGTTTAGAAGAAATAAATAAAAATGACTGGGATCAAGTTAATATTAATGAGAAAAAAGACAGTAAATTAAAGAAGCAATATAGCTTAACTACTGATATTTTGGTATATGATACTTGTCCTAGACAATATAATTTTTATAAGGAATCTGGATTTACTTCAAGTCGTAGAGGTGGAGCATTGTTTGGTAGTTTGGTTCATGAAACTATTGAAGATGTAAACAAATATTGCTTAGAAGAAAATAACGATAAGCTTAGCAATGAGAAGATTAAAGAGTGGTATGAAAATAATTATGACAATTTAAGAGAGCATATGCAGCAGAGTTTAGCACCTAATATTAAAAAAGAAGCATTTAATCAAATTATTAGATATTATAAAAATAATCAAGAGTTAATAGAAAAAATCAGTGAGTCTGAATTAAATATAAGTATAGAAAAACCTGATTATTTTATTAGTGGAAAAATAGATATAATTTTGGATGATGAGGGGAAGTATCATTTAATTGATATTAAAGCGACTAAACCAGAAGAATCAGAAGAAAAGATGGAAAAATATAAATTTCAGCTTGCAACTTATGCTAACTTATTAAAAAACAAACATGAAGTTAATATTGAAAATGCAATGATATATTTCACTGGAGCTAAAAATCCTGAAGAAGCAAAAGTGAATATTTCAATAAATGACAAAGACTTTAAAGAGGCAAATTACAAATTTGATAATATAGTTAAAAAAATACAAAACGAGAAATTTGCTCTTGAAAGTTTTCCGCCAAAGAAGATTTGCAGAGAATGTGATTTTAGGTTTTTCTGCAATCAATATTAAGTATTAACGATAACTTTAATTTCAAATAGAAGGTTGTTATCGATTAGGATAAGTTTTATAGCGAAAAGGAGGTATTTAAATTAATAAAAAAATATTGATATATATATTATTGCTTTTAATTATAGGTTTTTTCGCCTTTAACGATTTTAGTGAAAGTACAATTCAAATCACCTATAAGGAGCAGATACCTGGAAGTACAATCACTCATTCAGGAGAAACCATTGAGGAAGTTTTAGGAAATAAAGAATCTTTAAGTGATAATGAAAAAGCTTTGCTTCAAGAATATCTAGAGAAATATTCAAGTTTATTAAAAAATCAGTTGGTAGAAAATACTGATATAGAAGAAGATTACACGAATATTATAGAACATTATCCAGTAGAGAATAGAGAACCTGCATGGGTGGATTTATTTCGGGAAGGTCGTTTTCAGCTTTATTATAATTCTGACTTAATAAGGGTTTTTGTTCAAGGGAGTAATCCAAAAGAAGATTTTGAAAAGCATAAATCCATTATTAGATTTCCAATTCGCTCAGTTATAAATAGTGATGATACAGAAATAAAAGAAATTGAGGTTTATAGTTTCGAAAATGATTATGCATCTCAAAAATTAACTTTATATGAAAAACCTCATTCTATTTCTATTAATGATTTGGATTTAAAAAATAATAAGCAATCTATTGACTTAACTAGTATACAAAATATGTTTAATCAGAAAGTAAACTTAGAAGCACTAGAGATAACAAATGATGATGAATTATATTTTTATGGGAAATTAGACGAAACTGCCACTTTAGCCAACGAAATCATATCCTTGTCAGATATAGCAGTTGTTTACAGAGCATTATTTCATCATGGATATAATAGCCCCTATATAAGTTTGGATAAACATGAAATAAATAAGTATGCTAAAGTAAATTTTGGAGGTTATTTAGATAACACTAGAGCAGGATATGTTTTGCTAGAAGCAGATAAGTTTTTTAAAACATTATCAGTGGGATTAGATCCTAACACTTATGAATTAGTTGCTGATGATATGAAAGAAGATATTCCTGGCTTTTTAACCGAAGATGAAAGAACTTTATTAAATGAAAGTGGAAAAAGTATATCAAAAAATGATCAAATAAGTTTTTTGTTTGATAGTTATACAAACAATGACATCAAAAGAATAAGATATTGGTTTTACCCAGAAGAAATAACAACCATCACTGATGGCAACATTGGAGTGATAAAAAACAATCAATTTTTAGCTGGTTCAGAAAGAATGGATGAAGAAGATATTACGTTAGATAAGTCTACTAAAGATACAATAGCACACTTAAATAATAATTATCATTATTATGAAAGTCATTCAAAAAGAATGAAAGAATTAAGCAATCTTGGTAAAATATTAGGGTTAATAAATTGGCTTAAAGAAGAACGTATTGATAATAGAGTAGATTTAGATCAGTTTTTATCGGTAGAATTACCATCTTTAAAAACAGATAATAAAACAGACAAGTTGTTAGCAGCTACTGCTTTAATTTATCCAAGTGGCAAGGTAACATTAAATGAAAATAATATTAATGAATATACACACGTAATGAATAAATCTAATCTGTTTAAAGAATCCTCTCTGAATAAGAGTGATCAATATTATATAGATCAAATCAGTGAGAATATAGACGAGGAAGAATTATATGGCTACTATGAGCCTTATAAAGAACTTAATGAAGAAATAAAAACATTAGAAAATGATATTGATGAATTAGATGAAAAAATAGAAACCCTATATGAAGAAATAAATAGCTATATTCCTGTCAATAGGTATGATAGTGAAGAAGTTGACAAGTATAATAATTTGGTTAATAAATATAATAATTTAACCAAAAGATATGAAGAATCAGTAAATGAATACAATGATAAGATAGATAGAATGAATAATATGGCTTTAAAACAAAAAGTAATTGTTTCTATTAGTGGTGGAATTTCTTTAAACCCAACTGAGTTTAAGAGTCCAATATATAATGAAAATGCATTAGAAGTTAATACAATTAAAAATATCAAAACTTCTTTTGAGGATAATGGCCAATTTTTAGAATATAATAATTGGGTTAAAAGTGATTATAAAGATTCTGAAGTTTACTATAATGAGCTGCCAGCTATTAATTAAATGATGATATAGCAAATAACAAATTAATAAAGAATTGTTGTCATAAAAACTATCTGAACTATGTGTCTAATTTAATAGAAGAACCCTACCTCAGATAACGTCAAGAATCTTGTGTAAATAAATCAGTATCGTTCTTTAAATAGTTGATGGAGCTGATCTTTTGCAGCTAAAAATCCTCTCATCTTTCTATCAGACCATTTTGAGTTGTACTCAATAATCTTTAAATAAATTATTTTTTCAGCTGCTTGTACATTAGGCAAACTATTCATAGGCTTTAATCTTTTTTTGATTTCTTTATTGGCTCTTTCAATCCAGTTTGTTGTGTATATGGCTTTATGTATGCTTTCTGGATATTTATAAAATGTTAATAGTTCATCTTTATCTACGTACCAGCTTTGAGTAACTTTAGGATAGATTTTACTCCATTTAAAATCAAATTCTTCTAAAGCTTTTTCTGCAAACTCTCTGCTGGGAGATCTATAGATCTTTTTTAAATCTTTAACGATTTCATCAGTATCTTTTTTTCTAACTTTGACTATTGTATTACGCACTTTATGAACTATACAACGCTGCACATCCGCTTTAGGGAATACTTTTAGAAAAGAATCTTTAAGTCCTGGGAGTCCATCTATAACACCTAGTAGGACTTCCTGGACTCCGCGTTCTTTTAAATTACTTAGTACTTCTTCCCATAAAGCAGCAGATTCAGTTGCACCAATGTAGAAATCAAGTATTTCACGATAGCCGTCTTCATTGATACCAATGATAATATATACAGATTCATTTGCAACAGTATCTCGTCTGACTTTTATGCTCATGCCATCAATAAAAATAACGCTGTACCGTTTTTGAAGTGGTCTTTCTTTCCACTTTTTAACCTCTTCAAGAGCAACATTAGTTAGATTACTAATAGTAGTAGGGCTATATTTTTGTCCATACATCTGCTCTATCCAATCAGCTACATAGCGGGTGGAAAGGCCATTAGCATACATGTTTATTATAGCTTCTTCAAGCCAGTTATCATAGCGTTTATATGGTTGGAATAGTTCAGTTTGGAATTCACCATTTCTATCTCTAGGAACATTTAAGCCTTTAATACTGCCAAACTGAGTTAAGAAATCACGAAGATAAGATCCATTACGACTATTGCCAGAGTTTCTACCTGAGTATTCATGTTTTTCATAGTTTAGAAATTCAGTTAATTCAGCCTTGAGGAAATTCTCGAGAAAATTTTTGATGAGTTCAATGATTAAATCGTGAAATTCAACTTGACCATCACTGTTTTTTTCGGGTATACTGTTCATGAGGAGTCCTCCTTTGGGTTGAGTTTATTTCGCTAATAAATATTTCAACCATTCAAAGAAGGATTCCTCTTTTTTTATTGAAAAAAATCTATTTACACAACTTATTGTACACTACTGAAATATTTATCAGTTATATCTATAGTTTAATAAATAGAGTAGAGCCTCAAGATGAAATTCATTTCAAAACACAACAGTCAGGCAAAGATTTAACAAGGCCTGATATGGTAGGAGTTAATGAAAAACAGGAAGAAATATTAATTATAGAATCAAAATTTTGGGCTGGATTAACTGAAAATCAACCCATAGCTTATTTAAAAAGATTAGAAGAATCTAATTATTCAGGTGTTAAAATTCTTTTGTTTATTTGTCCAGAAAAAAGAATCAATTCTTTATGGTCTGAATTAAAAAGAAAATGTAACAATGAATTTAGTGTTTTGAAAAATAAAAATTCAGAATATTATAACTTTGATGTTAAAGAAGAACTGACTATTACAATAACCTCATGGGATAAAATTATTAATATAATTAGGCAGGAATTAGTAACAAATAATTTGGATATATTATTATCAGATATCAATCAGCTTGATGGACTTTGCTCAAGAATGGATGAAGAAGCATTTTTACCACTTAAAGAAAAAGATGTTGGGGTTGACATAGCAAAAAGAATATATGGGTATATTCAACTAATAGATAAATTTACTGATAAATTAAAAATAAAATTAAATGTAAATACAGATGGGTTGAAATGCAGACATTTTCGTGAAGGATATAAGCAATATTTGATGATTAATGATCAATGGGGTGTTAGTTTAGAATTTAATTTAGAATACTGGATTAAAAAAGCTGAAACTCCTTTTTGGATAGGAATAAAAGATAGTAATTGGAATTATGCTCCTGAAATCAAAGATGAATTGTTAGCAATAAAGAAAATTGATATAAATCAGGTTTTTATTGGTAAATATGACTTTACTTATATACCAATATTTTTACCTTTTGGAGTGAGTGAAGATGTTGTTGTTAATAATGTAATAGATTTTATTGATGAAATTTTTGTGAGGCTTTCATTTAGCAAGTCTTAAATCTTTGTAGATTATTTTTGATTAATTTAAGTAAATAGATTAAAGAATGAGGTGAAATATATGCCAATAGAAGTAGGTTTTTGGAAACTAAATAATAATCAAATTGAGAAAATTGAATTTACTAGTATAGAATCAGAAAATAAATTGGAAAACATACTTGAGAGTGATATATCTATATTAAGTGATGATATATTCTTATTAGGGAGGCAAATATTAACAAGTTACGGGAAATTTATTGATATGTTGGGTATGGATATGGAAGGTAATTTAAACATTATTGAATTAAAAAAAGATAAGACTCCAAGAGATGTTGTTGCACAAACTCTTGATTATGCTTCCTGGGTACAAAATTTATCATATGAAGATATTAGTCATATTTATTCTGAAAATAATAATGGTAAAAATATTGAAAAAGCTTTCTATGAAAAGTTTGATACTGATTTACCTGATACAATAAATGAAACACATAATATACTTATTGTAGCTGCTGAACTAGATTTTGAAACTGAAAGAATTATTAATTATTTATCTGATAATTATAATGTTCCAATTAATGCTGTCTTCTTTAGATATTTTAAAGAAGCAGAAAATGATTATATAAGTAGAACTTGGTTGATTAATCCAAATGAAGTAGAAGAAAAGAAAAATATAAATAAGAATTTGAGTAAGTCTGAACCTTGGAATGGTAGAGACTTTGTAGTTAATATTGAAAATAAGAATGAAACGGAATAGAATGATTGTAGAAAATTCAATTTTGTAATTGGAAGCGGAGGAAAGTGGTACAGCAGAACTCTGAAAAAATTGTTTTCTGGAGCTCGGATATTTTGTATGATTCCTGGTCAAGGATATGTAGGTGTAGGAATAGTAAAAGAAAAAGCCGTTCCGGCTAAAGAATTTAAGGTGGAATATAATGGTGAAATGGTTTCTATTATCGATGCTCCAACAAAAACTAATGGTCTTGATTATGAAATTAATGATCTAAATAATTGTTATTATTTGTAAAAATTGATTGGATAAAAACAATTGATGCAAAAAATGCTTACTGGAAGAAAGGACTAAAGGCTAATCAGAATACTGCTTTTAAATTAAAAAGCAAGTATACAATTGAAAAGCTTGTTAAATTTTTCGATATAGAAAAATAATCTTCAAAGGAGGAATACCCATGCAACCAGGGCCAGTTGAGATAATTCAATGTCCATATTGTGACAATAAATTTAAAAAGTCAACCTTAATGTCGGGTAATACTATTGGAGCTAAATTTTGGACTGATGGGAAAAGAGAAGCTCCAATGCTCCCTGATAGTGTTGTTGTAAGCTTTTGTGAAAAGTGCAGCGAATATTTCTGGGTAGAAGATGCCAAAAAAATTGATCAGGTTTTATATGACAGTGATAAATATTCAGATTTAGAGTTTTTGAAAGATTTAACTTTAGAAGAATATATTTATGCCTTAAAGCAAATAGACATTCGCAGTGATGACGATACTTTTTATCTATTAAGACAAATTTGGTGGAAATATAATGATTATTATCGCAAGAATAATGAGGCAGAATTATCGCAAGATGTAGAGAAAATAATGCCGGATCTATTGGAAAAATTATTAAATGTTTTTGATGAAAACGATGATAATCATCTATTGATGAAAGGAGAATTATTGAGAGAATTGGGTCAATTTGAAAAAGCTAAAGTAACTTTAAATAAAATATCTTCAGATGAATATGACAAAGTAAAACAAATTATAATAGACTTAGCAAAAAATGAAGTTTCAGAATTAAGGGAATTAAAATTTTAATTCTATGAAAAAAATTCTAAGCAGGTTTAAATTTTAAAATGAAAGGAATTTAGAGTAATGGATGAAAAATTAAATAAAATTCCTAAAGAAGATGCTAATTGGATGGAAATACAAGAATTTAGTCTTAGTTTTAACGGTTATGATTATTGGGGCAGCTTCGAAAAAGCAGCTGATATTGCAAATCAGCATTACAATAGATATGAAAAAGATAATATTATTTCTAATAATATGGAAGTGTTGAGAACATCTTTATTTTTCGAACAAAGAAGATATCGTCACTTTGGATCTGATCCTGGACCTGAGACAATGAAATATTTAAGAAAGATTATTAAGAAAATCAAAGAATTAGTTAAGTGAATATCTATAGATGAAGATGAGAATAATATTAATTTCTTAGAGATAATAGTGGAAGAGTATATAAATTGGGATTGGACCTAGGTCAATATCAACTTTATTTAAACCATCTAACAAGAAATATAATCAAGAAATTTAAAGGAGAGTTTCATGTCTAAATTTGTAAATTTTAGCTTACCATGATAAACTAAAAATGAGAAGAATGTTAAAATCTTCTCATATGATTACTGGTGAAAATATTTGACAAAATAATTATAATATGTTTTAATAATATGAAAAGAAAATATTTCTGTTGTCTAATCTCAATTGAGAGCGGGGGACCCACTTTTTTGGGGCGAATCTAAATTTTAGAAGAAGACCTTTACTTCTAGCCCGACAGCTAACTCCGTAGACTTTAAATAAAGGACAGACTTTATGCCACCATTATGCTATTTTTTGGTGAACTTAACTATTGGCACTACAGTCTATCTGTGGTGTTTTTTTTATTTTTAATTATATTTAAAGAAAAATATATTATTTAGGAGTGTAAAAAATGAATATTAAAACTTTAAAGGGTAAAATGCTCCTTGGTTTTGCAGTGATGATAATCATTATAGCTGGAGTTGTAGTCTGGAGTATTTATAACTTTGAAATTCTTTCAAATGCTATCAATGATATTATGGTGGAAAACTATAGAAGTATTACAGCCAGTGATGCTATGGTTGAGGCACTAGAGCGTCAGGATAGTGCTTTACTATTATTAATTCGAGCACCTGAAGATCAGGGTCAGGAAATATTTAGAAGCAATCAAAAGGAATTTTACACCTGGCTGGCCAGAGCAGAAGATAATATTACAATTGAGGGTGAAGGAGAAATCTTGTCCAGGATAAATGATAACTATTTTAATTTTATTACAAGCTTTGATAATTTTTTTATTGCTTCACCTGGAACAGACGAAACAGGAGAACGCTGGGAAATATATAATGAAGAACTCCTACCTACTTTTACAGAAATAAAAGAAGATATTCGAGAACTTAGAGAAATAAACCGTGAGGAAATGGTAAATGCTCAGCTAGGTGCTGACTCTAGAGCCAACCAGGCAATAATCTATACAATTGTACTTGCGTTATTGGTCACAGTTTTCTCGCTTATTTTTGCCTTTCATCTTACAAAACAGATATTGCGGCCAATTAAAGAACTGGGAAAAGGTATTAAAGAAGTAGCTGCAAGAAATTTTCAGCAGAAAGTTGAAGTCGCTTCTGAAGATGAGATTGGTGTTCTGGCTGATGAATTTAATGAAATGATTTCAAAATTGCAGGAATATGAAAAATTAAATGTAAAAAAATTATTGATAGAAAAAGAAAAATCAGAAGCAGTAGTAAATAATCTGAGCAGTCCTTTAATAGTTACAGATATTGAGCATAAAATTGTTTTAATTAACGAAACCGCTAGAGAATTATTTTCACTAAAAAATGACGTTGTTGGGACTCACTTTTTAAAAGTTATAAAAGCAGAAGAAATTTTTGAACATATTAAAAATCCTGAAGCTAAAGAAGAAAAAACTTTTATCTTAAAGAAAAACGATAAAAAAAGACATTATAGGATTTCTACTAAACAGGTAATTGATGAAGATGAAGAATATCAATTTACTGTTACCCTCTTAGAAGATATTACTCGATTAAAAGAAATTGATAATATGAAATCTGAGTTTGTTTCTACTGTATCTCATGAATTTAGAACACCTCTTACATCTATGAATATGGGATTAAGTATGGTAATTAATGAAGATACTGGAGAATTAAATGAGGAGCAGCATGAATTGTTAGAAGCTGCTTATGAAGATGTTGAGCGGCTAACAGAACTGGTTAATGATCTACTTGATCTCTCAAAAATTGAATCCGGTAAAATTGAAATGGAATTTGATAAGGTTGATGTCAATGATATTATTGAAAAAACACTAAATCCATTCTTTAAACAGGCAGAAGAAAAAGATATAGAGCTTAAATTTAAGCAGTCAGAGGAAAATGTTTTTGCCTATGCAGATCCTTCAAAAATCAGCTGGGTTATTTCTAATTTGATTGGAAATGCACTTCGTTATGCTGAACAGGGTAAAATAGAAGTAGATGCAGAAATTAAAGGTAGAAGGGTTTTGGTTTCTGTAGCAGATAATGGCCCGGGAATTCCAAAAGAATATCAGGCAAAAATATTTGAGAAATTTGTGAGGACAGGTAATGATCAGGACGAAAAGAGTGGAACTGGTCTTGGCCTGGCTATTGCAAAAGAGATAATTACGGCCCATAATGGTAGGATCTGGTTTGATAGCGAAGAAGGAGAAGGCTCTACCTTTTCATTTTACATTCCAAGATATGGCTATCAGGAGGAAGATAATGAGTAAAATTCTAGTAGTAGATGACGAAAAAAATATTAGACTGGTTGTTGGTAAATGTCTGGAAAAAGCTGGTTTTGAGGTAGATTATGCTGTTAACGGAGTTGAAGCAGTTGATAAAGCGAATGATATAGGCCCTGATTTAATATTACTCGATTTAAGACTGCCGAAAATGAATGGTTTTTTAGTGCTAGAAGCTTTAAAAAGTGATTCAGCAACTGTGGATATACCAGTAATTATATTATCTGCCCTGTCTGAAGAAGACGATGTTCAAAAAGCTATTTCTTCAGGTGCTGAGGATTTTTTAGTTAAACCTATCAGTCAGGATAATTTACTAACAGCAGTAGAAGAAAATAATAATAATATAGAAATAAAGGAGGAAGATGATAATGAAAAATAAAATCTTAATTGTTGATGATGAAAAGAATATTCGTTTAACTTTAAAAAAGGCCCTTTCTAATGCAGGTTATGAAGTCGAAACAGCTGTGAATGGAGAGGATGGACTTTCCAAATTAAAAGAAGAAGAAATACCAGTGGTGCTGCTTGATATGAAAATGCCAGGAATGGATGGGATCCAGTTTTTAAAAGAGGTAAAAAATGAGGGAATTAAAACTAAAATAATTTTGATAACGGGTTATGGTAGTGTTGAAACAGCAGTTGAAACTCTTAAATTAGGGGCTGTTGATTATCTGCGCAAACCATTTAAGCCAGAAGAGATTATTGGTATTGTTGAGGATGTTTTTGAAAGGTATGAAGTAGAAAATAGTGAAAAAGAAGTAGAAAGTTTTGAAGAATATATAATGCTGGCAAAAAATGCAATTAATAAAAGAGATTTCTCAAAGGCAAAAGAAATGCTGCAGCAGGCTACATCTTTAAACTCTGAGAAACCTGAACCTTTCAATCTTCTTGGAATCATCTATGAGATGCAGCACAAACAGGGAGAAGCAATGAAAATGTACAGAGCAGCTCTGGCACTCAATCCTGGTTATAAACCTGCAAATGAAAACATCGAAAGAGCAGGAGAGAGTATGGGTGCAGTTGATCTTGATGAATTAAATCTTGGAGATGATGAGGAGGAGCAATAGATGTTTATTGTTATTGTAGGTTGTGGTCGTACAGGTTCTTTGCTGGCGGGTAAGCTTTCTCGTTCTGGAAATGAAGTCGTTGTTATAGAAAAAAATCAAACTTCATTTTCTAATCTGCCTGTTGATTTTTCCGGCTTTGAAATAGAAGGTGATGCTGCTGAAAGAGATGTATTAATTGAAGGTAAAATAGAATCAGCAGATTTGTTAATAGTCAGCACTGGAGATGACCAGATAAACTATCTTGTGTCTCAAATGGCCAGGGTTAATTTTGATGTACCCAGGATTATGGTTAGAACTATAGATCCAGCAGTAGAGAAGATGTATGAAAATGAAGACCGATTTGAGATATTTTCTCAGATATCTCTTTTAGCTGAAAACATGATAAATAAAATTGAGTGAGAAGGGATGAGATAGCTATGGAAATCATAATGATTGGGGGAGGAAAATTAATTTATCATCTTGCCAAAAAATTAATTTCTAAGGGCCATTTTGTAACTATTATCAATAAAGATAAAAAGCTTGCTGAAGATTTAGCTAGAGAAATAAATGCGACAGTAGTTTTTGGTGATGCAACTGATCAAAAAGTTTTAGAAGACGCCGGTGCCTATCAGGCAGATAACTTAGTTTCCTTAACCCAGAAAGATCAAACTAATCTTTTTATATGTAAGATGGCAATGGATTATTTCGGTGTAGATAGAACTACAGCTCTGGTAAATAGTCCAGATAATGTGGAATTATTTAATATCTTAGGGGTCACAGGTATATTTAACATCACTGATTTAATTAGTTCAATAATAGAACAGACTGTAATTTCAGAAGATGTAAGTAACCTGACAATGATTGAAGAGGGAAAATTAAGTATCTTTCAGGTTGAGGTGTCCCCTGATTCCGAAGCTGTGGGAAAAGAAATTAAAGAAATAGACCTCCCCCTCACTATTGTTTTAGGTGGTATTGTTAGGGATGGAGATATTTCTATTCCTAGAGGCGGTACGAAGATACAGGCTAGAGACAAAATAGTTATAATTTCTCTGCCAGAAGAACAGGCAAAAGCTATTGAAGTTTTTGGTGGTGAAGAATAAAATGAAATATAAAAAGTTGCTTATTTCTCGTTACTATTTAATTTCAAAATATACCGGCATTATAATTATTTTTGCCGGTGCTGCTATACTTTCTCCTCTTTTATTTTTGCTGGCTTATCCAGAAGAAAGTATGCTTGCTCCCCACTTTTTGCTGGCAGGTGGACTTTCAATACTGACAGGATTAATATTATTTATTTATGGAAGTAAATATCAGACAGAGAATGTAGAATTATCTTTAAATGAGGGAAGTATAATTGTTATATTTTCCTGGCTGGGAGCAATATTTTTTTCTGCAATACCGTTTGTAACGATCTTAAATATGAGCTGGACTCATTCGATTTTTGAGGTGGTAAGTGGCTGGACAACAACTGGATTATCACTTGTTGATGTTACCACAGCTCCTAAATTAATTTTAATCTGGCGCTCGATTATGCAGTTTTTTGGTGGAGCTAGTCTGGCAGTAATTGCACTGTCATCACTGCTGCCTGTACATGGAATGGGGCTTTATATTGCAGAAGCAAGAAGTGACAAACTTTTACCTCATGTAAAAAGATCAACAATGATGATAATGAAAATCTATACTTTTTATACTGCAGCCGGTATTTTCCTTTATTATATTGCCGGGATGCCTTTGTTTGATTCAATTAATCATTCTATGGCAGTAATTTCTACCGGTGGATTTTCTACTCAAGTCGACAGTATAGGTCATTATAACAGTCTTTCTATCGAAGTTGTAACAATTGTTTTAATGTTTTTAGGAACTATCAATTTTGCAACTCACTATACATTGATTAAAGGTAAAATAAAGACATTTTTTAAAAATGCAGAAATTCGTCTGATGATTACTTTATTTACTCTACTAACACCAATTTTAATGTTTTTCTCATTAAATGCTTTATATCCCAGGTTAAGTGAGAATTTTAGGATTACTTTTTTCCAGATAATTACTGCTTTATCAACAACAGGTTTTTCAACTATTGCATTTGCTGGTTGGCCGGTTTTTGCTATCTTTATTATAGTTTTGATTATGCTGGTAGGTGGTGGAACAGGATCAACTGCGGGTGGTATTAAGCAGTACAGAATTTATCTAATTTTCAAATCAATTTACTGGGAAATTAAAGAACAATTTTTGCCAAGGAGAAGTGTAAGCAGCAATTATCTCTGGCGGGGAGAAAATAAATTTTATGTAAAAGATCAGCATGTAAAAGATGTAGCCAATTATATAATTTTGTATTTGTTTACCTTTTTTGTCGGAGTGGCAATACATACAGCTTATGGATATTCTTTATTAGAAAGCATGTTTGAGTTTGGTTCTGCTCTGGGAACTGTTGGGCTTTCAATTGGTCTAATTTCTCCAGAAGCACCAACAGGTATCATCTGGACTCAAACTATTGGTATGTTTTTAGGAAGGTTAGAGTTTTTCATTATTCTTTATGCCGGTATAAAATTATTTAAAGATGGAATTTACATTTCAAAACATAAATGATTTTATACATTGTTTTGTCTAGAAAAATCAATTTGATAAAATGTAAATCATAAAAGCGCTCTTCCCTTAGGATAGCGCTTTTTTAAGTTCAATATGTACCTAAATTTGAGCTTTTAATTTTTTAAGAACCATAAGTTTTTATTAATTTAGCTTTTATGATATAATTTAAGCAACTTAAAATTTACATTAAAAGTATAATAAGGAAAAATTATATCAATTCGTCAGCAATTTTAAAAAACTTTAGCAGAAAAAAAGAAATTCAGCATTAGCTTGACCGATATTATAAAAATATCACTTCTCTCATTATTAGAGCTGGATATTGAGATTGCTGTTGGATTGTTTTCATTTTACTTGCATTAATTGCTTTAATTAAATATCATTATATGAAAGGAGATGATATTTATGACTCAGTTGATTTTTGCAGGACGCTGGTCACCATATCTTGTGGGTACTTTCATAGGTGTGTTAAGCTGGTTATCCTTTATTATTTCTAAAAAACCTTTAGGAACTTCTACTTCCTATGCCAGAGTTTCCTCTAGATTAGGAGCTCTCTTTCTTGGAGATAAAGTTTATGACTGGAAATATTACAAACAGTATAAACCTGTACTGGAATGGCAGATTATGCTGGTGATCGGAATAGTCATTGGCAGCTTTATTTCAGCAGTACTTTCTGGGCAGTTCAGTTTAACTTTTATACCTCTGACAGATTTTGAGTCTATCTTGAATCAGAATATACTGGGCAGGATATTTTCTGCTTTTTCAGGTGGTATTTTATTAGGTTTTGGTGCTCGCTGGGCAGGTGGCTGTACAAGTGGTCATGGGATCAGTGGTGCTCTTCAGTTGAGTATTGCCAGCTGGATAAGCCTGATTTCTTTTTTTGTTGGTGGAGTTGTAACTGCACTTTTAATACTTTAATGGGGCAGGTGAATATAAATGGAAAGTAAGCTTAGATTGATGAAGGGACTTGGCACGGGAATTGTTTTTGGTTTTTTTCTGCAGCGCGGTGGAGTAACAGATTATAATGTATTGGTTGGTCAGCTGCTTTTAGAAGATTTTACTGTAGCCAAGATAATTTTAACGGCTGTAGTTGTAGGAATGATCGGTGTTCATTTTTTAAGTGAGAGAAACATTATTGAGCTGAAACCTAAATCCGGTTCTCTAAGGCGGACTATCCCAGGAGGTTTGATTTTTGGTGCCGGTTTTGCTCTGCTTGGCTATTGTCCGGGTACTATTGCTGGAGCCATTGGTCAGGGCAGTATAGATGCTCTTATCCCTGGACTTTTAGGGATAGTTACAGGTTCATTCTTTTTTGCAGCCTTTTATGAGAAATTTAGTGATTCAATAGATAAGAATACCTTTAAAGTGAATACATTGCCTGAGCTACTTAAGATTAATCACTGGAAGATTATCATTCCCCTATCAGCTGTGATTATTATATTTTTAGTCTGGCTTGAAGGCATAGGGTTTTAAGATGAATTTTGATATAGCTTTAACCTTAATGATTCTGTTGACTACAATCATATTATTTGTAACTGAAGCTTTTCGGGTAGATATTATTGCGATTCTGGTAATGTTAACTCTGGGCTGGACTGGTCTTGTTACACCAGCTGAAGCTTTTTCTGGCCTATCCAGTAATGCTGTTATAGCTGTAATCGCAGTAATGATAATTGGTTATGGTCTGGACCAGTCTGGAGTTATGCAGAAAATAACCCGGCCCTTGATGTCGGCTTCAGGCAGAGAAGAAAAGAGGCTGACAGTTATTCTTTCTTTAGCTGCAGGTGCAATCTCTAGTTTAATGCAAAATATCGGTGTTATAGCTTTGTTTTTACCTATAGTCAGGAAGATAACTAGAAAACTTAATCTGCCTTTAAAAAGAGTTTTGATGCCGGTTGGATTTGCTGTTATTCTTGGTGGTAACCTAACTATGGTTGGTGCTGGAAATCTAATTATCCTCAATGACCTTTTACTTCAGCAGAATGCAGAGCCCTTTAATCTTTTTGCTGTGTTTCCAATTGGGCTTGCGGTTTTATTATTAGGAATTATATATTTTTATTTTTTTGGTGGCAAACTGCTTTCAGCAGATAAAAAAGAGGAAGAAGGATTTTTAGAAAAACAGCAGAAATTGATTACAGCCTGGGAAATATCAACTACTGTGTATACATATAGAGTTCCAGAAGGCTGTAATCTTTTAATTAATACCCTGGAAGAAACAAATCTCTGGTCTGATTATAATCTCTATCTTCTTGCTTTAAGAGAAGATGGTGATATTTCCTATGCTCCCTGGCGGTTCACCAGATTTTCTGCTGGCCAGGAATTGATTATCATGGGAGATAAAGATAATCTAAATGCTTTTGGTAAAGACTACAATTTAACCCTTGAAAAAGAATACAGTGATTATTTGGATCATCCTAAATTGGAGAATACAGCTTTTGCTGAGCTGATGTTAACCCCTCGCTCAGATCTGGCTGGAAAATCTATCAGAGAGATTGCACTTAGAAAAAATTACTATGTTAATCCTGTTCATCTAATCAGAGGAGAAAAAGAAATTAGTTCTGATTTTTCTGATGTTACTTTACAGGCAGGGGATACCCTGGTTGTCTATGGTCCCAATGAAAATATCAGACTATTGGAGTCTGAAAAAGGTCTAATTCTTCTGACTGCTTTACCTCCCAAAAAATCTGAAGGAAATAAACCGCTTTTTGCAGTAGGAGCATTTTTGCTTTCTATTTTATTGATAATCCTTGGTTTTAATCTGGGTCTTGCTTTCTTTACTGGAGCAGTGCTTATCATATTATCGGGGATTTTAAAGATTGACGAAATTTATGAGGCAGTTGACTGGAAAACTGTTTTTTTACTGACAGGTTTGATTCCTCTTGGTGTAGCTATGGAGAATACCGGTGCTGCTCAATATCTGGCTAATTTGATGATTATGCCGCTTAAAGATGGCCCGGTTTTTTTAATACTTTTAGCAGTGGCACTGCTGGCCAGCATTTTTACATTATTTATGTCAAATGTTGCTGCATCAGTTGTGCTGGTTCCACTTGTAATGATAATCGGCAGACAAATCGGGATCGATCCCCGAGGGCTTGCTCTGCTTGCTGCAGTTTCAGCCTCTAATTCCTTTATACTGCCAACCCACCAGGTTAATGCCTTCTTTATGTCGGCCGGTGATTATAAGAGCAGTGATTATCTAAAAGCAGGAGGTTTTCTGACATTGATCTATATTTTTACTGCATCTTTGATGGTTTATTTATTTTATATTTAGAAAATTAAAAGAGTAAAATTTTGTAGATGTTTTATTAAACACTTTCATATTTGCTGCTAAAATATAAAATAATTATAACAATACTTATTCCAAAACCAGAAGAACCTAAAAGCATTGTTAAAAGAAGAGGACTGATGATAAAAACAGTTAATAAGCAAGCAACACTTTTTATTTTATCAGAAGCTTTATGCATTTTATAAGTCAAAAAGTCTGCAGGCTTTTTGGCTTTGAAATTCGTTGCAACTTTCTTATTTATTGATTTTTTATTTACTTTTTGTATATTTTTCTCAATATATACCTCACATTCTAGGGTTTTGCTTTCATTATCTTTTTCAATAATTTCTGATATTTCAGCCTTATATTGATTACCATCCTGGATCCACTTGTAAATGCTTTCTGCCTTTGAGATTTCGAGCCATCCAAGTTGTTCATTCAAAGGTTTGCTTATTACTTTTAAAACAGGTTTTTTATATTCATTAACTGAAGGGATTAAAAATAATTCATCTCCAGGTTTTGATACCTTTAACAATTTTTGTCTATTTATACCATTATCAGTATCTAAAGTTACTCCGACAATTTTTCTATCAAATCCATGGTTTTCATTTTTTTCGTTCATCAAATCCCCCCTTATAGTTTAATTAAAATCTTTATCAATTATAATTATAATTAATATGATTAAAATGTCAAAAGTTCAGCTGCAGTAAATGGCTTTAACAGTAAGAACTGACATAGAATTAATATATCAACTTTTTTTGGAAATATAGAATATATTATCAGCTAATTGATTTGTGTCTTCTAATTTGTTAAAATAATAGCAATAGTTAAATTATTCTGAAATTGAATAAATTAAGTAAAAATTTGTATCTGCTAAATTGTTATGTTGGAAAATAATATTAAAATAATTTGAGGAAGTGAGAAATGATGGGGAATAAAGTGATAAGCCTTATTTTAGATGATAATGACAAAAGTTTTGATAAATTAAGACAGATTTTAAAACAGGGAAATTATCAAGTAGAATTAGCAGGCTGTTATCAGGATGGATTAGATATCACTTCTAAAGAGCAAATAGATTTAATATTATTGGAAAACGAACTTTCTGGAAAAAATGCTTTTGAAGTTTACGAAAACTTAAAAACAAAAAACAGTAACCGAGATATTCCGGTAATCTTTATCAGTTCTCTAAATAAGGCAGAGCAAAAAGCAAGAGCTTTTGAGTTAGGTGCTGTAGATTATATCACTAAACCTTTTAACGAAAATGAAATTATGGCAAGAATAAATAGACATTTAAATATTAAAGAAGAAAAAGATAAGTTGAAAGTAAAGAATGAAAAGCAGGAAATTCTATTAGAAAATATTGAAACTCAAATCTGGTATCTAAAAGATCCTGAAACTTATGGGCCGGTAAATGAGGCTCATGCTGATTTTTTGGGATTTGAGAAGTCAGAGATAGAACATAAGAAAATAAGTAATTTTTATTCCGAAGAAGAAACTGAGATTTGCATAATGGGTAATAAAAAAGTATTCCAGAAAAAAGAGAAAATAGAAACAGAAGAATTGATCAATAATCGTGAAGGTGAAAACAGACTTTTTGCTGTAACTAAAACCCCAAAAATTAATAAAAATGGGGAAGTAGAGTATGTTGTCTGTACAGCATTAGATATAACGGAAAGAAAAAAACAGGAAGAAAAACTTAAAAAACAGAAAGACAGGTTAAACTGGATTATTGAAGGTACTAACTCGGGTACCTGGGAGTTGAATCTTCAGACAGGAGAAGCTTTTTGCAATCAAAAATGGGCAGAACTGCTTGGATATGAACTGGAAGAAATTGATTTAACAACTATAAATAACTGGAAAAATCTAGTTCATCCAGATGATTTAAAAAAATGTAAAAAGGCTTTTAAAAAGCATTTTAGGGGAGAAGCAGAATCCTACAATGTGGAAGCACGAATGAAACATAAAGCAGGTCATTGGATCTGGATGCTCGGACTGGGTAAAGTTATTTCCTGGACAGATGATGGTAGTCCATACAAAATGTTTGGAATTGATATTGATATTTCAGAGCAGAAAAAACAGGAGCAGATCATCAAAGAACTTCACAGTGCTACTATTGGTTTACAAAAGCTTGATAGTGAAAAAGAAATCTGCCTGAAAACCATTGAGTCAGCCAGAGAAATATTAGATTTTGATTTGTGTCATGTTAGCCTGCTTAAAAACGATCAATTTGTTCCAACAGCAGCTTCTGAAATAATGGAAACAAAAACCCTGCCTCTAGATTATGGAATTGCTGGTAAGGCATTTAAAAATAATGAAAGCTATCTTACTTTAAATACGGCTAAAGATCCAGATGCAAAGCCAACCGAGAAAAAGTATAAATCAGGAATTACTATCCCAATGAAGGATACCGGTTTTTTCCAGGCTATATCTACAGAGATAAATGATTTTAATCAAAAAGATTTAGAACTTGCTGAGATTCTTATCGGGAGCACTAAAGCAGCTTTAGACAAGCTTTATTATCAAAAAGAACTAGAATATAAATCTTTTCATGACAGCTTAACTAATTTATATAATCGGAGGTTTTTTGAAGAAGAGCTGCACAGACTGGATACCAAAAGACAGCTGCCAATTAGTATTATAATGGCTGACTTGAATGGCCTAAAACTTATCAATGACAGTTATGGTCATGAAAAAGGTGATGAATTATTAAAAAAGACAGCAGAAATTTTAGAAAGCTCTATACGAAAAGAAGATATAGTTGCTCGTCAGGGTGGGGATGAATTTGCTGTTCTGCTGCCTAAGACCGATAATGAGCAGTTAAACAAAATAATAAAAAGAATTAAAGCTGAAGTTAAAAATGCAAATAATAAAGAGAATATTCCGATCTCTATAGCTCTTGGTTCAGCTACTAAAGAAGACCCGGCAGAATCAATAAATCAGGTACTCAAAAAAGCAGATGACAATATGTATCAGAACAAATTATCAGAAAGTAGGAGTACTAAAAGCAAGATAGTCCAGGGATTATTAAACAGCCTCAGTGCAAAAAGCAATGAAACTCAAGAACATTCTTTAAGAATGCGGAATTTAGCGCTTAAATTTGGCAATAAATTGAAACTAACTTATTCTGAGCTTAACAGACTTTCGTTGTTAGCCACCATGCATGATATTGGTAAAACTACAATCCCAGAAAATATCTTAACTAAACCTGGACAACTAACTGATAAAGAATGGGAGTTAGTTAAAAAACATTCAGAAAAGGGATATAAAATCGCTTCTGCCTCTGAAGAATTGGTTTTAATAGCAGAGGATATATTATCTCATCACGAAAACTGGGATGGGAAGGGTTATCCACAGGGGTTAAAAGGTGAAGAAATCCCCTATTTAGCCCGCATAATATCAATTGTTGATGCTTATGATGTAATGGTAAATGAAAGTTCATACAACAGGGCTATCTCAGCTGAAAAAGCTTTAGAAGAAATAAGGAAAAATTCTGGCAGTCAGTTTGATCCAGAGTTAGCAGATGAATTTATTGAGTTGATGACTGAAGTTTTTTCTCTGTCTTTAGAATAAGCAATTTTACCTCACTAAATTTAGCATAAAGGAGGGGCGATTTATGCAATATTTATATATCATCATGTTTATTTTGCTTATCATTTCATTTTTATCTAAAACTGCCAAGAAAACTCCATCCAAGCTATGCATTGGGTGGAGATAAATTGGCTATTTATTCTGATTTTCAATATACTTTTTAATTGTCTCAATAGCAGCATCACCAGAAGATACAATAATGATATTGTAGACTATAAACAGAATGATAATTGTTATTTAAGTCTCTACTCATAAAGATCAAACCTCCATTTTTTCTTTTACAAGCAAACATATGTATGATATAATTATAGTAGGATGGAGGTGAAAAATCAATGCGATTATCATTTAAATTCAAGCCTAAATTAAGCCATAAGCAATTAGTAATAATTAATGAATTAGCCTGGCATTGCTCTAAATTATATAATACAGTTAATTATCAGGTTAAAAACAATAAAGATGTAAAAGCTGTCTATACTGAATTAGAAACTAGATATAAAAATAACTGGCATAATGACTACCTTCACTCCCATAACAGACAGCAGGCATTAAAGCATTTAGCTCAGGACTGGAAAAGTTTTTTTAATTCTCTCAAAGATTATAAAAAGAATCCTCAAAAATATAAGGGGCAGCCAGGGTCACCTAATTTTAAACATATGAACAGTAATCCCTGTGAAATAATTTTTACCAATTTAGCTGTTAGAATTAAAGATAACAAATTACTCTTATCCTTATCTAAAAAGATACAATCTAAATATAATGTGAAAGTCACTAAAGCTTTTAATTTATAATACGCAAGGAAAGCTTTAGTATGACCGTATTCGATTTGGCCGCTATTCAGTAGATCTGGAAAAAATAAATAAAAGTAACTATGATAAATCCAGAAGAATTACTAGAGGTCTCTTTAAAAATAACGAGGGCCTATTAATTAATGCTGATCAGAATGGTAGTTTTAATATACTTCGTAAATACCATAACGATAAATGTATTCTCAGACCTATCAAAGAGGCGAGAGATAATGGATTTGTGGACAATCCTTCAAGATTAAGGGTATCCTAAGCTATTAGGAGCAAAATTTAAAAGCCAAACATCTTGTAAACTGACCTAGTAATATAGGTTGAACTTTAATCTATATGAAGCAGTTAGAAGCTCCCTCTAAATCTTGGTTTTGATTTAGGTGGAGAGGTTCACAGTGCAGTATTTAGGGACACAGAATATCTTAGTTGGCAGTTTAGTCGGCACAGTTATTGGCTCTATTACCATGATGCCGGGCTTTATAGCTTATCCCTTAGCAGGGATATTACTTAGCCGTGGAGTTAGTTATATGGTGGTAGCATCTTTCATAATTCCACTTATAACTTCATGTTAGAATGGTGTGATCGTCAGGCTGAAGAAAAACCAGAATGTGATTGCGGCTGCTGGGGTTATCCGCTGGAAATAGGAACTTACTGGACCTGGGATCACAAAAAATTTAAAGGCTGTCCTAAATGTGGTGAAAAGATTTAAATAGCTGCAGAACTAATTGAACTTTAATCTTAAGCAAAGATAAAATTAATATTCAGCTGATAAGATTTAATTAAGATAAAGTTATTGAATCTTTAAAAGGAGCTGATAATAATGGTTTATATTAAAATATGTCCAGAATGCGAAAGCAGAAGTATAAGTGCTAGCAAAGAAGAGTGGCCCTGTCCGCACTGCAATAAAGATCTATCTGAAGAACCGGTATTTAGAGAAATTAGAACTCAAAAAGAATGGTGGAAAACTGCAGAAACTAAAAAAAATAAAAAAAGAGTTTTTGCATAAAGAGATTAAATACTTTAATTATTAATTTCAAAACATCTGTTTTTAGATAAATGATTGAGCCCGGAAGCTTCCGGGCTTATTTTTTTTGGAAAAAAATTAAATAAATTTTCATAATGTCGAATAATGTTATATAATGAACATAGTGCTAAAAAAATTCTATAAGTAAAATTTAATACTTAATAGCAAATCCGGATTTGAAATATAATTATCTGAACTGCAATTTTCAATATTTAGCAATTAAAAAAGAAGGGTTAATTTTTTAACAATATTATATTGGAGGCTAGAAAATGCGGGAAAACAATTTAGAACTAAAAAAAATCCTCTTCAACAATCTAACACTAATTATACTAGGGCTTTTATTTATTTTCATTTCTCTATTTACCGTGGTAGAAATAATTTTACCCCTGGTTTTTTTATTGCTGATTTATTCCAGTTACAAATATAATAAAAGAGGTATTATCTATGCAACATTATTTTCTATTTCACTTTTATTGATTCAGAATTTATATATTCTAGAAGTTCAGCCAATCGAACTTATCATAGAAATATTTATAATTATAACTGCCGCATTATATATTTATAACAGTAGCTCTTCGATTGAAAAACTAAATTCTAATTTAGAAGAAAGGGTTAAAGAGCTCAGTGCTTTAAATAATATTTCTAAAATAACTGAGGAGTTTTATGGATCTCTTGATACAATATTAAAAAAAATAGCCTCAGAAATACCTCAGGGTTATCAACACCCTGAAGATCTCTGTGTGAAAATCAACTATCAGGATAAAGAATATAAGACAGATAACTTCAAGAAAACAAAGTGGCAGCAAAAAACTGCAATAACCATAGATAACGAAGCTGTAGGTAGGATTGAAGTATGCTATCTTAACAAATATTCAGAAGAATATGATAACTCTCCTTTTTTAAAAGAAGAATTTAATCTTTTAGAATTATTTTCAGATAAAATAAGCAATATTATAAAGATTGCTGAACAGGAAAAAAGAGCAAAAGAGCAGAGAGATTTCCTATCTATCACCTTAAATTCAATTGGTGATGGTGTTATTATCACCGATAAAAACGGTAGAGTAACCAGGCTAAACAAAACTGCTCAGAAGATGACTAAGTGGAATCAAGAAGAAGCAAAAGGAAGTCATATTAGTGAAATATTTAAAATAATCAATTCTAAAACTGGAGAAATGGTTAAAAATCCAGTTAAAAAAGTTCTGACAGAAGGCAAAACTGTTGATCTGGCAAATCATACAAAATTAATTGCCAGAGATAATACTGAACATCATATTGCAGATAGTGCTGCACCTATTAAAGATAAAGCAGGAGAAATTTATGGTGTTGTGCTTGTCTTTAGAAATGTAACGGAAAAATATCAAATGAGAGAAGAAATAAAAAATAAAGCAGAGCTTTTTTCTAATGCAGTTACAGAGGCTCCATTCCCGATAATGCTTCACAATAATAAAGGTGAAGTATTAGAGGTTAATGATGTCTGGCAGGAGTTAACAGGTTATTCTGAAACTGAGATATCTACGATAGATGAATGGCTGGAACAAGCATATGATAAAAGTTTAAATAAAGAAGATCTTAAAGAAATTTATCAAAACATTTCTGAAGTGAGCACAGGAGAATTTACGATTAGAACCAAAGAAAAGCAGCAGAGAATCTGGGACATCAAAAATTCATACCTTGGCTTAGATGAACAGGATAATAAATTATTTATCTCAATGGCGGTAGATATAACAGAAAACAAACAGATGGATAAGAAAATAAAGATGTTTAACCGTATTTATAGAACTTTGAGTTCAGTTAACCAACTAATTGTCAATGAAAATTCTATAGATCATTTACTAAAGCAGGCGGTTGAAGTTGTAGTAGATGTTGGTAAATATGATACAGCCTGGATTGCAAAGGTATCAGATAATAAAGATTTATTGGATGTTAAAGCTATTGCTGGCTATAATTGTTCATTTTTGAGGGAAAGAAAAGTTGAGCTTAATTATCAAAAAGATAATTTAAACATCTATAAAGATGCAATTTTAAACGAAGAAACTGTTATTCTAAACTTTGATACAGAACAGGAACTAAAAGGAGAAAACTGTGGTTCAACAGGCGTATTTGTCTTGAAAATATTTGATGAAATCTGGGGGCTTATGGTATTTTGTTCAAATGAAGAAAACCGTTTTGATAATAAGGAATATGCCTTATTAAAAGAATTAACTGCAGATGTTTCTCTCGGAATAGAAAAGATAATTTCCAAGCAAAAACAAAAAGAATCTGAAGCTAAGCTGGCAAAAAGTGAAAAAGAATACAGACAGTTAGTACAGAAATCACCGATCGGGATCTATAAAACAAGCTACAGTGGTAAATTGTTGTTTGTTAACCCCACAATAGCTAAAATGCTTGGCTTCAATACTCCTGAAGAGGTATATGATCATTATAATGAAGATTTAGAAAACAAATTATATGTGGATTCTAACAAACGCAAAAAATTTATAAAACAGCTGCAGAGGTATGGTGAAGTTAAAGATTTTGTTTACAGAATTTATGATAAAAATAATGAGATAAAATGGATAGAAGACAATGCCAGAATCAGCTCTGATAAACAATTAAACGATTTTACAATTGAGGGGTTTGTTCTGGACATAACTGAAAGGAAAAAACACCAGGAAAAGATAGCTTATATGAGTTTTCATGATAGTTTAACAGGTCTATATAATAGAAGTTATCTAGAAGATATGATGGAAAGAATAGATACCAAACGAAATCTACCGATATGTTTAATAATGGCTGATTTAAATAATCTAAAACAGATTAATGACTTATACGGTCATTCAACAGGTGATAAGTGGATAAAAAAAGCAGCAGAAATAATAAAAAATTCCTGCAGGCAGGAAGATGTTATAGCTAGATGGGGTGGAGATGAGTTCGTTATTTTGCTGCCCCATACTAAAATAAAAGAAAGCGAAAAAATTATCGCCAGAATAAATGAAAGCAAAATTGAAACTGATGAGGGAATAGAAATTTCCATTGCTCTGGGTACTGCCTGTAAAAACAAGCGTGAACAGGATATTTTTGAAGTTTTAAATGAAGCTGAAAATAGGATGTATATAAATAAATTTGCTGATAGAGAAAGTGGTAGAGGAATTGTTCTGGCAGGTTTTTTAAACACTCTAAAAGAAAAAAGTTTTGAAACTGAAAATCATGTTAATAGAATGGGTGAATTATCCAGACGGTTTGGTAAAAAGTTAGATCTATCAAATGAGCAGATAGATAAACTATTTATTTTATCACTGCTGCATGATATAGGCAAAATATCTGTACCTGAAAAAATATTGACCAAAGCAGGAAAGTTAAGTGAAGAAGAATGGGGAATTATAAAATCTCATCCAGAAGCAGGTTATAGAATAATCGAAAGTATCCCCAGATTTTCTCATATTGCAGAAGAAATACTTCACCATCATGAACGCTGGGATGGAAGAGGTTATCCTGATGGTCTTGCGGGTGAAGAGATCCCTTTATTATCACGTGTATTAACCATCGTTGATTCCTATGATGTAATGACAGGTGGTAGACCATATAAAAAGGCTATGAGCAAAAAAGAAGCCATCGAAGAATTAAAAAGATGTGCTGGAACTCAATTTGATCCAGAGTTAGTTAAATATTTTGTTGATATGATAAGCAATTAAAATAGCAGAAAAGAAAGATAAAATTCAAACTATTGGAGGAGTCAATATATGAGAAAACACCTATCTACAGGTATTAACGGTCTGGATGTAATCTTAAGAGATGGGCTAATTCCGGGGAGGTTTTATTTGCTTCGTGGAGGTCCCGGGACCGGGAAAACAACCCTGGGCTTACATTTTTTGATTGAAGGTTTAAAAAATAAAGAAGAAGTTCTTTTAATAACTATGACTGAAGATATAGAAAAAATAAAAGAAAATGGCAAGCAATATAATTTTCCCATGGACGAAATCAACTATATTGATTTAAGCCCTGGTGAAGACTTTATCTCTGCTAAAAAAGATTATGACATTTTTTCCTCAGCTCAGAGTGAACAAAAACCCTTGGTTGAAAAAATGACTCAAAAGATTGAAGAATTAAGTCCTGATAGGATTTTCTTTGATGGTTTTACTCAGTTAAAATATTTGAGTTCAGATACTTATAAGTTTAGAAAACAGATTTTATCTTTTATGCAGTTTGTAAAAAAATATGATTCCACTATTTTATTGACATCTGAAGTAGGTGCTTCAAATCCTGATGATGATCTGCAGTTTATGGTAGATGGAATTATAAACATCGTTTATGAAAGTCAAAATCATTATTTAGAAATAACAAAATATCGTGGTTCAGGTTTCCAAAAAGGGAAACACTCCATGAAATTTAAAAAAGATGGTATTGAAGTTTATCCTCAATTAGAATTTATAAAAAGCAGCTATAATTATGAAAGCGAATCACTTTCTTTTGGTGTTCCAGAAATAGATAAATTGCTTAATGGAGGTATTGAAAAAGGAACCACAACTATTATTACCGGACCAACAGGGGTTGGCAAAACCACCCTCGGAACTCAGTTTATTAAAACTAATGGTGATAAGGATTTAAAATCAATTATATATACTTTTGAAGAAACCCAAAAATCTTTAATGCTGAGATCTAAGTCGGTTAAAATCAATTTAGAACAGTTAAAAAATGATAAAAAAGTGTATATTAAAGAAATTAGTCCTTTAGAATATACTCCTGCTGAATTTGCTTATGAACTAAGCAGAGATGTACAGGAAAAGGGTATCTCAATTGTTTTACTTGATTCAATCGCAGGTTATTTTTTAACCTTTAATAATCCTGATAAGATGCAGAAAATGATTACGGGGATTCATAATTTATGTGAACATTTAAAATCTCTGGGAGTTACAGTTTTAATGATTAACGAACAAAAAATGATCACCGGTGATTTTCAGGCAACAGATACACAGACCAGTTTTATAGCAGATAATCTGATATTTTTAAGATATTTAGAGATTCAGGGTAAACTGGAAAAGGCAATTGGTGTCTTAAAAAAGAGGATGAGTGGTTTTGAAAATACTATGCGAAAATTTGAGATAACTGAAGAGGGAATAAAGGTTGGAAAACCATTGGAAAATTTAAGAGGTATATTAAGTGGTAATCCTGAATTTTTGAATAAAAAATGATTATTAGTTAAAGTATAAAAAGGAGACTGAATAAAATTGATAGATAAAGATATTTTGGATGATAAGCTCAATTTAATAGAAAAAAACAGGATTTTTTTACTGGTATCTCATCGGGAAAATCAAAATATTTTAAAAAAATATTTAATGCCAGAGCATGAAGTTATTACAAACAATTTTTCTCAAAATCTTGAAAAAATAGATTTAATAATCGCTGATGAACAGGGATTACAAAAATTTGAGGAAGATATTTTTGAAATCAAAAAAACCAAGAGCAGCTTTCTTTATTTACCTCTGCTTTTAATAACTAGAATTGCTATCGAAGATATACCTGATAAGTATCTTAATATAATAGATGAAATAATCGAGATCCCCATTGAACAAAGGATTTTTATTTCTCGAATAAAAAAATTACTGGGTATTAGAAGTATGTTTTTAACTGTACAGATATTTCAAAAACTAATAGATAATAATCCGGCTGGGATATGTATTTTACTGGAAAACAGGGAAATAAAGTATGTTAATGATACATTTTCAAGTATTATAGAAAAAAAGAAGGAAGATATTATAAATAAAAATATAGTTGAAGTTTTCCCTGAAGATATAATAGATCAATATTTTAATAAGAGGAAAAAAATTGATAAAAGCAGATCCACAATTGAACTACAGTTAAAAGATAAACACAAATGGCTGGATATACAGAGTATAGAATCAAAATATAAAAATATTAAATTAAGTTCATTAATTATAATTGATATGTCAGAACGAATAGAACAACAACAAGAAATAGAGTATTTATCTTATAAAGATAAATTAACCGATCTCTATAATCGGCGTTTTTTTGAAGAAGAAATGGAAAGACTGGATACAGAAAGACAACTGCCAATAAGTGTTATTATGGCTGACTTAAATGGTTTAAAATTAATTAATGACAGTTACGGACATAAAAAAGGTGATGAATTATTAAAAAGAACAGCAGAAATTTTAGAAAAATCTATCAGAGAAGAAGATATTCTAGCCCGTCAGGGTGGAGATGAGTTTGCCTTTTTGCTGCCCAGGACCAGTAAAAAGCAGACAGAAAAAATATTAAAGAGAATTAGAGAAGAAATTCAAAAGTCAGAAGACAAAAAATTTCCTATCTCTATTGCTTTAGGTACAGCAACTAAAAACAAGTCTGAGCAAAACCTGGCAGATGTTTTAAAAAAAGCAGATGATAAAATGTATCAAAACAAATTATCAGAAAGCAGAAGCAGTAAAAGTAATATTGTCCAGGGCTTACTTAATGCTTTAGCAGCTAAAAGTCATGAAACAAAAGAGCATTCGGATAGAATGCGAAAATTAGCTTTGGATTTTGGCGAAAGTTTAGTACTTTCTAATTCTGAATTGAATAGATTATCTCTACTGGCCAGGTTACATGACATAGGTAAGACTAATATTAGCGAAAAGATTTTAAACAAGCCAGCTGAGCTAAACAAAGAAGAATGGAAGATCGTTAAAAATCATTCAGAACAGGGTTATAAAATTGCTTTAGCCTCAGAAGAATTTGCTGTAGTAGCTGAAGATATATTTGCCCATCATGAAAACTGGGATGGTAGTGGTTATCCTCGAAATCTTGACGGAGAAGATATTTCTTATCTCGCCAGAATAATTTCTATAATAGATGCCTATGATATAATGATTCATGATCTTCCCTACAGTAAAGCAATAAGTAAAGAAGAGGCTTTAGCGGAGATAAAAAGATGTTCTGGAACTCAATTTGATCCAGAGTTAGCTGATAAATTCATTGAATTTATCAAAAACAATTAAACTTTTTGTCTATCCCCTACTTGAATTAATGTTAAATATTTTGAATATTTAAAAAGGAAAACAGAGAGAAATCTAGAAGTATATTTATATAAGCAAAATAAATAATTTCCCATTTTTTAGAACTCTCTATATATTCAGTTTAAACTGCATTAATATTAAGGGGGTATAAGAATGAGAACATTAGCATTGATTTTAGCAGGTGGAAGAGGTAGTAGACTGGATCTTTTATCGGCTCATAGAGCAAAACCAAGTGTGCCTTTTGCTGGTAAGTTTCGATTGATTGATTTTGTTTTAAGCAATTGTGTTAACTCTGATATTTTCAATATTGGTGTTTTAACACAGTACTTACCTCATTCTCTTAACAATCATATTGGTATTGGTAAACCCTGGGATCTTGACCGAAAACAAGGTGGTGTAACCATTTTGCAGCCTTTTAGAGGCAAGCCAGGTCAGACAGATTGGTATGAGGGAACCGCTCATGCAATTTATAAAAATTTAAGTTATTTAAAAAACCAGTCTCCAGATCAGGTTATTATTTTATCAGGAGATCATGTTTATGAGATGGATTACGGTAAAATGGTAGATTATCATATCAAAAAAGATGCAGATTTAACAATTGCTGCTCAGCCAGTACCATATGAAGAAGCCAGTCGTTTTGGCATTTTAGACTGTAATCAGGAGAAGAAAATTACTGATTTTGTAGAAAAACCTGTTGATCCTCCCAGTAATTTAGCTTCAATGGGGATTTATGTTTTTAAATATGATGTTTTAATAGAGGTATTAAAAAAATACTGTACTCATCAAAGTACAGATTTTGGTCATAATATTATCCCCCCAATGATCGAAGAAAATAATGTTTATCTTTATGAATATGATGGTTTTTGGAGAGATGTAGGAACCCTTGGTTCATATTGGGAAACTAATCTTGAACTTGTAAAATCGATTCCAGAGTTAAATCTTTATGATGAGGAATGGAAAATGCAGACAAGAAGTGAAGAAAAACCACCTGCAAAATTCGGAAGATACGGGAAGGCTTCCTGCAGCCTTATCTCCAATGGAGCAATTATTAATGGTGAGGTAGAAAATTCGATAATAAGTCCGGGAGTATATATAGAAAAAGGTGCAGTTGTTAGAGATTCGATTATTTTCAATAACAGTATAATCCGCAGCAACTCAGTTATAGATAAAACAATTATTGACAAAGAGGTAGAAATAAAAGAAAACTGCAAAATAGGTTATGGAGATGATTACACTCCAAACAAAGAAGTACCTGATCTTTTAGCAAATGGTTTAAATGTTATTGCAAAAAGGGCTAAAGTCCCAGCCGAAACAAAAATGGGAAGAAACTGTAGAGTTCACTCATATGTTGGAATAAATAGCTTTGATGGCAAAGACATAAGCAGTGGTAGTACTATAACCTCTGGTATTGGCAAAAAAATTGCTGAAGGTGATGAAAAAACAATTGAAGAATTGAATATTTAGCTTTTTTAAAAGCTCAGGTTTTCCTGGGCTTTTTTTGTTTAAATATTTTTAAAAGAAGTTAATTTAAGTGGTTATATTTGTCAAAATTTAATTTTAGTGTTAAAATATTAATAGATATAATGTGATTCTTTTTCGAGAAAACTAATTTTGAGGAGTTTAAATTATGACCTGTGAAAACATAAATTTCATATTTGGAGTACCATATAAAATTTCTCTTAATTCTCTTAGTAAGAAAAAGATTTTTAACCGATCTTTCAAATTGATTTGGGTTTTAAAAGGTAATATTACTTTTGAGAGCAGCAATTATTATTCTGATGCTAAAGAAATCAGCAATTTAAAAGAAGAAGAACTGCAGATAATTAATTCATATTCACCTTTTAAATTAATCAATCAAAGTAAAGATGCTAAATTTCTTGTTTTTGATTTTAAAACAAAATATTTAAGAGATTTTAAACTAGATTTTGAAGAAAAAATATTTTATCTAAATAATAGCAATAGTTTAGATAATCTAAAATATTTACTTGCCTCTTTAGCAAAAGATTATTTTCAGCTGGATTATCAACTTCATGAAAATTCAAAACCTACTTTAGATGAAGTTTTAACTTTACTGCATAATAAATACTGTATTCACAATCAAAGAAAGGACGATTTTTACCAGCAAAAACAAAATAGTATTGTCATGAAAGTTGTAGAAAAGATTGAAAAAGATTATAATCGAAATTTAACATTAAACAGTATAGCAGATGAGTTTCATTATAATAGTTCATATTTATCAGAAAAATTTAAGTCTTTAATGGAGATAAACTTTAAAAATTATTTAGATAGATTACGCCTTGAAGAAACACTGTATGAACTTTATTATACAGATAAAAATATTAATCAGATAGCTCTAGAAACAGGATGTAATAATATAAAAAGCTTTTACAGAGTTTTTAATAAATATTTTAATTTAAGTCCTATACAGGTTAGAAAAAAATATCCAAAACTCAAAAAAGACTCTTTAGTTGAAGAATTTGGCGAAATAGACTTTTTTATAATTTATTTTAAGCATGTTATTAGAGCTTATGAAAAAAAGGAATTACAAAGAAAAGAAAAATTCAAAAAAGAAATCAAAATTGAACTAGGGCATTCTAAAAAAACCATCAATCCTGTCTGGCAGAAACTGATTAATGCCGGAACAGCACAGAGTATTATGGATTCTAATTTGAGAAAGCAAATTAGAGATTTGCAGGAAGGAATTGGATTTGAGTATCTGCGTTTTGAGGGTATTTTTAATGATGATTTAGAAATTATCAAAGGTGATAATCTGGATAATATACATTATAACTGGAAATTAGTAGACAATATTTTTGATTTTGTTTTAGAAAATAATTTAAAACCTTTTGTTAGTCTGAGTTTTATGCCTAAAGCACTTGCCAGTAAGGATAAAACTATTTTCTATTATCAGGCTAATTTTTCTCCTCCAAAAAATATTAACCATTGGCTTGATTTAATTGATGCTTTTATTATTCATTTGATAAATCGTTATGGAATTGATGAAATAAAAAAATGGTACTTTCAAGTCTGGACTGAGCTTCCTCATCGAGGATTTCACTGGGCTGCTTCTCTAGAAGAATATTTTGATTTTTATGCTGCCACAGCAGTTAAGATAAAAAATATTTCCTCAGATATAAAAGTTGGTCCAGCTTCTGACAGTTTTTTGGAAAATAAAATACAGACTAAAAAGTTTTTAAAATATGCGGCAGATAACAACTTACCCCTTGATTTTTATAATATTAATTTATATCATAATGCTATTCCTGCTATAGAAGAAGAGATTAATTTAAGAGATTTTTATAAAGAGAGAACTTTAGAAAATATTAAATTTAAATTTCAAGAAAAAGATTATTCTTTTAAGAAGGCAGAAAAAATTAAGTCTATGTTAAAAGAATTTTATCCAGAGACAGAATTGATTTCTACTCGTTGGAATTTAAGCTGGAATCCTAAAGAATATATTCATGATACTGCTTTTATGGCAAATTATATAGTCGACAATGCTTTAAAACTTCAGCATAAATTAGATGGTCTGGGCTATTTAAATTTATCTGATTTAATTTCAGAATGGCCTATAAATGAGCTTCCCTTTTTTGGTGGTAGAGGCCTGGTAAATACTGAAGGAATCAAAAAATCCGCTTATTATGCCTATCTTATTTTATCTAAATTAGGCAGCAAAATTATTGATCAGGGTGACAACTATATTGTGACTGTAGAGGGAGAAGATATCCAGATCATTATTTATAATTATGCTTATTTAAGTAAGAGTTATCAAAATGCGGATTATAGTTTAATTAATGAACATGAAAGATATCAGGTTTTCGAAAAAAAAGATCCGCTGGACTTTGAATTAAAATTATTAAATTTAAGTGGCAAGTATAAAATGAATCGGTATTTTTTGAATAGAGACTCTGGTTCTGCTTTTGATGAATGGCTTAAAATGGGAGCTCCGCCTGAATTGAGCAAACACGAAATAAAATATCTTAAATATAAATCATATCCTGACTTAAAAGTAAAATATTTAAACTTAAGTGGCGAATTTGAGATTAATACTGTTTTAGAAGCTCATTCACTTGAATTTATCGTTTTGAAAAAACAATTTTCGGTGTAAATCAAGTTTTTTCATAGTTTATTTAGCTAACCCAAAGAAAAGCTATTAAATTTTAGCTTTTTCTTGGGTTATTTTCTTTCTATACTTTTTTATTTTCTTAGTGCGAAAATAAAAATTAAATTTTACTAAAAAATAGAAGCGACATATTATTATTATTATTTTATAATGTTATTAGTGATTGATATAAGAGTTAGTTTTGCTAACATAAGTCCGATAATAAAAAATTGCTCATTTAAATTCCCCGGGAGAATTTAATAAAACTTAAAAAATAAGGTGGATCGGGTATAATTAATTAAACAGTTTTTTCTCGGACATGATATAATAAGATAATAACAAACTAAAATGGAGGAAAATATCATGCCTACAAAATATCCTGAAGAAATCAAAAGAAAAGTTGTTGCTCTGGCCAATAATGGTAAAAATCAAACTGAAATACTCAATGAATATGGAATGGCAAGGTCCACACTTCATAAATGGATAAAAGACTATAATAACTCAGGTTCATTCAGCGCTAAAGATAATAGATCTGATAAAGAAAAAGAATTAATTAAATTACAAAAAGAAAACAAGCAGTTAAAAATGGAGAATGATATTTTAAAGCAAGCGGCGCTGATAATGGGACGAAAGTAGCAGTTATTAAGGCAAACAGGGATAAATACAGTATTAGCGCCATGTGCAGAGCACTCAATATATCAAGGGGTATGATCTATTATACCCCTAAAGAAAAACAGGTTGATGTTGAACTAGAAAGCGAAGTGATTTCCATTTACAAAGCAAGTAGAAATCACTATGGAACCAGAAAAATCAAAAGAGAATTAGCTAAAAAAGGTTATCAGGTGTCCAAGCGAAGAATAGGTAAAATAATGAAAAAATATAATCTAGTTTCTACTTATACTAAAAAACAATACAAAGTTCATTCTCCAAGCTGTAATGAAGATAAAATTGCCAATATTGTAAACAGAGAATTTAACAAAGAAGAAGCTCTAGACGTTGTTGTCAGTGATTTAACCTATGTTAATGTAAAAGGAAAATGGAACTATGTCTGTCTGATCATAGATCTCTTCAACCGTGAATTTGTTGGTTATGCAGCAGGTAAAAAGAAAAATGCCGAATTAGTAACTGAGGCTTTTAAAAGTATTAAAAGACCACTAAATCAAATTAATATTTTACATACTGATAGAGGTAATGAATTCAAAAATAAAGCTATCGATGATATTTTAGTCAGGTTTGATATTGAGCGTTCTTTAAGCAATAAAGGATGCCCATATGATAATGCAGTGGCAGAAGCAGCCTTTAAAGTAGTTAAGACTGAATTTGCTTATGACAGAATATTTAACAGCTTTGAAGAGCTGGAATATGAGCTATTTGACTATGTTAACTGGTATAATAACCACAGAATCCACGGGTCGTTAGATTACCTAACACCTGTTGAATATAGATATTTAATGTTCGATAAAAAATTGTTGTAAAAAGTATTGACAATCCAAGGAGGACTTATTAATGTTAAAAGACATGGATAAAAAAGAAATTGAAAAGAAAAGAAAGAAATTGAAGGAGCAGGGAAAATATCATAATGCAGAGAAATGGCAGATCGCTTTATTTGCTTTAAATAATACTGCAACAAATACGGCTTTTGTTTTAATAATGTATTATGCATTTTTCACTCAAAATGTATTGGGCCTTTCAGCAGCAATTGTTGGTGGTATTGCAACAGCGATGAGAATGTTTGATGGTTTTACTGATCCCTTTATTGGTTTTATTCTTGATAAAACTGACACTAAGTTTGGTAAATTTAGACCCTTTATGTTTGCTGGAAATGTTATTTTAGTTATTACTATAATTCTACTATTTAATACACCACCAGAATGGGCTTCAAATATGAAATATATTTACACTGCAGCTCTTTATGGTATAGCAATTATTGGCTATACTTTTCAAACAGCCTGTACAAGAGGTGCACAGGCCGCTTTAACAAACGATCCGGAACAACGTCCATTATTTACATTTTTTGATTCTATTTATAACACTGTTTTATTTGCTGGAGCAACCTACCTAATTATGACAGTTATGGCTCCAAATTATGCTCAGAATGTTAATGACCCTCAACTGTGGTCACATGTATCGGTAATATTTATGGCTGGTTCTTTTGTAATGATAATTTTAGCTATAATTGGAATCTGGTCTAAAGATCAGACAGAGTTTTTTGGTCTTTCAGATGTTAAAAACAAGGTCGAAGTTAAATTTGGGGATGCCTGGGATGTAATAAAAAATAATAGACCTTTACAAATGTTAATTGTTGCCGCATCTACTGATAAGCTTGCTTTAACGGCTAGAAGAGCTGGATTTGTTTACTTTTTCTCAAATATTCTTTACAACACTGCTTTGTAGGGACGCTTTGAAATGTGGGTAATGGGACCTGCGATCTTAGTAACCTATATTGGGGTTAAATTTGCTGAAAAAGTAGGACTTAAAAATGCTTTTGTTACTTTAACCTGGATTGGAACATTTTTAATTATTGCTCTTTTAGTACTAACTCCAGTTATAGATGGTGGAGAAATGACTACAGGAGTTTGGATTCTATTGATTGTTCTGGGAGCTCAATATTCTGTAAGTCAGCTTGCAGGTAATATTGTGATCCCGATGATCGCAGACTGTACTGACTATGAAAGCTTAAGATCTGGAAAGTTTATGGCAGGTTTTATTGGAACTATTTTCTCTTTTGTAGATAAAATGATTTCTTCTTTAGGAACGGTAGTTATTGGTTTAAGTATCGCAATGGCAGGTTATGGTGGAGTTCGCATACCACCCAATAGTGCAGTTTCTACAAGTCTTGAGGTTGCAATAATGTTTATTATCTTAGGCTTACCTCTAATTGGCCATGTAGCTTCGTTAATTGCAATGAAGTTCTATAAACTAGATGCTAAAGAAATGGCAAAGATTCAAGATGCACTTGATGAGAAAAAACAAGCTGCAGCAGATGCTGTATAATTATTAAATATAATTAAAATTATAATTGGGGGCGGCCCTGGCTGCTCCTGATTTAAATATGGAGTGATAAAAATGGAATCGCAATTTTTATATCCTGCTGAGTCTTCAACTCGACAGGTAGTAGATTTATCAGGAATCTGGAAATTCAAAGTTGATTATGAAGGAAAAGGAAGAAAAGAAGGCTGGCAAAATGGCTTAGATAATTACAGTGAAGTTCCTGTTCCTTCAAGTTATAATGATCTATTTACAGATAAAGATATTAGAGAACATGTTGGAGATGTCTGGTATCAAACAGAATTTTATTTAGCAGAAGAGTGGCAGCACAAAAATGTAAATTTACGTTTTGGTAGTGCTACACACAGAGCTGAAGTCTGGCTGAATGGCGAAAAAATTGCAGAACATGAGGGAGGCTACATGCCTTTTGGTGCAATTATTAATGAAGCCGGTAACTTTGGGCAGAAAAATACTCTTGTAGTTGTTGTAAACAATGAGCTTGATTTAACAACTATACCAACAGGCCAGGTAAAAGAGTATGATAATGGTAAAAAAAGATTATTTCCCTATTTTGATTTCTATAACTATGCTGGAATTCATTCTGCAGTAAAACTACAGATTTTACCCAAAGACTATATATATGATATTACTACAGTTACAGATTATGACGGAAGTACTGGTTTGGTAGAATATGAAATAGAAAGCAGCAGTGATTTAGAAATAAAAGTTGAATTAAAAGATGCAGCCGGAAATATAGTTGCTGAAGCTACTGGAGCTAAAGCTAAGCTTGAAGTAGAAGATGTTAAGCTCTGGCAGCCTGGTGAGGGATATTTATACCAGTTGGAAGTAAATTTATTAAATGATGGAGATCTTGTTGATAATTATCCACTACCAGTAGGAATCAGAACAGTTGAAGTTAAAGGCAATCGATTTTTAATAAATGGAGAGCAGTTCTACTTTAAAGGTTTCGGTAAACATCAAGATAGTGAGATTAATGGTCGTGGATTTGATCCTGCAGTAATGATCAGAGATGCTGAGCTTTTAGACTGGATTAATGCTAATTCAGTCCGTACATCTCATTATCCCTATGATGAAGAATTTTATCGGATGTGTGACCGCCGTGGAGTTGTGGTTATTGACGAGACTCCAGCAGTCGGCTTATTTGATATGAATATGAACTTCCTGGCAGCTGGTACCGGTAAGAAATCCGATTTCTTTGATAAGGAAATTGTACATCAGGAGACCAAAGAAAATCACAAAAGAGAAATTGAACGACTGATAAAAAGAGATAAAAACCATGCCTCTGTTGTCATGTGGTGTCTGGCAAATGAACCTGATAGTGCTCAGGAGAGAGCAGAAGAATATTTTAAAGATATCTTTTCCTTTGCCAGAGGGCTTGATCCACAGGAGAGACCTTTAACCTTTACCAATATAATGACAGCTCCTTATGGAAAATGTAAGGCTGCTCAATTTGCAGATGTGATTTCTTTAAACCGCTATTACGGCTGGTATATAATTGGTGGTTCTGAGCTCGAATATGCACAAAAAGATTTTGAAGAAGAACTTGCAGGCTGGGAAAAAGAAGGAAAACCAATTCTGATGACAGAATATGGTGCAGACACTAAAGCTGGAATTCATAAACTTCCTTCAGTACAGTGGTCTGAAGAATATCAGAATGAATATTTAGAACTTCAACATAAAGTCTTTGATAACTGTGATTCTTTAGTTGGAGAACAGATGTGGAATTTCGCAGATTTTCAAACTGTTGAAGGGATTTTAAGAGTCAATGGTAATAAAAAAGGTGCATTTACCAGAGATAGACAGCCTAAAATGGCAGCCCATCTTTTAAGAAAAAGATGGTCAAAAATTTAGTATATGTACCTGGTACCAAAAAATAAATCTTAGATGCGAAAGTTGTTATACCAGGTACCAAGCACTTGGTACCTGGTACCAATAACAATAAGTGACAAAACTTATAAAAGATAGGTGAAAAAATGAATACGATAGATAATTTTAAAAAAGAATCGGATTATCTGCTTTGTATAGATTCTGATGGCTCAGCAATAGATACTATGACAGAAAAACATTTAAAGTGTTTTGGTCCCGTTCTAGTAGAAGTATGGGATTTAATCGAGATTAAAGAATAATTTTTGCAAAAATGGAATGAAATTAATCTATATTCTAATACAAGAGGTATAAATCGCTTTAGAGGTCTAGTTGAAACTTTTAAAGCCTTAAATGCTGATGGTTTAAAGCTACCTGAGATTAGTAATCTCGAGAATTGGGTAGAAAATAGTGAAGAATTATCAAATCCAGCTTTAAAAAAAGAAATAGAAAAAAAAGAGGATAATGAAGATCTTAAATTAGCTTTAGAGTGGAGTCAACAGTTAAATATAGAAATTTCTAGGCTTAAAAAAGATATCTCTAAAGTATTCAGTGGAGTTAAAGCTTCTCTTGAAAAAATGAAAAAAAAGGCAGATTTAGCTGTTGTGTCTTCAGCAAATACTGAAGCATTAATGGATGAATGGCAGAGTTATGGACTGGATAATTATGTGAAGATTATTTTAGGTCAGGAATCAGGCTCAAAATCTGAAAATATTAAAAAGTTAAAAGCTAAAGGTTATGCTGAAGATAAAATACTGATGATAGGTGATGCCTTAGGTGATTTTAGAGCAGCTGAAGAAAATAAAGTTTTATTTTATCCTATTCTAGCTGGCCAAGAAGAAAAATCCTGGCAGTTATTATATGAAGAAGCCTCAGATAAGTTTTTCTCTGGTACTTACAGAGGAAAATATGAATCAGAACTAATAGCTGAGTTTAAATCAGTTTTAAATTAATATTAAATTAGCATAAATGGAGGAGAAAGATGGTTAATTTAAAAGCAAAACCGTTTTATTTAGATGATGATGATATAAAGTGGGTTAAAGATACAATTGCAGAAATGACTATAGAAGAAAAAATTGGACAGCTCTTTATTACTCGTTTTCATGGTGAGCTTGATGATCCAGAAAATGTAGAAAGAATCAAAAATTATCATGTTGGTGGTATTCGTTATGCCAGCAAAAGTTCTGAAGAAGTATATAATTTTATTAAAGAAATGCAGGCAAACTCTAAAATACCGTTATTAGCTGCTGCTAATTGTGATAATGGTGGAGATGGAGCCTGTACCGATGGTACATTTATAGCCAGTGGAGCAATGGCAGAAGCTTCAGAAGATGAAGAAGTAGCCTATAATGCCGGTTTGGTTAGTGGGCGTGAAGAAGCAGCACTTGGTGTAAATTGGAACTATGATCCCTGTGTTGATATTTTATATAACTGGAGAAATACCATTGTAAATACTCGAGCATATGGAAATACTCCAGAAAAAGTAATAAAATATACTTCAGCTTATTTAAATGGATTAAAAGATAGTGAAGTAAGTGATATTGCAAGTTGTGTTAAACACTTTCCGGGGGATGGAGTAGAGGAAAGAGACCAACATCTTGTTTTAGGTATAAATGATTTTGAACCAGAAAAATGGGATGATACTTTTGGTAAAGTATATAAACATCATATTGACAATGGCTTAATGAGTATTATGGCAGGCCATATCGCAATGCCTGAGTATCAAAAGAAATTAAACCCACAATTAAGTGATCAGGATATTATGCCAGCTACTTTGGCACCAGAATTATTAAATGATTTATTGAGAGATAAATTAGAGTTTAATGGGTTAATTTTAACTGATGCCTCCCATATGCTTGGTATGACAGCTGCTATGCCGAGAAAAGACTATGTACCGAAATCTATAGCTGCTGGTTGTGATATGTTCCTTTTCTTTAATGATATTGAAGAAGATTTTCAATTTATGTTAGATGGATATAAAAATGGAATAATTACAGAGCAAAGATTAAATGAAGCTTTAGAGAGAATATTAGGTCTTAAAGCAGCAATTAAGCTGCACAAAAAAGCAGAGAAAAATGAACTTGTTCCTGCCAAAGAAAACTTAGAAATAATCGGCCAAAAAGAACATTTAGATATGGCTGCTCAAGCCGCTGATAAAGGTATTACTCTGGTTAAAGATAGTTTAAATCAATTGCCAATAACACCTGAAACTCACCCAAGAATTAAATTATATTATCTATATGGAGAATTAGGTGGAATTTATAATAGTGACATTGCTTCAAGAGATATAATTATTGAAGAGTTAGAAAAAGTTGGTTTTGAAGTAGATTTAAATGAGGGTGAAGGTCGAGAAAAAGGTAAAATAATGGATTATCGAGATAATTATGATGCTGCTTTCGTTTTTGCCGATGTAAGAGGTTATGCTCAACAAAATAATTATCGTATCCAATGGAAAGCTCCTATGGCTAATGAAGTACCCTGGTATGCTGCTGAAATTCCTACAGTATTTGTTTCTTTAAACTTTACAAATCATTATATTGATGTACCTATGATAAAAACATTTATAAATGCCCACTCTAATACAAGAGAAGTTATCAGACAAAGTATTGAAAAAATTATGGGTGAATCAGAATTTAAAGGCAGTTATAATGAAAATGTTTGGTGTGATACCTGGGAAGCAAGAAGATGATTTTTTAATTAGCTCCTTATTAAATTAATATAGATAGTAGAAGACCCTACATTTAATTTTGTAGGGTCTTTTGCTTATAAATAAGTAATATTTAGCATAATGATGAATAGATGTTCTTAAAGCTTAAATAGACTTATAAATTATTCTTCCCTGAGCTGGGATATGGATTTCAAGATGTTGATTCCATGTATCAGTTTTTATTACCTCTATCTCTTTTCCAACATGTTCTTTCTCAGAAGAGTAGATACACTCAAATTTATCTCCTGGCTGATGGAGGGTTCCATCAACCATTACCCTTGCGCTTTTTTCATTTTCTAAATTACAATTTACTGCTAAAAGAAATTCTTCCTGGCTAAAAACTCTGGACCAGGCGATTATCTCTTTATATCTCTTTTCATCGAAAGAGGGTAGATGGAATTCCTGTTCATTAAATTTTGATATATTTCTTAAATACTGACGACCGATTCTAAGATGAACATATTCATTTCTAATATCAGCAAAATTTTTAATTTCCTGATAAATCGGATTATTTTTATTAAAAAAATTCCTGTTTTTAGTTCTGAAAGCTCCAAAATCACCGCCAAACATCGATTCTCTTATATATTTATCATTGTCACCATTGCCATCAAAACCCTGTTCTGTTCCATAATAAATGCAGGGAATGCCAGCTGTAAAGTAATTAATAAATTCAGCGTTGATTAATAAAGGAGCTGTTTTTTTGTCAGCGCAAAATCTTTCTTTATGATGCTGTTTATAAACCATATCATGATCATCAAGCATGGTCATTACTTTTTTATGATACCATTGATGTTTACCTTCCTCCATCTGCTCAGTATTGGTAAAAATCGAAAAATAATTTTCGGGAGGATAATATCCTTTAGCAACATATTCTAAATTTTCGGGTATTTTATTAATTCCCAAAGCAGCGTTAAGACCGGTTTTCTCACAGATCATTTTTGCAAATTCCATTCCTCCAGTGATTTCTCCAACAATAAAGAAATCTTTTTTATCTATTGTCTGGGCAAATTCCTTTAATTCTTGTACAAAATAGCGTACAGCTCCAGGATTTATATGTTTTACTGTATCAAGTCTAAATCCATCTAAATCAGCATATGCGATCCAGTATTTATAGCATTCTGTAAGAATCTTTAATGCTTGAGAAGGATGATAATTTTTTATATCTCCAGTACCAGTGTTGATGTTTTTTAAAGAATAAAAATCACCTTCCCTATATTCAGGATCATTATCCCAATCAGTAATATAGCCTTTACGGCTAAATGTTTCTAAATTAAATATCTCCTGGGGCCAAACTCCTCCTTCAGGCCAGCTTTTATCATAATCAGGATTTTCTGGGTCAATATTTGGCTCTCCAGTTTCATCTCTAAAAGCCTTAACCTTATATTCTTGGCCATTATAGGCAGGGTTATCATTTTCATAGGCAAAAACATCACCTGAATGATTAATAATCACATCTAATATAATATAGAGCCCCATTGAATGTGCTTTATCTACCAGCTCTTTTAAATCCTCTTTAGTGCCAAAATGAGGATCAATTTCTAAAAAGTTTTGAATCCCATAACCATGATAATTGTTAGAAAATTTAGGCTGTTTAAGCACAGGACTTATCCAGAGCACAGTAACTCCTAAATCTTTTAAATAATTTAATTTTTCGATGATTCCTCTTAAAGTTCCTCCAACCCATTTGTCTCCAGCTTTAATCCATTTGTCTTTATCAGTTTCATTTTGAATTGCATTTTCATAATCTTTGTTTGGGTCATATAAGGGATAATCTTCTTGATGTGAATTAAACCTATCAACAAGTAAAAAATAAAAAATTTCTTCATCCCAGGCGTCTGGTGATTTAAAATATTTTTTATCTTTTGTTATTTCTTTTAAATTTATCGATTTATATTTTCTCATAATCAACCCTCTTTCTTTAAGTAGTGTAAACATAATTATAGCAAAATTATGAAAATTAATAAAGAAATATCAATTTTTAAGTCAGATAATCCTTTAAAATTGTAGTTAATAATTATTAAATAAATTATACAAATGAAAAATATCCTATTATTTAAAGGATTATTACCGTTAATAAAGAATAGTTTAAACAGACTAGAGCTAGAATTTATTAATTTTATCTATTTGTTTATTTCAAAAAAGGGGTTGTTAATTATGATGATTAACTATCAGGTTGGTGAGTATTATACAGTTAAAGAAGATCATGACAGTGTTTATGATTTTCCAGAGGGAAAATATAAATTAAAAATTATTATGGATGGTTTACCAGAAAGAACTATTTATACAGAAGACGAAATTGCAATAGCAGAAGAACTCTGGTTGGAAGGTTTTGAGGGTTTAGAACAGTATAAAATTGATTTAGAGGGCAACTGGTATTATTTCGAGTTTCCTGAAAATGAAAATAATGTAGAATATATGTGGATACCAGAGTCAATAGTAATCGATGTCTTTGAGTAAATTTTTAGTTTCTTAAATCGCAATGCTAAAAAAAACATATCAAAGGAGCAAATAAATGCTTGGAAAAATTATTCCGATTGTACTTATAATTACCAACCTTGTTTTTGTAGTACTTGGTTGGATGTTATTATATCTTTACTTTAAAAACAAAGACAAATTTGTCTTATTTGGTGGGTTAACCTATTTAGCTTCTGCTGTAATCGCCCATAACCTCTCAACATGGTGGCCGCTTCTAATAGGCCTTATTTTAGCCAGGATTTTTAAAAAGTTTGAGACTGACCTTCCAGATAATAACAAAGCAGAATTAAACTCTTCTGAACAGGGTCGGTGAAATTTAATGAAGATGTAGATATACTGGAAATGGAAGAAGCAGAGCTAAAATTTAAAGCTGAAATAGAAGAAGAGAATTACAAAACTGCCTAATAGCTATTAAATCCCGTTTTATTTCGGGATTTTTTGTTATTTAATTGCAAAAGCCCTTAATCTTCTATATTATTAGTTTAAAGCAGTTAAATTTAAGATTTTAATATGATTTTAATTTTCTTACTATATAATAAGAAGAGATCTTGTTGAAGGAGGAAGTATAATGTCTAAGCAATGTGGAGATTGTAATTGTGAACATCGGAGCAATTTTGCAGACAAGGCAGATCAAAGTAAAACAACAAAAAATAGAAACAGAAAATATTCTGTAAAATATAGAGTTAAATTAAATAATCTTGAGTGTGATGAAGATCAATTTATAGAAAGAATTAAGTCATACCAGGGTATAGTTGATGAAGTAGAGTTTACCGAAGAAGAGTTAATTATTTCTTATGATGATAGATTAATCTCACCATCTGAAATAGAAAAAATTGTGTCTTAATTGCTTGCAATTCCTCCAGTATTATTAGATAATATTTACTAATAACTTTTTAATTAGTAATTCACGATAATTTTAAGGAGGAATTATAATGCTTTATTTAAATGATATAAAAAACAATTCTGATTTTCAGCATATGATAGAAGAAGCCAACAATTATCTTTCGGAAAAAGGTTATACTGAACATGGTTTTCGCCATGTTAATTATGTTTCCGAAACAACTGAAAGGATTTTAAAAAGGCTTAACTTTGATGACAGAACAGTTGAATTAGGTGCTATAGCAGGTTATCTACATGATATTGGAAATATGTTTAATCGTAAACACCACGGAATTTCTGGTGCGAATATAGTTTATACAGAGCTAAGAAGGCTTGATGTTCCATTAGAAGATATAACCAAAATAACTACAGCAATTGCAAATCATGATGTAGATATAGGTAAAGCAGTAAGCCCTATTACCGCTGCTTTAATTCTGGCTGATAAAAGTGATGCTCATCGAACAAGGGTCAACAAAAAAGATTCTACTTTTATTCATGACAGAGTAAACCTTGCTATTCGTGATTCAGAAATATCTGTTCAACCAGAAGCTGAAACTATTACCTTAAATATCGATTATGATTCTTCAATCAGTCAGGTTATGGATTATTTTGAAATATATCTTTACAGAATGGAAATGTGTAAAGAAGCTGCATCTTATCTCGGCTCTAGATTTAGACTTTTTATCAATGATCTCGAATTATTGGGTCATGTTGATTATCAAGAATAATAATATTTTTTATATAAGGAAGGTACATTATGTTTTTTAAACTATTAATGCTATTTATTTTAATACCTTTAATTGAATTGTTTTTACTCCTGGAAATTAGTTCTTATATCGGTGTTTTTACAACTATAATGATAATTGTTTTAACAGGAGTTATTGGAACTGTAATAGCTAAAACGCAGGGATATATGGTCGTAAATAACATCAGGCGAAAGCTGAATACAGGGCAGATGCCCACTGATGATTTAATTGGTGCGTTATTAATCCTTATGGGAGGGGTTACACTTTTAACTCCGGGTTTCTTAACCGATATTACTGGATTTTTATTAATCCTACCAGGTTCAAGAAACGTAATTGCTGCTCTGGTTAAAAAGCGGTTCTTAAAATATGTAAAAGAAAACAAAGTGGAGGTCCATCGAAGTGGAGATAGTTATTATTCCAGCAGTGATAATAGTGAAGATGACTTTATTGATATAGATCCTGAAGATGTTGAGGATATAAAATAAAAAAAAGAGGAAATCCAGCTCTGATTAAAGCTGTGATTTCCTTTTTGTTTTTGTAAATATATTAGTATATTTAAATTTTTATTATGCATTTTGGTAAAGCAGACGATGTCTGAGATTAAACTCATATGAGAAAGCATAATTATGTTGTGCCTGCAGCTCAAACACCAATTTATTTGTCATTAATACACACATTCTAAATGCTGCATCAATATCATTTTTAAAGCTATATTCAGATTCAGTAAATTTTTGGTGTTCGTCCTCAATAAAAGCTGCTAAAGTTTTTTTATAAACCGGTCTTGTTTCTATATCTTTTTTGAAAAAATCTGGATGTAAGTTTTGAGCAACTCTATTTAGTTTCCATTCATAAAAAATGTGTTTTGCTTTTTCAAAAAAAGTTCCAGCTTCTAATTCCGGATCTGTGTGAGCCCGACTAAAATAATCAGTAATATAGTGAAATAACTCTCCCAGTTTAACAGCAAATTGATAGGGATTTTGATCAGGATTAATTTCTTTTAGTTCATCATAATTTTCATAAAAGATTTCGATGGTTTCATCTTTAAAATGACTGATTTCCCCTTCTATAATATCTGGTTTAATACTACCCCAGGTTAATGCTGTTTTGGAAAGCCATATATCATCCTTTGCAAAATAATCATGAATTTTTCCGGCCAATAACTTGTGTGTTCTAGTATCCAGTTTGACTACCTCCCGAAGATTTTTCTCTTTCTTAAAATCCTAATTTAACTAACTGTTTTTATTCTATCATAGATAAATGCTTTTGACAAATGGTAATTATTGTTAACAAACAAACTGTTTTTTTCATAAGTAAAATCAGCTTAAAAACAGGTTTGCTTAATAATAATTTTTTTGATAATATTTTAATTGGAATATAATTATATAAATGGAGTGATAAAATTGAATCCTAAAAAGTTAACAGGAGAAAAAGCAGCAGAATTTATTTCAGATGGAATGATTATTGGACTTGGTACAGGTTCAACAGCTTATTATGCAATTAAAAAAGTAGGAGAAATGGTTAGAGATGGTCTTAATGTTAAAGCAGTACCTACTTCTAAAGAAACAGCAGAATTAGCTCTTGAAGAAGGAATAGAATTGATTGAACTTTCTCAGGTTGAAAAGCTTGATCTCACCATAGATGGAGCTGATGAGGTAGATCCTGACTTTAATTTAATCAAAGGTGGGGGAGGAGCTCTATTAAGAGAAAAAATAGTTGCAGCAGCTACTGAGAAATTAATTATAATAGTAGATGAGTCTAAACTGGTTGATAAGTTAGGAGACTTTTTATTACCTGTAGAAGTAACTCCTTTTAGCTGGCAATACACACAGAAGATGATTAATAAAATGGGAGGAAGCTCTGAAATCAGAAAAAAAGATGGAGAAATATTTGTAACTGATAATGATAATTACATATTAGATTGTGATTTTGGTAAAATAGAAAAGCCAGAAAAACTAACCATTGACTTAAATACAATTCCGGGTGTTGTTGAAAATGGGATTTTTGCAAAGATGGCTGAAGTTGTTGTTGTCGGCCATAATGATGGTAAAATAGAAGTTTTATATAGATAAATTGAAGCAATAATATTAAAAGCACACTCTCTTTAAAGTTATAAATTTCTTATGAAGCACTTTAAAAAGAGTGTGCTCAATTAATCATTAAGCTTATTTTTCTTTAGCCATTTTATAATATCATCAGACTCATAAAGAGCTTGACCATCAATAAATAAGCAGGGTACCTGTCTTTTCCCACCAACTTCGACTAATTTTCTAGCAGCTTCTTTATCTTTATTGATATTTTTTAAATTAACTTTAAGATCATGTTTGTTGATAAACCTTGTTACCTTCCTACAGTAAGGGCAGGCTGGGTAATAATACAATTTTAATTCTTGCATTTTTGTCTCACCCTCTCATTAATTATAATTCTATCTTTATAATTATTTTCTCTTTAAACTTTATAATTCCTTTTAAATTATAAATAATCTTAAAAATTTATGCTGAACTCTTTCAAATTTATGCTTTTTTTGGTATAATAGTAAAGGTAGTATAAAATTTATAGGGTATTAAAGTAAAATAATAAATATTTTTTATTTTTTTGTTTAATTATTATCTTTTGAAAATAACTTGAGAAGGTGGAGAGTAGATTGAGAAGACGAGAGCGTTTAACGGGTTTTTTTATCATTTTTATTTTGCTTGCATTTTCTGCTTATAGTAATTCAATGTATGTCGGGGGAAATATTACGAATCTTTCCGATCAAAGTATGGTTCAGAGCAGAAACATTGAAGAAAACAGAGGAGAAGATAGTAGTGAGCAAAGCACTGTTTTAGATGGAAAATACTCAGAAGACTCAGATTCTTTAAGTTCTCAAATGGAAATTGATAACTCAGCAAACAGAGATAAAGCACCTCAAGTTAAAGAAGAACCACCAAAAAGTTTAACAGAACAAATAAAAGTACATACGGTAAAAAGCGGTGAAACACTCTGGGATATTGCTCACCATTACTCTTTAAACATTGATTCTTTAATTGGAGCAAATAACATAAGTAATATGAATAGTATTAGGCCAGGTCAGGAGTTTAAAATCCTACCAGTCCGAGGTATTTTGTATCGAGTTTCACCTGGTGAAAGTTTAAGTGATATTTCAGATAAATTTGATATTAGTGCTGAAACAATTAAAAAAGATAATAATATTGCTGATGGTTCTAAATTAAGGGTTGATCAAAATATAATTTTAAGAGATGTTAAGCCAGAATTAACCTATCAAGATCGTCTGGATGAGAAACTGATGTTTCCTATTAATACACGAATAACTTCTCCTTATGGTCCAAGATGGGGGCGTATGCATTATGGTGTTGACTTTGCTGCCCCGATGGGGAGTCCGATCAGAGCTGCATCTTCGGGTAGAGTTGTTTTTAGTGGTTGGTCTGGTGGTTATGGAAAAGTTGTTATTATTGAACATAGAAAAGGCTTAAGAACACTTTATGCACATAACTCACAGTTATTGGTAAGTGAAAGACAAACTGTTGATAAAGGTCAGGTTATAGCACGTTCTGGTAATACAGGTAATTCTACTGGTCCTCATCTACATTTTGAGGTTCAGATAAATGGTAGACCCGAAAATCCTTTAGACTATTTACACAGGTAACAAATAATATAGTAATTAACTCCCTTCTCATTGCTTATGCAGAAGGGGGTTTTTTTATCTAAAATTGTCAAGAAAACTCCATTCAAGCTATGCATTGGGGGAATGGTGTTCATATTGCTTTTTGATAAGTCTTGAAGATACAGTTTTTAATATATTAACTAACTTAGATAATTGTACCTGAGGTGGATTTTCAAAGAGGATATGCACATGATCTTTTTCTCCTCCATTTTTCCTTTTATAAGCAAACATATGTATGGTATAATTATAGTAGAATGGAGGTGAAAAATCAATGCGATTATCATTTAAATTCAAGCCTAAATTAAGCCATAAGCAATTAGTAATAATTAATGAATTAGCCTGGCATTGCTCTAAATTATATAATATAGTCAATTATCAGATTAAAAATAATAAAGATGTAAAAGCTGTCTATACTGAATATGAACAGTAATCCCTGTGAAATAATTTTTACCAATTTAGCTGTTAGAATTAGAGATAACAAATTACTCTTATCCTTATCTAAAAAGATACAGTCTAAATATAATGTGAAGGTCACTAAAGCTTTTAATTTATAATACGCAAGGAAAGCTTTAGTATGACCGTATTCGATTTGGCCTCCTTAATTTTGAGCTGCTTGAAGCAGTTCAAAGCATTATAGATTTAGATGCTGTCCAACAGATAAAGATAAAGCAAGATCATATCTCTAAAAGATGGTATCTACTAATCATCTACAAAGTTAAAGAGGCAAAAGAAAGTAAGAAATCTAACATAATGGCAGTAGATCTAGGTCTTGATAATTTGGCTACTTTAACATTTAAAAACAATTCTGAGTGTTATATTATCAATGGTAAAACTATTAAATCCAAAAATTCTTATTTTAATAAAGAAATTGCCAGACTACAAAGCATTAGAATGAGGCAGTTAGCTACCAGTAAAATTAGAGATACTAAACGAATAAAATATCTGAGATTAAAGAGAAGAAATTATATTAGAGATTATATCCATAAAGCTAGTTGCAAAATAGTTGATTTAGCAATTGAAAATCAAGTAGAAACTATTGTAATCGGAGACATAAAAAATATTAAACAATGCAGCAAGCTTAAATCTTTTGTCCAAATACCGATCCAGAGATTAAAAAAATTAATTGAATACAAAGCTAAACTAAAAGGTATCAAAGTTGTTGAAATTGATGAAAGCTATACTTCCGGATGTACTAAAGCTTTTAATTTTAGTTACGCAAGGTAAGCTTTAGTATGACCGTATTCGATTTGGCCGCTATTCAGTAGATCTGGAAAAAATAAATAAAAGCAATTATGATAAATCCAGAAGAATTACTAGGGGTCTCTTTAAAACTAACGAGGGCTTATTAATTAATGCTGATCAGAATGGTAGTTTTAATATACTTCGTAAATACCATAACGATAAATGTATTCTCAGACCTATCAAAGAGGCGAGAGATAATGGATTTGTGGACAATCCTTCAAGATTAAGGGTATCCTAAACTATTAGGAGCAAAACTTAAAAGCCAAACATCTTGTAAACTGACCTAGTAATATAGGTTGAACTTTAATCTATATGAAGCAGTTAGAAGCTCCCTCTAAATCTTGATTTTGATTTAGGTGGAGAGGTTCACTTGACATCAGAATTAAATTAATTTATAATTTAATTAATGAATATTTGAATAATTGTTCATATATAGTTTGTTTTGTCAGGAGGAGATATTATAATGGATAAAGAAAAACAGGAGGAATATCAAATAGATGGTTTAAGTTGTGCAAATTGTGCTTTAAAAATTGAAAAAGAAGCTCAAAAAATTGAGGGGCTCGATAATGTAGAGCTTAACTTTGCTGCTTCAACCATAAATGTTTCAGGTGATAGTAAAAGGGTTTCAAATTTAGAACAGGAACTGCAAAAAATATCTGATAGAATAGAATCTGGAATAAAAATTAAAAAGCAGGATAATAATAAAGAGAAAAAAGAACTGAATGTTTTTTCTTTGAAAGAGTATTTATGGATTAAAAAAGATCTTATTATTGGAGCAATAATTTTCTTTGTAGCTCTTAGTATTTCCTATACCGATTATTTCAGGGCTGATTTCTGGCCTAATCTTAGTCTTCCACTTTATCTGAGTGCCTATTTACTTATCGGCTGGCCGGTTTTAAGAGCAGCTTTAAGAAATATCGGTAGAGGTCAGCTTTTTGATGAAAATTTTTTGATGACAATTGCAACTTTAGGTGCATTTGCAATTAATGAATATCCTGAAGCAGTAGCAGTAATGCTTTTTTATATGATTGGAGAGCTTTTTCAAGAAAGAGCGGTTAATGACTCAAGACGCTCAATAAAAGATTTAATGGATATTAAAGCAGAATATGCTAATTTGATTAAAGGTGATGAGATTATACAGGTTGACCCAGAAAAAATAGAAGTAGGAGCACAGATAGTTGTTAAAGCAGGAGAGAAAATACCGCTTGATGGTAAGATCATTAGTGGCAGTTCAGCACTAGAGACCTCTGCTTTAACTGGAGAATCATTACCAAGAGAAGTTGAAAGTGGAGATGAAGTATTGAGTGGTATGGTAAACTTAAATCAACTTTTAACGATTGAAGTAACTAAAGAATATAATCAATCAACAGTTAAAAAAATATTAGATCTGGTTGAAAATGCAAGTTCGAAAAAAGCAAAAACGGAAAAATTTATAACAAAGTTTTCACGTTATTATACACCTTTTGTTGTTGGAATTGCTTTTCTTGTAGCCGTATTACCACCTCTATTGACCGGAGCTGCTTTTAACACCTGGTTTTATAGGGCACTAATCTTTTTAGTTGTTTCCTGTCCCTGTGCCCTGGTTATTTCTATTCCGCTTGGCTTTTTTGGTGGAATTGGACTAGCTTCAAAAAATGGTATATTAGTTAAAGGTGGCAATTATCTAGAAGCTTTAAATTCTGTTGATAAAATTGTGTTTGACAAAACTGGAACATTAACTAAAGGTAGTTTTGAGGTTGCTGAAGTTAAATCACATAGCAGCTATAGTGCTGATGAATTATTAAATTTAGCAGCTGAAATTGAACAGTTTTCAAATCATCCAATTGCGTTATCTATTATTGATGCAGCTGGTAGTTTTGAAAATCATTCTTCAAACTCTCAATATGAGGAAATCAGTGGTGCCGGTATAAAGGCAAAGTTAAATGGAAAAACTTATTTAGCCGGTAATAAAAGATTAATGGAGAACAATAATATTAAACTGGAAGATCACGAAAAAAATGCTACAGTTGTATATCTGGCTGAAGAAGGTAATTATTTAGGACATATTTTAATCAGTGACCAGATTAAGGAAGACTCTTATGAGGCTATTAAAAAACTAAAAGCTATGAATATTACTAATATAACAATGCTTACCGGAGATAATGATTCAACTGCTCAGGATGTTGCTTTTAAACTGGGGATTAACCATTATTATGCAGAATTACTACCAGACCAAAAAATTGAAAAAATCGAATCATTATTAGATAAAAAAGGGAAACTTGCTTTTGTTGGTGATGGAATTAATGATGCTCCAGTACTGGCAAGATCTGATTTAGGTATAGCAATGGGTGCTCTAGGTTCAGATGCAGCAATAGAGGCTGCTGATATAGTGTTGATGACAGATGAACCATCTAAAATAGCAACGGCTTTAGAGATAGCAAAAAAAACAAAAAGAGTAGTCTGGCAGAATATAGTGATGGCTCTTTCAATTAAGGCTATTGTCATGATCTTAAGTGTTTTTGGTTTAGCTTCCATGTGGGCTGCAGTTTTTGCAGATGTTGGTGTAGCTTTAATGGCTCTCTTTAATGTGATGAGAATCTTGAAATCATAATCTATAATTGCTTTAAATTTTAAATAAGAATGGAGTGTAAAAAATGCTTAATCAAAGTAATAAAGAAGTTTTAAAGGAAGAAATATGCGATGTTTGTGAGATCTTTAATCCTAATAATGAAGTTGTAGAAATGATGAAAGAACAAAGATTAGAAGATGGAGTAGTATTTGATCTGGCAGAGCTGTTTAAAACAATTGGAGATCCAACCAGGATTAAAATATTATATGCTTTAAAAGAACGTGAACTATGTGTTTGTGATCTATCTGAACTTTTAGATATGAGTTCTTCAGCTATTTCTCATCAACTGAGGGTGCTCAGAAATAATAAACTGGTTAAATACCGTAAAGAGGGAAGGTCGGTCTATTATTCACTTGATGACAGCCATGTATTAAGTCTTTTTCGACAGGGGCTTGAACATGTATTAGAATAACGAACATTTTTTTAAAATAGTCAATTAATTCCTGTTTAAAAGCAGGGATTATTTTTTTTATAGTTAAATATTTAGTATAGATACAGAACTATATAATTAATCCTAGAATTTTTATGGAGGTTTTATAAGTGGAATTTTACAGCGGCTTTAGTAAAAACTATGATAAGATATTCCCACTCAAAGAAAACAAACTAAAATTATTAGATCAAACTTTCAGTTATTTAAAGAATGATAAAAAGCAGACAAAGCTATTAGATGTTGGTTGTGGAACAGGCAGCTATGCTGTAGCATTGGCTGGAAAAGGTTATCAAGTTATTGGAATTGATTTAGATTCAGAAATGATAGCTCTGGCTAAAAACAAACAGGCAGGTCTGAGTCAAACTGAAGCTGAAGATAGGCTTGATTTCTTTGTTCTGGGCATGTTAGAACTTAAAGATAAGTTTTCACAGGATACTTTTGATGGTATCTATATAATCGGTAATGTTTTGGTCCATTTAAATAAAAGTGAGATCAAAGAATTTATTCATATTTTAAGAAAGTTAATAAAAAAAGAAGGGAAAATTGTTATTCAGATCGTTAATTATCAACGTATTTTAGATCTAGAGTTGAAAGGATTGCCAACGATTTATAGCAAAGACGAAAAGCTGCGTTTTGAAAGAGATTATGAATATGATCCAGCTGATAATAATATCTATTTTAAAACTACTTTAGTAGAGCAGGAAGATAATAATATTTTAGCTAAAAACAAAATAAAGCTTTATCCGTTGACAAAAGATGAACTAATTGATCTACTTGAAGCTGCAGCTTTTGAAATAGAAAATATTTACGGAAGTGCTACCGGTGATTCCTATCAAGAGCTGGAATCATTACCTTTAATTTTAACAGCAGTAAAGTAAAATTTCTTGTGGTTAATGCTTACTAAAAACTTTTTATAATGGGAAGTGGAGTAATGACAAGTTCAAATGCAATCTTATTAGCAGGTGGTGAAAGTAGCCGTTTTGGTGGTAATAAAGCCTTAGCTGAATTTAACGGCAGGCCTTTAATTGAATTAATCTATGCCAATTTAAATGATTATTTTAATCAGGTTATAGTAATTGGAGATAAGAAAACCTATAGCTTCCTTAAAGGAGCAGAAATAAAAGCAGATATTATTGAAAACAAGGGGCCCCTGGCAGGTCTTTATACAGGTCTTTATTATTCAAATAAAGATTATAATTTTTTAGCAGCCTGTGATATGCCTTTTTTAAATAAAAGCTATTTTTCTTTTTTAGAATCATATTTTTCTAGTGATAATAATAATTATCAGATAATTGTTTCTGAATACAGGAGTTTTCTTGAACCTTTAGCCGGATATTATCATAAAAATTTATTAAAGCTTATCGAAAAGAAATTAAAAAATGATGAATTGCGGATTAAATCTATTTATCAAGAGGCTGATTTGAAAATCGTGAAAGAGGATATTTTAAAAGAAAAGTTTAATTTAAAAAAGTTGTTATTTAATATAAACTATCCTGAGGATAAACTTAAGGCAGAAAAAATATTAAATAAACTAAAGAGTGAAGACGATTTTAGTAGTGTTTAGTCTGAGTTTAATCTGAGAAAGGAGCTTTATAATGAAAAAAAATTCAATATTTGTAATAATTATTTTTGTTCTTTTTATCTTATCACTTAGCTCGACTGTTCTGGCCCAGGAATTAGAGATAACATATCTTAATTATTATACAGAAAATAGAATTGATATATCTGAACTGAGGTATTATGGTAATCCAACCCCCAATCTTTTTGATTATAAAAGTGTTATCGTTGGTGAAATAAGAAATAATAGCTCCACAGATATGACATCAGTCAAAATAATAATCGAATTGTATGATCCTGAAGAGCAGGAAATGCTTGCGACAGGAACTGCAAGACCACTTGCCTCAACAATTAAAGCAGGAGAAACTATCCCTTTTTCTTTTCCTATTTCCGCACTGCAACCTCATTCTCTTAGCGAACAGGCTATCAGAGATTATTTGAGTTTAGAAGATCAGAGCCAGGACTGGGATGAAAAGATTAATCTATTTACTGATCCCAGATTTGAATTTTATCTAAGTGAGTATCGAGAAGTTGAACACCCTAGTGATAATAATGTTTTTAACCACAGGGATTTAGAGATTATTAATCTTCAGAGAATGCGGGAAAGTAATGAGCAAGTCTATTATGACTTTTCTGTTCAACAGATAGATAACTCAGCTTTCAGAGAAATATATGGTGGTGGGCTGGCAGTTTATGGTAATGCTAATAATCTAATTTATATCAGCAGTTTAAGCAGAAAAAATAATAATTTTGCTGCAGAAGAATTTTATACGGTAGATTATAATTTTAGCATACCTAAACATATTGATAAATATGCAAGTGAATTTGAGTTTTTTGCTATTGGAACCCTTGTTGACTAAGTTTTTAGCTCTTGACAGATAAAGGTTTAATACGATATTATATTAACGATAGTTGAATAATTAAGACTTTGATGAGAAGTAGTAGTTTTACCTGAAGTTGGAAGAGAACGGAATCCACTGGCTGTAAGATTCCGGCAGCGTCAAAAAATGAAGTCGTCTCAGAGTTTTACCGATGAAGCAGAATGCTGAGTTAGAGAATTCTGTGGGTAGTTGGTAACGGCACAGCAGTCGTTAATTAATGAGAGCTTTCTTAATAAAAGGAAGAACTAAGGTGGTACCGCGAATAAACTCTTCGTCCTTATGGATGGAAGGGTTTTTTTATTTTAGATTAAAAATATGGGAGGTAATCAGTTTGGAAAATTTAGAAAAAACTTATGATCCGGCTAAAACAGAAGATAAATGGTATGATTTTTGGCTGGAAAACGATTATTTTAAACCAAAAGAAAAAAGTGAGACAGAGAAGGGTACTTTTAGTATTGTTATGCCACCACCAAATATTACAGGTCAACTGCATATGGGGCATGCTCTTGATAATACCTTACAGGACATTTTAACCCGCTGGAAAAGAATGCAGGGTTATCGCTCACTCTGGCTTCCTGGCACAGATCATGCAAGTATTGCTACTGAGGTAAAAGTTGTAGATAAGCTAAAAGATCAGGGAATAGAAAAAGATGAAATCGGTAGAGAAGGATTTTTAGAAAAGGCCTGGGAATGGAAAGAAGAATACGGTAATAGGATCACCAATCAGCTCAAAAAAATGGGTTCATCCTGTGATTGGTCAAGAGAGAGATTTACCCTTGATGAAGGTTGTTCTGAAGCTGTGGAAGAGGTTTTTATCCAACTATATAATGAGGGCCTAATTTATCAGGGAGATTATATTGTTAACTGGTGTCCAAGCTGTCATACAACTTTAAGTGATATCGAGGTTGAGCATAAAGAAACAGAGGGTAAATTTTATCATATGAAATATCCGTATAAAAATAAAGAGGGCTATATTACTGTTGCTACTACCAGACCAGAAACTATGCTCGGTGATACCGCTATTGCAGTACATCCATCTGATGAGCGCTATAAAGATTTAGTCGGGGAAAAAATAATTGTTCCGCTAGTAGATAGAGAAATAAAAGTAGTAGCAGATGAATATGTTGATAGTGAATTTGGAACCGGGATGGTAAAGGTAACTCCAGCCCATGACCCAAATGATTTTGAAATTGGCCGCAGAAACAATCTGGAAGTTATTTCTGTTATTGATGAAGATGCAAAGATGACAGAAGCTGCTGGTGCTGACTATAGTGGTCTTGATCGGTATGAAGCCAGAAAAAAAGTTGTTGCAGATTTAGATAAAGAAAATTTATTGATTAAAACAGAAGATCATCAACATAATGTTGGAGAATGTTATCGTTGTGATACTGTAATTGAGCCTTTAGTTTCTAAACAGTGGTTTGTTAAAATGCAACCCCTTGCTGAGCCTGCAATTGAAGCTGTAGCAGAAGGTGATATAAATTTTGTTCCAGACAGGTTCAGCAAAGTATATATGAACTGGATGAACAATATTAGAGACTGGTGTATTTCAAGACAGTTATGGTGGGGTCATAGAATTCCAGTCTATTATTGTGATGATTGTGGAGAAGTAATGGTAAGCCGGGAAAGACCTGAAAACTGCAGTAACTGTGAGAGTAATAATCTTCATCAGGATGAAGATGTATTAGATACCTGGTTTTCTTCAGCACTTTGGCCTTTTTCTACATTAGGCTGGCCAGAACAATCAGAAGACTTAATTAGCTTTTATCCAACAGATGTGCTGGTTACAGGTAGGGATATCATCTTTTTCTGGGTTGCCCGAATGATTTTTATGGGACTTAAATTCCAGGATGAGAAACCATTTTCTGATATATATATTCATGGTTTGATTCGTGATGCTCAGGGTAGAAAAATGAGTAAATCTTTAGGTAATGGAATAGATCCTTTAGAAGTTGTAGATAAATATGGTGCAGATGCATTACGCTTTACTTTAATAACCGGTAATACACCTGGAAATGATATGCGTTTTAGAGAAGAAAGACTCGAGGCAAGTAGAAATTTTGCCAATAAAATCTGGAATGCTTCTCGTTTTGTGCTGATGAACTTAGAAGATTTTGATTTGGAAGCTCTAGATAAAAGTGATCTCAAAGAGACTCTTGCCGATAAATGGATGCAGAGTCGACTAAATACAGTAATTGCTGAAATTGATGATGCTTTAGAAGATTATAATTTTGGCGAAATGGCAAGCAGTTTATATGATTTTATCTGGAATGAATTTTGTGACTGGTATATTGAGCTTTTAAAAGCTAGATTATATCAAGAAGAAGATCCAGCAGCAAAATTAACCGCCCAGTATTATGCTTTAAATACCTTAGAAAGCCTTTTAAGACTGCTCCATCCGGTTATGCCTTTTATAACAGAAGAAATCTGGCAGAAACTTCCCGGAACAGAGGGAAGTATTATGAGGGCTCCCTGGCCGGAAAAAGATAAAACAAAGCTTAATAAAGATGCAGAAAACAAAATGGAAGTAATTATGAGTGTTATAAAGGCAGTTCGGAATATTAGAAACGAAATGAAAGTTAATCCTGGCCGGCGGATTAAAGCTTTACTTTCTGCCCCAGAGAAAAAAGTAGCTGTCTTAGAAGAAGGTAGAGAATATCTTGAGAACCTGGCCCGAATTAAAGATTTAGTTATTGCCGGTGATCAGTTAGAGAGACCTGAGAAAGTTTCTACCTCAATTGTTAATGAAGTTGAAGTTATATTACCTTTAGAGGGTATGATTGATCTTGATAAAGAAATTAAGCGCTTAGAAAAAGAGATCGAAGAGGTAGAATTTGAAATTCAAAGAGCTCAGGGTAAATTAAATAATGAAGGTTTTGTAAATAATGCTCCAGATGATTTAGTTGAGGGAGAAAAAACAAAGCTTAAAGAATATAAAGAGAAGAAAGCAAAATTAATTGAACGTAAAGAAGAACTTGCAAAATAAGAGTTCAGATATTTTAGATTAGAAGCTTATTTGATTATAAGGACCAGGGTGAAGGGGTTTTTAACTTTCAACCTGGTCTTTAAACTATTAATTAGCTATTTAATATCCAGAAAATAGCACAAGTAAAAGAAGGATTTGACCTGCTAAGCTAGAATATATTTCTTAGTAATATACTATATTTTATAACATAACTCTATTAAACAAAAAATATGAGCAGGGAGAAGGAGAAAATTGAAAAAGTACAAAAAGGAAATAAGTTTTTTTGTAGCTATTATTTTAGCAATTATAGTCTGGAATTTAGAGATAAAAACCTTACCTGCTGCCGGCCAAAAAACTCTGGCCTTATCATTAATGACTGTTCTTTTTTGGGCGACTAAAGTAGCCCATCCTGGTTATGTTTCTGCTTTGTATTTATCATTATTATTAATTTTTGAGATTGCTCCTCCAGAAGAGGTTTTTTCACTCTGGACTTCATCTTTAATTTATATAATCATTGGAGCTTATCTGATAGCCGCTGCTGTCAAATCTTCAGGCTTAGGTGAGAGAATCGCATATAATTTTATCTTAAATTTTGTTAATTCTTATAAAAGTATTATCTATTCAATTTTTATTTTAACTCTTTTTTTGAGTTTGTTAATTCCTCATCCCTGGCCTCGCTCATTTTTGATTATGTCAGTTATGGCAGTTGTAATTGAAAGTGCTGGTTTATCAGATAATGATGCAGCTAAGGTGGGATTAGCGGTATTTGCTTTTTCAGTACCGATTTCAATGATATTTTTAACTGGAGATAGTACAATTAATATTCTGGCCGTAGAAATGTCGGGACAGACAATGAGCTGGTTAGGCTGGCTTTATCATATGGGAGTTCCAGCAGCTTTAGCATCGATTTTAACCCTTATTTTATTTTTAAATTTATTTAAAGCAGAAAAAAAAGTTACAATTGATAAAGCAAAAATTAAAGAGAAATTATTAGATTTAGGTTCATTTTCAAGTAAAGAAAAAAGAATGATTTTCTGGATTACAACAGCAATTATACTCTGGACAACTGACTCTTTGCATGGAATAGATTTAGGTTGGGTTACACTATTAATTGCAGTTTTAATGGGGATGCCTGTTGTTGGTAATGTTTTAGAAGCCAGAGACTGGCAGAATGTTCCCATCGGAATTTTGTTTTTTTTAACTGCTGCTGTTTCTATTGGTAGAATCGGTAGTAGTACTGGTATGAATGCCTGGATTGCTTCAGTTATTTTACCAGCTGAAATCCCGGCCAACATGCTTCTTTTTGCATTAATGGTTGCTTTAATATCAATAACTTTACATATGTTTTTGGGCAGTGTTATAGCGGTAATGGGAATTGCCATTCCTTCTTTTATCATTTTTGCAGAAGGCTATGGAATAAATCCTTTAGTACCAGCATTAATGGCCTATTCTTCGATAGCACTGCATTATGTTTTCCCGTTTCATCATTTAAATATACTGGTAGGATTGGGCAAACATAACGGCTTATATGATGATAAAAAGGTAATAAAGCTTGGAATACCACTTACTATTGTAATTATAATTGTAGTTGTATTTGAGGCTGTCTGGTGGCAGTTAACCGGATTATTATAAATTAAATAGATAATTAGAGGAGGAAATATGAGAGAATTTTTGGAATTAAATCCACCCAAAATATTTTGGGAGAAAATTAAAGAATATTTAGTAAATAAAGAATTAGAAGTTGAAAAGTTAAATTTAGATGAGTCACTGGGAAGAATTGTGGCAGAGGATATACTTTCACCAGTAGATCTTCCCCCATTTACTAGATCCACTGTGGATGGTTATGCTGTTAGAGCAGCAGATACAGCTGGAGCATCTGCCTCTATGCCTTCGTTTTTAGAGCTTGTAGGTAGTGTTGTAATGGGCGAAAAAACTGAATTGGAAGTTTTAGCAGGTGAGGCAGCTGCTGTACCTACTGGAGGGATGCTCCCTGAAGGTGCAGATGCTGTTTTGATGATAGAAAATACCGAAAAAATTGATGATATAACCATAGAGAGTTCTAAATCTCTGGGTATTGGTGAAAATCTTGTAAAAAAAGCAGAAGATATAGCAAAAGGAGAAATATTATTTAAAAAAGGTCATAAGTTGATGGCCCGTGATATCGGTGCATTAGCAGGTTTAGGTATTACTGAACTTAAGTGTTTTAAAAAACCTGCAGTATCTGTAATTTCTACAGGAGATGAATTAATTCCGCCTGAGGCTGAAGCAGAAGCAGGTCAGATAAGGGATATTAATAGTTATTCAATTGTTTCTTATCTTAAAAAAATTGGTGCTGCTCCCAATAAAGTTGGAATTATAGAAGATAACTTAGCAAGTTTAAAAAACAGTGTAAAAAATGAACTTAATCAAGACCTTGTTTTAATCTCAGGAGGAAGCTCAGTTGGGATTAAAGATATGACAATAGAGATTCTTGATTCTCTCGGTGAACCAGGTGTTTTATTACATGGACTTTCTATAAAACCTGGCAAACCAACAATACTGGCAATTATTGATCAGACAATTGTGATTGGTTTGCCCGGACATCCAGGTTCAGCCTGGACTGTGACAACAGTACTGGTTTCAGAGATTATTAAAGTGCTGGCTGGAGAAAAAAATATTTCAGAAATTGGTCTTGATGATGAGAAATATATTATAAAAGCGAAATTGAGCAGAGCTATAGTCTCTGATAAAGGAAGAGAAGAATATATACCTGTAAAAATAACTAAAAACAGCTCTGGTGAACTCTTAGCTATTCCTCAGCTTGGCAAGTCAAGCTTAATTAGCAATTTGGTAAAAGGAGATGCAGTATTAAAGATTAAAAGCTATCAAGAAGGAAAAGAATTAGGAGAAATTGTGGATTTAAAAATAATCGAAAATTAAATAGATGTTTATAAGGAAGGATGTTTTTAATGGCTAAAAGATATTTAGATAAACTGCCGCTTCAGGTAGCTCTTGATCAACTGCATGAAGAATTTAAAAATTTTAGGGCTGAAACAGAAATTATTGCTGTTGATGAGGCAGCTGGCAGAATAACTGCTCAGGCTGTTAAAGCCAATAGATCTGCTCCGGATTTTTATGCATCTGCTATGGATGGTATTGCAGTTAGGGCTAAAGAAACAGCAGATGCCAGCAGCAGAAACCCGGTTTTATTAAAAAAAGGTGTTCAAGCTGTAGCAGTAGACACGGGTAACCCTATTCCTGAAGGATTTAATGCAGTAATTAAAATAGAAGAGGTTAATGAAGTTGATGAAGATTATTATAAAATCGAAAAAAGTGTAGCGGTCTGGAATCATGTTCGTTCAATCGGAGAAAGTGTAGTTAAAGGTAATCTCATTTTAACTGTTGGACATAAAATTCGAGATTTTGATCTTGGTGCTTTACTGGAAGCTGGTATAACTGAGGTTGAAGTTTATAAAAAACCAGTAGTAACAATTATTCCCACCGGTGATGAACTTGTTAAGCCGGTAAAAGAATTGCAAAAAGGTGAACTAGTAGAATTTAATTCAACTATGGTAAAATCTGCCCTGAGAAAATGGGGAGCAGAGGTTAAAATCACAGATATTATAGTTGATAATAAAAAATTAATAAAAAAAGAATTCAAAAAAGCAATTAAAGAAAGCCAATTAGTTATTATTTTATCAGGTTCGTCTGCTGGAAGAAAAGATTTTACCCGAGATATCTTAAAATCAGAGGGCAGAATATTATTTCATGGAGTAAATATAATGCCTGGCAAACCTATTTTAGCAGCTAAAGTAGCTAATAAGCCTGTTATTGCTTTGCCTGGTTATCCGATCTCTGCTCTGCTTGATAATTATTTATTTGTTAGAGAATTAGTATATTTAATGCAGGGCCAAAAAGCCGCTGAATTTGATCAGCAGCAGGTAGAAGTTAAACGCAAGATAAATTCGGATATCGGTTTAGAGGAATTTTTAAGAGTTAATTTGATTGCTAAAAATGATGATCAGGAACTATTAACCGCTGTTCCTTTAAAAAGAGGTTCTTCAGCAATGGAATCAATGGTAAAAGCCGATGCTATTTTGAGAATTTCCGAAAATAAAGAAGGATTGGCTCCTGGAGATAAAGCACCTGCTATATTATTAAAATCAAAAGCTGAAATTAAAAAAGATTTACTTTTAATAGGTAGTCATGATTTAAGTCTTGATTTAATCAGAAATGAAATTGCAAAAAGAGGATTAGATTTTAGGCTCAAGCTGCAAACAGTCGGTAGTATGGCAGGTTTAACAGCTTTAAGAAGAGGAGAATCACATCTTGCAGGAGCTCATTTGCTGGATATTGAAAGTGGAGAATATAATATATCTTATCTTAAAAGATTTTTTAAAAATAAAAAGATGGCTTTAATAAATTTAGTTGAAAGAGAACAGGGTTTTTACTTAAAAAAAGGTAATCCTAAAAATATTAAATCGATTGCTGATTTAAAAAATAATGATCTTAATTTTGTAAATCGACAGCGTGGAGCTGGAACAAGGGTTTTATTAGATTATTTACTCAAAAAAGAGGGAATAGATAGCAGTCAGATCAACGGTTATAATAAAGAGGAATTTACTCATATTGCTGCTGCAGCAGCTGTTGGGAGAGGTTCTGCAGATGCAGCTTTAGGTATTAGAGCAGCAGCTGCTGTAATTGGGGTTGATTTTCTAACTGTTGCTGAAGAAAGATATGATTTAATTGTTGAGGCGGCTATGTTAGAAGATCATCGGATAAAATATTTAATTAAAATCCTGCGTGACAAAAAAGTTAGAGAAGAGATTAAAAATCTTGGTGGATATAGAACAACTGATAGTGGTTCCCTAAAAATTTTAGATCTTTAATTTAATTTTAATTAAGTTATGATATGTTAGGGAAGGAGATATCATGGAGAATTTAAATGATAAATTAGGTAGAAAAATAGATTATTTAAGGGTTTCAATTACAGATCGCTGTAATTTGCGCTGTCATTACTGTATGCCTGCAGAAGGTATTAAAGAGAAAAGTCATTCTGAGATATTAAGTTATGAAGACCTTATAAAAATTATAAAAACAGCTCAAAAAATAGGAGTGGATAAAGTTAGAATCACAGGAGGGGAACCTCTGGTAAGGCTTGGTGTTGAAGATTTAATCGCCGGTCTTTCTAAACTCGGTTTAAAAGATTTATCGATGACAACAAATGGTGTTTTACTGGCTGAAAAAGCAGCAGAATTAAAAAAAGCAGGTCTTGATAGGATAAATATCAGCCTTGACACTTTACAAAGAGATAAATTTAAAAAAATTAGTAGACGTGATGATTTTGACAATGTAATAAATGGTATTAAAGCAGCCCAAAATTATGGGCTGGATCCTGTTAAGTTAAATGTTGTTGTTATGAAAAATATCAATGATGACGAAATACTTGATTTTGTTGAGCTCAGTAAAAACAATAAGCTCGTTGTCCGTTTTATAGAATACATGCCCCTTGGTGGAGAGACAGAATCAGAAAAATTTATCAGTGTTAATGAAATCAGATCTATAATTGATAAAAAATTTAAATTGATAAAAACTGAATCAGAAGGTAATGGTCCTGCTGAGTATTATAAATTAAAATCTGCAAAAGGAAGAATAGGTTTTATTGCTGCTTTGACTGAACATTTTTGTGCAGACTGTAATCGCTTAAGATTAACAGCAGATGGGAAATTAAAACCCTGTTTAGCCAGCGATTTAGAGGTCGAAATTGATAAAAGCATGAAAAGTGATCTGATCTTAAAAAGTTTTAAAAAAGCATTGATGATAAAACCTGCTGCTCACAATTTAAATTTTGACGATGAGCTCAAATATAAAAGGAGCATGTCACAAATTGGAGGTTAAGTTATGAAAAATGCTTTCACACATTTAGATGAAAATGGAAAGGTAAAAATGGTAGATGTTTCAGAAAAAGAGATTACAATGAGAAAAGCTATTGCTGCTGGAGAAATTGTTATGAAAGAAGAAACTTTAAAAATGATTAAAGCGGGCGAAATTAAAAAAGGAGCGGTTTTAGAAACAGCAAGAATTGCTGGAATAATGGGAGCTAAAAAAACTTCAGAATTGATTCCTATGTGCCACCCCTTATTATTGAGCAGCATAAAGGTTGATTTTAACAGTGATTTTTCTGATAGAATTAAAATAAAGGCTGAGGTTAAAAATAGTGGTCAGACAGGTGTTGAAATGGAAGCTTTAACAGCTGTAAACCTTAGTGCCTTAACAATTTATGATATGTGTAAAGCTGTTGACAGGTCAATGGAAATTGGTGATATAAAATTGTTATATAAATCTGGAGGGAAGAGTGGGATTTATGAGCGAAAAAAAGAATAATAAAATTAAAACAGCAGTTTTAACTATTAGTGATAAAGGTTCTCGAGGTGAACGCGAGGATTTAAGTGGGCCAGTATTAGAAAAAATGATGCTTGAAGTTGGGGCTGAAATAGTTCATCGAGAAATTATTGCAGATGAAATGGAAGAAATTAAATCCGCTCTGATTTACCTCTGTGATCATAAAGATGTAGATTTGATATTAACTACCGGGGGCACAGGATTTGCAAAAAGAGATATCACACCAGAGGCTACACTTGCCGTAATTGAAAAAGAAGTACCTGGACTGCCGGAAAAAATGAGAGCAGATACGATTTCAATTACACCTCAGGCTGCCCTATCTAGAGCTAGAGCAGGGATCAGAAAAAATAGTTTGATAATCAATTTCCCGGGCAGTCCCAAAGCTGTTCAGGAATGTTTAGAATCGATAATAAATGTAATCCCCCACGGAGTAGAAATACTAAAAGGTGAGTTTACTGAACATAATCATTAATTATATAGAAAAATTTGAGAGGTGGTAAAGTTGGAAGCTAAAGTATTAGCTGTCTCTAAAAGCGAAAATAAAGGTACTGTTAAAAAACCGGTTGAAATAGCTTACTTAAAAGAAAATCATGGGCTTAAAGGTGATTCTCATGCCGGAAAATGGCATCGTCAGCTCAGTCTATTAGATAAAAGCAGTATTGATAAAATGAGAAATAAAGGATTTGAACTAAAATATGGAGATTTTGCAGAGAATATTACAACTGAAGGTTTGAGTAATTTATATGAACTCCCAGTTGGAACAAGATTTAAAATAAATGAAAATATAATTATCGAGCTTACTCAGGTTGGCAAAAAGTGCCACCATGATTGTGAAATTTTAGAGGCAATAGGTGATTGTGTGATGCCTAAAGAAGGAATATTTGCCAGGGTAATTAGTGGTGGTCCCATTAAAGCTGGAGATAAAATTAAGATTTTAGAAAATAATTAAAACAAGCAATTTCATTTTAAATAGTGATAAAGTTTAATGTCACTAAGTATATTATACGAGGGAGGAAGAATAATTATGGAAATGATAGGAGTCAGTGCATCGACAAGTAAAGCTGGCAAGACAACTTTAATTTCCTTAATGCTTAAAAACAGCCGTTATAAAGATGCTGTTATCAAAACTTCGGTTGACAATGAAATGGATCAATACAAAGTTATTAATGATCCTAAAATTATTAACCAATCAGGTACTGATACAAGTAGATTTGTTGAACACGGTGCAGACAAGGTTATTTTATTACAGAGCCCGGCTGCTGAACTGCCAAGTGCTTATCAGTTAGCAAGAAGCCTGCTTGCTGATGATATAGAAAGATTATTTATTGAAGGAAATACAATAATTAATTTTTTAAATCCTGATCTGTTATTTTATTTAGAAAATAAAGATCAACCAGAAAAAAAATCTGCTAAAATGGTTAAAAATAGAGCAGCCATTAAAATAAATACTAACCTTATTTTACAGACAAATAATTTAAGTAATCTATCTTTTGATATTCAGGCTGAAAAATTAAGCTGTTATCAGGCCCATCTTTTAGCTGATCTCTTTGATTTGAAGCTGGGAGAAGTAGGGAAAATAGTTAAAGAACAGGATGTTAAAATTACAAAATGTATGCTGGGTCTTTTTTAAGAGAAATATCTTAGAGTTAAAAGGGAAAGAGATTATAAAAAATATTAAAGTTATAACGAAAAAATCTCTTTTCTTTTTTTTGACTAAACTTGACTAGTAGTCGAAAAAGTGATATAAATTTAGTTAGACTAGCTTATTTAGTTAGACTAACTTAAGGAAGGTGAATGATGTGCGAAAAGCTACAATAACTGGATTGGGTAAATACCTCCCAGAAAAAGTAATGACAAATAAAGATCTGGAAAAAATTGTTGACACAGATGATGGTTGGATTAAAGCTAGAACCGGAATCGAAGAACGCAGAATAGCAGCTGATGATGAAACTGCATCTGATTTAGGAGTTAAAGCTGCTGAAGAAGCTTTAAAAAAAGCTGGGATTAAAGCTGAAGAATTAGACCTTATTATAGTAGCTACAATAACTCCTGATATGCCTTTTCCTGCTACAGCCTGTTTGATCCAGGATAGAATCGGGGCAAGTAATGCTGGAGCATTTGATTTAGAAGCAGCGTGTTCAGGTTTTGTTTATGGGATAAGTGTTGCCAGTAGTTTTATCGAATCAGGAATGTATGATAATATTATGGTTATAGGGACAGAAGTATTATCTAAAATAATAAACTGGGAAGATAGAGGAACCTGTATTTTGTTTGGTGACGGTGCAGGTGCAGCAGTTTTACAACCCACTGATAAAGGTGGTATACTTGCTTCTGATCTTGGTTCAGATGGATCAGGAGGAGACACATTATATATGCCGGGTGGAGGCTCACTTAAACCTGCTACACATGAGACTGTTGATAATAAAGAACATTATTTATATATGGAAGGTAATCAGGTATTTAAATTTGCAGTAAAAATAATGAGTAAAGCCTCACTAAAAGTTTTAAAGAAGGCAGGTCTTAGTACAGATGATGTCGACTTATTGATACCTCATCAGGCTAATACCAGAATCATTGCTTCATCTACAAAAAGATTAAAGCTTAAGCCAGAACAGGTTTTTGTTAATCTAGATAAATATGGGAATACATCTGCAGCCTCAGTTCCAATCGCTTTAGCTGAAGCTGAAGAACAGGGTTTAATTAAAAATGGAGATACTATAGTTTTGGTTGCTTTTGGGGGAGGATTAACCTGGGCATCTACAGTATTAGAGTGGAATGATCTAAAGTAAATAATTTTTAATTTAAAAATAAAATGTATATTTAAATAAGTAATAGTGAAAATATTAATAAAGTGGAGGTTTCAAAATGACTAATAATTTGGTATTTATGTTTTCAGGTCAGGGTTCCCAGTATGTTGGAATGGGAAAAGATCTTTATGATAATTATAGAGCTGCTGAAGAAGTTCTCAATAAAGCTGATAATTTAGTAGATTTTGACCTAAAAGATATAATTTTTAAGGGACCAAAAGAAACTTTAAATAATACTAAAAATACTCAGCCCGCTATTTACACTATCAGTGCTATGGTTAAGGCTGTTTTAGAAGAAGAAGGTATTAGAGCTTCTGCAGTGGCAGGTCATAGTTTAGGTGAATATTCTGCTCTTTATGCTGCTGGTGTTTTATCTTTTGCAGATGGACTTAAACTGGTGCGTAAAAGAGGAGAACTAATGGATAAAGCTGACCCAGAAGGTAAGGGAACTATGGCTGCTGTAATTGGTTTAGAAGACCAGATAGTAGAAGATATATGTGAGCAGGTTGACGGAATCTGTCAGGTTGCTAATTATAATTCTCCTGGTCAGGTTGTTATTTCTGGTGAGGTTGATGCTATAAAAAAAGCTGAAGAAATTTTAAATGAGCAGGGAGCAAAAAGGGTTATTCCTTTACAGGTTAGTGGGGCTTTTCATTCTCCATTAATGGAACCTGCAAAAGAGGAATTAAAAAAACTGATCGAAGAAATTGAATTTAAGGATGCAGAACTACCCCTATTAGCAAATGTTAGTGCTGATTATGTTAAAGATCGTCAGGATATAAAAGAGGTATTAATTAAACAGCTTGATAATAGTGTACGCTGGTCAGAGATAATCCAAAAGTTTAAAGAAGATGGTTATCAGGATTTTGTAGAATTAGGGCCAGGAAGAGTTTTAAAAGGGTTAATGAGAAGAATTGATCGTTCTTTAAATGCCTATAATGTTGAAGACAGCAAAAGTTTAAACAAGACATTAAAAAAACTAAAATAAATGCTAAAATTTTTTAGGAGGAATTTAATAATATGAATAAAAGAGTAGTAATTACTGGTGCAGGTGTTGTTCATGCCCTTGGTACTGAGGCAGATGAATTCTGGGAAAAAATAGCAGCAGGTGAATCAGGGGTAAGCAAGATCGAAAATTTTGATGCATCTGAGTTTCCAAGTCAGATCGCTGCTGAAATAAAAGATTTTGATCCAGGAAAGTATATTGACCGTAAGGAAGCTAAAAGAATGGCCCTTTACAGCCAGTATGCAATTGTATCATCTTTAAAAGCTCTTGAAGATGCAGATTTAGAATTAACAGATGATATTGCAGATAGAGCCGGTGTTATAATGGGTTCTGGTATTGGAGGAATAGAAGTTTTTGAAGAGCAGGTAGAAAAGTTACATAAAAGAGGTCCCCGCAGAATCAGTCCTTTTTTTATACCGATGATGATTGCTAACATGGCAGCAGGTAATGTTGCTATTTATGCAAATGCCAAAGGACCAAATATGAATACAGTAACTGCTTGTGCTTCAGGTACCTCCGCAATTGGAGAAGCATTTGAAACAATTAAAAGAGGTGCAGCAGATATTATGATTGCTGGAGGAACTGAGGCTGCAATTTCCCCTTCCGCATTAGCAGGATTTGGTAATATGAAAGCCCTATCTACCAGAAATGATGAACCTCAAAAAGCAAGTCGTCCCTTTGATAAAGATAGGGATGGATTTGTTATGGGTGAAGGTGCGGGAGTACTGATTTTGGAGGAATTAGAAACTGCTAAAGCTAGAGGAGCAAATATCCTGGCAGAAATTGTTGGTTATGGAGCTTCTGGTGATGCTTATCATATTACTTCTCCAGCTCCAGAAGGTGAGGGAGCATCAAGAGCTATGCTGGCTGCAATAGAACGTTCTGGTCTTGAGTTGACTGATATTGATTATATTAATGCTCATGGGACTTCAACCCCTTTAAATGACGAATATGAAAGTACAGCAATTAAAAATGTTTTTGGAGATCATGCTTATGATTTAACCGTTTCTTCTTCAAAATCTATGACAGGTCATCTACTTGGAGCTGCTGGTGGTGTGGAAGCCTTAATTACCACTATGGCAGTAAAAAATGACTTAGTTCCACCTACAATTAATTTTAATGAAGGTGGAGAAGGCTGTGACCTTAATTATCAGCCAAATCAAGCTGGCAAAAAGACCATTAAAGCTGCCTTAAGTAATTCTTTTGGTTTTGGAGGGCAAAACGCCTGTATTATCATTAAAAAATATCAGGATTAAAAAAATCAATAAATAAATAATTAATTGCCTGTCAGCTGAATAAGTTGACAGGTTTTATTTTAATTAATTTTATAATTACTTTTATCTCAACAATTAATTTGTCTCTAAATGATTGAAATTTCGCAACAAAAAATATATAATCAAAATGAAGTAAAAAATATATTTTGTTTTATCAGGAAGAAGGTATTCTAAAATATGAAAGTATATGCACTTGTAGGTGCCAGTGGGACCGGGAAAAGCCATAGGGCTGTTTTGCTGGCCAATAAATATCAGATACCCCTTATAGTTGATGATGGTCTTTTAATATATTCTGGTAAGATCATGGCAGGAAGTTCTGCCAAAAGGGAAGAAAGTAAAATGGGAGCAATCAGACGTGCTCTCTTTTTTGATGACAGACATGCAGAAGCAGTAAAATCTTCAATAAAAAAAATTAATGAAGATAAAATACTGCTGCTGGGAACTTCACTTGGAATGGTAGAAAGAATTGCCGAGCGACTGGATTTAGAAAAAATCGATAATTATATTGATATAAAAGATATTTCATCTCCAGAGGAGATAGAGAAAGCACTTGAAGTAAGAAATAAAAAAGGAAAACACGTTATTCCAGTACCAACAATCGAGGTTGAAGAAGAATTTACTGGTTATTTGCTCCATTCATTAGAACTTTTCTTTAAAAAGGATAATCGTACGGTAAGACATGAAAAAAGCATAGTAAGGCCGAGATTTAGCTTTTATGGAAATTTAAGTATTCATAATCGTGTTTTAGTAGATTTAATCAAGTATTTTTTAAAAAGAAAAAAAGAAGTTGGAAAATGTAAAAAAACTAGAATCGAAGAATTAAATAATTTTTTATATGTTGATATTTCAATTGAATTAATGTATGGAATTAATATACCTCGATATTTAAAACAGCTTCGTTATAATTTGCGGGAATATCTAGCAAACAGTACTGGAATAAATGTTAAAGAAATTAATATAGAGGTTTATACTCTTTTTTTGGAGAATGAAAGTTAATTAAGGGGGGATTTTATGCGCAAATATCATCAAAAAAAATTGGAGGCTGAGGCAATTTATCCATATCAGCCCTGGAAGATAACCGAGGAAGAATTTTTGGTAGAACACAATCATCATAATGAAGCAATTTTTGCTTTGGGTAATGGTTATATGGGGATTAGAGGTACTTTAGAAGAAGATTACCCTGCCAGTGAAAAAACTACAACTCCCGGATTTTATATTAATGGAGTTTATACAAGTGAAGAGATTATTTATGGAGAAAAGGCACCTAATTTACCTAAAGATGGTCAGACTATAATAAACCTGGCTGATTGGAGTGAAATAAATCTCTATATTAATGAGGAAAAACTTAATCTACTCAAAGGTAATTTAATTGACTATAAAAGAGAATTAGATCTTCAACACGGTGTATTGAAAAGAAAATTAATCTGGGAAGACCGAAAAGGGAGACAGGTTGAAGTTAAAATAATAAGACTTGTTTCTTTAAGTAGAGATCACATTGCAGCAATTAGATATGAGGTTACTCCACTTAACTTTTCTGGAAAAATCAGTATAAACTCAGCAATTAATGGGGATGTTAGTAATCACCATCATCTTCGAGACAAAAAAACTCTTGAAGGTTTAAAATCAGAGTTAGATGGAAATACAGGTATTTTATTACATAATGTTAAGAAAACTAATTTTAAAGTTGCCTATGTTGTTGAACATATTTTAAACGAAGATGCCGAGGAAAATTGTGAGATTAAAAGTAATTCTTTTAATGATAGAATTGACTGGGTATTTGAAGCAAATGCGACTAAAGGTAAAACCTGCAGGCTAGATAAAATTGTTGGTATTCATCACAGTAAAGAGGAAAAAGAAACTCCACTTAGTGATGCTAGAGCATCTGTTGCTAGAGCTGTAATATCCGGTTTTGATAAGCTAGTTCAGGAACAAACAGAATTCATGAGAGGATATTGGCGTGATACTGATGTTAAAATATCCGGGAATATGGCACTTCAACAGGCTTTTCGTTTTAATGCATTCCATATTCTTCAGGCAACAGGTAAAGATGGGATGACAAGTGTTGCTGCTAAAGGTCTAAGTGGAGAACATTATGAAGGTCATTATTTCTGGGATACTGAAAGCTATATCTTACCATTTTATGCTTTTCAGAGACCTGAAGTTGCCAGGAATTTATTGCTTTATCGTTATAACTGTTTAGCAGAAGCTAGAGAAAATGCTAAAAGAATGAAACTTGATGGAGTATTATTCCCCTGGAGAACTATAAATGGTAAAGAGGCATCCGGATTTTTTATGGGCTCAACTGTACAATATCATATTAATGCTGACATAGCTTATGCAGTAAATTTATATTATCAGGTTAGCAGAGACCAGGAGTTTATGCAAAATTATGGTCTGGAAATCTTGATTGAAACTGCCAGGATGTGGATTAGTTTTGGAAGTTATATTGCTGATCATGACAATAAGTTTTGCTTTAATGTAGTCTGTGGTCCAGATGAATATAAGCCCGGTGTTAATAATAATGCTTTTACAAATTATATGGCTAAATTTAACTTAAAAACTGCTGCAGAAATGGCAGAGATAATTAAAGCTAAAGCTCCTGAAAAATATAATAAATTACTAAATAAAATAGACTTCAGCCAGGAAGAACTAAATAAATTTAAAGAAATTGCTGAAGATATTTATTTACCATATGATGAAGAACTGGAAATAACTCCTCAAGATGATTCATTTTTAAGTAAAAATCCGATAGAAGTAGATAGTATACCTGAAGCAGAACTGCCTCTGGTTAAAAACTGGCATCCATTAATTATCTGGAGATATCAGGTTATTAAACAGGCAGATGTTATTTTATTAATGCTGCAGCTGGGTGATCAATTCAGCAGAGAACTAAAAACTAAAAACTATGATTATTATGAGCCTAAAACAACTCATGATTCTTCCTTATCACCGGCTATTTATAGTATTATAGCTTCAGAAATTGGCTATAAAAAACAATCATATAATTATTTTATCCAGACGGCCAGACTTGATCTTGATGATTATAATGAAAATGCCTATCAGGGTGTACATACTGCCTGTATGGGTGGGACATGGATGGCTTTAGTACAGGGATTTGCTGGAATGAGGATGTTTTCTGGTAAATTATATTTTCATCCTCATCTACCAGAAAAAATGGATGAATATCAATTTAGAATTCGTTTTAGAGGCAGCCAATTAGAAGTAACTGTTGATGAGCACGAGACAAATTATCTGCTAATTTCTGGCGATAAGATTGAATTTAAACATTATGACCAGTTAATTATTCTGGATAAAAATAATTTATCAAAAAAAGCAAGAAATGAAAAGTAGTATTTAGTTTATTTGAGCTTTAAATTTATATTTTAAGCAGGTGTAAAAATGGATTTTAAGCAAAAAATATATATCTTACTTGCTGGAGGAGTTTTCTTTTTATCTCTTTCAGGTATTTTAGTAAAAATTGCAACTTCTCCACCAATGATTACAGCTTTTTATCGTATGTTCTTTACTGTGCTGCTATTAACACCTTATTTTATAAAAAATCACCGCCACAAAGCAGCTTACTTTTTGGATTACCGACCCCTGCTGGTCGGTTTTCTGCTTGCAGTTCATTTTATACTCTGGATTACTTCAATTGAATATACTGATATTTCAAATTCGGTAATTTTTGTTGCTTTACAGCCTCTTTTTACTATTATTCTGGAGTTTTTGTTTGCGAAAGAAGATTTAAGACCAGGAGCCTTAATAGGGATTATTATGGCATTTATCGGGACTAGTATAATTAGTATCGGTGATTTTTACCATTTAGGAGATAAATTATTTGGTAACTTTCTTGCTTTATCAGCAGCATTATTTGCAGCCTCATATTTATTTATTGGGCGAGGAGTAAGAAAAAAACTAGATTATTTTCCCTATTTATTCATTCTTTATACTTATGCGGCTTTTTTCCTGGGGATAGGAGCTTACATTTTTGAGATCCCATTTTTTGGTCATGGAATAAATAATTATTTGATTTTATTGGCTCTGGCTGTTGGACCAACTTTAATTGGTCATTCTATATTAAATTATTCTGTTCGTTATCTACCGACTTCAATTGTTTCTTTATCTATTTTAGGTGAGCCAGTTTTAACTACTTTTTTAGCCTGGTTATTATTAAATGAACAGGTTCTTTTAACTACATTAATTGGAGGAGCTTTCATATTGGGTGGGATTTATTTAGCCTCAATCTATAATTATCGAAAAAGCAAAATGCAAAAAAAAGCTTTTTCTGCTAAAAAAAATAGTTAAATTAAAAATTTATCAGTTTCTGACTGGACATTTATAAATATTACATATAAAATAAAAAATGAGTTAAGTTTAAAAAGTTTATTGAGGGAGGGATAAAACTTGTTAAAAGAACTTGCGAATACTGTAAGAGGCTTATCAGCTGATATGGTTGAACAAGCTAATTCTGGTCATCCTGGAATGCCGATTGGCTGTGCAGATATAGGAGCTTTATTATTTGGAGAAGTTATGAATTTAGATGGTTCAAAACCAGACTGGCCAAATAGAGATCGTTTTGTATTATCTGCTGGACATGGTTCTGCCTTTCTTTATTCATTTTTGCATTTGAACGGATTTGACATTACAATGCAGGACTTAAAAGAATTTCGACAATTACACTCAAAAACTCCTGGTCATCCAGAATATGGAGAGACAGCTGGTGTAGAAACAACGACTGGACCTTTAGGACAGGGTTTTGCCAATTCAGTTGGTATGGCTGTTTCTGAAAAAATGCTGGCTGAAAAATTTAACACCGAGAAACACAAAATTATTGATCACTACACATATACTATCCTTGGTGATGGATGTATGATGGAAGGAATTACTTCAGAAGCTGCTTCTTTAGCAGGTCACCTTGGTTTAGAGAAATTAATTGCTATTTATGATGACAATAATATTTCTATTGCTGGTAAAACCGATTTAACTTTTAGTGAATCTCCAGCAGATAGGTTTAAATCCTTTGGCTGGCATGTAATCGAAGATGTTGATGGTCATAATATAGCTGAGGTCCGTCAGGCCATCAAAGAGGCAAAAGCAGAAAAAGATAAGCCAAGTTTAATTATGGCTCAAACTCACATTGCCTTTGGTGCCCCTACAAAACAAGATACTAGTGATTCTCATGGTGCTCCATTAGGTGAAGCTGAAATTAAAGGTTTAAAAGAAAAGTTTAATTTACCAGTTGATGAGAAATTTTATGTAGCAGAAAATGTCAAGGATTTTTCCCGTAAAAGAGCCTCAAAAATGCAGGATTTAAGATTGGAATGGGAAAAAGAATTTAATAAATGGGCCGTAGAAAACCCTGAACTTAAAAAAGAATGGGATCATGCGCAAGGATTAAGGTTGCCCATAGAATTAAAAGAAGAACTTACAGCACTTGATATTAAGACTCCAATAGCGACCAGAAAAGCAGCTGGAGCTGTTCTCAAAAAAGCAGCAGATATGATCCCATATTTAGTTGGAGGTTCTGCTGATCTTGCTCCATCAACTAAAACATATCTTGATGACTATGGAGAAATTCAAAAAGATAATTTTAAGGGTAGGAACTTTAGGTTTGGAGTTAGAGAACATGCTATGGGAGCTGTAGTTAATGGGATTTCCTTACATGGAGGTTTGCGTCCATTTGCAGCTACTTTCTTAGTCTTCTCCGATTATATGCGTCCTGCTATCAGGTTAGCTGCATTAATGAAACAGCCAGTAATTTATGTATTTACCCATGATTCTGTTTATGTAGGTGAAGATGGTCCTACCCATCAACCGGTAGAACATGTTGAAGCATTAAGAATTATTCCTGGCCTAAAAGTTTTAAGACCTGCTGATGCAGAAGAAGCAAAAGAAGCCTGGGTAGAAGCTTTAGAAACTAAAGATCAACCAACTGCCCTGATTTTAACAAGACAAAATCTTCCTCATATTGATAAGATAAATGGTTTAAAAGAATTTCATAAAGGTGGCTATTTTGTTAATGATCCAGAAAATGCTGATCTAATTATTTTTGCCAGTGGCAGTGAGGTTTCACTTGCTGTAGAAAGCAGTAAACAGCTTGCTAAAAAGGACATTAAAGCTGCAGTTATGTCTGTCCCGGAAAGAAAAAAACTTGAAAACTATCTTGTCCAACATAAGCTGCCAGATTTCAGTTTAAAAGTTGCTCTTGAAGCAGGAGTGGGAAGTGGCTGGTATAAATTAGTTGGTAGTGATGGTTTAGTTATCTCACTAGATCGTTTTGGTTTGAGTGGAAAAGGGCAGGAAGTAGCAGAAGAATTAGGTTTTAAAGCCGAAAAAGTAACTGAAAAAATCATGAAAGCAATTTAATAAACTATTGTTAAAGAAAGCTTAAAATTAAATATTCAATTCGGATTGAGATAATGAGTAAATCCGCCTGGAGCTAATGCTGCTCTAGGCGGTTTTTTACAATAGAAAAATATACCAATTTATTATAGCGATTAAAGCACCTAATAAAATACCTGCTAAGACCTCAAAAGGAGTATGGCCTATTAATTCTTTAAGATCTTCTTTAATTATTTCTTTATCATCACTAAAAGCTTTAGCTTCTAAATGTCGGATCAGATTATTTAATACATTAGCCTGTTGACCTACTGCCCGTCTGACACCACTGGCATCATAGGTAACTATCATTGCAAAAACTGCAACTATAGCAAAAAGATCAGAGTTAAAGCCATATTTCAAGCCGACCGAAAAAGCTAATGTAGAAACAAAAGACGAATGAGAACTGGGCATACCTCCTGAGGTAAAAAAGACATAAAAATTAAAGGGTTTGATAAAAAATATTTTCAGAAATTGAGCGATAAATAATGATAAAATAGAGATTGCAAGTAAGGACATTCTGAATCCCCCTTATATATATTTTGTTCTTTTATAACATTTTGTGTATAATGATATTAATCTTATAAATATATTTTAACTTATATGTAATATTGAATGCAAATAAAATCGAGGGAGGATAAATGTGGATCCTTATAGCTATATAAATTCTCTTTCACTTTTTGGGACAAAAGGTGGATATAATCCTGGTTTAAAAAGAATAAAAAAACTGCTTGCTTATCTTGGTAATCCTGAGCAAAATTTCAATGTAATTCATCTTGCTGGAACTAATGGCAAAGGTTCGACTGCAGCATTTATTGAAAATATTTATCGTCAGGCAGGATATAAAACTGCCCTTTATACATCACCTCATTTTTATCATTTTAATGAGAGAATAAAAGTTAATGGTAAAGCTGCCTCAACTTATTTATTAAAAGATTTAATAAAAGAACTCAAAAAGGCAGTGGAAAAACTTAAAAAAGATGGTTTTGGTGAAGCAAGTTTTTTTGAGGTTGTTACAGCACTGGCTTTTCTGTATTTTGAATTTCATCAGCCAGATATTGTTATTTTAGAAACAGGACTTGGCGGAAGGCTAGATGCGACAAATGTCATTAAAAAACCTCTTTTATCTATAATTACCACTATAGATATTGAGCATAGCAAATTGCTTGGTAATTCTCAATCAGAAATCGCTTATGAAAAAGCTGGTATTATTAAAGAAAATTCAAAAGTATTAACTGCAGTGACTTCTCAGGAAGCTTTAAGTGTTATTGAAAAAACTGCAGCTGAAAAATCAACTCAATTGATTAAATTAACTCAAAAATATGATAAAATAAAAAGCAGTGGTGGATTAAAGAAAAATTATTTATATTTTAGCAGCTCCAATAAAAAATATAAATATAAATTATCTCTTCTTGGAATGTATCAGGCTCAAAATGCTGCTCTTGCTCATTTGGCAGTAAATATCTTGAAATCTGAATTCCCTTTTAAAAAAGAAGATCTTCAAAAAGGCCTATCAACAGTTGTCTGGCCGGGAAGAATGCAAAAAATTTCTAAAAAACCTTTAACCATTCTCGATGGTGCTCATAATCCGGCAGCTGTTAAAGCACTTGCTGAAAGTCTTAAAACTGCAGCAGCTGAATTTAATAATATTCATCTTATATTTTCTGCTCTTAATGATAAAGATATTGTAAATATGTTGAGTTGTTTTTTGAATTTTAAGCCAAAAATTCAATTATATTTAGCAGAAAATAATTCTTTTAGAACATCTACTTTAGCAGAACTAGAAAAAACAGCAAAAAGTCTTAATTTTAAATATCAGTTATTTTCAAGTTTATCACAGGCAGCTGAAGAGGTTGTTAAAGTTAGCAAAAAAGATGATTTGATTTTAGCTGCAGGTTCTTTTAGTACGGTTTTTGAGTCTGGTATAACATTAATGACAAAAAAATTTTGAGGTGGCAGAAATGAAGAAAAATGAAAAAGGATTTTCTCTAGTAGTAGTAGTAATTTTTATGTCAATCGCTGCTTTATTTGTAGGTTATTTACTGGGAAGTTGGTTGATTACTTTTTTAGTAGATGATACTGAGGACGAAATTGCTCAAAATGAGGTTGAAGAAGTTCAGGAAGGCACTTTAAACGGTATATCTGATGACTTATTAGAAGATGAGTTCGTTGATGAACAGCCTGTAGATGATCCTCAAGCTGAGCCGGGAGAAACTATTGAAGAAACTCCAACTACTGAAGAATTTTCTGGGCAGTATGGTGTTCAGGTGGGAGCATTTGCTAACTATACTAGTGCACTTGCTCTAAAAAACGAATTAGAAGAATTGGGTTATGAAGTTTTTATAACCGATACAAGCCCACATCAAATTCAGGTTCATGGCTATGAGAGTAGAGAAGATGCGGAAGAGGCACAAAGCGAACTGGAGACTGAAGGTTATGAGGGATTCATAATACATCGTGAATAATTTCTTTAATACTGATTTGGTGTTGTTTTTAACTTATAATTAGTATATAATAATAAATGGTTTGCAATATATTTTGAATAAAAATGGATAAATTTATAAAAATTTAAAGGGGTGAAATTAAATAGTGAAAGCATTGACTTTTAAACAGGGGATACATCCTGCTTATAATAAAGAAATGACAAAGGATAAACCTCTGAAAAATGCAGAGCGACCTAAAGAGGTGCTGATACCGATCAAACAGCATATCGGAGCACCATTAGATTTATTAGTTAAAAAAGGTGATCAGGTTAATTTAGGTCAAAAAATTGCAGATAGTGAAAGTTTTGTCTGTGCACCGATTCATGCATCAGTTTCAGGTAAGGTAAAAGAGATTAGAAAAGTGACTGATCCTGGTGGAAATGCCGTTGATGCAATTGTAATTGAAGCTTCTGCTGAAAAAGATGAAAAATTGGTTTCAGACTTAGAAAAACATCAAAATCTTGATAATTTAAGTCCTGATGAGATCAGAAATATTGTTCGTGAAGCTGGTATTGTAGGCTTAGGTGGAGCTATGTTTCCTACCCATGTTAAACTTTCTGTGCCAGAGGATAAAAATGTTGAGTATGTTATCTTAAATGGTGCTGAATGTGAACCTTACTTAACTGTTGACCATAGAGTGATGGTTGAAAGACCTAATGCAATTGTTTTTGGTCTAAAAGCACTCATGAAAGCAGTTAATGCCGAAAAAGGCTTAATCGGGATTGAAGATAACAAAATGGAAGCAGTAGAGAGTATGCAGGATGCAGTTGCTGATGAAGACAATATAGAAATAAAGATCGTTGAGACAAAGTATCCTCAGGGTGGAGAAAAAATGTTAATTGAAGCCCTTTTGGATAGAGAGGTTCCTGTTGGAGGATTACCACTTGATATTGAAGTAGTAGTAAATAATACTTCAACAGCTGCAGCAGTTGCAGATGCGATTCGTGAGGGAAAACCATTAATTGACCGATCAATTTCTATAACTGGAAGGGGTATAGAATCTCCCTGTAATTTAATTTATAGAATTGGTACGAAATTATCTGATTTAGTTGAACAGGCTGGTGGTTTAAAAGAAGATGCAGTAAAGGTTATAGCTGGTGGTCCGATGATGGGAGCTGCCCAAAAAAATCTTGATGTCCCTGCAGTTAAAGGAACATCAGGTCTTTTAGTGTTTGTAGCTGATGAAGTAGAAGAGTTTGATCCAGATCCATGTATTAACTGTGCTAAATGTGTTGATCACTGTCCAATGTATTTAATGCCAACTACTTTAGTTAGATATGCTAAAAACAATATGGTTGAAAAACTAGAAGAATATCAAATTCTAAATTGTATTGAATGTGGTTCTTGTTCTTATGTTTGTCCATCAAAAATACCGCTTGTTCATTATCTGAGACTGGGAAAATCTCAGGCAATGGCTAAAAGGCGAGAAGAGAAATAAGGAGTGTTAAGATGAATAGTGCAGAATTACTAGTAACATCCTCTCCCCATGTTAGGTGTGAGGATTCAGTACCTAAGATAATGTGGTCAGTAGTAATTGCTCTGCTGCCGGCATTTTTTGCCTCTGTATATTTTTTCAGTGCTAGAGCAATTTCAATTGTTTTAGCAGGAATAGCTGGTGCTGTAATAAGTGAGTACATATTTCAAAAGGCACGAGGCAAAAAAATTACAATCAAAGATGGTAGTGCAGTTGTAACAGGCTTACTTTTAGCTTTAACTCTGCCTCCAACCATACCTCTCTGGGCTACTTTTTTAGGTGGAGTAGTGGCCATAGTTTTAGGTAAACAGGTTTTTGGAGGGATCGGACATAACCCTTTTAACCCGGCTTTAATTGGTAGGGCATTTTTGGTAGCTGCTTACCCGGTATTAATGACCGATTGGGCAGTAGATGGTGTTTCTACGGCAACTCCACTTGCTTTAATGAAATCAGATGGAGTTGCTACTGATACATGGAGGCTTTTTGTTGGCCAAATTGGTGGTTCACTTGGTGAGACATCTGCTTTAGCATTACTTTTAGGATTTTCATTTTTATTATATAAAGGTTATGTAAACTGGAGAATACCTCTTTCCATGATATCTACAGTATTTTTAATGACTTTCATTTTTGGTCAAAATCCAGTATTCCATATTTTTGCTGGTGGTTTAATGATAGGTGCTTTATATATGGCAACTGACATGGTATCAAGTCCAACCACAAAATTAGGTCGTTATATATTTGGTATTGGTGCCGGTATTATCGTTGTAGTAATTAGACTCTGGGGTGGCTATGCAGAAGGTGTATTATTTGCCATCTTATTGATGAATGCAGCAGTACCTTTAATTAATAGATACACAAGACCTCGCAGTTTGGGAGAGGTGAAATAAATGGAAAAGAATAGCAATTTAAGGCTGGTTATAACTTTAGTAACGATTGGACTTGTTTCAGCTTTTGTTCTAACCTTTGTTTATCAGTGGACTACTCCATATATAGAAGCAAATCAGGCTGAAATAAGAAGAAGAGCTATTAATGAAGTTCTGCCAGGTGCTGAAGAAATTGAAGAGATTGATATTGATGGAGATATATTTTATAAAGCTTATGATCAAGATAACCGCAAGATAGGTGTTGCTACTCAGCATTCTGGAGCAGGTTATAATGGTATGATCGATGTTATGGTAGGAGTGGATATTGAAGAGCAAAAAGTATTAAATATCAGTATTGTAGAACATGAAGAAACTCCTGGATTGGGTGCTAGAATTACTGAAGAAGAATATAGACGTCATTTCCAGGAAAAACCATTTGGTGATTATCAGGCTGTAAGTACTGAGCCAACTGATCCGATGGAAGTGCAGATCATTGCTGGTGCTACAATTTCTTCAGAGGCAGTAATGAAAATTGTAGAAAATGCTGTTGATAAAATAAATACTGTTTATGGAGGGAGATAATGATGGCCGAAAAAGCAAAAAGTTTATTTCATATATTCAAAAATGGGCTCTGGAAAGAAAACCCCGTCATGGTATTAGTTATCGGTATGTGTCCGACCCTTGCTGTAACCAATACTGGTGCAAATGGATTTGCAATGGGAATTGCTACAGCTTTTGTGCTTATTTCTTCAGAGATTGTAATCTCTATAATTAAAAATTTAATTCCGAGTAATGTTAGAATTCCTAGTTTTATTTTAATTATTGCTACCTTTGTAACTTTTACAGATTATTTTGTAAAAGCATTTTTTCCAACTATTGCAGCATCTTTAAGTATCTTTATTCCTCTAATCGTAGTAAACTGCTTGATTTTAGGACGTCAGGAAGCTTTTGCCTCTAAAAACCCTACTCATAAAGCAATTGCAGATTCAATAGGTATGAGTATTGGTTTTACCTGGGTATTAACTCTTCTGGGTATTATAAGAGAATTTTTTGGAATGGGATCAATTTTTGGTCTGCAGTTATTAGGTGAATGGTATAGACCGATGGTTATTATGTTGCTTCCTGGTGGAGCATTTCTAACATTAGGTTTAATGGTTGGTATTTATAATCATGTTAGCAGGGAGGGTTAAATAATGGAAGAATTTTCTCAGATATTACTTTTATTTATCAGTACCATTTTAGTTAATAATTTTATTTTAGTTAGATTTTTAGGGATATGTCCATTTTTAGGTGTCTCTAAACAGATCGAAACAGCTTTTAGTATGGGATTAGCTACGACCTTTGTTATGACTCTAACTGCTGGAGCAACATGGTTAATAAATACATATATCCTTGAAGCATTTAATTTGCCATTTCTACAGTATGTATCATTTATTATTGTTATTGCTTCATTAGTTCAGTTTGTAGAAATGTTTATTAAAAAAACCAGCCCTGTCTTATACAAAGCACTTGGAATTTTCCTGCCCCTAATTACTACTAATTGTGCAATCATGGGACTGGCATTATTAATCCCACTCAATAATTATAGCTTTATTGCAAGTATAGTATTTGGTTTTGGTGCAGGTGTTGGTTTTACCCTGGCGATCGTTTTGATGGCAGGATTAAGAGAAAACTTAGAATTTGGCGATGTACCAGAAGCCTTACAGGGAGTGCCAATCACCTTAATGATTGCAGGTATTTTGGCATTATCTTTTATGGGTTTTGCTGGTATGATCGCAATGTAGTGGAGGTGGCAGAGAAATAAATGAATTCAATATATTTTTACTCAATGATTAGTATGGGTGGTATTGCAGCCTTGCTTGCAGGAGGACTCGGTTTTGCTGCAAATCACTTCCATGTAGAAAAAGATCCTAGAGTTGCTAAGATTGAAGACACATTACCTGGTGCAAATTGTGGTGCTTGTGGTTATGCTGGTTGTGAAAGTTTTGCAGAAGCGGTTGCTAAAGGGAATGCCCCGGTCGGTGGTTGTCCGGTTGGTGGAGACAGCGTTTCCAGTGAAATTGCTGATATAATGGGCTCTGAAAATGAAAGTTCAGAAAAAGTAGTTGCTGAACTTTTATGTGGTGGAGGATTAAAAGAAACCAAAAAATCAGGCAGTTATGATGGTATAAAAACCTGTAAAGCAGCTAATCAGGTAAATGGTGGAGTTAAAGTTTGCCAGTACAGTTGTATGGGTTTTGGAGATTGTAAGGTAATTTGTCCTTTTGATGCCATAATAATGAATGATAATGGTTTACCAGAGATTGATCCAGATGTATGTACTGGATGTGGCAAATGTATTGAGGAATGTCCAAGAAATATTTTGCTTTTAGCTCCCTATAAATCAAAAAACCATATTAGATGTTCATCTCATAATATAGGTAAAATTGTCCGTAAAACATGTGAAGTTGGCTGTATAGCCTGTAGTCTTTGTGTTAAAGCATGTCCGGTTGATGCAATAGAAATGAAAGATAATCTGGCCGTTATTGATTATGAAAAATGCGTTGACTGTGGTATCTGTGCTGAAAAGTGCCCTACAGGAACGATAGAATTTCAGGGGGAGAGAATTAAAAATGTTGAAATTAATGATAATTGTGTCGGTTGTACTCTCTGTGCTAAAGCATGTCCGGTTGATGCAGTCGAGGGTGAAATCAAAAAACTTCATAAAATAGATCAAAATCTTTGTATTCAGTGTGGTCTCTGTTATGAAGCTTGTAATGTTGATGCTGTTGATCTTTTCTATGAGTCAGATCTAGATTAAATATCACCTTATTATTGTTAAAGATATTTCTTGATTAAAATATAATATAAGTTAATAATTATTAAACCCGGCCAGCAAAGGTCGGGTTTTCTTTATGTTTGCCTGGCATGGATATTTGCTAGTCAGTGAAAGTCTGATGTGGGGGTCAATAGTGCCAACCACTAGCTGAAGACAAGGGTGTCCACCGTGAGGTGGAATCTGAAGGAAGTTGGAGGCAAAGCTTCGGTCTGAGGAATACGAACTGTATAAAAAAGGCACAATCTTGTGGGTAAGTTTGCATAACAAAACAAAGCCCAAAACTATTCGAGACGGGAAGTGTAAATACAGCAGATAGATGTAGTGAAAGCAAATATTCTTAACCAGGGAAGGTCTGACAGTAGATTGTGGTGATGAATTTCTAAGCAATAAACTCTGCAGTAATGCAAGAGTTGAACTGTCAGAATGCAGCAGAGGTCATAGTAGATTGGTGGATATATACACTAATTGAAGGATGAAACATTAGGAGGTTTCTTAAATTTGAACAACTCGACGGAAACACATAGAAAGCAGACAACTTCATATGAAGGCTGCTCTCAGGAGAAAAGGCTGGAAGCTGGAAGTAATGAGAGAGTGCAGAGTGTTTCTGCGGCGTTGCCGAAGGAAAGAAACGGTGAAAAGGCAGACTCCAGTAATCTGATGGAGAAAATTCTTGCAGCTCCAAACCTGAATAAGGCATATAAAAGAGTTGTAGGAAATAAAGGCAGCCATGGTATTGATGGGATGAGTGTAGATGAACTTCTACCCCACCTTAAAAGAAACGGCAGTCAACTTCTGAAAGATATACTGGAAGGTAATTACAAACCACAGGCAGTAAGAAGGGTAGAAATACCTAAGCCTGGTGGTGGAGTAAGACTACTTGGTATTCCAACAGTAATAGATAGAATGATTCAACAGGCAATAACACAACAGCTGACGCCAATATTTGATCCGGGATTTTCAGAGTACAGTTACGGATTCAGACCTGGAAGAAATGCACACCAGGCGGTAAATAAAGCCAGGGAATATATAAATGACGGTTATACATGGGTGGTCGATATAGACCTTGAAAAGTATTTCGATACTGTTCAACATGATAAACTGATGTCTTTAGTAGCCAGGAAAGTGCAGGATAAGAGGGTGCTGAAGTTAATAAGAGCTTACCTTAACTCAGGAGTAATGATTGATGGTGTAATCAGTAAAGATGATAAAGGTTGCCCCCAGGGCGGCCCGTTAAGTCCGCTGCTCAGCAACATAATGCTGGATGAACTGGATAAAGAACTGGAGAAACGCAATCATAAATTCTGTCGCTACGCTGATGATAGTCAGATCTATGTCAGAAGCAGAAAAGCGGCCAAGAGAGTTATGGAAAGCATAACTGTATTTGTTGAAAAGAAACTCAAACTTAAAGTCAATGCAAGGAAAAGTGCAGTCGGCAGACCCTGGAGAAGAAAATTCTTAGGGTTTTCATTCTATAGTAGGAAAGGTGAAGTAAGGGTTAGAATCCACCCGAAATCGATTAAGAAAATTAAAGGAAAGATAAAAGCACTCACATCAAGGAGTAAGCCATGGACAATGAAATATCGTTTTAAGAAATTAAAACAGATAATCACAGGCTGGGTCAGCTACTATAAAATAGCTGATATGAAAAGAAAGATGAGGGAACTTGACCAGTGGGCAAGACGAAGAATAAGAATGTGCTACTGGAAGAGGTGGAAGAAAATTAGAACCCGCTTTAAGATGCTCAGGAAACTGGGTATCAAAGAAGCTAAGGCATGGAAATATGCTAACACAAGGAAAGGCTACTGGAGAATATCCAATAGCCCAATACTTGCAAGAACCTTTACCAACCAGTTATTAAAGAAACTGGGATACTTCAGTTTTACGGAAAGATATGCACAAGCAACTAATACTTAATGAACCGCCCAGTACCGAACGGTACGCTGCGGTGGTGTGAGAGGACGGAAAATAAATTAATTATTTTCCTCCTACTCGATTTCTGATAGTGTGGACATAAGCATTGAAAGATGTTAAAATATATAGTAATGATAGGAAAAAGAAATTAGTGGTGAATTATTTTGAGAATACTTGATATAACAACAATTTATGATAAAATACTTATAATAATTGTTATAATAGCCAGTTTAATTATGATGGTTATACCTTTTTATTATTATAGAACAACTGAAGGTGATGAATTATATTTGATCGTTCAGCAGGACAACGAAATTATCAGGGAAGTACCAATAGCTGATAGTTATGAAAGCCCAATTCACTTTACAGTAGATGGTCCAATTGGAACTCACCATATAGAGATTATCCAGGGTAGGGTTAGGGTCAAAGAAGCTCCACCTGATGACCCTCTAAAAATATGTGAAAAAACAGGCTGGATAGATAGGAAAGGGCCTGTTATTATTTGTGTTCCAAATCGTTTAAGCCTTTGGATTGAGAGTACTAACTCTGATATAGATGGGATGAGTTGGTAAAATGAAAAATACAAAAAAAATAGTTATTATTGCTCTTTTAATAGCACTTGGTCTGGTACTACATCTGGTTGAAAATATTTTTCCTTTAGCAGCCTTAATCCCTGGTGCAAAATTGGGTTTAGCAAATATTGTAACTTTAATTGCTATTGTACTTTTTGGATTTACAGCTGCATTTCAAGTGCTGATGTTTAGGGTGATTTTAGCTTCATTACTTGCAGGAACTTTTATGACAATTAGTTTTTATCTAAGCTTTAGTGGAGGTTTATTAAGCTTTTTGCTGATGTATTTAGCTTATTATCTTTTAAAAGATAAGTTGAGTTTAATTGGAGTCAGCATAATTGGAGCAGTAGCTCATAATACTGCTCAGGTTATTGCTGCTTATTACCTTATCGAAAATCCGGGTATATTCTATTATCTACCTTTTCTAACACTTTTTGCAATACCAACTGGTTTTAGTATTGGTTTAGTAAGTTATTTTACTATTGATTATTTGCCTATTTCTTTAAAACAGGGGGTTAGCAAATGAGCGAAGAATCAGAAGAAAAAAAATTAGTTTTAGCTTCAGCCTCACCGCGGAGAGAAGAAATATTAAAACAATTGAAATTAAAGTTTACGATCATTCATCCAAAAATTGATGAGAATAATTTTAATGGAGATACACCTGAAGAACTTGTTGAAATTTTGGCAGAAAAAAAGTCCAGGTCTGTATCTGATATAGTAGAAAATGCTCTGATAATTGCTGCAGATACAATCGTAGTCTTAGATGGGAAAATTCTCAATAAACCTATTGATAATGAAGATGCAAAAAAAATGCTGCATTTATTGAGTAATAGAGAGCATAAGGTTATTACAGCATTGGCAGTCTTAGACTCAGATAGTGGTAAAATAATAGTAGAAAGCAATGTTACAGATGTTAAAATGCTTGAATTAAGTGATGATGATATAGATAAATATTTAAATACTGGTGAAGCTATGGATAAGGCTGGTTCTTATGCAATCCAGGGATTTGGTGGCTTATTTGTAGAGTCTATTCAGGGATCTTATTATTCAGTTGTTGGTTTACCTATCCATCAATTAGCAACAATTTTAAAGAAATTCAATTATGGAATCTTATAAGAGAAAGGAGCTTGTTTTGATGGAGAGCCCAGAAAAGGGATTTACCATCAAAGAATTACCAGCAGAAGAGAGGCCACGCGAAAAAGTTTTAAAAAGAGGCAGCAGTTATTTATCTAATGCCGAATTACTTGCTTTGATAATCAGAACTGGAAATAGGAAAAGGACTGCGGTTGAGCTTTCTCAGGATCTTTTAAATTCTTTTGGAGGTCTCAGAGAAATTTTGGACCTAAGTTGTGAAGAACTGCAGGAGGTTAAAGGGATAGGATTAGCAAAAGCTGCTCAAATTGTAGCAGTTGTTGAGCTTGCCAAAAGAATATCATCAATAAAAAATTATGAAAAGGATTTAGTTAGTAATCCTGTTCAGGCTGCAGAACTTCTTGCTTCAGAAATGAGGTTTTTAAAGCAGGAAGTTTTAAGAACTATTTTATTAGATGTAAAAAATAGGGTTATTGCTATACCAGAAATTTCTAAAGGAGGACTTAGCAGTTCTATAGTTCATCCCAGAGAAGTTTTTAAAGAAGCAATTAGAAGAAGTAGTGCTGCAGTTATTCTAGTTCATAACCATCCCAGTGGTGATCCAAAACCAAGTGCCGATGATTTAAATATTACTAAAAAACTGCAAAAAGCAGGAGAAATTATCGGGATTAAGGTAATTGATCACATTATAATAGCTGGTGATAAGTTTTTAAGCTTTAAAGAAGAAAATTTAATTTAAAAAGATAGATGTTATATTCGAAAGGGGTATTTATTAAATGGTTTTCAAATTTCTTAGTGCACCATTTTCAAGAGATATGGGTGTTGATTTAGGAACAGCTAATACACTAGTTTATATTAAAGATAAAGGTATTTTAATTAGAGAACCTTCTGTTGTAGCTTTAAAAAAGGACAAAAATGAGGTACTCGCAGTTGGTAATGAAGCAAAAAGAATGATCGGTAGAACACCGGGTAATATTATCGCGGTAAGACCTATGAAAGACGGTGTTATAGCAGATTTTGATGTTACTGAAAGTATGCTGCGGTATTTTATAACCAAAGCTCATAAAAGAAGCAGAATGGTCAGGCCAAGAATAATAATCTGTGTTCCTTCAGGTGTAACTGAAGTAGAAAAAAGAGCAGTTATAGATGCTGCAATACATGCTGGAGCCAGAGAGGCATATTTAATTGAAGAGCCCATGGCTGCTGCGATAGGAGCTGGATTACCGGTTCATGAGCCAACTGGAAACATGATTGTTGATATCGGGGGAGGAACTACTGAAGTAGCAGTAATCTCCCTGGGAGGTATTGTAACAAGCCGTTCTATCCGTATTGGTGGTGATGATATGGATACTGCGATCGTACAGTATGTTAAAAGAACATATAATTTAATGATTGGTGAAAGAACAGCTGAAGAAATCAAGATTGACATAGGTTCAGCTTTTTGTGATAATCCAGAAGGAGTTAAAGAAATCAGGGGTAGAGATTTAGTTAGTGGGTTACCAAAAACTATAGAAATTACTGCTGGTGAGATTCAGAATGCACTCAAAGAACCGGTTATAAATATTATTGATTCAGTTAAAATGACTTTAGAAAAAACACCTCCTGAACTTGCCTCAGATGTAATGGATAGAGGAATAATTTTAACAGGAGGAGGAGCCCTGCTTAAAGGTCTTGATACTCTATTAAGAAATGAAACTCAGATGCCTATCCATATTGCTGATAATCCTCTAGATTGTGTTGCTAAAGGAACAGGGATTGCTTTAGAAGAGATAGATGAATTGAAGAAAATTTTAATTACCAACAAAAAGTTATCATAAGGGGGGAGCCTGTTGTATAAATTTGACAGGAACTCTTTAATAATCGCCGCTCTCTTATTAATATTAGTTCTTACATTTCTTTTTGTCTTTATAAACGATATTGAAATTGGTTTTTTAAATTGGTTTGGAGATATAATATATAATTTATTAACTCCCATTTTGAACTTAATGAATAATATTATTAGCAGAATTCAGGGCTTTTTTAATACATTATTTTCTATCAATGAAATTCAGGAAGAAATAAGCAATTTAAGACAGCAAAATCAAGTTTTAGAAAGACAAATAATGTTTTTAAGCAATTATGATCGTGAGAATAAGAGACTGCGAGAACTCCTTGATTTTCAAGAAAGAGTTGAGTATGAGATGATTGGAGCAGAAGTAACTGCTAACTCTCCCTCGGTTTTTGAACAGATAATTACAATTAATAGAGGTAGAAGAGATGGTCTGGAAGAAAGAATGCCTGTAATTACTTATAATGGTTTTTTAGTTGGTAGAATTGACTATGTTGGCAGCAGCTCAGCTCAAGTTAGATTAATTACTGATAATCAATTTGTAGTTGGTGGTGTAGTTGCAAGAAGTGATTCAAGACAAATAGGTTTAGTCAGAGGCTCAGGCCGAAGAGATCAGAATAATACTATGGATAATATTGCCTGGGATGCAGATGTAGAAATTGGAGATGTTATTTTAACTTCCGGATTATCAAATAATTTTCCTGAGGGCTTAAAAATTGGTCAAATAAAAAGTATAGAGACTGATAACTATGGTTTATCTCAAAAAGCAGAGGTAGAACTTGACATTCAGTCAGTAACTATTGAAGAAGTGATGGTAATTAAGAATTTTTAAGTTTATCAATCAATATTAACTGGAGAGATTAAATTGAAAAAATACTTTAAAAACCTCATTATTATGGTTTTACTATTAATCTGCCAGTTATTAATAGGTATAATTTTCCCTAACCTTTATTTGATACCTGATTTTATTTTAATTTTTATAGTTCTAAAAGCAATTTTCCATGGTTCAAATCAGGCCATGATTTATGGTTTTACTGGAGGAATATTACAGGATGCTTTTTTGGGTACATTTATTGGTATCTTTACTCCTGTTAAAACAGCGGTTGCCTTTCTTTCTGGACTGCTTTCAGGCAGGTTTTTTCCAGAAAACCTTTTAATTCCTCCATTAGGGGTTTTTTTGGCAACTATAGTCCATCAATTTCTATATATTTTACTAAAAGAAAATTATCTGTTTAATACAAATATTATATTGTTATTTAGAGAATTAATCTTACCAATGGCTGCTTTAAATGCTCTGCTCACATTTGGCTTTTATTTAATATATTTTTTCTTAGGAAGGCGGAATATTAATTGGATAGACTAAAAATACTAAGAATTATAATTCTAGTTATATTTATTATTTTAATTTCTAGAGCAGCTTATTTGCAAATTATCAATGGAGATTATTTCTTTAGATTATCTGAAGGTAACAGGATTTCTGTACGTCCAATTAATGCTCCTCGAGGTAAGATTATTGACAGTCAGGGGAAAGTAATCGTTTCTAATCGTTTAACCTATAATTTATATTTAATGCAAAATGAAATTCCACCTGGAGTATCTGCAGAAGATATTCTAGAAGATCTTTCAGAAATTAGTGGTATTGATTCTCAGAGATTGATAGGTAATTATAGAAATACTGATGCAAAAAGTTTGGTTGAACCGATTCTTTTAGCCCGGCATCTTTCTAAAGAAGAGATGGTAGTCATAGTCGAGAATAATGATTTATTACCCGGGATAATTGTTCAGGAAGCATCGTTAAGAGATTATATTTATCCTGAAAATTTGGTTCATACTACTGGCTATATTGGCGAAATAAGCAGAAATGAATTAATATCTTTCAATGAACTGGGATATAATTATAAAGCTGGAGATTTTGTCGGTAAAAGCGGTTTAGAAAGACAGTATGAATTTTATTTAGCTGGTCAAGCAGGTGCAGAACAAATAGAGGTAGATAATCGGGGACAAAAAAAACAGACTTTAGGAATTAGAAAGCCTATTGCCGGGAATGATTTAACTTTAAATATTAATTTTGATCTACAGCAGTCTGTAGAAGAAATATTAAAAGAAAGTTTTGATCGCTTGCGTATTGAAGCTGAAGAAGATGATGAAAGAACCAAACCGACTTCAGCTGCTGCTATTGTAATGGATGTAAACAGTGGGGCTGTGCTTGCAATTAGCAGTATACCCAATTACAATTTAAATCTATTTGCAAAAGGTATTTCAAACAGTGAGTTTCAAGAACTTTCAAATAATCCTTTACGGCCAATGCTTGACAGAACGGTTATGTCTGACTATCCTCCAGGCTCAATTTTTAAATTAATTACAGGAGCTGCTGCAATGGAAGAACTTGGAGTAAGAGCTGATACAAGTTTTTATGATCCTTCGGGAAGATTTTATCTCCCTAATTGGTCCAGACCTTTTAGAAACTGGCTTGATAGAGGTGAAGGACAGCTTGACTTTGTAAGAGCAATGGCCCGTTCAAATAATATAGTTTTTTATGAATTAGGCCATGAACTATATAAAGAATATCGTGGTGATAAATTAGCAGAATATGCTCGTAAATTTGGCTTGGATGAAAAAACAGGTATTGATTTACCATCTGAAAAAACCGGTGTAGTACCTGATGATCAGTGGAAAAGAGAAAAGTTTAATGAACCATGGTATCCAGGTGATGCAGTCAATCTTTCGATTGGTCAAAGTAATTTATTAACAACACCACTTCAAATTGTTCAGATGTTTTCTGTTTTTGCTAATGAAGGCTTATTATATAAACCACAGCTAGTAGATAAAATAACTTCTCCAGAAGGCGAAATAATAGCAGAATTTGAGCCGGTTATCAAAGCTGACTTACGCTCTGAAATTAGCCCTTCAACCTTTTCAGCTCTTAAGCAGGGACTTTATGATGTTGTAAATCAAAGCTATGGAACTGCTTCTCATCATTTTATAAATTTTCCGATTGAGGTAGCTGGTAAAACCGGGACTGCTCAAACTTCAGTGGCCCTGACAAATCATGCCTGGTTTGGTGGGTTTGCACCTTATGAAGACCCAGAAATTGCAGTAGTTGTTTTATTAGAAAATGGAGGATCAAGTTCTTTTTCGGTACCCATTGCTAGAGATATTATAGCTCATTATTTTGGGGTTAATCAAGAAGATGAGTAAAAAATAGTAGTTTAATGAAGATTAAAAAATATTAAAGTTATAATTGATGAAGGTATTTCAATTATATTAAAGAATATAATTAATTAAGTGCATATAATTGAGGAGAGATTTTATGAGTTCAGTTTTTTCTTTTCAGGCAGTATCAGATGGAATTGTGATGAACTTCCGCAGTGGTAGTACATTTGGTAGTATTAAAGAGGCAATTACTTTACATGCTTCACAGGCTTCAGATTTTTTTAATGGGGTTAATTTATACCTTAATCTAAGTGGTTTGGAGCTGGCTTTTGAACAACTTCAGACACTGATGGATATTGTTCAAAATTATAACAGAGTAAATAAGATATATTTTACAGCAAAAGAAATTAAAGCGGAAAATAAAGAGGCTGTTCCAAAATCTGAAGCTGTAATTATTAATAGGACTTTGCGTTCAGGCCAGATGGTAAAAAATCAGGCTAATGTCGTGATTGTTGGAGATGTTAATCCTGGTGCCGAAGTAATCGCTGGAGGTGATATTATCGTCTTTGGCCGCTTAAGAGGAGTTGTTCATGCAGGAGCTGGAGGAAACGAAGCTGCTCAAGTAGCTGCTTTAATATTAGATCCAACTCAACTTAGAATAGCTTCTTTAATTGCCAGGTCACCAGATGATAATCATAATTCAGGGCTGAATCCGGAAAGAGCATTTATCAAAAATGACAGTATAATGGTAGAAAAGATTTAATCATAAATCAGGGGGGATATAATTTGGCAGGCAAAACAATTGTTGTCACTTCAGGAAAAGGTGGAGTAGGTAAAACAACATCTTCAGCAAATATTGGTACAGCACTTGCTATGAATGGCAAAAAGGTGTGCTTAATCGATGCTGATATTGGTTTAAGAAATTTAGATGTTGTTATGGGCTTAGAAAATAGGATAGTTTATGATATTGTTGATGTTGTAGAAAATAACTGTCGTTTAGAACAGGCTATGATTCGTGATAAAAGATATGATGGTCTTTACTTATTACCGGCAGCTCAAACCCGTGATAAAACTTCAGTAACCCCATTTCAGATGAAAGAACTACTTGATAATTTAAAAGAAGAAATGGATTATGTAATAGTTGATTCACCGGCTGGTATTGAGCAGGGATTTAAAAATGCTATATCTGGTGCAGATAGAGCAATTATTGTTACAACTCCAGAAATTTCTGCTGTTAGAGATGCAGATAGAATTATCGGTCTTTTAGAAGCTGAAGGGCTGCGTGATCCAGAGGTAATAATTAACCGGATTAGGGCAGATATGGTTGATAGAGGTGATATGATGGGTATTGACGATATGATAGAGATATTAGCAATCGATCTACTGGGAATAGTCCCGGAAGATGAAGGTATTGTTGTTTCTACAAACAAAGGTGAACCGATTGCCATCAACCAAAAAGCAAAAGCTGGACTGGCATATAGAAATATTGCTAAAAGAATAATGGGAGAAGATTTACCAATTATGAAATTAGAAAAAGAAAGTTTTCTTTCTAAATTTAAGAAATTAGTTGGCTTATCTTAATTTAAGGGGGGAGTAAAATCGATATTCTAAAATGGCTCGGCTTAAAGAGTGATAAAGACAAATCAAGTAAAAATGTTGCAAAGGAAAGACTTCAATTTGTACTTGTTCAGGATAGAATAAAGTTAACTCCAGATGAAATGGATGCAATGAGAGAAGAATTGATCGGAGTATTAAGCAAATATATCGATGTAGATTCTCAAAAAATAGAGATGGATGTAAAAAGAGAAGACGAAATGACAGCTTTAGTAGCTAATTTTCCCCTTAAAGGTTCAAAATAAGGGTTAAACTTAATAATTTAAGGAGCTTTACGATGTCTTGGAACAAAAAATTTCTACACTATTTAAATTTAAATGTACCTTTAACAGTTGTTTTTTTGATTATAATAGGATTTTTAACAATTAGTTCAGCTGTAGAAATTAATCAAGTTGATTCTAATGCTCTTGTATTTTTGCAAAGACAGGCAGTCTCAGTAGTGTTGGGACTGCTAGTAGTTTTTATAATACAGGCTTATGATTATAGGATATTTAAAGAATATGCAGCAGTAATCTATTTGCTAATGATCGGGCTTTTAAGTTTTACCCTTTTAATGGGTAGAACAGTTGCAGGTGGTAAAAGATGGCTCAGTATTGGACCAATCAACTTTCAGCCAGCTGAATTGGCAAAAATTATGCTGGTTTTAGTTTTAGCTGCGGTCATAGATAATAATTCAGATGATATGGGTTATCTTAAGGGAATGTTTCTGCCTTCAATTATAGCTTTTATACCATTTGTATTGGTAGTGCTCCAGAATGACCTTGGTACTGCACTTGTTTTATTCTTTATTTACCTTGTAATGCTCTTTGCAGGTGGAGGTAATATAAAATATATGGCCCTGGTTTTTGGGACTGGTTTCTTAATTGTTGTTTTAGTTATCAGTGCTCATGTGATGCTCGATACACCTTTACCTTTTTTACAGGAATATCAGTTAAATCGATTAATAGTATTTATTAATCCAGATATTGATCCTTTTGGTAGTGGCTATAATATTATTCAATCAAAAATCGCTTTAGGATCAGGCCGATTAACTGGTAAAGGCCTTTTTGCTGGTACTCAAAATCAGCTTAATTTTTTACCGGAAAAACACACAGATTTTATTTTTTCTGTGATTGGAGAAGAATTTGGTTTTATAGGATCTGCTGTAGTAATTATATTGTTTTTATTTTTGCTCTGGCAGTTTTTAAAAATTGCTGAAGAGGCAAGGGATAGATACGGTTATCTGGTGGTTATAGGAATAACTGCTATGTTTTTGTTTCATGTCCTGGAAAATATCGGGATGACCATGGGTATTATGCCTATTACTGGAATCCCACTCCCTTTTATTAGTTATGGGGGTACATTTATGATAACCTCTTTAACTGCAATTGGTATAATAATTAATATAAACTTAAGACAAAACAAGTTAATGTTTTAATAGATGAGGTGGTTTTTTGCAGTATAAGAAGAAAATAATGGAAAACTTATATAAGGTTTCAAGTCCAGAAAGATATACAGGAAATGAATGGAACACAATAAATAAAGAATGGCAGGCTGAAAAATTAAAAATTGCCTTCGCTTTTCCCGACGTTTATGAGATAGGAATGTCTCACCTTGGACTTAAAATCTTATACCATTTAATTAATAATGAAGAAAATATGCTGGCAGAGAGGGTTTATGCTCCCTGGCAGGATATGGAAGATTTACTGAAAGAAAAAGAGATTCCACTCTATACACTGGAATCATATCATGAAATAAAAGATTTTGATATTTTAGGTTTTACCCTTCAGTATGAAATGAGCTATACAAATATCCTGAATATGCTCGATTTAAGCGGGATGTCTATTTATTCGAAAGAGAGAAATGAAGATGATCCGCTGGTAATTGCTGGTGGGGCAACTGTTTTTAATCCAGAGCCAATAGCAGATTTTATTGATCTCTTTTTTATCGGTGAAGCAGAAGGCATTATTATAGAATTATTAAATAAATATCAGCGGTTAAAATCTAAAGGGATGCTCAAAAAAGATGTTTTGCTTAAATTAAGCAAAATAGATGGAGTATATGTACCATCCTTATACAGTGAAATTTATGGTGAGCAGGGAGAAATTCTAGCTTTGAATTCTCAAAATGGAGTTAAAGCAAGAACAAAAAAACAGCTTGTGCAAAATTTAGATCAGGCCTTTTATCCTACTGATTTTATTGTTCCTTATCGTGATACGGTCCATGAGCGGGTTGTTTTAGAAATTTCTCGGGGCTGCACCAGAAGCTGTCGCTTTTGTGCTGCTGGAATGACATACCGCCCCAGTAGAGAAAGAAGTGTAGAAAGATTGATGGAATTAGCCGAAAAAGCCTTAAAATCTACTGGTTATGATGAAATTTCTCTAACTTCTTTAAGTGCAATGGATTATACAAAAATAGAGGAATTATTAAAAAGAATGACTGAAAAATTTAGTCAGCACAAAATTAGTGTTTCTTTATCCTCTCTTCGAGTAGATGAATTTTCTGTAGAACTTGCTAAAGAAGTTCAAAAGGTCAGGAAAACTGGTTTAACCTTTGCACCAGAAGCTGGGACTCAGCGTTTAAGAAATGTAATTAATAAAAATATCAATGAAGAAGATCTTTATAATGCTGTAAGGTCTGCTTTTGAAAATGGCTGGTCAAGGATAAAACTATATTTTATGATCGGATTACCAACAGAAACTATGGATGATATAGCAGGGATTGTAGAACTGGCAAAAAAAGTAAGAGATATTGGTAGAGAAGTTCGTAAAAACACTAAAAAAAGAATGAGAAATATACAGATATCTGTCAGTGTTTCTACATTTGTTCCTAAAACCTTTACCCCTTTTCAATGGGTAAAGATGGATGATGTTCAGACTATAATCAAAAAACATGATTATTTGAGAAATAATTTGCGGGGACATGGTTTGAATTTCAGCTGGAATGATCCAGAGTTATCAAGGCTTGAAGGGGTAATTGCTAGAGGAGATAGAAGACTGTCAGAGGTTATAGCCAGTGCCTGGGAAAAGGGAAGTCGCTTTGAAGGCTGGAATGAATGTTTTGATGCCAGAATCTGGGGAGAAGCATTTAGAGAAAATAAAATTGCTCCTGCAGAATATTTAAGAGAAAGAAAAATATCAGAAATTTTTTCCTGGGAAAAAATTGATGTAGGTGTTTCTAAAGAATTTTTACTAAAAGAATATCAAAAATCTGAAGATGGAGATTTAACAACTGATTGTCGCTTTGAAGAATGCACAGGCTGTGCAATTTGTGCTGATTTTGGAGTCGATTTAGAACTGGTGGGTGGTAAAAGATAAAATGAATTATAGAATTAAATTTGAAAAGTTAGAAGATCTTATGTATATTTCTCATTTAGAGGTTATGAAGACGATTAGAAGGATCATCAGGAGAGCAGAGTTTCCTGCAGCTTACAGTCAGGGCTTTAATCCCCACATTAAAATTTCTATGGGTCCCCCACTTGCTGTTGGTTTGATTAGTTATGGTGAATATTTTGATTTAGAACTAGAAGAAGAATTACTTGAAACTGAATTAATTGAAGCTTTAAATCAATTCTCACCTAAAGATTTAAATTTTATTAAAGCAGTTAAAATTCCAGAAAACATCAGATCTTTATCTTCACTACTTGATACAGCAATTTATACGATAAAATTTAATTTTAAAACAACGAAAACAAGGGAAGAGGAAAAAGAAATTTTAAAAAATTTTATGGACGAAGAAAGTATTATGATTATTAGGCACCGCCGCAAGAAATCAGATAGAGAGATAGATTTAAAGAAAAGAATCTTTTCTGCAGAGGTAATCGAAAAAAACAAATGGAAATTTGCTGTTGTTACAGGCAGTAGAGGCAACTTAAGACCAGAAGAGCTAAATAGAGCTTTGAAGGACAGATATCCAGAAATCAAAGATTTTTCACCTCTCAATGTTGTTAGAGAGGGAGTTTTTGTAAATGAAGAAGACGATTTTTATCCTCCCTATGCAGAAAAGTTTATCGGGAGTTGAGAAGATGAGTAGACAAATAATTATTAATTCGGAGTTTAGAGAAAAAAGAGCTGCATTATTAAAAAACAATACTTTAGAAGACCTGTTTTTTGAACGTGACACTTATCAAAAAATAGCAGGCAATATTTATCGAGGTAGAGTACAGGATGTACTGCCTGGAATGCAGGCAGCATTTGTTGATATTGGTATTGCTCGTAATGCATTTCTTCATTTAAATGATTTATATCCAATCTTGAGTAATACACAGAAAAATAAATTGAGTAAAAAAGAATTAAATATCAAACATGTTTTACAGCCTGGACAATGGTTGATGGTTCAGGTAGTTAAAGAACCCATGGGTTCTAAAGGAGCAAAGGTTACCTGTAAAATATCGATTCCAGGCCGCTTTTTTGTTTACATTCCTTCAGATAACAAAATCGGTGTTTCGAGAAGAATTACTGATGATGAAGAGCGTAATCGTTTAAAATCTATTGCCGGTGATTTAAAAAATGGCAAAGAAGGTTTGATTATTAGAACTAATGCTCATTCTGAAAGCTATTCTAAATTACAAAATGACTACAATTTTTTATCTGGAACCTGGAAAAGAATTAGAAATGATTTTTTCCAGAAAAATAATATCGATATACTTTATCAGGAAGAAGATTTACTTAAAAATTTAATCAGAGATTATTTAGATGAAAATATAGATAGGGTTGTTGTAGATGATAAAAAAGATTATCAGCGTTTAAGAGATTTGACATCAATTTTTGCACCTGATCTAAAAAATCGGATTGCACTTTATCAGAGGAATATTCCTATTTTAGCAGCTTATAATATTGAAAAAGAAATAGAGAGCCTTCTTCAGCGCAAGGTCTGGCTTAAATCGGGTGGTTATCTGGTTATTGACCAAACAGAGGCCCTTGTTGCTATTGATGTAAATACAGGCAAATTTACCGGCAAGAAGAACCTTCAGGATACCATCGTAAAGATCAATAAGGAGGCAGTTGCCGAAATTGCACGGCAGATAAAGCTGCGTGATATTGGTGGGATAATTATAATCGATTTTATAGATATGAATAATAGTTCTGATCAACAGTCTGTTACAGATCTTTTAGCTAATGAACTACAAAAAGATAGAACTAAAACCTCTATTTTGGGTTTTACCCAGCTTGGTCTTTTAGAAATGACCCGAAAAAAAGTTAGAGAAGGTTTTGGATCTTTGATGCAAAAAGATTGCCACTGTTGTGGTGGAACTGGAAAAGTTTTATCAGAATCTACTGTTGCCATGAAGGTTATTCGAAAAATTGATGAGATAACTATTAGAGATAAATATCCTGCTGTATCTTTAGAACTTCATCCTGAAGTTGCTGCAGTTTTAATAGGAGCCGGGGGAGAGAAACTTGAGGAGTTGGAAAATAAGTTTGGAATAGATATTTTCATAAGTGGAAATACTGAATTAAATTATGAAGATATGGTAATTGAAAAAGGAAGCAAAGAAGAACTTCAACCTGATTTTCTGGATTTAGATGTTGGTGACAGAATTACTGTTGAAATAGAAGATCAGCATGCAAGCAATCAAAATGCAGGTATTGCTAGAATTGATGGTTATATTATTATCGTTAATCATGCCGGGAATATGGTTGATAATGAGGTGGAGATAATTATTGATGATCTTCATCGGACTTATGCTAGAGCACATTTAGCATAAACCAAAAAAATCGCGTGATTGCTTGACTCATAGCTTAAACTATGCTAAAATTTATATCTGGAGTTATATATCCGGTCTCCGTTCTGCGGAGATACCAAAACCGCACGGTACAGGCTGTCAAATCTCTTTTAGTAGAGTGCCTCATCCGGCGAGTCTGAGGTAAGGGAGGTGCAAGAATATGTATGCTATTATAAAGACTGGTGGTAAACAATACCGCGTCGAAGAAGATCAAATTATCACAATAGAAAAGCTTTCTGCTGAGGAAGGCGATAATGTAGAGTTTGAACAGGTTTTAGCTTTATCTGATGATAATGGTTTTAAAGCAGGTTCTCCATTTGTAGAAGGAGCAACTGTTAAAGGAAGAGTAATTGAACAGGGTAAACATAAAAAGGTCATTGTTTTTAAATATAAACCTAAGATCAGGTATCGCAAAAAGACGGGTCATAGACAACCATTTACAAAAGTTATTATTGAAGAAATTACTGCTTAGTAATTAATTAAATCAAAAATAATGTTATTAAAAATATTTAGCTTTAAAAATATTTAAACTTAATTTATAGGGGGGTGGAGTTAAATGTCCCAGAAGAAGGGTGTCGGTAGTTCGCGGAATGGTCGTGATAGTGAATCGAAACGACTTGGAGTTAAAGAATTCGATGGTGAATTCGTTTCTGCAGGTAGTATTTTAGTACGGCAAAGAGGTACTAAATTTAAACCTGGTTTAAATGTTGGCCGTGGGAAAGATGATACATTATTCTCCAAGGTTAACGGTTATGTAAAATTTGAAAGAAAAGGAAAGAAAAACCGTCAAATAAGTGTTTATACAGAAGATCAGGTGGCTGCTTTAGCCTAATGTAAGTTCTTTGCAAATTACCCTCAGTGCTTTGGTGCTGGGGGCTTTTTTCGCTTATAATATTTTTAATTATGGAGGTGATCACTTGTTTATAGATGAAGTAGAATTTAAAGTTAAGGCTGGTGATGGGGGTAATGGTGTTGTCAGCTTTCGCAGAGAAAAGTTTGAAGATATGGGTGGGCCTGATGGTGGAGATGGTGGTGATGGTGGTGATATAATACTGGAAGTTGATGAAGGTATGAACACCTTAGCTGACCTAAGGTATAATAATATATATAAGGCTGAAAAAGGTAAAAATGGTAAAGGCAAAAATCAGCATGGTAAAAATGGTGATGATTTAATATTAAGAGTACCACCTGGAACAATGGTTTATGATGCTGATACAGATAGCTTTTTAGCCGATTTAAAAGAAGCTGGTGAGAAGCATATAGTAGCTAAAGGTGGAAAGGGTGGAAGAGGTAATGCCCGCTTTAAAAAATCAACCCGTAAAGCTCCTCGTTTTTCTGAAAATGGAGCACAAGGAGAATTCCGCAAACTTAGGCTTGAGCTAAAAGTATTGGCTGATGTTGGTCTGGTGGGTTATCCTAATGTCGGTAAATCAACATTAATTTCACAAGTTTCACATGCTAAACCTAAAATTGCTTCCTATCATTTTACAACCCTTACGCCCAATCTTGGGGTAGTAAAGTATGGAGAGTATCAGTCATTTGTAATGGCAGATATTCCTGGTATAATAGAAGGAGCACACCAGGGAACAGGACTTGGTGATGAATTTTTAAAACATCTTGAAAGAACAAGGCTATTAGTTCATGTAATAGATGTATCGGGAATTGAGGGTAGAGACCCACTGGAAGATTTCGAAAAAATTAATAATGAACTGCAGAAATACAATGAATATTTAGCATCATTAGAACAGGTTATTGCTTTAAACAAAATAGATTTACCGGCAGCTAAGCAAAATATTGAAAGGGTAAAATCTGAGCTTAATGACCGCGGTTATAGTGTGTTTCCTATATCTGCTGTAACTTCTGAAGGCTGCCAGAAATTAGTTTACCATCTTGGTCAGAGATTAGAAGAGCTACCTGAAAGAGAAATTGCAAAAGAAGAGGAAGTCGTGATTAGACCTGATTTTGTTGATGAGATCTATTTTGAGAAATTAAATGATAATAAATATGAACTTAAGGGAACTTTGCTCGATTCTTATCTAGAAAAAACTGATTTTAATAATGATGCAGCAGTTCAGCGCCTGATGAGAGTTTTAAAACATCATGGCTTAAATGAAATTATGGAAAAACAGGGTATTAAAGAGGGAGATACTGTTATTATCGGCCCCTTAGAATTTGATTATGTAGAATAAATATAAATAAAATTATTAAAAAGGAAGGTGATTAAATGCTTAATGGAAAAAATAGAAGTTATTTAAGAGGAAAAGCAAATAAACTTAATCCAGTAATTCATGTTGGTAAAGAGGGAATCACAGATGCTGTAATTGATCAGCTTGATCAGGCATTAGAAGACCATGAACTACTAAAAGTTAGGATTTTAGAAAGTGTTGGTCGTTCAACCCGTTCTAGTGCAGAGGAACTTGCAACTGCTACTGCAGCAGAAGTTGTTCAGGTTATTGGTGGTATTGCTGTACTTTTTCGTCAGCGAGATGAAGATTCTGAATATAAATTAAAAAAATAATTTCAGTTTAGATTAATTTTTTACTCGGGGGAGAAATTAAAGGGAGTGATCTTTATTTCTAAAGTTAAAATTATTGCAGACAGCTGTTCTGATCTACCACAGGAGATTGTTGACCAATATGATATAGAAATACTTAATATTCCTGTTCATATAGCAGATCAAGTTTACTATGATAGAGATGATCTGCAGCCAGCAGATTTTTATGAGCTTTTAGCAGAAAAAGAGATTAAACCTACAACATCGAGAATTACACCGGAAAGGTTCAAAAAATGTTTTGAAAAATACTTAGCTGATTATGATAAAATACTCGTAATAGCTTTTTCTTCTAAATTGAGCGGTATCGCTGAATCAGCTGTTATAGCTAAAAATGAGCTTGGAACAGATGATATAGTTATTATTGATTCAAAAGCTGCTTCTGTTGGTTTTGGATTATTAGTCTATCAGGCTGCTAAAATGCTTCAAAATGGAGAAGACTTTCAAAAAGTTGTAAGAAAGACTGCTCATACTGCTTCTCATTTAGAGCATATTTTTGTTGTTGGAGATCTGGAAATGCTAAAAAGGGGTGGTAGGATATCTAAAACTAAAGCCTTTTTTGCTGATGTATTAAATATCAAACCGATACTTCATATTCAAGATGGAGAAATATTAGCCTATGATCGGATTCGTGGTAAAAAGAGAATGTATAATTATTTGTTGAATGAAATCGAAAATAAGTGTAAAAATCCAGGTGAGCAAATTATTGGAGTCAGTTATTCAAAAGATCATAAAGCTGCAGAAAAATTAAAAAATATGATTTTTGATAAGTTTCAACCTAGAGATGTTTTTACCGCTGAAATTGGAGCAGCGGTTGGTTCTCATGCTGGTCCAGGAACACTCGCAGTTGTATTTAAAAATAGTGAAAAAACAGCAGAAGCAAAAATATATTAATCTTAAAATTTAGCAGATGTGGGGTAAATTATGTCAATTTTAAATATCACTGATCTCAAAAAAGAATATGGCATAAATGAAGTATTAAATGGATTTTCTATGCACATTAATGAGGGAGAAAGAATTGCTTTAATTGGTGCTAATGGCTCAGGCAAAACCACTGTGTTTAAATTAATCGCTGGAAAAGAGAATTATTCTGAAGGTAATATATCTATTCGTAATGATATCGAGCTTGGTTATTTAGATCAGCTGCCTGATTTTGAAGCTGACTTGACAATTTATGCCGAACTAGAGAAAGTTTTTCAAGCAGTTATTGAGCAAATAGCGAGCTTAAAAGAATATGAAGAAAAAATTGCTCGTTATGGTAAAAGAGCGGATGGCTCAACTTCTGATTCACCAAAATTGAATAAGTTGATGCGGGAATATTCGCAACTTCAAGAAGAATTTAATCAGGGAATAGCTTATGAATATCAAAGTAAGATACGCCAGGTTGCAGCAGGACTTGGTTTTAATGAAGAAGAGCTTTATCAAAAAAAACTGGGCCAATTAAGTGGAGGCGAAAAAACTAGATTAGGTTTGATAAAACTTCTTTTAACTGAGCCAGATTTATTATTATTAGATGAACCCACAAATCATCTTGACCTAAAGGCTGTAGAATGGCTAGAAAATTATTTAAATAGTTATCAGGGTACCCTATTAATTATATCTCATGATAGATATTTTCTTGATAATGTTGTCAATAGGATAGTTGAAATAAAAAATGGTAAAAATGAAGATTATACAGGTAATTATAGTTATTATAAAAAGGCAAGAAAACGCCGTTACGAACAGCGCTTAAGAGAATATAAAAACCAGCAGAAAAAAATAAAAGAGTTAGAAGATGCCATAGAACAACTCTATATCTGGGGAAGATCCAGAGATAGCGAAAAAATGTTTAAAAGGGCAAAAGCCATGCAGAAAAGGCTTGATAAAATTGACAGATTAGAAAAGCCAACTCTAAAGGGAAGAAAAATGAACCTTAACTTAAACACAGAAGTTAGAGGTGGCAATGATGTACTTAAAGTCGAAAATTTAGCGAAAAGTTTTGCTGATTTAAATTTGTTTAGGGATTTAAACCTTGAGCTTTATAGAGGTGATAAGGCTGCTATTATTGGGGATAATGGGAGCGGCAAAACCACTCTTTTGAGAATAATAATGGGAGAAATCAAAGCTGATTCTGGCCAGATTAAAATAGGTACAAATATTTATCCTGATTATTACAGACAGGAATTTGATGGTTTTGATGAACAGGATGATCTGATAACTGCTTTAAGAAAAGAGACTAGAATTACCGTCTCAGAGGCCAGAAATCGACTTGCTGCCTTTTTATTTACCGGAGAAGATGTATTTAAAAAAGTTTCTCAGTTAAGTGGTGGAGAAAAAAGTAGATTAAGGCTTTTACAGCTGATGAGTGGAAATTATAATTTTTTAATCCTGGATGAGCCTACAAATCATCTTGACCTGCCTTCTAGAGAGGTTCTAGAAGATGCCTTAAAAGAATTTGAAGGTACTGTTTTAATTGTATCTCATGATAGATATTTTCTGGATGAAGTTGTTGATTATATTTATGAACTAGAAAATAGTGTGCTAAAAAAATATTATGGTAATTACAGTTATTACAGCAGAAAAAAAGAGAAAATAAATATTGAAAGTGATGCAACAGAAGCTGAAACAATAAACCAGGGAAAACTCGATTATGAAGCCCAAAAACGGGCCAGAAATGAAGAAATGCAGCGTCAAAAAAGTTTAGAAGAAACTGAAGCTGAGATAGAAAAGTTAGAAAATAACTTAGCGGAGATCGAATCAGAGCTGACAGCAGAAGAGAACCTGTCCGATTTTGAACTGTTACAGGATCTAAAAGAAAAATATAAGCGATTAAATAATAGATTAGATAAATTATATAAAAAATGGGAAGAACTTTTAAAACATTAAAAAGAAAACCCCCTGCTAAGAGAAGGAGAAGTGAACATGGCAGGGGGTTTTCCGGTCTATAATATTATTTATATGTGATAGTTAATAATATTATCAATATTAATTTTTATTGCAGGGCTTTTACACCTTCTTCACCGGTTCTAATTCTGATGGCATTTGAAATATCTGAAATAAATATTTTTCCATCACCAATTTCACCAGTGCCAACGGCTTTTTTAATTGCTTCAACTATTTTGTCTACCTCATTATATTCTACAACAACTTCTACCTTGATTTTTTTTCTGAGCCTAATCCTATAAGTAACTCCTCTATACATTTCGGAATGGCCTTTTTGAGAACCATAACCTTTTACCTCAGTAATATTTAAACCACTAACTCCCTGTTCTTCAAGTATATCGATTAAATTATCGGTTTTTTCAGGTCTGATAATAGCTTCAATTCTTTTCATTTTATACCTCTCCTTTTTGTGCTTTTAAGTTGGGGACAAAATCTGGATAAGATTCTGTTCCATGCTCTGAAAAGTCAAGGCCTTCTATTTCATCTTTTTCAGAAACTCTTAAACCAATTACTAAATCAATTGCTTTAAAGAGTACTAAACCAAGGCCAAATGCCCAGAAGAAAACTGCTGCAACACCGATTAATTGAGTTGTTAAAAGGCTTATTCCTCCACCATAGAGAAGACCACCATCTATAGCAAAAACACCGACTGCTAAAGTACCAAAGGCACCACAGACACCATGAACCGAGATAGCTCCAACTGGATCATCAACCTGGATTTTATCAAAAAATTCTACAGAATAAATAACTATAATACCTGCAATTGAACCAATTATTACTGCTGAAATATTGGTTACATCAGCTGTTCCAGCTGTTATCCCAACTAAACCTGCTAACGCACCATTTAAAGTCATACTTACATCTGCCTTGCCATATTTTATCCAGCTAACTGTCATTGCTAATACAGCACCTGCTGCAGCAGCTAAATTTGTAGTAACAGCAATAGAAGCTATACTTAAATCAGTTCCTGCAATTGTAGATCCCGGGTTGAAACCAAACCAGCCAAACCAGAGGATGAAAACACCTAAGGCAGCCATCAATAAATTGTGACCGGGTAAAGCATTTGCTGAACCATCTTCATTATATTTACCTATTCTTGGTCCTAAAATTATTGCACCAGCTAGAGCTGCCCAGCCACCTACTGAGTGAACAACGGTTGAACCAGCAAAGTCGATAATACCCATCTGTTCCAACCAACCTCCACCCCAGATCCAGTGTCCTACAACAGGATATATAAATGCGGTAATAACGACACTGTAAGCCAGGTATCCGGAAAAGTTAGTTCTTTCTGCCATTGCTCCAGAAACTATAGTTGCTGCTGTTGCTGCAAAGACTGTCTGAAAAATAAAGAAAGCCATAATTGGAATATCAAGTCCTAAATTTTCAAATGTTCCCTGAAGAAAAAATCCAGTACTCCCTATAAAAGCATTTCCAGCTCCAAACATGAAAGCAAATCCAACCGCCCAATAAACCAAAGAGCCAGCTGCAAAATCCATCATATTTTTCATGATAATATTTCCAGCATTTTTTGCTCTGGTAAAACCAGCTTCCACCATTGCAAAACCGGCCTGCATAAAAAATACTAAAAAAGCAGCTATTAAAGTCCACATTGTATTAATAGCTACTGCGTTAGCTGCAGCCTGATCTTCCTGGGCTAAAACTAAAGAGCTCATCAAAATCACCAGCATAAATGTCAATCCAGCTGTCTGCAAAATCTTGCTTCTCAATACTTTTCTACTCATTGTTATTTCCTCCTATGTAAGGTTTATGTTAACTATGAATAGATTATATATTAGCTTTATTCAGCAAAGCAAGTGATTTTAAGTTTATATAATGGTATACAGTGTATACATTATTTAATAGAATTTTCAGACACAAAAATACTTTTAAAAGTCCGGCATTTCGGGGAGTTCTAACTTATGAGAGTTCTTTTTAGCAAGATTTTCTATTTTTGTTTTTGTTTCTTCTTTTGCCTCACCTGTTAAAATGTATTTATCTATTTCTTCATAACTCATTCCCAGTTCAGTTTCATCTTTTTGTTCTTCCCAGAGTCCGGCAGAAGGTGCTTTATTTATTATTTTATCGGCTATATTTAACTCTGCTGCTGTTTTTCTGACCTCGGTTTTTGTTAGATTGGCCAGGGGAGCCAGATCAATTCCTCCATCACCAAATTTAGTGAAATATCCTAATTTTAACTCACTTCTGTTGTCGGTTCCAACTACCAGATAATTGTTTAAATTGGCATAAAAATAAAGGTAGGCCATTCTCAATCTTGGTTTAACATTTGCCAGGGCCAGTTTTAATTTTTGATCACCATTAATATTTTTAATTGAAGTAGAAAATCTATCTAAATTATCAAGATTTAAACTCTTAACAAATTCCTGATAGGTATTTTTAAGATCTATAATCTTATAATCTATCTCAAACTTTTCGGCATGTGCAATCGCATCTATTTGATCCTGTTCATTGCTCTGACAGGGTAAGATTAAGCCAAGTGTATTGTCTGGAAAAGCTTTTTTGCAGAGAAGAGAGGTAAGTGAAGAATCAATTCCACCGGACAAACCTACTACAGCACCATCAGATCCACTTTCTTTAACCTTATTTTTAATCCATCGACTTAAATTTTCTGCAATTTCCTTATAATCTTTATCTAAATAATCTTCAATCATTTTTTTCACCTCTTAATTAATTTAAAAAAATATATATTATAAAAACTTAACCTCCCACTTGTTTTGTAGGCAAGCGAGAGGTTAAGAACCATAATTTAAACATTTATTGTTTAAGTAATTAGGGGGGGCTAATAGCTGCTCATTTTAAGCGCTAAACAATTAAATATTTATAATTATTAGCAATTAATAATTTGTTTAGAAAGTTGTCAGGTATTGCTCAAGTTCCCAGTTTGTGACCTGGGTTCTATAGGCATCCCATTCTGCTTTTTTAGCTATTACAAAGTGTTCATAAACATGTTTGCCTAAAGTAGCTTTGATTAATTCATCACCAGCTAAAATGTCTACAGCTTCATTTATATTAGAAGGAAGACTCTCTATTTGTAACTTTTCTTTACGATCTGCAGTCATTTCATAAATATTTTCTAGAACTTCTTCTGGTGGTTCAATTTCATTTTTAATACCATCTAAACCAGCTTTTAACATTACTGCAATTGCAAGATAAGGGTTTGCGGTTGGGTCAGGATTTCTAAGTTCGAGTCTGGTTCCGTTCCCACGTGCTGCTGGGATTCTTATTAAAGCACTTCTGTTAGCACTTGACCAGGCGACATAAACTGGAGCTTCATAACCAGGAACAAGCCTTTTGTATGAGTTAATAGATGGATTAGTTATTGCAGCAATTGCTCTAGCGTGTTTTAAAATTCCACCAATATAATGATAGGCAGTTTTGCTTAATCCTAATCTATCATCTCCATCATAAAATACATTTTCCCCATTTTTAAATAAAGATTGATGGACATGCATTCCTGAACCATTTTCTCCAAAAATAGGTTTAGGCATAAAAGTGGCATGTAAACCATGTTGATGGGCAATAGATTTTGTTACAAACTTAAAGGTTGCAATATTATCTGCTGTTCTTAAAGCAGGAGCATATTTAAAATCAATTTCGTGCTGACCTGGAGCAACTTCATGGTGAGATGCTTCTACCTCAAAACCCATTTCTTCTAAAGCTAATACTATATTTCTTCTAGCATTTTCACCTTTATCAACTGGACCTAAATCAAAATAGCCACCATTGTCATGGGTTATAGTAGTTGCTTCTCCATTCTCATCTAATTGAAATAAGAAAAACTCTGGTTCAGGGCCTACATTCATTTCAAAGCCCATTTCTTCAGCTTCTTCCAGTGCTTTTTTTAATACATTTCTTGGTCCACCAGAAAAAGGTTTTCCTTCAGGGGTATATACATCACATATTAAGCGAGCTACTGTACCACCTTCATCTGGGCGCCAGGGGAAAAGAGTAAAGGTATCATAATCTGGTCTTAAATACATATCAGATTCCTGAATTCTTGTAAAACCATCTACAGAAGATCCATCAAACATAATTTTATTATCTAAAGCATCTTCTAATTGTTGAACTGTGATCGCTACATTTTTTACTATACCTAAAATATCTGTAAACTGCATTCTAATAAACTTAACATTGTTTTCTTCAGCCATCTTTAAAATATCTGTTTTACTTAAACTTGACATTAAAATCACTCTCCTATTTTTTAATTAATATTTTTAAATCTTGATATCAGTATAAGCACTTTTTTAAAGGGTGTCAATAGAGCTAAAAATTAAAAATAAAGTGCTATAAAGCCTGCTATGACAGGAGTGTTGTTCTTGAATTATAAAAATAAAGTAATTTTAAATACCTGTATACAAATATAATATACTGTATTTTTACTAAAAATATAAAACTTTTGTTAAAATTTATGCTGATATTTACAATAAGAAATATTATCACAACTAAATTTATGATTATAAACTATTAAAAAGGACTAATAGATAGTATTTAGGAGCTAATTAACTTTAAAAGCTATATTTAATGTGAAATAAAGCACAAGTTATTTGTATTTTTACTTAATTTCTGATAATCTATAATTAAATAATAAAGCAAAGTTGTTTTCTGGTTTTGAGACCAGGAAATTTAAAATAAACTTTAAAAATTTGCCCAAATGCTATACTAATCCTCTGTAAAGGTGTCCCTGCCCGGACGCCTTTTTTTCTTGCTTAAAAAATTTCTCTGATTCTTGACAATTTTCTAAAAATAATATATACTATACAAAACATAATAGTTAAAAAGTGTTGAGAGGAAGGAAAATAATTGTTCTAGATGACAGAGAGTCGGATCAGCTGAGAGCCGACATCTAAGCCAATTATTTTTGTAGTCCTTGAACTGTAAAGCTGAAAAGAAGTAAGCTTTACCGGCTGCCCAAATGGGCCAGGCATCCGTTATCATATGCTGAGGTATAATCAGTTTAAAACTTTTTGTACCAATGAGGCTGTTTACAGCAAAAATGGGTGGTACCACGTGAGGGAACTCTCGTCCCTATTAATAGTTAGAACTATTAGTAGTGATGAGGGTTTTTTTGATTTATTTTTTAATTAATATTAGAATTTTAAACTAAGAGGAGTGAGTAGAGTGACTAAAAATAATGAAAAATTGATGAGTGGAGCAGAAATTTTTGTTAAATCGTTAGAGGCAGAAGGAGTAGAAGTAATTTTTGGTTATATTGGTGCTAAGGTTATTACTATTTATGATAAGCTTTATGATTCCAAGATAAGGCATATTATGCCTCATCACGAACAGGGTGGTGTTCATGCTGCAGATGGATATGCTCGCTCTAGCGGTAAAACTGGGGTCTGTATAGCTACTTCTGGCCCGGGAGCTGCTAATATGGTAACTGCTTTAGCAACTGCCCATATGGATTCTGTGCCCCTTGTTGCTTTTACTGGACAGGTTCCTAATACAATGATAGGTACAGATGGATTTCAGGAAGCAGATATTAAAGGTATTACCATGCCGATTACTAAAAACAATTATATTGTCAATGATGTTAAAGATATTTCACGGATTATAAAAGAAGCTTTTCATATTGCTTCAACCGGAAGGCCAGGGCCAGTTTTAGTTGATATACCTTCTAATATTTTAGCTGATCAGGCGGAGTTTAATTATCCAACAACCGTTGATTTACCAGGTTATAATCCAACTTATAAAGGGAATAAACTTCAGATTAAAAGAGCAGCTGAACTGATTAATAATGCTGCTAAACCTATAATCTATGCTGGAGGAGGAGCAATAATATCCGGTGCAGATAAAGAGGTTGCAGAACTTGCTAAAAAAGCAGAAATACCTGTTACAACAACCTTAAATGGAATAGGTATTTTTGATGAAAATGATTCTTTAAGTTTAGGTATGCTTGGAATGCACGGCAGTACTGAAGCAAATTTAGCCATCACTAATACCGATTTAATAATAGCTTTAGGAGCTCGCTTTGATGATCGAGTAACCGGTAAGATTGATAGCTTCGCTAAAAATGCAGCTGTTATCCATGTCGATATAGATCCAGCTGAAATCGGTAAAATCATAAAAACTCAGGTGCCGATTACCGGTGATGTAAAATCTGTAGTTGAAGAGCTTATTCCAAAAGTTAAAAAGGCAAAAAGGCCTGGCTGGTTAAAAGAAATAGATGACTGGAGAAAAATCGATAAAAAGGCTGACCCAGCACTCAATGATAAACTATTACCATCTGAGATAATTGAAACTCTTTATGAGCTGACTGATGGAAAGGCTATTATCACTGCTGGAGTTGGTCAGCATCAGATGTGGGCCGCACAGTATTATAAGTATTCTCGCCCCCGAAGTTTTATCAGTTCTGGTGGACTTGGAACAATGGGTTTTGGATTCCCTGCTGCAATTGGAGCAAAAATAGCTAATCCAGATCAGGATGTATTTGCCCTGGTAGGAGATGGAAGTTTTCAAATGAATATTCAGGAATTGGCGACAGCTGCTAAAAACAAGGTGCCTGTTAAAATAATCTTATTTAATAATCAGTATCTAGGTATGGTTAGACAATGGCAGGAACTATTTTTTGATAAACGTTATTCAGCTACCTGTTTGCGCAGACAGATAGATTGTCCACCTCAGTGTTCCGGACCTAATCAAAATTGTCCGGAAATGATACCAGATTTCATTCAGGTGGCTAAAGGTTATGGTATTCAGGGCCAGACTATTACTAATAGAGAAGATATAGAGAGTGCTTTAAAAGCTGCCATTGAATCTAAAGAGAGTTATTTGCTTAACTTTATGATCGAAGAAGAAGAAAATGTATTTCCGATGGTATCAGCTGGTGGTAGCTTGAAAGATATGATTTTAAGAAAAGAACAGGAAAAGTATGCTAATAAATAAAAATAAAATAATTCACTAAAAATCAGCTCATAATTATGGTACAATAATATAAGAAAGAATAGACAGCTCTAAAATTAAAATAATAGATAAAACTTTAGAAATATTATTTATCAAGGGAGAGATTTTAGTGGATATTACAGCAAAACTAAAAGGAAAAAATAAATTTTTGTTTTTCCTTTTAGTTTTTGGTATTTTAATTAAGTATAATTTTTTACTCTGGTCTGTTTTCCAGGTTTCATCTTTTATTAGTATAATTTTAAAAAATATTATTATTATAGCTTTGCTTACAATATTATTTGACTTTTTAGTAAAAACTAATAAAAGAAAGATATTAACATTTATAATTTATTTCTTTTTTCTGATTTTCTTTTTAGCAAATCTCTGGTATAATCGATATTTTGGCAATTATTTAAGCTTAACTGATATGACTATGGGTCAGGGTGTAAGGCCATTTAAAGTTTTAATTCGCCAACTTATTAGATGGCAGGACATAGTATTTATTATTGAGCTGCCATTTTTAAGTTATTTGCTATTATTTAATCGGGAGAAAGGAAATAAATATACTTTTAATCATGTTACTTTAAAAAAAGACCGTGTGAAATACAAAATTATACTGGCTGTATTAATAGTAATTTTATTTGCAGCTCAAATATCTTACAGCAGTTCTCTTTTCAAAAAAAATGGCTTTATGGAATTATATGAATTCAGTACATCTGCTTTTGTCAATGTATATGGAGTTTTTCCCCTCTATATTGCAGAATACAGACAGCTTAAAATTAGAGAGGAAAGAGCAAAAAATCTTCCTGATATAAATGCTGTAGCCACTGAAAAGAAGATGAGTGGAAAATACGAAATTGAAGATGTTGATAATATAATAGTAATTCAGTTAGAATCGGTAGACAAAAATATTATTGATTATGAATATCAGGGCCGAGAAATCACGCCTTTTATAAATAAACTAAAAAGGAAGTCTCTTAACTTTACTGATATTTATGCTCAACACATTAATGGTAGTTTTGATGCTGAATTTTCACTTTTAACTTCTTTATATCCGATTAATAGAAATTATGCTTTTAAAACAAATGATATGGCAGAATTTAATACCTTAAATAGAGTTTTAACAGAAGAAGGTTTTCAAACCTTTGCTTTTCATGGAAATGATGATCGCTTTTTTTACAGGGATAAAGGATATTTAGAAATGGACTTTGATAAATTTTACAGTCGAGATCATTTTTCGGCATCAGAGGGAGTTATTGGTGATGATAGCTATTTAGGGATTAATGACTATGATTTCTTTGATCAATCCTTAGATTATTTAGCAGAAGCTGAAGAAAATATTTTTGCTCTTTTTATTACAGTAACCAGCCATACTCCATTTGATTTTTATCCAGAGGAAAAAAGTGTAGAAGAGTTTGAAGATATTAGTCCAAAATTCCTTAAAGATTTCTTTAATTCTATGGCATTTGTTGATCAATCATTAGAAATGTTTTTTGATGGCTTAGAAGAACTATCATTGCTTGAAAATACCTTATTTGTTATTTATTCTGATCATGTGGCTGATATAAATCAGGACAAATATACCTCTGCCGGTAATTTTGTCACAAAAAGAAATATAAAAGAGCCAGAGCATATACCGCTTTTTATATATCATCAGGATTTAGATCCAGAAGAAATTGATAAAACAGGTACTCATACAGATATTGCACCAACCATACTTGATATTATAGGTTATCCTGAAAAGCCAGAAGAATTTTTGGGTGTTTCTTTACTTAATGATATTAGAAAACCAGTATTCTTTTTACATGAAATTCCTCAAATCTTATATCGAGATCAATTATATTTAAGACTTCCTGGTTCTGAAGATGAAGGGGCTATTTTTAATAAAATTGCTTATAAAGCTGATACAGAAATAAGAGAGCTTGATTTTAGTAGTGAAGAAAAAGAAAGAATGGATCAAATTATAAACTATATGCAAAAAATAATGAATACAATTTTATATCAGTAAAAGCTTTGATTATGAGGGGGCAAAAATATGTCAGGTAAATTAAAAAAAGGCTCCATTTATTTATTGATGATGGTATTGATTGCTGCAGTGATTTTTTCTTTAAACTATTTTTATGCCAGTAGAATTTCTGAAGATATTGAAGAAAACATTAGAACATTTGCCATTGAAGAAGATTATCAGATTAGAGAACTTCAGATCAGTGCTAATCCCTTTTTAAGAACTGTAAATATCGAGCGTTTGAATTTTTTGGAAACAGATAATTTTAGTCTGGAGTTAAGTAATCTAGAAATAAAGTTGAGCTGGCAGCAGTTAATTAACTATATTCAGGAAGGTGATTTTAACCTTTATAGAAATACTCAACTTCTTATTGATGATATTATTTATTCAAATTTATCAGATGACTACCAGTTAAACTTTAAAGAGAGTAAAATTAATTATCAGGGCAGTTCAGATTTTGATAAATTTATAGAAAGTAAAAATATATATGAGGCAGATCATGATTTCGATTTTAGAGCAGCAGAACTTAAAGTAGATTATCCTTATTACAGACGCTATGGAATAACTAAAGATAGCTGGGATAAATTACCACTTTTTGACAATTTTGTGCTCAAAGTTAATTATGATTCTCAAAGTGATGAATTAATAATTGAAGAATTTGATTTAAGTGGAGAATTTTTAAGTTGCCAGGCTGATTTAGAAGCAGTGGTGATTGATATTGATGAACAGCAGGCTTTAGAAACAGATTATAGTTTAATAACTGCTGATTCTAAAAAGGCTTTTAGTGATTTTAAGGCAAATTATTATTTTGCTTTTGATGGTAGTGGATTAGAAATACTCGAAAATGAATATTTCAAAGACATTAAGCTTGATTCTTTAAGTTTTGATGGCTATTTTGATTTATCTTTAGATGAGCCTGAAGAAATGAGCTATCATGCTAATCAGCTTAATCTAATCCTGGAATTAAAAGATTTAAAACTATTATTTTCAGAAGAATTAAGTCAGCAAATTAATCAGAATACATTTGGTATTTTAGCAAGTGATCAGCTTTTTTCTATAGAAATAAATTTATTTAATTATCTCCAGGATTTCACACATCCTCGGGGTAGTACTGAATCTAATCTTGAATCTCCTTTTGCAGATGCTCAATTAATAGCCGATTTTAATTATAGTCAGGAAACACCATATCTCACCAATGGTCAGTTGAGGTTTAGGCCTAAAAAAGATTCAGCCCAGCAGCTGATTTTATTTTCACAGTTAATTTTTAATAGAGAATTTGAAGAAGATGAAGCTGGATACTATATTATCGAAGCCTGGGGAGATTTTGATGATCTACAGTTTGATTAAAAAACACTTTACAACTCAAGATTAAAATGCTAAAATAATTATTAGTATTTTAAAATTAAATATACTAGCGAGGATGGGTGTGATTCCCTACCGGTGGTTAAAGTCCACAAGCCTATTTGGGGTTGATCTGCTGAAATTGCAGAACCGACAGTAAAGTCTGGAAGGGAGTTAGTAAAGTAATCTTAAGATTGTCTCTTTTAAATAGCAGTTATTTAACATTTTATTTAAAAATAGTTGTATCTGGATCTGTCATGCTGTTTAAAACGAGATTAACAAATCTTTTTATGAATTTTACAACCCTTCCATTTCTCTGGAGGGGTTTTTTAATGCCTGGTTTAATTACAGATTTCTAGAGGACATTTTGTCCTTTGAATTAATAATTTTAATTAAGATGGGGTGAGAATTATGGAAGAAAAGTTTTCAATTACTGACATTAGATATATGGCAAGAGCACTTGAAATTGCTAAAAAGGGTGAAGGTAGTGCCTCTCCAAACCCTATGGTAGGAGCTGTTTTAGTAAAAAATGGAGAGATAATCGGTGAGGGATATCATAAATTTTATGGCGGTCCTCATGCAGAGGTTTATGCACTAAAAGAAGCGGGTCAAAATGCCAATAATGCTGATATTTATTTAACTTTAGAACCCTGCAGTCATTATGGAAAAACACCCCCCTGTGCGGATAAATTAATTAAATCAGGAATAAAAAGAGCAGTTATTGCTATGGTTGATCCAAATCCAGAGGTCTCAGGTAGAGGTATAGAACTATTAAAAGAAGCTGGAATCGAGGTCGAGTTAGGCTTGATGGCCGAGAAAGCTAAAGATTTAAATGAAGTATTTTTAAAGTATATTACAAGTGATTATCCTTATGTATATTTAAAAAAGGCTCAGACCTTAGATGGTTTTATTGCAAGCTCTACCGGTCATTCTAAATGGATAACAAATGAAAAAGCTCGTTTAGAAGGACATAAATTAAGACATAAAGTAGATGCGATAATGGTTGGGATAGGAACTGTTTTAGCTGATGATCCATCTTTAACAACAAGATTAGAAGAACAGGGAGGTATTGATAGTTTAAGGGTTATACTTGATCCGGAACTGGATATGCCCTTAGATGCTAAAATTATTAATCAAGAATCTACTGCTTCAACCCTGTTGATTGCATCAGAGGCGAGTTTAGAAAGCAATTCAGCAGCTTTAATGGAGAAAAAAGAAAAACTTTTAGCTAAAAATAATGTAGATATTATTGCTGTCCCTTTAGAAGAAGAAGGTTTTTTAAATTTAGATTTTATTTTAAGACAACTTCATGATTTAAATATCAGCAGTATTTTGCTTGAAGGTGGAGCTAAATTAAGTTACTCATTTTTAAATAAAGGTTTAATTGATAAATTTTATTATTTTATCGCTCCTAAAATTTATGGTGGTGATGATGGTATTTCTTCATTCTGTGGTCAGGGACCTAAATTAATGTCAGATTCAAAAGATATTAAAATTTTAGATAGAAGATTTTTAGGTGATAATATCCTATTAATTGGTGAATTACAAAACAAATAAGATTTAAGCTGGAGGTGAGCTTAATTGTTTACTGGAATTATACAGGAAAAAGGAGAATTTATTCGTAGAAACAAAGGTGATAATAAATATCAGCTGGAAATTGCTGCAGAAACTGTGCTGAAAAATGTTAAAACTGGAGATAGTATTGCAGTGAATGGTGTCTGTTTAACTGTAGTTGATTTTTCTGATAATTATTTTAGAGCTGATGTAATGTTAGAAACTTTAAAAGCTACAAATCTTGTTCAACTTGCCGGTGGTGATAAGGTTAATTTAGAGCAGGCCCTACAGCCAAATAGTTTTATAGGTGGCCACTTTGTAACCGGGCATATCGATGATACTGCTGAAATAAAAAAAGTTGTAACAGAGAAAAATGCAAAGATAATTACAATGGAAGTTACGGCTGAAGTAGAAAAATATATAGTTAAAAAGGGTTCAGCTGCGATTAATGGTGTTAGTTTAACCGTGATGGAAATTGAGGATAATCTTTTGACCATTTCTTTGATCCCAGAAACCTGGTCAGAAACTAATTTAGCTGATCTTTCTGTAGGAGATAAAGTTAATATAGAAACAGATATGCTGGGTAAATATATTTATAAAATGTTGAATAGAGAACAGAGCAAAAATGCAAAAAGTAAAATCTCTAAAGAATTTTTAGCTGAAAATGGTTTTATTTAAAAATTTAATTTAAAAATTATTTTGAAAGGGAGATAAAGATGGATAAAATTGAAGATGCGATAGCTGATATAAAAGCAGGGAAAATGGTTGTTGTCGTTGATGATGAAGATCGTGAAAATGAGGGGGATCTTCTCATGGCAGCAGAAAAAGCTACTAAGGAAACTATAAACTTTATGATTAAAGAGGGCAGAGGGCTTGTTTGTACACCTGTAGAAGAAGAGATCATCGAAAGGCTTGATCTACCGATGATGGTTGATAAAAATACAGAAACTCATTCAACAGCTTTTACAGTTTCAATTGATCATGTTGATGTAACTACTGGTATTTCTGCTCAAGAAAGAGCTTATACCATCTTGAAAATGGTTGCTGAAGACTCTGAACCGTCTGATTTTATGCGCCCAGGCCATGTATTTCCACTTGGTGCTAAAAAAGGTGGGGTATTGAGAAGAGCCGGCCATACAGAAGCTGCAGTAGACCTTGCTAAATTAGCCGGTCTGAAACCAGCAGGTGTTATCTGTGAAATTATCAAAGAAGATGGTGAGATGGCTAGAATGCCCTATCTGGAAAAATTTGCTCAAAAACACGATTTGAAATTAATCTCAATTGAAGATTTAATACAATATAGAAAAAAAGAAGATAAACTAATAAAAGAGGCTGCAAAAGCAGAACTACCAACTGAATTTGGTGATTTTAAAATTAAAATTTATACAACAGATGTTGATAACAAAGAACACATTGCAATTATTAAAGGTGATGTTAAAGGTAAAGAAAATGTTTTGGTTAGGGTTCACTCTCAATGTATTACAGGTGATATATTTGCTTCTAAACGCTGTGATTGTGGTGAACAGCTGGCTGCTGCATTACAGTTAATAGAAAATGAAGGAGAAGGAGTTGTTCTTTATATGCGTCAGGAAGGTAGAGGTATTGGACTGGCAAATAAGATTAAAGCATATCATCTGCAGGATGAGGGTATGGATACTGTAGAAGCTAATGTTGCCTTAGGATTTGAAGTTGATATGAGAGATTATGGTATTGGAGCTCAGATTCTTGCAGAACTTGGTTTATCAACCCTGCGCTTACTGACAAATAATCCAACCAAAATCGTTGGTTTAGAGGGTTATGGCCTTGAAGTTACTGAAAGAATACCACTTGAGATTAACCCAAATAAAGATAACGAATTTTATTTAAAAGTTAAAAAAGATAAGATGGGACATCTTTTAGATTTTGAAGAATAAAATTTTACTAAAATAAATACTTTTTAAAAAGGAGAATTATAATGCATAAAACATATGAAGGTAAGTTAATCGGTGATGGAATTAAAGTTGGTATTGTCGTAGGTCGGTTTAATGAATTTATTTCCGGCAAATTACTTGAAGGAGCCTTAGATGCTTTAAAAAGGCACAATGTGGCTGAAGAAGATATTGAGATTGCCTGGGTACCAGGTTCTTTTGAAATGCCTTTAACCGCAAAAAAAATGGCTTCTTCTGAAAAATATGATGGTGTAATCGCACTTGGAGCAGTCATCAGAGGTGAAACTCCTCACTTTGATTATGTATCTGCAGAGGTTTCTAAAGGTATAGCAAATGTTGGCTTAGACCTTGAAATACCGGTTATTTTTGGTGTTTTAACCACCGATACTATTGAACAGGCTATTTCAAGAGCAGGGACTAAATCTGGCAATAAAGGTTATGATGCAGCTGTTTCTTTAATTGAAATGGTTAATCTTTTTAAAGAAATAGAGTAAATTGTCTTTAATCAAGGAACCCGAGCAGTTTTGCTCGGGTTAATTGTTTCCCTCCTACTCGATTAATTATTAACTAAAAAAGCAGGAAGTTTTGAAATTATCTTTAATAGAGAAAATAGTACTATAAAATATTTAGTGCTGATGTTTTAAGTTATAATTTTTCAAAATATTCTTTATTTTAATAAAAAGTATAATTTTTTGTAATAAGTTAATTTGTGAGGAGGTATAAAATGAAAAAGAAAAAATATGTTGTAGGTATTGACCAGGGGACTTCTGGAACGAGGACTTTGATTTTAAATGATGATTGGGAAATATATTCTCAGGGATATTATGAACATCAACAATATTATCCAAAACCAGGCTGGGTGGAACATGATCCAGCAGAGATCTGGGAAAAAACAAAACAATCAATGGTTCAGGCGATTAAAAATGCTAAAATTAATAAAAAAGATATCAAGGCTCTGGGGCTTGATAACCAGGGTGAAACTGTAATTGTTTGGGACAAAAATACAGGTAAGGCTATTTATAATGCCATTGTCTGGCAGGATAGACGTACTTCTAAAATGGCAGATAAATTGAAAGCCAGCCATGGGAAATTAATCAAAGAAAAAACAGGTGTAGTAGTTGATTCTTACTTTTCTGCTTTGAAGATAAAATGGATTTTAGATAATGTAAATGGAGCTCGTGAAAAATCCGAAAAAGGAGAACTACTGGCCGGGACAACTGATACCTGGCTGATCTGGAATATGACTAATGGTAGATTACATATGACTGATTATTCTACTGCCTCTCGAACAATGCTTTTAAATATTCACAGTAAAAAATGGGATCAGGAGATTTTAGATATTTTAGATATACCAAAGCAGATGCTGCCTGAATTAAGAAATAGCAGTGAGGTATATGCAGAAACAGATCCTGTGTGTTTTTTAGGACTTAAACTACCTATAGCAGGAAGTGCTGTAGATCAACAGGCTGCATTATTTGGTCAGACCTGTTTTGAGGCTGGTACTGTTAAAACAACTTATGGTACAGGTTGTTTTATGCTGATGAATACCGGTGATAAAATTGTTAATTCAGAAAATGGATTATTAACAACTGTAGCCTGGGGATTAAATGATAAATTGAGTTTCGCTCTTGATGGAGGAGTATATATTACAGGTGGAGCTGTTCAGTGGTTGAGAGATGGTTTAAAAATTATTGATAATGCTGCTCAATCTGAGTCAATGGCAAAATCAGTTGAAGATACTGGCGGGGTATTTTTTGTGCCTGCTTTTTCTGGTCTGGCAGCACCATACTGGGATCAATATGCAAGAGGTACTTTAATTGGAATTACTGGTGGGACTGAAAGAGAACATATAGTTAGAGCAACTTTAGAAAGTATAGCTTATCAGGTAAATGATAATCTTAAAGTAATGAAAAAAGATTCAGGGATGGATATCGATGTAATGAGAGTTGATGGAGGTGCGGTAGTTAACGAATTTTTAATGCAGTTTCAGGCAGATATTTTAAATATACCGGTTGATGTACCTGCAATAACAGAGACAACTGCTTTAGGTGCAGCATATTTAGCAGGTTTGGGAATAGGTATTTTTAATAATTTAGATGAAATCTCGAAAAAATGGAAATTAGCAAAACGCTATGAACCACAAATGAGCAGCAAAAAAAGAGAATTTTTAACCGGCCGCTGGAAAGAAGCTGTTAAACGCTCAAGAGACTGGGCTAAAGGAGAATAATCATTTCACTTAATTTTTAATATATAAATAAGGAGAGGATTAAGATGAAAGAGCACTATGATATTGTAATAATTGGTGCTGGTGCAATTGGTAGTGCAATTGCCAGAGAACTATCAAGATATAAATTAGATGTTTTACTCTTAGAAAAAAATGTGGAAATCGGTGGAGAAGCAACTACTTCTAATAGTGCTATAATCCATACGGGTTATGATGCTAAACCTGGTACTTTAGAATCGAAGTTAGTTGTAGGGGCCAATCCGATGTATGATCAGCTTTGTGATGAGTTAGATGTTCCTTTTAAAAAAGTAGGGGCCATTTTAGCAGCTGTAACAGAAGAAGAACTAAAAGCATTACCTCAGATAATGAAAAAATCATATCAAAATGGAGTATATGATATTGAATATTTAACTGGAGAAGAAATAAAACGTAGAGAAAAAGATCTAAGTGATGATGTAAAGGGTGGTATTTATATCCCTAGGGAAAGCATTATTGATCCATTTATTTTAAATATAGCTTATGCAGAAAATGCTTATACAAATGGAGTAGATGTTAGCTTATCTACTAAAGTAACTGATATTAAAACAGCAGATAATAGAGTAAAAAGTGTGGTGACAAACAAAGGAGAAATAAATTGTGATTATATTGTCAATGCAGCTGGAGTATACTGTGATCAAATAGCTGAAATGGTAAATTTATGTGATTTTAAAGAACATCCTCGAAAAGGGGAATTCTTTATTCTCGATAAAAATGTTTCATATGAGTTAGACCACATTATTTTACCAGTACCAACTAAATTAACGAAAGGCAAGCTGATTACTCCCACTATTCATGGTAATCTATTATTGGGACCAACTGCTGAAGATATTGAAGATAAAAAAGATAAATCAACAACAAGGGAGGGTTTAGAAAGCATTATCGAAGATGTGCAAAAAAGAGTTCCTAAAGTAAGTGCCAGGGATTCAATTAAGCAATATGCCGGTTTAAGGCCAACCAGGACTCCAGAGGGCTATCACATTGAGAGCTATGATTTAAAGGGATTTATTGGCTTATCAGGTATTAGATCGACCGGTTTAACCTCTTCACCATCTGTAGCTAAATATGTTGTAGATTTGCTTAATGAAGAAGGTGTTAAACTAATTGCTGATCCTGATTTTAACCCCAATCGAGAAGGCATAAGAAAATTTAGTGAATTATCCTGGTCAGAAAAAGAAGAATTAAAAAAAGAAAACAGTAAATATGGCCAGCTGATCTGCAGATGTGAAGAAGTACCTGAAGCAGAAATAATTGCAGCTATTAATAGACCACTGGGAGCTACAACTTTGGATGGAATTAAAAGAAGAGTACGCCCGGGAGCGGGAAGATGCCAGGGTGGTTTTTGTAAGCCAAGGATTTTAAAAATACTTGCCAGAGAATTAAATATTCCTGTAAGTGAAATTCTCAAAAAAGAAAAGGGAAGTAAAGTTATTTCCAGAAGTAAAATTTAATAATTGAGGATGATAGCCATGTATAATATAAAAATATTAAATGCAGGAAAAGATGATTTAAAAGAGGTTTTTACTGTTTTTAGCAATGCTTTTGTAAATGAAGGAATTAGTAGTTATATTTTTGATTTCTCTAAAAAGAACAGTAAAGAAGTATTTTGTCGTCTCAACATTTTAATAGGTGAGTTATATTTAGCAAAAGGAAATCAGATTCTGGCTGCTAAAAAAGAAAAGAAAATTGTTGGGAGTGCTATACTTGCTAAAGAGTATGAACTTTCTGATGCTCAACTATTTAAACATATTTTAACTAAAGATATTGTTTGATTTGCAGCAGTTTTAAAGAGTTTAAATTTCATCAGGGCATATAAAGTACATAAAGCATCTAAAAAGCCTGACATTCTTCCTGATAACTATATTACCCTTGATATGCTGGCAGTAGATCCTGCCTGTCAAAATCAGAGCATTGGCACTCAATTGTTAAATAAGGTTCATAAAATTTCTGAAGAAAGTGGAAAATATAAAGGAGTTTATTTAATTACAGGTGAGAAAGAAAATGAAGAACTTTATCAATATTTCGGCTATAAAACTATAGAGGTCAAAAAAGTAGGTGATTTAAACATTTATCATATGTTTAGAGAAAACAATCTTTAAATAAAAGTATAATACTTACTTTTAAACAGTAATGATAATTGTTAAAATTAAAAAAATGATTAGATTTGTCATACTGTTTAGAGATAAGGAGGAAAAATATGAGTAATATAATTATACTTTTATTAACATTTTTATTAGTTCTTAGTACGATTAATACAGTTCAGGCAGAAAGCCAGATTTCTTTTGATCAAAAAATGAGAAATATTGAAACAGAAACTGCAACCTTTGCTTTAGGCTGTTTTTGGGGTCCAGATGCTTCTTTTGGTGCTTTAGAAGGTGTTGTGAGGACAAGGGTTGGTTATGCAGGAGGAACTACTGAGAATCCGAGCTATAAAGCAATTGGTGATCATACTGAAACGATAGAAATTGATTATGATCCTGAAGTTATTTCATATAGAGAATTGCTAGAAATATTTTTTAAGAGTCATAATCCATTTCAGAGATCTTATTCCAAACAATATGCTTCATTAATATTATTTCACAATGAAGTACAAAAAAATATGGCACTTGAAGTTAAAGCAGAGCTTAATGCTGAAAGATCTGCTGAGATTAAAACGAATATAAAAAAATTAGATGAATTTTATTTAGCTGAAGATTATCATCAGAAATTTAGATTACAGCAGAGTTCGAAATTTAAAAATCATTATTTAACTAAGATGTCAATGGAAGAATTTATTAATTCACCTGCTGTCACAAAAGCCAATGGGTATATAAGTGGTAATGGTTTAAAAGACAACATTATTAAAAACATTGGCGAGCTTGGACTTTCTGAGCAACTACAGGAAGAACTCCTGGAATTAAATGATATTGATCCAGCCGAATGTACAAGTTTTTGTGCAACCCAGGCTGCTGATAGTGTAGAAATAAATGAAGCAGAAAGTGATGCAGAATTAAGGGAACGTTTAACTGATCTGCAGTATAAAGTAACTCAGCTTGATGCTACTGAACCTGCTTTCAATAATAAGTACTGGGATAATAAAGAACCTGGTATATATGTTGATATAGTTTCTGGTGAACCACTATTTTCTTCTAAGGATAAATTTGAGTCAGGTTCAGGCTGGCCCAGTTTCACTAAACCACTGGTGGATGAAAATATAGTCGAAAAAGAGGATAACTCATTTTGGATGAAAAGAATAGAGGTTAGAAGTAAAAACGCTGACTCACATTTAGGGCATGTATTTAATGATGGTCCTCAACCAACTGGTTTAAGGTACTGTATTAATTCAGCTGCTTTAAGGTTTATACCAGTTGAAAACCTGACTGAAGAAGGTTATTCTGAGTTTAAAGAATTATTTGAGTAAAATTGCAGATCAGGTCCTTGGCAGTTTTGTTAATGCTGAGGACTTTTTTATCTTTATTTAAAGCGAGAATTTGCACTAAAAAAAATACCAAAAAGAATTTAATAATTTAATTGATTAAAGTATCTAATCTATGTTAAAATTAGGATACTTAATAAGTCTGAGCAGAATTGCTCAAATAAATAGAAAAAAAGGAGGATTTATTTTGTTAACTAACCCAGTAGTAATCTCAGTAATTGTTATGACAGTGTTATCATTATTAAAATTAAATGTAATTTTAGCTTTAATCATGGCGGCTATAGTAGGTGGAACACTTTCCGGTCTTTCAATTGGAGAAACAATGTCAACTCTGGTTAATGGAATGGGAGGGAATGCAGAAACTGCTCTAAGCTATATTTTATTAGGAGCTTTAGCTGCATCCATTCATAAAACAGGATTGGCTGCATTATTAGCAAAAAATATGGCCAGATGGATGAAGGGGAAAGGAACTGTTTTAATTTTAATTATTGCTTTTGTTGCTTCTTTATCTCAGAATTTAATTCCGGTACATATAGCTTTTATTCCAATTTTGATACCACCTTTAATTGGTGTTATGAATAAACTTAAAATTGACAGAAGAGCTGTTGCAGTAGCTCTTACCTTTGGTTTGAAAGCACCATATCTTGCTTTACCAGTTGGTTTTGGATTGATCTTTCATAATATAATTAGAGACCAGATGATTGAAAATGGCATGGAAGTAACGAATTCTATGATTACAAGTGTAATGTGGGTTCCAGCCCTGGGAATGGTAGTTGGTCTTATCCTGGCAGTTTTCTTTACTTATAAAAGTGGTAGAGAATATAAATCACTGGAAGAGTTGGATCTTGCAGATAAAATAAATGGTAAGCAGGAAACTGAAGAATTTAATTCAAGACATTTTGTAGCTTTAGTCGGGGCAGTTGCAGCTTTAGCCATTCAGCTTTTAACAGACTCTTTGCCATTGGGTGCTATAGTTGCTTTAACAATAATGTTAGTTTTTAGAGCAATCCAATGGAAAGATATCGATGAGCTTGTAAATGAGGGAATAGGAATGATGGGCTTTATTGCCTTTGTAATGTTAGTTGCATCCGGTTATGGTGAAGTTATCAGGGAAACCGGTCAGGTTGCAGTTTTAGTAGAAAATGCTTCTGCTTTAATGGGAGGCAGTTCTTTTGTTTCAGCCTTTATTATGGTTTTCGTTGGTTTAATAGTTACAATGGGGATTGGAACTTCTTTTGGGACTATTCCTATCTTAGCAGTAATCTATGTACCACTGGCAACAGCTACCGGTTTTAGTCCTTTAGCGACAATAGCTTTAATTGGTACAGCAGCAGCTTTAGGTGATGCTGGTTCACCGGCTTCTGATAGCACCTTAGGCCCTTCAGCAGGACTGGATATTGATGGGCAACATGATCATATCTGGGATACCTGTGTGCCAACTTTTATACATTTTAACATTCCAATTATGATCTTTGGTATAATAGCAGCACTTGTATTTTAATTATTATTAAAGCATGAATTTAATATAAGATTTATTTGTCGCCTGCCAGAATTATGAATTAAAATTCTATCTGGGAGGCGATTTTTGATTTCCGTGAAAAATTATTAAAATCACAAATATGATTGAAGATGAAATAACAATGATTTATAATAATAAGTGAAGGTTTGTTATAAAAATAATTATCTATCTAATAGTTTTAGTAAATTTCAAACAAATTTAATAAAAATTGGAGTGATAAATTTGTCAAAAATTAATTGGTCAAAATTATTAAGTGGTACAGATATTAGAGGTAAAGCAGTAGGAAGTAAGGATTCTCAGATCGAATTAACCGATCAAGTAGTTTATGGAATAGGAATTAGTTTCTGCACCTGGCTTGCTGATAAAAAAAATAAAGAAGTTAAGAATCTTACAATTGCAGTTGGACATGATTCTAGGGTGTCTGCCCAGAGGCTAAAAGATGCTCTGTTTAAAGGTCTGTCTCATTATGATGCCAGGGTCTTTGATGCTGGTTTGGCTTCTACTCCAGCAATGTTTATGGCAACTGTTTTAGAAGGTCATCAATATGATGGAGCAATCATGATTACAGCCAGTCATCTTCCCTTTGATAAAAATGGATTTAAATTCTTTAGTCGAGAGGGTGGACTGGAAAAAGAAGATGTCAAAAATATATTGAGCTTTGCTGCTCAAAATGAAACAGATATTTTAGAAAACTATAAAAAAGAGCAGTTAAAGGAAATAAAAGCTAATAAAATTAATTTGATTTCTGATTACTGTAGTCATTTAAAAGCTATAATTAGAAATGAGTTAAATAAAGATATTGATAAAGATAAACCTTTAGCCGGCTCAAAAATTATTGTTGATGCTGGTAATGGAGCAGGAGGCTTTTTTGCTGATCAAATATTAAAGGATCTTGGTGCTGATATTGATGGAAGTCAATTTTTAGAAGCTGATGGTTATTTTCCTAACCATCCCCCAAATCCAGAAGATAAAGAGGCAATTAAGTCTATCAAAAAAGCTGTAGTTGAAAATGATGCTGACCTTGGCATTATTTTTGACACAGATGTGGATCGAGCAGCAGTTGTTGATGGTGATGGACAGGCAATTAATAGAAATAAGTTGATTGCTTTAGCAGCAAAAATTGTTTTAGAAGATTATCCGGGAACAACTATAGTTACCGATTCTGTAACTTCAGTTGGTTTAAATAAATTTATAGAAAATAAACTGGGTGGTATTCATCACCGTTTTAAAAGAGGCTATAAAAATGTAATTAATGAAGCCAAAAGATTGGAAGAAGAAGGCCAAACGGTTCCACTTGCTATAGAAACCTCAGGCCATGCAGCATTTAAAGAAAATTATTTTTTAGATGATGGTGCTTATATGGTTGCTAAAGTTTTAATTAAAATGGCTAATTTAAAAGCTGAGGGAATTAATAATATAGGAGAATTAATTTCTGATTTAGAAGAAGCAGAAATTAAAAAAGAATATAGAATGCAAATTGAATTGGAAGATTTTCATCAATATGGACAGGATATAATTGATAACTTAAAAAATTATATAAAAGTTATTGATAATTGGGAGCTTGCTCCTAAAAATTATCAGGGTATTAGGGTAAATTGTGGTAATAAAGACTGGTTTTTATTGAGAATGTCTTTACATGACCCGGTATTAGTTTTAAATGTAGAATGTGATGATAATTCTAAACTGGAGTATATTAAAGAACAATTAAGAAAATTTTTAAGTAATTATGAAAAAGTTAAGCTTGAAAATTTAAGATAATTTCAAAAGAGATTATTAGGAGGAATTAATATGCAGTATAGAGAAATTGCTGGAACTGATCTCAAGGTATCTGCAGTTGGCCTGGGTACCTGGGCATACGGAAATGATACATTTGGTAGGGTTGATGATCAAAAATCTATTCAGGCTATTAAAACAGCAGTGTTTTCTGGAATTAATTTAATTGATACTGCTCCAGCTTATGGAGATGGACATGCAGAAAAGATAGTTGGAAAAGCAATAAAAGGCATTAAAGATCAAGTGATAATTGCAAGTAAATGTGGAACTTATAGAGATGGTTCAAAATATATTAGAGATTTAAGTCCTGCCAGGATAAGAAAAGATCTTGAGCTTTCTTTAGATAGGCTTGAGGTTGAAGAAATCGATATTTATCAAATCCACTGGCCTGATCCTGATACACCACTTGAAGAAAGTATTGAAGAACTAAAGAAATTAAAAAATGAGGGTAAATTTAAGTATTTAGCTGTCTGCAATTTTGATATTAATTTACTGGATAAAATTAGAGAATTAGCAGACATTATTAGTTTGCAGCCTCAGTATTCGCTTTTAAAAAGAGATATTGAAGCTAAAATAATACCCTATTTAATTGAGCATCAATTAGCAGCCATAAGTTATGGAACCCTGGGTGGTGGAATTTTAAGCGGTAAATACAAAAAAAGACCTGACTTTAGTTCTGATAAAGAAAATCGAGATTCATTTTATCCTTTTTTTAAAAAAGAGAACTGGGGTCTAGTACAAAAGCTGATTAAAGTTATTGAAGAAATTGCAGCAGCAAATAGAAAAACTCCAGCTCAGGTTGCAATTAACTGGGCTATAAATAGAGCCGGGATCACAACTGCTTTGGTTGGAGCTAAAAACAAAAAACAGGCTGCAGAAAATGCTGGAGCAGCAGAGTTTAACTTAAGTGAAAAAGAAATGGAGTTATTAACAGAAAAATCTGATCAAATAATTTCTAAACTTGAATTGTAAATATGAACTATTATACTGAAAAAAGCGGACAAAAAATGGTTTTGCCTTTCTTGTCCGCTTAATTATTTTTAGCTTTTAATTTTAATTAGGTGGATTTTTGCTGATAGCTTTTGCTAAATTACTCTTCGTTTTCTATATCACTTTCTTGCTTTTTCTTTTCTCGGCAGGAATTTATTTTTTCCAAAAGTTCTGGTACTTTTTCAATAAGCTTATCTAGAGAACCACGAGTATTTACAGGCATCATCTCAACTTGATTATCTTTAATGACTAATATTGCATCTGGGGAGATTTTGCAGCCTAAACCACCTCCACCCCCACTTTCATTATTTTCTTCTCCAATACCGCCACCTAAACCAAAAGAAGCAGTTATGATTGGAATTAATTTTATATTGTCTACAACTATTGGTTCACCAATTACTGTTTCTGTTTTCAAAAAATTATCCAGCTTATCATACATTGATTGTAGTACTTTTTGGGTTGTCTCCATATCAATTCACCTTCCATTTTTTAGTTTTTTGCTATTTTGTAAAATTGTTTTAAAAGTCTTAAGGTTTTCATTGAAAAAAGAAATGAGATTAAAATCCAGAGCAGTCTAATTACAATAACATTACCTGTCAATTCTAAATCAGCTTTTAATTTAGTTTCCTGCCAGCAAATATTTGTTTCTAACACTCCTTTCTTAAATATTTTTTTAAAATTATAATAATAAGCAAAAAATAAACCAAGATAATAGGGGTCAGAGAGTGAAAAGTTGAGTTTTATTTTTATTAAAGTATCTTTGAAATAATCAAATAACCTAATTAAAAATTTAAAAATATGGCTAAAATTTTCCTGATTAATTATTAAAGAAAATTCTTTAAAGTTGATTTTATTTTTAAATGATTTAACCTTTTTTTTATCAGAGCCCTTACTTTTTTTTGGTTTAGAGAGGGTGCTTAAATCTTTATTCTTTAAAAAAGGAATTTCAGCTAAATTAATATTGTAATCAAAAAAACTTATGGTCAGCTCAGTACTTAATAACTTTCCTTTGATTTTAAAAGAAATAAAGGCAAATTTTATTAACATTAAGTATTTTAGATCATCAGCATAAGCTAAATTAATTTTATAATCATATGGAATTAATAATAGGGTTATGAGAAAAAATAATATTAAAGCAAATAATATAAATATAAATTGTAGCAATTTATCCACCCCTCTATTAGTTATATTATACAAAAAATTATCAAATTTGTATATTAATATTTTCATTTAATAGACATCAGGTGCAACATTCGATATAATAGTAATTGATCATATAAATTGGGGGTTAAAAAGAATGGAGTATTTGAGTACAAGAGGAAAACATAAAAATGTAAGTGCTGCAGAAGCAATCCGTTTAGGATTATCTCCTGATGGAGGTCTTTTTGTTCCTGCAGAAATAAAAAAAATAAGTAGAGAAGAAATAATGGGGAATAAAGATAAAAGCTACCAGGAAATAGCAGTCTGGATTTTAGAATATTTTTTAAGTGACTACAGTAGAAAAGAAATTGAGGAGGCAGTTAATGCTGCCTATTCAAAACAAAACTTTCCAGCCGCTAAAGTAACTCCTTTAAAGAAATTGGATACTGATAGATATATTCTTGAATTATGGCATGGACCTACAGCTGCATTTAAAGATCTTGCTCTTCAGATAATGCCATATTTACTTGTTATTGCTGCAGAAAAAAGCGAGATAGATGATGAGATAGTTATTCTTGTTGCTACTTCAGGTGATACTGGTAAGGCCGCTTTAGAAGGTTTTAAAGATGTTGATGGGGTAAAGATAATTGTTTTTTATCCAGAAGCTGGTGTGAGTAGGGTCCAAAAAGATCAGATGAACACAACAACTGGTAGAAATACTGAGGTTGTTTCTTTACAGGGTAATTTTGATGACTGCCAAAATGCTGTAAAAGAAGTTTTTAGTGATCAAAAATTTAAAGAAAAAATGGAGAGAAATTCATATCGTTTTTCTTCAGCTAACTCAATAAATTGGGGTAGGTTATTACCCCAAATAGTATATTATTTTTCGGCCTATTTTCAATTGATAAATGATAATGCGATTGATAAAGGTGAAGAAATTAATATTACAGTACCTACAGGCAATTTTGGTAATATACTTGCAGCTTATTATGCCTATAAGTTGGGTCTGCCAGTTAATAAATTTATCTGTGCCTCAAATGACAATAAGGTTTTAACTGACTTTTTAAAAACAGGTGTTTATGATATAGATAGAGAATTCAAAAAAACTATTAGTCCTTCTATGGACATTTTAATTTCTTCAAATTTGGAGAGATTTTTATTTGAGATCACTGAACACGATAGTGAACAGATAAATAAGTGGTATGAAGAACTAAAAGAAAACAACAGATTTAAAATAGACAGTAAAAGTTTAGCTAAAATCCAGGATAAATTTGTTGGTCAATTTAGTCAGGAAGATGAGGCAAAACAAGCTATAAAGATTTGTTATCAAAACTTTGACTATTTAATTGATCCTCATACTGCTGTTGCTTATGATTCTTTAGATAAATATCGAAAAGAGAGTTCGGATTTAACTACTGCTGTGATTGATTCTACTGCCAGCCCTTATAAATTTAGTCGGGCTGTTCTGGAAGCATTAAAAGATAAAACTGTTGAGAAGGATGAATACAGAATAATAGAGGAACTTAAAGAGCTAACCGGTACAGAAATTCATCGGGCGATCAAAGGTTTAGAAAATATGGAAGAAAAACACCAAAGAAACTGTGCTAAAGATGGGGTTAAAGCTCAATTAAAAGATATTTTAGCTATTTAAATAACTGAATTAATATTTTCGCTTTAATTGAGGTGATTATTATTAAAACTGATTTTTTTGCTTATAATAAACTTAAAACATTTAAAAATCATTCTAAAGCACTACAGGGCTTTTTGCTGATATTTATTCTTTTAATAGGAGCTTTAGTATATTATACAGGTGGAACTAGAAACAGTTATGCTCATTTAATTTATCTACCGATTGTTCTTTCAGGATATTTTTATGGTTTAAAGGGAGGCATTACTGCTGCAGTGATCAGTGGGCTTGTGCTGGGCCCTTTTATGCCTATTGATACTGAGACAATGTTAATGCAGCAGCCGCAAAACTGGCTTTTTAGAATGGTATTTTTAATTATTATTGGAAGTTTTGTGGGCTATCTTTTTGCAAATCTAGAAAGGCAGGTAATTAAAAATAGGAAAATAGCTTATTTTAATCAAGAAACAGGTTTGCCTAATAAAAGTACTTTGAAAAATGTTATAGATAATAAAATAGATAATAAAAAGGAATTTCATTTATTTATTTTGACCATTAACAACCTTTTAAATATCTATAAATTGACCGGTTTTAGCAATTTTACGGATTATATGGATCTTTTAATTGAACATATTAAGCAATATCCAGCCTTAGGAAAACAAATTTATTATATTAATGAAAATCACTATGGAATAATTTTGGATAAAGATAAAGTTGATGATCTAGTTGAATTCTCAAATGATTTTTTAAAATACCTTGATAAACCTGTTAACTTTGGTAATATTTCAATTTATAATAATTTTACAATGGGAATCACAACTTATCCAGATTATGCGAAAAAAACCGATAAAATTATTAATCAGGCTTTTTTATCGATTAAAAAAGCCAAAAACAAAAAACTTCCTTTCTGGCATTATGAGAATATTAATTTTAAAGAAAAAAATATTAATCTGGATTTGCTAGCAGAAATTAATAATTCTATTGAGAACAATAATTTTGAAATTTATTATCAGCCTAAAATTAACTTAAAAAACAATAAGGTACAGACTTTTGAAGCTTTACTTCGCTGGAACCATCCTGGTAAAGGCTATATATCTCCAGGAGACTTTATTCCCCTTGTTGAAAAAAGCAGTTTAATTGAACCTTTAACAGAGTGGGTAATTAATGAAGTTTTAAAAGATATTAGCAATTTTAAAGCTAAAAATAATAGTTTTAAATATGATATTGCCATAAATATCTCAGCTCGCAATCTTCAGCAGCCTAATTTTGTCGAATTATTAATTGATTATCTTAAGCAATATAATGTTAACCCAGAAAGATTTAGCATTGAATTAACAGAAACTGACCTGATGGTTGAAATAGATAAAAATATAAAGAAGTTGAATCAATTAAAGGAAAAAGGGATAAATATTTATCTAGATGATTTTGGTAAGGGATATTCCTCTTTGAAATATCTAAAGGAAATTCCAATTGATTTTATCAAAATTGACCAATATTTTATCAAAAACTTGACTAAAGAAAAAAAGTCTCTAGATATAGTTCGTTCGATTATAGAATTAGCTCATGCCCTTAATATTGAAGTTGTTGCAGAAGGTGTAGAAACTGAAGCTCAACTTGAAGTGCTAAAAGATATTAATTGTAATTATGCACAGGGTTATTTATTTGCTAAACCGGATAAAAAAGAAAAGATAATAGAGTTTTTAAAAGAATTGGAAGCAGAAAGTTATGCTTAAAAAAACTATTAGATTAAGATTTTACGCAGCTTTAAATGATTTTATTGATGTTGATAGAAAAAAGAATTTGAGAGCAGTTGGTAGAGAATATCTACATTATTATCAGGGGAGACAAACTATTAAAGATAGGATTGAAAGCATTGGCATTCCACATCCTGAAGTTTCTTTAATATTAAAAAATTCACAAGCAGTGGATTTTTCTTATCTGGTTAAAGCAGGGGATAGATTTTCTATTTATCCCTATTTTTATGAATTTAAACTTGATGATAAGATCAAGCTTATCAATGAATATCAGGGTAAACCTGCCTTTATTCTTGATGTACATCTTGGTAAATTAGCCCGTTATTTGCGCCGTTTTAATTTCGATACTGTTTACAGCAATAAATATGATGATCAAGAAATTGTAGATAGATCTCTTCAAGAAAAAAGAATTATTATAAGCAGAGATCTTGGTTTACTGATGAGAAAGAGGGTCAAATGGGCTAAGTTCATCAAAAGTGATGATCCTAAAAAGCAGTTTAAAGAGATTTTAGAACGTTTTGATTTAGCTGCATATTATAATGGAAAAGAAAGTAGATGCCCTGACTGCAATAAATTATTACAAAAAATTGAAAAACATAAAATTCTTAATCGGCTAGAGAAAAAACAAAAAAATATTATAATGATTTTAAAATTTGTCCTGCGTGCAGAAAAATTTACTGGAAAGGTTCTCATTTTAAGAGCACAGAAGATTTATTGAAAAAATTTTGTTAAAAATTGATTATAATATTTTCTTGAATTGCAATGTTAAATTGAACTAGTTTCAAACTGTAATAATTTTAATTGTATAGAATTAGTTTTAGTTGGTCTTCAAAAGCTTCATCAGGAGTTAAATATCCTAATATTTTTCTAGGTAAAGTATTACACCAATTTTGAACTCTAGCAATAGCTTCAATTGAAAATTCATTTATACTTCTACCTTTAGGTATAAACCTTCTTATCAAGCCATTGTGACGTTCATTTGTTCCTCTTTCCCAGGCTGAATAGGGATGAGTATAATAAATTTTAGTGCCAACTATTTCTTCTACACTGGCTAGCTCTGAGAATTCAGAACCATTGTCACTGGTAATGCTTTTAAAGACTGTAGAAAAAAGATCTCCAGTTTCTTTGATTAGCTTTGTCATAGCTTCCTGAACAGAACAAGATGTTTTGTCATCAATTTTGCGAATAATTTGTGAGCGAGTTGTACGTTCTGTCATAGTAAGTAGTGCTGCTTCATCTTTAGTCTTTTTACCAATAATAGTATCAATTTCCCAGTGGCCAAATTCGCTGCGATCATTAACGCTTTCAGGGCGTTCATCAATGCTGGTACCCAGTTTCTTTTTATTCTGCTTAATACGTTTTGGTTTTGTAGAACGCTTTAATTTCAATGGTAGATCAATATTTTTAATCTTAAGTAGTCCAGCATCTATGTAATTATAGAGAGTTTTGGTGCAAACCATCTTTGAATTTGGAAATTTATTATGCACCTGAGCTGATCCACAAATAGAATCAATTGAATGATCTGAGTTGTAAAATTTATCTAAAACATGTTCTATGAAATCTTCGCACTCTAGGAGTTTAAACTTAGGTCCGCAATTTTTACGATTATTTTCATAAACTCTTTGACCAACATCAGGGAAATAAATATCAACCTTTTTATTGGCCTTTATTTGAGAAACTGTACCACGTTTCAACTCGTTTCTAATTGTATTTGAAGCTCTACCTAAGCGTTTACCAATTGCATAAGGTGACATTCCTTCTGAATGTAATAAAGCAATTTGACCGCGATCATAAGCATTAAGGTGTTTATTTTTTCGAGAATTTGGTGTATCATATAAGTAGTCCATAGTGTGCACCCTCCTGTAATGTTTATTGTTTGTAGTAATTCAATTATATTACAGTTTGTGCCACTATGGGCATTTTTTATTAGTTTTTTTTAATTAGTTCAAGTTCATTTTACAATTAAGCATTATAATATTTTATGAATGGGGAGATTATAAATGGAAAATGGTTTAAATAACTCAGAAAAAGAAAAAAAACTAAAAAAAGGTGGAAGATTTTTAGTTGATAATTTTGGGGTAGATATGGGCCAAATTTCTTACATACTTATCGGGCCATTAATTTTTCTAGCGATTATGCTTATTCCAATTCCAACTCTTGACTGGCAGGCTAGAGGAGGACTGGGTGTTTTAATTTGGATGGCTTTTTGGTGGACAAGTGGCCATATTGCTGTTGCAATAACAGCCCTTGTACCAATTTTTGTAACTACATTTATTCCAATAGCTCCAGTTGGTGAGATCGTTTCTGTATTTAGCCACAGGATAGTTTTTTTAATTGCAGGAAGTTGTGCAATGGGGGCTGCCTGGCAGAGATGGGGGATAGCCCGGAGATTATCCCTTAAAATCTTATCTTTATTTGGGAATAGTGCCCGAAAACAGATTTGGGCCTGGTTTTTAATTTCTGCGCTTTTAAGTTCTATTATTGCAGATACTGTAACCGCAGCTGTTTTTGTGCCGGTAGCAGTTACATTATTAAAATATTTAGGTTATGATTCTAATTCTAAACGCTGGAATAATGCTGCTGCAACAAATATCTTGCTTGCGATTGCCTGGGGAGCCTCAATTGGTAGTTTACCGACTCCACTTGGAGGAGGTCAGAATTTATTAATTTATGAATTTCTTACAGAGGCTGTAGGTAGACAGATATATTTTTATGAATGGACAATTAGAATGCTTCCCTTTACTCTATTTTTTATACCCTTTATTGGTTTTTATTTAACAAGAATTTTGCAAAAAGAAGATGTAATTTTACCTGGTTCTAAAGAAATATATCAAAAAGAATTAGATAAGATGGGAAAATTAAGTAAGGGAGAATTATATTCTGGTTTGGTATTTGTTCTTGCTGTTTCAGCAGCTTTTTTAGAGCCTTTATATACGAATTTTTTACCTTTTTTAGACCCGGCATTTATATTTTTTAGTCTGGCATTTCTCTTATTTTTCATCCCGACTGAAGAACATGAAAATGTATTATCTATTAAAAGCATGGGCAATTTCCCCATAACAGTTATGATAGTCTGGCCAAGTGCTTTAGCTTTAGCAAAAGTTTTAGAGCATTCTGGTTTAGCAGAAATTATTGGAGAGAATCTCAGTTTTTTTGCTACTGGACATGGAATAATTACCTTTTTAATCTTTGCTGGAGTGACAGTTTTACTGACAAATATATCTACTAATACAGCTTCAGCTGCTTTGTTAATGCCTGTTATAATTCAGCTTTTTATAGCACAGGGGATTAATCCGGTTCCTATCATATTGCTATTAACTGTATCAGTTAATTTATCATTTGCAATTGCATCTGGAAATGGTTGTCTTGCTGTAAGTGCTGGCTATGGTGTAAATCTTAAAACCATGTTCAAACATGGTATTATTATAGCTTTTTTGGGTTTTTTCCTTTCAACATTTTTTGCATTTTTTCTGGATAATATTCTTCCCTGGTGGGGAGTGCTCTAAAATTAATAATAAATTTTTACCATATCTTTATTAATTTTAATCCTTTGCAGGAAAAGTTCCTGATAACTAGAATAATGTTATATAGACTTCTTTAAAAAATATCTGTAATTATTAAGGAGTTAATTGAAAATGGAATTTAGATTAGCTGAAAAAAAAGATTTAAAAGCTATTATGAAAATAATTAATGCGGCCAAAGACTTCTTAAAATCTGAAGGAATAGATCAGTGGCAGCAGGGTTATCCAGATTGTAAAGTTATGAGAAAAGATATTTTAAATCACAATTGTTATATTTTAGCTGAAAAAGATAAAATATTTGCCCATGCAGCTGTAACATTTTCTGAAGAGAAAAGTTATAATAAGATATATCAGGGTAAATGGCTGAGCAATGCTAACTATGCTGTTGTGCACAGATTAGCTGTTGATAATGAATATAAAGGTAAAGAACTGGCAAAACTACTGCTGGATAAAATAGAAGAATTAGTTTTTAAAAATGGAATAAATAGCATTAAGATTGATACCCATCAAGATAATATTTCCATGCAGAGATTATTAAAAAAAAGTAATTTTAAATATTGTGGGATAATATATTTAGAAGATGGAAGTAAAAGGTTGGCTTATGAGAATCATTTGGAGGGAGATAACTTATGGAAGAATTAAAATATTTAAAGCTTTTATCTAAGCAATTTCCAAATATACCAGCTGTGAGCACAGAAATTATAAACTTAAAGGCAATTTTAAATCTGCCTAAAAGTACAGAACATTTTCTTACTGACCTTCATGGTGAGCATGAGGCGTTTCAGTATATGCTTAAAACAGCTTCTGGAGTAATAGAATACAAGATTAATAATATTTTTGATAAAGAGTTAAATGAGGTTGAAAAAAGAGATTTAGCAACTTTAATTTTTTATCCAGAAGAAAAAATGGAGAAGATCGAAAATAAAAATATAGATGGTTTAACTGAAGAATGGTATAAAGATTCTTTAGATAAAATTATTAAATTATGTAAAGAAGTTTCTTCAATTTATACCCGGTCTAAAGTAAGAAAAGCTTTGCCTGAAGAATTTGCCTATATTATAGAAGAACTTCTTCACTTAAGAGACGATGATGAAAACAAAAAAGATTATCATGAGCAGATTACTTCAACAATTATTGAAATTGGACAGGCTAAAAATTTTATAAAGTCTCTTTCAGAATTAATTCAAACATTTGCTGTCGATAAACTTCATATTATTGGCGATATATATGACAGAGGGCCAAATCCTCATAAAATAATGGATGTTTTAAAAAATCATCATAATGTAGATATACAGTGGGGAAATCACGATATACTCTGGATGGGAGCAGGTTTAGGCCATAAGCCGTTGATTGCAACTGCTATTAGAATTGCTTTAAGATATGGTAATTTAGAAATGATTGAAGAAGGTTATGGTATTAACATGAGACCTTTAGCAAGACTGGCTATGGAAAATTACAAAGGGGATATTTGTGATGTTTTTTGTCCGAAATTACTTGATAAAGAACTAGAAGAAAAAGAACTTAGAATAAGTACTCAGATGCAAAAAGCTATAGCTATAATTCAGTTTAAGTTAGAAGGTAGTTTGATTAAAAGAAGAGCCGAGTTTAATATGAATGAAGCACTTTATTTAGAAAAGATAGATTATGATAAAGGAATACTTTATTTAAATGACAATGAAATTGAGCTGACTGATAAAAACTTTCCAACTATTGATCCTGATGATCCATATCAATTAAGTCCTCAAGAAGAGGAGGTAATTAATCAATTAAGTGAGTCATTTAAAAATAATGATAAACTTCAGGAAGATATAAGATTTTTATTTAATAATGGCAGTATGTATAAAAAATATAATGGAAATCTCTTATTTCATGGCTGTGTACCTTTAAATGAAGATGATGATTTTGCCTGTGTTGATGTTGGTGGACGGAGAGCAAAAGGTAAAGAACTCCTTGATTTCTTCCAGGATATAATCCGTAAAAGTTATTCTGATACAAATGGAGATGAAGATCAAAGAGATTGGCTCTGGTATCTCTGGAGAGGTGAATACTCACCTTTATTCGGTAAAGATAGAATGACAACATTTTTACGTTACTTTACTGATGAAGATGATAAATCTTTATATAAAGAAAATAAGAATCCTTATTATAAAGCAAGAGAAAATGAGTTCACCTGTAAAAAGATCTTATCTGAATTTGGTGTTGATCCTGAAAAAGGTCATATTATTAATGGGCATACACCAGTTGAAGAAAAAAGGGGTGAAAGCCCAATTAAGGGAAATGGAAGACTGCTTGTAATTGATGGTGGAATTTCAGCTGCCTATCAAAAGAAAACTGGTATAGCAGGTTATACTTTAGCATATACTCATTCTGAATTGAGATTAATCTCTCATGAACCGTTTATCTCTAAAGAAGAAGCTTTAACAAAAAGAAGTCATGATACTGTGTCATCAATCAGAATAATGAAATTTGATGGTCAACAAAAAATTGCAGACACAGATAATGGAGCAAAATTACAGGATGATGTAAAATATTTAAATAAACTTCTTGAAGCATATGAAAAAGGCATTATTAAAGAAAAGTATAAGTAAAGAAAAAATCAGATTATGATAGAACGTGTTTAAAAATGATTAAATATGTTTGTTGTTATTAAAATAAAATACTTTACTTTTATTTAAAACAGCTCTTTAATGGAGCTGTTTTTTTTCTTTATATTAAAATTTAATTTTTTTTTAAATATAAAGTGGTATGAATTACAGGATGTAACTGACATTTTTAAAGATTATAAATTCTGTCATTTGTGATAATTGACATATCTATTTTTCTTTAGCTTGCATTATTGGAAGCATACGAGTAAAATTAAATTAGCGCTGAAGAAAAGCAGGTATAATAATTTTAATAAGTGACACAATTTAATAGTAGCTCTATTAAATTGAAAAGTACCTGGTACCTTCAATAGATTTGATTACATTAATTTATGATTATCTTGGAGGGTAAAAAAATGAAAATTAGTTCTAGAACTAAGAAGATATTGGAAATACTGCTCACAAACGAAAATTATGTTGTTATTGATTTTATAGCAGAAAAACTTGGAGTTAGTTCTCGTACTATTTTAAGAGCTTTACCCAGGGTAGAATCCTGGCTTGAAAAAAATGACTTTAAGCTAGAGAAAAAAAAGGGGACAGGAATTCGACTTGACTGCAGTCTAGAAGAAAAAGAGAAGATTAAAAATCTACTTAATATTGAATCTGTTGAGAATTATTATTCTCCTGAAGAAAGAAGACTGATAATCTTGGCTGAGTTATTGAAAACTCAAGAGGCTACAAAGTTATTTAACTTTACAATGCTGACAAATGTATCTGAAGCAACAATAAGTCATGACTTAGATGAAATTGAAGAATGGATAGAAAAGTATAATTTAAAACTAGTTCGCAAACCTGGTCTGGGTGTTTATCTAAAGGGTAGAGAAAAAGATATCAGAAGAGCAAGCATAAATTTACTTTATGATAATTTAGATCTACAGGAAATATTTGATATCATGCAGAACAAATTTAACGAAAATACTAAGGATACAAAGAGAACAAATTTATCAAGAAGTAGACTTTTAAATCTGATTGGCTTAGATACAATTCATCTCCTCGATAATTTTATTCAAGAACTAGAAGAAAATTTAGATTATAAGTTGGCTGATGATTCATATGTGGCTTTGATGGTTCATTTAGCAATCGCTTTAAAAAGAATAAAAAATGGAGAAAAAATTGTAATAAAAGAAGAAATATTAGATGAATTAAAAAAGAGCAAAGAATATCCAATTGCTGTCTCACTAATTGCTAAGATAGCTGAAGCATTTTCTATGGATATTCCAGAAGCAGAAATCGGCTATGTGACAATGCATCTTAGGGGAAGTAAAGGTAGAGGTGGTTTTTATAACGATAATATCTCTATAACTGATGATTATAAATTAGTATTATTGACCAAAAAAATTATTGAAAAAGCAGAAATTGAACTCGGCATTTATCTAGAAGATGATGATGAATTATTGATTGGATTGGTTAGACATTTAGAACCTACGATTAACAGAATTAAGTTAAACCTTGATATTCGAAATCCTCTCTTAGATGAAATAAAAGAACAATATGCTGAACTTTTTAAAGTTTCACAAAAATGTGCAGATATTATTGCTGAAAATGAAAAGATAGATGTGCCAGATTCAGAAGCAGCTTATATTGCCATGCATTTAGGAGCAGCAATAGCTAGAAAAAAAACACCTGTTAAGAAATTCAGAGCAGCAGTGGCCTGTACTAGTGGGATAGGAGCTTCAAGACTTCTAGCTTCGAGATTAAACTCAGAGTTTGAAAATTTAGAAGTGGTTGCATTAATTTCAACGATAGATTTTAACAATCAAGAAATATCTAAAATGAATGTTGATCTTATTATATCAACGGTTTCTATTCCTAAAAGCAATGTTCCAGTTATTGTAGTTAATCCTCTTTTAACTGATAAGCATCAAAGAAAGATAAATGAATTTCTAGCAACTCATAAAGCTGCTAAAAGAAAAATTAATAGTAATAACATCAGTCTTAAAGAAAAATTATCAATTATAAATAAATATAACCAAAGAATTTTAGAAGTTTTAAATAATTTTGAACTTCAAAATAATTATAAATACAAAAATCTTGAGCAATTATTAAGTGATGCTGCAGAACTATTAGCTGATAATGGAGACGAAAAAAAGGTTATACAAAAAGATTTATCTTTGCGTGAAGAAAAGGGAAGTACAGTATTAGAACACAATAAAATACTATTATTACACTGCAGAAGTAAGGTAGTAGAAGAAGTTAAATTTATCGTTATCAGACCGGAAAATAAATTTAAAATTTTAAATGAAGATAAAAATAAGGCAGAAATTGAGATTGTTGTTGTTATGGCAGCACCTTTAAAAGGAGCTGAACAGGGAAGAGAAGTTTTAAGTGAAATCAGTCGACTCTTAATTGAAAGTACAAGTTTTATTAAAGCAATTAATTCAGGACTAAAAAATGAAGTTTATTTTGAGATGGCAGAGTATTTTGATCATTTTTTACAACAAAAAAGTACTATGGAATATCACAAGGAGGAAAAATAAATGACTAAGAGTAGTTTTCAAAATAGTGTACAGAGTTTTGGTAGATTTTTAAGTGGGATGGTTATGCCTAATATTGGAGCATTTATTGCCTGGGGTTTAATCACAGCCCTATTTATTCCAACTGGTTGGCTTCCTAATGAAGGGCTTGCTTCTTTAGTTGGACCTATGATTACTTATCTATTACCTCTATTAATCGCATTTTCTGGTGGTAAATTAGTAGCAGGTATTAGAGGTGGAGTAATCGGTGCTGTAGCGACTATGGGTGTTATCGTTGGTTCTGATATCCCAATGTTTATTGGAGCAATGTTGATGGGACCACTTGGTGGGTATACTATAAAAAAAGTTGATCAGCTTTTTGAAGGCAATGTTAAATCTGGCTTTGAAATGCTCGTCAGTAACTTTTCAGCGGGTATTGTTGGTGGTGCACTTGCAATATTAGCCTTCCAGATTATAGGACCTGTTGTTTATGGGCTAAATACGGTTTTAGCAGCTGGAGTTGAATTTATAGTTAATCAGGGATTATTACCTTTATCATCTCTGTTTGTAGAACCTGCTAAAATACTCTTTTTAAATAATGCTATAAATCATGGTGTATTAAGTCCACTGGGAATCCAAGAGGCAGCAGAAGCCGGAAGATCGATCTTCTTTATGTTAGAAACTAATCCTGGCCCGGGTTTAGGTGTTTTACTGGCTTACTGGGTATTTGCAAAAGGGATGATAAAACAATCAGCACCTGGTGCAATTATTATCCATTTCTTTGGTGGAATTCATGAAATTTATTTCCCATATGTATTAATGAAACCATCACTTTTATTAGCTGTTATTGGTGGTGGAGCAAGTGGAGTATTCGTATTCAATTTGTTAGGAGCTGGTTTAGTTGCTACTCCTTCTCCTGGTAGTATATTTGCCTATATCGCAATGACACCAAGGGGAGCTTTGTTTTCAGTACTCTCAGGTGTAGTGGTTTCAACGGTTGTTTCTTTTGCAATAGCCTCTGCATTAATTAAAAGATCTGCTGATAAAGGTGAGGAATTAAGCCTGGATGCAGCAACTAATAAATTAAGAGACATGAAAGGTAGAGATTTGCATAATGAAAAAAAATCAGGTGAAAAGTCATATAGTGCTGATGAAATTAATAAAATAGTATTTGCCTGTGATGCTGGTATGGGTTCAAGTGCAATGGGAGCAAGTCGACTTCGTAAAAAATTAGAAAATGTTGGCTCTGATATTACTGTTGTTAATAAAGCAATCGAAGAAATACCACAGGATGCACAAATAGTTATTACTCATAAAAATTTAACCGAGCGGGCCAAAAAAGCTGCTCCCAAGGCAGAACATGTCTCAATAGATGATTTTTTACAGACTCCTGCCTATGACATGTTAGTTAATAGAATTAAAAAAGGTTTAGAAGAAAAAAAAACTGAAGTAAAAACAGTAAAAAAAGAATCTGAAGAAAAATTAAATAAAAATATATTGAAGAAAAAAAATATTAAACTTGGCCTTGAAAGTGTTGAAAGAGATGAAGCAATTAAAATGGCTGGTAATCTTCTTTATGAAAGCGGATATGTAGATGAAGACTATATCGATGCTATGCTTGACAGGGAAGAAGAGTTAACAACTTATATTGGTCAGGGTGTAGCAATACCACATGGTGTTGGAAGTGCTAAAAAGAAAATAAAGAAAACTGGTATTTCAATTCTTCAGTTTCCAGAAGGAGTAGATTTTGATGGAGAAACTGCCTATCTTGTAATTGGTATTGCAGGCCTTGGTAATGAACACTTAAAAGTACTGGCTAATTTATCAGAACTGATTGAAAATGACGAAACAGCAGAAAAACTAAGAAAAACAGATGATCTTGATTATATTTATAATAAGTTTACATTATAAATGTTTGCAGTAAACTATAATTAACAATTAAGGATGGATAAAAAAATGATTAAAACATTAACTTTAAATCCAGCTCTTGATAAAACAATAATTGTGGAAGATTTTAAAATTGATAGTTTAAATAGAATTAAAAAAGTTTTTCGTGATGCTGGAGGTAAGGGAATAAATGTATCAAAAATGATAAGCAATTTAGGTGGCATTACCACTGCTTCAGGTTTTTTAGGTGGTGATGCCGGTTCATTTATCAAAAATGAGCTGGAAAAAGAGAATATAAAGCACGATTTTATTGAGGTTGAAGGAGAGACAAGAACCAATCTGAAAATGGTTGATAAAATTCAAAATACTTTTACTGACATTAACGAAAAAGGTGTTTATGTTAGTAATAATAAGCTAAATGAAATAAAAAAAGAACTTTTTTCTGATTTAAATAAAGGGGACATACTGGTTTTATCAGGTAGTGTTCCAGATGGAGTAGAAGCTAATATTTATCAGGAATTAATTGAAATAGCTCACCAAAAAGAAGTTAAAACTATTTTAGATGCAGATGGAGTTCTTTTTGAAAATGCATTAAAAGCTTGCCCAAGCTTAATAAAACCAAATGAACATGAACTGGCTCTTTATTATGGTAGAGATTTTAATAATCAAGAAGAAATGATTGAAGCAGCAAAAGAGTTTTTTCGCTATGGAGTGGAGAAAATTATGCTGTCACTTGGTAAAGAAGGAGCAGTATTTTTAACAGAAGAGGAAGTTATAAAAATAGAAGCACTAGAATTAGATGTTAAAAGTACGTTTGGAGCTGGAGATGCAATGGTTGCAGGACTTGCAATAGCCCTAGAAAATAATCTTAAAATAAACGAAATGATAACTCTTGCAGCAGCTTGCAGTAGTGCAAGTTTAATTAATGAGGGTACTGAGATGGGTAAAAAAGAAGATGTCAATAATCTAAAGAATAAAATAAGATATTACTATATTTAGAAAGGTGATTATAATGAAAACAAGAGCTGTTAGATTATATGGAGAAAATGATTTAAGACTGGAAGAGTTTGAATTACCAGAAATTAATGATGATGAGATATTAGCAAAAATTATTTCAAATAGCATCTGCATGTCAACTTACAAAGCTGTTATACAGGGAGCGAGACATAAAAGAGTTCCCAATGATGTTGCTGATAATCCAACTTTAACCGGACATGAATTTGCAGGTGAAATTGTAGAGGTTGGGGCTGATCTAAAAGATGAATTTGAAGTTGGTCAAAAATTTGCTGTACAACCGGCTTTAAATTATAAAGGTAGTCCTTATGCACCTGGATATTCCTATCCACATTTTGGTGGTAATAGTGAATATGCAATAATCCCTAAAGAAGTAATGGAATTAGGCTACTTATTAAAATATGAAGGAGAAGCTTTTTACGAAGCATCTCTATCAGAACCAATGTCATGTATTATTGGTGGATATCATGCAGTTTATCACACCGAAAGCAATAACTATATTCATAAAATGGGAATTGTTGAAGGTGGTAAAACTGCTTTACTTGGAGCTGCTGGACCAATGGGCTTAGGAGCAATTGATTATGCACTTCATGCAGATAGAAAACCCTCTGTTTTAGTTGTTACTGATATTGATCAGGACCGTCTTGATAGAGCAGCTTCTTTATTTACTCAAGAGGAAGCTCAAAAGCAGGGTGTAGAACTCCATTTTATTAATACTGCTGATTTAGATGATGTTCCTGCAGAGTTGAGAAAAATTGTTGATGGGGACGGTTATGATGATGTATTTGTATATGCTCCTGTAAGAGAATTAGTTGAACAGGGTGATCAAATATTAGGCAAAGATGGCTGTATGAACTTTTTTGCCGGACCAACAGACAAAGAATTTTCTGCAGAAGTTAATTTTTATAAAATCCATTATTCACCAACCCACATTATGGGTTCAACCGGTGGAAATGATGATGATATGAGAGAATCATTAAAAATGTCTGCAGAAGGTAAAATTAATCCGGCAACCATGATTACCCATGTCGGCGGGCTTGATAGTGCAGCTGATACTATTTTAAATCTTCCGGATATACCAGGTGGTAAAAAGTTGGTTTATACAGGCATTGATATGGAATTAACTGCAATTGATGATTTTAAAAACAAAGCAGATCAAAGTCAAATTTTTGCAGACTTGGCAGAGATAATCGAGAAGCATAATGGACTCTGGTCAGAAGAAGCAGAAAAATATCTGCTTAAAAAATGCAAATAACTTATAAGGAGTAAGATATTAATGGTAAAAACTGAAATTGAACTGAAACATGAAGAAGGCTTTCATGCAAGACCGGCAGGACTTTTTGTTAAAACTGCCTCAAAATATAATTCAGAGATTAAGCTTTTAAAAAATGGTGATCAAAATAAAGAATATAATCCTAAAAGCATTATTTCAATTATGAGTATGGGAGCAATTAAAGGTGACAGAATAACTATCATTGCTGATGGCCAGGATGAAAAAGAAGCCGTTGAAAATTTAAGATCACTGGTAGAAAATGATTTTGTAATTCCAAATTAGAGAATAAATAGAATAAATAAATGGAAACCCAGCATTCACTTTTTAATAAGTGTTTGCTGGGTTTTTAACTTTTATAGGTTTTTTTAGGTTAGTAATAATATTAATTTTTAAAAAATTATTAATAATAGTTACTATTTTCGTGTTATTTTCGATTTTTATTCGAGTAAATTTCTTAATTATTTTGATAAAATATTTTCAGAAGATATGAATAAATTATTATTTTGAGCTGGGAGGTGAGAACTGTGATAAAATTGAATCAAAAATTTTCATTATTTTTATTAATATTAATTCTATCCATAATTTATAATATGCAAGTACAGGCAGAAATCTATCCAACTCAGGTAAAACTTATAATACAGTCCAGACAGGCAATAGTAGGACAGGATGATTTTTTTGAAATTATAGAAATGGATGAGTATATATTAATACCTTTAGTATCACTTTCTAGATGGCTTGATATTGACTTAAATTATGACCGAAATAATAAGTTGCTAACAGTTTATTATGAAGAAAAAGATATTAATTTAATTGTAGATTTAAAATATAAAATTTATTATGATTTTCCAGATTGGTCAAAAGATCCTCCCAAAATTGTAGAGGGAGATTTTTATGTCGCAGTAGATCTGATTGAACATTTAACAGGTGCTAAAGTTGATTGGCAGCCTAGAAGACAGGAGTTGGTGCTTGATTATGACTATTCTGAGTTAGAAGATGGAGAAAAGATCACTGAAGTCAGAATTAAAAAAAGGCCGGATGAAATTATAATAGAACCTGAAGTCACTGGCCCTGATTTTTATCTAGCAGCTATTCAATATAAATTTGGTTTTGATTATGAATTTACCGATGAACCTGATGATGATTCTTTAGAGTTTAATAAGATTCTTTATTTGTATGGGCGAGCAGGTGACTGGGCAATATCTACAGGTCACACATTAGAATATGATTTTGATAGTGAAGAATATGAGTTTGAAAACAAGCTTTTAAGAGCTAGAAATATAGAAAATGATCGAATAATAATAATCGGAGATAATAAATTTAGATTTCCCAACACAATTGGAAGAACAGATATCAGAGGTTTTTATCTTCAATATCCGCTTCAACAGATAAGTGACAGAAGAGCATATACTGCTGTAAGTGGTGAAGCGGAAGAAGGAAGCAATGTTACTTTATATGTTAATGATAGAAAGATAGACAACAAATATCTATATCAAGGTGAAAGTGAATATTATTTTGAAAATGTTCCTATAACAGAAGAAAGAACAAATATAATTAGAATATTAATAGAAGATATTGATGGCAGGGAAACTGAAATAGTTAAAAAGGTTGCTGGTAGTTTAAATGTTTTTCCAAAAGGCACTAATGAAGGGGTATATACTTTTGGCAGCAACAACAGAAGAACTGATTCAGAATCATTTTTTGAACTTGGTGGTATGCAGATAAAATATGCACCTTCTGCAGGTACTTCTTTGTTCTGGGAGCTTGGAGTGGAAAAAATTTATAATAATTCTGATTCTGATGATTATAATCTTGGTAATTTACTTCGCGTTGCTGTAAGTCCTGAAGACCTTCCTTTAGTTTTTTTAGCAGATTGGTTAGCTGGCAGAGATGTAGATTTAGTTGAGCACGGTGTAAGAGCAAGTACACTTTATACTAAGGAAGACGGATATATAAAAGCGTCAGTTGCTTATGTTCCTCCATTAGTTGAAAAAAGAGTAAATGCAGATGCCGGACAACAGGCTTTAATAAACTTAGAAAAAGAGCTCAATCAAAACTGGAATTTAGATTTAGGATTAGAAAATCATCGTTCAATCCTGGATATGGATAATTTTGAAGTAAGTACTATCAATTTAGCTTTTGACTATAGTGATAAGGCTAGAAATACATTAACTATTGCAGCTGAATATGGAAACAGAGAAGAAGAAATTTACTGGAGAAGTTTAGATTTCACAGAAACTGGGCGTGATTGGTTTGATATTAGCTTAACTGGTAGAACTTTTAGGGGACCAGCTCGTCTGGGAAGCGAAATAATCTATGTCATCTCTGATATTGATTTCTATGATGATTTAGAAGATATTGATCTTTCAAAAAGAGAAGATTTTGCTTCAGTAAAATTAAATTTAAGCAGTAGTTTAACAGATAATTTAGTTTTAAGTGGTGGTTTATCATCTTCATTTACCTGGCTGGAAGGTGATCGACTTGAAAGTGATGCTGATGTTGATTTAAGGGTTAGGTTAAAAACTGGAGATTATACCTCAATTACTGCGGGAATTTCTACTGATATTGATTACAGAAAAGATAAATACGGATTTGAATCAACATCTGAAGTACAGGAAGTGGAATTATTTTTAAGGCACGATATTCCAAGAAGTATTACTCTGACAACTGGTGTGAAAAAAACTTTTTTAGATGATGAAAGTTATCTGAGAAGTAATGCCGGTTTGGATTATGATAATCCAGATAATGACTGGAGATTGAGCTTAGACTATGAATATATAGCTCCATATGGGACTAGAGAAAATCCACAACAGAAATATGGAATTGGATTTAAAAAACATTTATTTTCAGGCTTAGAAGCTCTATTTAATTTTGAGAGAACCTTTGCTTCTTCTAGAAGTGAAGAGCCTGTTTATGAAGCTTCTATATATTTGAGTCAGGTTCTTGGTTTTACAAAGGATAGAGTTATTGGTCAAAAATATCCTAGAATACAAAGAGAAACTTATAATTCATTTATTGCAGGTCTTGTTTATTTAGATATAAATGGAACTGGAAAAAGAGATCCAGGTGATCCCCTTTTATCAGGGATAAGTATTTCTAACGATGGTCGTAGGATAAATACAGATGAGGAAGGCTATTTTATTTTTGAAAACCTTAGAAGTGGATTATATAAAATAGGTTTTAACTTAAGAGAGCTTCCCGAAGAATATAAGGTGCTTACCCAGGATAAGGTTATACAAATTAGAGAAAACGAAAATATATTTCTTGAATTTGCTTTGACACAAATGGGAGAACTAAAAGGAAAAATTACTCTTGATCAAGATAAATTCATTGAAAAATATACAGAAGATATCCAGATAAACTTAATCAAATTTGAAATTGTAGAACTTAATCGGATTATTTTCAGTAGAAGTGATGGTAGTTTTATAGCTAGAAATATCCCTTTGGGTCAATACAAATTGCGAGTTGTAGAAGATTCTTTACCTGAAGGAACTATGCTGGAAGAAAAAGGAATTTATGAGTTCGATATAACTACTGATAGTTTAGTAAATCAGGATATTAAAATCACTTTAGTTCCGAGCAATTAACATCATTAAAATAAGAGCTAAACAATATCATTTATTTGATAATAGCTTTTTAAATAAAAATATTTTTTTAAAAAGGTGGTGATAACTAAAAAGTGAGATAATAATATTTATTATGTTGAATTGTAGAGTACTAAATAAATTTGTCAAAACTTATTGGATGCTGAGATCTGCCAGGATAAAATGGTCACCAGATTAATTGGCAGTGAGCTAAATGGTGAAACCGGCCAAAATTGATTAAGACCAATAAGGAGGAAATTTAAATGAATAAAAAAAGCTTATTTTCTATTTCAGTAGTCCTTATTTTAACACTATTGATGGTTTTTGGTGTGTTTTTAACTACAAATGTTTTGGCAGTTGAACCTGAATATATTTCTGGAAATGATCAAGCCCTTCCAAGTGATATACGAGCATTGGATTCATATAAATTTGATCCAGTTGATCTTGGTATAACAACTAGAAGTGGTATTACAATTGATGTATATGACACCACAAGAGGTCAGGAGTTTGACTGGGAATCTAATAGGGCGATCGCATATGTTTTTGTTAAAGGTGGCCCTGGTGGTAATCTTTACGATTATACTCCTGGAGCAACTTCAGGGGATGGCCTTCATGCACCTGAAGCACCTAGTGGAAATTGGCATGGTTTAAGCCATATAACATTTTATTTTTCTGATGAAGAGTTAACAGGTGAGCTATTGATAACCAAACAGTTTGAGTTAGGCGATGTAGTAGGAGATGTAGACTTCCCTGATTCTATCACAGTGGAAGTAACAGGTCCTTCCTATCTTGAAGGCGAACTAGTTACCATAGATATCGATGCTGATGGTTATGGTGATATACTTTTAGAGAACCTGATCCCCGGTGACTATGATGTAGAAGAATTGGACTTTGAAGGCTCAGATGCCTGGGATTCCGATATAGTCGGTTCACCAGCAACAGTTGTGGCAGGAGCTACAGCAGTAGTAGAGGTTAATATCACCAACAGCTATTTAACAGGTGAGCTATTGATAACCAAACAGTTCGAGTTAGGAGATGTAGTAGGAGATGTAGACTTCCCTGATTCTATCACAGTGGAAGTAACAGGTCCTTCCTATCTTGAAGGCGAACTAGTTACCATAGATATCGATGCTGATGGTTATGGTGATATACTTTTAGAGAACCTGATCCCCGGTGACTATGATGTAGAAGAATTGGACTTTGAAGGCTCAGATGCCTGGGATTCCGATATAGTCGGTTCACCAGCAACAGTTGTGGCAGGAGCTACAGCAACAGTAGAGGTTAATATCACCAACAGCTATTTAACAGGTGAGCTATTGATAACCAAACAGTTCGACTTAGGCGATGTAGTAGGAGATGTAGACTTCCCTGATTCTATCACAGTTGAAGTAACAGGTGAATCATATCCTAATGGTGAGTTAGTTACCATAGATATCGATGCTGATGGTTATGGTGAAAAACTCTTAGAGAACCTGATCCCTGGTCTCTATTATGTAGAAGAGTTGGACTTTGATGGCTCAGAAATCTGGGATTCTATTATAGTCGGTTCCCCAGCAGAAGTTGTAGCAGGAGCTGCAGCAGCAGTAGAGGTTAATATCTTTAATAACTTTATAATGGCTGCTGAAACTGCCTGGGCTGCTCACGATGTTGGAGAATTTAGATATAATCCTGGCAGAGGTGGTAACTGGGCAACTTATGTTGAATATGCAGTTATTCTTGAAGATGGTGGCGTAGCAAATATTTATGCAGGTCAATCTGAATATGTAGGTTATGTAGTATTTATAGAAGATGGTAATTATGTAGACATTGAAGTTTATCTAGAAGATTGGGCATTTGAACCTGGTACCATTAATTTATATGTCCAGGATTATAGTGACCAACCTAGTGGAAATCCTGCTCCTGGAAGATTTGATTTTAAAGCAACAGAATCAGGTCTTGAAGCTAGTATTAGAGTTCCACTAAATGATTACTATGGTATCCACTTAAATGTCTATCAACTATATTAATCATTTAAAATTTATTATAATATACAGCCTTTAAATGATTATAGCTAAAGCAAATAAGTTAAACCCCGAATTTTAATTTCGGGGTTTAGCTTATTAAAATCCTTTTTTCTGTCCTTCCCAGGGAGGTTTTTTATTATTTTTAAATTCTTCAACTCCTGGGCCACCTAAGTTTTTAAGCCTCCAGAGTCCATAGATATAACTAATAATTAAAATTGTTATTGTAAATGGCCAGCCAAGTAAAATATTAGACCAGGCAAGGAATAAGGGGCTTGCAGATTGAAATAGTAATATTTGAATGCTTAGTCTAAAGGCTATAAATATTGCCCAAAAAATACTTACTTCTCTATAAGCAGGTTTAATATCTTTTCTCCAAAACCATTCTAAAGGCCATGATCTTGAGATATGACTTGCCAGGGCAGCTATTGGTTTGCCTAATATTAGTGAAATTATTGTAATAATAAGTAGCAAAGAACTACTGAAGATTGCAGGAAGAAAATAGCTGCTTGCATTATCTGTTAAAAAAGCAAGAGCAGATGCAAATATAACTATAAATAAACCGACAAAAGAATATTTCCAGTTCTCTTTTTTAATAATTCTTTTAAAAATTATTGCTAAAGCAGTAAAAACTGCAAAAATCAGGGCATAGTTAAGTGTGAAAAAATTATTAATTATAGCAAAGACTAAGGGTGGTAATATAGCATCAAAAGTTCTACTGAAAACTATAGATTTTAATTCAGATAATATTTCCTGAGCATTTATTTTCATAGTTATATCTCCTTTTTAAATACAAATCAACTAGCTTTGTATAGATGCTATAATTATTTTTTTATAATAACAAGTAAAGATTTAACTAAAATCAAAATAGTTATAGATCATATTATTATATATAGTAGAGCAGGCAGGAAATAGTGATTGATTATCGAATATAAAAAATAGAAATATATAATAATTTTTAAAATACTTGTTATTTTAAATTAAGGAGGTATCTAAATATGTATAGGATTCAAATCTCTGATCTTGAATTAGAATTTGTTCAGGGAGATATTGTTGGCCAGCCCGATTTAGATGCCATTGTTAATGCAGCCAATGCAGAACTTAGAATGGGGGGAGGGGTTGCTGGTGTTATTCACAGAGCAGCTGGTCCAGAACTTGAAAAAAAATCAAGCTCATTAGCTCCACTAAAACCAGGAGAAGCCGTTATTACTGATGGATATCAACTGGAAAATGATTTTGTTATCCATACTTTAGGACCTGTTTATGGTGTGGATAAACCAGAAGAAAGACTGCTTGCTAAATGTTATCAAAATAGTTTAAAAATTGCAGAAAAAACTAATATAGAATCTATTGGTTTCCCGGCTATCTCAACAGGAGCATTTAATTATCCCATTCAAGAAGCTGCTGCTGTTTCACTGCAGACAGTTAAAGAAGAAATTTATGAACTAAAAAGCATTAAATTAATAAGATTTATACTTTATAATGAAGATGATTATAATATCTATAAAAATATAGCTGAGAAAATATTTATAACTGATGAGTGAACTTAATAACTAGTGAATTCTTTTTTTATGAAAACTAAAAGGAGGGTTAAAGATGGACATTACCTGTGATCAGGACTGTGATATGGGATATATCTACCTTAAAGAAAGTTATTCTGGCAATTATGAACAATTTAAATTAAAAGAAACTATATCACAGCAAAATATAGATAATACTATCAATAATATTTATCTGCAGCTTAATAGATTAAATTGGCCAAAAAAAACTTACAGAAAAGCTTTAAATGACGGTGATTTTATAGAAGAATTTCAAAATGATTTAGATGAGAATGGCTATATGAAGGGTATTGAACTAAAATTAACCAGCAAAAAGTTAAAAGAAATAGTTGATAATCTAGAAATATCTACTTTTGAATTTGCTAATTCGCAATTTTATTACATTCCTTTAGCCAGAAAGGATGAAATATTTTCTGATAAAAATTTTATTTATCCTTTTAGCAAAGCTGAAGATGCTTATGTAATTTTATCAATATCCAAACAAAGTCGATATGAAATAAATAAAGATGGTGGAAAAACTAATGTTTATGCTGTTGCATATATTAAAGCTATAATGTTCACAGATAAATCACCTTATGATATAAATTACTTTAAAAATTTAAAGATTTATAAAGCATCTAACACTTAAATAATTATTTAAGGCCGGGGGAGTATTTCAATCCCTCGGTCTTTAGATATATCTATCATTTTAAAGCTATATAGAAAATTATTTTAGCAATATATGTCTTTAAATACTTTCATTGTATTTAAATTACCTTGAAACTCTGATATAATAAATTTTAATAATAATTATTAAAAATATATTAAATTATCCAAAATACAAAAGGAGAATTTTATGAAAAAATTAATAGATTTAAGTCACGAAATTAGATCAAACATGCCTGTTTATCCTGGAGACAGAAAAGTTAATTTGGAAAAAGATCGTGATTTAGAAAAAGATGAATACATTAATCATAATTTAAGCATGGGAATGCATGTTGGCACTCATATTGATTTGCCAATGCATATGATTAAAAGCAACTATGCTGTTAGTGATCTTACACTAAATAAATTATCAGGACCAGCAAAGCTGATTTACGCTAAAGGAGAAAAAGTAATACAGTATAAAAGCGCTTATGAAAAGCTAATTAAAAAAGATGATATTGTTATTATTTATACAGGGTTTGCTGAAAAATTTAATAGTCAAGAATATTATCATGAGCATCCTTTAATCAGCAAAGGACTAGCTGAGTTTTTTGCTAAAAAAGAAATAAATATCCTTGCTTTTGATATGCCATCTCCAGATAAATCGCCGTATGAGATTCATAAAATTTTATTCAAAAAAAATATACTTATTTTGGAAAACCTATGTAATTTAGAAAAATTACTTGGTTTTAAAAAGTTTAATTTATTTATCTTTCCATTAAAAGTTAAGACATCTGGAGCACCTGTTAGAGTAGCAGCAGAGCTTCCTTAAAAAACCTGCATAATATTTCTAAAAATTTTTATTAAATAAGGAGATTTTAAATGAATAAAAACGAAAGTATTGGTGGTCGAGCATATAGCAATGGTGTTCAGCTTATGAATAGTAGTAAAGCTGTTAAAGCTTATTACAACAAAGCTGGAGACTTAAAAGTTGATATTAAACGTTCTAGAAAAATAAAAAAAGCAAATTTTTTAAAAAAGATTCCTGTGATAAGAGGTATTTTAAGTATTTTTATTGCTCTCTGGGTATTTTTAAAAGAAGTATTAAAAAACCCAATCAAATACTGGTTTATATTTTTAATTATACTTTTCGATCTTATTTTCTGGTTTGGTGGTAATGGTGAGGTTACTACTTTTAGGGCTCTGTTTTTATTAAGTTATTTTTTCCTGCCTTTATTTTTGATCTTTTATTTTCGAAATAATATATCTGAAGTTTTAAAATTTCACGGGGCAGAACATATGGCAGTAAATTATTATGAAAATGACTGTCAGGGCCAGATAAAAAATTATTCTCGAATTCATAAAAGCTGTGGAAGCAACTTTATTTTTTATTTTATTTTATTTCAAATAATAGGTAGTCTACTTGCTCTTGATTTAAATATTATTATTCGCCAGCTTTTATATATTGGTTTAGCTTATGAAGCAATGAAATATACTCCTGATAGTTTGCTTTTTATTGTGACTATTATTCAGAGGTTTGTGGCAAAAAAACCGGATAAAAAACAAATTATTGCTGCAGAAAAAGCATTAAATGTTTTGATGGACGAAAAAGTAGATAATTATATATAAAAAAATGCCCTAATTTTATTAGGGCATAAAACATTGTATATTTAGATTTATTTAAGAATTAAGCTGAACAAAATGATTTATACTGCGATCATAGGTTTTTTCAGCATCTGCACTAAAATAACAGGCAGGTAATTCGCCTCTTTTGCGGTGATAGTGGAGGCATTCACAGCAATAACCTTTTTTAGAACAGCTATAAGTGCAGTTGCAAATTTCTTTGTTATCATTAAAATTTTTGCAGTCTGCCATTTCTATTCCCCCTTTTTAAAATTTTCTAATTTTATTTTAACTAAAAATAAGCTTTTTGTCCAATTAATTAGCTTGCTGTAATTTTTAAAAATTATATATTTTTTCAATTATATAATATTAATAATAAATATAAATGGAGTGATTAAATTGAATACCAAATTATTGGCATTAGACTTAGATGGAACTTTATTAAAAGATGACTTGACTATTTCTTCTAGAAATAAAGAAGCAATAAAAAAAGCTAGACAAAAGGGAGTAGAGGTTGTTATAGCAACTGGAAGGCCTAACTCAGCTGCAATGAAGTATATAGAAGAATTAGAGTTAGATAGTTACCTTATTACATATAATGGTGCTTTAATCAAAGATCTTAAAAAAGACAGGATAGTTAAACATTCTCCTGTTGAATTAGAGATGAGCTATGAGATTTTAGATTATGTTAAAGCAAATGATTTGTATTTAAATATTTATTTACAGGATCAAATATTTTGCAATAAAGAATGTGAAGAAAGACAATATTATGAAGAATTAATGGGGGTAGAGCCAACTTTAGTAAAAAATAAATTTAAGAAAGTTTTTGATCAACAATCTACTAAATTATTAATAATAGAAAAAGACCTTGAGGAAACTGAAAAAATATTTAATCATTTAAGTGCAAAGTATGCAGATAAATTAAAATTTAATAGATCTATAATTGATTGTATTGATATTATGGATAAAAGCGTTTCAAAAGGTAATGCTTTAAAGACATTAGTAGATTTATTGGGACTAAATTCTGAGCAGCTTGTTGCAATCGGAGACAGAAATAATGATCTAGAAATGATTAAATATGCCGGGGTTGGAGTTGCTGTCTCAAGTGGTGAAAAAATATTGAAAGATGCTGCCGATTATATTACCACTTCAAATAATGAAGATGGGGTAGCAGAATATATAGAAAAGTTTATTCTTTAGTAAAAATAAAATGAATTAATTTGAAAGAATTGTTACTGAAAGAAAAAGGAGGTGATCTATTTGTATGATCTATTAATAAAAAACGGAACAATTGTTGACCCGATCAAGGGGAAAGAAAAATTAAATATTGCTGTAAAAAATGGTATAATTGCAAAGTTAACTAAAGAATTTTTGCCTACAAATAAAGAAATTAATGTAGACGGTCAATATATAAGTCCTGGATTCATAGACATTCATATCCATGAAGATAAATTAGAAAATAATAAGATTGAATTTGACATTTTTAAAACTATGGCTTTAATGGGTGTAACAACAGCAGTAGGTGGTAATTGTGGTTTTAGTTCTCAAAATCTATCGAATTATTTTGAGTCTTTAGAAAGACAAAAACCTTTAATCAATTACTTAGGTTTAAGTGGTTATGGTAGTTTGAGGGAAAAAGCAGGTGTAAAAGATAATTATAAGCATATTTCAGACTCTAAAATTAAAGAAATCAAAAGGCTCTTAAAAGAAGATTTAGAAGCAGGTAGTTTAGGACTTTCTTTTGGTTTAGAATATACTCCCGGACTAACTACTAAGGAAATGATTGAACTTTCTGAGCTTGTTGCAGAATATCCTCAGCGTTTAGTTACAGCGCATTATAGATTTGATTCTGTAAGGGCTTTAGAATCAATAGCAGAATTGATCATTATTGCTAGAGAAGCAGGAAACAAGATGCAGATATCTCATTTAGGCAGCTGTACTGCTTATGGGCAAACAGCTGAGGCCTTAAAAATGATCGAGCAGGCAAATAAAGCAGGGATTGATATAATGGCTGATATTTATCCCTATGATGCTTTTAGCAGTTATATTGGTAGTGCAGTTTTTGATGCTGGTTGTTTTGAAAAGTGGGGAATTGATTATGAAGCAGTTAAAATTTTAGAAGGAAAATATAAAGGTCAAGAGTGTACAGAAAAAATCTTTAATTATTTGAGAAAAAATGAAGTAGATACTCTTGTAGCCGTTTCTGCAATGGATGAATCGGAAATTGTGGAAGCTATTAAAAATCCCCTGCTGATGATTGCAAGTGATGGACTTCTCAATCAAGGCCAGGGCCATCCGCGTTCAGCTGGAACTTGCCCCAGAGTAATTGCAAAGTATGTTAGAAAAGAAAAACAGATAAGCTTAAAAAATGCAGTAAATAAAATGACTAATCTTCCTGCTCAAAGAATAGGTCTTAGTAAAAAAGGGAGAATCAAAGAAGGTTATGATGCAGATCTAACAATCTTTGATTTTAATACAATTGAAGATAATGCTAGTTTTGAGCAGCCGACAAAAGCTCCAACAGGAATTAACCATGTACTTATAAAGGGAGTTGAAATAGTGAAAAACTCTGAATTAACCGGTCAAAGATCTGCTGAAGTAATAAAGTTATAGAATTTTAATTTTTTTAATTAAAAAAAGATAAAAGGAGGAAAATTAGCAATGAGTAGTGAAAAAAAGAGAGTAGGATTTGCTGAAAAGTTCCCACATGTATTAGTTTTACTGTTTGTAATTATAATACTGGCCGCCCTTTCCACTTATATAGTGACCCCAGGTTCTTATGAGCGGGTGATAGTAGAGGGGAGAGAGGTCATTGATCCCGGTTCTTATCAGGTAGTAGAGAGGACACCAGTTGGTATTTTCGGGATCTTAAAAGCTATTCCGGAGGGTTTAAATGAGGTAGGTTTTATAATATTCTTTATCTTTATCGTTGGTGGTTCATTTGGAATAATATCTAAAACTGGAGCCGTTGATGCTGGTATAGCTTCTTTGACAAGACTCTTAGAGGGAAGAGAGAAAATTATAATCCCGGCAATTATGGGAGTTTTTGCCTTGGGAGGTTCAACCCTGGGAATGGCCGAAGAAACCCTGGTTTTTATACCGGCAATGGTACCACTTGCAATAGCATTAGGTTTTGATTCGATTACAGGGGTAGCAGTTGTTTTAATTGGAGCTGGAGCAGGTTTTGCAGGTGCATTTATGAACCCTTTTACAATTGGAATAGCTCAGGGAATTGCTGAACTACCAATCTTTTCGGGGATGGGTTTTAGAATAGGAGTTTGGTTCGTTATTACAGGGATAGCAGTTGCTTTTGTTTATAGATATGCAGCAAAAATAAAAGAGAATCCAGAATTAAGTCCGATGTATGAAGAAGATCGTCAGAGAAATCTTTCAGTAGATATTTCTGAGTTTGAGAAATTAGAAAAACATCATAAAAATGTATTAGCAGTTGTTATTATTGGTTTTTTAATGTTAATCTGGGGAGTAACTCAATATGGATGGTATATAACTGAAATATCTGCCCTTTTTCTTGGGATTGGAATAGCTGCTGGTTTAATAGGTAAATTAGGTGTTAATGGGACTGCAGAATCATTTGTAGAAGGAGCAAAGGATTTGACAATGGCAGCTATAATTGTTGGTGTTGCTCGTGCTATATTAGTAGTTTTAAATGATGGCAATATTATTGACACAATCTTATTTTCTGTATCTAATGCAATTGAAGGACTTCCGTCTTATTTTTCTGCACTTGGAATGTATTTTTTCCAGAGTCTTTTAAATATCATAGTTCCTTCTGGTAGTGGGCAGGCAGCACTAACAATGCCCATCATGTCACCTCTGTCAGATTTAGTAGGTGTTTCCAGACAAACTGCCGTTCTTGCCTATCAATTAGGTGATGGCTTTACAAATATCTGGTCCCCAACTTCAGGCTATTTTATGGCAGGTTTAGGATTAGCGGGAGTCGGTTGGGAAAAATGGGCTAAATGGTTTATGCCTTTATTGTTGATTTGGTTTGCTGCAGGAGGGGTTTTAGTAACAATTGCTCATCTGATTCAATATGGCCCATTTTAAATTAATTGTTTAATATAACAATGACTTTAAGCCCTGCTTGAAAGTTGAAAGCAGGGCTTAATTTGAGTAATTTTTTTTAAGCTGAAGGAATAATATTAATTATGAAGAAAAAATAAGGTAGGAGAATGATTTAACTCAAAGAGTAAGTTAATGATTTTCTTCATCAAGTTAAAGGTAATTTGAATTTTATAGAGAATAATCTAATAGGATTATTTTTAATGTGCAAGCTAATACTATCTTTATTTATAGAAGGAGAGAATAAATTATATGAATTTAAAAGAAGAAGCTCTAAAGTTACATAAGGACAATCAGGGTAAATTGATGGTCAAAACAAAGGTTGCGGTAAATGACGAACATGATCTTTCTTTAGCTTATTCACCTGGAGTTGCTGAACCATGTTTAGAGATCGAAAGAGAACCTAATAAAATCTATGAGTATACAAACAAAGCAAACTTTGTGGCGGTAGTTAGTGATGGTAGTGCAGTTTTAGGCCTGGGCGATATTGGAGCAGCAGCTTCGATGCCAGTTATGGAAGGAAAAGCAGTTCTTTTTAAAGAATTCGGTGGTGTAGATGCATTTCCAATCTGTCTTGACGAATCTGACCCAGACAAAATAATAGAAATAGTTAAAAAAATGGAATCTGTCTGGGGTGGAATTAACTTAGAGGATATTAAGGCTCCAAAGTGTTTTTATATAGAAGATAGACTTAAAAAAGAGCTCAGTATTCCTGTTTTTCATGATGACCAGCATGGAACAGCTATTATAACTTTAGCAGGTTTGATTAACTCTCTTAAAATTGTTGACAAAAAGATGGAAGAGATAAAGGTTGTTGTCAATGGTGCTGGAGCTGCTGGAGTAAGTATTATCGATTTACTTTTAGCAGAAGGAGTCAAGGATATAATCGCTTTAGACAGCAAAGGGGCTATTTATGAAGGTAGAGATAATCTTAATGAGAGCAAAGAAGAGTTAGCAAAATTAACAAATAAAAATAATAAAAGTGGAGATCTTGCCGAGATTATGAAGGATACAGATGTATTTATTGGAGTATCAATTGCCAATTTGGTTTCAAAAGATATGGTTAAATCAATGAATGCCGATCCAATAATCTTTGCAATGGCCAATCCCGTTCCAGAAATCATGCCTGATGAGGCTTTTGCAGCAGGTGCAAAAATCGTTGGTACAGGTCGTTCTGATTTTCCAAATCAGGTTAATAATGTACTTGCATTTCCCGGTATTTTCAGGGGTGCCCTTGATGTAAGAGCTAGAGAGATCAACAAAAAAATGAAACAGGCAGCAGCATATGCTTTAGCTGATCTAATTGCTGAAGATGAACTTAAGCCTGATTATGTAATACCAAAACCATTTGATCCAAGGGTAGGACCATATGTGGCAGCTGCAGTCGCTCAAGCAGCGATAGATACCAATGTAGCCAGAATAAAATTAAGTTATGAAGAAGAATTAGAAAATGCCAAAAAAATTATGGCAAAATAAATGAGTTTAGCTTTTCTTAAGTATAAATTAATCAAAAATAGGACAGTTCTTTTTTAGAGCTGTCTTTTTTCATTAACTTTAAACTACTTATCAGGGAATTTAAGATAGGAGTGAAATTATGAAAAAGATTTTATTGAATATAGCAGAAAACTTTAATAGAGACAATATTAACTGGGCAATTGGGGCTTCATATTTATTGAAAATTCATAACATTGTTGATACAGCAAATGATTTAGATATTTTAGTTGTGAAAACTGATTTTAAAAAGGCCGCTTCTCTTTTAGATAGGATAGGACAGAAAGAAAAAGCAGAAAAAAAACAAAAATATTTTTCAAATGAATTTTATAAGTATCAAGTTGATGGTGTTGAAGTTGATTTATTTGTTGATTTAGTTTTAAACTATAATAATAGTTTTTTAAATTATCAATTTAAAAAAGAATCGATCACAGAGTATAAAAAGATTAACCGGGTTCAAATCCCACTGGCTTCACTAGAAGACTGGTATATTTTATACTCATTAATGCCTGACAAAGAAAACAAAATTAAATTACTGGAAGATTATTTTAAACAGCATGGGGTAAAAAAACCTGAAATATTTCATAAAATTCTAAAAGAAGACCTTCCTAATGAGCTAAAGAAAAGGATTAATAGATTTTTATAATAATTTGATTATATTTTGATATAATTAACTTAACTTTAAGTGGAAGGAGCATATAAAATGGCTGATAAAATAACAGTTGAAAAAGCTGTAGAAGATTACAAAAAAAATAGAGAGAAATTCATTTATTTAACTTCAGAAGTAGAGAAAATCATAAAAGAAGTTTTAAATGATAAAGAGATAGAATATCATAACATTGAAAAACGCACCAAAAGTATTGAAAGTTTTAAAAGAAAAGCAAAGAGAGAAAAATATAAAGATCCAATTAACGAGATAACTGATTTAGCTGGAATAAGAATAGTAACCCTTTTTGAAAAAGATGTTTATAAAATTAGTACAATTATAAAAGAAATATTTAAAATTGATTATGAAAATAGTGTAGATAAATCTGATTTTTTAGAAGCAGACAAAATGGGGTACAAATCTGTTCATTATATTGCTGCTTTAACTGACAAAAGAATAACGGATTCTAAATTGGAATCTTTTAAAGACTTCTATTTTGAGATACAAATTAGAAGTATTCTTCAACATGCCTGGGCTGAAATAGAACATGACAGAAACTACAAATTCAAAGGCAATTTACCCAAACATTTACAGAGGAGATTTTATTCTCTAGCCGGAATGCTGGAAATGGCAGACCGAGAATTTAATCAACTTGCTAAAGAGGTAGAGGAATATAAATCAAGGGTAAAAGATATTACAAAAGATGGAGAAATAGAATTAGAATTAACCCTTAATTCATTAAAAAAATACTCATTAAATAAATTTAATGAGGCAATAAATTCCAGTTTGATAAGTGTTGATTTTGATAACGAAACAATTTTAAAAGAATTAAAAATTTATGGGATTAATAATTTAATAGAATTAGATGATATTGTACCAGAAAATTTTTGCGAGTTTATAAAGAAAATTCTAAATAAAAAAAGAATAGTAAAATTATCACCATTAATTCGAACCATGATGATAATAAATGATCATCATAAATATTTTGAAATTGTCTGTGATAACAATGAACTAAATCCAGACAACTTTTATCTAAGATTATTAAAAGAATATGATATTACTATTAATAAGATTATTTAACTGTCCATTGAAACCCGGATTACACTCAAATTTAAGACAATATTTACTATTAATTTACTATTAGATTAGAATAAGATTAGAATCTAAAAAATCAGCAGGAAAAATCTAAAATATCAATAATATAAAAATAGAGACACATTTTGTTCAGACTTAATAATCCTGTTTTTTGAAAATCATTAATTATTTATAATTTTAGCCTTTTCAAATAAAGAACAAGGCTATTTTCATAAGATCATTAATTTTTGAAAGGAGGTTTAAGGATGAGAAATTTGAGAAACAAGAAACTAATAATTCTCTTAAGTATCTTAGCTTTATTTGCTTTAGTTCTTGTTGGATGTGGTGTTGATGATATTGAGGAAGAGCCTGTTGAAGAACCAATGCAGGAAGAGCCTATGGAAGAGCCAGCTCCTCCTATGGAGGAAGAGCCTGCTCCAGCACCTGAAGATGATATGAATGGAGAATTTTAATTAAAAATATATTTGACGTTATCTAAAATAACATTTAAGTTATTATAAACAAGAGGTTCCTGAATATTCAGGAGCCTCTTGTTATTTATATGGCATAAAATTATCACAATCACATTATACAGGTTTAATTATTAAAAAAAAGATGGTATAATAAATTTATAAAATAATAATAGGTTTTAATCCCTAATAATTAGGGATTTCCTTAATTTTTTATAAAAAATATTGGGAGGTTAAAAATTTGCTTAAGATAGGTATTTTAGGATTAGGAACTGTTGGTAGTGGAGTAGTAAAGATTATGCAGCAAAATAGTGTGAACATCCATAATAAAGTAGGGACAGATTTAAAGATTGAAAAAATCTTAGTAAATAACATAAATAAAGAAAGAATTGTAGATATTGAGCCAGGTGTATTAACTGAAAATGAATCTGATATATTGGATAATCCGGCTATCGATATTGTTGTAGAATTAATTGGTGGAGAAGAACCTGCTTATAAATACATAATGAGAGCAATTGAAAATGGAAAACACATAGTAACGGCCAATAAATTAGTTATAGCAAAACATGGTAAAGAAATTTTCAAAAAAGCAGAAGAAAAAAATGTGCAGGTTAGTTATGAAGCAAGTGTTGCGGGCGGTTTGCCGATTATCAGGCCTCTCCAAAACTCATTAGCAGCTAACAGAATTGAAAAAATATATGGAATTTTAAATGGTACAACAAATTATATTTTGACTAAGATGAGTGAAGATAATCAGAGCTTTGAAGAGGCATTGCTTAAAGCTCAGGAAATGGGTTATGCCGAAAGTGACCCTACTTCAGATGTAGATGGTTATGATGCTGCCTATAAAATAACTATTTTGTCTTCTTTAGCTTATCAAAGATTTGTAGATGTAGAAAATGTCTATGTTGAAGGTATCAGAAATATTGCTATTGATGATATTAAATTTGCGAAAGAAATGGGTTATGTAATTAAACTTTTAGCAATTGCTAAAAATTCTGATGAGGGGCTTGATATTAGAGTTCATCCTGCTTTCGTTCCAGAAAATCACACCTTAGCAATGATTAATAATACTTATAATTGTGTTTATTTACACGGTGATGCAGTTGGAGAAGTAATGTCTTCTGCAGAAGGTGCAGGTCAAATGCCGACTGGAAGCGCTGTAGTTGCTGACATAATCTATATTAGTAAAAATATAAATTATAATAAACAGGAGTATCCTAAAATTGATTCCTGTCAAAAAAATAATATTATTGATACAAAAGAAATAGAAAGCAGTTTTTATATTAGATTAAGTGTTTTTGACAAGCCTGGTGTAATGGCAAAAATAGCTAAGATTTTTGGCGATAATAATGTTAGTCTGGCATCTGTATTACAAAAAGAACGTTTGAATCCAGTTGTGCCGCTTGTTTTAATTACTCATTCTGTTAAGGAAAAATATCTTTACAAATCAATTTCTGAAATCAAAGAATTAGAAGATGTTAATGATATTAATAGTGTTATTAGGGTAGAAAAGCATATTTAATAATGGATAACCTAATATTTAACTATAATAATTAAATAAATCAATCAATCTAGATGACAGGCTTAAGGCTAATTATCTGGAGGAAAAAATTATGAAGAAAAACAAAAAGGACAAAAAGTTAGTTGTCAGGTTTTTCGAGTTTATAGTTTATTTAATTGTGCAGATAATCTTTATACCTGTAACCTTATTAGGTATTCTAATTATTAGTTATACAAAAAGAGATCACAGAGCCAAAGACAAATTTCCGTATGAATTAGAAAATTTATCTGCTAAAGTGTTAATGCATTATTGTAATATTAGAAGTGACGAAGAGTCTGTAAAATTATTAAAAAACATATCTAAAAATTATTATTATGGCTTAATATTAACTATGGCTCCAGTTATTATTGCAAATAATAAATCAGAATATTTACCTAAAATTGTTTCAATACCATATCCGGAAAATGAAACTATGTTTTTGATGCCAAATATTAAAATTATTCAATTTGATAAAATTATAAAAAAATATAAAGGTGATTATGAACAGATAGTCTTTGTTGAAGCAGGTTATGACACAAGATCATTTATGTTAACAAAAACTGAAAATCCAGATATTAAGATATTTGAAATTGATCAGCCTAAAAGGCAAAAGATAAAACTTAAAGCATCAGAAAAAGCTGATATTTCAAGAAAAAATATAATTTTTATTCCAATGGATTTAAAGCAGGGAGTATTATTTGAATCTTTAATAGAACAGGGATTTATAACTTCTCAAAAAACATTATTTTTATTGGAAGGTTTAAGTTATTATCAGGAGGAAAAAATAGTAAAGAAAATACTTTCTTCAATAAAAGAAAATTGTGCAAAAGAGAGTATTATAGTTTTTGATTTTTTATCTAGAGTTGTAGAAGAAGAGAATATACCAATTGACTTTAAATTTCGTAAAAAATATTTAGGGTTAATTGAAGAAAAATTATTATTTAGTTTAGATATTCAGCAGAACCCTGAAGCCAGGGTTAGGGATTTTGTTGAAGAGATTGGCCTGAGTTTAAAAAGTTATTATTGTGGTGGCAGCAAAAATGATAATACCCCTAATTTTATGGCAGTAATTGAATTACTTAAAACCGACTAGAATTGATTTATAAGCTGCAAAAATATATTAAAACATAAAATTTTGGAGGCAGAAATGATGAGAGAGAAAATTGAAACTTTAATTAAAGATTTTGTAGCTTGTTATCAGAGAACAGAGGATGTAAAAAGCAATTGGAGAGAAGCCATTGTGAGATTTGCGGATGCTGATCAAAATTTCAAAGAATTAATTTCCCCTGCGCATGCTTTAGCTACAGATTATCTAACAGGAGCTAAAACCATTATAGCTTATTTTTTGCCATATGCTAAAGAAATTGTTGATTCAAATATTGAGGGTAGGTACAGTTCTCATGAATGGGCATTGGCTTATATAGAAACAAATAACTTGATTGTAGAACTTGATGAATATTTAAAACAGGAACTTAATAAATTGGGTTTTAATTCTGCAGTTATTTCTCCAAGAGAGAATTTTTATCAAGCTGAAAAACCTGCAGATTGGTCACATAGACATATGGCCTATTATGCTGGAATGGGTGCTTTTGGTTTAAACAATATGTTAATTACTGATCAAGGATGTTGTGGGCGATTTGGAAGTATTATAACAACTCTAGATATTACTACAGATCGAACTACTAATAGAGAATACTGTCTATATAAAAATGGAGAAGGGTGTCAACTTTGTGTTGAAAACTGTATAACTAATGCTTTAAAAGTTGATTCTTTTAATGGGGAAAAATGCTATAAAATTTTGTTATATAACGATGTTTTGCATTCAGATATTCATGTACCTACTGAAGTATGTGGCAAATGCTGTGTGGGAGTTCCCTGTTCAATGAGCAATCCAGTAAAAATATAAAAAGAAGTAATCGTTGTTGGGGGTAGAGGATGAATAAAAATTGGTATAAATTTTTGTTATTAATTTTTGTTATAGTTATCGGAATGTTTTTGCTATACTATTTTGGCGCAGTTGATTATTTTACACTAGAAAATTTAGAACAGATAAGAGATCAAATAGAAGGATATGGGTTTTGGGGGCCATTAATATATATTTCTGTATTTACAATCGGGACTCTATTTTTTTTGCCTGCTATTCCTTTTGCTATTTTAGGAGGCTTATTGTTTGGATTTTTTTGGGGATTGATCTGGGTTTTAATAGCAACAAGCACTGCAATCTCTTTAGCTTTTTTTGCAGGAAGATATGCAATCCATGATCTGGCAGAAGATATTTTTAAACACAAAGATTATTATCAGAAAATACAAAGTGGATTTAATGAATATGGATGGAAAGTAATTTTAATTACTAGACTTTTACCGATGTTTCCTTTTATTCCCCAGAGCTATATTTATGGGTTGATAAAAATAAGGTTTAGAACCTATTTTATTTTTTCTTTTATAGGAAAAATACCTGCCAGTATGGTATACGTATATATTGGTTCATCACTGATGCACTGGGTAGTTTAAATAATTATATTTTATACTAAATTTTGGATTGATTTTTTTAGTTGTTGATATAGCTTGATATAAAGTTCACTAAATAAATAACTAAATATAAAACTAGCTACAAAAACAAGCATAAATTTAGTGGAAATAGCAATGTTAAAGTTTAGCAAATAATACTGAAGTATTACTAAAATTATCATATGGATAAAATAGATTCGGTAGGAGTTAACTGCCAGACGATTAAGGATTTTGAAAGGTTTGTCCAGATATTTTTTGAAAAATAATAATAGGCTGCTAAATATTAAAAAACAGAGCGAAAAGTGTAAAAAAGCATTAAGTAATTGTAATGGTCTTGTTTTATTAGCTAATGTCATAAAATTTATTTTAAAAGCTAAATAAAGAATTGATAAAATTGCTGTTGAAATAAGAAAAAACGGCAATTTTTTTGTCATAGCAGTAGTAATTTTTATTTTGTTTAGATATGCAAAAATTCCAAAAGAAAAATAGAGAATATAAATGGTCCATCTTGTTGGTTGAAAAACAAGCAAGTTCAAAATGGATACCCAGCTATCATCAGCACTAAATTGACTAACAAGAAAAAATGATAAAATTCCTAACGCAAAAAAGCCAATTAAAAATTTATTAAGTTCATTTTTGCTGATGCTTTGGCTATTATACATAGAATCAATTTTGTCTTTATTTAACCTGTAAATTACTACAAAAGCTAAATAAAATACAAAAAGTGAAGATAAAAACCAGTAATGACCTGCATGTTCTGCTTGAATAAAATTATTAAAATATAAATTCGTCCAGTATTCAAAATAGCTAAGATTTGGTGAAATATACTCTAGGGCATAAAAATAGTTCATTATTGGTGATAAAAATATAACCCCGACCACAAAGGGAAGCAAAATCCTTTTACTTTTTTTAGTTATAAAAAGCTTAGCACCATACTTTTTTAAAGAATAATAACAAAAATAACCTGCAATGAAAAACATTATGGGCATTATGAAAACATCAATTAAAAGGCTTAAAAGACCAAATAAATCACTTTTAGGTGTATCATTGACATACCACTCATAACCATGCACATGGGGCAGCAGAGAATGAAGTAAAACTACTAATGTTATAATAAATACTCTTAAATAATCAAAATAATACATTCTATTATTTGTTTTGCTTTTAATTGACATTTATATCACCCTTTGCTAAAATAAATAAACTACATTTTACATTATAAGCTTTTTAGGAAATTTTTTCAAGCAATATTGAGAAAATTTGAACAAATATTGACTAAATTAATTTTTTTGTTTATTATATTCAATAATTATGATATAATTATAAAAGAAAAGTAATATTTGGTATTTAGTTATTTATTTACAATAAAAATAGGGAGGAATTAATTATGATTAAAGATCTTATAGCAGGTGTTTTTGGCAAAGGCGTAGAAAAGATTGATGCAGAAGAAGTTGTAGAAAAAGACTTAAAAATAGTTGATTTAAGAAATAAAAAAGATTATGAAGAAGGTCATATTCCTGATTCCATAAACATCCCGTATGGAGAATTCAAAACTGACCATCCCAAATTATCAGAATTTGATAAAGATGAAGAGTTTTGCGTTGCCTGTATTGCAGGTATTTCTAGCCAAAAAATAACCAGATTATTAAATGAAGCCGGTTATAAAAATGCTAAAAGTTTAAAGGGTGGAATTAAATCCTGGAGCCATGATTGGGTAGAATAATAATGTTAAATATTTCTTTAAAAAAGAGGTGTTAAATTTGACTTCATATAATAAATTAAAGGATGAGAACAGTCCCTATCTTAAACAACATGCAGACAACCCGGTAAACTGGTACCCCTGGGGAGAAGAAGCATTTAAATTGGCTAAAGACAAAAATCTTCCCATATTTTTATCTATCGGTTATTCTACCTGTCACTGGTGTCATGTAATGGAAAAAGAATCTTTTGAAGATGAAGAAGTCGCTCAAATGCTCAATCAGTTTTTTATTTCAATAAAGGTAGATAGAGAAGAAAGGCCAGAAATTGATAGCTTATATATGGATGTCTGTCAGACGATGACAGGTAGTGGAGGTTGGCCATTAAGCATTTTTATGACTGCAGATAAAAAACCATTTTATGCAGCTACTTATATACCCAAAGAAAATAAATATGGCAGAAAAGGTTTATTGACCATTCTACCGGAAATTCATTATTTATGGACTGAGGAGAGAAAAAAATTACTTCAAGCTTCAGAAAATATTGTTTCCCATTTGTCTAAAATAAATCAAAATCAAAAAGCAGAATTGGCAAGTAATATATTTGAAAAAACTGTAGAGGCAATAGAGAGTAATTATGATCATCAATATGGTGGGTTTGGTAGTTCACCCAAATTTCCTATGTATCAATACCTTTTATTTTTACTTCATTATTGGAAGAAAACCGGTGAAGATAAGTATTTATCAATTTTAGAAACAACACTTCAGCAAATGCGGGCTGGAGGAATATATGATCAACTGGCATTTGGTTTTCATAGATATTCTACAGATCGAGAATGGAAAATGCCTCACTTTGAAAAAATGCTCTATGATCAAGCATTAATGATCTATATTTACACTGCAGCTTATCAAGCAACTGCTAAAGAAATTTATGCAGATGTTGTAAAGGAAATTGTTAGTTTTTTAGAAAGTGAAATGTTAGCAAAAGAAGGTGCTTTTTTTACAGCAATTGATGCTGACAGTGGAGGTGAAGAGGGGAAATATTATCTCTGGGAAAAATCAGAACTTAAATCTATTCTTAATGAAGCTCAATTTAATAGATTAAATAAAATTTTTGATATACAAGCTAATAAAAATATAAATTTGAGTTTAAAGAATGTTCAAGATTATAATCAGTTAGCAGAGCTTAAAGATAAACTACTAAAGCATAGAAAAGAAAGGATCCATCCCAGTAAGGACAAAAAGATCTTAACAGACTGGAATGGTCTTCTAATTGCAGCTTTAGCAAAAGCAGGCTTTGTTTTAAAAGAAGACAGGTACTTAAAATTAGCTGATGATGTTGAAAAATTTATTCATAATAACATGAAAACCAATAAAGGTAGATTGGCTCACAGTTATTATGAAGGAGAAAAATCTAAAATAGATAATTTGAATGATTACAGCTTTTTGCTCTGGGGATTAATAGAATTATATCAGGCAACTTTAAAAGATGAATATTTAATAAAAGCAGAAAAAACTGCTAAAATAATGAAAGAATATTTCTGGGATCAAAAAGAGGAAGCTTTTTATTTTAGTGCTAAGGATAATGAAGATCTCTTTATAAAACAAATTAATGCTAATGATCATTCATTGCCATCAGCTAATTCTATTGCAGCCTTTAACTTTTTAAAACTAGCTCATCTTAAAGATAATTTAGCATACCAAAAAGATGCCCAAAAAATTATTGCAGCTTTTTCTGATCAAATTAACAAAGCACCGAGTAATTATATTTTTCTGGTTTTGAGTAATTACTATTTTAATAATCCTTTTATAGAGATTAAGATTCATGGTGATAAAAAATATCCTTTAGCCCAGGAATTAATTGAGAATATTAGAGATAGATATCTACCTGATTATCTAATCAAACAGCAAAAAGGTGATAAGAATAACAAATTATCGCTTTGTAAAGATTTTGTCTGTGGAATTCCAACTGATAAATTAAATGATATTTTAAAAGAACTAAATTAGTTTGCTTAATTAACTAAACTTTTTTATCATTTTAGCAAGATATTTTGATTTTAGCTGTTTATTGGCCATAATCTGCTTTATTGGTGGCAGTTTTAATACAGCAGAAATTACTGCCGCCATCGCTCTATGGCTGGCAAAAACCTGTTTATCAAAAATTAGATTTTGCAATTTACCTCTTTCAATTGCCATCATAACAGTTCTATGGACAGAATTAACAGGTGTAATTATTTTTTCTTTACGTCTTTTTAGCTTAATATTATTTTCAGGACATGTTCTTAGACAGACACCACATCCTAAGCAGAGTTCTTTATCAACAACAATTTTTTTGCCTTCTTCATCTTCAATCTCAGAGATAGCATTAACAGGACAAATCGAAAGACATTTCTGGCATTGACTGCATTTGTTATTAGTGAGCTCAGCTAAATAATGAGTTGTTTGAATAGGATGTAAGGCCCCAAATTCTTTTGCAGCTACAAGTGCCTCACAACAACATCCACAGCAGTTACAGATAAAACTAGGATTATTTTTAACATTTTCTCCACACTGGACTAAGTTGTTTTCATAGGCTTTATGTAATAATTCAAGACATTCTGAACTTTCTACTCTGCGAGCATGGTCATGTCTAATTAAAGAATCTGCGGTATTATTAAAAGTCATACAGATATCTAAAGGTGCAGAACAAGCTTTATCTAAATGATGCATTTTATGTCTGCAATAACAGGTGCTTATCCCAATATAATCTGCAGTTTTTATTATATGACTTGCTTTTTCAAAATCAAGAATATGGACTAAATTATCTCTTGATAGTACCTTCTCATTAACATATACTCTGCCTAATTTAGTTTCTCCACCTAAAAAAAGATCTTTTATAAAGTCTTCTTCAACATTTAAATACTGATAATATAGCTCAGCTAATAGTTTTTGATTAATATCATTTCTAGTTCTCATCATTGAGAACTCAAAAAATCCTGCCATTGGTGGAGGAAGTATATAATATTTTTTATCTTTATTTTGTGAATCTAATAAAATTGCTCTTGTTGCAAGCTCGTTTAATATTTTTTCACTTTCTGTTTTGTCTATCTTTAGTATTTTAGCTGCTTCATCAGCAGTAAAAGGTTTTATGGGTAATTGAGCAACTATTTCTGCTTCTTTTTCACTAAATAACATCGCTAAAATTTCATAAAGAGTTTTTGATGGGGGAGCACCCTGGGGGAATTTGTTTAATCTTTCGACAAGATTCTCATATGACTTTTTTGCAGTTTTATGTGACATAATTCTCACCTCTAATTAAATAATTAATTGTTTGTCTTTAATCTCCTCTATATGATTTAAATGAATTCAATTTATTTTCAAAGGTTACTTGACACAATCCCTATTGAGCTAAATATTGACTAAAAAAATTTTAAATGATACAATTTTATAATATAGATATATTTATATAGTTTTAAATTGGCCTTATATAAGGGGGTAATAAATTGAAAAAAGCTGTAATAGGTGGAACAGGTATTTATGATTTGAACATTAAAAGTATCAGCAAAGAAGTAAAAACCAGGTATGGAGTAGTAAAAGTTGATATTGTAAATCATTATGGAGAAGAAATAGTTTTTTTAGCTAGACATGGCAAAGAACATACAAAACCACCCCATCAGATTAACTATAGGGCTAATCTGAAGGCTTTAGAAAAGCTAGGTGTTAAATATATATATGCTACAGCTGCTGTAGGATCTTTCAATGAAAATTATGAACCCGGTGATATAGTTATAATAAAAGATTTTATTGATTTTACTAAAACTAGAGTTCAAAGCTTTGTTGATTCTCAAACTGAATCTGTAAAACACTATGATATGAGTGATCCTTATTGTCAGAACATGCGCGGTAAATTTTCTAAAAGGTCTTTAACAAAACAACTAAAGATTAAAGGTGATGCAGTATATGTTTGTACAGAAGGTCCTAGGTTTGAAACAGCTGCAGAAATTCAGATGTTTAAAAAACTTGGTGGAGATGTTGTTGGTATGACAGGAGTTCCAGAAGTGGTTTTAGCCAAAGAATTGGGAATCTGTTATGCTTCAATTGCAATTATTACTAATTGGTCTACTGGCATAAGAGATGAATTAAATAGCCATAATATTAAAGACTTAATTTCAGCAAATAAGTCTAAAATTACTGAGGTGTTTATGCATATATTTCTAGAGGGAATTGATCAAAAAAACTGTAACTGCGGTGATTCTCTAATAGAAATTGGATAAATCAATTATAAATGATATAATTAATTTAAGAATTATATTTTTTAATAAATGAATATATAAAATTTATTTTGCTGCTTAAATTTTTTGGTAGGAATTTTTTTGATTTAAGCAAATACATATTTTAAAGTAAATAATAGGAGTGAGAATATGAGTATTAAAAAATGGTTAAAAGAAGTTTCTTCTACTGTTGAGGAAGTAAATAAAATTGACAAAAGATATTATAAAAAATATGACATTAAACAGGGTTTGAGAAATGCAGATGGTACAGGTGTGGTCGTTGGTTTTACCAAAATTGGTTCTGTTCACGGTTATACTAAATGTGATGGTAAAAAAATTCCTACTGAAGGAAGATTATTTTACAGAGATATAGAAATTGGTGAGTTAATTGAAAAAACAGGTAAGTTTGGATATGAAAGTATAATCTATTTATTGTTATTCGGGGAACTTCCCGGCAAGAGAAATCTAAGAGATTTTAATGCCATTTTGGACAGATTTAGAAAACTACCACCTCATTTTACTGAAAACACAATTTTAAAAAGTCCCAGCAATGATATTATGAATAAACTGCAGAGAAGTATTTTAGTTCTTTATTCATATGATAATAATCCGGATTGTCTTGATATTGAAAAAATATTATTACAGAGCATTAAACTAATCGCCAGGTTCCCAACTATCATTTCTTATGGTTACCAGGCTAAAGCTCATTATTTTGATAATCAAAGTCTTTATCTCCATAATCCTAAAAAAGGTATAGGAACTGCCGCTAATATCCTGCATATGATTAGAGCAGATAATAAATATTCTAAATTAGAACTGGACACACTTGATTTATTACTAATTCTTCATGCTGAACATGGAGGAGGTAATAATTCAGCTTTTGCTACCCATGTTGTCTCTTCAAGTGGGACTGATACTTATTCAGCTGTAGGGGCAGCAGTTGGCAGCCTTAAAGGGCCAAAACATGGTGGAGCTAATCTACGGGTGAGAGCTATGATAGAGGATATGAAAGAAAATATTAAAGATTATGGTGATGAAAAAGAGGTAAAAGATTATCTAATAAAAATTTTAAAAGGAGAAGTTTTTGATAAAAAAGGTTTAATTTATGGAATGGGACATGCGGTATATACGAAGTCTGATCCTAGAGCCGAAATTTTAAAAGAAAAATCATTAGAATTAGCAAAAGCTAAAGGTAGAGTTGAAGAGTTTAAACTATATAATAATATAGAAAAATTAACAAAAGAAATTTTTAAAGAAATAAGGGGTGAAGATACAGAAATTTGTGCCAATGTTGACCTGTATTCTGGTTTTGTTTATGATTTACTTAATATACCTAAGGAATTATATACACCGTTATTTGCAACATCAAGGGTAGCAAGCTGGTGTGCCCACAGAATAGAACAGGTAGTTAGTGATCATAAGATTATCAGACCAGCTTACAAGTCAATTAAAAATGAGGAAAAATGCAATTTTGAAGATATAAAGCGATAGTTTGAGCTATTATATCATTTAAAAAGCCCTCCCTAAATAATGAGGGAGGGTTAATAATATTTCTTATTCAATAAGCATTTCTTCTTCTAGTGAGCCAAATTGATTACAGTAGGCAATAATTTTAATAGTATCACCTTCTACAACACCAGGCATTAGATAAAGCAAATTTTGTTGATCATTATTTGATTGGATTAAGAAATCTTGCTTAATCATTAGTTCATCATTAAGAAAAATTTCGACTTTTTCAACAAAATGATCCTGGTTATTTTGGGATCTGTGAGTTACAGAAGCTTCTAAAATATTATTTTCAAGTTCAAATGCCATTTCAATGTCTGCAGGTGGATGAGAAAATGCAGTAAGACTGAAAAGAAAAATGATTACTGCAGTTATTAAAAACACTTTTTTCATAATTTTCTCCTTTCTTTTATTGATAACTAATCTTAACTATTATATTATACAAGAACTCAGAAATCCCTTTATTTTTAAGCAATAATTGCAATATATGTGTATTGCTAAATGTATTGCAATACAAAAGCAATACAGATAACAGGAAAGTGAGGTTTCATATATATGGAGAAAAAAGTTGTTTTGATAACCGGTGCTTCAAGTGGTATAGGAAAAGTGACTGCTGAAAAGCTCTTAAAAGCTGGCTATACAGTTTATGGCGCAGCAAGATCAATTGATAAGTTAAAATATTTAGAAGAATATAATCAAGGTTATTACAAATATCTAGATCTTAGAGATACTAAATCTATTAAAAACTGTATTTCCGAAATACTAAATTCAGAAAGTAGAATTGACATTTTAATTAACAATGCAGGTTATGGAGCTTTTGGAGCCTTGGAAGATTTGGATATTTCTGAAGCAAAAAATGAATTTGAAGTTAATCTTTTTGCAGCTGCAGAAATGATAAAACAGCTTTTACCTAATATGCGGAAAAACAAAAATGGTAAAATAATCAATATTTCTTCTGTAGCAGGTAAAATATGGTTTCCTTTTGCAGGTTGGTATAATGCTAGCAAATTTGCTCTTGAAGGATTAAGTGATGTTTTAAGAAATGAATTAAAGGGATTTGGTATAGATGTTATTATTATTCAACCAGCTGCTGTTAAGTCAAACTGGGTTAATAAAGCTACAAATAGTTTATTAGAAAATTCGGCTGAAGGAGTATATGCAGATAACGCGAAAAAAACTGCTGCAGCATTTAAAAATATTTATGCAAAAAATGGTCTGGCAGTAGATGCTGAGATTATTGCAAATGTAATTTTAAAAGCAGTTAAAGCTAAAAAACCAAAAGCTAGATATAGCACTCCATTTTATGCAAAATTATTGATCCTTTTCAGAACTATTTTACCTGATAGTGTTTTTGATTATATGACTAATAAAATAATGACTTTCTTTGCCAAATAGATAGAATTTTAAATAAATATATAACTTATGGGAGGAATACAAATGAATAGACAGATAATTAATTTTGAACAGTTAGAAAAATTCTCTAGTAAATTTAAGCAAAGAGAAAATAATAAGGTTATTGCAAATGCAATAATCAAAAATGGAATTAATAATACTGCTTTAAATAATGAATCAGTTAAAAAAATGCACCATGATTTTTCTCAAGAAATAGATGTTGGTTCAGTAACTAACCAGAAAAAAAGTGGTAGATGCTGGATGTTTGCAGCTTTAAATAATATCCGCTATAGTATTTCAAAAAGTTTAAATATTAAAGAACATAACTTTGAATTATCACAATCATATACAATGTTTTGGGATAAACTTGAAAAAGCAAATTACTTTTTAGAAAATATAATTTCAACTGCTGACTTAGAACTTGACAGTCGTAGGGTTATGTGGCTTTTAAATGAACCCACAAATGATGGAGGTCAGTGGGATATGTTTACTGCTTTAATCGAAAAATATGGTATTGTTCCTAAATATGTTATGCCTGAAACTTATCACAGCAGTAATTCTCGCTTAATGAATAAAATTTTAAATCTTAAGCTTCGTGATCAAGCACATACTTTACGTAGTGATTTTAATCATGGAGCTGATAAGGAAAGTTTAAGAGAAGAAAAAGAGGTATTATTAGAGGAGATATATTCTCTGTTAGCTTATTTTTTAGGTGAACCTCCTCAAGAATTCGACTTCGAATATAAGGATAAAGAAGGGCATTTTTATAGAGATTCCAGCTTAAGTCCGATGGAGTTTTATAATAAATATTCTAAAGTTAAAATGACAGATTATGTTAGTATTATTAATGCACCCACAACTGACAAAGATTTTTATAAAACTTATACAGTTGAATTTTTAGGAAATGTTAAAGAGGGACAAAAAATACATTATCTAAATTTACCTATTGAAAAACTTAAAGAATTAAGTAAATCACAAATTAGCGATGGTGAACCTGTTTGGTTTGGCTGTGATGTTGGACAGTGGTATGATAGAGATTTAGGTATAATGGATACTGAATTATTTAATTATGAAGAAGTTTTAGATACAAAATTCAAACTTGATAAAGGCAGTAGACTTCAATATGGAGAAAGTGTTTTAACCCATGCAATGGTATTTACTGGTGTTAATATAGATAACAATGGAAATGTTAATCGCTGGAAAGTTCAAAATAGCTGGGGAGATAAGGTAGGTAAAGATGGATTTTTTATTATGAGTGAACAATGGTTTGAAGAATTTAATTATGAAGTTGTAATTAATAAGAAATATCTTTCTGATGAATTATTAGAAGCATATGCAAAAGATCCAATTGTTTTAAAACCATGGGATCCAATGGGATCACTAGCAAGATAGCATTTTGATTTAAAAAGCTGAATTGCTCCTTTAGCGTCAACCCTTTTTGATTTTAAATTTTGATGAAAAGGAATGATAAAAATGGCTAAATTTAAAGACTTTTTAAAACTTGATATTAGAGTTGGTGAAATAATTGCAGTGGAAGATTTTTCGGAAGCAAACAATGCTGCTTATAAACTTAAAATAGATTTTGGAGAAGAAATTGGGATAAAAGACTCTAGTGCTCAAATTACTGAGTGTTATAAAAAAGATGATTTATTTAATAAGCAAATCTTAGCTGTTGTAAATTTTCCTCCAAAACAAATAGCAAATTACATCTCAGAAGTTCTGGTTTTAGGAACATATTCCAGCGAAGGAGTTGTTTTGATTACCCCAGATAAAAAAGTAAGAAAAGGAGATAGATTAGGCTAAAAAAAGATATGCAAAAGGTGAGATTAATAGTGAAAAATATAAAGAAATGATAGCAGAATTATTAAAAATTAAAAGAAATCCCCTTAAAGCTAATTATTTTAATTTAAATTTCTTAGCTAAAGGGGATTATTGCTTTAAAGAAATATTTTTCTAAATTTAAAATCTTTACTTTTTCTTAGTTAATAAATCTTTAATTTTAACTTCTCTAAGACTTTTATTAAGATTTTGACTGAGGTGGTCATAAAATGCTTCCATTTCTGGATCAAGGAAAACTTCTTTTATATCTATTTCAGCTTTAAGAGTTGGAGAATCATAAATTTCCCAAAGGGATAATGAAGAAACATCAGTTAAAAGTGTATAGTTTCCTTCTTTTGTTTCAGTTATTAAATTTTTGCTCTGCATTTCTTTAAGAACTTCTTTTATTTTTTCTGTTGGCAATTTTATTTTATTAATTAAATCTTTGAATTCCAAACCATTGCTGTCTTTTTTTAAAAAATCTTTTTGTAGAGCAATTAAAACTGCTGCAGGGATAAGAGCTTTAAATCCTTTTTTGTTTTCCTGTCCTTCTTTTAAATATTCTAGATCGTTTCTATAATGGAATACATAAGATATTACAGCACCAATAAGGACAATAAGCCAGATTAAATAAAGCCAGACTAAAAAGAATGGAATTACATATAATGAACCATAAATTTGCCTTTCATAACTGTGAACAACCAGATTGCGAGTATAGATAGTATAAATATTTTTACTTAAAATAAAGAGTCCTCCACTTATTAAACCTGCAAAAGTTGCAGCCAGTGGATCCACATCTCTATTAGGAATAAAATAATAGGCAATTATAAATACTAAAAAATTAAAGCTAAAAAGTATCCAATTAAAAATATTACTTTCACTTATTCTTGAGCCGGGCATCCCCAGACCAAGATATTGTTCTGCTAAAACCAGTGTTGCTGTTAAAAGCAAAGTGATTAAAAATGTTCCTAAAGTAATAAATGTCCAAAATGCAACAAATCTTTTTACTATATCTCTATGTTCTCTAACAGACCAGATTTGATTAAAAGTTACTTCGACCCTTGCCAGCATAAAGACTATTAAGATGATCAAGGAAAGAAAACTGACTGCACCTAATTGCTCAATATCAACATTAAAGATATAGATTTCTAAATAATTAATTAGAGTTTCACCGGTACCAGCTGCTAAATTATTTAAAATTACATTTTTGATTTGTTCTACAATAGTATCTAATCTCCCGAAAAAATTAAAGAGTGTCATGATATAAAACGAAAAGATTAAAAAAGGCACAATGGTTAGTATAGAGATATAAGCCATACCCATAGCCTGGATTAATATATCATTTTCTCTCGATTTTTGATATACTCTAATTATAAACATTTTCCATTTTGCGGGAGAAAGCTGAATGTTTTTAAGATTATTTTTAATTTTATTTAAAAAGTTTTTTTCTTTTGTCATTTTAATCACCTTTGTTTTAAATTTAAAATAATTTTTTAACGCAATCTAACCTATTATAATTATTCAACAAAGAATTTTTTTAACCTTTAAAGAAATCAAATTATAATTTTAGGAGGGGTTTAATTATGGATAAAAAGAAATTAGGTATTATTTTAATAGTCATAGGAATATTTTTGCTATTAAACACTTTAAATTTAATAGGGGAAGACATATTTATCTATATTTTAGGTGGTGGTTTTATCTTTGCCTATTTTTCATTTGGAGCAAGAAAACATTACAGAAACATTGGTTTTTTAATTCCAGGAACTATTTTACTTGCACTAGCTTTATTTTCTGATCTGCAGCGAATAGAATTCTTTCGAAATATTGGTGGTGGATTATTTTTTGTCTTACTTGGTAGTGCCTTTTTGATCGTTTTTATTCACACTAGAGCTTTCTCCAAATGGGATTGGCCAATTTATCCTGGATTGGCTTTATTGATTTTTGGTCTTTTTATAATTACAGTTGAAAAGACCGAGCTATTAAGAGATTTAACTGTACTTAACTATTTAATACCAGTTATTTTAATCGCTGCTGGCAGCTTATTGATTTTTAAGCAAAAAAATAATTGATTCCAAGTGAACATTAGTTAATTTTCGCATTATTTTAAAAATTATAAATCTAGCTATGAATTAGATATTAGCAAATAAATATGATATACTATAAAAAATATTGAAAAGCAGAATAATGTGTTAATAATTTCTACCTAAAATAGGTAGGATTTTATTAAATATAACTACTTTAAAGAGCAAGTAATAACTTTGTATGAAGGGAGATTAGAGTATGCCAAAAAAGTTTAAAAGAGTTTTAGTGGCCAATCGAGGAGAAATAGCAATTAGAGTAATTAGGGCCTGTCAAGAACTAGGAATTAGAACAGTAGCAATTTATTCTGAAGAAGATAAAACTGCTTTATTTAAAACTAAGGCAGATGAAGCTTATCAAATTGGTGGTAACAAGGGACCAATTGGAGCTTATTTAAGTATTAATGAAATTATTGACCTGGCAATCAAAAAAGATGTGGATGCAATTCATCCTGGCTATGGTTTCTTAGCCGAAAATCCAGATTTTGTGCGCAAATGTAAGGAAGCAGATATTAAATTTATTGGACCAGATGCTGAAATAATGGATAAATTGGGGGATAAGATTAAATCCAAAATTTTAGCCAATAAATTAGGGGTTCCAACTATTCCAGGTTTAGAAAGACCCATAAAAAAAGAACAGGAAATCAAAGATTTTGCAGAAAAAAATAATTATCCTTTAATGCTTAAAGCTGCTGCAGGTGGTGGTGGCCGTGGCATGAGGATTGTAAGATCTGATGATGAATTACTTGAATCATTTAGGGATGCTCGTGAAGAAGCACGTAAGGCTTTTGGGGTAGAAGATATTTTTGTTGAAAAATATCTGGAAAACCCAAAACATATAGAGGTTCAGATACTTGGTGATGAGCACGGGAATATTGTTCATCTTTATGAAAGAGATTGTTCTATTCAAAGAAGACACCAAAAGATTATTGAGTTTACACCAGCTATTTCTTTAAGTGATAAAAAAAGAAATGAAATTTTAGAAGATGCTTTAAAGCTATGCAAAGGAGCAAATTATAAAAATGCTGGTACAGTAGAATTTTTAGTTGACAAATATGATAATCATTATTTTATAGAAGTTAACCCAAGAATTCAGGTTGAACACACTGTTAGTGAAATGGTTACTGGAATAGATATTGTACAGAGCCAGATTTTAGTTGCAGAGGGATACAGACTGGATTCTCCGGAGATAAATATCAAATCACAGGATGAAATAAAAGTTAGTGGATATTCTATTCAGTGCAGGGTTACTACTGAAGATCCTACAAATAACTTTATACCTGATACAGGAAAACTTGATCATTATCGCACTGGTTCAGGTTTTGGAATTAGACTTGACGGAGGAAATGGATACACAGGTTCTATTATCCAACCTTATTATGACAGCCTCTTAGTTAAAACTATTTCCTGGTCTAGGACTTTTGAAGATGCAATTCGCAAAGTGCTTCGTTCTGTTGAAGAAATGAAGGTAAGAGGAGTTAAAACTAATGCTTCCTTTTTGATTAATGTATTAAATCATGAAGATTTCAAAAAAGGAATTTGTGATACTGGCTTTATAGAAAATAATCCTGATCTATTTGATATCACTCCTAAGTCTAATCAAGAATATAAAATTTTAAAGTATTTAGGAGAAATTATTGTAAATAAAACAAGAGGTCATAAACCTGACTTTGATGTACCAAAAGTGCCTAAATTCGAAAAAATCGACAATTTAAGTGGCACAAGACAACTTTTAGAAAATGAAGGACCTGAAGCACTTGTAGAATGGATTAAAAATAAAGAAGAAATTCTTTTAACTGATACAACTTATAGAGATGCTCATCAATCATTAATGGCTACAAGAATGAGAACAGTTGATATGGAAAAAATAGCTGAAGCAACTTCTCATCTAGCTTCAAATTTATTTTCGCTTGAAATGTGGGGTGGAGCTACCTTCGATGTTTCCTACAGATTTTTAAAAGAATCTCCCTGGGAGAGAATAGAAAGGTTAAGAGATAAAATACCAAATATCTTATTCCAGATGTTATTAAGAGGTTCAAATGGAGTTGGATATAAAAACTATCCTGATAATGTTATCAGAAATTTAGTTAAAGAAGCTTCAGATGCAGGGATTGATATCTTTAGAATCTTTGATTCTTTAAACTGGCTTCCTGGTATGGAAGTTTCCATTGACGAAGTAATCAAAAATGATAAAATTGCAGAAGTTTCTATTTGTTATACAGGTGATATATTAGACATTGAAAGAGATAAGTTTGATCTGGATTATTATTTAGATTTAGCAAAGAAAATTGAAGATATGGGTGCTCATATACTGGGTATTAAAGATATGGCAGGTTTATTAAAACCTTATGCAGCTTATGAATTAATTAAAGCTTTAAAAGCAGAGATATCTATACCAATCCATCTTCATACACATGATACCAGTGGAAATGGTGTAGCAACTTTATTAATGGCTGCAGAAGCTGGAGTTGATATAATTGATACAGCCTTCAACACTATGGCTGGATTAACAAGTCAACCACCTTTAAATTCCATTGTTGCTGCTTTAGAAAATACTTACAGACAACCTGATATTGATATAGAAAATTTACAAAAAATATCTAACTATTGGGGTGCAGTAAGACCAGTTTATGCTGAGTTTGAGTCTGACCTTAAATCTGGTACTGCAGAGATATATAAATATGAAATACCTGGTGGCCAATATTCTAACCTTAAACCACAGGTTGAAAGTTTAGGTTTAGGCCATAGATTTAAAGACGTAAAAGAGATGTATAGAAAAGTTAACTTTATGTTAGGAGATATACCAAAAGTAACTCCATCTTCTAAGGTTGTTGGAGATTTAGCTATTTTTATGGTTAAAAATGATTTAACTCCTGACAATATTCTCGAGAAAGCTAAAAATATGGCTTTCCCAGATTCAGTACACGCTTATTTTAAAGGTATGTTAGGCCAGCCTCCTGGAGGATTTCCAGAAGATTTACAAAAACTGGTTTTAAAAGGTGAAGAGCCAATTACAGTTAGACCTGGTACTCTTTTGGAGCCTTTTGATTATGAAGAAGCTAATAAACTTTTAAAAGAAAAATATAATAAAGATGCTACTCAAAAAGAACTTATAAGCTATTCTCTATATCCAAAGGTTTATCAAGATTATTTAGATTATGTTGATCAATATGGAGATTTAAGCCATATGGGTAGTGATATATATTTCCATGCCCTTGCTGAAGGAGAAACTAGTGAAATAAAACTTGAAGAAGGAAAAACTCTTGTAGTTAAGCTACTTGAAATTGGCAAGGTTAATGATAAAGGTTATAGAAGACTTGACTTTGAGGTAAATGGTTTCAGAAGAGAGATAGAAATCTTAGATGAGGCTACTAATGTTGTAGTAGATGGTTCTGCTCAACAATTTGCTAATCCTGATAATGAGCTTGAAATAGGAGCCAGTTTACCGGGTAATATAGTTGATATCCTGGTAGAAGAGGGAGAAGAAGTTAAGAAAAATCAGAGCCTTGTTATCATGGAAGCCATGAAAATGGAAACAAATATTACAGCACCTGTTGATGGAGTAGTAAGTTCTATTCATGTTAGCAAAGGACAGCAGCTCGATTCTGGAGAATTAATAATGGAACTTGAGTAAAATACAACTTAGATTGATTTATAATACCCTGCTCTTGATCTGGAGCAGGGTTTTTAATATTACTCAACATCTAATGCTTTAAATTTTAAATATTGATCAATATTTAAAATTAGAATGTAATTTTTCCATAAATATGATACTATATAAGTAGATACTAAAGATTCACCTTGTGTTTAAAATATTTATATTATAATTTGTCAAACAGAAGGGGGAATAACTATGTATCATAAAAAAACTTCTTTAGGAATGGATGAGAATATTGAATCTATACTTTGTTATGCTGGAATCTGGGTTACAGGATTATTTTTTCTCTTTTTTGAAAAAGAAAATAATCATGTTAGATTTCATGCCATGCAGTCTTTATTAACTTTTTTCTCTTTATTTATTGTTTCTTCTCTTATTCTTATACTTCCTGGTATAGGATTAATAATAGCTTCTTTGATAACTTTTTTTGGAACTATACTCTGGATATTTTTGATGTATAAAGCTTATATCGGAGAAGTTTATAAGCTGCCTTTTATTGGTGATGTAGCAGAAGAAATGGTTTTTGGAGATAGTTTTGATGATTAAAAAAATAATATTTAAAATTATTTGCCTGTAGAAGTAAATGTCTACAGGCTTAATTTGTTAATGAATTGATTAGAAAAGGGTTTAGAAGATTTATCTAGAAATTTATAGTTAGAATAACTTTTGGGGGAGAAAGATATGGGAAAAAAATTTTACTACTTTTTGGCACGATTTACTATTGTCCATTTAATTACATATGTTTTTATCGGTGTATTGTTTATGAATATACAAAATTATCCCAATATTTTTATTGGTGTTGAGCAATTTGAAAGCCTTCGAGTAAGCAATTCCTTAATTATTAGAACTGCACCCTTATGGCAGGTCTTAAGAGGATTGTTTTTGGCAACAATTTTATATCCTTTTTATGAAATCATTATTAAAAGCAAATATGCTATATTAAAATTATTTTTTTTGATTTTAGGTTTATCTCTTATTGGAGGTCTTTTCCCGGCACCTGGTACTATAGAAGGCTTTATTTATAGAAGTTTAACTCTAACAGAGCATTTAAATTCACTTGCAAAAGCAGCAGTTCAAATATATGTTTTCAGCTGGTTTTTTATTAAATGGGAAAATAGAACCAATAGGGATTATAGTTAAATAAACAAAGTTTGTTTGGGGGTAAATAATGACTAAAAAATTTAAATTTATTCATACTGCAGACATTCATTTAGGAAGACCTTTAAGTTATGGTGGAAATCCAGATGAAGAATTATTAGATATCTTTAGTCAGGCAGAACAAAAATCACTGCAGAGACTGGTGGATAAAGCAATTACTGAAAAAGTAGATTTTATAGTTATTTCAGGAGATTTATATGATAGAGAAGCTAGATCGGTCAGTTCAAGCCGCTTTTTTCTTAAACTCTGTCAAAAGCTAAATAACGAAGGTATTTATATTTACATTATTTCTGGAAATCATGATCCTGCAGGAAGAAAAAAAGAACCATTTGAACTACCAGAAAATGTACATTTCTTTTCAAGTGAAGAGGTTGAAATTAAAGAATTTAAAAAAAATAATCAAGTTATAGCTAGAATTTTAGGTCAATCATACAGACAGAAATTCGAGTCTAGAAGCATGTATAATTTTTACACTCCTCAAGACAAATCTGTATTTAATTTAGCGCTTCTTCATACCGCATTAAAGGCAGATAGCAGAAGATATGTACCTGTTACAAAAAGTGATTTATTGTCAAAAGAAGAAATACATTATTGGGCCTTGGGACATATTCATCAATATCAAGAAATAAATAAAAACAACCCTGTTTTAGCTTATTCAGGGACTATACAGGGGAGAGATATTAATGAGAAAGGTAACAAAGGTTGTTTGCTGATTGAAGTTGATCAGGATATGAGAATTACTAAAAACTTTATAAAACTTTCACCGATTGTATTTAAAAATATTAAAATTGAGCTAAGCAACAAAGAGGAATTGCAAAATATTTCTCATTTAAAAAAACATATTTTCAATAGAGCTGAAAAATTGTTGAATGAATTGATCAACAGCAACGAAAATGAGATCGTAGAAGGTTATATAGTACGCTGGCTCATTAAAGGTAGGACAGAAGTTAATCAATATATTAAAAACAACAGAAGTGAAGTAGAAACCAGTCTTTTAAGTGAACTCAGATCAATTTTTGCAAAACAAAGACCCTTTTTGTGGTCACATTCAATTGTGTTAAGAACCGCTGATAAACTTCCTGAGCTCGATAATCTCAAAGGAAGAAATCAGCTTTTTAAAGAACTTGAAAATTTAATGGCAGATCTTTTAAAAAAACCAGAACTAGAAGAAAGCTTATTAGATGAGTGGGGAGCAATTTGGCAGGGTGATTCTGAAGCTGAAGATCGAGAAAATGATAGATTTTTTGCCAGTAAAGAGTTAAAAAAAGAGATTTTAGCAGAAGCTGAAAAAATTATAATATCTGAATTGATTGAAGGTGGAGATTAATATTGAAACTTAAAAGTATTTATATACGGGATTTTGGTATTTTTAATAATCAGTATTTAGAAGGTCTTGGTGATGGTCTGGTTGTAATAGGTGGTCATAATCGTTCCGGGAAAAGCAGTTTTTTAAATATAATTAAAAATCTTCCCTATGGCTTACCTCAAGATGGTTCTATACCTCCTGCTCGTGAACAGTATTATATAGAAACAGTGTTAAAAACCGATGATCAAAACTATAATTTAATTTTAGATGGTTTTGCTAAAGCAAAAGCACAGCCAATAAATAACAGTAATCCTGATGAAGATTTAGATGCTGTGCAATTATTTAATGATCTTGATAGGTTAACATACCAGCAATTATTTACTATAAGTTTAGATGAATTACAGCATGTTTCTAAAATCAGCAAAAATAATAAAAAGCAAAAAAAGGTTTTTTCTCTACTGCTTGGAGCTGGTCTTTCTGAATTAATAAAAGTACCGGAAATAGCAGATAATTATTTTAATGATGCTGTAAAAATTGGTGGAAAACTGGGGAGTACAAATGTAAGTCAATTTAAAAGTTATTATAATCAGATTAAAGAAGCAGAAAAAGATAAAGATAAAGCTCTAAAACAGTTAGACGATTTTATAGCAAAAAGAAAAGAACTGGCTGAAAAAGAAGAAAATCTAGAGTTGCTTGAAAAAAATAACAAAAAATTAACAAGAAAAGAATTTTTATTTGATCTTTTAAAAAATAATTATCAAAACTATCAAGAGATTGAAGAACTTGAATTTAAGTTGAATCAGTTTTCTGTTAAAGATTTAGATTCAGAAAAATTCAGTCGGGAAAATTATGAAAAAGCAATCTCTTTTAAAAAAAGCTATCAAGTTTTAAAAGAAGATTATCAAAGTAAAAAAGACAATTTAATATCTTTGTCTCTTGAAGAACACAGAGAAAAAATCCTGGCAATTATTATAGAAAATTCTGGACAAATAAATACATATAAGTCTAAAAAAGAGGTGTACATAGAAAAAATACGTAGTTATTTAGAAGCTAAAAATGAATTGCATGAAAAAAGAAATATACTAGAAAACGAGCTTAAAGAGATTAATTCTGAGTGGGATGAACCACTTCAGGAGATAAAAAATATAAAAATTGATGAACTTAAACAAAGGGATTTAAGTAGAACAATAGAAACTTTTAGAAATATAAAACAACAATTAGAAAGCTTAAAAAAAGAAAAAGAGGATCTAAAAGAAAAACATAACGCTCATCTGGAAGAATTAAAGCAATATGATGATCTCAATCCAGAATCTACTCTTAAAAGAACTTATCTTTTTGGCTTAATAGCCTTTATTCTTGCAATTTTTACAGCTTTTTATAATCTGAGTGCAGCCTTAATCACTTTGCTTTCTGCTTTGTTTTTAAATCATATTTACTTTTCTACTCAATATAAACCCCTTTTAGAGAAAGAAAAAGCAAAAGAAGAGTTGGAAATTGTAATCAAAAAAAATGAGAAAAAACTTAATAGCTTGAATTTGAAACTTAAAGAACTTGAGCAGGATTTAAAAAATCACGAAGAAAAATTAACTAACTATCGACTTGAACTGGGAATAGAAGATAGTCAAGCAGTTAGTATAATAAGTGATTATTATAGAATGATTAAGGATAAGAAAAGCAGGTTGAATTTATTAAATAAAGACCAAGAGAAGTTGGAAGTAAAGAGAAAGGAATTAGAAGCTGTATTAAAAGAAATAATAAAAATAATAAATAATATTTATCAATATACTGAAAGTGAACTACTTAAAGTAAATGAAGCTAATTTAGTTACTAAATATCAAGAAATTTTTGTTGAGTTTAAAAATATTGTGAAGAATTTAGAAGTTGTTAATAGCTTTAAAGAAGTTGAAGAAAAATATCTCGGTCTTGAATCTGATATAAAGAGTTTTTTTAAAGCAAATCAAATAAATTTTGAAGCTGATCTATTATCTGCTTTAAATAAATATCTTAACAAAGCAGAAGAATTTTCGGAATTCAAAAATTTAGAAGAAAAATATTTAAATAAAAAAGACCAGCTGAGTTCTAGTTTTAACTCTTCAGATAGAATTCGCAGTTATCTTGTCAATTATTTTGCTGAACCTGAAGGTATTGATAATGAAATAGGAGCTTTAACATCATTTAAAAAACTTTATCGGGGTTTTTCCTCACTTCAGGCTGTGGAAAAAGCATATAAAGAAACTTCAACTGAACTTAGTGAAAACAAAAAGCAGCACAAAATATTACTGGAAGAAATTAATACATTAAAAAATGAAATTGATAGATTAGCATCTTCACAGGATGTTCAAAAAGCACATCAAAAAATTAATGATGCCAGAAGTGATTTGAGAAATCTTGCAGAAAGATATGCAGTTAATAAGAGTGTTTATTTTATTTTAAACAAGTTGAGGGAGAGATTTATCAATAGAGCAGAAGATGAGCTCTTAAAGCCTGCAGCTGATATTTTGGCAGAAATAACCTCAGATGAATATAATTCTATTGAGACTTCTGGAGATCTTGAAGATACAGAATTCAAAACTATTTTAGCAGATGGTAGAACTTTTAATAGAGTTGATTATTTAAGTAGAGGAACAATGGAACAGCTCTTTTTAGCAGTTCGTTTGAGCAGAATAAACGAAATCAAACCTCATTTACCGGTTGTTTTAGATGATTCTTTGGTTAATTTTGATCACAGTCATTTACTTAATACTGTTAAGGTTATTTCTAGACTTGCTCAGACTCATCAAGTTTTTGTTTTAAGCTGTCATCCACATTTAATAAAGTGCCTGAAAAACATTTCTCAATCTGCTCAGTACTGGAGATTAGAAAAGGGGAGTTTTGAACTGACTGATGCTGAATCTCTCCAGGAACATCTTTTAATTGAGTGATAAAGACAACTAAGGCGGCTACTTTTTATGGCCGCCTATTGTATTATCTATTTTAGCTTTTATACTTCCTTTTTGAATATTCCTGGCATAAAATAAAGCATCATGTCCAAATTGTTTTTCCAGCTTATCTCTAATTTCATTAATTTTTATTTGCCTATCATCATTTCCGAAAAGATTTAACTGCCTATAATTATTATTCGAAAAATTACCCAGGGTTAAAGTTATTTTTCTTACTTTTTCTCCCTGATAATTTTTTTGCAAAAGAACTAGAGCAGCTCTAAAAATATCTTGACTGAAATTAGTAGCTCGTTTATGTGTCAGCTGTCTGCTAAAGCCTTTCTTAACTTCTTGATAGGAAAAAGAAAGGCTTAATTTAATAGTTTTAGCTCTTAAGTTGTTATGTCTGGCTCTTTTGGCTACTTCTTCAGCTAAATTAAAAATAACAGTTTTAATTTCTTCAAGGTCATTATAATCTCTAAGTAGAGTAATTCCTCTGCCAATATTATGTCTGTGATCTTGATAGTGACCTTCTAACTTAGAATAATCAATCCCCCAGGCATGATAATATAATTGATTACCTATTATTCCAAATTTTTTTTCTAAATAACTGAGAGGTAATTTGGCTAGCTCTCCAAGTTTAAAAACTCCAATTGCGTTTAGCTTTTTTTCAGTTTTTGAACCAATTCCCCAGCATTGAGATAATTTAATAGGCCAGAGTTTATCTTTTACATCAGAATAGTCCCATTTACACAAACCAGTTTTTTTACCTTCAATATCCATAGCAACCTTGGCTAAAAACATATTTGGAGCAACTGCCATACTGCAGAGAAGAGAATAATCATCCCAGATTTTTTGTTTGATTTTTTTAGCTGTAGTCAAACTATCTCCAAACTTTTTTTCAGTACCATTTAAATTAAGCCAGGCTTCATCAATAGAATAGATATGGATAGCTTCTAAGGGAAGAAATGAATTATAAATTTCAGTTATCTTCATTGAGATATCTAAATATAACTGCATATTAGCTTCTGCAATTATTATTTCATCTTTTTTAGGAATTTCAAAAAGCCTACTGCCTGTATGAATGCCATATTTTTTTTTAAGAGCTGTAGAAGCAGCTAATATTACAGAGCCTTTTCTTTTTTTGTCTCCAACAACAGCCAAATGATTTTCTAAAGGATTTAAACCTCTTTTTACTAATTCTATACTTGCATAAAAAGCCTTCATGTCAACACACAAAATATTGTTTTTTGGAGCATCACTGTAATCAATCTTCATCTTAACCCTCCCACTAATGCGAACATCTGTTTTATATAATTTTAACAAAAAACTGATATTTATGCAAACATTAGTTTGTTAAAATCAGCTTTTAAATTTGGCCAATAGTTGTTATAATTAAGTTAAGAACAAATATACAAAGGAGGTAATTTTTATTGAATAGATTAATTCTTTATGCTTTTATCGGTGCAGTTTCAGCAACTGTTATAAATTATTTTAATTTGAATCTTGTCACAGGAGCTATTGCAGCAATATTAATAGGTAGTACAGCAGGTATTTTAATGCATTTTTTCTTAAATAAGCATTAAAAGTTAATTAGTAAAAATTATACTTGCAATCCTTAATAATAATGATATACAATATTAATGATATATACAGCAATTAGTTATAGTCTAATTTTAAAAATATAATAATTTATTTAAATGAGGTGGATTAAGAAAGTGGAAGAAGACAATTTTAAAAAAATACCATTTGGACAGTTGGGAATTATTGTGCATGAAAGCTGCAAAGAACTTGGAAAAAAAATTGATAAATATCTTGTTCAAAAAAGGAAAGACATGTTAGCTGAATGTTCTGAAGAATATCAGGTAGAAAAGTTGCAGGAATCTTATATTATTGAGAGTGAAATTATAAGATTTTCTAATGGTGAAGGAAAGGGACATTTAAAAGAAACCATTCGCGGCAAAGATATTTTTGTAATAGCTGATGTTGGCAATTATAGTGTAACCTATAATATGTTTGGCCAGGAGAATAGGATGAGTCCTGATGATCATTTTCAGGATATAAAAAGACTTATCTCAGCTATAGCAGGTAAAGCAAGAAGAATTCATGTTATTATGCCTCTTTTATATGAAAGTCGTCAGGATAAAAGAAATAGCAGGGAATCACTTGATTGTGCAATGGCTCTGCAAGAATTAGAAAATCTTGGTGTAGAAAACATTTTTACCTTTGATGCTCATGAACCAAGAGTGCAAAATGCAATTCCTCAAACTGGTTTTGAAAGTCTACATTCGACTTATCAAATTATTAAAGCTCTCAAAAGAGTGGAAGAGGACCTTAATCTTGATCTTGATAAAGACAAATTAATGGTCATTTCTCCAGATACTGGAGCCATGAATCGGGCAATTTATTATGCAGGAGTTTTAGGTTCAGATGTAGGTCTATTTTATAAGCGTAGAGATTACAAAAAAATTGTTAATGGCCAAAACCCGATCGTTCAACATGAATATATGGGAGCCGAAGTTGCTGGGAAAGATGTTTTAATAGTTGATGATATGATTGCATCTGGAGGATCTGTTTTTGATATTTCAAAAGAATTGAAAAAGAAAAATGCAAGAAATATTTTTGTAGCAGTTTCTTTTACTTTCTTTACAAATGGAATAGAAAAAATGGATGAGTACTATAAAAAGGGCTATATTCAAAAATTGTTTTCAACTAATTTAACCTATATACCGCAGAAATTTAAAGATTCAGACTGGTTTGAAGAAGTAGATATGTCAAAATTAATTGCCCATTTGATTGATACTGTTAACTATGATGAATCTGTGAGTCCACTGCTTGACGCTACAGACAAAATTAAAGGGATTTTATAATATTCTATTTAAAATAAAATTAAAGTACTAAAAAACCAGCAAAGGAGAAAAAATGACCTTGCTGGTTTTAATCGTTTAATTTTTTTCTCTAGCCATTACAAATCAAAAAGCATTTCACTAAATTAAATAATAACAAGCAAGTATTAGCTTTTTAATTTTAAGAGTTGATCAATAAATTGACGAGCACTTCTGCCTGACCTACCATTATGCCATTTACTCCACTTTAGGGCTTTATTTTCAAGTACAGAATTATCAATATCTATATTTTCCTGAGCTGCAATTTCTCTAACTATCTTTAAGTATTTCTCTTGATCAGGATTATTATACATTAAAGTTAAGCCGAATCTTTCAGCAAGTGACAATTTTTCATTTAATATATCATTTTTATGAACTTCAGATTTTCGATCCTGCCATTTTTCTCTTACCAGATGGCGACGGTTACTTGTTGCATAAAATAACACATTATCTGGTTTAGATTCAATACCACCTTCCATAATTGCTTTTAAACTTTTATACTCAGTTTCAAATTCTTCAAAAGAAAGATCATCCATAAAAATAATAAAATAGAGACCTCTTTGACTTAAATATTCCATTATTTCCGATAATTCTTTAATTTGTGAAGTGGTAATTTCAATTAATCTTAAGCCCTGATCCTGAAATTCATTTAATAGTGCTTTAACAGAAGAAGATTTACCTGTACCACTGTCACCATATAATAAAACATTATGGGCTTTACTGCCATTAATAAAACTTTTTGTATTATTTATTAACTCATCTTTTTGTTTTTGATAGGCAATTATTTGTTCAAAGGTTATTTTATCAGGGTTTTTAACAACTTTTAAGGCAGAATTTTGCCAGTAAAAAGCGGAACTTTGATTCAAAACAGAAGTCCCAAATTTTTGATAAAAATTATTAATATTTTTTAAGGAATCTTTAATATTATATTGACCATCTAAGATAGAATTATATATTTTAAGATTTCTTTTGTTAATTTGATGAGCATGATAAGGAGATAAAAAAGAATAGCTTTCTAAATTAAATACTCTAATTAAATCAGAAAATTTAATTTTAACAACTTGATTAATTATGGCTAAATCGTTTATTGCGAGCTGATATAGACTTGAATTTTCAGCTATTGTATTTTTTTCGGCGGCTAAAGAAAAACTGTTTTGATCGTTAATGAAAATACCTTTAACATAATTTCTAAAAATATCACCTTTAAGGCCTAATCTTTCATTAAAGTCAACCAGCTCATTGATAACCTGACTAAAATTAAAGTTTTGTTTGGAATCTTCTTTAATTAATTTCCTTTTAATTTTATTTAAGAGATCATTTTTAGCTAGCTTTCTATAAAGTATAAGCTGATCTAGAGCAGATAAGCTCTCAACTATTTCTTTTTTAGTATAACTCATTATTATATTCACTTCCTTAATTAAAGTAATTTAAAATAATTATAGCAAAAAAATTAATGGATTTATAGCTAAATTAAATTTTCTTAAAAAAATACAAAAAAAGAGCTAAGAAATTTAATTCTCAGCCCTTTTGCAGTATTCATTTCTTATTTAGCTTTAGCTGTTTCAATATTTATTTTATTACCTTTGATATAGTTATTTTTCATTACTCCTAAAACATCATGGCCTTTTTCTCTTGGGACTTCAACAAAGGTAAAATTATCGTAAATGTCTATTGCTCCAATAAGTCCACCGGGAAGACCGGTTTCTCCAGCAATTGCTCCAACAATATGTCGGGGTGATATTCTATCTTTTTTACCTATGTTGATAAATAATCTAACCATTCCTGGTTCTGCACCTGTATCACCAAAATTCGGTGATTCAACTTTTTCTGTATCATCATTATCAGCTTTATTAAATGATTTTTTCATCAGTGCTGCTGCAATTTCAATAGCAGAAAACTCTTCATCAATAATATTTTCTATCAACTCAATATATTTATCCAGTTTTTCTGATTCAATATATGCACTAAGTTCTTCATTAAATTGTTCAAACTTAGCTTCTTCTATATCATCAGCACTAGGTATTTTGTCTCTTTTGATTTTAGTTTTTGTGTATTTTTGAATATCTCTTAATTTATATATATCTTTACCTACCACAAAACTAAATGCTTTACCACTTTTACCTGCTCTACCAGTACGTCCAATTCTATGCACATAATAGTCGGTATCCTGTGGTAAATCGTAATTGAATACTGCTTCAATATCATCAACATCAATTCCCCTAGCAGCTACATCAGTTGCTACAAGTATTTCTATTATACCATTTCTAAATTTACCCATTACTCGATCACGCTGATTTTGGTTTAAACCACCATGGATTGCATCAGATAAATAGCCACGAGCCTGTAATTTAATATTTAATTCATCAACCATTTTCCTGGTATTACAAAACACAATTGCCAGCTCTGGATTATTTAAATCAAGTAACCTGGTTAGTGCTTTTAATTTATCATGCCTTCTTAGTTCATAATAATACTGCTCTATAGAAGGAACAGTTAATTTTTCATGAGCAACTTTTAAAAACTGAGAATTTTTTTGATATTTTCTGCTTAATCTACGAATAGATTTAGGAATTGTAGCAGAAAAGAAGAGAGTTTGTCTATCTTCGGGAATATCTCTTAAAACAGTTTCTATATCATCTATAAAACCCATATCTAACATAACATCTGCTTCGTCAAGTACAAAGTAATTAATCTGGTTTAATTTTAATGTACCTCTTCTTATATGGTCCATAACTCTTCCCGGGGTACCAATAACAATCTGAACTCCTTTATTTAAAGCTCTAATTTGTCTCTGGATTGATTGGCCACCATAAACAGGTAAAGTATAAATTCGTTTTTTATATTTGGCCAGTCTTTTTAATTCTTCAGATACCTGGATTGCAAGTTCTCTAGTGGGACAGAGGATAATTGCCTGAGGATCTTTTTTATTAGCATCCATTTCTTCTAACAATGGAATACCAAAAGCTGCTGTTTTTCCTGTTCCAGTTTGTGCCTGTCCTACAATGTCCTTGCCTGCCAGTACTGCCGGTATAGCATTTGATTGAATAGGGGTAGTTTCTTCAAAACCCATATCATCAACTGCTTTTAAAATCTCGTTTGAAATATCTAGTTCATTAAATCTAATTTTTTGCAAATCTAATTCCACTTCCTTTATAATTTTATTTCTTTTTTACTTCAAGATATTAAATCTATTAGTTAATTTAATAAAAGCAATTTTGATCTAAACACAAAAAATCCTTGACTGAATTTATATAGTCAAGGCTTAAGTGCTATATTTTTATTAATTATAAATTAACTTTTATTCAACTTGTTTAGTATAACCTAAGCTATCAGCAAAGTCAAATTTAATTATTTGTTTTTTCTAATGTTTGACAAAAAAAGCACTTTGTTATTATTTGAACAAGTTAAAAATACTTTTATATTTTATTAGTAAAGCAAATTGCTACTGGTGAACCTCTCCACCTAAATCAAAACCAAGATTTGCATCAAAAGAGATACTAGCTTCGCGTCGGATGGAGCTTCTAACTGCTTCATATAGATTAAAGTTCAACCTATATTACTAGGTCAGTTTACAAGATGTTTGGCTTTTAAGTTTTGCTCCTAATAGTTTAGGATACCCTTAATCTTGAAGGATTGTCCACAAATCCATTATCTCTCGCCTCTTTGATAGGTCTGAGAATTGACTGTATTATATAATTTAGAGCAATGCCAGGCTAATTCATTAATTATTACTAATTGCTTATGGCTTAATTTAGGCTTGAATTTAAATGATAATCGTATTGATTTTTCACCTCCATCCTACTATAATTATATCATACATATGTTTGCTTGTAAAAGAAAAAATGGAGGTTTGATCTTTATGGATAGAGACTTAAATAACAATTATCATTCTGTTTATAGTCTACAATATCATTATTGTATCTTCTGGTGGTGCTACTATTGAGACAATTAAAAAGTATATTGAAAATCAGAATAAATAGCCAATTCATCTCCACCCAATGCATAGCTTGGAGGGAGTTTTCTTGGCAGTTTTAGATAAAACAATTCTAGTCCTTTTTCTCTGTAAAAAATATACAAAAAGATCCCAGCTCATTAAACAAAAGAACTGGGATTTTATCTTTTATACAGTTTAATTTTATTTAAATTACACCCTGATCAATCATTGCATCAGCAATTGTGTGGAAGGAAGCAATATTGGCTCCTGCCACTAAATCACCTTCTAAACCATATTCCTTTGCCACTTGACTTGCATTTTTATAGATATTTATCATTATCTGCTGTAATTTTTGATCAACTTTGTCAAAACTCCAGTTATCCCACATAGCATTTTGGGTCATTTCTAAAGCAGAAGTGGCAACTCCACCAGCATTAGCAGCCTTACCAGGTATATAATATACATTATTCTCCTGAACAAGTTTAGCTGCTGCAGGTGTTAAAGGCATATTTGCTCCTTCAGCGATTGCAGTTACTCCATTATCTATTAATTTTTGAGCAGCTTCTACATCCATTTCATTTTGAGTAGCACAGGGAAGAGCAATATCACATTTCATTGACCAGATATCAGTACAATCCTCACAGTATTCTGCTTCAGGATATTTATCTAAGTATTCTTTAATTCTTCCGCGATTAACTTCTTTAATTTCTTTTATATATTCAAGATCAATTCCGTTTTCATCATAAAGGTGACCGGAAGAATCACTCATTGCAACTACTTTAGCTCCCAACTGAGTTATCTTTTCAGCAGCATAAATTGCAACATTACCGGAACCAGAAACAACAACTTCCTTATCAATTAGTGAAACGTTATTTTCTTTAAGCATTTCTTCAAGTATGTAAATTAAACCATAACCGGTTGCTTCAGTACGAACAAGGCTTCCACCCCAGGCTAAACCCTTACCGGTTAATACTCCAGCTTCATATCTATTTTTAATACGTTTATATTGACCAAAAAGGTAACCAATTTCTCTTGCACCAACTCCAATATCTCCTGCAGGAACATCTGTCTTCTCACCGATATGGCGTGATAATTCTGTCATAAAACTCTGACAAAAACGCATTACTTCCCCGTCTGATTTACCTTTGGGATCAAAATCACTACCACCTTTACCTCCACCAATAGGGCGGCCGGTTAAAGCGTTTTTAAAAATTTGTTCAAATCCAAGAAATTTTATAATTCCTGAATAAACAGATGGATGAAATCTAATACCACCTTTATATGGACCAAGAGTACTATTGAATTCAACTCTAAAACCACGATTTACTTTTACATTTCCGTTATCATCAACCCAGGGAACCCTAAAGATAATTTGTCTTTCTGGTTCTACCAATCTTTCTAAAATACCATGTTCATCATATTCAGGGTGTTTGTCAAAAACAACTTTAATAGATTCCAGCACTTCTTCAACTGCTTGATGAAATTCTGATTCTCCCGGATTTCTTTCTTTTACCATTTTTAATACTTTATCAGTATATTTACTCAAACTTCTCACTCCTCAAAATTTAATATTAATTTAACTATCACATAAATTTATATTATTATATATTCAGATTAAAATCAATTAAAATACTTTAGATATCAATAAGTATACATGTATACAAAGAATATTTCTAAACTGTAAATAAATCTCTGAGATTTTCTTGACAATAAAACTACAATTATATATACTAAATCTAAGTAATATTATAAATATTAAAATTGAATAAATTAAATAGGAAAATGCCTCATCTTCTTGGATGGGGTAGAGGCGCGAATTATAAATTAGTAACTTAAAGTTTAATTTAAGCTTAAGATTTTAAGTGAAAGGTTTATTCGCCGAAGTGGTTAATTGAGCTTAAGCATTTAACTGCTGGGTCTGTATAAAATATGTACAGAACTGTCATTAAAAGTTTAATCCAGACTTTTAGTGTTGAGCTATCTCAAAAGATTTGGAAGAGGTGATTTCTCTGGTTAAGCTATTTAACTCAGCGAATTCGCTGAGTTTTTGTTATGCTATAATTATAATAGAACGAAAATAATTAAATGGAGTAGATATATTGTTATGAAAAATATTACCATACCTAAAAACAAAATTAAAAAAATAATTAAAGAACATGGAACTCCCTTTCATATTTATGACGAAAGAATAATTATTGAACGCTTAAATAATTTGATTGATTCATTTAACTGGACTGATTTTAAAGAATATTTTGCTATCAAAGCAAATCCAAATCCACATATTTTAAAAATAATGAAAGAAATGAATTGTGGTGTTGATGCTGCAACAGTATCTGAAATAAAACTGGCAGAAAAGGTTGGTTTTAGTGGTACTGATATAATGTTTACCTCTAATTTAACAACCCTTGATGCTTATCAATATGCAGTAGATAGGGGAGCTATTATAAACATAGATTGGGCTGCTGATATTTATGAGCTTTTTGAGAATGATATTATTCCTGAAAATATTTCTTTTAGATTAAATCCCGGTTCTATTGAAAATGAGATCATGGGTGATTCAAAAGATTCCAAATTTGGTTCTACTGCAGAACAAATTAAAGAAGCTGTTTCTTTTTTATCTAAAAATGGTATAAAAAAACTTGGGCTGCATACTATGGTGGTTTCGAATGAAAATGATCCAGCAATATTTAAAGATTATACAGAAATGATTTTTGACTTTGCTTTAGAATTAATTAATGAATTTGGAGTAGAAATAGAATTTATTAATATTGGTGGTGGAATTGGTATTCCATATTTGCCTGAGCAAAATGTTGATCTAAAAGCAATTGCTGATTCTGTATATCAATCATATAAGAACATCATATTAGCTGAAGATTTAAAACCCAAGATTTTTCTGGAATCTGGCAGATATGTGACTGGAGAATCAGGATATTTAGTTACAAAAATAATTAAAGAAAAAGAAACCTTTAAAAAATATTTAGGACTTGATGCTTCTATGTCAGACTTAATGAGGCCTGGTATGTATGGAAGTTATCATCATATAACTAATATTGATGCTGAGGAAAGAGGAGAAAAAGAAACAGAAATTTATGATGTTGTCGGTTCTCTATGTGAAAATAACGATAAATTTGCCGTAAATAGAAAGCTTCCTTTAAGTAAAAAGAATGATATAATAGTTATACATGATACCGGTGCTCATGGTCATGCAATGGGTTTTAATTATAATGGTATGTTGAAAAATAGTGAATTTCTTTACACTCGTGATGGAAAAGTTAGACAAATTAGGCGGAACGAAACTTTTGAAGACTACACAAATACTATTATAGGAGGCTATTAATATGTTTAAAGGTTTAGGCACAGCTCTTATCACACCATTCAAAGAAAATGGAGATGTTGATTATCAACTTTTTGACAAAATTTTAGACCATCAATTAGAAAACAATGTTGATGCATTAATTGTAATGGGTACAACTGGTGAATCACCAACCATTCATTTTGAAGAAAGAAAAGAACTAACCAAAATGGCCGTTGCTAAAGCAGATGGCAATGTACCTGTAATTATTGGAACCGGAACAAATGATACTGTTAAAGTTGTAGAAATGAACGAAATGGCCGAAGAGCAGGGTGCAGATGGTCTTTTAATTGTAACTCCTTATTATAACAAAACCAGTCAGGCTGGATTGGTAGATCATTATACTTATATTGCAGAAAGAACAGAACTGCCCATTATAGTGTATAATGTACCATCTAGAACAGGAGTTAATATTGAAGCTAAAACTTTTAAAGAAATGGCCGATAAAGCTGATAACATTGTTGCTATTAAAGAAGCAAGTGGTGACATGAGTCAAATTCTAGAAGTAATTTCTTTAAGTGGAGATAATAATACAATCTTATCTGGTAATGATGATCAGGCAATGCCTCTTATGATGTCTGGTGGAAGTGGAGTTATTTCTGTACTTTCTAATTTACTTCCAGGAGTAATGAAAGAAATATGTGATAAAATTTTAGCAGAGGAATATCAAGCAGCTCGAAAAACATATTATAAATATCATCGTTTAATGCAATTAATTTTTATTGATGTTAATCCAATTCCAATTAAATTTGCGATGGCTCAAATTGGTCTGGCTAATAATAATTTACGCCGTCCCCTTATAAATTTAAGTCCTGAAAATCAGGAACTTCTCTTAGAGGAGATGAGGAGGTTAGAGATTATATGAAATATGGAATAATCGGTTATTCTGGAAGAATGGGACAGTCTATAGAAAAAATATTTTCTCAAGCTGGCCATGAATTAGTATATCAAAAAGATGAGAATGGCGAAAAGGAATTAGAAAAACCTGAATTGATAATTGATTTTTCTTTAAAAGAAGCTTTCCCAGAAACTGTGAGGGTAATTAAAGAAAAAGAGATTCCTCTCATTATTGGAACAACTGGCTTAGATGAAGGTGATTTTAAGCAGCTAAATCAATTAGCAGAAAAGGTAGCAGTTATTCAGAGTTTTAATTTTTCTATTGGAATCAATATTTTAAGTGAACTTGTCACTAAGATAGATAAATATATTGATCAGGATTGGGATATTGAAATTTCTGAAACTCACCATAGATTTAAAAAAGACAAACCTTCGGGGACAGCAATTATGCTCTCAGAATTGATAGATAGAGATATTGAAATGCATTCAAAAAGACTTGGTTCAGAGTTTGGTGAACACGAAGTTTATTTTGCCAGTACCGGGGAAGTTTTAACTTTAAAACATAGAGCATATTCAAGAGAAGCCTTCACAAAAGGTGTTCTTTTAAGTGCAGAAAAAATATTAGATTTAAAGCCCGGTTTTTATTCTTTTAAAGATATATTAACAAATTAAATATATAAAATGGAGTGATATAAATGAATTCTTATGATTTAATTGATTATATTTCTAATTCAACAAAGAAAACACCTGTAAAATTCTATGTGCAGGGTGAAGATTTAAGTGAAGCTTTAAGTGATTATGATTACTTTGGTGATGATAATTCTGGTGTTGTGTTTTGCGACTATAATGATCTGAGTGAAATTAGAGACAAACTTGCTGACAAACTAGATAAAGAAAAGATAGAAATGGATCGCAAAAATTCAGCTATACCTTTAGCTGATTACAATAAATATAATGCTAGAATTGAACCAGGTGCTCATATAAGAGACCAGGTTGAAATTGGCGATGGTTGTGTTATTATGATGGGTGCAGTTATAAATATCGGTGCTAAAATTGGCGAAAATACCATGATTGATATGAATACAGTTTTAGGTGGGAGAGCCACTGTAGGTAATAACTGCCATATTGGCGCTGGGACAGTCTTAGCAGGTGTAATTGAACCACCAAGTGCTGATCCGGTAATAGTTGAAGATAATGTTTTAATCGGAGCTAATGTTGTTGTCTTAGAAGGAGTTAAAATTGGAGAAGGTGCTGTGATTGCTGCTGGATCTATAGTTATTGATGATGTGCCTCCAGCATCTGTTTTTGCTGGTGCTCCAGCTAAGAAAATTAAAGATGTTGATGATAAAACAAAACAAAAAACCGAATTAGTTTCAAGTCTGCGTAAATTATAAAGGGTGGTTATAATGAATTATTTAGATATATATAATCATTATGATTTTGAAATTGATTTTGCAGATGGAGTTTATATCTATGATAAAGAAGGAAATAAGTATATAGATACTTTTTCTGGAATAGGAGTTTTGGCATTAGGGCACAGCCATTCAGAAGTAATAAACTCTATAAAATCTAAACTGGAACGTTATGCTCATACTTCAAATTATTTTTTAGATGAAGATACTGAAGCAGTTTCTAAGCTTTTATGCCAGGAAGATGAAAAAGTTTTTTATGTTAACTCAGGTACTGAAGCAACAGAACTTGCTTTAAAGATCATAAAAAAGAAAATTAAAAATGGAAAGATATTATATTTCTCTAATTCTTTTCATGGTAGAACTTTAGGAGCACTTGCAGTTAATGGTTTTCCTGAAATTAAAGATCAGTTTAAACCACTAATTCCCAATACTGTTGAAGCTGAGTTCAATAATATTGAGTCATTAAGAAAAACAGCTGCAGAAAACCCTGATATTAAAGCAGTATTTTTTGAACCTCTCCAGGGTTCAGGAGGGGTTAGACCTGCAGAAAAGGAATTCGTAGAAGAATTAAAAAAAATGACTGCAGCCAATAACTGGATAATGGCTGTTGATGAAGTTCAAGCAGGCTTATATAGAACTGCTAAAAAATATTCTTTTCAACACTATGATATTGAAGCTGATCTAATAACCGTTGCTAAAGCATTAGGAGGAGGATTGCCTTTAGGTGCTGTTATAATGGCAGGAGAAATGAGAGAAGTTCTAGAGCCTGGAGACCATGGTTCAACCTTTGCGCCAAATCCTTTAGCCTTAAGAGGTGCTAAGGTGGTTTTAGAAAAACTGAGCAATATGCAAGAACAAATCAAAGAAAATGGCGATTATTTTTATAATCAGCTTAAAACCCTTGATTCTGATATAATTAAAGAACATCGAGGAATTGGCTTAATGCTTGGTCTGGAATTAGCAGAAGAGATAGAAGGCCTACGTGATAAAGCTGAAAAAAATGGCCTGCTGCTCAATATTTTAAAGGGTAAGACAATCCGTTTTTTACCTGCATTAAATATCACTAAAAAAGAAATCGATGAGATTATAGAAAAATTAAATAGTATATTATAAATTCAAAAGAGCTTATCAGATTTTATCTGCTAAGCTCTTTTTTAAAAATCAGGCATTTCATCAATGGCACTTTTCTTTTCTTCAGTATCCACATGAGTATAGATTTGAGTTGTTGAAATATTAGCATGACCTAAAAGGTCCTGTAATACTTTAATATCTTTAGTCTGTCTGTATAGCATACTTGCAAAGGTATGCCTTAATTTATGAGGAGTAATCTTATCTGCTCTACTTAAACCGGCTTTTTTTGCATATTTCTTGACAAATAACTGAATAGTTCGGGGACTTATTCTTCTGCCGTGTCTGGATAAAAATATTGCCTGTCTGGCATCTTGATCCTTAATTTTAATGGTGTTTCTTTCCTTTAAATATCTTTTCAAAGCTTCTGTAACATCATTATGTAATGGCACATATCTTTCTTTACTTCCCTTACCATAAAATTTAATAGAGCCATCTTCAAAATCTACATTATCAAAATCCAAATTAACAAGTTCAGAAATTCTTAATCCTGCATATAAAAATAATTTTGTTATGGCAATATCCCGTAGACGATTTATATTATCTTTATCATCAATTGCTGCAATAAATTTTTGTGCTTCTTTTAATTTAAGATAAATGGGCTCAAGTTTAGTATCGGTTTTACTGCTGTCAATCGCTTCAGCAGGGTTTTTTTCTATTACCCCATAACGAAGTAAATATTTATAAAAAGAGCGAATAGCAAAGAGCTTCCTGTTTCTTGTAATAGCCTTATTATCATTGACAATTACTGCATCTGCTAAAAATTCTGCTATATCCAGTCTATCAACATCTTCAGGCTTAAACTCTTCAGGAAAATCTAATTCTTCTTTTAAATATCTATAAAGCTGTTGAAGATCATTTTCATATTCCTTGATGGTTAATTTAGAATAGCCTTTTTCTACATCTAAATATTTTTTGAATTTATTTACTGCTTCTAAAAATTTTAATTGAGAAATTATCATCACTCCTCTTTAAAGAACTACCTAATAATATAATTCTATTAATTAAGTGAAAATCCTGCTTTAAAATACTTGACCATCTCTGACCTTTATATTATAATATATTATAGAAGTTAATACTATAAATAATATATTGAATTGAGGAGGTTAAGGCTTATGGATATGGAAAAGTTTACTCGTAAAGCTCAACAGAGCCTTGTGGAGGCTCAGCATATTGCTAAAGATTATAGTCATCAGGAGATTTTCCCCTCTCATCTTTTAAAAGCAATGTTAAATCAAGATGATGGAATAGTAATACCACTATTAGAAAAGGCTGAGGCTAATATAAAAATTATTAAAGAAAAAAATGAGGAATTATTAGATAAGTTGCCTCAAGTATATAGCAAAAAAGATGCTCAAGCCTATATGTCATATAAATTAAACGAAATCTTAAGAGAAGCTGATAAACAGGCTGATGCTCTGGGGGATAAGTTTGTTTCTACAGAACATTTTCTATTAGCATTCTTAGCAAAAAGAAATACCGACATTGCTAAAATACTTTCTGAAAATGGAGTTAGTCTTAATCAAATGAAAAAGATCATTAAAGAAATCAGAGGCGGAAGTAATATAGATTCTCAACAGGGTGAAGATGGCTTTAATGTTCTAGAAAAATATACTATTGATATTACAGAACAGGCAGCTGAAGGTAAGTTAGACCCTGTTATTGGACGTGATAACCTGATCAGAAGGGTTATGCAGGTCCTTTCTCGCAGAAGAAAAAATAATCCGGTTTTAATCGGTGAACCCGGTGTTGGTAAAACTGCAATCGTAGAGGGGCTTGCCCAAAGAATTGTTAATGGAGATATTCCAGAAAGTTTAAAAAACAAAAGAGTCATATCACTTGATATGGGGTCATTAGTTGCTGGAACAAAATTTAGAGGAGAGTTTGAAGAAAGACTAAAATCTGTTTTAAAAGAAATTAAAAAAGCAGAAGGACAGATAATTTTATTTATTGATGAGATGCACACTTTAGTTGGAGCAGGAGCAACTGAGGGTTCAATGGATGCAGCTAACCTTTTAAAACCAGCTCTTGCTAGAGGTGAACTGCACTGTGTAGGAGCTACTACCTTAGCAGAATATAAAAAGCATATAGAAAAAGATGCTGCTTTTGAAAGAAGATTTCAACCTGTTAAAGTATCAGAGCCAGATATAGAGGATACAATCTCTATCTTAAGAGGTTTAAAAGAAAAATATGAAATTCATCATGGAATTAAAATAACTGATAATGCGATTGTAGCTGCAGCCAAATTATCAGACCGCTATTTAACTGAAAGGTTTTTACCTGATAAAGCAATAGACTTAATTGATGAAGCTGCTTCTAAAATCAGAATAGAAATAGATTCTATGCCACTTGAGATAGATGAACTGGATAGAAAAGTCAGGCGTTTAGAAGTTGAAAAAGAGGCTCTTAAAAAAGAAGATAATCCGGAAGCAAAAGAAAAGCTGGAAGAAATTGAAGAAAAATTGCAGGAGTTAAAAGATAAAAGAGATCCCTTACAGTTAAAATGGCAAAACGAAAAAGACCAACTTGCTAAAATACAGAAATTAAAAGAAGAAATTGATAGAGTAGAGGTTAAAGCCCAGGCTGCAGAAAGAGAAGCAAATTATGAAGAAGCTGCTAAATTAAAGTATGGAAAACTTCATGATCTGCGTAAAGAACTAGCAGAACTTACTCAAAAAGTAGAAAGCTCAAAAGAAAATACAGAACAGTTGGTTAAAGAAGAGGTAACTGAAGAAGATATTGCAGAAATAGTTTCACTCTGGACCGATATTCCACTCCAGAAATTAATGGAAGAAGAGAAAGAGAAATTAATCCATTTAGAAGAAGAACTAGAAAAAAGAGTTGTTGGACAAAGAGATGCAGTTGTTGCCGTCAGTAATGCAATTAGACGCTCTAGAACAGGTCTTCAGGATGCAGATAGACCACTTGCCTCATTCCTCTTTATGGGACCAACCGGAGTCGGAAAAACAGAACTTGCTAAAACACTGGCAGCTTATTTATTTGATGACGAAAAAGCACTTATCAGGCTTGATATGTCAGAGTATATGGAAAGACATGCAGTCTCAAAACTAATCGGCTCACCTCCTGGTTATGTTGGTTTTGAAGAAGGTGGACAGCTAACTGAAAAGGTAAGAAGAAAGCCTTATTCTGTAATATTATTTGATGAAATTGAAAAAGCTCATCAAGATGTATTTAATATCTTACTACAAATACTAGATGATGGTGTATTAACAGACAGCCAGGGTAAAGAAGTTGATTTTAAAAATACTGTGATCATTATGACTTCTAATATCGGCTCTCAATTTATCATGGATCTTCAGGAAAAATCAGAAATAAGAGAAAAAATAGAACAGTCACTTAAGTCTCACTTTAGGCCGGAATTCTTAAACAGAATTGATGAAAAAATTATCTTTAACTCATTAAGCAAGGAAAATCTCTTTGATATTATTGATATTCAAATATCTTATCTCCAGCAAAATTTAGCAGATAAAGATATAGAAATAGAATTAACAAAAAACGCTAAAGAGGAACTACTTGAGATAGGTTATGATCCAGCCTATGGAGCACGACCTTTAAGAAGAGTAATCCAGAGTCAAATTAAAGATGAACTTGCAATGGCTCTACTGGAAGGTAAAATTGAAGAGGGAGATATCATTACTGTAGATTTTGAAGATGGCGAATTTAAATTTAACATTTAAGTATGAAACTATTAGCAGATCAGTGTAAAAACTGCTCTGCTTTTTTTATCTTGAAATAAGTTTTGTTCAATAACAAAGGATTAATAATCCAAACAAAGAAAGATAATAATATGGAAACAATAAGAGAAAGGAACTTAAATATTTAATTAACTTATAGTCAAATAAAAGTACAATCCAGTCAGGAGGATCAGATTATAATGAAGAACAAAGAAAATATATGGCATCAAAAAGCACGTTCATTACATTATTTTTTTCATAGACAAATATGGCACCTTGTTGCTTTATTAATATTACTACCTATTGTTTGGGCATTTGCGTCACCAGTAATGGGTGAAGGTTCCTGGTTGGGTATTAGAGATATAACTTGGTTTTGGCTTACAATTGGAACAGCTGTCTTGCATCAAATATTAGTCTGGATTGTTTTTCGTCTTCAATTAGGTTGGGCTACTTTATCTAAAATATTTGGTAGTTTTGATCTATTTATCTGGAGTTTAATTTTTTTACCCTTTCTTTTAGCTCGTGTTATTACACTTATTGGCTTAGCTAAATCTGATTCTAGTTCTCTTTTTCTTCCAGAATTAATAGCACTAGCTCTTACATTCTTTTTGTTAATTCCAGCTATTTATACTATTTGGTCAGTTCTAAGATATTTTGGAATAATTAGAGCATTAGGAGCAGATCATTTTCGAGTTTCTTATAGAAAAATGCCTTTAGTAAAAAAAGGAATCTTTAAATGGAATAATAATTCTATGTATTCCTTTGCTTTTTTTCTATTGTGGGTTGTTGCATTATTCTTAGGTTCTCAGGCAGCATTAAGTGCAGCATTATTCCAACATGTTTATATCTGGGTACATTATTTCTGCACTGAAAAGCCAGATATGGAAATTATCTATAGTAAATGAAAAGGCATTTGGAAGTGTTAAAGATGCTTATAATAAAATGATTATATAATAATATTATCTAATTTAAAGGAGGATAATTATGGATATTCCAAATAATATTAAATTTTTACTAAAAAATAAAAGTTTTTGTACAATGGCTACATGTGGGGAGAATAAACCCTATTTATCATTAATGAATTTCACATATGTTGAGACAAAAAATAAAATTATTTTAAGCAGCAGAATAAATAGTAAAAAATATTCTAATATTCAAAAGAACAAAAACATATCACTGCTGATATCATCAATTTCTGATGGTTTAAGTGCTACTTTTTTGGGAACTGCTGTAACAATGGAGGATAAAGAGGGAGATAATTATAGAGAAATGCATTTAAAAAAGAATAATATGCCTCAATTTATCATAGGAGATAATATCGGCTTAATTATTTTTAGTATTGAAGAAATAATTCTTTCTGACAAAGAAGATCAAGTTAAGTATATTGATTAAATTTTAAATATTTAATACATTTTCTCCAATTGAGAAGCTCAGGAGAATTTTGTTGATAGTTTGAGATAAATATTATTTAAGCCTTTAAAAAGGGTTTAGACAGGCTGATTCCTTTAATCTCACCTAATTTTTAAGTTTTGCTCCTAATAGTTTAGGTACCCTTAATCTTGAAGGATTGGCCACAAACCCATTATCTCTCGCCTCTTTGATAGATCTGAGAATACATTAATTAATAGGCCCTCCTTAGTTTTAAAGAGACCTCTGGAAATTCTTCTGGATTTATCAAAGTTACTTTTATTTATTTTTTCCAGATCTACTGAAGAGCGGCCAAATCGAATACAGTCATACTAAAGCTTACCTTGCGTATTATAAATTAAAAGCTTTAGTGACCTTCACATTATATTTAGACTGTATCTTTTTAGATAAGGATAAGAGTAATTTGTTATCTCTAATTCTAACAGCTAAATTGGTAAAAATTATTTCACAGGGATTACTGTTCATATTCAGTATAGACAGCTTTTACATCTTTATTATTTTTAATCTGATAATTGACTGTATTATATAGTTTACTAATATGCCAGGCTAATTCATTAATTATTACTAATTGCTTATGGCTTAATTTAGGCTTGAATTTAAATGATAATCGCATTGATTTTTCACCTCCATCCTACTATAATTATATCATACATATGTTTGCTTGTAAAAGAAAAAATATTATTGGAAACCTGCTTTTTGGTCTAGAAGCTACTGCATTTTGTCTACTGGTGGTGCTACTATTGAGACAATTAAAAAGTATATTGAAAATCAGAATAAATAGCCAATTTATCTCCACACAATGCATAGCTTGGATGGAGTTTTCTTGGCATATTTAGATAAAAGTTCAACTACAACTGAGATTTACACTCATGTAAGTAATAAGAATTTGATCAAGATTATTAATCCTTTTGATAAATTATAGAATATAGATCTTAACGAAATAACAGTCTTGAAGATCAAACATATTTAGAAATGATGAACTTTTATTCGCAAAGAAAAGAGTTATCTGACATTTGCCGACTAGTAAATTACGAAACAAAAAACCCCCTGATATATTAAATCAGAAGGTTTATCATTTTATTGAATTTGTATTATTTTCAAGCCATAACGTTAGTTCTTTTTTTGATAACTGACCAGAAGATACCTGGATCATCATTTTATAGGCTTCTTTTTCAGAAGCTGTAATTTCTAGACCATTTTTTTGTAAAAAAGTATCCATAGCTACAAAAGCAATTCTTTTGTTCCCATCAATAAAGGGATGATTATTACAAAGATGGTAGCCATAAGCTGCTGCCATTTTTAGCAGTGAATCATGCAAATATTCACCCTGATAAGTTGTTTTAGGTTGTTCAAGAGCTGAATTTAATAAATTTTCATCTCTAATACCCATACTTCCACCATAAATTTTAACAAGTTGTTCGTGGAAAAAAAGAATTATGTCTTTAGGAATAAATATAATGTCATTCATTTAGCTAATTCCTTAAGAGTGTTTTTGTATTTTTGGTTAGTCTTATCAAAAGCTTTAGCCCACTCTTCAAATTCAGGATTAAAAGGAGTTACTGTAAAACCATCTTCATTTTCAATAATATGAAGTTCTTCACCTTCTTTAAGATTATATTTTTCTTTAAGCTCTTTAGGAATAGTAAACCCATAGCTGTTACCAACTTTTCTTAGTTTTATGGTTTTCATAGTCAATCACCTCAACTATATTATAACATTTGTATTACTTAAAAAGCAAGCAGGTAAAAGAAAAAGAATAAGTGATTATATAAAGAGAAGGTCAAAAGAAGCAAACGATCAGATAACATGGGATTGACGTCATGCCTTCTGTCATAAAGCTTGCAATTTAACTAATTACGAATACGGAAAAGCAAGCTTTACGCCAGTTCCTGACGGAATCAGGCATGAGCGCAAATCCCAGGAACGTTATTTGAAATATAATAAACCAAATAATCTCTTTTTTATTTTCAAATAATATAAATTTGAAAACAATTGCAATTTATAGCCATTATATTATAATATAATGTATAAAATGAAAATAAAAGAGAGGATGATTTAAATGAAATCTTTTAAACCATTTGAATTACCAATAGAAAAACAAATTGATCCTATGGAATTTTATACTGAACTAATTAATGCAAGTACAAATGTAGGGAAATATCAGGTGATGTTAAAAAAATCTAAAATTAATGAGTATTTTCTTATTACTCCATTTAGTTTACAGGAGGCTGTACAGTCCAGCAAAATTGAAGGAACACAAGTAACTTTTGACGAAGTTTTAGAATTTGATATTGATAAAAATAAAAAAAATAATGATGCTCAAGAGGTTCTAAATTATTATGATGCATTAAACTATGGTGAGAGTGCTTTAGAAAAATATCCTATATCAACACGTCTCTTCAAAAAATTACATGAAATTTTGATGAGTAATGGAGTTCGAGGACAAAATGGAGCTCCTGGAGAATATCGTTCTATTCAAAATTTTATAGGACCAGAAGGTTGCACTTTAGAAACTGCTACTTTTGTGCCACCTCAGCCACAATTAGTTGATTCCTATATGTCTAATCTAGAAAAGTATATTAATAACCCAAATGATAATTTGCATTCTTTAGTTAGAATAGCAATTATACACGCTCAATTCGAAACTATTCATCCATTTTTAGATGGTAACGGTAGAATTGGCCGTATATTAATTCCACTGTATTTATATGATGTAAATCTCATAAATTCTCCCAATTTATTTATCAGTGAAGTATTAGAAAAAGATAAGCATAAATACTATAGATTACTGAATGGAACAAGAAAAGAGGGTAATGGTTGGAATCAATGGATTAAATTCTTCCTGCAAAGTGTAAACAAACAAGTAATCAAAAATATTAATCTAATTGAGGAAATTGATAACCTGTATGAAAGAGATTTAGAAAATGCAATGAATATAATAAATAGTACTAATGTATTAGACCTAATTAAAGCGATGTTTCAAAAGCCGATATTTAATGTAAAAACAATTAGTTCTTTAACAGGGATACCTGATACAACTTGTAGAAGATATCTTTTTACTCTTGAAGAAGAGAAGGTGATATTTTCAGATAATAAAATGAGAAATAGAAAATATTATTATTATAATTTACTTGATTTATTAAGATAAAGCCATGATACATCACATAACATGGGATTGGCGTCATGCCTTCTTTCATAAAGCTTGCAGGTTGCCATATTTTAAAGTATTTTCATAGTAATTTAATGTTAAGCTGTACTGTTGAAAAAAGGCTTTATCAATATGAAATAATTTGCATTGAATATAAATTACCAGGAGGAGAATGTAAATGAAGGAAGTAGAATTATTAATTGATTTTCATAAAAATGCTAAAAGACAAGGGCCTGGAAGTCCTTCTGATACATTAAAGGCATTTAATTTTATGGATATTAGCAAGAAAAAGTCTTTGAAAGTTGCAGATATTGGTTGTGGTACAGGTGCTCAGACAATTACCCTGGCTCAAAATATTGAAGGGGAAATAACTGCAGTTGACTTATTTCCTGAATTTTTAGCAAAATTAAATTTAAAAACAAAAGAACAGGGTTTAGAAGATAAAATTACAACAGTTAAAAAGCCAATGGAAAATTTATCTTTTGACAAAGAAGAATTTGATATAATTTGGTCGGAAGGTGCAGTTTACATTATGGGGTTTGAAGCAGGAATAAAGAATTGGAAATACTTTTTAAAAACTGGCGGCTATATAGCTTTAAGTGAAATTACATGGACTACAAATTCAAGACCAAGTGAAATAGATCAATACTGGAATAATGAATACCCAGAAATTGATACTGCCTCAAAAAAGATTAAAATATTAGAAGAAAATGATTTTTCTCCGATTGGTTATTTTATATTATCAGAAGATAGCTGGATTGAGAATTATTATAAGCCTATGGAAGAACGTTTTGATGATTTCCTTAGTAAGCATAATAATTCTGAAATTGCGAAAAATATGATAGATAATCAAAAGGAAGAAATAAGGAAATACAAAGAGTATAAAGATTATCTAAGTTACGGTTTTTATATAGCTAAAAAAGTATCCAATGAATAGGAATGATAGATAATGAAAACAATTGAAGAAAGCATTTTAACTTCAATGGATTGTACAGACAGTGAGATTTTAACGTATCTACCGTACATTCTTCAAGATTTTTGGGAAATTGGGTCTGACCCTAAAGTAATGATAAAGCTTATTAAAAAGCATTTTGCAAATATTAATAACCTTACAGTGTTGGATTTAGGCTGCGGAAAAGGTGCAGTTTCTATTAATATAGCTAAACAAATCAATTGTGAGTGCTACGGGATTGATGCAATACCAGAATTTATTTCTTTTTCAGAATCAAAAGCTGAAGAACATGGAGTTAGCAATTTGTGTAAATTTGAAGTTGGTGATATTCGAGAAAAGATAAAAGAGCTTGGAAAATATGATGTAATAATATTAGGTGCTATTGGACAAGTATTTGGTGATTATTTTGAAACTCTTACAATATTAAACAACAATTTGAAAGACGGTGGCATTATAATTATTGATGATGGATATATTGATGATGATAGTAACTTCAAACATAATAATTTTCACAATAAAAGCGAACTAAAAAAACAAATTTCAGAAGCTGGTATGCATTTAATAGATGAAGTAGTTATAAGTGAAGATGATAACCTTGCAGCAAATTACGATAAAGAATACAGAAATCTATTCAAACGTTGTCAGGAATTGAGTGTTAAATACCCAGACAAAGCTGAAATATTTATCAATTATAGCAATCAACAAAAAAAAGAATACGAAAATTTAAAAAATGTAATTACATGTTCAACTATGGTTCTAGAAAGATGATCAAATGAAAAAAATAAATTAACATTTCAAAATCTAGAATTAACTGCAATAATGATAGCAGCAACATTTGTAGCTCAAATACTTACATTTAGCTTTTCATTAAGTATATATCAAAAAAAGCAAAATTAAGGATAAACACTATGGAAATTTAAACATCTAATGATATGGAGGAATATATATAATGACAAAAGTGCTGTTAGCTGGAGCAACTGGATATCTCGGAGGATATATTTTAAACGAACTTATCAACCGTAATTATGATCTCAGAGTTGTTGTACGTAGTCCTTCTAAATTAAGTCCAGAAGAAGTAAAAAAAATAGAAATATTAGAAGCTCAGGTTACCGAAGCTGAGTCGATCATAAATTGCTGTCAAGACGTCGATATTGTAATTTCTACATTGGGAATTACAAGACAGAAAGATGGTTTTAAATATATTGATGTGGATTACCAGGCCAATAAAAATTTATTGGATGAAGCTCTAAAACATGGGGTTAAAAAATTCATTTACATTTCGGTTTTTAAAGGAAGAGAGCTTAGAGATTTAAAAATATGTGAAGCAAAAGAATTATTTGTAGATGAACTAAAGCAAGCTCAGCTTGAGCACTGTATTATTCGTCCCAATGGATTTTTTTCGGATATGGCTGAGTTTTTTCACATGGCACAAAAAGGACGTATTTTTCTATTTGGCGATGGAGAATTTAAAGTTAATCCTATTCATGGTAAAGATCTAGCTGTAGTATGTGTAGATGCAGTGAAAAATAATGAAAAAGAAATAGAAGTTGGTGGTCCTGAAATATTATCACAAAATGAAATTGCATCTATTGCTTTTGATGTTGCAGGGAATGAAAAAAAGATAACTTATATACCAGAGTGGTTGATAAAAATATCTTTATTTTTGCTAAGAACCTTTACATTTCAAAAATTTTATGGACCAATAGAGCTATTTTTGACAGTCCTGTCACAGGATATGGTTGCTCCAGCAATGGGTGATTTTACTCTGAGGGAGTTTTATATGAATTTGAAATAATTTAAAACTATATATTAAAAGATAGCAACGATTTATTTTTCATTCAATTACTTGAGATGAAATAATAGAAGGAGAAACTAAAAATGTTAGAAAAAAATAAAGCTAATCCATGGTTTTTTCTTGTCGGTACAATTATTTGGACCTGGACTTTTTTAGGTTTAACTATTTTAAGCAATCAAAATTATCTGCAATTTCCTACTGTTATTTTATCTTTAACAGGAGCGCTTGGTCCTTTAATTATATCATTAATCTTAATTAAACTGGGTTATTGGGATAAAGATCTTGATAAAACGCCTTTTAAATTTATTTGCAGAGTTTTTAATCCCTTTACATTAAAATTTAATTGGTATTCATATGTAATTATTCTTGTATTAATACTAAAGATTACACCAATACTGCTAAATAATTTCCTGTATGAAGAAATAGCTATTTTTGATATTGGTCCTCTGATATTTATGTTAATTGGAGTGATTATTGGTGGAATGGAAGAGATAGGCTGGAGGGCTTATGCACTAGAAGGTTTGCAGAGAAAAGTGCCAATAATACTGGCCAGTTTAATTATAGGACTTTTCTGGGCTTTATGGCATTTACCTCTATTTTTTCTGGAGGGTACATATCAATCTCAATTGGGTGTAGGAACCACAGCTTTTTGGACTTTTCATCTTAGTATATTGCTGGGTTCACCAATCTATGCATGGTTATATAATAAAAGTGGACGGGTTGCTTATGCTGTTGTATTATATCATGCATTAGGTAATTTAAGCGGTGAATTATTTATCTAAAATTGCCAAGAAAACTCCATCCAAGCTATGCATTGGCTGGAGATGAATTGGCTATTTATTCTGATTTTCAATATACTTTTTAATTGTCTCAATAGTAGCACCACCAGAAGATACAATAATGATATTGTAGACTATAAACAGAATGATAATTGTTATTTAAGTCTCTATTCATAAAAATCAAACCTCCATGTTTTCTTTTACAAGCAAACATATGTATGATATAATTATAGTAGGATGGAGGTGAAAAATCAATGCGATTATCATTTAAATTCAAGCCTAAATTAAGCCATAAGCAATTAGTAATAATTAATGAATTAGCCTGGCATTGCTCTAAATTATATAATACAGTCAATTATCAGATTAAAAATAATAAAGATGTAAAAGCTGTCTATACTGAATTAGAAACTAGATATAAAAATAACTGGCATAATGACTACCTTCACTCCCATAACAGACAGCAGGCATTAAAGCAGTTAGTTCAGGACTGGAAAAGTTTTTTTAATTCTCTCAAAGATTATAAAAAGAATCCTCAAAAATATAAGGGTCAGCCAGGGTCACCTAATTTTAAACATATGAACAGTAATCCCTGTGAAATAATTTTTACCAATTTAGCTGTTAGAATTAGAGATAACAAATTACTCTTATCCTTATCTAAAAAGATACAGTCTAAATATAATGTGAAGGCTCTTAATTTTGAGCTGCCTGAAGCAGTTCAAAGCATTATAGATTTAGATGCTGTCCAGCAGATAAAGATTAAGCAGGACCGTATTTCTAAAAGATGGTATCTCTTAATTATCTACAAAGTTAAAGAGGCAAAAGAAAGTAAGAAATCTAACATAATGGCAGTAGATCTAGGTCTTGATAATTTGGCTACTTTAATATTTAAAAACAATTCTGATTGTTATATTATCAATGGTAAAACTATTAAATCCAAAAATTCTTATTTTAATAAAGAAATTGCCAGACTACAAAGCATTAGAATGAGGCAGTTAGCTACCAGTAAAATTAGAGATACTAAACGAATAAAATATCTGAGATTAAAGAGAAAAAATTATATTAGAGATTATCTCCATAAAGCTAGTTGCAAAATAGTTGATTTAGCAATTGAAAATCAAGTAGAAACTATTGTAATTGGAGATATAAAAAATATTAAACAATGCAGCAAACTTAAATCTTTTGTCCAAATACCGATCCAGAGATTAAAAAAATTAATTGAATACAAAGCTAAACTAAAAGGTATCAAAGTTGTTGGAATTGATGAAAGCTATACTTCTGGATGTAGTTCAGTAGATCTGGAAAAAATAAATAAAAGTAACTATGATAAATCCAGAAGAATTACTAGAGGTCTCTTTAAAACTAACGAGGGCCTATTAATTAATGCTGATCAGAATGGTAGTTTTAATATACTTCGTAAATACCATAACGATAAATGTATTCTCAGACCTATCAAAGAGGCGAGAGATAATGGATTTGTGGACAATCCTTCAAGATTAAGGGTATCCTAAACTATTAGGAGCAAAACTTAAAAGCCAAACATCTTGTAAACTGACCTAGTAATATAGGTTGAACTTTAATCTATATGAAGCAGTTAGAAGCTCCCTCTAAATCTTGGTTTTGATTTAGGTGGAGAGGTTCACTAGTTTTTCTGTACTGAATTTGCTAGTAGAGATTTTGATAGCTTTATTTCTAACAACTTATTCCTGGAAATGGATGAAAAAGAAAGTTGAGATTAGTGAATAGATTTAAAATAAAGAAAAATAAAGAAAAAAGGAGGAATGTATGAGTTTATCAATTATCGCAGCAATGGATCAGAATCAATTGATCGGTCAAAACGGGAAACTTCCCTGGAAACTACCCGCAGATTTAAGGTATTTTAAGCAGACTACTATGGGATCAGCTATTATAATGGGGAGAAAGACTTTTGAATCTATTGGATCTCCTTTAGCAGGTAGAAAAAACATCATTTTATCTAAAAATAAAAATTATTCTGCAGAGGGCTGTGAGATAATTCATTCCAAAAAAGAAATTCTAAATAGATTTTTAGTGCAGAAAAAAGAAGCTTTTATAATTGGAGGTCTAAAAATTTTTCAACTTTTTTTGCCTTATTGTGATAAATTATATTTAACCATTATAGAACACGAATTTTCCGGAGATACTTATTTTCCAGAGATAGATTTTGATAATTGGATTAAAATACAAGTAAAGAAAGGTGTTACTGATTGTGAAAACCCATATGAATATTATCATAATATTTATCTAAGGAAAAAAGGTAAATAGGGGTGAAATTTAGGCTTATGTTAAAAATTATACAGTAATTAATTATAATAATTGATATTATTAAAATAACAAGAAGAATTAAATGCCTATATAGCTATTATTTGAAAAAACAAATCAACAAAATGATCAGGAGGGTAAAATAATGACAAAAGTATTAATCACATATTATAGTTCTTATGGTCACATATTTAAAATGGCTCAAAGTGCAGCTGCAGCTTTAGAAGATAATGAAGATTATGAGGTAAAACTTCGTAAAATCCCTGAATTAGAAGCAGCTAGAAAAGGAATGTCTTCTCAAGATGCTTATGTAGAAGCTCAAAAAGCTCAGGCAGATGTTAAAAAAGCTAATCATTCTGATTTAGAATGGGCAGATGGTATAGTCTGGGGTATTCCAACTCGTTTTGGTAATATGCCAGCTCAGGTTAAACAATTTATTGATACAGCTGGAGGTCTATGGGCTAAAGGAGCTCTAGAAGGAAAGGTCACTGGAATTATGAGCAGTACTAATACTGTTCACGGTGGACAGGAAAGTACAATTCTTTCTTCATTAATTCCGCTGCTTCATCTGGGAATGATTTTTGTTGGTTCTCCTTATGGGGAAAATAAAGAACTAAATGAATTTAAACTCCAGGGAGGTACACCTTATGGTCCCTCAACAATTGCCGGTGGTGATGGATCACAGATGCCTACAGATGGCGACTTAAATATGGCTGGAAGACTGGCTAAAAGAGTTGCAAAAGTTGCCAGTGGTGTTAAAGAAGTTTATTAAAAATAATTAAAATTTATAAATCATTCAACCCTGCTATTAAAAGCGGGGTTTTTTCAATGAAATATTTACAATAAAAAGATTTTAATGTTATTCACAATGGTTGACAGTTAAGAATATTTCTGCTAAACTTTTATTAAATTCAAAATTTTAAGTAACTAAGATATTAAAAAAATGAGATGGAGGATGAGAGAATGAAAGAGAAGAGTAGAGAAGAGCAAAGAAGTGGTTTTTTTGGTGATTTTGGAGGCAGAATAGTTCCAGAAGATTTAGCTTCTGCTTTAGAGGAATTAAAAGAGGGGTTTGAAGAAATCAAAGACAATAAAGAATTTCGGGATGAACTTGCTATTCTTTTTAAAGATTATGTAGGTAAACCCAGCCCTTTATATTTTGCTAAAAATCTCACTAAAGAAGTCGGAGGAGCAAAGATATACTTAAAAAGAGAGGATTTAAACCACACAGGTGCTCATAAAATTAATAACTGTATTGGTCAGGCGTTACTGGCCAGAAAAATGGGCAAAAAAAGAATTATTGCTGAAACTGGTGCTGGTCAACATGGTGTAGCAACAGCAACTGCCTGTGCACTTTTTGATATGGATTGTGAGATTTTTATGGGAGAAGTTGATACAAAACGCCAGGAATTAAATGTTTTTAGAATGGAATTGCTTGGTGCTAATGTTAATGCTGTTTCTGCAGGAGATGGAACTTTAAAAGATGCAGTTGATGAAGCATTAAAAGATTTTGTTACAAATGTTGATACTACTTTTTATATGCTAGGTTCTGCTGTTGGACCTGATCCTTATCCAACTATGGTTAAAGAATTCCAGTCCATAATTGGTAAAGAAGCCAGAATGCAGATTTTAGAAAAAGAAAATAAATTACCTGATTACATAGTTGCCTGTGTTGGTGGAGGAAGTAATGCAATTGGATTATTTGCTCCTTTTGTAGATGATAAAGAAGTTAATATATTAGGTATTGAGCCAGGTGGTAAGGGTGATAAACCCGGACAAAACGCAGCTCCATTAACTTTTGGAAAACCTGGAGAATTACATGGATTTAAAAGTTATGTTCTTTATGATGAAAATGATGAGATTTCTCATACTCATTCTATTGCAGCAGGACTTGATTATCCCGGTGTAGGACCAGAGCACGGTTATTTAAAAGATAGTGGTAGAGCTAAATATACAACCGCTTCTGACCAGGAAGCATTAGACGCTTTCCATCTTTTATCCGAAAAAGAGGGTATTATACCCGCTTTAGAAAGCGCTCATGCTGTTGCAGGAGGAATGAAAATAGCTAAAGATCTAAATGAAGATCAAATTGTAATAATCAATCTCTCAGGTAGGGGAGATAAAGAGATGTAGGACAGATTAAAAAATTACATGAAAATGGTAATTTAAAATAATTTAGTAAATTAACACCTCTAATTTCTAGAAATTGGAGGTGTTTTTGATCTTTAATACAAAAAATTATTTTAGTATAATTTGCATTTTAAAGATCCAAAAAATTTTTTAAATTTTTTTCAATATAGCTTGACATTGCTTTTAAATAATACTAAACTGTTAAACAAGCTACTTGTGTACACAAGTAGTATTTTTTAAATTAACAAAAATTTAATTTCACAGGAGGAGATATTATAGCTAAAAATCATTTATCAGCAATCTATAAAAATATTGCTGCAGAAATCACTCAAAGAATATATAAGGGGGTTTATCCATCTGGAGCATATCTTCCTTCAGAAAACAAATTATCTCAAGAATTTGAAGTTACTCGTTCAACGATTCGTAAAGCCCTAAATGTTTTAAAAGAAAAAGGTACAATTGAAAGCAAACAGGGAAAGGGATATTTAGTTAAAGAACTGCACTGGGAACAGAGCTTGCTGCAATTTTATAGTTTTGGGCAAAATATAGCTCAAAATATTGAAAATCCTGAAAGCAAATTACTTGAACACAAAAAAATAAAAGGTCTAAAAAGTATTGATGAGTTTGTTTCTACTGAACTCTGGCAGATAAATAGGCTTAGATTAATGAATGAAGTGCCTTTAATTCTTGAAACATCATATATACCTATTGATTATTTAAAAAACTTTGAAATCCCTGAATTAAAACAGGATTCATTGTATAACCTTTTAAAGAAAAATGATAATCATGTTGTAAGAGCAAAAGAATATTTAGAACCTGTTTTACCTTCATTAAATGATCAAGAGTTGTTAGAAGTTAAAGAAGATAGTTGTTTATTCCAGACTATAAGATACAGTTATGATTCAGAAAATAAACTAATAGAACTAAGAGAAAGTTTGATAAGAGGAGATCATTTTAGTTTTTCAGTGGAAATGACTCTATAATATGAGGAGTGTTATAAATCTATCAATGAATAAAAACATTAAACGGTTATTTAAAATGTTTATAACCTTTTTTAAAATAGGACTTTTTACCTTTGGTGGCGGACTCGCAATGATTCCAATTATGGAAAAAGAATTTGTTGATAAACAGGGTTGGGTTGATAAAGAAAAGTTTGTAAATGCTATCTCTATCACTCAAACTGTACCAGGTGCAGTAGCAATTAATATGTCCATATTTTTTGGTTATAATATTGCCGGTTTTGCCGGAGCATTAGTAGCAGCTATTGGGATTGCTTTACCATCATTTTTTGTGATTTTAACAATAGCTATAGTTTTTAGAAACTTTAATGATTATGTAATTGTTCAGAACATTTTAAGAGGAATTCGTCCAGCAGTTGTGGGCTTAATTATTTATGCAGGTCTTGATTTAGCAAAATATATAGAATGGGATCCACCTTTAGCCGCAACCATTAGTCTAGTTCTTTTAATTGGTTTAACTTTCGCTGTAAATCCAGCATTTTTAATTCTTATGGCAATATTTTTCGGCTCAATTTCTTACAAAAAAGATTATTTCATAAAGCTAAAAAATAAAGTGCAGAGAAATTATAAAAAAGTGGATCGGGTATAATTAATTAAACAGTTTTTTCTCGGACATGATATAATAAGATAATAACAAACTAAAATGGAGGAAAATATCATGCCTACAAAATATCCTGAAGAAATCAAAAGAAAGGTTGTTGCTCTGGCCAATAATGGTAAAAATCAAACTGAAATACTCAATGAATATGGAATGGCAAGGTCCACACTTCATAAATGGATAAAAGACTATAATAACTCAGGGTCATTCAGCGCTAAAGATAATAGATCTGATAAAGAAAAAGAATTAATTAAATTACAAAAAGAAAACAAGCAGCTTAAAATGGAGAATGATATTTTAAAGCAAGCGGCGCTGATAATGGGACGAAAGTAGCAGTCATTAAGGCAAACAGGGATAAATACAGTATCAGCGCCATGTGCAGAGCACTCAATATATCAAGGGGGATGGTTTATTATACCCCTAAGAAAAAACAGGTTAACATTGAACTGGAAAGTGAAATAATTAGAATCTTTAAAGAAAATAAAACTCATTATGGAACCAGAAAAATCAAAAGAAAACTAGCTAAAAAAGGCTATCAGGTATCCAGACGCAGAATAGGTAAAATAATGAAAAAATATGATCTGGTTTCCACTTACACTAAAAAGCAATACAAAGTCCATTCTCCAAGCTGTAATGAAGATAAAATAGCTAATGTTGTAAACAGAGAATTTGATAAAAAAGAAGCTCTAGATGTTGTTGTCAGTGACCTAACCTATGTTAATGTAAAGGGCAAATGGAACTATATCTGCCTGATAATTGACCTCTTTAACCGCGAATTTGTTGGTTATGCAGCAGGCAAAAAGAAAAATGCTGAATTAGTAACTGAGGCTTTTAAAAGTATTAAAAGACCACTGGATCAAATTAATATTTTACATACTGACAGAGGTAATGAATTTAAAAATAAAGCAATCGATGATATTTTAGACAACTTCGATATTGAGCGTTCTTTAAGCAATAAAGGCTGTCCTTATGATAATGCAGTTGCAGAAGCAGCCTTCAAAGTAGTTAAGACTGAATTTGCTTATGATAGAATCTTTAATAGTTTTCAAGAGCTGGAATATGAGCTATTTGACTATGTTAACTGGTATAATAACCACAGAATCCACGGGTCATTAGATTACCTAACACCTGTTGAATATAGATATTTAATGTTCGATAAAAAATTGTTGTAAAAAGGGTTGACAATCCAAAGTTTATAAAGAGGTTTATATTGATTAGATTAGAAGTGAAATTATAAAATTTTAATTGATTAATTTAAAAAGTGGTTGTAAAATGCTGGAAATAATAATTGCTTTAATGAGATCGTTTTTTAAAGTTGGTTTGTTTGGCTTCGGTGGCGGTTATGCTATGATATCACTTTTACAGAGGGAATTAGAAAGATATGGCTGGCTAACCATGCAAGAATTTGTTGATATAATCGCTATTGCCCAGATGACACCAGGAGCTATTGCTGTAAATAGTGGTACTTTTGTTGGTTTTAAATCAACTTCAAGTGTTTTAGGAGCATTTTTTGCAACTTTAGCTGTTATAACACCCTCATTTATTCTAGTTTTACTCTTAGCTCATTACTATAAGAAAATAAAGGATTCTGATTATATAAATGCTGTAATTAGATATATAAGACCAACCGTAATCGGTTTGATTATTTTAGCAGCACTTTCACTGGTTAAAACAAGTATTATCGATATTCAGACATTTATAATTTCAGTATCAGTACTGGGAATAATGATAAAAACAAATATTAATCCAATTACCTTAATTGTTTTAGCAGGAGTTTCAGGAGCACTAATATATTAAGAAAAATTATATAAAATTAATATAAAGCAAAAAGAGGTGTAATAAATGAAAAAAATAGAATTTAATCAGGTTTTAAATAATTATAGAGAAGTTCTGCCCCAGGGAGTATTTTTAACCACTAAAGCAGATGGAGAAGTTAATACAATGACCATGGGCTGGGGCACTGTTGGATATATATGGAATCAAAATATTATAATGGCACCAGTGAGAAAGTCCAGACATACCCATCAATTAATAGAAAACAGTGATTATTTTACAGCTAGTGTACCCTTAAATGGACAGCTAAAAAAAGAACTGCAATTTTGTGGAACTAAGTCGGGTAGAGATTATGATAAAATTGACGAATTAAATTTAGAATTACTTGAAGTAGAAGAATGTGAAGTTCCAGTGATAAAAGGAAATGATCTTCATTTTATTGCCAGGATAAAATATAAACAGGATATGAACATAGATAAACTGGCAAAAGATATAGTTGAAAAAAAATATCCCAAGCAAGATATGCATACATTTTATTATGGAGAGGTAGTTGCAGTATATCAGGAGTAATAAAAACAGAGGCTCTAGAAGCAAAAAGTTTTCGCTTTGATGTGGAATAGGACAGCTTTTCACATTAAAGCGATTTATTTCTTTTTAAATAACTTCGTAAAATAACAATTTTACGAAGTTATACTACAAAAATGCCTAAAAACAGTAAATTTAGCTAAAATTGCTTATATCTCAATCCTTAAGTTCACTTAGGAAATTGGGATTTCAAAAAATTTTAAGCAATTATATTAAGCAATTAAAAAAAGCAGCTCTAAAGCTGCTTAATTTCTTGATCACTTTCTTTTTTATTTTTATATTCCTGATATCTTCTGTGTACAGTAGATTTAGAAACATCATAGCCAAGCCCTTTTAAGGTAGCAGCAATATCTTTAAATGTTAAATCTAAGCTCCTTAATCTTATAATTTCTTTTAAAGGAACTTCTTTGCGATCTCTACCACCCTGATCAATATTTTTTAAATTTGCTGCAGGATTAAAATCGCCAGAGTTTATCTTTTTTTTCATAGCTCTACTGATATTTTTATTCCTTAATTCCTGTTGATAGTTTTCGACTACTGATAAAATTTCTAAAATCATTTTTTCTAAATCATTTAACGCTATCGCTCCTTTATCAGCTAGGGTATGTATTTCTGCCTCCATTTTCGTTATTTGATGGATCAAAGCCATCTTTGCATTACCCCTGCCTAAACGACTGCTATCCTGGATTAAAAGTATTTCAGCTTTATTTCTCTTTATAAGATCTAAAACTTCTAAAATACCAGGTCTGCTTTCATTAAAACCACTTTCTTTTTCTTCTACAATTTTAATAATTTTTAAATCATTTTTTGCTGCATAGCTTAAAAGCTCATCTTTTTGGCGCTTTAAGCTGCTTTTCTGGCTATCTTTTTGAGTACTAACCCTTGTATAAATAACTGCTTTTTTTATTTTGAACACCCTTTCTATAATTTCTTTATTTATTTATAGAAATAGTTATTACTATTTGTTTATTGGAATTATCAATTTTTTACCGGGAGTAATTATTGCAGAATCAATATCATTGGCCTGTTTGATATTATAAATTGCTTTTCTAATATCTATATTATGATCATAATATGAAGCTGCAATTGTCCATAATGTATCACCACTTTTAACCTCATGGACAGGTGCTTCACTATTATCTTCTCCAAAACCAATTAAAGAAAAAGCACTAATAAGTATTAGCGTAATAAATAATATAAGTGAAATTATAAGTAAAAAGTTAAATATAAGTTTCACTCCTTTTTTTTCAGCCTCTTTTTTAAGAAAATCCTTATTATTTATTGAATACCCTTTGCTATAGGTCATAAATAACTCCCCCTCATTAAAAATTCTTATTTTTTACGAACATATATACTAAACTGATGTTCACTATCTATATTATAGCAGTACGTATGTTCATTGTCAAGCATTATTTGAACGATTGTTTGTTTATAAGCAATTTTTATGTTATAATAAAAGAAAATTAGAATGGAGGAATTAAATATGGAAGAACTATCTAAAAGACAGAAAAGTATTTTAAATTTTATTATGGATGAAATTAAAACAAAAGGATATCCCCCTTCTGTTCGTGAAATAGGTAAGGCTGTCGGGCTTAAATCTCCTGCTTCTGTTCACAGTCATCTAAAAACTTTAGAAAAACTTAAATATTTACGCAGAGATCCCTCTAAACCGAGAGCTATTGAGGTTATATATAATAAAAATGATGAAAATAAAAGTAATAAAGAGATGATAGAAATACCTTTGGTAGGTAAAGTAACAGCTGGAGCTCCTATATTGGCAGAAGAAAACATAGAGGACTACTTTCCTCTACCCTTAGGATATATTAAGGTTGGTAATAATGATGTTTTTATGCTGAGAGTTAGCGGAGATAGTATGATAAATGCTGGAATACATGATGGAGATTATGTTATTGCAGAAAAGCAAAGTTATGCAGAAAATGCCCAGATTGTGATTGCATTAATTGAAGATGAAGCAACCGTTAAAAGATTTTATAAAGACAATAATAATATAAGGCTCCAGCCTGAAAATCCGGCTTATGAGCCAATAATATCAAAAGATGTTAAGGTTTTAGGAAAAGTAATAGGTTTATATAGAAGGTTTGATCAATAATTGTTTAATCACAAAAAAATACTTATAAATCTCCGCTGCTGGATAATTCTATAATCCTATCAGCGGCTTTTTTTATTAATTTAAAATCATGCCAGCTATATTTCTTCATATTTTCATTGCGTAATAAATAGGCAGGATGAAAGGTAGCTAAAAAGTATATATCTCCTCTTTTTAACCATTTTCCTCTCATTTTTGTAATTGAATCTTCTGGATTCAAAAGAAAATTCGTTGCTGTACTACCTAGAGTTACAACAACTTTAGGTTCAATTAGCTCTATTTCTGCTTTTAAAATTGCAGAACAGGCTTTAACTTCTTTTTTATAAGGAACTCTATTATCAGGAGGTCTACATTTAACAACATTGGTGATATAAATTTCATCTCTTTTTAAATTAACACTTTGCAGTATTTTATCCATCAGCTTTCCTGCTCTACCTACAAAGGGCCTGGCCATTCTATCTTCGGTTGCACCAGGTCCTTCGCCAATCAGCATGATTTTATTATCTAGATTCCCTTCCCCCATAACAACATTAGAACAGCCTTCTCTAAGCTGACAGCGAGTACATTTTAAAGCTTTTTCTTTTAATTTTTGATAATTATCATTTGGATATGAAAATAGTTGTTGAATTGAAAAATTACCGTTTTGATCAAATAACATAAAGACCTCCTGACAGAAGTAAACTATTAATTCATAAAATCTTGATACTCATCTTCAGCTAATGCCCTAAAAAGAGAGCGCGATCTTGTAGCCTGATATAGTGCCCTCATATAATTTCCACGTTTATAATAAACTACACCTTTAATTAAATGAGAATATTCATTGCTTTCCATACTTAAGGCCTTGTCAGCATAATTAAGTGCTTTATCATACTCTTCAATTTCTATTGCAGCAGCTGCAGCATTATTATAAGCCCAGAGGTTATTTGAATCTAATTTAATAATATACTCAAATAAATCAACAGCATCATGATAATTTCTATTTATAACATTTGCAAATGCAGCGTAATTTAATAATAAGAGGTTATCTCTATTTTTGTAATTCTCTAAATTTTTTAAATGAGGTCCTAGAGCATTATTAAATTCTTCTCGACTTACATTATTTCCAAATACATCAATAATTTCATATGCTTTAACAACTTCACCGGTGTTTGCATAAGCAACTGCAAGAGTATAATTTAAAACAATATCTGAACGATTTAATTCCAATTGACTTTGAGTAGTTTCAATTAATTCCTGCCAATTATAATTAGATTCTGCTTGGATTTCTATACTAAAAATGCTTAAAAATATTATTAACAGAACTAAAAAAACTTTTTTAGACAAATAAATCAACTTCCTTTTTTATGGTTTTCTTTTAAAACTACTCCTTTTCTTGATCAAGGTCAAGGAGACCACTAATCTTTTCTACAGGAGCAATAGTAGAAATGGCATGCTTGTATATCATCTGATCCCTCTGATCACTTCTTAAAATAATTGTAAAATTGTCATAGGCTGAAATCTTACCTTTTAACTGATAACCATTAACAAAATACACAACAACTTCAATTTGATTTTCATAAACATGGTTTAAAATGTGATCCTGATAATTAATTTTGCTATTCATCTTTGCAGCCTCCTTTATATATTTTAAAGCTTTTGACTCTTATATTATAAATTCAATATTATTCTGAAAATTCCTGCAAAGATAAAATTAATTATTTTTAGAAAGTTCTTTAAAATAAGAATCAGAGCTTTTAAAAAATGATTTCAACTGATAGTAAATATCACTGGGTGGTCTGATTCCAAAGGCTGTATAGGCTGCTTTTTGCTTTATAAAAACTTTGGTAACTGGAACCGACTTAATATTATATTCTTCGAATATTTCAGGTGCATCACTTAATTTTAATTTGTAAAGTGTTAGTCCCTGAAAAGAATCTAATATTTTTTTAATATTGTTTTCTGCCATTTGACAGTAACCACAGCTATCATTAGAAAATAAAACTAATAGTTTTTCTTCTTTTTTAAGCAGTTTTTTAAAATCTTTTCCGTTAGAAATTGATTTCACTTCTTTTTTTAAGTTCTCTTTCATAATCTCTTTCTCCTTTAACAATCTCTATAATAGTATTTACTACTGATTCTTTTCTTTCATTATCTAGGTTAAAAACAATCAAATCGTCTTCTTTTCTTAACCATGTTAGCTGTCTTTTGGCAAAATTACGGCTTCTTTTTTTTATTTCATCTACTGCTTTATCTAAAGTAATTTCTTGATTTAAATAAGCAATCAGTTCTTTATAGCCAAGTGCCTGTTTGGCTGTTTCACTTAAATCATAGTTAGAAATTAATTTTTCTACTTCTTTTAACAGACCTTCTTCCATCATAATGTCTACTCGCTTATTTATTCTTTGATATAAGTTTTCACGGTTTCTTATTAGAGCAAATTTATAAACACTATAACGAGGTGGTCTTAATTTTTGTTCCTTTTTATAAACACTTTTTTTCTTGCCTGTTTGATTAAATATCTCTATAGCTCTAATAACTCTTCTGAGATCATTAGGATGAAGTTTTTGGGCAGTTTTAGGATCCTTTTCAGCCAGAATTTGATGTACTTTTTTGTTGCCTTCTTTTTCTGCCAACTCTTCCAGTCGATTTCTCAAATCTTGATCAGCTTCAATTTTAGGCAGCATAAAACCTTCCAGTACTGCTTTAATATAAAGATGTGTGCCCCCAACTAAGATCGGGATTTTCCCTCTGGATTTAATATTCTTGATAGCCTGATCGGCATCTTTTTGAAACTCTGAGACTGAATAATCCTGATCAGGTTCGATAAAATCGAGCAAATGATGTTTTATTTTTTCCTGTACTTTTTGAGCTGCTTTAGCAGTACCAATATCCATTTCTTTATAAATCTGCATTGAGTCAGTAGATATTATTTCCGCTTCAAGTCTGTCTGCAACTTCAAGTGATAATTCAGTTTTACCAACTGCAGTAGCTCCAGTTAAAACAATTAAATCTCTCATTATCTACCAATTCCTTTTTCAATTTCTTCTCGACTTATATTGATCATTACTGGCCTACTATGAGGACAGCGATAGGGATTTTCAGATTCAAATAATTCTTTAATTATTCTTAAGCTTTCTTGATTATTTAGAGGTTGACCTGCTTTAACAGCAGTTCTACAGGCTAAATATTCTATCATAGTTTTTTGCATTTCAGCAGCAGACTTAGTTTTGCCTTCTTCAGCCAGTTCTGCAATTAACTCTTCTATGATATTTCTTGTTGATTTGTTTTTCAGTAAAACAGGAACTTCCTGAATTAAAATAGTATTTTTACCAAATTCACTGAAATCTATACCTAATTCTTGAAATGATTGCTTGTATTCATCTACAAGCTGTTTTTCTTCTGCGGTAAGTTCAATTTTTACCGGTATTAATAAAGATTGGGTTGCTGTATTTTTTTCATCATATTCTTTATAAAGCTTCTCATACAAGATTCTCTCATGAGCATTATGCTGGTCAATAATTTTTAAACCCTCAGGGGTTTCTATTAATAGATAGCTGTTAAAAATTTGGGCTAAAAACTTAAATTTGTCTTCTTTAGCAGATTTATTATTAATCAAATATTCTCTGTTAACATCTTCTGCAAATTGTTCTTTAAGCCCTTCTTTTTTTTCTGAGTAATTAATATTTTTCTGGAGTTCTTCGGCACTATGTTTTCTTGATTTATTAAATGGCATATTCTTTTTTTGATCAGAAATATTTTTTAGTCTTCCCTGTTCTTTAAATACCTGTTTTTCATAGACAGGTGCAGTGTTAACTTCATTATCTTTACTGTCATTAGATGAATTCAACTTAATCCTGGTGGTAGGATCAGCGGCTTTTAAAGTTTTACGAACCCCTTTTGAAATCACATCATAAATTATTTGACTACGACTAAATTTAACCTCTTTTTTGGTAGGGTGTACATTTACATCAACTAAAATAGGATTTATTTTTATAAACAAAAACACAATAGGTTTTCTGCCGGGATCGATCAATTTACTGTACGCATTTTCTACTGCTTTAGCAGCAAGATTATTGTGTATAGGTCGACCATTTGCAAAAAACAATTCATGACTTCTACCGGCTCTTGTTTTCTCAGGTCTAGCAATATACCCACTTAATTTAATATAGCGGTCTTCAATATCTATTGCTAATAAATTATCTGCTATTTCTTCTCCATAAAGGGCATAAATACAGTCCTTCAACTTACCATTACCGGGGGTTGAAAGTAGCTGTTTATTGTTATGATATAATTTAAAACTAATTTCATTATTCGCAACCGCCTCAGCATTAACAATTCGAATGATATGAGAAAATTCAGTTGAAGTTGTTTTTAAATACTTATATCTAGCAGGAGTATTATAAAATAAATCTCTTACCTTTACTTCAGTTCCGATAGTTGAAGCAGCAGGCTTATTTTCAATAACTTCTCCACCTTTGAGTCTAATTTTAACTCCATTTTCTTTACTTTTATGACGACTGAGCATTTCAACCTCTGCAACAGAAGCAATACTGGCAAGAGCTTCACCTCTAAAACCCAGACTGTATAAAGAATAAAGATCATCAATATCTTTAATTTTACTAGTGGCATAACGATTAAAAGCTGCTTTAATATCTTCAGGCAAAATACCATGTCCATCATCTTTTACTTTTATAAATTTTTTGCCACCTTCTTTTACTCTAACCTCAATATTTTTAGCTCCAGCATCGATAGAATTTTCAATCAGTTCTTTAACTATAGAAGCAGGTCTTTCGACAACCTCTCCTGCAGAAATTTGATTGGCAACATTTTGCGGCAGCTGTTTAATTTCACCCATACTAATTCTCCTCTTTTTTTAAGTCCTGTTTGAGTTTATATAAAAAGTTCATAGCATCCAGAGGGGTCATATCCATAATATCTTTTTCGTCTAATTTCTTTAAAATAGGATTTTCTTTATCTTCAAATAAGGGTAACTGCTGATGTTTGCTGTCCTGAAGAGATTTTTCTCTCTTTCTCAGTGGCATTTTATTATTCTCTTCTAGTCTACTAAGTATTTTTTGGGCACTAATGATTATTTCCTCTGGAAGCCCTGCCAGACGGGCAACTTCAATCCCATAACTATCATCAGCTCTCCCTTCACCAATACGGTGTAAAAAGTGTACCCCATCACTATCTTCTTTGACCAATACATTATAATTCTTGATTCCATCATACTCATCTTCAAGTCTTGTCAGTTCATGATAGTGAGTTGCAAAAAGTGTCCTTGCTCCAATCCTTTCAGGGTTATTTAAATACTCACTGACAGCCCAGGCAATACTAACTCCATCATAAGTGCTGGTTCCTCTACCAACCTCATCTAAAATAATCAAACTTCTGTCTGTACTGTTATTAACAATATTTGCAACTTCATTCATCTCAACCATAAATGTACTCTGACCAGTTGTAAGATCATCACTTGCTCCCACCCTGGTAAATATTCGATCAGTTAAACCAATTGTTGCTTCATCAGCAGGAACAAATGAACCTACCTGGGCAAGTAATACTATTAAAGCTATCTGCCTCATATAAGTAGATTTACCGGACATATTAGGACCTGTAATAATAATAAAGCGCTGCTTAGTCTGATCTAGATAACAATCATTGGCAACAAACTGTTCACTAAACATCTTTTCTACAACAGGATGGCGCCCATTTTTAATAATTATCTCTTCGCCAGAATTAATTTCAGGTCTATTATAATTATTTTCTATTGCTAAAAAGGCAAATGACATCAATACATCTATCTCTGCAATTAAAGAAGCGGTTTTATTAATTCTGTCTACCTCCTGAGCAATTTCATCTCTTATTTCAACAAAAAGCTTATATTCTAAATCATTTATTTTTTCTTCCGCTCCTAGAACTTCTGCTTCTTTTTCTTTCAATTTTGGAATTATATATCTTTCACTATTACTTAAAGTTTGTTTGCGTTCATAGCGCTCCGGTACTTTATCTAAATGTGAGTTTGTTACTTCTAAATAATAACCAAAAACCTTATTAAAACCTACTTTTAAGGTGTTGATTCCTGTTTTTTCTCTTTCTTCTTTTTGTAAAGCACTAATCCAATCTTTGCCTTGATTAGCCAGGCTGCGAAGTTCATCAAGTTTTTTATTATAATTATCTTTAATAATTCCACCTTCAGTAATTGTAGTTGGTGGTTCATCAATTATAGAATCATCTATTAACTTAAAAATATCTTCTAGAGAATCAAAACCATCCTGTATCTCAGAAAATAGCTCTGTTTTAAAGTCAGCAATAAGTTTTTCTAAACCGGGTAGTTTAGCCAGTGAATTTCTTAAGGCGATTAAATCACGTCCGTTGGCTGATTGATAAGTTATTTTACTCATTATCCTCTCTAAATCATAGATATCTGCCATTAAATCTCTGCATTTATTTAAAATTCTAAAGTTATCCAGCAATTCTTCAATTGAATCATGTCTTTTTACTATTTCTTTTTGATTTATTAAAGGCTGATTTATCCATTTTTTAATGGTCCTACCTCCCATAGAGGTAATAGTCTGATCTACTATAGAAAGCAGTGAACCAGAAGTTTTATTATCTCGAATTGTTTTAGTTAATTCTAAATTACGTCTGGTGGCTGCATCTAAAACCATATAATCCTCTAAATAATAGGGATGTAAGGTGGTTATTTGTTTAACAGTTCTTTTCTGGGTCTGTTTTAAGTATGCTAAAATCTGACCTGCTGCATAAACAGCTGTTTCCATATCTTCACAGCCAAAACCTTCTAAGGAATTAATGTTAAAATGGCTTAGCATTTCCTCTTTTAAATAATTGAAATCTTTTTTTTCAGTTTCATTGATAGTGAAACCATATTGTGCCTGAAGTTGATTTATTTTATCCATTTTGGCAGTGTTCTCATCAGTTAAAAGCTCCTGAGGTGCAATTCTATTTATTTCATCAGAAAGCTTATCAGCAGCTTCTGCAGAAAATTCAGTTAAATAAAATTCTCCGGTTGAAATATCAGTATAGGCAAAACCATAATTACTTTGATATTTAAAAGCTGCAGCAAGGTAGTTGTTTTCATTATCAGCAAGAATTTCATTTTCAATTACAGTACCAGGGGTTATCACTCTAATAACATCTCTTTCTACAATACCGCTTGCTTCAGAAGGATCTTCAAGCTGTTCACATATAGCAACTTTAATCCCTTTTTTTATCAGCTTTTCGATATAGGATGCTGCAGAATGGGCTGGAACACCTGCCATATCTATTTTTTCGCCCCCACCCTTGTTCCTTGAAGTAAGCGCAATATCTAATAACCTGGCAGCTTTTTTGGCATCTTCACCGAACATTTCATAAAAATCACCCAGTCTAAAAAACAATATTGCATCCTGATGTTTTCTTTTTAAATTATAATATTGCTGCATCATTGGTGTTAATTCTGCCAAACTAATCCCTCCAAAAATATATAATATTCAAAAACCTGAAAGATAAAAATAGTAATCTCTCAGGTTAAAAGTCTGCTAATATTTATTCAACTACAGTACCCTGTAGAGTCCAGCTTTTTGCTGAATCTATTTTTACCTTTACAATTTTACCGATCAAATCAGGCCTTTTGTTTATAAAACAAATTTTATTTGTTCCAGTTCGACCTTCATAAACATTCTCATCTCTATTGCTGGGTCCTGTGACCAGTATTTTTTGAATTTTACCGATTAATTTTTGATTTTTTTGATAGCTAATCCTATTTTGAATGTCCATTAATTTATTTAGACGTTCTTTTTTAACTTCTTCTGCGATTTGATCTTCTCTTTTAGCAGCTGGAGTTCCACTGCGAGGAGAATAGATAAAAGTATAGGCCATATCAAATCTTAGTTCTTTAACAAGTTTTAATGTCTGCTCAAAGTCTTCATCACTTTCTCCAGGGAAACCAACAATAAAATCTGTTGAAATAGCCGCTTCCGGCATCTTATTTTGAATTTCTTTTACGGTATCAATATAATATTCTCTGCTATAACCTCTATTCATCTCTTTTAAGATCTTATTGCTTCCAGATTGAATAGGAAGATGAATGTGTTTAGCTACTTTTTCTAAATTTTTAATTGCCAAAAGTAATTTTTCAGAAAAATCTCTGGGATGAGAGGTCATAAACCTAATTCTTGCTAAAGAATCGACTTTGTTTAGTTCTTCTAAAAGTAAAGGGAAATCTATTTCTTCTGCCAGATCATTACCATATGAATTTACATTTTGACCTAAAAGAGTAACTTCTTTAACTCCCTCGGCAGCTAATTTTTCTGCTTCCTTTATTATAGCTTCCAGTGGTCGACTGCGCTCTCTACCTCTAACATAAGGCACAATACAATAGGTGCAGAAATTATCACAGCCCTGAATAATAGATATCCAGGCAGAATGTTCAGACTCTCTCTGAGAAGGTAGGTCAGGAATTAAACCTTCCTCCTGATCCCAAACTTCAACAACCCTTTCTCTATTTTTTTCTATTTTCTTTATTAATTCAGGTACCTGGTGAATGTTATGGGTTCCGAATATTAGATCTACATGACGGTATTTTTTATAAATTTCTTCTACCGGTTCTTCTAACTGCATCATACAGCCACCAATACCTATTATTAAATCTGGATTTTTCCTTTTATATTCTTTAAGCTGACCCAATTTACCAAAGACTTTAAGTTCAGCATTTTCTCTAATTGTACATGTGTTAAGCAATACAATATCAGCATTTTCTAATTTATTTGTATTATTATAACCTATATTTTCTAACATACCTGCCAGTTTTTCTGAATCATGTTCATTCATCTGGCAGCCATATGTTATAATATGATAATATTTATTTTTAGTCATTTTTTCACTCCTGCTGTATTACAACTATTTAACTGCCATAATTTTTAATCTGATCAAGACTTTCGTTTTTACCCATAACAACAAGTCTATCTCCTTCAAGAACCTTATCATCAGCTCCTGGAGAAATATGTAAGTCTTCTCCTCTTTTTATGGCCATAACATTTACATTAAATTTAGATCTTAACTCTAATTCTTTTAAGGTTTTACCGATCATTTTATCTGCTGCTATTATTTCGATAACTCCATAATCAGGAGCAAATTCAATATAATCTAACACATTAGAAGAAATAAGGTTATGAGCAATTCTAGCTCCCATATCTCTTTCTGGATAAACAACCCTGTCTGCCCCTATTTTTGTTAAAACTTTGCCGTGTAACCTATCAGGTGCCTTAACAATTACATAAGGAACCTCTAATTCTTTTAAAATTAAGGTACATAAAATATTAGCTGAAACATCATCACCTATACTCACCACAGCTACATCAAAATTTCTAGCTCCCAGAGTTTTTAATGCATCTTCATCAGTTGCATCTGCTTCTACTGAATGAGTTACCTGATTTGCCAGAGCCTGAACTCTTTCTGCATCTTTATCTATTGCCAGGACATCATAACCGTTTTCAGAAAGTGTTGTTGCCACACTTGAGCCAAAACGTCCTAAGCCAATTACTACAAACTGTTTCATTGCCTAAACCTCCTGTAAAAGTTAACCAACCATAACTTTTTCTGTTGGATAATGATAAATTCCTTTTCTAACTTTATCTCCAAATGCTACTGCCAGAGTTAAGGGTCCAACCCTACCAGCAAACATGGTAATGGTAATTAAAACTCGGCTTATATTTGACAGGCTACCTGTTATACCCGTAGAAAGGCCTACAGTACCAAAAGCAGATACAGTTTCAAATAAAACATCTATAAATTGAAAATCTTCAATTATTAATATTAAAGTTGTCATTAATATAACTAGAGCAGCTGCCAGCATTGTGATAGTAAAGGCCTTATAAATTATCTGAGTTTCAAACCTTCTATTATATACTTCCATATCACTTTTGCCAGAAACCATATTTTTTAAAGTCACTAACATTACACCAAAAGTGGTAGTTTTTATCCCCCCACCTGTTGAACCAGGTGAAGCTCCAATGAACATTAGAACAATAATTAAAAACAAAGAAGATTGTCGTAAAGCTCCTGTTGGCAGGGTGTTAAATCCAGCAGTTCTAGGTGTAACAGATAAAAACATTGCCGAAAGAACTTTATCTAAAAATGGTAAACCTTCCATAGTATTATTGTATTCTAAAGCAAAGAAAACTACAAAGCCAAAAATAAGTAAAGCTGCAGTCACAACTAGAACAATTTTAGTCTGCAAAGTTGCTTTTTTAAATTTAACCCTATTATAAACTTCTAACATTACTCCAAAACCTATTCCACCTAGGATAATTAATGCCATTATTACAAAGTTAATAGTGATATCTCCGGTAAAACTTTCTAAACTATTCCCAAATAAATCAAAACCGGCATTATTAAAGGCAGAAACAGCATGAAATATTGATAAATAAACAGCTCTCAAAAAGTCATGATCCTGGCTTAAACGAAGAAATAAGATAGATGCTCCAATACCTTCGATTGCAAAAGTAAAACCTAATAAATATTGTACCAATCGGACCATTCCTGAAATCTTATACTGGTTAAGGTCTTCCTGAATAATTAGCCTTTCTTTCAAACTGATCTTTTTGCCGATTATAAAGGCAAACAAGGTGGACATTGACATAATTCCAAGACCACCAATTTGAATCATCATCATTATTACAGTTGAGCCAAATAAAGTAAAAGTTTCTTTAGTATTAACTACAATTAAACCTGTAACACAGGTTGCAGAGGTAGCAGTAAAAACTGCATCAATAATATTTAAACCCTGGCCATCAATTGTAGCAATAGGTAACATCAGCATTATTGATCCCAGTAAAATTACAACAAAATAGCCGATAACTAAATATTGAGCTGGACTAAACTTTTTCTTAGTTAATTTCATTGCTTCCTCTCCCATGTTATTATCGAAGTTATTATACTATATATATTAATAAAAGTAAAATAAAAACTGGGGATAACACCCCAGCTTAAAAGAGATTATTCTAATATAATTACTTTAGCCATCATATGGTTCAAACATATCTTTTCCTACACCACATTCAGGACAAACCCAATCATCAGGTAAATCTTCAAAAGAGGTTCCTGCTTCAATTCCTCCTACAGGATCTCCTTCTTCAGGATCATAGATATACATACATACTGTACATTGATATTTCTGCATGATTTACATTCTCCTTTCTCCTTTTATGAGATTATTTCTTTAATTATAAAACAGAAATACTAAACATGTCAAGTACACCAATATAAAAGTGATGAACATATTTTTTAAAAGCAAAGATTATTCATCTTCATCAAAGTAAGCATCTAAACTTAAAATGAAAGTCGTACCGCTTTGACTACTTTCTTCGACCCATAAATCTCCATTGTGAGCAGAAATAATTTCTTTACTGCTTGATAAAGGTAAATCATCACCATTAATATTGTCTTTTGTTATCATCGAAGAGTATTTATTAAAAACCTCTAGTTGTATATGTTCTGGAATTCCTCCACCTTGATCTTTAATACTAATAAGAACTTTTTCACCTTCGTTATAGGCATGAATTTTTATAACTCCACCATTTACAGTATATTGAATAGAGTTACTGAGCAGAGAATTTAAAACCCAGAGAATTTTATTGCTATTAACTATTATTTCAGGAAGATTATCATCAAGTTTTTTCTCAATAATGATATTTTTATCTTCAGCTGTTTTTGAAACGCTATCAACAGCGAAATTAATTAAATTCTTAACCTCTAAAGTTTCTTTATCAGAAAGAGTAAATAAATTCTCTTTATCACCTCTGGTAATTTTTTTGTGATAGGCATCCAAGATATCACTTCTGCTAACAACTCCAACTAATTTTTCATCATCATTTGAAAAGACCGGGAGGGTTTTACTCTTTGTATTACTTATAATTTCTAATGCTTTAATTATACTATCTTCTGTATGAATTTTGTTTGAAGTAGGAAAAACAAGATTCTCAATTTTTTTACTACCTAGGTCATCAATATTTTCATTTTTTTCAATAAAATTCATTAAATTACGATAACTCATCATACCGATGTAATCACCTGATTTTTGTTTTAAAACAGGCACATATGATACAAAAGCACCTTTGAATAACTTTTTAGCATCTGCAACTGTATTAGTATCATAAAGGGTTAAAGGATTAGAGCTCATTATTTCTTTTACTTTAATATTCTTAATTAAATTAGCTTGATCAATTACACTTAAATCTATTCCTCTATTTAAAAGTTTTGTTGTATAAATATTTTTCTTTTGTACTTTTCCAGTTGCAACAGAGCTTACTATGCAGGCTAACATCATCGGTAAAAAGATTTTAAAATCTCTTGTCATTTCAAAAAGAATTACAATCGAAGTTAAAGGGGCATGGGCTGCACCAGCAAATACTGCACCCATTCCAATAATTGCATAAGAACCAGGTCCACCAGTTATATTTGGGAAAAAGGTATTAATAATTCCACCATATGAACTTCCTGCCATGGCTCCTATAAAAAGAGAAGGAGCAAAAATACCACCAGATGCTCCACTACCAAGAGTAAAATCTGTTGCTAATATTTTAGCTATCATAAATATTAGGGTCAAATAAAGAGGTAAAGTGCCATTTAATGCCTGCTCCATAATTGGATAACCTGTAGAATGAATTTCAGGAATTCTAAGAGCCAACAAAGCAATTAATAAACCACCAAGAGCTGGTTTTAAGTAGGGCGGAAATTTAATTCCTTCAAATAAATGTTCCATTCCATAAAGAGAATTTTGATATATTAATGCAACTACAGCTGCAAAAAGGCCTAAACCAATGTAAAAAAAGAATTCCCAATTGCTGACAAAATTGTGGGTAGGTATGTTGAAAATAGCCTGTCTTGGACCGAAAAAGAGGTTAGCAACCGCATTACCGGTCAGAGAAGCTATAACAACTGGTGAAAAGTTTTTTAATTTTATATTTTTCATTATTACTTCTAAACTAAAAATTACTCCTGCTAATGGAGCATTAAATGTTCCGGAAATACCTGCTGCTGCCCCAGATGCAAGTAGTATTTCAATACTATCACCGTCCAGTTTAAAAAACTGTCCTAAAGCTGAACCAAAACCAGCGCCAATTTGGACAATCGGTCCTTCACGACCAGCGGAACCTCCTGACCCTATGGTAATCGCTGAAATTAATGCCTTAAAAGGAGCAACTCTAGCTCTAATTTTACCAGAGTTTAATGCTGCTGCTTCCATAACTTCTGGTACACCATGTCCTTTAGCCTCAGGTACAAAGAAATAAATTAATGGTCCAACTATTAAACCACCAATCACTGGAGATAATATTCGATGATACCATGGTAAGCTTCTTATTACAGGAACAAAATTGATTCCAGCATCTACCCCAAAAAATATATTTTTAATTATAGAAATCAAATGATGAAAAACAGCTGCTGCCACTCCACCTACAATTCCTACAAGTAATGCTAAAATAATTAAAGATGATACATCTGAATCTTGAATATATTTACAGATTCTTAGATGAATATTATTATATATGTTTTTAAATCTACTGGAGAAATTATTTGCAGACATATAATTATACTCCTTTCAGCTGGAAAATAGAATTTTAATAATACAGTTAAATAATAAATAAATTTAGCAGAAATATTTTCTTGACTTCAAGATTAACTGCTAGATTATTTTTAATTGATAGATTTTTAAATTATAATTAAATTCTAAAGCAGATATTAGTATATATTATAAATATAAATAATGCAATAAATATCTGATTATTTCACAAAAATTTTAAATTTGTTTCATTGTAAAATTAAATGCAACAGACAAAAAAATTAGAACCATAGCTAAAAACCTAGTATGATATAAGTGACCAAACAAAATCATATGGAGGTTTAAGCTATGGCTCATACTAAAGATAATACCACAACTCAAAGAACTTTTAAACATCTTTCTTCTTATGAAAGAGGTAAAATTGCTGCTCTTCTGCAAGAAGGATACTCTCAAAGAAAGATTGCTGAAAAGCTAGGCAGAAATCACAGCACTATTAATCGTGAAATTAAAAGAGGTACTACAACTCAACTTAACTATGATCTGTCTACTTATGAACAGTATTTCCCTGAAACTGGTCAAGCTGTCTTTGAGAAAAATCGTTCTCACTGCGGTAATAAATCTAAATTGCTTAAAGTGGAATCTTTTCTACAACATGCTGAAAAAATGATCTTGAAAAATGATTGGTCTCCAGATGTTGTTGTTGGACACGCTCTAAAAAATAATGAATTTACTAAAGATGAAATGGTATCCACTAAAACTCTCTATAATTATATAGATCAAAATTTATTAGATGTTAAAAATATTGATCTTCAACTTAAAGTTCGCAGAAAACAAAGAGATCCTAATAAAAGAAAGCATAAAAGACTTCAGGGTAAAAGTATTGAAGAAAGACCAGAAACAGTTGATGATCGAAAAGAATTCGGCCACTGGGAAATTGATACCGTCAGAGGTACTAGAACTAAAGATAATGTCCTTTTAACTATTACTGAAAGATCCACTCGTCAGCATTTAATTAGACTCTTAGAAGATAAGAGCTCTGCTGCTGTAGATCAAGCAATTAAGAAACTTAAAGTTCAATTTTCTAATGTTTTTAAAAAGGTATTTAAAACCATTACAGCTGATAATGGAACTGAATTTGCTAATTTATATAATCATGATGTTGATGTTTACTATGCTCATCCTTATTCAGCCTGGGAAAGAGGCACTAATGAAAGACATAATGGTCTCATTAGAAGATTCATTCCTAAAGGAGAACAAATAAGCAACTATACAGAAAAACAGATTCGGAGAATACAAAATTGGTGTAATAATTATCCAAGAAAATTATTGGATTATTCTACTCCAAATGAATTATTCCAAAAAGAACTTCAAGCTATTATTAACCCTGTTTAAACAATTTAAAATTCAAAATACTATATTATACTAGTCTTTTCTATAGGTGTTGCATTTAATATTGCAATTTAAGAAAATTTTAAATTTTATTAAAAATCTATAGTTTGGACTAATTCTGCATTATTAAAAATAAATTCTTTGCGTAAAGAAGCATTAGAACCCATTAAACGGGTAAATATATCATCAGCTTCAAAATCATCGTCAATTTCTACTCGTAATAAAACCCTGTTTTCTGGATCCATAGTTGTATCCCACAGCTGACGAGGATTCATTTCTCCCAATCCTTTGTAGCGCTGCAGTGAAAAATTTTCATGTTTTTTCTTATATTCTGCTAATTCTTGATCACTGTATAAATACTTTGTAGATTTTCCTCTACTAACTTTGTAAAGGGGTGGTTTAGCAAGATAAATATAGCCTTCCTCTATTAACTCCGGCATATATCTATAAAAAAGAGTTAAAATTAAAGTAGCAATATGAGCACCATCTACATCAGCATCGGTCATAATAATAATTTTATGATAGCGTAAATTTTTAATATTAAAATCTTCTCCAATACCTGCTCCTAAAGCAGTGATTATTGAAGCAATTTCAGTATTATTTAATATCTTATCAAGCCTTGCCCTTTCAACATTTAAAATTTTACCTTTAAGTGGCAGAATGGCCTGAAAATTACGGTCTCTACCCTGTTTTGCAGAACCACCAGCAGAATCTCCCTCAACTATAAAGAGTTCGCTCTTTTCTGCTTTTTTGCTGCTGCAATCCGCTAATTTACCCGGCAGAGCATTTGAATTCAAAGCACTCTTTCTTTTAGTAAGTTCTCTAGCTTTTTTTGATGCTTTACGAGCTCTAACAGCCTGTACAGCTTTATCAATAACTTTATTTGCTAGATCAGGATTGGTGTCAAAATAAAGGCTTAGATATTCATATACTTCACTTTCTACTATACTTCTAAGTTCACTATTACCAAGTTTGGTTTTGGTTTGACCCTCAAATTGAGGTTCTGGTAATTTTACATTGATAATAGCAGTAATACCCTCTCTAACATCTTTACCTCTTAAAGAAGAAATTTTTGCCGGTAAGCGATTATTATTTTTTGCAAAGTTATTAATTGCTCTTGTGAGAGCTGTTTTAAAACCTGTTAAATGATAGCCACCATCTATTGTGTTAATATTATTTGCATAAGAATAAATTCTCTCATTATAACCATCGTTGTATTGTATGGCCATTTCTACTTCATAATCTTCTGGCTTAGATTCAAAATAAATTATATCTTCATTAATAACGTTTCTATCTTTATTTAAGAATTCAACAAAGGCTTTAATGCCACCATCATATTGGAAGACTTTTTTCTTTTCGCCTTCTCCTCTTTCATCAATTAAAATTAAAGTTAAATCTTTATTTAAATAAGCAGATTCCTGTAATCTATGGGCAAGATTCTCAAACTTATAATCTCTTGCCGCAAAAATATCACTATCGGCTTTAAATCTTATCACTGTACCACTACGCTTAGTTTTGCCCAGTTTTTCAAGCTTGGAAGTTGGAACTCCTTTTTTAAAAACCTGTCTATATTTATTGCCTTCCCAGTGAGTGGTTAAAACAAGTTTTTCTGAAAGTGCATTTACAACTGAAACACCTACTCCATGTAAACCACCAGAAACTTTATAACTGTTATTATTAAATTTACCTCCTGCATGTAAGGTGGTTAAAACAACCTGAACTGCAGGTAGACCACTGTCTTTATGGATATCTGCTGGAATACCTCTCCCATAATCCTCAACAGTTATCTCATTATTCTCATGAATTGTTACTTTGATTTCATCTCCATAACCTGCTAAAAACTCATCTATACTATTATCAACTACCTCCCACACAAGGTGGTGTAGACCTTTGATTCCTGTACTCCCTATATACATACCAGGCCTTTTTCTAACTGCTTCTAGACCCTTTAATACCTGTATTTGATCAGCATTATAATCTGTTTTATCAAAAAGTGTTTCCATGATTCGTCACCATCCTTCATTTCCTTATTATAACAAAGAGTTAAATATAATGCCAGTTAAAAAATAAATTGATTTGCATAAGCTATTCATTAAATGATATTATATATTAGCAGAACTTAGCTAATTATCAAATATTATTTTATTTGTTGAGAGGAGATAAAAGATGAGTGAAGAAATTTATCCAATTGCGATTGAAGATAAAATGAAAGATGCTTATTTAAACTACTCGTTAAGTGTTATTGTTGGAAGAGCTCTTCCGGATGTTAGAGATGGTTTAAAACCTGTCCACAGAAGAATTTTATATGCAGCAAGAGAACTGGGGTTATTACATAATAAAGCCCATAAAAAATCTGCCCGGCTTGTTGGAGAGGTTCTTGGTAAGTTCCATCCGCATGGAGATTCTGCTGTTTATGATGCTCTTGTTCGGATGGCCCAGGATTTTAATCAGCGCTATCAGTTAATAGATGGTCATGGTAATTTTGGTTCTATTGATGGCGATAGTGCTGCAGCAATGCGTTATACTGAAACAAAATTAACGGAAGTTGCTGAATCACTTTTAGAAAATATTGACGAAGAAACTGTTAAATTTAGAGATAACTTTGATGGTACCCTTCAGGAACCGGAAGTTTTACCGTCTAAAATACCCAATCTTTTGATTAATGGCTCAAGTGGTATTGCGGTTGGAATGAGCACCTCTATTCCACCTCATAACTTAGCTGAGGTTATAGATGCTGTGCTGCATTTACTTGAATATCCAAATGCTCGTCTGGATACAATTATTAAAAATCATCTTCCCGGTCCAGATTTCCCAACTGGGGCCAGTATTGTTGGTAATGAAGGTATAAAAAGCGCCTATGAAAATGGTAAAGGAAAAATCATTTTAAGAGCCAAAAGTAAAATTGAAAAAGAGGGCAGACATAAAAATATTATTATCACAGAAATTCCCTATCAATTAAATAAATCAAAACTAATTGAGGAAATAGCTGAGCTCGTTAATAAATCTAAATTAACTTCTGTTTCTGATTTGCGGGATGAATCAGACAAAGATGGGATCAGAATATTAATAGCTTTAAAAAGCGGTGCTGATCCAGAATTAACTTTAAACAGACTCTATAAATATACTTCAATGCAGAGTAGTTTTAGAATTAATCTTTTAGCACTTGATAATAAAAAGCCTAAAGTGATGGGACTACTTGAAATTTTAAATCATTTTATAGAATTTCGTAAAGAAGTTATCAAAAACCACACTAAATATAACTTAAATAAATCAGAAAATCGCTTTCATATTCTAGAAGGTTTAAAAATCGCAATAAATAAACTTGATTTAGTAATCCAAATTATTAGAAATTCTAATGAAAAAAGTGAAGCCAAAGCTAAGCTTGTTGAACAGTTAAATATTTCTGAAGTTCAAGCGCAATCAATACTACAAATGCAGTTACAGAGATTAGTTGGAATGGAAATAGAGAAGTTAGAAGCTGAAAAAACTGAACTGGCAGCAAAAATCAAGGAATACAAAAAGATTTTAACTGAAGAAAAAACTTTAAAAGAATATTTAAAAAATGAGTTAAAGGAAATGAAAGATAAATTCGCAGATAAACGTAGAACTACTATTATCGAAGATGATGAAAAAGCAGAAATTAATAAACAGGATTTAATCAAGGAGAAAGAAGCTGTTGTCTCCCTCTCTTATAGGGGAATAATTAAAAGAAATGAAGAGTATTCTAATTTAAGAGCAGCTAAAAATGACTATTTAATTTCAACTGTCAAGGGATCTTCACTTGATCAATTGTTATTCTTTAGTGATCACGGGGAGGTCTATAATCTTCAGGTCCATGAACTGGAAGAACATCACGGTTTAGCTACAGGTGATAATTTATCTAAATATATGCAGCTTCCTCTTGAAGAAAATATTATTTCTTTAAACATACTTTCAAAAAAGAATAAGCAAAATAACTTTTATGTTTTTGTTACAGAATCGGGGCAGATTAAAAGAACTGCAGCTAAAGAATATGAGACAAATTACAGTCATATTAGAGCAATTAAGCTTGATAATGATAAGCTGATAAATGTTGAAAAAGCTGAGGAAAAAGACCAAATAATGATAATTTCTCAAAATGGTTATGCAATTAGATTTAAAGGAAAAAGTTTTTCCAGTACAGGTCGTAATACAATGGGCAGTAAGGCAATAAAACTTGCCAAAAATGATAAAGTAACTGCTTTTTCAATCTTTAATAAAAATAAATATCTTGTTTCTGTAACTGAAACAGGAAGAGCTAATAAAATAAAATTAAGCCAATTTAGATTGCAAAAAAGAAATGGTAGAGGCCAAAGAATCTTCTCCAATCAAAATTATAAATTAGCAGGAGCAGCTTTTTGTGAGGAAAATGAAAAAATATTAATCGCTGCAAAAAATGGCGAAATGTATACAGTAGAGGTAGATAAAATACCAGAAACATCTCCCGGTGGTAATATGTATCAGATAACTAAGAATATCGATTTTGAAAAAATAACAAGAGTAAAAAAGATTCTCATCCCAGATGATTAATCTTGATAATAAAAGCTCCCTTTAAACCCGGATTCGATCTGAGTTTAAATGGGAGCTTTATCAATTACTATCATTCTATTTTAAAAACACATGGTTTCCTATTCTTACTACTTTTTCTCGGCGAGCAAAAAAGCCGGGATTAACTGATTTATCAGGATTATAAAAATAGATACTTCCCTGACTGGGATCATTACCATCTATTGCCTCATAAGCTGCCTGAATCGATTCATTGTTTGGAGTTATATTTATCATACCATTCTCAACCGGTGTGAACTGACCTGATTGATAAACAACATCTTTGATTGTATTAGGAAAAGAAGGATGATAAACTCTATTTAAAACCACTCCACCAACTGCAACTTTGCCTTTATAGCTTTCACCTCTAGCTTCAGCATGGATGATACTTGCTAGTATCTGCACATCTTCTGCACTAAAACTTCCTCTTTTTTCAATATCATCTCTATTAATATTGATTTCTGGACTGGAACTATTTCTGCTTCTGCTGCTACCAAAGGCAACTAATAAAAAAACTAAACCAAGGCCAGTATAAAGGTCTTCTTTATCAATTGAGCTTGATGCTCTCGCCCTATTTACCGGATAAAGAATAGGAATAAATATACTATTAATAATCAAGATGAAACTCAAGCCTATAATAATTTTTTTAAAGGATATTTTTTGCATTATGTCTTCTCCTTTTTAAAAGCCTGTTTTAGACTAGTATATTTATAAAATTAGAGCCAATAATGCAAGGCCACCAATTATATAGCCAGTATTAATTGAATCTAATCCAGCTCTTCCTCTTAAATCAGCATCTTCAGGATCAACACCAGATTCGAGTTGAGCAACTCTAGTTTCTAAATCTTCAATTCTTGATAAACTCATTTGCTGTCTTTCTTGAATATCAACAAAAGTTTCATCACCTTCAAGCTGTTCTTCTAAACTGGCTAAAGTTTCAATCTGATTAGACATTACTGTTAACTCTTCCTTGAGATCAGATACTCTTATGTTAACATCTGAAATATCTTCATCTTGAATTTTATTTTGATCTTCAATTTCATTAATTCTGTCTTCAAATTCTCTTTGGTTTTGAGCTACAGCTACCAATTCATCTCTAAATTCAAGTGAAAGTTCTCTAATTATATCAACATCTTCTTCAGTAAGTTCTCCTCCACCAGCTACCATATTATCAAGCATGTTAGCTATAATTTCAGCTAACTCATATCTTGTAACACTTTCGTCACCATCGAAATCTTCACCTGCATATAAGCTCAAATAACCTCTTTCAGCTAGAGTTTGAACACTATCATAAGCCCAGTGATCTCTTGGAACATCTTCAAATTCCTGGGCTGCTGCTCCAAAACTAAAGATAAAAGTGAAGATTAAAGCTAAGATAATTATATTTTTTATTTTCATATTTATTCTTCCTCCTCAATAATATTTCTCAGCATAATTTCTATTTCATTATTGTCAGCATTTACTAAAGATAAATTTTCTATCTCAATATTTCCAATACTGTCAGATCTTTTTCTAAAGTGGACTGTTGCTATAACACCATTGAAGTGATCATAAGGTAATTCCTGTTCAAACCTTAATTTACCAGCTTCAACTCTTTCTGGCCTATTAAAAGGCAGTAGATTATTTTGTCCAATAAAGAAGTCTCCACGAGAAACATGGCTTAAAATTAGGCTTTCACTATCAAAAGCAAAATCAAAGTCCATTGTTTCAGCTTCACCAATATTGGCCGCAACTATATCTACAGAAAAATAGTTTTGGTCACGCTGACCTGGATTTTCTCTTAAATATATAAGGGGACTTAATTCAGGTAATTCTATTTCTTCAACAATTGTTTTTTCATATTCATTAATCCCACTTACTTTAACTGCAAATGGTAATGTGCCATCTACCCTTAATGCTTGAATTAACCAGTTAACATTTAGACTTTCATCAGAATCTAAGATACCTAAATGTTTAGTTAATTTTTCACTAGCAGCAGCATCGAGACCAGGTGCTAAAATCAATTCAGCTTCTACTCCGTATAAAGCAGTCTCACCAACATTGCTGATATTTGCCTGAACTTTAAATGGATTTGGATCTAATTTGCCATCTACAGCTTCAACCTCTTCCATTAAGCTTATATCTGCCTCTAATATAGGTGGTCCTAAAAACTCAACAAGTCTTTCGACCTCGTTAGAATCAGTGTTATCTGCTTCTACAATAACTCTATATGTCATATCTTCAGGTATTTCTCCATAATCTTTAGGTCTTACATTCCAGTTTATCTGACTAATACTTCCAGCTTCCATATCTCCAAGCTCTCTGCTAGTATTATTAGCTTCAAAACCATCAGGCAATTCAATATTTGCCCTTACATTTTCAGCCTCAATTTCAGATGTATTTTCAAGATAAGCTACAACCGGAAAACTCCTTTTGTTTTCATTAAAGGTAACTTCTGCAGGAGATGTTACACCCAATGATAAAATACCGGGGACAATAGTAATACCACCCAATCCATAATTACTGATAATAGTTTTGCTTTCACCAGCTTCAAGGATTTCAGGAACCCAATACATTGCCATTGCACTATCTATTTCAAATTCTCCTCGGCGGATAAATTCTTCACCTGGATTGAAATCAAAATCCCAGACCCCATCTGCCAGACTCCCCCAGTCTGAAAAATAGACTCGATCCGGGGTTGTAACATTTGGACCAATCAGAGTTCCCTGAGAAGTGACCTGTGGATTAGATATACTATCAAAAGCCTGCCAAAAAGTTTCTAATTGTTTGTCATAATATAATGTGTCTGTTGAAATAGTATCTTCTCCAAGTCTAAAAGGTGCTCCATCATTTTCACCTAACATAGTATCAATCATCAGACGGAGTCCAACTTTTTCTTCTTCATCACCTTCATTGATAATTCTATATTTTATTTGTGCAGTATCTGCTAAACCGGTGGTAGAACTTCTAACAATAGATAATATCTGCTCTACAACAATATTATCAAATTGAGTTTTGGTAACAATTTGACCATCTTCAAGAGTTGGTTCTTGAATAACCTCACCATACTTGGCATCTTTACCAGCTCTTCTTTGTGTCTGCCCACCAAAAACATATTTTTCATCATTTAACCAGAGAGTTGTATAAGAAGTCCAGGGATTTGGTCTTCCATAAATTAAGGGTTTATTCATATCATCTTCCCTTAACGGAGCACCCCCGGTTGTTTCAACAGCAAATCTTCCCATAGCATTATCATTTTGATTCACTACAATTACTATATATTCATTACCAAAACGCAAATTATTATGTTCATCAACAGTACTAAAAGTATCATTTTGAGCATTTAAATTTACATTTATGATAAATAGAAATGTAATTACAGTTATAAAAATAAGTATTTTTTTATATATTTTCATATTTTTTATTTACTCACCTCCTGAAATGAATTGTATTTCTCCAAGTTCAACCTCAACTTGAGTATTGTCTGAATCATCAATATAATATTCTACTGTAACAGGTATCCGATAAGGCTGTTGATATTCTTTAAATGTCCAGCCTCTTTCAATTGTTATTGCAGCAACTCGATCCATTGATTCATAACCAGATGATTCTACAATATCAACTTCTCTAATTTCACCCTGCCTGGATACTTCAGCACTTAATTTAACTACACCTTCAGATCTACTTCCAACTAAATCTTTTGGAAAAGCAGGTGCTACTATCAGATTAACTAAATCTCCTGAGGTTGGAGGAGGTGGAGGTGGTGGTTCTTCTTCAACTGCAGTTTCTTCTACAGTTTCACTTTCCTGCTCTACTTCACTTTCCTGTTGAGTTTCACTTTCTTCTTGCTCAATCTGCTCAGTATCTGATGCTGTATCCTGATCCTGATCTATTTCAATTTCCAATTCACTTTCTTCAGCAGCTATAATTTCTTGAACCTCTTCTGCGATATCTTCTTCAATTATATCCTCAACTGCTTCTTCAGCAATTTCTTCAGATGGCTCATCAACAATAATCTCTTCTTCTTCAATTTCAATATCTTCTTCAATCACTTGTTCTTCGATTTCTTCTTCAACCGGATCATCAACTTCATCAATTTCTTCTTCAACCGGATCATCAACTTCATCAATTTCTTCTTCCACTACTTCCTCTTCTTCCGCTTCTGCTTCAGCTTCAGGCTCCACTTGATCTACATCAGGCAGAGAAGGTTGATAATCTACCATTTGAATATATCTATAATCACTTAATTGACCATTGCTCTGTGCACTACCATGCATAAAGCCAATTGGAATAATATAAATAATTATCAAATGAAAGATAAGTGAAAGAATTATATATTTAAGTAATTTATTTTGATCATTTTTATTCGGCATAAATTCACCATCCTGTTAACTGCCATCTTTTTCTGCTGCAAGTGCAAGTCTATATATTCCAGCATCCCTCATTTGATCAATTAATGCAACTACATTATCATATCTAGTTTCTTTATCTGCGCTAATAATTATTGTCAACTGCCCTTCATTATCCTGATTTCTTAATTCTGCTTCAGAAATAATTTGAGCTAAAGTTAATGTTTCACCCTCAAAATAATATGAACCATCAGCATCTATTTCAACTATAAAATTCGTCTCGCTCTGATCTGTTGCAGTAACAGCAGTTGGAAGCTGCATATCAATTCCCTGAGGATTTGTTCTAAAAGTTGTAAAAAGCATAAAAAAGACAAGCAAGAAAAATATTACATCAACCATTGGTATAATATTTATTGAACTTTTCTTTTTAAGAGTACTTTTGAACATTTTCTTCACCTCGATTATTGGAAACAACATCAATAATCTCTACCATGCTTAAATTCATATTATGGGCTTTCCTTTCTACCATATGAGAGAAATATGAATAAAAAATAGCAGTAGGTATAGCAATAATTAATCCTAAAGCAGTACTAATTAAAGCAGCAGCTATTCCAGAACTGATCTGAGCTGGATTGGCTGCTCCAGCAGCAGTTCCAAGAATATTAAAACTGCTAATAATTCCAATTACAGTACCTAAAAGACCTAAAAGTGGTGAGATCATTGCAACTACATCAAGAATTGGTAAATGCTTCTCCATTTTCTTAATCTCATCTTCACCAACTGCCTGCAGCACTTCCCGGAGCCGTGCAGGATCTTCACTATTATGAGCTAAAGCAGTTGAAATTAATTTTGCATTTGTGCTTTTTTTACCTTTAAGCTCATTTAAAGCACTTAAAATATCTCCTTCTTCAACAAGTATTTCTATTCTCTTTATTAGTCGAAAATTATTATCTTTATTTCTGGCAAAGAAAATTGTTTTTTCTATTATTACCGCTAAACTAAAGACCGAAGCAATTAATAGTGGTAATGTCATTGGTCCACCTAATGTAAATAAATTAAAAAAACGGGTAAAATTCAATCCGATCACTCCTCTTAAATCATTATATTTGAGTTTATTAAGTTTCATAAATTACTTTGTATATAATTAAAATTTGTATTTCAATTAGACTGGGAAAATAATTTTGAAAATACTACCATTATTATTACTATCCACCTCTATTTTTGCACCATGAGCTTCAATTAATTCTTTTGTAACCGCAAGTCCAATCCCGGTTCCACCATTTTCAGAAGAACGAGATTTATCTGCTCTATAAAATCTTTCAAAAATATATGGTAAATCTTCTCTAGAAATTCCATAACCCGTATCAGAAATTTGAATAATAATATTATTATCTCTTTGGCAACTTTTAATTGTAATCTTTCCATTATCTCGGTTATATTTGACAGCATTTTCAATTAAGTTATTTAATATTTGAATCAAGCTATCTTTATCTGCCTCAATTATTAGTTCTTTTTCCAATTCTAGATTCAATTTTATATTTTTAGATTCAATCTGCTTTAGCTTTTTTTTGCTTACATTTTTAATCAGTTTGTTAATTTCTATTTGCTCTTTCTGTAGATTAAAAATCTTATTTTGAGCTTCAGCAAATTCTTTTAATTTCTCTATTAAAGATACCATCCTTGCAATTTCTTCTTTAAGTTCATCAAGATTTTCCTGGTTTAAAGAAATTTTGCCATCTTCAAATGCTTCAATATATCCCTTGATCGTAGTAATTGGAGTTCTTAATTCATGAGCAAGATCAGATGCCGATTCTTTACGTATTTTTTCTAATTTCACTAATTTTTCTGTCATTTGATTAAATGCTGTTATTAATTCTGCTAATTCATCATCCCCATTATTAGAAATTTTTTGGTCAAAATCACCTTCTGCTACTTTGAAAGCTGCATTTTTTAATTTGATTAAGGGTTCAGTTATTATTCTAGAGATTATAAAAGAAATAATTATTACCAGAACTATCACTATTAAAGCACTAAAGATTATAGCCTGAAAAACATTTCTTCTAAAATAATTATAAAGTTCTGAATCAATCTGCTCACGAGAGCTAACTTCCTGCCAGTATAAAGTAGCCTGAAGGCTGTCTTCAACATAAATTTCTTCTCTTCTACTTTGTCCAGGTAGAAAATCACTTCTTTCAGTCACCATATGAGAATCTCCCATCATCCTTCTCATCATTTGATGATGTTGAGTTGGAGCAAATATTATATTGCCATCTCTGTCTTCAAGCCAGACTGGGATTCTATGGGTTCTCACAAAATTATTTAAGAGTGAGTTTATCTCATTTCTTGAACCAGCTTCAAAGTTTTCTCTTAGCATCTCTAAGAGTTCTTCTATACTTTCCTGCTGTTGTAAGTTAATAAAATCATCAAATCTTTCTCCGATCGAATAATTGATAAAAAGACCTACTAAAAGCATAGAGAAAACAACAAGTATTAAAAAGATTATAAATAATTTTTTACCAAGTTTAGACATTAAATATCACCGGTAAACTTATAACCTGCTCCGTAAACAGTGACTATATATTCATCTTTTTTTAGTTTAAGTTTTTTGCGAATATTTTTTATGTGTGTATCAATAGTTCTATCAAAACCACTGAATTCTAAACCCATTACCTTATTCGCTAATTGTTCTCTACTTAATACTTGCCTGGCATTATTTATTAATTCCATTAATATTTTGAATTCAGTTGAGGTTAAATCACAATTATCATTATCCTGTTTAACAACCATTTCTTCTGGATATATTTTTATATTACCATCTTTTAAAGTTATTATGCTTGCTTTATTGCTGTCATTGCTTCTTCTTAGAACTGCCTTTATTCTTGCTTTAAGTTCACGAGGGCTAAATGGTTTAGTGATATAATCATCAGTTCCATAATTAAAACCATCAATTTTATTTTCTTCACTACTTTTAGCGGTGAGCATTATAATAGGAATTTGTGAACTTTGCCTTATTTTTTGACAGACTTTTTCGCCGCTTAATTTTGGGATCATTAAATCCAGGATTATTAAATTAAAATTATTATCGGCAAATAATTTCAGTGCTTTTTCCCCATTCTCAGCTTCATAAACCTCATAATCTTCTTCCAAATAGGAGGTTATTATTTTTCTTATTTTATATTCATCTTCAACTATTAAAATCTTATCCATATCAACACCTCAATAAAGTAAAAATATTATTGGAAACCCTTAACCATCTATTATACATTATATAACTTTTAGGGCCTATAGTACAAGCTTAAATTGAAAAAATCTGTTTGCCCGTTAAGGCAAACAGATTAATTAAACTTTATCTTGGCTCTACAATCAATTTAATGGCTGTTCGTTCTTCACTATCTATTTCTATATCTGTAAATGCAGGAATACAGATTAGATCTACTCCACTTGGAGCAACAAAACCTCTTGCAATGGCTACTGCTTTGACACCTTGATTAATTGCTCCAGCCCCAATTGCCTGCAATTCAGCATTGCCATTCTCCCTCAAAACCCCTGCTAGAGCACCAGCAACCTTGTTTGGGCTAGAACTAGATGATACTTTTAATATTTCCATTTCATCGATTACCTCCTTGATTGGTTATATATTTATTCCCTCTATAAATTATATATTAACCGTAAATGACACATTTTCCTGCATGAAAACAAAAAATTACAAATTATTTTTATTTATTATACTAATATTTTCTGTAATTCTATTTATTTCATCTACTTCAAGGAGTACAGAATTGATTTTAACCGCTCCAGTAGCAACTTCATATCTAACTGGTAGTGAAGTTTTCATTTTCTCAACCATATTTTCAACTTTCATACCAATAATAGAATCAACTGCACCAGTTAAACCAACATCGGTTATGTAGGCAGTTCCCTTAGGAAATATCTGAGCATCATTAGTTTGAACATGGGTATGGGTTCCTATGACAGCGGTAACCATTCCATCTACCGCTCTTGCAAATGCCATTTTCTCCCCTGATGCTTCTGCATGAAAATCAACGATTATTATATCTGAATCCTTTATCGCTGGATAGAGTTCCATAAATTCATGATAGGGAGAATCATGAGTATTCATATAAACCTGACCGATTAAATTGACCACAGTAATATTTTTATTATTTTTATTAATTGTAATCCAACCCCTACCGGGATTATTTTTAGGAAAATTCAATGGCCTGATAATTCTCTTATTATACTCAATAAAGTTAAAGATATCTTTATTATCCCAGGTGTGATTACCCATTGTTAAAACATCTATCCCATATTCATAAAGTTCTTCAGCAGTTTTTTCGGTTATTCCAAAACCACCAGCAGCATTTTCACCATTTGCGATTATTAAATCTACCTCATGTTTTTTTACAATCTTATCTAAGAACTTTCTTAATGCTCTGCGCCCTGCTCGACCCATTACATCTCCAACAAATAATATATTCATTAAAATTCTCCTTACAATTTATACTGGATTTAGATTTTATTATCCAATTATAATGTATTTTAGCAAATTTATCAAATATTTTCATTATAAAAAGGCCCCTCAAAGAGGAGCCCATTACTTTCAAGTTTATATTTAACTTATTTAGCATAATCAACTACCCGAGTTTCTCTAATAATTACAACCTTTATTTGGCCTGGGTAGTCTAGATTTTTCTCGATTTTCTTTTTGATATCTCTAACCATTTTTGTTGATTCGAAATCATTGATTTTATCTGGTTCTACGATAACTCTAATTTCTCTTCCGGCTTGAATAGCATAAGCTTTTTCGACACCTTTAAAAGATTGTCCGATTTCTTCAAGATCTTCAAGACGTTTAATATATGATTCGAGAGTTTCTTTTCTTGCTCCAGGTCTTGCAGCAGATATTGCATCACCAGCTGCTACTAAAACTGCTTCAACCGATTTAAACTCTACATCACCATGATGAGCATCTATAGTATGGAGTATCTTTTCGCTCTCACCGTGTTTCCTGGCTATATCTACACCAAGATCAACATGTGTTCCTTCTAAATCATGGTCGATTGCTTTTCCAATATCATGTAGTAATCCACCACGTTTTGCTAAAGTAACATCAGCCCCTAGTTCAGCAGCCATGATACCAGCTAAATAGGATACCTCTGTTGCATGTTGTAATACATTTTGTCCATAACTTGTTCTGAATTTAAGTTTACCTAATAATCTTACAAGTTCAGGATCTAAACCATGAACACCTGTATCAAATGTTGCCTGTTCACCTATTTCTTTAATGTGTTGGTCAAGTTCTTTTTCCGCCTTTTCTACCATTTCTTCTATTCTAGCGGGATGAATTCGACCATCATCAATTAGTTTTTCAAGTGCTATTCTTGCAATCTCACGTCTGATTGGATCAAAGCCAGAGATTACAACAGCTTCAGGAGTGTCATCTATAATCAAATCAATTCCTGTAAGACTTTCTAATGTTCTGATATTTCTACCTTCACGACCGATAATTCTACCTTTCATATCATCATTGGGTAGATTAACAACCGAAATGGTTGATTCAGTTACATGATCCGCTGCACTTCTCTGAATAGCAAGCGATATTATTTCTCTTGCTTTTTTATCAGCTTTTTCTTGAGCTTCTGCTTCTTTTTCTTTAATCATTTTAGCTAACTCATGATCAAGCTCAGCTTCAACTTTATTCAGCAAATATTCTTTTGCTTCACTTTCTGAAAAACTAGAAATCTTCTCTAATTTTTCAGTTTGTTCTTCTTTAATCTTTTCTATTCTTTCTTCAGTCTGACTGAGATTTTTTTCTCGATCTTTAATGCTCTGCTCTTTTCGTTCTAAGTTGTCAGCTTTGCGATCAAGGTTTTCCTCTTTTTTCATGAGGCGATTCTCAAGCTTTTGCAGCTCATCACGTCTTTTTTGACTTTCTTTATTCGCTTCTTCACGAATTTTATGAGCTTCTTCTTTAGCTTCAAGAGTAATTTCTTTTTTCTTTGCCTTAGCATCTCTTTCTGCATCTTTTAAAATCTTTTCTGCTTCATTTTCTGCAGACTGCATACGGGCTTTAGCAATATATTTTCTAATTAAATACCCGGTTACAATACCGATGGGTAGGGCTATTATAAAATACAAAACAGCTTCGTTAATAATATTCACCTCCTGACTTATATTCAGTTTTTAGTTGATTTTAATTTTATTTACTATTTACATTTTAACTTTTTTAAGGCCTTATGTCAAGCAAATATATTGATATGCCTTAATAGTAAAAAGCCTGCAGAAGCAGGCTTAAAGTTAAAAATCATTTATCTGTTACTTCAAAAATGATATCATAGTCAAATCCTTTGTTCGAAAGATAATTTTTTAGTTTATAACTTGAGCGGTCTTCTTCTTTTCTCCGCCTCAACCATTTGTTGCTTAAATACTCTGCCATTTTTATTTCTTCTTCTCTACTTAAGTATTCATCTAGGGCAGTATTGATTATCTGTTTTTTTACCCCTTTATTTCTTAATTCTTTGTAAATTAACCTTCTACCTCTGGGATGATTATTAATTCTAGAACGTATCCAGAGTTCTGAAAAACGTTTTTCATTTAATAAATCTTTATCGAGAAGATAATCAATAACCTTATCTATTACTTCTAAAGAAAAGTCTTTTTTTTCTAAACGATCTCTCATTTCCTGAATGGTTCTTTCTCTATAGCTAAGTAATTTAAAAGCTTTATTTTTTGCCTTTTTTAATTCTTCCTGATCCATTCTTTATTCATCATCCTTTTCTTTTTCAACTTCTTCTTCGATTTCACCATCTTTTAAACCAACTTTAACTCTAATCTTTTCATCAATCTCATTTAAGATATCTGGGTTATCCTGTAAAAATTCTTTTGAATTTTGTCTACCCTGACCAAGTCTAACATCTCCATAAGAATACCAGGAGCCAGCTCTATCAACAATACCTGTATCTACCCCTAAATCTAAGACACATCCAGAACGAGAGATTCCAGTACCATACATTATATCAAATTCTGCACTTCTAAATGGAGCAGCAACTTTGTTTTTTACAACCTTGACCTTAGCAGTACTACCGATTAATTTATCTCCATCTTTAATTGTTTGTGATCTTCTCATTTCAATTCTAACCGAAGAATAAAATTTGAGGGCTCTCCCTCCAGGAGTAGTTTCCGGATTACCAAACATTACCCCTATTTTTTCTCTAATCTGATTGATAAATATTATAGCAGTATGTGATTTGCTGATTGCTCCTGACAATTTACGCATTGCCTGAGACATCAATCTTGCCTGTAAACCCATATGTGAGTCTCCCATGTCTCCTTCTAGTTCTGCCTTAGGCACTAAAGCGGCAACAGAGTCAATTATTACTAAATCTATTGCATTACTTCTGACAAGTGCTTCTGCAATTTCTAAAGCTTCTTCTCCACTATCAGGTTGAGAAATTAAAAGATTATCAATATTTACTCCTAAATTTTTAGCATATTTAGGATCTAAGGCATGTTCAGCATCGATAAAAGCTGCTATACCATCAAGTTTTTGGGCTTCAGCTATTATGTGCAGACCAAGTGTTGTTTTACCTGAAGATTCATTACCATAAAGCTCAATAATCCTTCCTCTTGGAATACCTCCTACTCCAAGTGCCAGGTCAAGCGGCAGTGCTCCAGTTGGAATTGCCTCTACATTTAAGCTGGATGCTTCACCAAGTTTCATTATTGAACCTTTACCAAACTGTTTCTCAATTCTTTTGACAGCTTGATCAAGCGCTTTTTCTTTATCTTTAGTTGCCAATATTATCTTCCTCCCTATTTGTTTTATATTTTAACTGCAGTTTTTGTCTTTAATTTTATTATAGAACAAATGTTTAGATAATGCAAGTCTATTGTATTTTTTTGGAAAATAGCTCAATGTATTCTGGGCCAGCTGGATGAAGTTTACTTTGATAAAGACTGATTGTATTTAATTTAGAATATATATTAATAAAATTTTTATCTAAAAATATATCTTTAAAATCTATCGAGGCTGATTTTTTATTGCGAGCCAGGCTTAGATGGGCTGTAAATTCTCTATCATCCCTTTTAAAACCTAATTTTATCATTTCTCGCTCTATTATTTCTTTACATTGCTCTAAAAATTCACTGCCTTTAACAACTTCTAAAAATATTACCCTGGGCTCTTTTAAATTTGGAAAAGCATTTAAAGAATTAAATTGAATGTATTCTAGCGAAGTTCTAATTTCAATTTCCTCTAGTTTTTCAATTATTTCTTCTTTCTGTTCCTCAGTACATTCACCTAAAAATTTTAAAGTTAAATGCCAGTTTTCTTTTTTTATCCATTTAAGTTTTGGGTTTAATTCTTTTTTTAAAAGTTTAACTTTTCTAGCTATTAATTCGCGGCTTCTCTCACTGATATTTACTGCAATAAAAAGACGCATTAATATACACCCCTAATTTTTTTCGATCTCATCAAGTAAATCTCTTGCTTTTTGAAATCTATCATTTAAGTGTAGAGTCCTTCTTAGTTCAGCTCTAGCAGCTTCCATCATATTCGCGTGATAATAAGCCAGTCCCAAATAATATCTGCTTTCAAAAAACTCAGGGTTTTTCTCTACTGCTTGTAAAAAGCTTGATATAGCATTATTATATTCTTCTTTTTCCAAATATAATTTACCTTCTGCCAGATAAGCATTTACATAATCGGGATTATAAGTTAAAGAATTAGAATAGTAGTTTAGTGCCTGTTCATAATCTTTTCTTTCTTGAGCTATTACACCGAGCAAATAATATGCATGATAAGAATTCCTGTTTATATCTATAGCCTTGATTAAGGCGTCCTCTGCATTTGAAAAATTATCTAAAGCAAGATAATTTTCTGCAATTTTAACATAATAAGGTACAAAATTAGGATTTGCTTTAATTCCTAATTCATATATTGATATCGCAGAATTATAATTTCCTAATCTTTGATATAAATTACCTAAATTTAAATAAATAGATTGCTGAACAGTTCCTTTAGCTAAAGCCTGCTCATAAAGTTCTACAGCTTTATTTAAATCACCATTTTCCTCATATAATTTTGCCAGATTAAGATAATCTTCTGCAATTGGGTTGTCATCAATTATTTCTTGATAAATATCTGCTGCGTTTTCTCTTTTATTGTTCTCTCGATAAGCATAGGCTAAATCTCTTTTAAATGTATTTGAACTTAAACCCAATTCTGAAGTTTTTTTTAAATATTTTAAAGCCATTTCAAAATCTGCACTGTCAAATTGTCTGTTTTTGTTTAAAAACAATTCTCCAATTTGCCAATTTAAAGTTCCGCTCTGATAACCCAGTTCTTCTAATTTTTCCACGTAATTTATTGCTGACAGAGTTCTGTTTTCTTTTACTGCTGTCATTGTAAGATAATATAATACACTGAATTTAAAACCTTCATCTAACTCATATTCGTTTAAGAGTAGAGAAAATTCTTGTTCTGCCTGATTAAAATTCTGTTGATTATAATTTTTTAATGCCTGAGAAAATAAATCTTCAGCAGTTGTTTTTGCACCCTCCTGAGCAGCTAAATTAGATGAAAACACTAATATAATGATTAAAACAATTAAAAAAAATTTCTTTTTCATCATGATTCTCCTTTTATTTTAAGAGCTTAATAGTTTCAAAAAAAGCTATTTGAGTTGCATAATAACGGTTGAGAGACCTGCCATAGTTTTTATTTAACTCTATGGTTTTAATTTCATCATTATATTTTATTGCAATATGCATGGTTCCAGGCATCTTATCTTCCATACTACCAGGGCCAGCAACACCACTAAAGGCAATCGCAATATCACTTTTAAAAATCTCAGCTGTATTTTTGGCCATTGCAGTTACACATTCTTTACTTATCATCCCATATTTTTTGATGATTTGAGGATCTAAATTAAGTAGATTTATTTTCGCCTCTTTAGTATATGCCACAATAGAACCCTTAAAAAATTGTGAGCTCCCAGCTTTATCACTCAACCTTTTTGCAAAAAGACCACCTGTAAAAGATTCTGCACTTGCAATTGTTAATCTTGAGTTTTTTATTTTCTCGACAAAGATTTCTAAAATATCTTTATCGTCTTTACTATAAAGATACTCTCCTAAATGTTTGACAAGTTTTTGTTCAGCATTATCAAGCATGGTTTCAGTTTTTTCTCTATCCATAGAATCAGAAAGCAGAACCTTTAATCTTAATTTAACCTCACCCTTGGTGGCTTGATAACTTTTTTCTATTTGTGAATCAATTTTTATTTGATTAAATTTATCTTCTAGTGTTGATTCACCAATCCCAATAAAATTATATTCTCTATAAATTATTTTGTTTTTTGATAATTTCTCAAGTTCTTTTTTTATACTATTATTAAATATTGCGACCATTTCTCTAGGAACTCCAGGTAATAAATAAAATCTAGTCTGATTATCAAAAATTTTTAAAGCTGGAGCAGTACCATTATTATTTTTAATTATTTTTGCATCTTTTGGTAGATAGGCCTGACGAAAATTATTTTCGGTCATTTTATAATCATGCCTGGCAAAAAAATCTTTAAGACTTCTGGCAATTTCTTCAGAATAAATCAGTTCTCTGTCTAAGGCTTCTGCAAGAGCATCTCTACTTAAATCATCTTCTGTCGGTCCAAGTCCACCGGTAATAAAGATCAACTCAGCATTCTCAGAAGCAAATTTAATTGTTCTAATAATATCCTCTTTTTTGTCACTGCTAAGATAGATACCGGTTACTGTAAATCCCAATTCTCTTAAATTTTCTGCTAAAAATTTAGAATTACTATCTTTTACTAAACCAGCTAATAATTCAGATCCAGTTGCAATAATTGCTGTATTCACTATTTTCACCTCATCATAATTATTATATCATTTTAAGAAAAGAAAATCGACCACAGAGGGTCGATTAAATATAATTTCTAAACTAAGTTTTTTTAATTTTTAAAGAAAATGAATTATTATTTTTAATATTCCCAGTGAAACAACTCCAGCCAAAACATCATCTAACATAACCCCTAATCCTGATGATAGAGACTGTACCCTATCAATTAGCCAGGGTTTTTTAATATCAAAAAACCTAAATAAGATAAAACCGGCAATTAATACTGCTACACTGGTCTGCAGGCTGTAAAAAGTTATCAGCTGGCCTGCCATCTCATCAATAACTATCTTAGAATGATCTTTGATACCGGTTCTTTTTTCCTCATAATTAGCAACAGCTATTCCACCAATTGTTAAAGCTGTAATTAAATAAAAATTATTTAAAAATGGAAAGAAAAATAATAAAATGATAATCAGCAGTGAACCCCATGTACCTGGTGCATAAGGCAAATACCCACTGTAAAAACCAGTGGCTAAAAAGTGGTTTATTTTATCGAGCATTTTTTCTCCTCCTGCTAACATTATGAATAATCAACTTCTGCTCCGGCAAAATATTTATATCCTGAATAAACTGTAATTAACACTGCTATCCAGACAAGACCTTTAGTCATATATACTGGCAAATTGATTATATGAGGATCTATTATTAAAGCTATAACAGTAATTATTTGAATAGTAGTTTTTACTTTCCCCCATATACTGGCAGCTATAACAGATCCTTGATCAGCAGCAACTACTCTTAAACCGGTTACTGCAAGCCCCCTTGCAATTATAATAATAACTGGCCAGGCGGTAATTTTACCGATCTGTACAAAAGCTATTAAAACACCATAGATTAAAAGCTTATCAGCTAAAGGATCAAGAATTTTACCCAGGGCAGTTATCATGTCATATTTTCTGGCAAAATAACCATCATATCTATCAGTTATTGCAGCAGCAATAAAAACAATTAAAGCCAAAAGATCACCCACAAATGTACCGATAAATAAAAGGCCAATAATAATAGGTACCAGCAGAATTCTCAGAGCAGACAACTTATTTGGTAGATTCATCTTTTATCTCTCCTTTCAATTCATAATGATAGGCTTCTGTAATAAAGGTCCTATAGATATTACCAATTTTTAAGTCATTATTCGCAACTGGAATGTAAATTTGATTATCAATCTCTGGAGAATCAAATCTAGAACGAGCCAGATAATGATCATCAGTTTTTTCTTCAATGATTACCTCAAGCTCTTGATTTAAAAGACCTTTGTTTTTCTCTAAAGAAATTTCTTGTTGAATTTCTAAAAGTTCTTCTTTTCTCTGTTTTTTAACTTCAGGAGATATTCTGTTGGGCAGATTATAGGCTGCAGTATCTTCTTCTAAAGAAAATTCAAATACTCCTAAGCGATCAAATTTAAATTCTTTTATAAAGTTTTTTAGATCTTCAAAATCGGCTTGACTTTCACCTGGGAATCCACTTATTAAAGAAGTTCTTAATTTTACATCAGGAATTTTATTTCTTATCATATTTATTATATTAGCGATATCTTCCCTATCTCCTTTGCGATTCATTAATTTCCTAATTTTAATTGCTGAATGCTGGATTGGTAGATCAAGATAATTACATATTTTATCTTCTTCAGCAATTACTTCTATCATCTCTTCTGTTATAAATTCTGGATAGCTATATAAGATTCTTATCCATTCAATACCCTCAACTTCAGTTAACTTTCTTAAAAGTGGGGCAAGAGCAGAACGACCATAAATATCAATTCCATACTGGGTTGTATCCTGGGCAATTAAAATTAACTCTTTGATACCGGATTCCGCTATTTTTTTGGCCTCTCTTATTATATCAGCAATTGTTCTGCTTTTTATACCACCTCTAATCTGAGGTATACTGCAGTAACTGCAGTTGTTATTACAGCCTTCTGCAATTTTTAAATAAGCAAAAACATTATTATCAAGCTCTCTTGGTAAAGATGCACTGTAATCAAAACCGGCCTCTTCTATTCCACCGGCTTTTTTACCGGCTAAACTCTCCTTTATTACCTCTGTTATTTTATCAAAATTAGAGGTCCCAAGTACTGCATCAATCTCTGCTATCTCATCCTGTAATTCTTCACTATATCTCTGAGTTAAACAACCGGTTACAACAACCGATCTACAATTGTGTTCTTTTTTATATTCCAGTGCTGTTAAAATTGTGTCTATAGATTCTTCTTTTGCATCCTGAATAAAACCACAGGTATTAATAATGATTACCTCTGCTTTTTCAAAGTTATTTATATATTCAAACTCGCTGTCAGAATTTAAAAAACCCTGCATATGCTGACTATCAACTTCATTTTTTGGACAACCTAATGTCATTATAGAATATTTAATCATTTTTACTCCTTTTTTATTAAGCATTTATTAAAAATTAAGTCTATAATTAGAAAAAAGCCCCTGAGGGCTTTAAATTATTTAAAAATGGTCGGGCTATCCGGATTTGAACCGGAGACCTCTACACCCCCAGTGTAGCGCGCTACCAAGCTGCGCCATAGCCCGATCTCAACAAGAAATATTATATATAAAGAAAAGATATTTGTCAAATTTTTTAAGCTTATTTGACTAAAAATTTACTTTACATAATCTAATTTTTTTAAAAATTCCATAGTCTTATCCGGGTAATCTGTTACTACAAAAATCTCCTGCAGAGAAGAACTGTTTTTAGCTATCAATTTGATTCCACTTCTTGTATTATATTTCAACTGCAGATAAGCAGGAACTCCACTTCCCTTACGACGATTTATTCTACCAGGAATAATGCTCTTGATCAGTGCTGAAATAGCAATATCCTCTAAAAATGGAAGTATATCTTCAATAATAGTATGCTCCTGTTTTATTTTGTTGTGTCTGTACTTATTAGCCATTTGAATCACATCCTCAATTTATTATAACATTGTAGTATTATAGTAGCAAATCTTAAGTAAGAAAATCAACTTAAGCATTAAAAAAAAGAAGTCGAATTCGACTTCCCTGTCATATCAATGGAGCTGATGACCAGACTTGAACTGGTAACCTGCTCATTACAAGTGAGCTGCTCTACCAATTGAGCTACATCAGCCTATTATTTTATATTAATTAAAAAAATGGCAGGGGAGGCAGGAATTGAACCCGCAACCAACGGATTTGGAGTCCGCTACTCTGCCAGTTGAGCTACTCCCCTAAAGCTTTCTTTAACAATAGATTTATTTTCTCAGCGACAATTAATATTATAATCATTAAGCCGACATTTGTCAAGGAAATGTACTTAAAAAAGTATAATTACTTTGCAGTAGAAAAAATATTATGATAGAGGTCCTGACCATAACTGGTAATTAATGGCCTTGCTTCAACTATTTTAAAAGTTCGGCTACCATCATCTTTTCTTTCTGCTCTCAGAAATTTAACATCATCATCTTCTCTCTCATAAAAACTAGATGCAAAATTATAGAGATGAGTGACAAATAAGATTTTAATTTTTTTCTCTATTAATGCCTTTACAATCTGTCTTGCGATCTCTGAGCCTTCTTTTTCAGTTGTTGCTGCAAAAGACTCATTAAACAAAACCATAGCATTAGGCTCGAGATTATCCACTATTTTGTTCATCCGTTTTAATTCTTCATCAAACTTTCCACTTTCCATTTCCGTGTCTTCTTCTCGTTTATAATGTGTATAAAGATCCTGGCAGAGATTAGAAGTGTATGATTCTGCTGTCACAAACATTCCTGCCTGCATCATAAGTTGAGCTAAACCGATCGCTCTTAAAAAAGTTGATTTGCCACCTTGATTGGCCCCAGTAATAATATAAAGACTTTCTTTTTCAGCTTTTAGATCATTTCCAACAACTTTATTTTCCATGGTTAAAGCTAAACAGGGATCATATAATTCTGTAATTTGCTGTTTTCGTTCAGTAACTTTCAGTGGTTGGGGAAAACTTATCGGCTCATCTAGTTTTTCTAATTTCTTAGAAAGATTTAAACAACCAATATAGAAAGAAAGTTCTACACGTAATTTTTCAAAAAAACCCAGAATATGATCTGAGGCTTGACCAACTGTATTGGCAGTATAATTGACTGCTCTATCTTTAATCTCTGAAATGGCCCTAAAGCCAGCATCATCGCGGGAATTTATAGAGAACCTATATGAACGAGCTGAATTAAAAGAAATCTTTGACCAAAGATGTTCAAACAAATTACTGTTTTCATTTCTGAGCAGGGAATAGTTGTTTCCTTTATTACCCTCTTTCAATTCTGCTTTGATGAAAGTTCCTTGTCGGAATTTTAACTCCTCTAAATGCCCTTCTGCTTCAGCAAAAAATTGATTATTTAGTTGTTTCTGTATTATTTCAAAAAACTGTTTAAATCCCTCAGAATCAAATTCTTCTTTATGGTTATCAGCCATCATTCTTAACTTTTCTAGCATTTCCAGAAAATCTTTAAGTAAATTTACAGAACCACTCAATATTGATGTTGGTGATTTCCTTAAAATACCGATATAATGATTATTTTTTTTATCGATAGCTTCAATTACAAGTTTATAAAGATCTTTAACAACTTTAGTATTTTTTAAACAATCTTTTAAAATATCCTGCCGATAAATAATGTTAGAAATGTCAGTAAGACTATTAAGTATTGTTTTTTTGACAACATCTTTAATCAAATCATCTTCATTTGCCATAGCTTTTAGTAAAGTATTAAGTTCTAGATCTTTAATCAGGGCTTTAGAATTTTCTGGCAATTTCATCTCTTGATCAAAATCTTTTTCTGGATACATTAGAAATACCTTCATTAACTAATCCTCTCCTTCAAGCAATCATAAGTAAGCCTGTATTTTTCAGCAATTGAAACTGCATAGGCCACCCCATTAGCTTTTTCTCTAATTAACTTATATGTTCGATTTGTGGGATCATCTGATTCAACCTGTGCTACCATACTAACTACTTTAGGGCTCATAGAAGTCAATTCGTCCAGAAAAGTTACACAGATAGCTATTGAATCTTTCTTTATTATTTTTTTAAGGACTTTTTTGCCGAGAAAAACAGCATCTCTTGCTGTTGTAGAAGTAAATATTTCATTCAAAATAACCAGGCTGCGATCTGTTATCTGATTAATAATTTTTCGAATTCTTAAAAGATCACTTTCTAATTTTCCATGCAAATCCTTAATATTTTCTTCTCTTTCAAAGTGAGTAAAAATTCCTTCAAATAAAAAGAGCTTGGCTTTTTTAGCTGGTATAGGACAACCAAGGTTTGCTAGATAATGTAATTGTCCAAAACTACGTGCAAAGGTCGTTTTACCACCCTGGTTAGGTCCTGTTACAACTATAATTCTTTCCCTGTCTTCTAGATAAAAATCATTACTGATCACAGTTTTTTGCTTTTTGGAATATTTTTGAGCTAGAGCAAGATCAAACATCTGCTGACAGGATTCATTCTTATCATCAGTACTCAGTATAGGATAGCAGAAACTTAAACCAGCCTTCTTCAAAGAAGAAATATTTTCAAGATATGCTAAATAGAATTGTACCTCTCGATCAAAAACGCTAATAGTTTGGTCCAAAAAGTCAGAATGAGTATTATAATAATTATCAAGTCTAGAAAAAATATCTGGATACAGTTTTGCTACCCTTTCAATTATTTTAGCTTCAACATGGTTCATACCTGTAGAAGTTCGCAAATTATTTTTATAATCCTTTGCTCCATTTTCTTTAAATCTTGCGAATGTTTGTTCTATTTCGGGTCGGTAATCTTTTTCACCCTGATATTCCTGAACTCTAACTTTCCCTCCATAAATATTCAGACAGTATTTAATATCTGCCAGTTCTTCTTTAATTTCCTCCATTTCTCGCTGCAGATTATTAAAATAATCAGTATCTACATAATCCAGTAGATATTCTTTAAAGCTAAGAAAACCTAATGATTTTAATTTAGTACTTTTTAATCCAGCAGTTAGTTCATTTACTGCCTGACAGTAAAGATCAACAGCCTCTAATAACCAGCCCTGCTGGTTATACTTATAGCTAAGTTCTTGAACTAGATTGAGAAACTGTCTTACCCTACGCATCTTTTTAGCAAAACTATCTATCTTTTTGTAAAGTTCATTATTTTCTAGCTCCTGCATTATCTGCTGACGGTACTTGATATTTTCAAGGTTGCTAAGAGGTCTGTAAAAAAAAGATTTCAAGTTATATTCTTTCTTCCCAGCAGTAATATTATTAACTATCTGATCAAGATTTAGATCACCAAAAAAATCTGGTTCTTCTTCATTTCCATTATAAGTAGCATCTTTATATAATATACTATGGAAATCTTTCATTTAATCGTTCCCCCTTTTTAAAATAAAAGCAATAATTAGTATTTTAAAACTCTCTGTTTTAGGATATGAACTGCTTGATTACTTCTTTAATATTTTTTGTAAAATCATAATTGTTGCAATTTTCTCTGAAAAAGTATAGTAAAATGCAAAAAGCCCCTATTTATCAATAAAGTCGAATCTTTACTGTTAAATAGGAGCCATTATCTCAAATAATTGAGCAGTTTAAGTGAGCACCTTCACTTATTTAGTTTTACTTTACTACTTAAATATTATATTAAAATTTATTATTAAAGTCAAGATAAGCAACTTAAAAAATCATCTATTGGTCTGTTAAACAGCTAACTTTAGCTTAGATTTCATTTTTAATATCTTTTCTCCCCTTGATATACTCACTATAACTTTCCTATCTTGGCAGTTTTAGATAAAATGCTGGAAGCAGCAAAAGATAATATTCAGATGATGTATAAAAACGCAAGTGATTTTTAAATAGCAGTAAAATGGCAAAATTGCATTAAAAAAAGGAAAGCCGAAAACATCCGACTTCCCTGTCATATCAATGGAGCTGATGACCAGACTTGAACTGGTAACCTGCTCATTACAAGTGAGCTGCTCTACCAATTGAGCTACATCAGCATATTATTTTATATTAATTGAAAAATGGCAGGGGAGGCAGGAATTGAACCCGCAACCAACGGATTTGGAGTCCGCTACTCTGCCAGTTGAGCTACTCCCCTAAACGCATGTATTTTCAATCAAGCAATAACTATTATAATAGAGTTATGGTTTAAGGTCAAGTGTTATTAAAGCGATTATATAACTTTAAATTAATTTAAGTCAATTATACTCTGCTTTACGCTAAAATACTTCGCTTTTATACTGAAAATCTATTAAAAAATTACTAAGATAATATTGATTATTTCTCCTCTATTGTTAATATGTTTCTATTTACTTGCAAAAAGATTGAGAATATATTATCATTATATCGTAAAAGATGAATATTTACTTAAAATGAGGTGGTTATAAAATGGAAAAACACGATTTGATTGTTATTGGTATGGGACCTGCTGGAATGGCAGTTACAGCGATGGCAGCAAATATGAACTTAGATGTACTTGCAATTGAAAAACATAAAGTTGGTGGAGAATGTTTAAATTATGGCTGTATTCCCAGCAAAGCTTTACTTAAAGCTGGTGAGGCAAATGAAGTTACAAGAAACTTAAAACAATATGGAATTAAATTAGATGCAAAAACTGAAATTGATGATCCTTTAGAGGTAGTTCGAAAAAAGGTTAATCAAATTAGTGGGGCAAAAACAATGAAGGCTTTTGAGAGGGCTAATTTGATAGTTGATCAGGGAGCAGCTAAATTTGTAGATAAAAAGGTTATAGAAGTTGATGGGCAGAAATATACAGCAGATAAAATATTTATTGCAGCTGGAACAAGGCCTATGATACCTCCTATTCCCGGTTTAAAAGATGTCTCTAGATTAACTAATTTAAATATATTTGAACAGAAAGAGATTCCAGAAAAGCTAACTATTATTGGTGGAGGAGCAATTGGATCTGAGATGGCCCAGGCCTTCTCTAGACTTGGTTCGGAGGTAAATATATTTCAAATTGATAATCACCTTGTTCCTTCAGGTGATGAAGAAGCAGGCAGAGTATTGGAGGAGAAATTCAAAAAAGAAGAAATTGGAGTATTTAATAGTACAGGAATAGACAAAGTAGAAGAGAAAAACGGCAAAATTATTACTCATACAGAAAAAGGAATATTTGAATCAGATGAAATTCTTGTCGCTGCAGGAAGAGAAATATATCTTGAGCCTTTAGAACTCGGTAAGGCAGGGATTGAATATGATCAAAATGGAATCGAAGTTAACAGCCGTTTAGAAACAAATGTCAAAGGTGTTTATGCAATAGGTGATTGCAATGGTATATCAATGTTCTCTCATGCCGCTATGCATCAGGGGATGCTTGCTTTAATGAATGCGATAAATCCTACTCCAATCAAACAATTCAAATATGAAGATTTTGTTGTACCCTGGTCTGTTTTTACAAAACCAGAAATTGCACAGGCAGGTATGACAGAAAAAGAAGCTGAAGAAAAAGGCCTTGATTTTCAGGTAATTAAATCTAAATATGGGGATTATGGCAGAACTATTGCTGATGGTAAACCTGAAGGATTTGTAAAAGTTATCTGCAGCAGTAAAGGTAAGGTATTCGGGGCCACAATCGTTGGAGAAGCAGCAAGTGAATTAATCCAGGAATGGGTGCTTGCAATTCAGCATAATCTTTCAATGTTTGATATTATGATGACTCAGCATTCCTTCCCCACCATTTCTCTTTTAAATAAAAGGGTTGCAGAAAAATGGATGATGGGTAAAACTGATTCAGGTATAGTAACAAAACTAGCTAAAAAATTTATATAAGAGCTTTAATTAAAAGCAGGTCTCGAGCCTGTTTAAATAACAGGTGTTAAAATAAGATTAGAATTTGATAATATACAATTTATATATTCATATGAGGTGGTAAATTAATGCAAAAAAATATTAAAGCAAACAAAATTGCTGTAATTGGAGCTGGGAACGTTGGAGCTACCACAGTTTATGCTCTGATGGCTCAAGGTATTGGCTCAGAGATTGTTTTAATAGATATTAACCAGGACAAAGCCGAAGGTGAGGCGATGGATTTAATGCATGGCTCTTCTTTTGTTAAACCTGTTGATATATATGCTGGTGATTATGAAGATCTAAGTGATGCTCATTTAATTATAATAACTGCTGGAGCAGCTCAAAAAACTGGAGAAACTCGACTGGATCTCATCAAAAAGAATACTGAAATATTTAAAAATATTATTCCTTCGATTACTGAATACAACCAAGATGCTATTTTGTTAATTGTTACAAATCCAGTTGATATTTTAACCTATCTAAGCTGGAAATTATCGGATTATCCAGCTAAAAGAGTTATCGGTTCTGGAACTGTATTAGACAGCTCACGCTTTAAATCTTTATTAAGTAAACATTGTGGTGTGGCTGCAAATAATGTTCATGGATATATTATTGGAGAACACGGAGATAGTGAGGTGGCTGTCTGGAGTTTAACCAATATTGCTGGAACTAAGCTAAAAAATTACTGTCCAATTTGCGACAAAAATTGCCATACTAATGAACTTGAAAAAATTGCTGAAAATGTTAAAAATTCAGCCTATGAGATTATAGATAAAAAAGGTTCTACTTTTTACGCAGTTTCTCTAGCTGCTGCTAGAATCGCCAGAGCTATTTTAAGAGACGAAAATGCTGTTTTAACAGTATCAAGTTTAATGAAAGGATATTATGGTATCAATGATTTAAGTCTTAGTTTGCCAACTGTTGTAAACTCTACAGGTATAGAAAAAGTTCTAGATCTACCCCTTGCTGAATCTGAAGAAAAAGATCTTAAAAAATCAGCTGCTCAATTAAAATCCAATCTTAAAAAATTAGATATTTAATATAAAAAGGATGCCAGCTGGCATCCTTTTTAATATTTATTTTATTTCTGTAGATTAAGCATCTAAAGCCTGCAGATCACTATTTAATTGGGCAAATACATAAATAGGTGCACAACCTTGGTATTCAGTTACATCTGCTGCTACTTCCATTGCTTTTTCTACTTCTTCTCTTGATCCAAACTTTTTCCAGCAATCTCCAACAACAAATAAATGCTTACCTACAGCATCATTATAATCTAGAGATGGAACTCCACCTGCAATTATTAAAGATTCTCCATTTTCTTCTACAAATCTTTCGGTGTCTACTCCACCTTTAAAGCTATCCATAGCTCCTCTTATATATTTATAACAGCCTGGACAGGTCTGCTGGATTAAAACATCTATTCCAGGAATAAGTCCAACTGGATTACTTGATGGACGTTTAAAGAAACGTCTTACACTATCAGCTGAAACACCTACAACTTCTATTTCTTCTAATCTCATTTCACCCTGGCCTTCAGAAAAGGCTATTTGAGTTGAAGGAACTTCATGAGGTTCATAGCCCATAACATAAGAAGTTAGTGCATCTACTGCTACTGTATCTTCACCAGCAATTAGAAGATTCATTTCAACCGGGGTACCTGCATGAGGTCCCTGACCTTCCATAGCTATAATAGAATCCACAATTGTTAAGTCAGCTCTCCTTATTCTTAATAAGTCTGCAATTTTTTGGTCTAAATCTATTCTATGAGTATCCTGTTGTTCTCCGGATGGATGTACATTAGGTATAATTCCCTGCCAGTTTTTAAGTCCTAATGTAACAGTACCACCTAGGTGGGTTTTCATCTTAGGTAAATTAATAACAACATCAGCATCTAAAATAGGTCTGAATACAGATGCCTTTTTAAACACTTTTGCCATTGGAATATCAACTTGTACAGATGCTTCTTCATCAAAATAAAGAACTCTATCTGCACCACCTCTATAGGCAGCTTCTTCCATTTCAGCAGCTTTAAAAGCAGGTTTTGCTCTACCTACATGTTTACCTAAAGATGGATTGTCACCTACCCATACTTCTCCAGCTTCAGATTCTTCTTTAAGTAAAGAAACCAAAGCTTCAATTACTCTTGGGTCGACAACTGAGAAACTCTCTGGTGGAGCTAAAAAGGCAAGGTTAGGTTTAATTAAAACTCTGTCTCCATTTTTAATCAAATTACCAATACTACCTACACTTGCTTCAATAACTTCTTTAAGTTTAATTTTTATCTCTTTAATATCTTCGTCATAACGAGTAAAGTTTCCACCAATAAATTCTTCATTGCCTTTTAAAGAATCAAACTTAGAAATTGCTACTTTTGCACTCATTTAGTATCCCCCTTATTAAGATTTAGTCAGAATTTTGCAACAATAATTAGCAAAAAATTTTTAGATAATCACCTGCCTTTCGTGAAAATTTATATTTACTTAGCAATGCTAAGAAGATTATTAAATAACTAAAATTCACGCTCTTTTGATAATAGCAATAACTTCCGGTGGTTTTGCAGCTTGATTAATAAATTCATATTTTAAAACATTATATTTCTTATAGTCTAAAGCTTCAACGAAATCGATAATAGCTTTTTCTTCTTTTAAACCACCTTTATGACCTTTATATATTACTAATATTATTATACCATATTTTTTCAGAAAATCTAAACTTTTTTTTACTGCCTCTAGAGTGGATTGAGCTTTTGTTATTATTGACTTATCTCCTCCTGGAAGATATCCTAAATTAAATAAAACTAAAGACAGCTGATTTTCATTAATATATTTATCTAAATTAGCATGAGAATCATGGATTACTTTGACCTGAGCTTGAAGATTATTTTTTTCAAGTAGTTTTTGAGTGTTCTTAACAGCCTTTTTTTGAATATCAAAAGCAAGTATTTCTGTGTTTTGATCTGTAAGTTCTGCCATAAATAGTGTGTCTTTTCCGTTTCCAGCTGTTGCATCTATTAAAATAGAATCGGTGTCTAAATGTTTTTTTATTAAAAAATGAGAAAATTCAACTGCATTCATAAAATCATTTTTCACTTATTTGCCTACTTTCTAAATTTAAATCTTTATTTTTTAGTTTTATTTTTTTGGGAAAATTTTTGGATAAGAACTTAAATTGTTGATTATCAGTTAAATCAATTTTTAAAGGTGTTATTGAAATATTTCCCTTTAAATATTCTGAAATATCGGTGTTATCATCTTTTAATTTTTTGTTGCTACCATTTAACCAAAAATATTTATTACCAAAAGGATCTTCTCTTTCTACAAAACTATCAATATATAGAGATTTGCCCAATTTAGTTATTACAATATCAGCTTCATCATTAATCTCAACAGGAAAGTTAATATTTAGCAATAAATTTTTATCATCAACTAAAATTTTATCAGAATCCAGTAAATCAACAATATATTCAGCTGCTTTTTTAAAATCGCTTTCTTCAGTATAATTCATAGAAACAGCCAGTGAGGGAAATCCAAGCATCGAACCCTCTATTGCTGCAGAAACTGTCCCTGAATATAATATTTCTAATCCTAAATTAGGACCATGATTGATACCTGAAATAATCAAATCAGGTTCAAAATCCAATAATTTTTCTATTGCTAATTTAACACAATCAGCAGGTGTTCCATTTACACTGTAGACTGTTAAATCAGGTAACGAAGATCTTTTAATTTTGAGTGCTCTAAGTGGATCATGTAAAGTGATCGCATGTCCAGAAGCACTCCTTTCTCTATCTGGTGCAGCTACCGTAACATAATGCCCATTAGCAGATAAAACTGTCGCTAAATCTGTAATACCATCAGCATATACTCCATCATCATTAGTAAGTAAAATTTTCAATTTGCCACCTTCTGTATAATGAAAATAGGGAAGAACATTATACATTTCCTTTCTTTAAAATATTGAATAGCTTTAGCTTCTGCTGTAAATTTTTTATCAGCCAGGTCTGCTCTCCCTATTAGCCATATCCAGCAGCCAAACTGATATAAAACTCTTATTTAAATATTATTATTTTTGAAATTAATAATGTCTTTAAATAGCGAAAATTATAATATAATTGAGTAAATAGTATTTAATCTACTTAGATAAGCAATAGTAGTCTATAAATGAAATTGAACTTACTGAATAGATAATATATACTATTAATTGTGCTTGTGAAAAACATCCGCCCTCATCGTCTAGGGGTCTAGGACACCAGGTTTTCATCCTGGCGGCAGGGGTTCGAATCCCCTTGAGGGTACCAAATTGGAGGGGTGCCCGAGTGGTTAAAGGGAGCAGACTGTAAATCTGCCGGCGATGCCTACAAAGGTTCAAATCCTTTCCCCTCCACCATTAATTTTATATTTTGTAAGAATATTTAAACACCCATCAAATAGGGTGTTTTTGTCATTCTCTTAAATTGTTAATTTCTACATCTTCATCCCCAATCAAAATTTCAATTTCACTTATATCTCCGGTCCCAGTCCAGGGCCCATACTGCTGATTATTTATTTGAGCAGTAACAGCCGCTGGTCTTCCTATCCGCATATATAAAATCTCTTCTGGTTCATATTCTAGACTATCTCCAGCCTGTAACAGACCACTAAAAACTGTTGCTCCATCTAAATCTACTCTTAGCCAGACTAAATCATCAGCATTAATAGTAATATTATTATCTATTACAGTCTCTGCATTTTCTACTTCCTCTTGATCAGGATCAGCAGTTACTTCTTGATTTAAGTCGGTTAAGCTTTCTTCAGAGCTGAACTCATCTTCTGTACCAAACTCTAAACTACTATCATCAATAATTATTGCAGGACTTTCAGAAATATTAATTTGTTCATCCAAAATATCACTTTCTGCTATATCGATAATGGCCTCTTCTTCATTCAGCTGAGCATCATTTAATATTCCTTCTAAACTAGTATCCAAAACATTTAGTTCTTCTTCAATACTACTGCTTATTAAAAGGTTTTCTTCTTCAATATAAGTAGCAGTTAATTCTTCGCTTTCTTCCTGTTGATCTACAATCTCTGTATTATTATCACCATCATCTAAAATTAAATGATCAGCACTGCTAAAATATTGAAATGCATAAATTGAGGCTAAAATAATTAAAAAGCCTAAAGATATGAACAAAATAATTTTAAAAAAACTTTTTAGTTTTCTCTTTCTGCCTCCACCTGGCTTTATATTTGTTCCACTTAAATAGTCTTCATGTATATTCTTTTCTTTTTTTTCTTCAATATTTAAAACAGCATAATTTTCCAGGAGCTTTTGATAATTAATATCAACTTCTCTTGCATAACCCTTTATAAAAACTTTTAAATAAACCGAACCTGGCAGTCTATCAAATTCATTTTTTTCTATTGCTTCCAAATAAATCTTTCTGATTTTAGTTTTTTCCTGAATATCATCCAGGCTTAACCCCTTTTCCATCCTTGCTTTTTTTAATAACGTCCCCAGTTCCAACTCTTCCAATGGAATGTCCTCCTTTAAAATATATCATAAATATTATAATAATAAATTGCAGTATTTTATATTAATTTAGATTAATTTAATAGATATTTTTATTCTCTTATTCATTATAACATACTTTGACAAATTATTTAATACTATGTTATCAATATTCGAGATTCTTTATCAAAATACCTTCATAATATTAAAAATATTTTGATAAAATAGAGTAGGACCAGCCTTTCGGCTGGGACCCTTCGTCAAACTGCACGTACGGTTCTCCCGTATACAGCTTTCCGTCAGTCGTTGCCCCGTCTCAAGGAATAAGTCTTCGTCGCTGTGTTACCACAGCTGTATATTTTAGCCCTCTAGGACAATCTAGTAAGTAGTGAAACGAGTCCCTTCTTCCTGAAAAAGGAATTGGGGATTCTTTTGTTTTGATTCATAACTGCTTTCTTCACATTTCCATGGCCGAAATAGTTAGCCCAGCCATATATTTTAGCATTTAGTCTCTTGATGATTGAGTCCACTTTCCAGGGCTGATTTCTCTTAGTAACTTTTCTAACTTTGTCTTTGAATTTCTCTAAAGACTTCTTTCTCGGTCTTTTGTATCTCCAGGCTATGAATTCAAATCCCAAAAATACAAAACCTTCACCAAAGTTAGTTATTACTGTCTTTTCTGGATGCAGTTCTAATTTTAGTTTTCCTGTAATAATTTCCTTAACTACCTCATAAGCTCTTTTAGCTTTCCTTTTTGACTTTGTCATTACTACAAAATCATCAGCAAATCGCACCAGTTTGTATCCTCTTTCTGTCATCACCTTATCAAACTGATGCAGAAAGATATTTGCTAGCAGTGGCGATATTACGCCACCCTGAGGGGTGCCTTTTTCTGTGGGTATATATTCTCCATCTTTCATGACTCCCATGGTCAGCCACGATTTTATTATTTCAATTACCCAACCATCTGTTACTTTTTGTCTGATAAATTCTATTAGAAGCTTATGATCTATATTATCAGCTGCGTTTTAGGTTCTCACCAATCGCCCCCTCTGACATATTACTACTGAGGTTATGGTGTTTCTAGCCTACCACCTTTGAGATTAGATTTCTCTCTACGGCTACCAACTGACCCACTGCTTTAAGCAGTGTTTAAACCATTAAAATCTGTCTACCACTCCTGTATTATCTTCAACTTCGACTGCGCTGGCTGTCCTTTGCTAAACTGGCTTTTTCCTCCTTCAGGTCGCCCTGCTATCACCAGACCAGTTATTATCGCTACTATTGAGGCCATCTGAACTCTGTATCTACTTTATCTTGGTTTTCCCGTTCAGGTTATGTCTCGACTTACTAAAACTAGTTTCAGTCTTAGATAAATACAGAACTCCTCCGGTCAATTATTCCATCTTACTGTCATTCCAACCCTAATCACACCTGTAAATCCGGCCTAGATTGCATGGTTGTTATGCCGGCATTGAGCTTCTTCGTTTACTTGGCGAATCACCATTTACAGATGCCACCTCTGGTTCACATAATGTTCTGGACTAACAGCACGTCTCAGACTCTTCAGATTCCACCTCACGGTAAACAACCTGTCACTGTTGACTTCTACATGATACATGCCACAACATAGATAGGAATTCCACCTACTATCAGAATAATTTTTACGGAGCACACAAGCAAGATAGGACAGCTTTAAGCTGTCCTATAATATATAATATATATTTGAATTCTATTTTTCACCTTTATAATAAGGTTTCCCAGAAGCTCTTGGAGGAATAGATTTACCTATAAATCCAGCTAAGACTACCAGAGTTAAAACATATGGTATAGCACTAATTAATTCTGAAGGAATAAAAACAAAATCAACCCTAACTGCTATAGCTTCAGCATAACCAAATAACATTGCAGCTCCAAAAGCACCTACAGGATGCCATTTACCAAATATCATGGCTGCTAAAGCTATAAAACCTCTCCCTGCAGACATTTCTCTTACAAAAGCACTGCCATCACCTATCGATAGGTGAGCACCTGCTAGACCAGCCAGTAAACCACTTATAAGCACACAAACAAACCTCCACAGATTTACATTAATACCAAGTGTATCTGCAGCTGCTGGATGTTCTCCAATTGAGCGAATCCTTAAACCCCAATGAGTTTTATAGAAAATAAACCAGACAATTGGAACTAAAATTAATGCAATATAAGTAATCGGATTAAATCTTACTCCAAGTACCCTTAAAAATGGTAATCTCATAACTCTTGGTGAAGTTCCGCGTACTCTAAAGAAAATCTGAAGTAAAAATATTGTAATTCCTGATGCAAAAATATTTATACCAGTTCCTACAACAATTTGATCGGCTTTAAAAGTCACACAGACCAGAGCAAAAATGGCTGCAAAACTAATTCCAGCAAGCATTGAATATAAGACTCCTATCCAGGGATTACCGGTACTTGCACTTCCATAAACAGCTGCAAATGCACCAATAAGCATCATACCTTCTAAAGCGATATTAACAACTCCTGATTTTTCAGAAAAAATTCCACCTAAGGCAGCTAAAATCAAAGGGGTTGCAAAGCGAAAACTTGCCAGTAATAAAGAGATTGATAGCATTTGCCTAATTGTATCCATTATTCAACCCCTCCTTTAGCTTTTCTTTTAGCAAGATAAACTTTTAGTACCTGTAAACTTGCAACAAAGAAAATTACTAAAGCCTGTATAATCATTACAATATCTGATGGTACACCAGCAAATTGCATTTCAAGTCCACCCTGAGCTAAAGCTCCAAATAATAGTCCACCAAAAATTACACCAATTGGATGGGTCTGACCGATCAAAGCAACTGCAATCCCGGTAAATCCGTGTCCGGCATCCATACCTGCCATAAAGCTTAGATGGGTTCCCAGTGCTTCTCCAACTCCTGCCAGTCCTGCAACTGCACCACTTATAAACATGGCTAAAATAACTCCCTTACTGGGATTAATTCCACCATATTCTGCACCATCTGGATTAAAACCAACTGCTCTCATTTCATAACCAAGCGTAGTTTTAAAAAGTAGAAACCATAAAATTATTGCAGATATGATAGCAAAGATAAAATTTATATGTAAACGTATACCAGGTTGCTCAAAAATTTCAATAAAAGGTATCCTGCCAAAAATCACATGATCTACCATATCATTAAAACGCAGTAGAGCAGCACTCTCCAGGATTCTAGGTGTTGCCTGCCTTCCAGTCTCTCTAAAATAATTTATCCCATAATTTATTGTAAGTGCGATCGCGATATTGTTTAACATTATGGTCGAAATTACTTCATGCACATCCATTTTAGCCTTTAAAAATCCAGGAAGACCACCCCAGATTCCACCAACCAAAACTCCTGCTAAAACTGCAAAAGGCAGATGTATAAAACCAGGTAATGAAGTAAAGTAAAACCCAACTACACCAGCTGTGAAACCTCCCATTAAAAGCTGACCTTCTGCACCTATATTAAATAATCCTGCTCTAAATGGCAGAGCTACTGCAAGCCCAGTTAAAATTAATGGAGTAGAACGCCAGAGGGTATTTAAAATTGCTCTGAAATCGCCAAAAGCACCTTCATATAAAGCTGAATAAGCTGTTATTGGAGATTGTTCTGTTAATAGGATAAAGAAAATCCCAAAAATAAGTGCAATTATAATAGATAATAAAGATAAGCCTAAATTAATAAGTATAGTTTTAACTTTATCGACTAGATTATTCAAGCGTTTCACCTCCAGCTTCATCAGCTTTAGAACCGGTCATTAATTTACCAAGTTCCATTTCATCTGTTTCTGAAGCTTCTAAAATATCAACTATTTCACCTTCGAAAATTACTGCAATTCTATCACTTAAAGATAAAATTTCACTTAATTCAGCAGAAACCAATAATACGGCAGCTCCATTATCTCTTCTATCAATAATTTGTTTATGTATAAATTCTATAGATCCTACATCAACACCTCTTGTCGGTTGAGAAGCAATTAATAATTCTGGGTCATGAGAAAATTCTCTTGCTACAATTAGTTTTTGCTGATTTCCACCAGACAAATTTTTGGCAAAAGATTGCATTCCTGCACCTCTAATATCATATTCTTTAATTAATTTAGTAGTATATTTTGCTATATTCTCATAATTCATGATTCCTTTTTTTGAAAATTTATCTAAATCATGATATCCCAAAATAGTGTTTTCTTTTAAATCGAAATCCATGATCAAACCATGTTTGTGTCTATCTTCAGGTATATGGGCAACTTTTTCTCTTTTTATCTTACGAGCAGTATAATTTGAGATTTCTTTATTTCTCAATTCTATAGAACCACTTTTAATCTCTCTCAAACCCGTTAAAGCTTCTACCAGCTCAGATTGTCCATTACCTTCAACTCCTGCTATACCTAAAATTTCTCCTTTTTTTACTGAAAGAGAAACATCTTTTACAGCAGGAAGTCCACGATTATCATCAACTTTTAAATTTTTTATATTTAAAATTTCTTCAGTAGGTTGAGCTGGTGTTTTTTCTACTTTCAATAATACCTGTCTTCCTACCATTAATTCAGCTACATCTGCTTCTGTAACTTCATTAGTTTCAACAGTGTCAACACTTTTGCCATCTCTTAAAACAGTAATTCTATCTGATATAGCTTTTACTTCTTTAAGTTTATGGGTGATAAAAATTATTGTTTTACCCTGTTTTTTTAAAGAACGAAAAATTTCAAAAAGTTCTTTTATTTCTTGTGGGGTTAAAACTGCTGTAGGCTCATCAAAAATGAGTAATTCGGCACCTCTATAAAGAGTTTTTATAATTTCTACTCGCTGCTGCATTCCTACCGAAATATCCCTTATTTTAGCATCAGGATCAACAAAAAGCCCATATTTTTTAGAAATATCCTGTACCTCTTTTTTTGCTTTCCTTCGGTCAAGCATTAAACCTTTATTTTTTCGAGGCTCATTACCCAAAATTATATTTTCCGTAACAGTTAGCGGTTGAACCAACATAAAATGTTGGTGAACCATGCCTATTCCCAGGTCAATAGCTTTTTGAGGATCTTTCAATTTAACTTTCTTCCCTTTATAATAGATTTCGCCTCCATCTGGATCATAAAGACCATATAAGATATTCATTAAAGTAGTTTTACCTGCACCATTTTCACCAACCAGTGCATGGATTTCACCAGTTTTAATTGATAAATTAACATTATCATTTGCTTTTACACCTGGAAATAATTTGGTGATATTACGCATATCAAGAAAATACTCTTCCCTGGCCATTCTTATTCCTCCCTGAAAAATACTTAATCTAAAAAAATAGGACCCTGCATAACAGCAGAGCCCTTCAACTTTAATTATACTTTAAAGAGAATATTATAGTTCATCAGGTCTGCCTATTTCTCCCCAATTGTCAACTTCAATTTCACCATTGATAATCATTTCTTCAATCTCAGCTATTTTTTCAGCGTGAGGAGCAGTAAGCTCTTCTTTCATTTCTCTAATTATTTCTAATTCTTCTTCACTAATAATTCCTTCTTCATAAGCCTGAATTTCTTCTACAGCTAATTCTTCTAAATCGGTAATTCCAACTCCTTTATCAGCAAGTGTGAAATACAAGTTTTGTCCACCTTCATAAGTACCATCAACAACAGATTCTACTGTTTCATATACAGCATTATCTACTCTTTTTAACATACTTGCAATTACATGGCCTGGAGCGACATGGTTCTGGTTAGAGTCAACCCCAATTGCATAACGATCTTCTTCTTCAGCGGCTTCAAAAACTCCGGTCCCTGTTCCACCAGCAGCATGATAAATTACATCAGCACCATTATCGTACATACCGAGTGCAATTTCACGTCCTCTAGCAGGATCACCAAAGTCATCTGCATATCTTATTTGAACCTCAATATCTGGATTTATATATTTAGCTCCCTGATAAAATCCACCTTCAAAACGGTGAATCAAGGCAAAGTCAACTCCACCAACATAACCAACATTGTTTGTTTCACTAACTAAAGCTGCCAGAGCACCTGCTAAAAATGAACCTTCCCATTCTGCAAAGTTCAGACTGACAACGTTATCTAAAATATCAGGAAATGCTTCATCAACATGGGCAAAATTAACATGTGGATAATCCATAGCAACTATTTCTAAGCTATCAGACATCTGGAAACCTACCCCAATAACCAGATCATAACCTCTCTCTGCAAAACGACGCAGAGCAGTTTCATCTTCTGCAGGGTCAGCAGGCTCAATATAATCAAATTCTATGCCGAGTTCACTTTCTGCTCTCTGCAAACCACGATAAGCAGCATCATTAAAAGAAAGATCACCAAGCCCACCAGTTGAAAGCACAATTCCAACTCGGGTATCCTGAGCAGAAGTTGCTTCTGGAGCTGCAGCAAAAACCACCATAAATATAAAAGCAAAAACAACAGATAATGCTAAAACTTTTTTAAACAAAATTTTAACCCCCTTGTATATTTTTTTATACTTCTAAAAATTTTTAAACACAATTATAATATAACATTTTTTTATTATATTTGCAAGATAAATAGTTCCGTAGAAAATAGCGTAATCCTTGCTAAATTAAGCTTTATCGCGAAATTTATTCACTTATTTAAAATCTTCATCATTGGAAATATCAAGATCCATTATCTTATCAAGGTCTTCAGTCTCAACAAGGACTTCTCTTGGTTTACTGCCAGCATAAGGCCCTACTATACCATCTTCTTCCATTTGATCGATCAATCTAGCTGCTCTAGAGTGACCTATATGTAATCTTCTCTGCAGCATTGAAATTGATGCTCTATATTTTACTACCAGTTTTACTGCATCCTCATATAACTCGTCCTGTTCATCATCTAAAGAAAGCTCTACTTCTTTTATATCATCTTTTTCTATTTCATACTCTGTTTTCGCCTGTGATTTTACAAATTCAGTTATTTTATTTAATTCAGGATCAGTTAAGTAGGCACCCTGAATTCTCATCGGTTTTTGCATACCAACCGGAGCAAACAACATATCCCCATTTCCTAAAAGCTTTTCTGCTCCTCCCATATCTAAAATAGTTCTTGAATCAGTAGCAGATGAGACTGCAAAAGAAATCCTGCTGGGAATATTAGCTTTAATCAAACCTGTAATCACATCAACTGAAGGCCTTTGAGTTGCAATAATTAAATGGATACCAGCAGCTCTTGACATTTGAGCTAAACGGCAAATATTGTCTTCTACCTCATTAGCTGCAACCATCATTAGATCAGATAACTCATCAATAACAACAACAATATAAGGTAACATATCATCTTTTGCAGCACACTGCTGATTATAAGATTTAATACCTCTGCTCGCTGTTTTAGAAAAAAGGTCATATCTATCTTCCATCTCTTCAACTAGTAATTTTAATACATTAGCCGCTTTTTTGGGATCTGTAACAACAGGGGTAAGCAAATGAGGTAAACCCTGATAACTATTTAACTCAACCTTTTTAGGGTCGATCAAAAGAAGCTTGACTTCTTCAGGGGTAGCCCTAAATAATATACTGCTGATCAAAGTATTTATACAGACACTTTTTCCTGAACCTGTTGCACCAGCAACCAATAAGTGGGGCATTTTGCTTAGATCAAAGACAACTGTATCCCCATCTATCCCCTTACCAAGGGCAAGCTTTAATTTACCTTTAGAACTCTGAAATTCTTCAGATACAACAACATCTCTAAAAGATACTGTTATATCATTACCATGAGGAACCTCAATACCTACAGCAGCTTTACCAGGAATTGGTGCTTCAATCCGAACATCTCTTGCTGCTAAAGCCAGGGCAATATCATCTGATAAAGTAACTATTTTACTTACTTTTACTCCTGTAGCAGGCTGAATCTCATATCGGGTAATTGTCGGCCCATGGTTTACATTTATAACCTTTGCTTCCACTCCAAAACTACTTAATGTTTCTTCTAAAAGCTGACTCTTATTTGCTAGCTGGGCCCTTTTTTTACCATTGTCATTTAAAAGCGAAATCCCGGGTAATGTATAATCACCATGTTTTTCACCTTCGTCTGTTATATTATCAGATTGATCTTTACTGATATCAAAATTCTCAGTTAAGGAACTACTTTCCTGTTTTTGAACACTCTTTTTTCTTGCTTTTCTTTTCTGCTTTGTATTAATATTTTCTTCAACTACAAAACTGTCTTCTTGCTTATTTTTTGAATTATAATTAGCTTTGCTGTTGCAATCTTCTTCAAATTCGTTAGGCTCTTTTTTCTTTTTAACACTTTTAAAAAATGAAAATACTTTATCTTTTTTTGCTCCAAGCTTCTCCCTTAATAGATTAAATTTATTTTTGATAGCCTGAACTGCTTTTTTGGGTAAAAGCAGTAACGACTTAATTTTTTTAAAAATAGTATCCAGAAATAAGTCAAATAAAAGCATTAAGCCGATCAACATTAGCATAGACAAAATTATGTATGCCCCATTGTAGGCAAATAATTCAACTAAAGAATAGCTAATACTGCGTCCAATTATTCCCCCTGCATAACCCTGTCTTAAGTCAATTATTTGATTTTGATAATTATTTAAATCAATAATAGATATAATAGTAATAAAAGTAATGATAAATCCAAGCAGCCGGCTAGAAAAAATTATCTTTTTGGCTCTAATCAGCTTAATCCCCCAATAAATAAATATAAAAGGTAAAATATAACTTCCACTACCCACTAAATAATAATAGGCAGCACTTATACTATCACCAATTAAACCTGCAGAACTACTGAAAATAGCAAAAAAACTTATAGCAGCAAAAGTAATTAAAAATAAGCCCAATAATTCATTTTTTCTTTTTTCAAGTTTTAAATCTTGTTTATTCTTAGCCACAGCTGCACCCCCTTTAACTTTTTTTCTTTAAATACCTTTATAATTAATATAATTATAACACATTTAGAAACATATGTTCAAGAATTGGCCAAATTTAAAACCAGCTGGATTTAACTCACAGCTGGTTAATTTATAAATCTAGCTTAAATTATTATACCTCCATTATAACAGGTAAAATCATTGGATTTCTCTTGATTTTTTGGTAGACATAATTATTAAGTGAATTTCTAATTGTATTCTTTAAAACTGACCATTCTGTGACATTATTTTCTTCACATTCTTTAAGTGCATCTTCAACCCTTTGGGTAGCAGCTTCAATTAATTCTTCAGATTCTCTAATATAGACAAAACCTCTGGTAATAATATCCGGACCAACCAGAATATTACCTTTTTTATCAATTGTAACTACAACAATAATAATACCGTCTTCAGAAAGCATCTTTCTATCTCTTAAAACTATATTACCAACATCTCCAATACCTAAACCATCTATCAATACATCACCTGATTGGACATTATCCTTTTTAGAAACTTTATCTTCCGCAAAGTTTATCTTATCTCCAACATCAGCAATATAAATATTATCTCTAGGAATACCGACTTCTTCAGCCAAATTTGCATGTTTATAAAGATGTCTGTATTCTCCATGAACTGGAACAAAGTATTTTGGCTTAACTAGATTTAACATTAGTTTTAATTCTTCTTTACTAGCATGTCCAGATACATGAACACCTGATACATCTTCATAAATAACATTAGCTCCTCTTCTAAAAAGCTTATTAATGGTCTCTCCTACATATTTCTCGTTTCCAGGTATCGCAGAGGCTGAAATCATAACTGTATCTCCCTCTTTGATATTGATATGATAATGATCACCACGGGCCATTCTAGTTAAAGCTGCCATGGGTTCTCCCTGACTACCGGTTGTAAGCAGGGTTACTTCATTATCAGGCAGACTAGAGCAGTCCCTGATATCTACAATCATATCTTCTGGAACCTGAAGATAACCAAGTCGGCGCGCAATATCAACATTATTAAGCATACTACGACCTGTAAAAGCTACTTTTCTATTATACTTAAATGCAGCATCTACAACCTGCTGAACACGATGTATATTAGAAGCAAAAGTAGCAACAATTATCCTTTCTTTGGCACCTCTAAAAATCTCATCAACAGTTTCCCCAACAACTTTTTCAGATAATGTATAACCATCCCGTTCTACATTTGTACTATCTGAAAAAAGGGCTAAAACCCCTTCTGGGCTATCACCTAGTTCAGCAAATTTATGAAAATCTGCCACTTCTCCATCGACTGGAGTTTGGTCAAATTTAAAGTCACTTGCATAAACTATCGGTCCAAGGGGAGTATGGATAGCCAGGGCACAGGTATCGGCAATACTGTGATTAACTCTAATAAATTCTACAGTAAAATTACCAACCTGAATTTCCTTTCCAGAGTGAACTATTTTTAATCTACAATCTTTTAAAAGCCTATGTTCCTTTAAATTGCCCTCTAAAAGACCAAGAGTAAGTTTAGTCCCATAAATTGGTGCATTAATTTCTTTTAACAGATATGGTAATCCACCAATATGATCTAAATGACCGTGGGTTAAAACGATTCCATTAATCCGATCCTTGTTTTTAATCACATATTCGAAATCAGGAATCACTAAATCAATTCCTAATAAATCATTTTCTGGAAATTTAACTCCCGAGTCAATTATCAACATATCTTCTCCAATTTCCAGAACCCACATGTTTTTTCCAATCTCTCCCACTCCACCGAGTGTTGTCATAGTAACATTTTTTATTTTATTTTTATCATTCATTTAAAAAACAAAACACCTCCATATTTTTATAAAACATAAACCATTCTAAAACACAACTAAACAATTGAAACTATAATTCTAAAGTATAACATTATCGATATTTAAGATAAATTTTAAGAAAATAAAGACCCGATCCAAAGCGTTAATACTATTATACATATTTAATTTATAAAAAACAAGCGTAAAATAAATTTCGCCTAATTAAAGCATATCATGTTCTGCTAAATATTCAGCAATCTGTACTGCATTTAAAGCAGCACCTTTTCTGAGATTATTTGCGGTCAACCATAAATTTATAGTGTTTTCTTTAGAATAATCTCTTCTAATCCTTCCCACTAAAATATTATCATTATTTTCTGTATCAATCTGCAGAGGATATTTTTCTTGAGCAGGATTATCAATCAGCTCTACATTTTTGGTGTTAGCAAAAATATTTTTAATATCATTAATATTATAGGTAGAATTTAACTCAATATTTAAAGATTCTCCATGGCCAAAGATAACTGGTATTCTAACACAGGTTGCAGTTACTGCTAAATCCTCATCAGCCATTATTTTTTTGCATTCATTAACCATTTTCATTTCTTCTTTGGTATAATCATTATCTAAAAATGTATCAATTTGTGGAATTGCATTAAAAGCAATCTGATGATTAAAGTTTTCTTTTTTAATTTCCTCTTTGTTTAAATAAGCTTTAGTTTGCTCGATAAGTTCATCAACAGCTTTTTTTCCAGCTCCAGAAACCGCCTGATAAGTGTTAATAACTATTCTTTTGAGTCCATAACTATCTGCTAAAGGTTTTAAAAGCATAACCATCTGAATTGTAGAACAGTTTGGATTTGCAATAATTTGCTGATGGTCATTTAGAGCCTCACCATTTACTTCAGGCACGATCAGAGGAACATTTTTATCCATTCTAAAAGCATTACTATTATCAATAACTATTCCACCTGCTTTTTTTACAAGTGGAGCCACCTCTTTTGAAATATCACTTCCTGCACTAAAAAGGGCGATATCTATCCCTTCAAAACAACCTTCTTTTACTACTTCTACGGTTAATTTTCTATCTTCAAATTCTATTATTTTCCCCTCTGAACGACTGCTGGCAAAGACCTTTAAATCAGCAATCGGAAAATTTCTTTCACTAAGTATTTTTAACATTTCTCGACCGACTAAACCTGTTGCACCTACTACTGCTATATTATATTCTTTCATTATATGTCTCCTTCCTTATTATAGGACGTCCAAAATAATTTGTACCCCAAACACCAATAATTATCAAAAATGCACCTAATGCCTGTAATTTATAAAATGATTCACCTCTTAAAAAAACTCCCGCTAAGATAGAAACCACAGTGGTAAAGTTTGCAAATACTGCAGCCTGGGCCGCATTAATCTTAGAGAGGGTATAATTCATCATGAAAAATGCTACTACAGAAGATAAAAGTCCTAGATATAAAATTGCAATCAATGCATCTCTATCTGATATAATACTAAAATAACTTTCCAGGCTAAAATCAAGCTCATAAATAGCTATAATATTAAAAACAAAAGCACCAAAACCCATCATAACATATGTAATTTCTATTGTAGAAAATTCTAGAGAAAGTTTTCTAGAAATTATATTATAAAAAGCTGCTGCAATTACAGCTACTCCCAGTAATAAAAGACCAAATAAATTTCCTTCTATTCCACTACTGCCTCTGTTAAAAATTATCAAAGCTGCACCAAAAACAGATAAAAGCACAAAGATGCTCTGTTTAAATGTAGTTTTTTCTTTCAAAATAAATGCTGCTAAAATAGTTACAGCTATCGGTATTAATGCAATCATCATTCCAGCCTCTGAAGATGTAGTATAAATCATTCCGGTTGTTTCAAAAACAAAATAAATTCCTGGCTGAAATAGGGCCAGCAAAAGCAGCATTTTAATATTTTTTGATTTTAAATCGATTTTAATTATACCAGCAATCCTCAAAATACTCAAGCTTAAAAAAGCTAAAGCAAAACGAAAACCAAGTAAGTGGAATGGAGCCATTAACTCCAAACCCTCCTTGGTAAATAAAAAAGAAAAGCCAAATATTGAGCTAAATATCAGACCAGCAAAATAAGGAGCAAATCTGCGTAATTTTTTCATTAACAAACCACTCAATTCTTGGGAGGCCAGGGACCATAATATTGATAATAATGTGTTTCCATCCCACCACTGTATAATTTTCTTCTTTTATCTGCTTCTTTAGCAAAAATCTCTTCGAAATTTGGATGAGAGGTAATTATATAATAGGACCAGGTATCTAAATCCCGAAACTTTTCCCCCATTTTTTTATATAAAGCTTCAACTTCTTCTTGATCGGACATTCTTTTACCATAGGGTGGATTTGTAATAATATATCCATATTTTCTGCTGCTAGAAAAGTCTTCAAACTTTTTTTCTTGAAAATGAATCAAATCATCTACCCCGGCTTTTTTTGCATGATAACGGGCTATACTAATTGCTTCAGGATCATGATCATAACCCATGATAAGTCTTGGCTCAACATCAATTTTTTTTGCTTTTTTCGCCTCAACTCTGGTCTTTGCCCAGAGCATATTATCAAAGATTGGCCATTTTTCAGAAATAAAGTTTCTTTTAAGCCCCGGAGCCTGATTTTTGGCAATCATTGCTGCCTCTATTAAAATAGTTCCTGAGCCACAAAAAGGATCAATTAAAATTCTATCTTTATCCCAGCGGCTTAAATAAATCATTCCTGCTGCAATTGTTTCCTGAATTGGAGCGGTTACCGTTAGATCTCGGTAGCCTCTTTTATGCAGACCAGTACCAGAACTATCGATTGTCAATAGAGCTTGATCTTTATATAAGGCAATTTCTATTGGATAAAGTGGGCCATCTTCTGGAAACCACTGATCTCCATATTTTTCTTTCATACTGTCAACTACAGCTTTTTTTACTACAGACTGACAGGTTGGAACACTGCTCAATTGAGAGTCTATTGATTTACCACTAACAGGAAACTCTGCATTTTCAGGCAGCCATTTCGGCCAGTCAAGAGCTTTTACTCCTTCATATAACTGATCGAAGTCCAATGCCTCAAACTCTCCTATTTTAATCATCACTCTTTCTGCAGTTCTAAGCCACAAATTAGCTTCAGCAACCGCCTTTAAATCTCCGGTAAATGTTATCCGGCCATTTTTTACTTCTGTTATTTCATAACCTAATTTTTTTATTTCTTTTTTTACAAGAGCTTCCATTCCAAATGTACTGCTTGCTATAATTGATAAATTAGTCAAAAAATTTCCTCCTAAATTAAATTAACACCTGCTTGTTTGAGTTCTTGATTACACTTTTCTATTTCATCCGGATTAACAGCTGCAGAAGCTGCCTGAATAATATTTGTTTTAAAAGCATTTTTAACACTATCAAGAGCAGTATATTTTACACAGACATCATATGCTAAACCACAAATATCTACTTCTTCTATCCCAAAAGACTTGAGTAGAGCTGCCAAGCCTAAATCACTACCATCATTGTCTTGAAAGGCAGAATAACTATCAACTTCTGGATCTGTTCCTTTACGAAGTATATAATCGAACTTATGGGTCTTAACTTCACTGTTAAATTCTGCACCCTCACTTTTTTGCACACAGTGATCAGGCCAGAGAACTGGCCCTAGTCCTTCTTCTTTGTCATAAGGTGTAAATGCTTTTTCACCATGAACAGAAGCAAAACTGCGGTGATTTTGAGGATGCCAGTCTTGAGAAGCAACAATAATCTCATACTCTTCTGATTCCAGTAATTCATTTACCTTCTGATTTATCTTAGATGCAGCTGGAACAGCTAATGCCCCATCTTCATAAAAGTCATTTTGTAAATCAACGGCTAATAATGCTTTTTTCATAATATCCACCTCTAAAGTCTTATTTCAAATTTCCTAAAATCCTCACACTCTTCATTTTTTATTTCAATATCTTCTACCCTGGCAAAAGATGGCCCTTCTTTAACATTCTCAACCATCTTCTCTACCTTAGCAGGCTGACCCTGAATTACAAGTTCAACTCTACCATCTCTAAGGTTGCGAACCCAACCTTTGATACCTAAAGTTCGGGCAGTGCTTCTACAAAATGCTCTAAAACCAACACCTTGAACTCTACCTGAGATATAGATATGCTTTTGAATATCTTTTTCAGCCATCTTATCCACCTCCATCTGTTTACATTATACATTTTAATATAATATCTGGCAAATTTAAATGGCTGAATTTAAATAATTATTTTAAGCTAAGTGTTGATTAACTCTCAAAGCTGCTTTAGCACCTTCTGCAGCTGATATTATAATCTGTTTATCCATAATATTGCTGACATCTCCAGCTGCCCAGATACCTTTTTCAGATGTTTCATTTTTTTCGTTAATAATTATCTCTTTTTGTTGATTTAATTTAACCATATCACTAACAAAATCACTATTAGCAATTAGACCTATTTCTATAAAAAGTGCATCTACATCAAGCTCTTTTTGAGAAGAATCATTTAAGCTTTCAACTACTATTGACTGCAGTTTTTCTTCACCATTAATTTCACTAACTTTTGCTGAGGTGTGAACTTCGATCTTATCACTATTATAAATTTTTTCTTGTAAATATTCATCCCCCATTAAAGAAGGCTCAATCTCGATTAAATCGACCTCACAACCTATTTTTGCCAGATCAAGGGCACCTTCTAAACCAGAATTCCCTCCACCTACAACAGCAACAGCTTGTTCTGCATATAAAAAGCCATCACAATTAGTACAGTAGTGAACCCCTTTACCACTTAAAACATATTCCTGTTTCATACCTAATCTTCTTTTCTTTGCTCCGGTAGCAATTATCACTGTTTTAGTCAGATACTCTTTATCATTATCTGTTTTAATTATTTTTTGGCCATTTTTCGAATTTACTGCAGTTGCTTTTTCTCCGATAACTGTTTTAATATCATATTTGCTGATATGAGACCAAAAATCATAAACAAGATCGGCTCCAGTTGTTCCTGCTTTCCCTAAATAATTATCTATTTCATCAGTATTAATTACCTGGCCTCCAATATCTTTAGTTAAGAGTAGAACTTTTATTCCTTTTCTGGCTGCATAAAGTGAGGCATTTAAAGCTGCAGGTCCAGCTCCAAGAATTATTAATTCCCATTCTTCTTCTGAATAGTCAATATTTTCTCTACCGATTAACTGATTAAATTCACCATTTTTTTCTAATTCAATAATATCATCATAACCACCTAAACTTTTATCATTTATGATGATCTGAGGAACGGTTTTGTTAGAAGTTCTTTTTTTCATTATCTCATAATTATCGGCTTCATTAATGTTAATTTCTTCAAATTCTAAACCCTTGCTTTTTAAAAAAGCTTTAGCTTTTTTGCAGTATGGACACCAGTCTTTAGAATAAACTTCGATCTTTAATTCTTTCTTCATTTTTATTTAAACCCTCCTAATTAAATATCTCTCAGCATTTGACATAATAAGAGTAGAATGTTAACATTAATATGGTTAGTTAGTATGAAAATAAAAAATAAAACTCAAAATGAGGTGAAATTAATGGCAACAGTAATTAATTATGCAGAAGAACTCGCAGATGCAATTGTTGAATCCAGTGAATTTCAAGAGCTGAAAGAAAAAGAAGAAATAATGGTCGGAGATGACGAAGCTAAATCAATGCTTGATGATTTAAACGCAAAATATCAGCAGGTACAAATGATGCAGCAAAATGGTCAAGAGATTAGCGATGAAAAGAAACAAGAATTAAGTATGATGGAACAAAAAATGAAGCAAAATGAAAAAATTGCTGAATTTTATGAAGCTCAAAATCACTTTAATCAACTAATGAATTCTGTAAACCAGGTAATTACCGATAAACTGCAGAACTTTGAAGAAGCAGAGTAATTATACTTATGAACTAAGACCGCAGTTTTAAAACTGCGGTCCTTTTTTTTATTATATAAACCTTAGACACTATTACCTGCTTTATAACCACTTGAAAATGCAATCTGCAGATTATAGCCCCCGGTCATTGCTGCAACATCCATGATCTCTCCAGCAAAATATAAATTTTCTATTACTTTAGATTCTAATGTATTTGGATCAATTTGATCTGTATCAACTCCACCCCTAGTTACAATCGCCCTTTTAAAACCCTTTTTGGCTGTTATTGTCAGACTAAGTTCTTTAAATAATTTTAACAGTTCCTGCCTTTCCTCTGCAGTAATCTGATTTACTGTTTTATCATAATCGATGGAAGAAAGTTTAATAAAGACCGATCTTAGTTTTATAGGAAGCAGATCATCTAAGCTATTAGCAAAATACTTATTATTATATTTGGCAAAGTCTCTTAAAATACGCTGATCAAGAGTTTCATAATCAAGAGCAGGTTTTAAATCAAGCTTCAGCTGATAAGAACTTTCTTTTTTAAAATCAAGCATCATACTGGCAGAGATAATCATCGGACCATCTAAATATCCATCTCTAATTTCCAATTCTCCAAAATCCGAATATATTTTTTGCCCCTTATTGTTATAGACTTCAAGCCCGGTATTCCTTAATTTTAGCCCCTGAGCTTCATAAATCCATTTTTCTTCACAAATTAATGCTGTTAAACCTGGAGAGGGTTCAACGATATTGTGGCCGCATTTTTCGGCTAATTTAAAGCCACTGCCATCTGAACCTGTTTCCGGATAAGAACAACCTCCAGTAGCTAAAATAATCCTATCTCCCTTTAAGATATCACCATATTTTAGCTTTACTCCTACAGCCTTCTCATCTTCAATAATTACTTCCTGTACAAAATCTTGAATTATTTTAACATCTTTGTTTAGTAATTCTTTTTTTAAAACCCTTAAAACATCTGAAGCACGCTTGGACCTGGGAAAGATTCTATTACCACGCTGTATTTCAAGCTCCAATCCCAGTTGAGAAAAATATGAAAAAAGTCGATATGCATCAAATTCAGCCAGCAAGCTGTATAGAAATTTAGGGTTATCGACAATATTATCAATATGTTCATTAATTGCTGAGTAATTGCTTATATTACAACGACCTTTACCAGTTATTAATAATTTTTTACCAAGTCTTTTATTCCTTTCAATTATATAAACATCATTATCATTAGCAGCAGCCTCAATAGCAGCTATCATTCCAGCTGGACCACCACCAATAATTAATACTTTCTGCAAAATATTCCTCCATTCAAATAAAATTATGCCATTTTTTCAACCGCATTTTTTATTCTAATTAAAGCAGTTTTTAGCCTTTTTTTAGGGCAGGCGATATTTAATCTCATAAAGCCACTTCCAGCTTTACCAAACCAGATTCCTGGATTTAAACCAACTCCAGCTTCTTCAATCATAAATTTCCTCAGTTTTTGATCATTCTCAAAATTTAAATCTCTGCAGTCTAACCAGATTAAAAAAGTCCCTTCCTGTTCAAACAATTTGATAGCTGGGATTTCATTTTCAATAAAGTTTTGAAGATAATTTTTATTTTCAACTATATATTGGAGCTGTTCTTCCAGCCATTTTTCCCCATTATTATATGCACTTTTTAAAGCTTCTAAACCAAAAGGACTATTACCAGAAGAAAATCCATTTTTAGTTCTGTTATATTTTCTTTTCAATTTATCAGAACTTATAATAGTATATGAAGTATGTAAACCAGCAATATTAAACGTTTTACTAGCCGCCATATAAGTAATTATTTTTTTTCTGTAAGCTTCTAATTCAGGATTATCATCTATAATTTTTAAGCTGGGATAATGATCATAAGCTGGATAAACTAAATCAGAATGGATCTCATCACTTAATAAATAGATATTTTCTCTTTTTAAAATTTTAATTAATCTTTTTAATTCAGATTGTTTCCAGACCCTGCCAACCGGATTATGAGGGCTACAAAAAATCAAGGCTTTAATGTCTCCTTTTTTGTCTTTCCAATCAGCTATTATTTTTTCCAGTCCAGCAAAATCAATTTTATAATGTCTGTCTTTAATGACCAAGCTATTTTTTATCAGTTCACAGTCATTATTTTTTACTGCAGAAAAAAAAGGTCTATAAACTGGTGGTTGAATAACAACACCATCACCAGCTTTAGTAATTGCTTTTAAAGTAAAATTTATAGCGGGGACAACCCCGGTATCGAAAACAAGCCAGTTTTTATCAATTTCCAGGTCAAATCTTTTACTTAACCAGTTTTTAACTGCAGTTTTAACTTTTTGATCAGCGAAAGTATAACCAAGTATACCGTTTTCAGCTTTGTTGATTAGAGCAGCTTTGATTTCTGGAGCAGTAGGCCAGTCAGAATCAGCAACCCAGAGGGGAAGAATATCATCTTTACCAAAAATTTCTTCACATTTATCCCATTTTACTGACATTGTATTATTTCTATTATGTAGTTTTGAAAAATTATATTTATCTTCCATCTTCTAACCTCCAGTCTCTTACTTCTCTTAAGTTATATTAAAAATCTATCATTTAAATATAAATTATAGCTGGATTGGGAATTTAACACTTCATTTTCTTGACTCATATTATTTGCAGCAAAAAAAGCTAAAAGCAGTCCTAGAATTAAAACAATTAAAGCAACTTTTCTATTTCTTATTCTAAGTGAAATCAAATCACCTTTTAACAAAGCAACTAATCCTACAGCAGCCAGTAAAGCTCCAAGATTGGCTAAAAGTTCCACAAAAACCCCTCCATTTAATATATTTTATTTTAACATTTAATATTTTACCCTGTGATATCAATTATTGCTTTTGCGTAAATAGCAGCACTCTTGAGCAGGTTATCTATCACTATATATTCATCTTTTTGATGAGCCAGTTCTTCCTGTCCTGGAAAAAGCGGACCAAATGCAACTCCTTTTTTCACCTTTCTGGCATAGGTGCCTCCCCCAATTGCGATAGGCTGACCCTTATCTCCCGTTATTTCTTGATAGGCATTCATCAATTTTTGGATAAAAAGATCATCTTTTTCAATATAGAGAGGTTCAGCATCACTCTGCAGTTCTACTTCTATATTATAATCTTTAATGGAATTTTTTATAGAATTTATCACTTTAGAACTACTTGATTTAACAGGATAGCGAATATTTACTATTAACTTTATTTCTCTCTGATTTAAAGCTACTATCCCAGAATTAAAAGTTAACTTTGTCGGTATATCATCTTCTTCTGCACACCCAATTGAACTCCCATCATATTCTAAAGCTATTTTACTTTGATAAAATTCAAGAAAATCAGCAACATCAGATTCAGTAAATGGTAATTGAGCAAGGATATTTATTAAATGGGAAATGGCATTTTCCCCATCCTCTGGCAAACTAGCATGGGCAGAAACTCCATTATAACTGAGTTTTAATCCTTTTTTACTTTCGCTTATCTGCAGTTTATCTTTTTCATACTCGATTTCTGCCAGGATATTCTGCAGCTCATTTTTATCTATACCCTTAATAACTGCCTCTGCATAATCTGCAACCATATTAGCAGCATTACCCCCTTTTAAAGCAATTAATTGGAGGCTTGAATCAACGTTCTTTGTGATTTTTTTAGAAAATTTGAGATCAAGAATTCCTTTTTCTGCATGAATAGCCGGAAATACTGCATCTGGACTAAAGGATAATTCAGGCATTTTTTCTTTTTTAAAATAATAATCTATAGATTCCATACCGCTTTCTTCATCAGTACCCAAAATCAATCTTACTTTTTTACTTAAATTTATATCAAGCATATCAACAATTTTCATAGCATAAAGTGCAGCAACAGTTGGCCCTTTGTCATCTATTGCACCTCTACCATAAATCTTTCCTGCATGAATTTCTGCTGCATAGGGAGGGTATGTCCAGTTGCTTCCCTCAGGTACAACATCTAAATGACATAAAATACCTAAAATCTCTTCTCCCTCGCCTATTTCAATATGGCCAGCATAATTATCAATATTTTTTGTTTTAAAACCGAGCTCAGAGGCAATATCTAAAGCTTTTTCTAAAGCTAAATAAACATTTTCCCCATATGGATATTTTTCTTCTTTTTTTGCTTTAACACTTGGTATTTGTATTAATTCTTGAGTGCTTTTAATAATATCATCTTTCAGCTTTTCAGCCTGTTTTAATATCTTCTCTTTCATAGTCCTGTTTAATAGATTAAACTATTAAACTTCACCTCCTTGAACATAAGTTATCTATATCAATTTCTTAAGTTATATTTTCCACTCAACTTATATTTTATCATTTATCAGAAGTTATTTAAATTAAATCTTAAAAATAAATTATTGAAATTTAAATATATTGTAATTTGTAGATTTATCATTGTAAAAAAAAACAAAAAATGTTATATTAATTTCGAGGTGATAAAATTGCAAATAAAAAAAATAAGTACAGAAACTAAAATTAATCCCTTAGCTGAAGAAATAAAACTTGGCTTTAATGATAAATCTCTAGATAAAGCAGTTCTGTTGCTCCATGGTTTTGCTGGCAGGAGCAATAACTGGAAATATATCGCAGAAAAAATTTATCAGCAAAAAAATACTGCTGTCTATGTACCAAGACTACCTGGTCATGGAAGCAGCTCAAGTGATTTTAGGGCAAGTAATTCAGAACAGTGGCTGCGCAAAAGTGTTGATAGTTATTTGTATTTAAAAAGTAATTTTGAAAAAATTTACCTTGCCGGATTGTCAATGGGAGGGCTGCTCGCAGCATTATTAGCAGCAAATTTCAAGATCGAAAAGCTCTCTTTAATTGCTCCTGCTTTTTATAGCAGAGATAAAAAAATCGCCCTAACCCCAATCGGTAAATATTTTATTGAAAAAATTGATCATCCATCTGCAGAAGAAAATAAAGAAGATCTTTCAGAAGAAGAACTGGATTATAGAAATAATTACAATAAATATTATTATCTCGAACAGTTGGCCGAATTATATGCTTTGATGAAAAAGGCTAGAAAAGAGATTTCAAAGCCCAAAATACCAACTCAATTAATAATCAGCAAAAATGACCGGACAATTGCCAATACAAAGACTCTGGAGTTTTTAAACAAAAAAATGGGACAATCTTTAAAAGATATAAAAATATATCAAGAATCGTCCCATGTAATTACTAATGATGTTGAAAAAGAAAAATGTGCTTCTGATATAATTGACTTCTTTTTCAATCTACAAAATTAGCTATTTTTGTTCAACTTTAAATTAAGTCTTTTAATTTTTTTAAATAGCGGCTAAATTTATCAACAGCATTTTCTATCACCAGTGGTTTTTCCATATTTACGCCTGCATTTTTTAAGATATTTAAGGGATAATCACTGCCACCAGCCCTCAAAAAATCTAGGTATCTTTCTGCAGCTTCACCACCTTCATTTTTTATTTTTTCTGCCAGTGCGGTTGCTGCAGAGTAACCTGTTGCATATTTATAAACATAAAAATTATAATAGAAATGCGGGATTCTGGCCCATTCGTAATCAAGTTTTTTATCAATTGCGAGTTGATCTCCAAAATATTTTTTGTTCAAATTATTATATTTTTGCTGCATACTTTGAGAAGTTAAACCCGCTCCTTTTTCTACCTCTTGATGAATTAATTTTTCAAATTCTGCAAACATTGTCTGTCTATAAACCGTTCCTCTAAAACCTTCTAAAAAATAATTTAATAAATAAAGTTTTTCTTCTCTACTTTCAGCATTATTTAACATGTAATCAACCAGTAAGTTTTCATTTAAAGTAGAGGCAACTTCAGCGACAAAAATCTTATATTTAGAATAGATATAGGGTTGGTTTTTATTTGTATAATAGCTGTGCAGAGCATGTCCCATTTCATGAATTAAAGTAAATAGATTGCTTATATCTTTAGTATAATTCATGAGAATAAAAGGATGGACACCATAACAGCCGCTGGAATAGGCCCCTGATCTTTTACCCTTGTTTTCATAAACATCTATCCAGCCTGAATTAAAGGCTTTATCCACTATGGAAACATAATCTTCTCCAAGTGGTTGTAAAGCTTTTTTTATAATATCTTTAGATTCCTCATATTCAAATTTAAGGTCGATTTCTTTTATCAATGGAGTATATGTATCATAAATATGTAGTTCATCAAGTTCTAACATTTCTTTTTTTAGTTCCATATACTCATGTAGGGGGGCTAAGTTATCAGAGATACTGTTGATTAAATTATCATAAACATCAACACTGATATTGTCATCATCAAGTGAGGCTTCTAAAGAACTTTCATATTTTCTGGCCCTTGCATAAAAAATATCACCTTTGACACTACTGTCTAATACAGCTGCAAAGGTATTATCAAGCTTTTCATATTCGCCATGCATACCATTAAAAGCCTCTTTTCTAACTTCCCTATCCTCATTTTTTAAGAGATCGATATATCGACCGTGAGTTAGCCTTATTTCTTCTCCATTTTCATCTTCAATTAGCGGAAATTCTAGATCAGCATTGTTTAACATGCTAAAAATATTTTCAGAACTCTGGGTTACTTCTCCAGCCAGAGCTAAAATCTTTTCTTCATCAGCTGATAAATAATGATCTTTCTGCCTCATTATATTATCAAAAAAATGTTCATAAAATGATAACTCCTCGTTTTCTTTAATATATTCTTTTAATTTTTCTTCTCCCAACTCAATTATTGCAGGTAACATAAATGAGGTGGAATTATTCAAATTATTATAGGCAGTCATAGCCTTGTTTTTATAATTTTGATATTTCTCATTTTTAGTATTCTGATCATATTTCATGTGAGCATAGGCATATAAACGTGAAGTTTTTTCCTCAACCTTTATAATTTCATTTAAAGCATTATAAAGCTTTTCTCCATCTTCACAAAAGTCATTTTTATAATTTTTTATTGCTTCAATTTTCTGCAACACTTTCTGCAGTTCTATTTCAAAGCTATTATCATCTGCATAAATATGATCTAAGTTCCATTTATATTGATCTGAAATCGAATTTCTATCTTTTAATTCCTTAGACAAAAGTAATCTTCCTTTCTAAGCTTTTGAGTTTTTCTTTTTTCGTGCTCTAAAAGCCATTTTTTTCTCCAGATACCATCTGCATAACCATGTAAACTACCATCACTGGCTATTACTCTGTGACAGGGGATAATAATTGAAATGGGATTATTATTATTAGCTTGGCCAACGGCTCTTGCTGCAGCCGGCTTATCAATAGCTTTTGCAAGCTCTAAATAAGACATAGTTTTAGCATAAGGGATTTTTTGTAAACAATTCCAAACCTTTAGTTGAAACTCACTCCCATTTAAGGATAAGGGTAAGTCAAATTCTCTTCTCTCACCCATAAAATACTGGTTAAGTTGATCAAAAATCATATTATATATTTTTAGGACTTTTTTGTCCTGATAAAAGTTTTCTCTACAATTATTTTTAATTTCTCGAATCTTATCTTCAAAATCAATTCTAAGTAAAGCAGAATTATTGAATTTTATTTTCAAGATTCCTATTGGAGAAGGATAATATGTAAGATAATTCTTTTTTTCCAAGCTATTCACCCCTAATCTTTTTTAGCGCAAAAATATTTTAGCTTCTAGAATTTTGCAGTACCAGGTGTCCTAGGGAAAGGTATTATATCTCGAATATTTTGCATACCTGATAAATACATTAAAAGCCTTTCAAATCCAAGTCCAAATCCTGAATGGGGTACTGTTCCGTATTTTCTGATCTCTAAAAACCACTGATATTCGTCCAGATCCATCTTTAGTTCCTGCATCCTGGACTTTAATTTTTCGTATCTTTCTTCTCTCTGGCTACCCCCGATGATTTCTCCTACTCCAGGAACAAGACAATCCACAGCAGCAACGGTTTTATTATCATCATTTTGCCGCATATAAAAAGCTTTTATATCTTTAGGATAATCTTTAACCATAATTGGTTTTTTAAAGAATTTTTCTGTCAAAAACCTCTCATGTTCAGACTGAAGATCAATTCCCCAGCTAACCGGATATTCAAAATCAACTCCGCTTTTTTCTAAAATATCAATAGCTTCTGTATATGTGATTTTAGCAAAATCAGCTTCAATGATATTGGCGATTATTTCTCTTCTCCCTTTATCGATCTGTTTGTTAAAAAAATCCATTTCTTCTGCTGCTTCATTAAGGGCAAAAGTAAAAAGTTTTTTAATAAAATCTTCGATTAAAACCATCATTTCATCTAAATTACAAAAAGCCATTTCTGGTTCTATCATCCAAAACTCTGAAGCATGACGTGATGTATTAGACTTTTCGGCTCTAAAAGTAGGGCCAAAAGTATATACATCTCCTAAAGCAGAAGCCATTAATTCTGCTTCCAGCTGACCACTAACAGTTAAGCCGGTTTCTTTACCAAAAAAATCCTGGCTATAATCGATCTCTCCATTTTCAGCTTTTGCTAGTTTTTCAAAATCAAGAGTAGTAACCTTAAAAATTTCTCCGGCTCCTTCGGCATCACCTGATGTTATAATCGGAGTATGTATATATTTAAAATCTTTATTATAAAAATAATCATGGACAGCATATGACATTTTACTGCGGAATCTATTAACAACCCCAAAAGTATTTGTTCTTGCCCGCAGATGGGCGATCTCTCTTAAAAATTCAAAACTGTGTCTCTTTTTTTGGAGAATAAAATCTTCTGGAGCTTCACCAATTATATCGATTTTTTCGGCTTTCATCTCTAAATCCTGTTCTCTACCTTCAACTTTATCTATATAGCCCGTAACCTTTATGCTGGCCCCTCTATTTATATCATCTAGAGGAAATTCTGAAGGATTTAAAATAACAATTTGCAGATTATTCAAACAACTTCCATCATTAATTTCTATAAAGGCGATATTTTTAGAGACCCTTTTGGTTCTTACCCAGCCCATAACAATAACATCTTTATAGCTATCAATATTGTCTGCTAGAATATCTTTTATTTTTTTTCGTTGAAAATAATTCATCCAAAACTTCCTTTCCCTTGTCTAAATTATTTATATATATTTTGACTATTATATTATTTCTTGCAATCTCAACTAAATCCTTTAAAAAAATCAAATGAATTTAATTTAATTTTAATCTCAAATTATAAAGTTTTAAAGAGCCCGGTTTTTATGCCGGGCTGATTGATACATTTTTTATACCTATTCTTCTTCTAATGTCATGTCCTGTCCACAGCAGACGAGAGTCCCGCCGCCAACATCTTTTACTTCTACAACATTACCACAAACTTCACAATGATAAACTTCACCTTTTTTCTTTACAGCCATCTTAAAACCTCCTCTTTTATAAGATTTGACAAATAATAACTATTAATATTATAAAGCATCTGTCAAATTTTTTCAATAATATTATTTATTTACTCTGTCAAGAGAAAATTCTTCATGTAAAACATTTACTGCTTTGTCTGCTAAATCTTTTTTGATTAAACAAGAAATTTTGATTTCAGAAGTTGTAATCATTTGAATATTAATTTGATCACGGCCTAAGGCAGAAAACATTCTTGCTGCAATACCAGGAGTAGACTGCATACCAGCTCCAACTATAGATATTTTTGCAACATCTCTATCTATATTATAATTATTAATTTTTAATTCTGGTTTTATTTTTTCTAAAACATTGACTGCTCTTTTTTCATGATCATTATTAATAGTAAAGGTAATATCATTTAAATTATCACGCTGCAGGTTCTGAATAATCATATCAACATTAACTCCTGCATCAGCTAGAGAATTAAATAATTTACCAGCTACTCCAGGTTGATCTGGTATTCTTTCTACAGTTATTTTTATTTCATTAATATCACTGGCCACTCCAACTACATTTTGTTTTCCTTCCATTTTGTCATCTCCTCTAACAATTGTTCCTAATTTGTTATTGAAACTTGAAGCAATATATAATTTTAGACCATAATGATTTGCCAGTTCTACGGCTCTAGGATGGAGCACATTAGCACCTAAATTGGCAAGTTCAAGCATTTCTTCATAAGAAATATAATCTAATTTACTGGCATTTTTAACGATTCTAGGGTCAGCTGTATAAACACCATCAACATCAGAATAAATCTCACATCTATCAGCTTCTACGGCTGCAGCAACTGCAACTGTGGTGGTGTCTGAACCACCTCTACCAAGTGTTGTGAAATCATGATTATCATTTACACCTTGAAAACCGGCTACTATTACTATTTTGTTTTGTGCCAGTTCTTTAAGTAGTCTGCTGGTATCTATATCGGTTATTATTGCCTGGTTGTGTTTTTCATTTGTTTTGATCTTCATCTGGCTTCCAGTTAATGAAATTGCAGGATAACCATAAGAATGGATTGCCATTGTCAACAGAGCTATAGAAACCTGTTCTCCAGTTGTTAAAAGCATATCAACTTCACGAGGGTCTGGATCATCTGTAATCTGTCCCATTAAATCGATTAGCTTATCTGTTGTATCTCCCATTGCTGAAACAACAACAATCATTTGATTGCCTTTTTTATATCCTTCAATTACTCTTTTTGCTACATTATCAATCAACTCTGGATTAGCAACAGAGCTGCCTCCATATTTTTGTACAATTAGTGACACATCTTTCACCTTCCCTATTGTTCTAATAATTCTAAATAACTGTATCTTTAATAGGAATAATATTATTTATTGTTAATACACCTTTTAAAGATTCTATTTTTTTGATAATTTTCTCTAATTTATCTTCCCTGATTTTTTTAGTTATAATAATTACCGGCAGTAAAGGTGTTTCTGTTTTATTATCTTTAAAAAATAATTCTGCCAGATCTTTTTCTGCAAAAATTTCTTTTATTTTATTTATTGTTTGATCATCTTTTTCTATTTGAATCCTAATATAAAATGATTGCTCAAGATAAGCATGTAAATCAAATGTTGTTGTTTTTTCTAATGGATTAAGATCCATTTTTGTTTTATTTTCTTTAATAGTTTTTGCAGCTTCAATCAAATCAGAAATAACTGCATTTGCACTGGGATATTTGCCAGCCCCCATACCATCAAAGCTAAGTTTTTGTGAATACCGTGAATAAACTTCTATTCCATTAAAAACTCCATCAATTGATGCTAAATACTCTTCTTTCTCAACTAAATTTGGCCTTACTCCAATATTTATCTTGTTGTTTATATTTTTTATACTTGCTATCAGTTTAATTTTATAACCCAGTTCAGAAGCATAAATCAAATCATAACTTGTAATCCCTTTAATACCTTTACAGGGAATATCTTCAGGGTTTACCGAAATATCGAAAGCTAAATTCGCTAAAATGCAAATCTTATATAAAACATCATAACCTTCTAGATCTTCTTCTGGATCCTGTTCTGCATAACCCATTTCCTGTGCTTTTTGAATTGTTTCTTTCATACTGATAGTTTTTTCTTCCATAATCGAAAGAATATAATTTGTAGTACCATTTAAAATCGCATCTATTTCCTGGATATTATCTCCAGCTAGATGTTCTCTTATTGCTTTGATAATTGGAATCCCACCACCAACACTACCCTCAAAATAAATATGGGTATCATTATTTTCAGCTAAAGCCAGTAATTGATTATAATGTTTAGCAATCAATAGTTTATTAGCTGTTATAACAATTTTATTCTTTTTTAAAGAATTCGTGATATATTGATAGGCAGCTTGTTCTCCCCCAATTAATTCTACAACAATATCTACTTCGGGGTCCATTAAAATTTTATTGAAATCATCAGTTAAAATAGATTTATCTTCAAGATTTTCTCTTTTTTTATTAAGATCTTTTATTAAAATATGTTTAAGCTTGATTTTTTCTTTAACTATATTTTCAATTTTATTTTTATTATTTTTTAATATTTCATAAAAGCCACTGCCTACAGTTCCATAACCCAATAGGGCAATGTTAATCATATATTAGTGCCTCCCTTTTAAATACTCATATAAGTTATAATTACAGCCTTTTAAAATAAAACTACTGCAATTAATATTTCTTGCTTTAAAAGGTTTTTTCATTTCTTCAGCTATTTTTTCAGTATTTTTATCAGCTACAGCAATTATAGTCGGTCCAGCTCCACTCAAAGCTGCCCCATATGCTCCCCATTCATAAGCTTTAGATAAAACTTGATCAAATTCTTCAATTAATTCTTTTCTGTAGGGCTGATGTATTTTATCTTCCATTGCCTTTTTTAATAGTTGATATTCATTATTAATAAATGCTGCTGTAAATAAAGCAGTCCTACTTAAATTAAAGATCGCATCAGGATAAGTTATTTTATCTGGCAAAACTGCCCGCAATTCTTTAGTTTTTAATTCGTAATCTGGAACAACTAAAACAAAAGAAATATTTTGACTTACATTTATTTTATAATAACTATAGTCCTCATTGCAATTATAATTTATTGTTAACCCACCAACTAAAGCAGGAACTACATTATCAGGATGTTTTTCAAGTAAAACTGCAAGTTTAATAAAATCTTTTTCTTCAATTACTTTTTCAGAAACAATAGCTGCTGCTGTAAGTCCACCAATAATTGCGGATGCACTACTACCTAAACCTCTTGCCAGGGGTGTTTGCATAGTTTCAATAATTTCTACCCCAGAAGCTTTTTGATTAATAAAGTTAAAATAACTTTTATAAGCTAATGAGATTAAATCATTTGCCGGGTTGAGCTTTAAAACATGATCATTATTGCTCTTATCTATAACCTTTACCTTTATTAAATCATCTTTTCTTTTTTTTACTTTAAAATTATTAAAAAGATTTAGAGCCATTCCTATTGTATCATAGCCTGGACCTAAATTAGCTGATGTAGCTGGTACTTTAAATTCATCCATTTTTATATTCCTCTCTAGAAATTAATAAGCTTGAAATAATTTTGCAATAGATTTTTTCTTAGGATTTTTTACAATACCTTTTTCAGTTATAATAGCACTTATATTTTCTGCAGGAGTAACATCAAAGGCAGGATTATAGACTTTAACATTATCTGGAGCAATCTGTACTCCTTCAATATGAGTTATTTCTTGACTATCTCTTGCTTCGATTTCGATCTGGCTGCCGCTTTCAAGTTTTCTATCAATAGTGGATAATGGAGCAGCAACATAAAAAGGAACATTGAAATTCTTCGCCAGTTCAGAGAGCATAAATGTACCAATTTTATTTGCTGTATCACCATTTGCTGCAATTCTATCTGCACCAGTAATGATATAGTCAATTTTAGCATCTCTAATTAAAGTAGCTGCTGTACTATCTGCAATTAAAGTAACATCTATCCCTTCTTCCATTAGTTCAAAGGCGGTTAGCCTGGCTCCCTGTAATCTTGGTCTTGTCTCATCGGCAAAAACCTTTATATTTTTATTACTAAAATGAGCTTCTCTGATGACCCCTAATGCAGTCCCATATTCAACCGTTGCCAGTGCACCTGCATTACAATGGGTTAAAATTACCGCATTATCTTTAATTAATGTATTACCGTTTTCTGCCATCTTTTTGTTAATTTTTCTGTCAGAATCAGCAATATTATCTGCCTTATTTTTTAAAATTGTTAAAAATTCATCTTTAGATTTATCTAAATTATCTAAAGCTAGTTCTAAAAGCTGTTCAACCGCCCAGCTTAAATTAACGGCAGTAGGACGAGCAGCGATTAATTCTTCTGCCGCTTTTTTTAGTTCTTTTTTTAATTCTACTTTTTCCAGATCAGCAAATTCTAAAGCAGCAAGATAAAATCCATAAGCTGCTGCTGCTCCAATTGCTGGAGCACCTCTTACAACCATATCAGAAATTGCAAACTCTGTATCCTGATAATTTTTACAACTGAAATATTCAATTTCACCAGGTAGTTTTCGTTGATCGAGTAATTTTAATTGTTCATCTTTAAAATACATAGTTTCATTTTTCATTATCCTGCCCTCCAGTTAGATTATTTGCCTTTAACTCCTGTATGACCAAAGCCTCCTGAACCTCTATCGCTTTCTTCTAAATCATCAACAAGCTCCCACTCAATTAGATTAACTTTTTGAATTATTAACTGGGCGATTCTATCATTAAAATTTATTTTAAAATCTTCACTGCCGTGGTTAATTAATATTACTGCGACTTCTCCTCTATAACCGGAATCAATAACTCCATCTGCATTTAAAACAGTGATACCATGTTTTAATGCAAGTCCACTTCTTGGATAGACAAAAGCAGCATAACCTTTGGGAACCGCTATTTTTAATCCTGTTTTAATTAATTCATATTCACCACTTTTAATGATAACTTCTTCAGCAGCATGAAGATCTAAACCTGCATCTTCTCCAAAATGTTGATATTCAGGTAATTTAACCTGATCATTAAGCTTTTCAACTTTGATATTCATATTATCATCCTCTCTGAGATTGTACAGTAAAATTTTATAGATGATAGTTATTCTATAAAAAGATGTTCACCAATTTTTGTGATTACCCTTCTCCCCTGAAAAAAGTTCGTATTTGTGGCAGTTCTAGGATTATAGAAGTAGAGAGCTCCATTGGTAGGGTCATTACCATTTAAAGCATCTCTGGCAGCATTATAGGCTTGCTGATTGGGAGTTAGGTTAATCTGACCATCACTAACTACACAAAATTGACCCTGTTGGTAAATAACTTCTGCAAAAGAGTTTGGAAACTGTCTACTTAAAACCCTGTTAATTATAACGGCTGCAACAGCAACCTGGCCCAGATAGGGCTCTCCTCTAGCTTCACCATAAACTGCTCTAGCTAAAAGATTTAATTCCTGTCTGCTGACTCTTTTGTTTAAAATCTGATGAGAGGTTAAATTATGTACAGGCAACCTCAGCTTTTCTCCACTTCTCAAAAAATTATTTTCTTTATTATTTAAAGCCATAATCGTTCCAATTGTTGTACTAAAATCTCTAGCTAGATCATATAAAGTATCACCCGGACCCACATAATAATCGATAATTTTATCTTCAGGTATATCACTGATATCTGGCTGCTGCTGAGATGGATTTATTCTGACAGCATAATTTGTATTAACAGCAAAAGATAGTTGTTTCTTTTTTGATTGATAATCAGAAAAAAGCTGATCATCCTTTTTTATTTTCTCATTTTTTGCTTCAGGTAAAGGGATTAAAAGTTCATCACCCATTTTTATAGAAGAATTAATGTTAATCTCATTTAAATCTCTTAATTCACTTGTTGAAATATCAAAATCAGAAGCTATTTCTGATAGTGTATCTCCCTGCTGAATTACATAGACTAAACTTAAATTCGGAGCAGCAGAAGCACTGTTAACAGCTAAAAAAACAAAAGCAATAAATATTATTAGTACTAGTTTATCCCTATTTTTCATCAATTCCAGCTCCATTATCTAAGATTTTCTGCTTAATTGTTTCTAAATTAACTTCATTAACCGGACAGCCTTCGGGTAGTGACTTTAAGAAACTTTTTCCGTAAGATCTGCTGACAACCCGACGATCGAAAAGAATTATTAAACCATGATCTTTACGAGAACGGATCAATCTCCCAAAACCCTGTCTAAATCGAATAACAGCTTCTGGAAGGGCAAGATTATAAAAAGGATTTAAACCCTCTTTTTTCAAGAGATCCTCTTTAGCCTTGTAAAGAGGTTGTCCAGGAACTGGAAATGGCAATTTAACCATTACTAAAAATTTCAACAAATCTCCTGGCAGGTCTACTCCCTCCCAAAAACTAGAGGTACCAAAAATAACAGTATTATAAGATGCACGAAACTCCTTCATAATATAATTTCTCGATAATTCTGATTGTGATAAAATCCTGATACCCTTTTTCTCAACCTTATCTTTAAGGTTATTATAACTGTAATTTAACATCCGATAAGAAGTAAAAAGAACCAGGGTTGAGCCACCTGAATTAATTATGATTTCATAAAGATTTTTGACAAGTTCTTTTAAAAAAATATCAGCTCCAGGCTCCGGAAAATTCAATGGAATTAACAGCTCTGCCTGTTTAGAATAATCAAAAGGTGATTCTAATTTTAATTCTTCAGCCTTTTTAATTCCTGTTGAGCGATAAAAATATTCAAAAGATCCAGCTGCAGTTATTGTAGCAGAAGTAAATATAATATTACTCAGCTTTGACCATAACAATTCTGGCAAAAATTTACCAGAATCGATCGGAACAGATTTCTGAACCAGCTGTTCACTCCCCCGATAAAAACTTGACTCCAGCCAGTATACATAATCTTCGTCTTCTGCTTTTAAATTAAATTCTATTCTTTCGATCAAAGTGTGACAGCGGTTGATGCTGGATGTTATTTTCATTTCGTTTTCATCTGTGTTATCATCTATGTCTAAATATAAATTATCATAAATAATTTGCAGAAACCCGGCAATATTTTTTAAATAACCAGCCAGATTTTCAGCAGTAGTTTTAAATTCCTGCCATTTAGAGGTGCTTTTTAATTTTTGATCAACAGTTATTTTTCGTTTTTGATAGTTATTAACTATAGTTTTTAATTCATTAAAGTATTGAGGAATTAAATCATTTATCTTCTGAGAAGCCGGTATTACCTTAGCATCTAAAACCTTACGGAGCCTGGCCTGGTCACTATCTAAATAAAAGGCTATATCTTCTCTTATCTCAGAAATTAAAGAATTTTTTTCTCCGCTTAAACTTTTTAACCATTTATCTAATAATGGTTTATATAAGGGGTGACCAAGATGTTCTGTTGCTATATCACCAATATTATGAGCTTCATCAATAATCAAATGATTAAAATTTGGCAGTATACCCCTATCAACAGAACCGGTATCTTCTTTTAACCTTGCATCTGATAATAGCAGATGATGGTTAACAATTAGTATATCTGCCTTATATACTTTTTTTCTGGCCTGCATAAAATAACATGCTTTAAAAAAAGGACAGACAGTATTAAGACATAAATCACTTTCTGCAGCAATTTTATTCCAGATTGAAGATTTTATCTGAAAATTAATCTCAGATTTTTCACCGCTTTTGCTTTCTTCTTTCCATTCCTGCAGCTCAGAAAATAGTTCTTTTTCGATCTCTATTTCCCCGTTTTCAAAATTGTTTTTAAAATTTTTATATTTTCGCAAACAAAGATAATTATTTCTACCTTTAACCAATACAGCCTTAAAGTCAAAATCCAAAATTCTGGCCAGGGTGACTAAATCTTTGTTTATTAATTGTTCCTGTAAATTAATAGTATTTGTAGAAACTACAATTCTGCTTTTGTTTATATTATTATAAAAAAGAGCAGGAATTAGATAGGCAAAAGACTTGCCTGTTCCAGTACCTGCTTCAATAAAGTCAAACTGATGATTATTAAAAGAATCTATTATTTTTTCTGCTGCACTAAGCTGTTCTTTTCTTTCTGAAAAACGTTCTAGTTCTTTAGAAAGTTTTCCTTCAGCTTTAAATAAATTTAGAATCTTTTCTTTTGGCAGGACTTTGCTTTTTTCTTTTTTACCGGGCTCAACTACAACATAGATATCTTCAGCCTTATTATCAATAATTGCAAAGCCAACTTCTCTTGCAGCCATTTTTGAAGCAAGACGAATGTCAGCAGCAGATGGAGTTAGATCTCCTGAAGGATGATTATGAATAATCATCTCCCCTGCCATTATATTATTAATCACAGCTGGAGCAGAATAACTATTTCCTCTGGCTAACACTTCAAAAGAATCAATAATATTTTTATCATTAAGTTGAGCTCTAATAAAAATTTCATTGCCAGAGGCTGATTCGATTTCTTTTTTTAAGCTTTTTGCTGCTTTTTTTAGCAGTTGATCTCTGACAGACAAAATAAAGCCCCCTTAATATCTTAATTTTTCTAGCAAAATAACATCTTGATCAACTTCATCTTCAAACCATGGTGTTTCTAAAATAAAAGGCAGATCTTTTAGTTTAGGATGATTGATAAGCTCTTTAAAACCGTTTTCACCTATCTTACCTTCTCCAATATGAGCATGCTCATCTTTGTTTTCACAACAATTATGTTTGGAGTCATTTAAGTGAATAACCTTTAACATAGAAAGTCCGATATCATCATCTAAATCTGAAAGTAATTTATTGAGCCCCGATTTTTGCTGGAGATTGTATTTTGCAGCAAAAGCATGACAGCTATCTATACAGATACCAAGTTTTTCTGACTGTTCAACTTTATCAATGATAGCTTTAAGCTCTGAAAAATCCTGGCCAATACTACTACCTGCTCCAGCAGTATTTTCCAGTAATATCTTTGTTTTTTCAGTTAAGCTGTCATCAATTTCAGAAAAAATAATATTTAAGGCCTCAGCGATTCTTTTTATTCCACTGTCTATTCCAGATCCAGTGTGGCTACCAGGATGAAAAATCAAGTATTCAGCTCCTAATCTGGCACTTCTGCTTAATTCCATTTTGAGAGCTGAAATTGATTTTTCCCATAGTTCTTGTTTTGGTGAAGCCAGATTGATTAAATAAGCAGCATGTACTACAACAGGGTTAATATTATATTTTTTTCTATTTATTTTAAAACGCTCAACTTCAGCATCTGATAAAACTCTAGCTTTCCAACCCCGAGGATTTTTTACAAAAATCTGTACAGAGTTACAACCAATCTCAGCTGCTCTTTTAAGCGATTTATCTATTCCCCCGGCTATAGATGCATGTTTACCTAAAATCAAATTGATTACTCCTTATCTTCCAGTTCTTTTTTTGCTGCTTTGAGAGATAGATTAATCCTATCCTGATTATCTATTTCAATAACTTTAACTGGAATTTCATCTCCAACAGATAATACATCACTAACTTCTTTAATATGTCTGTCAGCAATTTTAGAAATGTGGACTAAACCTTCTTTATTTGGAAGTATTTCAACAAAGGCACCAAAATTCATGATCCTTTTAACTGTACCCTGATAAATTTCTCCTACTTCCACTTCTTTAGTAAGGTTCTCTACCATTTTTTTAGCTTCTTTTCCACTTTCCTGGTCATCTGTTAAAATCATAACAGTACCATCATCATCAATATCTATTTGAGCACCAGTTTTATCTATAATTTCATTTATTGTTTTACCTCCAGGTCCAATAACAAAACGTATTTTTTCTGGATTAATTTTCATGCTGATCAGAGCAGGAGCATTTTTAGAAAGTTCAGGTCTTGGTTCAGCAATTACTTCTAGCATTTTTTCCATTATATGCATTCTGCCTTTTTTAGCTTTATTTAAAGCTTCTTCTAAAACATCTTTAGAAAGCCCTTTAAGTTTCATATCCATCTGTAAAGCTGTTACACCATTTTCGGTTCCTGCAACTTTAAAGTCCATATCACCATGGAAATCTTCAAAACCCTGGATATCAGATAAAACAACAATCTCATCATCTTTTTTCATAAGTCCCATTGCTATACCAGAAACAGGTGCCTTTATAGGTACTCCTGCATCCATTAAAGAAAGTGTGCTTCCACAGATACTGGCCTGAGAAGAGGAACCGTTTGATTCAAGAACTTCTGATACAATTCTGATCGTATAAGGAAAATCGTCTTTTTCAGGGATAACCGGAAGTAAAGCTTTCTCACCCAGTGTACCATGACCAATTTCTCTCCTACCTGGAGAACGCATCGGACTTGTTTCACCTACACAAAAAGATGGGAAATTATAATGGTGCATATATCTTTTTGTTTCTTTTTCGCCCAAGCCAAATAATATCTGTTCATCACTGGATGCACCGAGTGTTAAAACACTTAAAGCCTGGGTTTCTCCCCTTGTAAATACACCTGAACCATGTGAACGAGGTACTACTCCTACTTCTGCCCAAATTGGTCTGATTTCATCATGTTCTCTACCATCTGGACGGATACCATCATCAATTATTAGACTTTTAACTGATTTTTTAATCATGTTTTCAAAAGCTAAGTTAAGTTGAGAATCAATATCCTCATCTTCATCAGGATTTAAATTTTCTTTAAGCTCAGCTTTTAAACTAGCTATTTTTTCACCTCTAGCCTGCTTTTTTTGAATTTGAATTGCTTCTTTTAATCTGTCACCGAGAAGCTCTTCAACTTTTTCAGCAAGCTCATCATCAACAGTTGGTTCGATAAATACTTCTTTTTCTTTACCTGCTTCTTCTCTAATTGTTTTTTGAATTTTGATCATTTTTTGAATTTCTTGATGCGCTAAATCCATTGCTTCCAGGATAACAGCTTCTTCAACTTCATTTGCACTGGCTTCAACCATCATGATTGCATCTTTTGAACCAGCTACAACTAGATCAAGCTCACTGTTTTCTCTTTCTTCTTCATTTGGATTTATAATTATCTCACCATCAACTAAACCTACCTTTACTCCACCTATTGGTCCATCAAAAGGAATATCAGATATAGTTAAAGCAATTGATGCTCCATTTAGAGCGAGCATTTCTGGATCATGATCATCATCAACAGATAAAATGGTAGCAACTACCTGTACATCTTTTCTATAGCCATCTGGAAAAAGCGGTCTTATTGAACGGTCAATTACTCTTGCTGCAAGGGTTGCTTCATCACGTGGTCTTCCTTCTCTTCTTAAAACACCACCAGGAATTTTACCGATAGCATATACTCTTTCTTCATAATTCACCATTAAGGGAAAATAATTCATCCCAGGTCTTGGTTCATCCATTGTTGCTGTTACAAGAACTTGTGAATCTCCACTACGAACCATTACAGAACCATTAGCCTGTTTTGCTAATTTTCCTGTTTCTATGTGAAAATCAGAACCGGCATATTCAAGTGTCCATTCTTTCATATTTTGCCTCCTTTTTTATTTTTTAACATTATATTTAAATAAAGAGCGGGTAAGCCCCGCTCTTTAAAGTGCATTATTAACCGCGAAGTTCTAATCTAGAAATTAAATCACGATAACGCAGAACATCATTATTTTTTAAGTATCTTAATAATTTTCTTCTCTGACCAACCATTTTTAATAAACCTCTTCTTGAATGATGATCATTTTTATGTTGCTTCAAATGATCAGTTAATTCTGAGATTCTAGCTGTTAAAAGAGCAACCTGTACTTCTGGAGAACCAGTATCTCCCTCTTCTAGTTGATATTCTTTAATGATTTCTTCTTTCTTTTCTTTATTTAACATGGAAAATTCACCTCCTGAATTATTAATCCAGCATAAGCCAAGAATACGTCGGAGATTCGCAATCCTAGCAAATGCTAATCTAAAACTTTCCTTTTAATTTTAACATAAAATTTTTCGAGTGTAAAGAACATCCTTACGCATTTGTTCTTTTAATTCTTCAACATCAGCAAATTCTTTTTCCGGGCGAATATACTCGACTAAATCAACACAGAGTCTTTTTTGGTAGAGTTTATCTTTAAAATCAAGTATAAAAATTTCAAATGAAGTATTCACTCCATTAAAAGTGGGATTATCACCAATATTGGCGGCCCCACAAAATCTTTGACCCTTATAATGAACCTCCACAGCATATACTCCCAGGGGAGGTAACACATAATCACTTTCTAGTTTTAAATTTGCGGTTGGAAAACCAAGTTTTCTCCCTATTTTTTTCCCGTGGACTACTCTGCCACAAATTTGAAATGGTCTTCCTAAAAGTTCTTCAGCTTTATTTAGTTTGCCTTTTTGCAGTAGATTTCTTATTCTAGTACTGGAAATCCTGTCTTCATTTGCGTTCAGCTGTGAGATGATCTTCGTTTTAAACCCATGTATATCAGCGAGTTTATTTAATATCTCTACATTGGCCTCATTATTTTTACCAAATCGAAAATCACTTCCAACCACTACAGTGTCTAATTTTAACTTTTCAGTCAAAATATTTTCAACGAACTCAACTGCAGACAGCCCGGCAAATTCCTCATCAAATTTTTGTTCAAAATAATAATCAAGGCCCATGTTTTCTAAAATAGAAAGTTTTTGTTTTCTGGAAACCAGTGCTGGAGGAGGGGTTTGGTCTGGAATAACTTCTAAAGGATGAGGATTAAATGAAAGAACTGCAGAAGGTAGCTGGTTTAGTTTTGCAGTTTCAATACATTTTTCAATTATTAATTGATGCCCTTTGTGTAAACCATCAAAAGCTCCAATAGCAATAACAGAATTGTTTTCTCTAAAATTATCATAATTTTCACTAGTTATTATCTGCATTCAATTGTCCTCCAGTCTATTAACTTTACTGTCTTTTTAACAAACCCTATTAGTTTTATTAAATATCTTTTATATAAAGACCTTAACTGGCTGATATATTTGATAATCATCTTTAGTTGTAAATTTTGCGATAGCAAGAAATTTTCCTTCCTCTGAAAAACAGAGAAAATCTTCTTCTAATTCTAGCTCAATATCAGCTTCTACGAAATCTTTTGCCAATAAATAATTACCATTTTCAATTCTGAAAAATGAAGAGTCTTTAACAGTATATTTAGCTAAATCCAGCGGCTGTTCTGGACTTAAAAGTATTCTGCTGCCTTTTTCTTCTAATTCTTCAATAGTAACAGAATTTTCAAGCTTAAATGGACCACTTTGTGTTCTCAAAAGAAAAGTCATAACCGCAGATGAATTGAGAGATTCACCGATATCTCTGACCAGAGAACGGATATAACAACCTCTTGAAACCGTTACTTTAAATCTGATTATCGGCAGAGAAATATCAAGTATGTCAAGAGAATATATTTCTATTTCTCGAGCTTCTCTTTCAACTCTAATTCCCTTTCTAGCCAGTTTGTATAAACGTTTGCCCTGATGATGAATTGCAGAATACATGGGGGGGATTTGTTTACCTTGCCCTTTAAATTTCATAATCTCTGCTTTAACTTTAGCTTCACTTAGTTTGTTCCAGTTTAGATCTTCACGAATTGTTTTTCCATCAAGATCAAGACTATCGGTTTCTTTGCCCAGCTCCATTTCACAGATATAACTTTTTTTGCTGTCATCTATAAAGGGAATAGTTTTAGTTGCCTTACCAAAACAAACAGCTAAAACTCCAGCTGCAGCTGGATCTAAGGTGCCAGTATGACCGGCTTTTTTTTCATCCAATATTTTACGCAATATCTTTATAAAATAACCTGAAGATATTCCAGGTGGTTTTATAATATTTGCAGTACCATTAAACATGTTTTTTGGCCACCTCTACAACCTCTTTAATAGCTGTCTGTAGATCTTTTTCAACAGTTGCCCCGGCAGCCCTCGGATGACCACCACCATCGAATTGAGAGGCAATTTTATTAACCTTTGCATAAAAATTAGAACGCAGGCTTACTTTGATTTTTTCTTTTTCTTCCTCAGTAAACAAGATACCAATTTCTACATCCTCAATATCTCTTGCTTGATTTACCAATCCTTCTGTATAATCAGTCCCGGCTTCATGCATCATATCTCTGCTGACATATAACCAGGCTACTTTACCATCTTCACTTAATTTAAGTGTAGAAAGCACAAGACCCCTTAAGACAATTGCCTTATAACTTACAGTGCCAAATATTTCTTTATTGATCTTGTAAATATTTACTCCACTTTCAACCAAATCTGCTAAAACTCTTAAAACATCAGCACTGGTATTTTCATAACGTAAAGCTCCAGTATCGGTAATAATAGCTGTTGCAAGAGGAGTTCCAATCTCTAATGGTATATCTCCATTTAGAAGTTCTTTAACAACAGCATATATCATTTCTCCAACTGCAGCTTTATCTGAATCAACAAGATTTATCTTGCCAAAACGACTATTATCTTGATGATGATCAATGTTTATAATATATTTGGCAGAATCGATTATCTCTTTTTCAAGATCAACCCTTTCTAAATTACCTGAATCCAGGGCAATTAATATATAATCTGACTCGATTTCTTTTTTCAATCGCTCAAAATCATCATAATATTCTTCCTTGTTTAAATCTAAAAAAGAAAAAGGAGCCAGAGTGTCTCGATTAAAATAAGCTCTGGCACTTTTGTTTTTCTTTCTTAAAAGTCTTGTTAATGCAGTTACTGAGCCAATACAATCTCCATCAGCACCTACATGACCTGCAATCAAGAAATTATCTTCTTTATTAAAGATCTCTATTATTTTATTAATTTCCTTTTGCATCAGAGTCAGACTCCTTTATCTCTCCTGATTCTTTGAGATTATTGATTATTTTAGAAATATGAACACCCTGTTCAATAGAATCATCATATCTAAAGATAATTTCTGGGGTATGATGAATTTTTACTCTTTCCCCAACCAGCTTTCTAATATAACCGGTAGCTTTGTCAAGGCCTTCCATTGTTTCTTCTTTTTCTTTATCAGTTCCAAAAACACTGACAAATACTTTAGCATGCCTTAAATCTCCACTAACTTTTACATCAGTAACTGAAACAAAGGCAATTCTTGGATCTTTCATTTCTCTTAATATTATTTGACTTATTTCTTCTTTTAATAATTCGCCAACTCTAATCGCTCTTTTTTTTGTCATTTTTTTTCACCTCTATAAGGATCTTTTAATTTCCCTATAAGTATAGAATTCAATAATATCGCCTTCTTTGATATCATTGTAATTTTCGATTCCAATTCCACATTCATAGCCTTCTTTTACTTCTCTTACATCATTTTCAAATCTTTTTAGAGAAGAAACAGTACCTTCATGAATTACGACACCATCTCTAATCAAGCGGGCATCATAATTTCTATTTACATGTCCATCAGTTACATATGCACCAGCTATTATTCCAATATCAGGCACTTTAAATGTAGCCCTTACCTCTGCTCTACCTGTTACTTCTTCTCTTAGCTCAGGATCAAGCAGACCGGCCATCGCATCTTTAATATCTTCAAGTGCTTTATAAATAACCCTATAAGTTCTAATATCAACCTGCTCTTTTTCAGCTACTTTTAAAGCATTATTATCAGGTCTAACATTAAAACCAATAATAATCGCATTAGAAGCACTTGCCAGATTAACATCGGTTTCATTTACTCCACCAACACCGGTGTGTATAACATTTACTGTTACCTCATCTGTTCCAAGTCTTAATAGTGAAGCCCTTAAAGCCTCAATAGAACCCTGAACATCTGCTTTAATAATTATATTAAGCTCTTTAACTTCACCTTCCTGGATCTGTTTGTAGAGATCTTCAAGTGAAACCTTAGCATCCTGTTTAATTTCCTGCTGTCTTTTTTCAGCCTGTCTTTCAGCAGCAACATTTTTTGCCTTTTTTTCATCTTCTAAGACCTGAACAAAATCTCCAGCATTGGGTACATCATTTAAACCTAATACCTCAACCGCAGTGGAAGGTCCAGCTTTTTCGATATTTTCTCCAAATTCATCGAACATCGCTCTAACTCTACCACAGGTTAAACCTGCTAATAGGGTTTCTCCTACCTGAAGTGTACCGTTTTTAACCAATACAGTTGCAACAGGACCTCTACCTTTATCAAGTTCAGCCTCGATTACAACTCCTTCTGCAAGGCGTTTAGGATTTGCTTTTAATTCTTCCATTTCTGAAACCAGAATTATCATTTCCAGTAATTCATCAATATTTGTTTCCTGAAGGGCCGATACATTTACACAAATTGTATTGCCTCCCCAGTCTTCTGGAACTAATCCATATTCAGTTAATTCCTGTTTTACTCTTTCTGGTTGGGCATTGACTTTATCAATTTTATTGATTGCCACTATAATTGGAATCCCAGCAGCTTTAGCATGGTTAATTGCTTCTTCTGTTTGAGGCATAATACCATCATCAGCAGCTACTACAAGAATAGCGATATCGGTTAGCTGAGCTCCTCTGGCCCGCATGGCTGTAAAAGCCTCATGACCGGGAGTATCAATAAATGTTATCTTTTTATCATCTATTTCAGCCTGATAGGCGCCAATATGCTGAGTAATTCCACCTGCTTCACTTCCAGCTACTGCAACTCTACTTTTTCTGATTACATCAAGTAAGGTTGTTTTCCCATGGTCAACATGACCCATTACAGTAACTATTGGTGGTCTTGCTTCGAGGTCTTCCGCTTTATCTTCAATTTCAGGACCGATCCGCATTGATTTAATCTCTTCTTCTTCACTCATTAATTTAATCTTAATACCCAATTCATCTGCTAATAATTCTAGAGTCTCTTCATCTAAATTCTGGTTTACATTTGCCATAACACCAAGATTCATTAATTCTACAATTATATTATTAGCCTGTTTATCAATTTTTTCAGCAAACTCTTTAACAGTTATTGGAGTTTCTATTTCTACTGCATCTAAAACTTCAACTTCTTCGGTATCACTTTCTTCTGCATTTTCTGTTTCTTTTATTTCTTCAGCTGTTTCTGTTTCAGTTTCTGTTATCTCTTCTACTGCAGTTTCATCATCTTCTTTATACATTGCTTTGACAAGTTCTGCTGTTTCATCGGTAATTGTGCTCATATGACTTGATACTTCAATACCTAAGTCATCTAATATATCTAATAGTTCTTTACTATCTTTATCCAGCTCTTTGGCCAGATTATAAATTCTAATTTTTCCCATACTTGCACCTCCAAAATATTCTGTTGTTAATTAATCATGTTTAATCTCCTCCGAAATTTTTTCATAAATTTCATCGGTTATTTCAAATCTTAAAGCTTTTTCGAGTGATTGATTCTCTACAGCTTTATCAAAACATTCCATATTAGGACAGAGATAGGCACCTCTTCCTGGTATTCTTCCACCTGGGTCAACCAGGATTTCTCCTTTGTTATTAACCACTCTTAATAATTCTATTTTATCTCTTCTGGCACCACAACCTACACATTTACGAATAGGGCTTCTTTTCTGCAATCTCAATCCTCCTTAAATTTTTATTGTTTCTTTTAAGTTTTATTCAAGCTCTTTTTCTGGCTTAGTTTCTTCTGTTTCTTCAGCCTGAACTTCTAATTCTTCCTGCTTAGATTCTAAATCTTCATTTTCCATTTCTGATGATTCTTCAAATTCATCTAAACTTTTTTCTAATTCCTGAGCACTTTTTTCTATTTCTTTAGTTTTTGCTGGAGATTTTACTATTTCTGATTCTTTTTTGATATCAACCTTCCAGCCGGTTAATTTTGCAGCCAGTCTGGCATTTTGACCTTCTTTACCAATCGCTAATGAAAGCTGAAAGTCAGGTACTACTACTTCTGCAATTTTATCTGATTTATTAATCTTTACATCTATTACTTCAGCAGGATTTAAAGCATTTGCAACAAAAACTTCTGGAGATTCATCCCACTTGACAATATCGATTTTTTCTCTGTTTAACTGTTCCACAACAGCTTGTACCCTCATCCCCTTAGGACCTACACAGGCTCCTACTGGATCAACCTGTTTATCTTTACTTGCTACTGCCATCTTAGAACGCTGTCCAGCTTCTCTGGCAACAGCTTTGATCTCGACCAGCCCCTGAAAAATCTCTGGAACTTCGATTTCAAATAATCTTTTTAAAAGTCCGGGATGGGTTCTAGAAACCAAAATTCTTGGCCCCTTACTTGTGCTGCTTACCTCTACAACATACAATTTAATTCGTTTTCCTATCTCGTATTTTTCACCAGCAATCTGTTCAGATGGTGGTAAAAGAGCTTCGGTTTTACCCATATCAATCAAAATATTGTCATTGTGAAAACGCTGAATGGTTCCGGTGATTAATTCATCTTCTTTTTCTTTGAATTGGTCAAAAATGACATCTCTTTCTGCTTCTCTAATCCGCTGCATAACTACTTGTTTTGCGGTTTGGGCAGCGATTCTACCAAAATTACCGGGTGTTACCTCAATTTCTACAATATCACCAATTTTATATTTGCCGTCAATTTTATCAGCTTCTTTTAAAGAAATCTGGGTATTTTCATTTTCTACTTCTTCTACAACTTCTTTGCGTGAATAGACTTTTACTTCCCCAGCATCTGTAGAAATATCTATCCGAACATTGTCTTTTGAACCAAAATCTTTTTTGTAAGCAGAAACCAGGGCGGTTTCAATTGCATCTATTAAGACTTCTTTTGAAATCCCTTTATCTTTTTCTATATCATCCAGGGCTTGAATGAATTCTACATTCATGCTAATCCCCCCTCAAATTATTAAATTTCAAATGTTAAATTAACTCTTGCTATTATATTGTCATCTAAATCAATTTCTTTACCGTTTCTTAAATCTATTTTAATTTGACCATTATTATAGGCTTTTAAGATACCAATAAATTCTTTTTGTCCATCGATTTTCTTAAAGGTTTTAACTGAAATTAATTCCCCTTGAAAACGTTCAAAATCTTCTTCAGTTTTAAGCGGTCTTTCTAAACCAGGAGAAGATACTTCAAGTATATAGCTTTTATCAATCGGATCTTCTTCATCCAAAATAACACTTAAAGCCCTGCTTACTCGTTCACATTCTTCAATTGTTAATTCTCCCTCTTTGTTTTCAAGAAAAACTCTTAATATCCAGTCACTTCCTTCTTTTAAAAATTCCACATCAACTAAGTTTAAATTTTCATTATGGGCAATTGGAAGTACAAACTCTGTTACTAAATCAGCAACTTTTCCCAAATAAAACACCCCACTTTCTTAATATTTAATTTTAATTTAAAGCAAATAGCAATTATTTAACTTTACTATAATAAAAGAGTGGGAAATAACCCCCACTCCTAATCAACAAAACTATTTTATCAGAACTCTTTCCTTTATAATTCTATCACAGCTTTTTTTTACTTGCAAGTTTAAATTGCTGAATAGTTAAAAGCTATTTGATGAACAAAGAAAGCTGATTTTTTTCAGGGAGTTCATCTAAAGAGCCGTGTTCTTTTAAAACCTCAATAACTGTTTTGGTTAAACAGGTTCTATTTGAAAGTTCTTCGATCGAAGTAAAATCTGATTTCTCTCTTTCCCTGACAACACTTTCTGCTGCACTACCACCTAAACCCTGTAAGCTTATTAAAGGGGCAAGAAGTTTGTTATCACCAAGATGCTGAAATTCAGTTGCTTTAGATTGATAAATATCAACAGCTAAAAACTCTATCCCTCTCATCATTGCCTCTAAAACGATTTTTAAGACTTTTAGGGTTCCACTTTCTTTGGTTGTGATTTCATTACCTTTATTTTCAAGCTCTTTTATTTTTGCTATTACCTTTGCTTTACCATTACAGGCCAGTTGAGCATCAAAATCATCTGCCTTGATAGAAAAGTAGGTAGTATAAAATGCTGCAGGATGATGTACTTTAAAATAAGCGATCCGATAAGCCATCATTACATAAGCTGCTGCATGAGCTTTTGGGAACATATATTTAATCTTTTTACAGGAATCTATATACCAGTTTGGTACATTTTTATCCCGCATAATATTTTCTTCCTCTTCTGTAAGGCCCTTGCCCTTACGCACATTTTCCATAATCACAAAAGCTTTTAAAGGATCAAGTCCTTTAGTAAGAAGATAATTCATAATATCATCTCGTACAGAAATAACTTCGGCTAATTTTGCCTTACCCTGCTTTATGAGCTTTTGAGCATTATTTAACCAGACATCAGTTCCATGAGAAAGACCACTGATTCTAACAAGTTCAGAAAAACTGCTTGGTCTGGTATCCCTAAGCATCTGCTGAACAAAAGATGTTCCAAACTCTGGTATTCCTAAAGTTCCAATATCAGTTCCTAAAACTGCAGAGTCTACCCCTAATTTATCTGTGCTTGAAAAAATACTCATTGTGGCCTGATCATCTAAGGGAACCTTCTTAGGCTCTATACCAGTCATATCTTCCAGCATCTTTAAAGAGGTGGGATCATCATGACCTAATAGATCAAGCTTTAAAATTCTACCACTGATTGAATGGTAATCAAAATGGGTAGTTCTAATATCTGTTTCCTGATCATTTGCAGGATGTTGAATCGGTGTAAAATCAAATATATTTTTGCTTTTGGGAACAATCATTAATCCACCTGGATGCTGACCGGTTGTTCTTCTAACCCCAGTACAGCCTTTAACCAATCTGTCTATCTCAGCTCTTTTGACTTCAATTCCTCGATCATCAAGATAGTTTTTTACAAAACCAAAAGCAGTTCTATCTGCAATCGTAGAAATTGTACCAGCTTTATAGACATAATCTCTCCCAAAATAGTCTTCTGTATAGCGATGGATTTCACTCTGATATTCTCCTGAAAAGTTAAGATCAATATCAGGAACCTTATTACCTTCAAAACCCATAAAGACCTCAAAAGGTATATCAAAACCATCTTTGATATATTTGGCCCCACATTCACATTTTTTGTCTGCAAGATCTATTCCACTACCTACAGATTCAGAATCTACAAATTCATAATTAGAACATTCAGGACAGCGATAATGAGGTGGTAGAGGGTTAACCTCGGTAATCCCGGTCATTGTTGCAACAAATGATGAACCTACCGAACCTCTTGAACCAACCAGGTAACCATCATCTAAAGATTTTTTAACCAGTTTATGGGCGATTAAATAAATAACTGCAAAACCATTTTCAATTATAGAATTTAGTTCTTTTTCCAGCCTGTCTATAACCAGTTGAGGTAGCTCTTGACCATAATACTGATGAGCTTTTTGATAGGCCATTTCCCTGATTTCGTCTTCAGCACCTTCTATTTCTGGAGTATAAAGTCCATCAGGAATAGGCTGAATCGCCTCAATTTTAGATAATATTTTATTTGGATTGTCAATTACGATTTCCTTAGCGGTTTGCCCATCAAAATAACTGAATTCAGCAAGCATCTCTTCTGTTGTTCTATAATATAATGGAGGCTGATTTTCTGCATCGGCAAAATTTTGTCCAGCCTGTAATATCTCTCTAAAAATACTATCTTTAGGATCCAGAAAATGCGCATCTGTTGTAGCAACGACTTCTTTATTTAACTCCTGACCTAATTGATAGATTTTTTTATTTATATTTATTAGGTCTTCTCTACTGTTTACTTTTTCTGGTATTAAAAATTCATTATTAGCCAGTGGCTGTAGTTCAAGATAATCATAAAGTTTTGCAATTTTTTTGATTTCGTTTTTAGGCCGATTATTAATAAAAGCCTGATATATCTGCCCTGATTCACAGGCTGAACCAATTAATAATCCTTTTCTGTGCTGCAGCAATTTGCTTTTTAAAATTCTTGGCTTACGATAAAAATTATCAAGATGTGAAATCGAAACAAGTTTGTAGAGGTTTTTCAATCCCTTTTTGTTTTTAGCCAGCAAAACTGCATGAAATGGTCTTAAATCTTTCCAGTCGATTTTTGAAATATAATCATTTATATCTTTAAGATTGCTGTTATCGTCTTTTTCGATAATAGCTAAAAGTTTTTTTAAGATTTCTGCTGTAGCATCAGCATCAGCTAAAGCCCTGTGATGATCATCCAGTTCAACAGAAAAATATTCAGCCAGTGTATTAAGCTTATAATTTTTGCTGTCTTTAATAAGAGCCCTTGATAAAGCAAGAGTATCTAAAACGGTATATTCTTTTCTATTAATCTCTAATTTCTGGAGAGCAGTTCTTAAAAATCCATAGTCAAAATCTGCGTTATGAGCAACCAAAACCCCATCACCGATAAAGTCAATAAACCGCTCAATCGCTGCTTTTAATTTAGGAGCTCCGGTAAGCATAGAGGTGTTGATTCCGGTTATTTCGGTTATTTTTGCAGGAACATTTTTATCGATATCTATAAAAGTTTCAAATTCAGCTATTTTTTCACCTGCTTTAATCTTAACAGCTCCAATCTCTATAATATCATGTTGAGATGGATTTAAACCCGTTGTTTCTAAATCAAAAACAACAAATTCTGTCTGCTTAATTTCGGCAGGATAAGGATTATTAATTATCGGTTCTCCATCATCAACCAGGTAAGCTTCCAGACCATAAATAATCTGGACATCATGTTTCTGTCCTGCCTGATAGGCATCCGGAAAGGCCTGTACAACACCATGATCGGTAATTGCAACTGCTTTATGGCCCCAATCTGCAGCCCTTTTTACCAGTTTTTTAACATTCATAACACAATCCATCGAACTCATTTGAGTATGCAAATGCAGGTCTACTCTTTTTTCTTCACTATTATCTGCTCTAGTTTTTTTATCTATTTTTATTAAATCATTAAAAATGATATTCCATTCTTTGCTGTAAGGGTCGAAAGACACCTTACCCCTCAATTTAATTCTATCTTCAGTGGTTAAGCTATCTAAAAATGGATCTCTTTTATCACTGAATGTTTTGGCAGAAATAGAACTATCATAATCAGTAATTTTTAAAATATATAAATAACTGCCATTACGAGTTTGTTTAAAATCAACTTCAAACAGATCTGCTTCTATTACTACCTTTGGAATCTCACTATTTAGTTCATTTATTTCATGAGTTTTTGCAGCCCTAATTATTCTTCCATATTTATTTTTTCGTTTAGATTTTTGATAATTATTTGGGCTTTGTTTTTGCTGCTTTTTATTTGTATTTTTAGTCTGATTTTTAATTTTCTCTGCTACAAAATCATTATTATCATCAATTTCAGCTAAAAAATTCCCGTTATGGATACTAATTTTTTGAATTTCACTTAGATAATTTTTAATTGTATATTCGAGAAAATTTCTAACTTTTGCTTGAGATAATTTTTTGTGGGCAACCTTAGTCTCCAGCTTAATATTCAAATGATTGCCATCAAGATACAATTTAGCTCTCTGCAGCCAGTTTGATTTAAAAGAGAATTTCTTCTTGAAATCCTTAATGATCTGAGGCCAGATCAAAAAAAGCTCTTCCTTAAGGCTTAAATCACTGATTACTTTAATTACATAATCATCATTAAAACTTAATTCTTCCTCGAGCTGCTTTTTTATCTTTAATGGCTGATCCTCAGCTGCTATACAGTAAATAAGCTTTTTTTGTTCATCACAAATTAAATATTTATAGCTATTATTTTTTTTATTATTTAGTGACAAAGCTTTGATCATAATTATTCCTCCAAAGAAAAGTTACCAAAGACTGATTAATTTTTAAATAAAATACTTAAATTTTAATTAAGAAATTTCAGCCATTAATTCTGCTGTTTTTTCTTTTAAATTATCTATTTTAATCTTTGATTTCTGATTATTTTCTCTAATCATGGCCTCGATCTCTCCATTTTCTAAAGAACGAGAACCGATGGTTAAACGCAAGGGAATTCCTATTAATTCTGAATCATTAAATTTTACCCCTGCTCTTTCTTTACGGTCATCAAGCAGTACTTCCCAGCCTTCTGCCTCTAGTTCTTGATAAATTTCTTCAGATTTTTCTGCAACTGCTTCATCATTACCTAAAGCTAAAATAATAATTTGGTAAGGAGCAATTGCTTTTGGCCAGATGATACCATATTCATCATTGTTTTGTTCTATAGCAGCTGCTACAAGTCTGGTAATGCCTATTCCATAACTTCCCATAACAATTGGCTGAGTTCTGCCATTTTCATCTAGATAATTAGCTCCCATATTTTCACTATATTTCGTGCCAAGTTTAAAGATGTGACCAACTTCGATTCCAGCTTTAATATTTAATTTTCCTTCTGTACACTGTAAACAGCTTTCACCATCTTTAACCAAGCGTAAGTCTGCAAATTCTTCTACTTGAAAATCTCTTTCTATATTAACATTTTTAAAGTGATAATCTTTTTGGTTCGCACCTGTTACTGCACCCCTGATCTTTTCCAGGCGTTGATCTGCAATTATTCTTATATCTGCTAAATTTACCGGACCTATAAAGCCAGCTGTACTATTAAATAGCTCTGCAAATTCTTCTTCCTCAGCTGCTCTTAACTGATTAGCCTCTAAATAATTTTTAAATTTAATCTCATTTAATTCATCTTCTCCAGAAAGAAGAGCTAAAACAGGCTGTTCATCTGCCACCATTGCTACTGCTTTAATCATTCTTGCTGCAGGTAGATCTAGATAAGCTTCCAGTTCAGCGATTGTTTTAATATCAGGAGTATGTATTTTTTCCATTTCATTTTCTTCTTCAAAATCAAGCAATTCTTTATTTGCAACTGCTCTTTCTACATTTGCTGCATAACCACAGCTGTCACAGAAAGCTACCTGGTCTTCACCTGAGTCAGCAAGCACCATAAATTCATGAGAATCTTTCCCTCCCATTGCTCCAGTGTCAGCTTCCACAGCTACTGCATCAAGTCCACATTCTGCAAATGTTTTTTCATAAGCATCATACATAGCTTGATAGCTTTTATCTAAGCCTTCATAATCAATATCAAGGCTGTAAGCATCTTTCATTATAAATTCGCGACCCCTCATAACTCCGAAGCGGGGTCTGATTTCATCCCTGACTTTTGTTTGAATCTGATAAAGGTTTAAAGGGAGATCTTTATAAGAACGGATTTCATCTTTTATTAAATCTGTTACCACTTCTTCATGGGTTGGACCCAGACAATATTCTCTATCTTTACGATCTCTTAATCTCATCATTAAAGGCCCAAATTTATCCCATCTTTTAGAATCCTTCCAGATTTGAGCGGTCTGTAAGATGGGGAGCAGTACCTCCTGAGCTCCACTGGCATCCATATGTTTTCTTGTTATATTCTCAATTTTTTTAATTACCCTATAACCTAATGGAAGGTATGAATAAATACCAGCTGAATGATTTCTCATTAAGCCTGCTCTCAGCATTAATTTGTGGCTTGTTATATCTGCTTCAGCTGGATCTTCTTTTAAAGTAGGTAAATATAAATTTGACATGCGCATCTTTATCACTCCTGCATTAAAAATATTTATTTTTAAAGTTTGTTTATTTCTTTTAATAATTCTGCTAATAGTTCCGATTCTTTAACCTTTTTTATTATTTTTCCCTCTTTAAAGATCAGAGCTTCCTTTTTCCCTCCTGCTATTCCTATATCTGCTTCTTTAGCCTCACCAGGGCCATTAACAGCACAACCCATTACAGCGATCGTAATATCTTTATTAATTGCTGCAGTTTCTTTTTCTACTTTTTGAGCTAAAGATATTAGATCTATCTCGGTGCGTCCACAGGTAGGACAGGATATTATTTCAACCCCTCTTTTTCGCAGACCAAGAGATTTTAAAATCTCCCAGGCAACTTTAACCTCTTCAACTGGAGAGCCGGTCAAAGAAACCCTCAATGTATCACCATAACCTCTGGTTAAAAGAGAGGCTATACCAGCTGCAGATTTAATCGTCCCCTTCCAGGGAGTACCTGCTTCAGTAATCCCAATATGAAAGGGATAATCAACTTTTTTAGCCATTAAATCATAAGCTTCAATTGTTGTTTTAATATTACTGGATTTTAAAGAAATAACGATCTCATAAAAATCATTTTCCTCTAAAATCCTTATATTTTTTAGTGCACTTTCTACAAGTGCTTCTGCAGTAGCCCCACCATATTTTTCTAATAGCTCATTTTCTAATGAACCAGAATTACTACCGACTCTAATCGGAATATTTTTTTCCTTACAGGCTAAAGCAACAGCTTTAATTTTATCTTTGCTGCCGATATTGCCAGGATTGATCCTTAGAGCATCAACCCCATTTTCTACTGCTTTTAAAGCCAGTCTATAGTCAAAATGGATATCTGCTACAAGGGGAATTTCTATTGCCTTTTTGATATCTTTTAATGCCTCAGCTGCACTTAAAACTGGTACAGCAACCCTTATAATCTCACAGCCAGCCTCAACTAATTCCTCTATTTGTATAAGAGTCTTTTCTATATTTTCTGTTTTAGTATTGGTCATAGACTGTACCGATATTGCTGATTCTCCACCGACAGCTTGTTCGGCAAAAAATATTTTTTTCGTTTTTCTCCTATTATACATAAGCCACCTCTTCTAATAATGAAGAAATTTATTGCTATAATTCAAATTAAAAGAAACTTCTCATAACATCTCTGTAAATGATAAATACCATTAATAAAAGCAAAACTGCAAAACCTACTAGATGAACATAACTTTCTTTTTCTGGATCTACCGGTTTACCCCTCAACAATTCAATAACTATAAAAGTTATTCTTCCACCGTCAAGTGCGGGAAAAGGTAAAAGATTGATAATCCCTAAATTAATTGAAATTATGGCAGTCCAATTTAAAACATTAATAATACCCACCCTGGCAGCCTGACCGATAATTGAGGCAATCATAACCGGCCCACCAATATCTTCGGCTGAACGGGTACTTATCATTTGAGCAAAACCAGTGATAGTCATACTAAATATTTGATAAGTCTGGGCAGCTCCAAGGCTTATAGCCTGGAAAACCCCAACGCTTTCTCTTATCAGTTGGGGATAGATACCTATTACTCCCCCTTCAACATCAGCACTGCTAACCGGAGTTATGCTCAATGTGTCAACACTTTCATTTCTCTGATATCTTATCGTAATCTCTCTGCCTTCATTTTCTCTAATCAGAGCAGCCATTTCTTCCCAGCTTTCTACTTCAGTACCATCGATTTCTAATATTCTATCATTAGCCCTTAAACCTGCTTCTGCTGCAGGTTGTTCTGGAATTACTTCACCTAAAACAGCTTCTCCAGTAATCGAGGTTGGTACACCAAAAACAGAAAAAGCAAAAATAAAGATCAATAAAGCAAGTAAAAAGTTCATTATTGGTCCCATTAAAATAACTGCCAACCTGGTGAATGCTGATTTTTGGGTAAATAATCTTCCATCTTCTTTTGCCTTATCATAAATCTTTTTTTCTTTTTCACCCATTGACTCATCAGCAGGAAACTCTCCTACCATATTACAGAATCCTCCCAGAGGAATTGCTCTGATAGAATAAAGAGTTTCGCCAACCTTTTTATATATTAATTTTGGGCCAAAACCAAGCGCAAATTCTGATACCATGATCCCAGATTTTTTCGCTGTAATATAATGGCCAAATTCATGAATAAATACAAGTAAACCTAATACCACTATAAAAGATAAGATTGTTAAAATCATTCTCTAATTACCTCCACTGCCAGACTACTGGCAAAACTTTACCAATTATATATACAAATTTAATTCTTAATTTATCTATTAATCTCTGATATTTACTAATTCAGAATCAGTAACTGCTTTAATAATAACCAAAAATGTTGGACCAACTACAAAACCAATTGCTCCTAAAATTCTAAACCCGGCAAAAAGTGCAATCATTGTTGCAAGCGGATGAACCCCTAAGTTCTCTCCCATTATTTTCCCTTCTGAAGCCGATCTTACTCCTGCTAAAAATAAATGCAGTAAAAAAAGTGAAAAAGCTTGAGTGAAATTACCATAAATAATTGAAACGATTATCCAGGGATAAAAAAGTAAGGCCGGACCAATAATCGGTATCAAATCTAATATAGCTGCTGTCAAACCGATTATCACGGCATATTCGAATCCCATTAAATGAACTCCAACACCTGCTATTGTACCACTTATAGAAATCAAAATTAACAGAGCTCTAATATAGCCAACTGCAGAAATATTTAGCTGTATAAAAACATTAGCAATTTTCGGTTTAACATCTTCGGGAAAAAGATTAACCAAAAAGTGCTTGATATCATCTCGATCTCTGCTGATAAAAAATGTTGCGATAAATGAGATAAAAAGTATCATAAATACACTTGGTAATCTGGTCAGCATTTCTAAAATGTTATTAATAACTGAGATAATCGCATCTCTAATTCCATTGTAAAGAAGTTGTATATTAGCTCTTATAGATTCCTGTACAGCTTCAGATATCTCCCAGCTTTCTATTAAAGCTTCCAGCTGCTGGTTTTGTTCGGCTAACCACTGAATTTGGGTATCGATTGTTCTAAAATCTGGCAAATTACGTAATAATCTATTTAATTCAAGATATATTTGAGCTCCACCAATAATAATAAAGCTCGCAAAAATGACCACAACCAGAAGCAGTACAATTAAAACCGAAAAACCTCTGTGAACTGGTATATTTTTATCTAAAATATCAACTATTGGATTAATTAAACTAGCAATAACTGCTGCTATAATAAAAGGTGTAAAATAAATAAAGATATGCCTTAAAAAAAATAAGGCAAATACCAGAAATAGCAGCATTATAAAATATTTGCTATACCAGTTTTTCATTGTCATTTTAATTCACCACCATTAAAATATAGAGAAAATAATAAGTTAAAGGTGCGGTAAAGATAAAACTATCAAATCTATCTAAAATACCACCATGACCGGGAATAATGCTCCCGGTATCTTTAACCTTAAAATCTCTTTTTAAACATGATTCAAATAAGTCACCCATGATCGCTACGATGGGGAAGAAAAGCGAAAAAATTAACCAGTAAATATTAAAAAAATCAAAAATTAAAGTAACAGAAATAATAAATATAATTGCAGTCGCTATACCACCAACTGCACCGGCAACAGTTTTATTGGGACTTATTACAGGAGCCATAGCCTTTTTACCAAATTTTATCCCGATAAAATAGGCACCACTATCTGTAAGCCAGGTAGCAATTAATACAAACCAGAGAGCTGAGGTGTTAAAAAATGGCCCAATTGTAAAATCACGCAAAAAGATTGCAAATGATAATCCTCCGGCAATATAAATTAAAGCAAAAAACTGATAGGAAATATTTTTAACAAATAATCCCTCTTCATAATGATAAATATTATAACAGTAAAGCAAAATAATAATAATAAATAAAATAATTCCATAGGGTAAATGCCTGTAGTTATTACTGAGCAAAAAACTATTAAAAACAATTAAAACTCCAGAAAAATTTAAAATTGATTTAAGAACTGTTGATTCAATTTTTAACATACTGCAGTATTCTTTGATTCCCAAGATTGCTATTGCAGAAACTGTTAAAAAAAATACGAATGATCCAGAAAAAACCAGAATTGCTAGAATAAGAATTCCAAAAATAGAACTTATAATTCTTTTTTTAAGCATTTTTATCACCATCATTAAGACCGCCAAATCTTCTTTCACGTTTTTTGAAGTCTTTTAAGGCTAAATCAAAATCAGCTTCTCCAAAATCAGGCCAATATTTATCAGTAAAATATAATTCGGCATATGCAGCCTGCCAGAGCAAAAAGTTGCTTAATCTTTTTTCGCCACCGGTTCTAATTAATAACTCAATATTTTTAAGGTCCTGTTGATACAAATAATCTCCAAAATCTTCACAGCTTAATTCATCTAAATCAAAATTATTATCCTGATAGTCTAAAAAGAGTTTTTTGGCAGCATCGACTATTTCAGCTCTACCACCATAATTAAAAGCTATATTTAATACTAAATTATTATTTTTTCGAGATTTTATTTCGATTAATTCTATCTCTTTAATCAGCTTTTTGGAAAGAGCATCTTTTCTGCCCAAAAAATTGATCTTAACACCTTCAGCAAGCAGTTCATCAACTTCCTCTCGCATGGTTTTTTTCATAAGGGCAAGTAAGAAGTTAACTTCAGATTTTGGTCTTTTCCAGTTCTCTGTAGAAAATGCATAAACTGTTAAAGATTTAACATTTTTTTTAGCAGCATATTTAACTATTTTTTTTAAGGTTTTTACACCTTCTTTATGACCTTCACGTCTCGCCAGTTTTCTTTTTTTAGCCCAGCGACCGTTACCATCCATAATAATTGCAATATTTTGAGGAGGAAACATTAAATCATCCCTTCCAATTAATTAATTACCCCCTCGATAAAGGGGGCATAAAATTAGCGGTTATATTGAAAAGACCAAATTATTTCTAAAAAATCAGCTTTTTCTTTGATTCTAATCACTCTCTTGTGTTTAGAATTACTTTTTTTAATATTTTTTAATGGAGGTTTTGTTTCTTTCAATTTATATTTTATCTCATTTTTAGCTAATATTTCTAATGCATCACCAAGTTGAGAAGCTAGAAGTTTTTCTTTTTGCAATGACATGCTTTAAACTTCCATTATCTCATTTTCTTTTTTCTCAGTAATAGATTCAATTTTACCGATGTACGTATCGGTTAGATCCTGTACATTATCAAATCCACGATGCATATTATCCTCAGAAATCTCACCTTCATCTTCTAACATTTCTAACTCTTCATTAGCATCTCTTCTAATATTACGAATAGCAATTTTACCATCTTCAGCTTTTTTATGCAGAATTTTAGTAAGTTCTTTTCTTCTTTCTTCAGTTAGCTGAGGTATATTAATTCTGATTACATTACCATCATTGCTGGGATTCAAACCAAGGTTTTCCTGCATAATAGCTTTTTCAATAGCTTCTATATTATTTTTATCCCAGGGCTCAATAACTATTTGTCTGGCTTCTGGTGCCATTACTTTTGCCATCTGCTGGATTGGGGTTGCAACCCCATAGTTATTAGCTTTAATATTTTCTACCAGAGAAGGACGAGCACGACCTGTACGAATTGTGTTTAAGTCTTCTTTTGTTGCTTCTAAAGCTTTTTTCATTCTCTCTTCGGTTTCTTTTAACACTTCATTAAACATAAATGACCCTCCCTTAAATTAATTAACAGAAGTACCAATCTTGTCACCAAGCAATACTCTTTTAATATTACCCTCTTTTTTAACTGCAAATACTTTTAATGGAATTTCATTATCCATGCAGAGAGATACTGCTGTAAAATCCATCACCCTTAAAGAATTATTTAAAAGATCAATATAGCTTAAACTATCATGCTTTTTAGCATTAGAATTTATTTCCGGATCAGAATCATAGATTCCATCTACATTCTTAGCCATTAAAATCACATCAGCACCTATTTCAGCTGCTCTTAAGGCTGCAGTAGTATCAGTTGAGAAAAACGGATTACCTGTACCAGCTGCAAATATAACGACCCTGCCTTTTTCTAGATGGCGGATAGCTCTCCTTCTAATATAGGGTTCTGCAATTTGGCGCATTTCTATTGCAGACTGTACTCTTGTTTCTATCTCAAACTTTTCTATAGCATCCTGAAGAGCAAGGGCATTAATAACAGTTGCGAGCATCCCCATGTAGTCAGCTGTCCCTCTATCCATACCTTTTGCACTGCCAGCTATTCCGCGAAAAATGTTCCCTCCACCTACTACTATTGCCATTTCCACATTTGTACTTTTTACAACCTCACTAATTTCAGCAGCAATTTTTTGAATCATCTCCGGATCAATTCCATAACCATTAGTCCCGGATAAAGCCTCTCCGCTAATTTTAAGTATCACTCTTGAATAAACTGGTTTTTCTGTCATTATATAATTAACCTCCATTAAATATTATTCTCTAATTTTAAGCTAATTCCTTTATTAAAAAACAAATTTACTTAAAAAAAGAGAACACCCTTAATAGTGCTCTCCTTTTTTAATTATTATTGATTTTTAGTAGCAGCTTTTACTTCGGCAACAAAGTCATCTTCTTTTTTCTCAATACCTTCGCCGATTTCAAAGCGGGTAAATCTTTTTACGGTTAAATCATTTTCTTCAAGAATATCTGCAACAGTTTTTTCGTCATCTCTAACAAATGGCTGTTCTAATAGACATACTTGAGTATAATATTTATTTAATTTACCTTCAACTATCTGATCAATTATGTGCTCAGGTTTACCTTCATTAATCATCTGCTCTTTATAGATTTTCTTTTCTTTTTCGATATAGTTTTCACTAACTGAATCGCGATCAAGAAAATCAGGATTAATTGCTGCAATATGCATAGCAATATCCTTAGCTACAGCTTCTTTTTCAGCAGAAAATTCATCTTCAAAATCAACTAAAACACCAATTTTTCCACCTAAATGAATATAGCCATAAATAAACCCATCACTTTCATAACTGACAAATCTTCTTAAATTAATATTTTCACCAATACTGGCAATAGCTTCTTTAATGATATCATTTACAGTTTTATCACTGTTTTTATACCATTTTTCTTCAGCTATTTGATCAGTATTATCTGCATCACTCTGCATTACATGTTCTGTAATATCAGCTACTAGATTTTGAAATTTATCATTTTTAGCCACAAAATCAGTTTCAGAATTAACCTCAACTAAAATACCTTTTTTACGATCATCACTAATATTTAAACTTACAAGTCCCTCTGCAGCAATCCTGCCTGCTTTTTTAGCTGCATCAGAGATACCTTTTTCTCTCAAATGCTCAACAGCAGCTTCTACATCGCCATCAACAGCATTCAAAGCCTTTTTGCAATCAAGCACACCGGCACCTGTGCGGGAGCGAAGTTCTTTTATATCTTTCATAGTAACGCCCATCAAAAATTACCTCCTTTAAGTAGTTATTTAACTTTAATCTAACAAAGTCTTATAAAAAAAGCGCGGCAAAGCTAAAAACTTCACCAACGCTTTTAATCTTTGCTAATTATTGTTCAGTGTCTGCTTCAGCCTGAACTGCTTCTGCTTCAGCTTCCTGCTGTTCCTGGGCTTTTTGTTCCTGTCTGCCCTGTTTTCCAGCAAGTACTGCATCAGAAATAACACTGGTAATTAATTTAACTGCTCTAATAGCATCGTCATTACCTGGAATGACATAATCTATTAAATCTGGATCACAGTTTGTATCTAAAATCGAAACGATTGGAATATCCAATTTAATTGCTTCTTTAACGGCAATATCTTCTTTTTTAGCATCTGTGATAAAGATTACATCTGGAAGACCATTCATATTTCTAATTCCACCGAGGAATCTTTCAAGTTTATCATGTTCTTTATTTAATTCAATAACCTCTTTTTTAGGTAAAACTTCGAAGATACCTTCTTCTTCCATCTCTTCAAGCTCATCTAAGCGGTCAATACGCTTTTTAATAGTATGATAGTTTGTTAACATACCACCAAGCCACCGTTGATTTACATAAGGCATACCACATCTTTCTGCCTCTTTTTTAACGGTTTCTTGAGCCTGTCTTTTGGTTCCTACGAAAAGAACTTTTTTGCCCTCAGCAGCTTCTTCCTTAACAAAATTATATGCTTTGTCAATTAACTTAACTGTCTGCTGCAGGTCAATGATATAGATTCCATTTCTTTCGGTGAAAATATATGGTTCCATTTTGGGATTCCACCTTTTAGTCTGATGACCAAAGTGAACACCCGATTCGAGGAGTTGTTTCATGTTTACTACTGACATAACTCCTGCACCTCCTTTCCGGTTTTATAGCCTCCGACAGCATCATCTCTAAACACAACTGTATTAAATACAGCACCAGCATTTAGATCAACTGTCGTGTGTATTTTGCCACAAAAAAGTATACCATAGTATTTGAGATTTATCAAGTTTTTTTAGCAAAATAAGTTTTTCGAAAATATTAAAAATTGTCTAAAATATCCAAAAAGATTTTAAAAAAACCTCCTCTCTTAGAGAGGAGGTCTTATATTATGCTTTTAATTTTTCTAACTCAGGAAGCAAGTTGTCATTAAGCACTTTAATATAGGTTCCTTTCATTCCTAAAGAACGGGACTCTATAACTCCAGCACTTTCAAATTTACGTAAAGCATTAACAATTACTGAACGGGTTATACCGACTCTATCTGCTACTTTACTAGCTACTAATAAGCCTTCTTCTCCATCCAGTTCTTCAAAAATATGTTCAATAGCTTCTAATTCAGAATAGGAAAGTGTATCTATAGCTATTTGAACTGCAGCTTTTTTGCGAGCTTCTTTTTCAACCCTGTCACTGCGGGCTCTTAAAATTTCCATCCCCACAACCGATGCCCCATATTCACCTAAAACTAAATCTTCATCATCGAATTTAGAACCATATCTAGCCAAAACCAGGGTTCCTAATCTATCTCCACCACCAATAACAGGAACGATGGTAGTCAATTTATCTTCAAATAGACAGTCTTCTCCTTCGGCAAATACACACTTACCTTCTTTTTGTTCAATATTAGATTTAGTTTCTCTAATTCTAAGTAAACCCTGATTATATTCTTCAGGGAATTCACCCTTACTTATTACCTTATCTTCCATTATATCACATTCAAAATCATCTAAAAGACTGTAACCTAAAATCTTACCCTTTTTACTTGTAACATATGCATTACACTTAATTGCTTCTTTTAAAACATAAGCCATATCTGAAAAATCAACTGCATTGCCTCCAGTTCTCTGAAGTAATCTGTTAATTTTTCTGCTTTTTTCTAGTAAACTTCCCATTGTTATCTCCTCCAATTTAAATTTTTAATAGTTATAAAATATATTTACTTAAATCTTTATCTGCTACAACATCTTTCAGTTTATCATGAACATAATCTACATCAATGATAATTTTATCTGTTTCTAATCCCGGTGCTTCAAATGAAAGATCTTCAAGTAATTTTTCCATTATAGTGTGCAATCTTCTAGCACCAATATTCTCTGTTTCTTCGTTAATATCAAAAGCAAAATTTGATATCTCTTCAACAGCTTCTTCACTAAATTCGATCTCCACACCTTCTGTTTCCAGCAAAGCTTTATATTGTTTAATCAGAGAGTTTTGTGGTAATAAAAGAATATCTTTGAAATTTTCTCTGCTTAAACTGTTTAAATTAACCCTTAGTGGAAATCGACCCTGTAATTCCGGGATTAGATCAGCTGGAGAAGAAACATGGAAGGCACCTGCAGCAATAAATAATATGTGGTCAGTTTTAACTGAGCCGTGTTTGGTAACTACAGTTGATCCTTCGACTATAGGTAGGATATCACGCTGTACACCCTGGCGGGATACTTCAGGACCTGAGCCTGATTCTCTTCCGGCAATTTTATCAATTTCGTCCAAAAAGATAATACCATCATTTTCAACCTTATCGATTGCTTCTGACTTTACCTGTTCCATATCAATCAATTTTTGAGCCTCTGACTGTTTTAATATTTCCTTGGCCTGTTTGATAGTAACTTTTTTCTTTTTCTTTTTAGAGGGAAATATATTGCCCAGCATATCCTGAAAATTAATGCCCATTTCCTCCACCCCAGAGCCAGAAAATACTTCTAACATCTGCTGGCTATTTGCTTCAACTTCGATTTCAATTTTATGATCATCTAACTTACCTTCTTTAATTCTTTCGAACATTCTCTGACGACGAGCTTTAACTCTATCATCAAGCTCATCTTTACTTTCATCTTTATCAGCCATTTTACTAAAATAATCATCTTTTTTCTTGTTTTTACCGGGAAGCATAATATCAACAATTCTTTCAATTGCCATTTTTTCTGCTTCCACTTCTACTTTTTCCATTTTATGTTCTTTTACCATTCTAATCGAAGTCTCTGTGATATCTCTTATCATAGATTCCACATCTCTACCTACATAACCAACTTCAGTAAATTTGGTGACTTCAATTTTAATGAATGGAGCCCTGGCAATTTTAGCAAGTCTTCTTGCTATTTCTGTTTTACCAACTCCAGTTGGTCCAATCATCAAAATATTTTTAGGAATAATTTCATCTTTCATATCATCTCTAACCAGTTTACGTCTATATCTATTTCTGAGAGCTATTGCTACAGATTTTTTTGCATCATCCTGGCCAATTATATATTTATCTAATTCACTTACAATCTCTTTGGGAGTTAATTCATTATTCACTATTTTTGGACTCACCTCCATCAAGTTCCTCTAAAGTTATATTTTCATTGGTATAAATACAAATAGAAGCCGCTATTTGTAGTGCTTCTCTGGCTATATCTCCGGCACTAAGGTCATTACCGTGATTGCTTAATGCAGATGCAGCAGCTCTAGCATAAGGACCACCAGAACCGATTGCAGAAATATTTGCATCAGGTTCAATCACATCACCATTACCAGAAATAATTAAAATTTCCTCCAGATTTGCAACAATTAGCAAAGCTTCAAGTTTTCTTAAAATTTTATCTGTTCGCCATTCTTTGGCAAGCTCTACGGCTGCCCTTTGCAAACTGCCATGATACTCTTCAAGTTTAGCTTCAAACTTTTCAAACAGAGTAAAGGCATCTGCAGAAGTTCCGGCAAAACCAGCTAAAATTTCTCCGTTATATAATCTTCTGACTTTTTTTGCGGTACTTTTCATTACTGTATTGCCGAGTGTTACTTGACCATCACCGGCCAGGGCCATACAATTGTTATGTCTAACAGCAACTATGGTAGTTGCTTCAAACTCTGTAATTGACAATTTATTTTCCTCCTTCACTTATAAACTTATTTAAATTGTCACACGATTCAAAATATTTCAACCTATTTGCTTTATATTAACATGAAAACAGAAAAAAATCAAGGGTATGCTATTGTTTTCACATAATTTTTAACAGTTAATAATAAAGTTATAATCTTATAGTAGTGTTAGAATTATTAAAACTGCTTTTTTATAATTTAAGCATACCCGATCATTTTATTCAGCTTTTTCAGTATGTCCACATTCTTTATTAATACACTTATAATGTTCACCTTTTGCCTTAGTGGTTTTTTCAACCATCACTCCACCACATTCGGGACAGGGTTTTTCAACAGGCTTATTCCAGGCCATAAAATTACACTCAGGATAATTACTACAGCCAAAAAATGTCCTGCCTTTTTTAGAAGTTCTTTCGATTACTTCACCATCATCACATTCGGGACAGTCTACACCAGTTTTGATCAAATATGGTTTAGTATTTTTACAGTCAGGATAACCTGAACAGGCTAAAAACTTACCATATCGTCCGTATTTAACAACCATTGGCTTCCCACATACTTCACATACCTCATCAGTTTCTTCTACGATTTGCACTCTTTCCATATTTTCTCTAGCATGCTCAAGCCTTTCATAAAAAGGCTGATAAAAGTCTTTTAATAATTTTTTCCAGTCTTCATTTCCCTTTTCAATTTCATCTAATCTCTGTTCTAAACTTGCAGTAAATTCTACATCAGTAACATCAGGGAAATATTCAGATAATAATTCAGTTACAGTTTCACCTAATTCGGTAGGTTTTAAATATCTGCCATCTTTTTCAACATAATCTCTAGAAACTATTGTAGAAAGTGTTGGCGCATAAGTACTTGGTCGACCAATCCCCTCTTCTTCTAAAGTTTTAACTAAACTTGCCTCAGAAAATCTGGCAGGTGGTTTAGTAAAATGCTGTTCAGGTTTAACATCCTGGAGTTTATAAACATCTCCCTCTTTTAAAACAGGCAGATCTATTTTGTCTTCTTTTGCTTTACCGGTTAAAATTAAATGACCGGGAAAGAGTAATCTAGACCCACTTACTCTAAACTTATATTTTTCACCTGCTTTAAATTGAGCAGAAATACTTTCATAAAGAGCAGGACTCATCTGACTGGCAACAAATCTCCTCCAGATTAGATCATACAATTTATATTGATCTTTTGATAAATGTTTTTTCATTTTATCAGGAGTTCTCATGGTATCAGTCGGCCTGATAGCTTCATGAGCATCCTGTGAATTTTTATTTTTTTTCTTTTTTTTCTTTTTAGATCTTAAAAACTTATCTCCAAATTCAGCCTCAATATATTTTGCAGCACCTGCTTTAGCTTCTTCGGAAAGTCTGGTACTATCAGTTCTAATATAACTTATTAAACCAACAGAACCTGAACTACCTATATCCATACCTTCATAAAGCTGTTGGGCTAAATACATAGTCTTTTTAGCCGAATAGTTTAGTTTGCTAGAAGCAGTCTGCTGTAGGGTACTTGTTGTAAAAGCTGATTTCGGATTACGACGTCTTTTGCGTTTTTTAACCTTTATTATTTCAAAATCTTCTTTTTTGATATCAGAAACTATTTTATTTGCTGCTTCTTCACTATCAATATTGTATTTTTTATTATCTATTCTGTATAAACTGGCCGTTAATTTATCCTTATCTTTTTTTAAATCAACATCGATCGTCCAGTATTCTTCTTCTTCAAAGTTTCTAATTTCTTCTTCACGTTCACATATTAACTTAACTGCTATAGTTTGTACCCTTCCTGCACTGAGTCCTTTACGAACTTTTTTCCAGAGCAGAGGACTAAGTCTATAGCCAACAAGCCTATCTAAAAGTCTTCTAGCCTGTTGAGCATCTACCAGATTTTTATCAATCTGGCGGGGCTTTTTGATAGCATTTTTAATTGCATTTTTCGTTATTTCATTAAATTCTATTCTGTTATTATCTTCTTCAGATAATTTAAGTGCATGTGATAAATGCCAGGAAATAGCTTCACCTTCCCTATCAGGGTCAGTTGCTAAATAAACTTCATTACTTTTTTTGGCTTCTTTGCGTAATTTAGCCAGGGTCTTACCCTTACCTCTAATTGTTATATAATTGGGCTCGAAATTATTTTCGATGTCTATTCCCATTTTGCTTTTTGGAAGGTCAATTACATGTCCCATTGAAGCTTTAACTTTATAGTTTCTACCTAAAAACTTTGCAATAGTCTTTGCCTTTGCGGGTGACTCAACAATTACTAGATTTTTGTTCTTCTTTGCCATTAAATTTATACCTCCAGTAAACTCGTAGTTTACATTTGAAATTTTATTGCTTTTCCATTAAACTCATTTATACTCTCCGAAATTATATAAAGCTTATAATCATCTTCAACTATTTCATCAATAACATCCCACATTGATTCAATAGTTAAATTATTGAAAAAGGCCATACTTAAAAGTTGATCAATTATAACTTCTAATTTTTCTGTATTTAAAAGTCCAGATTTATTTAATTTAATAATTATATTTTTGACCTCATCATCAAAATACAGCTTTTCTATTTTGGTGAAAACTCTATTATAACCGCTATCTTTTTGATCACTATAAAAATCATTTTCAGAAACAGCAAATGGGTCCTTATACATAAACTCAAAAGCTTTATTTATATCTTCAAGTTCATAGCCCTGTTCTTCAAGGCTGTCGGTTATATCTTTTTTTAAAGACAACAAATCAATCTTGTCTATAAATATTTGCATTAATAAGGTTAATATTTCAATTACATTTTTATTCATATTATTCTGGCATTTAAGCCCATAATCTCCTTTCGCTAAATTTTCATTTTATTACGAATGGATAATTTAGCATTAGACCATCGAGGTCGTCACTCTGAGTTTTCTTTTATAGAACGGATGGATAACTCAGCACTAGGTCATCGAGACCTTCGCGCTATATCTTCATTTTATTACGCATGGATAATTTAGATATTAGGTCATCGAGACCGTCACTCTAAGTCTTTTTATAGAACGGATGGATAACTCAGTACTAGGCCATCGAGGCCTTCGCGCTATATCTTCATTTTATTACGCATGGTCGACTCAGCACTTGGTCATCGAGACCGTCGCGCTATATCTTCATTTTAAAACACATGGTCGAAGTAGTTTTCTTTACTAAAAATGAAGAAAAATATTATAAAATCTTTAACTAGTATATCATTATATTGGTTTGAGTAGATTTTGTAAACCCTTAAATCGATATTTTTTTCCTTTTAAGCGCTGGATTAAATCCATTAATTCGAATTTTATCAGAATTTTATCTACTTTGTCTGTAGTCAAATTACTTAATCTTATTAGATCATCATAATAGATTTCTAACTCATATTGAAAAAGGTATAAAATCTTTTTTTCATCATAATTTAACTCAGGATAAACTTTCTGCAGCTCATTTCTATCCTGGATAAAATCTGCATTCGGCCGTTCTTTTTGTAGATAATTGTTTAAATAATCCAGTATATCCTGTACTTCTGTAAAAACAGCAGCTCCTTTTTTTAAAAGTTTGTTGCAGCCAACTCCAGTTGGTCGATCAATATTAGCTGGTACAGCCATTATATCCTTACCCTGTTCTAAGGCATAATCAACAGTAATTAAGGTTCCACTTTTTTTACCTGCCTCTACTACCAGTATTAAATCTGCTAAAGCACTGATTATTCTATTTCTTCTTGGAAAATTACCAGCCTTTGGTGGTATCTCTGGATTAAATTCTGTAATTAATAAACCTTCTTTTTTTATTTTTTTAGCCAGATAATTATTTTCTGATGGATAAATATAATTAAAGCCATTGGCAAAAACTGCAGTTGTAATACCAGATTCTACACTTAAAGCTCCTTTATGAGCGGTGCTGTCTATTCCATTGGCCATACCACTTATGATGTTTATTCCTTTAGCTGCTAAAGCTGCGGAAGTTTTAGAGGCTATTTTGCGGCCATAAAGAGTAGATTTCCTTGAACCAATCACTGCTACTGCCGGTAAATTGAAATTAAGCTGGCCCTGATAAAATATTACAGGAGGTGGATCATAAATATTCATTAATTTTTTTGGATATCTGCTATTATATAAGGTTAGAAAATTTATATTTTTTTCTTTTAAAGATTTTTTTAATTGATAATAATTAAAATCACCTTTACAATTAAGGAAAGAATTAATTTTTTTAGAATTTAAATTTAAAGCTTTCAATTCTTTTTTCTTTAATTTCCAGAGCTTTGAAATCCTTTTTAACTTCTGATAAAGTTCATGAATCGTTTTAGGCCCAAAACCTCTAATTGAATTCAAATAAATTAAATAATACTCTTCTATATTATCCATATTTTACCTCCTATTCTAAAATTATTATATAGTTAGATTTGAATAATAGCAAGTATAATTTATTTTTTTACAGGAAGATGATAAAATTTATAGAATAAATAAACAAGCGAATAATAACAGGGGGGCTTTTAATTGATAAAATCCACTAAGTATAATACAATTTTTTATTATCTTAGTTCATTAAGTTTTATTTTAGCTATTATGATAGTAATTCCTTTAGTAGTTTCTTTTTATTATCAGGATGGTAGACAAATTTATCAGGCTTTTTATTACTCTATTATTATTTCTTTTGCAGCAGGTATTCTTTTAAAACTTCCCACTGATAAAGAAAAAACATATATTGATTTAACAACAGCTATGCTGCTCTGTGCATTAGGCTGGATATTAGTTTCAATTTTAGGTTCTCTACCCTTTATGATTGGGATAGAAAAATCTTTTATTGATGCTTTATTTGAAACGGTAAGTGGGTTTACAACTACTGGAATTACAGTTTTTACTGGTTTAGAACTTATGCCCAGATCAATACTTTTCTGGCGCAGTTTGATTCAGTTACTGGGAGGACTGGGTATCTTAACTTTTTTCTTATTAGTTTCAACAAGAGCTAAAGGAGAAACCTGGCAGCTATTTAGTGCAGAGAGCCATAAAATCAATGTATCTAGACCTGTGCCAAATGTTTTTAAAACTGTTAAAATTCTCTGGTCTATTTATTTAGGTTTTATGTTATTGCAAACTTTATTATTAATTATACTAGGGCTTTCACCTTTTGATGCACTTACTCATAGTTTTACTACCCTTTCTACAGGTGGATTTTCCAGCTATGATGCAAGTGTTGCCCATTTTGCTGCCAATAATTATAGTAATTATATCTTAATTGAATATGTAATAACATTTTTTATGTTTTTAGGTGGAGTGAACTTTTTACTTCATTATAGATTGTTTCAAAAAGACTTTGAAAGCATTAAAAATAATTCTGAGTTCAGAACTATGGTGAAAATAATTATTTATTCAACTATTTTTTTAAGTTTGGTTATTATAACATTAGAAACTGCTCCTGGAATTTCGGTGGAAGAAGTATTTAGAAGAACTATTTTTCAGGTCACTTCAATTTTAACAACAACCGGTTATGCCACCAAAGATATTAACTCTGCTTTTTTCCCTGCAGCAGCCAGACAGCTATTTTTAGCTTTCATGTTAATTGGAGGTTGTGTTGGGTCTACTTCCGGTGGTATTAAAATTATGCGTTTAAATATTTTAAGAGCATTATTTAAAAGAGAGGTAAAAAAAATATATTTACCAAACCATGCAGTTTTACCTGTAACTGTTGACAGAAAAATCATCAGAAAAGATGAGCTCAACAAATTAACAGGAATCTTTACCTTCTGGCTAGTTTTGATTGTTGTTGGTGGAATAATAACCTCTTTATTTTCTCATTTAGATGGCTGGCAGGCCTATTCTGGCATGTTTTCAGCCATGGGTAATATTGGGCCTTTCTTTTTTAGTGTAGAAGAAATGTCAAATATATCACCTGTAGTGAAGACAACTTATATAATTGGTATGCTGGCAGGGAGGTTAGAAATCTTACCAGTTATAATATTATTTTCTAAAAAAGCATGGCAAAATTAAAAATAACTCTGGAGGTATAAATTATGTACATAATAATAGCAGGTGGAGGAATAGCGGGTAGTAACTTAACAAAAAATCTGGTTAATGATCATGATGTAATTGTTATTGAAAAAGATCAGCAGGTAGCAGAGAGGGTTTACAGCCGTTATGGAGCTGTTACCGTATTGGGTAATGCAACAAGGATCGATATTTTAAAAGAAGCAGGTATAGAAAAATGTGATGTGGCAATCGCTGTTATGAGAAATGATGCGGATAACCTTTCTTTTTCACTCCTGGCTAAAAATTTTGGGGTAAAAAAGATCTTGGTCAGAATGCGAGAACCACAGTATAAGAGTGCCTATAAAATGGCTGGTGCAACAAATATAGCAGCAACTATGGAGTTGATTGTTGATAGATTTATAACTGATATTGAAGAACCTGATGTGCGAAAAGTTGCTTCACTTGGTGATGGAAAAGCTGAGGTATCTATTTTAACTATTCCTAAAGAGTCAAAAATATCAGGTAAAAAAATATCGGAAATAGTTAGCCAGGAAAACTTTCCAGAAAATTGTATAATAGCTGGAATTTTTGATAAAGAAATGGACCGTTACATAGTTCCCCGAGGTAACAGAGAGATCTTTGCCGGTAATCAGGTCTTTTTAGTAGCCTCTAAAACTGATATGGAAAAAGCAGCAAATTTTTTGCTTGAAAAATAGATAAAACTCCACTGCCCGGTATAAAAAATTGAGTAGTGGAGTTTTTCTTTTTAAATATTAAGTTAATATAATTCTACTTCTGCAGATAGAGATACACTTATATTGACTTTTTCTTCCTTAACCGGTACTTCCATCGAGTCCGCTTCTGCACTTCTTCTTCCAACAGATTGAAGCATATCAGCACCATAAATATCCTGACGACCCATATTTAATTTGGTAATTCTATAATCTTCTTTATCTAAATTTTGAGCAATAAAGGCTGATTTACTTTTCAGACTGTCTAAAGCCATTGCAGTTACTTCATCAAGGGCAGCCTCATTGTTTCTTAACCTATAATCTAAACTTACCACCCTATTTGCTCCTGCTTCAAGCAATCTGCCTAATAATACCGGCAGTTCTTCTAAGTGTTCAGTTCTAAATTTTAATTGGTTAGAAACTCTGTAATATGTTACTCTTTCTTCATCTTCGTAGCGAGTAAATGGATAAACCCTAAAATATTGAGTTTCTAAACTTTCAAGATCTTCCTCTTCTAAAATATCCATTAGAGCACTTACAATTTCATTGTTTTCTCTAACAGCCACTGATTGTTCCTGGTCTTCATTTTCAAAACCGAGCACTACATCAACTATTTCTGGATCAAATTCTTTTTGTTGAGAAATACTTAAACTTGTTGTTATATAGTCTTCCTCTACCCTTTCTTCTACCACTTCTTCTGGAGCAACAACCTCATCATTAGTATTAAAATACAAACCGTTGATAACCAAAACCGAAAGCAGTATTAAAGCTAAAAAAACTAAAAATAAACCAGCATTTCTGTTCATTAAAACCCCTCCATCTTTCTCTTATTTTAAGATTTAAAACTTTAAAAAATATTTAATATTATAATTCCTCTTATTAGATATAATTCTAATAATAAGATTAAATCCCTTTTTTATTAGCAAAATAAATAAAAAAAGATGAGCTGCAAACTCACCTTCTTTCCCTTAAGCTAAATGATATCTGCTCAAAGTTATTTTGCTTTAACTCTTCAATCAGGGCAACCAAATTTTCAAAATCAGTTTTACGATCTGCATAGATCTTAACCGATTTATCTTCTCGTTCTCCTATATCTCTAAACAGTAATTCTAATTGACCAGGATTATATTCAACTTCCTGATAATATATTTTATTGTCTTCACTTAAAAATATATTTATCTGTTCACCATCAGCTGTCTGACCTATACTGCTGTCAGGAACAGTTATATTGTAGATCGCCTCTTCCCCCTGTAAGGTAGAAGAAACTAAAAAGAAAATCAAAAGCAAGAAAACTATATCTATCATAGGAGCTAAACCCAAAGACCCATCTCGATTTTTAGGCTTATATTTCACTTTAATCAATCTCCTTTTTATAACCATTATAAAGCAGGTTTTTGGTTTCTAAGCGCAAATTATCCATTTGATTAACAAGTTTATCAATTTTAGAATAAAAATAGTGATAAAATGCTAAAGCTGGTAAAGAAATAACCAGACCTGCCGCAGTTGTAAATAATGCTTCTGAAATACCAACTGCCATCTGTTCAGGACTTCCACCAATACCAAGTACCTGAAAGGTGTTAATCATTCCACTTACAGTACCTAATAAACCTAAAGTAGGTGATGCCTGAGCTAAAAAGTTTAATAAACCAAGACCTCTTTCTAATTCTGGTAATTTATCTACTTCTTCTGCATCCATAAAAAGCTGAAACTGCTCTTTGTTGACCGGTTTTTTAGAAAGAACTGCATTATATATTTGAGCGGTAATACCTTTGTTTTTGACAATTAAATTATCTTCATCAGCCTGATCATTATAGAATTCTTTAATATCTCTTAAATATTTGGTTTTTTTAATGCTTCTGTATTTAAGAAAATATATTATAGATCTCTCAAATACCATAAAAATAACTAAAAATGCAGATAGTAATAAGGGATATGCTATAATACCTGCTTTATTTATAAACTCTCCAATCATTATGATTCCTCCATTTAATCGAGTTCGAATCGAATTGGTAGTGTGATTCTTACACTTACAAATTGATCATCCAATTTTGCAGCTTCAAATTCCCATTCTTTAACTGCACTCAAAGCAGCCTGATCAAAAGCATCATAACCAGAACTGTCATGTATTTCAAACTCACTTGTCTTACCATCCTGGTCTATTTTAAGACTTAAGATAACCCTGCCTTCAATATTTCTTCTTCTCATTTGAGGGGGATATTCAGGTGCTCTATGATTTCTTATTGATGGTCTATCTATTCCAGAATGACCATTTTCACGTAGATCATATATTTCATCTTCTCCACTGTCTGTATCATCAGAGCCACCATTCTCAATTTGTTCTTCTGCAGGCTGAGAACTTTCAACTTCTTCACTTTCTCTGTTAACAATTTCGTCTACAACCTCATTTTCCTCATCATCAGCATCATCATTATTATTTCTTAATTCAGCCAGATAGCTGTCTAAATCAAATGAATCATCTTCACTTTCTTCTGGCTCTTCTACTTCATTTTGATTTAAAACCCATTCTGGAAGCTGTTCTTCTTCACTTTCATTTAATTCTTCTTCTACCTCAACCTCTGCTTCTTCTACAACTTCTACCTCTTCAAGCTCTTCAGGCTCTTCTTCTATTTCTTCTTCGATTTCAACTACTTCCTCAACTTCTGGCTTTTCTTCAACTTCCTCAATTTCTTCTTCGGGTTCTTCTTCGATTTCAGGTCTTTCTTCCACTTCTTCAGGCTCTTCAGCTAATTCTTCTTCAGTTTCTTCATATTGAGTCTCTGTTTCTCTATCTGGCTCAGGTTCAACTTCTTCACTTACTTCTGCCTCAGAAGTACTATCTTCCTGAGCAATCTCTTCCTCTAAAGCAGAATCACTATCCTCTGCTGCCTCAGAACCACCTTCTTCTTCAAATAGCTCTGCTGCATCAGATAATAATAATTCTATTTCTACCTCTTCCCTCTCAACTACCTGAATATCATTGGCTAGAAGCCTGAATGGGCAGGCTTCTAGCAGAAAGAGCATGGATAATGATAATATGAAACTTAATACAAAAACAAACTTATCTTCTTTTTTCATCTTATCATCACCCTTTCAAATTTATTTAGAATGAAGTTCCTAAACTTAACATAAAGTTACGACCAGGCATATCTAAAGGACTGACTACTTGATAATCCCTATCCAATAAGTTATTTATTGAGAATGTCATATTAAAATCTCTTTCTCTTATTTCTAATGGTCTGCTAAATCTAGAATCTAAGACAAAATAGCTTGGCATATCTAATCGACCAGCAACCAATCTACCATCTAAGGAAATTCTATTAACTTGATCATTATAATTTAGGCTAAGTTTTGCATTATGATATGGTTGATTAGCTAAACGATTATCATTTTGATCTCTAGCATCTAAATAAGTATAGTTTAATTTTGTGTTAATATTTTCTGCTAATTTTCTATCAAGTCCTAATTCTATTCCCTTAAATTCAGAAGTACCTTCTATATTTATTCTGGTATTAATTCCATTATCTTCAAAACTAGTGATTAAATTATCAACTTTTCTTTGAAACAAACTTAATTGACCTGAAGTATTTTGAAAGTTAAATCTTAAACCTATCTCATAATTATCACTAGTTTCTGCCTTTAAATCAGGATTACCCTCAAAGCCAGGAAAAAACCAATCAGGATTAGGAGGATAAGTACCATATAAATCATCAAAAGTAGGAGCTCTAAAAGCCTGAGCTGCAGAAGCAACCAGACTGTAATTATCACTCAACTTATAATTTGCTCCAATCTGCGGGCTTAATTCAGAACCATATTCTTCATGATCATCATAGCGAGCCCCAATTTTTAAGTTAAGCTGATCATTAATTCCCCAGTCATCTTGAATATATAAAGCTTTATTGGTATTTTTTTGTTGACCTCCAATGATATCTGTACTCTCAACATCATCTTCCTTTATCTCAAAGCCATAATTTAAAATGTGATTATCAAAATAATTAGTATTATTTATATTTAAACCAGTTTGGTATCTTTCATGTTTGGAACCGTCACTAGGATATAATCTTTCCTGATAATTTCTAAAAACACTAACAGATGTATCTCTATTTTCTTTTTGAGTATTCCATTTCAAATTAAGATTTTGAAAATGATCATCTTGAACACTGCCACCAATTATTTTATCAGAAGTATTATCCTCAAATGTAAAAGTTAAATCAGAATGATTACTGAGCTGATAATTTAATCTGGCGAATACAGTTTCCTGTTCTAATTTTTCTCCATCTTCAAGACCATCAGAATCTCTATTTAAATATGATAAATATACTCCCAAATCATCAAATCTCTGTGAATGTGAAAGTTCATAAGTAAAATTATTATAAGAACCATAGTTCAAAGAAACTCTAGTTTGTGGTTCAACTTCTATATCTTTAGTAATAATATTAACTACTCCACCCATGGCATTTGCACCATAAATTACTGAAGCAGGCCCTTTGATAACCTCTATTCTTTCAATATTATTGGTAGGTATTAAACCTAAATCAAAACCACCATTTTGGGGTTCATTGATCGGCTGACCATCTAATAAAATTAAAACTTGACTTGCACTGGCTCCTCTAATATTTACCTGTTTAGCTCCTGCTGGACCACCAAAATCAGTTATAGAAACTCCTGTATATGTATTTAATAGATCAGCTACATTTTGAGAATTGCTCTGTGCTATATCCTCCTGGCTGATAACTTCAATACTTACTGGAGTATCCATAATTGCCTCTTCATATCTACTTGCTGTGACTACTACTTCATCTAGATCAATGACATCTTCTTGCGCACCAACTGGTATAACAAAAATTAATAATGCTGCAAGCAAAACTAAAACTGCCCTTTTTAACATTTACTATTCCTCCTTGTTTTTTTGTTATGCTTACAGCCACCTAAGACAAAAAAAAGCTATTTCCAAAGCAAAAGACACCCAGGTACATTGAGGGTGTCTTCGTGCGAAAAATACATAGCCCACAACCAATCCTGTCTCGAAGATGGCTGTTTTCCCTTTAGGCAGGTCTCCTGACTTTATAGCTTTAGTGATTTACCTTCCCCAAACCCATTTCTGAGTGGTATTAAATCACCATACTAGTTAACAGTGGCGGACCCGTTCAGGAATTTCACCTGATTCCCTATTATCTTCTGAATGAAGCACCTAAAAAGAGAACATTATTTGATTGTATTAAACTCTATTTATTATCTTCTTTATTTAAGGCTAAAATCCTCTAAAAAAATCTATTGTATATTTGTTTTTTTGTGTGAATTTTTTGTTATTTTCAATTTATCAATTTTATTTTACAGCAATTTTGAATATTTTTTGCTTATATTTTAATTATTTTGCAATAAAAAGAAGGTATTACTATATATTTACATAATTATATAATATATCTATTAGGAGGTGTTTTAATGGCTTTACATAATCAGATCGGAGAACTTGGTGAAGATATTGCAGCAAAGCATTTAAAAAACAAAGGTTATTTGATTATAGAGAGAAATTACAGGAATAATTTTGGCGAAATTGATATTATTGCTCAAAAAGATGATTACACTATTTTCATAGAAGTCAAAAGCAGAACCTCAGAAGATTACCTCTATTTGGCGGAAAATCTTTATTATACTCAAATTGAACATTTAAAAAATACTGCTTCATACTATTTTTTAGAGAATGACAAAGAAATTGATAACATTCGCTTTGATTTAATTGCCATTAAAATTAATAAAATAGATAAAACTGCTGATGAGCTCAAACATTTTAAAAATATCATTGATTGATTATCTGGAGGTATAAAAATGTATTCTTTTGTCCATTCTGCTGTTATAAGTGGTGTTAAGGCAGAAATAGTGAGAGTAGAAATTGATATCTCTCGTGGTCTGCCGGGTTTCCATATTGTCGGTTTAGCAGGAAAGACTGTTAAAGAATCAGCTAAAAGGGTCCGTTCAGCTATTATAAATTCAGGTTTTGAATGGCCGATCAAAAAGATAACGGTTAATCTTGCTCCAGGTAATATTCAAAAATATGGATCCCACTTTGATCTTGCTATTGCTGCTGTACTTTTAGAATGTTCTGGTCAGATAAAGATAAAAAATAGGGAAAAGAAAATCTTTGCTGGAGAATTAAATCTAAATGGAGATTTAAATAAGGTTAAAGGTGTGCTGGCGATGTTGATCGAAGCAGAAAAAAATAATATTAAAGAGGCAGTTTTAGCTGCTGAAAATCAAAAAGAAACTGAATTAATAGAGAATATAGACAGCTATTTTCTTTATAATTTAAGTCAATTAACTGATTTGATCAAAGTTAAAAATAATAATTTTTTTACGCGGGATATTGAAGAAAAAAATAGAGTTAATAGAAAGGATAATTATTTTGAGCTTAATTTTATCAGGGGCCAGCACAATGCAAAAAGAGCTCTAATTACTGCAGCTGCAGGAGGGCATAATCTACTTTTTGTAGGTCCACCAGGTTGTGGTAAAACCATTCTGGCAGCTTCGATTGTGAAACTTTTAAGACCTCTTTCCAGTCAAGAACTTTTAGAAACTGCTTCGATTTACAGTGTCAGCGATAATTTAGAAAAATTAAATTTTAAAAAAAGATACAGACCATTTGTTGCTCCACATCATTCAATTACCTCAGCCGCTTTGATCGGTGGTGGTAGAATACCTGTACCAGGTGAGATTTCACTGGCACACAATGGAGTTCTTTTCTTGGATGAACTACCTGAATTTAAAGCTGCAGTTTTAGCCAATTTACGTGAACCTTTAGAAAGAAAAAAGATCAAAATAGCCAGAAACAATGGCAGCTATATTTTCCCGGCAAATTTTCAGTTGATTGCAGCTATGAACCCCTGCCCCTGTGGTTATGCAGGAGTGAAAAACAAAAGCTGTAGCTGTTCAGAAAGAGATATAATTAAATATCAACAAAAATTATCAGGACCTCTTTTAGATAGAATTGATTTGCAGATAGAAGTACCTCCCTTAGAAAGTGAAGAAATACTTTTAAAAAGCAGTCAGACTAAATTGATTAATTATCAGGAGAAAATAAAAAATGCCCGCATTATGCAGGCTCAAAGATATAAAAATAGTAGACTAAAAAATAATTCAGAATTAGAATTAAAAGATATTGAAAAATACTGTAGTTTAAAAAGATCTGCTCAAAAAATATTAAAAGATGCCGTTAAAAAAATTAATTTGTCCATGCGGGGCTATATTCGTTTAATGCGGGTCAGCAGAACAATTGCCGATCTAAAAAGCCATCATAACATCAAAAAAGAAGATCTGATCGAAGCAATTGATTTTCGCTGGCTGGCAGAAAACTCTAAAATGTTGTATTAATCAATCATAGTATTTTTTTAAATATTTTACCATCGGATAACCTAAAAGTACAATTACCAATGTCTGGCTAACTCCAATCTGCAGTACGGTTAACCAATACGGTAATGAAAATAATAAGTGCAGATAAATACTAATTAAAAATGCATTAAAGACTATTGGACTTAAATAGGCAATTATACTGTCTCGATATTTATAAGTTACATAAGCTGCTAAAAGGGTGACTAAACTACCTCCAATGATATCTACCATACCTAATCCACCAATGACATTAGCCAGCAGTACACCTAAAAATAAGGCTGGAACTGCTTCGGGAAAAATTATCGGTAAAAGGGTTAAAGCTTCTGCAGCTCTAAACTGTAGTGGTCCAAAACTAATCGGTGCTAAAAAATATGTAATTACTACATAAAGAGCCGTAATAGCAGCTCCTCTGGCCATTCTTTTTGTATTCACTATTCTATATTTCCTCCTTTTATTTAGGGACTCGACCAAATGATTTGCGGTGAATCGGTGATGACCCATGCTCTTCTAAAGCGGCTATATGTTCTGCTGTTCCATAGCCCTTATTTGATTTAAAATTATATTCAGGATATTCTTCTGCATATTCAAAAATTATCTGATCCCTGCTTACTTTTGCAGCTATTGAAGCTGCAGCAATAGAATTAATTTTTGCATCACCATCGATAACAGCTTTTTGATCGATCTTTAGATCGGGAATAACTGTATTGCCATCAACCAATAATAAATCTGGTTTTTCTTCTAATTGAGGTAATAGGTTTTTTACAGCTCTTTTCATAGCTGCAAAGGTTGCTTCTCTAATATTATATTTATCTATTTCCTTACTGGAAGCCTGACCTATTCCAACTTTAGCTTTCTTTTTAATTTCTTCAAGCAGTTTTTCTCTTTTTTCTCGACTCAGCTTTTTAGAGTCATCTAAACCATAAATTGGTTTTGTTGAATCAAGTAGAACTGCAGCTGCAACCACAGGGCCAGCAAGTGGACCTCTCCCTGCTTCATCAATCCCTATCACAGCCTGATAACCATTAGATTCTAATTTTTCCTGAAGTGAGTTCATATTGACCCATTTAGCAATTACTGCTTCTTTTTTGGCCAGCTTATTTTTTAATTTTTTGGCAATTCTCTTTACACCTTTTCGCTCGTCTTCTGACAAAATGTTTGCTAATTCTATCAGACTATCATCAGTTTCTAAATCTTTAGTATAATCTTTTATCTCTTTAATTGTCAGCTCATCAAAATCAGGATATTTCATCTTCATCCACCTCTGCAGGTTTTTCTAAAGTTATTCTACCTAATTTACCATCTCTATAATCATTAATTACAATTCCAGCTGCCCGATTACGGTCGACTTTGCCACCGGTCATTAGACAACCTCTTTTGCGGGCAATATCTGCCAGAATATCATAGGAATGATCTGCTAAATAATCCAGCTGATAGAATTCTTCTAATTTTTCTGCTTTGATATTTTTAATAAATTTAATTAGTTTATATGCTGCAAGTTCAAAATCAAAAACATCATTACTAACAGCACCTGTTAAAGCCAGCTTATAGGCAGTATCTTCATCAGAAAAACTGGGCCATAAAATACCCGGAGTATCAAGCAGTCTGACCTTTTTACTGACATTAACCCACTGTCTACCTCTAGTAACACCCGGTTTATCAGCTATATTAGCAGCTTTAGAACCAGCTAAAAGGTTAATCAGGGCTGATTTACCTACATTGGGTATTCCAATGATCATAGCTCTGATCCTTCTTGCCTTTCTTCCCTTTTTAGATAGCTTATTTGTGATTTCATAGTGAAGACCGTTTAAGAGATTCTTTAATTCTCCAACTCCTTCTCCGGTTATAGAGTTTAGTAAAACTGCCTCTCCCTTAAAATAATTTAACCACTTTTGATTTAATTCTGGATCAGCTAAATCCTTTTTATTTAAAACAGCAACTCTTTTTTGATCTTTTACTAAAGACTGCAGATCTGGATTTTGAGTGCTGTAAGGTGCTCTTGCATCAAGGACCTCGATAATTAAATCTACCAATTTTAAGTCATCTTTTAATATTCTTTTTGCTTTTGCCATATGGCCTGGATACCATTGAATCATGATATTAACTCCCTCTTTAAATTGAGATTAAAAAAGGGTGTAGGATTATCTCCCCACCCTTTGTCTTAAAAATTACTCTGCATCTACTTCTGGTATAACTCTAGCTTCACGTTTTTCTTTAATTCTAGAAGCTTTACCTCTTCTGTCACGTAAGTAATAGAGGCGTGATCTTCTTACATCACCACGTCTTACTACCTCAATAGCATCTAATTTACTGGAATGGACTGGAAAAGTTCTTTCTACTCCAACTCCATGAGCAATTTTACGAACAGTAAAAGTTTCATTTAAACCTCCACCGTTTCTCTTAATTACAACACCTTTATAAGGCTGTAGTCTTTCTTTACCACCTTCTGATATTCTAACTTTTAGGTTTAATGTATCACCTACTGCGAATTCAGGTATATCATCACGCATTTGTTCTTTTTCAATTTCATTGATAATATTCATCAGTCAACCTCCTCTCAAAAAATACTAAAATTTATTCTTCCCACCAGGGTAAAGATAAAAGACGATCTAAAATAATCGAAGCAGCACTTCTAACAGAAAGATGGTTAAAATCTCCTCGGCCCCAGACTGGATCAAGTATATAATCACACTCAGCCAGTGTTTCTTCTGTTAAACCATATCCTGTGCCAAAGATGATCAAAAATGGCCTTTCAAAGTCATTTAAATACTCACGCATCTTTTTATAACCAACAGAATTAGCATATTCTTTAGCATCAGTTGCCACAACTATCGGTTTTTTGCCTGTTTCTGCCTTTATTTTCTCTTTTACTTCAGCTAATTCAGAAGCAATTTTTAAAACAGAAAAAGCCTGATGACGGTTATAGCAGTAATCTGCTCCTCGACCACCGGTCCAATAATCATGAACCCTTTCTACCAGTTCCTGTTGTGATTTCAAGTTATTAATTATATAATATTTCTCGATCTCATATGTTTTTGCAGCTCTAGAGATATCATGTAGATCATAATTAGTAACCGTTGTTGTGATAATCTCACCCAGTTTATTATAGATTGGGTTGTGTACCAATCCCAGGTAAACATCTGCCTCAATTGCTTTCATCCACTTCACCCTTTAATTCAGCTTTAATTTCTTTAAGTAGTTTTTTATCCTCTTCGGTTAATTCTTTATCTTTAAGCAGATCTTCTCTTCTCATCAAAGTTCTGCGCAGAGATTCTTTTTTACGCCAGCGTTCGATCAATTGATGATTACCACTTAATAAAACATCTGGTACCTTAAGACCTTTAAATTCCCTTGGTCTTGTATAATGAGGATGTTCTAAAAGCCCATTATAAAATGAGTCTTTTTTACTTGATTCTTCATCCCCCAATACACCAGTTAATAGTCTGGCTGCAGCATCAACTAAAACCATTGCTGGAATTTCTCCACCAGTAAGTACATAATCACCGATGGAAATTTCTCTGTCCACAATAGTTTTTCTAACCCTCTCATCTACACCTTCATATCGACCACAGATAATTATCAAGCCTGGCTCTTTAGCTAAATCGTTGACTATGTTTTGGGTTAACTGTTCTCCCTGAGGACTCATTAAAATAGTTTTGCTTTCAACTGATCTCTGGCTTTTAACCTGCTCCCAGGCTCTGTATATAGGGCCAGCCTTCATAACCATCCCTGCTCCACCACCATAAGGTGTGTCATCAGTTCTGTTATGCTTATCTTCAGCATAATCTCGGATATTGATAGTTTTTACCTCGATTAAATCCTTTTCTCTGGCTCTATTTATAATGCTCTCACTAAATGGTCCCTCAAACATTTCTGGAAAAAGAGTTAAAATATCAAAAAACATAGTTTCAGCTCCTAAAGATCCAATAGACCCTGAATTGGGTTATAGATAATTTTTTCTGCCTCAAGATCGATTTCAATAATCATCTCACGACTGGCAGGAAGCATATATTCTTTTGCTTCACCTTTTACAATAATTATATCTGTACCACTGGTATCGACAACTTCAATGACTTTACCAAGATAAGTATCATCACTTAAATAGACCTTACAGCCTACTAGATCATCTACATAATAACTATCTTCTGGAAGTAGATATTTTTCAGACTCAACTATTAAGACTCGAGAATTTTTCAATTCTTCAGCCTGGTCAATAGAATCGATTCCAAAAAATTTGATGATCACAAATTGTTTATGAAAGCGGATATATTCTATTTCAAGTTCATAAAACTCATCAGCATTTTTTAGAAAAACACTATCTAATTCAAAAAATCTTTGTGGAATATCGGTTGAAGGCATAACCCTAACTTCACCTTTATTCCCCTGATAACGAGTTATTTTACCTATTTCAATATATTTATCCTGCAGTTTAATCACCAGCCTGAAAAATAGTTATTTTATGTCGACAACAACCTGTTTACCTTCTTTTGTAGCAGCTGCATTGACAACTGTGCGAATGGCTTTGGCAATCCGGCCTCTTTTACCGATTACCTTACCCATATCTTCATCAGCAACCGAAAGCTCCAGTATTATGGATTGATCTTTTTGCACTTCTTTAATCTTAACTTCAGAAGGATTATCAACTATTGATTTTGCAATATATTCTACCAGTTCTTTCATGGAGAAAACCTCCTTTTGATTACTTATTGCCATGATATTTTGCCATAACTCCTGCTTTCTTCAGTAAAGTTTTTACTGTATCTGAAGGTTTTGCACCATTGTTAAGCCACTTAAGTGCTTTTTCTTCATCAACCTGATAGGTTTCTGGCTCAGTAGTTGGGTCATAGTAACCAAGTTCTTCCACAAAATATCCCTGAGGAGCTCTTCTGGAATCAGAAACGATCAGTCTGTATGATGCATTACGCTTACTTCCCATTCTTTTTAAACGAATTTTAACTGCCATCTATAAACACCTCCTCTCAAAAAATAATTTTAAAAATCTATTTTAGCCGAAAAAGGGCAGGTTCATTCCACCTTTTTTCAGATTACCGCTATTAAGCTTTTTCATCATCTTTTTAGTCTGTCTAAATTGTTTTAAAAGCCGGTTAACATCCTGAATTTTTGTTCCACTTCCCTGGGCGATCCTCTTTCTACGGCTACCATTAATAATATCTGGTTTTCTTCTCTCTTCAGGGGTCATAGAAGAAATGATAGCTTCTATATGATCAAGCTGTTTATCATCAACCTGAAGATTTTTAAGCTGTTTTGCTCCACCCATACCTGGAATCATACCGAGCAGTTCATCCATAGGTCCCATATTTCTAACCTGGCTCATCTGCTCCATAAAATCTTCCAGGGTAAATTCGTTTTTACGGATCTTTTCTTCAAGAGCTTTTGCTTTTTCTTTATCTATACTTTTTTCTGCTTTTTCGATTAAACCTAAAACATCACCCATCCCCAGAATTCTTGAAGCCATTCTGTCAGGATGAAAAGGCTCTAAATCAGCCAGTTTTTCTCCTGTACCTGCGAATTTTATCGGTTTACCGGTAATTTCTTTAATAGATAATGCAGCACCACCACGGGCATCACCATCCATTTTAGTCAGCAGTATCCCGTCGATATCAAGTCTTTTATCAAAGTTTTGAGCAACATTTACTGCATCCTGTCCGGTCATTGCATCAACTACAAGCAGTATCTCATCTGGATCAACAGCTCCTTTGATCCCTTCTAGTTCTTCCATCATTTCCTGATCAATATGCAGTCTACCTGCAGTATCAAGAATAATGGTGTCACAGTTGTGAGTAGAAGCAAAGTTAATACTGCCCTTTGCTATATCAACTGGATCACTATCTTCTCCCATGGAGAAAACAGGCAAATCAAGTCTTTCACCAAGCACCTGCAGCTGTCTAATTGCAGCCGGACGATAAACATCAGCAGCAACCAGAAGCGGGTTTTTACCCTTGTTTGAAAGCATCCTGGCCAGTTTACCGGCACTGGTTGTTTTACCAGAACCCTGTAGACCAACCATCATGATGATTGTTGGAGGATCAGGAGAAATATTTATCTCTTCCTGGCTGCCTCCCATTAAATTCTGCATTTCTTCATTAACAATCTTAATTACCTGCTGGGCAGGGGTTAAACTATCCATTACCTCTTTACCAACAGCTCTTTCTTCAATTTTATTGACAAATCTTTTAACAACCTTATAGTTTACATCAGCTTCTAAAAGGGCCATTTTAACCTCTTTTAGAGCACTTTTTACATCAGATTCACTCAGTTTACCCTTACCACGTAGTTTATCAAAGGTATCCTGAAGCTTTTCTGCTAAATTGGAAAAAATCATAAAATAACCTCCCCTAGAGGATAGATTTAATAGACTCTAGTTTTTTACTCACTTCATCATTTCCATCAGAAGCAAGCAGATCTCTTTTCAATAATAAAGACTCTAATTCTTTAATGTTTTTTCTAAGTTCTCTATATTTTTTAACAAGACCTAATTTAGCCTCATATTCTTTTAAGCTCTTTTCACTTCTTTTTAAATGATCATAAACTCCCTGTCTGCTGATGCCTATATTATCGGCGATTTCGGCCAGAGAAAGATCATTATAAAAATAACTTTTATTTATCTGCTGCTGTTTTTCGGTCAAAAGTGAACCGTAAAAGTCAAAGAGCAATGTCATCTTTATTGTTTTTTTAAGCATAAAAACCACCTGTAAAGTTAATTTACTTAACACAGGTGATAGTATACGATATTTTAGGGCATTTGTCAAGCCATTTTAAAAATTATTCTCCATTGCTAAATAGGGCCTCAATAAATTCTTCAGGATCAAAGTTCTGCAGGTCTTCTGCAGCCTCTCCAACTCCTATTAATTTAATCGGGATCTGCAGCTCGTTTTTAACCGCGATAACTATTCCACCCTTGGCTGTACCATCAAGCTTGGTTAGAGCAATCCCATCTACATCTACTGCCTCATTGAATAATTTTGCCTGAGAAATTGCATTCTGACCTGTTGTAGCATCAAGAACCAATAGTACTTCAACCTGAGCATTTGCTGATTCGGCCTCTCTGTCAATAACCCTTTTAACCTTTTTTAATTCTTCCATCAGGTTTTTCTGAGTATGGAGCCTACCTGCAGTATCGACTATTAGAAGATCAACATCTCTAGCTTTAGCAGACTGAACCGCATCATAGGCAACTGCTGCCGCATCAGAACCCTCTTTTTGAGCTATTACATTAACTCCCAGTCTATCTCCCCAGATCTGCAGCTGCTCAATTGCTCCAGCTCTAAAAGTATCACCAGCAGCCAGCATAACTTTTTTGCCCTGATCTTTATAGCGGCCAGCTACTTTAGCAATGGTGGTAGTTTTACCTGCACCATTTACCCCAACAACCATAATGATATTCAAATCTTTATCGAAGTTAAATGTTCCTTCTTCATTTTGCAGCATAGCTTTTAATTCGGCCTGAAAATATTTCATCAATTCTTCTGGTTCTTTAATATCCTCTTCTTTAATATCTTCTTTTAATTTTTCAATTAAAGCAAAGGTGGTTTTTACACCTACATCTGCCTGAATCAAAACCTCTTCCAGTTCTTCAAATAATTCATCATCTATATTTGTTCTACCTGTAAATATATTGCTGACCTTATTTACAAAGCCTTCTTTAGTTTTCTTTAATCCATCTTTTAATCTTTCTAAAAAACTCACTATAAAGCCTCCTCAATAAATTCTTCTTCAAGCTGTTCATCGAACCCTTCAGCCTGATTTAATTTAAGTGAAATTAAACGAGACACTCCTGATTTTTCCATGGTAACTCCATAAAGTGATTCTACCTCGGTCATCATATAACGGCGGTGGGTAATAATGATAAACTGGGCCACTTTAGCATACCTTTTTATAAAACTTGCAAAACGAACTATATTTACATCATCAAGTGGGGCATCAATTTCATCTAAGACATAAAAAGGACTTGGTTTAACCTGAATGAAGGCAAAGATTAAGGCAATAGCTGTTAAGGCTCTTTCTCCACCGGAAAGCAGAGAAAGCCTTTTTAGACTTTTACCAGGTGGTTGAGCCTGGATTTCTACCCCAGTTGCTAGCATATCATCTGGATCGGTAAGTTTTAGTTCAGCTTTACCTCCCTGGAAAAGGGCTTTAAAAACTTTTGCAAACTCTTCTTTTGCCTTATAAAAAGTCCGGCTAAACATCTTTTCCATAGATTCCTCTATATCATCTATGACAAGTTCTATTGATCTGCGGGCATGTTTAAGATCATTTTGCTGCTCATGTAAATAATCAAGCCTATCTTTTAATTCTTTAAATTCTTCTACTGCTGCCTCATTTACAGGATGTAGTTGTTTGATCTTTGCTTTCAGTCCCTTGATTTTTGCTTCAACTTCAGCTTCTTCTTCAGCTTTGATTTCCATCAATTGAGACTCATCAATTTCTTTTGCTGTCAGATCATAGTCTTCCTCAAGTATTTTTTCAATACTTTCAAGCTGACTTTTAAGCTTATTGTAATTTAAATCAAGTTTATGAAAATCATCTTTTAATTCATTTAAAGAAGCCTGTATCTCTTTGATTTCACTTTCTTTTTCTTCTACCTCATCCTCTAACTCACTGACAAGAACTTTAAGTTCATCTTTTGTCTTTTTTAATTTGAGAGCCTCAGCTTCTAAATCATCTTTTTTCTGATTTAATTTAAGCTGTCTCTGCTTGATTCTATTTAAATCAGAATCTAAGTCATCTAATTTTACTACAAGCTCTTTAAGTTCATTTTCGAGTTCACTTAATTTGCTTTCTTTTTCTTCTAATTTTTCTCTGGCATTCTCTCTTTTTTCTGAAATCCTGGCTCCATCAAGTTCCAGCTCTTTTAGTTCTGGCCTAAGTTCTTCAAGCTCTGCTGATTTAAGAGTTATCTTTTCTTTAAGTTCTTCAATCTTTTCTTTTTCAGCAGCAATATTAGCTTTTAATTTTTGTGATTGAAGCTCTTTAGATTCGATAGTTTTTTTGTTTTCAGATATTTTCTCTTCTAGCTGATTATAATTTGCTTCAAGTGAATTTTTAGTTTCTTTTAGTTCACTTAATTCTTCTTTAAAGCGCTGAATCTGATTTTGCTTATTATTTTCAGCCATTTTTAAAGCCTGTAGTTCCTCGATCTGTTCTTTATTTTGTGTTTCTTTTTCTTTTATTTCTTTTTGCAAAGTTTTAAGCTCGGCAACCAGTTTTTCACCTCTGGACTTAAGCTCAGCTTTTTTCTCTGTAAGTTCTTCAATTTTACGGCTGCGGCCAATTAAATTACGGCTGTTATTGCTACTGCTGCCACCAGAAATAGCTCCTCCGGGATAAACAACATCTCCTTTTTGGGTTACTACTCTAAAACTGCGCTTTATTCCTTTTGCCATTTTTACGGCATTTTCCAGATTGTCACTCACAACTATCTGGCCTAAAAGATAATTAAATACATTTTCTAATCGCTCAGGGAAATCAACTAAATCTACGGCCAAGCCCTTAAAACCGGGATAGTTTTTGAGTTGATTAAGATAGTTATCTCCAAGACGTGAACCATCAATCATATTTAATGGTAAAAATGTTGCCCGCCCTTTATTCTGCTTTTTTAAATAATTTACAGCTTTTTTGGCTGTACTGTCATTTTCGACAATAATATTTTGCGATTTTGCTCCTAAAGCAGTTTCTAGAGCTTTTTCATATTCTGACTCAACAGAGATTATCTCTGCTACTACATCAATTAAATCGGGAAAAAGTTCTTTGTTTTCTAGAACAGATCTGACCCCATTATAGTATCCTTCATAACTTTGCTGCATTTCTTCCATTAACTGCAGACGAGAACTGCAGTGTTGAAAATCCTCTTTAAGGGTGATCAATTTTTCTTTGCCCTGTTCTAGTTCTTCTTTTTCACGACTGATATCCTTTTTATGTTCAGCTATCACTTCAGTTTTGTTTTTTAAATCAGTTTTTAACTCTTCTAATTTTGAAGTTAAAAGTTCTTTTTGCTCTGTTTTAGCAGCTATTTTTCTCTCTAAAGCTGATTTTTGTTCTGAGATCTCAGCTAGTCTCTGTTCTGAAATCTCAACCCGTTCTCCTAACCTCTCTAAAAGAGAATTATTTGACTGGATTTGCTTTTTAAAGTTTTCGATTTTTTCTTTTTTTGTATTTACCTCAGCTTCAGTTTTTTGAAGTTCTTTTTCTATACTGCTCAACTGATTATTTAACTCAGCTATTTTTGCTTTTAATGCTTTTTGATCAGAATTAATCACCGCAAAATTTTCTCTACTTTTATTTAAAAGCTCTTCTTTTTTGCTGATCTCCTGCTCAAGCTTTTCTTTTTCTGCTTTTAATTCTTCTTTTTTTGCTAAATAATTTTTTTTGCGTTCTGCTAAAAGATTTAGATTATTATTGATCTCATTAACCTTATTTTGGTTTTGAAAATAGTTGCTGTTGTTTTCTTCTTTTTCTTTTTTCTTCTCTTTTAAATTATCTTTTTTTGTTTGCAGTTTATAGTTGGCAGTATTATATTTACTTTCTTTTTCATCCATTGTCTTTTTAGCTTTAGTTCTCGCTTTTTCGACCGTTTTAAATTCTTCAGATAATAGTTTCCATTTTTTATTTAAAAGACTGAGTTCTAAGTCTTTTAGCTCAGCTTTATATTCTTTGAATTTTTTGGCCTTTGCTGCCGCTTTTTTTAAAGGCTCTCTTCTTTTTTCCAGCTCAGAAACTAAGTCATGGATCCGGTTTAGATCATTATTGGTGTTTTCCAGGCGTTTTTCTGCATCTTCTTTACGTGACTTGTGTTTCATTATACCGGCAGCTTCCTCAAAAAATTCTCTTAATTTATCAGCTTTGCTGTGAATAATCGAATCAATTCTACCCTGACCAACTATCGAATAGCCATCACTTCCCAGACCACTATCCATTAAAAGAGCTTCTATATCTTTTAGGCGGCAGGAAGCTCCATTGATCAGATAATCACTTTTACCATCAATATCAACTTCTCTACCTAAGGTAAGCTCGTCTCCCTCTACAGGTAAAATACCATCAGAGTTATCAAAAAAGAGGGTAACACTGGCTGACCTTTTGGGGTTTAGCTCTTCACTACCAGAAAATATGATGTCTGACATTCTGCTCCCACGGAGGGTTTTTGCACTCTGTTCTCCCAGCACCCAGCGCACAGCATCAACTATATTGCTTTTCCCGCTCCCATTAGGTCCTACAACAGCAGTTATATTTTCTTCTAATTCTATATCAGTTTTATTTGCAAAAGACTTAAAACCTTTAAGCCTGATTTTTGTTAAGAAAATATTGACCACCTACCTTTAATTTATCTAAAATTTGCAGTTAAAAACCTATCCGTGAGGATAGGTTTTAGATAAAACTCAATTATCTTGGTTCTACTAAAAACTTAATAGCAGTTCTTTCTTCTCCATTAATTTCAACTTCAGTAAATGCAGGAATCATGATGACGTCAATCCCATTTGGAGCTACATAACCTCTAGAAATAGCTATAGCCTTGATCGTCTGGTTAACTGCTCCAGCCCCAATTGCTTGTACTTCTACTTTTCTTTTTTCTCTTAAAATTGCTGCAAGCGCTCCTGCTACAGATTTTGGATCTGAATTTGATGCTACTCTTAAATCATCCATAAAAAAATAAGTTCCCCCTTAAATGAATCTCATAGTTTAAAACAAATTGCTTTGTCTTTCATAGGTGGGAAACCAGCATTTTACTGAGGTTAAACTTTATGAAATTTTTAACATCTAAATAATTATTTCTTGATAGATTAAGTTATTCCTGCTTTTTGAGAAAAATCAACCTATCTTTTTTAGTTTTTTGATCTCCTCTTCATTAAGATATCTGTATTCACCTTCAGCTAAACCGTCTAAACTTAAAAAGGCAAAAGCAGTTCTTTTTAATTTGACCACCGAAAAGCCTGCAATTCTGCACATTCTTCTGACCTGACGATTTCTACCTTCATGAATAGTAATTTCAAATTCTGTATAATTATCTAAATAATTAATGTTGGCTATTTTAGCTGGAGCCGTTTTGCGACCATCAATAACCATACCTTCTTCAAATTTATTAAAATCTTCTGCAAAAATTGTCCCCTTAGCCCTAACCCAGTATCTTTTATCTACTTCTTTTTTGGGATGGGTCAGCTTATAGCAGAGATCACCATCATTCGTTAAGATCAAAAGTCCAGAACTGTCATAATCAAGACGACCGGCTGGATATACCCGCTGTTTTAGATCAGGAATTAAATCCATCACGGTCTGCCTCTCTTTAGGATCAGAAACAGTTGTAATATAGCCTTCTGGTTTGTGTAAAAGCAGATAAACCTTTTTTTCTTTTGCAATAACTTCCCCATCAACTTCTATTTCATCTTTTTTAGGATCAACTTTAAAACCCATTTCTGTTACAATTTCTCCATTTACCTTAACTCTACCTTCTGCGATTATTTCTTCTGACTTTCTGCGGGAAGCAACACCTGCATGTGCCATCACCTTCTGCAGTCTTTCCATTCTTTCACCCCAAAATTATTATTACTTTTCAATATTATTTTCTTCATCTTCTTCTTTTTCTTCTTTTTCTGCTATTTCTACATTTGCTTCACTTTCTTCTTTTTCAGCCTTTTCATCTTTTTCAGCTTCTTCAATTTCTTTAGCAAATAGTTTTTCTACCCGCTCTATTTCTGGAAGCTGATCTAAATTATTAATATCAAGATATTCTAAAAATTGATTTGTTGTCCCATAGAGAATGGGATTACCAACTGTCTCCTTACGTCCTAATTCTTCAATTAAATCATATTTAGCCAGGGTATTCAAAGTTTGAGCAACCCTGACCCCCCTTATTTCTTCTATCTCTGTTCTGGTTACCGGCTGTCTATAAGCAACAATTGCCAGTGTTTCCATCGCAGCTGTAGAAAGAGAAGCTACCCTTGTAATATCAAATAATTCTTCTATATGATCTGAATAAATTTCTTTGGTCTGAAAAACATAGTGATTATCATATGATTTTAAAGCAACACCTGAGTTCTCTTTTTGATACTGGATCTTTAAATATTCGATTATCTGTTCCAGCTGTCCTACATTTAAGCCCGTTATCTTTAGAAGTGTTTCTTTTTTTATTTTATTTTTAGAGCTAAAAATCAAGGCTTCTACAAGTGCTACATAATTGATTTCTTTATTTTCTTTAGCCATTCATTTCACCTTTCCAAACTTATCTTTATCTCAGAAAAATTATTGGATTGAATAACCCTGATCCTTCTTCTTTTCATCAGCTCTAAAAGTGCTAACAGGGTTACAACTATCTCAAGCTGATTGTTTTTTTCTTCTAAGAGATTGTAGAATGAAATTTCTTCATTGACCCTTCTGATATCTTTAAGCATATCTCTAATCTTATTGCTTATATTAAACTTTTCCTCTTTTAAATAATCGAGTTTAGGATTGCGAAGTATTTCAGTTTCTGATTCTTTTTCGGCTGTTATAGCCTGAATAATTAGTTCTTTTAATTCAGAAGCGGAAATAGAAATATCAACCTGAAGCTTTTCTGGAATCATAGCCTCAATATCAACCTGGCACTGATAGCGATTACCTGCCTCCTCTTCCCATTCTTTGAGCAGAGAAGCGATATTTTTAAATAACTCGTATTCTCTCAGCCTGGCGATTAGTTCGTGTTCACTTTCTTCATCTTCTTCCTTATTTGATGGTAAAATTGCTTTGATCTTGATCTCGATCAATTCGGCAGCAATGACCAAAAATTCACTGGCCAGATCAATATCAAATTCTTGCATATCTGTCAAATATTCCAAATATTGATCGGTGATGCTGGCCAGAGAGACCTCATTAATATCTATTTCATTTTTTTTGATTAATTGATAAAGGAGTTCCAGTGGACCCTCAAAACTATCAATTACAACCTTATAATCCATAACTTTTACCTCTCATTAAAGCAGTATATTATACATTGTATTAACAATTGGTCTTAAAAATGCCCATAAAATACCTGTATAGGCTAAGATCATAATCAAGATCATCCCATATGGTCCTTCTAGTTTCCTAATATATCTATCAAACTCAGCCGGTAAAACTCCCCTTAATATTTTTGAACCATCCAGGGGAGGAACAGGAAGCAAATTAAAGATCCCTAAACTCAAATTAATAATTACCGATAGTTGAATAAAGACAAAAAATGTCTGAACCAAATTGCTATAACCTGCCTGCTGCAGCTGAAAAAGGGTGTTAGCACCAAAAAATACCGCCATTCTTCCTAGCATAGCAAAGACAAAAGCCAAAAAGAAGTTGGCTGCAGGACCGGCAACACTTACCAGCATCATCCCTTTACGCGGATTTTTATAATAATTTGGATTAATCGGAACAGGTTTAGCCCAGCCAAACCTTCTTGTGATCAATAAGACCAGACTTCCCATAAAATCCAGATGGGCCAGGGGGTTTAAGGTTAATCTACCCTGATTGCCAGGAGTTGGATCTCCAAGTTTATAAGAAACATATCCATGTGAAAATTCGTGTAATGAAAGTGAGAATAATAAAACCGGAATTAATAACATCAATTCAAATATTGTATTCATTTTAAATCACCTCTTATAAAGCCCGATTAATCATACTGACTTTTGATTAAATCTTCAGCATAATTTAAGGCTGATTGTCTATCTTTAAATTTATTTCTTAAAATCTGATCTCTTACTTTCAGCAGTATTTCTTTTATTTCGGGTCCCTGTTTTAAACCCATTTTCAAAAGATCATGGCCATTGATGGGTACTTTAATTTCTGTTCTTTTTTGCAGATGGGAAAAGATAGCTTCTACAAATTGTTGTTCATAATTTATAACGGCTGCCATTATTAATTCTTCCGGCTGATAAGATTCTAGCTCTCTATACTTTAGAGCCGGATCATCTAATTGATAAAATTTAGCATCAACATTTTCCCATTCCTTGTGAGAGAACAATTTAGCTTCATATTCTGAAATAGGCCACTGCTTTATTTTGCTTTCTTCTCTATTATAAAACAAAATTATCAGTCTGACAAGAAAGTGGTTTACCGTAAAATTATTTTCTCGGCTAATGGCAAGTAATTTTTCTCCCTTTAAGAAGTTAGCATCTTTTTTCATATCTAGTTGAAAATCAGCTTCAATTAATTTTAAAACAGGAATTTGATTTAATAATAGCGCTGAAAATTGAGAAATATCTTTTTGGGCTTTAAAGAGATATTTAAGCTCTGCAAAAACTCTTTCAACTGCCAGGTTTTGATAATCATATAATTTAAGTGATTTTTTGCTTAATTCAACACTTTCCGCACTTAGTTTAAAATCTTTTAAAATTTGAAAACGAATTCCCCGCAGGATCCGGAGAGGATCATCTCTAAAACTGTAGTTATGAAGCACATTAAGCATTTTGTTTTTTAAATCATAGATCGCACCAAAAAAGTCATAAACAATTCCTCTCCGCTCAGGATGAAGATCCATCACCAGAGTATTTATTGTAAAATCACGTCTATATAAGTCTGAAAAAAGATCAGCCTTTTCTACCAGGGGCAGAGAACCGGGAAAATGATATTTTTCCTCTCTACAGCTTGCAATATCGATTGAATAACCATATTGATTGTGTAAAAAACCGGTAGAAAATTTATTATTATAATCATATTCTAACCCTTTTGTCTTTTTTAAATGGATAAAAAATTCTTCTAAATCACCTTCGATGAGCAGATCAAGATCTTTGTTTAAAGGTAGACCGATCAAAAGATCTCTTACCTGTCCACCAACTAAATAGAGATTGTAGTTTAGAGCTGCTGCTTCTTCAGCCAGCATTAAGATAAACTCCCGCCTCTGTTGGGGCAAATAATCCAACAAGTTTATTTTGTAATGAAGAAAAGAAGCCTGATTATGGTTATTTTTTTGATATTTTTTTAATAAGTCCAGACCTTTTACTATATCAACCCCAAGCTCTGTATAATTATCTCGACTGAGATGAGGAACCTTATAGCTGCCTGCTATAACTTTTTCCAAAAATTCTATCTTTTTTTCTAATAATTGAATACTTTCTTTATTAAAATAGATATTTTTTTGGTCAACAAGATAATAATTTTCAGAATAATATTTAAGCTCAGCTTCTTCTGCTCTTAAACTTAATTTTTTGAAATCAACTTCGGTTAGATTATTGATCTTAATAACCATTCCCTGATGATGATAATATTCTTCTGCCGAAGAGTTTAAGACTTTATTTAATAAATTTTGTCTGTTTTTCATAACGAGTCCCCACCTCAAAAAGACTGCCTCTTTTGAGACAGTCTGCAATATTAACTTAAACTATTTGATCTTGCTCAAATCGATTTTTTCTAAATTTGGATTGTTTGCTGGAGAGCGACCAACTTTGGCCATTTCTTTCCATTCTCCATCTATCTTTACTCTTACTACATCTGCTGTATAATCATTTTTGGTGTCCTCTGCTCCACAGTTTGATAAAAGCCAGCTGCCTACCCCATAAATATCAACTGGTACCTGAGAAGATTCAAAACGATCTATCTTTTCAGGGGCAAAGCCACCGGTAGCGATGATCTTTACATCAGTACAGTAGTTTTTAGCCCTACTGATATCACCGGGCTGGAGATCCCAATTCTTATAGGCATTATCAATCGCTTTGCGGAGATTAAAGATCAGACGTGCATTTACCCCATTATCCAGTTCTTTTTTGCCTAAAGGCTGAACACTTTCATCTCTCAAGTTTGAGGAATTATCAGGTCTAACCCCAAATAATTTATAGCGTTTAGCTTCTTCTTTTTCACCTGCTTTTAAAAGACTTAAATATTTATTAAACATGGTTTTTAAAACTTTTAAGGTAGTTTCTACACAATTATTATCAAAGTCAACCAGAGCAATTCTATTTACATCTAGCGGCATCAAGCGGCAGAACTGGATCATAGACTCAGCTGTATCACCTAGAAAAGATGCGACATAGGAATGACTGATCGTTCCTCCACCTTTACCTCCCCACCAGGCACCCTGTTCATCAGTGGAAATAAAGCGGCCTGTATTGGTATCATATTCATTGTTATAGGCGTTGACACCAAGTGAATAAGCATAACCGTGCATTGCCTGTAATTTATAATGGGTAAATCTGGCCGGGAAAAACAATACATCTTTACCCCTTGCTGCTACCATAACCTTATAGACATTTGTTGCGATTCTGGAAGCTTCGGTTAAAGAACCGAGGATCGGAGTTTCCAAAATCGAAAAATCTCTATACCTTCCCCTTATTTTTAAAACAGGCTCTACATTATGGGGATTACCACTATAAAATATTTTTTCACCATCATGACAGGCTTTAACTTCTAATTCAGAGGAAGTATTAACAAAATTACCAGCTTCATCTTCATATCCTGTTGCCGTTTTTAAAATGGATAATGCTTCATCAATCCCTCCTGCAATACAAAATGGCTGGCGTCTGGGAAAAATCTGCAGTTCCACCTCAATATCTCCTATATTCTGGCCTTTAAATGTATAGCCTTCCTGAGAAAGTTTTTCTAAAATTCCTGCTATATTGCGAAAATAAACATCAGAATACCAACCAGCTGCCATTCTTTCTCTATCAAGCTGAAATAATTCAGTTTCTAGACGTTCACCATTAAAAATAGTCATAAACTCACCTCTAAATATCTTTTATGTAATTTTTTCATAAATTAATTTTTTATTTTCTACTTCGTTTTTAGAATAACTATAAGCAGCTAATACTTTTGCTCTGGCCTGGGCCAGATTCTTTTGATCATTGACATGCAGCAGGGCTAAAGTATCACCTTTTTTAACCTGATCAGAAACTTTTTTCTTGAGCTCAACCCCAACCGCCAGATCTATCTCAGAATCTTTATTTTCTCTGCCTGCACCTAAAAGCATAGCTGCCAGGCCAACTTCCAGTGCATTTAATGTTGCTATATAACCATCTTCTTGAGCTTTTATCTCTACAACTTTTTCGGCAGTAGCAAATAAAGAGTAATCATCAATAACTGCCGGATTACCTTCCTGAGCAGAGATCATTTCCTTGAATTTCTCCAAGGCTTCACCACTACTTAATTTTTTTCTTAAAAGTTCTTTAGCTTCAGCATGATCTTCACTTTGATCAGCAAGTTCAAGCATTGCTGCTCCTAACTCAAGGCAGAGTTCAGTTAAATCTTCAGGACCTCTCCCCTTTAAAACCTCAATCGCTTCTTTGACCTCCAGAGCATTTCCAACTGCATAACCAAGGGGCTGACTCATATCGCTAATATAGGCTGCTGTATCTCTGCCGATCTCTTTACCGATTGCTACCATCGCTTTCGCCAGTTTTTTGGCCTCGGTTAAATCCTTCATAAAAGCTCCACTACCGGTTTTTACATCAAGTAAAATCGCATCTGCCCCCCCGGCGATCTTTTTTGACATAATACTGCTGGCAATTAAAGGGATTGACTCTACTGTTGCAGTAACATCTCTGAGAGCATATAATTTTTTATCTGCTGGAGTTAAATTACCGCTCTGACCGACAACTGCAATTCCGTGCTGATTAACATTATCAAAAAATCTATCTCTGCTTAAAGAGGTATTAAAATTTACGATAGAATGTAATTTATCTATCGTACCTCCAGTATGCCCTAAGCCTCTGCCCGACATTTTTGCTACCGGAATTCCAGCACTGGCTACCAGAGGTGCTAGAATAAGGGTTGTTGTGTCCCCTACCCCACCAGTACTGTGTTTATCAACTTTTTTGCCCTTGATTTCACTTAAATCAATCATATCTCCCGATTCAGCCATGATCATCGTCAGATCAGCAGTTTCTTCAGCATCCATAGACTGAAAATAGACCGCCATTGCCCAGGCAGAAATTTGATAATCAGGAATATCTCCCTCAACATAACCCTTGATTAAAAACTCAATTTCTGCTCTGCTCAATTTCTGACCTTCTCTTTTTTTATATATTATATCATAGGCTCTCATAATTAAAACCTCCAGCTAGATCTTTTTTATAATATCCTTCATCAATTTAATAAAATCAGCTTTAACTCTTTCTGCAGTTTCTACAACTTCACTGTGATCTAGTGGTTGTGCTAATATACCAGCAGCCATGTTAGTTATACAGGAGATTCCTAAAACTTCAATTCCCATATGACGAGCTACTATTACCTCAGGTACTGTAGACATCCCAACCGCATCTGCTCCAACCGCTGCCAAAAACTTAATTTCAGCAGGAGTTTCATAAGTAGGACCGGACATTGCAGCATAAACACCCTTACGGATCAACAGTGAATTATCTTTGGCAGCTTCTTCTGCCACCACAATTAAATCTTTACTGTATGCTTCCGTCATATCAGGAAATCTGGGTCCATATTCGGCCATATTTTTACCCCGAAGTGGGTTATCACCGATAAAATTGAGATGATCGGAGATAAGCATAAATTCACCCGGTGAGTAATTTGCATTAACTCCACCAGCTGCATTTGTTAAAAGCAGTTTTTCGATTCCCAATTCTTTCATAACCCTAACCGGTAGGGTTAATTTTTCCATCGAATATCCTTCATAATAATGGAACCTACCCTGCATAGCGATTACCTTTTTGCCCGATAATTCTCCGATTACAAATCTTCCTGTATGCCCTTTTACGGTAGAAGTCGGGAAATTATCTAAGTCACTATAATCGATCAGGGTTGGAGCTTCTATTTCTTCAGCCAAAACTCCCAGCCCTGAACCTAGGATCAAGCCAATTTCTACCTGATAATCGATCTTTTCTAAAATTTGAGCAGCATTGTTTTTAATAGCTTCGATCATTTTTTGCCTCCTAAATTTAGATTATAAAATTGCCATCATGATAAATAAGTTCATCATCTGCATATATTTCGCCACCATTTTTCGTATCACAGAGCATATCCCAGTGGATTGTAGAAATGTTTTCTCCCCCGGTTTCTGGATAACTGCGGCCTAAAGCCAGGTGGATGGTACCACCGATTTTTTCATCAAATAACATGTTTCTGGTAAATCTATCGATCCCCTGATTACAGCCAACCGCTATCTCTCCAACATAACGAGAACCCTCATCTGTATCAAGCAGAGAATGAAGTAGTTCTTCACCCTTGGCTGCAGAAGCATCGACAACTCGACCTGCTTCAAATTCTAATCTAATATCTTCAATTTCTTTACCACTGTAGATACCGGGAAAAGAAAATCTTATTTTACCTTCAACACTATCTTCGATTGGTCCTGTAAAGACCTCACCACCGGGATAATTTTCCTTACCCTTATCTGCTATCCACTTTCTTCCTTTAACCTTGAGTTTTAAATCTGTATTTTCAGCTAAAAAATGAAGTTCGGATTTTTCTTCTAAAATTTTTGCTATTCTCTCCAGCTCCTGACCGAACTGGGTCCAGTAGGCAACCGGATCCTGTCTATTTAAATGGCAGGACTGATAAACAAATTCCCTGTAATCAAGCAGTGACATCCCTGCTTCCTGGGCATCAGCCTGGGTAGGATACTGACAGACATTCCAGTTTAAACTACCCTCTGCAGCCCTTTTAAGCATGATCTCTGTAATTTCTCTTTTGGCCAGTGTGCGCTTTTTAATTTTTTCTGGATCTACCGAGGCTAAATTCTTGGTATTATTATGCCCTAATATTTTAAGTGTAGCATCAACATTTTCAAGCAAATATTTTAAATAGGGAGAAGTATAATTAAGCTGTGATTCCCCGGCAAATTTATAAAATAATTCTTCCTGTTCCGGTATAGTGGTGATTATGAAGGGGTGAGCACCAATTTTTAATGCATTTTTATAAACTTCTTTAATCAATTCATTACTGACATTTTCACCCTGAATTAAAATTTCATCACCTTTTTTTAATTCTAGAGAATAATTAAGCAGTACATCTGCGTATTTAACAAGTTTTTGATCTGACATAATAACCTCCTTATTGAGATTAGAAAATCACCTTACCGTATTTTCCTCCACCACCAGATTGAAAACTAAATTCTTTATCTCTGGCCCTGGCAATTTTTTTGTATATCCTGCTGCTGAGACATTTTTTTAATTGCTCAGCTCTAAGTTTATGAAGAACATCCATTTCAGTTCCACACTCAGCCAATACTTTCTGGATGGTTTTTTTACCTATTCCAGGAATATCTAAGAGAGGAACCTGATATATATATTGAGGTCTGTGAGTTGGACTTTGTGCTTTTTTTCGAGGAGCTATCTGCAGTATCCTATCCTTAACCCCAACAATCAGCTTGTCTTTACCACAGCTGGGACAGCTTAATACTGCCTCAGGCTGAGCAAAAATCCTGCTGCATTTTTCACAATAAGAGCGATGGTATTTACCAAGCTCAGGGTTTAAAGCAAAATTTTTAATTATTTTTCTACCTTCTTCTCTTTTTAAGACTTTAATGAACTCATTATAATTTAGTTCTTCCATTTTAAAAATATTATATTCTCTGGCAATTTTGGGTAATGAATGAGCATCCGAATTACTTAAAAAACTTTTATCTTTAAGCTCAGGCAGCAGATCAGCCATCTCTGTATCAGCACTCAGTCCAAGCTCTACTGCGGGTATCTGATCCCACTCGGAACCGGAAAATAGTTCAGTATAATTATTAAAAGCTCTCCCATAAAAACTTTTATGGGGTGTAAAAATATGGGCCGGAATTAATATCCCACCGTGAAAACTAACAATTTTTAAAATTTCTTTGCCTGTCAAAGCTGCAGCCTGTGAACTTAAAGTTATATTAGAGATATAATTATCCATCGTGCTGCTAAATTCTTTAATGGTTTTTAATCTAGGAAAAAAAGCCATATAATGGACCTGACCACCATTTTCCTCCCTGCTTTCTATTTCTGCTCCCAGCAGGACAAGTAGAGTATCTTTATATAATATGCCACCTGATTTAAGTTCTTTCATTTCTCCTTTAGCAAGCATTTTTTCAATATCTTTTAATACAACTGGAGAAGCACAGTCGATAATCCCGATTAAATCAAGCCCTTTTTTAAAAGCAGCTTCTTCTAAAATATTGGGAAAATTGAGTTTTCTGGAAGCTGTTATTTTAACTGGACTGCCATCACTACCTCCCCCGATATGAATATGAAGATCAGCAAAAAAATCTTTTAACATTAATATTCACCAAGGTAATGTAAAACGGCGATTAAAGTTTTGCTGTCCTTAAGCTCACCGTTTTTTAGCAGTTCTTGCAACTCTTTTCTGCTTTTTGGAACAACTTCAATGTATTCTCCCTCTTCCAGTTCTGTACCCACATAGGAGAGTCCTTTGGCTTTATAGATATAAATAACTTCTGTGCTGTAACCTGGAGTTGGGTAAAATCTATAGAGTTCACTGAATTCTTCTGCCTGATAACCTGTTTCTTCCCTCAACTCCCGGGAAGCACACTCAACAATTTCTTCATCTATTTCTAATTTACCGGCAGGAATTTCATAAATTACTTCATCAACCGGATATCTATACTGTTTGATTAAAAGCACTTTACCTTCATCATTTTCAGCCAGTACAGAAACCCCTCCACTGTGTTCGACCAGTTCTCTGACTGATTGAATATTATTGCAAAACTCAACTTCATCTCTTTTTAAATTTAAAATATTGCCTGAATAAATAGTTTTTCCACTTACCCTTTTCTCTTTCTTGATTTCCATTATTAACCTCCACTATTAAACTTTATTTTCTACCTTTATTTTATCGGCAATTCTGGCGATGAACTGCGAATTGGTCGGTTTATTATTTTCTTCCTGCATATTGTTAGCAAAATATTTTTCTAAAGCTTTCTGATTCCCTCGATCCCAGACCACCTCTATAGCATGTCTGATCGAACGTTCAACCCTACTTGAGGTAGAATCAAATTCTTCAGCGACCATCGGATAAAGCTTTTTAGTTACTGCTCCTAGAATGTCCATATCTTCTATTACAAGTTCAACTGCATGTCTGATATAGTGATAGCCTTTGATATGGGCAGGAATGGCCATCTCATGTAAAATAGCAGTTATTAAAGCTGTAACATCCTGTTTTGTAGCCTTCTCTTTTTTGCCCTGATATTTAACACTCTTTTGACTTTCAATTTCTGGCTCCATCAGCTGTCTGATTCGCATCGCCAGCTTATCTAAATCAAAAGGTTTCATTATATAATAATCTACTCCCAATTGAATAACCTTTTTCATCATCTGGTCATGACCAAAAGCTGTTAAAGCAATTATTTTCATCTCACTAACCCGATCATCACCATTTAATTCTTCTAAAACACCCATTCCATCTAGATGGGGCATTATTAAATCTATAATTAAAACATCTGGAATTTCATTTTCTTCAAGCAGCTCTAGTGCTTCTTCTCCATTATGGGCAATTCCACCAACATTGAAATCTTCATTCATCTCTAGAAATTCTGCAAGCAGCTGACAGAATTCCTTGTTGTCATCAACAATAAACACACCTATTTTTTCCATTATATTTCCCCCTTAATTTGGTGTTCTAATCATTTTCAGCTGTATAACTCTTCGGCAGCCATATCCAACATCTCTTTAGCATGGGCAATAGTCTTATCGGTCATTTTAGTACCACCGATCATTCTGGCTATCTCTTCTATTCGCTGCTGTTCATCTAATGCATAGATATGGGTGTAGGTTCTGTTTTTACCCTTTTCTTTTTTAATCAAATAATGATGACTGCCTGCAGTTGCAATCTGGGGTAAATGAGTTATACAAATAATCTGTCTGTCTTTTGAGATATAGGCCAGTTTTTCTGCCATCCTAGCAGCGGTTTCTCCACCAACTCCACTGTCAACCTCATCAAAAATCAGGGTATCAACCTGATCAAGACCGGCTGTAATAGTTTTTAAAGCCAGCATAATTCTAGAGATCTCTCCTCCTGAAGCAATTTTAGTCAGAGGACGAAGTTCTTCTCCTTTATTCGGAGATATCAAAAATTCCACCCTGTCAATTCCACTTTCTCCTAAGTCTTTTTTCTGAAAAGAAAGTTCAAACTTTACATCTTCCATTGCCAGATCCTGCAGTTCAGCTTTTAGTTTGGCTTCAAATTCTCCAGCCTGTTTTTTTCTCAATTCAGACAACTTTTCTGCCTTTTTAAGTAATATATTTTTAAGCTCATTTTTTTCTTGCTTGATTTGAGCAATTTTTTCTTCAATATTTTCTAATTTTTTCCTTTTTTCTTGTAGTTCTGCCAAATATTCCAGGATTTCTTCAACACCGTCACCATATTTTCTAAATAATGAATTTAATAAATCGAGCCGATCAGCAGTTAAAGCCAGCTCTTCTTCATCATAATTAAAGCTGCTGCAGTAATCTCCCAGTTCAAAGATAAATTCTTCTAAATTGTAATAGATATCGGCAAAATTTTGATTTAATTCAGCCAGCTTCTTATTATATTCTTTAAGAGATTCCAGCTTGCTTTTCAAGATTGCCATTCTATCGAGCAGTCCCTGTTCACTGTAGTCATCACCACTTAAAGCATTTAAGACTTCTGAAGTGTTCTGATAGATTTCTTCACCATGAGAAAGTGACTGATATTTTTCCTTTAAGCTTTGATATTCTCCGATCTGCAGATTCGCCTTTTCTATCTCATCGATCTGAAAATTTAAAATATCAAGTTCTCTAACCCGTTCTGAGTCATCAATATCAATTTCAGCTAATTCTCTTTTTAACACCTGATATTTTGCATAATTGTCTTTAATATCATTTTTCAATTCTTTGATTTCTGAACCTATAAAAGCATCTAAAATCATTAAATGAGAACTCTGGTCTAAAAGCAGTTGGTGTTCATGTTGACCGTGAATATCGATTAAATAACGGCTTATCTTTTTGACCATCCTTAAAGTTGCCAGCTGACCGTTGATCAATGTTCTATTGCGGCCATTTTCTTTAATTTCCCTGGCGATTAAAATACCGTTTTGCTCTTTTTCTACCCCTGCCTCATCCAAAATATTGTTGATTATCTCCAGTTCAGAGGGTTGAAAAAAAGCAGAAATATAGGCTGCATCTTTAGCGGTTCTAATAACATCTGTATTGGCTCTAGCACCAAGCAAAAGATCCAGAGCCCCTATAATTATAGATTTACCTGCACCTGTTTCTCCACTTAAAATATTAAGGCCCTTTTTAAAATTAATATTTACCTGATCAATTAAAGCAAAGTTTTTTACCTGTAGGTCACTGAGCATCATTTACCTCCTGTCAGCTAAGCTAAATCCATCTTCTCTTTAATGGTCGTATAAAATGTCCTGTCTGGTAATTTTAAGATACAAAGTTCTTTGTCTGCAGCACTGATAAATATTTCATCTCCAGGAATAATCTCATCATTATATCTTCCATCAGCACAGCCTTTGATGTTTTTACCATCACTATCTATTCTAATTCTGATTTCTTCAAGATCAGAAATTACCATAGGTCTTAAATGTAGATTGTGGGGGCAAATTGGGGTGATTAAAATCGCTCTTACCTGTCTGGGATTAATAATAGGACCACCGGCAGAAAGAGAATAGGCGGTAGAACCGGTTGGAGTTGCTATGATTAGGCCATCACCTCTGTATTTATTGACTAACTCATTGTTAATATATAGTTTGATCTGCAGCATATGTGAATCGGGAGATCTATTGATTACATAATCATTGAGAGCATAGCTGCTGGATAGTATTTTACCTGATCTGATTAGTTTAGATTTGATCATCATTCTTTTTTCAATTTGAAAATTGCCATTTGAAATCATCTCAAGGGCTTTTTCAACCTCATCTGTTTCAACATCAGTTAAAAAACCTAAATGACCTACATTAATTCCCAAAAGAGGTAAGTCACTACCAATAAAATGGTGAGAACTGTGTAAAAAAGTTCCATCCCCTCCGATTATAATGACATAATCAGCCTCATTTATTATTTTTTCGTAATCAGCCTTTTTAGCTTCTCTATCTAACTGTAGGGATACACTTTCTTCTACTAGATAATCTTTATCCCTTTTTTCAAACCATTTGATAGCTCTTTTTGCAATAGCAAATGCCTCTTTTTTATCCTGATTTAAGATCAAGGCCGCCTTTTCCATACCTACTTACCTCCCAATTTATTATGAGCAGTGCTGACAGTTCTTTTGATTTTTTTCTGCCATTTTTCTAAATCAAATTCTTCTGTTTTTTTGCAATCAAGGTATTTTAAATGAATTAAATACTCAATATTTTTACTGCTGGCACCTGTGATAGGAGAATAGTCTAAATTTAATGGTAAAAAAGAATTAGCGAGAAAAAATTCACTTAAAGAATTTATTACATCCAGATGAACAGCTGGATCTTTAACCACTCCATTTTTACCAACCCTTTGCCTACCTGCTTCAAACTGAGGTTTGATTAAAGCGATAAAGTCACCTTCTGCCTGCAAAAATTTCTTTACTCCCGGTAATATTAAACGCAATGAAATAAAAGAAACATCTGTCACGATTAAGGGAACTTCGGTTTTTAACTGATCTTTTTCCAGGTGGCGAAAGTTGCATCTTTCCATAACAACCACCCGCTCATCCTGCCTTAACTTCCAGGCCAGCTGACCATAGCCAACATCTATGGCATAAACTTTTTTAGCACCATGCTGTAAAAGACAGTCGGTAAAACCTCCGGTAGAAGCACCTATATCAAGAGCAGCCTTAGCTTCAACTGAAAAATCAAAGTTTTTAATAGCCTTTTCTAATTTAAGTCCACCTCTACTGACATAGGGATTTTTATCTCCTCTAATTTCTATTTCAGCATCTTTGGCAATCTGGGTACCTGCTTTGTCTTCTCTCTGACCATCAACAAAGATCAGCCCAGCCATTATCGCTCGTTTAGCCCGAGAACGGCTTCTAAACAGCCCCCGTTCAGTCAAGACAATATCTAGTCGTTCTTTTTGGGCCATAAAGACTTAGCCTCCCTGTTTTGATCAAGCATCTGCAGCGCATTTTTAAGTATTCCTCTACCATCTAAATCATATTTGCTTCTCATCTCTGCCATTTCTCCCTGGGTTACGAATTCATCACTTATCCCAAGCCGTTTAATATAGGGCAGCTTAAGCTTACTATCATTGAGAAGTTCTAAGATAGCGGAAGAAAATCCACCAGCTAAAACCTGTTCTTCAACGATCAAAATATTTTCCGATTTTTCTGCAGCCTTTAAAATCATTTTTTCATCCAGTGGTTTAACAAATCTTGCATCAATTAAAGCGGTTTTATAGCCATTATTATTTAAAATTTCTGCTGCCTTTTGGGAAGGATAAACAGTTGAACCTATAGCAATTATCGTCAGCTGAGTATCAGCTTTAATTTCGATTAATTCTTCAGCTTTTGCAATTTCTAACTGACTAAATTCTTTTGGCTGATAATCTCCAGCTACACTACCCCTTGGATACCTTAAAATTGCTGGACCCTGATAATTTACAGCAGTATAAAGCATATCCTGCAGCTGAGCTGCATCTTTAGGTGCCATGAGCAAAAGATTTGGAATGGCTCTCAGAAATGAAAAGTCAAAAACACCCTGATGGGTTTCACCATCATTTCCAACTATCCCAGCTCTGTCAAGAGCAAGGGTAAGATCAACATTCTGAATTGCCACATCATGGATCACCTGATCATAGGCTCTCTGTAAAAATGTAGAATAGATCGCACAAACGGGTTTTAGACCACCCTTTGCCAGTCCCGTACTCATCGTTACTGCATGCTGTTCAGCTATTCCCACATCATAGAGTCGATCTGCATAGTTTTCAGCAAAAATGTTCATCCCTGTTCCTGCAGGCATTGCTGCCGTAACCCCTACAATTTTATTGTCTTCAGCAGCTAATCTACTTAAGCTTTCTCCAAAGACCTGACTGTAACTTGCTCTGGTTTTTTTACTTTTGCTGCTGCCATCTGCAATATTAAAGGGACCTACTCCATGAAATTGATCCGGGTTTTCTTCTGCAGGTGGATAACCCCTGCCTTTTTTGGTTAATACATGCAGCATTACCGGTCCGGAAAAGGCTTCTGCTTCTTTAAAGTATTTGATCAATTCTTCGATATTATGACCATCGATTGGACCTAAATATTTAAAACCAAATTCTTCAAATAGGACTCCCTGAATAAAACTGTATTTAAGAGCATTTTTTACCCTCTCAACTGTACCGGAGATTGTACTGCCTATCCGGGGGATCTTATTGATTAAAAATTCTATATCTTCTTTTACCCTTTTTATTTTAGGGTCACTACGCAGCTTAGATAAATAATTAGATAGGGCACCAACATTTCCGGCGATAGACATCTCATTATCATTTAAAATTACATTAATATCTGCCTGAATATCACCAGCATGATTTAAGGCTTCAAAAGCCATCCCACCTGTTAAAGAGCCATCTCCGATTACCGCATAAATATCTCCCTTATCTTTAAGCTGTTTTTTAGCTAAGGCCAGTCCACAGGCAGCAGATATAGAGGTACTGCTGTGTCCTACTCCCAGAATATCATGCGGACTTTCTCCACATTTAGGATAGCCACTAATACCATCTTTCTGTCTTAAACTGTTAAAACAATCTCTGCGTCCTGTTAAAATTTTGTGGGTATAGGCCTGATGACCTACATCCCAGATTATTTTATCCCGGGGGCTGTTCAAATAATAATGAAGGGCCATTGCTAATTCTACTGTACCTAAATTTGAAGCCAAATGTCCACCGGTCCGGGCGATATTTTCAATTAAAAACTCTCTGATCTCAGCTGCTAATTCATCTAATTTATTAAATTTAACTTTTTTAAAATCATCTACTCCATTAATATCTGATAAGTAATTACTCATTATTTCCCCCTCTTTTAAATAAAGCAAATAGATAAGAAAATGACCTGATAAATACGGCCAGTATTTTACCACTCAAAAAGATGATTTCATTTGATTTTTTTATTCCATAATGTTTAAAAAATGCCTTGCCACCAACCGTAAGTGCTGAAGCTAAACCAATAATCACCAGACTGCTGATAAAAAATGAATGGTCATAAAGCTCAGCTATCTGGAGAGCAATTACAGCTCCAGTAGCACCACTGATGGTCCCACAGATATCACCAACAATATCACACATTATGCTGGCAACTTTATCGCCATTTTTAGAAAGATAAAGAGCTGTTTTAGCCCCAAAAACTTTTTTAGCTGCTCTGGCGTTAAAAGGCTCATCTCTTGAAACTGTCGCTGCAACACCTACCATATCCGCTAAAACACCAACTACTATAATAATTAACAGTATTATTACTGCCATCGGTAAAGATACAAACTGCACCTGTGTCTGAGAGACAGAGGTAACACTTACCGCGATAAAAAATGTAAATATAGCAATAATAATACTGCTTCTAAGATTATCCAAAAAAAATACACCTCTATTTATTTAAATAACAGATGGTAGTATGACAGGTAAATGCTGTACCATAGGTCCAGTAGGTTTTCCCCCGGAATACCTGAATGTCACCATTCAGATGATTTCTCTTTAAATCCCGGCTGCAGGGTCTCCCTCTACAGAACTGGATTGCCACTAAGAGCACACTTTAATCCCCGTCATACCCTGAACAAACAGACAGTCTAGAAGTTTTCCTTAACAGCACTTAACTATTCCCTAGCTTCTTTTGCAGTAAAAGTTTCCAGCAGGTTCCACAAAGAGCTGGATCCAGGCTCATTTGTTTTGCTACTGTCTCCAGTACCACTTCAAAGCAGGCTACACTACCAAACCTTGCGGTTTAGGCAGGTGAACCCGATTTCGCTCTATAATATATAACAAAACCAGACCTCCACGGGAAAGGGGTCAACGCCCACATGCCATTGTGGATCGCCCCAAGCCCTTAACTTCCCCTAACAGCCCCCAACTGGGCGTCAGCAGCTGTCAAAAGAAACTTCATCGATATGCCTTTTGACGGATTTTTAGGCCCGCCTTCAAAAATAGTGTGCTGACTAGAATACTGCACCATCTGCATTTTCATTAATTATAACATATTATCATATACCCTTCAATTAATGCTGTCTGCTCAAAACATAATCGACTAGCTTAATTAAAGGTTCTGCCTCTTCCTCAAATATGGCAAGTGAGTTTTTAGCCTTTTTGGCATATTCTACCGCTGCCTCCCTGGCTCCATCAACCCCGAGTAGTTTGGGATAAGTAGACTTGTCAAGCTTTTGATCACTACCGACCTTTTTACCCAGTTTTTCGGTATCACCGGTGACATCGAGCAGATCATCAACCACCTGAAATAAAACACCCAAATTTTCTGCATACTTTTGCAGGGCTTCTTTTTCTGTTCGAGAATAAACCGAGCAGTAGACTCCGCTCAGTACAGATGCCTTGATCAAGGCACCGGTTTTAGCTGCATGTATTTTCTGCATCTCAGCTAAACTTAACTCTTTTTTTTCTGCATCTATATCAAGGGTCTGTCCACCTACCATTCCCAGCATCCCAGAATTAGAAGCGATTAATTTAATAATTTTAATTTTTTTAGCTGGCTCAAGCTCAAGTTCAGACAGTATTTCAAAGGCATAAGTTAAAAGAGCATCACCGGCTAAAATTGCTTTGGCTTCACCGAAAACAAGGTGATTTGTTTTCTTACCCCTTCTCAACTGATCATCATCCATTGCCGGAAGATCATCATGGATCAAAGAATAACTGTGGATCATTTCTAAGGCAGAACCGCTTTTTAAAGCTGCCTGATAGTCACCTTTTAAAAGTTCTGTCGTTAATAATGTTAAAATCGGTCTAATTCTTTTACCACCTGAGAGCAGTGTATAGCGCATGGCCTCACTTAATTCAGGAGCCAGTTCGTCTTCTTTAAGCTCCATTAATTCTTCCAAGCTATTTTCTAATTCAGCAGCCTTGCTCTTTAAGATTGCTTTAAAACCATCCATTTTCTAATCCACCTCAATCTCATCACTAAAAGCCTTTTCCTCAGTAAACTCATCGCCTTCTTTTAACATGATCTCGACTTTTTTCTCTGCCTTATCAAGTTTATCATGACAGAATTTAAGCAGTTTCATCCCTCTGCTGAATTCTTCTAAGGTCTGATCTAAAGAAAGACCTCCCTTTTCCAGTTTATCTACTATTTTTTCTAAATCTTCTAAGGCAGTTTCAAAATTTAAATCTTCAGCTACTTTCTCATTTTCTTTCTCTTTACTCATTCAATTCACCTGCTTTTTCTGTGGAATTAACCTTCAACTTAGCTTTGCCATCGATCAATCTTGCGGTTAAAAGATCTCCACTTTTTATATTATCAACCGAATTAACAGTTTTTTCTGTTTGGTCCTGTAAGATACTGTAACCCCTCTCAAGAGTTTTAAGGGGACTTAAACTACTTAATTTCTGCTGCAGTAAATTATATTTGTTTTCCCAGCTCTTTAACTGTTTTTCTATTTGATAGTTTAAAGTTGTTTCCAGGTTATCAAGTTTTAATTCATAATCTCTAAATATTTCTTCTGGGCGCATAAATATTCTGCGCTCGGCAATGCTCTTTATTTTCTGCTGCTTTTGTTTGAGCTCATTGCTAGTTGTATTGATCAACCTCTGGCTTAAACTTTTAAGTTTATCGAGCATCTCTTCTCTATTGGCTGTGGCAAGTTCTGCTGCTGCAGAGGGTGTGGGAGCCCGTAAATCTGCCACAAAATCAGAAATACAGAAATCACTTTCATGGCCAACCCCACTGATTACCGGCAGCCTGGAATTATAGATGGCCCTGACAACCTCTTCTTCATTAAAAGCCCAGAGATCTTCGATTGAGCCACCACCCCGGCTGACAATTATGAGATCTATGTCATCTCTGCTGTTTAAATATTCGATCGCCTGTTTTATTTCACCGGCAGCCTGTTTACCCTGTACATGGGTGGGAACTATTAAAACCGAAAAGTCTCCACTTCTTCTTTTCATAACAGATAATATATCCCTGATTGCTGCCCCGGTCGGAGAGGTTACTATCCCGATTTTACTGGCCAGTTTTGGGATTTCTTTCTTTTTATCAGCTTCAAAAAGTCCTTCTTCTTTTAAAGCCTTTTTTAATTTTTCATAAGCAGCATAGAGATCTCCCTTACCTGCTTCTTCCATTTCCCGGGCATAAAACTGATATTCTCCCCGCTGAGGGTAGATATCAAGATTACCCCTTGCTGTGACCTGCATTCCATCTTCAGGTTCAAAATCAAGGCTGGAATTATAGCCTTTAAACATCACGGTTTTTAGCTGGGTATTTTCATCTTTGAGGGTAAAATACATATGGCCTGAGCCGTGATGATAAAAATTAGATATTTCCCCGGTTATATAAAAGTCAGAAAGAAGAGTATCTTCTTTAATTAAGCTCTGAAGATACTCGGTAATTTCCTGAACTGTATAAATCTTTTTTTCATCTTTGCTAAAAAGATTTTCTCCATATAAATTAGACATATATATCAGCCATTTCTATTTATCAGATTTATTTAACAAATATTCTTTGATGCTTTTTGCTGCAGTTTTTCCTGCACCCATAGCCTGAATAACCGTTGCAGCACCGGTTACTACATCTCCACCAGCATAGACCCCTTCTCTACTGGTCTGCTGATTATCATTAACCTTAATTCCACCCCAGCTTTTTGTTTCTAGATCTTTGGTGTTTTTAGTTAAGAGAGGGTTAGGGTTGGTTCCAATTGCAATTATCACGGTATCTACATCCAGTTTCCAGTTTGAACCCTCAATGGGAACAGGTCTTCTTCTACCTGAATCATCTTTTTCTCCCAGTTCCATCTGAATACATTCCATCTGGTCTACCCTTCCCTGGTCACCATGGATTTCAACCGGGTTATTTAAGAGCTTGAATATTATCCCTTCTTCTCTGGCATGTTCTATTTCTTCACTCCGGGCTGGCATCTGCTCAGCTGCCCTTCTGTAAACTATATAAACATTTTCAGAGCCCAGTCTTTTGGCAGTTCTAGCAGCATCCATAGCTACATTACCTCCACCAACAACAGCAACTTTATTACCAACTTTGACCGGGGTCTTATATTCAGGATATTTAAATGCTTTCATCAAATTAACCCTTGTTAAAAATTCATTCGCAGAATAAACACCATTTAAGTTTTCACCTGGAATACCTAAAAATCTTGGCAGCCCGGCTCCAACCCCGATAAAAACGGCTTCATAGCCTTCTGCAAAAAGTTCATCTATTGTAATGGTTTTACCGACCAGTACATTTAATCTTATTTCTACTCCCAGGTCTTTAATTGCTTCTACTTCTTTATCGACTATTTCTTTGGGCATTCTAAATTCGGGAATCCCATAACTTAATACACCACCAGTATCATGGAGAGCCTCAAAAATTGTCACTTCAAGGCCAAATCTAACCAAATCAGCTGCTGCGGTTAAACCGGCTGGACCGGCTCCAATTACCGCAACTTTTCTACCTTCAAGCTCTGGTATTTTATTTTTTTCTATTTCTTCTTTTGAGGCCTTATCTGTTCCTCTTTCCATATTATAGTCGGCCACATATCTTTCCAGTCTACCAATAGCAACCGGCTCAAATTTATTCCCCATTACACAAACAAGTTCACACTGTTCTTCCTGGGGACAGACCCTACCACAAACGGCAGGTAAATTATTTTTAGATTTAATTATCTGATTTGCTTTTTCTACATCCCCATCTTTGATAGCCTGAATAAAATCCGGGATCGGAACTTCAACAGGACAGCCATCTACACAGGGTTCATGTTTACACTGCAGACACCTTTCTGCCTCCTGAAGTGCTTCCTCATCTGTATATCCATAGGGGACTTCATCGAAGTTCTTTATTCTTTCTTCTGCTTTCTGTTCTTGCATTGGAGTCTTTTTTTTCTGCATAGCCATTAAATTTCCTCCTTAACAGCGTTGTCTTTTATCTTTTCTTCTTCATTGGTATAGAAATTTAATCTGTTCATTAGCTCAGCAAAATCCACCTTGTGGGCATCAAAAGCTGGCCCATCAACACAGGTAAATTTTGTTTCTCCACCAACTGTAATCCTGCAGGCTCCACACATTCCTGTTCCATCGACCATTATCGCATTTAAACTAACTATGGTTTCAATCCCATATTCTTTAGTCATATCTGCAACTGCTTTCATCATTGGCACAGGTCCGATTGCAACTACCAGATCAATATCCTCTTCTTCCTCTAAAACATCTTTAAGTATTTCAGTTACAAAACCATGATGACCATAACTGCCGTCATCTGTAGCAATATATAATTTATCACTGAATTTTCTTAAATCATCTTCCAGTATAATTAATTTCTTAGTTCTGGCACCGGTAATACTGATCACCTCAGCACCCATTTCGTAAAAGCCTTTTACCTTGGGATAAAGTAGGGCTGTTCCGGTACCTCCCCCGAGTAAAACAACCTTATCATAACCTTCCATATCAATATGATGGCCCAGAGGTCCAACAATATCCCTTATCTGATCACCTTTTTCCATTTTACCGAGTAGTTTGGTAGAATAACCTACTTCCTGAAAAATAATCGTGATACTGCCCTTTTCACGATCATAATCAGCCACAGTAAGTGGAATCCTCTCCCCTTTTTCATCAACCCTTAAAATAATGAAATTACCTGGTTGAGTTTTTTCGGCAATCAAAGGAGCTTTAACCGTCAACTTTTTTATTGTTGGTGCTAATTTTTCTTTTGCCAATACTTCGTACATAATTACCCTCCTGTGCTTTAATTTTTTATATACTATCCTATTGTATAGTTCTTTGTATTCCGGTTTAAATCCTTTAATAAATACCCGAATATTTATATATATTCGAAAAATAAAATATATTGCTTAAAATTTAAGCAATATAAAAGCTCAAAAAGCCATTTAAGCTTGACAAATAAGCATATTTAAGTTAGAATATTCTTTGTCAGAGCGAAAGTGGCGGAACTGGCAGACGCGCTAGGTTCAGGGTCTAGTGGTCTTACGACCGTGAGGGTTCGAATCCCTCCTTTCGCACCATTTTTACTTAAATGTATTTAAAGAGCAGTTAATACTGCTCTTTTTTTCTTTTTAAACTAATCTTTTTATTTTAAAGCATTTACAAATTTTTTGATCCTCAAAAGACCTTCTTCTATTTTTTCTTCACTTAAGGCAAAAGATAATCTGATAAAATTGTCCATACCAAAAGCAATACCCGGTACTACTGCAACATTTCCATTTTTGAGCAGCAGATCAGAAAAGCTTAAGGAATCATTTATCTTTTCTCCCTTTATTTCTTTATTAAGCAGCTCTGAAATATCGATAAAAAAGTAGAAGGCACCAGCCGGTTTGATAGCTTTTATAAAGGGGATCTCATCTAATAATTCAGCCAGCATATCTCTTCTTTTTTCATAAATCTTTCTCCGCTCATTTACTATCTTATCTAAGTCCTTATTGGTTAGAGCTTCAGCACTTGCATACTGAGCAATGGTATTAACATTAGATGTTGTATGACTTTGAATCTTTGCCATATTATTTATCCATTTTTTATTTGCATAACCAAATCCAACCCTCCAGCCGGTCATAGAATAAGTTTTTGACATCCCATTGACTATTAAAATCCGTTCTTTTAGCTCGGGACAGAGCTCGATAATTGAGGTAAATTTTTCTCTGTCATAAAGCAATTTATCATAAATTTCATCACTGATAATAAAAATATCTTCATCTCTTAAGATATCTATTAAAACTTCAAGTTCTTTTTGTGAATAAAAATGCCCATCAGGATTTGAAGGAGAATTTAAAATAATAGCTTTGGTATTTTCAGTTATACTGTTTTTTAATTCTTCAGCAGTAAGCTTATATTTGTTTTCAAATTTGGTCTCAACAAATACTGCCCTACCCCCGGCTAATTTAATCATCTCTGGATATGAAACCCAGTAAGGTTTAGGGATTAAAACCTCGTCACCTTCGTTTAAAATAGCTTTTAAACCGTTAAATAAAACCTGTTTACCACCATTGCAGATAATAACTTCTTCAGTAGAATACTGAAAATCATAGTCACTGGCAAATTTATCTACAACTGCCTTTTTTAATTTTGGCAAACCAGAAGCTGAAGTATAACCTGTATAGCCTTCATCCATTGCCTTAACTGCAGCAGATTTTATAAAGTCTGGAGTTGGAAAATCCGGTTCACCTGCCCCAAAACTTATGATATCTTCACCCTTTTCGATCAGTTTGTTTGCTTTACTGCTCACTGCAATAGTTTTTGACTCTTCTACTTCTGCTATACTAGCTGAATAATCCATTGACTGCACCCCATTTATTAAAATATTAATATGAAAATGGCTAAAAATTTTTTCCTAAATAAAATATAACATAAAACGGGCAATAAATAAAGAAAAATGAGGGCCTAGGCCCTCATTAATTAAGCAAATTTTGCAAGTATCCCATTAATAAATGATGGTGAGCGATCATCTGCAAACTTTTTAGCTATTTTAACCGCTTCATTGATAGCAACTCCAGCCGGCATCTCATGCTGAATTTCATAAATTGCTATTCTGAGGATATTTCTATCAACAGGAGGCATTCTCTCTATGGTCCAATCTATTGCCTGCTCATTTATCTGGGCATCTAAGATCTCTCTTTCAGTGATCACCCCTAATAAAAGCTCTTTAGCATAAATATCTTCTTTTTTAATCTCTTTTTCTTTTAAAAACTCTTTAAAGCTTTTTAGGGCACTTTCTAAATCAAGCTTATTTCTGATATCAAGCCCGTAAAGAATTTGCAAAACCCAGATCCTCTGTTTATGTCTTGAAACCTTTTCCATTCACAATTACCTCATTTCCAACTATTTAAATCTATCTGGTATTACCTTCATAATTATTTTTTTGATATCTTCTTCAAAATTAATTCTTGAACCCAAATAATAACCGAGCAAAGTAGTTATACAGAGCAGCAGTGTTTTAAAAAATCCAATTGTTAAAATTAAAATACCAACAATTAAACCGATTATCGCTCCTGTGATTTTTTTAGGGTTATTAGCTATATAGTTAGATAACCATTCTTTAAATTTCTGAATATCCATTTATATACCACCTCATCCGGATTTATTGGCCAGGTTTTTATCTTTTTTTACATCATTGATACTTATCTGTACCTTTGCTACCTTAATACCTGTTGTCTGCTCAATATATTCTTTTAAATCCCTCTGGATGTTTTCGCTAATTGAAGGTAGATCACCAGGTACTGTAAGTCTACCGCTGAGGATTATTGTTAAACCAGCATCACTTTCATCAAGCTTTATAGAAATATCTTCCAGCTTTTTGCGCTCATTTACTCTATCTTTAATCAAGTTAGAAAGGGCAGCAATCGTAATCGATATATCTCCAGACTCGGAACTTAAAAGTTTGGTCTGCTTGATTTTTTTGTCTGTAAAAAACGGATAGATAATAAAGAGAGCCATCACAAATATCACCAAAAATGATATTGCTGCCTGCAGATTATTATGACTGGCCCGGATAAGATCTGGTAATAAATCAACTGAAATCAGGCCAAAACTATATACTGAAAGAGTCAGTGTTAAAATTATAACCAGTAGAGCTATTATAAATGAAAAAATATTTTTAATTATTTTCATGGCATTACCCCCACTTCTTCTTTATTTAAGCTATAATCTTCTTTAGTCTTCTTCAACTTCTTCTATAGTTTCTGCCTCTACTTCCTCATCTTCAGGTAGATTAACACCCTGTACATGAACATTGATAGTTTTAACATTGAGACCGGTCATACCTTCTACAGCTTCTTTTACATTATCCTGAATCTGCCAGGCTACATCCGGGATAGATTTACCATAATCGATAACAACATAAACATCGATCAAGGCATCTTTTCCATCAACTTCTACTTTAACACCTTTGCTGAGATTTTTTCTCCCCAGCATATCTGCAATACCACCGACCAGGCCACCACTCATTCCGGCCACCCCTTCGATCTCAGTTGCAGCAAGTCCTGTAATGATGCTAACTACTTCATCAGCAATTTTAATAGTGCCTTCATCAACTTCTTCTACTTCTTTATTTTCACCAGTATCTTTTTTTTCTTCACTCATAAATATTCCCTCCCTGAAATACTATTTTAAATCTCCAAAAAACTATCTTTTTATCTCTGCTAACAGTTCATTTTCCGCTTCATAGTGACCAACAATAATGGCACCAATCTTACTGTCACCATCTTTAATAACTTTTACATAGCTGTCATCATCAAGCAGAACTTCTGACTGATAATCACCTTCTTTGTTGAGCTCACCGATAGAAACAACATTTATTCCAGCCACCTTTAATTTATGAGTAGGTATATAACCTTCAAAACTGGTTTCCTGTCCACTCATAACTGCACCAGCAACCTGTCCCTGTTGGATTGAAGGAGGCCAGATTCCATAAATTTTATCATTATGTTCAGCAATATCACCAGCTGCAAAAATATCCTTCTCACAGCTTTGCATCTGCTTATCTACTTTGATCCCCCTATTTATCTCAAGATCACTATCTTCAGCCAGTGAGATATTAGATCTAATCCCTGTAGAAATTAATGCAATATCACAGCTTAACTGATCATTTTCTAAGATAAGCTTATTAACTTTATTGAGGCCTGCAAAACCAACTGTTTTAGCACTGCAGATAACATCTAAGTTTTCATTTTCTATTTTTTGCTTTAAGAGTTTGCCTGCTTTTTTATCTAGCTGCATCGGTAAAAGATAAGGTGCTACTTCAAGCACGGTTGTTTTCAAACCTGCTTTAGCAAGATTATAGGCTATTTCCAGGCCTAAAAGACCTCCTCCAACCACAACTGCAGTTTTAGCTTTTTTTGCAGCTTGATTGATATTTTTTAAGTCCTCTGCATTTTTTAAGGTAAATATGTTATCAAGCTCTACTCCAGAGAATGGAGGAACAAAAGGATGAGAACCATTGGCCAGCAGTAGTTTATCATATTTATAACTTGCTTTTTCACTTTTTATCACTTTATTACTGCTGTCAATCTCAACAATTTTCTCTTCTAGATGAAGAGATATTCCCCTGTCTCGAAACCATTTCTGATCATGAATAATAATATCTTCTACCTCAACTTCCCCGGAAAGACACTCGATTAACCGGGGGCGATAATAAAAGGGGTATGCTTCATCAGTAAAAATAGAGATCTGATCATCATCATTTTTATTTTTAAGAATCTCTTTAGCTGCAGAAACACCAGCGGCTCCAGCACCAACAATTAAATAATCCATTTAAATCCCCCTTAGACAATTCTTTATTTGCTAACCCTCTCTACATAATCACCACTTCTGCTATCGATCTTTATAATATCTCCTTCATTGATAAATAAAGGAACCTGGATTTCAAGTCCGGTTTCCAGGGTTGCTCTTTTTGTACCACCAGAAACAGTATTTCCTTTAACTCCCGGGGGAGTGTTTTCAACTTCTAATTCTACAAAAGTTGGTAGATCAATATCAATAGGACGCTTTTTATAGAGAGAGATTTCTAGCTCCATGTTTTCTTTTAAATAATTAATCTTATCTCGCAGCTGCTCTTCATTTAAAGAGAATTGTTCATAATTTTCATTATCCATGAAAATATAGTCACTGCCATCCCAGTATAAAAACTGCATTTTCTTTTTCTCAACATGGGCAGTTTCTACCTTTTCACCTGCTTTAAATGTCTTATTAATTACATAACCTTCTTCAACATTCCTTAATTTGCTGCGGACAAAAGCACTACCGCGGCCTGATTTAGAGTGCTGAAATTCCAGCACCTGATATACTTCTCCATCCAGTTCTATGGTTAAACCCGTATTGAAATCATTAGTTGATATCAAAACAACCACCTCCACTACTTTATTCTGAATTTAATTATAGCAGAAATAGGCTTTTTAAACAAATTAATTAGAGTACTATTAATTCTTTGGGAGCAGAATTTAAAACCTCACAGCCAGCTTCTGTTATCAGGAGGTCATCTTCAATTCTAACTCCTCCAAATTCTGAGATATAGATACCGGGCTCATCAGTAACAACCATACCTGCTTTTAAAACTCCATCAGAGGTAGGAGATAATCTTGGGTCTTCATGAATTTCAAGTCCTATCCCATGGCCGAGACCATGACCAAAATTATCTTTATAACCGGCCTGTTCTATATAGTCTCTGGCAATTTTATCTGCTTCAACACAGCTTAAACCGGCTTTAATTTCTGAGATTACTTTCTGCTGTGCTGCTAAAACTATCTTATAGATTTCTTTATGTTTGTCTGAAACCTCACCTAAAGCGATCGTTCTGGTAATATCAGAATGATAACCCTGATATACACAACCAAAATCGATTGTTATAAAAGCTCCCTTTTCTACCACCTTATTTGAGGCAACTCCATGGGGAAGAGCTCCCCTTTTATCTGATGCAACAATAAAATCAAAAGCTTTAGCTTCTCCCCCCTGACTTTTCATAAAAAATTCCAATTCAAGCGCTATTTCTCTTTCAGTTTTTCCAGCCTCGATAAAATTGAGCAGGAATTCAAAACCCTGATCAGCTATTGCAACTGCCTTTTTTATTTTTTTTATTTCACTTTTTTCTTTTATCATCCTCAGCTCTTCTATTAAAGATTCCTGGGGCAGCAGTTCCTCTAACTTTAATTTATCTTTAAAATCCTGATACATTTTATAATTGATATCCTTGCTTTCAAAAGCCATTTTTTTAATATTTAAAGACCGAAGAAATTCAGCAAATTTATCGATAAAATTACTGCTTATCTCCTTGATAGTAAAGTTTTCGCACTGTTCGGAAACCTGCTCAAGATAGCGAAAATCAGTAATAAAAAAATTATCTTTTTCGGTAATCAGGATTCTGCCGGCTGTACCGGTAAAATTACTTAAATAGCGGACATTCTCTTTTTTAGTTATTAAAAAGCAGCTTATATTATTTTCTTTCATTTTTTTTCTAAGTTTCTTTATTCTCTTCTCCACTAATATTTCTCCCTTCCCAGAATACTTTTTAAACCCTCTAAAGCCAGAGTATATCCTTTTACACCTAAACCGGTTATCTGGCCCACTGCTACAGCTGCGGTGAGGGATTTATGCCTGAACTCTTCTCTTTTATGAATATTACTGATATGAACTTCTATAACTGGCAGCCTGACTGCAGCCAGAGCATCTCTTAAAATTACGCTCGTATGGGTTAGACCACCTGGATTAATTATTACTCCATCCAGCTGCTCAAAGTTTTGATGCAGATAATCTACAATCTCACCTTCGTGATTGCTCTGCATTATTTCGATTTCAAAATCAAGCTCTTTGGCCTTTCTTTTTAAATTTTTATTAACCATTTCCAGGTTGTTTTTTCCGTAAATTTCCGGTTCTCTTAAACCAAGCATATTTAAATTAGGTCCATGAATTACAGCCACTTTTTGCATAAGTATTCCTCCAGATATTTTTTAATATTTTTATGATCAAATTTATCACTTAAATAAGTATCACCAATATCATTAATTAAAACCCACCACATTTTATTATCACTAATTTTTTTATCGTGAGCAATATATTGCGCTAAATCATCAGGCCCAATATTTTTTGAAGGAAATAGTTGATAATTAAAATTCTGCAGTAGATTTATTATATCTCTAAAACTCTGATCATTTAAAACCCCAATTTTATTTGATAAAAAGGCTGTAAAAGAAATTCCCATTACTACTGCCTCTCCATGTTTGTATTTAAACTTTTCTGCCCCTTCGACCGCATGACCAAAACTGTGGCCTAAATTTAACTTTTTACGCAGACCCTTATCCTTTACATCTTCTGCAACATAATAGTTTTTCATCTCCAGGGAAATCTTAGAAATTCTCTGCATTATTTTTTCCTCAAGCTTTAAGATCTCCCCCTGATTACTTTTTAATAAGGAAAAGAGGGGATCACCATCTAAAATCGCATATTTAATTACCTCACCTAAACCAGATTTTATTTCTGCTTTAGGCAGGGTTTTTAACCAGTCTAAATGATAATATACCATTTCTGCCTGATAAAAACTACCGATCAGGTTTTTAGTATCTTTAAAATTAACAGCTGTTTTGCCACCAACACTGCTGTCAAGCTGTGAAATTAAAGTTGTGGGCATCTGAATCAATTTAAGACCCCTCAAGTAGGTAGAAGCGATAAAACCAGCTAAATCGCCGATTGTACCTCCACCGAAGGCTATTACATAATCTGAACGGGTAAAATTATTATCATATAAGATATCATAAGCCTGATTAAGATATTTAAGATCTTTTATCTTTTCTCCTGCTTCTAGTTTAAACTCAACGATCTCTGCCTGCTCTTCTAAGAGCTCAATAAAGCCTTTTCCATGTAATGTAATAACTTCTTTATCAGCAACTAAAAGCACCTTGCGTCCTGCAATTTTGTTCAGGATTTTCTTGAAGGAGTTCTTTTTATAAGTATTATTAATTATTACAGGATATTCTATATCATTATTTTCAATTTTGATTTCTATTTTCTGGTCTGGAATTCTCTTTAAAATCTCTTCAGCAATTTCTTCAGGACCATGCTGGTTGCTGTCTATGTGTTCGGGAATATCCTGATAAACCTCTCTTCTTTCTTCGAGAAGCTTTCTCACTTTTTTCAAGGGATCATCAACCTCTAAAAGTGGTCTTACTATCTCAGAGTCAGCACATCTTTTGATAACTTCTTCTGCACTAACATCTATACAGAATATTTCACTTTCTTCGATTAGTTTTTCCCTTAATTCATCATCAAGCACTGCTCCTCCACCTAAAGCAATCACTGCATCTTCTTTGCTTTCTAAAAGGTGGTTAACGGTTTCTTTTTCTACCTTGCGGAAATATGCCTCACCATGCTGAGCAAATATCTCCGGAATAGATTTCCCTTCTCGCTTAACAATCTCTTCATCATTATCATAAAATTTTAGATCTTGTTTTTCTGCTAAAATCTTTGCTACTGTACTTTTTCCAGCAGCCATAAAACCTGCTAAAAATATTTTCATCCTGCTTCCTCCTCAGAATTCTCATTTTCAAATCTTATTATATATGCTCCTGCAAATCCTAAAACGGTCCAGTAAATTGGAGCAACTGTAATTACACTGATATTTAATACAGCCTGAAGCACATAGCCAATTATGGCAAAAAAGAGACAGCTTTTAACAAATCTATTTTGATCCTCTTCCCTGCTCAAATCAATATTTTTAAAACTTTCTGGTTTAAGTTTAAATAAAATATAGCTAATTAAAAATAAGTAGATAAACAAAGCCGGTAAACCTGTGGTTACACCAAGCTGTATGTACTCTGAATGGGCTTTATCTACTATCTGCCTTTGATTTCCCTTAAATTCCTGAAAATCTTCCTGGGGGAAAACCTCAGCAAAATTGTCAGGACCTACCCCTAAAAGTGGTCTCTCAAACATTAAAGGCAGTGAATTCCTATATATAAACATCCTTGAACTTCCCACATGATCTATAATTTCTTCCTCCCCAGAAGAAAGATCATGAAAATCCCCAAAAATACTTAAAAATCTACTGCTAACCACCCCTCCATGAAAAAAGTTGATAAATATAGTGATCAGTAAAAATAATACTAAGATTTTAATTAACTCTCTTTTTTTCTTTTTAAGATAATCAAAGAGAACAGCTAAAGCAATCAATGCTGTGATAAAAAAGGCCAGCCAGCTTCCGCGGGTTGCTGTAGCAAGCATAAAAGCATAAATTAAGCCACTGCTTAAGAAAGCAAAAAGTTTATATTTTTCTTTTTTTAAAACGAAATATGAAAATATAACAGCAGGTAAAACAAGAACCGCAAAACTGGCAGCAAAATTGGGATTACCAAAAGTTGCAAAAGCCCTGTACCAGTTCTCCCTTATCGGATCTCTTGTTATAAAATCAAAGCCAAAAAATTGCATTAATCCATAAAGTGCTAAGATCACTGCTGAACCCCAGATAAGAAAAGCATAATTTTTAAAATCTTTTAATTCTTCCACAAAATTAGCAGTCAAAAATGCTAAAAACAAATAGCTGCCTAAACTGATAAATCCCTCCCAGCGGTAAACCCTGCCATTTAATGCTGTATATCTATCGATAGCAAAAAAAGTTGAAAGGGAAAAAAGCAGAAAAAGACTTAAAATCAAATAATTAAACAAATTACCTTTGATGATTTTATCGCTTTTGATAATTAAATAGAGAAAGATTAAAAGTAAGACAAAAATACTAATAGATAATATATTTAAACGGGGTAGATATATATTATCAAAACGAGATAATTGATAATTACCACCATCTATTTTATATAAATCAAATTCCCTGTAAAAAGGTAAGTAGGCAAAAAGGATAAAGAAATTACAGAGAAAAATTATATAAATAATAGCTTTTTTTAGTTTTTTTCTTAACTCAATTTCATCCATAAAATCAACTGCTTTCTATTAATACTTTTTATTAAGAAAAAATTCAGGGTTTCCCCTGAATTAAATTTCGATAAAAGAAGAAAATCTCCTTTTTTAGTTATCTAAAATCTCTTTTATTTCTTCACTTGTTAATGGGATAAAACTACTACTTTTATAATTCTCTTTCTCTGTACTTAATTCCTGCATATTTTTGCCTAATTCTTTACTTTCCTCCTTATTAACCGTATTTTCACTATAAATAATTTCTGGACTGATGAAGATCATTAGTTCTGAATTCATTACCGTGCTTTTTTCTGATTTAAATAAATTACCGAAAAGAGGTAGCTCAGAAAAGAAGGGTATTTTACTTAAAGATTTAATTTCATCTTCTTTAATTAAACCTCCGATCGCTAAAACCTGCTCGTTTTCTAAAATAACGGTTGTTTCAGCACTGCGAGAGTTAACCGCTGGCAGTCCATCAGAAACTACCTGGCCGATACTGTTGACAGAGGGTTTAATTTCTAAGAGGATCTGATTATCATTGATTATTTTAGGTAGAAACTCTAAAACTATCCCTGCCTCAATATAGCTTAAGCTGGAAACGATATTATCGCCTTCTACCCTTTCTAATTTAACTGGTATCTGATCACCGATTACAAGTTTTGCTTTTTGTCTGTCTAAGGTCATCAAACTGGGATTCGCCAGAATATTAGAAGCTCCCTCTTCTTCTAATATTTTTAAAGTATCAGGCCAGTTAACCCGTATTTTTTCTATACTGCCTGAATCATCTTTAATAAAACTAAGTTCAGAGAGTTGATCTGGATTGATACCCAGTTCTTTAACCTTATTGCGGCTAATTTCTTCAATTCTGGCCTTTATTAAAACCTGTTTTTGAGGACGATCAAGCCCAGCAATTAATTTTTCAATCTGTTGATGTTCTTTTTCTGAGGCTTCAAGTAATATCCCATCACTTTCTAAATTGATAAAATTAAGGTCACTGAATATTTTTTGTAAATGCTCAATTGCTCTTTCTGAATTTATATTTTCTAAAAGATAGTTTTTCTTGATCAGCTTTTTGTCTTGAGCCTCTATATTTTCTCTACTGCTTACATAGATCGTGTTTTCTGTTTTTCGATAGCTCAGATCAAAACTTTGCGTAATCAGATTTAGAGCATCAACAAATTTAATCTCATCAAAAATCGCGGTAACATTTCCGCTAACATAGCTATCACAGATTAAGTTTACTCCACCTAAATCTGCTAGAATAATTAAGGCTCTCTCTAATTCTACATTATTTAAGTTAACACTAACCCTTTTCTGGCTTAACTCAGCTGCAAAAACCAGCGAAAGATCTAAGAGTAGAATTAATAACACTAAAAAAAGGATTAAAATTATTCTTTTTTTATTCAACTTTATTATCCCCCCAGACTGATAATTTTACTTTAAAATTCTCTAAAGTTATCATTACTTCTTTAGCCTCAATATTTTTAATTAGAAAACCTGCTAATTTTTCTCCTTCTCTTTTTTCAATAAACTGATTTTGAAATTGAAAAATAGCCAGACTGTGATTTTTATCTTTAATAATTCCCTGCAGTTTGAAGGGAATATCTATTTTTTCTGCCCTATTATATATTAAATCTTCTACCTCTTTTTCTTCAGAAAAAATTTGCTGATCTGCATTTTCTGGATACCAGAAATCTTCTCCACCGGCAAAAACTAATAGTTCCTCTTCTTTGACTGCAGTTTTTTGATCATTATCTGACTCGATTTGCTGATTAAAAAATGGGTCCTGCAGCTCATCTATGGAAGCTATCATCTTCGTGCTGTCTTCTTCAGCTGAGCTTTGTTCATCAGTCTCAATATCAGTCTCAATAACTTCAGTCTCATTTTCAACTACAGTCAATTCTTCGGCCGACTCTCCTTTGAAATTATTAAATAAAACTGCTGCAATTAATATGATTAAGATCGTGATTAAGACAAGGAGCAATTCTTTTTTCTTGATCTTTGCTGCCATATTTATCAACTCATTTTCCCCTTATTATTCTTAAATCAAAGAGGAGATCATTACCTTCTCTGGCCAGCTTAATCCGGGCCGGCATTATACCCTGCTGCTCAGTTTCCAGATATTTTAAAAAGTTAAAAGCAGAGTTAAAATCTCCTCTAAAATTTAAGTTTATTTGCTCACTGCTGCTGTTAAAACGCAGCAGCTTCAAACCAAAGCTGCCACCTGTTTGAATTAACTGAGCAGCTCTTTTTTCTAAATTAATATTTAAATTTTGAAGGTTTTTATTGTTTTGAAATTTTTTTTCTTGATAGAGTTTTTCTGCTTTTAATAAATTGTTTTCTGTACTGACAGCTTCTAGCTTTAAATTATTGAAAGCTTTAAAATTCCTATCTACATTAAAAGCTGTATAACAAAGCATTAATATAATCAAAATTAAGAGTATTATTTTAAACTGTGTATCGGTGATTAGCTTCATTCTAACCCCTCCAAAACTATGACCTTATTCTCTAAGCCTGGTTTCTATTTGAAAATTATAGTTTTCAGCAGCATTGATTGTTTTAAGTTCTGGTTCCATAAAATAATTATCGCTTTCTAAAATTTCAAGCAGCTTAATAATATTTTCTTTTTCTTTTGTACTGCCATTAATTATTACTTTTTCCTGGTTGATTATTAAACTCTCATAACTTAAGTTCTGAGAATAACTGCTTAATAAGCTGAGCAAGTCAGAAAAAGCAGGTTTGATTTCATCTGTTTTAATTTCTAAGCTCTGACTGAGACTGTTATATTTATCTATCATATTTATGTTTTCCATTACCTCTGCCTTAATGTTTCTCTGCCTTATGACCAGATAATAATTTAGAACAGAGAGCAAGAAAAGAGTAAATAGCAGGATAATTATGCTGTATTTAATTACTTTATCTTTTAATTCAAAGTTTTTTTCTTTAAAGATGATCAGCATTTGCTTACACACCAGAGCAGAGAACTGAGAAAGACAAAATCATCTTCTTTAAGATTTACAAAATTATCTAAATCCAGTAAATCACTGCTGCCTTCAAAAACTGGCAGCTTCGATTTTTTAACATTAAGATAATATTTTTTTATTTTTTCTAACTCTGCTTTTATTTCTGATTCTCTTATTGAGGCTCTTACCAGTTCCAGTCTGTTTTTTTCGATTAACAAAACTGTATAATTATCGCCAAACTTATAGTATAGAAGATAATTATCCTCCCTTTTCAGCTCATTAATCACCGAGTATACTGCCACTGGTAGAGCAGAAACCAAATAATTGTTACGGTATTTATCAAGCACTTCTGTTAAAGGATCAAGCTGTTCTTTTTCTGCAGCAAATAACTTGATTTCTTTGAGCTTTTGATCAGCCTGAGGATTGTTTTCCAGATAGTCATAATAATATTCATTTTCGAATTCTATTCCATTTTGGTTTAGTTGAGAAAAAATCTGGTTTTCACTGATTTTAAATTCATCTTTAGGCTGAATGGCTAAGGACCTATAGAGAAGATCTTCAGCAGGTATTAAAACCACATAGCGGCAGTTAAAATTGAACTTTTTAATTTTCCCTATGTAATCAACCTCATTGATCCCTTCTAATAAATCAATCTCACTTTGATTATATTTAGCAACAATATTCTTAAAAGATTCATTACAGGGAATAGAAAGCGAAACATATTTGTCAAACATCTAATCACCCCTACTAATTTTTTTGTTGATAATGCTTAAATTATCTTTATCCACCGTTATCTCAACGAGGTATTTATTATTTTTATTAGCAGCTTCTGAATAAAAATAATAATATTCTTCACCTTCTTCCCCTCTTATATTTATTTTTAAATCTTCATCTAAATATAATTCTTCTGCTAATGGAAGTTCCACACCAGCAGCTAGTTGATATGATATATATTCCACACCGGCTTCTACTGCAGCCCTGTTTTGACTGCTGTAAACCCGCTGACTGCTAATCTGGTGATTAAGATACTGCTGCTGCATAAGCAGGGGTATAAAGAGGGCGATTAGAGAAATTAGAACTAAGTTTAAATAGATTATATACCCCTTATTATCAAGTCTAAAGCTAGTCAGTTTAGCCATAATATATTTTTTCATCTGCCAGTCCTTTCGGAATTTAAATATAGACCAGTCTGGAAATCAATAATTCCTCATTATTGTCTTTAATAATCAATTTAAGCTCCAATAAATTTTCTTCGAGATAATTAAATTTTAAGCTTTCTACATTTTCGAGTACTGAGAGATTTCTCCCAAAATCTTTGTTAAGATAATCTTCTCCACCCAGCCTTCTTGCCAAAACCTGACTGTTTTCTCGTTGATAAAGATTATAGCTCAGCCACTGCTGACCCTCATTATAATAAGAGAAAAAATGTATTTCTGTTTGAGAGATCAGATCTATCTGCTGAGAATATTTAAGCTGTTCTGCAATAATATCTACAAGCAGATAGGCATCTAAATAAAGATTAGAATAGGCTGTAAAATAATTTTGATCTGCATAAAGGCCGAGCAAAAGCTCTAAAAATAATCCAGCTAAAACTGTGGAGATGGTAATAACCAGGATAACTTCCAGCAGAGTGAAGCCTCTATTATCTTTAAATCTATTCTTTAAGCAGAGTAATAAGTTCATGTTTTCTCTCCTGATCTCTACAGTTATAATTAACTATAATCTTTAATTTATATAAGCCATCATAAATAACTCCCTTGTTTTTATAAGGGCTTAACTCAATTCTATGCAGATGATAATTTTTCTCTAAACCTTCCTTTTCTAAGATCTGCAGCTGTTTTAAAAATTCGGCTTCAATATTTTCTTCATTATCACTTAGATCAAAATTTTTTGCACGAAAAGCTTCTAAAATAGATTCAGTCCAGTTAACAGCGGCATTTCTATCGGCTAAAAAACTATTTACCTCCAGACCTGTTTTAATGGTTCTACTCATCACAGCAAGTACGATTCCAGCCAGAAAAATAGTTATTATTATTTCAAGTAATGAAAAACCAGCTTCATTTTTCAATTCTAACCCTCCCCAGTTGATTTACGGTTAAAGAATAGATTTCAGCATCTGCTCTTGAAAAAGCGATTGTTCCACCTCTGGCAGCAGCACTGCTGCTGAACCTAATCCAGTCATAATATTGCTCACTGATTAACTCAAAATCCAGTGATTTATAGAGCAAAAAGTGGGCCGGATAACTTCCCTTTTTCTTAATGACTTCTCTGCTATCTTCAATTGTATAAAAATAATAGGGGATTTTATGCTGCCCTGGACCAGGGCTGCTGTAAATCCTAAAGATATAGGTCTGACCATCTATAACAGCCCTATTTCTGGCCCATCTAAAATCTGCTGCCAGGCTTTCAAGCAGCTGCTCAAGCTGATAATCCTGAGTCATTTGACTTCTGTAAATAAAAGAAGTGCTGAATAAAACCCCTATCATCACTATAACAAGCATTAATTCGAGCAGAGTGTAACCTTTATTAGCTATCAAGAGAAGGTTCTGAATTTTCTGGACCATCAACCTTACCTTCTTCTGAATGGAAGTAATAATAATTATTTGAATCAAGCTCATAATAGATAATATATTCTTCTGCGTCATCTGCAGCATCCGCTAAATAACTGTAATCACCAGCATCGTTATTTAAATTTAAACTTGATGAATCAAGAACATCACTTATATCTGAACCATCATTAGTCCCTGGATAACTGTGGTGATCCATATAATACATTTCTAAACCATGCATTATATTGTGCAGGTCACTCTTTATTACCGTTATGTTGGCTCGATCTTTAACCCCACTAAAAGTTGGAACTGCTATACTCATCAAAATACCGATTATCGAAATCACAATTAAAAGTTCTATTAAAGTAAATCCATCTTTTTCTTTAAAAATATTATTTAATAATTTACTCATTGTAGTCCTCCTTTGATTTTTAAAAGCTTAGATAATTAAATAAAGCTGAAACATCGGTGTGAGTACTGCTGCAGCAAGTAAAGCTACAAAAACTGCAGTTAATGTGATTAAAAAAGGCTCTAAATACTGCAGCAGCCTTTCTGATCCTAATTTTAGTTTTTGATAATAATAATCACCTGATCTTTCTAACATGGTTTCCATTTGGACGGTTTCTTCACCACTTAAAAGCAGATAATAAAATGTATCGGGTATTAAGTTATTATCTGCAAAACTTTCGGTTAAAGAACCCCCCTTTGAAACATTTAAAACTGTATTATTAATAAATAATTTATATTGATGGCTTGCTATTATCTTTTCTAACAGCTTTAAAGCAGGAAGTAGTTTCATACCACTTTTTAAAAATATCGCTAAATAAGAGGCAATTTTGGTTAAAATTAAATACTGATATAATCTGCCCAGCCAGGGAACTTTAAATATTATTTTTTCTAAGATACCGTTCTCTTCCTGACTCAAAATTAAATAAATTAAGCTCAGTAATGCTGTTAAAGTTATTAAAACGATTAATAATAAATGGTCTTCAATTATTAAACTCAATCTTAAAAATAATCTCGTTAAAAGGGGTAATTGCCCCTGAAATTCTGCAAATAATTCTAAAAAGATGGGCATAATTAATTTTATTAAAAATACTGCTGAAATTATTAGGGTTGTGATTATTGTGATGGGATAAAAGCAGACCTTGTGCAGTTTATTTTTTAGATCGCTCTGGTTTTGATAATATTTTTCTAGATTATCCATAACCTGAACTAAACTGCCGGTTTTTTCTCCTGCACTGATTACTGAAGTAAATAATGGTGGGAATGCTTCTTTTTTGGCTAGTGATTCTGCTAGAGTATTACCTTTTTCTAAATCTTTTATGATAGCTTGGATTAGTTTTTTGTCTTCTTCTGAACTCATCTGTTTAGAAAGCACTAATAGTGATTTTGGTAATGAAAGGCCGGTTTTAAGTAATATATAAAGCTGAGAGCAAAAAAATTTTAAATTAAAATCCTTTTTAAAAATAATTATATTCAGCTCCTTTCTAGATTAACAACCCTCAGCAGCTCTGCAATTGAACTTTCTCCCTGAGAGATTTTAGAAACAGCATCTGCAAATAGTGTTCTCATTCCCGATTCTTTAGCTGCTTTTTTAAGTTTTTTTCTAGAATAATTACTGCTGATTAGTTCTCTGATATCTTCATTGACAAATAGTATTTCTGCAACTGCAGTTCTATTTTTATATCCAATTTGAGCACATTTTCTACATCCTACTGCCTGATAGATTATTTTTTTCTCAAATTCTCTTTGCAATTTTTTAGGATAGAGTTTAGAGCTTTGCTCCTCTTTTTTACAGGCCGGACAGAGTTTTCTTAAAAGCCTCTGAGCGACTACAGCGTTTAAGGTGCTGCCGATCAAATAAGGGGGGATCCCCATTTCTATCAACCTTAATACTGCAGATACTGCATCAATGGTATGGATGGTAGTTAAGACAAGATGTCCTGTTACCGATGCCCTTACGGCAATTTCGGCAGTTTCTTTATCCCTTATTTCTCCGATCATTATTATATCTGGATCCTGCCGCAGGATTGACCTTAGAGCTCTGGCATAACTAAGCCCCTGAGCCGGATTGATCTCGATTTGATTTAAAGCAGGCAGTTTGTATTCAACCGGATTTTCGATTGTGATAATGTTTAAGTTCTCTGAACTCAGTTCATTTAAAATTGCAAATAGACTGGTTGTTTTACCACTGCCGGTTGGACCTGCTAAAAGAATAATCCCGGAATTAAACTTTAATATCTCTTTAAATCTTTTTTGATTATGGCTGCTGAAATTTAAATTATTTACTGTTAATAGCTGACTGTTTCTTAAAAGCAGTCTGAGTACTGCTTTTTCTCCATAAATTGTTGGAATAACTGAAGTTCTAATATCATAGTTTTCTGCCTTGAATTTAAATTCCATCTTCCCATCCTGAGGGAGATGTTTGTTTGTAATATCCATGCCTGAGATTATTTTTATTCTTGAGATTACAGCTGCTGCACAGGCTAAGGGGAATTCATAATATTTTTCTATAATACCATCAACCCGATAAAATATCTCAAAGCTATTATATTTGCACTCTAGGTGGATATCACTGGCTGTTAGAGAAACAGCCTCATTAATTAAATTATTCAATAACTTTACCACCGGTGCATCATCTACTAAGCTTTTTAGACCTTTAATATCACTGCTGTCAACATTTTTAACCTGGCTGAATTCTTTTAATATTTCTGCTGGATCAACCCTGTAATAGCTGCTGTATAATTCTTCTTTGATGATCTGAAAATCTTCTTCACCGATCAACAATTCTTTTATCTGATGCTTATATTTAAATCTAAGATTTTCTTTAAAAATTGGAGCTAAGGGATAAAGACAGCCCAAATATAGCTGGTCAGCTTCTATTTTTAAGGGTAAAATATTATACTTTTCTACCTCAGGCAGAGTTAAATAGCGACTTATTCCAGCCTGAAGCTTAAAATTATCTTTCTTAAAAAGATTAATGTTAAAATATTCTGATATTTTAGCTAGTAGGAGTTTTCTACTACAGCAATTATTTCGTCTTAGATAAGATATTACTGCTTCTACACTGTTTTCCTGATTTATTTCTAATAGAGAGCGATAAACTTCTTTAGAGATCAACTGCTGATCATAAATAAATTGAGAAAAATCATCCACAGTTTTTCACTTCCTCTTTATATCTAATATTTTCCATATTTATAAATTATGCTTTATAATTGCTAAATTTTACTATTGTAATTCCTTATTCTAGATATATAAGAAAATTCCTGCATTAAATTGGAAATTTTTATATATTTAGCATATATTTTTATAAAATGAAAATTATTTTAGCGGTTAATATCAGCTAAACATCGCTATTTTAAGGGCTTTAGAACTTTTTTAAAATAATTTCTAAAAAAATATATATTTGCATAAAAAAACAGCTGGGATTTAATCCAGCTGTCTTAATTGAAAAATTTAATTTTTAGTTATAGCCTAAGCCATCTTCTATCAATAGCCAGTATTCTATACTGTCTAATAAAGCATCCCAGGAAGCCTGAATAATATTGGTTGAAACACCAATTGTAGTCCATGACTTTTCTAAGTCTGCTGTTTCGATTAAGACCCTTACCTTGGCTGCAGTTCCATCATTTCCATTTAAAACCCGAACTTTATAATCGATCAATTTGGTTTCTGTTATCTCAGGATAAAAAGAAATAAGTGCTTTACGGAAACAATTATCAAGGGCATTAACAGGTCCATCACCTTCAGCGGCAATATGAACTTTTTCTCCCTTAACCGTCATTTTTACCACAGCTTCGGAGTGAGTTTGATCACCCCTGTTATTACTGTAGGTTCTAAAATCATCGATTTCATAAAATGATTTATAGCCTTTAAATTCTCTAAAAGCTAAAAGGATTAGAGAAGCCTCTGCTCCTTCAAACTGATAACCCTGATTTTCAAGTTTCTTAACCCGTTTGATCAGTTTTTTAATCATCTCATTTGAGAAATCATCTAAGTTAAAACCCAGTTCTTTGAGCTTATATTTTAAATTGCTTTTTCCAGCCAGCTCTGATACAAGTACCCGTCTCTCATTACCAACCAGTTCTGGTTCGATATGCTCATAGGTATTAGGATTTTTACGAACCGCACTTACATGGATTCCACCTTTATGGGTAAAAGCACTTTTACCTACATAAGGCTTATTATTCCTGGGAATCAAATTAGCGGTTTCAGTTACAAAAAAGTAGAGTGGTTTTAACTGCTTAAGCTGTTCATCAGAAACCAATCTTTCTCCATACTTAAGCTGAAGACTGGGTATGATACTGCAGAGATCTGCATTACCACAGCGTTCACCTAAACCACCAACTGTACCCTGAAAATGAACCGCTCCTTCTTCGTAAGCTGCCAGTGAATTGGCTGTAGCCAGGTTGCCATCATTATGAGCATGAATTCCTAAGTCAATATTAACATGCTCTTTAACCTCTTTCATGATTTTTGTTACCTGACTGGGCAGCATTCCTCCATTTGTATCACATAAGACCAGAACCTCAGCTCCTGCATCTTCAGCAGCCTTTAAGGTTCTTAAGGCATATTCTGGATTGTTTACATAACCATCAAAGAAATGTTCAGCATCATAGATAACCTTAAGTCCCTCTGATCTTAAAAAGTTAATCGTATCTGTAATCATATTAACATTTTCTTCTAGAGGAACCTCCAGGGCTTCAGTAACATGAAAATCCCATGATTTAGCAAAGATGGTAACATACTTAACCCCCGAATTAACCAATTTTAAAATATTGGGGTCTTCACTTGCCTTCATATTGGCTCTTCTTGTTGAACTGAAAGCTGTAATTTCGGCATGTTCAAATTCCATATTTTGAGCTTCTCTGAAAAAGGCCTCATCTTTTGGATTTGAGCCAGGCCAGCCACCTTCGATAAAATCAATCCCGAAACGATCCAGCTGTCTTGCAATTCTTAACTTGTCATCTAGGGATAAGGAAACCCCTTCTCCCTGTGACCCATCTCTTAAAGTTGTATCATAAGTTTTTAATCCCACTCTGCATCATTCTCACCTTCCTCATTTGTTTTGATTGACTGAACTAAATAGTCGCCAACTTCATCAGTGCTGAGATCCCCTCCTATATCACCTGTAATCATGTTCTTAGATAGGGCATCTACCACTGCAGCTTCTGTTTTTTGAGCCAGGTCTGGATAATCTAACTGCTGCAGCATCATTGCAGCAGCTAAAACAGCTGCCAGGGGATTGGCAATATTTTGTCCGGCAATATCCGGTGCACTTCCATGTACAGGTTCAAACATCGAAATGCTATCTGGATTGATATTACCTGAAACAGCCATTCCCATACCTCCCTGGATTTCAGCTCCCAGGTCGGTAATGATATCGCCAAAAATATTACAGGTTACGATTACATCAAAGATCTCAGGATTGCGGACCATTTTCATGGTAATCGCATCTACCAGATAATGTTCTTTAGCTACATCTGGATAATTTTCTCCCATCTCTTTAAAGGCACGCTGCCAGAGATTATGGGCATAGGTTAAAACATTACTCTTATCACAGACTGTTAATTTAGGTTTTCTACCATATTTTTGAGCGTAGTCAAAGGCATATTTAATAATTCTATCTACACCTTTGCGGGTAGAGATCATCTCCTGAGTAGCTACCTCATCAGGGGTATCTTTTTTGAGAAAACCTCCGATACCTGCATAAATACCTTCGGTATTTTCTCTTACAACTGTGAAGTTGATATCTTTGACACCTTTCCCTTTAAGTGGGGAAAATTCTTCTTTATATAATTTAATAGGACGCAGATTGATATATTGATCAAAATAAAAGCGGAGTTTAAGCAGAATACCCTTTTCTAAAAGACCTGGTTCAACTCTGGGATCACCCACAGCACCAAGATAAATTGCATCAAAGGTTTCCAGCTTATTTAACACCCCATCAGGCATAATTTCTCCTGTTCTGAGATATCTTTCTGCACCTAAATCGAACTTTTCAAATTTCAGACCTAAATCATGTTTATCATTAAAATAGTTCAGTACTTTAAGACCCTGTCTTGTTACTTCTTCTCCGATTCCATCACCGGGAATATAGGCAATATTACTCATTATACACCCACCTTCTTGATGTGCTCAATTAAGCCGCCATCTTTAATAATTTCCTGCATAAAAGGTGGAAATGCTTCTGCCTGATAACTTTCACCGGTTCTTAAGTTTTTAACTATTCCCTGATCAATGTCGACCTCAAGTGTATCTCCATTTTCGGTTGCCTCAACTGCTTCCTGGCATTCTAAAATTGGCAGCCCGATATTGATGGAATTACGATAAAAGATCCTGGCAAAACTTTCTGCTACCACACAGGATACCCCGGCATATTTAATAGCCAGTGGGGCATGTTCTCTGGAACTACCTGAGCCAAAGTTCTTACCACCAACTATTATATCACCTTCTTCTACCTGTTCAGCAAAATCTGCATCAATATCTTCCATACAGTGAGCTGCAAGTACTTCAGGTGAGGAAGAAGTTAAATAACGGGCTGGAATAATTACATCTGTATCTACATTATCACCATATTTAAATACTTTTCCTTTTAATTTCATTATTTGATTACCTCCTCTGGAGCAGCAATAGATCCCTTAACTGCTGATGCAGCTGCAACTGCTGGACTTGCTAGATATACTTCACTTTGGGGTGAGCCCATTCTACCAACAAAATTACGGTTGGTTGTAGAGATGGCTCTTTCTCCTTCAGCCAAAATACCCATGTGTCCACCAAGACATGGTCCACAGGTTGGAGTACTGAAGGCAGCACCCGCATCAATAAAGATTTCTACTAAACCTTCATTAACAGCCTGTTTGTAGATATCCTGGGTTCCAGGGAAGATCAAACAGCGTACATCTGGATGTATTTTATTACCTTCCAGAATCTTAGCTGCTGCTCTCAGGTCTTCAATCCTACCATTTGTACAGGAACCGATTACTGACTGATGGATCTTAACCTCGCCAGCTTCACTAACTCCCCTTGTATTATCCGGCAGACTTGGGAAAGCAACCTGAGGTTCTATTTTACTTACATCAATCTCTATTACCTCTTCATATTCTGCATCTTCATCACTCTTATAGATAGTATAATCTCTAACCGCTCTATCTTTTAGATACTCGATAGTTTTATCATCAGCTTCGATTAGACCAGCTTTTCCACCGGCTTCAATGGCCATATTGGACATGGTCATTCTACCATCCATGGAGAGATTAGAAATAGCTTCTCCAGTAAATTCCATAGCTTTATATAAAGCACCATCTACACCGATCTTACCGATAGTATAGAGGATTAAGTCTTTACCACTTACCCAGGGCTGTAGTTCCCCTGTGTAAACAAATTTAATTGTCGGTGGAACCTTAAACCAGGTTTTACCTGTTGCCATTGCGGCAGCCATATCAGTACTACCTACTCCTGTTCCTAGAGCACCTAAAGCACCATAGGTACAGGTGTGGGAGTCAGCACCAACAATTATTTCTCCAGGTAAGGCAAGGCCTTTTTCCGGCAGTAGTACATGCTCTATTCCCATCTGACCGATTTCGAAGAAATTTGTCAGCTCATGTTTGCGGGCAAACTCACGCAGCATTTTTACCTGCTCAGCAGCCTGAATATCTTTACTTGGAGCAAAATGGTCAGGTACAATAACTACTCTATCTTTATCAAAAACAGTCTCAACACCAATTTTATTAAATTCCTCAATTGCAACCGGGGTGGTGATATCATTACCTAAAACAATATCTACCTCAGCATTAACTATTTGGCCCGGTTTAAGCTCATCATGTTCTGTATGAGCTGCAATGATTTTTTCTATCATCGTCATTCCCATCTAAATATCCACTCCTCTTATTGATTTATATAATTTTAATATTACTTATTATTCTTATTATAGACAAGATATTTATTTATTGCATCAAGATAAGCAATTGCACTTGCCTCAGTAATATCAGTTTGAGATGAGCGGCCTGTATAGATCTTGCCGTCTATCTCAACAGCTACAAATGATTCACCTAAGGCATCTTTACCTTCTGTTACAGCATCAATTTTATAGGACATTAATTTAATATCTTCCATTCCTGTTAATTCATTGATCGTCTGGAATATCGCATCTACAGGTCCATCACCATTACAGGCTGCTGTCTGAATTACCTCATCATCTTTGAGAAGCCTTATAGTAGCGGTTGGCAATAGTCCTTTACCTGTCATTACAGAAATATATTCTAATTCATAGACTTTTTCATAATCATAAAGTTCATTATCAAGTAAGGCAAAAATATCTGCATTACTGACATTTTTCTTTTTGTCTGCTAGATCTTTAAACCTTTTAAAGAAATTATTAAAGGTTTTATCATCAAGTTCATAATCATACTTTTCTAAGAAGTCCTTAAGAGCATGACGACCTGAGTGTTTACCTAAGACAAGCTTGTTCTGTTCTAAACCGATTGTTTTAGCATCCATGATTTCATAGGTCGTTCTTTCTTTAATTACTCCATCCTGGTGGATACCTGATTCATGGGCAAAAGCATTTGCCCCAACAATAGCCTTATTAGGCTGGATGGACATCCCGGTAGAATTGGAAACAAGTTTGCTTAATCTGGCAATTTGAGTTGTATCCTGGGTGATCTCCATATCATAATAATCCTGTCTGGTATAGAGAGCCATTACGATCTCTTCAAGAGCTGCATTACCCGCTCTTTCGCCGATCCCGTTAACTGAAACCTCTACCTGAGTGGCTCCATTTTCTATTGCTGCCAGAGAGTTAGCAACTGCCAGTCCTAGATCATTATGGCAGTGAACACTGATCTCTGCCTGATCAATTAAAGGAGTATTTTCTTTAATTGTTTTAATTAAATTACCGAATTCACTTGGGACTATATAACCTACTGTATCAGGTATATTTACCACCTTTGCTCCAGCTTCAATAACCGCATTTAATAATCTGCATAAAAAGTCAACATCACTGCGGGCTGCATCTTCAGCTGAAAACTCGATGTTATCGGTATACTGTTTGGCATATTTGATAGCTTCAACAGCACTGTTTAAGACCTCATCTTCGGTCATTTTAAGCTTGTATTTTAAATGAATGGGAGAAGAAGCGATAAAGATATGAAGTCTTGGGTTGACGGCACCTTTAAGTGCATCCCAGGCTCTATCAATATCTTTTTTGCGGCATCTACAGAGGGCAGCAACCTCTATTTCTTTAATATTATCTGCCACCATTTTAACCGCGTTAAAATCTCCATCAGAGGCGATTGGAAAACCCGCTTCTATCACATTAACCCTCATTTTTTCTAATTGTTTGGCAATGGCAAGTTTTTCTTCAGGAATCAAAGTCACACCTGGAGATTGTTCACCATCCCTTAATGTTGTATCAAAAAACTTAACTGTTTTCATATTTCTTCACCACCTTATTTAGTCAATCCATGACATCATCTTTCTTAATCTATCTCCTACTTCTTCGATTAATGATTCTTCATCTTTTTTGGTTAGAGAGTTAAATACAGGTCTGTTGGCCTGATTTTCTAAGATCCAGCTGCGGGCAAATTCTCCATTCTGAATATCTGCCAGCACCTCTTTCATGTTTTCTCTAACATGATCATCTATTATTTTTGGTCCAACTGTTAAATCACCATATTGAGCTGTATCACTGATAGAATCACGCATGGTTGAAATTCCACCTTCAAACATTAAATCAACGATTAACTTGAGTTCATTTAAACATTCAAAATAGGCGATTTCTGGCTGATAGCCTGCTTCAACGAGAGTTTCAAAGCCAGCTTTTACCAGAGCAGTTGCTCCACCACATAAAACAGCCTGTTCTCCAAAAAGATCGGTTTCTGTTTCTTCTTTAAAGCTGGTTTCGATTACACCTGCATGAGTACAGCCAATAGCTTTAGCATAGGCTAAACCAATATTATAGGCATTGGAGGTATAATCCTGATAAACTGCCAGTAAACCGGGAACACCTTTACCATCTACATAAAGTCTTCTCACCAGGTGACCCGGACTTTTAGGCGCTACCATAAGTACATCTACATTTTTTGGTGGAACTATCTGATCATAATGGATATTAAAACCATGAGAGAAAACCAGAGTATTTCCATCTTCTAGATTTCCTTCAATATCATTTTTAAATACAGAAGCCTGTTTGATATCAGGAATTAAGATCTGAATAACATCTGCTTTTGCACTTGCTTCTGCAGTTGTATAAACATCAAAGCCATCTTCTTCTGCAACTTCCCAGCTGCTGCTTTCTTTTCTTAAGCCAATAATTGTGTTTACTCCACTATCTTTAAGGTTTTGTGCCTGGGCATGGCCCTGACTTCCATAACCGATAACTGCTACTACCTTATCTTCTAAATACTTTAGATCTGCATCTTTATCATAATAAATTTCCATTGTATCTATCCCCTTTTATTTATAATTATCTTTCTATTGCCTGTCCCCTGCTTAAAGCAACGATTCCTGTTCTAACAAATTCAGCGATACCAAAATCACGCAGTAGTTCTGTTAAAGCCTCTAATTTATCCTGAGTACCTGTAGCCTCGATCATTAAACTGTCAGCAGCTACATCAACGATTTGAGCTCTAAAAGTATCAGCAATCTGGATAATTTCAGAGCGCTGTTTACGGGTACATTTAACCCTGATTAAGATCAAATCTCTTTCTACAATCTGACTTTGATCAAGTTCTTTGATCTTTAAGACATTGATCAGCTTATGGAGCTGTTTTGTAACCTGTTCTAAGGTTTTTTCATCACCATGAACTACGATCGTCATCCTTGATATTTCAGGATTTTCTGTTTTACCAACATTAAGACTTTCTATATTAAAATTGCGACGACTAAAAAGACCAGCAACCCTTGTTAAAACACCTGGTTTATTAAGAACAGAAACTGATAAAATATGTGTCATTTTTTATCCCCCTATCATATCTTTTAAGCCAGCACCAGCCGGTACCATCGGATAAACATTTTCTTCTTCTGGAATTCTAATATCCACTAAGGCAGGACCATCATGTTCCATAGCCCCTTTGATAACAGCATCTAAATTGCTTTTTTTCTCTACTCTTTTTGCCCAGATTCCGTAAGCATCTGCCATTTTAATGAAATCTGGAGCAGGTATTTTGGTAGAAGCATATCTTTTATCAAAGAAGAACTCCTGCCACTGCCTGACCATTCCTAAAAAGTTATTGTTAAAGATAAAAATCTTAATAGGAATATTATATGTCTGAGCAGTCCCCAATTCCTGTAGATTCATCTGAATACTGCCATCACCTGCAATTAAAATTACTTTTTCATCGGGCTGTCCTATCTGTGCCCCGATTGCTGCTGGAAGACCATAACCCATGGTTCCTAAACCACCAGATGTAATAAACTGGCGCGGTTTTTGATATTTATGGAACTGAGCAGCCCACATCTGATGCTGACCAACCTCTGTAACTATGGTCGCATCACCTTTAGTAAATTTATCTATTTCTTCCATCACATACTGTGGTTTAATTACCTCACTACCATCATCTTCATATTTAAGTGGGTATTTTTCTTTGAGTTCTTTGATCCTCTGCTGCCATTCTCCCATTTCTTTTTCTTCTATATGTGGTAATAGCTCATTTAAAACAGCTTTAATATCTCCTACAATCGGAACTTCTACATCTAAATTTTTACCTATTTCTGCAGGATCTATATCGATCTGTACTATATCTGCATCTGCTGCAAATTCATCCAGTTTACCTGTTACCCGGTCATCAAAACGGGCTCCAACCGCAATCAATAAATCTGCTTCGGTTGTGGCCAGATTTGCATATTGAGTACCGTGCATCCCCAACATCTCCAGAGCAAGCTCTTTATCTTCTGGATAAATACCCAGCCCCATCAGGGTTGTAGTTATCGGTATTTTTGCCTTGTCTACCAGGGCTCTAATCTCCTGATCAGCTCCAGAAATAACGGCTCCTCCACCAACATAAAGCAGTGGTCTTTTAGCATTATTAATCGCCTTAGCAGCTTTATTAATCTGCAGTTTATGACCTTCAAAATTAGGTCTGTAACCAGGTAAGTTAATAGTATCTGGATATTCAAACTCCATTTCAGCCTGGGTTACATCTTTGGCCAGGTCGATTAAAACAGGTCCCGGTCTGCCAGTTCTGGCAATATGAAATGCTTCTTTAATGGTTCTTGCCAGATCTTTGATATCGGTTATTAAAAAATTATGCTTGGTAATCGGTAAAGAAATACCCGTAATATCAGCTTCCTGAAATCCATCTGTACCGATTAAAGCACTTGGTACCTGGCCTGTAAAAGCAACGATTGGTACCGAATCCATCTGAGCTGTTGCCAGTCCAGTCACAAGGTTGGTCCCTCCAGGTCCGGAGGTTGCGATACAGACCCCAACCTTACCTGTACTTCTTGCATAGCCATCAGCTGCATGAATTACTCCCTGTTCATGACGTCCTAAATAGTGTTTAAGGGATGAAGAAAATAGAGCATCATAAAGATTAATAACTGCTCCTCCCGGATAGCCAAAGACTACATCAACATTTTCTTTCTTTAAAGATTCAATAATAATTTGTCCACCATTCATTTTTGGCATAAATTCACCTCCAGGTGATTTTAAAAAAATATATAAAAATAGCCCTGAATACAATTATCCAAGGCAGAAAATAGGTCTAAGATATTATTAATAATTTTATCTAAAGCAAAAACTAAAAAATGTTAAGCTAAGGAATAATTATAAAAATTCCATAATATAATAATTTTAAACTAAAGGATAGAGCTAGGTATTTATTACTTAAATATTATTCTCTAATATGTAAGGAGTTAATATTTAAATTTTAAATAATAGTTTTTCTTTTAGTTTAAAGCCTTAGATTTAGTAATTATTAAATATCTTAGATGAAGCAAAACTCTACTCTACTACTTGATATTGTTGAAACTCCATCTTGATTTATTCTTTTCTATAATACTAGAAATTATCAGTATTTAATCATACTATACTAAATAATTTAGAAATAATCAATACCTATCAGTAATTAGTCCCGATAAGTATTGATTATTTTCATTTTTATTCAAAAACTGCTCCTTTTGAAGCAGGTCCTACCAGTTTTGCATAGCGTTTTAAATAACCACTTACCTCAGGCAGATATGGGTTAACATTTTCCATCCTTGCCGCAAGTTCTTCTTCAGAAAGCTCAACTTCTAGAACAAAGTTATCCATATCGATATGGATAATATCTCCTTCTTCAATGGCAGCAATCGGTCCTCCTGCTGCAGCTTCTGGAGATACATGTCCTATCGCTGCTCCTTTGGTCGCCCCGGAAAATCTTCCATCGGTGATAAGAGCCACACTATCATCAAGCCCCATTCCAGCTAAAGCTGAAGTAGGTGCCAGCATTTCTCTCATACCTGGCCCACCTTTAGGACCTTCATCTTTGATCACAACCACATCACCGGGAACGATTTCTCCGGCATTGATCGCTTTAATGGCAGCTTCTTCTCCCGAATAAACTCGAGCAGGTCCACGGTGTTCTTTCATCTTATCGGCAACTGCTGCTCTTTTAACAACAGAACCCTGAGGAGCAATATTACCCTTCAGGATAGCAAGTCCTCCCCTTTCATGATAGGGATTATCCAGGGGACGAATAATTTCATGATCTATAAAGTTAATTGCTTTAAGATTTTCTTTTAAAGTTTTTCCACTTACAGTTAAAACATCACCATTAATTAAATCAGCTTCATAAAGTTCATTAATTACTGCATGGATTCCACCAGCCTGATTTAAATCTTCCATATGGTTTAAACCTGCCGGGGTTAAACTGCAGATATGTGGTACTTTATCAGAGACCTCATTAAAGTGTTCTAGTTCTATCTCAACCCCTGCTTCATGGGCAATAGCCGGTAGATGCAGAGCTGTATTTGTAGAACAACCTAAAGCCATATCTACTGCAATTGCATTTTCAAAAGCATCTCTGGTTAAAATATCTGAAGGTTTAATATCTTCTTTAACTAAATGCATTACCGCTTTTCCAGCAGCTTTAGCCACCCTGATCCTATCTGCATTAACAGCAGGAATTGTTCCATTACCCGGTAGGGCAATCCCTAATGCTTCAGCCATCGAGTTCATAGAATTTGCTGTAAACATCCCTGCACATGATCCTGCACCTGGACAGGCTCTTTTTGAGATCAACTCAAGTTCTTCTTCATCCATTTTACCTGATACCACTGAACCTACTGCTTCAAAAACATTGTGTAAATCAATTGCTTCTCCACAGTGATTACCTGCTTTCATCGGTCCACCACTGATCACTATAGCCGGAATATCCAGTCTGGCTGCAGCCATCATCATCCCGGGAACGATCTTATCACAGTTGGGAACCAGCACAAGTCCATCAAGCTGATGTCCACTTACTACAGCTTCTACAGAATCAGCAATGATCTCCCGACTGGCCAGTGAAAACTTCATACCTTCATGACCCATCGCTATACCATCACAGACTCCAATAGTTGAAAATGATAGAGCAGTTCCTCCAGCTGCTGTTATACCGTGTTTGGCAGCTTTAGCAATGTCATCTAAGTGTTTATGCCCCGGTATTATATCATTGGCTGAATTGGCAATCCCGATCAGCGGTTTATCTATATCATCATCTGAGAGCCCCAATGCATAAAGTAAAGATCTATGGGGAGCTCTTTCTATACCTTTTTTTATCTTATCACTTCTCATTTTTTCCTCCTTCATCCTAACAAAAAATATAAAGAATTATTTAGTCCTGATAAATTTCTTTACCGGTTGTATTGGCAATTTCTCTAAATCTGGCAATCAGTTTGGTAGTTTTACTACCTACTTTACCATCTCCAATCGCCCTTCCATCAACTTCTACTACAGGAATAACCTCTGCTGCAGTACCACTTAAAAAGCACTCATCAGCAATAAAGATATCATGTCTGGTAAAAAGCTCTTCTTTTACTTCTAAACCCATCTCTTCTGCTATTTCCAGCACAACCTCTCTTTTGGTTCCTTTTAAAATACCTGCATATTTAGGTGGGGTATAGAGGGTATTACCTTCGATAATGAAGATATTATCACCTGTACACTCTGCCACATAACCATCACTATTTAAAATAATGGCTTCTGGAGCTTCAGCTAAATTGGCCTCAATTCTGGCCATAATATTATTTAAATAATTTAAAGATTTTATTCTGGGATTAACCATCTCCGGCCCATTTCTCCGGGTTGGTACAGTTACCAGCTTAAGTCCTGTTTCATAAAGTTCTTCATCATAAAGCTGAATAGCACTGGCAATAATGACTACCGTAGCTTTAGGACATTTACGGGGATCTAAACCTAGATCTCCAACACCCCTTGAGACAACAACTCTTATGTAAGCATCTCTTAACTCATTGGCCCTGATAGTTTCTAAAATTGCTTCTTCCATCTCCTCAGGACTTAAAGGTATATCTAACATAATAGTTTTAGCTGACTCATATAAGCGCTTTATATGGTCATCCAGCATAAATACTCTACCACTGTAGGCTCTAATCCCTTCAAAAATACCATCACCATATAAAAAACCGTGATCAAAAACTGAAATCATTGCCTCATCTTCCGGAACTATTTCGCCGTCTAGATAAATATTTCTACTCACTGATCGTCCTCCTTAATATATAATAAATTGTTAGTCGTTTGTATAATGTCTAAGGCCCGAAATAACAGGGCTCATGACATAAATTTTTGGTGACTTCCTCCTTAAAATATGGTATAATATAGTTAGAAATACTAAAAATACCACAAATCAAAAGGAGGAAATCATAATGTCTTTTAATTCTAAAAAGCAATTGTCTTTCGGTGATCTTTATGAACAGGCCAAAGATTGGGCTCAAAATGATAAACCTCAATTCCTTGAAATGCTCGACCAATATCTTGATTTATCTGAATTTATTCCTGACGGTTTCTACAATGCTTACTACAAATATTTTGGTAGAAATAGAATTTACAGACTGGAATCAATGCTTTCTGCATTTATACTGCAAAAAATACTGGGTATTCCAACTCTTGTCCTTCTAATTAATATCTTAACTTTAAGCAGTGATTTAAAAGAATTCTGTGGTTTTAACTCTGTACCTGATATCTCTCAGTTTTCTCGTTTTAAGACAAAATTTGAAGATCATTTAGAAGACTTTTTCTATCACCTTGTTGATGTTACTGAACCTCTCTGCAGAAAAATTGATCCTTTAATGGCTGATCTTTTTATCTATGATACAACTGGTTTTGAACCCTATGTGATTGAAAACAATCCTAAATACATAAATAATATTATTCGCAGACTTAAAAATATCTACAAAAATGATAAAAATGTTAATATTTATGGTTTTGCGTATCAGTCTATGCCTTCTTCTGCTCAAGTTAATAATGAGATAAAACAACTCTATATTAACGGCCATTTTTGTTATGTCTACAAAGCTGGTATTGTCACTAATGGTCTTGGAATTATCCGTCACATTTCTTTTTTTGATGATCAATTTAAAGATAATCACCCTGAAATACCTATTGAGAAAAAGACTGATTCACCTGATGAAGATAAATCTATTGGTGATTCAACTTCTTTAAAACCAGTTTTAGAAGATTATTTTAAACTTCACAGTAATCATCAATATTCAACTTTTATCGCTGATTCAGCCTTTGACAGTTATCAAACTTATCCTTTTTTACTGAAAGATTTTGGTTTTGATAAAGCAGTCATACCACTTAATTTTAGAAACACTAAATCAAGTTTACCACAGCCAGAATACAATGAAAACGGCTGGCCTTTATGTCCTAAAGACTCTTCCTTACCAATGAAACCTAATGGTTGGTGTCGCGGTAAAAACCGCAGTCCCAGATTTAAGTTTGTCTGTCCTAAAATTAATCATAAGGGTGGTAAAAGAAACTGCTACTGTGAGAACCCCTGTACTGACTCCAGTTACAGTAGAGTTATTTATACCTATCCTGACCAGGATTTAAGAACTTACCCTGGTATCATCAGAGATACAGATGATTGGATAAACCTCTACAGAAAACGAGGAGTAGTTGAACAGACAATTAACTATTTCAAAGATGCCATGGTTACTGGTAATTTAAAGACTCAGAACCTAAAAAGTGTTAAATCAGATGTTTTTCTAGCCGGAATCACTCAACTTTTAACATTAATTCTAGCTGATAAAATGGATAAACCAGAAAATATTAGATCTTTAAGATCACTAATTGCTTAGAATTCAAATCTTTTAATATCTTTTTTAAAACCTGTATTCATAGGTTTATTTTGTCATGTCTAATTTTATTAGAACATTTTCTTATTCAATTTTTAAATTCTTAAAATTGAATTCAACCTACTATTACAGTTTTTCACTATTTTCTTTGCCTATTTTGCAAATACCTAATATAATAAATTGTAGATAAAAAGCTGCTCAATTTATGGATAAATAAGAATAGCTACAGCATCTGCTATTATATATGTATTGCTTATAAATTATATAGTTAATTCGTTTAAATGTCAAGAATTAGCGGCAGAAAAAAGCTCCCAAAAAACGGGAGCTTAAATTTTATAGTTATAGTATTTATTTTAAAATAATCTTAAGTAATTTTTTCTGTATTTAAGTAGTTAATTATTCGCTTCCACCTGTAAAAGAACCCCTCATCTCATAACCAACAAAATAGTAGTTGACTCTTAATTGATCTTCACTTAAAAGAACTCCATCATCAAATTCATCAATGTTCATATTAAAGCGATTATAGCCAAAATATAAACTATTATCACTTTCTGTTTTGTAATCAAAGAAAATATTATATACTTTATGATCTACATCCCAATCATCACGCGAATCCCAATTAGGTACATAATCCATACTTAAGCGCATATAGAGATTATCCCTGATCCCTGTGTCTAAAGCAACATAGAAATTATTAATACTTTCATCTACTAGATCAATTCCATAAATACCATCCTGCCTCATTTTAGGCTCTAGTCTCCCCACATTAGCTGTGAATCTGTAATCACCTTTATTTAGTTCTCCAGGATCAAGTGGAACCAAATAATCCATCTGCCAGTCCGCATATATCAAACTTTTAGCTCCCAGCATCTGAGAAAATACCCTGTCTATACTATAAGCTGATATAACCCCTGATACAAAAACTAATAGAATTAAAACTGTCCCCACTACAAGCAATCTTTTTCTCATTGAATTTCCCTCCCATGCAGGATTATTTTGTACTTCCTATAACTATATAATAATAATATCATTATCTTAGTTTAAAAAATATTACACTTTAGTATAATATTTGGGAGGATTTTAGTATGCAGAGTCTGGAAAAAATAGAATGGGAGAAAATATTTTCCTTTATAGTTAAAACAGGTCAAATTATGGATATAAATAAGTACTCCTATTATTTTATTAAAGAATTAAATAAACTGATACCATTTTATGCAGCCAACTTCTTTCTTTATGAAAATGGTAATAAGGAATTAAAAGAACCCATCTGTTTTAATATCAGCAGCTCTGCTTTAAAAAATTACTATGATTATTATTATAAACTTGATGATATCCGCAAAAGAGCTTTTGACAAACCAGAACCGATCAGAAGTACAGACCTGATGAATTACAAGAAGTGGATCAATACAGAATACTTCAATGATTTCCTCCAGGAGAATAATTTATTTTATTCCTGTGGTATAGATATTCACTTTAAAGATAGACTCCTGGGAACCATCAGCATCTTCAGACAAAAAAAAGAAGGAAATTTTGAATTAAAAGATTTAATGTATTTAAAATTAATTAGTCAGCACAGTGCAAATCATCTCTATAAATTATTTGTTATCCACAAATTAAAAAGAGAAAATGAAATAAATAAAGAAAAGCTAATTAAAAAGAGCGGTAATCAATATAATTTAACAGATAGAGAAAAACAAGTATTAAAATTAATAATCCAGGGTATGAGTAATCAAGAAATTGCCGCAGAACTCTTTATATCTATTAATACTGTCAAAAAACATATCAGCCATTTATTTAATAAATGTAAAGTAAGCAGCAGGATTGAGTTAATCCCGATGGTCTATAATATTTAACGTAAAAAGGCCGGGAATCCCGGCCTTTTTAAAATATTTATATATTCTATTTGTTTTTATTTAATATTTCCTGTAATTCTTCTGGACTTAATTGTTGAAATTCTTTTTCTTCCTGTTTAGCTCTAAACTCTGCTAGAATTTCTTCTCTAGTTCTAGCTCTTTCAGAGAATACTTCAGCAACAGAATCATCATGAGCATCATTTTCATAATCTATTTCTTCTTCAGTAACAACTTCTGAGTCATCTACTACAGTAGTTTCTTCCTCAACTGGAACAGCTTCCTCTTCTAAACCAGTTCTTATCAAATGTTCTTCAGGCTCAATTTCTTCCCCATATTCTATAATTCTTGGAGTTACAAATATTATGAGTTCATTATGAGAACCCTCATTTCTTCTGCTTTTAAAGAGTTCGCCGATTATTGGAATATCACCAAGTAAAGGTATCTTGGTAATTACTCCATCTTGATCGGTCTGAATAAGTCCACCAATAGCCAGGGTTTCACCATCATTTAAGCGCAACATTGTTTCTACTTCTCTACTTCTTAATGCTGGTGGTGCTCCTGCAGCTGTAGTTACTTGGGTAAAACTACTAACTCTTGGTTTAATTGATAGCTCTATTTCTTTATTTTCTGTTATCCAGGGAGTAAACTCAATATCAACTCCAGCTTCAGCATATTCAAACGTTTCTGTACGACTCCCATCATCATTAATTTCTACAACACGATAGGGAACTTCATCTAAAATAGCCATATTTGCTGTTTCTCCGTTTAAGGTCATTAATCTTGGATTTGCAAGAGTTTTAGAATCGCTGGTTTCATCTAAAGCTCTAAAGAATTCCGGCCAGGTTAAAGACAACTTATCAGGTTGAGGTTCCCTGCTATCAGCTCTTCTATCAGTTATATGATCATCTTTAATAATTCTTAATTGACTTAAATCCCCCTCAATACCTAATTCTCTTAATCTACCTTCCGAAACTTCTTCTACTCTTGTTTCAATTACTACTTGCTGACGTGGAACATTTAACTGTTTAACAAGCTGTTCAACACTATCCAACCTATTTTCAGGTCCATTAATTACAATTCTTTTTGTCTTGTTATTAACATGCAATCTAATATCTGGATAAAAGTTCTCTATAACCTCTTTTATTTGCTCTGTATCAACATAATCAACTCTAACATGACGAGTTCCTGGCTCTAAACTTTTATCATAGGTTTCTGCCATAGATATCGCTTCTGTAACGTCCTGCTCACTTCCAGTTAAAGTTAAAGTATCTGTAAGAGGGTTAGATCTAATCTCTAAATTAAAGTTAATTTGTCTTAATTTACCTTCTAAATCACCTAATTCAGCATTAAGAACCCTATAACTATCTGTATAACGCTCTATTATTTCTACTTCTTCTCCCGGTCTAACTTCTCTATCAGGATCAGCTGAAGAATCTAACCTGTTGATCATTTCTTTAACTTCTTCAACCCTTGATTCCTCACCTTTTAAAATAAACTGCCTTCTTACAGCATCTAATGTAATCTGAGTTTCCGGGAATATCTCTCTTACTATAACTGCAATATCATCAATATCCTGAGATCTAACAGATACAAACTCTGTTACAATATTGGCATATATTCTCTCAATTCTATCTGGTTCAGCTACAACTATAGTATTATTATCCCATATATATGTTAAATCATTGGTTTGTGTTATTAAATCTAAAGCTTTTTGAAAAGATATATCCCTTAAATGAACAGATGTAGTTCCAGTTACCGTGCTATCAGTAATAAGATTTACATCAGCTATATCAGCTATTGCTCTTAATACATCTGCTATCTGGGCATTTTGGAAGTTCATATTTTCTATCATACCTTCGGGTCCTGCTAAAACCCCAGTGGAAAAAACTAATATAAAAATTAGACTTAAAATTACAATTACTTTTTTATCTCTCATCTACTTCCCCTCCAATCTTTAACCGGAACCTAAACCCACGGTTTCTAACAATAACACTATCTCTCTCGATTGAAATTAATTCGTAACCATCTTTGCTGTAATAGCCTCGAACTAGCTCTACTCGATCTCCAACATCAATCAAGGCTATTCTATCTGTACCACTGCTGATAATTCCATCTAAGTTAAATGGCAGCTCTCTCCTTATATCAGCAAAGGTTATAACAGGTTCTGCAGGTCTCTCTTCTGCTTCTCTCTCTACCTGAATAACCGGTGATTCTACAAAAGGATTTCTAAATTCTTTTCCACTATATAGGTCTTTTTCATTTTCTTCAGCTAAGACAGAAAACGGTAAGCTAAAAATTAGAACAAAAGATAAAATTACTAAGATAATTATTTTTTTATTCATCTGCCTCAACTCCTAACCTTAATAGTTCTGGATCAACTAAACGATTATGATAGAGAGTATTCATTGAAAGTTGTACTCCATCATTACTTCGATTAATATTTACATCTCTAAACTCAAACCAGTAATTCCATTCTTTAAAATCTTCGAGAAGATTAACAGCTTCTCTGAAGCCGCCTCTAATTTGAACATTTATTTGAATAGCATTTTCTTGCACCTGAGGTCTATATAAAACCAGATCTAAATTATTATCTCTAGCTGCTTCACGATAATCTATTAATAGATCTATCCTATCTTTTTCTACATAAACTCCTCTTTCAGCTAATTCATCCAGTATTGCTAAATATTCTTCTTTTATTTCTGGTAAGCGTTCAGCATAACTAATTGCTACATTTAAACGGTTACTCCTTTCATCTCTGCGCCTTTCTAAAGCGGCAATTTCTTCAGTTAAGGGAGTATAGAAATAAAAGTAATAAATTGCTCCTAAGGCAATTATAAAAACCAAAAGAAGGAGAACTTTTTCTCTTCTACTTAAATTATTTAACATCTTATTCTCCCTCCCCTTCAATATTTGCAATTATTGTAAAAATTACAGCATCTCTTTTTTCAATAGTGTTCAATACAACATTATAAAAATATGGTGAATCCTCTAAATCATTAATGAATTCTCTTAAATCTTCTGCTGCGGATGTAATTCCTCGAACATTAATTTCATTGTCATTTATTCTAAAATCATCAATTACTCCTCTAATTGGAACTAAATAACCCAAAGCTTCAATTGGTCTATCCCAATTATATCCAGGAACTGTTGGTGTTGCTCTCAATTCTTCAACTACTTGCTCATACTCCCTATACTCAGCTTCTAAAGGTAAATATATATCAAGCTGATTTTCTATAGAGGCTATTTCCTGTTCTAAAGTATTTCTTTCAGCAATTAAAGAATATTGCAAAAATACCACTACAAAGATTGGAATTAAGATTCCTAATACCATGGCTACCTGAAAGTAGTGAAATTGAAACCTGGTTTTTTCTTCTCGAATTAAATTAACTCTCATCAGCCATCACCTCACTTATCCCAAGCCCAATTGCAACTGCAAAGTCATCTTTTATTTCATCATCGATTGGATAAGCAATATTTTTAAAAGTATCAATTCTATAAATGTCTCTTCCCAATTCTTTTTCCATAAATTCTTTTAAGCCTTTTAATCTAGAACCTCCACCAGTTATAAATATTTTATCAATATCTTCTTTTCGCTTTTTAATGGAAAAATAGTTAAAAGACCTGGTAATTTCACCTGTTAAAGTTCCGGCTAGAGTCTTTAATCTATCATCTGAACCTAAAGCAGCATCTAACTGCATACTATCAATTGGATCAGAATTAGATTCTATTTTAAGTCCTTCTTTTATTTTTTTCTCCTCAGCTTCATCATACTCTAAATCTTCAACATCCATAATAGTTTTTGTAAAATGATTACCACCTGTATCTATAGTTCTTGATAAGATAATATTATTTTTATTAGCTACAGTAACCTGAGAAGCAGAATAACCAATATCAATTATTGCTATATTGCCTTTTAGCTCTTCCTGATAATCAAGTAAAGATATCAATGCCATTGGTATAACATTAATTACTTCAACCTTAAGATTATTTCTTTCAAAAGGCGACTTATAATTATCAACTATATTTTTTTTAACAGCAGATATTAAATAGTTTACTGTATTTTCATCTTCATCTACTTTAATGTAATCTAAAGCAGCATTCTCAACCGGATAGGGTATCTGTTCATCTGCTTCCCATTTAAGAGATTCTTTAATCTCTTTTTTATCCATCTTAGGCATCTCTATATTTCTCACTAAAAGTTCATTACTCGGCACTGCAGTGATAACATAATCTGGCTTTTTTTTCATAATTGCCAGAAGACTTTTTATTTCTGCCGCTATTAAAGATTCATCCTTAATAATCCCATCTACAATAGTTTCTTTAGGGATCTTTTGTAAAGCTGTATCTAAAATCTTAAAATTATCGCCTCCTGTTTTTTTTATTTGTGCTATTTTAATAGAATAGCTGCCAATATCAACACAAGTAAAGATGTTACTTTTAAAGAACATCAGACCACCTCTTCCCATATCAAATTATTTTTCTTTCCAACTGATAATATTAGAAATTCCTACTAAATTCTCTATATTATTCATATCATCTGTAAACATTAAATTCCAACTTTCAAAAACTTCTATAAAACCTGGATCGTAAATAATGTTTTCTTGGAATTGTCCTCCTGCAGCTGAGTTTATCAATTTCAAATCTCCTCCAGAAATAATAGCTCCTGTAAGGCCAAACATATTTCCAATATCCGTATTTTGAGAAGAATAAATAAGGCCTTTCATTTGAATTTTATTATCACCATCCATGGTAATTGCTTCTTCATCATCACTTAAAACAATTATAATAAAATAGTTGTCTACACCATCGGGTTCATTTTGATTGATATCTATATTAGTACCAAGATTCAATTTTCCATCTACAACTAAAACACCACTGCCATTTATTTCTTTGTTAGATTTGATATTAAGATCACCATGAACATAGGTGAATTCTTCAGCAAAATCACCTGGTAAATCTTCATATTCATAAGAAGCTGGAGTTTCCTTAGAACCTAAAACAGTATCAGCTAAACTTTCTAAATAATCAGCATCAAATGTAGGTATATCTTCTTTGTTGATATCCTCAATTTCTATATCATTACCTTCAGAATCTTTTATACTTCCATCATAATCAGCTGCCTGAACTCCACCAACATCTGGATCGTCGCTATCAACTAGAATATGATTATTTTTAGTTTCTAATAATCCACCAGAAGTAATAACATTGTCTAGAATTGAATTATGCTTAAAATTTAACAGATAGATACTTTCAATTTCTCTGTCAATATTATTGCTTTTACCTACAGAATTTAAAGTTAATCTATTTCCATTCAATTCCCAATCAATAGAAGACACTTCTGCTCCATTTAGTTCTATTTTTGAATTAAAATCTATATTTTCAGGAAAGCTTTCTCCTTCCTCTATACTTAATGAAATTGTTTCATAACCATAAGCAATACCAGCTTCAGCTGCATAAAAAGCCCTGTTAGAATCTCTATTATTTCTGTAAAATGATAAATCTGTACCAATGATATTTGTCATTGTAAATACTAATATGATTAGTACTGCAATTATGATAATCCCCAACACCAAAACATACCCATCTTCATTGTTAAATTTCATGGTTATTCATCCTCTCTTTAATAAAAGCATTAATTCTGAACGCGGGGATAAAAAATATTATTAAACTGATAAGAAACTCTATTTTCATCAATAGTAATTTCTGCATAAAATTCTATTACATTTAGTGATGAATTAGCATTGAAGCTTATATTTTCAAACTTGCAATCACATATTTGCCTTGCATTACCATCTATACTTATATATAAATTATTATTATCCAAATAAAATCTAATATCATTAGCTGGATCAGATACAGTTGAAAATTCCAGCACATTACCATCATTAATAATCATGGAATTGAAATCCGATGGAACATCCGCTATTCTAATATATCTTGAAAGCCAACGATTAGTAAGGTCTTGAGCTCTTTGTAATTCTATTCTATTTTTATTGAATAATAATGTTCTAGTACTGTCAAAGTATGCATTGTAAAACAGGGCTGATACAATAGCAAGTAAAACAATAACTATTAATATCTCAATTAAGGTGAATCCTTTTTCATTGCTATTCCTCATTATAATCACCCTATCCTAACTACAGAATCAAGCTCAAACTCACTATCAGACCAGGTAATTTTTATCGAAACTTTACGGATATTTCCGTAATTATCTCCGTTTTTAGCAATTTCAGATATATCTATGTCGATAAAATAATCTGCAAATAAATCATAGCCTTTAACATGATTGTAAATTACACTTGCCAATGGATCTGCTGGTACTGAATCACTCATGTCAATGGTCATTGTTTTGGTATCAATATCACCATGTTTTAAGATTTCCATAATATCTACAGAAATATCTGCAGTTTGTGATAATGTTACTGACTGACTAACAACTCCGATACTATTTGTAAAGTAATTGAGTATAGGAAAAACAGCTACTGTCAAAATAACTAATGCTAGGACAACCTCTATAAGACTGAAACCTTCTTCATGTTTAAACATTTATATCAGCCTTCTTTCTGATTATGAAAATCATTTGAATCAATTTATTCATCTACTTGTATAACTATAAATATTATTTTAATTAATCTTCCTGCCACTTAACAATTTCTATTGAGGTGCTGCTGCTACCACTACTCCCAGAATTGTTACTTCCTAATTGAGGGATGCCATATCCTATATCCTCAAATATTTCAACAAATTTATCATTGTGAGTTAAATTCAAACCCTGGTTCCTAGAGTCATTTATTGTAATTCCTTCTTCTGCCATAAAACTACCATTTACCTCGAATTTGCCAGGATTCCCCTGACCTTGAGAACTACCACCTGGAGTATTATCTATATTTATTTTTCCACTGGCATACATAAAAACATTACCTTCAATATGCATACTAGTTGAAATATCACCATCAACTAATATAATTAAAAAATCTTCATCATTATCTTTATTAGCTTTAATATTATTTTTTATATCTAAGTCACCGTTTACAACGATTATACCTGAGCCATCTTTATTAAAATTATTATATTCTTTATTTCCTTCTAACTCAATAACACTTCCATCATAATCAGGATTATTTTCATTGCCTAAGTAAACATTACCATCATTTTCGAAATATTCACTGAAATCCGGAATAATCTTTCCGAATGAATCAACTTCATTTTCAAGACTTTTTGGTTCAATAAAACTCTGATTTGCATCAATTGAGAATGTATGAACTCCTCCAGTTATAAAATCGGAGTCACTCATTTCAAATGTTCCAATTTCATTTGCGTATATATTATTAATTTTTCCTCCAGAAACAGCAAATTTCTGGCCATGGTGTTTACTAATTTGATCTGCATAAATGTTACCGTTCATTTCCATTCCAGAATTTTCAAAAACACCTATTTCATTTGCATATATATCACCGAGAAGCTCACCCTTTGCAAACGAAAACTTATCGTCTACTCCTAATTGAGATGCATATATATCACCAGTAATTTTAGTTTCATCATCACCAGACCAATCAGATAGGTCTATATTTAAATCCCCTTCAGTTGTTAAAGCATTATTGAACATTCCGGCTCCCATTTCTGAATTAATATTAATAGTAGTATAAATTATTTTTGTAACATCAGAACCAGAACTTCCAATAGATTTAAAATCATATTCATCGTCTCCCGACCCTTCTTTAACCCTCAATTCAAAAGATTCAAAATCATTAAAACTATCATTTTTATAATCTTTTATATAATCTTCATCATCTGTGTCATTACTATTATCACTTATATAATTATCAATATTTTCTCTATCTATAAGAAGAACATTTATTCCCTGCTCTATACCTGCTTCAGCTGCATAATATGCTTTAATATCATTTTCATGTCTTTTTGTAAAGGAAATATTACTATTAATACTGCCAACTAAAGCTGTTACTAAAACAGTTAAAACTAATATGATTATAATTGATAAAACTAAGACTGCCCCATCTTCACTTTTAATTTTTAACATCACCAACACCTCTTTAATATCTTTATACGTCTTTATTCAACAAATAGATCACTTATTTTGATAAGGTGCGTTACCACTGTTACCAGGTGCATCATTATCACTTTGCCCATTATTATCATTTTCGTCAGTATTTTAATTTCCAGTATCTTCTAGAGACCTGCGAGGAAATATTTTATTTGATATTTCAAATTCTTTATTTTCGTTTTCTAAAACTATTGTATATCTAACTAAAGCAGTAGCACTGTCAATGCTAAAAGTTACATTTTTGATATTTTCCTCAGCTAAATATCTAGTCCCACCATTGTTTTCTATTGCTAAACTATTATTATTATTGTCATGATAATATTTATATTTATTGCCATCATACTCTATAATTAATCTTTGAAATTTTTCTGGATTACTGCTACCTGTAATTTTGCCTTCTAATTCAATTTGATTTATATCCCTTGCTCTAATTTTGCTGTCTAAATTAGCAGTAATAACCGAAACAAGCTGAGATAACTCAACATTTCTCTGGTTAATATTAAAAAATCTAAAACCAGCTAAATTAATGTTAAATAAAACTCCTAAGATCAAAGTAATTATTGTAATAGAAATTATTACTTCTAATAAAGTAAATCCATCATCCTTTTTTATATCCATTTTAATCACCTCGAGAAGAAACATAGCTAATCAACTCTATATTTTTATCTATAGAGTTTTCAGTCCAATCACTAGTAACAGTTAATTTATAAAGAGAATCTTTTTCTTTCTCTACTAAAATGTTAACCTTATACTCAGGAAAACCATCATTTGAGTTAATACTTTTTTCGTCATAAAAATATTTATAATTATCATCAAAATAATTCTCGTTATTTATTTCATTATTAATTCCACTAAAACCACCTGCTTTTATACCTTCCATTTCTTGCTGTGCTAACATTAAAGCTTTTTCTCTAACATCTACACTTTTAATGACACGAGCACTATTGGCAAAAAAACCAAAAAATGTTACACCAACAATACCAACTACAGCTATAGCAAGAATTATTTCTAAAAGTGTAAAACCCTTATCTTCTAATTTAAATTTGTCCATAAAACCTCCTTTAATCCTAAGTTAATATATACATCTATTTTAAAAATTCTCTTTTTAAAGAACCATTATATTTTATTAAATTGCAATTGATAATAGAATAAGATTTTTATTATAATTGTCATAGACTCATAAAATCTCCTCCTAAATTTCTACAAGAAAATTGCAAAATACAAATCAATCAACTGCTCACCAAAAAATATCATAATAACAGCACCAAGACAGATAAACGGTCCGAACGGAATTCTATCTTTACGATCTATAACACCTAAACCCATTAAGCTAAGTCCAATAACTGAACCAACTAAAGATCCTATAAAAATACTCATCAAACTATATTTATATCCTAAAAAAGCACCTAACATTGCAACAAGTTTAACATCGCCCATACCCATTCCACCTTTAAAAATTAAAGCAACCGCTAAAAGAATTAAAGCTGGAATAACTATGCCTAAAAGAGAATCAAAAATACTAAGATAATCAAATATAATTGCAGAAATAAAGCCGATTAAAATACCGGAATAAGTTATAACATTAGGTATAATCATATATTTATAATCTATCACAGAAATAACTATCAAAGCTGATAATAATAAAAGCATTAAAAAGAATTCTGCAGTTAAACCAAAGTTAAGATATGCAGCTAAAAAGAAAATACCTGTTAATAACTCTACAAATGGATACTGCCAGGATATACTGGCTCCACAATATCTACATTTTGCTCCTGTAATCAAAAAACTTAATACTGGAATAAGATCAATAACTTTTAAACGAGTATTACAATGAGGACAGTGAGATGGTGGTTTAATTATTGATTTTTCTTCTGGCAGTCTATAAATTACCACATTTAAAAAACTACCCACTATTAAACCTAAAATAAAGAAATATATTGCTAAAAACATCATTCAGAAGTCTCCTCACCAAAACCAGTATTACTGAGCAAATATGTTTTTCCAGTTGAATCACTTGTCAATTTTATTTCATAACTATCTGAACCATTTACTGAATAGTCAAATGCACTTATATTGTAATCTGCCTGGGAATTCAATTCTAATATATCAAGAGCATCATCAAGATTATCCCAGTTATTATTTATATCAGTTTGAGCTGGATAACTCTCATTATTCTGATAATATACTTCCATAGCAGTCCTTATAGAGCCAGCTATAACAGAAATATTAGTATCTTTTGCCTGATCTGACATCCCACTAATTCTGGGAATAGCAATAGAAGCTAAAATACCAAGAACAGCTATCACTATAAGCAGTTCAATTAAGGTAAACCCATCAGAATTATTTTTGAAGATATTCATTATTTCTCCTTCCCATAAAACAAATAAAAAAGAAAAAGGCGATAAGTAATTTAATTAATGAATATCTAATTAAAATTCCTATCCATAAAGCCTTGACTTACCGCCTTTAAATAAACTAAATAAAACTAAATTAAATTGATCACTTTAAATATAATAAAAAATCCTATCTCACTATCTTTTTTATTTATGGTGTTGAAGTATCACTAAATCCTTTTTCACTATCTAAAGTTACTACTGTCCTTCCAGAATTTGTTGTCATAGATAAACTATAAGTGTCATCAGTATTATCAGGGGTATTATAATCTACATCATCATTTAAATCTACACCCTCTAGACTAACAAATTCACCTATATCATCTTCAAGATCACTAGGAAGGTTTCCGTCTTGTGCATAAAATAACTCTACACCTGTTTGAATATTTCTTAAATTAGATTGAGTTGATGCAATTTGGGCTTCTTCATTTACCCCTGTTAGTCTTGGTATAGCTATAGCAGCTAAAATACCTAAAACAGCGATAACAACTAACAATTCAATTAAAGTAAATCCTCTTTCTCCACCGGATAAAATTTTTCTAATTTTCATCATTATACTCACTCCTTATTTTTTTAGAAAATATTATAATAAAATATATATCACGCCAACACTATACTCTCGATTATTAAGTTTAAGTTCACCCCTTTCTTAAAATAATTAATAATCTCTTTATAGACTTTAACATTAAAAGCTTTTACTTGATTAACTAGAAAAGAAATATGATATTAGCTGTCATTGGATGATATTTCCATGATTAGCTACTGTTTAACAAATATTTCTTTTCTAATAACTTTATTATACACCTTTTTTTAAAAAAAGCAATAGTATTTAGACTACAATTGTTTAGAAATGTTGGAACATGTCAAACATTGGTGTAACTATGGAAACGGCAACAAAACCAACCATTACAGCTAAAGCTACAATCATTAACGGTTCTATTAAAGAAATAGCTGCTTCTACATTGGCTTCTACCTGTCTGTCATAAAATCTTGATACCTTATTTAACATGGTTCCTATTGCTCCTGTTTCTTCACCAACTCTTAACATATGGACTACCATCGGTGGATATTCTCCACTTTTTTCTAAAGGAACCGATAAACTACTACCTTCTCTGACTTCAATTCTCGCATCTGTTATAATATCACTGTAAACCTTGTTTCCCACTACACCTTCAACAATGTTTAAAGAAGTTAAAAGATCTACACCACTATCTATTAAAATAGCAAGAGTACTGGAAAAACGAGAGATATATACCTTACGCATCATCGGTCCGATTACCGGCACCTTTAAGATCCAGCTGTCTGTTACCGCCTTACCCTGAGGTGTTTTCCTGTACCTGCTGAATAAAAAGATTAGGGCCAGCACTCCCAGTAATACAGCCCACCAGTAACTTTGAGCAAATGAACTAATTGCCAGCAGCATTCTGGTTGGCAGAGGTAGAGCTGTACCGAAATCCTGGAACATCCCCACAAACTGGGGCACAACCTGGGTTACCAAAAAGATAACAACTATTAGACCAACCGATAAAATAACTGCCGGATAATAAAGGGCTGACTTTACCATGGAGTTGAGCTCATGCTGTCTGTCATAGTGATTGGCCAGTTTGTTTAAAATAGTATCCAGGACACCACCGGATTCTCCAGCTCTGATCAGCTGAGAATAAAGTTCTGGAAATGAATCAGGGTGCTTAGAAACCGCATCTGCTAGAGATACTCCTGTTTCCACATCATCTCTGACCTGCATCAAAACCTTTTTGAGATGTTTGTGATCACTCTGATCTGCTAAAATATTTAAAGCATCTACCAGAGAGATACCGGCATCGATCATAGCAGCAAACTGCTGACTGAACAGAGAAAGATCTTTAAGCTTAACCTTTTTGTGCAGTTTGAGCACTTCAGCTATATCCATCGATTCTCTAACCTGGTTAATCTCTGTAATATAATAGCCCTTATCTCTCAGCTGTCTTGCAATCACAGATTTGTTTTCCGCTTCTATCGTACCTTTAACTACATCTCCACTGCTGTTTTTCGCCTTATATTTAAATTGATTAGCCATTTTTACCTCCCTTCCGGGATTTATCTTTCACCACTAATTTTTTTCTTAACATATTCTGGATCATCTGATCTTCTTACAGCTTCTTCATAGGCAATTTTACCCTGTTTATAGAGATCAACTAAATAATTATTCATCATTATCATTCCGTATTTACCACCGGTCTGCATAGCAGAAACTAATTGATGGGTTTTACCCTCTCTGATTATATTTCTGACAGCCGAGGTCGCAATCAAGATTTCTAGAGCAGCAACCCTCGACTTATTATCTGCACTTGGTAATAGCTGCTGAGAAATTATCCCGCTGATCGAAGAAGCAAGCTGGATTCTAACCTGCTGCTGTTGATGAGCAGGAAAAACATCGATAATTCTTTCCACTGTACTGGGAGCATCATTGGTGTGTAAAGTTGCCAGCACCAAGTGACCTGTTTCAGATGCTTCTAAAGCAATACTGATGGTCTCTAAATCTCTCATCTCACCAACAAGGATTACATCTGGATCCTGCCTTAAAGCAGCTCTTAAACCATTGGCAAAACTTGTTGTATCAAAACCGACCTCTCTCTGATGAATAATAGATTTATTATGACTGTGTAAATATTCGATCGGATCTTCTAAGGTAATAATATGAGATGGTTTGTTCTGATTTATGACATTCAGCATAGAAGCTAAAGTTGTTGATTTACCACTCCCTGTAGGACCCGTACATAAAATAAGGCCTTTACGCTGCATGGATAATTTTTTTAAGATCTGGGGTAAACCCAGCTCATCAATAGTTGGAATCTCCTGGGGAATAATCCTTAAAGCCAGGGAAACCGAACCCCGCTGCTTATAGGCATTAACCCTGTAGCGGCAGTAGCCGGGAACACTATAGGAAAAATCAACCTCACCCTTATCTAAAAAGATCTCCCACTCTCTTTGATTCATAAAATCTTTTGCTATCTCTTTTACTTCATTAACTCCTAATTTTTCTGGATAGTCTTCATAATATTCTAGTTTACCATTATTACGGATAATTGGTTTGGTTTTACCGGTTAAATGGAGGTCAGAAATAGCTGGTTCTTTAGATATCTCTTTCATCACATCTATAATTTCCATAAAAAACGCCTCCTCCTGTACTTTAATGAATTACACTAACCAGTTCCTTATAACTTGTCAGACCCTGTTTTAATTTGGCCTTACCATCATCTAACAAACCTGTCATACCCTGATCTCTAACATATCTTTTCATCTGAGGCTCATTCGCCCCTTCGGCAATCAGCTCCTCTAACTCTGGAGTAATTTCTACAACCTCCTGAATAGCAATCCTTCCTTTATAGCCATCTACACATTTTTCGCATTTACCGCTAGAAGGTCGCCAGAGGGTTTGGGTATCATTATCGAGGAACTTTCTTTCTTCTGCCCCGATTTCATATTCTTCTTTACAGCTGGGACAGAGTGTTCTTACCAGCCGCTGGGCAATAACACCGATAACGGTTGAGCCAACTAAATAACCGGGGATACCCATATCTGTTAATCTTGTAATTGCACTTACTGCATCATTTGTATGCAGGGTACTTAAAACAAGGTGACCGGTTAAAGCTGCTCTAATAGCAATTTCTGCTGTTTCTTCATCTCTAATCTCACCGACCATTACGATATCGGGATCCTGTCTTAAGATCGACCTTAAAGTTTTAGCAAAGGTCAAACCTGCTTTTACATTTGCCTGCACCTGATTTATACCTTCTATCTGGTATTCAACTGGATCCTCAATTGTAACGATGTTTTTAGTTGGAGTATTGATCCTATTTAAAGCTGCAAAAAGGGTAGTTGATTTACCACTACCGGTAGGACCAGTTGCCAGTAATATTCCATATGGTCTTTTAATTAACCTTTCAAAACGCTGCTGATTTTCTTCTCTAAACCCGAGCTTATTAATATTTAAAAGAGTATTATCCCTCATTAAAAGCCTGATAACAACCTTTTCTCCGTGGATTGTCGGCAGGGTAGAAACACGCATATCGATCTGCATATTTCTAAAGGTCATCTGAACCCTACCATCCTGAGGTATTCTCCTTTTGGTAATATCAAGGTCAGCTAAGATCTTTAAACGGGAGATAAGTGCTGCCTGAGAATGCTTTGGGATCGACATCTCCTCATGTAAAACACCATCTACCCTGTAGCGAACCCTGACAATATTATTTAAAGGTTCAATATGAATATCACTTGCCTGATTTTGAATGGCCTGGGTGATGATCAGGTTTGTCAATCTAACGATTGGTGCATCTTCTACCATCTGCCTTAACTGATCTATTTCGGGCTCTGTGTTCATCTCATCATATTTATTTAAACTGTCAAAAATCTCAGAAGTATCTCCATCAACCAGGGTATAGATCTGGTTAAAAGAATCCATGATCTCAGAGTGAGGAGCAATCGAGATATGGACCTTCATCCCGGAATTAACCTCAATATTTTCTATTGCTACCAGATCGGTTGGGTCTTCAAGGGCAACCTTTAAAACACCATCCTCTACAGCATAAGGAACTGCATTATGCCGTGAAGCAATATTTTCTGATAGATATTGAGATAACTGAGTATTTAAAATATAATTTGAAAGATCTACTCTGGGGATTCCCAGCTGTATTTCCAGTACATCAACCAGTTCGTCTTCTTTAATATAACCTAACTCTGTCAGCACCTGGCCTAATTTCATCCCCATTTCATCCTGGAGAGAAAGTGCATCTTCCAGCTGTTCTCTTGTTATATATCCCCATTCTAAAAGAAGATCTCCAATTCTCTGTTTGTGTTTTGGATTCATAAAAATATCTCCTTAAAAAAATTTAATATTTTGTCGATTTTATTTTAAAAATGTAAATAATTGCTGATATGTTATATATATTCTCCAATTAAATAAATATTCCTGCATAAATTTGACTGAAGTTCAAATTTATTTAAATTATTGCAAGTATCTATATATCAGTAATTATACAGCTTTTTTTAAAAAATTGCTATACTACTTTAGTGTAATCTTTTCTAATTGTCGAATTTACTCGATTTCTATCATATCATTTACTGCTGCTTCTGCAATCTTTTTCCACTTCTTTTTTTTGGGCATTTCTTTTGTCCAGAGTTTAAAGGCAGCTTCTGCCTGATAGATCAAGGTTGGTAGACCATTCCCAATCTGAGCTCCTTTTTTTTCTGCTTCTTTTAGCAGTTCTGTTTTTAAAGGATTATAGATTAAATCCAGGACAAATTGATTTTCATTAATATATTCGGGATTGATAACTAATTTTTTTTCCATTTTATTGCTGTACATCCCGATTGGGGTTGTATTAATAATTAGATCTGCGTTTTTAATATCTTCTTTATACTCGCTTTCTTTTAAAGCAGCATAAGAAAATTCTGTTTTACTTTCTTTTTCTTTAAAAAGTTCAACCAGTTCAGCCGCATTTTCTAAGGTCCGGTTAATAATAGTAACCTCTGCCAGGTTAAGCTGAATCAGGGCAGCAATTACCGCTCTGGCAGCACCACCTGCACCGATAACTACAGCTTTTTTGTCTTTAACCACAAAACCGGCCTCTTCTATCTGTCTTTGAAAACCGATCACATCTGTATTATAGCCGGTTAATCTTCCCCTTCTGTTTAAAACGGTGTTAACAGCACCCGCATCTCTGGCTAAAGAAGAAAACCCATTTAAATAGGGGATAATATCCTCTTTATAGGGGATGGTCACATTCCAGCCACCGAAGTTTAAATTTTTTAATGATTGAATATAGTCTTCTAAAAGTTCTTTTTCTTTACATTCAAGCATCAAATAAATTGCATTGATATCTAAATCTCTAAAACCCGTGTTATGCAGTGATGGTGAAATAGAGTGACTTAATGTTTTACCTAAAAGTCCATATAATTTGGTTTCATTGTTTGGTATAAAAATGCTCATTTCTATTCCTCCTATTTTTCATTTTAATTGCAAAAAACGCTGGTAGATAATCCAGCGCTTTTTAGATATGTATATTTTTTCTAAATCACCGGGCTTAATATTTAACTACTAAATTATTAAAAAATAGTCTGCAGCTTTTCCCCCAATGATTCAAAATCTTTGATTATGATTTTTCTCTTTTTAATTGTGATCATACCATCATCTATAAAGCGGTTGATTAATTTTGTTACCGTGACCCTTGATGAGCCGATCAAGTTAGCAATTTCTTGATGGGTCAAAACAAGGTCAATTACTGTGCCTTCTCCTATCTCCCTGCCGAAATCTTCTGCCAGGCGTGATAAAAGACTGGCCAGTCTGCCGGCAGCATCCTGAAAGACCAGTTCGCGAACCTGACTTGTTAAAAGCCTTGTTTTTTTAGAAAGGGCTTCGATAATTTTGATCGCCATACTCGGCCTTTTCATAATTATCTGCTCCATATCCTTCCAGGGAATTATTAAAAGCCTGGCTTCCTGGATGACCTCTGCTGTCAGAGGATGAGGATCTTCATCAAAAAGAGAAAGTTCCCCGAAAATATCACCTTCCTGGAGAATTGTTAAAACCTTTTCTTTACCTTCAGCAGAAAGCATCGATAATTTAACCTTACCATTTATCAAAAGGTATAATTTTTTTACACTGTCATTTTCAAAAAAAATAACCTCACCCTTTTGATAGTGTTTGGCATAGGATTTTTGGCATATCATCTCTAATTCTTCTGATTCGAGATTTTGAAAAACTATTAGATCTTTTAAACACTGTTTAGTGGGTTCTTCCATAATTTAGACCTACCTCTCTGCATAGATTCTTATTTGCTCTATATAGTATATTCTCTAAAGATAAAAAAACTCCTTGTTAATTAATTATTTATCCCTGCAATCCCCACAGTAACCATAGAACCTGAGCTTGTGTTCATCAATAGAAAAATCATATTTATCTTCCAGTTCTTTTTCAAAGTAGTCTATACCCTGATCACTAAATTCTACTAATTTTCCACAGCCTTTGCAGATTAAATGGTGATGGTGGTGATCTTTCAGATATAGTTCATATACTCTTGAATCATCATTAAAGTCAAGAATATGGATCAAATCCAGTTTTTCTAAAAGTTCTAGAGTTCTATAGATGGTTGCCATCCCGATTTCTGAGTCTTTTTCTTTAACAGCAGCAAAAAGATCTTCAGCATTAAAATGCCAGTTTTCATTTTCAAGTATGGTCTCAACTATTATTTCCCTCTGTCTGGTAAATTTATAATTATTTTCTGCTAATTTAAGTTTAAATTTTTCTTTGAAATTTTTCATTCTCACACCTCACTTTTTTGTCATTACTTATATTTTAACATAAAAAAAGCAAAAAATTAATAAGAAATTAAAATATGCGGTATAATTATCCAAAATTTACTTAAAAAAATAATCATTTACTATTGACTATTCCAAATATTGATAGTATAATGAAATAAACAGAATAATTTGTCGAAATTTGTTAAGAAAGGAGTGGTAATATGAAATCTACTGGTATTGTCCGCAAAATTGATGATCTGGGTAGAATGGTAATTCCTATCGAGCTTAGAAAAACGATGAATATTAATAAAAAAGATCCAATGGAAATCTTTGTTGACGAAGAAAAAATAGTCTTGAAAAAATATGAACCAGCCTGCATATTCTGTGGAAGTGCAGATGACACTATAGAATATAAAGGTAGAACCATCTGTGGAGTATGTATGGATAACATGAACGAATTAACTCAAGACTAAAAATAAAAAAAACCATCTTTTACAAAAATTAAATCTTTTGTTAAAAAAAATAGCACCATATGGTGCTATTTTTTTGCTTTTAAACTTTAAAAATTATTAACGAAGAAAAACATGTTCTCCGATTCTGGTTACAAAATCTCTTCTGGAAATCCAGGCTGTATTTGTTGCTACATCCGGATTATAGAAAAAGATAGAACCTCTGGTCGGATCATAACCTAAAAGTGCAGCTCTTGCAGCGGCAATTTCGCTTTCTGTTGGATGATAATTTGCCTGTCCATCCATCAGACTGCTGAACTGACCTCTCTGAGTAACAACCCCTCTGATAGTATCGGGGAATTGATTACTCTCAACCCTATTGATTATAACTGAGCCTACCGCAATCTTACCTTTAAAGCTTTCACCTCTAGCTTCTCCATATATAACTCTCGCAAGTAATATTATCTCATCTCTTGATATATTGTAATCATCATATATATCAAATTCTGGTATTATTTCGAATTCAGCTTCAGCAAAAACACCATCAGCCTTTAAATCATTATCACGCTGAAAGCCTTTTACTGCCTCAACTGTTGCATCTCCATATAATCCATCTAAACTGCTATTATAATAATTTAATTGTTTTAATTTCTGTTGTAATACTGCTACATCTAAACCTTCGTTTCCTCTACTCAGAGCTCTGCTGCCAAATTCATTTAAGTAATCAGCTTCTGCCTGATCTACATTTACGAAAGTAACCATTATGAGGAGAATTAGAAGTGAGAATAAAATAGTTCTTTTTCTCAACATCAGCATATCCCTCCCTGTTGTTTCCTTATAATTATTTCTAAAATATATTTCCTCCTTAAATTTCTATGTGTTCACTTATTTCCTTATCAATAGTTATAATCAAATCTCACCCTTATAATAAACAATAAATGAACTAAAGTCAAATGTTCTTTTTCAACAATTTAACTGATTGTAATTAATTTAACAATCATTCTTCTATTAATTCTACATAAAACTGATCTCCTAAATCTGCCATTACTTCTTTTACTTCTGCTTCGGTTCCTTCTGTAACATCTATCCAGATCTGACCTGGATTATCATGGTCAACATTGACGGTTCCTATACCTTCATAAGCCTTAATTATCATATCGATAAAGTTTATTTCTTTAGGATCAACCTTATACCTGATTTTTTTTGTATCTTTCATTATATTTTAGCTCCCATTATCTGCTTTGTTTTTTTCTCTTCTCAATAAAGAACCTGTTTTAACCGCTTTTTCTGTGCCGATAATTATCAATTCTTTGGGATGAGGAGCAGCCTCAACCTGATTGCCATCGGAATCAATAATATAATCTACCTCAATTGTATAAGATTTTTCTCCGGGAGAGAGAACTTCTAAACTATTACCTTTAAATATCTTATTTCTAACTTCAACAAGGATTTCATTTTTATCTTTTAAGTTCTTTTTTACCACTCCCATAAAATCATAGCTTCTTAAATAAGAAGAACTCTGATAGCGCTGTCCTTCAGCACCAGGTTTGCCGTAATAAAAGCCCTTAGTATAATCCCGGTGGCTGATCTTTCTCAATTCTGCCAAAAGATCCTGATCAGGCTGGTAGTTTTCCGGGTCCTGATAATAATTGTCTATTATCTGGCGGTAGGTATTAACGACTGTTGCAGCATAATGAACACTTTTCATCCTGCCTTCAATTTTTAAACTGCTTAAGCCAAGCTCTATTAATTCTGGGATCTCTTCTGCCAGATTTAAATCCCTGGAGTTAAAGATAAAAGTTCCCTGTTCATTTTCCTCGATCGGGTAGTATTCACCGGGTCTCTGCTCTTCGACCAGATGATACTGCCAGCGGCATGATTGAGCACAGTCTCCCCGGTTGGCATCTCGATCAACTAAATAATTGCTCAAAAGACAGCGACCAGAATAGGAAATACACATTGCACCATGGATAAATACTTCCAGCTCTATTTTATCCCGGCATTTTGCTGCCATTTCCTTGATCTCCTCAAAGCTAAGCTCCCTGGCCAGTATAACCCGCTCTGCTCCCTGTTCAGCCCAGAAAAGAGCTGAAGCCCAGTTAACATTATTGGCCTGGGTACTGATATGGATATCAATATCCGGCATTTTTTCTCTGACCAGGGCAAAAACACCCGGATCAGAGATGATAAGTCCATCTAGAGCAAGCTCTTTAAGTTTATCTATATATTCTGGAAGTTCGGCAAGTTCCTGATTATGGGGAATCATATTTAAGGTCAAATAAACCTTTTTATCCCGCTGATGGGCATAATCTAAACCCTCTTTTAGCTCTTCTAAACTGAAGTTGGCAGCTCCAGCTCTGAGTCCAAAGTCCAAACCACCACAATATACAGCATCAGCTCCAAAAACAAAGGCTGTTTTTAATTTTTCTAAATTACCGGCCGGGGCCAGCAGTTCTACTTTTTCCATTATTATCTTTCCTCCTGCTTATTGCAATCCCATCTCCGGCCGTAATTATGGTCGAATCAAGCTCAGGATGGTTCATTACAATAGTTAAATACTTTTTTAAATTATTTACTATGGTTCTGATTTTTGCTCTTGCTTTTTTGTCTTTTAAAACCTTTCCTTTGTAGAGAACATTATCTGCCAGCAAAATTCCTGCTGGAGCAAGTATTTCCATGATGTACTCAAAAAGATAAAGATACTGCCCTTTAGCAGCATCTAAAAATATAAAATCAAAATTTTGCTTTAAATACATTAAAATATCAAGTGCATCACCCGTTTTGATATTTATCTTGGCAGCATAAGCTGTCTTTTCAATTTCTTTTTTTGCACATTCTGCCCGAAAAGTATCGATCTCCAGACTGGTAATCCTACAGTTTTGAGGGGTATTTTTAGCTATCAAAAGGGTAGAGAAACCATAGGCTGTACCTATTTCTAAAACCCTTTTGGGTTGTTTTATCTTTAACTGCAGCTTTAAAAAGTCGGCTGCATCCCGATCTATAATCGGGATCTGATCTTTTAAGCATAGTTCTTCTAAAGCTTTAAATTCCGGATCAATATATTTTTGCTGAGAAAATTTTTGGTTAATTTCTGTTTTCTGCATTTTAAGCTCCCACTAATCTAACTGCCTCTGTTTTTCTAGATGTTGTTGATAACTTTCTGTAAAAACATGACTGCCATCATCTCTGGCAAAATAAAATAGATAATCACTTTCAGCCGGTTCTATTGCAGCTAAAAGTGCTCTTGTTCCTGGATTTGCGATCGGTGCAGGAGGTAATTGGTCGATTTGATAGGTATTATAGGGAGACTCTACCTCCAGGTCAACATAAAAGAGCCTTGATTTGCGTTCGGGTAATACATACTGTACTGTTGCATCAAGTTGAAGGGGCATTCCCCTATCTAAACGATTATAGATTACAGAAGCGATGATTTCATTTTCTGAATCTAATTTACCCTCTGTTTCGATTAAAGAGGCTATAATAAGCAGTTGATAGGCATCATATTCACTTTCTGCTGCCGCTTCTCTCAATTGAGGTAATCTCTGTCTATTAAAATTATTGATTAAATCCCTGACCAGCTGTTCTTCACTGTAACTTAAAGGAAATCTATAAGTATCTGGGATCACAAGTCCTTCAGCAGCTTCTATAATTTCTTCCCTCTGCAGTTGGGCTTCCTCAAAATTTAATAGCTGGGCCTGATCGTTAAAAGCTTCAGCCAGTTTATGTCTTTGATAATCAGGTCTTTCTAACCCGGCCAGCCGCTCGATAATCTCCCTGATCGTAAAGCCCTCGGGAACTGTAAGCTGAAACTGCAGCTCATCTCCTTTTTCCAGGCTTTCTAAAATACTAAAAGCATCATCAGCCGGAGAAAAGCCATAATGACCTGAGCGTAAATTACTATTTTTTACCCTTATTAAAAGATAAAAAACATCTGCGGATTTAATTAGACCTTCTTCTGCCAGGAGATTGGAAATATCCCGGCCTGACATTCCAGATCTTATCTCCACAATCTGTTGACTTTGATCTTTTTCATTAACTGCTTCTAAAAGAGAGTATGTCCTGATAAAAACAGCAAGCACTAAAATAGCTAATAAAAATATTAAAGCTCTTTTTTTCAAGTTCATACCCTCCCTCTTTAAAATCATTTTAAAGCTTAACCTTTAGTTGTATATTCATGTTTTACCTTTTTAAATTCTTCTTCATCTTCAACCGGAGCTATTAACTCTTCTCCACCTTCATTAATTATTTTTATAACGGTGGCTGCAGTGTCTTCATCTCCTTCAGAATCAACGATGATCAGATATTTAGTTCCTTCGATAATAAGATCATCTTCTATATAAAATCTACTTTCACTTTCCCCATCAGATAAAACTAGCTGTTTTTTTTCTTCATCGATCCAAAATTGTCCATCACTCATTATTATTACCCCTTTCTAGTGATTAATTGTTCAAATCAAGATAAGATTGTAATATCAAAGCTGCTGCTAATTTATCGATAACATCTTTACGCCTGCTTCTGCTGAGATCTGCTTCCAGGAGAATGTTTTCTGCCTGAGAAGTTGTTAACCTCTCATCCTGAATTTCAACGGGAATTTCTAAATTGTTTTTTAAAAAATTAATAAAAGCCTGGGTAATTTCTGCCCTTTTTCCTCTACTGCCATCCATATTATAGGGCATCCCAACAATAATTTTTTCCACATCATATTTTTCTATATATTGTCTTAGTTCTACTAAAAGTTCCTGATGTCCGTGCTGTTTAAGTGTTGTCAGGGGTTGAGCCGTCCAACCCAGGGCATCACTAACAGCGATCCCAACTCTTTTGTTTCCATAATCTATTCCCAGAATTCGCAATCTCTCAGCCTCCAATTATATTTCTTTCAATAAATTATTATATAATTATTCTCTTAAATAAGCAAATTAATGCAGAAAAAAATCGCCTCCAGCTCAACTTAGAGCAAGAAGCGATTTAGAATGCCAGTATCTGCTGAGATTAATCTTCCAGATAACTGCTGAGCAGCTCTTCAATAATCTCATCTCTATCAATAGTTCTGATCATTGTTCTAGCATCTTTATAACTTGTTATATAGGCAGGATCACCAGAAAGTAAATATCCGACAATTTGACTGATTGGATTATAACCCTTCTCTTCTAAGGCTTTAGATACTTTTTTAAGTACAAATCCAGCCTCACTAATATCTTCTTTTTGGATTTTAAATCGCATCGTTTTGTCATTAATGTCATCAGCGGCCATGTTATCACATCCTGTCTTTTTATTTTCCTTATTTATTAATTTCTTCAGTCAGCAGTTAATTCCTTTTTTTAAGCCTGCTTTTTTATAATTTCTTCTACTTTAGCCAGTGCGGCAGCGGTTTTATCTACTTTACTTCCACCTGCCTGGGCCATATCAGGTCTGCCACCTCCACCACCACCGGCAACTTGAGCGACCTCTGAAATTATCTTGCCAGCATGAAAACCCTGCTCTATTAAATCTGCAGTAACTGAGGCAACAAAAACAACCTTGTTCTGCCCCTTACTTGCCAGCACTATTACAGCAGAATCAAGTTTATCTTTGAGTTGATCGATTAAATTCCGCAGACCCTGATTATCAAGTTCAGATAGCTCTGCTGTAAGAACATTAATTCCCGCCACATTTTTAAGCTTATCTAAAAGTTCATCCTTTTTAGAACCGGCCAGCTTCTGTTTAAGTGACTGAAGTTCTTTCTGCAGTTCTTTTTTCTCTTTCTGCAGGTCTTTAATTCTATCTGCAACCTGATCAGGCTCGGTTTTTAATTCTGCAGCAGCCTGATTTAAAATATCAACTTTTTCGTTAAAATAATCAAGGGCAAACTCTCCTACAACTGCTTCGATCCTTCTGACCCCGGCTGCTATACCACTTTCTGAGATTATCTTAAAAGGTCCGATATCACCGGTTGCATCTACATGGGTACCTCCACAGAGTTCTAAACTGTAATCTCCCATCTTTACAACTCTAACCTCTTCATCATATTTTTCACCAAAAAGGGCTTCTGCTCCCATAGCTTTTGCCTCTTCTAAGGCTTTTTCTTCTGTTTCGACCGGATAGTTTTCCATTACCGCTTTATTAATCCGCTTTTCGATTTCATTTAATTCCTGATCACTTAAGGCGGAAAAATGGGTAAAATCAAAACGAAGTTTTTCTGGGGCAACTAATGAACCTGACTGGTTGACATGTTCTCCCAGAACTTCTTTTAAGGTTTTATGAAGCAGATGGGTTGCAGAATGATGACGGGCAGTTGCTTTTCTGCGGTCATCATAAACAACAGCCTTAACACTGTCTCCTCTTTTAAGTTCACCTTTTTCTACCTTAACCTTATGCACGGGTAATTTAGCTCTGGCAAAGGTATTTAAAACTTTGGCTTCAAAATTTTCATTTTTAATAATACCTTTATCACCAAGCTGACCTCCACTTTCAGCATAAAAAGGTGTTTTATGGAGGACAAGGTTGGCTTCTTCTCCTTTTTTGATCGATTGAAGCTTTTGATTTTCTCTAACTATTCCAACCACTTCGCTTTCTTCGGTTAGAGAATGGTAACCGGTAAACTCTACTGCCTCAACTTCTGCTTTAAAAGAGGCATAAAGTTTATCAATTTCGCCACTGCTAAAAGAAGTTTCCTCTCTTGCTTCTCTAGCTCTTTTTCGCTGGGCTGCCATTTCTGCTTCAAAACCCTCTTCATCAACCATGATTCCCGCTTCAGAAGCAATATCTTTGGTTAAATCAAGGGGAAAACCATAGGTATCATATAATATGAAAGCATTTTTACCACTTAAAACTTCTTTGTTTTCAGCTTTGAGATCAACTAAAAAATCTTCTAAGATATTTAAACCCTGTTCTAAGGTCTTTAAAAAACTTTCTTCTTCAGATTTGATCACATTTTCTACATGGGCCAGCTGCTGCTTTAAATCAGGTGCTACACCCTTTACAACTTCAGCAGTGGTTTTTACCAGCTCATACAAAAATGGCTCTGTAAAGCCAATTTTACGGCCATAACGAGCAGCACGGCGGATTAAACGCCTGATTACATAACCCCTACCCTCATTTGAAGGTAAAGCTCCATCAGAAATTGCAACAGCAACTGAGCGGATATGGTCAGCGATCACCCTGTAGGCAGTCTGACTTTCATCATCTTTTTGATAAGCGATCCCAGTTTTTGCTACAACTTCATCTATAATAGGCTTGATCAAATCAGTTTCAAAATTTGTTTTGGTATTCTGTAATATAGAGGCTACCCTTTCTAAACCCATTCCGGTATCAATATTTTTATTTGGCAGCTCTTTATATTCTCCAGCTTCAGTATAATTATACTGGGTAAATACGAGGTTCCAGATTTCTAAAAATCTATCTCCTTCTCCACCCAGAACATCTTCACTGCTGTCCCCGAATTCTATCCCCCGATCATAGTGGATTTCAGAACAGGGACCACAGGGTCCGGTACCTATCTGCCAGAAATTTTCTTTTTTACCCATTCTGACGATTCTCTCTTCGGGTAGGCCAACCTTTTTTTGCCAGATATCATGGGCTTCATCATCATCTTTATAGATTGTAATCCAGAGTCTATCTTCTTCAAACTCTAAAACCTCTGTCACAAATTCCCAGGCCCAGATTATGGCTTTTTCTTTAAAATAATCACCAAAAGAAAAATTACCCAGCATCTCAAAATAGGTGTGATGACGGGCTGTTTTCCCGACATTCTCTATATCATTGGTTCTAATACATTTTTGACTGGTAGCTATTCTGGGGTGAGGTGGTTCTAAGCTGCCGTCAAAATAGGCTTTAAAGGGAGCCATCCCTGCATTTATCCAGAGCAGGCTTGGATCATTTTTCGGTACCAAAGGAGCACTATCAAGTACCAGGTGATCTTTTGACTCAAAAAAATCTAAATAAGCCTGCCGTATTTCATCTCCAGTTTTTATCATTAATCAGACCTTCCTTTCTACTCATAGTTATTCAATAAAGTAAGTTTGGTTTTTAGTAAGTATATTATGTTGATTTTGAATTACTTTCAGATAATTTGATCGAAACAGCTTTGAATAAAATTAATTGTGATTAAGATTGTTCCCTGTCTGACCGAAGGGAGTTAGAACAATCCATAATTAATTTTAAATGAAAAGCGTTGTGAAGATCATGTCTGAAAGTAATTTAAAACAATTTTAATTATTAAATCAACAAAAAGTATGATAGCAAATCAAACTAGCTCAGTTTAATTTGAGCAAAGCGCCTTTTCCCGATCTGAACTATCATCCCATCTTTTACTTCAAGATCTAAATTTATTTTATCATATTTTTCACCATCAATAGTTACTGCACCCTGTTTGATCATCCTTCTGGCTTCACTGTTAGAATCAACCAGACCTGTAGCAGCAACAATTTTAACTATCCAGAGTTCTCCCTCATCAAGCTCGGATTTCTCTATTTTTACCTCTGGTATATCATCAGGTAAATTACCCTGTGAAAATACATTTTCAAATTCCTGAGCTGCATATTGAGCAGCTTCTTCATCATGATATTCTCTAACCAGTTCTGCAGCCAGTTCTTTTTTAAGCTGCATTGGATTAAAATCATCCCGATTAAGTTTAGCTTTAATCTCATTTAATTGTTCAATTGAAATATCTGTTAAAAGCTCATAATAGCGGGCAATTAGTTCATCAGGCATCGACATTACCTTACCATACATATCTGCCGGTTTATCATAAACTCCTATATAATTATCAAGACTTTTACTCATCTTGTTAACTCCATCTAAACCTTCTAATAAAGGCATGGTTATTATTACCTGAGAATCCTGACCATATTCTTTCTGCAGGTTTCTACCAACCAGAAGGTTAAAACGCTGATCAGTACCACCAAGTTCTACATCTGCTTCGATCGCAACCGAATCATAACCCTGCATTAAAGGATAGAAAAATTCGTGGATCCCGATCGGTTTTCCAGCTTTATAACGTTTGGAAAAATCATCTCTTTCCAGCATCCTGGCCACAGTATACTGGGCAGAAAGTTCTAAAACATCGCTAAATTTCATTTCACTCAACCAGTCACTATTATAGACAAGTTTTGTTTTATCTCTATCTAAAACCTTCGAAAATTGTTCCTGATATGTAAGTGCATTTTCTCTGACCTCTTCTTTTGTCAGCTGTTTTCTCGTTTCAGATTTTCCGGTTGGATCTCCTATCATACCTGTAAAATCACCGATTATTAAATAAACCTGATGACCTAAATCCTGAAACTGCTTTAATTTACGCAGAACTACAGTATGACCCAGATGGATGTCAGGTGCAGTTGGATCAAGTCCCAGTTTAACTTTTAGAGGACGTCCCTCTTTTTCGGCTTCAATCAATTTTTCTTTTAACTCTTCTTCTGAGATCAGGTCACTGACCCCTCTTTTCAATATTTTTAACTGTTCATTAATTTCCATAAAAAACGCCTGTCTTATATTCAATTCAACAGGCTGTTCACCTCCTGTATCCTTTGTCATTTTATTATAACAGATAGATTAATTACTAACAAGGGGTACCATAAACAGCTGTTTTATGTTATAATATTTTCTGACAGGAGGTAAGTTAATGAAGAAGAAATACAAAAAAATAATATTAGTCACTATTATAGTAATATTTGCCCTTGGCACAGGTGCTATCTTAGGTGCTGTAACCTGGATAATCCGGGACACTCCTGATATTTCTGAGTATAAAGGTTCAAGTGAAGCTACGATGATCTATGACTCAGATGGTGAGTTATTATCCAAACTTTTTAAAGAAAACCGGGTCTATGTACCCCTGGAAAGAATTCCTGATGATTTAAAAAATGCAATTATAGCAATAGAAGATACTAATTTTTATGTTCACCATGGAATAGATTACTGGGGTATTGTTAGGGCTATGGTCGCCAATATTCAGCAGAGAAGACTTGCTCAGGGTGCGAGCACCATCACCCAGCAGCTGGCCAGAAATTCTTTTTTAACCTTAGAAAAATCTTTTTATAGGAAGTTACAGGAAGCTTATCTGGCTATTCAATTTGAAAGAATGTATACCAAATCCGAAATTTTAGAGATGTATTTAAATGAGATCTTTTTAGGCCACAGTGCTTATGGAGTAGAAACTGCTTCTATTCAGTACTTCGGCAAAAGTGTTGATGAACTAGACCTGGCAGAAGCAGCTTTGATCGCCGGTTTACCTCAATCACCAAATAATTATTCTCCTTTAAACAATCCGGAACGGGCTATCTCAAGAAGAAATGTTGTTTTAGATAGAATGGCTGATCTAGATTATATATCTGAAGCAGAAGCAGAGGCAGCTAAGAATGAAGAACTCGAACTGGATATAAGTGGTGATGAAAGTCCAACTCAGAGTGCTTATTACTTTTTACTCTATATTAGAGATCAGCTGATCAATCAATTTGGAGCTTCTATGGTTTACAGTGGTGGTTTAAAAGTACATACCACTATCGATACTGATATGCAGAAAGTTGCTGAAGAAAGAATTCAGGCAAAAATTGATAATAATTATATACCTTCTTTTTCCAGCGGCCAGAGTGAACACCTCCAGCCTCAGATGGCTTTAGTTAGTTTAGATGTTAACTCAGGTGCTATTAGAGCGATGGTAGGTGGAAGAGGAACCGATCAATTTAATAGAGCTCATCAGGCGGTAAGACAGCCCGGCTCTGCCTTTAAACCATTTGTTTATGCAGCCGCTCTGGCAGAAGATGATTATACAACAGGCAGTGTAGTTAATGATTTACCGATGCTGGCATCTGAAACCGGTAGAGATCACTTAAGTATCTGGCCTCGCAATTATGGAGATCAATACAGAGGTTTGATCAACCTTAATACTGCCTTAACCCATTCTGTAAATGTTGCAGCAGTTAAACTAATCCAGGATATTGGAGTTCAAAACACCATAGATTTAACAGAAAATCTTGGGGTAACTACCTTTACCAATAGTGATGGCCTTGATGACCATTATTCACTTGCTTTAGGTGGTTTAAATAGAGGTGTTTCTCCTCTAGAAATGACAGCAGCTTACAGTGTTTTTGCCAACCAGGGAGTTTATAATAGGCCTTATTCTATAGAAAAGGTTTATGACCGTCATGATAATTTAATTTATGAAGCTCAACCTCATAAAAGACTTGTTATGTCTGAAGCTGACAGCTATTTGATGACTTCGATGTTAGAGAGTGTTATCAAAGATGGTACAGGTCGGAGAGCCCAGATGGATAGAGATGTAGCAGGTAAAACAGGAACCACTAACGAATATACTGATGCCTGGTTTGTAGGTTATACTCCTCAAATAGCAACAGCTGTCTGGATAGGAGAAGATACAAGGCGCTCGATGGAATATGATACCAAAACTGTTTCCAGTGGAGAGGCCGCTCAAATCTGGGGAGAATATATGCGTGAAATTTCTGAAGATATGCCTGTAATTGACTTCCAGGTTCCAGAAAATATCGTGGAAGTTGCGGTTGACCCTTATACCGGTTTAAAAGCAAATGAATATGCACCAAGAATAGATGTTTTACCATATAAAAAAGGAACTGAACCAGAAGAAACTTCTGATTTACATGGTCCTGTAGAAACTCTGAAAATAGATACTGAAAGTGGTTTGATTGCCACCAGTAATTGTCCTGAAGATCAGGTTGAGGAAAGACATTATATAGAAGGTTCTGGGATTAGAATAGGGCCCACCCAGAAAACATTTGTTGAGGTTAATCCCAACAAAGACTATGAAGATCTAGTAAGAGGTACTTATAGGATTGAAACCGGAGAGCCTATACAGCAGATAGATGAAGAATATGGCATTCCAAAATTAAACAGGAACGGAACTCCTCGTTTTGAAACAAGGCCTTCCCGCTCCTGTGATATCCATGAAGATGATTCTAGATCAGGGACTTTAAGAAGAATATTCGATATTTTCAGAGGTGATGATGAAGAATAAAGATTAATTTAGTTTAGCAATAGTAACCCCTGTGCCTCCCTCTCTCTGCCTTCCCAGGCGGAAATCGGAGACATGGGGGTTTTTTTCTAGGATTTCTTCTACTGCTTCTCTTAGAGCACCGGTTCCTTTACCGTGGACTATTTCTACCTCATTAAGCCCTGCTAAAAAAGCATCATCAAGATATTTATCAAGCTGACTCTGGGCTGCACCATATCTTTCTCCCCTTAAATCGATCTTAGGAGAAACATGTTGTGATTTTTGAACCCGGTATTTTTTAAGCAGCTCTTCTTCTTCGCTTTCCGGGATATCTACCTTAACTAAATCGCTTAAAGAAGCGGTCACTTTCATAATCCCAGCCTGAATTTTAGCCTCAGCTTTTTCTTCATCAATAGAGATTATCTCTCCTTTTCTACCGATACTGTTAACCCTGACCTGATCACCAACAACAAGGTCTTTCTCGGTTCCGTCATCAATTGCTTTGTTTTTCTTTTCTAAGATATTTTCCAAATCTTTTAAGTCTTTATTGGCTTCAGTTTGAGCTCTATCTACCTCTGAACGTTTGCTATAATCTTTCTCTTTTAAAGAACTTATGATCCGCCTGGTTTCTTTTTTTGTTTTAACAACCAGTTCTTCTGCTTTTTGCCGGGCTTTTTCCATTTCTTCCTCATGTTTTTGCTGCTGTTCTGCGATCATTTTTTCGTATTTTTCTTTTAGTTCTTTTTCCCGTCTTCTGTATTCTTCCATCTCTTCTCTTAACCTTTTATAGCGTTTTCTTTCCTGATTTAATTCATTGATTATATCTTCTACCTTGATTTCTTCCTCTGTTAAAAGACTTCTAGCCCGTTTAATAATCCCTTCCGGAATACCAAGCCTTAAGGCTATTTCAAAGGCATTAGAACCACCTGGAACTCCCATAATCAAATTATAGGTTGGTCTAAGTGATTCGATATCAAATTCAACCGAGGCATTTTCTACATTGTCTGCCCCATAAGCATAACTTTTAAGCTGACTGTAATGGGTAGTAGCAATTGTTACAGCTCCTTTTTGCTGCAGCTCTTCTAAAATTGAAATACCTAAGGCTGCCCCTTCTTCTGGATCAGTACCTACTCCAAGTTCATCCATTAAAACGAGGGTATTAGAGTCTGACTCAGCCAGAAATTCTTTGATCTTTGTCATGTGGGAAGAAAAAGTACTTAAGCTTTGCTCAATACTCTGTTCATCACCTATGTCAGCAAAGACCTTTTTAAATACCGCGATGGTTGAATTGGCTTTAGCCGGAATATGCATTCCCGTCTGGGCCATTAAGGTTAAAAGACCAACCGTTTTTAAAGAAACGGTTTTACCACCGGTGTTTGGACCCGTAATAACCAGGGTGGAAATCTGATCTCCAAGCTGGACATCAATTGGAACCGGCTCTTCTTTTAAAAGGGGATGTCTGGCCTCTTTTAAGTCGATTAAACCTTCCTGATTAATATCAGGAGCATTACAGTCATGATCAAGACTAAAACGAGCTGAAGCAGATATTACATCAAGGTGAGATATAATCTTTAAATCTTTTTTTATTATTTCTGCCTGCTCAGCTATTTTTGAACTTAAAACCTGGAGTATCCGCTGGATTTCTGCACTTTCCTGGGCCCTAACTTCCCTCAGCTGATTATTTAAGCGAACAACGGCCATCGGTTCCATAAAGAGGGTTAAACCACTAGCAGATTGGCCATGGATAATTCCATCAAATTTATTACGGTGCTCCTGTTTAACCGGAACTACATAGCGATTTTCTCTTTTGGTAACGATACTTTCCTGCAGCATATCCTGATATTTGCTGCTTTTAATAATCGAGTCAAGTTTGTCCCTGATCCCGTTTTCTATAGAATCGATCTTAGCCCGCAGTGATTTTAGTTTTGAACTTGCATCATCTGCTATTTCTCCATAATCATTAATACAGCGGTCTATCTCCCGGGCCAGCTTTTCTCTCGGCAGCAGCTCTGCTGTTATCTCATAAAGAAGCTGATATTCTCTTTCTATAATTCTGGGATCAAGCTCATCTTTGATCTTCACAAAATATTTATCTATCTCTTTGATTCCCCGCAGTGTATTGCGGATATCATTGATTTTATCAGTAGAAAGCACCGAGCCTTTTTCTGCTTTTTTTAAGGATTCTCTAATATCTCTTATTCCACCAAAGGGGAGTTTCCCAAACTCAGTAATCATCGTTTTTAAAGCAGTTACTTCAGCCAACTTTTCTTTAATATAGGCTTCATTATTAACCGGTTTTAAATTCTCCACAATTTCTTTACCAACTCTGGTAGCTGCCCGTTCGGCAGTCATATTTATTATTTTATAGTATTCTAAAACTTCCAGACTATGTTCTTTCAAAATTTATTACCTCCGGAGTTTTTATTTTAAAAATTCCATTAACCTCTGATAGGAAAAACAGTTTATAACATCATCTTTTTCTAACCAGCCTCTTCTGGCAGTTTTCACACCGAGCTCAATATCAGCATATTGATTATAGTGGTGGGCATCAGTATTGATAGAAATTAAAGCACCTGCTTTTTTGGCTTTTCTGGCCCATTCCGCATTTAAATCGAGCCTCTGTGGGGAAGCATTGATCTCTAAAGCTGTCTTAGCCTCAACAGCTGCAGCAATTACTTTTTCTAAATCAAAATCATAGGGAGCTCTACCACCCAGCATTCTGCCCCGCGGATGGCCTAAGACATTTACCTGAGGGTTTTTTACAGCTTTAACTATCCGCTCAGTCATCTCCTGATAGGGTAGATTAAAATTACTGTGCACAGAAGCGATTACAAAGTCAAGTTCTGCCAGTAATTCTTCATCATAATCAAGGCTGCCATCTTTTAATATATCTACTTCAACTCCCTTTAATATATTAAAGTCGCTAAAATCCTGATTAAGTTCTTCTATTTCTTTGATCTGTTTTCTTAAATCCTGAGGTGATAAACCTCCGGCAATATTTAATGATTGCGAATGATCTGTAACTGCAATATATTCATAACCTCTTTCGGCAGCTTTTTGAGCCATTTTTTTAATTGTAAAGGCTCCATCACTGTAGCGAGAGTGAAGGTGTAAATCACCTTTAATATCCTCCAGTCTGATACTCTGAGGTAAACTACCATTTTGAGCAGCCTCGATTTCTCCCTGGTCTTCCCGTAGTTCAGGGATAATATAATCTAGACCTAAGATATTAAAGATATCAGATTCAGAATTAAGCTCTTCTTTACTACCATCTTCTCTGATTAAGCCATATTCATTTAATTTAAGATTTTTATCTTTTGCCAGCTGTCTCATCCTTACATTGTGGGCCTGAGAACCGGTAAAATAATGGAGGGCAGAAGGAAATTCATCTTCTGCAACAAGCCTAAAGTCGGTCTGTATGCCTTTCCGGGTACGAATACTGACTTTGGTATCACCAGCCCCGATAATTTCTGCTGCAAAGTCGAGCTGGGTTAAAAGAGGACTCAGTTCTTCTGGCTTTTCGGTAGCGATCAAAATATCGAGATCACCTGTCATTTCTTTACCCCTTCTGGAACTTCCACAGACTTCTATTTGAGAAAAATATTCTGATTCAACTTTTTCTTTGATTTCTGCAATTATGATTCCTGCTGTTTTAAGGGCCTCACTTAAGATTATTTTATCAACATATTTTTCATAATTTTTGAGTCCGTGTAATAGCTTTTCTTCTGATTTTTTACCAAAGCCTTTCAGCTCTCTAACCTTAGCCTCTTTGAGAGCATTTTCTAAGCTAATTAAATCTTCTATGCCCAGCTCATAATAAAAGCGGTGGGCAGTCTTAGGTCCCAGACCAGGTATATTTGTCATTTCTACCACCCCGTGGGGCAGCTCAGCTTTGATGGTCTCCATTTCTTCTATTATTCCGTTTTCAAGTATTTCCATAAGAGTTTCAGCTATCCCACTGCCGATACCCTTTATTTCTTTAAGTTTATCTTCAGCTGCCAGAGAGCTGATATCATCACTTAAAGATTCAATTTTACGGGCAGCATTAGAATAGGCTCTAATTTTAAAATCGTTTTCTCCTTTAATGGCAAGGAGATCGGCAAACTCGTTAAGAATTTTTGCGATTTCTTTATTTGTTAACTCCAGCAATGTTTTCGCCCCTTTATAATATGATTAAAGGCCATGAAATTATCATGGCCGAAAAAGTTCTTCTATTTGAGATTGTATATAGGGAGAAGCTTCTAGAAGTCTGCTCCCTAAAAAAGACTGTTCTACCACATCATTTAAATTTTGATAAGGAATTTCTGCCAGAATTATCACCAGCAGATAAATAATGATACCTGCCTTGACAAGTCCAAGGATAAAACCGGCTGCTCTATCTACAGGTTTTAAAAAGATCGCATCTATGATCCGCTTAATTGTGATTCCCACTACATGTATAGCAATATTAACTACTATAAAAACTACTACAAAACTAATAAACTGCAGCAGTGAAGTAGAAAGATCAAGATAAGGCTCCAGTAAAACACGGAAATAGTCATACTGCCTTACCGCCACGAATAAAGCGGCAATCAAACCCAGAATAGTACTTGTCTGATCGATAAAACCACGCCTGAAACCATTATAGGCAAAAAACAGCATCATAACCAGAATAATGATGTCGAAGAAATTAATAATATCCAATTATTCTACCTCCTCGAGCAGAGAATTTAACTCCTCGTTCTCCTGCCTCAGTTTTTTTAGTTCCTGATGCAGACTTTGATTCGCTTCTTTGAGCCTTTCTTTTTCTCTACTCAGTTCCACACACCGACTTCTCAGCTTAAAATACTCATCAGCTAAGTTTATCATTGTTAAATGGGTCAATCTTCTAAAGGGAAGTTTTGGATAAGCATTTTTAATTTCCTTACCGGTTTTTTCTACATAATTAGCAAGTTTATTAATATATTCTTCATCAAAATCTCCAGTGACTGTAAAACTATCTCCTAAGACATTTAATTTAAATTTGTTTTTGTTTTCTTCATTTTCTGCTCTCATTGGCAACATCTCCAGCTTTAGTAGTCTACTATACTATATTCATTACAAAAAGCTAAATTCCTGCCTAAAATATTAATTTCCTCTAATTTCTGCTGAATATTGCTCTGATAAATGGTCTACAATTTTATTAAAACGCTCATTTACCTCTTCATCACGGAGAGTTCTATCTTCTGCCTGGAATTTTAATTCAAAAGCAGCACTCTTATAACCTGATTTGATCTGGTCTCCCTGATAGATATCAAATAGATTCAATTCTTTAAGCATAGCTCCTGCTTCAGATTTAATTGCCTGATAGATTTCTCCTATTGCAATATCTTCTTTAATTACTACCGCCAGGTCACGATCAAGTACCGGGTATTTGGTAATTTGTTTATAATGATAACTCTTATCCTTACTCAATTCAAAGAGTTTATCCAGGTCCATTTCGAAAATGGTTGTGCCCTGAGGCAGATCATTTTTTTCTGCTAATTCAGGATGAATCTCTCCGATAAAACCGAGTTTATGTCCTTCAACAATAATATTGGCTTTTCTACCGGGATGGAGATAGGGTCTTTGTTCAGCAAATTCTAAGTGATAATCTTCAAGCAAAATATGTTCAAACAGCATCTCTAAAACACCTTTAAGCTGATAAAAATTGGGAGCATCCTGCTGCCAGAGATTATCTTCAGCTCCAAAGAGTCCTCCCCCAAGCTTATTTAATTCTAAAGGCCTTTTATTATCTCCCTCTTTTCTAAAGACTGTCCCTGTTTCAAATACAGCCATCTCAGCTCCCTGGCGGCGGGCATTAGAAGCCAGCACATCGATTAAACCAGGAATTAAAGTTGTTCTTAAGATCCCAAAAGCTGCACTTAAAGGGTTTTTAATTTCAACAAAATTATTGAATCTCTCTACCTGGGTTAAATTTAAATCCTGATAACCTTTTTTAGCCTGAAGACTGTAAGTTATTACCTCATCAAGCCCACCAGAATTAAGCAATTCTTTAAGATCTTTTTCGAAATTTTGTTTGGCCGTTCTTTTTCCCCGCTGTTTAGATACTGGACGACTTGATTCTATCTCATTATAGCCGTAAACTCTAGCGATCTCTTCAACTAAATCAGCACCACGGCTGACATCTGTTCTAAATGATGGTACAGTAACCAAAACCTTATCCTCTTTTTTTTCTAAGGAGAACTGTAGCCTTTTTAAGATTTCAATAATCTTGCTTTCTTCTAACTCAACTCCTAATAGTTCATTAACCCGATCACAGTCAAGTTCAATTACTGCCGGCTCATATTTGCCTGGATATTCATCAATTACCCCTGGAACGACCGTTCCACCTGCACATTTTTCTAAAAGCTGACAGGCCCTATTATTTGCTTCAACCGCCTTTTCAATATCAACCCCTCTTTCAAAGCGATGAGAGGCATCTGAATGCATACCCAGTTTTTTAGCCGTTTTACGCACACTTACCGGATTAAAATAGGCTGATTCTATCAAGACATCGGTTGTTTGAGCAGTAACTTCGCTTTCAAAACCACCCATTACACCTGCCACAGCAACCGCCTCATCTGGATCTGCAATGACCAGCATCTCATCATCTAAAAGCCTTTGTTCTTCATCAAGGGTTGTAATCGTTTCTCCTTTTTCAGCCCTGCGGACAATTATTTTACCATCTTTTATTTTATTATAGTCAAAAGAGTGTAAGGGCTGATTATATTCCATTAAAACAAAGTTTGTTATATCAACCACATTGTTAATCGGTCTAATCCCAGCTGCTTTAAGCCGTCTTTGTATCCAGTCTGGTGATTCTTTGATCTCTACATCTTTAATTAAACGAGCACTATAGCGGGGACAGAGATCAGGATCTTTAATTTCTATTTCTACCTGCTCAGAAATATGAGTTTCATTTTTATCTTCATTAAATTGAATCGTTGGCTTGATCAGTTCTTTATCTTGAGCATAGAGTGATTTAATCTCTCTTGCTACACCAAGCATGCCAAGACAGCGGGCATAGTTTGGAGTTAAATCTAATTTATAAATATAGTCATCAAGTTTCATGTATTTTATAAAGCTGAGACCGAGTGGAGCATCAGAATCAAGCACCATAATTCCTGCTGCTCGTTCTTCCTGTAAGCCGAGCTCATCAGCAGAACAGATCATACCTTTTGAGATCTCACCTCTTAACTTTACTTCTTCAATTTCCATCCCTCCGGGCAGGCTGCTGCCGACTCCAGCAAAGGGAACCTTCTGTCCTTCCTCTACATTTGGAGCACCGGTTACTACAGGAATTTCTTCATCTCCTGCTTCGGTTCTAATATAACAGATCTGCAGTTTATCTGCATTTGGATGTTCTTTTATTTTAGTGATCTCTGCGATTATTATATCTTCTAAACCCTGACCAAGATATTCTAAAGCTTCAACTTCCAGACCAGCCATTGTCAGCTTTTCGGAAAGATCTTCAGCACTAAAATTAATATTTATGTATTTTTTTAGCCAGTTATATGAAATCTGCAAATTTATCATCCTTTCTTTTTCTGATTAAAGTATTAGCTAACCATAAGTTATATCTTTAATAAAAATGTTTAAAATTGATGTAAAAATCTCTTATCATTTTCATAGAGAACTCTGATGTCATCAATTCCATATTTTAATAAAACAAGTCTATCTAAACCTACCCCAAAAGCATAACCACTGTAATACTCGCTGTCATAACCTGACATTTCCAGCACATTAGGGTGGACCATTCCAGCACCCATGATCTCAAGCCAGCCTGTTCTAGAACAGAGTGGACATCCCTCTCCACCACAGACAATACAGGAAACATCAACCTCTGCACTGGGTTCAGTAAAAGGGAAATAGCTGGGTCTAAATCTTACATCTCTATCCTCACCAAATAGGGCTTCGATTATCAATTCTATGGTACCTTTAAGATCACTAAAAGAAATACCCTTATCAATTACTAAACCTTCTGCCTGATGAAAGATCGGTGAATGGGAAGCATCAAGCTCATCAGAGCGATAAACTCTACCAGGTGCGATGATCCGAACCGGTGGTTCCTGTGCTTCCATAGTTCTTATCTGTACTGGAGAAGTATGAGTTCTCAGCAAATAATTGTCATCGATATATAGGGTGTCCTGCAGATCACGTGCAGGATGATGTTCGGGAATATTTAAGGCTTCAAAATTATAGTATTCACTTTCTACTTCTGGACCTTCGGCGATTGTGTAACCAAGTCCGATAAAAACATCTTCTAATTCTCTGGTAATTAAAGAAAGAGGATGCTGTCTACCTGCTTTAACCTTTGCTCCAGGTAGGGTGACATCTATTTTTTCTTTTTTAAAACGCTCTTTTGCTGCTTTAGACTCTAATACTTCTTTTTGTTCATTAAGCCAGTTTTCAATTTTAGATTTAAGCTGATTGGCTTCTTTGCCAACTACCGGCCTCTTATCAGAAGCAATTTTCCCCATTTGACTAAATATGGACTGGATCGCTCCTTTTTTTCCTAAATATTTAATCCTTAATTCTTCTAATTGATCAAGATCAGCCAGTTCTTTTAGTTCTTTTTCTGCTTCTTTTTCTATTTTTTTAAGCTCTTTAAGTAAATCCAAATTTAACACCTCCAAAATATATTAAAAAGAAAAGTTTTTTTAAAACAAAAAAATCCCGCCCAAAAGGGACGAGATAACCGTGTTACCACCCTGTTTACTCCATTTTAAACTAATGGAATCACTTTGTTTTGTTAACGGAAGTTTTAATAACTTCCGGAAAAACCTACTCAATTCAGTTTTCAGCTCCAGAGTGAACTTCACCCAGCTTTGCTATTAAACCGCTCTCAGTTAAGACGGTTATTTCCTGTAATAGAAAGTCTAAGCTACTCTCTCTTTCTCAGCTTTTAAGTATTATAATTTTCAACTTTGATTATACCATAAGTAATTTAAGTTAACAAGAACTTTAAATCACTTTAACTGCTGGGCCAAAATCTCAAAAGAAATAACGGCTGCTGCGATGGCAGCATTTAAAGATTCCATTTCTCCTTTAAGCGGTATTTTAACCTTCATATCTGCTATATTAAGCAGATCTTCTGCCAGACCATTGGCCTCATTACCGATCATTAAAATTAATTTTTGCTGGTATTGATGCTCAAAATGATATTTTTCAGCCTTAATATCAGCTGCAAGCAGTTCAAAATCAGCTGCCCTGTCTTTTAAATCTTTTTTAAATTCATTTTTAGAAACTTTCTGCCAGATTGGGATGGCAAAAATACCACCCATACTTGCCCTGATAACCTTCTGGTTATAGATGTCCACCGAACCTTTTAGGGCAATTACTGCCTCAAATCCAGCTGCTGCTGCAGTTCTAATCATGGTTCCCATATTACCTGGATCCTGAATCCTGTCTAATAGTAAAATTTTATCTGCAGTTTTAAAAAACTTTTCACTGCTGTAGTTAGGTTCTTTAACAATAGCGATAATCCCCTGAGGATTAACTGTAGCTGCAGTTTCTTTTAATAATTCTTCACTGACCAGGTCCAGGCTGACCCTGTTTTGCAGCTTATCGATTAAATCTTTGTTTTTATCAGCTTTAAAAAAAGCAGGAGAGAGAAAGACCCGTTCAAAATCTGCTCCTCCTGCTGATGCAGCCTCAATAAGCCTTTTTCCTTCCAGAACAAAGACACCTTCTTTTCGTCTTGTTCTGCTCCGATAGAGCTTATTTAAATATTTAATTTTATCATTTTGAGAACTGCTTATAATTTCATTCATTTATTAATTTCCTAGCTGTTCTTTTGCTAAACCAACCAGATCTGAAAATGCATCTGAGTCATTTACAGCCAGATCGGCTAACATTTTACGATCTATTTCAACTTCAGCCTGTCTTAAACCATTGATAAAACGGCTGTAAGATAAGCCTTCCTGTCTTGCAGCAGCATTGATTCTGGTGATCCAGAGTCTTCTAAAATTACGCTTTTTCTTTTTTCTATCTACATAAGCATAATGAAGAGATTTCATTACTGCCTGATTAGCAGGACGAAATAATTTGCTGCGGGAGCCAAAATATCCCTTAGCCATTTTTAAAACCTTTTTTCTGCGCTTACGCGCCTTATTACCTCTTTTTACACGTGGCATCTTTGTGACACTCCTTCCAATTTAACAAATTCTTATTTAAGTTATAGTTTTTCTTACTTATATGGTAGTAATTTTTTATATCTTTTTTGATAAGTTTTATCAAGCATTGTTGCTTTACGAAGCTTTCTTTTTCTTTTACCAGATTTTTTAGTTAAAATATGACTGTGAAATCCTTTATGACGCTTAATTTTTCCACTGGCAGTAGTTTTAACTCTTTTTGCTATACCTTTATGTGTTTTAATCTTTGGCATGAATTTCCCTCCTTCTCTAAATTAAAGGATCAATGCACTTTAATTTAATCATCAAGATCTGGAGTTAGAAACATCATCATATTTCTACCTTCCATCTTAGGCTTACTTTCTACCTTACCGATATCATCTGTTTGTTCGATCAGACGATCCATAAGGTTATAGCCTAATTCTTTATGCATCATTTCTCTACCTCTAAAACGGATTCTTACCTTTACTTTATCCTTGTTGTTTAAAAATCTGCGAGCTTGCTTTAATTTTACATTAAAGTCGTGATCCTCTATTTTAACACCCATCTGAACTTCTTTGACATTCATTACATTCTGGTTTTTCTTGGCTTCTTTCTCTTTTTTAGCCTGTTCATATTTATATTTTCCATAATCCATTATTCTACAAACAGGTGGATTAGCCTGGGGAGCAACCTCAACTAAGTCCAAACCCTGTTCTGCAGCACTGTCTAGTGCTTCATCCCGTGACTTGATACCAATCTGATTACCCTCGGGATCGATTAGCCTAACCTTTTTTGCTCTAATACGATCATTGACTCTTAAATCATTAACGATATTTATGCACCTCCTGAGTGATATAGAAAACAAAAAACGGATGGTAGAAACCACCCGTTAAATACAAAATCAGTAGAACAAATATACTTTAAAAGCATATTTCTACAGCAAAATAGCTATAACTCTGCTGCAATTAAATTACTGATATTAACCAGCTCTGCTGGTGAGAAACAGGTGTCTCTACTTTCTTTTCCTTAATGAGTATATCACAGCCAAAAACACCTGTCAAGAATATCAGCTTAACTTTGTGCTATTTTAGTTCATTTATTTAAGCCAGCTCGTTACTTCTTCAAGAGCTTTTCTTTTCGGTGAACTAACCTCGCCAGCAGGCACACCAAGTGGAGTAATTAAGGCCAGATCAAAAATGCTTTTATCAAAATCTGCCTCTAGACTGGCCTTTATCTCTAAAGCAGCATAATTCTGACTTGTCATCCAGCAGGTTCCATAGCCAAGCTCAGCAGCTTTTAGCATAAAGTTTTCTGCAGCAGCTGCAATATTTTGGATACCGGGTTCAGCTTTCATAAGTGCCTCAATTTCTTCCTTAGGTGAACCAGCAGCTTCCATAATATTTCTACCTGTTACTGGATAGGGAGCAGCAAAAAACAATACTAAAACCGGAGCATCTTTAAAAAAGGTGCCGAATTTTAAATATTTCTTGAAATTATCTTTTAAATCTCCATCATCAACAGCATCTCTTAGCTTTTTATTTTTTTTAGCTATGATATCTGCAAGCTCATTTATTTTATCTTTATTTTTTACTATTACAAAGTGCCAGTTCTGCATATTTTTTCCCGAAGGAGCCAGAGTTGCTGCCTTAAGCATTTTCTTAATATCAGCATCAGATACCGGATCATCACTAAATTTTCTTACACTACTGCGCAGTTCAAAAATATCTTTTCCCATAAAAAATCCCTCCAATTTGCTATTTGTTGATAATTAGCTACTTCTTATTTGTGAGCTAAAAGCTTTTCTGCCATAACTTTAATTTTGTCTGCAGGATCAATAATGTTTTCATAAAAGCCCTTTATCTCCTCTTTAAGATAGGGCAGATGAGTACATCCTAAAAGTAATGTATCGGCTCCCATGGTTCTAAAAGCTACTAAAAGTTCTTGAAGTCCGGCTTCAGCTAATATTTCTGTTGGATCTTTTTGAGCTTCAATCGCATTAATAATTGGCATAATTCCAGCACTAACAAATTCTAGATGAGGATTCTTTTCTGCAATGATATTTTCAATTTTAGCCGCACTTTGAGAATTAGCAGCCAGTATAGCAAGCTTATCTAAAGAACTTAGATCAAGATTTTTATAAACAGCTAATGGGGTTAAGATAGGGATATCAGTCAGAGCACTTATTTTATCTACCTCAAGCACAGCACTTAAAGAATTACAGTAAATAATTATTATATTTGCCCCGGCCTTTTTCAAATGCCTAATTGTATTTATTGTTTTAATCTCCAATTTTTTAGGTGAAATATACTGCAACCTGTTCTGCTCATCAGCAGTTTCTGAAATATAGGCAGAAACAACTTCCAGTCCTTTTTTACTAAAAAATATTTCTCCCAGTTTAGTATCAAAAGGAGTACCTGCAGTAATCCCATATTTTATTCCCATATTACCCTCCATTCTGTTATATGTACCAGGTACCTATGGTAAGACCATAGGTACCACAAGGCTTTTCTTCTTTTTTTAATTTATAGGTACCAGGTACCTATATCTATATTGCATCTTCTTTGTTAATAACTTTGTTTTCTATCTCAGCAAGAATTCTCTCTTTAAATTCTGCAAGTGGACTTGTACCGAGGTCTCCTTCTCTTCTTTCACGTACAGAAACACTGCCGTTTTCTTCTTCACGGCTGCCAACAATCAGCATATATGGAACCTGTTCAACCTGAGCTTCTCTAATCTTATAGCCTACCTTTTCGGTTCGAGCATCAACCTCTACCCTGATATCATCTGCTTCAAGTTCTTTTTTAATCTGATAAGCATAATCCAGCTGATCATCAGAAACAGGAATTATTTTTGCCTGTACAGGAGCCAGCCAGGTTGGAAAAGCACCTGCATATTTTTCAATCAACATTGCTAAAGTACGTTCATAACAACCGATTGAAGTTCTGTGAATAACAATCGGATGCTGTTTTTCATTGTTCTCATCAATATATGTCATATCAAATCTCTCAGGCAGGGCAAAGTCTATCTGTACTGTAATTATTGTATCTTCTTTACCATGGACATTTTTGAACTGAATATCTAATTTAGGACCATAAAAAGCAGCTTCTCCATCTGCCTCTTCATATTCCATATCAAGGTTATCCAGGATGGTTTTCATCTTTGCCTGTGAATCTTTCCAGGCTTCTGGATTGTCGATATATTTATCTTTATTTTCTGGATCCCATTTAGAAAATCTGTACCAGATATCATCTTCTATACCTATTGACTCCATCATGTAGTTTATCAGATCAATTACTCCTCTGAACTCCTCTTCTAACTGCTCAGGAGTAACAATTAAGTGTCCCTCAGAAATCGTAAACTGACGCAGTCTAATTAAACCATGCATCTCACCAGAGGCTTCATTTCTGAAAAGGCTGGAGGTTTCTGAATATCTGATCGGAAGATCACGGTAACTTCTTAGTTTTGAATTATAGATCTGAAACTGAAATGGACATGTCATCGGCCTTAATGCCATTAAATTATCATCTTTTTCTTCATCACCTAAAATAAACATACCATCTTTGTAATGTTCCCAGTGACCAGAAATTTCATATAAATCACTTTTGGCCATAAAGGGAGTTTTTGTTATTTGGTAGCCTCTTTTTTCTTCTTCATCTTCTACAAAACGCTGTAATATTTGAACTACCTTTGCTCCTTTAGGCTTTAATAGGGGTAATCCCTGACCGATCTCATCTACTGTCATGAAAAGGTCTAATTCCCTACCCAGTTTATTATGATCTCTCTTTTTGGCTTCTTCTCTACGTTCTAGATATTTTTCCAGTTCTTTTTGGGAAGCAAAAGCTGTACCATATATTCGCTGCAGCATGGCATTGTTTTCATCACCACGCCAGTATGCTCCAGCAGTATTTAATAATTTAAAAGCTTTCACATAACCTGTTGAAGGAAGATGAGGACCTCTACAGAGATCAACAAAATCACCCTGGAAATATAGGCTGATCATTTCGTCATCTAATCCATTGATTAATTCTATTTTATAATCCTCATTTCTCTCCTCCATTAAAGCAATTGCTTCTTCTCTGGGCAATTCTTTTCTTCTTACCTCTATATCCTCATCAATAATCTTTTGCATCTCTGCCTCGATCTCTTCTAATGACTCCTGATTAAAACTCTCTTCTAAATCAAAATCATAATAAAATCCATCCTCAATATCCGGACCAATAGCAACCTGTACATTATCATAAAGTCTTTTTACGGCCTGGGCCATCACATGTGAAGCTGTATGTCTAATAACCTCTAAACCTTCTTCACTATCAATTGTAATGATAGAGAGTTCTACATCATCTGTGATTTCATAATATGCATCGACTTTTCTGCCATCAACTACACCAGCTATAGCATCTCTCCCCAGACCACTACCTATTGAATAAGCTATTTCCTCTACTGTAACTCCAGCATCATATTCTTTTTGCGAGCCATCTGGTAATGTAATTTTAACCTCTGACATTTATTTCTCCCCCTTTTATTTTCTAAAATCTATTTATAAGCTATTAAAGGTCTTTAAAATACAAAAAATCCCTCATCTCAATAATAGAGACGACGGATCGCGGTTCCACTCTAGTTAATATTCATCTCTAATTATAGATGAACATTCACTTAATAAAATAACGGTTTATATCCGGACAGAAATACTATTTTCCTTCTGCCTGCTCATGGGTGGTTTTCAATCTGCAGAAATGTTATGTGTTTTCAGCCTCTGACACAATTCTCTTTTAACATTCAGCAAAAATACTCTTCCCAATCTCTGCATTTAATATTTATTAATTTTATTAATATTAATTATAAAACTTCTTAAATAAAAAGTCAAGTAAGACAAAAAAATCCACCTATTGCTTTGACTTTTCAGAAAAAGCTAGTGGAATAAAAAGTGGTGCCGGGGGTCGGGCTCGAACCGACACGGGGAATAAATTCCCACCGGATTTTAAGTCCGATGCGTCTGCCAATTCCGCCACCCCGGCAAATTATATCTGATTTAAAATGGTGTTGGTAAGTGGATTCGAACCACTGGCCTCTACGATGTCAACGTAGCGCTCTGACCAACTGAGCTATACCAACTTAAAAAGTGGTGCCGGGGGTCGGGCTCGAACCGACACGGGAATAAATTCCCACCGGATTTTAAGTCCGATGCGTCTGCCAATTCCGCCACCCCGGCACAAAACTTTAATAAGTATTTTTAAGCTTATTTTTATCTTGCGACATTTTGTATTATATCAACGGGTTCTATTATTGTCAAGACAAAAGGCCAAATTTTTTTGCTTTCTCTGATAATTTTTGGGCTTGTTTTAAAAACTGCTCTCTGTATCTTTTAATTAAATTAGCTGCTCAATTTTTTAGCAAAAAAATACAAATAAAAAACCCAAATCATAGGATTAGCTAAATAGCTAAATAACCCTTTGATTTGGATTCTTAAATAAGATATATTTTAAAACTATATTTGGAGGCGGCACTCGGATTTGAACCGAGGAATAAAGGATTTGCAGTCCTCTGCCTTACCACTTGGCTATGCCGCCTGGCTGCAAATTGAATGGAGCGGGAAACGAGATTTGAACTCGCGACCCTCACGTTGGCAACGTGATGCTCTACCACTGAGCTACTCCCGCTCAAAAATGGTGGTGAGAGACAGAATCGAACTGTCGACACGTGGATTTTCAATCCACTGCTCTACCGACTGAGCTATCTCACCAAAATGGCGGAGGAGACGGGATTTGAACCCGCGATCTCCGGCTTGACAGGCCGGCGCGTTAAACCGCTACGCTACACCTCCGTATAATATAAAATGGTGGGCGAAACAGGGCTCGAACCTGTGACCCCCTGCTTGTAAGGCAGGTGCTCTCCCAACTGAGCTATTCGCCCATCTGCAGTAGATTAAAAAACAATTACTGCGTCAGCAATAACTAGTATATATAAAAAGCAGACTCAAGTCAAAAACATTAATAGTTTATTAGACGCATTTAAAAGCTTTTAAGAATAATATACTCCTTTATACTCGATTAATCTAGTGCATACAAATTTTTCTTTTAATCTACAAACTCTAATTCAATACTGTCATTTTCTCTTAAATAATTCAGTATCTCTGTTGCTAAGACAGGGCTAATATCTGTTTCGACTGAATTATATGTATTAACAACCGTATTATATAAATCCCTTACATTAAAGAGAAAATTATTACCTCTAATTCTTTCTACTACTGCATTTATAACCTGTCTCTGTCTCTGCAGGCGAGTATCATTATCTAAGTCCTTCCAGCGTACAAAGTTTAAGGCTTCTTTACCAGATAAAAGATTATTACCGGCCCTTAAATTTAAACCCAGGCCTGGGACTCTCAGCTGCTCATCCAAAGTTATCTGTACTCCTCCGAGCTCATCAATTACTTTTTCAAAACCGGGAAAATTTAAATAAAGATAATAATCAAAGTCCCTGGACTTTGCCTGAGCTACTTTAGTGTTTAATTCTCTAAAATCAAAATCTTTTAAAGCTCTATTTTGATATTCCATAGTCTCATCAACTGTCTCGATAATAATTACTTCCTGTTCAGGTCTAATTTTAACTATCATAATTGAGTTAGCTTCAACCTCATCAAGTTCTTTATCATCTGTATCATCTAAACCAACAAATAATATATCTAATTCCTGTTCAAAAGTAGTATCATTTAAATTCATCAAACCCAACAGTCTGTCAATTAAACCTGGATCTTCTTGAAGTTGATCTCCCCCAACAATTAAATCATCATCTACAGGTTCTATTCCTCTTTCGAGATAATAACCTGTATAAGCAATAAATAAAATAAGCAGAGCTATTAAAGCAATCCCCAACCATTTGTATTTATTATTTTCTTTTTGATTTTCTTCTTTTTGATTATTTTCTGGATTTTTTTCTGCCAATGTAATTGACCTCCCTATTAATGAACTCTTGTCTCTATAAATTATATTCGTGATTATTAGCTTAATTCCTGCATATTTGGGCATTCTTAATGATTTTATCTACTTTCGATATCTTTAGACAAATTTTTAAAATTAATCAACAGGAAATTTCCAATTTCTATTGACAAAGAAATAATTTATGGTATAATTTATAATTGTGATGAGCCGAGGTGGCGGAACTGGCAGACGCGCAGCGTTGAGGGCGCTGTGGGCATTTTGTTCGTGTGGGTTCGAGTCCCACCCTCGGCACCATTTTAATTTAATAAGTTAATTTCCCCCAAGTTTACCCTGGTAGTGCAGGTTTCTTGGGGGTTTTTTGTTTCTAATGTAATTGATCTTTTAAAATAAATCACTATTCAAAACTATCCTGTAATTCTTCTTCAAGTTCATCGACTCCTTCTTCAACTTCTTCTCGCATTTCTTCCTCGGTGGTTGGATCATCATAGCCTTCTTCTGATCCTCCACATCCTGCTAAAGAACCAATATTTTTAAAGCTTATACAAATTTTGTCTTTTCTATATATTTTGAATTGAGCTATCTCCCCTATTCTTAACCGAATTTGATTGTAATTTTAGTGCTGCAAGCTTAGAATTAATATGATAAGATTATATTAACTAGCAAAGTATGATTTTATATTTTAATCTATTTTTAGGAGGAGATTAAAATTTATAAGAAACTTTTAATTATTTTGTTGATATCATTAATTATCGGTGGATGTGTCCCTGATGAAAGAGAAACTGTTAATTTAAAAGCTTATTTACCATTACAAGAAGGAATGACATATAATTTTACTGGTGAAGGACCAATTCATCCTGGTTTGGAAAGAGAAATTATGTTCACAGAAAACTCGTATGGACAGATTTTAGATAAAGGTACTGGTACAAATATAGTTTTAGTTTATAAAGTTGAAGAAAATCGAATAGTAAAAATATTTGCAGAAGCCGAATTTTATGACGAAAATAATTTAATTAAAAAATTAGAAGAGGAAGCTGAAGTTCAAGAGGTGATTTTACAACTACCGCTTGAAGAAGGTGCTACCTGGGAAACAAATGATAAAAAACGACGAATTGTTTCTACCGATAAAGTTATAACTGTACCTGCTGGAACATTTTATGATGTGATACAAATAAAGATTACTTCTCTTAATCAAGAAAATAACAATAAAAGCTATCATTATTATGCTAAGAACATCGGTTTAATCAAACAAAAGACTATTGGAGAAAATTTCGAAATTACACTTGAATTAGAGTTTTATGGGCTTTAAGTCTTCTCCCTGTTTTACTGCATAATTTAAAGCTTGCATTAATTGCTCATCTAAAATTATGATCTTTAGTTTCTTTTTAATTTAAATATTACATTTAGCTACTTTCTTCTCTAGCATTATTCGCTTTAAAATCAGTGCTAAACTCATCTATTTCTAATTCTATATTATCTATCTTTTTATGCTTAGAGTACTTAGCTATCAAATCATATAACATTTTAACATCTATCCCTTTGATTTGTAGATAAGCAGTGATTTTTAAAACATCATCTTGAATAAAATTACTGGATATATGCTTTATATTTCCACCACTCTCTTTAGCTATTTTTTCTAAACAAGACGTCCCTTCTCTTAAATCAGAATCATTAAATATAATAGTAATTTTACATTCAGAATCTCTAAAATTATTATGTTTACCAACAAATTTTTCCTGGAAATAACGCAAGCCAAGATGAGAAATGAGTACAACAAGAGCACCTATAATAGCTTCTTTCAAATATCCAGCTCCCGCTAATACTCCTGTAGCTGCACTGCACCATAATGTAGCAGCGGTATTTAAGCCACTAATGCTAAATCCTTTTTTTATTATAACACCTCCACCAAGAAAACCAATCCCAGAAACTATTGAAGCCCCAACTCTAGTCGGACTACTTTCTTCTGGAAACATCATTGAAAATAGAACATATAGTGCTGCTCCCAAAGCAACTAAAGTATTTGTTCTAATTCCAGCCATTCTTTTGCGCCATTCTCTTTCGACACCAATAATAACTCCAGCCATCAAAGCTACCAAAAGCCTTATAACAAATTCCCAAATTTCCATATTACTTCCTCCCTACTATTACCAAAGGTATATCTCAAAAACTTATTTTTATCTATGATACATTGAGATACTTCTCTTTCACCTACCAAAAAAAAATAAAGAACTCACAAGGAGTTCTTTACTAACAATGATTAACTATCAGCACCCAACTCCTCGTCTAAGCTTTAGCACTGTATGACATAGACTATATTAGTCAGCTATCTTAGATAGGCCTTAATTCGGTCTGCTATCTGTTCTACCCATTGGTGTCTCTGGACATTTCTGGGCAATAGCTTATCTCCATACAGGAGCCTCACTCAACAATTGGATATATAAATTTTCTATTCTATATTATATATATATTAGAAGAATATGTCAAGAAAATTTAATTTTTTTGTTTTACATAGATTTTTACAAATATATAACTCAATTGTTAATCAATACATCCTTCTATACAGTAACTGGATATTTCGATCCAGCAGAATATTAATATTTTCCATATCTTCTGATCCTTCACTATAGTCAAGATGGTTTCCCTCAAAATTAATAAAATCACCCTGACCTAATCCTTCATTTTCAACTAAAGGTGAGATATCAGAAACATTATTATAGCCAAAAGATAAAATTTCTAAAGCAGCAATTTCTGCTAAAGGTGAAATATCTTCTACCTGATTATGAACAAAAAATAATTCTTTTAAATTATCTAATTTAATTAAAGGTGAAATATCTTTAATTTGATTCCGATCTAAAATTAGTCTTTCTAAATCTTTTAACTTAGCAATTTCACTAATGTTGGTTAACTGGTTATTACTTAAATTTATGCTCTTTAAATTACTTAATTCTTTCAATGGAGAAATATCATTAATTCTATTATCTCCTAAAGTTAAGACTTCTAATTTATCTAATTCAGCAAGTGGGGTTATATCTGCTATATTATTGCTTTGTATATTTAATTCTTTTAAATCTTCTAATTCAACTAAAGGTGATAAATCTTCTATCTGGTTTTGACTTAAAATTAGCGTTTCTAATGCTACCAAATTGTCTATTCCTTCTAATGATTCTATTCCTTTGCTTACAGCATGCAGTTCTTTAATATCTTTAATTTCATCTTGATAAATTGCACCTGATGATTTATCTATGTTTTCTCTAACTGCCGCTTCTAAATTAGGATCTTCAAATTCAGCTTCTTCTCCCCTCATAATTCCACATCCTGAAACTAATAAAACTATTGATAAGCAAGCAATTAAAAACAATAATTTTTTCCTCATTTTCTCACCTTCTTTTGAGTTTAATCTTCTTTTTTAGAAAAAAAGTAATCTTTAATGCCAAATAAAGAGAAATCTGTCTCTATACTATAAATCCAGGCTGCAAAAATGGTAGTAATTGGTGCTACTAAAACTATGCCTATACTGCCAGTTAATATTCTTAATATCTCTGATACAATCAATCTCAAATTCATTATTCTGACAAAACTTGCTTCTCTAGTCATAAAGGCCATAAATAAAGTCATATAACTACCGATATATGCTAATAGTAAAGTGGTTGTCATTGTCCCGATTACCGCACTTCCAACATTAAAGCCCGATTTTGCTAATTCGAAAAAGCTAATATCCGGTTTTCTTAACTTGATTTCTTTTATAGTTGCAGCCATATCCATCGCTATATCCATTGCTGCCCCAGAAGCACCTATAACTACAGTAGCAAAAAATATATCTCTTATATTTAAATGCATATAACCAGCAAATAATACCTCTCCTACATAAGGAACAGAAAGACCATCTAAGGCTAAACGATTACCAAAAAAAACTACTACTCCAATGGTAATAAACAAACTGCTGACTGTCCCAACAAAAGCTGAAATACCTTTTTTGGTAAAACCGGCAATTGAAAAAACAATTAAGGCAGATAAAATTACCAAAACGAAACCAGAAAAATATAAAGGGTTTAAGCCATCTAACAAACCTGGAATTAGTAAATTCCAGATTATATATACACTTCCTGCAAAAGAAATTAAGGCTCTTAAGCCAGTATAACCAGCATATAATAATAACAATAACATAAAAAAAGCCATTAATATAAACGTCCAATTTTGCCTATAAACATCTAGAGCTATTGCTCCTGCTATTTGACCCTCAGCAGTTTCAAAAAGGCCTACTATAATTTCTTCACCTTCGCTGAAACTATAATCCCAGGCTAAACTACCTACTAACTGATTAGTGGCTCTAATTTGTTGACCTTGAAATTTTCCATCTTTTAATTCTACTTCAACAAATTGATTACCAAATCTAGTGATTCCGCTTCCCTGTACATCTCTATCATCTGTTTCTAAAACGACCCCTCTAGCTTCTCGACTAAATTCTTCATCACCAGGTCGATGGAAATAAAAACCGGCTAATATAGCAATTAAGATTAACCCAATAATTAATGATATCATTCTCTCTTTATTTAAAAGCAGCTTTTTGCTCATCAAACCCCTCCAATATTAGCAGTTATATGTATTGTGAACCTCTCCACCTAAATCAAAACCAAGATTTAGAGGGAGCTTCTAACTGCTTCATATAGATTAAAGTTCAACCTATATTACTAGGTCAGTTTACAAGATGTTTGGCTTTTAAGTTTTGCTCCTAATAGCTTAGGATACCCTTAATCTTGAAGGATTGTCCACAAATCCATTATCTCTCGCCTCTTTGATAGGTCTGAGAATACATTTATCGTTATGGTATTTACGAAGTATATTAAAACTACCATTCTGATCAGCATTAATTAATAGGCCCTCGTTAGTTTTAAAGAGACCTCTAGTAATTCTTCTGGATTTATCATAGTTACTTTTATTTATTTTTTCCAGATCTACTGAACTACATCCAGAAGTATAGCTTTCATCAATTCCAACAACTTTGATACCTTTTAGTTTAGCTTTGTATTCAATTAATTTTTTTAATCTCTGGATCGGTATTTGGACAAAAGATTTAAGTTTGCTGCATTGTTTAATATTTTTTATATCTCCAATTACAATAGTTTCTACTTGATTTTCAATTGCTAAATCAACTATTTTGCAGCTAGCTTTATGGAGATAATCTCTAATATAATTTCTTCTCTTTAATCTCAGATATTTTATTCGTTTAGTATCTCTAATTTTACTGGTAGCTAACTGCCTCATTCTAATGCTTTGTAGTCTGGCAATTTCTTTATTAAAATAAGAATTTTTGGATTTAATAGTTTTACCATTGATAATATAACAATCAGAATTGTTTTTAAATGTTAAAGTAGCCAAATTATCAAGACCTAGATCTACTGCCATTATGTTAGATTTCTTATTTTCTTTTGCCTCTTTAACTTTGTAGATGATTAGTAGATACCATCTTTTAGAAATACGGTCCTGCTTAATCTTTATCTGCTGGACAGCATCTAAATCTATAATGCTTTGAACTGCTTCAGGCAGCTCAAAATTAAGAAGGCCAAATCGAATACGGTCATACTAAAGCTTTCCTTGCGTATTATAAATTAAAAGCTTTAGTGACCTTCACATTATATTTAGATTGTATCTTTTTAGATAAGGATAAGAGTAATTTATTATCTTTAATTCTAACAGCCAGATTGGTAAAAATTATTTCACAGGGATTACTGTTCATATGTTTAAAATTCGGTGACCCTGGCTGACCTTTATATTTTTGAGGATTCTTTTTATAATCTTTGAGAGAATTAAAAAAACTTTTCCAGTCCTTAGCTAACTGCTTTAATGCCTGCTGTCTGTTATGGGAGTGAAGGTAGTCATTATGCCAGTTATTTTTATATCTAGTTTCTAATTCAGTATAGACAGCTTTTACATCTTTATTATTTTTAATCTGATAATTGACTGTATTATATAATTTAGAGCAATGCCAGGCTAATTCATTAATTATTACTAATTGCTTATGGCTTAATTTAGGCTTGAATTTAAATGATAATCGCATTGATTTTTCACCTCCATCCTACTATAATTATATCATACATATGTTTGCTTGTAAAAGAAAAAATGGAGGTTTGATCTTTATGAATAGAGACTTAAATAACAATTATCATTCTGTTTATAGTCTACAATATCATTATTGTATCTTCTGGTGGTGCTACTATTGAGACAATTAAAAAGTATATTGAAAATCAGAATAAATAGCCAATTTATCTCCACCCAATGCATAGCTTGGATGGAGTTTTCTTAGCAGTTTTAGATAAAATAAAGTTAGCAGGCAGCCCAATTATTAGTCTACCTGCCAACTTTGAAATTTAGCATTTAATATTCACTATATTATTTTATCTGCCAAATATTCTTCTTAATAAGTTACGACTTTCAGCTACTTCAATTTCAGCTACTCCTACTTCTGGATCTAATTCGAAGTCCAATAAAGCTGCTGTGATTTTAGCTACATCTGTATTATCCATTCTACCTTCATAATTACTAGCTCCTGCACCATGAGCAGTAAGTTGGATAGCAGAACCGGTGTGAGATGAAGTATTCCAACCAATCTTAGCTCTTCTGGAAACAATATGAGCTAATGTAGACTGAGCTGGTGAAATCCAGGGAGCCTGTGGCCAATGAGCATACATTACATCGCGCATTGCTTCTTCATCATAAGGAACATCATAATCCTGACCGCCATCATAAACGCCACCTATTCTTCCAGGGCGGCCAACATCTGCTTCGCGACCATATTCTTTCTCAATCGCTACACCATGTTCCATCCAGGCCTGTTCTCTTGGTGTTAATTCATCTAAACCGAACTTATCAGCTATATCTTGATACCATTGTTCTTCATTTTCAAAAGCAATTCCTTCTTCTATAGACGCATTTTGAGCAAATATAGGCTCAAAATTTAAATAATAACCATATTCCATACCTTCACAACTGTTTAAACCTAAACCACCAGTTTCGTGGTCACCTGCAACTATAATTAAAGTATTGTCAGGATTTTCTTCATAAAATTCTAACGCAACTCCAATTGCTTCATCAAAAGCAATAGTGTCATAGATCATTCCACCTGGATCATTGTTGTGAGCTGCATGGTCAATACGTCCACCCTCAATAACCATCATGAATTTCCCATAATTTTCTAAAGTATTAAGGGCTACTTTTGTCATTTCAGCTAGACTGGGTTCTTCTGCAGGATCTCTATCAATTTCATAACTCATATGAGTTGGATGAAATCCGGCTAATAGTCTCTCTCTGCCTTCAGGTGCAAAGTTTCTGAATTTCTCTACGTCTGCTGGACCCTCAAAAATATTATAGCCAGCTGCTGTAAATTCTGCATACATATTTCTATCATCTGTTCGACTTGAAGCAGGATGATCTTGAGGGTATAAGTGTCTATATCCACCACCAGCTATAACATCAACTTCTTTTTCTAAATAATGTTCAATAATCTCATTTTCCATCCCTCTATCAGGTACATGGGAAGCAAAGGCTGCTGGAGTAGCATGTGTAATTCTTGTAGTGGTAACTAAACCAGTACCCCAGTCATTTTCCCTGGCCCTATCCATTATGGTAGTTGTAGGTTTATGATCAGTTGTCATTCCTACATAACCAAAGTTGGTCTTATGTCCTGAAGCTAAAGCAGTTGCAGTCTGAGCAGAACCAGGTACTACTTTATCTGCACCATAAGTAGTAGTAATAGCCATCTCATCTAATTTGTTCATGTTTAATCTAAAATCAGGATCATCATATTTAGCCTGTAAATAATATTCAGTCAAAGTCGACTGTGCATTACCTAAACCATCACCGATGAAAAAGAATACATGTTCTACTTCTTGCGCCTCAGTTTGAACAGGTGCAAAAGCTAAAGCTGCAAAAACACTAACAAACATTACTAGGGTTGCTAAACTTAATTTCAAAATTCTTTTTGCTGACATTTAAATTTCCCCCTGATTTTTAATGAAATTTTAGTAATACTTGCTTTTTTATTAAGCCTTTAAAAAGACTTAACTCTAAAAACTAATTCTTCTCCCCCCTTTTTAAGTTTTTAAATTTTATTCAATTCCGAGCGCCCCAACTCGCCAAACAAAATTTAAAAAATTATCATCTTAATAATGCAATATCTTAGCTAAATTTAATGCAAATATCCTGTCAATTTGCCTAATAATAAATACAAATTACATAAAGATAGCTGCAAAAAACTTAATAATTAGTGAACGTTCTGAATTTTATTAATATACAAAAAATAGCACTTATTGATTTATAGTAAAAATCAATCATTAATTCTCTAAAAACTTCAGGATTAAATAATTTAATTTCTATATATATATAAATCAAATAGTACTATAATAAGTTTTATCAACTCGCCTCCAAAAAACCAAATTTCAATTTTTTTTTTGGCAAAAATACAAAGTTTATATTAAAAATATTTAAAATTTTAATGATACCATTATCATAACAGATTTTTCGACTTTTTTCAATGAAATTCAAAATCAATTTTTAAAAGGTGAATTGCAACATGCAATGCACGCTTTTTTAATCTTTCTTAAAATCACCTGTACCTTCATTACTTCTAGACACTAAAGCTTAATTTCTCTTTAAATAATTTATCTGAGTTTTCATAGTTAAACATTTTTCTAGGATAAGTATTTATAAAATCCTGAATCTTTTTTATCAGTTTTCTCTTAATACCTTTAAAACTTGTGCCTTTAGGTAAAAATCTTCTGATAAACTTATTAGCTACTTCATTTGATCCCCTTTGCCAGCTACAGTATGCATCACAATAATACAAACTAGTTCTAGGTATACTGCTACCTGTATATGATTGTTCTATACCTTCATAATCTGCAAATTCTGAACCGTTGTCTGTAGTAATCGATTTAAATGTTTCCCTAAAATTAACAACCCCAAATCGTCTTTCTATACGATCAAGTCCTTTTACCACTGACTTTGCTTTTTTGTTTGGTATTTTTTCTATGATTTCCTGCCTAGTTTGTCTTTCTGTCAGCACTAGTAAGGCAGGTTCATCTTTTTGTTTTAACCCTTCTACTAAGTCCATCTCCCAATGCCCAAATTCCTCCCTGGTATCAGCTCCTTCAGGCCTATCTCTAATTGTACGACCTTCCTTACGCCTCGTAGTGCTTTCACTTTCTTTTGGTCTGTCTTTCCCAGTTTTATAATTACCATGTGGGAGATCGCTTCTGTCTATATTCAAAACACCTTTATCTATGTAATTATAGATTGTTTTCCAGTGTAATTGAATTTCAAATTTATCTGATTCTTCAATGTCTTTTGCCACTGCTGCAGGAGATCTTAATTCCTTGATTTTTTCTTCTATAAATTCTGCTAACTCTTTATTTTTATCGATTTTTAAATCAGGGCCTTTATTCGAATTATTAAATTCATATACTTTCTGTGCTATCTCTGGTACATATTCTTTTCTGGTTGTTCCATCACCATTATCAAGTTCTACCTCACCTTTTTTTATTTCTCGACTGATTGTTGTTCTATGGCAGTTTAATTCTTCGCCTATTTCAGTATAATTTTTTTCTTGGACATTATATAAATGTTTAATTAATTTGCGATCATCAAAATTCAGGTGTTTTCCTTTGCTTCGTTTTGTGTTACAATTACTTTGACACATATTCTGTACCTCCTAATGTTTTTGTCGCTATTAACATTATACAAAAGGTACAGGTATGTGTCTATTTTTTTATCTAATCACCGCGTGCATTTAATTATACAATTCAAAATCAATTTTTAAAAATATATTTAAGGTTTTTATAATCGATTAGGAGGAAAATAATTAATTAATTTTCTGTCCTCTCCCACCACCACAGCATACCGTTCGGTACTGGGCGGTTCATTAAGTATTAGTTACATGTGCATATCTTTCCGTAAAGCTAAAGTATCCCAGTTTCTTTAATAAAATGTTTCATTCTTCAGATTCCACCTCACGGTGGATACCCTTGTCTTCAGCTAGCGGGTGGCACTATTAACCTCCACATCACTATATAGCCCCCTAACAGAATTGGAGAAAAAGTTTGAAAGTGATATACTCTAATTACAAGGGGGAAACACCAATGGCAAACAGAAAATATTCCGATGAAACTAAAGAACAAATTGTAAAAGAATGTCGCGAAATAGGTAACACAGCTCTTGTAGCAAGACGACATAATATTTCTAAGCATACTGTTTACAGCTGGGTCAAAAAAGCTAAAGAAACAGGATCAGTTAGATCTCTTCCTAAAGATGAAAAAAAGCAAATGAAAGAGATAGAAAATAGATTAAGTAAAATGAGCGATGAAAATGATAAGCTCAAAAAAATTGTAGCAGAAAAAGAATTAGAATTAGCGATTTTAAGGGAGTTGAGAGATAAAGTAAACCCCCGATAGCCCTCAAAGTTCAGATTGCATCAAAGTGGATAAATAAAGGGTATAAAATCTCTATTGTTTTAGACTTTGTTGGGCTTAATTCTTCCACTTACTACAGTAATATAAATAGAAAAACTGAGAGTGAAAGTACTAATAGCAGCAATTCCAATAATCCTCAAGGAAGACCTGTCCCTGGGTATTCTCTAACTGAATCAGGTGAAAAAATATCTGATGAACAGATTAAAGAATGGCTCTTAGAACTGGTTGCAGGAGATGGCTTCCCTTATGGTTACAGGAAACTTACAGTCTGTTTAAAAGAAGACTATAACTTGAAAATAAATAAGAAAAAAGTATACAGGTTATGCAAAGAACTGGATATATTAAGATCGCAAAGAAAAATCAAAAAATTTAGACCTAAAAAGATTGCAAAACAGGAAGAAATTACAGAACCAAATCAACTCTGGCAGATGGATTTAAAATACGGCTACATAAATGGAACAGATCAGTTCTTTTTCCAGATGTCAGTAATTGATGTCTTTTATAAGACTGTTATAGATTATCACCTGGGACTAAGCTGTAAAGCTAAAGATACCTGCAGGGTATTAAAGGCTGCTTTAAATAAAAGAAAGCTGTATAAAGGCATGAATTTGCCTAAAATTAGAACAGATAATGGACCACAATTTGTCTCTAAATTATTTGGAGACACCTGTGAAAAACTGGGGGTAGAGCATCAGAGAATTCCAGTTAGAACACCTAATATGAATGCTCATATAGAATCATTTCATTCGGTTTTAGAAAAAGATTGTTATTCAATTAATGAATTCAGTAGTTTTATTGACGCCTATAAAAAAGTCAGTGAGTATATGAATTATTATAACAACAGATACCGTCATGGCAGTCTTAATGATATGCCTCCAGCAAAATTTTATAAACTGGCTAAAGCAGAAAAAATAGTTGCTGAACCAGTACTCGCCTAAATCAAAAAATGAGAAACTAAGAATGAGCGAGCTTAACAAACATATTTTCCATATTTAGGGGGTTGAACCGATCAGACTTACACTAACTAGCAAATATTCATGCCAGGCAAACCAAAAAAAAAAGTACCTCAAAGAAAGGAGGTACTTCGAGTGAACCTCTCCACCTAAATCAAAGATTTGCATCAAAAGAGATGCTAGCTTCTCGTCGGATGGAGTTTTCTTGGCAGTTTTAGATAAAATCTTTATAATAATGAAGTAGTAAAAACATTGATCAATACATTCTTCTATAAATTAACTGGATATTTCGATCCAGCAGAATATTAATATTTTCCATATCTTCTGATCCTTCACTATAGTCAAGTTTGTTTTCCTCAAAATTAATAAAATCACCCTGGCCTAATCCTTCATTTTCAACTAAAGGTGAGATATCAGAAACATTATTATAGCCAAATGTTAAAGATTCTAAATTAGTAATTTCTGCTAAAGGTGAAATGTCTTCTACCTGATTATGAACAAAGTATAGTTCTGTTAAATTATTTAGCTGTGCTAAGGACGATATATCTTCAATTTCATTCCTGTCTAAAACAAGTCTTTCCAGATCATTCAGTTCAGCAATTTCAGTTATATCACTTAAGTGATTATTACTTAAATTTAAACTCTTTAAATTACTTACTTCTCCCAATGGATTGATATCAGTAAGATTATTATTTTCTAAATTTAGAACTTCTAATTTATCTAATTCAGCAAGTGGAGTTATGTCTGCTATATTATTTCTTTGTATATTTAATTCTTTTAAATCTTCTAATTCAACTAAAGGTGATAAATCTTCTATCTGGTTTTGACTTAAAATTAGCGTTTCTAATGCTACCAAATTGTCTATTCCTTCTAATGATTCTATTCCTTTGCTTACAGCATGCAGTTCTTTAATATCTTTAATTTCATCTTGATAAATTGCACCTGATGATTTATCTATGTTTTCTCTAACTGCTGCTTCTAAATTAGGATCTTCAAATTCAGCTTCTTCTCCCCTCATAATTCCACATCCTGAAACTAATAAAACTATTGATAAGCAAGCAATTAAAAACAACAATTTTTTCCTCATTTTCTCACCTTCTTTTGAGTTTAATCTTCTTTTTTAGAAAAAAAGTAATCTTTAATGCCAAATAAAGAGAAATCTGTCTCTATACTATAAATCCAGGCTGCAAAAATGGTAGTAATTGGTGCTACTAAAACTATGCCTATACTGCCAGTTAAAGTTCTTAATATCTCTGATACAATCAATCTCAAATTCATTATTCTGACAAAACTTGCTTCTCTAGTCATAAAGGCCATAAATAAAGTCATATAACTACCGATATATGCTAATAGTAAAGTGGTTGTCATTGTCCCGATTACCGCACTTCCAACATTAAAGCCCGATTTTGCTAATTCGAAAAAGCTAATATCCGGTTTTCTTAACTTGATTTCTTCTATAGTTGCAGCCATATCCATCGCTATATCCATTGCTGCTCCAGAAGCACCTATAACTACAGTAGCAAAAAATATATCTCTTATATTTAAATGCATATAACCAGCAAATAATACTTCTCCTACATAAGGAACAGACATACCATCTAAAGCTAATCGATTACCAAAAAAAACTACTATTCCAATGGTTATAATGAGACTACTGACTGTTCCAACAAAAGCTGAAATGCCTTTTTTGGTAAACCCGGCAATTGAAAAAACAATTAAAGCAGATAAAATTACTAAAACGAAACCAGAAAAATATAAAGGGTTTAAGCCATCTAGCAAACCCGGGATTAGTAAATTCCAAATTATATATACACTTCCTGCAAAAGAAATTAAAGCTCTTAAACCAGTATAACCGGCATATAATAATAAAAGTAATACAAAAAAAGCAACTAATATAAAAGTCCAATTTTGTCTATAAACATCTAGAGCAATCGCTCCTTCAAGTTCACCCTCAGGAGTTTCAAAAAGGCCCACAACAATTTCTTCACCTTCGCTGAAACTATAATCCCAGGCTAAACTACCTACTAACTGATTAGTGGCTCTTATTTGTTGACCTTGAAATTTACCTTCTTTTAATTCTACTTCAACAAATTGATTACCAAATCTAGTGATTCCGCTTCCTTGAACATCTCTATCATCTGTTTCTAAAACCACCCCTCTAGCTTCTCGACTAAATTCTTCATCACCAGGCTGATGGAAATAAAAGCCGGCAAATATAGCAATTAAGATTAACCCAATAATTAATGATATCATTCTCTCTTTATTTAGAAGTAACTTTTTGCTCATCTAACCCCTCCAATATTACCAATTATATATAAGATCTATTAAATTGTTTAAAAATAAAGTTAGCAGGCAGCCCAATTATTAGTCTACCTGCCAACTTTGAAATTTAGCATTTAATATTAACTATATTATTTTATCTGCCAAAAATCCTTCTTAGTAAGTTACGGCTCTCTTCTTCTTCAATTTCAGCTACTCCTACTTCTGGATCTAATTCAAAATCCAATAATCCAGCTGTAATTGTGGCTACATCTGTATTGTCAAGTCTACCTTCATAATTACTAGCTCCTGCACCATGAGCAGTAAGTTGGATAGCAGAACCGGTGTGAGATGAAGTATTCCAACCAATCTTAGCTCTTCTGGAAACAATATGAGCTAATGTAGACTGAGCTGGTGAAATCCAGGGAGCCTGTGGCCAATGAGCAGCCATCTCTTCAGTCAGTGCATCATCATCATAAGGAACATCATAATCCTGACCGCCATCATAAACGCCACCTACTCTTCCAGGACGACCAACATCTGCTTCATGACCATATTCTTCCTCAATAGCAACACCATGTTCCATCCAGTCCTGTTCTCTTGGTGTTAATTCATCTAAACCGAACTTATCAGCTATATCTTGATACCATTGTTCTTCATCTTCAAAAGCAATTCCTTCTTCAATAGAAGCCTCTTGAGCGAATACAGGTTCAAAATCTAAATAATAACCATATTCCATACCTTCACAACTGTTTAAACCTAAACCTCCAGTTTCGTGATCTCCTGCAACTATAATTAAAGTATTGTCAGGATTTTCTTCATAAAATTCTAATGCAACTCCAATCGCCTCATCAAAAGCAATTGTATCATAGATCATTCCACCTGGATCATTGTTGTGAGCTGCATGGTCAATACGTCCACCCTCAATTACCATCATGAATTCTCCATATTCTTCTAAAGTATTAAGACTAATATCTGTCATTTCAGCTAGACTGGGTTCTTCTGCCGAGTCTCTATCAATTTCATAACTCATATGAGTTGGATGAAATCCGGCTAATATTCTCTCTCTGCCTTCAGGGTCAAAATCTCTAAATTCATCTACATCTGCTGGACCCTCAAAAGTATTATAGCCAGCTTCTGCAAATTCTGCATACATATTTCTATCATCTGTTCGAGTTGAATCAGGATGATCTTCTGGATATAGATGTCTATATCCACCACCAGCTATAACATCAACTTCTTTTTCTAAATAATGTTCAATAATCTCATTTTCCATCCCTCTATCAGGTACATGAGAAGCAAATGCTGCTGGAGTAGCGTGTGTAACTCTTGTAGTAGTAACTAAACCAGTACCCCAGTCATTTTCCCTGGCCTTATCCATTATGGTAGTTGTAGGTTCATGATCAGTAGTTACACCTACATAACCAAAGTTGGTCTTATGTCCTGAAGCTAAGGCAGTTGCAGTCTGAGCAGAACCAGGTACTACTTTATCTGCACCATAAGTAGTAGTAACTGCCATTTCATCTAATCGATGCATATTCAATTCATAATCAGGATCATCATATTTATCCTGTAAATAATATTCTGTCAAAGTCGCCTGAGCATTACCTAAACCATCACCGATGAAAAAGAATACATGCTCTACTTCTTGCGCCTCAGTTTGAACAGGCATGAAAACCAAAGCTGCAATAAGAATAACCAATGTTGCTAAGCCTATTTTTAAAGTTCTTTTTAAAGACATCTAAATTTACCCCCTGTGTTTTATAAAATTTTAGTAAATCTTAATTCTTCATTAAATCTTTAAATGTCTTAAATTTAAAACTTTTTTCCTTTTACCACCCCTCATTAAAAATATTTTTGTTTCTCAATTAATTCTGATTCTATTTTTAAATAAAAAGAATCAGAAAGATTTAACTCTTAATACTACAAATATATTGCTAAACTAAACAATAAACTTTAAGTTATTTCTTAAAGTTATTTAAAAATACAAAAAAATAACACCACTTAAAATATATAAAACCAGAATTATTCTTTCTTTTTATAATTTAAAAGATTAAATAATTATTAGTTTATATATATATCAAATAGTGTTAAAAAAATAAACTTATATTCCCTACAATCCAAGAAACTAAAACCAATAGTATTTTGGCAACAATTATAGACAAAATATTTAATTTATTCACAATATTCTTGTTTATTATTATACTAACAAATCTTTCACTCCTTTTCAAGGAAAAATCACGAATTTTTGAAATTAATTATCTGAAGTTTAAAGGTGCAATATCACCTCATATTTTTGAATTAAATCCCTTAAACCATGCTCTGATATAATCTATCTGTATCTTCTTTACGACACAGCTCTGTACCAGGTGTCATCACAGCAGCAGAGCCTGCAGCTATACCATAAGCAAAAGCCATTTCACAGGAAAATTTTCTATATTGCTGTTGAGAGGCCCGCTCAAATATTATGAAGTTCTCACGGATAGAATCTTCAATCCCTATTTGATCAGCCCTCCATTAATTTGTGAATATCTCCAAAAATAAAATACAATTAAATATAACTTTCTTATTTTATAATTCTTTAATATCTTTAATTGTCCTGTATTTTTCTAACAGTAGTGTACAAATAAATTGTTTAAATAGATTTTAAATAAAAAAGAGGAATCCTTCTTTGAATGGTTGAAATATTTATTAGCGAAATAAAACCAAACCATAAGGAGGACTCCTCATGAATACTTAGGTAGAAAATCTGGCAATAGTCGTAATGGATCTTATCTTCGTGATTTCTTAACTCAACTTGGTAGTATTAAAGGCTTAAATGTTCCTAGAGATAGAAATAGTGAATTTCAAACTGAACTATTTCAACCCTATAAACGCTATGATAACTGGCTTGAAGAAGCCATAATAAACATGTATGCTAATGGCCTTTCCACCCGCTATGTGGCAGACTGGATAGAGCAAATGTACGGACAAAAGTACATTTGTACTTCTATCAGTAATCTAAGCAATGTTGTTCTTAAAGAGCTTAAACAGTGGAAAGAAAGACCGCTTGAAAAACGTTACAGTGTTATTTTCATTGATGGCATGAGCATAAAAGTCAGACGAGATACTGTTGCAAATGAATCTGTGTATATTATCATTGGTATCAATGAAGACGGTTATCGAGAAATACTTGATTTCTATATCGGTGCTACTGAATCAGCAGCTTTACGGGAGGAAATACTAAGTATTTTGAAGTTGGTATAAGGATAAAAATGAACTATTAGTATTTTATAAATATCCAGAAAGCATACATAAAGTTATATATACAACAAACTGGATTGAAAGAGCCAATAAAGAAATCAGAAAAAGATTAAAGCCTATGAATAGTTTGCCTAATGTACAAGCAGCTGAAAAAATTCTATATTTAAAGATTATTGAGTATAACTCAAAATTGTCTGGTAGAAAAATGAGAGGATTCTTAGCTGCAAAAGATCAACATCATCAACTATTTAAAGAAAGATACTGATTTATTTACACAAGATTCTTGACTTTATCTAAATTTCATCTCAAAATTAGATATGATAATATATATATGAAGTTTTAATCCTAAATCATCTTCTAAAAAATGAAGGAGTGAAAAATTATGAATTCCCAATTAAAAAACGCTATAATTAATCATCAACAAGAAAAAGTTAAACAAATTCTCAAAGAATTAAAAAATGATCCAAGATTTTCTCTGGTATCACTAATTGACGATTTATTGCCTTTAATGTTGATGGAATCCAATCTGAGCTATGGATCTTTCCATTTTGTAAAAATGAGCCTTTTTTTAAAAGAACTTTTGCAGAAGAAATATTTATCAAGAGAAGCTGAACTAGAAATTTCTAAGGTTGTAATTCTGGGATTATCTGAAAGACATTTTATTAATATAAAGGCAGACAGCAGCGGCTACAAAGAAAAAGAGGTAAAGCAAAAAAGTTATGATAAACTAACAGAAGAAATAAATAATGGGAACAGTCATAATGCCTTCTATTATGCACTAGGACTTTTAGAAAAACAACCCAAAGGCCTAAAAAAACACCTTCTTAATCTTGGTATGGAAAGAATTCCTGACAGTCTCGGGCACAGTGTAAGCTGTTTCTTCCCGGTTATGAGAGATATTGTTAACCATCATGATGATCTTGCAGCTACTGCTGTTTTAAGCTATATTATGTATCTCGCGCGCTACAACTATCAGGAGAAATATATTTCTAAGCAAGAGAAAACAGAAAAACCTTCCCTTGATGACCTGGAAGATTTAGGTTTAAAAGCAGTTTCAGGCAGTGGAATAGTTAACCTGCACCATATGATAACCTATTATACCTTTTTCATGCTGGAAGATAGCTCCTTTTATCAGCCGCTTCCTCCTTACAGTATCTTAAAAAATTACTTTGGCAATAAAAACATTGATCAAAAACGCCTAAAACTTATTGAAATAAATAAAAAAGAAACTCAAATTGCAGAAAGTTACCAGGAATTTAAAAATAATTTCACTCTATCAAATTATCAAGATGGCCTGTCTTTTCTCTTTTATAATTTAAATAATAATTTTAAAAATACTAATAGCTACCTTTATCAACTTTTTGCTGAATACTATAACCCAAATTGGAATCCCCACTATTATACAGGCCTCTATTGTGCTTTAGGACTTTATAGATCCGCTAAAATAAATGACAAAAAAATTAAGAAAATGGCTGTTATTCAAGCAATTGAATATTTTGTTAGTAATGTTCTTTAACTGCATAAGCTATATGAATTTCCCCCAAGTTTAGCCTGGTAGTGCAGGTTTCTTGGGGGTTTTTGTTGTTTTATATTCTGTATAAATTGCAGCTTGCTGCATTAAATTGCAAAATCATACTTTCACTGAATGAATAGTTTGATTTTCACGTGGTTTCAATCCTTATTTTAATGGATTAGTCATTGGAGCTTTCAATCTGTAAAGTATAATGTAACTAGGACTTAAGTTTCAATCCTTATTTTAATGGATTAGTCATTGGAGCCCTGGCCCGGCTCTACTATTTGCTCTAGTTTACGAAAGTTTCAATCCTTATTTTAATGGATTAGTCATTGGAGCCTAAAGATTTTAGCAGCTATGCAAATACAGATTACAGTTTCAATCCTTATTTTAATGGATTAGTCATTGGAGCCCAAAATATCTTTTTGCGTTCTCGGCGTTTTTTTCGTTTCAATCCTTATTTTAATGGATTAGTCATTGGAGCCCTTGAGAGTTTTCGAATTGACTTATCTGGTCTTTAAGTTTCAATCCTTATTTTAATGGATTAGTCATTGGAGCTCATCATCTTGATCCTGATCGTCCATCTCATCCAGATGTTTCAATCCTTATTTTAATGGATTAGTCATTGGAGCGAATAACGATGAAGAGCAGACTGATCTCGATCCGATGTTTCAATCCTTATTTTAATGGATTAGTCATTGGAGCAAGTTCTCCATTTACATCTGGGAAATATCCATTTTGTTTCAATCCTTATTTTAATGGATTAGTCATTGGAGCTTTTTGTAGGATTTTATAATGCAATTGGGAAATTTCGGTTTCAATCCTTATTTTAATGGATTAGTCATTGGAGCCTATAACTTCTCGCTGGATAGTTCTACCTAATTCCTGTTTCAATCCTTATTTTAATGGATTAGTCATTGGAGCTGTTTTATAACACTTGTCAAAATATTTAAGTTATTTGTTTCAATCCTTATTTTAATGGATTAGTCATTGGAGCATGATGGACAATTAAAAAAAACTTTTGAATCCTTGTTTCAATCCTTATTTTAATGGATTAGTCATTGGAGCCCATTCGTAGTTGTTTTCTATGATAGGAGTATCACACGTTTCAATCCTTATTTTAATGGATTAGTCATTGGAGCTTATCCATAGACACATAGCCCTCATATGCACCAAGTTTCAATCCTTATTTTAATGGATTAGTCATTGGAGCAGGGTTTATATCGTGGCGAGAGCTACTCAGATATGTCGTTTCAATCCTTATTTTAATGGATTAGTCATTGGAGCTAATATACAGACACCTTTTGCTATGTTAACAAAATAGTTTCAATCCTTATTTTAATGGATTAGTCATTGGAGCAAGCTAGATGTAGGCAGGGTTTTATACTTTAATGCATGTTTCAATCCTTATTTTAATGGATTAGTCATTGGAGCAATTAAGCAGTAAAGCATGGAATTCACTTTATATGTGGTTTCAATCCTTATTTTAATGGATTAGTCATTGGAGCATTGCCATCTGTTATTCCTCCTATATATTCAATATTTGTTTCAATCCTTATTTTAATGGATTAGTCATTGGAGCTTAGTTGAAAATTCTTATGCAGCTTCACCTATATGTTTCAATCCTTATTTTAATGGATTAGTCATTGGAGCAAGATGTTTTAATTGAGAAAGGACAAATGCTAGAAAGTTTCAATCCTTATTTTAATGGATTAGTCATTGGAGCCTACTTGACCTTTTTTCATAACTTAACCACCTCCTGTTTCAATCCTTATTTTAATGGATTAGTCATTGGAGCTAACAAACATAAGAGGGATAAGGATAATTATGCTCCGTTTCAATCCTTATTTTAATGGATTAGTCATTGGAGCAAGATAGCTGAAAGCCGAAAGCGTCTACGAGAACAGTTTCAATCCTTATTTTAATGGATTAGTCATTGGAGCTCGCAACAAAGTCAGCCCAAACCACCAACAACCAAGTTTCAATCCTTATTTTAATGGATTAGTCATTGGAGCTACTAACCACTCATCGCCGCCATTAACCTGATTGAGTTTCAATCCTTATTTTAATGGATTAGTCATTGGAGCTCATCAAGTGGTTTGGCTTGTTGTGTAGCAGCGAAGTTTCAATCCTTATTTTAATGGATTAGTCATTGGAGCTTTCTTTCATCTGGCATCATTTAATCTCCCTTCATGTTTCAATCCTTATTTTAATGGATTAGTCATTGGAGCAAGCCATGTGCTTATCCAGGATGCCCTAAATTAATGTTTCAATCCTTATTTTAATGGATTAGTCATTGGAGCCTAAGATTGGATATTGATGACGAAGAAATGCTAATGTTTCAATCCTTATTTTAATGGATTAGTCATTGGAGCTACCTCCCAGTCTTCTGGAAGGCTCATTATATAAGCGTTTCAATCCTTATTTTAATGGATTAGTCATTGGAGCCAATGCAACAACTTCTCATCCATCTTATGTTGTGCGTTTCAATCCTTATTTTAATGGATTAGTCATTGGAGCATATTCCAAGAAATTAAGAGGATAACAGGAAAGGGGGTTTCAATCCTTATTTTAATGGATTAGTCATTGGAGCTACTTTACCTACTTTGTTGTACTTTTTAAGCTCCTGGTTTCAATCCTTATTTTAATGGATTAGTCATTGGAGCAGTGAGCCTCTCCGTCTTCCCCGACCTTGATAGCTTGTTTCAATCCTTATTTTAATGGATTAGTCATTGGAGCAATGGTAGCTGCTTTTATTGATGATAACAAGCCTGAGTTTCAATCCTTATTTTAATGGATTAGTCATTGGAGCCCTATCAGGTTCGCCTTGTTGATACCCTGGTTGCCAGTTTCAATCCTTATTTTAATGGATTAGTCATTGGAGCTCAGTTTCCCAAACTAACCTCGTTACTCCTCCAGCCAGTTTCAATCCTTATTTTAATGGATTAGTCATTGGAGCAATTAATTATGAAAAAGAATGGTGTTATTTATTTAAGTTTCAATCCTTATTTTAATGGATTAGTCATTGGAGCTGATTCAGCATCGCCACGAAGCAATCCTTCAACAAGTTTCAATCCTTATTTTAATGGATTAGTCATTGGAGCTAAGGTGGTGAAGGATTGATGAGATTTAAGTCTTTAAGTTTCAATCCTTATTTTAATGGATTAGTCATTGGAGCTTTAATAATTCATTTTCAATTTTTCTTTTTAACTTGTTTCAATCCTTATTTTAATGGATTAGTCATTGGAGCAGAGTGCTAATAACGGAGGAACTGTTGAGCTTACATGTTTCAATCCTTATTTTAATGGATTAGTCATTGGAGCCAAGCTCGTCCCTATTATCATCAAAACCACCTCTGAGTTTCAATCCTTATTTTAATGGATTAGTCATTGGAGCTAATAGGGAGTCTTGTGTAGTCAAATACTTTTGAAAGTTTCAATCCTTATTTTAATGGATTAGTCATTGGAGCAGCGAGCCGGCTAACTCATCTATTACTACAGGCAAGTTTCAATCCTTATTTTAATGGATTAGTCATTGGAGCCAGATATGATGGCCTGGGCTATACTACACAGGATATGTTTCAATCCTTATTTTAATGGATTAGTCATTGGAGCCACGATTATAACTGCAGAGATCGCAATGGCAATCTGTTTCAATCCTTATTTTAATGGATTAGTCATTGGAGCCCGTTACGACTTTAATTTATTGTTATGATAGGCATTAGAGCAATTACTTTAGAATTTTTAAAGCATATTTTTTCTGAAAAATATTAATAAAATGATTAAAATTTATGCAAATGCCGCAGTTTTGACCATCTTGACCAAAGTTTTATATATGAAATTATAAAGGTTCAAATTTTTTATGCTAAATAATTTTGGATCAGAATTAATTAAATTATAACTTTCTTAGCTTAATTTTATATAGTTTTTTCCTAAAAATCAAGTTTAATCAAAAAGATTTTTTCGTCTGATTGTTCCAAATCCTCTACTTGTTGATTTTCCAAGACCAATTAATTCTGGTAAATAAATATTGCTATAAAAATGGCCTTTAAAACCAACCATTTCTTCATTTTTAAACTGAACAGAAATATCTTCTAATTTAGCTTCTAAAATTATTTTTTCTTCTATCCACCAATTTATTCCTTTGGCAAAGCTAAGAATATTACCAATTATTAACCTCTTTAAAAACTTCATTTTTTTATCTGTTTTAGCATCAATATAATTTTGAATGTATTTTTTATAGTTCTTTTGACTTAAACCCAACCAGGGAGTTAAAAAAGTATATTTATAAGAAGGCATATCATAGTCAGTATTAACAAATAATTCTTCATTATCTACTTTTAACCTGCTAGCAGGCGAATGATATATTTTATTATCAAGTCTCAATTTTTCTACTTCTAAAAAATTATTTATTATTTTTTCTGCACCATCCCCTAAACCAATTATTAAAGGCTTGTTATCAATTATTTTATATTGAATTAATGGATATTGATATCTCAAACTGCCATCTTTTTTATGTTGATGAAATAAAATATCATCAAATTCATTGGCAAAAAATCCTCTTAATTTATGTCCATATCTTACCGGCAGCTTATCTTCTAATTCATAATTTAATTTAGTTGTTTTAATTTCCAACATTATCCCCTCTCTTATTTTATACATATATTTCTATATGTACAATCCCTACATCTGCTTTTATAATTGGTTCTTTTTGGGAAATAACCTTTTTTAATGATATCAATAATTTCATTGAAAATAGTCTGTAATTCGGAATAAACATCTTCTCCTATATCAATTTCAATTAATTTGTTTTTGCTTCTGATATAAATAATAAACGCTTTATTAACTTGAATATTATAATTATCTCTGATCAGAAGAGAATACATTGCGGCCTGATACTTATGAGTTAAAAAAGTTCTTTTTTTGTATTTGGCAAATTTATAATCTAGAGAAGCTGCAGTTCCGTCATTTAAAAATAAAATTTCATCAACTATCCCATGAATATTATATTTTTCAGAATATAACTTTTCATTAATAATTTTCTTTTCTACACCAATCTTCTTTCTTAAATAGGATTTATTGATTTTACTTTTTTTCTGATGAGAACTTTTTCCTCGCTGAACTTTATATCTTCTACCTTCATGCTGAGATATTTTTAAATAAAGCATGTAATAGATAAAACGAGGGCAGTAAAGGTATTCCATTACTACTGATGGGGTTAAACTAATTTCTTTGCTCATGATTAGCCCCCTTTAATTAACCAAATAAACTTTTTAATTCATCGTTTACCATTGCTTTGTTAAATGCCTGTCCGATTAATTCGATCTTTTTAAAATCCTCCTGACACATTGGAAAAATATAAACTGAATCTTCATCAAGATTAATCAAATCCTCAGAATAAACAATTAATTCATCTAATAAATTACTATCAATATTACCAGCAAAAACAGATTTTTGTACCCTATATAAACCCTGTTCTATTGCTTTGTCAGCAATTTTCTTGCGAGGTTTATCTTCAACGATATCATAAATACACCAGACAAGCATTAATCTCCCTCCTCAATAATTCTATTGGCCAGATTATGACTATCGTATTGAATTGTATTATTCACTTTAATCTGTCTTCCTTTATAATAAATACTTTCATCAAAATATTTATTTAAAGCAGTTAAAAATATTTCCTTACCTTTTTTGTTTAAAGTCACTCCACCTTTTATTTGATCAAAATATGATTTTCTTACTTTTTTACGACTAAATAATTTCATTACTATCCTATCAATATGGTGCCTGTAAATTTCAATAAAATCAAAAACAAAAGATTTTTTATTATAACCATCTGTATGTAGTATTCCGACATATGGATCCAGACCAGCAATTATTAAAGCTTTTTCTACCTTGCCATATAAAACTCCATAACCATAATTTAATAAACAATTGAATTCATCTTCAGCAGGTCTAAAGGTTCTTTTCCCAAACTTATACCGGTCTGGCAATAGATAATTTAAAGCATTAAAATACCTTTTAGAGATATTCCCTTCATAACCCATGATTGAATTACGCATAATTTCTACTGGACCTGTTAATTTAGGGATTTTATCTTTTATTTTTTCCATTTCTTCTATAGTTTCAAATAAATAATTTTGCTTTTCTTCTCCTCTTTTAATGCCAAGATCATAAAGATGTTTAATCATATTTTCAGCCTTTTCTATCATAATTTCCTTAATTATTTCAGTCCCCTCTTCACTGTCTGCCAATTCCAACTGACGGCGTCTAATATAAGTAGTACTGCCAAGTTTAGAATGCCAGACTTTACCCATAGACCTCCCGAAATGATCTAGAAACTGTATTTCTATGTTATTTTCCAGGGCCAGCTTAACTGCGTCGCTACTGATAGCTGCTCCTGTAGTAATTAATATAGAGTCAACTTTTTTAGCAGAAACTCTTTTCTTTTTATCATCAGCTTTTATTTCAAAAGAACTCTGTTCAACATGGAGATAGCTGCCGTAGGTATTAATGATCAGCTGCATGATTTTCACATCCTCAAAAATTAATTAAAAGAAAGTTTCAGTTTCAATTTCCCGTCTTTTAAACCCTGTGTTTAAGTTATATACATCTTCAATCTGAAATGGGCTTATATAATTAAAGTTATTTTTTAACTGCTCATCGCCAAGATGCTTTTCAGCAGTGAATTTGGGAATAGTAATTACATAAGATAAAAATTCTTTCTTAATATTTTCAAATTTAGCTTTTTTAAGCATAAATTCTTCAATATTATAACTTTCTAGACCACTGATTTCTTTATACTCTTCCCAGAGCTCTTCAGCGTCTTCATCTACTGCCATAAACAAATTAACTGTATTATAATCATCAGTAATCAACCTAAATATTTCTTCTTTTTCGTCTTTAAAGAAAGATTTTTCATATTTCAAATTTTTAATTTTACTAATCAATGTTTCTGAATTATCATTACTTTTTAGTTCGTTTATTTTGTTAAAGTATTTTTGATTCATTTCAAAAAAATCATTTTCTCTAACTATCTCAGGCAGTTCAGTAATAATATCAGAAGTGATTTTTAATAAAAAATTATCATAAATATAAGATGCATAATCTTTATTATTATGATTTTCATTTACTAATCTAAACAATTTGACTGTACCCCTATTTTCAGGGTCAAAGTTTCTATTACACCTACCACAGGACTGATTTATAGAATCTAAAGGAGCAAAATCTCTATAAACTCTATCTAAATCAATATCTACCCCTGCCTCTACCATCTGGGTTGAAACTATAATTTGTCTTTTCTTCTTACCGATTTTTTTTATTCTTTTCTGCCTTTCTTTAGGTATAATATTGCTTGATAAATAAATCAATTCTCCATTAATAATTTCCTCGTTGATTAATTTTTCAATATAATTAAATATATGGATTGAACTCTTAATTGTATTAAGAATAATTAAGAAGCTTCGATCATAAAATTCTATGAATTCCTCTTCTATAAAATCTTTAAACTGCTCTAATGTAAGCGGCTGCTTAAACATAGTGGTGTCTAAATTTATCCGATCAAAAAATTTAAAATAATCTCTTTTACTTGTAGCTAATTCTTTAATTTCTTGCTCTTTTTCATTATAAATCAAAGGCATTGTAGCAGTTAGAAATATAAAATAACAATTTAATTTTTTAGCCATATCTGATAAAAACTCTTTAATAAGTTTCCAGTATTTATGAGGAATATTCTGTACCTCATCTAAAATAATAATAGAATTGCAAATATTATTAAATTTAATCAAACTACGATTGCGGTTGGAAAAAATTGAATGCAGGAGCTGAACAAAGGTGGTAACAACTATTTCGGACTGCCAGCTTTCTATTAAATGCTTTGAAATATCGTAATCTAATTTCTGACTTTCCTTGTCTTCCTCATTTAAATAATAATTTTTAGCATTTAAATAATGATGTTTAATTATTTTTGTACTATCAACTTTCATATCGGAATGATTTAAAACATCTAAAAAGACATCATAATTTTGATCAATTATTGAAGTGAAAGGCAGTGCATAAATTATTCTAAAATCTTGAGAAATTTTATTTCTTAATTTTAAAGCAGCAGAAAAAACAGAAAGAGTTTTTCCAGCTCCTGTTGGAACATTTATAGATAAAATACGTTCATTTTCAATATTTATGTTTTCAATTTGATTGACAACTTCATCATAAATTTGATTTCTCTTTATATTGATTTTACTATCTGGTTGATTCCACCCTTTTAAATTTCTATAATTATTTACTAAATCATCAGGTAAATCACTTCTGTTTAAAGCAACTTCTTTTAAATCTTTAAAGCTGTAACCTTTGCTATAAAATATAGCCTCTGCTTTATCGGCAAAAATTAAAATGGAAAATAATAAATTGGAAATCAAATAGTAGTTAAAATCTTTATTAGGTTTGTTTTTAAAAGTTCTCAAATTTTTTCTGAATCTCCAATTTGTAAACTTATTTTTCAGATCATCAAAATCAATCGATGATGGTTTAAAATCAAAATCACTAATTTCAACACTTATACTATCTAACTCATTAAAATCTAAAGCTTCAAATTGTTTTCTTAACTTTGGCCAATCACTCTCATCAAATTTAAGCATATTATCTAAGTCTTTGAAATTACTGTGATGACGATAAACAGTTATAAAAACAATCCAGACCAAAATGTCATCTTCTAAAATCTGATCTGCAAATTGGTAGGCTAATAAAGAAGAAATATGGCTATGTTTACTCAGTTCTTGATTAAATTCACCTTCTTTATTCGACAATTTATTCCCAAATGAACTCTTCTCTAATTTAATCTGAAAATAATCTGTAGCTTTTCCAAAGTCATGTGTCAATAAAATAATTGACAAAGCTTTTTCAATTTCAGCCAAGTTAGCGAAATTTAATTTTTTTCTTGCAAAAATTTCTTTACCAAGCATATATACATTATTCAAATGATCAATTAAAAATTTTTCTGGATGAGAATATAACATATAATCATCCTTTCTAAGTTATAAAAACAAAAGCCTGTTATTATTAGAATCCTTATAATATTTATTAACATTTACTTTAATACTTTTACCATTTTTTTCAAATAAAACCTGTGCATAATCAGTTACAGTCCTATCACTTTTCATTTCCACAGCAATTTTATCACTAAAATATTCTCGACCATTCTGACTAAAATCAATATCACCTTTGCTGATATTTTCTGTATCAATTCTCATTACAGTATTAATTTCTTGCCAGCTGTTTTCGTTAATTTTTTCTACTTCTATTTCCTCAATATACTTAAAGTTAGCAAGATTTTCGCTTAATCCCAGGGATATTGAATATACAGTTTTATGATTTTTCAATTTTTCTTTAAGATTATTATATAAATCTTCATCCTGATGCATAAAATATATTCTATATTTAGCATCTTTTAAAAATTCAGTTTTAATCTGGGTTCTGGTTTCAATTTGAGACATTAAAGCAGCTTTTTTAGTATCAATTAAATTTAAATTTATCCTTGTTTTATTAACAGGATTTTTAATTTGTATCGCTATTTTACACAGACCTTCATTAAATTTTTTTAAATACTCCTCTTTTGAAAACCCTAAGATTGCAGAAATAATGCCGTATAAGGTAGTTTTAGGAGGAATAGAAAAAGTTAAAGGTGAAGTTGTAGTATAATATTTTTTAAAATGTGCATAATCAGCCCAGATATCAAAAACTAATGCTTTATTCATTATCCTTCTCCTTTCTATATATCTTCAGGTGAACTATTATAGTCCACCCAAAGATTAATATTTAGTTTAAATATTTAGCTCTTTAAATAATTCTAAATCATTTAAATTAATTCTTTTAGAATCACTAATAAATTCAACTCTAGGATTAACTTTATACTCAACACTATCAATTTTTTCTGAATTAGTTTCAATTACTGCTAATAAATCACTAATATCTAAACTATAATCAGAAACATCTCTTATTTCTTCTTCTCTTAGATCAGTATTTAAATTTATATAACTTTTTAATTCACCTATAAAATAATTTTCTTCACTATAATTCACTTTTAATAATAATCTGGGTGTCTGTCCGACTTTAGAGCGGGTAATTAAATTTTTAGTTCCTTTCCAGATACCTTCCAATAATAATTCAACATCATCCTGGGTCAATTTAGTACTTTGAGCTGCGTTTTCATTGATAATTCCATAAAAACCAACTAAAGAATAAGGAACTACATATTCTTCTCTAAAAGTTTTTTTAGTTTTTCCCGACCCTGAAGCAAAAGCTCCTGTACCTTTTATATAGTTTAACTCTACTTTATGTAGAGAGCGACCCATTTGAAACTGTACAGAACCGGTATAGGTAATAGAGTCACCGGTCAGAGGAATTACTCCGCCAAACATTCTGACATCTATACATTGATCTAAAACTTTTTTTGGATTTTCTTTAAAATCTTTAGCTCTTTCCTTCCCATCTTGTATACTTTGGTCATCATTTTTGATTTCTCTAACAAATATATCTTTTCCATCTTCACCATTAAAGCCTTTATAATCAAATAAATAATCTCTAATAGTACGCTTTAATCTTACATCAGTTACCAGGTTAATTCCAGTTTCTTCATCAATTCGCGGCTTGTTGGCATCAAGTGGATCACCATTTGGGTTTGCATCCTTAATATCGTATAAAAAAACTATCTCACTTCTTTGATCTATAATAGCCATTTTTACTCCTCCTCAGATTTTTGAAAGTTAAATTTATTAGCCTGATTCATTCCAGTTACAAAATAAAATGAAATTTCATTATTGCTAATCTCAGATAAGTTACTTTCTAAAATATAATCTGCAATTAGTTCTTCTAATTGTTTATAATAATTTTTATCATATTCTTCCAATTTATTGATAATTTCTGTATATAGTCTTTTAATTATTTTTTCGTTGAGTTTAAGTCCATTAAGTCTGGCTCTAAATGGATTAGAGCCATCTCTTTCACTACTCTGGATATTCAAAAGTTTCTGTGCTAAAACGCCTTCAAGAAAAACTAATTTTTTGCTGTTACTGTTAAGTACATCATTATGCTCATCCAGAAAATCAACAATATTCTTTTTATATTCACTATCAACTGTAGGCATAGATTTTTCCTCCTTTCCATTCTGATTTAATAAATCCAATTTATTTAAAAACTTTAAAATCTGAAGTGCTTTTAAATTATCAAGCCAGTATGACTGACTATTAATAAACTTTTCTCTAATATGATATATAAACCTATTTATCAACAAATCATAGGAAACTTTTTTCTCAGAAAAAATATTATTGGTAATCTCTAAAAAAAACTTTGTGAAATCTTGTTTGCCTCTTTGGTTAACATAAAAGAAATTACTAATAGTATTAAAAGTAAAAGAAAGTTTGAAAGGTCCATCTTTCCCCTGCAAATTAACAAATAATTCATCTTTATCTATTTTATCCTTAGCAGCAAATATTTTCTGAATATAAGAAGGCAATACATCTTCCACATATAATAAAATTCTAAAAGCACTATTAATTTCTTCATAAAACATTATATTAAAGTTAACATAATTCTTAAATTCACTCATCATCTGAAAAAGATCATTTTGAGAACCAGATAGAGATTTTTTATTTTCTTTTTCTAATGATAGTTTTTTCTTATCTTCTAAATCTCCTAGTATTTCAAACATTTCTTCAGTTTCCGTTTCTGATGCAAAAATTGTTTTAGGGATAATAAAGTAATTAATTCCGCTAAATCGTGAACTTAGATTTTCCTCTAGATATTTTTTTCCTAAATCTAAAGTCCTTGCACAATCAGAACATACCGGATAATTCTTCCAGGACTCCCCTCTATTAAAGCCACCAGTTGTAAACCCTGGTTTATCTAAAGTGTAAAACGCAAATGTTCCTACATAACCATAAGTTTTATCTTTTTCTTTAGAACAGATATAACATTTATTATTTTTCCCAACTGAATTTTTTTCTGCCTTATTATATGATTTTTTGAAATAAAATCCTTTTTCATAGTTATCTAAAAGTGACTCAGTAAACTTATTAAAATCTCCTACATATTTAATCTGATCATTTTCCTGTAGAGCAATAGTTAACACAGCATTGTCATCATAGGAAATTACTTCTAATTCCTGATAAATTTTATCTTTTAATTCTTCGTCCTGAAATAAATTAAATATCTCAATTATAGTTTCTTCTTCTTGATTAAGCTCATCCTGTTTTTTTATTTTATTAACTAATTTTTTTAAAGGCCTCTGTATTCTGGAATAAGTAGACTCCAATTTAGTAATCTTAGACGTTGGAGTTAAATCTCCTCCACGTGGATTTCCATAAACATATGCATATTTATCCAACTTTTTCTTTGTGAATTCTTCCATTTGTATTTCCTGGTATTTTAGTTCCGCATCATTGTTAAATAAAACTACTAAAACAGTATTATATTTTCCGTTAGAATTTGGGTTTTCCACAACCTGACTTAAAAAACTTGATTCCGTTTTATCTTGAACATAATCTCCCATCACTTTTAAAGCATGAATCACATTAACACCTCCGTTTTTATATTAATTTTAATGTTATTAATAAGTATTTATATCTATTTTTATTATACCAAATCAAATCAAAATTTTCAAATAATTTATTTTTTTAGTTTTTTTTGATATAATTATATTGCTAGTAAAATAAAGTTTGAAATATGTTCTTAATTAGTGAAATTAATCCACTATAATAAGGATTGAAGAATTTCACGCTTTTATCTTACCATCACCCACTGACACCGTAGTGTCGCGTACACCTGTTTTTTTAATAATTTTCTAGCATTTTTTCTATTTCCTGCTGTATTTCTGCTCTGAGATCCTGGGGTGAAAGCACTTCTGCCTCAGAACCATAGCCTAAAACCCATTTTTTAATCTCCTCTCTGCTGGTGGTTTTAACATTAAAAATAATCTCGTTTTCACTTATTTCTTCAATTTCCTGTTGATCATTCCAGCGGTATTCAGGTACAAAGCGAGCTGTTTTACCACTAAATTTTATTTTTACTTCCATTTCTTTTTTACCCTGTTCAACTCCCCAGGAATTCTGCAACTCATCTGAAAGAGAAAAATTATCAGGCAGCTCGAATTTTTCTTCAGTTAATTGCAACTTTTTAATTCTATCAATCCTGAACATTCTCTTCTCATCTCTTAAGTGACAGAAAGCATAAAGATAGGGTGCTCCATTATTAAAAAACAGGTTATAGGGATCAAGCTTTCTCTGTGTTGTCCGGTCACTGCTCATTGAATAATAATCAATTATTATTTTCTTTTCCTCATTCATTGCTTTTTTGAGCAGCTCAAATTTCTGCTGATATTCTTCTAACTCTACAAAGGGTTCAGAAATAATCTCATAATTTTTTATATAACCACTCATACTGTTTTTTAAAAATTCTGGTAGTGAATTATATACTTTGGCCAGCCCAGATTCCAATTCTTTTTTCATGGGAAAACTTCTATTCTGATATTCTTTGGCCGCCAGCAAAACAGCCTCTGTCTCTTTTTGATCTAAATTGGGAGCCTTAAAACGAAAATTATCGAGTATTTTATATTCTTTGAGATGGTTATCATAATAAATCGGAACTCCCAGCTCTTCCATCACTCTTTTATCCCAGTGAAAAGTTCGCTCTGATATATTAAAATAATCAGCAAAATCCTTAGCTTCCCAGTGTTTGTAAGGTTCATTTAAAAGCATAATCATTTTTATAATCCTGAAGATTCTATTTGTATCGGCCATCAAACCACCTCTTTCAAAATATTTTGCAAAATTATATCATTAAAATAGCAAATTTAGGAATTTGTTTAATATTTATATTCGTGATTAAATAGAACAATCCTTTAAATAATTAATCAATTAATAGTTTATTGATTAAAATAATATACATTCTTTCATTTTAGCGGTTTTCAATTCTAAAATGGCCCTTCTTAAAAAAGAAGGGCCATTAATTTTATAGCTATTTAATTTTAATCAATATCATTTAAATGATTTTTATCTCTCTTTGAAATCATACAATTAGCACCTGATCTCTAAATACTTCTTTTTTAAACCTCTGTAAGTAATAATATCTACAGATAAACCCAGAACTTACTTAATATCTAATTTAACTGCAGTACCTCTTGCAAAAAAGCCAAATATACCAGCTTTATTAATCTTATGATCGATAAAACTAAATTTGGATAGTATGAGATTCCTTATACAGCCCATTTAAATTTAATATATTTACTATCCAAAAATAATTATTATCGCAAATCTAATAAAAATTTCTGCTTATATATTTTTCTAATTCCACAACTAAGAATAGTAAACAGTTAACCCCAATTATAATTAACCAGTGTGATAAATTTAAAGGGGCAACATCGAAGATGGTCTGGATCGGAGTAAAATATACAAACATAAACTGAAGTACAACAACTGCTCCTACGGCTTTCCAGACCCAGGGTGTTGCTTTAAAACCTTTTAAGTTTAAAGAGCTTTTAGTCATATAACGACTATTAAACAAATAAAAAATTTCTCCATAAACCAGCATGTTTACAGCAAGACTTCTAGCCAATGGAAGTGCTAAATCGTTGGAAATTGCCCAGGTATATATACCTAAAGTTGTAGCAGTTAAAATTACCGAAACAAAACCTATTCTCAACAGAAGTGAAAAAGGTGTTAATGATTCACCCGTATCTCTCGGTGGCCTTTTCATAGCATCTTCTTCCATCGGTTCAAAAGCAAGTGTTAAAGCCAGGGTAACAGCAGTTATCATATTTATCCACAATATCTGGACTGGAGTAATTGGTAGACTAAAGCCAAATAATACAGCTGCCATGATAACTAGAGCTTCTCCCCCATTTGTTGGCAGCATAAATAATAGCGCCTTTTTTAAATTATCGTAAACCGTTCTACCTTCTTCTACCGCATTTATAATAGAGGCAAAGTTATCATCAGCCAATACCATTTCTGCAGCTTCTTTAGTGGCTTCTGTACCATTAATACCCATTGCAACACCAATATCTGATTTCTTGAGGGCTGGAGCATCATTAACTCCATCACCTGTCATAGCGGTTATATAACCCAACTCCTGCATAGCTGTAACTAATCTTAACTTATGTTCTGGACTTACTCTTGCAAAAACATAAGTTTTTTCTATGACTTCTTTTAATTCAATATCATCTAAGTTATTAATTTCATTTCCGGTTATTACCTCAGAAGGATTTTCAATCCCAAGTTGAGCAGCTATTGCAGAAGCTGTTGTAGCGTGATCACCGGTTATCATTTTAACTTTTATATTAGCTTCCTGGCATTCCTTTACTGCCTCGATAGCTTCCTTGCGAGGTGGATCCATAACTCCTATAATACCCAGGAATATCATCTCTGATTGGATATGATCTAAGGATAGCTCCTTTGTATTTTTATCAATTTTTTTATAAGCTAAAGCAAGAAGACGATAGCCATTACTTGCCAACTCATCCTGTCTTTTTCCCCAGTAATCTTTATCAAGTTTTTTAGAGCCTGCTTCAGTTAATTGCTCACCACACATATCTAATACTACTTCTGGAGCACCTTTTAGATAAATTATATTATTGTTATCTCCCTGATTTAAAGTTGCCATATATTTTTTGTCTGAGTTGAAAGGAATTGAATCCAATCTGGGATTGTTTTTGGCAAGAGTCTTATTATCATAGCTGCTTTTAGCAACTAAAGTCTTTAGAGCTCCTTCTGTGGGACTACCTTCTATTATCCAGTTGTTTTCTTTTTGAACCAACCTTGCATCATTATTTAAAGAAGCATTTTTCAATAATTCTTTGAGTACTGATTCTTTTGAAAGATCTACTTCTTTTTCCTTATTTATTAATTTACCAGATGGATCATATCCATTACCGCTTATAGTATAATCTTTATCGGCTGTTACAACAGTTTTTACGGTCATTTCGCCTTCTGTTAAGGTCCCTGTTTTATCTGAAGAAATAATAGAAACAGAACCCAGGGTTTCAACTGCCGGCAGCTTCCTTATGATTGCATTTCTAGCAGCCATTCTCTGTACCCCAATAGCCAGGGTTATTGTGATAACAGCAGGTAAACCTTCCGGTATTGCGGCAACAGCTATTCCTACCACTGATAGGAAAAGTTCATCAAAGGGAGTACCCCTTAAAAACCTACCGATCAATAATACTAAAAAGCCTAAAGACAATATGAATAATGTTAGTTGTTTACCGAATCTATCTACCTGTTGAATTAAAGGTGTTTTTAATTTTTCTACACTTGAGATCATTTGATTTATCCGGCCAATTTCTGTATCTTTTCCTGTGGCAACAACAACACCTATTCCTTCACCTGAAGTTACTATAGTGCTGGAATAAGCCATGTTTTTTCTATCCCCAAGTGCCAGTTCTTGTTTAAAAATTTCAGTCTTTTTTGAAGCCGGTACTGACTCACCGGTTAAAGATGCCTCATTTATTGATAGATTCTTGCTTTCAATCAACCTTAAATCTGCAGGTACCTTATCACCGGGTTTTAAATAAATTATATCTCCGATAACAACTTCCTCAGCAGTTATCTCTCTGATCTCCCCTTCTCTTTTTATCCTTGCTGTAGTTGACAGCATGTTTTTAACAGCATCAAGGGCCTTCTCTGCTTTACCTTCCTGAATATAACTAATTAAACCATTTATAACAACTACAGCTAAAATAATTATAGTATCAATCCAGTGCCCCAGCAATGCAGTTACAATCGCAGCAGCAAACAATACATAAATTAATACATTATTATAATGACTTAAAAACTTCAGCACTGGATGCTTTTGAGCTGGAGAAGGTAGTTTATTCTTCCCAAAATTATCCAGCCTTTCAACCGTTTCTTTTTTCGATAAGCCATTTTTTGAAGTTTCAAACTTTTTTAAGGTGTTTTCAATACTTGTTTTGTACCAGTCATAATTATCTAATTTATTTTTATCTATTTTCAACTATATCCCCTCACTAATTTCATTATCTAACTTTTTTGAATTAAATCTCTTAAATCATGCTCTTATACAATCTATCTGTATCTTCTTTCCGACACAGCTCTGTACCAGGTGTCATCACAGCAGCAGAGCCTGCAGCTATACCATAAGCAAAAGCATTTTCAATTGAATTACCCTGTGAAAGACTTAAGACCATTCCGGCAACCATACTGTCACCAGCTCCAACCTTGCTTTTAATAGGTACAGTAGGTGGCCGCATAAACTTAGCCTTATCTTGATAAACAAGCAGAGCACCACCGGCGCCAATGGAAATAACAATCATCTCACAGCAGGAATCATTAACAAACTTAAGAGCATATTTCTTTATTTCTTCTTCATCCTGAAGTTCCTTCCCAACCAACTGCTGAAACTCACCGATATTTGGTTTAATTAAAAAAACTCCCTCTTCCATGACCGCTTTTAAAGGAGGACCGGAAACATCAACTATAACCTTTGCTCCTCTTTTTTTGGCAAGTCCAGCAAGTTCTGCATATATTTTATCATCAGTACCCACCGGGATACTTCCACTTATAACAAAATACTCAGGAAAATTTTCTATATTACTAAAAATATCAAATATCATCTGGTATTCACTATCACTTATTTTTGGGCCTGGCATACCAAATCTATATTGCTGTTGAGAGGCCCGCTCAAATATTATGAAATTCTCACGGATAGAATCTTCAATCTCTATGGACTTTAAATTAAGTTCTTCTTGCTCCAGAAGTTTATCCAGCTTTCTACCTGTAAAACCACCTGAGGTATAGACAAGCCTGGAACTTCCACCAAGTTTTTTTACTGCCCGAGAAACATTTATTCCTCCTCCACCTGGTTCATATCTAACTGTGTCACAATGAAGCTTAGCTTCAACCCTTACATTATCAACTTTTGCGCTTTTGTCAACAGTTGGATTAAGTGTAAAAGTAAGAATTTTTTCCATGATCAGCCCTCCATTAATTTGTGAATAGCTCCAAAAATGAATTTAAATATAACTTTCTTATTTAATAATTCTTTAATATCTTTAATTGTCCTGTATTTTTCTAAAATCAGCTTGACAATTATCAAGATATGTTATATCGTAATATCGAGATTTAATAATATAAGGAGGAATAAAATGCCTGCCGATTCAAAGTATTATATTGAAACAAACAGAGCATTTACTTTATTAAGAAAATATTCTTGGATTTTTACTCTAACCATTGCAATTGGAGGGCTCTGGTTTCCAAAGTTAGGACTTTTTGTACTGCCAATAATGGCAGGTTTAACCATAACTGCTTTTTTTAAAGGAAGATACTGGTGTGGTAATATTTGTCCCCATGGCAGTTTATTTGACTCTTTATTAATGCCATTAAGCAAAAATAAAAAAATTCCTGATTTTTTAAAGTCTAAGTATGTACAATACGGGTTTTTTATCTTTTTTTCTTTTCAGGTGGGAAGAAAGTTTATCGATGCCTGGAGTAATTTTGGGCAACAAAGCTTTTTTGATCAGCTCGGAATGATTTTTGTTGCAAGTTATTTAATGGTAACCATTTTAGGAGGGCTAGCTACAATCTTTATTTCTCCCAGAACCTGGTGTCAGTTTTGTCCAATGGGTACTTTACAGCGATTTAGCTATAAGGTAGGAAAAATATTAAATGTTGCATCTAAAACAGATAAAAAAGTTACCATTGAGTCAGAAGAATTGTGTAAAGAATGTGGACTGTGTTCTAAAGCCTGTCCAATGCAATTAGAGCCATACAAAAATTTTAATGAAGATGGTCAGTTTGAAAGTGAAGAATGTATTCGCTGTGATGTCTGTGTACAGAACTGTCCGATAAATATTCTTGAGATTAAAAGTTTAGATGATGAAAATAATGAAGATCTAAAAAATGCTCAATAATTTGAGCTTTAAAAAAGAACTGGATTATGACATCCTTATCCTTTTTGATAGGGATGTTTTTTAATTGTTTATCTAAAGCATCTTTATTATAAATTTCGCTGCTCAAACTAACCTAAAAGAGGAATCCTTTTTAATAGTTGACATATTATAGTCTCAATCTATTAAGGATTCCTCTTAAATAATAGCTTAATTTTTCTAATTTTGATCTTTAAATTGCTTGAACTCTTTTAATCTTTCAGGATTTTCTTTAAAAAAACTAACCAGAGCTATCACACTTTCAATAGTTTTATCACTTAAATAATGCTCTATACCCTCAATATCCTGCTCAATAATTTCTTCATCTTCTATACCTAATATATTAAAAAATTCTTCTAACAGCTTGTGATTTGAGCTAATTCTTTCCCCAATAATCTCACCTGTCTTAGTTAATGTCATCCCCCGATAAGGCTCATAATTAATATAACCCTCTTCATCCAATTTTTTTATCATCCTGCTTACTGTCGAAGGAGAAATATCTAGCTTTTCAGCTATATCATTGGTTCCTGCGTAACCCTTAATTTCTATGATATCATAGATGCATTCAAGATAATCTTCCATTACAGTTGTTAACATTTTTATCTCTCCATTTAAATCATTTTAGCTAATCTGAAGTTTTTTGCCTAAGTTAAGGATGCCATATTTAGGAGAAATAATCAAGGTAACTAAGAAAATTATCGACATAATTATAACTATTGAAGCACCTGAAGCAATATTATATATAAAAGATAGATAAAGACCTACAATAGATGATATAAAGCCAATTGAAGCTGAGATTAATATCATAACTGACAATCTATCTGATAATAAATATGCAGTGGCTCCAGGTGTAATAAGCATTGCAACCACTAATATTATACCCACTGTTTCTAAACTAGCTACAATTGTCATAGTTATCAAAAACATTAAACCATAATGAAAAAATAATCTATTAAAGCCTAAAGCCGATGATTGTATCGGATCAAATGTGTAAATCAATAATTCATGAAAATAGATTTTAACAAAAAATAATGTTATAAAACTGATAATTACTGTCAAAATCAAAGTATCCATCTGCACTCCAAGTACATTACCAAATAGTATATGCATTAAGTGGGTTGAAGTTGCTATTCTACTGATTATTATAACACCAGCAGCAAAAAAACTGGTTAATATAATCCCCATTGCTGTATCTTCTTTAATGCGGCTATTAATCTCAATAAATGACATACTCCCTGCTGCAATAATACCAGCAACAAAAGCACCAACTGCAAAGGGAAGATTTAGCAAATAGGCAAAAGCTACTCCAGGTAAAACCGCATGGCTAATTGAATCGCCAAGTAGAGCCCATTTTTTTAAAATAATAAAATTGGACAAAATACCACAAACAACCCCCACCAAAATAGCAGTTAATAAGGCTCTCTGCATAAATTGATATTCAAAAGGAGCTCCTAAACCACCTGGAAGCAGGCTAAATAGATAAGCAATAGCTCCCATTATTCTATTTATATTTCTTTCTAAAATTGTATATATAATCATTAACTATACCTCCATCTCTAAACTTATAAATAATGCAAACTCTTACCGAAAACTTCTTTTATCCACTCTTTAGTAATCAATTCATCTGGATCTCCAACCTTGATAATCGTCTTATTTATCAATATTGCTAAATCTGCATATTCTCTAGTAGCAGCAATATCATGTGATGCCATTAAAATAGTTTTACCATCAGCTGCTCCTTTTTTTAATAAGTCCATTATTATCTCTTCAGACTGTTGATCAACTCCAGTTAATGGTTCATCTAAAAGAAGTATCTCTGCATTCTGGATTAGAGCTCGAGCTAAAAATACTCTTTTCTTTTGACCTCCTGAAAGTGATTTTATTGGTGAATTCTTTTTATTCTTAAGGTCTACTAATTCTAAAACTTCATCAATCTTTTGAAGCTCTTCTTTTTTGTATAAATTAAATCTTAAAAGTTTATCAAAGAGAGAATAATTACGTTTGCCAAAAAGACCAGTTTTAATAACATCTTTGACCAGGATTGGGAAATCCCAGTCTAACTCACCTTCTTGAGGTATATAGGAAATTTTTTGCTTTTTTCTATGAGCTTTAACGGTATCACCGTTTAGTCTAATAGAGCCTTGCTCAGGTTTTTTTAAACCGACAAGCAGCTTAAACAAGGTGGACTTACCGGCCCCATTGGGGCCGATAAGTGCTATAAAATTACCTTGGGGAAGTTCTAAATTAACATCATATAATATTGGCTCTTTAGCTCCGGAATAACTTGCAGATACAGCTTTAGCTTCAACTGCCAATTGATTAATTGTCATAAATAATCACCTCTAATAATTTAAAGCCTCTAAAATAAGTTCAACATTTACTCTCATCATATCAATGTAATTTCCAGCCTCTCCACCAGACTCGCCCAGTGAATCCACATATAATGGTCCAAATACTTCACTACCAGTATCATCAGATACTGCTCTGACATGTCTATCTGAAATTGTACTCTCGTAAAATATTGCACCAGGCTGGGTTTCATTGATTATTTCTGTAACCCTTAGTATTTGGGCCGGAGTTCCTTCTTCTTCTGAATTACTACCCCAGACAGCATCATGACTAAAATTATATCTATCTGCAAAATACAGGAATGCTGCTTCAGATGTAATTAAAACCCTTCTTTCTTCAGGTAACTCTCTTAAACTATTAGTTAATTCTGCATGAAGATTCCAAATCTCTGCAATATAATTTGCAGCATTCATCTCATATTCAACTTTATTTTTAGGATCTATTTCTATTAATTCATCTCTTATTACTTCAATATATTTAGCATATTTCAAGGGATCCATCCAAACATGAGGATCATCACTACCTTCATAATCACCTAATAAAATAGCTAATAAATCTACATCAATGTTTTCAGCAACAGCTACAGCTTTCGAACCAGACTGCAGTGCAGATTCTGCCTGGGGAAGCCACTCTTCAATTTCTAGACCATTATAGAAGAAAAGATCTGCTTCTTCTAAAGCCACAAAATTTTCAGGCACTAATTCCCATTCGTGGACTTCAGCCCCAACCGGAGCTATTACTCGATGATCAATATTATCTCCAGCAACCTGATCTACTGCATCTGCAAGTACAGTAAAACTTGAAACAACTACAGGTTTTTCTTTTGCCTGAACGCCAGAAACGATTAAAAGACTAAGCAATGAAACAAGAAATATTATTGTTATATGTTTTTTATTTTTTAACATTTTAAATCTCTCCTTATATTTTTGTAGTGGTACAAACTATTTGTATATTTACAATATTATCAGTAATAATTCTTATTGTCAAGTTAATTTAGAAAAAATTTAGACATAAAAAAACACCACCCTAATTGCAATAATTGCCTAAGAGTGGTGCTAACAAAAATACTATTTGCATAATTTTTTGCTATATAATTTTAAATATTAATATCTATTAGAGCTGTCACACCTACCTCTGGAATTCTTTCTACATTTTGCAGATTGCCGGGGTTTTTAGTATTAATAGGTACAAGAGCCCTTATTCTAAAATCTCCTCCCCTAAAATCACCTTCAAGTTGAGCCACTGCTTCAACCCTATTAACTGCTTCTTCTGGACCTGCAACCTGTACTGCTCCAACATAAGTTCCTGATCCTACAGTAACTATAGGAACAACCTTTGTTTTCTGCTGTACTTCAACACCTCTATTTAAAGTTAGTGTGTTGATAAAGTCATTTATAGGTTCTGCAAATCTATCGACAACTACTCCAATCCCAAGTGTTTTAAGCAGCCTATCCACAATACTTGATGCTTGAACAGTCTGGATGAAAATAGGTGCTACTATCAGCAAAAAAACTAAAAGAATTAAAATTGTTTTATTAAAAATAATGTTTCTAAACAAGGTGTTCCTCTCCTTTTTACCAAATTTTTCTAAGATTAAGTATTTTAAATATTTAATCCCTCCGAGATTATATTTAAATTTTATCCCGAAGGGTGTAAAAAAATATTCGCTTATTGATCATCAGAACTTTCTTCTTTTTTAGATTTTTTCATCTTTGAAAGCTGCTCCTCAGCAAAATCACCAGCATATGGTAGTTTATAAAGTTGGCCCTGATAGGCCTTAACCATTAATATTAGCCAGAGCACCAGACCTAAAATAGAAATTAGAAATGAAACAAGCCAGCCTAAAATAGGAATCCAACCGATTACTATAGTAATTACAAATAGAGCTAGAAAGGTTACCAATGACTGCATAGCATGAAATCTTACATATTCGTTTTCTTTTTCTAAAAACAAAAACACAATTCCGGTAATCCACCCCAGTACATAGCACAGCAGAGCCTCAAGATTTTCATCAATACCTAAAACAGTATTCTTTTCAGCCATAGTATTCTCCCTTCTTTATAAATATTAATAATCCCCTCTTTATTAATAAATTAAACATTAAAATCATTATTCCTTCCTGTAAAAAATAATTTAAATAACTATTTGAATCTGATATAATTTAAAAATGGGTGAAAGTAAATTAGTATAATTTTAATTGTACTAAAAATATATTTCAAATAAGGATGATTTTATGAAAGTTGATCTTATAATTATAGGAGCTGGACCTGCAGGTCTTTTTACTGCTATACAGGCAGCTTCTAAAAACAAAAATATTTTAATACTTGAAAAAAAACCTACTCCCGCTAAAAAATTATTGATTACCGGTTCTGGTCAGTGTAATTTAACTCAGGCTGGCGATATTAGTGATTTTTTTGCCCACTATGGAGAAAATAGTGATTTTCTAAAAGGTTCACTATATAGTTTTGATAATCTAGCCCTACTTAGATTTTTTAGAAAAAGAGGAATAGAATTTGAAACACGGGAAGGTTCAAAAATCTTTCCTAAATCCGGTAAGGCAAAAGATATTCTTGAGGTCTTAGTAAAAGAAATTAAAAATTTAGGGATAAAAATAAAATATAATCAGCAGGTTAAGGAATTAAGTTGTGATCAAAAAACTAATGTTTTTAAAGTTAGTACTTCAACCCAAAATTATTTTGCTGATTTTGTAGTTGTTGCTGCCGGTGGAAAATCTTATCCTACTACAGGCTCAACCGGAGATGCTTATAAATTTGCCAGTTCTCTGGGCCACAGCATTAAAAAAGTCAAACCAGCTTTAACTCCGGTTAAGATCAAAAACTATAAATTTTCTGAACTGGCAGGAATCTCACTTAGTAATATAGAACTTTCACTCTGGAGAGATAATAATCTAATAAAAAGATGGACTGGAGATTTACTCTTTACCCATCAGGGTTTATCTGGGCCTGCTATTTTAAATTATTCACGCTATATTAAAAAAGGAGACCTTATAAAGGTTCACCTGGTTGATAAAAAAAATGAAGCTCTTTTAGATAAATTATTAATTGAAAAGATCAATAACTATGGTAATCGACTCTTTAAAAATGTGCTCAAAGACTTCGAAATTCCTAATAGACTTGCTGATATTCTTATTAAAATCTCAAAAATAGATCAAGCTAAAAAAGCGGCTCAAATAACTAAAAATGAGCGAAAAAGAATTCTTAAACTGCTTTATGGCCTTTCTTTAGAAGTAGAAGATCTAGGGTCTTTTAAAGAAGCAATGGTAACAAAAGGTGGAGTTAATTTAAAAGAAATTGATCCTTCAACAATGGAATCAAAACTCAAAAATGGCCTTTTTGTAGTTGGAGAAGCACTTGATATTGATGGAGACACAGGCGGTTATAATTTACAGGCAGCTTTTTCTACAGCTTATCTTGCTGGAAGGAAAATAGCAAAAAGCTGATGATCAAAAAAACTGGTGTCTTTGTAGTCAATCTAGTTTCAACTGATAATAAGAGAGAATTCTGGTATCTTGATAAATTTAAAACCGGCATTACTAAAATGCCGGTTCTATTATTTCTGCTATTAATTTATTTTTAAGAATTAATTATACTTTTTCTGGAGCATCATATTCCTGGCCAAATAATTCTACTTCAACCTTTTCAATAATCTGATCTTCTAAAGGCATATCACGAGCATCTGTTTTGACATCAGCTATTTTATCAACTGCATCCATACCTTCAATTACTTCACCAAAAGCTGCATACTGACCATCTAAGTGGGGAGCATTCTGATGAACTATAAAAAACTGAGACCCTGCAGAATTAGGATTTTGGCTGCGGGCCATCGAAATAACTCCTCTTGTATGACTTAAATCATTATCATAACCATTACTGGCAAATTCACCTTTAATTGCATAACCTGGATTGCCTGTGCCAGTTCCTTCTGGACAACCTCCCTGAATCATAAAACCTTTGATAACCCGATGAAATTTAAGACCATTATAATAATCTTTTTCTGCCAGGTCGATAAAATTATTGACGGTATTTTCTGCCTGTTCAGGATATAATTCTAATTTAATTTCTTCACCATTATTTAATATAATTTTTACTTCTGGATTTTTATCCACAATATTCCACCTTTCTAGTTAATAAATTTCTTTTATTTATCTAATTATAATAGATAATCTGTCTAAAAACAAATAATTTGCATTAATGCCTAAAAACTCTTTATAATAAATTAGAGGTGAGTAAATATTTTATATAATTTTGCTTTAAGTTTAGGACTATTTCTTTTAATTTATTTAATTTTGCTTCAATCCACCAGATTAATTCTAAAAAAAGTATCTCAAGAAAAATATAAAAAGATCAAGGAAAATCTTAAACTACCTATCTTTCTGCTGCTTTTAAATATCGCTCTTTTAATCCCCTTTGCCTTTGAAACAGAACTTAATCTCTTCTGGGGGAATTTAAAACATCTTTTAGATATAACATTGATTTTTGCAATCTCCTGGATACTTATTAAACTGTTAAATGTTTTTAAGATTTTTATGGCAGAAAAACATAGGGTAGATGTTAATGACAATTTAAAAGCCCGAAAAATCCATACTCAGTATAATATATTAGAAAAAGTTATTACAGTAATAATAATCTTTTTTGCAATATCTGCTGCCTTAATGACCTTTGAATCGATCCAGAAATTCGGAATAAGTCTTTTTGCATCCGCTGGTGTGGCCAGTATTATCATAGGTTTTTCTGCTCAAAAAATAATTGCTTCCATCATTGCCGGTATTCAACTTGCAGTAGCTCAACCAATCAGGGTAGATGATGTTGTGATAGTTGAAGGTGAATGGGGTTGGATTGAAGAAATTAATTTAACCTATGTTGTGGTTAAAATCTGGGATCAGAGAAGACTCGTTGTTCCAACAACTTATTTTATAGAAAATACTTTTCAAAACTGGACCCGCAAAACTTCCTCTATTCTGGGAACTGTTTTCCTTTATACTGATTATACAGTTCCGATTGATGAGATCAGAAAAGAACTTGATAGGTTATTAGAAGATAATGAGCTCTGGAATAATCAGGTTAAGGTGATTCAGGTAACTGATGCAACTGAAAAATCGATGCAGCTTAGAATTTTAGTTAGTGCTGATGATTCTCCAACAGCCTGGGAGTTAAGGGTCTTTTTAAGAGAACATTTAATTAAATTTATCAAAGAAAATTATCCAGAAAGCCTCCCCAAAACAAGGGTAGAATTCCCAAACAAAAGCAAATCACCTACAGCTGAACAGCAATAGGTGATTAAATTTATTATTTTCTGATGATGCTTTTACCTGAATTTAAGATATCATTCGGGTCAAAGGCATCTTTTATTTTTTCCATGATTTCTAGCTCTCTCTCTGAGTACATCATTTTTAAATATTCTAAACGCATTTCTCCAACTCCGTGTTCACCGGTAATCGTTCCTCCAATATCCACAGCATTCTGATAGATATCCTTTTTTAAGCTTTCATAATAATCTGGTTTAGAACCATCTTCTTTTAAAATAATCACATGTAAATTACCATCTCCGGCATGGGCCACAACAGGACATCGAGTATTATATTTTTCTTCAAGTTCATTTAAAATATTTAAATATTCACAGAGCTTACTCCTCGGTACTGTTACATCCGGACTATCGATAATTTTATCAGAGATTGCAGGTAAAATATGGCTTCTAATATCCAGAATAGCTTTACGTTCAGCTGAAGTCTGAGCAATTAACATATCAACCGCATTATGTTCAGCAGTAATTTGATCAATCTGAGCTCCTATCTCAAAAAGATCATCTTCTTCTGCTTCAGCCAGCATTATCATTAAAAAATATTTGCCATTTTGGGCAGGCCATTTTTTGCCGATATCAGCTGCTGCCAATTCTATTTCATCTTTTTCTACATATTCCAGAGCCATCGGAATAATTCCCTTTTTTAAAATGGCTGGTACTGAAGCAAAGGCATCTTCTCGGCTGTCAAAGGCAACAATTAAAGTTCCATTTGCTTTTGGCTCCGGATAAAGCTTTAAGCATACCTGAGTAATAATCCCCAGAGTACCCTCACTACCTATCATCAACTGCATCAAATCATAACCGGCATTGTTTTTTAACAATTTTCCCTCACTACCACCATAATTAACTATTTCGCCTGTTGGTAGAACAACTTCCATTCCCAATACCTGATTGCGCATAATACCATGTTTAACAGCTCTTACTCCACCGGCATTCATAGCAGCCATTCCACCTACCTGAGCTCCTTCATCACCAGGATGGAGGGGAAAATAAAGGTGATCATTACTTTTTAATCTTTCATTTAAATCACCCAAACTAACAGCAGCTTCACATTTTAAAAGCATATTTTCTTCATCTAATTCTAAAATTTTATTTAATCTTTCTAAAGATAAAATAATGCTTTCTTGAGCAGGAATTGTATTTGCAGAAAGTGCAGTACCTGCACCTCTTGCTATTACATTGATCTTTTTTTGATTGGCATATTTTAAAATTTGAGAAATATCTTCTGCATCAGCAGCTTTCACAACAACCGAACCTGCAATTGGTTCAGGAGCTACCAGCGAGTAATTGTCATTTGTACTTTCTCTGCTGTATGATAAAACCCTTTCCGGGTTTTGATCTACCCATTTATCACCAACAATCTTAATTAAATCATTAATAACTTCTTTCTTCATTATTTTTCCTCCAATATAATTAGATGTTACGTCAAATCTAATAGTTTTTTCAAAAATATTAATAGTTATCATAGTTGTCAGGCTAGGAATCTCCATAAAAAGAAGGAATCCCTCCCCCTGAGCTAGTAAATAGTAATTGAGAAAGTCACAACCTACTAGACCCAGAAAGGAAGGGATGTAAGTTATGTTTTCTCGAAAAATACCTAATTTCCTGCTTAAACCTATCATGAATTTTGTTCTTTTGACCTATCTTTTTTTCGCCAGACTTTTCCAGGTTGATTTTGAACCCAATAATAAACTCGATGATAGTTATACTAAATTTAACAGTTTTGATGACCCACAACCTATTATAGAATATAATCAGGTTGACTATCGCGATATTCTAGCTGAAGCTGAAAAAAATGGTGAAACTATTCAGCCTGTTAATCGCAATAAACCTCTAACTGTAAAGGTTGAGGAGTGCTCTCAATGTGGAGCTCCCAAAAAATATCTCTACAGTTTCGGTCATGATCCAGATGGATACCAAAAGTTCCAGTGTAAACTCTGTAAACATCAGTGGGCTCCTAAGAAACCTAAAAAACCTAAGAACCACCCTACATATCGCTGTCCTTTCTGCAACTATGCTCTTGCTAAAGAGAAAAAGCGCAAGCATTTTACCAAGTATAAATGCCGCAATGATGACTGTTCTAAATGGAAAAATGAACATAAGCGTTATCGCTACAGAGCCTATAATTTTGATATCAATAAGCTTGAACTTTCCAGACCTGATAAAGAACCTGTTAACCTTGATCATTCTCACTATGGAAACTTTACCATCTCTAAGGCTATTGACTTTTATGTCAGTCTTGGTCTTTCTTTAAGACAGGCTGAAAGAGCTCTTAAACTTGCCTATGGTGTTTCACCTTCAGCTCAAACCATCCAAAATTGGACTGTCTCTTTAGCTTACAGACTTGCTCCTAAAATCAATGAGCTTGATCTGCCTTTATCTGGTATTGTTGCTGTTGATGAAACATATATTAAAATAAAAGGCAGCTGGCATTATCTTTTTACTGCCATAGATGGTGAAAATGGCTGTGTTATCGCTCAGCATCTTTCTAAAAATCGCGACGCTAAAGGTGCAATAACCATTTTAAAAAGAATAATCGACCAATATCAAGACCAAAAATTTGTTCTAGTTACTGATATGGCTCCAATTTACAGAGCTGCTGTCCATGCTGCTAAAGTGTTTTTGAAAACCAATATTGACCACAAACAACTTAAGGGGCTATTTGCTAACGATGATAACTCAGATGAAATTTACAGACCTTATAAAAACATCATTGAAAGGTTTTTCGGTACTTATAAAGCCCATTACAAACGCCATAAAAGCTTTAGCTCTTTTGATGGTGCACTTACTCATATAACTCTTTATCAGCTCTATTTTAATTATTTAAAACCTCATAGTTCCTTTAATGATAAACCACCACTGATAGTGGAAGGAGCAAGAGGTCAGCCTATCGAATCCTGGGCCCAACTTATCAGATGGATCACCAAAACTGATAGGTAATTAAATATCTTTTAGAAAAATCATGTTTTATCTCTTTAGATATTTATAATCACTAAATACCATTTTCTTACTTTATTTACAACTTTAAACTTTTGACATTCTGATCATTTTCATTATAATCGTAATTAGTGGTGCTCTATTACTATTTGCTTACATTTTATGGTAACTATCATATTTTATTTGACGTTATCTAATTAGATAAGCATATTTTTATTTTTTAAGCATCTCTATAAACTCTGGTATTATTTGATACAGATCAGCTACTATTCCATAATCAGCAAGATTAAAAATTGGTGCAGAAGGATCAGTATTAACTGCAATAATAGTATCTGCTTCTTTCATCCCTGCTAAATGTTGAGGGGCGCCAGAAATACCGAAGGCAAAATAAAGTTTTGGTTTTACCCGCTGTCCACTATATCCAACCTGATATTCTTTTGCTATAAGCCCCGCATCTACAACATCACGGGAAGCAGCAAGTTGACCACCCAGCAGGTCTGCCAGTTTTTTAAGTAGTTTAAAATCTTCTGTATTTTTTACCCCGCTTCCACCAGCTACAATAATATCTGCTTCTGCAATATTAATTTCTTTATTACTCAATTTTTTTATCTGCTTTAAATTAGGATTTTCATTTCTTTTTAGCTGACAGGCTATTATTTCTCCCTGTCTTGTTTTATCTGTACTACCTTTTTTAAATTCTTGATAGCGAATTGTTGCCATCTGTGGTCTGGTATCAGATTTAATATGGGCCAGAATTTTTTCACTAAAAGCAGGTCTGATTTGTACCAAATTACCTTCTTCATCAATATCTAAGGCGGTACAATCAGCGGTCAATCCTGTTTTAAGTCCAGCAGCAATTCTTGGAGCCAGTGAACGGCCAAAATTACTAGCTCCTGTTAAAATGATATCAACCTGATGCTCCTTTAAAAAACTTAAAATATTTTCTTTATACAAAAATTCGTCTGGATAGGCAAAAGCGGAGTCTTCAATATAGTAAACCTTTTCTGCTCCATGAAAAATCAATTCAGATAAATCTACTTTTTCCGGAAGCAAAATTAGTACTGAAAGTGTTAAATCAGCCTTATCTGCCAGTTCTTTCCCCTTATTTAAAAGTTCAAATACTACCGGGTGTATTTTATCCTGACTGTATTCTGCCAGAATTAATAATTCGTTTTTAGCTGCCATGGTTAATCCTCCATCAAATTTTTTTCAATTAATAATTCTTTTATTTTTTTATAGGCACTTTCTTTTTCTTCTTCTGTAAAAACTTTAGTTTTTCTACTTATTTCTTCAGGCACTACTATATTATCCACCCAGGTCGGTGAACCTTTAAATCCAACCTCATCTATTTTAACTTTGTTTTTAATATCTTCAAAAGTTAAGAGCTTGACCTCAGCCTTTCTAGCCTTCATTTTATCTTTAAAAGAAGGTAAACGAGGTGTATTGATATCTTTGGTTACTGTAATTAATAAGGGATAAGTAAAAGTTTTGCTGTAATTAGCCTGCCAGAGTGAGGTTTTAATCTCTATCTCGTCTTCTTCTACAGAGATTAATTCGCTCACATAGGCTGCATGGTTTATATTTAAAAACTCGGCAGTCTGGGGACCTACTTGAGCAGTATCACCATCTACACTCATCTCTCCAGCAATTATAAGATCATAATCACCGATAGTTTCTACTGCTGCTGCCAGGCTGGCTGAGGTAGCAATAGTATCAGCCCCTGCAAATTGTTGATCATTTAAAAGATAAGCATTATCTGCACCTCTGGCTACTGCCTCTTTAAGTGCTTCTTCTGCTCTAGATGGTCCCATACTCAAAACACTAATTTCTGCCCCTGTTTTTTCTTTAATTCCTACTGCAGTTTCCAGGGCATTTAAATCAAAGGGATTTACCTCTACCCCGGCTGATTTTCTATCAACTCTCCCCTTTTCAGAATCAAATAATACTTTATCCATTTCGGGAACCTGTTTTATAAGGACAATAATATGCAAACTATCAACTCCTAAATTTTCTTTTGATCAATCTATAAAATACCGGTATTATAAGGATCGGAATACCTAAATAACCTAAAAAACCATAACCCTTAGACACAAGTGGGATTAAACCAAAGCGGGCTATAGACCAGGTTAAAATAACAAATAATAAAGAAGCAAATATTGAATGACTGTGACCGGTATCATCATTAGGCCACCAGGCAATAATTCTTTTTACTCCCCCGAAAACAAAATTTACACCTGTTGAAATAACACCTAAAATAATCAAAGTAGAAATAATATTTTCCGCTAGAGCTCCCCCTACCCCATTATTAACTACAAAAATAGTAGGCACAGGAATTTCCAAGATATCAGGATAATAGGCGAGAACCGTTAATGAAGCAAGAGTTAATAATACACCATTAATTACAAAACCAGCCCATGCTGCTTTAAGAGCATCTTCTCGAGTTTCTAATACATCTGCTACTGCAACATATGCCCCAACTGCTATCGCTTGAAAACTGGCATAAAGCAGCATGCTCCAAAGAGCTGACCAGACATTGGTTTTTGCAGTTTGATCAGAAATAACAGAAATTATCTGAGGAAAACTGACTACTGCGTTTACACCATAAACTACAATCACCCCAGCAATAATTGCTATACCTATGTAAGTTGCTGCCTTTCTAACAACCTTTGCACCAAAAATAGTTAGAAAAAATATTATTACCGCAATAAAAATTGTGTTTGGTAAATATGGTGTTCCTAAAGTAGATTGAATTGTACTTCCACCTGTTGCAAAGGCTACTGCTGTTGCCACACCCATTGTCATTACGAAAATTATTTCATATAAATTAGAAAAAAGCTTGTGATATGGGTAGTAAAATTCATCTGTCCAACTTCTGTAATCATATGTCTTGTTAACAACACTAAAATCCCAGGCATAATAAAAAATTATTGCATCTATTCCCATTGCTAAAAAAGGAGTAAATACAGAATACCAACCATGTCTAACAAAAAATTCTGCAGCCTGCCTACCTGAAGCAAAACCACCACCAAAATGAGTTGTAAACCAAACGAATGCTACACTTAAAAATACTGGTACTGCAAATGTTCTTTTCTCCACTACTCTGTCTCCTCCACTAAATTATTTAAAATTTGATTTTTTGCTTTACTTTAGCACAGCAAAGTAAAGACTTATTTAATTATAAATTAATATTTTTTAAGTGTCAAGGAGTTGAACTGAGATTTAAGATTGTGGAATTTTTTTCTACTTTAAAGCAAAAAAAAGACAAGCTGCTGCCTGCCTTAATTTATAAATGGTGGTGAGAGACAGAATCGAACTGTCGACACGTGGATTTTCAATCCACTGCTCTACCAACTGAGCTATCTCACCCTATTAAATTTTACAAAAAAAATTAAAAAAATGGTTGCGGGGGCCGGATTCGAACCGACGACCTCCAGATTATGAGCCTGACGAGCTACCAGACTGCTCTACCCCGCGTCAATAAATGGTGAGCCATGGAGGAATCGAACCTCCGACAACCTGATTAAAAGTCAGGTGCTCTACCAACTGAGCTAATGGCCCATTTAACCAGCGACATTTTATATAATATCACCCATTTTGCTACTTGTCAAGAAAAAAATCAATATAAGCAGACTTTTTTGCCTGCCTATATTTTTTACGGTAAAAAATCTCTTGGGTTTAAAGGTTCATCATTTCTTAATACTCCAAAATGAAGATGGGGGCCTGTACTCATTCCAGTATTACCAGAAAGAGCAATTTTCTGTCCCTGTTGAACATTTTCACCTCTAGAAACCAATAGTCTAGAATTATGTCCATAAAGTGTTTCTACATTATTACCATGATCAATTACCACAGTATAACCAAAACCATTCATCCAGCCACTATTAACTACTCTACCGGATGCGGCAGCCTTAACTTCAGTTCCTGTCGGAACTGCAATATCAAGACCATTATGGAATAATCTTTCATTCCTAACCGGATGATCTCTCCAGCCAAATTCTGAAGTCACTCTTCCTCTAACAGGCCAGATCAAGGAATCGCTTTGCAAACGAAGTGGACCAGATTTACTGGCTCCTTTGATTACTAATTCCTGCCCAGCATATATTCTATCTCCCTCAAGATCATTATTCTCCCTGATTTCAGATGCTTTGGTACCATAGATCTGAGCAATAACACTTATAGCCTCACCTGGCTGAACTTCATGGGTGATAGTACTATCAGAACTTTCACCACTATCATCTCTATTTGAAGAGCTTTGCTGATTGGTACTTGAGTTGGGCAAGGTGAGTTCCTGACCTTCTCTAATAAATTCCGAACTAATGTCATTAGCAGCAATAATCTCTTCTGCTTTAAGATTATTCCTTGCAGCTATTTGAGAAAGTGTATCTCCTCTTCTGACTGTATAAGTACTACTTTCTTGATTTTGATTATGCTCATTACCACCAACACCGTTAACTGGAATTTTTAAGGTTTGTCCATAATCAATTCTTTCAGAATTCAAGTTGTTAAATTCTTTTATTTCTGAAACAGTTAAATTGCGACTACTTGCAATTCTTGAAAGAGAATCTCCACGACCAACTATGTATAACTCATATGATACTTTTTCAACAAAAGAATTTTTAAGTTTTTGATAAGTTTCTCTGCCAACTATACCATCAACTGACAAACCATTGCTACTCTGAAAATCCTTAACTGCTTCTTCGGTTGCCCTACCAAAAATTCCATCACTTGAAATATCATATCCTAATTCTGTTAAATACTTCTGAACCTCAACTACTTCACTACCCCGATTATTTAATCTTAAGTTATAAGCATAACTGCTAAATGTTAAGGTCAAAAGAAAAATAATTAATATTATTAAAGTTCTTTGAAATCGAATTTTTTCCATTTCTCCCCTCCTTTCACAACTCTAACTATATATTTCTAGATAAAGACTTATTTTCCTTTTTGAATCTGCCTTTTTTATTTAAATTGTTAAAATTATTTTGTCTTAATGCCTCATAAATTATTATTGAGACAGAATTAGCAAGATTTAGCGAACGCAAACTATCTTTCATGGGAATTCTAATACAATATTCAAGATTATCTTTCAGCAAAGTTTCTGGAAGACCAGCAGTTTCTTTCCCAAAAAGAAAATAATCATCAGCCTGATAATCCAACTCATGATATGAGTTTGCTGCTTTAGTTGTTGCATAAAAAAATCGACCATCTTTATTTTTTTTAAAAAATTCATCTAAAGAATCATAATAATTAATATCTAATTTATGCCAGTAATCAAGACCAGCTCTTTTCAAATGCTTATCTGAAGTTGAAAAGCCAAGTGGTCTAATTAAATGCAAAGCTGAATCGGTAACCGCACAGGTTCTAGCAATATTACCGGTGTTTTGTGGTATTTCTGGTTCTACAAGTACAATATTCATCTTCATCACCTTTAAAACTTAATTTTCATTTAAACTTCAATCGTTAAGCCGTCATAAGCGGGACTAACATTTTTAGGTAAATAATTAGCTAAATCTTCATGTTCAAGCCTGTGTGAGATATGGGTTAAGTAACCATGTTTTAAGCCCAATTTGTTGACCAGCTCTACAGCCTGATCTACAGACATATGTGTTGGGTGCTCAGTATATCTTAAAGCATCAATCGCAGCATAATCTATTCCTTCTAATAGTTTAAAGGATTTTTCAGGAATTTTGCTGCAATCTGTTAAATAAGCAAAGTTATTAATTCTATATGCTAAAATTTTGTTTTTTCCATGATAAATTGGAACTGCTTTTATCTTTAAATCTCCTAAAGTAAAGCTCTGCTCTACCTCTCTTAAAATTACCTGTGGAACTCCACCTGCATTATTTTCTGCAAATATATAAGGGAAAATCCTTTTAATATGGGCAAGTGTTTCCGGATTTGAATAAATGGGCATAGCTTTATTTTGATACCAGTTTAAAGCTCTAATATCATCAAAGCCCATTATATGATCAGCATGAGCATGAGTCATTAAAACAGAATCTACATCTTTAATCTTATTTTCCAATAACTGTAATCTCATTTCTGGAGGAGTATCTATTAATAGATTGTATTCATTACTTTTTATATATATTGAAGTTCTTTTTCTTTTATTTTTTGGATTATTTGACTGACATGTCTTACAATCACAGGCTATAACAGGAACTCCATGTGAGGTTCCTGTTCCTAAAAATGTTATCTGCAAAATAACAACTCCCTTCCTTATAAATTTTATCTCAGAAGAGCATCTTTGTCAAACTTGCTTAACTTTTTTCTACAGCTCTAATTAAACCTTTTTCACGCAAAAAATTAGCCAATTTTTTATAAACTAAAACAGTTATAAATGAATTTAAAACAGCTTTGCTTATATTAAAAGGAATGATTCCCGGCAGCATCATCTGCCTAACCTGCTCTCTTGGAATCCCATAAAAAATAGGATTTAAGTAAAGATTTGCGAAAGCCATTACAATCACCATGGCAATTGAACCTAAAATCAGGCCTTTAATAGCACCACTACGACTGTGATGTTTTTGATAAAAATATCCGGCAATTCCAGCAAAAAAACCAGTAGATAAAAAGTGCATAAAAGCACCAAAAGGTCCACCTAAACCTGTAAAAACTGCCATTAATATTGCAAGTACAAAGGTTGAAGCAACAGCCGGACCAGCTCCATATAAAAAAGCTATTATTAAAATCGGAACATCACCTGGTTCATATATCAAAAAAGGTAAAAATAGAGGAAAACGAAGCAATAACATTAAAACAAGTGAAAAAGCTGATAAAACAGCAATATTAGTTATTTTCTTAACTTCCATTATAAACCTCATTTCAAAAAAATATTTTAAAAATATTGATCACGTATTTATTTGCCAAGTTAAATTCAATCATATTTATTTTTCACAATATTAATTATATACAAATTACCCATTAAACGCAAGTTCTTGCTGAAGCAAAACTCCAGCAAGAAGAGATAAATCTATTTAATTAGCACCATTATATTCTTTAATTTCAACTCCTGGGTAAAAATGACTTATTATCTGTAAATAGTCCCAGCCATCAGCTGCCATTCCTGCTGCTGCAGATTGATCCATCCCAAGATTATGGCCCCAGCCAGAACCATAAATATATAATTCTTTAAGATAGCCACTGCTGTCCATTATACTGTCAAATTTAAATCTACTGCTCCGTAAGCCTCCTAAAACCCTTCTTATTTGAGAACTGTTGTAGTCCATACTGCCCTCTTCTCCGACTATTCTAAGTGAAGTTATTGTCCCACCTTTGGCGCGCTTTAGAACTTCAATATTTTTTATTTTTCCCAGTTCAGTTCTGTCTTCGATAACAGAGACAGGTATTTTTGTCTGCCAGCGGTAACTGCTGCTATTATAATCTCTAGAATAAGAAGGTGGATTAGATTTAATCCAGGCTTTAAGCATTGCTGGTTCTAAGGGGAAATCAAAACCTTCATCTTTCATCTGATTGGCTCCCCTCAAATAAGGAAGATCTGCAACCCAGATTTCGTCACTGCGTTCAGTAAAACCTCCACTGTTACTGCTAAATACAGCCTGTATAATCTGATCTCCATAAAATACACTTTCTTTTCTGGTCGCTAAAACAGCCTGAGAAGTTCGTGGAGTTTCATTAGCAACACCATTATAAGCTGCACAATGAACTGTAGAACAGAGATCATAACCATCACTACTATGACGACCAAGATTACTTAAAGTATAGCTTCGGGCTGCAACTGCCTGAGCTTTGAGAGATTCTTCAGGCCAGGTAGAATAAATTTCAGATGGTACAACTGATAAAAGGTAAGCTGTAAGATCAACCTTATTTATCAAAGTAAAATTATTTTCGCTACCTTTAATTATCATATTACCTCTGTACTGTCTGTTTGCCCTATCCTGCCAGAAATAACCCTGGCCATATTCCACATTATAAACAAAAAAGGAAGAGTTGTCTGCTTCACTGTAAATTTGATATTCATTTTCCAGTCTACCTAATTCAACTGTTTGATTTCCATCACTGATAGTTAAGCTGCCGTTATCAATCTCCAAAAGATAATTTTTTCTGCCACTACCACTAAATAAAACCTTACCTTGATAAACAATTGAAAAGGGATCAGAATACTGAAATAATAAGGTTCGATTTTCGCTACTCAATCCGATTCTCAGCCGCTCAACCTCAGCATCAGTTTCTAATTTTTCTATCTCCTGCCAATTAGCTTCTAATGCAAATGGGTCTATCTTATCTCGTTCATCTTCATCTTCTTCAGGACGTAAATAGGGATAACGACCTTGATAATAATTTATCCTCTGTTCTGCCTCATCTCTATACCAATCAAAAGACAGGCTTCGCTGCCAGTGTTGATAAGCTTTGACATTTTCACCGGCCTTTTCCAGCATTAAAGCCATCTCTCTAAAAAGATAACTCTGAGTTCTGTCTGCTTGATAAGAATTATTCAAATCAATATAGGCCTGATAATAATTACCCAGGTTTTGATTCAGCTCTGCCCGAAGTAGATAAACCTGGGCCAGATTAATATTAAGTTCTTCTAAGTTATTTAAGTTTTCTTCAGCCTCAGAAAATTTATCAAGCTCCAATTGTATTTTAGTTAAATAATAATATCTCTGATAAGCAACTCTTTGAGATTCTATTTGCTCTGTTTCTATCATATTTTGCAGTAGATAATGTGCTGCCTGCTTGTTGTTTAACTTATAAAAGCTAATTGCCAGTTCTATTATATCTGTTGTTTGGTTAGATAAGATAGCAGTTTTTAATAATTCTCTATTTTCACTAACTAAATCATTTTTTTCATTATAAATTACAGCTAAACTACGTCTACTAGCTAAATTAAAAGGATCAAGACTCAGTATTTCCTCATAATAATTTATTGCTGATCGGTAATTAGCATCATAATAAGCATCAACTGCCTCGGCAGAATATTGAGAAACCCTTCTTTCCTTATCCTCTTGAGAAAAAGTAATATTAGCTCCAGGCTGCTGATTAATATAGTAGCTGAAACCTGGAATTAATATACCGGTAAGGAAAGCTGATATAATTATTATTCTAAAAATCTTTTTCATTAAATACATCTCCATTAATTAAAGAAGTTTGCTAGCTATTTCCGCTAGTTCTGATCTTTCGCCCTGTTTTAGCATTATATGGCCTGATATTTTTTGGTCATGAAATTTATGAGCTAAATAATTTAAGCCATTTTTATGAAAATTCAAATAGGGATTATCAATTTGATAGGGATCTCCTGTAAAAACCAGTTTAGTATTTTCTCCTGCTCTGGTTACAATTGTTTTAACTTCATGTAAGGAGAGATTCTGAGCTTCGTCTATAATAATATATTGTTCTGGAACAGAGCGACCCCTGATATATGTTAAAGCTTCAATTTGAATAAGCTTAGAATTTAAAAGTTTTTCATAGGCATATTTATTATCTTTGTTACGATGGACAATAAACTCGAGATTATCAAATATAGGCTGCATCCAGGGAGCCATTTTTTCTTCTTTATCACCGGGTAGATAGCCAATATCTTTACCCATCGGCATTACCGGCCTAACTACAAGTAGCTTTTTATAGATGCTTTCATCCACAACTTTTGATAATCCAGCTGCAATAGCAAGCAGGGTTTTACCTGTTCCAGCTTTACCAGAAATTGTAGCCAGCTTAATTTGGTCATCAAGCAGCAGTTCCATTGCCAGCTGCTGTTCTCTATTGCGGGCCCTGATTTTAGCAGGCTGTTTATCATTATATTTGAGGGGAACTAGATTTTCACCGTCAAAACGGGTTAAAGCAGTGTTTTTATGCTTATCCCCAGATCTCAACTGCAAAAATTCATTTGGATAAAATGATTCTTTTTCTTCTGCATTTAATTCTTCAATTGATAATTTATCTTCTGAAAATAATTTATCGATCAATTTTGAGTTAAGGGATAATTCTCTAAAACCTGTATAGATCTGTTCTTCATTTAAACGGGAAGAACTGTGTTCTTCTGCCCTTAAACCATATGCATCACATATCAGCCTCAGATTAATATCATCTGAAACCATTATAACCTTGCGGTCTGAATTTTTTTCCATGATATCAATAGCTGTAGAAATTATTCGATTATCCATCTTACTGGAGCTAAGACCTTTAGGGAGTCGTAATTCTCCATTAATAACTATCTTTAAGACCCCTCCGTTTTCTAATTTAACTCCTTTATCTAAATTACCCTGATTTCTGAGTTCTTCTAATAGGCGTGAAGTTTCCCTGGCATTATAGCCAAGATCAGAACCCTGAGTTTTAAGATTATCAATTTCTTCTAAAACAGCCAGAGGAATTATTACTTCATTTTCTTCAAAACTAAAGATAGCACGAGGATTATTTAATAATACATTGGTATCTAAAACAAATATTTTTTTCACAGTTTTTCCCTCCAGATTAAAATGATTTTATTATATATTTAAATGGAATTACCAGAGAGTTAGACCAGTATCTTCATCATACTTTCTTATCTTATCAGGATTCGTTAGTTCCTGGATCTGAATCTCGGAAGCAAATACTTTTGTTCCTGCTTCTAAATGACCACCAAATGCATTACCACTATCACCTGCTAAAATAATATGAGCATGAACCATTGGCTCTCCGTCTTTAATTGAAACATTACCATTTAAATTTAAGATCTCAAAATTTCCTTTTTTTTCTATAGAAAAATATTCTCTTTGCTGCTGATCATAATAGGAAAAAACAACCTTAGAAACCGCCCCTAATGCAGTTATATTTGCCAGCTTAATATCATTTTCTTTAACAATTTCTGTTAAGCTTTTAAGGAGATCATCTCCTTTTTGAAGTCTTAAAAAATAGGTGTTTTTAATCTGATGACCTTTAAGTTTTTTCTTCATACTTTCACCCTTTCACAATATTTTTATAATATGGACAGAGATGGCTGCAGAAACAATTATCACAATCAGGATTTTGAGCTTTGCAGATGGCTCTTCCATGGTCAATAAGCCAGTGATGTAAATCAATCCAGTATTTTTTGGGTATTAATTCTGTTAACTCTTTTTCTGTAACTTCGGGATTTTTAGCAGAACTTAAAGCTAGTCTTGAAGATACTCTAAAAACATGGGTATCAACAGGAAAAGCAGCTTTATCAAAAGCATTGGCTAAAACCACATTGGCAGTTTTCCTGCCAACCCCAGCTAATTTAAGCAATTCTTTACGCTTGTGGGGAACCTCACCATCATATTCTTCCAGCAATATCTGACTGGTTTTAATAATATATTTTGCTTTATTTCTATATAATCCGATACTGTTGATTTTCTTTTCTAATTCTTTTTTTGATAATGCTGCAAAATCTTCAGGTGTATTATATTCTTTAAACAACTCTGCAGTGACTTTATTTACCTGAACATCAGTAGTTTGAGCAGAAAGAATAGTTGCAATCAAAAGCTCAAAATTAGTAGTGGAATCTAAAGTTGTACCAGGTTCTGGATAGTGTTCTGCAAAAAGTTCCAGCAGACTTTCTACCTTTTCCTCTTTATTTATTGTTTTCACCAAAATAAATCCTCCTTGATCATTTTCATAAACTCAATTTTAATTTAAAAGTTAAGTAGAAACTAGACTTAGAAAACAAAAGATGTTAAAATAATTAAAGAATATTAGAGCAATAAATATATTATTGGGGTGTTGAAAATGAATTATAATTTAGGTATTGATATAGACGGTGTTATTACAGATGAAGGAACTGCTGAAAATAATATATGGCAAAGAAAAATGAACGAATATTTTTCTAGAGATATTAAATTAGGAAAATACACCTATAATCTTGCTGAAGCTTATGGATTAAGTGAACAGGAACTTAATTCTTTTCTGACCGATAAACTATTTGAGGTTTATCAGGAAGTGAATTCAGCTCCAGGAGCTAGAGAAACCTTAACCCAATTAGCTGAACAGGGTCATAGCTTAATTTTAATTACCGCTAGAAATGAAAAATTTAGAGATTTAACTGAAAACTGGTTAGAAAAACATCAGATTCCTTATCATGAGCTTCATCATCAATATGATAAAGCACCACTTGTCGTGGAAAAAAATATCTCACTGTTCATTGATGATAAAAAAGAAAATGCTTTAAATATTGCAGCAGAAAATATTCCGGTTATTCTGGTTAAAAAATATCATAATAGTGATTTTAATGGTAACCAGATAATCACAAAAGTAGATGATTGGAAGCAGATTAAAGAAAATATAGATTTATTTCTCTCTAAAAACACTCTCACCGGTAAACTCTCTTAAAATTGAAGTAAAAGGAACTTCCTTATCAGGCATAGCCTTGAAGTTGCTAAGTATCTCAAGCAGTCTTTGTGCCTGATAATAGTTTTTATCAGTCCTATCTATTTGTTTTAAAAGTGGCTCCACATAAGCTTTGAGTACAGAGAGCTCATAGATTAGAGCAGAATTAAACATCATATCTGCATTTTCTTGATAAGGGAAAATATTTTTCTCTTCTCCCTTCCGCACAGATTTCCAGAGTTCTAAAGTATTAGAAGCAGTTAAAGCCCTATATTGATTATCCCTAACTATCCTCCTGATTAATCTGGTATCAGTTGTCGGAATCCTGTTATGACAATCTATATTTAACTGGGTTAATGCACTAACATAGATTTTAAATTTTAAATCCTGAGGTATCACTTCAGTCATCTTATCATTTAAACCATGAATACCTTCAATTAAGATGATCTGGTCTTCATCTAAACTCAAGTATTCTCCGCTATTTTCTCTAATCCCTGTTTCAAAATTGAACTTTGGCAGTTCGATTTCTTCTCCCTGAATTAATCTTAAAAGATGGTTGTTTAAAAGCTCTAAATTAATTGCTTTAATTGATTCAAAATCCGGGTCTCCATTTTCATCAAGAGGTGTTTGTTCTCTATTGACAAAATAATTATCAACCGACATTTGAACAGGTCTTAAAGCGTTTATTTTCAACTGATTGGCCAGACGATGGGTAAAGGTTGTTTTCCCGGATGAAGTTGGTCCGGCAATTAAAATAATTTTATTACGCGGCATTCCTTCTTTTATTTGATCAGCTATTTTGGCAATTTTCTTCTCATGAAAAGCCTCAGCGATTCTGATCAATTCATTGTGTTTATTATTTTTTATATTTGTATTTAAATCATGCACATTACTTACTGCCAAAATTTCCCCAAGTTCTGCATATTCTAAAAATATTTTGGCCAGTTTAGGCTGTTCTTTAAAAACTGGAACCTTCTTTTTACCGAAAAACTTTGGAAAAAGTAGTACAAAGCCTGGTATTCTCAGGTGAAGATCAAACTCTGACAGATAGGAGGTAGAGGGAACCATATTATAATAAAAATAATCATAATAACCATCAAGTTCATAAATTGTATAAAAATCCTTATCCTGTTCTAATATTAACTCTCTTCTAAATGAACAGTTTTCTTCTTCAATTATCTTCAATACCTCTTTTTGACTTAACTTGTGTCTTTTTATCTTTAGATCAGCAGAGATTATTTCCAGCATTTTTGAGTTAATTTTGTTGATATCAGCTTTACTTAAACAACTCTTATTTTTTAATTCACAGTAAATTCCATTGCTGATTGAGATGCCGATTTTCAAAACTATTTCCGGGAAGATTTCATAAACTGCTTTGGCGAGAACAAAATAAAGACTTCTTCTATAAATTCGGTTCCCAATTTCTGTATTAATAGTAACCGTTTTTATTTCTACCTCTTTTTCAATTTTATGATTCAAATCATATATTTCATTTTCAATAATAACCGCCATTATATCTTTAGGGTTTTCAATATTACTGGCTGCAATAATATCTTCAATTTTTGTTGTATCAAATATTTTTAACTCTTCACCATCTACTTTTACATCCATGGGAACCCTCCTTTAATCACATTCGAATTATTTCAAAAAATTTTCAGCTCTCTTTTTACAGAATATTTTTTATCACTTGTTTAACTTCTTTATTTTTTTCTTTTAGTAAATGCTTTTTTAAAATACTTAAAGATTTTTGATAGTCTATTTCACTTAAACTCCAGACAGCATAATAACGAATAAGAGAAGAATTATCGTTAAGTTTTGTTTTAATTAAATCAAAATACTCTTCTTTTTGTAAATTTGCTGCTGTGATTAAAGCATTTCTAATTAGAATTCTGCTACCTCTCCAGAAAATTGCAGTATTTTTTAGTTCTTCAGGAGGATTGTTCCTATCTATCTTTAAAAAATATTCTATTCCTCTCTCGAAATACTGAAGTTCTTTTTTAGAACTTTTACTGGTGTTTTTATTATAGGGGCAAATAATTTGACAAATATCACATCCCCAGATATGACCACCCATTTTTTTCCGCTCAGCAAGTGGAATAATGCCCTTTTTTTGGGTTAAATAAGCTATACACTTATCTGCCTCAAGTTGATAGGGAGCAGTTAAGGCATTACCGGCACAATTTTCTAAGCATATAGTACATTCTCCACAATCTAAATCAAGAGCTTTATCTTTTTCTATTTCAAGATCTGTAAAAATCTCGCCTAAAAATATATAAGAACCAAAATCAGGATTAATCAAAAGTGAATTTTTGGCTATAAAACCCGCTCCTGCTCTTTCTGCAAGAGCTTTTTCTAAAAAAGGTGCATTATCAACAAATATTTTATAATTAAAATCTTTTTTTATTTTAGCCTTTATCTTTTTAACCATTATTTCCATAACTTCTTTTAAATAAATGTGGTAATCTTTTTGGGTAACATAATTTGATAAGCATTTATTTATTTGCTTTGAATTATTGTGATAATTAATAGCGATAACGATAATAGATTTTAAGCCTTCGAAATGGAGTGATGGATTACATAATTTATCAATATCTTCTTCTGTAAAAGCCTGTGGCCAGAGACCTGTCTTTTTTCGCTGCTCAAGAATTTTCCGATACTTTTTCAGTCCACCACCATCTGTTATCCGACAAATATCAATCTCAAGTTCGGAGGCAATATTTTTTATTAGTTCTTTTTTAATCATTAGCTAAAACTTTCCTTTCAGCTTTAAGCAAATATATGGTGTAAACTATTCCTGTAATTACAACCACGACCCCCCAGAATAAATACATTATTTCTCCACCAAAAAGCTGATATATTTTACCACCGATTAAACTGCCAGAAATAGCACTGAGTCCCATATATACACCTGAGTAAATATTTTGACCGGTTGCCCTAAATTTTTCACCACTAATTTTATTTACGTAATCAACCCCAACGGTAAAAAAGAGGCCAAAAGTGATACTATGAAAAAGTTGGGCCGCTAAAATAACAGCATTGATAGGGAAAAAAGCAAGTAATAACCAGCGAAAAACAAAAGAAAGACTGATCAAAAATATTACCTTACTAAATCTATTGCTTTTTATTATTTTATCGGAAAAGAAAAAAGCAAGTATTTCGCTGGCAGAAGAAATGGTCATCGCAATCCCCAGCAAAAATTCTCCTCCCCCATGGTCAACAATATAGAGGGGGAAGTATGTATAATTTGCATTCATAGTAGTTTGTAGAACAAAAACAAAGATTAAAAAATATAAAAGTCTTCTTTTCTTAAAAATTTTTGTGAAATCTGCTAAATTTAATACCTCAATTTCTCTGCTGCTCTGAGGTAAAAACCTTAACATAATTATAGAAAGCACTAATATAAAAGCATAAACATAAAATAAATTAACAGAAGCTGTCTGCTCTAAAAAATAGCCGAGCAAAGAAACCGTCAACATGTAGCCTATAGATCCCCAGAGCCTAAACCGTCCATAAAGACTACTCTGATCACCTAAATAATCCAGCAAAAGACAGTCTGAGAGAGGAAGTACAGGGTTTTGAAAAAGGGTATGGAAAAACATTATAATCAATAAAGCTTTAAAAGAAACTGCCATCGGAAAAATTAAAACTGTAATCAGGGTTCCGATTAAGGTTATAAACAAAACCTTTTTGTTTTCCTGAAAATAATCGGTCATAATTCCCCAGATAGGCATCAATAAGAGAGCAAATATTCTTGGAACTGCATTTACAAGACCAATTTGAAAAGAATCAAGACCAACATCTCGAAAATAAATGTTAAAATAGGCAAATGCAGCCATTGTTATATAAAATATAAAATTATAAAACTTAAATACCAAGAATATCAGTCCTTATTTGAAATAATAGATTCTACCATCAATTGATGGTTAAAAATATTTTTAGAATAGCTCAGCAAATCTTTAAATTCAATATTATCAATTATCTCGGCAATCTCAAAAATATCTACTCCGAGCCTGCGATAAGTGATAAATTCTGAAGCAAGATGGCGGAAATTATTGAAAAGTCTAATATAACTACCCTGGTATTTTCTTTTTATTCTTTGAAAATTACCTTTGATCTCACTTTTATCGATATTTAATAGTTTTTCTTTAATTTTTTCTCTCATTAAATCCGGCTGATCACTCTCTCCATAAAGGTGAATATAGGCATAATCAGGTTTTTTGTTATACGTGCTGGAAAAACTATCATCAATATAACCTTTTTCATATAAATCATTGTAATTTTTGCTGCTGCGACCAAATAATATATCCAATAATATATTCATAATATATTCTTTTTTAATAGTCTCAAGTGGCTCTTCATAATTAATGGGATCCTTAAATGCCAGTTGTACCATCGGTCTGGAGACCTTCATCTTCTCTTCAACCAGTTTTTTGGCTATTGCAGCTGGTTCTTCTTTAATGATAGTTGTTGGATTTTTAAAATTAGGAAAACTTTTTTGGGCCTGATTCTCTTTGATCAGATTAATAACTTTCTGCTCATCGATATCACCAATTAAAATCAAATCCATATTAGAGGGCTGGTAAAAATTATAATAGCAAATATACAGATCTTCTGGAGTTATAGAGCTTACACTCTCTACTGTACCTGCTATATCATTTTTAACGGGGTGATTAATATATAAAGCAGAAAGTAAATTAAAATAAGAACGCCAGTAAGGATTATCCTGATACATCTTTATTTCCTGAATTATAATACCCTTTTCTTTTTCAACATTTTTTTTGCTAAAATATGGTGTCTGCACAAAATCTATTAGATTAATTAAAGATTTATTAAAGTTACCACTACTTGAAAATAAATAATTTGTACTGTCAAAATTAGTATAGGCATTTGCCGAGGCTCCTAAGTCGGCAAATTTATCAAAAATACTCTTTTCTTTATCCTCAAACAATTGATGTTCTAAAAAGTGGGCAATACCTTCCGGCATTAGCCTTTTTTTAGCATTTTTTACATCAATAAACTCTATATCATTAGAACCAAAATCTACTGAGAGCATGGCATACTGTTTAACATAGTCTTTTTTCGGGAATATATATATATTTAAGCCATTTTCTAAAGTTGTTTTTATTAGTTTTTCATCTATTCTTTGATTATATATCGTCTGCAAATTTATCAAACCTCACTTTTCAAAAGGTAAACACTGTCCATTTTAATTCTACCGGCAACCTCTATAATTTCTTCTCTTTTAACATTTTTCACAGCACTGATAGTTTCTGTTATAGACTCAGGCTTTTGATTGAGTAATGATAATAAATAATGAGCTGCTAAACCATAATTGCTGTCCAGATTTTGCCGCAAGCTATTAACGATGCTCTTTTTAGAGCGGAGCAGTTCTGCATTACTAAATTCTCCCTCTGCCAGGACTTTAATCTGTTCTTTTACAAGCTTAATTACCTGCTGCTGGTTTTCTGCATTAATCCCACTATTGATAAATAGGAGCCCTTTAGTTGATTCTACAGAAGAATTAACATAATAGGCCAAACTCCTTTTTTCTCTTATCTCCTGAAAAAGCTTAGAATGGGTTGAACCACCCAAGAGACTATTAAATATGAGCAGGGGATAATATTCTTCCATTGCTCTATTAATTCCAGTTCTACAGGCAATAGTTAATTTAGCCTGGTTGATATCTAATTCTTCTTGATAAAAATCGATATCTTTTTGTGGATAAAGCAGCTCTGTAGTCTGATCATGAATATCTTCTCCAGCCAATAAAGAATTATTAGCAAATATATTTTCAATAAATGATTCTTTGAAATCTCCAACCAGAAAGATCGATTTTTGAGCAGCAGCCTTTAAACTCTGATAATGTTCAAAGAGTTCCCGGTTTTCTATTTCAGTTATGGAATCTAGATCACCAAGTTTGTAAATCCCATACTTTTCATTTTTGCACATTTTTTTGATACACTGCTCAAGAGCATAACTTCTTTTATCATTGATTAAAGCTTCAATATTATTTTTCAAGTTCTCTTTTTCCTGAGCAAAATATCTTGCTTTAAATCTATTACCTTCAATTAAAGGGTTAAATAATATCTCTTTTAAAAGCTTTAATGCCTGCTGACTAAAACTGCTTTTTTGGGTTAAAAATTTCTCATTTACCATTTCCAGAGAAAACCTGATGATTTGATTTTCACCTCTTTTTAAAATATTGAAACTTAATTTAGAACCAAATAAATCTTCTAATTCGGTCCTCAGTTCTCTCTGGCTTGGATAATTATTGGTCCCTCTCCTTAATATTGCAGGGAAAAGAGCATTCATTGCTGCCTCTTTACTATTTTCAAGAGGCAGCAGATAATTTATCTGAATTAAATTAGTCTTAAATTTATCGGTATTTAAATAATGTAGATTTGGAATTTCTTTTTTACTGTTAAACTTTAAATCAGTCATTTATTATTACTCTCCTGTCTCTAATAACTCTTCTAATTTAATACCCAGTTCTTCTATTAGTTCACCATAGCGGGCAAAATCTCCCTCACGCAGAGCTTCTTGAGCCTGCTGATATAATTGGTTTGCTTCTTCAACTAATTGAGATGGCGCCCCATCAGGTATTAAAATATCTGGGTCAATTTCCACTTCTTCGTCAACATCTCTTTGTTCTAATATTTCTTGACCTGTTTCTTCCTCAATTTCTTCAACATCTTCTTCTGGTATTGCAAGTACTTCACGCTCATCTAAAATATCTTCTAGTGCATTTGTTAAATTATCTCTCATCACTATTCGATCTTTGTATGCTACTATAACCCTTCTCAACTCAGGTAAAGCATCTGAATCTGATTGAAGAAAAACTGGTTCAACATAAAGTATATTATTATTAATTGGGATTACAAGTAAATTACCTCTGATTACCTGAGAACCTCTTTGATCCCAGAGTGAAAGCAGTTGTGAAATTTCTGATTCCTGATCGATTCTAGACTCGATCTGACTGGGACCATATACTAACTGATCTTTAGGGAATTGATAGGCAAATAGTTCACCATAATTATCTCCATCCATCCTGGCAGCCATCCAGGCAACCATATTGTTTCTATTGGCCGGAGTAAAGGGAGTCATTAAGATAAACTCTGCTGAATCTTCGCCCGGCAAGTTGTTCATAATATAGTAAGGCTCCATATCAATATTAGAACCAGCATAATGTTCTCTGGGGATATCCCATAAATCTTCTCTATTATAGAAAACTACCGGATCTCTCATATGATAGGTAGAGTAAATACTTGACTGGATCTCAAATATATCATGTGGATAGCGAAGATGAGCCTTCAATGATTCAGGCATCTCTTCAAATGGTGTAAAGAGATCACTAAATATTTTATCATAGGTCATAACTATCGGATCATCTTCATCAACAATATAATAATCCATAGTACCATTATAAGCATCTATTACAACCTTAACTGAGTTTCTTATATAATTTTCTTGGCCATTAAACGGTTGAGAATAGGGATATAATTCTGAGGTAGTATAGGCATCATAGATCCAGAATAACCTGCCCTGATCTAGAACTAAATAAGGATCCCTATCATACTTTAAAAATGGAGCTGCTTTTCTCACCCGCTGATGAATATTACGGTCGAACATAATCTGACTATCATTGCGGATATCATCTGAAAGGAAAAGTCTCATTGAATTAAACCTTAAGGCAAATAATCCTTTGCGTAAAATATTATTAACTTCTACTCCACCAGTTCCATCATAATGGATAAATACATTCTCATCTCCTCTTGGATAATGAAATTCTGTTTCATCAGTATTAACAACAACATAATCATTTGTAAGTTCTCCATAATAGATTGCGGTGTTTTCAATATCTATATCAACATTTGTTCTGGGTGGTATATCCTGGATAAATAATTCGGGAAGTCCACCTGATCTAATTTCTGAAACCGGACTCATAGCCAGTCCATAACCATGAGTATATTTCAAGGTTCGGTTAAGCCATGTTTGAGCTTGAGGTGGTAATGCATTTTGATCCATCTCCCGAGCAGCAAGCATAACCTGGCGATATTCATCTCCAATTTGATATCTATCTATATCGATATCAACAAACCTATAATACTGTCTTAACTCCTGCAGCTGAGAATAAGTATCCAAAAGTGGTCTACTATCCCATAATCTAACATTATCAATTACAGTGTCATATTCCATCAATTCTTCATAGCTTATTTCTTCTTCAGATAATTCAAAGTCGGCTGTAGTTATATTATCTAGCCCATAAGCCTCTAAAGTCATATTAATATTATTTTCAATATAAGGTCTTTCCCTGCTTATTTCATTAGGTTCAACACTAAACTGCTGAACTGCAGTTGGATAAACACCTGTAAAAATAATAGAAGTTATAATCCAGATACCTACACCCCAGAGTATTAATTTGTAGTTCTTTTTGAAAAGACTAAATAAAACAGCTGCTGCCAATAGCAGAACTACGACAAGCAAAATTCTATAACCTAAAAGAGTTGCATTAATATCACTATATCCAGCTCCAAATACTACTCCTCGAGCTGAAAATAAAAGTTCATACATTTTTAACCGATAATCCCAGGCTTTAAAGAGTAGAAAAAGAAAAGTAAGAATAGATAAATGTTTTTTAGCCCTTACTGTTAATTTTCTTGATATATCATTAAATGAACGAGAACCGGTAAAAATAATATAGATTAATCCAACTAAAATCAGAGTAATAATTACTAACACCATTCCCATTTCCCTGAGAAAAGACAAAAATGGAAGTGAGAAAACATAAAAACCTATATCATTATTAAAAATAGGATCAAAAGAGTTAAAATCTGTTCTATTTAAATACTTAAGCACTATCTTCCAACTCTCACTGGATACAGCACTAAACATATATCCAAATAAAACACTTGTCACTATATAAATAATATTAATTCTTTTTCTGTTTATCCAATCTGCAAGTTGATTTCTTTCTTCGCCAAATAATGACTCCACATTACTTTGTTCTTTAATATTGATATAATTCATGATTGGTTTCTTTGTAAAATGAAGATTTATATAAATAAAAGCTGCAAAAAATACGGCAATAATAGAGCGCAAAACAAAGTTTGAAAAAAACATTATTAAAAAAGTTCTTTCAAAAGCGAGCTCCTGAAACCAGAGCCAGTCAGTATAAATATTAGCTCCACTTGTAATAAATATCAATACTGCTGCAGCTGCTGCTATAATAATCGAAATAAAAAACTTATTTGATTTTGGCATACTTTTCTCCTTTCAAAAATATAATTACTTTAAATTGTCAGCAATTCTTTTTGCACTTTTTTCTGCCTGATAATAAATTTTCTCCTGATCTAATGTTTTTATTTCTCCACCATAAACTATAATTTTCCCATTAATAATTACCGTATCTATAATTCTGCTGTCTGCAGCATAAAATAAATTAGAAAGATTGTTGTGATGTGGATAAGAAAAAGTATTGTTTTGCGTATCCACTAAAATCAAATCAGCTTTTTTCCCTTCTTTTATCATTCCTATCTGAGCAAGATTGAGTGTTTTAGCACCATTTATGGTCAGCATTTCCAAAAGCTGCTGAGTGTCAATTAAACTGGGATCATAATTATTTACCTTTTGTAAATAAGCTGCCATTCTAGCCTCTGTTATCAGATCAAGATTGTTATTGCTTGATACTCCATCAGTACCGATACTTACATTAATATCAGCTGCCAGATAATCTGCGATCGGAGCAATTCCACTCCCGAGTTTTGCATTGCTTATCGGGTTGTGAGCAATATTGACCCTATTTTTTTTGAGAATTTCTAGGTCTCCTGGCTCAGGATGAACCACATGAGCAGCTAAAATATGATTTTTAAAAAAATCAAATTCAGCTAGAAATTTGATTGGAGAAAGTGAATGGTCACTCATAAAATCATTTACTTCTTTTTTAGTTTCAGATAAATGAATATGAACCGCTAAATTATTATCTGCTGCCAGCTTGGTTATTTTTTCTAAATAACTCCTAGAACAGGTATAAGGAGCATGAGGTGCAAGCATGGTAGTGATTCTTCCTTCTGCAGAATTGTTATATTCTAGAGCAAAGTCAAGCGAATTCTTTAAACCTGTATCTCCGTCATTTGCTTCTATCAAACCTTCGGCAAGTACTGCCCTGATCCCGCTCTTATCTACTACTTCTGCTGCTCTATCCATAGCAAAATACATATCTGCAAAAGCAGTTGTACCACCTTTTAACATTTCAAGCACACCTAAAGCTGTACCCCAGTAAATATCATCACCCTTTAATTTAGCTTCAAAAGGCCAGATTTTGGTTTGCAACCATTTTTGGAGTGGCATATCATCTGCATACCCTCTCATTAAAGTCATCGCGGTATGAGTGTGGGTATTGATCAGCCCGGGTAACAAAATTTTGCCTTCAGCATCTATAACTTCCGAAAAATCTTTTTTAGTTGGGCAGGAATCCATAGCAGAAATTTCTTTTATTTTATCATCTTCAATTATCAGATATTGATTTTTTAACGGTTCAGGCTCAACCCCAGAATAAATTTCTAAAATATTTTTTATTAATATACCCACCTTAAACACTCCTCAGCGAATTTTTCATTTGTTCAAAATATAAATCAGTTTAGGCAAATACTTTTCGATAAGCTTTAATAAAATAATCTACCGCAGAAATAATATTGATCGGGATTACAAGATAGAATAGCCAATTTCCAAAAAAATTGATACCGATTAATCTAACTGCAATAGCAGTATATAATAAAAAGACCGATGCTTTACCAAGTAAAGTTGGATCTATAAAATTTAAACCAAAGAAATAGGTTATAATTCCAGAAAAGAATATAAAAAGTTCTCTCCCCAATATAATTAAGGAAACAACCCGTGGTATTAAATTTAATCTGATTAATAATAATAAAACACTTATAATAGTTAGTTTATCTGCTAGAGGATCTAAAAGTTTACCAAACTTTGAATGCATATTAAACTTCTTTGCAATATAGCCATCTACAAAATCACTCAAAGCCGAAAGCGAAAAAAGCCCTGCAGCTAAATAATAGTTCCCCTGCACAAATAAATATAAATAAATCGGGAGTAATACTATTCTCATCATTGTTATGATATTAGGAATTGTAAACAAATTCATCACTCCAGGGCTATTCATTAGACTCATACTCTTCTTTAGTAATTATTTTACCATTTACAACACTTTCTTTGATTTTTTTATAATGCTTATCAAATTCAATCTCTAGATCAATTTTATTATAGCATTGATCACACACCGCGACTTTTTTAATCTCATAAGCAGCCTGACGCTGGTCTTCATAAACTTTTTGTATATCATAACTTTTTCTAAATATTAGTTTCATTTGCTTTCCACACTTTTTATCTTCTAAATAAATTTCTATTAAAGGACTACTTTTTCCTTTACTAAAAAAATTTTTAATAGAATCAAATATACCCATTTTACACAGGGCCCCCTCTATTAAAGTTATTAGTCTTTATTATATAAAATATTCAACAATCCTCAATGATATCCTTCTTTTTAACCACAGCTATAGCTCTAAATGTTCCAGTTTATTAATTTTAGCTAGATATTTTTGCATATCAAATTTTCTTTCTAGACCATTTGAATTCATATATCTGATCTTACCAAAAATATTTCTTTCCTTCCAGGCGCGATCATGTTTACCAAAACACCAGGCAACACCTGCATAGCTATTTGGGTCTCTTCCATCAAGAGAATATTTGTTATTAAGTTTTAAAGCATATTGATAGGCTTTTTCTGGTTCAGAAACCCACTCCAATATTTTCTTGCCCCAGTACATTCTCATATAATTATGCATTTTCCCTGTTATTTTCATTTCTGTTTGAGCAGCATTCCAGTATTGATCATGTGTTTCAGCATTTTTCAACTGTTCATAACTGTAATTATAATCTCTTTTGTCAGCAGCGTGCTTTTTTAGACTCTTAGCTGCCCAATCAGGTAAAACATCTTTAAGACTACCATCATAATTTTGATTATAGTACACAAAATTGAAACTTAGTTCTCGTCTCACTATCAACTCTTCTAAAAATTCTTCAGCCTCTTTTGAATTTTCAAGAGCTCTTAATGCAATTTCTTGAGCTGAAATCTGTCCAAAATGAAGATAAGGACTGAGATCAGACTGATAATCAAAATAAGGGATATTTCTTTTTTCTCCATAATCTGCAATTTTATTGGTTAAAAATTCATTTAGTTTCTGTTCTGCAGCCTGATATCCACCTTTGAAGAAATTTTTATAGGAAATTTTATCTTCAAAAGTCATTTCAGCTAGGTATTGATCTAGATCTTCAATTAGATATTTATTTATTTCTTCAGGTAATTTTAGCACTGTCTTATTTTCAGGTTGGATTTCATTATAATCACTTAAATATTGCTCTCTAATTTTGTTTATCTTTTTTCTTATTGTATAGGCAGCATATTCTTCCTTTTCAGAAACTTCTTCAACCGGACAGATTACATTAGTCTCAACAGTATAAAAAGGTATTTTAATCAAATTAGCAGTTTTGGCTTTCCATTTTTTTAAATTCTTTAAATATGATTTTTCACTGACAAATAAACTTGCTTTAGCAGCAATTTGTTCAAAAATAGCATCATCTTCATAATTAAAAATAAAAAAATTAATATCTTTTTCTTCAAATCTGTTTTTTAACTCTTTTAAACCAGCAAACATAAATTCATAGTGTCCATATTCAGCTTCAGGAAAATCTTTATCGATTAAAAAGAAAATAAATAGAGGCTGATTTAGTTTGTTTGCCCTTTCAGCAGCATAGCTCAAAGCATGATTATAACTTATCCTTTGAGCTGACTGCATCCAGTACACTACATAGTTTGCTTTATTTAAATCAGCCTCATTAATTTTCTTTATTCTGCTTTCATTTAACTTCACATCTTAACTCCTTCATCAAAATGAACATCGATTTGTGGATAAGGAATATTAAATCCAGCTTCATCAAATGCATATTTAAGTTCTTCATGAAGATCATAATATACATTCCAATAATCAGTAGGTGAAACCCATACTTTAACATCAAAGTTTAATGAACTCCCAGCATGTTCTCCCAGTCTAATTATAGGAGCGGGTTCTTTAAGAATCAGTTCATGCTCTGATACTACTTTTTTGATTACTTCTTTAACTTCATTTATATCGTCATCATAACCAACACCAAAACTCAAGTCAACTCTTCTTTTATCTAAAGCACTAAAATTAGTGATACTGTTAGTGGATATATTTGAATTTGGAACATATATTTTCTTGTTATCTGGAGAAGTAATTATTGTATAAAGCAGCTCAATCTCCTGAACCTTACCTTTATAACCTGCAACTTCTATCATATCACCTGCAGTAAAGGGTCTGAAAATCAAGAGAAGTACTCCACCAGCGAAATTTGAAAGGCTGCCCTGTAAAGCAAAACCAACTGCAAAACCTGCAGCACCAAGTATTGCTATAAAGGAAGTAACTTCAAATCCAAGAGTAGAAGCTATTGAAAGAAATAATAGAATTAGTAAAATAGCCCTGCTCATGGAAAGCAAAAAGCTAGTTAAAGTTCTATCAAATTTGCCCTGAATATTCTTTTCCATAATTTTTAGTGCAAACTTGATAACCCATAAACCTATTAGCAAAAATACAACTGCTAACAACAACTGCATACCATAAGCTGCGACGACCGATTCTAAACCACCAGCAACATCATTCATCTTTATATCCCCCTTCTAATTAAAATTAGAGATGTTCCTCAACACCTCATTTTCTAATTAATAATTATTCTCTTTTATATAATTCTAGTTAAATCCTTACTATCCTGCTTATAATTATTAATAATTTGAATTAAAGAAGAACCGGGATTACCGGTTCCTCAATTTAATAATAAGTATTAGATATCTACGGTTTCTTTAAAAGATTTACCGCTTCTAAACACAGGTACCTTACGAGCTGGTATCTGTATTTCCTCATTAGTTTGAGGATTCCGGCCTTTTCTAGCACTTCTATCTCTTACTTCAAAAGTACCAAAGCCAATTAATTGTACATTATCACGATCATCTTCAGGTTTTTTAGCTTCTGCTCTGAGGTGGTTCATAATGGTATCAATCATGTTATTAATTACTTCTCCAGTATCTTTTTTAGTGATACCTGTATTTTCTGCAACGGCATCAATAAGTTCATTTTTAGTCACTGAAATTCACCTCCTTTGAAAAAATAGCTTTTTTATACATATACTTACTATTCTGGCTATAACAGCGATATCCTGCATTCTGAAAGAAAAAAAATATTAAAAAACTATATATTCCAAAGAGATTTATCTACTACTGCTTCCATTTCATGTTTTTTAGACCTTAACATCAATTGATCTACTGCCTGATATGGATCTTTATCATTAAATAAAACATTATATACCTGATATGTAATGGGCATTTCAAGCTCTAAATTCTCTTTTTCAAGCCATTTATAAATAGCTCGGGTTGTTTTTACACCTTCTACAACCTGTTTAACCCTGTCTTTTGCTTCTGCTATACTCTTGCCTTTACCGATCTCTATCCCAAACCGGCGATTACGACTGTGCATACTTGTACAGGTGACAACCAGGTCTCCCATTCCGGATAATCCAGCTAAAGTCATTTTTTTACCACCATGATAGTCTACAAAACGCCCCATTTCCATTAAAGCTCTTGTTATTAAGGCTGCCCTGGTATTATCACCAAAGTCTAAACCATCACATATTCCACTTGCTAAAGCAATAACATTTTTTACAGCTCCACCAAGTTCTACCCCAATTAAATCGGGATTAGTATATACTCTAAAGTAAGGAGACATAAAAAGGTCTTGAACCTTTTCAGCATTTTCTTTATTCCTTGAAGCAGATACTATTGCAGTTGGTAGTTTTTTGATAACTTCTTCAGCATGGGTTGGTCCTGATAAAACAACTACATTTTTAAATCCAGCATCTTTAATAATTTCTGAATTAACTTTAAAATTCTCTTCTTCTATTCCTTTGGCTGTAGAAACTATTAAAGTTTTCTCAGCAGTATATTTTTTCAATTCACTGCAGACCTTTTCGGCTGCATGAGTTGGAACAGAAATAACTATTACTTCAGCCTCTGAAACAGCTTTTTTGAAATCATTGACTGCTTTTAAGTCTTCATGTAGCTTGATCTCTGGAAAATATTTGTGGTTAATATTTTTCTCGTTAATTGAATCTACTACACTTTTATCTCTTGCATAAATCCTGGTTAAGTGACCATTTTCGGCCAGAATATTTGCTAGAGATGTACCCCAACTTCCTCCACCAATTACCGTAATTTTGCTTTTCATCACTAGCCGCTTTGCCCCAATTTATCGGGATCCATTCTATTTTCTTCCCCATTCATTAATCTATTTATATTTGCCCGATGGGTAAAGATTACAAATAACGATAAAAGAGCTCCAAATATGATATGAGGACCCTCAAATCCACTAAAATAGATCACAAAAGGAAGTGATAATGAACCAATTATAGAACCAAGAGAAACATATCTAGTTTTAATAACTAAAAATAACCAGATTAAAGCATAAACAAGAAAGGCGAGTGGATAAAGTCTTAAAATAACTCCAAAGGTTGTAGCTACACCTTTTCCACCGGTAAAACCTAAAAATATTGACCAGTCATGACCTGCAATAGCTGCCATCGCAACAAGTAAAACAAAAATAGAGGCTACATCACCAATAATTGCCTGCCCAACTAAAACTCCTAAAAAACCTTTTAGAATATCAAACACTGCTACTAATACCCCTGCTTTTAAGCCCATAACTCTAGCTACATTTGTTGCCCCAATATTACCACTACCGTAATTACGAACATCTTTTTTTAAAACTGATTTAGTTAAAAGTAATCCGCTCGGTATCGAACCAATTAAATAACTTATTAAGATAGCGAGTACAATTCTCATAATAGACCTCCTTTTTATTTGCGCTGTTTTAATTTAAAGTTCAATGGATTACCAACATATCCGAAAGCTTCTCTGAGAACATTTTCTAAATATCTTTGATAAGCAAAATGCATTAAGTTAGGATCATTAACAAAAAAGACAAAGGTAGGTGGTTTGACCCCAACCTGACTACCATAATATAATTTAAGCCTTTTTCCTTTTCTGCTCGGTGGTTCACGAAGTTGAACTGCTTCAGAAATTACCTCATTTAAGACTCCTGTTTTGATCCTTAAATTACTCTGATCTACAACATATTCGAGTAAGGAAAGCATCTCATCAATTCTTTCACCTGTTAAAGCAGATATATAGGTTATTGGAACATAATTTAAAAACTTAAGTTCATAATAAACTTCATCAGTATATCTTTTCATCGTTTTTGAATCTTTTTTCATCAAATCCCATTTATTAATTGCAATAACCATTGCCTTACCTTCATCATGCGCATAACCAGCAATTTTTTTATCCTGATCTGATACACCTTTTGTTGCGTCAATCATCATTAATACTGCATCAGATCTATCTACAGATTTTAAAGCTCTTAAATTACTGTAATACTCTATAGATTCTTTAACCCTTGATTTGCGTCTCAAACCAGCTGTATCAATAAAATTAAACTTGATATCTTTCCATTCTATTAATGTATCCACTGCATCTCTAGTAGTTCCAGGCATATCACTAACTATTACCCTGTTTTCACCTACAAGATGGTTTATCAAGCTTGATTTACCAACATTTGGTTTGCCTATTACAGCGATATTTATTGCTTCTCTTTTATCTTCATCTTCTTCATATTCCGGAAGTTCAGCTGATATTTTTTCTAAAAGTTCCCCGGTGTTTTTCCCATGCTCTGCAGAAATCAATATAGGATCACCAAAACCCAGAGAATAAAATTCCCAACTGATTTCCTGCTGATTAGAAAAATCTTCAACTTTATTTACAACTAATAATACTTCTTTATTGGTCCTGTATAAAAGCTGGGCAATCTCCTGATCTATTCCTGTCATACCGGTTCGCGAATCTACCACAAATAAAATTACATCTGCTTCCTCCATGGCCAATTCAGCCTGATATTTTATTTTGTTTTTTATCTCATCAGAATCACGTGGTACGATACCACCAGTATCTATAACATTAAAAGTTCTATCAAGCCATTCTGCTTCTCCATAGATTCTATCGCGGGTAACATTTGGCTCACCTTCTACTATGGCACGTCTGCCACCGACCAATCTATTAAAAAGGGTTGATTTACCAACATTTGGTCTACCAACTATTGCTACTGTTGCTTTAGCCATTTTCTATCACCTCCACTAATTCTGTTAGATTTCCAACAAACTCTATCGTATAATCTTTTAATTTCTCTTTAAATTCCTCACAGTGAGAACCATCTAAAAATTTATTCTCGTCATTTAATACTACATCTGGAATAATTATTTTTTGATATTGATCTTTATCAATTTTTTTGATTCTTTTTTCGATATCTACTGCAGTTAATAAGCCTGTAACTGTAACACTTTCCCCAAAAAAATCATTTTTTATTTTTAGAAGATCTATCTCTAAATTTTTAATATTATTTAATTCTTCAATTATAGGTTTAACTGCTTTAACACCCAATTCTGCAGTTATTACAGCTATTTTGAGCTTTTTAGAGAGCACATCTGGATAACTAAGCTTTTTAAAACTATTTCTAAATAAAGCTGTTAAGCCTATTCCATTTTCTAATTGGGGGAAATCTGCGTATTCTTGATAATCAGGTAATTTATTATTTGTTTTTAAATAAAACTCATCTGCTGCATAGATAATATTTTTACCAAATCTAGCAAGAGATTTTTTCTGCCATTTTTTTATCTGTAAAAGAGCTTCATTCATTTCTTTTTCAGTTAAAGATCTAAGTTCAGCTAATCCTTCCCTGAATTTTGTTATCCCAACCGGAACAACTCCAATTGAAAGCAGAGCTGGATATAAGTCTAAAAGATCTTTTAATGTTCTATTTAATTCCTGACCATCATTATAATCAGGACATAAAACAATCTGAGTATGAAACTCTATTCCCTTCTCTTTTAACAGATAAAGGAGCTCATTAATCTCTGCTGCCCGTTTGTTTTTCATCATTTTAACTCTTAGCTCTGGATTAGTAGTATGAACAGAGATATTTAATGGACTCAGCCTTTTATCGATAATTCTTTGCAGCTCAGATTTTTTTAAATTACTTAAAGTAATAAAGCTGCCCTGAAGAAATGAAAAACGATAATCATCGTCTTTCTGCATCAAACTGTCTCTCATATTTGGTGGCTGTTGTTTTACAAAACAAAAAACACAATTATTTTTACACTGTTTTAAACCGTCAAAAATAATCTCCTTAAACTCAATGCCCAATTCTTCATCAATTTTTCTCTGCAGCTGAAATTCCTGAATAGTATTATCAGCTCTTTTTACCTTCAAATCAATTACTGCTTCAGAAATTTGATATAAATAATCTATATAATCATTTATTTTTTGACCATTAATAGTAATAATTTTATCACTTGCTTTTAAACCAGCTTTAGAAGCTGTTGAGTCTTCAATTATCTTTTCAATTTTAACCATCTTCTGCCTCCTGTTTCCTTGATAATATCATATTTTAGCAGACTAAGCAAAAGCAGACAGCAAGCTGGTTTAACGCAAAAAAACCCGCCGCCCAAATAATATTGGACAGCGGGTGCTTTTTTAATTATTCACCCTGCTCAAAAATATCTCCTACGATTTCTCTAATTGTTGCACCACCAGTAGAAGCTGATTCATCATCTTTTTCACTTTTGCCTTTTGAGCTCTGTGAGCTGCTAGAACTACTTGAGCTAGGGGATGTAGATTTTTTAGTTTCTGGTTTTTCTTCTAGTTCTTTTAAACTTAAACCTACTCTTTCCTGCTCAGCATCTATATTAATAATTTTTGCTTCTTTAACATCTCCTACACTCACAACTTCATCTGCAGTTTTAACATGACGATGTGAAAGTTGAGAAATGTGAATTAAGCCTTCAATACCTTTTTCTACTTCCATAAAAGCACCAAAATCAACTATTTTAGTAATTTTACCTTCAACAACTTCACCTTCATAATGCTTTTCAGCAAATTCTTCCCATGGATCTGGAAGGAGCTGTTTTAAACCAAGTGAAATTCTCTCATCTTCTTTGTTAACTCCAAGTACCTTAACTTCAACCTCTTCTCCTTCAGATAGAACTTCAGATGGACTTTCAATTCTGCCCCATGACATTTCAGAAATATGGAGTAGACCTTCGATTCCACCCAGATCTATAAAGGCACCAAAATCAACCAGCTTTGTAACTTTACCGCTTACAGTTTGTCCTTCTTCTAAAGCTTCTAAGGTTTCTTCTTTTTGAGCTGCTCTTTCTTTTTCAAGAACTTTTTTGGCTGAGAGAACTACATTATTGTTATCTCTCTCAACTTCTATTACCTTTAAGCGAAGAGTTTCACCAACATAATCACTTAAGTCATCTACATAGCCAATAGCTACATGAGAAGCAGGTATAAATCCTCTTACACCAACATTTACAACTAAACCACCTTTAACTTCTTTTGTAACTTCAGCTTCAATTATTTCATCATTTTCATGGGCTTCTACAATTTTTTCCCAGGCTTGTTCATAGTCTGCCTGTTTTTTAGAAAGAATCATATTACCTTCATCATCTTCTAAGGTAAGAATAACTACTTCGATTTTTTGATCCATTTCTACAACTTCTCTTGGATCTTCAACAGGGCTATGACTTAAATGACGTAATGGTATAAATCCATCAGTTTTATAATTTACATCAACATAAACACCATTATCATTTATTTCAACTACAGTTCCTTCTACTTTCTGGCCTTTACTCAAATCAGCAATATCATTATCGCTATATTTAAATTCCGCTGCTTCTTCAGCTTCTTCTGTTTCTTCCGCTTCTTCTGCAGTTTCTGCTGTTTCTTCGTTTTCCTCTGCAGTTTCAAGCTCCTCGCTGTCATCAGCTTCTTTATCATCTGTAGTATCTTCTACTGTTTCTTCTGTTGTTTCTTCTATTACTTCCTCTGTAGTTTCTTCAGTAGTTTCTTCGCTAACCTCTTTAACCTCCTCTACAACTTCTTCAGCCTGCTCTTCAACATTTTCATTTTCTGTTTTTTCAATTTTCATTTCTTTGTTTTCTTCGTTCATTAACTGAATAACCTCCCTTATTAACCAGTCTGGAGTCGATGCTCCAGCTGTAATTCCAACTTTGTTTTTTCCATTTAGCCAAGTTCTATTTATTTCATTGGCTGTTTCTATATGATAAGTAGGGGTGCCTGTCGCTGTACATATTTCTGCCAGTCTAGTGGTGTTAGCACTATTACGGCCCCCTATTACAAACATGATATCTACCTCTTCTGCTAATTTTTTAGCTGAAGATTGTCTGACATCAGTGGTGTTACAAATAGTATTATAAACTTTTAGTTCTTTTACCTCAGTAATAATATAAGATATTATATCTCTAAAGGATTCAGGAGATTTTGTTGTTTGAGCAACAAAACCAACCTTTTTACTCAAATCTTTTCTATCTAGATCTTCTTTATCTTTTATGATTATAGATTTTTTCTCTGTTGAACCATAAATGCCCTTTACTTCTGGATGATCCTTATCTCCATAAATAAAAGTTTGATAACCTTCATCTACAAGCTTTCTTGCATATTTCTGAGCATTTTTAACAAATGGGCAAGTTGCATCAATAATCTTTAAGCCTTTTGCTTTAGCTTTATCCAAAACCTCTGGTGCAACTCCATGAGAGCGGATTATAATTATTCCAGATTCTATTTCAGATAATGATGAGGCAACTTTAACATTCTTCTTTTCTAAATTTTCTACTACCTGTGGATTATGAATTAAAGGACCCAGTGTATAAACAGGAGTATTTTCGTTCTGGCCGGCAGCTTCTAAAACCATATCAATTGCCCTTTCTACCCCAAAACAAAATCCTGCTTCTTCTGAAGTAATAACCTCCAGAATACTCACCTCCTTCCAACAATACCAGCAAATAGAAAAACGAAGTTAATCTTTTATTGCCTCTTAACCTTTTTCTCTATTTGTCGTCAAATTCCTTCATTAAACATAAAAAAATATGAAAAATATCTGGAGATTTCAATTTCTGTTTGATTTAAGCTTAAGAATTTACTAATTTAACAATTTTTTCTTTAATATATTGTGCTGCTTCTTTTTGCTGCTGATCAGATAAGTGCTTTTTGGGGAAGTCTTCCATGGTAAAAGCCTCACCAATATTGATTGTAATTCTACCTTTACTTTTTATGTTTTTGATCCCAACTGGCACAATCGGAACCCTGCTTCTGACTGCTAGCATTACTGAACCGTCTTTTAAATCTGCTACTTCACTTTCGTCTCCCCTTGTACCTTCTGGGAAAAGACCAAGCACTTCATCATTTTTTAAAATATTTAAAGCTTTTTTAACTGCTTTAATATCTGTGCTATCTCTATCTACAGGAAAAGCATCTGCAATATATAGTATAACTTTTAAAATCGGATTTTCAAATAGTTCTTTTTTTGCCATAAAATGTACGGGCCTGTTTAATACAGAAGCAATTAAAGGTGGGTCTAATAAACTTATGTGATTAGACATAATTATAACCCCTCCCTCTTGAGGAAGGTTTTCCTGACCACTCACTTTTGCTCTAAAAAATACCCTAAAAATAAAGTATATTATTTTAGAAATTAATTTGTAAAGAAATTTCCTCATTGATCATGCACCTTCAATTATGGCTTTTATTTTAGAAACTACTTCTTCTATAGAAAGCTCAGTACTATCTATAACAACAGCATCATCTGCAATCTTTAAAGGAGAATGCTCTCTCTGACTATCAAGCTTATCCCTTCTTGCTATATTTTCTTTTATCTCTTCATAATTAGCTTCTTTATTTTTCTCTTTCATTTCTTCAAATCGTCTTCTTGCTCGTTCTTCTATGGAAGCTGTTAAATAAAATTTATGTTCAGCCTCTTTTAAAACAACAGTAGTTATATCTCTACCATCCATAACCACTTTGTTTTTAGCAGCTAATTCTTGATGCTTTTTTACTAAAATCTCACGAACTCCTTTAACAGCAGCAGTTTTTGAAACATTTTTGTTAACCTGGCTGCTTCTGATTTCTTTACTTACATTTTTAGAATTCAAAAATATTTCTCCATCTTTATTAAAATTTATCTCGATTGATTTAGTTAGTTTAACTAGTGCTTCTTTATTGTTTAAATCAATCCCTTCTTGTAAAGCAGCATAAGTTACTGCTCTATACATAGCTCCAGTATCAAGATGTATATAACCGAGCTCTTCAGCCAGTCTGCGGGCAATGGTGCTTTTGCCAGCACCTCCCGGGCCATCAATCGCAATTACATTATCCATTATAAACACATCTCTTTCAGAAAGTTCATATTTAATCCAATAAATCAGGCCTTAATTTTTCTGCTTTTTTAAGATATTGATGTTTTACATCTTGCTTATCTTTGTGACCATCAACATGTATTAATAATCTTATCATTTTAGCACTACTATTTTCAACCTTCATTTCCTGAAGGCATAAAATTGGAGTTAACTCTAAACCCAGTTCGCGAATTGCTTTACCTGGATAAACTTTATCTAAATCATCAGTAGCAGATGTAATAATACTAACTAAGTCATCTTCTTTTAAATCATTCTCTTCTAATGTTTTTCTCATTAATTCTTTAGTTGCTTGTATAATTGCTGTTTCTGTATTTTCTTCAACACTTATTGCTCCTCGCAGTGCGTACATCAAAATTCCTCCCGATTAATTATCAATTTTATCCAGTTTATGCAAAGCAAATTTTGCTGCTTCCTGTTCAGCTTCTTTTTTACTTGAACCCTGCCCAGAGCCAAGACTATTTTCTTTAAGTTTCACAGCAACAATAAAAGTTTTATTGTGATCAGGACCTTTTTCATCGATAACTTCATATTCCGGTCTAATATTACCATCCTGCTGAATTATCTCCTGCAGCATAGTTTTATAGTCCTGAATATGGTTGCCCATTGCAACTTCTTTAATATCTTCTTTTAATATTTTTAATACAAAATCACTGGCTGCTGTAAAACCCTGATCAAGGTATAAAGCACCAAAAATTGCTTCCATAGAATCTGCAAGAATAGAATCTCTTTCTCTTCCACCCGTCATCTCTTCACCTTTACCTAAAAAAAGATATCTCCCTAATTCTAATTTTTTAGCAGCTTCTGCCAAAATAGGAGCACTAACAACAACAGCCCTCATTTTTGCTAATTCTCCTTCAGGAAAATCAGAAAACTTATTAAAAATATAAGTACTGACTGCAAGGCTTAAAACAGAATCTCCTAAAAACTCAAGTCTTTCATTATCTTTAATTGAAAGATTTTTGTTTTCATTGGGAAAAGATTTATGGGTTAGAGCTCTCTGCAATAATTTCTTATTTGAAAATTCAATTTCAATTTCTTTTTCAAACTCTAAAATATTTTTTTTATTATTTAACTCATCCATCTAAATTTCACCACCTAAAAAAAAATAAAAAGGGATGAAAACTCCACAATGGGAGCTTCATCCTGGATTATTCATTAAAGTACTTCTTCTAAATAATTTACTGCATCCCCAACAGTACGAATATTTTCTGCATCCTCATCAGGAATTTCTACATCAAATTCTTCTTCAAATGCCATAACTAATTCTACAACATCTAAAGAATCTGCTCCAAGGTCTTCTATAAATGAAGAGTCTTCAGTTATTTCATCTTTATCAACTGCTAATTCCTCTGCAACAATTTCAATAATTTTATCAATGGTATCTGCCACTCCATTCACCTCCTTTCACTAAGTTTTCTTTAATAGACGCATGGATAACTTAGTATTAGCACATGGTTAACCTAAACTCATGCCACCATCTATGCTAATAACCTGCCCATTTATGTAGTTTGCTTTATCAGAAGCTAAAAAGGCAACTAAATCTGCCACTTCTTCTGCTCTACCAAAACGAGCTAATGGCACTCTATTTATTATATCATCTTTTATACTATCTTTTAACTCATCAGTCATTTCAGTTTCTATAAAACCAGGGGCTATTGCATTACTACAAACTCCTTTTGAAGCCAATTCCTTAGCTAAGGTTTTAGTAAAACCAATCATCCCTGCTTTAGCAGCAGAATAATTTGCCTGACCGGGATTCCCAATTAAGCCAATCACTGAGGAAATATTAATTATTTTCCCATTATCTGCTTTTAAAAGATAACGAACTGCATTTTTCGTGCAGTTAAAGGTACCTTTTAAATTAATATCCATTACCTTGTCCCAGTCTTCTTCTTTCATCCTTAAAAGAAGTTTGTCTCTTGTTATCCCAGCATTATTAACTAAAACATCCAAGCCACCAAGAGTTTTATAAGCCTTTTTGACAAGTTCAGCTGCTTGATCAAAGTCACTAATATCTGCCTGAATTACATAAGCATTACCTCCAGATTCTTTTATAGAATCTCTAAGTTCATTAGCTTTATCTTCAGAACTAGCATAATTTATTATAACATCTGCACCTAAATCTGCCAACTTTATTGCGATTTCTGCTCCAATACCGCGTGAGCTCCCGCTAATTAAAACTTTTTTATTCTTTAGATCAATCAAATCTGTCACCTCTTTATGATAAATATTAGTTATTTAATTAAACTAAAATTTTTCTTTATAACTGATTCTGCATCTCTTATTATATCATCCATAATTTCTTTTACATCTTTTATTTCAGAAATCATTCCTGCAATTTGACCGGCCATTACACTACCTTCTTTTATATCTCCATCAACAACCGCATCTCTCAACTTGCCGGTACCTAATTCTTCAATCTTTTTGGGATCTACTCCCTCTTGCTCTAGTTTATCCAGTCTTCTTGTTAAGGAATTTTTTAGATTACGGACGGGATGGCCTGTACTTCTGCCAGTTACTACTGCATCTCTGTCTCTGGCATTGATAATTGCTTCTTTGTATTCTTTTGCTGCTGTACATTCAGTGGAACAAACAAATCTTGTTCCTATCTGGGCACCCGCAGCTCCAAGTGCAAGTACAGCGGCTAAAGTTCTTCCATCTCCAATTCCTCCTGCTGCAATAACAGGTATGTCAACTGCATCTGCAACCTGAGGAACTAAAGCCATAGTTGTTAATTCACCAATATGGCCACCAGCCTCAGTACCTTCTACTATAACAGCATCTACATCTAAGCGCTGCATTCTTTTGGCCAGGGCAACTGAAGGAACTACCGGAATAACTTTGGAACCCATCTCCTGAAATCTTTTTACATGTTTACCCGGATTTCCAGCTCCGGTTGTTATTACAGGAACTTTCTTTTCTATAGCTAATTCAATTATATCATCAGCAAATGGTGATAATAACATAATGTTTAAACCAAAATTTTTATCAGTTAGAGACTTTACTTTCTCAATTTCTTTTTCTATTACATCTGCCGGAGCATTTCCTGCTCCAATTACACCTAATCCACCAGCCTGTGATACAGCTGCAGCTAATTCTCCAGTTGCTACCCAGGCCATGCCTCCCTGTATAATTGGACTCTCTATTTCTAATATATCACATAATTTAGTTTTTAATGACATTTTAATCCAACTCCTCATTCTTTTCAACTTCAGATTTAATCAAAGAAACAATATTCTCTTTTACCGAATTTTTAGCTGCTTTAACTGCATTACAAATTGCAGTTGCATCAGAACTTCCATGAGCAATTATTACAACACCTTTAATACCTAAAAGAGGTGCTCCCCCATATTGGCGGTAATCGATCTTATTTAAAACTTTTTTTAAATAAGGCTTTATTAATAGTCCAGCTAATTTAGATCTTAAATCACTTTCAAAACTCTCTTTAATTAATTCAACAAAAAAAGAAGCTGCTCCCTCTGTAGTCTTTAAAACAACATTTCCAACAAAACCATCAGTAACTAAAACATCACATTTATCTTCAAAAATATCTCTACCTTCACAATTGCCAATAAAATTTTTAATTCTGGGGTCTTTTTCTAAAAGCTCATAACTTTCTTTGCTTAAATTATTACCTTTAGATTTTTCTTCACCAATATTTAAAAGAGCAACCCTTGGCTCATCAATTTTCATTATATGTTTAGCATAAAGCTGGCCCATTAGAGCAAATTGTAGTATATTTTCTGGACTACAGTCAGTATTAGCTCCATTGTCAAGAACAAGTGTGCTGCCTTTTTTGGCCGGGAAGTTCACTGCAATAGGGGGTCTTGATATTCCTTTGATTCGACCAACCCTCAGTAAACTACCTGCCATAACTGAACCTGTATTACCCGGAGAGATAAAAGCATCTATCTCACCAGATCTAAGTAATTTTGCACCAACATTAACTGTTGCATTTTTTTTCTTTTTCAAAGCTTTAATTGGTGCTTCATCCATATTTATTATTTGATCTGCTTTTTCTATTTTTACTCTATTTTTATCAATATCTAATTTTGCTAACTCCTGATTTATAATATCATATCTGCCAATGAGGGTCAATTCTATATCTGCTTCTTCTTTAGCAGCATTTACTGCCCCTTTTATTAACTCTTCTGGAGCTTTTTCACCACTCATAACATCAACTGCTATTTTATACATATTGCTGCCTCCTTATGAAAAAAGAAGAAATAATATCTTAATCATTTGCAAAACATTATATCTCAACCGTCGGTCAAATGCAAGTTTTTGAAAATAAAAAACAGAGAACCCCACAAATAAGGATATCTCTGCTTTCTAATACAATTATTTAATTTCCACTCACCTTTTTTCCTTTATAATGTCCACATTCTGGACAAACATGATGAGGTAAAATCTTTTCATGGCAATTTGAACATTCTACAAGAGTTGGAGCACTCAATTTTTTATGGGTACGTCTTTTACGCTTGCGTGTTTTAGAAGTCCGTTTCTTGGGTACAGCCATATTCTCCCACCTCCTTTAATAATCAGTCATCATAAAACTCTTTAAGTTTTTGTAGACGAGGATCAATATTCTCTATCTCACAATCACATTCACCTTCATTTAAGTTCTGACCACATTGAGGGCAAAGCCCATTACATTCTTCAGAACATAGGGTTTTGATTGGTAGAGATAAAATAATATTGTCGACTATTATTTCGTCTATAAAAAGTTTTTCTAAGTCTTCCATATCTTTTTTAAGTATTTCTTCAGATAGTTCTATTACAGATGAAGTTTGATAGTTTTTTAAACAGCGACTACAACTTAAAACTAAATTTACTTCCATCTCACCTTCTATTATAAAAGAATCTCTGGTATGAAAGATTTCAATTTCAAGCTCAATATTATCTTTAACTTCCACTTCTTGATCTCTAAAATTAAGATCAGCTATCTCAATCTCCATCGAAACAGTTTTTTTGCCGCCTATATCACCTAAATCATTGAGGTTAATATACAATTTAATTAATCACCCCTGTAAAATAGCCACATTTTATTATATAAAAAGGAGGAGTAACTGTCAAGGAAAATATATCTATCCTTTAACTACTGACAATCTCCATTGTATCTCTTGCTATAACTAACTCTTCATTAGTGGGAACAACCAGTGCTTTAACTCTAGAATCTTCTGTAGTAATAATCTGTTCTTTAGATCTACAGTTATTTGCCTCTTTGTCCACTTTTAAACCAAGATATTCTAAACCCTCTAAGATATTTTCTCTACTGTCAATGGAATTTTCACCAATTCCAGCAGTAAAGACGATGGCATCTACTCCACCCATTGCCGCTGTATAAGCTCCAATATATTTTTTAACTCTATAATCAAAAAGTTCAAGTGCTACTTCTGCTTGATGATTACCTTCTGCTGCAGCATCTTCGACATCACGTGAATCATTACTTACACCTGAAACTCCGTAAAGACCACTTTCTTTGTTCATAATAGTGTCCATCTCTTCAGCAGAAATATCTAATTTATTCATCATAAAGGGAACTATAGCTGGATCAATATCTCCACAACGGGTACCCATAACAAGCCCCTCTAGAGGAGTGAGTCCCATACTTGTATCAACTGATTTACCATTTTTAACAGCTGCAACACTGGCACCATTACCAAGGTGACAGGTAATTATTTTTAATTCTGAGTATGGTTTATCCAATAACTCAGCAGCTCTTTTACTTACATAGCCGTGAGATGTTCCGTGAAAACCATATCTTCTCACACCATATTTTTTATAAAATTCGTAAGGTAAAGCATAAATATAAGCTTTTTCGGGCATTGTTTGGTGGAAAGCAGTATCAAAAACTCCTACCTGTGGTTTATCAGGCATTAATTCCTGACAGACCTTAATTCCCATGATATTTGGAGGATTATGTAAGGGAGCTAAATCAGCTACATCTTCCATAGTTTTAACCAATTTATCATCTATTAACACAGAACCAGAAAATTCTTCTGCTCCATGAACAACCCTATGGCCAACCGCTTCAACATCGTCCATATCATTTAAAACTCCATAGTCTTCATTTAACAAGGTATCAATCAGCAACCTTATACCTTCTTTATGATCACTTATATCCTTTTCAATTGTAATTTCCTGGCCATTACCATTTTCATAACTAATAAAAGAATCATCTATACCGATTCTTTCAACTACACCTTTTGCTAATACACTCTCATCTTCCATGTTAAATAGCTGATATTTTATGGAAGAGCTACCACTATTGATTACTAAAATTTTCATTACTTTCCCTCCTAAAAATATTGTTATCCATTTTGTGCTTGTAAAGCTGTAATAGCAGTTAAATTAACTATATCTTCAACTGAACAGCCTCTTGACAAATCATTTATTGGAGCTGCAAGTCCCTGTAATATTGGTCCAACAGCATCTGCACCGGCTAATCTTTCAACTAATTTATATCCTATATTACCTGATTGTAAATCAGGGAATATTAATACATTTGCATCACCCTGCAATTTACCGTCAGGTGCTTTTCTGGCACTAACACTTTCAACAATTGCTGCATCTAATTGTAGTTCTCCATCTAATTTTAAATCTGGAGCATTTTGATGAGCTATTTCTACAGCTTTTTGTACTTTTTCTACATATTCATGTCTGGCACTACCTTTTGTTGAGAACGAAAGCAGCGCTACTTTAGGCTCAATATCAAGCAGTCTTTTTGTAGTATCTGCTGTAGCAAGAGCTATTTCTGCTAATTGTTCAGAATTGGGAGCTGGGTTAACAGCACAATCTGAAAAAACCATTACTCCATCATGACCAAATGATTTATCTTTTAAAATCATTATTATGGCACTAGAAACAGTTGAAATTCCCTCTTCAGTCTTAACGATCTGAAAAGCAGGCCTTAATACATTCCCTGTTGAATTTACTGCACCAGCGACCATTCCATCAGCTTTATTACAGTAAATCATCATTGTTCCAAAATAAAGAGGATCTAATATTATTTCTTCAGCCTCTTCTTTACTCAGTCCCTTGTGTTTTCTGAGTTCATAAAATTCATCTCTAAATTCTGTTAAGTATTCGGAATTTTTGGGTTCGATTATATTTACTGCATTTAAAGAAACATCATGATAAATTGCAGTAGACATGATTTTGGATCTGTCACCTATAATAGTCACTTCTGCGATATTTTCTTTTACTATCGTTCTTGCTGCCTTGATTATTCTTTCATCTTCTCCTTCAGCAAGCACAATCTTTTTTGGTTCTGCTGCAGCCCTTGCTTTAAAGTCTTTTAATAAATCCATTTAATTTCCTCCCCCGTGGTTTAAAAGTTGCATTTGTTCTTTTTTTCATAATTTGATATCATATATATAATACAATATCAATTACTGAAATCCTTTAAAAATTAAAGAAGTTTGAATAGTAAAAATATTTGCTATTATCATTCTATTTAGTGAGGTGTTTATAAATGACCAATACAGCTCTAATTACTGAATATAATCCTTTTCATAATGGACATCTTTATCATCTTAAAAAAAGTAAAGAAATTACTAACAGTGAAAACATAATTGTAATTATGAATGGCAGTTTCAGCCAGAGAGCCGAAGCTGCGATAATAAATAAGTGGTCGAGAACCAAACAGGCTTTAAATTGTGGGGCAGACCTGGTAATCGAACTACCCATGGTTTTTGGTATTAGAAGTGCAGAATACTTTGCCCATTTTTCTGTTAAAACTCTGCAGAAAAGCCAGATAGTAGATACAATAGTCTTCGGCAGTGAAAGTGGAGATATTGACCTGTTAAAAGCTATTGCTGCAGCTTTTAATAATGAAAATGAGGTTTTTAAAACTAAACTATTAAATTATCTAAATAATGGTTATAATTATCCCACTGCCCGGCGTCAAGCTTTACTGGATTCTTCTCATCTTTATCCTCAATTAAATAAATATGAGCAAAAAGATTTAAAAAAGACTCTAGAAAATCCTAATAACATCCTCGGTATTGAATATCTTAAATCTTTAAATAAATTAAATTCAGCAATAGAAGCTAAAACAATCCAAAGAATTGGACCAGCATATTACAGTAATCAGGTCCAGAAAAGCATCGGCAGTGCTACATTAATTAGAAAGATTATTCAAAGCGAAAAAAAAGGTCAGGCACTTCTAAAATGCAGAAAATTAATGCCCAAAAAATCCTGGGAAATTTTAAAAAATGATATTAAATTAGGGCTATATATACCCGAAAAAGAAATGAACCATCTCTATTTAAAGATCATTGATAAAATTAGAAGATTAAATGCTTCACAGCTTAGAAAGTTTTCGGGCATTGAAAACGGCTTAGAAAACAGGATTTTAGACTCTGCCTTAAAATATGGCAGAGCAGCCGAATTTATTGGAAATATTAAAAGTAAAAATTATACAGAAAGTAGAATCAGAAGAAAACTTCTTCAAATCTACTTTGACCTCACTGAAGATAAATTAAAGACAATCAGTCAATCTGCACCCCATTATATCAGGGTGCTTGGCCTGAAAAAATCTAAGGAATATTTACTTTCAGAAATTCAGGAGAAGTCAAATTTAAAATTAGTTATTAATCCTGCTGAAATAATTAGAGAAAAGAATTTAAATAGTGATGATCCTCTAGAATTATCTTTAAGTTATGATATTTTGGCTTCAGATCTTTATTCTCTTCATTATCAAAATTACGAACTCAGAAAATCAGGCAGAGATTATTATCAAAAACTAATCAAGCTTTAAATTATATTTCAAGCAGATTATTTAAATATTCGATTATATCATCTATTTTATCTGCGGCTATTACTTCTAAATTTACAGCAGCTGCTGCGGCTTCTTCATAATTGTCACTGGGAACAATAAAGATATCAACACCTGCTTCCTCAGCTGCTAAAACTTTATATTTTACTCCAGATACTCTTCCTACTTCTCCATCTAAGTTAACGGTACCGGTTCCTGCAATTCTTTTTCCACCGGTTATGTCTTCTTCGGTTAGCTGATTATAGATTTCCATCGTAAAAACGCTACCTGCTGAAGGGCCAACAATATTATCTGTTTCAAACTTAACATTACGAGGGATTTCATAATCTAAACCTTTGCTTCTGATCAAAACTCCAATTGATGCATTGCCTTCACTTCCTTCAAGCTCAAGGGTTTCAAGCTCAAATTCTAAAAATTCTTCATCTCTTAAAACCTTCAATTGAACAGTATCTCCAATATTTCTATCTCTAATTATATTAACTGCATCTGCAGCCATTTCTACTTTTTTTCCATCAATCTCTATTATTAAATCATCTTTTTCTAAATTTTGATAGGCACTACCCTCGCTCATCACTTCAACGACTTCAGCACCATCTCCTGAAACATTTACTTCATATCCTGCCCTTCTAAAAGCAACAGTCTGAGCCTGAAGCTTACTTTCTTCCATCATTTCAGCCATCAAAGCAATATATTCGTTCATATCCATATCTTCTGGTAAATGTTCTCTCATAAGTTCTAGTTCGCGATCATCAGGTTGAAATAATTTAATATAAATGTAATCCCAGGCAACAGCACGCCTGCTTCTTACTGCAGTCAGTAAAAATTCCCCATCATTTTGATAACCATATTCTACTTGAATAACAGCAGAAAGTTCAGTTGCAATTCCAGCTTCATTAACATGAAAAGGGGTAGGAATATAATTGCTCAGCACAAATAAAATAAATAGTATTCCAATAAATTTCGATAGTATTTTTTTGTTTTTATTTTTGGACATAACTATCTTCCTTTAATAATTTTTTTATAGTGTCTAAAGAATCAGCTGCAGCCTTACGGCCAGCCTCTATACAATAAGCAGCTTTATCAAGATCAAAGGCAGAAATATTATTTAATTCAGGCTCAATTGTTAATTCAACCTGCCATTCACTGCTTTGAGTATATTTAAGCTGCATAATATCAAAAGTATTTAATAAAACATCAAAAATATTATTCACAGAACTATCCAGTTTTTTAATTCCTACATCAACTGCTATAACAATATCTGCTCCTAAATTATAACAAGTACTTGCAGGTAACGGATCAATAATTCCACCATCAATTAATTTTTGGCTTCTTTTTTGATAGGGGACAAAAACTCCAGGAATTGCCGTGCTTGCTCTAATAGCTTTTGCGGCTGATCCCTCTTTTATAATTACATGATCCCCATTTTCAATATTACAGGCTACAGCAGCAAAAGGAATATTAAAATCCTGAATTTTTTTATTTTTGGTCATTATCTTTAAAAAAGTCAAAAGTTTATCACCTTTAAGTAAACCCTGCCTGGGAAAAGTGAAATCTGATAAGTGCTCCCAATCTAATTCTTCAGCCAGAGCTCTAATGTATCTTAAAGGTACACCACAGGCATATAATCCACCGATTAAACTTCCCATACTTGAACCACTTAGATAATCAATTTTTATTCCAGCTTCTTCAAGAACTTCTAAAACACCTAAATGAGCTAAGCCTCTAGCCCCTCCAGAGCCTAAAGCAAGACCAAGTTTAGGAGTATTGCTTTCCATTTATCTCACCTCAAAATTTAGTCAACATATTTATTATATATTATATTGACCTGTAAATGCAAAAAAGATTGACTATTTTTTATCCAGAAATTTTAGATAAAAATATTAGTTGATTATTTGTTTAAAAATTAATATTTTCTGATAGCTATTATTTTGTAATAGACCTGTAATTCTTGAATATAATTTGTTTATTTTTAGTAATTTCTAGAATATTTGTGATTTTCTTGACAGTATTAAGCTGCTGAGTTATACTTTAATCAAATATATAATATAGTAAATTTAATAAATTATATTTTTTATAAAGAGTCAATTTTTTTGACTTTCTTCCGGCTGAACTGCCGGATATTTTAATGTTTAAGCCAAAATTAAACAAGGAGGTTTTTATTAACAATGGACAGTTATGGTATCATATCCTTAGTACCACCTATTTTAGCAATTGTGCTTGCCTGGTGGAGTAAACAGGTGGTTTTATCACTATTTTTAGGTGTATTTGCCGGAGCTTTTATTATTAATACATATAATCCGATTCTAGCTTTTATGGCTACTTTTGATAATTATGTTCTGGCTTCACTAGCTGACTCCTGGAATGCAGGAATCATATTATTCCTACTTGCTATGGGAGGCATGATCGGAATAATTAATAAATCAGGTGGAATAATGGCAATTGGTGAATATATTGCAGAAAGAGCTAATTCTATTGCTAAAACACAGTTTGCCACCTGGCTAATGGGAATCTTAATTTTCTTTGATGATTATGCAAATACTCTTATTGTTGGTAATACAATGCGTCCAATTACAGATAAAATGAGAATTTCACGGGAAAAACTTTCATTTATCGTTGACCTTACAGCTGCTGCTGTTTCCAGTATTGTTCCAATATCAACCTGGATTGCTTTTGAGGTTGGAGTAATTAGAGATGGTTTTGACTCAATTGGGATAGAGTTAAATGCATATACAACTTTTATTCAAACAATTCCCTATCGTTTTTACAGTCTGCTGGCCCTTGTTTTTGCTTTAATAATCATCTTTACTGGCAAAGACTATGGTGCAATGTTAGAAGCAGAAAAAAGAGCTCGTTCAACTGGTGAGACTTTACGACCTGGTTCTACACCAATGGTTTCTAACGAAATCGAAGAATATAAAAAAGTTGAAGGTGAAAGTTTTACCTTTTTCAATTCATTTGCACCAATAATTGGTGTGATTTTAGTAACAATAATCGGGCTCTGGTACAATGGAGGCGGTATGGAAGCTGGAATAACGATTCAGGAAGCCTTTGGTGATGCTGATGCAAGTGTAGTCTTGCTCTGGGCAGCAGTAAGTGGTAGTTTTATTGCCGGAATACTGACTTTAGCGAAAAAAATATTATCATTAGAAGAAGTTGTTGATGGCTGGATAGATGGAGCTAAATCGATGTTTGTAGCCTGTTTAATTCTTATTTTAGCCTGGTCAATCGGTAGTATAGCAGATGATTTGGGGACTGCTAATTATTTAGTCTCAATTTTAGAAGGTAACATTATTCCAGAAATTGTTCCAGTTATGATTTTTATCTTTTCTGCATTTATTGCATTTACAATTGGAAGCTCCTGGGGTACAGTTGCGATAGTAATGCCATTAGCAATTCCACTGGCACATTCTATAGCAATTCCAATGCTTCCTACAATAGGTGCTGTTTTAACAGCTGCAGTAATGGGAGATCATTGTTCTCCTATATCTGATACAACTATTATGTCCTCTACTGCCTCTGCAGTAGACCATATGGACCATGTAAGGACTCAGATGCCCTATGCCCTTACCGTTGGTGTTGTGGCTGCTTTATTTGGCTTTTTACCGGCAGGATTTGGTATCTCTGCTTTTTATCTGCTGCCTGTAGGGCTGATAGTTCTTTATCTAATTGTCAATATCTTTGGTAAAAAAGCAGAAGATTTAATTTAAAAATAAAAAAATATTTAAATAAAATAGACCCTTCTAGTCTAAAAAAGATTAGAAGGGTTTAGTTAATTCATCTTTAAATATAATTGCTAATTCATTATTTCCAATAATTTTTCATCTTCTTTTTTAAAATATTATAATCCATCTTTTGAGGCCAGAGCTCAAAATTATCTTTTTTTCGCATAGCTGAAATTAAATTTGCAAATAACTGTTCATCCTCAAAAAAGCCTTTGAAATCCTGTCTTACTTTTGAACGAGCAGAAGCATCATCATAAGGACAACTACTTTTAGCAATTTTAAAGTTCTTTTTTTCAATTTCATTTTCGATTTGTGTCTCTCTTAAATATATTAAAGGCCTAATAATATTAATTTTATTCTCACTTAAATATCTATTAGCCTTTAAAGCCTGCAACTGACCTGAATAAAAAATACTCAACAAAAAAGTTTCTACAGCATCATCTAAATGATGACCGAAGGCAAGTTTATTATAATTTATTTTATTTAAGTATTCTATGATAGCTCCTTTGCGAAAGTGAGCACACTTTGAACAGGGATTAGAATCTTTTTGAATATAGTCTTTAATTTTTGTTCTAATAACTTTAAAATCTACTCCTAGCTCTTTTGTCAAAGTGCTTAAATTATCCTCTGCCTGTGAATCACCAAAACCAGGATCTACATAAACCGCCTTTAATGAAAAATCTATTTTGAAATGAAGCTGCAATATTTTTAGGCAGTACAACAAAAAGCTGCTATCTTTTCCTCCAGAAACTCCTACCGCTATTTTATCACACGCATCAATTAAATTAAACTCTGCAATTGCTTTTACAATTTCGGCCGTCAAACTGCTATCTAAACTTAGTTTCATCTTCTTTATTTACACCTACCTCATTTGCTTTTAACAATATCTTTGCCAAAAGGCATTAAAGATAAATAGGCTAATTTAAGGCTCTGTTTAGCAAAAGGAATTCCGATTATGGTAACTGCAAAAATTAAAGCTGATATTAAATTCACTAAAGCTAACTCCCAGCCAAAAAATATAATCCAGATAATATTTGCAATCAGGCCTAAAGAAGATCTTTTTTTCTCTACAACCTCTTTACCAAAAGGAGCAATCTGCATTTTTGCCATTTTAAAGCACTGTTTACCAACTGGAATACCTATAATTGTTATTGACCATAAAATGCCAAAAAATACCCAGAGAACTGCTTCAATAAAACCACCAAATATAAACCAGATTATATTAGCTATTAATTTCATATCTATTTCTCCTTAGTTTGCTTAAAAAATTAAAGCAATTATTAAAGTAAGAGCAGTAGCATAATTAATAATCAAAAAATTCTGCACTGCAAGTTCAAATGTTTCTTTTTTACTCTGATTTTTAAAAAAAGTATTAATATTTTTCTCTACTATTAAATAGGTTAACAGGGCTAAGAGTGAATAAACAGGCAGTATATTTAATATCACAGAAATAATGATTGACAAATAGCTGAGATAATATAAATGTTTAAATAAATTTAAACTTTTAGTCTTTCCTATATAAATTGCCAATGTATAACGATCATTTGCAAGGTCGTCTTCTATATCACAAATATTATTTGCCAACATGATATTTGAAATTCCTAAAATCAGGGGTAATGTAAAAATAAAAATCTTGATAATATCATAATAAATCATTTCAATAATAATTTTACTTGACTCTCTAAAAATATTAAATAATTCCAGGTTATGAATATAAATAGCCAAAAAGCTTATAAAAAAACCCATAAAAAAACCAGAAAAAATTTCACCCGAAGGTGTTCTAGAAATTGGTACTGGGCCAGAAGTGTATAATATCCCCACCAAAAAAGATAAAGCACCGATTAAAAGTACGACTATATCTGTTCTAAAAAAAAGAATTAGACCTATTATAACAGCTGCAGAAAATAAAATTAAAATAGTCTTTTTAACTGTTTTTTCACTTAAATTATATTTAACGATGGCATTATGTTTTTCATAATTATAGCCCTCTTTTTTTTGTGCTCTTTTAAAGTCTTGATAATTATTAACCGCAGTTGTTCCCATATCTGCAGCTAATAAAGAAAGAAAAAACAGGCTAAAATTAGCTAAATTAAAATTTTCATAATGATAAAATAAATATAAGTTAGCTAAAATAAAAGGGGTTATACTGGCTGCTTTTGTTTTAATTTCAACCAATTTTAAAAATGAATTTATATCCAAAATATTCACCTCTATTGAATTCTTGTGAATTATTCTTGATTATTGGTGATTCTTTCTTTTAATTTTTTATAAACAAATTTGGGGACTAATTCTTTAATATCTCCATCAAAGTAAGCTGCTTCTTTAATAACACTTGAGCTTAAAAATGCATATTTAGTATCTGTCATCAAGAAAATCGTTTCTATATCTTCATCAAGATGTTTGTTCATAGATGCCATTTGGAATTCTCCCTCAAAATCAGACACGGCTCTAAGACCCCTTAGTATAGCTCCACCACCTATTGAATGAACATATTTAGTAGTTAAACCAGAAAATGAATCAACTGTAACATTGTCTAAAGACTCTGTTGCTAAATCTAACATTTTTACCCTTTCTTCCATAGAAAAAATAGGTTCTTTGTTTGGATTAAAAAAAACAGCGACTACTACCTGGTCAAACATATTTGCTGCTCTTTCTACTATATCTAGATGACCATTTGTTACAGGGTCAAAACTACCTGGATAAACAACCTTATTTATCACTTATATCACACCTTTATATTAATTTATAGATCAGTATTAATGTATTACCATAGTCTCTACTTTTGATTATTTCAAGTTCTTGATAGTTTTTAATTTCTTCTTCAGTAGATTTTTCAATAATTAAAATACCGTTTTTATTTAAGATTTCATTTTTTAAAATTAATTGGACTGCTTTATCTGCTAATTTTTTATTATAAGGTGGATCCATAAAAATTAAATCATATTTTTTAAAGGTTGACCCTAAATATTTATAGACATCACTTCTAACAACTCTGGCTTTTTCAGCTAAATTACATTTGTTAAGATTTTCCTCGATTAAGGCAGTATGTTTTGATTTAATTTCCACAAATTCTGCTTCTTTGGCCCCTCTACTTAATGCTTCTATACCGAGATTGCCAAAACCGGCAAATAAATCTAAAACAACAGCATCTACAATATAATATGCTATCATACTAAAAAGTGATTCTTTGACCCTGTCTAAAGTTGGTCTAACATTTCTACCTTTAATACTTTTTAACTGGATTCCCCCCGCTGTACCTGCAATAACTCTCATTTAAAAAATTCCTCCATTAAATCTAAACTATATTTTTAAATCTATTTTTTCTATAATCTGCAGTAGATCTTCATATTTTTCTCTCCAATTATCAATTTCAACTAAAGCTATTGCCTCTGATCTTGCTTTTTCCAATAAAGCCTGGTCTTCAGTTAAACTACCTACTTTAAGATCATCAAGCCCATGTTGTCTGGTGCCAAAAAACTCTCCAGGTCCACGCATCTTAAGATCTTCTTCGGCAATATAAAATCCATCACTACTTTTTGTCATTATTTCCAGTCTTTTTTCTGCTTCTTCTCCAGGAGGATTTGAAATTAAAATACAATAAGCCTGATCACGACCACGACCAACTCTACCTCTCAACTGATGTAATTGAGCAAGCCCAAATCTTTCTGCATTTTCAATTATCATTAAACTTGCATTACTAACATCTACCCCAACTTCTATTACAGTTGTGGCAATTAATATATCAATCTTTCCTGCCCGAAATTGTAGCATGATCTCTTTTTTTTCCTCTTCTTTTATACCACTATGTAAAAGAGCTAAACTGAAATCTGCAAAAAATCCATTTTTTAATTTTTCATACAATTCTTCTGCTGAAATCAAATCAGGCATTTCTGCTGATACTTCAATTAAAGGGCAGACAATATAAGCCTGTCTACCTTCTTTAATTTTTTCTTTAAGAAATGAATAAATCTTTTTTCGCCTGTTTTCCCGTCGCCAAAAAGTAGCAGTTCTTTTTCGACCAGGAGGCATTTCATCAATTACAGAAAGGTCTAAATCACCATAAACCAACATGGCCATAGAACGTGGAATAGGAGTAGCAGTCATAATTAATAGATCAGGATTATCTCCCTTTTCTTTTAAACTATGTCTCTGCTCCACACCAAAACGATGCTGTTCATCAATCACTACCAATCCTAATTTTTGATATTCAATACCTTCTTGAAAAAGAGCATGAGTACCAATTATTAGGTCAATATCACCAGCGCTAATTTTTTCTTCAATTTCTCTACGCTCTGGATTTTTTAAACTTCCAGTAAGCAGAGTAATCTCATAATCAAAATTATTAAAGAGCTCCAAAAAATTCAGGTAGTGCTGTTCAGCTAATATTTCGGTTGGCGCCATAAATACTCCCTGATAATCATTGGCTAAACTTTCTAAAAAAGAAAGAGCTGCTATTATAGTTTTACCAGAACCTACATCACCCTGTAGTAGTCTGCTCATCGCTTCTTTGCTTTCCATATCTTTGCTAATTTCTTTCCAAACTCTTTTTTGAGCTGTAGTTAACTCAAAATCTAGCTCAGATAAAAATCTTGCTTCAATTTCTGGCACAGCTTCATGCTGAATTCCTTCTTCTATATTATTCTTTTGCTTTTTATCTAAAGCATAAAGTTGGAAATAAAAGAATTCCTCAAAAGCCAGGCGTTTACGAGAAACTTCTTGATGTTTATCACTTTTGGGAAAATGCATACCCAAAATTGAAGTTTTTAGGCCAGGAAGGTTATATTTTTTTAGTAAAAAATCTGGCAATTTATCATCTAAATATGAGCTATATTTTTTTAAAGCATTAGCCATAACTCTTCTGAGACGACGCTGGGTTAAACCTTCAGTTAAAGAATAAATAGGCACAATTCTTCCTGTATTTAAAACGGAAGAATTATCGCCTATTTTTTCAAATACTGGATTATCTATTTCTTTACGTTTGTATTTTTTCCATGTTTTTTCATTTATTTTCCCACTCAAAAGATAAAATTTTCCCTCTTCAAAAATATCACGCAAATAACCCTGATTATACCAGATTCCATTGAGCACATCAGTATCATCAGAAAAAGTTACTTTGAGAAGATCAAAGTTTTTTCTGATTTTTTTATATTCAACTTTAATTACTTCTGCTTTAATCGTAACTTCTTCACCGATTTGAGCATACCTTATTGAAGATATTTGACTGCGATCTTTATATTCCCTGGGGAAATAATAAAGCAGATCATAAACTGTTTCAATGTTTAACTTAGCAAGTTTTTTTGCCCATTTAGGACCTACACCTTTTATATATTGAACTTCATCTAACAATTTACCATTCATGCCTCAGGTAATTCTCCTTTATAGATAACTATTCCATAAACTAAAGGGCCAGTATGAGAACTTAATACAGCACCTATTCGATTTTCTAATATATCAAAATTTAAATCTTTTTTATTAGTTAATTCAGCATCTATTAGTTCTTTAAACTCTGTATAATTATCACTATCCTTGCCATAAATGTAGGCTAAATTAAAAGTTTTTTCATCACCAATTGTATTCATGGTTAATTCAAGCAATTTTTTGTTGGTTTTACTATAACCTCTAACTTTTTCTTTAGGAGTTATTTCACCTTTTTCTGCTGAAAGCTCTAAAATCGGATTAAAATTCAATACACTACCTAAAAAGGCTTGAGCTTTACCTATTCTTCCGCCTTTTTCAAGATAGGTTAATTCATTAACGGTAAAATAAATTGTTAGATTTTTTCTTTCTTCAATAATCTTATTTTTAATCTCTGCTACATTTTTCCCTTTTTCAATCATTTGAGCAGCTAAGATCACCATAAATCCAAGGCCGGTACTTGTGGAGCGCGAATCGATAACTTCTACATCAACCCCTTTAACCTGGACCGATGCAAGTCTGGCCGACTCACAGGTTCCGCTTAAAGCTCCAGATATATGGATAGAAATAATTTTATCGTATTTCTCTGCAAGCTCTTCATATTTCTCCATAAAAAGCCCTACTGAAGGCTGAGAAGTGGAAGGAAGTTTAGATGAGCTTTCCATTAGAGTAAAGAATTGATCAATTTTAAGATCCTCTTTATCATAATAGGTATCATCACCAAAGTGAACTGTTAAAGGAACAACTTCTATATTATATTTCTCCATTGTTTCCTTTGGTAAATCACAGGTGCTATCAGTTACAAGAGCTATCATAATTAACACATCCTATTCTTATTCCAATGAGATAATATAGGGGTAAAGTGGCTGTCCACCCTTATATACTTCTATTTCATCAAAATTATATTTTTCTTCCATAGATTTTTTCAAACCTTCTGCTTCCTCTTCTTTTATAGACTCACCATAATATATTGTAACCAGTTCTTCTGCTTCATTTGTCTTATCTAATAATAACATTATTGTTTCTTCAATATTTTCTGCTGTTACAATAATATCACCATCACACAGGCCAATATAATCACCTTCATTTATTTGCATTCCATTAACTTTAGAGTCTTTAACTGCTTTAGTTATCTCCAGAGTCTTAACATATTCAATTTCTTCTTCCATCTCTTCCTTCAATTCTGCTGGACTATATTCGTCATTATAAACCATTAAAGCAGAAATAGCCTGGGGAATAGTTTTAGTTTCAATTATAGCAATATTTTTATTGCTCACTTCTGAAACCTGTTTAGCTGCAGAAATAATATTTTTATTATTGGGTAAAATAATAATATTGTCAATATTGATTTTTTCAACAGCCTTAACAAAATCATTAGTAGAAGGATTCATTGATTGACCACCTTCTATAACAATGTCAACCCCTAATTCTTTTAAGATATTTACTATACCTTCCCCATTAGCAACTGAAATTATAGCGGTATTTTTTGTGACTTCAATAACTTCGCTTTCACTATCTTTTGCTTCAATTTCTTTATCTTCAGTCTGGGCTTTCTCAGGTTTAGCTTCTGTAGTTCCAGAAACAGCTTTATCTTCAAAATGAAATTCTGAGTGATCAAAAGCTGGATCTTTTTCTTTCTCCACTTTTTCAATATTTTGCTTTTTCATATTATCGATCTTAATATCAAAAACTTTACCTTTTTTTAGTCCATATTCTAAAAGCACCCCTGGATGATTTGTATGGACATGAATTTTAATAATATCATCATCACCAACAACCATTATAGAATCACCATAGCTCTGCATATCACGCTGAATTTTTGAAATCATCCTCTCGATTTCTTTAGTGCGGGTATCAACCTCTATCAAAAGTTGAGTGCAGTAGGTAAATTTAATATCTTCAGCTATTGTTGAATGCTGTTTTCTTAATTCTTTTTTAGCAGAGTCAAAATCAATTTCTTCTCCTTTTAAACCTTTTAACATCCCCTTTAAAATCGATACAAAACCCTGACCCCCGGCATCAACAACCTCTGCTTCTTTTAAAACATCTAATAATTCAGGTGTTCTTGCCAGTGATTCTTCAGCTTCTTCAATTGTTGCTTCCATTATTTTAATAATATCTTTTGTTTCATCTACTGTTTTTAAAGCTTGCTCAGCAGCTTCCCTTGCTACTGTTAGTATTGTCCCTTCCACAGGTTTTAAAACACCGTGATAGGCAACCTCAGAAGCCTTATTTAAAGCCTGGGCCAGATCTTTACCCTTTATCTTTTTTTTACCCTTTAAAGATTGAGAAAAACCTCTGATTAACTGAGACAATATAACACCTGAATTACCCCTTGCTCCCATTAATGCACCTTTAGAAAGGGATTGAGCTAAATCTGAACAGCTATTTGAATCATTACTTTCAAGAGCTGCTGCAGCCTCCTTAAATGTTAAAAACATATTTGTTCCTGTATCCCCATCAGGAACGGGGAAGACATTTAATGAATCAATAAAAGATTTTTGCTCTTTTAACCAGTGTAAAGCTGCAAAAATCATGTCCCTAAAATTTTCTGAGTCGATAATCTTTAATTCCTGCTGTTTATCATTATTTGTCATCCCCAACTCTCACTCCCCTAACATTAACATCTATCGTAATATCATCTAAACCTAATTTATTTTCTAGTGTATATCTAACTCTTTCCATAACATTATGTGCAACTTCATTAATATTTGTCCCATATTCTACAATAATATTAAGGTCAAGGTGGACTTTATCTTTAGCTATCTCAACACCAACACCTTTACTAATATTATCCAATCCCAACAAGTCTGCAAGTCCATCCTGCATACCACGTGAAGACATACCAACAAGACCATAACATTCCATTACTGCTAAACCGGCAGTTTTTGCTATTACTTCTTCATCAATTAAAATTTTCCCATAATTATTTTTTAATTCTTTTTCCATCCTTTACACCTCTTTTCATACATAATTATTTTATCTCATTAATAACGCCTATGCAAGCACAAATAATTTTATCCCATTTATTTATTATTTCAAGATAAAAATAAACTTTCCTGCCTTTTTAATCATAGTACTAAAAATTATTATTGATTGTTTTTGATTTATAGTAGGAAGTTAATACTTTTACTTGCTAATAAGCATTTGTTTGTGTTAAAATATAATCTGAGCAGAAATTTTATTTTGACGCACTTGATGGCCAAATACTGAGTTAAATATATTTAATTAAATGAAAACTCAGAGTGCCGGTCTCGATGTGCTAATGCTAAGTTGTCCTTTTAAAATAGATGAGAACTTAGCGAAAGGAGGTGTTTGGTCTATGTCTAGAGTCTGCGATATATGCGGAAAAGGTGGTAATAAAGCTACTAGTATCCAAAGACGTGGTAAAGCTAAGAAAAAAGGTGGAGTAGGACGTAATATAACAAGTCGTTCAAAAAGAACACAACGCCCTAACCTACAAAAAGTTAAAGCAATTGTTGATGGTTCTCCAAAAAGAATCAAGGTTTGTACTCAATGTCTAAAATCAGGAAAAGTTGAGAGAGCCTATTAAAGATTATATAGAATTTTTAAAAAGGGAGTTAGCAATCTTAAAATTGCGAACTCCCTTTAGTATTTATGTTATTTTTTCTAAAATATAAAGTAATGAGCCTTCTTCTAGAGAAATTTCTGCCTTCTTTTCAGTAATCAAGTTACTTATTCCACGAGTTTTATGTCTGAATAAATCTTTGTTTCTTAAATTATATTTGCAGCCTTTGATAGACACATCTTTAACAATCTTAGTTTGCGGGATTAAAGAAAGTCTATAATTTTCTTTTCCTTGAAAAGCTTTAAATCCTGTTATTAGGGCTATTTCAATATTTTTCGCAATTATTTTACCTTCAAGCTGATGAGTAATTATATATTCTAATAAATTTAGATTTGCTAATTCCTGATCAATTCTTCCTCCAAGGGCAGCAATGAGAACTACTTTTTTAAGCGATTTATCAACACAGTAATCAACTGCTAGCTCACTGTCCGTTTGATCTTTTTCAACAGGGTACTTTTTGATTTCCACACCTTGATCTACAAAAAACTTTTTTGTGTGTTCGGAAATCGAATCTAAATCACCTATAATACTATAAGGAACTATATCTAATTCTCTTAATTTATCTGCTCCACCATCAACTGCTATTACATAATTAATTTGATCATCTGTTATAAGCTTTTTTATCTCCTTCTCATTCATATCCAGCTCTCCATTTAAGACTAATAGAGCTTTATTATCAACCATTATCTGCAATTCTCCTCATTTCTGCTAAAGCTGCTGCCGGTTCTTCCTGTCCAAATATAGCTGAACCAGCTACAATAATATCAGCTCCTGCATCAACTATTGTTTTCAAGTTATGAGTTTTAATCCCTCCATCAACCTCTATTTTACAGTCATAATTATTCTCTTTAATAATTTTAGATAGACTTTTAATTTTTTCAGTTATTTGTGGTATATATGCTTGACCACCAAAACCGGGATTTACAGACATAATTAAAATCTGATCCAGATCAGGCAGTAAATATTTCAATCCTTCAAGTGGAGTTGCAGGATTAAGAGAACAACCTGCTTTAATTCCCATCTCTTTAATCATCTGAATTACTCGATGCACATGTTCGGTAGCCTCTACATGAACGGTTAAAATATCTGAACCTGCTTCAGCAAATTCTTTTATATATCTTTCTGGTTTCGTAATCATCAAATGGGTATCAAATGGTAAATCAGAATGAGATCTTAATGCTTTAATTAAAGTTGGGCCAAAGGTTATATTTGGAACATAAACTCCATCCATCACATCAAAATGTAAGTAATCTGCTTCTTTAACAGATTTCAACTCTTCTTTTAGCTGACTAAAATCAGCTGAAAGTAATGAGGGTGCAAATTCAGTTTTCATTAATATCTAATCTCCTTCTCTTTTAATTCTGTATAAATCTCTTTATAATTATCATATCTTTTTTTAGATATTTCCCCAGATTTTACTTCTTTTTTTACTTTACAACCAGGCTCGTGAATATGGTTACAGCCATTAAATCGACAGTCATTGTTTAATTGAGCAATCTCAGGAAAATACCAGGATAAATTTTCAGCTTCAATATCCAGGTCAACTTTAGACATCGAAGAAAAACCAGGAGTATCAGCTATCCAACCTTTATTTTCCAAGGATAAAAGCTCTACTAACCTAGTTGTATGAACTCCTTTTTTTAACTTTTTACTGACTGAAGCTGTTTTTAAATCAGCACCTTTAATAATTTCATTTAAAAAGGAAGATTTTCCAACCCCAGATGGTCCTGTTAAAACATTGACTTTTTTATCTAGTGTTTTTAATAAAGGTTCAAAATTAAGATTTTCTTTTACACTTATAAAGTAAACCTGATAGCCAGCTTTTTTGTAATCATCAAATTGCCTTTTATAACCAGCTTCAGCTAATTCAATTTTATTAATAACTATTAAGGGTTCAAAACCAGAGCTCTCAACTAAAAGTATAAACCTATCGAGTAGTGAAGATTTAAATTCTGGTTTTTTTAGGGAATGCATGATTAAAACCTGATCAACATTAGCAATTTTTGGCCTTTTTAATAAATTTTTACGGGGAAGAAAATCTTCTATAGTAAGTTCTTCTTTATTTATTTTTACATAGTCTCCAGGATATAGTTTTTCCTGAATTCTACCCCTAATACTACATTTATAAATATTTTTTTCACTATCAGCAACAAAGAAAAACCCACCAATTGATTTAATTAAAATTCCCTGCATCTAATTATTTAACCCCCAACTTTTTCAGTTTTGATTAATTGATTATCAAAATAGATTTTTATCTCAGTTTCTCCTTTGCTCCAAATATCTCTAATCACATTTTCTCCAGGCTGATGAAGAGCATTATAAACTTCATCTTCACCATTATCATCAATAACAACTATTTTTACCTGCTTATCATCAGTTCCTGTAACATTAACGTTAATTCTATTTAGATTATAGTCTTCCTCTTCTAAATTATTAGCTGAGCCACGACTGATAACAAAATCAACCGCAATTCCACGAGGTAGATATTCACCAGCTCTCACACTTTGAGAAATCACCTGGCCATCTATAAAACGATTGGATTCTTCAACCCTTACATTACCAATATTTAAACCACTTTCTCTAATTAATTCAAAAGCTTCTTGCTGCTTTAAACCAGTTAAATCAGGCATTCTAACAGAAATATCTCTTTCACCTCTGCTGACAAAAAGTGTAATTTCACTTCCACTTTCTACTTCTGCTCCAGCAGCAGGAATTTGATTAATTACTGTACCTGGATCTACTGAAAGTCTAAAAATATATTGGATATTTCCACTTTTAAGTGCTAAATTTTCTAATTCTATTAAAGTTTCTCTCAATGTTTTGTCAACAAAATTGGGAACTTCAATCAATTTTGAGCCCTGACTAACAGTTATATTTATAGGACGACTTTGTTTTACCCTGGACCCTCCTGCAGGTTGCTGATTTACAATGTGATTTTCTGCAATATCATCACTGTAAACTCTTTCTTCGGCTTCTCTTAAACTTAAGCCCTGTTCTGAAGCAAGTGACCTTGCTTCATTTAAAGATTTACCCTCTATATCAGGTACCTCAACTATAGGCACATCAGTATAACTTCTGAAAAAATAAAACCCTCCTCCAATAAATAATGCTGCTAAAACAACAACTAGGGCAATAATACTTCCTAAACTTTTTAATAAAGATTCATTTTCTTGATTGTCATTTAGGTTATCACCATTATCTTTTTTGCTTTTTTTCTTATTTGCTAGCTCTTTTTTTAGCTGTTTTTTATTTTTGCTATTTGTACTATTTTCAGCTTTGGAGTTGTTTGCGATTTCCTCTAAATTAAAATCTGATTTTTTCATAATCTTGGTTTCATCAGCATTAAAGTCACTTTGATCTTTGTTACTGCTGAGCGGTTGGTTTTTTAAATTTTTTAAAATATGAGTAATTCTATGTCGCATTTCTCTGGCATTATTATATCTATCTATCGGATCTTTGGCCATCGCTTTCATGATGAGCTGATTGACTTCTTCAGGAATATCATTATCAATTTCTGTAGGGCTAATGGGCTGCTCTTGAATATGTTTTAGTGCTACAGAAATTGGACTTTCACCTTTAAAAGGAAGCTCACCGGTAATCATTTCATATAAAACTATCCCGAGCGAATATATGTCAGAATAAGCTTTTATTTCTCCACCTTTTGCCTGTTCAGGTGAAAAATAATGAGCACTTCCTACTACTGTATCAGTTACTCTCACGGTAGAAGAGTTAACAGCTCTAGAAATCCCAAAATCGGTTATTTTCACCTCCATATCTTCAGTTAAAATAATATTATGGGGTTTTATATCACAATGAACAATTTGATTACCATGGGCTATAGAAAGTGCAGCAGCAATTTGGCTGGCAAATTCTAAAGCCTCAACTATAGAGAGTTTTCCCCTCTCTTTGATAAGATCCTTTAAAGTTTTGCCTTTAACTATTTCCATTACCAAATATATTTTTTGATCATCAACTACAATATCATAAATGCTTACAACATTGGGATGAGATAATTTGGCAACAGCTCTTGCTTCCTGGTGAAATTTTTCTTTAAAATCATTATCAGAACTATATTCAGGCCGCAGCATTTTTATAGCAACAGTTCTCTGAAGCAGAGTATCTCTAGCTGAATATACTATTGCCATTCCACCTCGACCAATTTCTTCTATTATTTTATATCTATTATTTAAAATCTTATCCTGCATAAGTTCACCTCAATTATCCTTAAAAGGCAGTTAATTATTATCACGGCTGAGAAGAATAAAAGTAATATTATCTCTTCCACCATATTTTAGTGCTCTATTAAGTAGTTCATCTGCTAATTTGTCAAAATTATCATTATGAGCTGCCATTAAATTTTCTAATTCACTATTCCTAAGCATATCTGTTAGCCCATCAGTAGCCAGTAAGACTATATCTTCATTTTTTAAATTTTTCTGTCCACTATCAATATCAAGATCTTTTTGTATGCCTAATGCCTGTGTAACAATATTCTTTCGAGGATGATTAAACGCTTCATCTTTAGTTATTTTACCATTGCGCAGCATTTGAGCAACAAGGGAATGATCTTTAGAAATTTTCTTTAATTTATTATCAAGGCTGCGAAAGATATAGATTCGACTATCACCTAAATTAACATAAAACAAATTATTTTCTTCAATGAAAACAGCTGCAAAAGTGGTTCCCATCCCAGCATATTTTTGGTTTTCCTGACTTGTTTTGATAATATTATTATTAATTTTATTGGTTAAATTTTCAAGAGATTTTATTGGATTCTCTTTATCTATATTATATTCAGAACAAATCTTTACTGCAATATTACTTGCTACCTCGCCTGCAGCATGACCTCCCATACCATCAGCAACCATAAAAAAGGGTACTGTCTGGTCAAGGTAATAATTATCTTCATTAGAAATTCTAATTTTACCCTTATCACTAACAGCTTTATAGCGCATATTTTTCCTCCTTAGCTCTCTTGTCTTTTTAATTGGCCACAGGCTGCATCAATCTGGCTACCCATTTCTCTTCTCAAACTAACCTGTATACCATTATTATCTAAAGTGCTGTAAAAACTATCTATAACTTTCTGCACAGGCTTTTTAATATTAAGTTCAGGAACTGGGTTAGCAGGAATTAAATTAACATGACAGTTAATTCCCCTTAATAGTTCCACCAACTGAACAGCCAGCTCCGGGCTATCATTAACACTATCCATCAATACATATTCAAAAGTAACCCTTCTACCAGTTTTTTCAATATAGTCTATTACTGCTGTTAATAATTGATTTAAATTATATTTTTTGTTGATAGGCATAATTTTATTTCTTAATCTATCATTAGGTGCATGGAGAGAAACGGCCAGACCGATCTGATCATTTCTATCGGCTAATTTTTTTATCTCTGGTACCAAACCAACTGTAGAAATTGTCATTTTTCGCATCCCAATATTTAAACCATTATCTGAGTTGATTATTTCGACTGCCTGCATTAAATTTTCGAAATTTGCCAGCGGTTCACCCATTCCCATAAATACTATATTACTTAAACGGGGTTCAGCAAATTCATCTCTGCTGATATCAGCCTGAATTTTTAAAACCTGGTCAATTATTTCAGCAGTGGTTAAATTTCTTTCTAAACCATTAATGCCTGTTGCACAGAAAGAACACCCTAAGCCACAGCCTACCTGAGTTGAAATACAGGCACTGTGACGGGCAGACTCTGGAAAAGGGAGATATACTCCTTCAATATTTTCACCGTCTTTAAGTTCCCAGAGATATTTAATTGTACCATCGGCAGCTTGACTTTTAGCCTTTTCTTTTAAATCAGTGATCTCATAATTATCATTTAAATATTCTTTAAGTTCCCCAGGAATATTTTTCATTTTTTCAGTTTCAGAGATACCATTTTTATATAACCAGTTAAATACCTGTTCACCACGATAGGCTGGAAATCCAGCATTTTTTAGTTCCTTTATTAACTCATTTCGTTTTAATTCTTTTAAATCCTTCATAAATATTAATTCACGCTCCGTTTTTTAGCAGTGCATAGAAAAAACCCTCTGAATTTATTAATCCAGGTAATATTTCTACATATCCATTGCTTTTTATTTCTAATCCTGTTATATTTTTTATTTTTTTGTTTAAATCCAATAATTCTAAAGATTTATTTTCTGTTAAAATCCGTTCAATTAAAAGCTGATTTTCTTCTCTTGTAAGTGTACAGGTTGAATATAGCAGCATTCCTTCACTTTTAAGTTTAGAAATATTATTGTTTAAAATTTCATATTGTAATTTAGCCATATTTTTTATATCTTTTTCTTTTTTCTGCCACTTTATTTCGGGTTTTGCAGAAATTAATCCCAGACCGGAACATGGTAAATCAGCTAAAATCCTGTCATATTTTTTTTCGCTTTGATATTCTGCAGCATCTGCTTTTTCTAAACTAACATTTTTTACACCCAGCCTTTGCATATTTTCTTTAATCAAATTTAAGCGAGTTGGATTAATATCTAAAGCTTTTATATGGCCTGTGTTCTCCATCAGCATAGCTAAATGGGTAGTTTTACCCCCGGGTGCTGCTGCTAGATCAAGAACATCCATATCCTCTTTAGGCTCAAGCAGCAAAGAAGCTAAGCCGGCTGAGGTGCCCTGTATATATGCACCACCCTTTTTAAATACTTCTGTATCAACAGGATTATTTGCATTTAAAAGATTATAAAAACCCGGGACAAAAGTCTCTTTAAAATCCAGTCCTTCTCTTTTAAGACTCCTTAAAAACTCCTGTTTGGACATCTTTAAAGAATTATGGCGATAAATTACCTCTGCTCTTTTATTACCTGCCTTAATAATTTTTTCGGCTTTTTCTATTCCATATTGATCAATAAACCTTTTGATCATCCATTCTGGATAAGAATATTTGATTGAAAAATGTTTGAGAGGTGATTTTTCCCTGGGGATTATTGAAACTTGATCTATTTTTCTATTTACATTTCTTAAAATTCCATTTACAAAAGCTGCCGCTCCTTTATTTTTCAGCATTAATTTTACTGCTTCTACACTTTCATAAATAGCAGCTCTAGCAGGTATTTTATCAAGAAAAAGGAGCTGATAGATCCCAATTCTCAGCCCCAGCAGTACTTCTTTATCCATCTTTTCTAGACTTTTATTAGAAAAATGTTTGATTATATGATCTAAATATAATTTATTTCTAATCACACCATAAAATATTTCAGTAAATAAGTTTTTATCACGCTGATCAGTTATTTCTTGTAAAAAAGAATCCAGTAAAAGCGTAGAATAGCTTCCTTTTTCAACTCTGGCAAGGGCTTCGATTATTTTAGTTCTTAAATTTGTCATCTTAATCTCTACCCAAACCAAAAAGCAATAAAATTCTTAACAAGTTGGCTAATGCGACCAGAGTTGCAGCTACATAGGTAAAGGCTGCTGCTCTCAGTACTTTTTTAGCTCCTTTAATCTCTTCTGAACTCAAATAGCTGTTCGTCTGCAGCTGAGCAATAGCTCTATTACTGGCATTAAACTCAACTGGTAGTGTAACTAAATGAAACAGAAATGCAGCTGAAAAAAGTACAAATCCGGTTAAAATTAAAAAATCTGCTCTGATAAAAAAACCAAAAATAGCCATTGGTAGTCCCAAACTGGAACCTAAATTAGCTGCTGGAACCAAAGAAGCTCTCATTGCCAGTGGCTTGTATGATTCGGCATCCTGCAGAGCATGTCCTGCTTCATGAGCGGCAACTCCGATAGCCGCTATGGAGCTACTGGAATAAACGTCCTGAGATAAATTCAAAACTCTATTTTTAGGATCATAGTGATCAGTTAAGTTCCCACTTGTTTTTTTAATATTTACCCCAGTAATATTTTTATTCTGCATTATCTTTCTGGCAGCTTCTGCGCCAGTTAAACCGGAATCACTATAAATTTCACTATATTGATTAAAAGTGCTTTTAACTTTATATTGAGCATAAACTGCAATCAAAAGCGCAGGTATTATGATTATCATTGTTGGATCAAAGAAAAATGGATACATCTATAAGTCCCTCCTTAATATCTTATATTATTTTATCAGATATTATTATTAAATTTAAATATATTTTCTATTTTAAAATTAAATTAGCGAAATTTTTGACCGGGCTCTAAATCATATCCATTTAAAAAGTCAGATACTGATAGTTTTTTGGCACCAGCTGGCTGTAGCTTTTTAATAGCTATAACTCCCTCACCAGACTGGACTAAAATTTTATTATTATCAGCCTTTAAAATAAGTCCTGCTTCTTTATCACTTTGCTGATCAGATATTTCCACCTGCCAGATTTTAATTCTATCCCCTTTAAGATGGGTATATGCACCTGGCCAGGGATTTACTCCTCTAACTAAGTTATAGATATCTTCTGCACTATTACTCCAATCAATTTCCCCTAGTGATTTATCAATTTTATAGGCAAAAGTTGCTTTATCTTCATCCTGGCTAATCCTGGGAGCCGTTCCTTTTTTAATATCTTTTAATGTTTTTATAAGAAGCTCAGATCCCTCTTCTGCCAGACGATCATGAAGATCACCAACCGTATCATCACGCTTAATTTTAATTTCCTGTTGATAAATTATATCTCCATCATCCCAACCAGGCCCCATGTACATTGTTGTATTACCGGTAATTTTTCGACCATCGATAATAGCCCGATGAATAGGGCTAGAACCTCTGTATTCTGGTAATAAAGAAGCATGGAGGTTAATACAGCCTTCTTTGGGTAAATCTAACAGCTCTTCACTTAGTTTTTGACCAAAAGCTACTACAACAACAAAATCTACCTGAAATGCCCTTAATTTATCTAAAAAAGCTTCTTTGTTAACATTATCACTTTGAAGAACAGGTAGTTCTAGGTCCAAAGCGGTTTTTTTAACAGCAGAAAATTGAACTTTCTGCCCTCTTCCTCTTTCTCTATCTGGTTGAGTAACAACTGCAGCAATTTCTATCTCCGGATCTGATGCTATTCGTCTTAGTGACGGAACCGCAAAATCGGGTGTACCCATAAAAATAATTTTCATATAATCACTCCACTAATTCTACCATTTTATCTATAAATAAAACACCATCTAAATGATCTATTTCATGCTGAATTGCTCTAGCTTCAAATCCTTCAGCAATAATTTCTATTTCTTCTCCATCTCTATTTAAAGAACTTACCTTAATTTCTTTTGAGCGAATAACTTCACCGGTTCTACCAGGTATGCTCAAGCATCCTTCTTCCATTATCATCTTTCCATTTTCTTCAATTATTTCAGGATTAATTAAAACAATCTTATTTCCTTCTCCAATATCTATCACTGCAATTCTTTTTAAAATACCTACTTGAGGTGCAGCTAATCCTACTCCCTCTTCAGCATACATTGTTTCAAACATATTATCTATTAATTGAATGGTTTTCGGTGTAATTTTATCAACCTTTTTGGCTTTACTCCTTAAAACTGGATCACCAATCTCTCTAAGCTTTAATACAGCCATAAATATCTACCTCCTAAATTATATTATAACATTTTATATGGATCCACATCAATACGTATCTCTAAGTTAAACCCAGCATTTTCTATAAACTTTTTTTCTAAAAGCTGAATAATATATTCTCTATTGCGAAAAGAGTTGAATTTTAATATTATCTGCCAGCGGAATTTATTTCTAATCTTTTTTATAGCAGCCGGAGCTGCTCCCATTTTGTCTTGATAATATATTTCCCAATTATCAAGAAAATCACTTATTTTTATAGCTTTATCAGCAACAGATTTTTCCTCTGCACCCTGAATTATAATATTCAGTAGTCGACAAAAGGGTGGATATTTTCTTTGATTTCTTAATTCAAGTTCTTTTTTATAAAAATTATCATAATTGCTGTCTGCTGCATTACTAATACTAAAATGTTCCGGGTTAAAACTCTGAATAATAAATTCACTTTCTTTTTCTTTTAGCAGTAATGATTTTAATTCGCTTAAAAGTTGAAAAGTATTTTCTGCTGCTCTAAAATCAGAACTATTTAAAGCTGTATCGGCAGAAATAACCCCCAGTAAATTTAAATTATCGTAATAATCATGTTTAATGATCAGCTGTGTACCAACCAGTATATCAATTTTATCATTTTTAAAATCTTTAAATATTTTTTCAGTATTATCTTTTAAATCACTATCTATTCTTTTTATAACAGCATTTTGGTAAATTTCTTTTAACTGTTTTACAATATTTTCGGTTCCAATTCCTGCTGGTGAAACAAAAGAACTCCCGCATTCAGGACAGTTATCAGGTATATATTTCTGGCTTCCACAATAATGACAGGATAATTTGTGATCAGCTTTATGATAATGAAGTGAAATATCACAATTATCACATTTGATAACATTTCCGCATTTTTTACATATTACATAATTTCCATAGCCACGTCTGTTTAAAAATAACAATGTTTTTTGCTTATTTTCTAAATTATTTAGGATTTTATCTTTAAGCTCACGACTTAAATCACTCAAATTGCCAGCTTCTACCTCTTTTTTGAGATCAACTAACTGAGTTTTTATTTGCCGATCATTTTCTTTAGCAAGCTTTAATGATTTGTATTTCTTTTGCTCGGCAAAATATTTGCTTTCTATCGAAGGAAAAGCAGCTTCTAATACCAAAACTGCTCCATTTTCTTTTTGTCTTCTTACAGCAACCTGCCTTGCATGATAAAGAGGATGTTCCTGTTGTTTATAACTGTGATTATTTTCTTCTAGAATTATAATCAACTTCAAATTATTAAAAGGAGCAAAAATTGCAGATCTTGCCCCAACTACAATAGAGACCTCTGATCTTTGAATTCTCCTCCAGGCATCAAAACGTTCTCCCTGACTGAGTTGGCTGTGGAGAAGAGCAATTTTGTCCTGATAGTAATTTTTAAGCTTTTTTATTAAAACTAAATCTTTTTCTATTTCTGGGACTAAAATTATAACATCATTTGCTTCTGCAATTGTTTTATCTATTAATTTTCTTAAAAATATAAATTTACGTTTTTGAAAACTGCTTTCTAATAAAAATTTATCTGCTTTTGAATTAACAATCGAAGTGAAAATATTTTCTATTAATTTATGATCTTCTGCAATTAATTTACTAGTGTTCTCCTCTACTGGATATTTAGCTTGATTTATTTCTGGTATTCTATCTATATAATCATCATATAACTCCAGTAAATCTTTTTCTATTAAACGATATACAGTTTGCTTTGAAGTTTTTGCATGTTCTGCTGCTTTTTTTAAAGTAATAATTTTATCTTTATTTGCTAAAAGATAGGAATAAATCTGGTATTGTTTGGGTGCTCTTTTATCAAGCTTATCTAAAATTTTCTGATGATCATTTATTTCTGCTTTTAGTTTAATATATTTAAGCTTTTTTCTGCCAACCTTTTTTTCTGTAATTCCAGGCGGTAGAGCAGCTTTTATAACCTGAATCAAATAGGAATGATAATAAGCAGCTATCCATCTAAATAAGCTTAACATTTTTTTATCAAAAAATGGCTTAGAATAAATTAAGTCATTAACTTTTTTGATTTTCGAATGAGCTATTTCTGCTTCAGCATCAACCTCTGTCACAAAAGCAGCAACTTTACGATTAGAAAAAGGAACTTTTATTAAATGACCCACCTCAAGTATGTTTTCTAATTCTGCTGGAATTAAATAATCAAATTCTTTATTCAATTTTCTTACCGGTAAATCTACTATAGCTTTTACTATTTTCCCCATTATTAATCCCTTTCCAAGTTAGAAGCAAAATATTAAAACCGAAGGTAATAAAACCTCCGGTATAGTTTATTCTTTTATCTAATTATTCTAAACCTGCTTTTTTTCTTAAACTTTTAACCCGGTCGGTTTTTTCCCAACTTAAATCAAGATCATGTCTACCAAAATGTCCATAGGCAGCAACCTGTTTATAGATAGGACTACGTAAATTTAAGGTTTTTATAATTTGAGCAGGTCTTAAATCAAATTCTTGATCTACAATTTCAGTTAATCTTTCATCTTCAATTATTCCTGTGCCAAAAGTATCAACCATCAATGAAAGTGGTTCTGCAACTCCAATTGCATAAGAAATCTGCACTTCACACTTTTTGGCTAGTTTGGCAGCTACAACATTTTTAGCAATATAACGAGCTGCATATGATGCTGACCGGTCAACTTTGGTCGGATCTTTACCAGAAAATGCACCACCACCATGGCGGGAGGTGCCGCCATATGTATCTACAATAATTTTTCTACCTGTTAAACCTGAATCTCCATTTGGACCACCTATAACAAATCTTCCGGTTGGATTTATTAAAAATTTACTTTGTTCTTTTAATAAGTCAGCTGGAATTATTGCTTTAATTACATGCTCAATGATATCTTTTCTGATTTTTTTCTGGCTAATATCTGGATGATGTTGAGAAGAAACTACAACTTTATCAACATAGAGGGGGGTATTTCCCTCATAAGCTACAGTAACCTGGGTCTTACCATCAGGTCTCAAATAATCTAAGCTACCATCTTTTCTTACTTCAGCCAATCTTCTGGCTAATTTGTGAGCAAGCATAATTGGTAAAGGCATCAATTCCTCTGTCTCATCAGAAGCATAACCAAACATTAAGCCTTGATCTCCAGCTCCTAGCTCTGATTGGGACTTGCCCTCTTTTTCTTCTAAAGAATGGTCTACTCCTAATGCAATATCTCCAGATTGCTCATCAATAGCAGTTAAAACTGCACATGTTTCACCATCAAACCCATATTTAGCCCTTGTATAACCAATATCATTTACTGTTTTTCGAGCAATTTTAGTTAAATCTACATAACATGATGTAGTAATTTCTCCCGAAATTAAAATCAAGCCAGTAGTTACAAAAGTTTCACAGGCTACTCTTGCATCAGGATCTTTAGCTAAGATCGCATCTAAAACGGCATCAGAGATTTGATCAGCTAACTTATCAGGGTGTCCTTCAGTTACTGATTCAGAAGTAAATAAATATTTTTTTGTCATATTATCACCTTTCATATAGCTTAACAAAAAGTTTATTAATAAACTGAGTTTAGCATATTATATTATTAGTATTAATTTAAAAAATTAAAACTTAAGTTTCCTTTTTCTTATTTAATATAAATAAGAATATTGCAATAAGGGCTAAAATAGCACTTATTATTTTTGCTATTTCTAGACCTGCATACATCAAACTATCAGTTCGCAGATCTTCTATGACAAATCTAAACACTGAATAAAAAAACAAATAGAAAGCAAAAGTATTACCGGTAGTTTTTTGCTTTTTTCTTAAATAAAAATATAAAAATATAAAAATGAAAAAGTTAGCAGCTGACTCATAAAGAAAAGTCGGTTCTCTAAATTCTCCATGGATATACATCTGCTCTCTGATAAAATCAGGAAAAAATCTAAAATAATCTACACTTACAATTCTACCATAAGCCTCCTGATTAAAAAAATTACCCCAACGCCCAATGCTCTGAGCAAGTACCAGGGGAGGACTAATATAATCAAGTATTTTCAAAAGAGATATGTCTCTTTTCTGGCTCATAAAAAACAATAGTAAAAAAGCAAATAACAGAGCTCCATGGATCGCCAGTCCACCCTCATGTAAGGCAATAATTCTAATTGGATCAGCTAAATAATAATCCAGATTAAAAATTACATAATAAAGTCTTCCACCAACAATAGCTAAAGGAAAAGCAAATAACAGAAAATCTATAAAAAATTCGAATTCTAGTTCAGTTTCTCTCTTTAGTAAATGATTCAAAATAATGAGGGCAATTAAAATTGCAGAAATAATTATAACCCCATACCACCTGATTTGAAAAGAAAAAATCTTAATCATAACTGGGTCAATAATTTTTATCACCTTTATCCTTATTCATCTGCTTTTTTATTTAAATCAAATAATCAAAAATTTTATGTGCTAGCTCTTCCTTGCGCTCTAAGGGCATTGTTTGACTACTATTTTTACTTAAAATAGTAATTTTATTTTTATCACTACCAAAGGCAATATTTTTATCACTTATATCATTAGCAATAATATAATCTGCTTTTTTTGAATCAAGTTTTTTTCTGGCATTTTTGATAAGATTTTCGCTTTCAGCTGCAAAACCAACTAATAACTGATCTTTTCTTTTTATTTCACCTAATTTTTTAAGTATATCCGTGGTTCTTTTTAATTTTAAGCTGAAATCAGCATCTCCTTTTTTTATCTTTTCTTTACTGTAATTTTCAGGAGTATAATCAGCTACAGCAGCTGCCATTATAGTAATATCAGCATTTTTAAATTCTTTTAATATTTCTTTTTCCATTTCTGAAGCTTTTTCTACTTCGATCTTCTTAACTCCTAATGGGGTTTTAAGTTGGGTTGGTCCGGAAATCAAAACAACTTCTGCCCCTCTGTATGATGCAGCTTTAGCTAGAGCATAACCCATTTTTCCACTGGAATAATTACTTAAAAATCTGACCGGATCAATTGTTTCTCTGGTTGGACCAGCAGATATTAAAACCTTTTTATCTTTTAAATCTTTTTTCATTAATTCTTTTTCAACATGTTCAACCAAAACTTCTGGTTCTGGCAGCCTTCCTTTTCCAGTATAACCACAGGCTAAATATCCTTCACCCGGTGTTATTATTTTAAAACCCAGTTCTTCTAAAGTTTCTAAGTTTTTTTGTACGACTTTATTTTCAAACATATGCACATTCATCGATGGAGCAAGCAAAATTGGTGCCTGTCTGGCCAGTATTACCGTAGTTAAAAGGTCATCAGCAATTCCAGCAGCCGCTTTAGCAAGAAAATTAGCAGTTGCAGGAGCAACCAAAAAAAGCTCACTTTTATCAGCAAGCTCAATGTGTTTTACTTCATTACTGCTCCAGCTGCTGAATAACTCGGTTTCTACGTCTAGATGAGTTATTGAGTGAAAGGCTAAAGGACTTACAAATTTAGTGGCAGATTCTGTCATTACTGTATAAACATTATAGTCCAATTTTGTTAATTTGCTTGCAACAGATAACATTTTATAAGCAGCAATGCCACCAGTTACACCAATTGTAATATTTGCAGACATAAGAAATCTCCTTTATTTATCTTTTTTAAGATAAGAAATCTTATCTTTTTCTATTTCTTCAAGACTTTTTGAAACTACTTTTTTGCTGCGATACTCATCAAGCAGCTCATAGCCTCCATCATTTAAATGTCTGGCTCTTTTAGAAGCTAAAATTATTACCGTGTATAAACTGTCAGCTTTATCAACTAGTTGTTCTGCAGATGGTTCATTAATCATCTTGATCTCTCCTTTTTTGTTCTGCGATAATTATTTTTTTAATTTCACTAACTGCTTTAGATAAGCTGTCATTAATTACTTCATAATCATAATTATGAACTTCTTTTAACTCTTTACGAGCATTTTCTAAGCGTATATTTTTAGCTTTATTGTTTTCAGAACCTCTTTTGTCCAGGCGATGTTCTAGTTCTTCTAAAGATGGGGGAAGCAGAAAAATATAGACAGCATCAGGATATTTTTCTCTTACTTGTTTTGCTCCCTGTGTATCAATTTCTAATATAATATCTTCACCTTCAGATAATTTTTTATCTACAAATTTTTTAGGGGTTCCATAATAATGGCCGTGAACTAATGCACTTTCTATAAAACCATTATCTGCAGAAATTTCTTTGAATTTATCTTCAGATATAAAAAAATAATCTTCTCCTTCAATTTCCCCATTCCTAGCTTCCCGGGTGGTGGCAGAAACTGAATAAGAAACACCATCAAATTCTTTAAAAAGTTCATCTAAAACTGTATTTTTTCCCACACCAGATGGCCCGGATAATACAAATAAAATCCCTTTATTCATCTATATACCTCCAATAATTTATTTAGCATCTTCTAGACGGTGGGCAACAGTTTCAGGCTGGATTGCAGATAATACAACATGATCACTATCTGTTATTATAACTGCTCTTGTGCGGCGTCCATATGTAGCATCAATTAACATACCTCTTTCTCTTGCTTCCTGAATAATTCTTTTAATCGGAGCTGATTCAGGACTTACAACTGCAATAACTCTATTAGCAGCAATAATATTTCCAAACCCAATATTGATTAAATTTATATCCATAGTTATTATCCTCCTGCTATATTAGTTTATAATAGATTAGCTACGCTATCCTTATCTTTATTAATGATATCATAGCTTTTATAATTTGACAAGGGGTTAAAGTTGAAGAAGTATTTGTTACTTCGAATTGACTAGAGCTTTTCTTTCTTTTATACTTAAAGAAGTAATAATATGCTTTACAGCCATTGAAAAATATAAAGAGGGAGTGATGAAAATGGCTTTTGATGGAATTATGTTATCTGCATTAAAAGATAATTTAAAAGAAAATATTCTTGGAGCTAGAATAGAAAAAAGTTATCAAATAGAAAAAAAGTTGATTATAATTAATCTGAGACATAACAATAAAAATTTAAAACTTCTGATTTCTACTGATCCCCAGGGAGCAAGAATTAATTTAAGCCGACTAGATTTTGACTATCCGTCTTATCCACCTGATTTTTGTATGCTTTTAAGGAAATATTTAAAAAATTCTTATATCCAAAATATCACCCAAAAAGATTTTGAAAGAGTTATCCAAATCGAAATAGAAAAACGAGGAAAAAAATATACTCTTATTGCAGAATTGATGGGTAAATACAGTAATGTAATCTTATTAGATGATAATGATATTGTTTTAGATGCCATGAAAAGAATCACTGAAGAACAAAATAAAGAAAGACAACTATATCCAGGCCAAAAATATCAGGACCCACCAGGCCAGGATAAAAGCAACCCCTTAGATATTAGAACACCTGAAGAATTTTTAACTGTAATCGATGAAAAATTTGAACAGGCAGCATACAGAGCAGTAATGTTTAATTTTAGAGGTATAGGACCTTATTCAGCCAGAGAAATAGTTTACAGAGCTAATATAGATCCTTCTCAAAATTATGATAAACTGGATAATTCTCAAAAAATAGAATTAGCTAAGTCATTTATTGAATTATTTAAAATTATAAAAAAGAATAATTATAAAGCTGTAATTGCTTTAAAAGATGAAGAAGTAGATTATATTTCTGCCTTTCCTTTAAAGCACAGAAATCCTGATAAAATAATGGATTTTGAAAATACTAATAAAATGATGGATTATTATTATAGCAATTTTTTAAAAGATAAAGAACTAAAGAAATCTATTAATAATTTAAGAAAAGTGGTTCAAAATTATTTAAATAAGAATTTAAAAAAACAAAAAAAGCTAAAAAAACAACTTGAAGAAAGTAAAAGTGCAGATAAATATAAGAAAAAAGGTGAATTAATTAAGTCAAACATTTATCAACTTGAAAAAGGTCAAAAAGAAGCTGTCTTAACTGATTATTATAGTGAAAATCAAAGTGATATTAAAATCAAACTTGATCCAGCTTTGACACCTGCAGAAAATGCACAAAAATATTTTAAAAAATACAATAAGTTACAAAAAAGCGTAAAACACCTTAAAAGAGAAATCGCAAAATTAAGACATGAAGAAAAATATTTAAATCAAGTTATGTTAAATATTGAGCAGGCAGAAACCCTTGAAGATATTGAAGAAATTAGAGAAGAACTGAAAGAGGAAAATTATATAAAAAAACAAAAACAAAAAAACAAAAATAAAGGTGGCAAAAAATTGCCACCCCGTAAATTTGTTTCTAGTAATGGATATCAAATTTTAATTGGCAGAAATAATAAACAAAATGACAAACTAACTAAAAAAATAGCAAATAAAGGTGATATCTGGCTTCATACAAAAACAATTGCTGGTTCTCATGTAATAATTAAAAGAGATACTTCTAAAGAAATACCTGATACTACTTTAAATGAGGCAGCATCTTTAGCAGCATATTTTAGTAAAGCAAGAAATTCTAAAAATGTTCCGATCGATTATACAGAAGTAGAAAATGTTAATAAACCAAAAGGAGCAAGACCAGGGTTGGTTTATTACGAGAAATATCAAACAATTTACATTGACCCTGATCCAGAACTAATTAAAAAACTAGCTAAAGATTAGTGTTTATCTTTAATTGCCATGATTGATTTTATAATGAAAATAAAAGCAGTGATTATAAGAAAAATTTCTGCTATTCTTTCTGGATTGCTCTGATAATAACTGCTGCTGCTTTGCAGCAGCACTTCTAATTCAATAACTCCCTTATCAGAAATTGTTTTTATTTTTGATTTAGCATCAGGTGTTATATAACCATTATATCCTTCTCTACTTGTTTTAAGCACAGAAACCCGATTTTCTGCTGCTCTTAAAACAGCTGCTCCCCAGCTATAATTTTTAAAAACTTTAAAATCTATATTTCTCTCATCACTGGAATGAACTATTAAATTGAGGTCAAGATTTTGACCATTAAAATTCAATGGATTATATATCTCATTTGAAATCAGATTTAAATACTTCAGATTATTCAGCTCGATTATTTCATTATCCTTTACTCTAAAAACTTCGGTGGTATCTATATTAAGAAAGTTATTTAAAATTGAAGTTATTTCTTCTCTTAAAAAGAAGTTGGTTAAAAATAAACTATTGCTAATTTTATCATAACGATTAATAATTTCTAAATTATCATCAAGTAAAAAAAGCGAATCTTTGAGCTCAGAATCAATATTTGATCGTGTAGCTGCTTTAGATCCTAGCTGCAAAAATTTTGATTCAAGTTCAGATTCTATTTGCGAAAAGAACTTCTCCCTGTAGTAATTATTTCGCAATAGGTCAAAACTTAATCCGTTTTGAGGTGTAAATAAATATTGATTATTACTTTCCGCGATCATTTCTGCTAAAAGGGCGGTGTTTTCTTCTACTTCTTCAAAAATAATATCATTGCTTATTTGACTTAGATTGATAATATCAATTTTTTCCGTTGTACTATTTTCTGTTGAATTTAATCTAAATGGAAGAATAAAAAATATCAACACTAAAATAACAACCAAAGGTACAGTTCTTTTAATTGAAGGTTTATAATAAATTTTTACTAAATAACCTGCAATTAAAACTGTTAAAAAAGAAATTAAGAAAATCCCACCTAAAGAAGCATAATTTATCAGGGTACTGAAAGAAGTTTGACTGTATGCTAAATAATTAAAAGGATTAATGTTAAGATAGCTAAAACGCAAGTATTCTAAACTGGCCCAGGTAAATGCAGCTATAAAAGGGCTAAATGAATTTTTCGGTTGCAAAAATTTATTTAAAATAACCCAGATTGCTAATCCTAAAGAAGAAATTAAAATATATAAAAATAGAATTAAGAATATAAAAACAAATGGCATCTCAAGCAATTCTGAAAGCGGATAATAAAGCCAGAAGAAGCTTAAAAAGCTGCTAATAATTGCAATTAACCAGGCAATTACAAAAGAATGTCTGTAATCCTTTTCTCTAGTTAAATATATTAAAGGTATAAAAGCTAAATAACTCAGAAAAAATAACTGAGGTATGTAAATAGGTGCTGTAAATAATAAAGCTGTAACTAAAATTAATAATAATTCCATATGAATTCCTCCAGAATTTATTATATATCATAAAAGAAAAAAAGGCCAGCGCTGCTGGCCTTTTGTCTGTAAGTTATTATTTTAAGCACTTTGTGAATTTCTTTCTTCTATCACTTTTTCACTGATTTCGCTTGGTACTTTATCATAATGAGAAAACTTCATATCAAATGATCCATAACCACCAGTCAGTGATTTTAGATCAACTGCATAATTAAACATTTCTGATTGAGGGACTTTCGCTTTAATAATTTGTTTTCCATTTGTAGGATCCATTCCCTGAATTCTTCCCCGTCTTGAATTGAAATCTCCCATTATATCACCCATAAAATCTTGAGGTACTGTTACCTCTACATTCATTATCGGCTCTAAAAGAACAGATTTCGCCTGGGCCAAACCTTTTCTAAATGCTTTAGAAGCAGCAATTTTAAAAGCCATTTCTGAAGAGTCAACATCATGATAAGAACCATCATATAAAACAACTTTAAAATCAACAACCGGGTAACCAGCCAAAGTTCCTTCTTTTTTTGCCTCAACTATTCCCTTCTCTACTGCAGGAATATATTGACCTGGTATTGCCCCACCAAAAATTTCTTCTTCAAATTCAAAACCTCTTCCACGAGGAAGGGGCTTCATTTTCATTAAAACATGACCATATTGGCCTCTTCCACCAGACTGTTTTTTATATTTTTCTTCAACATCAACCGTTTTTTGGATAGTTTCTCTATATGCAACCTTAGGTTCGGTGGTGGTAAAATCAACATCATATTTGCGTTTGCATTCATCTTTAATCATTATAAAATGAATTGTTCCCATTCCTGTTAAGAGAAGTTCTTTAGTGTTTTTATTGTATTCAACATTAAAGGTTGGATCTGAGTCACTGTATCTTTGCAGAACAGAAGCCATTTTTTCTTCATCAACACCATCAGCAGGATGAGCTGCTCTTGTATACATTGGTTTTGGAAATTCTAATTCCTTGTAATAAACATCCATTTCAGGATCTCTCATAGTGTAAGATGTTTCTAAAACATCTATTTTTGCTACTGCTCCAAATTCTCCAGCACTTAAATCATCAACATTTTTTTGTTCTGAACCATTTAATTTATAAAGTTTACTCATCTTTATTTCTTCTTCAATATTGGGAACATAAACTCTGTCATCACGTTGTAATTTACCTGAAAAGACCCTAAAAATTGAAAGTTTACCGATATAAGGATCAACCATTGTTTTACAGATTTGAGCACTGAACTTGTCTTCAGTTGTGGTTTCTGGTGCTGAACCTGATTTTACAAGATTATTAATATGTGATTCAGCAGCTGAAGGAAGAATTTTACTTAAATCATCTAAAAACTTTGCAACCCCACAATTATTAACTGCAGAACCAGTAAAAACTGGTACCAGTTCTTCACCTGCAATTTCTTCTTCAAAGGCTTTAGTTAGCTCTTTGTTGGTGATTTTTTCATCATCAAGGTATTTTATCATCAGTTCTTCATTAAGTTCCACAATAGATTCAATTAATTCAACTTCAAATTCTTCTACCCTATCTTTTTCTGATTCTGGAATATCATAAGGATGATCAATGCCATCTTCCATTTTAAACATTTTTTCATCCAACAGATCTATAATACCTACAAGTTCACCATTTTCATAGTAGGGAATTGTTACTACTGCAAAATTATCGTCATATGTACTTCTTAATTCTGCAAGCACTTTATCAAAATCAGCTTCTTCTTTATCAATTTTATTTACAAATACTGCCTTTGCTAAATCGTTTTTATCAGCCAATTCCCATACATAACCTGTATTAACTTCTATACCAGAAGCAGCATCAATAAGCAGCACTGCACTTTCTACCATTTTTAATGCACTAACTACCTCACTTCTAAAATCTGCGTATCCAGGAGTATCAATGAAATGAAAAAGTTTATTATGCCATTCAAAATTAAAATAACTATTATGCACAGAGTGTTTATGATCTTTTTCTACAGCACTAAAATCAGATTGCGAATTTCCTTTATCAACACTTCCCGGCTGCTCGATTACACCTGCATTATAAAGCAGCATCTCAGTTAGTGTTGATTTACCCGCACCTCCATGTGATATAAAGCAGAAATTTCTAATGTCTTTACTTTGAATTTTACTCAATTTTTCCACCAACCTTCCCTAATTAGTTTTAATATTTTGTTAATTTTGTATTTAATAAGAATATGCTTGAATTCAAAATAATATTTTTCAAGCTATATTTTAAATTAAAAGCCATATTAGTACTTCTACGATAGTTGTTTAAATTCCTTTAATTTTTTGAATATTTATTATAAAAAAATAGCAGACAATAAAAAAAGAGATGATCAGACTGCAGCCAGTTTAAATAGCCAGGTATATTACCTTCTGCTGCAGCCTGGATTAATTATATTTATATTATTATTTGCTTTTTTGCTTTAGCAATTATTATTTGCTTTTACTGCTTCAGCAACATTTTTGCCCAGTTCATAACATTTCTCTAAGTTATCATGGTCTGGAGAAAACTTACTTTCAATCATTGGTTCGGTTATATTACAGGTAACTAAATCCTTAAATTCAATTAACCTATCTAAAGCTCCACCACTCCAGCTATATGAACCAAATATACCTAAAACTCTATTTTTAAGATTTCTGATTTCTAGACTTTTTAAGAGATATTCCATTGGTGGGAATATTTCATTATTGTAGGTACAGCTTCCTAAAACAATCCCATTATACTTCCAGATAGAATTAATAATAAAAGAAATATCTTTTCTGGAAACATCATAAAGTTTAATATCTTCAATCCCATGTTCAGATAGTGATCTAGCAACAACCTCAGCCATAATTTTAGTATTGCCATACATTGAACCATAAACTACAACTACTCCTTCATCAGTTTGCTGCTGGCTCCACTTATCATATTCTTCTATAATATAGTTGGGGTTTTCTCTCCAGACCAAACCATGGGTAGAAGCAATCATTTTGATATCCAATTCTGATTTCAATCTTTCAATTGTTTTATGAACAACTGGTCCAAATTTACCAATAATATTGGAGAAATAACGTCTTATTTCATCTTCAAAAAAGTCAATGTTCACTTCATCATCAAATAAATAACCGTTTAATGAGCCAAAACCACCAAAAGCATCACCGGCAAATAAAATTTGTTCTTTTTCATCAAAAGTCATCATTGTTTCAGGCCAGTGAACCATAGGAGTTATATAAAATGTTAATTTTCTTGAGCCAAGATCAAGTTGATCACCATCAGCTATAACCCTGGTATTCTTTGTAATACCATAAAACCCTTCTAAAAATTCAAGAGTCTTTTTGTTACCAATAATTGTCATCTCTGGATAGGCTTCTAGTAATGATTTGATTGAACCGGAATGATCGGGTTCCATATGATTTATAATCAAATAATCAACACTTTTATCACCGATTATCCCTTTTATTTTACTTATTAAAGTATCATTATAATTAATTTTAACTGTATCTATTAAAGCAACCTTTTCATCTTCAATTATGTAAGAATTATAAGCTATACCTTCAGGTAGGGGCCATAAAGATTCAAATAAATCTGTTTCCTTATCATTTACTCCAACCCAATGAACATTATCTGTTAATTTAATAGAATTATACAAATAAATCTCCTCCTTATATTGATTTTCTAGTAAAATGGATAATTTCCTGCTTTAGAATATAAATTAATTATCTTTTCGCAACTTAGTTAATATATCTTTAAAGTCAGCTTTCAGCTCAGCTTCAAATTCTACTTTTTTCCCTGTGCTGGGATGTTTAAAAAGTAATCTTTTAGCATGTAATAACTGTCTTTTAGCTCCCAAACTATCTTTTGAACCATATTTTTGATCTCCCACAACAGGATAACCAAGATAAGCAAAGTGAACTCTAATTTGATGAGTTCTTCCAGTCTCTATCTTAACCTCGACAAGAGTATGGTTTTTGAAGCTTTCCAAAATCTTAAAACGGCTAACAGCTTTTTTGCTTTTTCTTTTTCTAACAGCCATTTTTTTTCTTTGGTTTGGATGGCGGCCAATTGGCGCATCAATTTTACCAGTTTTGTAGGGAAGAATTCCTTTTAATAAAGCAAGATAATATTTATCTACTTCCCTTTTTTTAAACTGTCTGGACAATTCTTTATGACTTTTATCATTTTTAGCCACTAAAAGTAAACCAGAAGTGTCTTTATCAAGCCTGTGAACTATTCCAGGTCTTTTGACTCCATTGATCGCTGATAAATCATTGGTATAAGCTAATAAAGCATTTACAATAGTATCATCATAGTGTCCTGGTGCAGGATGAACAACCATATCTGCATCCTTATTAATTATGATAATATCTTGATCTTCATATATAATATCCAGTTCTATATCAACTGCTTTTATAGATGACTTTTTAGCTTTATCAATAATAACTTTAATCTCATCAGCTTCTTTAATTAAATAACTATTTTGAACCGGATTAGAATTAACTTTGATCTTAGAATCCTCAATTAATTTTTGGATGTAATTTCTTGAGAAATCATCAAACTGAGATGCTAAAAATTTATCTACTCTTTTCCCAGCTTCAGATTTATCAACTTTTAAATTATATTCTTTCATTGCTATCCCTCAATTTTCTATAAACAACAAATTAATTAATAATAATAATATACCGAAAAATATAAAAATATCTGCGAAATTAAAAACCGGGAAATTAGCTATCGCTATGAAATCTATCACATAATGGAAGGCAATTCGATCAATTAAATTACCAACACTTCCACCCAGCAAAAATATTAGGGCTGATTTGGCAGTCCAGTGATCAGATAATTCTTTTTTATATAAATAATATATTAAAATATAAAACAAAAAGGTTACAATAATAAAAAAATAGCGCTGACCTTCTAAAATGCCAAAAGCTGCCCCTTTATTTTTAATAAAGCGCAGAGATAAAAATTCAGTTATAATATTTATTTCCTGATATTCTATTAGATGATTCCTGATTAAAAACTTTGTAATCTGATCTAAGAAAATAATTAAACTGGAAAAAATAGCTATCCACATGTAATCAGCTCCAGTTTTAATTTTAACATAAGAAGAAAATTAAAACAATCAGGCAAATTAATAAAATCTTATTTTTAATTCAATATATCTAAGTTTAATCTTCATTTTTAAAAGGCGGCCTCAAGAGGCCGCCATTAAAAACAAAATTATTCAGATTCTATAACTGAAGCACAGCGGTCACATATATCTTGATGTTCTTCCCCATGACCAACTGTCTCATCATATTTCCAGCAGCGGTCACATTTTTCACCTTTTGCTTCATTAATTTTTACCAAAACAGAACTTTCCTCACCAAGGTAAGCTTCATTTTCACTCAACTCATCATTTAACTCAACCTGAGAAACGATAAATAAATCAGCCAGTTGAGTAAGCTCATCTTCTAGAAGCTCTATCTGATTTTTGGAAGCTCCCTTTAATTCAACACCTGCTTCTAAAGAATTACCAATTTTTTTGTCGGCCCTTGCTAATTCTAAAGCTTTAGAAACATCTTTTCTTATTTTTAATAAATCTTCCCATTTATCAGTAAGCTTTTGATCATAATAATCTTCTCTTAGCTCTGGCCAGTCACTTAAAAATACACTTTCTTTTGCTTTTACTTTATCACCTAAAAACTGCCATACTTCTTCAGATGTGTGAGGCAATAGTGGAGCAAGCATTACCACAAGTGCCATCATAATATCATAAAGTGTACTCTGAGCAGAACGTCTGCTTAAAGAATCAGTGCCATCAGTATATAAGCGATCCTTTGTTATATCCATATAAAGAGAACTCATTTCAACCGTGCAGAAATTGTGTACATCATGATATACTCTGTGATATTCATATTTTTCATATGCTTTTGTAACCTTCTTAATTAAATCCTGAAGACGAATCATTATCCAGCGGTCCAGTTCTTTGCGATCTTCATATTTTATATAGTTTTTTTCAATATCAAAATCACTAACATTACCAAGTACAAATCTATAGGTATTCCTGATTCTTCTGTAAACCTCAGAATTCTGCTTAAGAATATTATCAGAAACTTTTACATCATTTTTAAAATCAGATGAGGCTACCCATAGTCTCAATATATCTGCCCCATATTGATCTATAACTTTATGTGGAGAGACGACATTACCCTGAGATTTGGACATTTTGATTCCTTTGTCATCAACAGTAAATCCATTTGTAATAACCTCATTATAAGGAGCTCTACCCTCAGTTGCTACTGCAGTCAGTAAAGAAGAATTAAACCAACCACGATATTGATCAGTTCCTTCTAAATAAATCTGAGCTGGCCAGCTTAAATTATCACGTGTTTCTAAAACTGCTTTATGACTTGAACCAGAATCAAACCAGACATCCATTATATCTTCTTCTTTAGTAAAGCTTTTGCCATCACAATGAGGACAACTATAATCTTTAGGAAGTAATTTTTCTGCAGGATATTTATACCAGGCAGAAGAACCTTCAGCTGCAAAAATATTTTTTACAGAATCGAGGGTATCATCATTGATTACTGCCTCTCCGCATTCATCACAATAAAAGATAGGAATTGGAACTCCCCATTTTTTCTGGCGAGAAATACACCAATCTGATCTTTCTGAGATCATATTTTTCATTCTTTCTTCTCCCCAGCTGGGATGCCATTCAACCTCAGAAATCGCCTTTAAAGTTTTGTCCTTAATAGCATCAATTGAGGCAAACCACTGATCTGTAGCCCTAAATAATAGATTTCCTTTACAACGCCAGCAGTGTGGATATTGATGATCAATAAAGCTTAAATCCATTAAAAGATTTTTTTCTTTTAATTTATCTGTTACCATAATATTAACTTCATCAGTGCTTTTACCTGCGAAGTCTCCTGCTTTTTCTGTAAAATAACCTCTGTTGTCCATTGGAGCATAAACTTCTAACCCATATTCTTGATGACCAACTACAAAGTCATCATGTCCATGTCCGGGAGCAGTATGAACACAACCAGTACCCTGTTCAAGGGTTACATGGTCTCCTAAAATTAGTAATGAATCTCTATCTACAAAAGGATGACGACATTTTTTATTCTCAAGTTCTTTAGCACTGAAGTCTTCACTAATTATTTCATAATCTTTAATCCCACTGATTTCCATTACACTACTTACCAGCTCCTTGGCCATTATTAATTTCTCACCTTGAGCTTCTACAACTACATATGGATAATCAGGATGAAATGCAATTGCCATATTTGAAGGTATGGTCCAGGGAGTTGTAGTCCAGATAACCACATAACCATTATCTTTATTTAAACTTACTCCACCTACTTCAAACTCATCTTTAAGAGGAAACTTCACATAAATGGAAGGTGCTCTATCTTCACCATATTCAACCTCAGCTTCTGCTAATGCTGTTTCACAGTGAGGACACCAGTGAACTGGTTTTTTACCCCGATAAAATAGACCGTTTTTAGCCATTTCTCCAAAAACTTCTATTTGTTTTACTTCATATTCAGGACTTAATGTCAAATATGGGTCATCCCATTCTCCCCATACTCCAAGTCTTTTGAATTGTTCACGCTGACGGTCAATATATTTTAAAGCATAATTTGTACATTTTTCTCTTAATTCTTCAACAGACAAGTCTTGACGCTCCTGGTCACTCATTTCACTTGTTACCTGATGTTCAATTGGCAAACCATGAGTATCCCAACCAGGTACATATGGTGAGTAATAACCTTTAAGAGTTGCAAATCTAGTTACAAAATCTTTTAAAATTTTATTTAAGGCATGCCCTATATGAATATCTCCATTGGCATAGGGAGGTCCATCATGTAAAATAAAAGATTCTTTTCCTTCACGATTTTTTATTGCTTTTTCATAAATATTATTTTCTTCCCAGACTTTTTGAAAATCAAGTTCTCTTTCACTTAAATTAGCCCGCATTGGGAATTCTGTGTTTGGTAAATTAATAGTATCTTTATAGCTCATCTAAATTAATAACCTCCTGTAAAATTTATAATTGAAATAAAAAAAGCCTCTATCCACTAAAGGGACGAGAGACCGCGGTACCACCCTAATTAATATCAAATGATATCATCTTAAGAAATCTTTAACGCAGAAATACGAGTAGGCTAATAAATTCACCTACTAACTCCAGGGTGATCTTCTCAATCTTCTGTTTATCGGCTTCCACCAGACCCGACTCGCTCTAAACAATTAAAGATTGATACTCTCCCCTTCAATGTTATTTTATTCAATATTATGCTTTTTCAATTATAAACCATATTTTTTTCTAAGTCAAGTTTATAATTGAAGCTACTTTGAAACTTATTCTTCACTCTGGTCATTATATTTATTTTCTGGCTCAGCCATTTCTTTTCTAAGACCTTCTTCTTTATCTTCCTGAAGCATTTCTAAGTGGCTCTGCAGTAATGTTTGAAAACGGATTTTAAAGAAATTTTTCTGTTCTCTTAATTCTTCTACTTTTCTTTTTTCTGAAGCTACCGCTGCTTTTGCTTCTTCTTTGATTTTTTCAGCTTCAACTTTTGCTTCTTTAATTATCACCCTGGCCTCATTTTCAGCCTGTTCAACTCTTTCAGATATAGTATCCTGCATCGTATCAAGGGTATTATTTAATCTATCTTCCATTTCTTGATAATGATCTATTTTTTCTTTAAGTTTTCTATTTTCTTCCTGCAAATTATTAATATCTTTAAGCAAACGTTCATATGCTACCCCGATGTCTTCAATAAAGTCATCAACTTGATTTGTATTATACCCAAAAGTAGATTTTTTAAATTCTTTATTATATATTTCAAGCGGATTTAATTTCAAAATATCACTTCCTCTCTTGTCTTAAGTTAATCTTTTAAGAGTTAATTTAATTCTATCTTTATTGGAAAGCCCTCTGTTTTCTTCAACTTTGACCCTACCTCTTCCTCGAACCGAAATCAAGTCACCGATTTCTACTTCAGCAGCTGGATCAGATTCGATTTTCCAGTTTAATTTGACTTCTTCATTTTTAATTGATCGAGACATCTTGCTGCGTGAATCTCCAAAACCAGAACTAGCTACAGCATCAAGCCTCATTGATGGAACGGTAGTTAAAATTTCTTTTTCATATTGGGTAGGTTTAATAATATCATCAGCAGATATTTTTTCAACTTCAACCGGTACCTGATGGACTTTATCAAACCTTAATTCAATAATATCTTTAACTTCAACTGCAGTAACAAGCTGGGCAAAACCTGAATGAATTAAAATATCACCAATTACTTTACGCTGTAATCCCAGCCCCATAACAGCACCTAAGAAATCCCGATGAGTTAAATTTTGAAAAGAAAAATTGCCTTTTATTTTAAATATTGCAATCTGGCTCTCAACTAAATCTGGAAAAAGATATTCAGGGAAAATAAGCAATCTTTTTCTTTCAGCAGCTTTGTAACCACCTTCAAACTTAAAATTAATATCAGAAATCTGTTTAACTATACCTTCTGCAATCTTTTGTTGATAGGGATTTAAAAAATCACTGGCTTCTGTTTTGTGATATTTTAATACCCGCTCTGATTTATCAAGTATATGAGATCCAAGCAGCCTATCTTCTTCTCCATGCAGGTGGCTTAAAAGTTTTTTCTGGTCAAACATAAAACAACTCCTTTAGTTAAAAATTGATTAAAAAATTAATAATCTTATTACAAAACGTCTTATAACTGACAAAGCAAATAATGCTATAAGAGGGGAAAAATCTATTCCTATACTACCTGTAGGAATTAATTGTCTGATTGGTCCTACAATAGGTTCAGTAACATCAAAGACTAACCTGATTAATTTTCTCCACCTCTGGTCACTTGGGTTTGGTCTTACCCAGGAAATAACTACTCTAGCAATTATAAAATAATTTAAGATTGTAAATAAAGTGTTTATAATTCTTGCAAGAATATACATTTAACTTCCTCCAACTTTTTAATATTCTCTTTCTCCAAAAAGTGCTCTGCCAATCCTGACGATAGTTGCACCTTCTTCTATAGCAATCTGATAATCATTAGTCATTCCCATTGATAATTCAGTTAGAACTTTTATGTTTTCACTTAAATAATCGAATAAATTTTTAAGCTCTTTAAAGTATTTCCTTAAAGTTTCTTCATCATCAAGATAAGGTAGAATAGTCATTAATCCTTTAATTTCAAGATTTTTAAATTTGATTATTTTTTTAAAAAAATCTTCTGCATTTTCAGCTTTTATGCCATATTTATTGTCATCTTCAGCAATATTAATTTGAATTAAAACAGGAATTATACGATCATTTTTACGAGCCCTTTTGTTGACTTCTTTGGCCAATCTAAAACTATCGACTGATTCTATCATCTTACAATTTTCCATTCTCATTAAGTATTTTACCTTATTTCTTTGAAGATGTCCAACAAAATGCCAGTCTATAACTATATCTTCAGATTTTAGCTCGGCATCTTTTTCTTCCAGCTCCTGGACTCTATTTTCGCCAAAACAGCAAACTCCAAGCTCCTTTAATGCTTTAATTTCTGCAGAAGATTGTGTTTTGCTAACTGCTAATAATTTAATATCTTCTCTTTTTCTGCCGGAACGTTCTGCAGCTTTTCTTATTTTTTCATCAATTTTCTGGTAGTTTGCTCTTAAATTCTCTTCATTCATTAAATTAGCCCTCCCTGCCATAATCGAAATCTTCGGGATTTGTAATTATTTTATCACCGATTTCTATTCCCTCAACAACTGCAGCTTCTTGATTAGAATCTATTATAGTGATTTCCTGGAATTTATACTCATTATATCCGCTAACCTTCAAAACACCCTGTCCACTTGGTTGATTGAAAATAGCTTTACGAGGTATTGTAATTCCCCGATAAATATTTTTAATAAGTTTAATATTTACCCGCCTGACATTAATCCAGCGTGGTACAAAAAAATCCAACTTTACAAAAAGATAATGATTGTCCTCATTATCAGCTCTAATATCAATTATTCTGGCTCTTAACATAGCTTGAGAATTTTTTCCTTGAACAAATACTATTTCATTTGTTTGAAAACGTTCTGCCTGAGCTTTTGAAGCAGGTACAATTAGATAAAATTCAAAATTATTGATAATTCTATATAAAGCTTCACCTTCTTTGATATTTCTACCTGTAATTCTGTGCTTATAATTTGCTTTATAATCATCAATTTTATTTAAATCTATCTGACTAATACCTCTACTGTTAATTTCATTTTCCAAACCATCAACCGCGAAACTAAGTATTCCTGCCTTGTTATTATAGATACTTTTTTTATCATTATTAGAATTTATTTCAGCTACTTTTTCTCCTACCGCTATTCTATCACCTTCATCTTCAACAAGATCGGCTCTGCCACTTATTGGAGCTTTAAAAACTTTTTCGTCTCTGACAACCACTGAATTAGCCCAGAAACCATCAACTATCTCCCCTTGAGAAGCTATAATAGTTTCGAATTTAGCTGCTCCTAAAATCTGGTAGCCGATAATAAATATAATGATAAATATAAATAACAGAAAAAAGATTTTGAATTTAGGATACTTTTTATTATTTTGCATTAATATCACCCTGTCACTTATTAAAGATGACTATAACTCAAATCCTGATGTCACTCGACATCAGGACCTGGATTAGCTTTTCTTATTTCTTAAAAATGCTGGTATATCAAGGTCATCTCCGGAAAAACTCTCCATTTCAAATTCTTGTTCTGTTACTGTTTCCGCTGATTTTTCTTTTCTTTTTTTAGTAGAACCTGCATCAAATCCAGTTGCGATTACTGTGACTTTGACTTCTTGGTCTAAACTTTCATCAATGACCGCTCCTAAAATAATGTTAGCATCTGGATCAGCAACTTCCTGTATGACTCTTGCAGCTTCATTTGCCTCATGGATTCCTAAATCTAATCCACCAGTTATATTAAGTAGTACTCCCCGAGCACCATCTATAGAAGCTTCTAAAAGAGGAGAAGCAATGGCACTTTTAGCTGCATCTGTTGCTCTGTTCTCTCCATTTGAACTGCCTATACCCATCAATGCAGATCCTGCATCTGTCATAATTGTTTTGACATCTGCAAAGTCAAGATTGATAATACCCGTAATTGTAATTAAATCAGATATACCCTGTACACCCTGTCTTAAAACATTATCAGCAATTTTAAAAGCATCCATTAAACTTGTTTGCTCTTCAGCTACTTCAAGTAATCTATCATTTGGAATAACAATTAATGTATCAACTTTCTTTTTTAATTCTTCAATACCTTCTATAGCATTATTCATTCTTGTTTTTCCTTCTACAGTTAAAGGTTTAGTGACCACACCTACAGTTAAAGCCCCCTGTTTCTTTGCTGCTTCTGCAACTACAGGAGCTGCACCTGTACCGGTTCCACCACCCATTCCTGCAGTTATAAACACCATATCTGCTCCATCGATTGCTTGAGCTATTTCTTCCTCATTTTCTTGAGCAGCCTCCAGCCCAATCTCTGGATCTGAACCAGCACCAAGCCCTCTGGTTATTTTTTGACCAATTCTTATTGTAATCCCTGCATTTGATGACATTAAAGCCTGAGCATCAGTGTTAATCGCTACAAATTCTACACCATCAAGACCTTCTTCAATCATTCTGTTAACAGCGTTATTACCTCCACCACCGACACCAACAACCTTTATATTTGCAAATTGTTCAATTTCTGTTCCAATATCAAACACGATTTATACCTCCCTGTTTAAGGATTATATGTAAATTCAAAAGAACATTAAATTATAGTTTAGAAAAACTCACTAAACCAGTCTTTTAATTTACTGAAGAAATTGCTTACTACTTCTTTACTATTTTTTTTCCCTGCTGAACTAGTTTTAGCATCACTATTATTTATTCCGTATTCTACTAATCCAACTGCTGTAGAAAATATTGCTCTCGGAACTGTATCACCTTTTTTAATATAAACTGGATTATCTATTATATTTGAGAGGCCACTAACATAATCTGGTTCTCCGACCCTTACTGGAAGCTCTGTAATATTAGAAGCTAATTCTTCAGAATCCTCAAGGAGTGATGCTCCTCCTGTTAATACCATTCCTGCAGGAGTTAAATCTCTTGGTCCTACTTTATCAAGTTCTTTTTTTACCAGAGAAAATATTTCACCCATCCGTGGCTCAATTACTTGTGAAAGCATCTTACGTGAGAGCATTTTTCTTTCTCTACCACTTGCTGATAAAACTTCTATTTTATCATTATCATCTACCCGTTCTGAGATAACGGAACCGTGCATAATTTTTATTTTTTCAGCTTCAGAAACAGGTGTCCTTAAGCCAACAGCTATATCATTACTCACATGATTACCACCAACAGGTAACACAGATGTGTGAGCAATACTTCCTTCATGAAAGACTATTACATCAGTTGTGCCTCCACCAATATCAACTAAAACAACCCCTAATTCTTTTTCATCTTCAGAAAGAACAGCTTGACTTGAGGCAAGAGGCTCTAACACAACCTCTTCAACACTTAAACCTGCTCTTAATACACTTTTTACTAAGTTTTGAATAGATGTTGAAACCCCCTTAATAATATGAGTTTCCACTTCTAATCTGATTCCTGACATGCCAAGAGGATCCTGAATCCCCGGACTACCATCAATTATAAATTCTCTTGGTAAAACATGTAAAATATCCTCCTCAGAAGATACAGGAATAATTTTTGCCGCATCAAGAACTCTATTTATATCACTCTCTTTTATTTCTTTTTCCTCACCAGTGACTGCAACAACTCCATGACTGTTGATAGACTTAATATGAGCACCAGCTATACCAACATAGGCAGAATCAACTTTTTGGCCGGCCATTCTTTCAGCTTTTTGAATAGCGCTTTTAATTGCATGAGTAGTTTTATCTATATCAACAACAATTCCTTTGCGAAGTCCATTAGATGGAGCTAAGCCGATCCCTACGATTTCTATATTATCTTCTTCACTAACTTCTGCAATTAAAGCACAGATCTTAGTTGTACCAATATCAAGTCCTGTAACAATTCTTCTTTTCACAACAGTCTACCTCCTTTCTTTAATAAAAAAATATTTTTAAGCAAAATATATTTTAAAACAAAGCTTTATATTAAATTCTATTGTAAAATATTCAATATAAAAAGCATTTATCCTTTATTATAAAAGTTAAAAGTCAATTAATTTTCTTTATATTGAATTACAGGATGATTTATAACCCTGAGGTTGATATATTCAGCCTCTCTTTCTTCTTCCTCAAGCTTATTTAAGATTGATCTCAATAAGGAAAATCTTTCTTCTAATCTTTCAGCACTGCCAAAATCTACAGTTATTTCATCATCTAAAAAAAGTGTTAACCTTTGATCGGAAAAATTTATTTTCTCTATCCTCTTTAAATACTGTTCATCTAATTTATTTAAAACATTTAATAAATCTTTTTTTTCTTGCGGAAAAAGCAGTCTCTGATCTGAAAATAGATAAGCAAAACCCTCTATTTCTGGGAGAAAAAGTTCTTTTTCTAATTCAATTTCGTCTAATATTATCCCATCAGCAGAAAAAACCACTTTATGATCATTATTTTTTAACCAGGCTGTTGGTCTTCTTTCCTGAATTATAATATGAATTTTGGAAGGATAAGTTTTTTCAATCTCAAATGAAGAAATATATCTATGTTCAAGTAAACTTTCTTCTAAATCTTCTTTATTGATGAAGATTATATTTTCCCCATAAAATTCATTTAAATATGGTCTTAAAGAAGTTTTATCTATTTCTATTCTGGAATGTATTGCAAATTCTCTAATATTAAAAAAAGGTGAATAAACAAAAGATAAAGAGGCTATGATTATAAATAAAAATGCCAAAATAATAATTTGATATTTTTTCTCCATTACTGCCTCCTAATCATCAATAAGTTTATCACAGATTTCATTAACATCTCCAGCACCTATTGTTAGGATGATTTCTCCAGATATAAGGTTTTCTTTGAGCTGAAGAGCAATTTTATCAAAATCAGCTAGATATTTAACTTCAGTATTTGAGTGCTTTTCAATTTCCTGACTGAATTTCTCCATTGAAATAGTTTCTTTATACTGCTCAGACGCAGAAAAAATATCAGTTAAATAAACAAAATCAGCATCAACAAAAGAATAAGAAAATTCCTTTAAAAACTTTTTTGTTCTACTAAAACGATGAGGCTGAAAAACTGCAGTAATTCTTGAATAACCCATCTGTTTTACTGCTTTTAAAAGAGCTTTTATTTCTGTAGGATGATGAGCATAATCATCTACTACATCAACTGTACCATTATTGATTTTAGCCTTTAGCTCAAACCTTCTCCCAACACCTTTAAAGGTTTTTAAAGCTTTTTTGATAAATTTTGTTTCAATGTCTAATTCTAAAGCTGTAGATACAGCAGCTGCTGCATTATATATATTATATTCGCCAGCTGAACTTAGGTTGATTTTCATCAAAAAATTATCTGCTTGATAAAAATCAAAACTGCTTTTATTTTTATCATAGGAGATGTTTTTAACACTATAATCATAATTTTTTAAAGAAAAAGCTTTTGTTTTTTTTCTGTTTTTAAATAAATCTTTTAGATTTTTATCATCACCATTATATAACACTAAAGCTTTTTTTTCATTCTTATCAGCAAAACGTTTAAAAATAGCTTTGAATTCAGCTAAATCTTTATAGTAATCAGGATGATCCAATTCTAAATTAGTTAAAAGCAAAAGATAGGGATCAAAATATAAGAATGATCCATCACTTTCATCAGCCTCTGTAATAAAATATTCTCCCTTTCCATCAGATATATTTCCTTTTATATCTTCTAAGTATCCTCCTACCATAATCGCAGGATCTTTATCTGCAGCAGTCATAATTGAAGCTAACATAGCAGTGGTTGTTGTTTTACCATGTGTACCTGCAATGGCAATTGTTTTTTTATTACGCATTAAATATGCAAGCATTTCTGCTCTTTCAATTATTTTAATTCGATTATTTTGAGCTGCATTAATTTCTGGATTATTTTCTGGAATAGCGCTTGTTTTTACTATTAAGTCTGCTCCCACAATATTTTCTTTTTTATGACCTAAATAAATATCAATATCCTTTTTTCTTAATAAATCTAAATATTTACTGTTATTTAAATCAGATCCAGAAACCTTATAACCACGCTTGTATAATATTTCTGCAATCCCACTCATTGAAACTCCACCTATACCTATTAAATGAATATGACTACTTTCTTTTAACACATTAATCACCTAATCTTTACTTACTATATTATCAATTAAAGTAATAATTTTTTCTAGTGAATTATAATTTGCTGATTCTTTAGCTGCCTTAGACATTTCTTTTAATCTGCTGTTCTCAGCAAATAGTTTCATAACTTTTTCGTATAATATTTCTTCTGACAATTCTTTTTCCTTAATTATTAATGCTGCTCCATTTTTTTCTAAAGTTTTTGCATTATAAAATTGATGACCTTCTGCTGCAGAAGCTAAAGGAATTAAAATTGAAGGAATACCACAAATCATTATTTCTGAAAGTGCCGTTGCCCCAGCTCTAGAAATAACCAGGTCTGCTACTGCTAAGGCGTATTCCATCTCATTCAAATAAGCAATTACTTTAATCAATTTATTATCAAGATTTATATTATTTTCTTTTAAAGTCTGAACAACTGAATCATAATTTTTTTTGCCTGTTAAATGGACTATCTGAAATTTTCTTTTTTCAGATACAGATTGATAAAGTTTTATTAAATTTTTATTTATTATTTCTGCTCCCTGGCTTCCACCTGTAATTAAAAGAGTTTTTAAATTATCATCCAGATTTAAAGCTTTATAAGCTTTTTCACGATCAACTGAAGTTATTTCTTTACGAACCGGATTACCTGTTAAATAAATCTTTTTTTTATTTGCTTTTAGCTTTTTTTCTGCTTCAGGAAAATTAAGAAAAATATAATCTACAAATAAAGCTAATACTTTATTTGTAATTCCTGGGTAGGCATTTTGTTCATGAATAATTGTTTTCTTTTGCAAAAGTACAGCTGCTAACACCACCGGTCCAGCTACAAAACCACCAGTACCGATAACTAAATCTGCTTTAGATTTATAAATTATTTTTAGTGCATTTACAAAAGCTTTAAGATTATAAAAAAAAGCAGAAAATATTCTCAAAGAAATATTGCGAGGTAACTGCCTGGAAGCTAAACCTTTAAATTCATATCCTTTTTGGGGTACTATTTCTGCTTCCATTCTTTGCTTTGAACCAAGATAAAGTATCTCCCAGCCTCTTTTCTTTAATTCATCTGCAATCGCTAAAGCAGGATAAATATGACCACCAGTACCACCGCCCGTAATAATTGCCTTCATAATTCGCCTCATTCCTCCACATACCGAGAAAGGTTTAATAAAAGTGCTAAAGATATTATGTTAACCATCAAAGATGTACCTCCATAACTGATCAGGGGAAGAGTAATTCCTGTAACCGGTAAAAGTGAAGTAACAACCCCTATATTAATAACAGCCTGGATTACAACCATAACTGTGACTCCAATTGCCAGCATTGAAGCAAAAATATCATCAATTCTAATTGCTATCCTAAAGCCCCTCCAGATAATTACAAAGTATAAAGATAATATAAGCAAAGTACCAATTAATCCAAATTCCTCTCCTAAAACGGCGAAAATAAAGTCAGTTCCCGGTTCAGGAAGATATAAAAATTTTTGATAGCTATTACCGGCCCCAACACCTAAAAAACCACCTGAACCTAAAGCTAATAAGGATTGAATTATGTGATAACCACTGTCTAGAGGATCTTCCCAGGGATTCAAAAAAGAAAATAATCTTTTGCGTCTATAAGGCTCTATATATATAAATATCATAAATAATGCCGAAGCAACTAAAGAGAGAAGTGCAAACCAGCCTAGTTTAATCCCACCGATAAAAATCATTGAACCTGCCAGTGCAACTATTGTAATTGCAGTACCTAAATCAGGTTCTAACAAAATCAAAGCAAAAAATACTGACACTACCATAACTGGAGGCATTATTCCACTTTTCATTTTTTTCATTTTTTCTTTGTTTTTACTTATATAAGCCGCTAAATAGATAACAACTGTTAATTTTGCGAACTCAGAAGGTTGAAAACTAAAAGGTCCTAAAGTCAGCCATCTTCTTGAGCCACCTACAACCCTTCCAACCCCAGGAATAAGAACTAAAATAAGAGTGATCAAAGAAAAAAGTAAAATAACTGGTGCCATTTCTTTTATTTTTTTATAATTTATTTTATAAGCAAAAACTGCTAAAACTAAAGAAAAAGCAAGATAAATTAAATGTCTTTTAAAAAAATAATAACTGTCACCAAATAAAGTATTTGCCCTAACAGAGCTGGCCGATAAAATCATTACTACACCACTTAAGATAAGAGTTAATATTGTAAAAAGCAATATAAAATCTGGTAGCTTTTTTTCCATTGCAAAAATGCTCCTCAATTAAGATTCTTTAAGACATGTTTTCTAAATGAATCTCCTCTTATTTTATAACTTTCAAACATATCCCAGCTAGGACAGGCAGGTGATAAAAGCAAACAATTATTTTCGCTTAATTTTTCAGCTGCAATTTCAGCTGCTTTCTCCATGTTTTCTGCTTTAAATATTTCTAAGTTGCTTTCTCCAACTGCAGCGGCCAGCTTATCGCTTGTTTCACCGATAAGAATTAAAGTACTCACTCTTTTTTTAATCTCTTCAGCTAGTTGACTAAAATCAGCTCCTCTGTCCTGACCACCAGCAATCAAAATTATATCTCTATCTAAACTTTTTACTGCATTAAGAGCAGCACTTGGGTTTGTAGCTTTGGAATCATCAATAATTAAATATCCCCTATCATTATCAATTTTTTCCATTCGATGTGACTTTAATTCATATTTTTGAGCAGCATGCTTGATCTTTTCTAATTTTTGTCCACTTAAGTAAGCTGCCAGGGCAGCAAAAGTAATATTTTTTTTATTATGCAGAGCAGAAAAGTTTAATTTATCAAAATCAATTAATTCCTGCTTTTTATCTTCACCATTTTTTTGCAGAATAGCTTTATTATTTTCAATTATTACATCTGCTTTTTTATTAAAAGCTGATATTGTAAAAAGTTCTGCTTTAATTTGATTTTTTATTTCTGCTAAATATTTATCATCAAGATCAATTAAAGCATAATCTGACCTGTTTTGTTGACTAAAAATTTTCTTTTTAGCATTTTTATAATTTTCTTCACTTTTATGTCTATCAAGGTGATCTGGACTATAGTTTAAATATAAAGCTATTTTCGGGTGGAAATTTTTAACTGCTTCTAATTGAAAAGAACTCAACTCTAGAACTACTAAATCATCTTTCCCCATTTGCTCAACAATGGAGATAAATGGTATGCCTATATTGCCCGCAGCTTGAACTTTTCTACCGTTTAATTTATTAAGCATTTTCGCAAGTAGGTCAGTGGTTGTTGTTTTACCATTAGTACCTGTTACAGCAATTATATCTGCCTCATTCATTCTATAGGCAAATTCTATTTCACTGATAGTTTCTATTCCTTTTGTTCTGGCTTCTTTCAATATTTCAAGGTCATAAGGAACCCCAGGACTTAAAATAATTAATTCTGCTTCTAAAATAGCTTTAGTATTTCCGCCTAAGTCATAGCTAAGATTCTTTATTTCTCTTAATTCGTCCATTATAGGCTCTAGTTCTTTACTGCTTTTACTATCAGAAACAATAATTTTGGCTCCATATTTATCTAAATATTTTACAAGTGCCAGGCCAGTTCTTCTACTTAAACCAACAATGGCGACTTTTTTATTCTTTAATTGCAAAACAATCTAGCTCCTTTTGTTGATAAAAATTTAAATAATAGTTTTGATTTTTCTTATAAAAATGAACTTAAAGAAAGTAAAGCTAATATAATAGTAATAATTACAAAGCGAACAACTATTTTATTTTCAGCAGTTCCACCTAATTCAAAATGATGATGGATTGGTGTCATCTTAAAAAATCTTTTTCCACCAGTTAATTTATAATAGGGAACCTGGATCATTACAGACAATGTTTCAATAACATAAATAAAACCAATTACAAATAAAAAAAATTCAGTTCCAGTTAATACTGCAGTTGATGCTAAAAAACCACCGATAGCAAGTGAACCAACATCTCCCATAAAGATTTCTGCTGGATAACTATTAAACCATAAAAAAGCCATACAACTACCTGCCATGATAAGCATCATGATCATAAATTCTTCTAACGCAAGTAAATAAAAAATAATTGCAAAACTCAAAGAAACTATAACTGTAACTGAAGCAGCTAAACCATCTAATCCATCTGTAAGATTAACCGCATTAGCTGTACCAATTACTACAAATAGTGTTAAAGTAAATCTCAAAATACTATTTAACTCAAAGCTGTTAAAAAAGGGTAAAAGAAGAGGTGGAGTATCATTAAAATATATTAAAACTATCGCTACAATTAAAGCAGCTAAAGTCTGCAAGGTTAATTTCTGCCAGGCCTTTAACCCTAAAGAACGAGAGAATTTTATTTTTAAAAAATCATCCAAAAATCCTGCCAGCCCCATAAAAAAAGTTGTAAATAATACCACAGCTGTATTAAGCTCTAGATCAATGATAATTGATGTTATAAGCAAAAAAGTAAAAACAATCATCAAGCCACCCATAGTAGGAATGCCAGCCTTTTCGAGATGGCTTTCAGGACCATACTCTCTAATCTGCTGACCAAAATTAATATTTTTTATAAATTTAATAAAAATATTACCAATTAAGATGATAATTATCATCGGTAATATAAAAGCTTTTATATAGATCATTTAATAATTAAACTCCTTAATTTATAGTTCTGCAACTATTTTTTCCATTTGATTAGATCTTGAGCCTTTAATAAGCAAAAGATCATCTTTTTTTAAATTATCTTTTAAAAATTTTAAAGTGCTGGCTTTATCAGCAAAAGAATATATTTTTTCAACGGGCATTGCGGTTCTTTCTGCTCCTTCTGCGATTAATTCTGCAATCTCCCCAACTGTGATTAAAAGGTCTATATTTTGTTTAGCTATATATTCACCGATTTCCAAATGGGCCTTTTTTTCCATTTTTCCTAATTCAAGCATTGAAGCTAAAACAGCAATCTTCCGTTTACCTTTCATTTCTGCTAAAACATCAAGCGCTGCCCTAACTGAAATAGGATTAGCATTATAGCTATCGTTAATCACAATTGCTCCATTTTCTAATTCTTTTATCTCCATTCTTAAATCAGAAAAATCTATTTTACTTAAGCCATCTTGAATACCTTTAGGATTCATATTATTTAAAAAACCAATAGCAATAGCAGCTAAAGCATTATATATATTATGTTTGCCAGGCTTATTTAAATAAAATTTAAGCTTTTTTCCCTGCCAGATAATCTTAAATTCTTCCCTATTTAAATCTTTATTAAATTTATTTTCTATTACCTGCAGATCTGCTCCTGCAGAAAAACCAAAAGTTATTAGCTTTGAATTAAAATTTTCTGCCATTTTTCTCGTATATTCATTATCATAATTTAAAATTGCTGTACCAGATTTATCCAAAGAATCAAGAAGTTCTTTTTTTGCTGCTGCCACATTTTCAATTGAACCCAGTTGTTCAATATGAGCAGGTCCAACATTAGTGATCACAGCTATTTGCGGCCGGGCTAATTCTGCTAATAGTTCAATTTCTCCAAAACCACTCATACCCATTTCTAAAACTGCAAACTCATCTTTAGAACAGAGTCGCAGTAGAGTTAAAGGTAAACCAATTTGATTATTATAATTACCTGAGGTTTTTAAAGTTTTATATTTCTGGGCTAAAACTGCAGCTATCATATCTTTTGTACTTGTTTTACCTACACTTCCAGTTATTGCAGCAATTTTTAGATCTTTAAACTTCATTCTGTAATAATGAGCAATATCCTGTAATGCTTTAGTTGTATCATCAACTTTGATAACAGCAAGATTTGAATAATCATTAATTTGACGATCTACAATAACTGCTTTTGCTCCATTTTCTACAGCTGAATCAATAAATTCGTGACCATCATTTATTTCCCCAATAATAGCAATAAATAAATCATCTTTTTTTACCTCTCTGCTGTCAATAACAATATCTTTGATTTTGATTTCTGCTTTACCTTTAATAATTTTTCCAGAAGCCGCTTCTGCAATTTGGGCTAAGGTTAAACTTTCCATAATTAGCTGCTTCGCTCCTTTAAGGCTTGATAGGCAACCTTTCTATCATCAAGCTCAATTTTTTTATCTTTTATTACCTGATATTTTTCATGTCCTCTCCCTAAAATGAGTATGATATCATCTTTTTTTGCAAAATTAATCGCTTCAACTATAGCTTTTTTTCGATCAGATATAACCTCATAATTTGAAAAAGAATTACTAAATCCACTTTTAATTTCACTTAAAATAAATTCTGGATCTTCAGAACGAGGATTATCATTAGTTAAAAAAACATAGTCTGCATTATCCTCGGCTAGTTTTGCCATAACCGGTCTTTTAGAACGATCTCTATCTCCACCACAACCAAATAAAACAATTAACCTATTTTTTGTTATTTCTTTAGCTGCTTCTAAAACATTTTCCATACCATCAGGAGTATGAGCATAGTCGACTATTAATTGGAAATCTTGGCCCGCATTAATTAACTCGAATCTACCTGGTACTCCTTTAATTTCTTCTAAACTATTAACGATCTTATCAGCACTTATGCCAAGCAAAAAAACGCTTAAAACTGCAGCAAGTGAATTATAGATGTTAAATATACCACCTAGTTTAAGTTGAAAATTTCTTTTTATTAAACCCTGACTTTGATAATTCAAGGAATTTTGTTTTAATTTATAATTTTGACAGTATAAATCTGCATTTTGATTGCTTAAACTATATTTAAAATTATGTGCTTTTGATTTTTCCAGCATAAACCCAGAATTTTTATCATCCAGATTAATTACAGCAGATGCATCAGGGCTTAATTGAGAAAAAAGTTTTGATTTTGCCTGACGATAGCTGGCTAAATCTTTATGGTAATCAAGATGTTCTGGACTCAAGTTAGTAAATACAGCTAAAGAAAAATCCATCTGATGAACTCTATAAAGGTCCAGCGCATGAGACGATACTTCCATAACAATATATTGAACACCAGCAGTTTTTGCTTGAGAGAAATAACGATATAAATCTAAAGATTCTGGAGTAGTTCTTGTCGCAGAAATTTCTTCTCCAGCAATAATATTTTTAATTGTTCCAAACATTGCTGTTTTAAAAGAGTTTTTTCTTAAGATGTTGTAAATTAAATAGGCAGTTGTTGTCTTTCCATTAGTACCTGTAATTCCTATTAAATCAATATCTGCCAGTGGATTAGCAAAGAAGTTTTTTGCAAGCACAGCCATTTCTTTTCTCGTGTTTTCTACTTCAATATATGTTATCCCAGACAAATATTTTTTTAATTTTTTTTCAACAATAACCGCAGTTGCACCCTTTTCAACTGCTTCTTTTATATAATCGTGCCCGTCAACATTAAAACCTTTTATTGCTATAAAAAGATCATTATTTTTTATTTTTCGTGAATCATACTGCAGATCAGAAATATTAAGATCATTCTTGCCGTTTATAATTTTATGTTCAATTCCATTTAAAATTTTATTCAATTTCATTAAGCTTCCTCCAATAACAATGGGGATATCTTACTGCAGTTTTAAATTGATAACCTCATCAGTTTCAATTCTTCTACCTGGATAAACTGATTGTCCAATTACCTTACCACTATTACCACTGTAAGAAATTTTCAAACCTTTTAAAGCTGCCAATTCTTTTGCTTCCTCTATATCCATATTTCGAAAATCTGGAACAGGAATTAAAATATTATAATTTTTCACTTCATCATCAAAAAGCCAAACTGTAGAATCTTTATTTACTACTGCACCAGCTTTAGGAAGTTGATCAACAATTATATCTCCATCTCCCTGTATTTTAACATTAAAACCTTTTTCTCTCAAGCTTTGTTCTGCTTTAAATCTACTGAGATTTTTTAAATCTGGCACAGTTAATTTTTCATCACTAAGTTCATATTCTGGCTGCTGATTAAAATTAGGCTTTACATCTAAATAACTTAAAATATTTTCACCAAGATTTTTAAATACTGGAGCAGCAGTTTGGCTCCCATAATAACTATCTCCAGTTATATCGTATAAAATTACTAAAACCGTAAGGTCAGTTTGCTCTGTTGGCAATATCCCAACAAAAGAAGCATCATAAAGATCAGCATTATAATGCTGAGCAGTACCAGTTTTACCAGCGATTTCATAACCTTCAATTGCTGCTTGAGTACCAGTGCCACTTAATACAGTTTGTTTTAAAAGTTCTTTAGTTTTGTTGGCGGTCTGCTCTGAAATTACCTGACGGATAGCTGCAGGCTCATTTATGATATTTGCTTGGTTTTCTCCTCTATCAATCTCTCTTACCAACCTGGGCTGCATTAATTTGCCTCCATTTGCTACTGCAGATACTGCTGAAGCCAATTGGATGGGAGTTACAGAAAGCCCATGCCCAAAAGAGAAAGTAGCCAATTCTACTTGACCAATCCTATTATACTCAGGCAAAATACCATCAGCTTCAGCGGGAAGTCTAATAGAAGTTCTATTTCCAAAACCAAAGGCATCAATATAAGAATAAAATGTGTCTTTATCCATTTTTAAAGCAACTTCGACAAAACCTGGATTACATGATGTTTTTACAACATCTGCAAATGTATGAGCACCATGACCGGTATCACTCCAACAACTTATTTCATGTCGGCCAACATAAATATGGCCAGGATCAGTTAAAATATCATTTTCAGTGATTACACCTTCTTCTAAAGCTGCTGCTGTAGTAATAATTTTGAAGGTTGAACCAGGTTCAAAAACATCATTAATTGCTCGATTACGCCAATTTTTTTCTGGATAAGCTTGAAAATTATTGGGATCATAGGTTGGGGTGTTTGCTAAAGCCAGTACATCTCCATTCTGAGAATCCATTACAATGATTGAGCCACCAGAAATCTCAAAATTTTGCTCTGCTAATCTAAGTTCTCTTTCAGCAAAATATTGAATAACCTGATCAATGGTTAAATGAAGATCATGGCCGTTTTGAACTGGGATTGATTCTCTGATACCAGCTGGTATTGTTTGACCTGCTGCATCCCTTTCTACAGCCATTCTTCCTTCTTTACCAACCAGATAATTATTATACGAAAGCTCTAAGCCACTTAAACCATTATTATCAATACCCGTAAACCCTAATAAATGAGATGCTAATTCTCCCTCAGGATAATGTCTTTTGCTTTCATCAATAAAAATTATACCAGGAATATCTCTATTTAACAATTCCTGATGTAGTTCATCATCAATTTTCCTCTGCAAAAAAATAGCTGCAGCATCTGAGGTGATTCTTCGATAGATAGTATTATAATTTGCATCCAGTAAAACTGCCAATTCTTCAGCAGTTTTTTTGGGGTTTATAATACTATCCGGCAGTGCAACTACAGTTTTTGCCGCTAAACTAACTGCAAGTTTTCTGCCGGTATTATCATAAATTATTCCTCTTTCTGAATTAACAACAAACTCTCTCATTCTTTGATTTAAAGCTTTATCTTTATATTCTGCACTATTAATAACCTGTATCCATACTAAGCGGAAAGCAATAATAACGAATAGTAAAAAAATAACTACAAAATAAAACATTGCCCGATTTTTGATACTTTCTTTAAACTCTTGCAATAGCTTTCCTCCTAATCAATCGACTCAGCCTGTACTGTCATGATTCTAGCTACTATTTTATCATAAATACGAGCCAATAAAAACTGTTCTTGAGGAATATCTGCAACAAAACTCTCTTCAACTTCAATTTGATCATTATATACCAAATATTCTCTGTTTTTAGCTTCTACCATATTTAATTCATTTTTAGCTATTCTCTCTATCTGTGAGAGTGAGGTTTTTTGAGCAAGATTAAGTTCTAATTTTTGATTTTCGGCTTTAATGCTCTCTAACCTTCTTTCTAATTCTAAAAGTTCATAACTTGTTTGATTAATTTTTAAAGTTTGAGAAATAAATAATATAATAGAAATGCTGATTAATAATAAAATTATTATGTAAAAAATACTAAAAGCCTGTTTTTTTAGATCAAAAATTCCATAAGAAGAGCTGTCTAAATATTTATGCTGATAATTAAGATTATTATAACTTTTCTGATACATAATTTTACCTCCTCAAAACTCAAATTTTCTCTGCAGCTCTTAACTTAGCACTCCTCGCCCTTGGGTTACTATCTACTTCATTCTTTTTGGCTTCAATTGGACTTCTAGTAATTACTTTAACATGAGAAACCTTATCACACACACAGATTGGAAAGTCAGGTGGACAGGTACAATCTTTTGCTAATTCTCTAAAGCTATGTTTAACAATTCTATCTTCTAATGAATGAAAACTTATGATTACAATTCTTCCACCTTTATTTAAAAACGAAACACTTTTTTTAATTAATTTTTGCAGTTGGTTTAGTTCATCATTGGTTGCAATTCTTAGAGCTTGAAAAGTCCGTCTTGCAGGATGACCTCCACCCCTTCTAGCTCCTTTTGGAACTGCTGCTTTTATTATTTCAACAAGTTCAGAAGTTCTTTCTATTTCTTCTTTTTTTCTTGCTTCAACAATGAACTCAGCAATTCTAACTGCCCAATTTTCTTCACCATAATCACTAATAATCTTAATTAGTTCTTTCTGACTGTAATTATTAACAATATCTGCTGCTGTTAGAGCTTGATTTTGATTCATCCTCATATCAAGTGGACCATCTTTTTGGTAACTAAAACCACGTTCTGCATTATCAAGCTGTGGAGAAGAAACACCAAGATCAAACAACATACCATCTACTTTAGAAATTGAATGTTTATTTAATACTTTATCAAAGTCCAAAAAATTAGCATGTTCTAAAATTAGGGAAGAATTTTCTGGTTGTTTTTCCCGCACAGCTTTAATTGCTTCTATATCCCGGTCAATAGCAATTAATTTACCATGCTCTGATAATTTTTTTAAAATTTCAAAACTGTGACCCCCCCGGCCAAGTGTTCCATCAAGATAAACTCCGTCTTCTTTTATATTCAAATATTTTATTGCCTCATTTAATAAAACTGCTTTGTGTTCAAAACTCATATCTAATCCCTTCTAGATTCCTAGTTCTTCCATTGCATCTGCTATATCTTCATAAGAATCTTCTACATCTTCCATATATTTGTCCCATTTCTCTTTTGCCCAGAGTTCAATTCTGTTAGCTAAACCTATAATAACAATTTCGTGTTCAAAATCTGCATAATCTCTTAAATTTACAGGCAGCGATACTCTACCCTGTTTATCTAGATTACATTCATTTGCGCCAGAAAAGAAAAAGCGGACAAAATTTCTAGCATTTTTACTTGTCATAGGCAAAGAAGTGAGTTTTTCTTCTAATATTTTCCATTCATCCATAGGATAGAGAAAGAGACAATTATCCAGGCCACGAGTTATTACAAATTCCTCACTCAGCTCTTCTCTAAGCTTAGAAGGAATGATTAATCGGCCTTTATTATCCATATTATGTGTAAATTCTCCCATAAACATAATATCACTTCCCACTTTCCACCCTTTTACTCCACTTCTTACCACTTAATTATATCATTCTTCATAAAAGAAAAAAATCCTTTATAAATCCAAAATTATTTTAAAAATAATTGGATTTAAAAGGATTTTTATAATAAATAAGACTATTTTTATTATTTTCGTTATGATTTTAGCATAAATTGAGCAAAAAGCTTATTCATCATTTTTTAAATATAATTTTCTAGCTCGTGATATTTTATCAAAACCAAATTTTCTTTTTATATCATCTATGGTATCATCCAGATTATCATTTTCTTTTTCGAAAAGATTTAGTTGCTTTTGTTGAGAATCATGCAAATTGCTTACTCCAATTCCAAGTAATCGTACCGGTTTATCAAATAAATCATCTTTATCAATCAATTCTTGTGCAATTTTATAAATATTTTTTGTACTATCAAGAGAAAATTTAAATGATTTTTGTCTGTTTAAAGTTTTAAAATCGGCATATCTGACCTTGATGAAAACAGTATTACCACTTAAAGAATTGCTGTGCAAACGAAAAGATATTTTTTCACTCATTTTTAAAAGATAGGCCAATAATTGCTCGGAATCTTCAATGTTTTCAGCAAAAGTCTCTTCATGGCTAATAGATTTAATCTCGCTTTGACTTTCTACTTCTCGATTATCTATTCCTCTAGAAAGGTAAAATATTTTTACTCCAGCTTTCCCGAATCTATTTTTTAATTCTTCAAGCGAATAAGGCCAAATATCTTTAACCTTTTTAATTCCAAGCTCATTTAATTTTTTAGCAAAACTATCTCCAATCCCCCAGATCTTTTTAATATCAAGTCCTGCCATAATTTTTTTTATCTCAGCTGCTTCAATTACCGTCAACCCATCTGGCTTTTCAAAATCTGAAGCAAGTTTGGCCAAAAATTTATTAACTGAAAGCCCAATCGAAATTGTTAAGTCAGTAGTATCTTTTACATCTTTTTTTATTGTTTTAGCAATTTTTAAAGGACTTCCATATAGGCGCTGACAGCCTTTTATATCTAAAAAAGCCTCATCAATAGAAATTTTTTCGATCAAAGGCGTATATTTGTTTAAAATAAAAAATACTTCTTTAGAAACCTGTTTATATAATGTGTGGCGGGCTGGCAGATAAATACCATCTGGACATAACTTTTTCGCCTGAGCAATTGGCATTGCAGAGTGTATCCCATATTCTCTTGCTTTATAAGATGCGGTTGAAACCACACCTCTATTGCTTAAACTCTTACCTCCAATAATAACTGCTTTTCCCTTCATATCAGGATTTTCTCTCATTTCTACTGCAGCAAAAAAAGCATCCATATCTGCATGAATAACCCTTAGCTCATCCATTTTATATATCTCTATTCAAAGCTTGTTCTATCATTTGATCTAAAAGCTTTTGATAGGGAAAACCACTTTCTTTAAAAAGAAGAGGATACATACTAAATTGAGTAAATCCAGGCATGGTATTAATTTCATTAACTAAAAGATCATTGTTTTCGGTTAGAAAAAAATCAATTCTTGCCAGTGCATCTCCACCTACTGCATTAAAAGCTTTAACCGCCAGGAGTTTTATTTCTTTTTTTATTTTATCATCTATCTCAGCTGGAATAACCAACCTGGTCTTTGAATCTTGATATTTAGCTTTATAATCATAAAAATCATGTTGTGCAATAATTTCTCCAGGTATAGATACCCTGATTTCATTATCTAATGATATTATAGAGGCTTCTATTTCTCTTGCTTTGACGAAGTTTTCTATTATAATTTTATTGTCATGTTCAAATGCAGAATTTATTGCTTCAGCAAAGTTTTTTTTCTCATTCACTTTAGTTATCCCAATACTTGAACCCATATTTGCTGGCTTTACAAAAAAAGGAAGACCGAGTTTCTTTGTTAATTCTTCATAAAATTCTTTTTTTCTTTTTACTTTATATTGAGATTTTTTAAGTACCTGAAATTTAGTCTGAGGGATATCATGATAAGCAAATAATTTTTTCATAAGTTCTTTATCCATAGAAACAGCTGAAGAACTCAAATTGCAACCAACATAAGGTATATCTAATATTTCGAAAAAACCCTGTATTTTACCATCTTCACCATAAGGACCATGTAAAACAGGAAATGCTAAATCTATGTTTTTCTGCAAAAAATCAATAACTTCTAAAGGAAACAACTTCCTATCTGCTTGATCAGGAATACTATTTGTTTCACTATTTAAATATTCTAGAGATTTTTCAGTTTCAAACCATCTCCCTGTTTTAGATATTGCAATGGGAAAAATATTATATTTGCTTTTATCTAAATTATTATATATTGAGCGGGTAGAAAGAATTGAAACTTCATGTTCAGCTGATCTTCCCCCATAAATTAAAGCAATATTAATTTTAGAACTAGACAATATAATTCTCCTTTCTAAAAAATCTGCTTATAAATACTTTAATTATTAAAATAATCTATTTTCATAACTTCTCGAACCTTTTTTAAAGTTATGGCTGCTTCTTTTCTAGCTCTTTTAGTGCCTTTTTGAATGATTTCTTCAATTAGCTCTGGATTTTCTAAATATTTTTTTCTTCTTTCTCTCATTGGATCTAAAAATTCATTTAATTTTTTAGCCATTCTTTTTTTGCAAGCAACACAACCGATGGTTCCAGCCCTACATCTACTTGCAATTTCACCTGATTCTTCTTTATTAAAAGCCTCATGATAATGGAATACTGTACAGACTTCTGGATGGCCTGGATCATCTTTATGTATTCTAGCTGGATCAGTTTTTGCTTGCATTATTTTTTTATTAACTTCTTCAACAGAATCAGATAAATAAATAGCATTATTTAAACTTTTACTCATCTTGCTTTTTCCATCTAGCCCCATCAGACGAGGAAAATCACTTATTAGTGCTTTAGGTTCTGGAAATACTTCACCATATAAATTATTAAATTTACGCACAATTTTTCTTGTTTGTTCAATATGAGGTATTTGATCTTCACCGACAGGTACTAAATTAGCTCTGCAAAAAGAAATGTCTGCTGCCTGACTAACAGGATAACCCAAAAATCCATAACTCATTTCTTTATAACCATACTGATCTGCCTCAGACTTTATAGTCGGATTATGACGAAGTTGATTTACAGTAACCAGCATTGAGAAAAATATTGTAAGCTCAGCAATTTCTGGTACCATTGACTGAACAAAAATAGTTGTTTTTTCTGGATCGATTCCTGCTGCTAGATAATCTCTAGCAACCTGTCTAACATCCTCACCTAATTTTTCAGGTTGCTCAAAGTTTGTTGTCAAAGCCTGAACATCGGCAATAATTAAAAAGGTATCATATTCTTCCTGCAGCTCAACTCTATTTTGTAGACTCCCTACATAGTGACCCAAATGGAGCTTACCAGTTGGTCTATCTCCGGTTAAAATTCTTTCTTTTTCTTTATTTGACAATTTAATCACCCTTTGTTTTTGTTAAATTTACTTGAATTAAAAAATAAATTCTGTTAAAATATAATTAACAGTATTAATAATTATTATTTGTTTCAAAAGGAGGTTATTATGGCTAAACAAACAAGAATGACAAAACAGCGTAAAGCCATTTTGAGAATTCTAAAAAACACAGACTCCCATCCAACTGCTGACTGGATATATGAAAGGGTCAGAGAAGAAATCCCAAATATTAGCCTGGGAACAGTATACAGAAACTTAAATGTTCTTGCTGAACTGGGGAAAATAAATGTGCTAGATTATGGCAGTAATCAAAGTCGTTATGATGGTAAGTCTGGTCATCACTATCATTTCCACTGTGAAAAATGTGGTAATGTTTATGATTTAGAAATTGACTTAGATACTGATTTAAATAATAAGATAAATGAAGAAACCCAATTTATTGCGGAAAACCACCGTCTCGAATTCAGTGGTATCTGCCATGAATGTCAACAAAAAAACTAATCTTTTTTAATTTCCTTTTTAGCTAAAGAATCAACTTTTTCGTTATATTCATCACCACTATGACCTTTCACTTTTTGAAATTCAAGTTTATAATCAGAAATTAATTTATCAAGGTGTTGCCATAGATCTTTATTGGCAACATTTTTTTTTGAAGCAGTTTTCCAACCATTAGACTTCCAGGTTTTAATCCACTTACTCAACCCTTTTAAAACATAAGTTGAGTCACTAAAAAGTTCTACACTACTTCCTTTAGGAACTCTTTTTAAACCTTCAATAACAGCTTTTAATTCCATTCTATTATTGGTTGTATCTTCTTCTGACCCACTTATTTCCTCTAATTCTTGATTATCATTTTCTAAAATTAAGGCTGCATATCCACCTGGCCCCGGATTGCCAGAACATGCTCCATCTGTATATAATTGATATTTTTTTACTTCTGTAAGTTTATTATTCGAGTTCTTTGTTTCTGTTTTAAATTCACTATTAAAATCAAATTTTTCCAGTATTTCTGCAGCCCTTCTGAGATGAGGGATTACTATCGAACCTCCTACAATTAAACCTACATTCAGTGCTTCGTATATTTCTTTTTTAGTCCACCCTGCTTCAGCTGCATTAATTAAGTGATATCTAATACAATCATCACATCTTAAAACTAAAGATGCAGTTAAACCCAATAATTCTTTGTATTTTGAAGAAAGCTCTCCAGTTTGATAAACGCTATTATCCAAATTAAAGAATCGCCTGGTATTTAAATCTCCCTCTTCTAAAATGATTTTATCCATTTTCTCTCTAAATTGATTGAATTCTTCCTGTTCTTTCATTATCTCACCTCAAATTGATGTAATATAATCTAATATAAGCAGGGTTATTAATAAAATTGTAGAGTAATAATATAACTTGCGAGAAAAAGAAACTATTTTATATTTTTTATTGTATGACAAGAGATTTTCCTTGTTTTTTATTTTAGTCATTACAAATGGTAATGATATGTATAATAATAAAAAGAGTACATTATTATAATATGAGAATATTAAAGCAAAAGAAGCATAAATTAAAAGCAGTAAAACTTTAAAGCCTTTAAATGAATATTTGTTATTATGCTGGCTGACCCACCTTAAGTTAATTATAAATAAAGCTATAGGTAGAGAAAGTAAAATAACAGCAAGATTAAACTCACCACTGTGAATAATATATGAAATAGAAATTAACATTGGGCCACCCAGTAAACCAATTATGAATTCATCAAAATAACTATCGATAATTTTTACCTGAAGAAAAATATAAAGAAAAAATAATAGCAAAGATGAAATAATTAATATAAATAAAATATTAGATATGTTTATAGTAAAAAAAATTAAAGTTATAGTCAATAAAGTGAAAATAATAGCGATTAAAAATAGTTCTTTTTTTTCGATTTCAAAATATTTTGCAGTTGATTTTTTTTTGTTTTTCAAAAAGTGAAGCTGATAAATAAATTGATAAAGGTTGGCCTTATCAAAAAAATATTGAATCCAGCTGTTAGCTGCTATTATAAAAACTAAAAGTGTAAATAAAGTAATTAATAAATAAATAATATTAAATTGTGAACTTAAATTCAAGGCTAAAGCTGCTCCAAGTAAAATAGGCAATAAAATATCCAGCCAGATATCTTTTAAACTTAAATAATATAATTTATAAATTAAAGTATTTTCTTTAATAGACATTTATTCAATTATCTCCTATTATTTTATATTATGATTAGAATCCGGACAGCCTATGCTATCCGGATTATTTTTTAAAATATTTTTTTTTCTTAAATAAATAGTTATTTTTGAATGCTTTTTAAATAATCTTTAACCTCATCAACAGATTTAAGCTCTAATACTTTTTCTGCTTTTTGAGCTGCTTCACTGATCGTCCACTGTGAAAGCAGTTCTTTGATCTTTAAAATAGACACAGCACTCATACTGAACTCATCCAGTCCTGCTCCCAGCAAAAATGGTAAGAGCAGTTCATTACCGGCTGCTTCTCCACACATTCCTACCCAGATATTTTCCTGGTGGGCACTCTCAATCGTCTTTTTTACCATCCTTAATACTGCTGGATGATAAGGATTGTGCATCTGAGCAATCTTCTCATTCATCCTATCTACTGCCACTGTATACTGGATTAAATCGTTTGTTCCTATACTGAAAAAATCAACCTCTTTAGCCAGCTGATCTGCTGTCATCACTGCTGCTGGTATTTCTATCATCATCCCGATTTCTAGATCTTTATTATAATCTTTGTCTTCACTTTCTAACTCTGCTTTGACTTCTGCCACCTTTGCTTTGGCTGCTAATAGCTCATCCATTGTCGCTATCATCGGAAACATTATCTTTAGATTACCAAAGGCACTTGCCCTTAATAGTGCTCTGAGCTGTGGCTTAAAGATATCATCTCTTTCTAAACAAATTCTGATCGCTCTGTAACCTAAAAATGGGTTCATCTCTTTTGGAAAATCTAAATATGGTAAATCCTTGTCTCCCCCAACATCTAATGTTCTGATTACTACTGGCCTATCACCCATTGTTTCTGCTGCTTTTTTATAAACCTCAAATTGTTCTTCTTCTGTTGGTAATTCACTGCGATCCATATATAAGAATTCGGTGCGGAAAAGGCCTACTCCTTCTCCCCCTTTTTCTAAAATGGGCGCTATATCATTTAAATTACCCATATTACCTACTACTTCTATATCTACCCCATCTTTGGTCTGGGCTTTTTTGTCCTTATAAAATTCTAAACGCTTCTGCTCTGTTTTATATTCTTCAAGCTTGGCTTGATACTCTTCTTTTGTTGCCTTATCAGGTGAAAAATACACCTTACCACTGCTGCCATCTACTATTACTTCCTCATCATTTTCGGCGGCTGTTAAAAGCTCTTCACCTAAACCTACTACTGCTGGTATACCAAGCGTTCTTGCCATTATCGCAGTATGAGATGTTCTTGAGCCATCTTTGGTTAAAAAGGCCAGTACTTTTTCTGTATCAAGCTGAGCTGTGTCTGAAGGGGTTAAGTCCTCGGCTATTATTACTACCTCTTCTTCCATCTTTTCTGCTATATCTTCTACCCCAAGCAGAATCTTAATTACCCTCATTCCTACATCTTTAATATCTGCTCCTCTTTCTTTTAAGTACTCGTCTTCCATTGCCGAAAACATCGCAGCATACTCATCTACTACTTCTTTAACCGCTGCTGCTGCATTTAACTTTTCTTCTTTAATCTTATTTTCAAAAGCTGGAATAACTTCTGGATCATCTAAAATCATCAGATGGGCTCCGAATATTTCTGCTTTTTCTTTTCCCATCTTTTCAGCAGTACTCTCTTTTAACTCTTTAAGAGATTTTTTTGCTTTTTCAAGTGCACTGTGAAGTTTGGCTATTTCTTTTTCGACCGCTGAATCTGTTATGTTCTCATAATCAATTTCTACTTTTTTATCTTTTTTGATTAATACCTTACCAACTGCAATTCCTGGTGATGCTCCGATTCCCTGCATCAAATCACCCCTCATCTTCTTTCAACATCTCAACTTCAACAAAATCAACCAATTCTTTTACTGCCTGCTCAGAGTCTTCACCCTCAGCTTTAATTGTAATTGTATTCCCTTTACCTGCTCCGAGACTCATAACACCCATGATACTTTTAGCATTAACTTCTTTACCTTCATGAATAATGTTAATTTTAGATTCAAATTGACCAGCTTTTTGTACAAACTGAGCTGCCGGTCTAGCATGTAAACCGGTTCTATTTTTGATTTCTACAGATTTTTCAATTGACAATTCAATCATCCTTTCTAAAAATATTTTAATTGTTTCATCTATTTATATATCTTATCATAAAGAAAGGGATGATTTCATCCCTTTTTATAAAAAAATTAAATTAAATTTGTTTTATAATGATTAATAATTCCAAAGTTCCTGTCTACTGGTAGAAATTGCAAAAACTCCTTTATCCACCAGATATTCTATTTCTTTTTTTTCTTCTACTAATCCTCCAGCAATAATTTGATAATTATTATTTTTATCCTGTTGAGATTTTTTTATAAAATGTGGAGCTGCAATAGCAGGTAAAATTTCAACCGCATCAACTGAACGATCTCCTAACATTTTTTTAGCACTTGTTAAAGAACCAGAATCTAAAAGAAATATTCTTTGAATTGTCATCAAACCATTTTTATGAGCAATTTTTATTAAATAACTTTTAGTTGAAATAATTCCATCACATAAATTGTTTTCTGCTAAATACTCAATCCCCTTTTTGTCATGGGCAATTCCTTTTAAAAGATCTATATTTATCATTAAGATTTTATCATTTTTATGGGCAAGCTCCATTGCTTCTTTTAAATCAAAAATAGATCCAGCAAGTAAAAATATAATTACCGCCTCTTTTTTCCCCATTGCCTGTTCTAATAGCTTCATATCTCTTACTGCAGGAATTACCGGATATTTTTTAAAATAACTTGCTAAATGTCTCAATTTTACACCCCCAATGTAATCTACTAATTTCCATTACTATATATACTTTTATCTAGCATAGCAAATTCCTTCTTTTTAATTAACATTTTAAGCAAAAAACATATTTTAAATTTAAAAACCCCAGGAACTTTTAAGTCCCTGGGGAAAACAAACTTATAAATTTCTAGCTAAATTTCTTGTAGCAACTATGTCTGCTCCAGTGTCTAAGATGTTTTCGATTAAAACATCTCCCATTTTGATTGGAGCTTCAACTTCTAGGCTACCAATAATTGACATTGCATCATGTATAACTTCAAGCGGAATTGCTTTGGTTGTCTTAACTGGTACTAAAGGAAGGGAACCATTTTTTACAACAGCAGTGGTTGGTAAAATTCTTGTTGGTGCAACTACCTCTTCTTTAGCATAATCTTCTCCCTGAGGACAAGCATGTCCATCAATTGAGATGATCTCATTACCTTCAAATTCAACTGCTACCTCACAGCCTTTAGGGCAGGCAACACAGGTTAATTGTTTTTTCTCTATCATTTAATTTCCCTCCTTTTCTATAATATCTACTCTTATTTCTGATAAGTCATCTAGACCATCTAAGGTTTTTTGGGCTAAAGGAACACTTATCATTTCACCAGGTTTAGCAAATGGTTCTGAGAAAGAATATAGTTTTTTACCATCTGCATATAGGTTAATGTCCACAGCAGTTAATGGAGTTGAAACTCTCATATAAAGAGGAATTCTTTTTCTATCTTCTGACTCCAGCTCTATTTTTTGAGGTATAACATAGCTTACATTTTCCCCTGCTTTTACATCTACTTCAGCATCTGTTCTTTTGTAGTCACCTTTAATATACTTAGCTGCCCAATCTCCGGCAATCTCTGACTCCTGGGTTACCCAGTCTACAAGGTCATGTACATGTAATACATTACCACAGGCAAAAATACCTTCTATATTAGTTTCACGACCTTCATTAACAATCGGGCCACTAGTTCTATCATCAAGTACTACATCAGCTTTTTTAGAAAGTTCGTTTTCAGGAATTAATCCAACAGATAATAGCAAAGTATCTGCCTTGATAATTTTTGCAGTCTCAGGAATAGGGTTAAGATTTTCATCAACCTCGGATATCTCAACTGCCTCTAATTTACCATTACCTATTATTTCTGTAACTGTGTGGTTCAGCATAAGGGGTATATCATAGTCCTCTAAACACTGAACTACATTTCTGGTTAATCCACCAGTATAAGGTAGAAGTTCACAAACAGCTTTTACATCTGCACCTTCTAATCTCATTCTTCTAGCCATTATTAAACCAATGTCTCCTGAACCAAGTACAACTACTTCATCTCCAGGAACATATCCTTCTATATTTGTATACCTTTGAGCAGTACCTGCAGTAATAACTCCAGCTGGTCTTGTACCTGGAATTCCAATTGCACCAGCTGTTCTTTCTCTACATCCCATAGCTAAAATTACTGCTTCAGCCTGGATTTCTGAAAATCCTTCATCTTTATTAACCGCATATACTTTTTTATCTTTGCATACATCTAAAACCATTGTATTTAACTTAACTTCAATATTTCTCTCAGCAACATCGTCAATAAAGCGCTGAGCATATTCAGGGCCAGTTAATTCTTCTTTAAAGTGATGAACACCAAAACCATTATGAATACATTGAGGAAGAATACCTCCCAATTCCATATCTCTTTCAATTACCATTATATCTTTTATACCTTTATCAAATGCTTCTTTGGCAGCTGCTAATCCGGCTGGTCCTCCACCTATTACTACAAGTTCTTTGTTTATTTTATGCATTAACGCTCACCTTGCTTTCAAGTAATTCTTTTATTTTATAATCAAGAATTTTTGAATTGTCTTCTTCCTGCTTAATCTCAGTTGGATCAAGTCCAAGTTCATCTGCTAATATTTCTACTACTTTTGGTCCACAGAAACCACCCTGACATCTTCCTGCTCCTGCTCTAGTTCTTCTTTTTACTGCATTAACAGTTCTTGCACCTACAGGTCCATGAATTGCATCTACAATTTCTTTGTAGGATACTGTTTCACAGCGGCAAATGATCTGACCATAATCTTTATCTTCATTTACATATTCTGCTCTCTCTTCATTTGTCATTTCATAAAATCTTACTGGTTCTTCCCGTGTCTCAATAATATTATCTTTTTCAGAAAGTTTTAAGCCCTCTTCCTCTAATATCTCTGCTGTAAGATCTGCAATTGCTGGAGCAGATGATAGTCCCGGTGACTGAATACCTGCTACGTTAACGAATCCTTTAACATTTTCCGCTGCTTCAATAACAAAATCTTCACTCTGGTCAGCAGCTCTTAAACCTGCAAAAACACGAATTGTATCTCTTAAATCTAATTCAGGGAATAATTTCTTCGCACCAGTATAAACTTCTTTTAACCCTTCTGGGGTAGTTGACAGATCTTCTTTACTGTCTACTGTTTCTGAAGTTGGTCCAATTAAAATATTATGTTCTACTGTAGGTGCTACTACTATCCCTTTACTAATTGGGGTAGGGATTGGGAAAACTACATGATTTAATTCATAATCTTTAGCATGATCATAAATATAGTATTCTCCCTTACGAGGAGTAATATCTACTTTCTCTACACCAGCCATTTTAGAAATTTCATCTGCATAAACTCCTGCAGCATTAATTACATAATCAGCTTCAAATTCACCCTGGTTAGTTTTTACACCAACAACCCTATCATCTTCAATTATAATATCTTCTACTTTAGTTTCTAATTGAACTTCAGCACCATTTACTACAGCATTTTCAGCCATTGCAAGAGCAAACTCCCAAGGTGTTATAATACCTGCTGTAGGTGCCCAAAGCGCTGCAACTGCATTTTCAGCTATATTAGGCTCATTCTCACGCAGCCACTCTTTATCAACTATTTTTAGCCCCTCTACGCCATTCTCTTTACCTTTTTCTAATAAATCATCTAATACACTTAAATCATCACCTTCTACTCCAACTACTAATGAACCAATTTCTTCAAAGGGTATATTTAAATCTTTAACAATTTCTTTTATTTGAATATTACCTTTATTATTTAACCTACCTTTAAGCTTTTTAGGATCTGCATTATATCCAGCATGGATTATTGCAGTATTAGCTTTAGTAGTACCTGTAGCAATATCAGCTTCTTTATCTAATAATAAAATATCTAGATCATAACGTGCAATCCTCCAAGCAACTGCACATCCGGAAATACCTGCACCAATTATAATTACATCATATTTTTTTGACAATTAGTTCCCTCCTAATTATTGTTAATTCCTTTTAACACGATTTAAAATGATTTTAAAGTTAAATAAATTTATTTGTTTTTTTTAGTTTATAAGATCCTCCTTTCATTAAAATTTAAGGTAGATAGACTTTTCTTGACTCAAAAATAAATTTTAAAAACAAAAAAACCTTATTGAAATCAAGTGATTACCGTTGACATAGTAATCCCCAGGTTTCAATAAGGTTATCTTTTCGACTCTACCTTATAAAATATTTAATTTGAAATAAGTATACCATTGAATTTTAACTTTGTCAAATACTTTACAAAATTTTTAATTTCTCATTTTTGGATCCAGGGCATCTCTTAAGCCATCTCCAAGCAAATTAAAGCCAAGTACTGTTAACATAATTGCAATTCCAGGAAAAGTAGTAACATGATGAGCAGTTCTTATATAACCACGCCCTTGACTTAAAATAGCTCCCCATTCTGGTGTTGGAGCTTGAGCACCTAAGCCAAGAAATCCAAGTCCTGCTGCCCATAAAATTGCAACACCTATTTGAAGTGAAGACTGAACAATAATTGGCGCAAGACAGTGTGGTAAAATATGCTTAAATATAATTACCGATTCTCTAACACCAATGGCCTTAGCAGCTTGAACGAATTCTTTGTTTTTTATAGATAATACCGATCCTCTAACAAGCCTAATATAGGTTGGTATAGAGACAATCCCTACTGCAATCATAGCATTTACAAGCCCAACCCCCATCACAGCAACAATAATTATTGCCAGCAGCATACCAGGGAATGCCATCATAATATCAACGAATCTTTGCGTGATAATATCTATTTTACCGCCATAAAAACCTGATATAGCACCAACAGGAACACCAACAATCAAACCTATCGCAACAGATATAAATCCGATGGTCAAAGAAATTCTAGCCCCATAAATAAGACGGCTCAAAACATCTCTACCTAAATCATCAGTGCCTAATAAATATTCTCTAGATGGTCCCTGTAATGTATTAAAAAAGTCAGTTTGATATGGATCATGAGGGGCAATATAGGGGGCAAATAAAGCTATAATAAATAAAGAAATTATGAATACTATTCCAATAATAGCTAACTTATTTCTTTTTAGTTGTCTTAAAGCTTTTTGATCTATTAAACGCATATTTCCCCTCCTCTAACTATAACTAATTTGTGGATCTAAAAATGCATACAAAATATCTACAAATAAATTGATTATAACAAACATTAATGCTAAAAGTAAAACAGAACCCTGAACTACCGGATAATCTCTAGCAAGTATGGAATCAACCATCAAACGTCCAACTCCTGGCCAGGAAAAAACAGTTTCTGTTAAAACTGCTCCACCTAAAAGCATCCCAAATCTTAATCCCAGGATTGTTGTAATAGGAATTAATGCATTTCTTAAAGCATGTTTAATTATAATAGCTTTTTCTTTTAATCCCTTCGCCCTTGCTGTAGTAATATAATCGTTTTTCAATACTTCCAGCATGCTTGACCTTGTCATCCTAGCAATTAAAGCTGTTGAATTAGCAGCAAGTGTAAGGGAAGGCAACACAAAATGAAGAGGTGTTCCCATTCCAGACGAAGGAAACCAGCCTAAATTAACCGAGAAAATAAGCATTAAAATCAATCCTAACCAGAATACAGGAGCTGCAACCCCAAATAATGAAAACATCATTACAACTTGATCATAAATTGAATAGGGTTTTACCGATGAAATAACTCCAGCCGTTATCCCAACCAAACTAGCAATAAAAAGCGCAATTGCTGTTAAATATACCGTGTTTTTAAATCTAGGCCATATTTCTTGAGCAGCCGGCCGCCTGGTTCGAGTAGAAACACCTAAATCACCTTCAAATAATCTATTAACAAAAACTCCAAACTGAACATGGATTGGCTCATCTAAACCCAATTCCGCTCTTACCTGTGATATATATTGTGGAGTTGCGTGTACTCCTGCCATTGCTACAGCAGGATCACCTGGTAACAACCTTACTATCCCAAAAACAATAATAGCAACTCCAATTAAAACAGGTATTAATAATAATAATCTTCTTAAAATATACGAAGACATATTAATCCCTCCAAGTAAATAAATTTACATAAAATAAGACCCTGCCTTTGCCTTGATGCAGGGCCCATTTAATTTTAATGATTAAACTAAATAAAGTCTAATTTCAGCCAATTCTATTCTACAAAATAAGCATCCATTACTTCGATGTGTTCTCTTGGATGATGAACTAAACCTTCAACTTCATTCCTAACCCCATTCAATTGAGAAATACTGTGTAAGAAAAGCCACTGAGCATCGTCCCAAATTAGTTCAATTGCTTCAGCATATAATTCTTCTCTTGCTTCAGGATCAGTATTAACTCTAGCTTCATCAAGCAATCTGTCAATCTCTGGATTATCAGCAAAGTGCCAGTTGTTGCCTTTAGGAGCGATTTCATCTGAATGGAATAATGCATATAAACCATAATCTGCATCACCAGTTACTGTACCCCAACCAAGGAAATACATATCATGTTCTACTTCTTCGGGAGCTCTTCCAACTAATTCAAGATAAGTAGCCCATTCCATAGTAGTCATTTTAGCATTGATACCAACTGCAGCCAACTGACTCTGAACTGCCTGAGATATAGTTGAATCCATTGGATATCTTCCAGTAGGATAATAAAATTCTACATCTAAACCATCTTCATAACCTGCTTCTGCAAGTAATTCTCTTGCCCTTTCTGGGTTATACTGATAAATTTCCTGAGCAGAGTAGCCGAAGATATCTGGAGAAATTGGAGCATCTGAAGGACGCCCAGCACCAGCTAAAATATTATCAACAATTGCTTCACTATCTACTGCATAATTTACAGCTTTTCTGACTCTAACATCGTCAAAAGGTTCTCTTTGATTATGAAGACCAATATATAGAGTTCTTAAGCTTGGAACACTTTCTACAGTGACTTCAGGATTTTCATTTAACCTTGGCACATCTCTTGATGGAACATTCATAATAGCATGTGCTTCTCCAGTTTCAAGCATAACTACCCGTGTAGCTTCTTCAGGTACAACTAAAACTTTAAAAGTTTCGATATTAGCATTTTCTCCCCAATAATCTTCATTTCTGGTCATAACAATTTCTTCTCCCCGTGACCATTCCTGGAAGATATAAGGACCTGTTCCAACAGGATTACTTCCAACATCATCACCATATTCTTCTACAGCTGCTGGACTAATCATTGAAATAAAATCATGAGATAAATGAGCTAAAATCGGAGCAAAAGGCTCATCAGTTTTTAATCTAACAGTATATTCATCAATTACTTCTATTGTAGTAATTCGATCAATTAGAAAAGAATAAACTGCTCCACCCTCTATTAAACGATCTAAATTAAACTTAACAGCTTCTGCATTAAAAGGTGTACCGTCATGAAATTCTACATCTTCACGTAGATATAGGTCATAAGTCAACCCATCTTCAGAAACATCATAATCTTCAGCTAATAAAGGAACAATATCTCCATTAGGCTTCATCTCAAACAATGTTTCCATCATATGAACCATAACCATAGCTGCTGGAGATGATTGAGCATAGAATGGATCCAGAGATTCCGGATCAGCACCGAAGGCAACTCTAATTTCATCACCTTCCTGGGCAGCAGCAGCAAAAGGTAATAACAAACTTACTGCCAATAAAAATATTAACATAGATAAGATCTTTTTCTTCATTAAAAATTCTCCTTTCTAATTTTTAAATATTGTATACTCTAATTTTATATATTAGATATAAATGTCTAAATTCCTCTTTTTTTATCTAAAATTGCCAAGAAAACTCCATCCAAGCTATGCATTGGCTGGAGATGAATTGGCTATTTATTCTGATTTTCAATATACTTTTTAATTGTCTCAATAGTAGCACCACCAGAAGATACAATAATGATATTGTAGACTATAAACAGAATGATAATTGTTATTTAAGTCTCTATTCATAAAAATCAAACCTCCATGTTTTCTTTTACAAGCAAACATATGTATGATATAATTATAGTAGGATGGAGGTGAAAAATCAATGCGATTATCATTTAAATTCAAGCCTAAATTAAGCCATAAGCAATTAGTAATAATTAATGAATTAGCCTGGCATTGCTCTAAATTATATAATACAGTCAATTATCAGATTAAAAATAATAAAGATGTAAAAGCTGTCTATACTGAATTAGAAACTAGATATAAAAATAACTGGCATAATGACTACCTTCACTCCCATAACAGACAACAGGCATTAAAGCAGTTAGCTAAGGACTGGAAAAGTTTTTTTAATTCTCTCAAAGATTATAAAAAGAATCCTCAAAAATATAAGGGGCAGCCAGAGTCACCTAATTTTAAACATATGAACAGTAATCCCTGTGAAATAATTTTTACCAATTTAGCTGTTAGAATTAAAGATAACAAATTACTCTTATCCTTATCTAAAAAGATACAATCTAAATATAATGTGAAGGTCACTAAAGCTTTTAATTTATAATACGCAAGGAAAGCTTTAGTATGACCGTATTCGATTTGGCCTCTTAATTTTGAGCTGCCTGAAGCAGTTCAAAGCATTATAGATTTAGATGCTGTCCAGCAGATAAAGATTAAGCAGGACCGTATTTCTAAAAGATGGTATCTCTTAATTATCTACAAAGTTAAAGAGGCAAAAGAAAGTAAGAAATCTAACATAATGGCAGTTGATCTAGGTCTTGATAATTTGGCTACTTTAACATTTAAAAACAATTCTGATTGTTATATTATCAATGGTAAAACTATTAAATCCAAAAATTCTTATTTTAATAAAGAAATTGCCAGACTACAAAGCATTAGAATGAGGCAGTTAGCTACCAGTAAAATTAGAGATACTAAACGAATAAAATATCTGAGATTAAAGAGAAAAAATTATATTAGAGATTATCTCCATAAAGCTAGTTGCAAAATAGTTGATTTAGCAATTGAAAATCAAGTAGAAACTATTGTAATTGGAGATATAAAAAATATTAAACAATGCAGCAAACTTAAATCTTTTGTCCAAATACCGATGTATATGATAATCTAAAAGTGACCCAGGATAATAATTTAAAATTGACCCGTTTAAATAGATAATATAAACTGTCCATAATAAAATAAAAATTATGGGCAGGTGAAAAAGGTGATAAAATTGAATGAAAAAGCCGATATTCTAATTAAACATTTTGTCGAGGGTCAATCAATTAGAAAAATAGCTAGAGAGTCAGAATTTTCAAGAAATACTATCCGCAAATATATCCGAGATCATGAAGAAAAACTTCAGAATCTGGATAAAGCAAAATCCAGAGATGAAATATTAACCTTAATTGAATCTCTAGTAGAAACTCCTGAGTATGACAGCTCTAACCGTAATAAATATAAAATGAATGAAGCTATCAAAAAAGATATTGATTACTGCATTAAAGAAAACAAAAAACGGCGAGCAACAGGTATGCGTAAGCTGCAGCGTAAAAAGATTGATATTCATGAATATCTGCTCGGTAAAGGTCATGATATTAGTTACTCAACAGTCTGCAACTACATCAGAAACACCTATGAAAATGCAGCCAAAGAAGCATATATAAAACAGCTCTATCATGAAGGAGAATCCCTTCAGTTCGACTATGGTGAAGCCAATTTAGAAATTGCAGGTAAAAACAAAACCCTTAATATGGCTCTATTCACAACTGGTTTTGGTTTTCATCACTATGGTAAATTTTATGCTAATAAAAAGATGACTTCATTTTTAGATGCTCATGTTAAAGCATTTAAGAACTTCAATGGAGTATATCATGAAGTAGTTTATGATAATTTAAAACAGGCTGTAAAAAGATTCGTTGGTCCTTCTGAAAAAGAAGCTACTGAGGATCTAGTTAAGCTTTCCCTCTACTATGGCTTTAAATACCGCTTTTGTAACGCATATCGCGGGAACGAAAAAGGCAAAAGTTGAGAAAGGCGTTGATTTCGTCAGGCGGCGGATCTTCTCCCAGAAAACAAGTTTTGAATCCATAGAAGAAGCAAATGAGTATCTTGCTGCAGGACTAAAAAGGCTTAACTCAATGAAAAAAAGCTGAATTAGATAACAGATCACCATATGAGCTCTGGCAGCAGGAAATACCATATCTACTGCCTTTAAAACCTCCATATGAGGCCTGCAGAGAAAAAGAATGTAGAGTCAATAAATACAGCTTTGTAACCTTTGAGCAGAATAAATATTCTGTACCTGATCATCTTGTTGGAAGATTTGTTAACAGCAGAATTTACTCAGATTATATAAAAATATACTACAACGATGAGCTGGTAGCAAAGCATCAGAGAATATATGAAGTTCATAAATGCAGTATTGAAATAGAACATTATCTTCTAACTCTAAAAAGAAAGCCTGGTGCATTGAAAAATCCCTAGCTTTTCATCAAATGGCACCAGACCTCAAAGAGATATATAAATTATACTACGATAATTATACCAGAAAAACTAAAGAATTCATAGAGCTTTTAGAACTGGTAAGTGAGAAAGGTCTGGATGAAATTAAGGGTGCTATAGAAACTCTTTCTAAAAACAAAAAGTCAATGGTAACAACTGCTAATATCAAAGTGTTAGTTCAAAAGGAGAATACTCCTGATTTTACAATTTCCAGTGAAATAAATGAGAATTCTCTGGAACTATTAAAAAAATGGGATACTATGTTTAGTCTCCAAAATCATCAGGAGGTGATCCAGTAATGAATAAAGAAATAATACTGGAAACTAAAAATTACATCAAAGAACTAAAGATTGCTGGTATTAGAAACGACTTAAATCAAAAACTGGCTGAAGCTTATCGCAACAATACACCTTACGAAGAACTATTAAGAGATCTATTTCGAGATGCATATGATATGCGTAAAGAAAATGGCCGTAAAAATAGGATTAAAAATGCTAAATTCCCATACAAAAAATATTTGGATACCCTAATTGTAGACTATCTACCTGAGAGTGCTCAAGCTAAGTTTAAAGAGTTAAAGTCGCTTAAATTTATTGAAGAAAATAGAAACATAATTTTCTCAGGAAATCCTGGGACTGGAAAAAGTCATTTGTCTATAGGCCTTGGTATCAAGGCCTGTAACGAGGGCTATAAAGTCTTCTTTGCCACAGTACCACAGTTTATCAACCAATTGAAAGAAGATTAACTAATTTTGAATCTAAATTCCAAAAATATGACTTAATAATTTTAGATGAATTGGGCTACATCTCTTTTGACCAGAAAGGAAGCGAACTTTTATTCTCCTTTCTTTCACTAAGAGCAGAACGCAAATCTACTATCATAACTTCCAATCTCTCATTTGAGAGGTGGAATGAGGTGTTTAATGATCCAGCATTAACTGCAGCTATGGTAGATAGATTGACCCACAAATCATATGTAATTAATATGAATGGTAATTCTTACCGAATGAAAGAAACTGAAGAGTGGCTGGGTCAATAAAATTAATATTATTTTTTGCTTACCCGGGTCAATTTTCAATTAATAAAAGGGTCAAATTTCACTTGACAAAAACATACCGATTCAGAGATTAAAAAAATTAATTGAATACAAAGCTAAACTAAAAGGTATCAAAGTTGTTGAAATTGATGAAAGCTATACTTCTGGGTGTAGTTCAGTAGATCTGGAAAAAATAAATAAAAGTAACTATGATAAATCCAGAAGAATTACTAGAGGTCTCTTTAAAACTAACGAGGGCCTATTAATTAATGCTGATCAGAATGGTAGTTTTAATATACTTCGTAAATACCATAACGATAAATGTATTCTCAGACCTATCAAAGAGGCGAGAGATAATGGATTTGTGGACAATCCTTCAAGATTAAGGGTATCCTAAACTATTAGGAGCAAAACTTAAAAGCCAAACATCTTGTAAACTGACCTAGTAATATAGGTTGAACTTTAATCTATATGAAGCAGTTAGAAGCTCCCTCTAAATCTTGGTTTTGATTTAGGTGGAGAGGTTCACAAATATTTGTTACTTATTTAAAGTAAATTATGACAGCATAAAAGTATTTTTCCAATATTCAGACAAATTAAAAAGGCATAAAAAAAGAATCCGGCAGAGACCTACTCTCCCACATCGTTACCAATGCAGTACCATAGGCGCTGGAGGACTTAACTTTTGTGTTCGAAATGGGAACAAGTGTTACCCCTCCGCAATTACCACCGGAAAGCTGTAAATTCAAAGATACATATAGGAAATAAATATGATTAAGCCCTCGATCTATTAGTACCGGTCAGCTCAGTGTATTACTACATTTACACCTCCGGCCTATCTACCTTATCATCTTTAAGGGATCTTAACTCTTTAACAGAGTGGGATACCTTATCTTGGAGTTTGTTTCACGCTTAGATGCTTTCAGCGTTTATCTTTGCCACACTTAGCTACTCAGCTATGCTCCTGGTGGAACAACTGATTCACCATCGGTGTGTCCATCCCGGTCCTCTCGTACTGGGGACAGCTCTCCTCAAGTATCCTCCGCCTGCGACGGATAGGGACCGAACTGTCTCACGACGTTCTGAACCCAGCTCGCGTACCGCTTTAATGGGCGAACAGCCCAACCCTTGGAACCTGCTTCAGCTCCAGGATGCGATGAGCCGACATCGAGGTGCCAAACCTCCCCGTCGATGTGAACTCTTGGGGGAGATAAGCCTGTTATCCCCGGGGTAACTTTTATCCGTTGAGCGACGGCAATTCCACACTATACCGCCGGATCACTAAGTCCTACTTTCGTACCTGCTCGACTTGTTTGTCTCGCAGTTAAGCTCCCTTCTGCCTTTACACTCTTCGTGCGATTTCCATCCGCACTGAGGGAACCTTTGAGCGCCTCCGTTACTGTTTGGGAGGCGACCGCCCCAGTCAAACTGCCCGCCTGACAATGTCCTGTGACCAGTTTATGGCCTCCAGTTAGAATTCCGCTGTAGAAAGGGTGGTATCCCACCAACGGCTCCACTGATATTAGCATACCAGCTTCAATGCCTCCCACCTATCCTGTACATTCTACACCAAAACCCAATATCAGGCTGCAGTAAAGCTCCACGGGGTCTTTCCGTCCTGTCGCAGGTAGCCTGCATCTTCACAGGCAATTTAATTTCACCGAGTCCCTTGTTGAGACAGCATCCAAGTCGTTACGCCATTCGTGCAGGTCGGAACTTACCCGACAAGGAATTTCGCTACCTTAGGACCGTTATAGTTACGGCCGCCGTTTACTGGGGCTTAGGTTCAGACCTTCGTACATAAGTACTAAGCCTTCTCCTTGACCTTCCAGCACCGGGCAGGCGTCAGCCCCTATACTTCGTCTTACGACTTAGCAGAGACCTGTGTTTTTGATAAACAGTCGCTTGGATCTTTTCACTTCGACCCTCTAGGTATTCCTAAAGGGTACCCCTTCTCCCGAAGTTACGGGGTCATTTTGCCGAGTTCCTTAACAAGGGTTCTCTCGCGCGCCTTAGAATTCTCTTCCCGTCTACCTGTGTCGGTTTGCGGTACGGGCACTGTAAATCTCGTTAGTGGTTTTTCTTGGCGATTTATCCGGTGGCTTCGCCTCTTTTGGCTCCACATCACTTTAAGCTGTTTAGATGGGTAAAGGGATTTGCCTCCTTACCCCAGCTTAATAGCTTATACATGCTCTTCCAGTCACATGCTCCACCTTCTTTACCGCGTCCCCACTTCACTCAATCAATTTACAGTGGTATCGGAATCTTTACCGATTTTCCATCACCTACGCCTTTCGGCCTCAGCTTAGGTCCCGACTAACCCTGAGAGGACGAGCCTTCCTCAGGAATCCTTAGACTTTCGGCGAAGGAGATTCTCACTCCTTTTTTCGTTACTCATACCGGCATTCTCTCTTCTGTGCCGTCCACTACTCCTTACGGTATAGCTTCACCCAGCACACAATGCTCCTCTACCTCTCTAGAAACCGCCCATAAAACCTATCTAAATTCATCCTAAATCATTAATAGATAAATTTTATGGACAGTTCCTAGAAACCACAGCTTCGGTGATATGCTTTAGCCCCGTTACATTTTCGGCGCGAAACCGCTTAACCAGTGGGCTATTACGCACTCTTTAAATGAATGGCTGCTTCTAAGCCAACATCCTGGTTGTCTGTGCGATCTCACTTCCTTTTCCACTTAGCATATACTTTGGGACCTTATCTGGTGGTCTGGGCTCTTTCCCTCTTGACTATGAAGCTTATCCCCCACAGTCTGACTCCCAGAGAACATTAATTGGCATTCGGAGTTTGAATGGATTTGGTAACCTTGTTGGGCCCCTTGTCCAATCAGTGCTCTACAACCAATTAACTTTTACTCTGAGGCTAGCCCTAAAGCTATTTCGAGGAGAACCAGCTATCTCCGAGTTCGATTGGCCTTTCACCCCTATCCACAACTCATCCCATGTTTTTTCAACAACACCGGGTTCGGGCCTCCACAGGCTCTTACACCCGCTTCACCCTGGTCATGGATAGATCACTCGGTTTCGGGTCTACTCATCATAACTTCCGCCCTATTCAGACTCGCTTTCGCTCTGGCTACACCTCTATGGCTTAACCTTTTGCTACGATCAGTAACTCGCCGGTCCGTGATACAAAAAGTACGCAGTCAGACTTTCTAATAGTCCTCCTACTTGTTGTAAGCTTACGGTTTCAGTTTCTATTTCACTCCCCTTCCGGGGTTCTTTTCACCTTTCCCTCACGGTACTTGTTCACTATCGGTCATTCAGGAGTATTTAGTCTTGGAAGGTGGTCCTCCCATATTCTCACAGGGTTTCTCGTGTCCCGTGATACTCTGGATATCGTTTGACTTCTTTTGCTTTTCGCCTACAGGGCTATTACCCTCTCTGGCGGAACTTTCCAGTCCCTTCGACTTAGCAAAAAATTTAAGCCATCTAAAGGCTGTAGCCTCTAATTAACAATATCCCACACCCACTAAAAGCAACACCTACAGGTTTACACTTTTAGTGTTTGGACTTCTCCCCCTTCGCTCGCCGCTACTAAGGGAATCTCGTTTTGATTTCTTTTCCTCAGGGTACTAAGATGTTTCAATTCTCCTGCTTGTTCTTACACAGCTACTTCTTTCACTGCATAATACCAGTGCTCCACACTGGTGGGTTGCCCCATTCGGATATCCACGGATCTACGCTTATTTAGCAGCTCCCCGCGGCTTTTCGCAGCCGGTCACGTCCTTCTTCAACTCTGAATGCCTAGGCATCCACCATAAGCTCTTTCTAGCTTAATCTATATTATTTCCTATATGCATTTTTCAATGTACAGTTTTTAAATGTTACAAATTAAAAGTTAGTTTTATTTTTTGCTTATATCCTAACTTCTGATTTCTAACATTCAAGGTGTTAAATTGGTGGAGGTAAGCGGATTCGAACCGCTGACCTCCTGCTTGCAAGGCAGGCGCTCTCCCAGCTGAGCTATACCCCCGTATAGTAGTTCTAAATTAGTGAAATGGTGGGTCTAGGTAGATTTGAACTACCGACCTCACGCTTATCAGGCGTGCGCTCTGACCAACTGAGCTATAGACCCATTCTCTTTTTAAATTAATATAAATCCTCACATCTTTTATTGCAGGATTTATTTGTTTTTTCTATTTTTTATTTTTATTGAATGATTTTTGCAAACCTTCAAAATTAAACAGCAAGCTCACGTTCTCTCCTTAGAAAGGAGGTGATCCAGCCGCACCTTCCGGTACGGCTACCTTGTTACGACTTCACCCCTCTTACCGGACACACCTTCGGCATCCGCAGATGACTTCTGGTGCATCCAACTCGATTGGTGTGACGGGCGGTGTGTACAAGGCCCGGGAACGTATTCACCGCAGTATGCTGACCTGCGATTACTAGCGATTCCAACTTCATACAGGCGAGTTGCAGCCTGCAATCCGAACTGGGATTGGTTTTTCAAGGATTTGCTCCACCTCGCGGCTTAGCTCCCCTCTGTACCAACCATTGTAGCACGTGTGTAGCCCGAGATATAAAGGGCATGAGGACTTGACGTCATCCCCACCTTCCTCCGACTTTCACCGGCAGTCTTCTTAGAGTCCCCGACATTACTCGCTGGCAACTAAGAACAGGGGTTGCGCTCGTTGCGGGACTTAACCCAACATCTCACGACACGAGCTGACGACAGCCATGCACCACCTGTCTCCGTGTGACATAAATGCCAAACCCTGCTTTCACAGGTAGTCACGGGATGTCAATTCTCGGTAAGGTTCTTCGCGTTGCTTCGAATTAAACCACATGCTCCACCGCTTGTGCGGGCCCCCGTCAATTCCTTTGAGTTTCAATCTTGCGATCGTAATCCCCAGGCGGGATACTTAATGCGTTAACTCCGGCACTGAAGGATTCGAACCTCCAACACCTAGTATCCATCGTTTACGGCTGGGACTACCGGGGTATCTAATCCCGTTCGCTCCCCCAGCTTTCGTACCTCAGCGTCAGTGTTAACCCAGAGAGTCGCCTTCGCCACTGGTGTTCTTCCTAATATCTACGTATTTCACCACTACACTAGGAATTCCACTCTCCTCTGTTACACTCAAGATAACCAGTTTCAAACGCAGTCTGTCGGTTAAGCCGACACCTTTCACGCTTGACTTGATTATCCGCCTGCGTACCCTTTACGCCCAATAATTCCGGACAACGCTTGCACTCTACGTATTACCGCGGCTGCTGGCACGTAGTTAGCCAGTGCTTCCTCCAAAGGTACCGTCAGGTGGGTATCATTTTCTATACCCACGGTTCTTCCCTAAGGACAGAGCTTTACAATCCTAAGACCTTCTTCACTCACGCGGCGTTGCTCCATCAGGCTTTCGCCCATTGTGGAAGATTCCCCACTGCTGCCTCCCGTAGGAGTCTGGACCGTGTCTCAGTTCCAGTGTGACTGATCGTCCTCTCAGACCAGCTATAGATTGTTGCCCTGGTGAGCCATTACCTCACCAGCTAGCTAATCTACCGCGGACCCCTCCTCAAACGATGCTAATAGCACCTTTTCTGATTGTGTGATGCCACACTCTCAGCTTACCCGGGATTAGCCCGACTTTCGCCAGGTTATCCCAGACTTGAGGACAGGTTATCCACGTGTTACTCACCCGTCCGCCACTATCTAGTCTCGTCTTCCGCCCGAAGGCTTCCGTCGAGGTAGACCGTTCGACTTGCATGTGTTAAGCACGCCGCCAGCGTTCGTCCTGAGCCAGGATCAAACTCTCCGTTGAAAGAATTTGATTTGGCTTCTATTATTTATATAAAAGCTTTGAACTAATAATTACTTTTAAGTTTTAACACTCAAAGTATATTAACGTTGGCTTGCTGTTTAATTTTCAAGGTTCAACGCGCTTTCTTTTTTATACAAAAAGGTTAGCGCCTTGCTAGGTCATTGAGTCCGTCGCACTCTATCTTCTTTGATTGGTGCTTTGCTCGGGAAGTTTCGCCCCTCACAGATTGCTTTTGTTTTTAACAGCGACATTTAATATCTTATCAATACTGCTGTCGTTTGTCAAGAACTTTTTACAAAAAAATTGATTATTTTTTCTGCTCAAAAGAACTTGTTTTTTTGCTCTTTTTCTATGCGACGTTTATTATCTTATCAATACTCTTTGACTTTGTCAAGGAGTAATTTAAAAACTTTCTTTAATTATTCCACCACCAAAAACCAGATCATCAAGATAAAAAACTACAGACTGGCCTGGAGTTACAGCTCTTTGAGAGTCTTTAAACTCCACTTTTATTTTATCTTCTCCAATTTTTTCAATAATTGCTGGAACAGGATAACTATTATAACGAATTTGAGCAGCAACTTCTATTTTACCATCTAAAGAAGAAAAAGGAATAATATTAATATCCTCTGCAAATAAACCCTTGCTAAAAACTTCTTCATCTTCGCCAAGAATAACAGCATTATTATCTGGATCAAGTTTGACTACATAAGCGGGATAGCCAAGAGCTACACCCAATCCTCTTCTCTGGCCAATTGTATAATTAGAAATTCCATTATGTGTTCCAACCTTATTACCTTCACTATCTAAAATAGGGCCAGGTTTAGAAATCTCAGGATAATTATTATCCAAAAACCTAACATAATCATCATCAGGCACAAAACAGATTTCCTGACTTTCAGCCTTATTGTGTATTTCAAAACCTAATTCTTTTGCTTTTTGTCTTATTTCCTGTTTTGTAAAGTCGCCTAAAGGAAAAAGAGCCCTACTTAATTGTTCCTGGTTAAGAACATAAAGCATATAACTTTGATCTTTACTTTCATCTCGACCTTTTTTCAAGAGATAACGACCATTATTTTTTTCTATTTTAGAATAATGACCAGTAGCAATATAATCACAACCAATTTCTCTTGCTTTTCTTAGCAAAGCATCAAATTTAATTTTTTTATTACACATAACACATGGATTAGGAGTTCTTGCTTTACTGTATTCATATACAAAGTAGTCTATGACTTTCTCCTGAAATTCATCTTTCAGATTAAAAACAAAATGAGGTATCTCCAGTTTTTGGGCAACTCTTTTAGCATCTCTAATTGCTGAATAAGAACAACAGTGATCTTCTCTATCGGTTGCTTCTTCATAATCAGGAAAGATATGCATTGTGCCACCAATAACCTCATAACCTTTTTCTTTTAATAATGCAGCAGCAACTGAACTATCAACCCCACCACTCATTGCTATCATAACTTTCTTCATTTAATAATTACACCCTCATCTATATAAATTGTTATTTTAATGATCTTAAATGCTTAACTGTATCTTTCAAATTGTTTACAAGATAATCGATTTGAGATTTATTATTCTCCAGGCCAAAAGTAAATCTAACTGCACTTTTTGCTGTTTCTTTTTCGATAGAAATCGCTTTTAAGACATGTGAAACACCAATTGAACCGGAAGCACAGGCTGAGCCTGTTGATACTGCAATATTTTTAAGGCTTAAATTATATAAAATTGTTTCTCCATCCAGTCCTTTAAATGACAGATTTGCATTATTAGCTAATCTATTTTTTCTATCAGCACCATTTAAAGTAATATTATTAATTTCTGAAAAAACTCGTTCAAGAAAATAATCCCTTAAATCTTTTATTTTTTCCACTTTGCTTTCTAACTCATTTCTGACAAGCTCTGATGCTTTAGCCATGCCAACAATCCCAGGGACATTAACTGTTCCAGCCCGCCTTTTTCGCTCCTGACTACCACCTGATTGCTGAGGAATTACTTTTATTCCACTTTTTAGATAAAGAGCTCCAACACCTTTAGGTCCATTAAACTTATGGGCAGAAAGGGATAGTGCATCAACACCTATTTCTTGTACATCAAACTTCATTTGTGGTACTGCCTGTACAGCATCAGTATGAAAAAAAATATCATTTTTTGCTGCAATATTTGCTAATTTTTTGATGGCTTGAATAGTACCAATCTCATTATTTGCAGCCATAATTGAAATTAAAATTGTATCATCTCTGATAGAACTTTTTAAAGCTTCAGGATTGACAAAACCATCCTGATCTACATCTAAATAACTAAGCTTAAAAGACAGATGTTTTTCTAAAAATCTGCAGCTCTCTAAAACCGCAGGATGTTCAATGCTTGAAGTAATTATATGTTTTCCCTGTTCAGCATAGGCCATTGCAATTCCTTTAATGACTAAATTATTTGCTTCTGTCCCACCTGAAGTAAAAATTATTTCTTCAGTATTATTTGCTCCAATTAATAAAGCCAGTTCTTCTCTGGCCTTTTCAATAGCTTTCTCTGATTGCTGACCCATACAATGCGAACTGGCAGCATTAGCATATTTCTTATTAAAAAATTCATGCATTACAGCTATTACTTCTTTTCTTAATGGGGTTGTCGAAGCATGATCAAAATAATAAATATCTTTATTTTTTATCATCTGATTTTTGTCTTCTCTCATTTTTCTTTTCAGCAATAGCCCTTTCTAATAAATCAGCTAGAGTAGTGTTTTCAATTATCTCATTAATAGCATCAGCCATTTCTTCCCAAAGACCATGCATTACACACCTATCAACATAATTGCAAAAATTTTCTTCAACAACACAATCTACAGGTACAAGTGGCCCTTCAAGGGCAGTTAATATCTCAGCAACACTAATATCTTCCGGTTCATGGTTTAACATATAGCCACCGTGTGCTCCACGAACACTTTTGACTAGTTTTGCTTTACGCAAAGTAGCAAAAAGCTGTTCTAGATACTGTTCTGAAATGTCCTGCCTTTCAGAAATTTTTCTGATTGGAATCGCTTTGCCTTCTTCATGTTCAGCAAGATCAACAAGAGCTCTCAATCCATATCTTCCTTTTGTAGAAATTTTCATATTTTCACCTCGTATAAACTTGACTTTAGTTATCAACTTTAACTTATTTTAACATATGCCAAAAACACTGTCAATGTTGATTTTTTAAATCCAGTTAGTTATTTAAAAAAAGTGTTTACAATTGTAAGTTTATAGTCTCCAGCAGTCTTCTCTTTGAGCCTTTTTTTAATAGTATTTAATATATGAGCTTCTATTTCAGCAACAACTACAGCTCCTTGATTGCTGTATTTACTCTCTTTTATTTCTGCTTCTAATGCTTCAAGCTGGGCTAAAACAATCCCAATTTTTTTGAAACTTACTTCAACCTCAATTTTATGAAATTCATTTAATTCTTCAATCCCAGCCTCTTTAATAGCCAGTTGAGCTGTATTACCATAAGCCCTTATTAAACCACCAATACCTAATTTTGTTCCTCCAAAATATCTAGTAACTATTATTACAGTATTTAATAAACCAGCACCCTTAATAGCTTCTAATACAGGTGGACCAGAAGAACCAGCTGGCTCTCCATCATCATCAAAATATTCTAAAGCTTCGTTCCTACCGGCCTCAACTCTGTATGCTGAAACATTGTGAGTAGCATCATTATATTTCTCTTTGATTTCATTTATTCTCTTTTCAGCATTTTTTCTAGAATTTACAGAAAAAATACTCCCAAAAAATTTGCTATCCTTAATATTTTGTCGAACTTCAATGTTTTGAGCAGGTCTTAATTTTTTTCTTGCCATAATTAACTTTCAGCTCCAGTTTGATCTTGTCTTAAATAATTTAAAAAATCCTTGACCTTTTTTTCTCTACCAAGATTTCCGGGTTTGTAAAAATCTTTCTGGCTTAATTCATCTGGTAAATAATTTTGCTCCACATAATTATTATTAAAATTATGCGGATATTTATAATCTACTCCATGCCCTAAATCTTTAGCTCCACTATAATGAGAATCTTTTAAATGGGCAGGTACTGAAGCAGCACCATGATTTTTAACATAGTTTACTGCTTCATCTATAGCATTAATTACAGAGTTACTTTTTGGAGCCGTTGCAATATAAATTACAGCTTCAGCAAGAGGTATCCTGGCTTCAGGAAAACCAATCTGTTCTACCGCTCTTGCAGCAGACTCTGCAATTATTAATGCAGTTGGATCGGCCATTCCTACATCTTCAGCTGCATGGATAACAACCCTTCTTGCAATAAACTTAGGATCCTCTCCACTTACAATCATCCTGGCCAACCAATAAATAGCAGCATCTGGATCTGAACCTCGCATGCTTTTTATAAAAGCAGAGATAACATCATAATGGTTATCTCCTTTATTATCATAGTTTAAAATTCTTTTCTGCATTGAATCTTCAATAATCTCTTTATCTAAATTAATCTGCCCATTTTTGTCATGAGGTGTTGTTAAGACTGCTAGTTCAAGTGTATTTAAAGCAACCCTGGCATCTCCATCAGCTAATTCAGCAATAAATCTAAGATCTTTTTCAGAAATATTAACCTCTAATTTTCCCAATCCCCGTTCTTTATTAATTAAAGCTTTTTTTAAAATTTTATAAATTTGAGATGCTTCTAATTTTTCCAGTCTAAATATTCTCGACCGTGATAAAAGTGGTGAATTAACTTCAAAGTAAGGATTTTCCGTTGTTGCTCCAATCATTATCAAAGTTCCATTTTCAACTGAAGGCAATAAAGCATCCTGCTGTGATTTATTAAAACGATGAATTTCATCGATAAATAAAATAGTTTTTGTATTATACAAACTTCGATTTGATTTTGCTTTTTTAATCACCTCTCGAATATCTTTAACACCAGATGTCACTGCATTTAATTTTATAAATTCTGCTTTTGTCTGATTGGCTATAACTTGAGCCAAACTTGTTTTACCTGTTCCAGGAGGCCCATAAAATATTAATGACCGCAGTCGATCAGCTTTAATTGCTCTACTAAGTAGTTTGTTTTCACCTACTATATCTTTTTGACCAAAAAATTCCTCTAAATTTCTGGGTCTCATTCTATAAGCTAGTGGTTGATCTTTTTTTTCTTGATCAGAATTTTCAAATAGATTCAATTAAAACACCTCAATTTCAAATCTTAATTATCTGATTTTCAGTAATTATTAAATCAACAGCTATGTCATGGTCTTCAACTGGAAAATCATCAATAATAAAATAATCATAGCAAAAAGCAACTTTTAAAGCATTTTGACCATGCTCAGCTAAAAATTTATCATAATATCCTCCACCATAACCAATTCTATAACCATCTTTAGTATATACTGCACCAGGTACAATTATTATATCCAGATCATCTGGAACCGCTTTGTTCCTTAATTCTCTTTTAGGTTCTTGAACACCAAAAACTCCATCTTGAAGGTCTAAATCTAAATCATCGATTTGAGCAGCACCCAGGGTACCCTCTTTTTTTATTGTATAAGGGGCATAAACTTTAAAACCTTTTTCAATTAATGATTCAAGTAGAGGATAAGTGTTCACTTCTTTACGCATTGATATATATGACATTATTTTTTGAACATTATTTAATTCATCTAAACTCAAAAATTTATCACAAATCTTTTTGCTCCATTTATTAATTTTCTCAAAAGTAATTTTGCTTCTCTTATCTAAATGATATTTTCTTAATTTATCTTTAGTGAGCAACTATATCACCTCAAAATAATATAAAAATAAATACAAATTTACTGTCTAACACTAATAATAGCAGAATTTAATTGATTCTGCAAAAAGAAAAAGCTAACCATTATTTGGTTAGCTAAATAAAATAATCCGCCATGCCGGTTGATTATTAATTTTGATCCCTGTCTGCCAAGTGGGTGCCCTCCTCCCTGGTTTGTATGTCCATCTAAGGCTTATACGCTGCAGGTAGAGACCAGGCTCCCTATGTGTAAGTGTTGGTCAAAATTTTGTTAATCATTATCGCACATAGCAGATTAATTTTCATTTTTTTATTATCTTTAACCTATAATAATATTAACATAAATGTTCCTATTCTGCAAGCAATTATGAAAACATTTTATCCATATTTTGCTTTTGAATTTTATAGTAATATTGCTTTTTAAGAACGTAGAGAAAGCCCTAATTCTTTAAGCTGTTTTTTTGAAACTTTCGATGGTGCATTTGTTAAAAGAGAAGTTGCTCTCTGGGTTTTTGGAAAAGCAATTACATCCCTAATAGAATCAGTTCTGGCAGTTATCATCATCAGGCGATCCATTCCAAAAGCAATTCCACCATGTGGTGGTGTCCCATAATCAAATGCTTCTAGTAAAAAGCCGAATTTTTCTTGCTGTTCTTTCTCGCTCATAGAAAGCACTGAAAAGACTTTTTGCTGTAAAGGCCGATTATTAATCCTGATACTTCCACCACCAAGTTCTTCACCATTTAAAACAAGATCATAAGCATCAGCTCTAACTGAAGCGGGATCTTTTTCTAATTTATCAATATCCTCATCAACTGGTGCTGCAAAAGGATGATGTTTAGATTGAAAACAATCTTCTTCTTCATCATATTCAAATAAAGGAAAATCAATAATCCAAACAAATTTATATACTTCAGAAGGGATTAAATCGAAGTCTTTAGCTATTTTCAAACGCAGATTAGATAAAGCATTTGCAACAATAGAAGCTTTATCAGCAACTATTAACAATAAATCTCCCTCTTCAGCATTCATTTTAGTTAAAATATTATCAAGCTCTTCCTTAGATAAGAATTTAGCAATCGGAGATTTCAATTCACCATCACGAAGGGCAATCCAGGCCAGACCTTTTGCCTTAAAAAGTTTGACATGTTCTTCAAAATTATCAATTATACTCCTAGAAGAATCTGCTCCTCCTTTATAATTGATACCTTTGACCTGACCTCCAGATTTTACTGTACCACTAAATATATTAAAATTACTATTTTCGACGATTGGGGAAAGATCTTTTAATTCCATTCCAAATCGCAAGTCTGGTTTATCAGTTCCAAACCTTTCCATAGCTTCCTGATAAGACATTTTTTTGATTTTGTCAGGCACATCAATATCAACTTCAGCAAATATTTTTTTCATTAAACCATTAGTTATCTCAAACACATCTTCTCTATTTACAAAAGACATTTCCATATCAATCTGGGTAAATTCTGGCTGCCTATTTGCCCTTAAATCTTCATCTCTAAAACAGCGAGCTATTTGAAAATATCTTTCCATACCTGAAACCATTAATAACTGTTTAAAAATTTGTGGTGATTGTGGTAAAGCAAAAAATTGACCAGGATTTACTCTACTTGGAACAAGATAATCTCTTGCTCCTTCAGGAGTACTTTTAGTTAAAATAGGTGTTTCAATTTCCCAAAAACCATTTTGATCAAGATAATCTCTTGTCGCTTTTGTTATTTTGTGTCTTAAACCCACAATTTGAGTCATTTTAGGTCTTCTTAAATCTAAATACCTATACTTTAATCTTATATCTTCTCCGGCATCAATATCATCTTCAACCTGAATAGGTGGTGTTTTAGCTTTATCAAGTATTCTTAGCTCTTGACATTTAATTTCAATTTCACCAGTATAAATATCTGGATTAATGTTACCTTCAGGTCTAAGTTCTACTTCACCTTTAACAGCGACCACATATTCTGACCGTAATTGATCAGCTTTTGAAAAAGATTCTTCACCGATATCTGGATTAAATACTACCTGAATAATACCTGATCTATCTCTTATATCAGCAAAAATCACTCCACCATGATCTCGCCTTTTTTGAACCCAACCCATAATTATTATTTCCTGGCTTTCATTTTTTTTAGAAATTTCTCCACACAGGTGGGTCCTCTTAAAGTCCTTTATTGTCTCGCCCATCTTAAATTTCCTCCTTATCTACTAGCTGCTTCATTACTTCCAATAAATTCGATAGTTTTATTTCTTCTTCATTTCCACTCTTCATGTTTCTGATTGTAGCAGAATTATTTTCAAGCTCATCTTCACCAATAATAATTGTATATTCAGCATTCATACGATCAGCAGATTTCATCTGTGAACCTACACTTCTATCTAAATAATCAATTTCAGTTTTAAAATCTTCATTCCTTAAAATATCAAGGAGTCTAAAAGCTTCTCGTTTAGCTTTTTTCCCAATTACTGTAATGTAGAGGTCAATGCCGGCTTCTTCAGCTACCTCGATACCTTTAGCATCCAGAGATAATAGAAGTCTTTCTATACCAAGTGCAAAACCAATACCTGGTATATCACGATTTCCAATCTCTTCAGCCAATCCATTATAACGCCCACCACCAAAAACAGTATTTTGAGCACCAAGAGCATTGTCTTTGATTTCAAAAGCTGTATTTGTATAATAATCCAAACCTCTAACTAATAATGGATTAATATTATATTCAATATTCAAGATATCCAAAAATGACTGAACTTCAGAAAAATGCTCATCACATTCAGGACATAAATGCTCAGTAATTTTAGGAGCACCTTTAATTACAGACTGACAGCTCTGATTTTTACAGTCCAGAACTCTTAAAGGATTTCTTTCAATTCTTTCTCGACATTTATCACAAAGATCCTCTTTGTTTTCGATTAAAAAAGATTTTAGTTTTTTCACATATTTAGGTCGACAGCTCTTACAGCCAACACTATTTAAATGAAGTTCGAAATCTTCTAAGCCCAGCTCCTCCATTAAGCGAATACCCAGAGATATTATCTCTGCATCTAAAGCAGGATCATCTGAGGCAATTGCTTCAACTCCTAATTGATGGAACTGCCTAAACCTTCCTGATTGAGGTCTTTCATAACGAAACATAGGTCCAATATAATAATATTTAGTTGGTTGTGCTTGACCATAAATTTTATTTTCTAAAAAAGAACGAATTACTGAAGCAGTTCCTTCCGGCCTTAAAGTTATACTTCTACCAGACTTGTCTTCAAAAGTATACATTTCTTTTTCAACAATATCTGTAACTTCACCTATACCTCGCTGAAATAATTCTGTATATTCAAAGATCGGAGTTCTAATCTCTTGATAATTATAATTTGTAAAAAGCTTATGAGTTAAATCTTCTATGTACTGCCACTTCTTTATTTCTGGTGGAAGTATGTCATTTGTACCTCTTGGAGCATTAAATTTCATTAATAATTCACCTTCTGTTTTATTCTTTTTTTAAAAAATTTTAGAAAATCTATCAGCAATTTTATCCAGCTTTAACGGATAAAAAGGCTGATAGATTGAAGTTTAATATAATTAATTAATTGGATCTTCTACTGAAATATCTTCTTCTGTATCTTCTATTTCAATATCTTCCATTTCTTCTTCTAAAATATCTTCTTCTAGAGCTGGCATATCTTCCTCTTCTTCCATTTCCTCACTTAAACCTTGAATTGTTTCTAATTCATTATTTGCTTCTTCTTCTGCACCTAATTGACTAAACATAATAAATAACTGATATCGGGTCATAAAATCATTTCCTGCTCTATCAGAAATATCATTTAATATTTCTATAGCTTCAGCTTCTTTATTCTGTTCAACTAAAAGCTGGGCATAATTAAAACCGATATCATTATCATTAGGAAATTCTGTGATAGCTTCTGAGAAAATTTCTTCAGCAGCCTCATAATTACCTAGCGCTGAGTGTGATAAAGCTAAATAATTATAAAAAACTGGGTTGCTTTCTAACTCAATAAAGGAAGAAAATTGTTCTACTGCTTCTTCATAATTTTCAGTTTGATATTCATGATAAGCACTTAAAACTGGTTCGTTAATTACAATCTCTGCCTCTGATTTAAGTCCTTCTAACCAATCTATAACAGCTTCATTTCTTTTACCTTCCCTTATTTCATCTTCTAGCTCTGCTTCAACATCAGCTAGAGCTGTCTCTTCTTCTGGATAACGCTCTAAATAAAGTTCTTCTATTTCCGCTTCAGAAACCTCAATCTCCCCTATAGCTTCATCTATAGTCTGAGTCAATCTTTTTGAGCGTTCTAGATTTCTTCTAATATCATCTTTCAGATCACCTAAGGTAAAACCCTGTTCAGACAGGTTTTCAACCAACTCTTCTTCAGTTATTTCATTTTCCTCTAAAAGAGCATTGTAATTTTCTTCAACTTCTGCTTCTGCAACTTCTACTTCAACATTAATATCATCAGCTTTTTCTAAAATTAAATGTCTTTCTATAATTGAATCAAGAATCTCATAGCGAAAACTAATTATCTCTGAGCTACTCAAAGCTCTTTGAGGAGCCTGCTGTTGTAAAACTGAAAAAAATTCTTCTTCTGATATTTCATGATTATTAACTTCAGCAATAACACCTGGATTTTCACTTGTTGGTGGCTGAGTACCTCCTCCTCCACCACCTCCATCAAAGTAAGCGCCATAACCCATAAAAGCACCAGTTACTACGAATGCAACAACAACTATATATACAACAATTCTACTATTATTTCTTAAAGTACTAAACAACTATCTTCACTCTCCTTTCTTAATATTACTTTTTCCGGTTTAATTTTAACTTATTAAACTTATCATGTCAAACAACTTAAATCATCTTGGGCCAAACATTTTTCTTGAAATCTTTTATATATCCTCTTGAACCATGTCCAGGACAAAATTCTGTTTTATCTGGTAGATTTAATATTTTATTTTCTATAGTTTCTTTAAGAAGTTCAAAGTCGCTGTCGTTAATATCAGTTCTACCAATACCATTACTAAAAATAGTATCTCCAACAAAAACAATGTTTTCTTGTTCAAGATAAAGAGCTATTCCTCCACTACTGTGACCAGGAGTATGAATAACTTCAAATTTCATAGATTCAAAATCAATTATATCTCCCTCTTTTAAAAGTTTATCTGCAGGAGGTGAAATAATTTCATCTTTAGTAAAATAACCAGAAAGATTTTTTTCTGCTGAGACTAATTTATCAGCTTCATTTTGATGAATATAAATCTTAGCCTTGGTTTTTTCCTGTAAAAATTCATTAGCTCCTATATGATCAAAGTGAGCGTGAGTATTTACAATAATTTTTAAATTTAAGTGATTATCTTCAAGATGCTGATAAATTTTTTCTCCATCCCCGCCCGGGTCGATAATCAAAGCATTGTTATTTTCAGTTATTATATAACAGCGAGTTAAGAATTGTCCCACAGTAAAGTGCTTGATTTGCAATTTTTACACCTTCTTTATTTAAAAGTTTTTCTTACTGTCTATTAACATTGTTACCGGCCCATCATTAATTAAACTAACATCCATCATTGCTTGAAATTCACCTGTTGCAATATCCAAACTGCTTTTCTTAGCTTCTTGTACCATATAATCATATAATTTTTCAGCCTCATTCGGTGGGGCAGCAGAAAAAAAGCTGGGTCTTCTTCCCTTTCGACAGTCTCCATAAAGAGTAAACTGGGAAACCAGCATTATATCTTTGGATAAATCAAGCGCTGAATTATTAAGCTTTTGTTCATCATCTTCAAAAATCCTTAAATTTATTATTTTATCCAACAAATAGTCTGCATCTTCTTGTTTATCATCTTTAGCAATCCCTATAAACACCAATAAACCGGGGCCGATTTCCCCGGTTATTTTACCATCAACTTCTACTGTTGATTTTTTTACTCGTTGAACTACAGCTCTCATAAAAAACAACTCCTCAATTATGCAGGATTTGACCTGCTAACATTTAATACTCCAGATATAGTTTCTATTTTTTTCATTATATCATACATATGCTCAGTTGAACTCAATTCCAAAGAAAGATTAATAATGGCTTTACTGTTATCATTGGTCCGTGCCATAACAGATAAAAGATTTAATTTTTCTTCTTTTATAATATGAGTAATATCATTGAGAAGAGCACTTTTATCAACCGCATCAATTCTAAGATCAACTTGATATGATTCAGTTCTACCTCTTTCCCAACTAACTTCAATTATTCTTTCTGGCTCACTTTCTTGAAGGCCTTTTAGATTCTTACAGTCAGTACGGTGAACTGAAACTCCTCTTCCCCTGGTAATATAACCAGTAATTTCATCACCCGGAACCGGATTACAGCACCTTGCCATCCTTACTAACATATTTTCCATGCCCTTAACTGAAACACCCTTATCTACAGACGATTTTTTCTTTTTGCGTGGTAGATGTTTTTTTTCAATTTCTTTTTCAGGGTGATAACCACTAAATTTATTGATAACCTGTTTAGGGCTTATATTGCTATATCCTAATTCTTCCATTAAATCATCTACATCTTTTCGCCCTAATTCTTTTGCTATTTCTTTTAGCTCTTTTTCTTTTTGTTTTTCTGTGATCTCAATGTGATGTTTTTTTAACTGTTCATTAATAATGTTTCTACCTTTTTCTATTATCTCGTCTTTACGCTGCTTTTTAAACCAGTGTTTTATTTTGCTCCTAGCTCGTGAGGTTTTAACAAAATTAAGCCAATCTCTAGTTGGTCCACTACTTTTTTTAGAAGTCAAAATTTCAACAATGTCACTGTTTTCCAGTTTATATTCAAGTGGAACTATCTTACCATTAACTTTTGCCCCAACACAGCGATGGCCTACTTCTGTATGAATGTAATAAGCAAAATCTACTGGAGTACCACCCTTAGGTAGTGATACAACATCACCCTGTGGAGTAAAAACAAAAACTTCATCCTCAAAAAGGTCGATTTTTAATGTTTCCATAAATTCTTGTGGTTCCTGTAAATCTTTCTGCCATTCTAAAAGTCTTCTCAGCCAGGAAAGTTTTTCCTCAAATTTCTCATCTCCAACTTTTCCTTCTTTGTATCTCCAGTGAGCAGCAATACCATATTCTGCAGTTTTATGCATATCATAGGTTCTAATTTGTACTTCAAGCGGATCACCACTGGGAGCAATTACCGTAGTATGAAGTGACTGATACATATTTGACTTAGGCATTGCAATATAATCTTTAAATCTACCCGGCATAGGTTTCCAGATCTCATGTATAATCCCTAAAACTTCATAGCACTCCTTAACATTTTCCACTAAAACTCTAACAGCTGTCAGATCATATATTTCATCAAATTCTACCTCTTTGCGTTTCATTTTATTATATATACTGAATAAATGTTTTGGTCTACCATAAATTTCTGATTCTATATCATGTTTTTCTAAAGTTTCTTTTAATTTTTCTATCGCTTCTTGAATACTTTTTTCTCTTTGTTCACGATTAGTCTGAACTTTATGAGAAACCTCATAATACATATCAGGTTTTAGATAACGAAAACATAAATCTTCCAATTCCCACTTTAATTTTGACATCCCTAATCTATGAGCTAAAGGTGCATATATTTCTAGTGTTTCTCGGGACTTTTCCTTCCTTTTCTCTTTTTTTAGATAATTTAAAGTCCTCATATTATGAAGCCTGTCAGCCAATTTTATCAAAACAACTCTAATATCTTCAGCCATAGCAACAAACATTTTTCTTAAACTTTCCGCTTGCTGATCTTCTTTTGTTTTAAACTGCATTCTTGTAAGTTTAGTAACACCTTCAACAATATGAGCTACTTCATCACCAAATTCTTTTCTGATATCCTCACTTGTTATTTCTGTATCCTCTACAACATCATGCATCATCGAAGCTACAATAGAAATAATATCAAGTTCTAAATCAGCTAAGATCATGGCAACACCAAGTGGATGATCCACAAAAGGTTCACCAGATACCCTGTACTGACCTTCATGAGCTTTTTTGGCATAATTATATGCTTTAATAACTAAATCAAGATCAGGTTCATCCATATAACTTTTTATTTTATCTAATAATTTTTCCAGCTTCATATATATATAAATACCCCTTTAGTTTTTCTCGATAAACAAAATCAGTCAATTAATAATGATCGAACCTCATAATCTTTTAATATTTCTCTGCCATTAAGGGCATCAAGTTCTAATAAAAACCCACATGCTACTACTTCTCCCCCAAGCTCTTCTACCATCTTATTTGCAGCATATGTAGTACCACCAGTAGCTAAAAGATCATCAATTATTAAAATTTTATCTCCATCACTAATTGCATCTTTATGTATTTCTAAAACGTTTTTACCATATTCTAATTCATATTCCTTTTTTAAAACCTCATGTGGTAATTTCCCAGGTTTTCTAATTGGAATAAAACCTTTATCTAGTTCTAAAGCAAGTGGAGTTCCAATTAAAAATCCTCTGGCCTCTATGCCAACCACATAATCAATTTCGTAATCCCTAAAAAAATCAGCTAATTTAACAATAGCTTCTTTTAAGGCTTCACTATCTTTTAAAAGTGGGGTTATGTCTTTAAACAAAATTCCCTTTTTGGGGAAATCAGGTATATTTCTTATTTTGTCTTTAAGATTCATTTTTTTCCTCCTTATAATTACTGAGCTTTTCTATCAGTACAAATAGGTTCTCAGCAAAGATAATATCCTTGAAATGAGAAAATTTTTCTATTTGCCTGGATAATTTATTATACCGTAAAGAAGCTTTAAAGTCCAATGCATTTTTCTTCTCAGGCCTGAATCTTAGGACTTGCTTCTCAACATCAAAAAGATTAAGTTCAGAAACAATTTTAAACATCTCATTAAATAAAGTTCTGTTTTTTAAATTAAAACAATTTGCATGTTGATATTCTTTTTTTAGTTTATTTAATTTAATATCAGCTAGCTGCTGAGAATCAATTTTTTTTACTAAAAGAATAAATTTTTCTATCATCTCTTTTGTTGGACACTTGTATTTTATTAAACTTAAATTAAAAGAAATATCTTTTTTTGAAAAGAGTAGAATTATTTTTTTTTCTTTATAAATGAAATCTACAATCCTTTTATTAAAATGTTCTAATGAAAAAGGAAGAGAATAAAATATTAAATGAGAAAATTCTCCATCAAAGTTGTTTTCTTCACTAAAAAAATAATGGTCTTTATATTTTAACTGAAATTTGTTTTTAAGGTCTTTTTGATTTATATATACAGCAGCACGCTCGATAAAAGAATCTTTTAATAAATAATCAAGGGTTTGAAATTTATTTTTATTATTTCGGAAATCATAAATTTTATAATCTTTTTTTTCAAAAATTATTGGTGGTATATTATCTCCTGCTTTTCTAAGATCAGATATTTTTAATTGAATATTTTCTCTACCTTTCCAGTAGTTAATTTCCGGCTGAGCAATAACATCTATTTTTTTAGCTTCGAGTTCTGAAAAAAAGTCACCCATATTAAAACCAACCGCCGATAAATTAGATCCCAAATTTATTTTTAAATGATTATTTTTTTTGCCCATTTTATAATAGCTCTCACTTTTTATATTTTTAAATAAAAATTTTGGTCTTGGATTTGCAACCCCAAAAGGGCTAAAAGCTTCTAATTTATTAACTAAAGTTTTGTTCAACTTATCAATATCTAAATTTACATCTATTTTTTTAATCTTAAAATAGTCTTCATCAGTTAAGTTTTGCTTTAAATATTTTACAAAAGCATCTTTGAAATCTGCTATTTTGTCTATTTTTATACTAAAACCAGCTGCAGCTTTATGCCCACCAAAATTGAGCAAATAATTTTCTGTGGACTTAAGTGCTTGATAAATATTAAGTTTTGCTATACTTCTAGCTGACGCTTTTGCAAACTCATCATTTTCATCTAAAGCCATTAATATAACAGGAAGATTATATTTTTCAACCAACTTTGAAGCAACAATACCAATAATACCCGAGTGCCACCTGCTATCAGCTAAAATAATTGATTTTTCTTCTTCAATATTTAAATTATCAATTTTTTCTAATGCCTGTTTGTAAATTAATTCTTCTTCCCGTTGCCTCTCACTATTAATTTTAATTAAAGTATCAGCTATTTTTTCTGCTTTTTTTGCTTTATCTGTTATTAAAAGTTCTAAAGCTTTATTTGCATTATAAATTCTTCCCGCTGCATTGATTGGAGGAGCTATAATATAGCCCATCTGACCTGAAGTAATCTTTTGACTGTCAAGATTCAATTTATTAATTAGAATTTTTAAGCCAAGATTTTTACCTTTATTAATAAGTCCTAATCCGTGTTTAACAATAATCCGATTTTCTCCTTTTAAAGGAGCAACATCTGCTACTGTACCAAGGGCGACAATAGGCAAAAAATCTTGTGCTAAATTTTCTAAATCAAAAGATTTATCTTTCTCTAAAGCCTGCACCAGTTTGAATGCAGTACCTACTCCAGCTATTTCTGATAAGACATGATTTTTTTCTTTAAGCAGGTGATGGTTTATAACTGTGGCTGCATCTGGTAATTTTTCTGCAGGTGTGTGATGGTCTGTAATAATAACTTTCATCCCAAGTTCTTTTATTAATTCTACTTCTTTAAAGGCAGTAATCCCACAATCAACAGTTATTATTAAGTCAATACCTCTGGCTTTGATTTCATGAACCGCCTTTTTGCTTAAACCATAGCCATTTTCAATTCTATCAGGAATAAAATAATCTACTTCAATCTTAAAACGTTTTTTAAAATACTGATATAATAATGCAGTAGAAGTTATTCCATCAACATCATAATCACCATAAATCAAAATTTTTCCCTTACTATTTAATGATTCGTTTATCAGCTTTACAGCTTTATTCATCCCAGGCAGGAGAAAAGGGTCACTTAAATATTTAAGATCTGAACTTAAATATTTGCGCTTATCTTTTAAATTATCAAAGCCTCTTTCTTCTAATAAATCATCGATTAATTTTTCACCTTCAATATTATCTCTGTAACTTTTGATTTGCCAAAATTTATTCATTCAATCACACCAGTATAATTTATTTTAATATTTACCCGAACGAAAAATAGAAATAATCAGTAAAAAGCCTAAAAACCCTGCAAAAATATAACCTATAAAACCTAATACCGGTATATTAAAAATCATTGGCTCCATTTCACTTTGAATCAGTAAGGTTGAACCAATTATTATAGATGAAATAATCATACTCATCGATAAACGATTTGAAACAATATCAAGTCTAGCAATAAAATTTTCTAAATTTGTATGACGAAAATTGATTGTAAAATCATCTTCATTTAATTTAGTTAGGATATTTTTTAGTTTTGAGTTAATCTCATATTTTTTGCGGCCAAATTTCCAGACTTCTGAACCAATTCTATTCATAATCTTTTTGGGATTCATTCTATCTTCAATAATTTCATTTAAAAAATCCTTGCTTACTTCTATAACATTAAACTCTGGATCTAAAGCCTGTCCAACTCCCTCACTAACAGCTATAGCTCGAAATAACAAAAAGAAATCCTGAGGCATGCGAATCTTATGCTCATAAATAAAGCTCTGTAAATCTTCAAAAACAGCTTTAATTTCAATCTCAGCAAGATCACTACCATAATACCTATCAAGCAGTTTCTCCATATCTAACTGAAAACGCCTTCTGTTAAAATCATCAGGCTTTTTCCCAAGCATTAAGATTACATCCATTAAGATATTAATGTTTTTATTAATCAAAGCATAAAATAATAAAGCCATTAAATCCTTATCTTCTTGAGTGATTCTGCCCATCATTCCAAAATCTACGTAAGCAATAGTTTTTTCACCAGTAATAAAAATATTACCTGGATGAGGGTCAGCATGAAAAAATCCATTGATCAAAACCTGTCTCATTAAAGCAGTTGCTCCCAGCTTTGCAATAAATTTATTGTGGGGATGATTTTGATCAACTTCTCTTAATTTGCTGCCAATAATCTCTTCCATTATAATTAAGTTCATAGTTGATAATTCTGAATATACTGCTGGAGCAGTTATATATGGATTATCAGCAAAGTCACTTCTAAAACGCAGAATATTGGCGATTTCTCCCTTGAAATTCAACTCATCTTTAATAGTTCTTTTAAATTCTTCAATTATATTTATAGGACTTATCATCAAATTAAATAATTCTCTTTCCTCAGCTATTCTGGCCAGATTTTGCATTATTTCTATATCAACATTTATCTTTTTTTCGATCCCAGGCCTCTTTACTTTCATAATAGCCTTTTTCTTTCCTTTTAAAATAACTCTGTGTGTTTGAGCAATTGAAGCAGCAGCACTTGCTTCTTCTTCTATTTTTAGAATTTCTGTTTCATAAAGTTCACCCAGCTCATCTTTTAAATAATTTTCAATATCTTCAAAATCCTCTGCTGGCACTTCATCCTGCAAATTTCTCATTTCTTGAATAAAAACAGGAGGAAATACATCTGCTCTGGTACTTAAAAGCTGGCCTAATTTTATATAGGCAGGACCAAGCTCCTGCAGCACCTCTCTAATTCTAACTGCAAGCATTTTACCTGTCGGACGCTCTGTTTTACTGACTCTCTCTTTAAAAGGTAAATATCTGTTTAAATCCAGCTTTGCAATGAGAAAACCAAGACCATTTTTTACAAAAATCTGAGCTATCTCACTATATCGTTGAAAATGCCGATAATGTTTCGGAAAGTTAATATCCATTTTAATCACAGCCTTTTTTAAAGTTAGAAACCCCTCCAAATTTTACTCGGGAGGGGTTATTATTACATACTAAGTGATCTGTTATTAAAAAGATTATTTACTAATCCTATTTTGCCAGGTAACTAATAATGGACTAGCTATGAAAACAGAAGAATAAGTACCGCTAAACATACCAATAAATAATGCCAACATAAAGGTCTGTAACGATGCTCCACCGAAAAAGTAAATAGCAAGTATAGCAACTAAAGTTGTTATAGATGTATTAATAGACCTTGGTAGAGTATCAACAACAGCAGTATTTGCCTGTTCAATAAAAGGAACCTTATGCATTAGTTTCATGTTTTCTCTTATTCTATCAAATATTACAATTGTATCATTTATTGAATAACCAACAATTGTTAATAATGCCGCAACAAAAGGAGTGTTTACTTCTCTCCCGAGCATAGCAAATATACCAATTGTTATCAGCACATCATGCATAAGAGTAATAATTGATACAGCTGCAAATCTAAATTCAAATCTAAAACTGATATAAGCAACTATAGCAATTGAAGCCACCAGCATTGCCAGCAGGGCATTAATTCTTAACTCCTGGCCGATTGTTGGACCAACCATATCAGTTCTTAGCATTTCTACATTTTCAAACTCATCATTAATTGCTTGCTCAACAGCAAGAATTTGATCTGAATCTAATGCCTGACCCCTGATCATAATACCTCTCAAACCATCTTGGTCGGTCTCCTGAATAGTAGCATCTTCAGCAATTCCAATTTGCTGCAATACAGCTCTTACATCTTCAGTTCCTACATTTTCTTCCACACTAAACTCCATTATAGTTCCACCAAGAAAATCTATACCTAAATTTAAACCATTAATTAATAAAAAGACTAAACCAATTCCGATTAAAATTGATGATATTATATACCATATTTTTCTTTTACCTAAAATATCCACTTAAATTACCCCTTTCTGACCCCGAAGGCTTTTTCTGCCTGCATTAGTTTACTGCCTGAGAAAATATCGATAACATTTCTTGTAACAAAAAAGGCAGTAAACATACTAACAACAATACCTATACCAAGCGTTATAGCAAAACCTCTAACTGTTCCACTTGTAAAATAGGCCAGAATAAGAGCGGTTATTATTGTGGTTACATTAGCATCTAAAATAGTGATATAAGCTCTTTTAAATCCTGAATCTACAGCGGCTCTCAATGTTTTACCACTTTTCATTTCATCTTTAATCCTCTCGAAGATAATAATATTAGCATCAACTGCCATACCTATCGAAAGTATCAAACCAGCTATACCTGGTAGTGTCAACACAGCCTGTAGTCCTGCAAGAGTTCCCATTAAAATCAACCCATAAATTGCAAGAATACCTGCAGCTAAAACACCAGGAAAACGATAGTAATAAATCATATACATAGCTACCAGTAATAAACCAATTAAACCAGCAGTTATACTTCTCTGAATAGCGATTGAACCCAAAGTTGGTCCAACTGTTCTAGTTTCGATTACCTCAACTGGAACGGGTAAAGCACCCTCTCTAATTAAAATTGCATGTTCTTCTGCTGCCTGAACAGAATCATAACCTGTTATCTGTCCTCTTTCTTCAATAACAGCCTGAACAGTAGGGTTAGTAAGTTGCTCATCATCTAAATAAATTCCAATTCTTCTTCCCATATATTCTCGAGTTATATTTGCAAATCTATCTGAACCTTCAGAAGTAAGGGTAAAAGAAACAACAGCTCTTCCATATTGATCATGATCTGCTCTGGCATCTCTAACAGCCTCACCAGTCATTAAAACATCCCCATCTTCATTTCTAAAAGTTAGCATAGCCGTTCTTCCAATGGTTTCGATTGCTTGATTTGGATTATCAACAGCAGGAAGCTCAACTATAATTCTATCACTACCTTCCCTTTGAATCAAAGGCTCAGATAAACCAAGTTGATTAACCCTTCTTTCAATTACCCCAACTATACCTGCCATTACAGTATCATCAATTTCTCGATCTTCAGTAGGTTGAGCCTGCAGTGAAATATGGGCTCCCCCTTGTAAATCCAGACCTAAATTAATACCATAATGAGAAAATAAAAAATAAGAAAAGGCAATTATAGCTATAATAATTATAAATTTAATTCTTCTTTTCTGTTTATACCTCATTAACTAAAAATCCTCCTAACAATAAATATCTAATTTTCAAATGATAAATCATAATCATGATGCTCAATTAACCTCATTTCGCTCAGAGGCCAGTATACCCAAAAAGCTTTTCCTGAAATTGAATCATAATCAACATAGCCAACAATGCTTTCAAATCGACTATCTGCACTGTGATTACGATTGTCACCTAAAACAAAAACACTTTCTTCTGGAACTTCATAGGGACCAAAGTCTCCGACTGTTTTATCTTTAATATAATCTTCTTCTATTGCTTCACCATTTACATAAGTAACACCGTCTTTAATATAGACGGTATCACTTGGAAGACCTATCACCCTTTTGATGTATTTTTGTGCAGGAGCTCCCCGGGGACTAAAAACAATTATATCTCCTCTTTCAGGAGGATTTATTCTATAAATAAACTTATTTACAAAAAGCCTTTCTCCATCCTGAAGTGTTTCTGCCATAGATCCTCCGTCAACAACAAAAGACTGGGCAACAAAGGTAATTATAAAAAAAGCTAAAATACCTGCTATTACCAATGACTGCAAAAACTCTTTTATCGCACCCTTCACATTATATCCCCCAGTTCATTTTAGTACATAAATTAGTCTTCTTTTTCTGAATTATCTTGACTGTCTTTTGATTTTTCTTTGACTTTAGAAATTGCACTTTTAATAAAATCAATATCAACATTTGAGCTAACTCTAATTCTTACATTATTGTCTCTGATCTTAACTACCTTACCTTTAATACCACCTATTGTAACAATCTGATCACCTACAGAAAGTTTGTCCAGCATATCTTGATGCTCTTTTTTCTGCTTTTGTTGTGGCCTGATAAGAAAAAACCAAAAAATACCAAAAATTAATATCCAGGGTAAAATCGCGTATAAATATTCCATTTAATATCCTCTCCTAATTAATTATTATCTCTCATAACTATTTCAACAATTAAAATAATATTCCTGCTAAATAAAAGATTTATTTAAAAGAATAATATCATCAATGCCTTTAATTTTCAACAACTTACTTCAATTTATATTTTTGATAAAATTCTTCCCTGAAATCTAAAAAGCTATCTTCTTTAATCGCTTTTCTTATTTTCTCACTAAATTTAAGCATAAAATACAGATTATGATAACTCGTTAATCTTACTCCTAATATCTCATTTCTTTTAATTAGATGTCGAATATATGCCCGACTGTAATTTTGACAAACATAACAGTCACAATCAGGATCTAAAGGATTAAAATCTTCCGCATAAGTTGCATTTCTAACCGTCAATCTCCCTTCAGCAGTAAAAACCTGACCATGTCTAGCAATTCTTGTCGGCATTACACAATCAAACATATCAATACCATAATATACACCTTCTAATAAGTCTTCAGGAGTTCCTACCCCCATTAAATACCTGGGTTTATCTTTTGGCATAATAGGAGTTGTATAATCTAAAATTTTATAAATTTCTTCTTTGGGTTCCCCAACACTTACACCACCAATAGAATATCCCGGAAAATTGAGCTTAGTCATTTCTTTAACACTTTTTTTCCTTAGTTCTGGATAAACCCCTCCCTGTATTATACCAAAAAGAGCCTGCTCACTGTTTTCCATTTCTTTTTTTGATCTTTCCGCCCAGCGCAAAGTTCTATTTAAAGATTTTTCTACATAACTTTTTTCAGCAGGATATGGGGGGCACTCATCAAAAGCCATTACAATATCTGAGCCTAGATTTTTTTGAATTTGCATTGACTTTTCTGGTGAAATAAAATGCTTAGAACCATCTAAGTGTGACCGAAAATAAACACCTTCTTCTTTTATTTCTCTCATATCAGATAATGAAAAAACTTGAAAACCACCACTATCAGTTAAAATAGGGAGATCCCAGCTCATAAAATCATGTAATCCACCAGCTTTTTTAATTAATTCATCTCCAGGTCGAAGATATAAATGATAGGTGTTGGCTAAAATAATTTGAGAATTAATTTCTTTTAATTCTCTTGAACTCATTGCCTTAACTGTTGCTTGAGTCCCGACCGGCATAAAAATGGGAGTTTCAATACTTCCATGAGAAGTCGTTATTTTCGTTAATCTTGCTTCTGTTTTTTTAGATTCTTTTAACAATTCAAAGTCAAACAAAACTAATCTTCCTTCCTGTTTAAGATCAACATAGCATCACCTAAACTAAAAAATCTATATTCTTCTTCTACTGCTTGATTATATGCTTTTAAGATCAATTCCTTGCCTGCGAGTGCAGAAACAAGCATTAAAAGTGTTGATTTAGGTAAATGAAAATTTGTAATTAAAGAATCAATAACTTTAAATTCATAACCTGGATATATAAATATATCAGTCCAACCTTTAAAAGCTTTTATACTACCAGATTGTGCTGCAGTTTCTAATGTTCTAGTTACTGTAGTTCCAACAGCAACTACCTTATTTCCATTAGCTTGTGTCTTTTTTATTCTTGCCACAGTTTCTGGAGAAATTTCTGCATATTCTGCATGCATTTTATGATCTTCAATTTTTTCACTTTTAACTGGCCTAAAAGTCCCTAAACCTACATGAAGGGTAATATAATCAATCTTAACTCCATAATTTTCTAAATCCCTTAATAGTTGATCTGTAAAATGAAGCCCTGCGGTTGGTGCTGCAGCTGATCCCCTTTTTTTGCTGTAAACAGTCTGATATCTTTCCGGATTATCTAGCTTCTCATTGATATAAGGTGGTAAGGGCATTTCACCAAGTTTATTTAAAATTTCTTCAAAACTACTACATCCATCATCCCAGCTAAATTCAACAATTCTTCCCCCAAAATCCGTATATTCCAAAACTTCTGCCTCTAGAATATTTTGAAACTGGATTTTAACTCCTTTTTTTGCTCTTCTACCTGGTTTTACCAGTACTTCCCATCGTCCTTCTTTTAGTTCATTTAACAATAGTATTTCAATTTCTGTACCTGTTGGAATCTTTTCTCCATATAATCTAGCTGGTATGACCCGACTGTTATTTAAAATTAACCTATCTCCTGGCTCTAAATATCTTTTTAAATTTTTAAAAAGATCTTCTCTTATCATTTTATTTTGGGGATCCAAAACCATCAACCTTGACATATCTCTTTCTGGAAGCGGTTTCTGAGCAATTAATTCTTCCGGAAGTTGATAATCAAATTCTTCTACTCTCATTTAATAATACCTCCAAAACTAATCTGAAAACAAATCTAAATTGCGTTTTTTAACATCTTCGTTAATCTTTAAATGCTGATATGCTTTTAAAGATGCAACTCTACCCCGAGGAGTTCTTTCTAAAAAACCAAGTTGAAGTAAATATGGTTCATAAACATCTTCAATCGTTTCCGTTTCTTCACTAATAGAGGCGGCTAGAGTATTTAACCCTACCGGACCTCCTCCAAATTTTAAGATAATTGTTTTTAATAGTTTATGATCGATCCTGTCTAAACCAAGCTCATCAATTTCCAGTAGTTTTAGAGCAGAATCTACTACTTTTTGATTGATAATACCATCTGCTTTAACCTGGGCAAAGTCTCTTACCCTTTTTAAAAGACGGTTAGCTATACGGGGAGTTCCTCTAGAGCGACGGGCAATTTCTAAAGCTCCATGAGATTCGATATCAACATTTAAGATCTCTGCAGACCTAAGTATGATTTCTTGAAGTTCATCTTTATTATAAAATTCAAGTCTGTTGATAACACCAAATCTATCTCTTAATGGTGAACTAAGTCTACCTGCTTTAGTCGTAGCTCCAACAAGTGTAAAAGGAGCTAAGTCTAATCTAACCGACCTTGCACTTGGACCTTTTCCAATTATAATATCTAAACAGTAATCCTCCATTGCAGGGTAAAGAACTTCTTCAACCATTTTATTTAAACGATGTATTTCATCAATAAAAAGAACATCTTTACTCTGTAAATTAGTTAGAATGGAAGCTAAATCCCCTGGTCTTTCAATTGCAGGGCCAGAGGTCTGATGAATATTAACATTTAACTCATTTGCAATTATAGCTGCTAAAGTAGTTTTCCCAAGCCCTGGAGGACCATAGAGCATAACATGATCAAGGGCTTCCTCTCTATTACAGGCAGCCTCAATAAATATCTTTAGTTTTTCCTTAGATTTACTCTGCCCAATATACTCTGCTAAAGTCTGAGGACGCAGCCCTTTATCAACTTTTATGTCATCTTTTTTCTTTTTAGGAGAAACAACTCTTCTTTCATTTTCCATCTTTATCTCTCCTTACCGAGATAACTTAATACCTGTCTAATCTTTTCAGAAACGGCTATTCCATCTTCAAAAGATATTTTCCTTAAAGCTTTATTAATCTCCGAAATTTTATATCCCAGAGCAGTTAAAGCATCAACAACATCCTGTCTATCTTCATTTTCAATTTTTGATGTAGTTGAACTTTTTTGGCCAGACTTTAAATAGACAAAATCTTCTAGTTTCCCCTGTAGTTCAAGTATTAATCGTTGAGCAGTTTTTGGTCCAATACCAGATATCTTTTTAAGAACAAGTTCATTTTCCTGCATTATAGCAGAAATAAAACGATCAGCAGGCATCGTATTTATTATATTTAAACCAGCTTTAGGCCCAATACCATTGACCGTTATTAATATTTCAAATAATTCTTTATCTTTTCTGCTTGGAAATGCAAATAATTTTAAAGCATCTTCTCTAACATAAGTATAAATATACAACTCTATATCATCACCAACAGTTGGTAAATCATCAAAACCAGCCAGTTCTGTTTCATAACCTACGCCATTGACATCTATTATAGCCTGTCCAGCTTCTAAATAAATCAGTTCTCCTTCTAAAAATCCTATCATAATCTTTCCTCCCATCCAGCATGGGCACTGTAAACATGACCATGACAAATAGATATTGCCAGTGCATCAGCAGCATCATCAGGTTTTGGCAGCTCAACTAAATTCAAAAGAGATTTAACCATCTCTTGAACCTGTCTCTTATCAGCCCTACCATAACCAACAACTGCCTGTTTTATCTGAAGTGGAGTATATTCGGCAACTTTTATTCCAGCTTGAGCACCAGCTAAAAGTATCACACCTCTAGCCTGCCCAACTTTAATTGCAGTTTTTACATTTTTATTAAAAAATAGTTCTTCTACAGCCATCTGTTCTGGTTTAAATTCTTTAATTAATTCCTGGATATTCCTGTGGATAATTTCCAGTCTTTTAATATTCGTTTTATCTGCTGAAGTTTTAATTACTCCATACTCTAAAACTTTAAAATTGTTGTTTTCTTTATCAACCAGAGCATATCCAATAGTAGCAAGGCCTGGATCTATTCCTAAAATCCTCAATTATAACACCCACCATTCAAACATAAGTTTGAAATAATTATATCATAAAATAACTAAGGCGACAATCTGAAACCCTATATTTTAATCTAAAATTAATTTACAAAAAAATAAAGACACTTTTTACAGTGTCCTCTTATTAAGACAAAAAGTCATTTTAAAACCAAGAACAAATATTAGCCAATTTAATCTTCCTCTGCTTCAATCTCTTCTCTAATTTCTTCATCAATTTCAAAATTAGAATAAACATCCTGTATATCATCATGATCTTCTAATTTTTCTATTAATCGAAGCATCTTTTTTGCATTACTTTTATCAAGTGATACCATATTATCAGGTATCATCGCTAAATCAGCAGAAGCAAACTCATAACCGTTCTCTTCCATAAGCTTTCTGGTTGATTCAAAATTTCCAGGCTCAGTATAAATATAAGCCTCTTCTTCCTCAATTTCTAAGTCTTCTGCCCCAGCCTCCAGGGCTTCTAAAAGAAGTTCATCTTCATCAATTTTAAATTCATTAAGATCGATTATCAGTTCACCTTTGCGTTGAAACATCCAGGATACACAACCATTTTCACCTAGATTACCTCCATTTTTATCTAGAACATGTCTTATTTCAGCAGCAGTTCTATTTCTATTATCGGTCATAATATCCATATATATCGCAACTCCACCTGGACCATATCCCTCATAAACAAAAGATTCATAACTCATACCTTCAAGGTTTCCAGTTCCTCTTTTAATAGCTCGTTCTATATTATCATTGGGCATATTATTATCTTTCGCCTTTTGAATAGCCATTCTGAGATCTGCATTCATTTCTGGATCTCCACCGCCCTCACGAGCAGCTACTGCAATTTTACGGCTCAATTTGGAAAACAATTTACCGCGTCTTTTATCTTCTTTTTTCTTTTTATGCTTTATATTTGCCCATTTAGAATGTCCAGCCATAATTAAACCTCCTTATAAATCAGTTTGCAGTTAATTGTAACATAATTACTGCTTTTTTTCAATATTTCCTAACCCATTTTACTAACCTTGCTTATATTAACAAAAAAAATTAGTTAAAGAAACCATGACTGTTAAGCCATGGTTAATTTATGAAAAACTATTTAGATTGTCGTAAATTGTTAACCAGATCTTGTAGTTCTTTTTTTCCATTTTCAGACCAATGAGAAATAAATGCCTCTATTTTTTCTTTATCATACTCGGTTAAATTTTCGGCAATTTCATTAATGTTTTTTTTATCTATTACTTTCATCATATCAATTGATTTTTTTAGTGGGTACTGTATTTTATAGTATATTTGATCAACCATTATTAACCTCCTCAAATTGATTTATCAATTTTTCTAAAGTAGGCATTGTTTCTCTTTCGATAAATCTTAAATATCCTTCAAGTGTAATTATTCTATTATCTAACACTCTTTCACTCATTTCAGGAGAATAATTATCGAATTGATTTGTTTTGTTGATTGCTGAGTCGATATAGTTGATTAATTCTAGAACATCTTTTGGCATCTTAACACCCCTTGTTTGAGTTTTTTAAAAATTACAAAAATAAAAGCCTTCAAAAAAATATAAAATAAGTCGACCGGTAAGCCGAGTTCTGTCGTGGATGATCATCTATCTAAATAAACAGTTACCTGTTTATTTTAGCGTCCTTACCCGGAGAAGAGCGGATCACTCTTAATTTCTCCCTATTTGGACTTACTCCAGATGGGGTTTACCTGGCATTCCAGTTACCTGAAATCCGGTAAGCTCTTACCTTACCTTTTCACCCTTACCTTAAATAATTAAGGCGGTATATTTCTGTGGCACTAGCCTGGGAGTTACCTCCACCGGGTATTACCCGGCATCCTATCCTATGGAGCCCGGACTTTCCTCATCTCATTGAGATGCGATCATCTGGTCGACTTATTTTTTTCCATTTAAAGTATATCACCAGTCTTATAATATGTCAAGTAATTTACTCAACTTAAATTATTGCCATAGTTTCCAAGGGTTTGTAATTTCTTCAGACTGTATAAATTTAATATCTTGCATTGATTTTTTTTCTGCTTTTTCAGTTAATTTTTCAAATAATAATTCTTTAACAAATTTCTCGCTGCCATAATGGCCAAAATCTATTAAAGCCATATTTAATTCTTCTGCAAGCTGAGCTTCATGATATTTTAAATCACCTGTGAGATATAAATCTGCACCATTAAAAGCGGCATCTTTTATAAAATCAGCTCCACTACCACTACAGATTGCAATTTTTTTAATTGTCTTATCTTTACTACCTACATATTTAAAACTCTCTAATGATAATTTATTTTTTACTATAATTATAAATTCTTCTAAAGTAAGAGGAGCATCTAAATAGGCAATTCTTCCGATTCCTTTAGATTCTTTGATATTTTCCAGTTTATATAAATCCCAGGCAGGTTCTTCATAAGGATGTGCTTTAATCATTTTCTTGGTTATTTTACTAATATCTTCTGCTTTGATAATAGTTTCAAGCCTATATTCTTCAACATTATTTACTTTATTTTTTTCACCTATAAAGGGTTCTGATTCTGCTAAAGGCTTAAAGCTTCCTGTACCACTAACAACAAAACCACTGTGGCTGTAATTACCGATTCTTCCAGCCCCGTTTTCATAAAGCGAATCTTTTAAATCCTGTAGGTGAGACTCAGGAACAAAAACAACTAATTTATAATAATTTTCTTCCCTGCTGACATTTAAAATTTCAACATTGATTAAATCTAGTTTATCAGTTAAATGATCGTTTAATCCACCTGCGGCAATATCCAAATTAGTGTGTGCTGAAAACAAGGCAATCTCATTTTTAATTAAATCCATGATCAAACGTCCTGTTTCACTTTGAGAATTAACAGAATTAATGGCTTTAAAGATTAGAGGATGATGAGTAATAATTAAACCACAATTTTTAGCTTTAGCTTCTTTTAAAACTGCAGCATTTAAATCTAAAGAAATTAAAACATTATTGATTTTCAAACTAGAGTCTCCAACCTGTAGGCCTACATTATCCCAATCTTCTGCCAGTCTAACTGGAGCTATTTCTCCCATTAATTGAATTATTTCTTCTATTTTAGCCATTAAAACTTCCTCCTTTAAAATATTCCAAAGTCCACCTCAAACAAAAATGTTTATTAACACAAGAAAACCCCGCTCTAATATCAGAACAGGGTTGATTTACTGGTGGGCCCACCAGGATTTGAACCTGGGACTAACCGGTTATGAGCCGGTTGCTCTGACCAGCTGAGCTATGGGCCCAGTAAACAATATTTTATTTATTTAACAGCCTTTAATTTGCGACGACAAGATTAATTATATGATATAAAAGCCAATAGGTCAAGACCTTTTAAGCTTTTTTTTCAACTTTTAATGACAATAAAGTAATAAGAGCTATAAAAAGCTTATAATAACGCATTTTTTCAAGGTTATTCTAAATAATCCTTGAGTTTTTTGCTTCGACTAGGATGACGAAGTTTGCGCAATGCTTTTGCTTCAATCTGTCTAATTCTTTCTCTGGTTACTCCAAATTCTTTACCTACTTCTTCTAATGTTCTTGGTCTACCATCTTCTATACCAAATCTGAGTTCTAAGACCCTTTTTTCTCTCTCGGTTAAAGTATCAAGTACTCCATCAAGCTGTTCTTTTAAGAGTATATAAGAAGCAGCAGAAGCTGGTGCAGGAGAATCTTCGTCTTCTATAAAATCACCAAGGTGACTGTCTTCTTCCTCACCAATAGGTGTTTCAAGTGAAACTGGCTCCTGAGCAATTTTCATAATCTCTCTAACTTTCTCAGCAGAAATATCCATTTCTTCACCAATTTCTTCCGGCTTAGGCTCTCTACCTTTTTCCTGTAATAACTGACGCGAAACTCTAATCAGTTTGTTAATGGTTTCAACCATATGAACAGGAACACGAATAGTTCTTGCCTGATCAGCAATTGAACGCGTTATTGCCTGTCTAATCCACCAGGTAGCATAGGTACTAAACTTATAACCTTTAGTATAATCAAACTTTTCTACAGCCTTCATTAGTCCCATATTACCTTCCTGAATTAGATCAAGAAAAAGCATTCCTCGACCTACATATTTTTTGGCAATACTTACTACCAAACGTAAATTCGCCTCAACAAGCTGCTGTTTGGCCCACTCGTCACCCTGTTCCATTCTTTTAGCGAGCATAACCTCTTCATCAGCTGTTAAAAGATCTACTTTACCTATTTCTTTTAAATACATCCGAACGGGATCATCAATGCCAACACCTTTTGGTACACTGAGGTCTAGACCACTGTCATCTTCCTCTTCTTCATCTTGCTGAAGCTTTTCATTGACAATATTTATATTCTTTTCATTGAAAAGATCATAAATTTGCTCTATATCTTCAGAATCAAGATCTATGTCCTCAAGAGCATCCATTATTTCCTCATATGTCAGCTCCCCTTCTTTTTTACCTCGGCTAATAAGAGCCTGAACTTCATCTATTTTAGCAGGACTTATATCTTTTTCAGCCACTTTAGTCCCTCCTTTCAATATTATAATTCATTTTTTGAAATGTAGTTAATATAGTGTTTAATTTATCAAGGTCAAAATTTTTGTTTGCTAAATAACTACATATCTTTTCTTTGCTTTTTGAAATTTTATATGAACTGATATATTCTGCCAGTTCTAAAATTCTTTCTTCACTTAAACCACTTTTTTGTTTGACAATAATTTCTGTCCAATAAGAAAAAAGCTCATCATCCAGTTCATCTTTTATACTTTCATTTTTAACTGAAGCACTGATTACCTTGCCTTGAAAAAGCAGATCTGCCAACTGAGCTGCTCTACCTGTGAAATCATCAGGAGTTAATATTTCTGATATTTCCTCCCGCAGTTCAGCCTGGGTTATATAATATGCTAAAATCTGTTCTTCAATTTTTTGATAATAAGAAATTTGAGTATTTAAATCTACTTTTTTAGAGGCACTATTAATTTTTTCTATATCCCTACGATAATTCCTGCTTTTATTTTTTTTAACTTCTTTCTTTACCTCTTTTGACAAAACTTCGGTTTTAAAAGAAGTTTTTTCAGCAGCTCTCTCTAAATATATCTCCCGCTTTAGTTCATCATCAATCTCAGCAATTAATTTTATAATCGATTTCAAAACCTTAAGCCTAACCCCTGGTTCATCAAGGTCTTTGTCCTGAATTATCATTTCAATCTTAAAATCAACCAGGCTTAAAGCACTATCCAGGTGATCAAAAAAAATCTCAGCTCCTTCTTCTCTTAACAAATCATCAGGATCATTTCCCTCATCAAGCTGAATTACTTTTACATCAATACCAGCATCACTTAATATATCCAGACCTCTTAGAGTCGCCATATTACCTGCTGTATCAGCATCATAAGCTATATAAGCTTTTTCTGCATATCTTTTTATCAGTTTTGCCTGTTCTTCTGTAAAAGCTGTACCTAAGGAAGCAATAGAATTTTTAAAGCCATTTTTATGAGCCTGAATGATATCAGTATATCCCTCCATTATAATGCAACTATTCTTTTTTCGGATTGAATCTTTAGCAAGATGCAGACCATAAAGATTCTTCTTTTTACTAAAAATTGCTGTTTCCGGCGAGTTTAAATATTTTGGCCCATATTCAGCAGCCTCTGTTTCTAAAATCCTGCCCCCAAATGCTATCACTTCACCCCTATTGTTGTAAATAGGGAAAATAACTCTATTTCTAAATTTATCATAATAAGAATTATTTTTACCTTTTGTGATTAAACCTGCTTTATAAATTAAATCAAGACTAAAATTTCTTTTCTTCAAAAAATTTAAAAGCAGCTGCCACTCATCAGCAGCATAACCGATTTGGAATTGCTTAATATCACTTTCGTTAATATCTCTATTTTTAAGATATTCTAAAGCTTTTTTTCCTATTTCTTTTTCAAGAAGAATATAATTATAAAATTTGGCTGCTAAGTTATTTAAGGCAAATAATTTTTCGCGTTCTTTGTACCTCTGCCTTTGTGCATCACTAAGATCCGGTAATTCCATCCCACTTCTTTCTGCTAAAACTTTTATCGTCTCTGCAAAAGTAAGGTTTTCAATCTCCATCACAAAATTTATTAAATCTCCGCCAGCTCCACAGCCAAAACAATGATAGAAATTATTATCAGGATTAACAAAAAAAGATGGAGTTTTTTCGCTGTGAAAAGGACAAAGCCCTTTATATCTATTACCTGACTTCTGCAGTTCAACATAATCAGAAACAAGATCAACTATATCTGCATTAGTCTTTAATTCATCTATAAAATCATCTGAATATCTGGTCAATTTATCCACCCTGACCTTTAAATTAACTTCTGTTGTAATTATATTTCTCTGAAAAATAAATTTATCCTGCATGTAAATAAATATCTTTTTATAAAACAGCTCTTTGAAATTTATTCACTAATTAATTTAATATTCCTGCAAAAAATCAATTATTTTTTTCCAACCAGGGAGTAGGAATAAATAATTCTCTGCCAAGATTGATTGCATAGCGATCTGTCATTCCTGCAATATAATCAATAATTGCAATTTTTTTGTTATCCTCAAAATCTAAATATTCTTTAGGTAAAAGATCAATATTATCCAGAAAATGATTATAAAGCATTTTAATCAAGCGCTTTGCTTTAGCTACTTCATCTTTACCTTTTGAATCTATATATACATTGGCAAATAAAAATTCTCTTAAATCATTACTTGCTTTTTCTATCTTTTTAGATCGCTTTATTTCTGGCTGCTGCCAGCTTTCTTTTATTATATCCCTGACCATTACATTGATTCTTTTAGAATGAGTATCACCAAGTATCTCCATAGTTTTCTGAGGAAGATCATCTACTGAAATCAAAGCTGCTCTTAAAGCATCATCAATATCATGATTTATATAGGCAATCCTATCAGCGATCTTAACAATTTGTCCCTCTAATGTAAAGGGCTTGTTATCACCTGTATGATTTACAATACCATCTCTGACCTCTATACTTAAATTTAAACCTCTTCTACCATTACTTCTTTTTTCTAAAAGATCTACAACCCTTAAACTCTGTTTATTATGCTGAAATTCTTTATCACTTATTTCAGAAAGAACACTTTCTCCAGCATGACCAAAAGGAGTATGCCCTAAATCATGGCCTAAAGCAACTGCTTCTACTAGATCTTCATTCAATTTTAGAGCTCTAGCAATTGTCCTGGCAATCTGGGCAACCTCTAGTGTATGGGTTAACCTGGTTCTATAATGGTCACCTTCTGGAGCAATAAAAACCTGTGTTTTATGCTTTAACCTTCTAAAAGCCTTTGAATGAAGTATCCTGTCACGATCATGCTGAAAAATTGTTCTTATATCACATTTTTTATCTTTTTTTAAACGACCTTTGCTTTCAGAACTTAATGCAGCAGTCGATAAAAGTTTTTCTTTTTCCCATTTTTCCTGTTCTATTCTGGAAAACATAAAATCAACTCCTAGCCGTTAAAATAGGCTAATACCTCCACAGCAGTTTCTTCTATATTATTATCTGTCACATCTATAACAGGGCATCCTATTTCTTCCATTATAGAATCAGCATATTCAAATTCTTGCTTTATTCGTTCCTTGGCAGCATAGGTCGCATCATCACCTAAACCCATTTTTTTGAGTCTTTCTATTCTAATATCATTTAAAAGCTCAGGATCAATTGTTAAACCGATTACTTTATTATCTTTGTTTTCCATTACTGCTGGGTGAACATCCACCTCTGGAACCAGTGGTACATTCGCAGTTTTATAACCCAGATAAGAAAGGTGGATAGATAAGGGGGTTTTAGATGTACGGGAAACTCCTACTAAAACAATATCTGCTTCAGCAATCCCTTTTTCTTCATTTAAATCATCAAATTGCAAAGTAAATTCCATTGCTTCAATTCTTTTAAAATAAGCCTCATCCAATTTATATTTCAGAGCAAATTCTTCTTTAGGATCTACTCCCAGTCTCTTAGTAATAATTTCTAATGGTTTAGTCATCATGTCCACATATTCCAGCCCATTTTTTTCAGATTTATCAATGATATATTTTCTAAGTTTTTCTTTTACAGTTGTAAAAACAATTACTGCATCTTCTTTTACAGCCTGCTCAATAATTTCATCGATCTTTTCAGTAGAACGGACAAAGGGAAAATTTTTCTTTTCAATTTTTTGTTCAGGATATTGACCAGAAGCAGATTCAACTAAATTTTTAGCAGTCTTACCAGTACAATCTGAAACAACATAGAATAAAACTTGTTTTTCACTCATCTTTTACACCCCTTTGAATAAATTTATTAATCAAGAGCTATTTCTTCAATATTAATTACCTCTCTCATCAAATCAGAAATCTCAGAAAGTATTGAAAGCCGATTCTTTTTAAGTTCTTCATCTTCCACCATTACCATAACATTGTCTAAAAACTTGTCTATGTCTTCTTTTAACTCAACCAATAAATAAAAGCCCTTCTTATATTCTTTTTTGGCAAAATGGTCTTTAATTAATGGTTGATTTTTTTGATAAACCTCATATAACTGTTTTTCTTCATCTTTAGTTAATAATCCTGCATTGATCTCTGATTTTGAATCTAAATTTTCAGATATATTTTTTGCTCTCACTAAACCTCTTACTAAATCTACAAATAACTGAGGATTTTGAGACCTAAATTCCATCAACTTTTCAGCTCTTTGATAAATATCAACAAAGTCATTATCATTAACATCTATAACTGCATTAATAATATCATAGCGAATTTCTAAATCTGAAAGGAGATTTTCAAGCCGCTGTTTAATAAATTCTTTTAGTTTTAGAGACACTTCATTTACTGTAGATTTATTAATATCCACAATTTTCATGCTCATTTTTATTATTTCTAAAATGTTAATCGAAAGTTCTTCTGCTAAAATTATTCGCAAAAGTCCTGTTGCCTGTCTGCGTAGAGCAAAAGGATCTTGAGAGCCACTGGGTATATTGCCAAGTAAAAAATGACTGCTTAAATTAAATAGCTTTTCAGCCATCGCTAAAAGCTTTCCAGAATCAGTTTTAGGTAAACTGTCTCCTGCATATCGGGGTAAATAATGCTCATAGATAGCCTCTGCAGTTTCTTCTGCTTCTCCAGCTAATAAAGCATATTCTCTACCCATAATACCCTGGAGATTGGCGAATTCATTTACCATTTCTGTTGCCAGATCATTTTTAGATAATTCAGCAGCTCTAACAGCCTTCTCTTTTTTATCTGCCCTATAATTTAATTTATCTGCCAGTTCAGAAGTTATTTCCTCAAGTTTTTGAACTTTATCATTAACACTACCCAAATCCTGTTGGAAAACAATATCTTTAATATCTTCACTTCTATTGATAAACCCATATTTTTGATCTTCCGCAAAGAAAAATTGGGCATCATCTAATCTTCCTTTTAAAACCATTTCATTACCGGCAATTACTTCAGCTAAATAATCGCTGCCTCCATCTCTGACACCAATAAATTCTGCCTTTAATTCTCCATTAGCTTTAACCGGAAAATAGCGCTGATGCTTTTCCATAGCAGTAATTAATACTTCATCTGGAAGTTCTAGGTATTCTTCTGAAAACTGACCTTTAAAAGCTGTAGGATATTCAACTAAATCTACAACTTCATCTAAAAGGCTTTCTTTAATAACTGCTTTACCACTTAAATTTAGTTTTTCGATCTGATCTTTGATAATTTTTCTCCTGGTGCCTTCTTTAACAATAATATAATTGTCCTGGAGAATATTGAAATAGGTATCAGCATGTTTTATCTTTACCTTACCCTCACTTAAAAAGCGGTGGCCAAGACTAAAGACTTCAGAATTAACATCTGCAATTTCTAAATCTATTTTTTCTTCTCCAAATAGGGCAAGTAACCATTTAATAGGGCGAATAAATTCCATTTTTACACTTCCCCAGCGCATTGCTTTAGGTAAGGGAACTTTTTTTACAATACTTTTTAAAATATCAGCTAAAATATCTTTGCTGGCTTTTCCTTTTTCAACTTTTTCAGCATATAGGTAACCATCTTTTTCAACCAGATCGGCTACTTCTACTCCCTGCCCTCTGGCGAAACCCTGACCGGCTTTGGTAGCTTCACCATTTTCATCATAAGCAATATTAACTGCTGGTCCTCGAACACTTTCTCTCTTATCTTTTTGCTTTTCTGCTAGATTTTTGATTGATAATACTAATCTGCGGGGAGTTGAATAAACATTAATTGCTTCATACTCTAAATTATTATTAGCAAAAATTTCTTTTGCGCATTCTAAATAATCTATTCTAAATTTTTTCATTGATTCTGCTGGCATTTCTTCAGTTCCAATTTCAAATATTAAATTCTTGGCCATTTCTATCACTCCTGATCTCCTGAGTCCAAATATCTGGCTGCACATTTGTGGGCCAGTTTTCGAACTCTTTTAATAAATCTTGTTCTTTCAGTAACACTAATAGCTCCTCTTGCATCTAATAAATTAAAATTATGAGAACACTTGAGTGTATAATCATAAGCTGCAAGTGTTAAATCAGCTTCAAGACAATTTTCTGCCTCTGCTTCATAAATATCAAAAAGTTTAAATAATCTATCGATATCTGCTATTTCAAAATTATAGGCTGATTGTTCAACTTCATTTTGATGATAAATATCTCTATATTTTACTCCTTCTACCCAGGTTAAATCATATACATTGTTTACTTCCTGTAAATACATGGCAATTCTTTCTAATCCATAGGTGATTTCTACTGTTACAGGATCTGCTTTAAAACCTCCAACCTGTTGAAAATAGGTAAATTGTGTTATTTCCATACCATCAAGCCAGACTTCCCAGCCAAGTCCCCAGGCTCCAAGGGTTGGTGATTCCCAGTTATCCTCAACAAAACGTATATCATGTTTTTTAGCGTCTATTCCTAATGCACCCAAACTGGCTAAATATATTTCCTGTATATCATCAGGAGAAGGTTTCATAATTACCTGATATTGAAAATATCTCTGTAGACGATAGGGATTATCACCATAACGTCCATCAGTTGGACGTCTACAGGGTTGTACATAAGCAGTATCCCATCCTTCCGGGCCAAGTGATCTTAAAAAAGTTGAAGGACTCATCGTCCCTGCTCCAACTTCAATATCATAAGGCTGTTCTATCACACAACCCTGATCACTCCAAAATTTATCCAGAGCAAAAATTATTTCCTGGAAATTCATAAATACACTTCCTCTCTTTTAACATTTTTCTATTTAAAATTAATTAAAATCATTTCTCAAAACAAAACCTTATCCTTTAGGACAAGGCCAAAGTTTAGCTATTCATATTCCTTAGGGTATATAGAAAAGATAAAGACTTTGGATTTAAATCAAGGTGATATGCCAAAAAATTTTCTGTTAGCTCCATTAATTTATTTGTCAGAGGCTCAGAAAATTGTTTGGCTTTCAATATCGTTATTTTAGCAAAAATAATTTTATACAGAGCTCTCATCTGATTTAATGAAAAATCGCTATAATCAAATTCTGCCTTGCTAAGACACTCTCTACAAATTGAGCCACCTTCTTTTACCCCAACCGCAGTAAAACCTTTTAAATTTATTTTTTCCCCGCAAACTGTACAGCTTTCAATTTCTGGTTTAACCCCCAGCAAAAGCAATAATTTTGCTTCAAAAACTGTTAAATAAAATAATAGTTCATTTTTTTCTGCTTTATTCATATATTCCAAGATTACAGCCAGCAGAGAAAATAATGCTTGATCTGCTTCAAATTCCAATCCTGCTCTTTCAATGTATTCAGCAGCCACACTGGCATGTGCCATATAGTCTAAATCCTCACGAAGTTTCGAATTCATGGCAATAGATTCAATATGATTTATTTTAGCCAAAGATCTGCCTTTATATAAGGTAAAGTGGTGATGGCTAAATGGTAAAACAAGACCTGAGCGTGACTTATTACCCTTTCGTGCCCCTCTGGCAACTGCTTTAACTTTACCATTTTCTTTTGTATACAGGGTAATAAGCCTATCTGATTCACCTAAATCAAATTGTTTAAGCACGATAGCTTCGGTCTCAAATGTAGCCAAATTAAGTCAACTCCAATTTAATCTTTCTCATCAGTCACTATAGTAACTCCAGAGCTGGCACCTATTCTATTTGCTCCAGCATCGAGCATATCTAGTGCTTCTTCAAAATTATGAATACCACCTGATGCTTTAACTCCTACATCACGGCCAACTGTTTTCCTCATTAGACTGACATCTTCTATTTTAGCTCCATAACTACCAAAACCTGTTGAAGTTTTAACAAAATCTACTCCAGCATCTTTAGCTATTTCACAGGCCTTTGTAATTTCTTTTTCATTTAAATAACAGGTTTCCAATATAACCTTGACGATAATATCAGAAGTTACTCCTGCAGTTTTAGTAGCATCAACTACTGCTTTAATGTCGGATTTGAAGATTTCTAATGCTCCAGATTTGAAAGCTCCAATATTCATAACCATATCGATCTCTTGAGCTCCATTTTTAATAGCATTTCTTGTTTCATATGATTTAACTTCAGTGGTGCTTGCACCCAGTGGAAATCCAACTACTGTACAAACTTTAACTGAACATTCTTCTAAAAGCTTTGCTGCTAAAGGAACATAAATAGGGTTAATACATACAGAGGCAAATTCGTGTTCTTTAGCCTCTTTACATAATTTTTTAATGTCATCCACTGTTGCAGTGGGATCTAAATTAGTATGGTCAATCATTTTAGCCATATCTCGCGGTTTGATCGCCATTATAAAATTCACTCCTTATTTTCTTTTAATTTCCATCAGTCAATAATTATATTCTTCAAATTCAACAATAATCCTGCATTTAAGTTAATCTTTCTAATAAAAGTGTTGCCAGAGTAAAGTAAATGAAAAGACCAGATATATCAATTAAAGTAGTTATAAATGGACCTGCAGCAACCGCAGGATCAACACCAAAATAATCAACTATAAAAGGAATACTGGTACCTAAGATTACAGCTGTAACCATTGTTGTAACCATTGAAAAACCTACTACAAAAGCAATTGCGATATTATTATGCCAGAAAAATGTAATCAACAAAAGAGAACCACCAATCAATAGTGCCATTACTATTCCAGCCTTAAATTCATTAAATAAATGCTTGAAAAAATGTTTAACTTCAAGCTCGTCTGTAGCAAGGCCTCTTACAACTATAGTTAATGATTGAGTGCCAACGTTTCCTCCCATATCCATTAATACAGGTATAAAAATTGCTAAAGCAGCTATAGACTGTAGTGACTCTTCAAAACGACCTATAACACTACCTGAGAGGAGCCCTCCAAATAGAAGTATAAACAACCAGGGGATCCTTTTTTTTACAGCCTCCATAAAATTACCATGGATATCATATGTACTAGTTGCACCAGACATTTTAAATAAATCCTCGGTTGTTTCTTCTTCAATAATATCTAAAATATCATCTACGGTTATAATACCCACCAATTGCTTGTGTTTATTAATAACTGGTACGGCTAGCAAATTATATTTAGAAAGTATTTTGGCTACTTCTTCCTGATCTAAATTTACATCTACCTTTACTACATTTTTATTCATGATATCATTTAACTTTTCATTTCTATGAGCTGTAAGTAACTGTCTAACTGATAAAACACCTAATAATTCTTTTTTTCTAGAAATTACATAAATATAATAGATCATTTCAGGTTCTATCATTAAGTCTTTTATTTTATTTAAAACTGTTGAAACAGAATTATCAGCATAAAATGCAATAAATTCTGTTGTCATTCGTCCACCGGCACTTTCATCATCATATTCTAGAAGCTCTTTTAATTCTAGTGCCTTATTTTCTTTCATTAATTTTAAAACTTCTTTAATTTTCCCTACTCTTAAAACACCCAGCAAATCTGCAGCATCATCATTATACATATTACTCAAAATTTCTGCTAATTTAAATGTTGATATTTTTGTAGTAATTTCTTTTTGCAGATCTTCATCAAAAAATATTATTATTTCACTTAAAACTGCTGGAGAAAGATTAACAATGTTTTCAAGCAAAACTTCTTCAGAAAGAGTAGATAAAAATTCTGCCACATCAGCTGGATAATTGTCTTCATAAAAGTCATAAAAGTTTTCATAGTTCTCAGGAACTAATTCATTAGTAATATTTTCTTTTATTATTGTCATAAGCACCACTCCAATGTATATAACTAAAAAGTTTTTATTTGTAACCCATTCTCTTCATCAGATTATCTTTATCTCTCCAATTTTTTAATACTTTTACCCAGAGGTCTAAATATACCTTGGTCTGCATCAAATCCTCGATCTCTTTTCTTGCTTCTTTTCCTATTCTTTTAATCATCTTGCCATTTTTACCAATTATAATTCCTTTATGAGATTTTTTTTCAACATAAATATTTGCCCGAATATAATAATCTTCGTTATCTCTTTCTTTAACCTCTTCAACTAAAACAGCAGCCCCATAAGGCACTTCTTCTCTTGTCAGATAAAAAATCTTTTCTCGAATTAACTCTGCAAAAACAAAACGTTCAATTTGATCTGTAATCATATCTTCGGGATAATACTGAGGCCCTTCTGGTAAATATGAAAAAATTTCTTCTAACAAAGTATCGATATTTTTGTTATTAAGTGCTGAAATCGGAATAACTTCTTCCCCAACTTTTTGACTGTATTTTTTCTGTCTTAATAAAAGATCTTTGTTAGAAATTTTATCTATCTTATTCATGACATAGATAATATTTTTTTTTGAACTTTTTATTTGATCATAAATCATCTGATCATTTTTACCCCAATAAGTACTGGCATCAAGAATAAATATAATTATGTCTATTCCGTCAAGACTGCTATATGCTTCTTCAAGCATAAATTTATCAAGTTTGTTTCTTGCCTGATGGATTCCCGGGGTATCAATAAAAATTATTTGCCCCTTTTCCTCTGTGTAAATTGCTTTTATACTATTTCTGGTAGTTTGGGGGCGGGGAGAAATAATATTTATTTTTTCCCCAACTAAATTATTCACTAAGGTCGATTTTCCTACATTTGGTCTGCCAATAACTGTTACAAAGCCTGATTTATAAGTCATTATTTTTCTCCATTGATTTCTCACTAAATGCTCCTGGTAAAAGTTCTAAATTACTCATAATTTTTTCTTTCCCACCTTTTTCTGTCACCATTATAATTTCTATTTCTCCATCAGCAAACTCATTAATTACCTGCCTGCAAGCTCCACAGGGTGTAATTGTTTTTTGAGTATTACTTACTAATAATAGAGCTTTAATTTTTTCTTTACCATCAGAAATAGCACTAAAAATAGCCGATCTTTCCGCACAATTAGTAAGGCTAAAAGAGGCATTTTCTATATTAGCTCCATTATATATTGAACCATCATCCATTAACACAGCAGCTCCTAAAGGGAAATTAGAATATGGTACATAAGCATTTTCTTGAGCTTTTAAAGCAGACTTTAAAAGTTCTCTTTTAATTTTTTTATCCATAATAAATGCATCCTTTGCTCTAATAATTTATTTCTGTACCATTAGGAACTAACTGGATCCAGGTTTGTCCCGGATTGATCTCAATTTCATTGTCATTGTTATCTAAATAAACAAGCTGGTTGTTAGAGTTTCTTTCCCAGTTCCCATTGATAACTGTTCCATCTCTAAATAGCTTAATATCGCCATTAGAGTTAAGATTAATATTTTGACGGCCTTCTTCATCTTTCGTATAGGTATCTACATATTTGACAATAATATTTTTAGCAGTTAAATGCTCTCCGCTTTCAACTTGATGTGGTGTGTCAAAATCATTAATATAACGGTAATAATTATTTTCTAAACTATTGTAACGATATAAGACATTATAGCCTCCCCAATAATCAATAGTTATTTCTTCTGCAGAACTAAAATTGCTGATTACAGAGGCAGTTATAAAATTAAATTGATCAGGATATTCTCTTTCATCTAAATTATTTAAATAATCACCTAAAGAAGATTTACCTGTATAAAGGTTGTTTGGTGCTCTTCTTTTACTACTTCTCCAAAAATACTGGCTTTGATAAATTTCATCTAAATGCATTAGTTCAATATCATTTAACATTTGAAAACCATCTGGACTTGCTCCTGCATGTAAAAAAAGCGCATCATAATCAGCTGCAGTTTCAATTATAAAAGGTCTAGCACTTCTAATTGGACCGATTTTTTCTGGAACTTCCGGCCAAAAAATTGCTAAAAATCTTGTAATACCTCCTTCAAGCATAAACTCATAAATTATTTCTGCCTCATTAATCCCACTTTGAGGACGAGCTGCCGGAGAATTTTCAATTGAGACGGCTATAGCCCTATTATAATATTCATCTTCAACCGGCATTCCTGTAAATGGTGAAACTGATTGATAACTATGGTCACCATTTTGTTGTATTTCTTGTCTCCCATTTTGGTATTCAGTTTCTATTCTATCGAGCTGCTCAAATATTTCTTCCTCAATCAGTTCTTCCTGAATAGGCTGTTCCGGATCAAGATGTTGATCATCATCTTGATCAGCACATGCTCCTAAAAATATCAAGCTGAATATAAGTAAAAAAACCAGTGCAATTGATTTTCTTTTCATTTTTACACCTCTATCTAAACTATTCTTTTTCTTTAAGCTCTAACTCTTTTTTGCTTATAAGTTTAACTTTTCTAATCCTATTATCAATTATATTTTCTACTATAAGAGTTAAACCTTTTAATTTTATTTTTTCTCCCTGGATTGGTAATCTATTTAAATTATTTAAAATTAAACCACTTACAGTTTCAAAATCATCATTTTCTTCTAATGGGTCTTTTAAAAATTTATTCAATTCTTCTATATCTGTTCTGCCGTCTAGCAAAAGTTTATTGTTATCGATTACTTCAATATAACTTTTTTCAAGATCAAATTCATCCTGAATATCACCTACAATTTCCTCTAATAAATCTTCGATTGTAATCAAGCCTGAAGTTCCTCCATATTCATCAACTATTATAGCCATATGTTCTTTTCTTTCCTTCATTTCTGATAATAATTGGTTGATCGGTTTACCTTCAGGGATAAAATAAATAGGCTTTATGAAGTCTTCTATTTCAGTTTTTTTATCTTTTTCAAGCAATAATTCTAACAAATCTTTTATATATACTAACCCGATAATATTATCAATTGATTCTTCATATACCGGTATTCTAGAATGACCTTTTTCAACCCCTAACCTTATTAATTCTTTTAAAGAATCATTCTTTTCAACACAAACTATATCAATTCTAGGCACCATATTTTCTTTAACCAGAGTATCATCAAACTCAAAAACACTTTGAATCATCTCCTGCTCAGTTTCTTTGATTACTCCCTCACGCTGACTAACCTCTACAAAACGTCTTATTTCATCTTCACTTAAAAAAGCAGAAGAAATTAAACTAGAATCTTTAACAAATAAATTTACTATACTGGTAAGAATAAAAATTACCGGCATAAATATTTTTTCCATATAATATAATGGGGTAGCAGCAGTTTTAGCATAAGCAATAGACAAGTTGTTTCCTAAAGCTTTCGGTGTAATCTCACCAAAAATTAATATTATAAAAGTAACCAGGCCTGTAGCTATCCCAACCCCTTTATTGCCAAATATTTCAATAGCAAGAGCTGTAGCTATGGAGGATGCAGCAATATTTACCAGGTTATTACCAATCAAAATAGTTGTTAATAACTTAGTCTGGTCTTCAAGTAATTTATCCACCTGAGACGCACCTTCATCACCATGTTGTACTCTATCCTTTATTTTTATTCTATTAACTGACATAAAGGCGGTTTCAGAACCAGAAAAAAAGGCTGATAAAAATAAAAGTATTAACAACAATATAAGCTCTAAATACATGCTATCTCCCCCAAAATAAAATCTCTTTCTTTATCTTAATCTAAAAAAATAAAAAATTATAACTGTTGTTATAAAACCAAGCAAAGCCCCAAAAAATATTTCTTTGAAGGTGTGGGTTCCAGACTCTAGACGACTTTGTGCAATCAAAAATAAAAGCACAAGTGATAATGAAAAAGCAATCAAATTTCCAGTTAAAAATAATATTATCAAAGAAGCAGAAGCAGCAAGGGCAGTATGGCCACTTACAACCCCCCCTCTTAATGGTGTACCACTAATAAAAATAGATTTTAACGCTACTACAAGTATAAAAATAATCATAATATTTATAAACGCTAAGTGCAGAGGTTCATGTCTAATTGTTAAGATTGTAGCTGCAGAAACATCCTTGAATTTATTAAAGAAAACTAAATAAGCTATAAATAGTGCATTGCCTGCAGCAATCACAACCGCAGCAGCACTGATGTTTTTAGCGATCCTAGCTTTAATAGTATATTCCTGACTAATAATATCTATTATTACTTCTACAGCTGTATTAAGCAATTCTGCAAAGATAACAAAGCTAATAGATATAATTACCAGGGCAAGTTCAACTCTGCTTAAATCGAAAAAAAGACTAAATCCCAACACCAATGCCGCAGCTAAAAAGTGGATCTGCATATTTAATTGGGTCCGAAAAGAATGAATTAAACCAGCTATAGCATGATTAAAGCTGTCGATAGTTTTTAGAAGCCACATAATAACACCTAATCCCTGCTTAAATCTAACTCAGTGAGTATTCGCTCTTCTTTTTGTCTCATCTTATTTTTTTCTTCCTGACCATGATGATCATAACCAAAAAGATGAAGTATACCATGAACGGTTAAATAAGCTAATTCTCGTTTTAAAGAATGGCCGTATTCTTCTGCCTGTGATACAGCTCTCTCAGAAGAAATAATTATATCTCCAAGTACTTCATCATCTATAGGAAAAGATAACACGTCAGTCGCTGCATCAATATTCCTATATTTTTTGTTTAACTTCTTTATTTCTTCATTACTCACAAAAGCAACACTGACTTCACCACCACTATATCCTTCTACTTCTGCAGCAGTTATAATCACTTTTGCTAATAAATCTTTCATTTTTTGATCTATCTCCAAAAAATCCTGCATGTCATTAAATTCAACATTAATCATTATTATCTCCGCCTTTCATCTCTTTGAGTAGTTTTTCTGGATATTCTACTCTCTGATGATAAATACCGGTTAAAACTTTGACAAAACTCTTTGTGATTTTATCTAAATCCCTTAGAGTTAAATCGGATTTATCTAATTGATTTTCAATTAATTTGTCTTTAATTAAGCCCCTGACAAAGCCTTCTATTCGATCATGATTATTTTTATTAAAGTTTTTAGAACGTACGGCTGCTTCTGTTATGTCTGCTAACATAATTATGGCTGCTTCTTTACTTTGAGGTTTAGGTCCATCATAACGAAAATCTTTTTTTTCGATATCATCATGCTTATTTTCCTGTATTGCCTGTTGATAAAAATAAGAAATTAAATTTGTGCCATGGTGCTCTTTTATAATATCAATAATTTTACCGGGAATCCCATACTCTTCTGCCATTTCAACTCCATCTTTTACATGTGATTTAATAATTAAAGCACTTAAATTTGGAGATGTTTTATCATGAGGATTTTCAGCTCCAAAATGATTTTCTGAAAAAAAGTAAGGCCTTTTTAATTTACCAATATCATGATAATAAGCAGCAGCTCTAGCAAGTAAAGAATCTGCTCCTACATCCTCTGCAGCTGTTTCAGCGAGGTTACCAACAATAATACTATGATGATAAGTACCAGGAGCTTCTACTAACATTCTTTTTAAAACAACCTGGCTTGGATTAGATAATTCTAATAATTTGACAGAAGATGTCATATCAAATAAGTCTTCTAAATAAGGTAAAAATCCATTAGCTAAGACACCTACTAAAAGACCATTTGTTATTCCTCCACCAACTGCCCAAATCATATAATTCCAATTTGGACTCTCCTGTAAAAGTGATAAACCACCAATTAAAAACATTAGTACAACACTAATATTAAGACCAGCCCTTATTATATCTCCCCGTTCCTTTACTTTGCTGACACTATAAATAGCAACCAGACCACCAAGCAAAGAAGTTAGAACTATATTATAGTTCATATCATATATAGGAGCAATTAACATGCTTAAAAACAAGGTAGTGACAAGAGCAGTATCAGTATCAATTAATATAGTTAACAAAATTGACGCCATAGCAGTAGGTACAAGAAAATCTACAAATGGATTTTGAAAAAAACTAAAAGTTTTTGCAAGCAAAAGAACAATAACAATTAAAATCTCAATTAATAATAATTGACTATTATCTTCCCAGATATTTTTTTTGTATTTATGAAAATAAAAAGCTAATAGAAGAACAATAATAAAGGCAATTAATATCCTTCCAAATATATTGAAATAATTAAGCTCTGACCTCTGCAGACCCAGTCTTTCTAAAATTTCTATGTCAGCTTCAGTTACAACATCACCCTGGCGAACAATAATTTCTCCCTGACGCACTGTATTTTGAATAGGCTCAATTTGGCCAACTGCTTCTTGGCGTCTGGCCTCGGTTGCTTCCGTGTTTAAAAACATATTTGCTTCCAGAGTATTTTCTGTTATTTCAGCGAGAGCAAGTCTTTTATCTCTTGAAATGTCCATTTCCATAGCTGACTGACTGATATTATCTCTAGCGCTGGATAACTCAGCTGGTAAAATTCTCCTGGATAATGCAGAAATCAATAAATTATCTGCCCGTGTTCTTATATCCTCTAATTCTTCTTCTGGCAGAGTAATTAACGTTTCCAAATTTTCATCAGAAATTTCAAAAGTAATCTCATCTTTAATATTTGTCATTATTAGATTTATATCTTCTGAATCTAAACTTCCTAATTCTTCCTCAGAAAAGCTAAGTTCTGGCTCAGAACCATCAGTTAAAGCTTCAAATTCTTCTTCAACCTGTTGGTCTGGACTTTCAAGTGCAGCCAATTTTTCTATTAGTACACTTTCTCGTTCTTCAATAATTGAATCAAATAACAAATCTATTCGATCTCTAATATCTCGCTCCACTGTACCATCTTCTTCATAAACTCTTGGGGCACTCTCCTCTGCTCTCTGTCTTAATTCTTCAGTTCTTGATTCATCTATAAATGTAATAGTTCGAGGAGCAGTTATATTGCTTTGACTCACCTGTCCAGGACGTAAATCTACCTGGTCAGGGATTAAATCTATGCTGAGAGTTAAGGCGATTATAATAAAAAATAGAACCCCCCAAATTATTTTATATGTCCTGTTAGAAAAGTTTAAATACTTTTCTCGCCATTTACGGAGTCTTATCCTTATTTCTTTCATTAATCTCATAATTAGCTCCCACTTTCGTAACTTTCGTATGCTTTAATAATTTCTTTAACTAAATCATGACGTACCACATCATGTCTGGTTAAATAAACAAAATCTATCCCCTTAATATCTTTTAATATTTTCTGGACAGTTGCTAATCCTGAGTTTTTCTTATGAGGTAAATCAATCTGGGTTATATCTCCAGTTATTACTGCTTTAGAATTAAAACCAATTCTAGTCAAAAACATCTTCATCTGTTCTAAAGTAGTATTTTGAGCTTCATCTAAAATCACAAAAGAATCATCTAAAGTTCTCCCTCTCATATAGGCTAATGGAGCAACTTCAATAATATCTTTTTCCTGATATAATTTTGCTTTTTCTGGACCTAGTATATCGTAAAGTGCATCATATAAGGGGCGTAAATAAGGATCAACTTTTTCCTGCATATCTCCTGGTAAAAACCCCAAATTCTCTCCAGCTTCTATTGCAGGTCTTGTTAATACAATCCTATTAACCTTATTATTCATAAGACTTTTTACAGCCATTACCATTGCTAAATATGTCTTACCAGTCCCGGCTGGACCAATAGAAAAAACTATATCCCTGTTTTTTATAGACTCAATATATAATTTTTGCCCCATAGTTTTGGCTTTGATTTTTCTGCCCTTATAATTTTCCTGAATTACCTCATTATAAATATCATTTAAATTAACCTCTGGATTTCTTTTAAGTAATTCAGCAGCATATTTTAATTTTCTAGGTGAAAATTCATCTTTTCTATTTGTCATAGAAAGGAGCTTTTTTATTATCATTTCTTTTTTCTCCATATCACAATCTTGACATTCTATTTTAATTTGATTACCTCTTCCACTAAGTTTTACAGATAAAATATTTTCTAATAATTTTAAATTTCTATCATTATGCCCAAAAAAGTTTTGGGCTATCTGGTAATCATTTATTTCTATTTTACTTTCTCCTTTAGACAATTTTTAATCCTCCCTCATTATTTAATTAACTTCTAGAGCAAAGAAAATATTCCTTCCTTTTTATAAATATAGCTTCTTATAAAAACCCTATTTTTTTATTATATCATATTTGTATTAATAGATAAATTCACTTGAAAAAACTGCAACCTGAGGCTGCAGTTTTATCCAAGATTAAATTCAATTCTTTCTTTGCAGGGCTTTTGGCTCTGCTAAAATTTCTTTATAGAGCACAGCTTTTTCTAATTCGCTGTAATCTTGAAACTTTTCAGCAAATGAAACCCCGTCTTTTTTAGAAGTAAAAATTCTTTTTTCTTTTTTCATTCTTTCGTTTCTTTTCAATTCAACTTTTTTGTTAATAGCTTCTTTTTCCAACTCAGTTTTGCTACTTTTTTCAGGTGGTTCTTCTTCATAAGCTAATTTATATTCTTCTCGAGATCCTTGTTGCTCTGTTTCATAATTATAGTCATAATCATAGTCTCTATTTTGTGAACGACCTTCTTTTACATCAGCTTCCAATTCTGCAGCTTTTTCTTGGATAAAGTTAAATATCTTTTTAAAAGTATTTATAACTTTAACAAAAACAACAAAAAAGAAGATTAAAACAGGAAGTAAATATATTAAACTCTCCATAACTATTAATCCCTCCTGTTGAGAATTCCAAATTTAATTTCCAATATTTTCGTTATTCTTTTCCGATGACTCCGAAATGCTTGATCTCATTTTTGTATCAGATTCAATATTTTTCAGATTCATATAATCCATAACACCCAGATTACCATTTTTTAAGGCTTCTGCCATAGCTAAAGGAACTTGAGCTTCTGCTTCTACCACTTTAGCTCTCATTTCCTGTACCCTAGCTTTCATTTCTTGTTCTTCTGCAACTGCCATTGCTCTTCTTTCTTCTGCTTTAGCCTGTGCAATTTCTTTATCAGCTTCTGCCTGATCTGTCTGTAATTGGGCTCCAATATTTTTACCTACATCTACATCAGCTATATCAATTGATAATATTTCAAAAGCGGTACCAGAATCAAGACCCTTATCTAAAACAGTTTTAGAAATAGAATCTGGATTTTCAAGTACTTTTTTGTGAGATTCTGCTGAACCAACTGTAGTAACAATTCCTTCTCCAACTCTTGCCAGTACTGTTTCTTCACCAGCTCCACCAACCAGACGTTCTATATTAGCTCTTACAGTTACTCTAGCAGTAGCCATTACCTGTATACCATCCATAGCCACAGCTGTAACGATTGGTGTTTGAATTACTTTTGGGTTAACACTCATTTTTACTGCTTCTAAAACATCTCTTCCTGCTAAATCGATCGCTGCTGCCCTTTCAAAACTTAGAGCTATCTCTGCTCTATGAGCTGCTATTAAGGCATCAACAACCCGATCAACATTACCTCCAGCAAGGTAATGAGCTTCAAGTTGATCACTGCTTATTTTCATACCTGCCTTATGAGTTTTAATCATTGGGCCAACAATTGAGGAAGGAATAACCCGCCTTAATCTCATTCCAATTAAGTTAAAAAAACTAACCTTTACTCCAGCTGCTGTTGCAGAAATCCAAAGTCCAATTGGAATAAAGTAAAAAAATAGAACCAAAAATATTAATAACGCAATTAAAATAAATACTGTCAATAATTCCATTTTATTTTGCCTCCTCTTCTATTTCCCTAACAACTATTCTGCTTCCAGAAACTGATACAACCTCTACTGTGCTATTTTTTTCTATAAAACCGCCTTCACTTACTGCATCAACCCTGCTGTTGTCAATTTCTATCGTCCCTGCCGGTCTTAATTTTGTTATTGTAACAGCTTTGCGACCTACGTAATCTTTTTTATCTGAAGATGAGTAATATCCTTCAGAACTTTTTTCAAGTGATATCTTATTCCAAAACCGGCTTGTGCCGAGTTTTTTAATCATTATAAAAGCAATTAAAAGAGTAAAAAACATTACTCCTAATAGGACATTAAGTGCTATTGTCCTGTTTGGAAAAACAAAGAATAAGCTAATTAAAACAGCAGTAATACCACTTATACCAGCTACACCAAAACCCGGAATAACAAAAATCTCGAAGAATATAAGTATTATACCGATCATAAAGAGGATTAACATTCCCATCCCTATAGCACCGGTTAGAATATGGCCTGCAAAGAAAATTAGTAAAGAAAGTATTCCTATTGTTCCACCTACAGCAAATCCGGGTGTTAGAGCTTCAAAAATTAATGCAGAAAAAGCTACTACTAACAATAAGGCACTAATATAAGGATTTGTTATCAAAGCAATAATGTTGTGAAGACTACTTCTTTCTATTCTTATAATTTCCTCTGTTCTAATCGACTTCAATTCACTTAATTCATTCAAGTTTTCAGCTATAAAATCTGCCATTCCTAATTCAACTGCTTCTCTAGCAGTCAGAGTAAGTAGTTTCTCTCTTTCGATTATTGACTCTATTTCTAAATCCGAATCAACCATTGCTTCTGCAATCTGACCATTTCTGCCTGTTCTTTCTGCAGTTGCAGCAAATTCTTTTCTTAGTGCAGAAATATACTTTTCTTCCTGGGGCCTAGTTTCGGCTGCTCCAATACTAGAACCAGAAGAAATATAGATCTCATCCCCGGTCAAAGCAAGTAATGCTGCTGCAGACCAGGCTCTACCATTTACAAAAGTAATAATTCGTAAAGGGGAATTGAATATTCTATCTCGAATTCTTAATGCTGGATCAACATAACCACCTAGACTATTTATTTCAATTATAAATTCTTCAGCACCTTCTGCCTCCGCCTTAGTTAAAGCGTCATTAATAAACGAATACTGAGCTATATTTATTTCGCCTTCTAGTTGGATGTGATATATAGAAGCTGAAGCTCTTTCAGCTGAAGAAAAAATAGTAATAATTATTAAAAATAGTATTAAAAAAATCAAAACTTTTTTTCTCAATTTTTTCACCCCTAAAATGAGGATCAGAGGGTTATTAACCTCCATAGTTTAAATAAAATTATTTTGAGCCGAGTTTTTCTTTAACCTTTTGGCTGACAAGACTTCCATCTGCCCTACCTTTTATTTTGGGCATAATTTTAGCCATAACCTGCCCCATATCTTTCATGCTTTCTGCTCCGGTTTCATTGATTATTGTTTCAACAATTTTATCGATCTCTTCTTCTGACATCTGCTCTGGTAAATACTCTTCTAATATTTCAACTTCTCCATATAGTTTATCAAGTACTTCTTTTTTTCCTGATTTTTTAAAATCTGGTATCGAGTCTTTAATAGATTTTACCTTTTTAGCTATAACGGCAATTACTCCCTTATTATCGAGTTCTTCTCCTGTTGCAATTTCTTTATTTTTGATTTCTGATCTTGTCATTCTAATTACTGCTAAACGTTCTTTATCTTTTTCTTTCATAGCTTTTTTCATATCCTCTAGCAGTCTATCTTTTAAATCTTTCATTTTCCCAACTCCCTAATGAAATATTAGCCTGGAGGCCACTGCAGTTTTCTTCCACCTAATAAATGGAAATGGATATGGTAAACACTTTGTCCACCATCATCATTACAATTGCTAACAATTCTATAACCGCTTTCAGCTATATTTTTTTCTGCAGCCAATTGCTTTGCAACCTGATAAATATGGCCTATTAAATTATTATTTTCTTTCTCTAAGTTATTTAGATTAGAAATGTGTTTTTTAGGTACTATCAAAAGATGAACAGGTGCCTGAGGATTAATGTCTTTAAATACCACAAGCCTATCATCACTATAAACAAAATCTGTTTCCATCTCACCAGTTGCTATTTTACAAAATAGACAATCTTCCATTTTAACACCTCCAAAAATAATTAAGTTGTCTTATCAGTTATTACATATATTCTCTTAAAAGCTGCTAGTTCCTGCTATTCTATAATTATTCCTTTAATATGAGAATGATCAAATGACTGCTCAAGTTTCACTTCTCTTAAAGTGTTTTTTAGATTATCTGGACCTTCTACCAGTATTTTAAGGTAATTATCTGTATAACCGGTTAAAAATCCTGTTTGCTGATCTCTTGCTTCTTCAATTAAAACTTTTTTGTTTTGACCTAAAAAATTCGCTTGATATTCTTCCATCAAAGATTTATTGATAAACCGCAATTTTTTGCTAAATTTTTTGATAATATTTCCATTAAGCTTGTTATCCATCTTAAAAGCAGGAGTGCCTTCTCGTGCTGAAAACGGAAAAACATGTATTTTGCTGAATTTAAGCTCTTTAACTAACTCTAATGTTTGCTTAAAAGTCTTTTCATTTTCTCCTGGAAAACCAACGATAATATCGGTTGTAATTGCTATATCAGGTATTTTAGCCCTTATTTTATTGATCGTTTCTTTAAATTCCTCTGCCGTATAGGGTCTCTGCATTGCCTTTAAAATTTCATTACTTCCGCTTTGAAGAGGTAAATGAAGGTGGGGACAAAAAATATCATTTTCAGCAATTAAATCAATCATTTTCGCATCAATTTCTGTACCTTCAATTGAACTAAGTCTTAGCCTCTGAAGATTATTTAATTCAGTTAATTGCTGCATCAGGTCAGTTAATGCAGTTTTATTACCCTTGTCAGTCCCATATGCCCCGAGATGAGTGCCAGTTAAAATAATCTCTTTAACTCCCTGGCCGATCATCTTTTTAATCTCATTTAAAATAGATTTTTGTTCCCTACTTCTTACAGGTCCTCTAGCATAAGGAATTATACAATAACTGCAAAATTGATTGCAACCATCTTCAATTTTAATATTAGCTCTGGTTGTATTACTTAATCTTTTTATTTCTAAATCTTCGTAATCTTTTAATTCCTGATATTCTTTTATCTCGTTATCTACATTTTTACCAGCCAGTAATTTTTTAACCTTATTAACTATTTTAGACTTATTACTACTACCCATTATAAAATCAATCTCAGAAATCGAACTAACTTCTTCCGGAAATGCCTGTGTATAACAACCAACAACAGCTACCAAACTGTCATTATTGCTTCTTTTTGCTCTTCTAGCAATTTTTCTACTTTTGCTAGCAGCCTGATTAGTTACAGTACAACTATTAATTATATAAACATCTGCCTCAGCAGAAAAATCTACAATTTCAAAATTATTATCTAAAAAGATATCTATTATTGCTTCAGTTTCATATTGATTTACTTTACAGCCTAAAGTATAAAAAGCTGCTTTTTTATTCATTTTAATCACCGAGTTCACCTTTCTCATATAATAAACAACATAAAGCTGCAATACCTGCAGTTTCTGTTCTCATTATTCTTGGCCCTAAAGTAATTGTCTCTGCATCTAGATCATTTTTAAGTTTTTCCACTTCATCTTCAGAAAAACCACCTTCTGGACCAATAATTAATAAAATAGAAGCATCAGATTTAACATTATTTTGATTAAAAAAGTTTTTTAACGAAAATTTATTTTCATCTTCCCACAATATTAATCTGAAATCAAATTGATCTTTAAGATCTTTTAAGCTAGAAGTAGAATAAAAGTTTTTAATTTCTGGAATAATAGATCTTCCCGATTGTTTAGCAGCAGCTTCTGCAACCCTCTGCCATCTCTTAAGCTTTTTTTCTTTCTTTTTATGATTATATCTAACAATACTTCTTTCTGATTCTAATGGTATCATAGCTTTAAATCCAATTTCAGTTGCCTTCTCAACAATTAAGTCCATTTTTCTCTTTTTTGGCAGGCCCTGAGCTAAAACAACATTCAACTGAGCTTCAACTGAAGACTTTTCACGATTAATAACTTCCAGTTCTGCTGACTCTTCTTGAAAAGAAACTATTTTGGCTTCAAGATCAAAACCATCTTTATCAGAAACAATAACCCTGTCACCTATATTAAGGCGCAGGGAATTTTTTAGATGATTATAATCATTTCCTTGAATAGAAATTTTTTCTCCGATTGCTGCACTATCTTTTATAAAAAATTTATTCATTTTCTTTCACTCCGTATAATTTCTTTATTCATACATTAAGTGCATCTTTTATTTTTTTTAAAAAACCTTTATGCTCCGGGTTTATTTCTTCACCACTGATTTCAGCAAATTTTGTCAGTAAGTCTTTTTGTTGACTATCAAGATCTTTTGGTATTATAACCTTAACTTTAATATATTGATCTCCACGACCATATCCATTTAGATGAGAAATACCCTTATTTTTTAACCTAAAAGTAGTTCCTGGTTGAGTACCTTCAGGTATATCAAACTGAACTTTACCTTCTAAAGTGGGAACTTTTATCTTATCACCTAAAGCTGCTTGAACAAAACTTATTGGAACCTCACAATAAAGATCATCCCCTTTACGGTCAAATATATCATGATCTTGAACATCGATAATTATATATAAATCTCCTGATGGTCCACCTTTTTCTCCAGCCTGACCTTCACCAGCCATTCTTAAACGAGTACCGGTGTCAACACCTTCAGGAATATTAACAGTTAATTTGCGCTGTTTACGAACCTTACCTGAGCCATTACATTTAGTACATGGTTCAGAAATTATCTTACCTTCTCCCCGACAGGTTGGACAAACCCTGCTCTGGGTAAACTGACCAAACGGAGTCTGTTTGCTAGTTCTCACTTGGCCCTGGCCATGACAATCCGGGCAAGTTTTTACATCTGAACCAGGCTCTGCTCCACTGCCTTGACAGTGATTACATTCTTCTTCACGTGGAAGTCTAATTTCTTTTTTGCCACCAAATGCAGCTTCTTCAAAAGATATTTCCATTCTATACTGAAGATCTGCACCGCGTTTTGGTCCACTTTGCCTTCTGCTGCCACCGCCGCCGAAGCCAAACATGTTAAATAGGTCGTCAAGACCACCAAAACCACCACGAGCAAAATCATCAAAGTTAAAGTCATTTTCATTTATACCAGAATGTCCATATTGATCATAACGAGATCTTTTATCTGGATCACTCAATATCTCATATGCTTCAGAAATTTCCTTAAATTTATCAGATGTATCTTCTCCATCCTGGTTCATATCAGGATGATATTTCTTTGCCAATTTACGATATGCTTTTTTAATTTCACTTTGGTCAGCATCACGGCTTACACCAAGTATTTCATAATAATCTTTTTGAGCCATCTTTTTAAGTCACCTCTCTAAAAAAAAAGATAAACAGTTACAGGGAGAGCCTAACTCCCCCTTTAACTGAGTTTATATCTTCTCTTTAATTATTTCTCTTCGTCCTCATCTACTTCTTCATAATCTACATCTACTGTATTATCATCTGCACTACTTTCTGTTTGTGCTCTACCTTGTTGAGCCCCTGGCTGAGGTCCAGCTGCTCCAGCCTGAGCACCTTCAGCTTGACTGTAAAGTTCAGAGCTCAATTCAGTTAATTCTTCAGTAAGTGCTTCCATTTTAGCTTTGATTTCCTCTATATCGTCACCCTCTAATGCTGTTTCAAGTTCATCTTTTGCTGCTTCTACTTTTTCTTTAACATCGGCAGGAACTTTATCTCCAGCATCTTTTAAGGTCTTTTCTGTTTGGTGAACTAGTGCATCTGCTTCATTACGTGTTTCAATTTTTTCTACTCGTTTTTTATCTTCTTCTTCATGTTCTTTTGCATCTTTTACCATTTCTTCAATTTCTTCTTCAGATAAACCACTTGTAGACTTAATTGTGATATTCTCTGAATTACCAGTTCCTTTATCCTTGGCAGATACATGAACAATTCCGTTTTTATCAATTTCAAACTCTACTTCAATTTGTGGTACTCCACGAGGTGCAGGAGGAATATCAGTTAATTGGAAACGGCCTAATGTTTTATTATCTTTAGCCATTTTCCTTTCACCCTGCAGTACATGGATGTCTACACTTGTTTGATTATCACTTGCTGTAGAGAATATCTTACTCTTAGAAGTTGGAATTGTAGTATTTCTTTCAATCAATTTAGTAAATACTCCACCTAAGGTTTCAATACCTAAAGATAGAGGAGTTACATCAAGTAGAACTACATCATCAACCTCACCTGAAAGAATACCTCCCTGAATTGCTGCTCCAACAGCTACAACTTCATCAGGATTAATACCTTTATGAGCATCTTTACCAATTAAATCCTCAACAGCAGACTGAACAGCTGGTATTCTGGTTGATCCACCAACTAAAATAACTTCATCTATATCAGAAGGATCCATACCCGCATCACTTAAGGCCTGACGAGCAGGTTTCATTGTATCTTCAATTAAATCACTAATTAGCTTTTCAAATTTAGCCCTTGTCAGATCTATATCTAAATGTTCAGGACCAGATTCTGTCTGAGTAATAAATGGTAGATTAACATTAGTTTGCTTTACACTAGAAAGTTCTATTTTTGCTTTTTCTGCAGCATCTTTTAATCTTTGCAGTGCCATCTTATCTTTTCTAAGATCAATACCAGTAGAATTCTGAAATTCATCAGCTAAATATTCAATAATTCTTTGATCAAAATCATCGCCACCTAAATGGTTGTTACCACTAGTAGCAATTACCTCAAAAACTCCATCTCCAATATCCAGAATGGAAACATCAAAAGTTCCACCACCAAGGTCATAAACCAGTATTGTTTGTTCTGATTTATCATCAAGTCCATATGCTAAAGAAGCAGCAGTTGGCTCATTAATTATTCTTTCTACTTTTAAGCCAGCAATTTTTCCTGCATCTTTTGTTGCCTGGCGCTGACTATCAGTAAAGTAAGCCGGTACAGTAATAACAGCTTCATCTACATCTTCACCTAAATATTCTTCTGCATCTCTTTTGATCTTCTGCAAAATCATAGCAGAAATTTCTTGGGGTGTATGTTTTTCTTCATTAAGTACTACAGTGTGATCTGTCCCCATCTCTCTTTTAATAGAACTTACAGTCTGATCAGGATTAGTAATTGCCTGACGTTTAGCATGTTCACCGACAATTCTTTCTCCCTTTTTAGAGTAAGCAACAACTGATGGAGTTGTTCTTCCACCTTCTTTATTTGGAATAACAGTTGGTTCTCCACCTTCCATTACTGCTACACAAGAATTTGTAGTACCTAAGTCAATACCTATAACTTTACCCATTTTATCTTCCTCCTTAAAAATTATATACCATTTTTTTATAAGTTTTATCTAAATTTAATATTAGCTTTAACATAAAAAGAATTAAAGAAATTTTAAACAGCAACTCTAACCATAGCTGGTCTAATAACTCTTCCCTCAATCATAAAACCTTTTTGCATTACATCTATTACAATTTCTTTATCCAGATCGCCTTCAGCATCAACCTTCATAATAGCCTCATGAAACTCAGGATTAAATTCTTCACCTTCAGCCTCAATTTCTTCTATTCCTTCATCGGAAAATGCTTTTAAGAACTGTTGATAGATCATTTTTACCCCATTATAAAATTCAGAGTCACCATCTTCAGCCTTTAGAGCTCTTTCAAAATTATCAAAAACAGGTAGAAGGCTGGAAGCAAGTTCTATTTTGCCCTGAATAGTCATTTCAGATTTTTCTCGCTGACTTCGCTTGCGATAATTTACAAAATCAGCCTGAAGTCTCTGTAATCTACTTAATAGATCATCAACTTCTGCATCTAATTCTTCTATCTTTTCGTTTTTCTCTCTCAATTCTTCAACTAATTCTTCTCTTGTTAATTCTAATTTAACATCCTCTTTTTTTGAGTCATCTTTAGAATTATTTAACTCTTCCTCAGCAACTTCTTCTGCTTTTTGCTCATTATTTTGATTTTCATTATTTTCATTTTCAGTGTTTTTTTGAAATTCCTCTTTTTCTTTGTTCACAAAAATCACCCACTCGCTTTCGAAATTAAGTTCCCTAAAATATCAGAAATCACATCAACCAAAGAAATAACTCGTGGATATTCCATTCGGGTCGGTCCGATAACACCGATTTTACCGACTGCTCTATCTGAAATATAATATGTTGCTACTACCAGTGAGCAGTTTTTAATGCCTTCTACCTCATTTTCTTGACCAATTTTTATTTCTAAATCATCATTAGAAATACTATTGATTATCTTTTTCAACATTTCTTCTTGGTCAAGTAATTTGAGCATTTTTTTCAGTCTCTCCAGATCATTAAACTCGGGCTGTTCCAAAATATATGAAGTCCCACCCAAATAAACCTTAACACTATCAGGCTCAAAAGCACCTTCTAACTCATTATAAAATTGTTTAAATAAATCCACTGACAAATCTAATTTTGCCAGCAGTTCTTTTTCAAGACTGTTTAAGTAAGAAACATCAAGCTCAGATAAAAGTTTATTTTCTAATTTATCACTTAAAAATCTGTTTAGATAAGAAATTTTTTGAACAGATAAATTCTGCTGCAATTTAATTATTTTATTATTGACCATCCCTGTATCTGTTACCAGAACAACCAACAATGAATTATTTTCTAATTGCATTATCTCAACTTTTTTTAATTTGCTGACCTGAGTTTTTGGTTCACTTACCAATGCAGTATAATGAGTAATATTTGAAAGCATTTTAGCCATGCCAGAAATAATATCCTGGACATCTTGTAGATCTTGATATAAATCTTCAATGTTTTTTATTATTCCAGTAACATCCTGTTCTTCTTTTCTTATCAATTCATCAACATAATATCGATAACCTTTATCAGAAGGTATACGGCCAGCAGAAGTATGTGGCTGTTCTAAAAAGCCTAGATCTTCTAAGTCAGCCATTTCGTTTCTGATAGTTGCAGGACTTACATCCAGATTGTATTTTTTCGCAAGAGTTCTTGAACCAATAGGAGAAGCAGAAATTATATGCTCCTGAATGATGGCCTGCAGTATTCTTTTTTTGCGTTCATCAAGTTCTTCAACCATCATTTCTCACCTCTTTTTTAGCACTCGCTTAAAGAGAGTGCTAACAGCTAATAATAAAATAACATATTGATTTTTTTTTGTCAAATAATAAAGCAAATTATTTTAAGAATTTATTTCAAAAAAGCTAGAAAAACCTCATTTGCCAGTAGTTTACCTTTTGCTGTCAAATATATACGTTGATTACTTTCTTCTAATAAAGATTTTCTTTTTAAATTATCTACTGAATCTCTGAAAATACTATTAAAATCTTTTTTGAATTTTAAATTAAAACGATGTAAACTTACACCCGCTTGAGTTCTTAGTGCTAAAAAGCAGTATTCAGCCATCATATCTTCTTTACTTAATATGTTGATTTCTTTTTCTATTTCTAGATGATCTGAAAAAGATTTTAAATATTTATTTAGATCAGCATTATTTTTATATCTGATACGGCCATTAAAACCAGCAGCCCCTGGCCCTAGACCAATATATCTTTTATAGTTCCAGTACAGATAATTATGCTGAGCTCTATAACCACTTTTAGCAAAATTAGATATTTCATAATTATTATAATCGGCCTTGAGCAAAAATTGCTGTGCTAGATTATACATTTCTGCATCAATTTTATCAGCAGGTAATTTAAACTCACCTTTATTTAATTTATCATAAAATGGTGTTTGCTCATGAATTTCAAGGTTATACAAAGAAATATGAGGTGGGTTAAAAGATGTTAAAACTTCTAGATCTTTTTTAAAATCTTTTACACTTTGTCCAGGAAGAGCAAAGATCAAATCTATGCTATAATTATCAAAGTATTTTTTGAGTAATTTAATTGCATTAATATTTTTCTTACGAGTACTATTTCTTCCCAAAAAATTTAAATACTTATTATTAAATGACTGTACTCCTAAACTGATTCTATTTATTCCGGATCTTTTATATAATATTATTTTTTCTTCATTTAAAGAGAAAGGATTAGCTTCAATGGTTATTTCAGCTGTTGGCGGCAGGTTAAAAGAATTTCTTATTTTATTAAGTAATATAAAAATTTTTTCACCACAAATTAAAGATGGAGTTCCTCCACCAATATAAATTGAACGCAGTAATTTATTGTCTACAGATTTAATTATATCATCTAATTCTTTAAAAAGGGCGGCCCAATAAAGGTCCACCCTCTTTTTATTATATTCAACTGAATAGAAATCACAGTATGGACATTTAGAATGACAAAAAGGTATATGAATATAAAGAGCTGATGGCTCTGAAAATCTAATTTCTTTATTCATCTTCATGCCTTTCTAGAACAGTCATAAATGCTTCCTGGGGAATTTCTACACTACCAACCTGTTTCATTCTCTTTTTACCTTCTTTTTGTTTTTCAAGCAGCTTTCTTTTCCGACTTACATCTCCACCATAACACTTCTGTAAAACATTTTTTCTAACAGCCGGAATATTAACTCTAGCAATAATCTTGCCACCAACTGCTGCCTGAATAGGTACTTTAAACATATGCCGCGGAATAACTTCTTTTAATTTTCTGGTTAATGCATTTCCACGCTGATAAGAATTTTCTTCATGAACTATGGTAGATAAGGCATCAACAACTTCTTCGTTAACTAAAATGTCAAGTTTAACAAGCTTTGATTCTTTATAGCCTTCTAATTCATAGTCAAGTGTAGCATAGCCTCTTGTCCTCGATTTTAGCTGATTAAAAAAGTCTGTAATAATTTCACTTAAAGGCATTTCATATTTTAAATTAACCCTATCCTGATTTATATACTGCATATCTTTAAATTCACCGCGGTTTTCCTGGCATAATTCCATTGCCTGGCCAACATATTCTTCAGGTAGATGAATCTCAGCAGTAACAAAAGGTTCTTTTATTTTTTCAGTCTCAGAAGGGTCAGGGAATAAGGCTGGATTTTCTATCTCTAATTCTTCCCCGTTTTTCTTAATTATTTTATATTCAACACTTGGAGCTGTAATTACTAAATCAAGATCATACTCTCTTTCCAGTCTTTCCTGGATTACTTCCATATGAAGCAGGCCTAAAAATCCACAGCGAAAACCAAAACCAAGTGCTTCCGAAGTTTCAGCTTCAAAAGTAAATGAAGCATCATTTAATTGTAGTTTTTCTAAAGCCTCTTTTAATACTTCATAATCAGCATTATCTGTTGGATACAAGCCACTAAAAACCATTGGTTTGACTTTTTTATACCCGGGTAGTGCTTTCGTTGCAGGTCGATCTTTTTTAGTTATTGTATCACCAACTCTACAATTGCGAACATCTTTAATTCCTGCAATAATATAACCAACTTCTCCTGAACTTAACTCATCCTTTTCTTTCATGTCAGGAGCAAAAAAACCTACTTCATCAACCTGGTAGCTTTTATTATTGGACATTAATAGGATTTTATCATTTTTTTTGACAGAACCTTCCATTATTCTAACATAAGCGATAACTCCCTGATAAGAATCATAAAAGGAATCAAAAACTAAAGCCCTAAGTGGTTCATCATTTCCTGCAAAAGGAGCAGGAACTCTCTCAATAACAGCCTCTAAAATTTTATCGATATTAGTGCCATCCTTTGCACTAGCCAAAATTGCTTCATCTGGATCAATCCCTATATCCATCAGCTGTTCTTTTACCATATCTGGATTAGCTGCTGGTAAATCAATTTTATTGATGACAGGAATAATCTCTAAATCATGTTCTAAAGCTAAATATATATTTGCCATTGTCTGAGCTTCTACACCCTGGGCAGCATCGATAACTAAAAGAGCCCCCTCACAAGCGGCAAGACTTCTGGAAACTTCATAAGAAAAATCTACATGTCCAGGTGTGTCAATTAAATTGAGTTCATAACCTTTATAATCAATAGTAACAGCCTGAGCTTTAATAGTTATTCCTCTTTCTCTTTCTAAATCCATTTTATCTAATACTTGTGCCTGCATGTTTCGATCTGTAATTGTATTTGTAAACTCCAGCATACGATCAGCAAGGGTAGATTTCCCGTGATCAATATGAGCAATTATGCAAAAGTTTCTAATCATATCAGTCTGCAAATAGCTTCCTCCTCCAAAATTTAATACTGTTGTAATTATAACACCACCATATTTTATAATCAAGCATCTCAAGTGTAAAAAAGGCTTTTTAACCCTTGCATTTTATAAATTTACATGTTAAAATTGTAATGTTGCAAATTAAGTCTAAAATTATAAATATCCATTATCAAGAGGGGGTGAAGTTAGATGCCTATTATTAAGTCTGCGAAAAAGAGAGTAAAAGTTACAGAAAAGAAGACCGCTCAAAACCGTGAGTGGAAAGATAAACTTAAAACAGCTATTAAAGATTTTAAAAATGTAGTTGAAGCAGGGAACAAAGAAAAAGCAGAAGAACAGTTAAAAGAGACTATTAAGGTCATCGATAAGGCTGTATCACGCAATATAATTCATAAAAATAATGCAGCCCGCAAAAAATCCCGCCTCACAAAAATGTATAATAACATGTAAATAAAAAAGATAGCTATCTTTTTAATTTTTAAAACTCATCCAATTTGGATGGGTTTTTTTATTATTTAATAATTTATCGCTTTAATAATTATCATTTCTAAAGCAGTATTTTGTTCTGGATAATAACCTGTTAAAAAATGATAATTTGCAGTTAAAATTTCTTCCAAAATTCTTTCTAATTCTAGTTGAGTAAAATTTCTGCTTCTCTGCAGAGCTTTTTTAACTGGATAAGGATGTTTGTTTATCTTTTTAGCAATTTCTTTATTGTTTTTTGTAAATTGACTGTAATATTTAACCTGCATCAATAATTCGATTTGATTTGCTAACATAGTTAATAAATACAGGGGATATACACCTTTATTTAACATTTCTTTAAGACTTATAAGTGCTTTATCTGTTTTCTTTTCTCCAATCAAATCTAAAAACGCAAAAATTTCTTCATCTTCTATAAATCTTTCTCTGCTGATTAAATCTTTTATATCATAATATGAGATTTTTTCCTTATCGGGAAATCGAGTAATTATCTTTTCAATCTCAGTTGCAAGAATTTCTAATTTGTTGCTAAACATATTTTCTAAAACCTTAATTGATCTTTTATCAATTTTTTTATTGTGTTCCCTAAAACGTCTAACAATCCATTTGTCTAAATTCCCATATTTGGGGGCTTTAAACTCAAAATAACTACCTTTTTTCTTTATGGTTAAATATAATTTTTTTCTCTTATCTAATGAATTGGAGCTCAAAAATAAAAGGCAGGTGGTTTTGTCTAAATTTTCAATAATAGAAATAAGCTTTTGTTGTGCTTTTTTATCAAAAGAGTCCTCAGCTTCTAATTGAGAGATCACAAATCTTTTTTTGCTTCCCAGAGGTGGAGTCTGAACTGCATTGCTTAGTTTTTTAAAATAATCCTCTCCAGGCTGAACAATTGATAAATTAAAATCTCTGATATTTTCTTCAACAAACTTATCAATAAATTTATCTTTAAATTCATCTCTAAGATAATTATCTGCTGAATAAATATAATATAGATTTTTTAATTTATTCTCATTTTCTATAAAGTCTTTAACTTCCATACTATATCCTCCAAAAAAATATTTTAATTTCTTCTCTTATTTCATATCTTATCATAGATCGTTAAAATACCGCAAACAATCTTCTGTGAAATCAGAAACTAGTCTAAAAAAGAATTAACTTTTAAATTAATCCCATCAGTTTTTACTGCTACTGCACCATCTTTATCAGTTCTAAAATATTTAATTTTTCTTTTCTCTAAATTTTTTATAACTTTTTCTGCAGGATGATTAAAATTATTTCTCCCAACTGGAATAACAGCATAATCTGGTGCAATAGAATCTAAAAAGAATTTGCTGCTAGATGTATCACTGCCATGATGACCAACTTTTAAGACATCAATTTTACCCAGCTGGTGTTCTCTAACGATCCTTTTTTCACCACAACTGTATAAGTCACCTGTAAAAATAAAACTGTGTTTACCATATTCTAATAAAAAAACGAGAGAATTTTTGTTTTCATCTTCAAATACTGTATTTTTGGGAGGATTCAAAAAATTAATTCTGCAGCCTGAAACATTAAAAGAATTATTCTCTGAAAGATAAAATAAATTACTATTTTTATTATTATTAGTATAATTAATAATATAATTTTTAAATTGGTCTCTTTCTGCCGGCTGAGCTATAAATATATTTCTAACATTTTTATTTTCTAATAAAGTAGGTATCCCTCCAGTATGATCTGCATGAAAATGACTTATTACAAGATAGTCTATGCTGGAAACTCCTTTGTAATTTAAAAATGGTAAAATGCTATATTCGATATTTCTTCCTTGAGGTCCAGGGGGACCTGTATCTACAAGCATGTTTTGCCCATCTGGAAACTGAATATATATCCCATCTCCTTGACCTACAGAAATAAAATGGAGTTCTAAAAGTCCTGAGTTAAAAGTAGAGAATATTAAGAGAAAAATAATTAAAAAAGTTACAGGAAAGATTTTTCTAGCCCAATTAAATTTTTTGTTGTTCAGCTCAATAATTCTTGTTTTAAATACATAAGGCAAAGTAAACATTATTATATAATATAAAAAGACCAAAGCAAGATTTGGGCGAGATATTGTGAGCATTCTACCCTGGATTTGAGTCATTAACTCTAAAGTTTTAAAAAATATATTTAGAATCATTTCTAGAGGTGGCCCAAAGAAATAAATAAGTGGAGGTAAAACAGTACTTAAAACCAGGATAAATAAAATCAGTGGAAGTAAAAAACTAATAATTGGAATTGCCCAAAGGTTTGTTATTAAAGCTATATAAGCATACTGACCAAAATAATAAGCTGTTAAAGGTATTGCGGCCAATTGGGCAGCAATAGATACGGCAAATATTTTATTTAAAAATTCTGAAATTAAAGGGGTTAAATAATATAATGTTAAAACAAGGGAATAAGAAAGTTGCAAACCTACTGTAAATAACAAATATGGATTTATAAGCAGATTAATTAGAAGGCTAAAAGCAATGATATTTAAGAAATCAGCTTTACGATTAAATATTTCTGCCCACAAATATAATAAAGCAAATATTGATGCCCGTAATATTGAAGCTCTTACTCCAACCAATATAATATATATAATATTAAATAAAGTTATGACACAAAGAGCAGTTTTTCTTTCTTCAAAAATATTAAAAGCAAAATAGCTAAAAACCATGATAATTATTGCGATATGCAAACCAGAAATGGCAAGTAAATGACTGGCTCCTGCCTCCTGTAATTGTTTTTCTTTGTGATAAGAAATTGCAGATCTTTCTCCTAATAAAATTGCTTTGATAAAACCTGCATTTTCATTACTAACTAAACTATCAATGGTCGAAAGTATATTATATTTGCTTTTGATGAGATAATTTTTATAAGAAAATTTTCTGTGATGATAGTTTATATTTTTAATCGACCAGCTTTGAAGATATATTCCATTCTGTTTTAAATGGCTCCGATAACAAAAACCACCAGGATTTTTTTGCTCTTCTGGAAGTGAGACTTTAATATCAGCAGAAATAACAATATTATTTTCATAATAATCGAAGTTCTGTTTTGCTGTAATAATCTTTCCATATTTAACTTTTTCTCCGTTAATATAATCAGCTTTAATATAAAGATTATTTCCTTCTAAATCTGCTGGGTCTATTATAATCCGTCCTTTAATATTTACATAATCATCATCAAGAAAATTTACAATAGAATAAGAACTATGATATTTATATTCTTGATAAGAATATAATGAGCTGCCAAACAGTAAAAATACTAATGATAAAACAATAATTAGCTTTCTTTTGGAAAAGTCATATTCATAAATAAAATAATATAATATAGAAATTAGTTGAATAAATATCAACATTTTTAAAGCAAAATAAAATTTTATTTCAATTAAAATTCGCGCCAAAATAATTCCAGTAAGCATTGCAAAAGCTATACATATAAAAGGTTTTCTATTAATATTCATCTCAAACTAATCTCATCTCTAATATTATCTAAAGTTTTTTCTCCTATTCCACTTATATTTATTAAGTCTTCTTTTGTTTGAAAATGACCATTTTCTTCTCGATAGCTAATTATAGCTCTCGCTTTTGCTTCCCCAATACCACTTAAGTTTACCAACTCATTAGCATCTGCTCTATTAATATTAATTAAAGAATTGTTATTATTTTCTGAAAAAAATTCTAAATTATCAGGTTCAGTTAAATTTTGTTCTACGGCATGATTATTAATACCTCTTTCTCTAGCATTTTTATTTGGAATTATAATTTTTTGGCCATCAACAAGCGATACTGCAAGATTAATTAATTCTAAATCAGCTTTATCAGTTAATCCACCTGCGATTTTGAGCAGATCAACCAGACGAGCACCATCTTCAAGTTGGTAAACACCTGGATTATTAACTTCTCCAGTCAGATGAACAATTATAGTGAAATTATTTTCAACTACATTAAGATTTTGGTCAATCTCTATAACTTTTTCTGTGTTTTGATTGAAATCCATATTATAATTTTCCTGGCTATTGAAAAAATAAGAAAACAACGAGAAAAAAACAAGAATAACAAGAACAAAATATTTCTTATTTAGTTTTTCAAACATTTTTAACACCCCCTATTTATTATTTATGGATAAATAATAAAATTCCTGTAAAAATATTACAAAATATCCAAAAAAATTAACCGACTTTAGAGCCGGTTATTTGAAATACACATATTATTAAATTAAGTTCGCAAATGGTCTTTTATTTTTTTAATGATCAAATCATTTGCAATATCATTTAAACCTCCATGGGGAATTATAATATCTGAATAATATTTGCTTGGTTCAACATATTTTTGGTGCATCGGTTTTACAGTGCTTAAATACTGTTTTTTTACAGATTCAAAGCTTCTATCTCTTTGTTTAATATCTCTAGTAATTCTTCGCAAAAGTCTTATATCAGCATCTGTATCTACATAAATTTTTAAATCAAATAACTTTCTTAAAGTTTCATAATGAAAAATCAAAATACCCTCAACTATTATTATTGGTGCTGGTTTAACCTTCTTTTTTTCTTCTAGCCGTTCGTTTTTTTTATAAGAATAAACAGGTCTATTAATAGCCTCTCCATTTTTTAATTTTTTTAGGTGTTTAACTAAAAGTTCTGTTTCAAATGAACCCGGATGATCAAAATTTATTTTATCATCTTCCACTTTAAAATAAGAACTATCATAATAATAATAATCATGTTTTAAAATAACTGCATTATCTGCAAAAGAGTCCTTTAATATTCTGGCAAGTGTAGTTTTGCCAGAAGCAGTTCCACCTGCAATGCCAATTAAAAATGTCTTCATTTTTTTGCCCCTTTTATATTTTATAAAATTCTATGTCATTATCTTTTAATTCTACCCTATACATTTCTTTATAAATAATATTATATTTAATAATAATATCGAGTACTTCTTTTAAATTTTTTTCTATTTTGATAGTTCTTCCGCAATCTGCCTCAATAACATCTGGTAGTGGAATTATTTTATATTCAATTTCATTTTCTTTTAAAATTTTTTCTGCTTTTATAGAATCTTCTTTTGACTGAAAAATTATTACATAATAACTATTATTATTTTTTCGCAATTTATTTAAACTCCTTTTCCCCTCTGTTATTTTGATTCCTGAATTCAAATATTTAATTCCTTATATAATTTAATAAGCTTTATCTTACTTTGTTTAAAAATTATTTCAAAAATATTTTTTCAGCAATATCTAATAATAGATCTTCTTTAAGTTGTTTGGGTAGAAATTTGCTGGTTTTAATAAATGCAGGAAGTTTTTTTCTTAAAGATTCATCTTTTTTATGATAGTTTTTCTTAACTAAATTTAAAAGTTTTTCAAAATGATATATTTCAAATCTATTAATTTTATTATTTTCTGCTAACTTTTCTAAGAGAACAATCATTATTTTGGAATAATCCGCTTGATAATCTAACTCTAGCAGATTAACTAGTTTGGGTATGAAATTTTCAAAAAAAGAACGTTGATGAGGTTCCTCTGGAAAAGAAAACTGTCTTAACAATTCTTTTTTTTCTTCTTTATTAATTTCCAAAAGATAATTAATAAAATAATTTTCCTGTTCAGGTCCTGTTATATAATATTTTTTACCAAGTAAATTTTTAAAATATTTTATTGTATCATAATAACCCATTTGAATATTTCGCCTGGCATTTTCCTGATCAAAATTCAACATTCTCCCTAAATCTTCAGATGGATTAATATATATTATTTCTGTATCTTCATCTTCTTTTTTTTCAATATCTCCCAGGCCATATGTTCTAATAGCAATTAGTTTTTTATAGCCTTTATCTAAAAGTGTTTTTATAGGCAAATTATTGTAAAAACCTCCATCTATTAAAATCTTTCCATCTATTCTTTCCAATTTAAAAGCAGGAAGATAGGAACTTGCAAGAATATAATCTATAACTTTACCCTCAGGAATATCTTCTAAAAATAATTCAAGTGGTTTAAAATCACTTAAAGAAAGTGTTACAATTGCAAAATCAATATCTGAACTTCTTAATAATCGCTCATCAATATTTTCTTTTAAAATAGATTTTAAATAAGAGCTGTCAAGCCCTTTATTTTGCAGTAACTCTTTTGCCTTAGCTATAAAATAAGAGATATTATCCTGGTTAATAGTAAGGTTAAGTAATTGAGACAGATATTTATCTTCTATATCTAAGACCTGTGAGGTAGAAACATTATACCAATAATCATAGGCCTCATCAAGTTTGCCCTGGACATACATTGCTCCATTCATCGCACCGATCGATGTCCCTGCAACAGCAGAAATTTTAATATCTAGTTCTTCAATTGCCTTTAAAGCACCAATGTGATAAGCACCTTTTGCACCACCACCCTCAAGCACTAAACCATACATTTTTTTAACCTCCTCAGTTTAAACAAATTATATTATAGATCTTTTTGTAAAAAAATCAATTTATCTAAAACTGCCAAGAAAGCTCCATCCGACGCGAAGCTAGTATCTCTTTTGATGCAAATCTTGGTTTTGATTTAGGTGGAGAGGTTCACAGTCTTGATTCAATATTCTTTAAATGATTCTAGTTATATTAATATTTCTTTAGAAATACATATTTCCCTTTAAAAAGTATAATTTAAACAAAAAAATCTATTTACACAACTTATTGTACACTACTCTGTTATTAATTTGAAACTGCTCAAATTATTGATTATTTTTATTTTGTATTCAAATAACTGATGATATGATATAATAAAAATAAATAAAGCTTGATATTGCTGGCTACTCCAAAAAATATAATTTTAAAGAGGGAAGGTGAAGAGCTTGCAAATTATAACAATTTCTCGCCAAACAGCAAGTGGAGGTAATGAAATTGCTGAACAACTTGCCAAAAGATTAGGTTTTAAATTAATTAATCGTGATTATGTTTTAGAAAAATGGCTTCCAGATGTAGCTGATGACCATCAATTACACATGTTAAAACAGAGTCGCAAATTTTACAACCGTAGGATTGAGCAAAAATATGGACTAGAAAAAGATCTTACTTTCGCTGGTTTTATTGAAAATAGATTGAGAGATTTAGCTAAAGAAAAAAATCTACTCATTGTAGGCTTGGGAGCTCAAGTTATATTCAAAAATCATTCTAGAGCAATTCATATTAAAATAGTTGCTTCCGATGAATATAGAGTTAATAAAATTTCAAAAAAATATGGTCTTAAAAAGGAGCAGGCTGAAAGAACTATTGAACTTAGTGACCGCAAAAAACGCCGCTATGTTTGGCAGGTTCATGAAGTAGACTGGTCTGACCCAACATTATACCACTTAAGTATTAATAGTGCTGGTATCAATCTTGAGCAGGCCTTAAGTATATTAAGCAACTTAGCAGATTTTAAAAAAGAAAGCCCAGAAGCTCTTAATGATAAAAATAATGAAGAAGAACAGAAAAAAGAGCATAATTTTGCTCATCCCAGTGAAAAAGAATTTGCTAAAATACTCGATATGCATCATATAAAATGGGAATATGAACCAACTGAATTTCCTCTTGAATGGGATGCTGAAGGAAATATAAGCATGGGATTTCGACCAGATTTTTATCTAACCGAATATGACACATATATTGAATTAACGACTATGAAAAGAAAATATGTAACTGAAAAAAATAAAAAAGTTAAACTACTTAAAGAAACTTATCCCCACATAAATGTAAAAATTGTTTACAAAAAAGATTTTCACACTTTAGTTGAAAAATTTAACTTTAATAAAGGAGAATAAAAAATGGAGACAGACAAAAATTTAGGCAAAATAATAATTAGTGAAAAAGAAATCTCAGAAAAAGTAGAAGAATTGGCTACTCAAATTAATAAGGATTATAAGGACAAAGAAATTATAATTGTAAGCATTCTCAAAAGTTCTCTCTATTTTATGACAGATTTGACCCAAATGCTTGAAATTCCTTTAAAATTAGATTTTCTAGAAATCAGTCATTACAGTGATGAAGATGATTCTGGAATAATCAGGGTTACAAGAGATTTAGAATTCAGTATTGCAAATAAGGAAGTCCTTATAATAGAAAACATTATAAGGACCGGGCTTACACAAAGTTATTTACTTAGAAATTTAAAATCCAGAAATCCAAAAAGTTTAAATATTTGTACTTTCCTCAATAATACAGAGAAAAAATTAGTAGAATTACCTGTTCATTATAGTGGTTTTGAAGTTAAAGATGAATATTTAGTCGGGTACGGTTTAGATTATAAAGAAAAATATAGAAATTTACCCTATATTGCAGAATATAATTTTAATTAACTTAAACTAATATCCTTATTTTTCAATCTACTTGAATTTAGAATAACGCTGATTGAACTTACTGTCATAGCTGCTGCTGCAATAATAGGATTTAATAAACCTAAAGCTGCAATTGGAATTGCTATAGTGTTATATATAAAAGCCCAGAATAAATTTTGCTTGATTGTAGAAAATGTATATCGGCTTAATTTTAAGCCTGAAACTACAGAACTTAACTCACCGCTTACTAATGTAAGATCTGAAGACTCGATGGCGATATCTGTACCAGTTCCAATTGCAATTCCAACATTTGCCTGTTTTAATGCAGGTGCATCATTTATTCCATCACCTACCATAGCCACTATCTCTCCTTGAGACTGCAATTTTTTGACCTCATTTGACTTTTGTTCAGGTAATACTTCAGAAATAATTATTTCTATTCCAACCTGATCTGCAATAGCTCTAGCGGTTCTTGCATTATCACCAGTTATCATAATAGTTTTTAGACCCATATCTTTAAAAGCTTTAATTGCTTTTACAGAATCACTTTTTATAGTATCAGCTACAGCAATAATCCCTACAGCTTTCCCATCATAAGCAACTATCATTGCAGTTTTTGCTTCTTCTTCTAATTCAATAATTTGATCTTTTAATTTTTTGATATCAATTTCATTTAACTCCATTAATTTTTGATTCCCAACTAAAATCACTTTGTCATTTAACACTGCTTTAATACCTCGACCTACTACTGCATTAAATTCTTCAGTTTCGTTAAGCTGTATTTTTTTTTCTTTTGCCTTTTTGACAATGGCATCAGCAAGTGGATGCTCTGAAGATTTTTCGGCACTTCCAGCAAGCTTTAGCACCTCTTTTTCATCAAAATCACCAACAGTTATAATATCTGTTACTTCAGCTTCCCCCTTGGTTATTGTACCAGTTTTATCAAGGACTACAGCTGTAATATCTTTCATTGTTTGTACTGCCTCTCCATCTCTAATCAATACTCCATTTTCTGCTCCTTTGCCTGTACCAACCATCAAAGCAGTAGGAGTTGCTAATCCAAGTGCACATGGACAAGCAATAACTAAAACAGCTATACTGGCAAAAACAGCAGTAGTAATTTCTTGAGTACCCCCGATAATAATCCAGGCCAAAAAAGTTAATATTGATAAAATAATTACTGTAGGTACAAAATATGAAGTTACTTTATCAGCAAAAGCTTGAATAGGAACTTTTGAGCCCTGAGCTTCCTCAACCATTTTAATTACTTGAGATAGAAAAGTATCTTCACCGATTTTAGTTGCTTTTACTTTAAGAACACCCTGTTTATTAATAGTACTACCAATGACTTCATCACCTTCAAGCTTTTTAACTGGCATAGATTCGCCTGTAGCCATTGATTCATCAACAGAACTTTTACCTCCGATCACTTCACCATCAGTCGGGATCTTCTCACCGGGTTTAACAAGCATAATATCTCCAATTCCAACTTCTTCTACTGGAATCATTTTTTCTTGATCACCAGTTATTACTCTTGCAGTATCAGCTCCAAGCTCCATCAGTTTCTTTATTGCCTGTGAGGCTCTTCCTTTAGCTTTACTTTCTAAATATTTACCTAACAAATGAAATGCCATAATACCAGCAGCTAAACCAAAGAATCTATCAAGATCAAAGAAAAAGGATGAAACACCATATGCATAAGCAGATAAAGTACCAAGAGTTATCAAAACATCCATATTGGCACCACCATGCTTAATCGAATTAAATGCACCTTTATGGGTCTTATATCCCAGTATAAACACTACTGGAAAGGCAAGAGCAGCCTCAATTAAAGCCTGGAAAAAAGGTGGTACTGGCAAACTGAACCCCAAAAGTGAGCCGAACATTAAGATAAAAACTGGAATAGTTAAAGCAAAAGCATATATCAATTTTTTTTGAGCCATCTTCATTTCTTGATTTTCATGTTCAACCTTATCTTCGGCGTCAGAAATATCATCGCTTTCCACATCATAACCTGCCTCTTTTACTGCTTTAATAATATCTTTTTTTTCTGTTAAATCACCAAAATATTCAACATGTCCTTTTTCAGTCGCAAAGTTTATATTAACTTCTATAACTCCATCAATTTTCTTAATACTTTTTTCAATTGCCTGAGCACAAGCTGTACAAGACATCCCCTTAATAGATAGGTCAAGCTTTTGTTTTTTAACTCCATAACCACTATTAACTACAATTTTTTCAAGTTCAAAAATAGAAATTTTATCTTCATTAAATTTTACGGTAGCTTTTTCAGTATTAATATTTACATTTGCCTCAGTAATACCTTCAGTATTTTTTAAAGATTTTTCAACACTCTGAGCACAGGCAGCACAACTCATACCTGTAACTGCAAAAGTTATTTTTTTATCAGACATTGCTATAATACCTCCTGTTTTTCTCATAAATTATATACCCCTATTGGGTATCTTTACTATAGTATAACACTCAACTTTAATTATGTCAAAAAAATTCTATCCCAAGTCATAACTCAGAATAGAATTAATTTTAAACAACTATTGATAAATTTAACGAATAGTAATTTCCCCAATATTTAAATTTATTAATCATGTATTATAGCTTTTTTACCCACAGACCTCTTTCATAACCTTTTTTATGATCAGTCGCAACACAATTAAAACCGAGCCCTTGATAAAAATTAATAAGTTTTTTATTCTCTAATGAAGAATAGAGCTGTACAAATTGAGCATTCTTTTCATTTAATTTTTCAAGAGCCTTTTTAAATAATTTACTGCCTAAACCATGGTTTTGATAATCTGGAGCAACAGCAAATCTTTTCAATAAATATCTATGCTCTACAACTTCTTCTAAACGTAGTGAAGCAATTATCTTATCATTATCAAGCATTATTAAAACAATATTTTTCTCAATATCTTCAGATATATCTTCAAGGCTCTCTTTAAGAGCAGAATTAACAACTTTTTGGTTTTTGTTTTTTGTTTTTCCGTAATCAGCAAAAGCTTTTTTCATAAGCTCATTTATTCCCTCAGCATCTTTTTGGGATGCAAGTCTACATGTATACTCTATTTTAGAACTAAACTCAACTAACAAATTAATCACCCCTAAATTGTTGCTGTCATAACAGCTTTTATTGTATGCATTCGATTTTCTGCCTGGTCAAAAACTTTAGAATATTTACTTTCAAATACTTCATCACTAACTTCCATTTCTGTAATCCCAAATTCATCTAATATCTTCTGTCCATTTTCAGTCTCACTGTTATGATAAGCTGGTAAACAATGCAAAAGTATAACTTCATTGTTTCCAGTATTGTTGATCATATCCATATTAACTTGATAATCTTTTAAAAGTTCAATCCGTTCTGCAAACTTTTGCTCTTCTCCCATAGACACCCAGACATCAGTATATATAACATCGGCATTTTTTACTCCCTCAACCGGATCAGCTGTCAGTTCAATTTTAGAACCCGACTTTTCAGCTAGAGCCTCACATTCCGCAAGCAAATCTTTTTCAGGCCATAATTTCTCAGGAGCTACAACAGTATAATTAATTCCCATTATGGCAGAACCGACCATTAAAGAATTAGCCATATTATTTCTTCCATCACCGGTATAGACAAGATTTATCCCTTTTAGTTTAGAAAAGTTTTCTTTGATAGTTAAAAAATCTGCTAAAATTTGTGTAGGATGAAAAAGATCTGTTAAACCATTCCAGACTGGAACTCCTGCATGCTCTCCTAAAATTTCTACGGTTTGATGCGAATATCCTCTGAACTCTATCCCATCAAACATTCTGCCTAAAACTCTAGCAGTGTCAGCAACAGTTTCTTTTTTTCCTAATTGTATATCATTCTTACCCAGATATTCAGTACTTCCACCTTCATCTTTAGCTGCAACAGCAAATGCACAACGAGTTCTAGTAGATGGTTTCTCAAAAATCAAAGCAATATTTTTCCCGGTCAATAAATCACCTTTAATACCTGTCCTTTTTTTTGATTTAAGTTCTGCTGATAAAGTTAATAAATAATCAATTTCTTTTTGTGAATAATCTTTCAGCTTTAAAAAATTTCTCCCTTTTAGATTAAAAGCCATAATTATCTCCTCCTTAAATTCTCACGGCTAAAAACTCTGCAAATTTTGCAATAAAACTAAAAAACCCCGCTCTCCTATTTATAAGAGACGAGGAATTACCCGTGTTACCACTCTAGTTGTCAGCATAAACTTAAGAACTGACCACTCAAAATTTAACGCCATTTAGCGTCTCTTCCTACTTATTTCAGAAGAGATCCTCCAGGTGCGTTTCAAAATGAATTTTAGACCGAACTCACAGCTACTTCGGCTTGCTTTACTAAAAATACAAATTTACTTTCCTTTCCCAGGATATAATATATTATTTTTTATAATTATATATATTTTTTTAAAAAATTGCAAGTTTATTAAAAAAGTAAAAATATTCTGACAATAATCTAAACCTCGATATTTTTCCATTTTCCTTTTTTAAATCGGATTAAAACATAGCTACCCCTAACAGACCAATCAACAACCATAGCAAGCCATCCACCTGCAAGACCAAGTCCAAATCTATGTACTAATAAATAACCTAAAAATAGTCTAAAAACCCAACTAGACAAAGCTGTACTATAAAAAACAGCTTTTGTATCTCCAGCTCCTCTTAAAGCACCTGCAAAAATAAAATGAGTTCCCATTTGCAGCTGAGAAAAAGCTATTATTCTCAAATTTAATGCACCCATAGCAATAATATCTGGGTTATCAGTGTAAAGTTTAATCAAAAATTCGGGGAATATTAAAAATATTAAAGCCATAAAACCCATAATTAACGAACCAATTTTCCAGGCTTCATAACTGCCTTTTTCTGCACCAGAAAAATTATTTGCTCCAATATTCTGACCCACAATTGTTGTTGCAGCCACTGCAATTCCAAAGCCAGGCATATAAGAAATAGATTCTGCATTTATTGCTATTTGATGTGCAGCATAGGCAGTAGTCCCTAAAGCTGCAATAATACGAACAAATAACAATTGAGCCATTCGCCTGACTGATTCTTCCAATGCAGTAGGTACCCCGACCCTAAGAATCCTTTTAATCAATGTTAATTTGATTTTAAAGAAATTTTTAAAATTCATTTTTAAAACACTATAATTTGAAAAAGACAGGGCTAATAAAACAATCCCTCCAAAAGAACGTGATATAGTTGTTGCTAAAGCAGCTCCATTCACACCTAGTTCTGGAAACCCAAAATTCCCAAATATTAAAAGATAGTTCAAAATTATATTGAGAAGATTTACAACGATATTTACCTTCATTGGAATTTTGGTTTCTCCAGCACCTCTAAGAGCAGCAGTTACTATAAATGCGAGCACCATAAATACAAACCCAGGAGTCATTATTCTAAGATATGAACTTCCAAGTTCTATAACTTCTGCGTCCCCTCCCATAAAAGCTAATAAATATGGGGCGGAAAAATAAAATAAAATTGCAGCAACAATACTAAATAGAATTGACATAAGTATCGACTGCTGTAAAACTAAAGCTGCATCTTTATTATTATCTGAACCAATGAATCTGGAAACCAAAGCAGTTGTTCCAACACTTAATGCAGAAGCAAAAGCAGCCGTAAAGAAAACAGGCTGCATAGTTAAACCAATTGCTGTTACAGCTGCTGCTCCTAAACGGCCAACCATCATCATATCAACTATGTGGGTGATAGTAGCTAAAAACTGTTCTGCAATTACAGGCCAGGCCAGCTTTAATATCACTTTTTTTGTAGAACTAGCTTCAGTTATAATTGCTTTGTTTTCTTTCCCCACCTATTGACCCTCCCGGGGCAAGCCCACAAGAATTCGTGTCCCGTAAGAAATACGGCTCACTCGTTAGCTTATCTTTTTAATTAAGAACCTTAATTTTCACAAAAAACTTCAGCATTATTTACTACCCTAATGATTTCTGGATGAAAATAACTTTTTGCCCCTGCCTTTTTATCAAAATACTTCAAAAAAGCAAAAGATAATAAAAAACCTACTACTGAACCTATAATACCAGCTATTTCATCTGCCAGAGCAAAAACTGCCAATAAATAGCTACCAGCAAAATAACCAGCTATTATAGCTACTAATGGAAATAAATATACCAAAAAAGCTGAAAACAATACAGGTTTTGCTCCCATCTCAAGTTCTACCATACTGCCAACTTCAGCATCTATAGGATCATTAACCAAAACATCCATTTCATCCACTTCATGGCTCTGATCAGCTCCAAGCATACATTTTTCATCACATTTATTGCAGGCAGAGCTCCTTACAATTCTAACTAAACTCTGTCCATTTTTTTTATCAATAACTTGAGCCATTTCTTTCATGATTTTCACCTCAATTTATTTAATTACAAGGTTAACTAATTTTGAAGGCACATAAATAGTTTTTACTAATTCATTACCTTCTAAATATGATTTAACTTTTTCTTCTTTCATAACCTTTTCTTTTACCTCTGATTCTGATATATCAGCATCTACATTTATTTTTTCTCTTACTTTACCATTTATTTGTATTACTATTGTAATTTCATCTTTTTCAAGTGCTGCTTCATTATACTCAGGCCAACTACCTTTATGAATACTTTCTTCATAACCAATTTTTTCCCACAATTCCTCACTTAAAAATGGAGCAAAGGGTGCTAATAATAAAAGTGTGTTTTCAGCAGCTGCTCTTAATAGAGAACTATTTATCTCTGCATTATCACGATCATTTAAATATGAATATACTTCGTTAGTTAATTCCATTATCGCACTAATTGCAGTATTAAAGTTGAGTCTTTCACCAATATCTTCACTTACTTTTTTGATGCTACTGTGCATAATCCTATATAATTTTTTAGCTTCTTTATCAAGTTCATCAGCTATAACTTCGCCTTCACCACTTCTTATTATTTCAATATTTTCTGTAATATATCTCCAGACACGATTTAAAAAGCGATTAGCACCTTCCACACCTTTATTGCTCCATTCAAGATCTTTTTCAGGAGGAGAAGCAAAAAGAATGAAAAGTCGAGCTGTGTCTGCACCATATTCTTCTAATATATCTTTGGGATCAACTACATTACCCTTAGATTTAGACATCTTAGCTCCATCTTTCAACACCATACCCTGAGCTAGCCAGTTTGTAAATGGCTCAACAGCTTCTGCCATCCCCATATCGTGAACTACTTTAGTAAAAAATCTCGAATATAAAAGATGTAAAATAGCATGTTCTATTCCACCAATATATTGATCAACCGGAAACCATTTATCTGCTTTTGCTTTAGAAAATGCTTTATGCTCATTATTAGCATCAGTGTAGCGGAGAAAATACCAGGAAGAGTCAACAAATGTATCCATGGTATCTGTTTCTCTTTTCGCAGCCCCACCACATTGAGGGCAAGTGGTATTAACAAATTCATCTACTTTTTTTAATGGTGATTCTCCACTGGGAGAAAACTCAACATCATGTGGTAATTCTACAGGCAAATCTTCTTCTGGAACAGCTACCGCACCACAATCATCACAATAAACTATTGGGATAGGTGCACCCCAATAACGCTGTCTGGATATTAACCAGTCACGTAATCTATAATTTGTTTCTAATTTAGCAAAACCTGCTTTTGAAAAATCTTCTGCCATTTTATTAAATGCCTCATCTACACTTAAACCATTATATTTATCAGAATTAATTAAATAGCCATCATCAGCATAGGCTTCTTCCATTTCAGATCCTTTAAACTTCTCTTCTTCATCTTCAGGCTGAATAACTGCTTTAATAGGAATATCATATTTTTTAGCAAAATCAAAATCGCGCTGATCATGAGCAGGTACAGCCATAATTGCCCCTGTTCCATAACTCATCAAAACATAATTTGCTATATAGATTGGTATTTCTTTTTCATTTACCGGATTTATTGCATATGCTCCAGTGAATATTCCCAGTTTTTCAGTTTCAGCTGAAGTTCTTTCTTCTTCTTTTTGCTTTTTAACTTTAGCTATAAAATCTTTTATCTCTTGCTCTTTGTCTGTCCCCTCAGTTAAATCACTAACCAGTGGATGTTCGGGAGCAAGCACCATGTAAGTTGCACCATAAAGAGTGTCTGGTCTGGTTGTAAACACTTCTAAATGTTCGTTTAAATCTTTTAGAGGGAAGTTTATTCTTGTTCCTTCACTACGGCCGATCCAATTTTTCTGCATTGTTTTTACTTTTTCTGGCCAGTTATCAAGCTCTTTAAAATCATCTAAAAGCCTATCTGCATAATCTGTTATTTTTAAAAACCACTGTTCAAGCTCTCTTGGTTCAACTTCAGTACCACATCTTTCACAACCTTCATTAACAACCTGTTCATTTGCTAATACGGTTTCACAACTTGGACACCAGTTAACTGTTGATTCTTTTCTATATGCTAAATCCCTTTCAAACATTTTAGCAAAAAACCACTGTGTCCATTTGTAGTAGTCTTTTGAAGCTGTAGTTACTTCTCTGTCCCAGTCATAACTTAAACCCATTGCTTTCATTTGTTCTTTCATATGGGCAATATTTTGCCAGGTCCATTCTTTTGGATGAATGTTTCCATGTTTTATTGCAGCATTTTCTGCCGGCAAACCAAAAGCATCCCAACCCATCGGATGAAGAACATTATAGCCTTCCATCCTTTTATATCTTGCCACTACATCACCAATAGAATATACTCTTACATGTCCCATATGTAAATTGCCTGATGGATAAGGAAACATTTCTAAAACATAATAGTTTTCCTTATCTGGATCTGTTCCAGTTTTATCTAAATTTGATTTTTCCCATCTGCTTAACCATTTTTCTTCTACTTTATGAAACGGATAATAATCCTGCAAAGATATTCACTCCTTTTTTATATGATTACTTACTTTTCTTCTCTTAATATTTTTTCAGCATCTGCCCAAAGTCTTTCTAAATCATAATATTCTCTTTCCCTTTTTTGAAAAATATGGATTATAACGTCTGAATAATCCATTAGCACCCAGTGAGCATCATCAAGACCCGCAATTTTTTTGGGCTCAATACCTTTTTTGGATAGTTCTTCATCAATTGCTCTAGCAACAGCTTTAACCTGCTTATCAGAATTAGCACTGCAAATCACAAAATAATCTGCAATAACAGTTAATCCCTCAACATTCAAAATATCAATATCTTCTGCTTTTTTATCATCTGCTGCCTGAGCAGCGATTACTGCAATATCTTTTATAGTTATTTCTGACATTTAATAATTCCTCCTCTAATGGGGTAGTTCATAGTCATGACCTAAAATAATCTCTAAATTTTTAGCTCCTGAGTCCTCTTCTGAAAACTTTTTTTCAGCATTAAGAAGTTCAGCTACTTTTTTTGCTGTACTTTCATCATCTTCATTAAAATATATAATTAATGAATTTTCATAATTAAAATGGTCAGCATTACCTATACGATCAATTTGAAAACCGTATTTTCTTAATAAACTAGCAGTATTTGAAGCTATACCATAACCTCCCTGACCATTTAGAATTTTCAGCTTATAATTACTATTATTGATATAAGATTTATTTCTAACCAGGTTTTCAATCATCACCTGACTTTTCTCCATATCAGCTAACCAATAACTGATTCCAGCAATATAACGTGCTTCTCCTGGTAAGGTTCTAATCTCAATATTATTTAAATCCATATCTTTTGCTGTTGACAAAAATGGACTAATATCTCTTATAGGTATGTCGGTATCTATCGATCTATTAATTTCTCTAAAAATACCCGGTAAACTAGTTACTGTTGAAGGAGAAACAACTTTTTCAATTACTGCATCAATAAATTTTTGCTGTCTTTCTATTCTGCCGATATCGCCACTTTGATCACGATAACGGACATATTTCAAAGCTTCTTCACCACTTAAATGCTGTTTGCCCTGACTTATATTAATATACAGGTCACCAGCTCTATCTACATAATTTAAATCTTTTTCAACATCAATTTCAATCCCGCCAAGCCTATCAATTATATTCTCAAAACCTTTAAAATCAGATGCTAAATAATAATCAATATTTATATCCAATAATTCTTCTACTGTTTCTTTTGTTAAATCTATACCACCTCTGGCAAAAGAGGTGTTAAGTTTGGTAAAATTTTTGCCTTCTATGTTAATATATGTATCCCTTGGCAAAAATATTACCCCTGCTTCATTAGTGTCTACATCAATGCTTATCAAAATAATTGTATCTGCCCTTGAAGCACCACCATTAATATCAGAATCATAACCTACAGCTAAAATATTAACTTTATTGTCTTCAAAAGGGCCATCTGTAATTTGACTTAGTTCATCATTCCAGATATAAGCAACAGAGATACCAATTATAAGCATAAATATGATTAAAGATATATATTTCCAGTCTGTCAATTTTTCTAACATTAATTATCACTTCTCTTTAACAAGAATTTATTTCGCAATTCATTAGTGTATGGATGAACAGGGTTGTCAAGTTCTAGCTGATATAAAATACTGTAATGAGATATTAAATAAATACCTCTATCTAAGTCAGCTTTAATTACCTTTCGGATTTTATCTAAACCTTTAAATTTGCGATCTTCTTCAACAAAATCAGCAGCATAAATAATTTGAGCAATTATACCCATGTTCGGATGACCTAAAGTATGATACCTTATAGCCTCAAGAATTTCATAATTTTTTATATTAAACTCAATTTTTGCAAATTCTGCTCCCGCTGGGGCATGCAAAACTGCTGAAATAGACCATTCCAGCTTGTTAATTTCCCATTTTGTATCTTTAAGCAAATCCTCAATTTCATCTTTACTAAATGATTTAGCTATATCATGTAAATAAGCTGCAGTTTTTACCTTGTCTAAATCAGCTCCATGAATTTCTGCTAATTCTACCGCAGCTTTAACAACTTTTTGAGTATGATTAAATCGTTCTGAATTTAAATAATTCTTCATCTCAGCAAGTTCGATATTTTCCTCAAAAAAATTTATATTATCCATCATATCACCTGTACAAATCTTTACGATAAATATAGTCAACAACATTGTCGTGACTTAAATATTTAATCGAATTATTTTCTTTAACTTGATTTCTTATAAAAGATGAAGAAAGATCTATGCTTATGCCCTGATAAAGCCTGATATTATCTAAATATGCCTGGTATTTACTCTTTTGTAAAATTTTATTAAGTTCATAACCGGGCCGTTTGAAAACAATAAATTTACCCCTTGATAATAAGTAATCAGGTTTATGCCAGTCAAAAATATCTGCCAGAGAATCAGCTCCAATAATAAAAAAAACTTTCTCGGCATTAATATTGGGAACAAATTCTTTTAAAGTTCTAGCAGTATATGAATAACCTTCTGACTTAATTTCCCAATCGGAAACCTCAAAAAAAGGATTATCCGCGACTGCAAGTTCAACCATTTTAAGTCTATCTTTATCAGAACTAACACATTGTTCTCTTTTATGAGGAGGTCTACCAGCAGGCATAAAAATAATTTTATCAAGCTCAAAATAATTTTTGATCTGTTCAGACAAAATTAAATGCCCTAAATGGGGAGGATCAAAAGTTCCTCCAAAGATTGCTACTTTATTATTTGACATACTTTCCACCTCTAATTTTATACATCTTTAATTATAAATTATTTCCTTTCAGCTTGCAAGCTAAATGGGTCAAACAGTTTAGACTTTTCTTATTATATCAATAATTAATCTTTCTAAAAAGCAGGAATTAAATTGTAAAGAGAGAAATTTAATCATAACAGCAATTTAAGGAGGTTTGATAATGTTATACAAATATAAAAACTTTAGGCCAGTTTTAGGAGAAAATTGTCTTAATACCCCAGGCTGTAGGATCATTGGTCGAGTAGAAATTGGAGACTACTGCAGCATCTGGTATAACACAACTATTCGTGGTGATATCGATGAAATTAAAATTGGAGATTATACTAATGTGCAGGAAAATTCTGCCCTCCATGTAGATGAAGATCAGGGTTTATATATCGGCTCTTATGTAACAATAGGTCATAATGCGGTTGTTCATGCCTGTAATATTGGGGATAACTGTTTAATTGGAATGAATGCAACTATTTTGACCGGTGCAGAAATAGGAGAAAATTCAATTATTGGGGCTGGTGCTTTAGTTCCTGAAAACAAAAAAATACCTGCAGGAAGTCTTGTGCTTGGTGTGCCGGCCAAGGTTATTAGAGAACTAAGTGAAGAAGAAAAAGAAGGTATCCACCAACATGCAGTAAATTATGCGGATTTAATTGATGATCATCAGAATGTGCAGGAACTATATTAATAAAATATAAACAGACTATATAAAACAAAAAATTTATATAGTCTGTTTTCACTTTTTTTAATTTATTAGCCAAAAATTTTCTTAGCTATTTCTACAGCATCTTTAGCATCTTTAGCATAGTAATCAGCATTTATCATTTCAGCATAATCTGGAGTTAAAACTGCTCCTCCAACCATTATCAAACAATCCGGATTTTCTTCTTTTACAATCTGAATAGTTTTTTCCATATTTTTTACCGTTGTGGTCATAAGAGCACTTAAACCTAATAATTTGATATTATTATCTTTAACTACTTTTTTCACTTCATTCTCTGACACATTACGGCCTAAATCAATTATTTTATAACCATAATTTTCTAAAACTGTTTTAACAATATTCTTTCCTATATCATGTACATCACCTTTAACAGTTGCTAAAACAATCTCTCCTCTCGAAATATCTTCATCACCATTTTTAGCCATTTCTGCTTTTAGAACAGCAAATGCCTCTTTAACTGTTTCAGCTGATTGAACCAGTTGGGGCAAAAATATTTTTCCTTCCTCATAACGTTCTCCAACAATATCTAGAGCAGGTATTAAGTGATTATTTACAATCTCAAGTGCATCTTTCTCTGCCAAGAGTTTTTTTGTTAATTTTGCCGCTTCTTTTTTTATACCTTTGACTATAATTTCTTCTAGTTCCATAGTTTCTATAGCAGAATTTTCTTTTTTAATTTCTTCTTGATCAACATTTGCCATAAATTCTATATATTCTACTGCCCCTTTATCTAGATTAGCCAGCACTTTAAATGCCTTAATATTGGCCATCATCTCACTATCATTGGGATCAATTATAGCTAAGTTTAAACCTTGATAAAGAGCCAGAGTTAAGAAGTTTCTATTCAAAACAGCTCTAGCTGGAAGTCCAAAAGATACATTTGAAACACCTAAAGTAGTATTTACATTAAGTTTTTCTTTAACCATCTTAAGAGCTTTTAATGTTTCTTTTACACCTTTCTGCTGAGCAGAGGCTGTTAAGGTTAAACAATCAACAATTATTTTTTCTCTTTTTATTCCGTATTCTTCCGCTTTATTTACAATCCTTTTAGCAATTTCAAAGCGGCCTTCAGCAGTTTCAGGTATCCCATCTTCATCCATAGTTAATGCAATAACCGCTGCACCATATTTTTTGATAAGAGGTAGTGTTTTTTCGAGAACTTCTGTTTCTCCATTAATTGAATTTACAACTGCTGTACCATTATAATAGCGCAATGCCTTTGCTATTACATTTTCATCGCTGGAGTCGATTTGGAGTGGTATATCAAGAATTGCCTGCAGTTCTTTAATAACTTTTACCATCATTTCTTCTTCATTAATCTCAGGCAACCCCAGATTAACATCAAGTATATCTGCACCTGCTTCTACCTGCTCAATCGCAACTCTTGTAATATAATCTAAATCTTTATTTCTAAGTGCTTTTTTAAATTCATTTTTTCCTGTAGGATTAATTCTTTCACCAACTACATTTATCTTCTTTAAATCTTTCCATTTTGAAGGTGTACATGCAATAGAAATTTCCTCATTATTTGATTTTTTTACAGCTTTATCTTTTAAAAAATCGGCAATAAGAGCAATAAAATCTTCATTAGTACCACAACATCCTCCTACAACTGCCAATCCTTTTTCATAAAGACGGGCAATAGGTTTATAATATTCTTCTGGACTTAATTTAAAAACTGTTTTGCCTTCTTCCACTACTGGTAAACCTGCATTTGCCTGAAGTATAACCGGAGTATTAGAATATTTTAGAACTTCTTCTGCTAAAGACTCCAATTTTTCTGGTCCTAAAGAACAATTTAAACCGAGAGCATCAACACCCAAACCTTCAAGTACAGAAATTGTTGAATGGATATTCCCTCCAGTAAATGTCCTGCCATCTTCCTCAAAAGTCAAAGTGCAAAAAACAGGCAAATTACTATTTTCTTTTGCTGCAAGCACAGCTGCTTTTGCTTCACAAAGATCAGCAATTGTTTCTATGTGAATTATATCTACCCCACTTTTAACTCCCTGTAAAATCTGCTGCTGATAAAGAGAATATGCTTCATCAAAAGTTAAACTACCCATTGGTTCAAGCAATTCACCTAAAGGTCCTAATCCAAGTGCAACCAGAGCATCTTTAGAGCTTTCAATAACTGCTCTTTTAGCATTTTCTACTGCTGCAGAAATTATTTCTTCAACTGTATAATCAATTTCTGACATTTTTAATTTGTTAGCACCAAAAGTATTTGTTGTTATAATTTCAGAGCCTGCCTTAAGATAACTTTTATGTATATCTATTATTACTTCTTTTTTTCCTATATTTAATATTTCTGGTACTGAGCCAGCTTTTAAACCACGCTGCTGTAAAACAGTTCCCATTGCCCCATCGAAAAGCATAACTTTTTTACCTAATCTATTTTCGAGCTCCACAATAAACCCCCTTTTTTCTCAGTTTGCATTCTTTGTAAAGCCTACAGAATCTGCAGTTTTTTTCTTCAAAAGAATTGTCATTTTTATTTTTTTGTTCTTCTTTATTTAAATATCCATTTTTTCCTATTACTCCAATTATAGCTGTAACAGATTTAGCAGGCATCAGTAAATTGTATTTAGAAGCTGTTAAACCTATTTTTTTGGGAGCATTTAAAACTTTTAAAAATTCTTTTTGAATTTTAATATCAAGATCCCCATAGCCCGGACTATATCTAAAAGTTATATTCTTTTTACCAGCGGCAAAAACCTTCTTTTTTATCTCCTCTTCAACATGATCACACGCTTCTTCAATCGCTGTTGTTGCACAAGCATCTAAAATCATCGATTTAGTAATAGAAGTCTTTTCATAATAGGATATTCTTTTATCAACCTGATTACCTAAAGTTGCAGCCATCAGAAAGACTTCTGAAGAATTTTTAAGATGTTTAATGATACTTTTTCCTCGAAGACATAATGTTGTATTTTTTATATCTACACAATTTTTTGTAATTTGTATAGGAAATTTTTTATATATATAACGAAAATTTATTATTTCTTTTAGCTCTTCAGTAGCTTCAGCAATTAAAGTATTAATAATTTGGTCATTAAAATCTTCATCAGTATTTAAATATCTTAATACTTCACTTTTATCAATTTTAAATTTAAATGACATATTAATCAGCCTTTTCCACATTTATATAATCAATTAAAGAACCCACTGCATCTTTGATTTTTTTGGCTACATAAGGGTTATTCATTGTATATAGATGTATGCCATCTACATCACTTGCTATAAGATCTACGATCTGTTCAACTGCATATGCAATCCCTGCATCCCTTAATGCCTCATCATTATCACCATATTTATCAAGAATCTTGGTGAATTTTTTTGGCAGGTATGCATCAGAAAGTTCTATTATTCGGCTGACCTGTCTTTTATTAATAACCGGCATTATTCCGGCTTCAATTGGAACATCAATACCTTTAGCTGCAGCTTTTTCACGAAATTTATAAAATAATTCGTTTTCAAAAAACATCTGGGTAATTAAATAATCAACCCCATGATCAACCTTTTGTTTTAAATGAATTATATCCTCTTCCAGACTATCTGACTCAAGATGGCCCTCAGGATAACAGGCAGCTGCAACACCAAAATCACCTTTTTGCTTGATATGATCTACTAATTGATATGAATAATTATAATCTCCAATTTCTTTGCCATGATCTGGATGATCTCCTCTTAAAGCCAAAATATTTTCTATGTTTTTAGCCTTCAAATCATCTATAATTTGATTTAATGTTTTTCTGGTAGAATTAATACAGGTTAAATGGGCCAGAGATTCTATACCATACTTTTCTTTTAAAAGTGAAGATATTTCAACTGTGCGATTTTTATTTACTCCACCTCCAGCACCATAGGTTACACTAATATAATCTGGATTTATTCCCTGCAGTTCATCTAATGTCTGATAAATATCCTCTATTGGCACATCATTACGTGGTGGAAAAACCTCTAAAGAAAAAACAAGCTTTTTTTCTGCAAATATTTTTTTTATTTTCATTTTAAATCCTCCTCAATTCTCTACTCCATTTAAAAGATAAATTGACTAAAAAACTATTCTTTTAAATTATCTCTTCTATAACTATCATATCATTAAATTTTTCTCTATAAAAGAAAAAAACCACTTCTAAGTAGAAGTGGTAACTCACAACTACTTATCTTTCAGGACACACCTGTTGGATTTAGCACCGGGCAGTATAATCTGCTGGTTGCTGGGTTTCAAAGGGCCAATTCCCTCCACCTCTCTTGATAAGAATTTATTCTATTTTTAACTACTTTAACATATTATTTTTTTTCTGTCAAGTATAAATGGTGCCCCCGGTAGGAGTCGAACCTACGCACACGGCTTCGGAGGCCGTTGCTCTATCCACTGAGCTACGGGGGCATCACTTAAATTATTCTAACAGAAGAGAATTACTTTGTCAATTTGAGAATTTATTGGATTATTTAGTTCACCGCTTTAAAATTATACAATTTTTATAAATTTATAGCCTACCGCTTCTATTGCTGCAGCTAATTTATCTTCTTCAGCAGCTTTATTTAAATCAATTACAGCTTGATCATTATCAGCACTTACTTCTGCAGATTCTATTTCAGCAAAATCTTCAAGTGCTTTTTTAACTCTTTTTTCACAATGGCCACAACTCATACCCTCAATAATTATTGTTTTTTTCATGATTTAGTCCTCCAGATTATTAATTTTAAATTATTTTAAATCTTTTTTTCTCTGCAAAAAATCTTCTCTTGATATTTTACCTAAAGCATATTCATGTTGTAATACAGCAAGCGCTTCTCTACGACCACTGTTATTTTTGGATTTAAATAATAGTACAATTGAAGTTAATATAGTTCCCCAGAATAAAAGCGGCATCAGCCACCAAAAACTACCGAGAAAATTTCCACCGATTCCACCATATCCACCTAAAGCTAAACAATATCCCATCTTTATTTGCCTCCTAATTTATATTTTGATTCATTTTTAATCTCTTATATCTTTTAAAATCTCATCAAGTTCGGACTTTGTTATTTCTCCTTTAGCATAACGTTCTTTTGCAATTTCTTCTGCACTTTTACTGCTGTTATTAGAATCTCTATATCTATGGTTCGAAGAATTTCCATCTTTGTTTTTATTTAAATTATAAATGAAGTAAATTACACCCACTATAATTAACAACCAAAATATCATAAAAAATCCTCCTCCCATCATTCCTCCCATCATTCTATGAGGAAATCTCATCATAATTAACATACCTCCTTTTAAATTGATTTATATACCATTACCCGGTATACCTATATTATAATTAGCAATTGTGAAGAAAATATGAATTTATCTAAAAAGTTTCTAAAATATACCCCTATAAGGTATCTTAAGTATAGTATAACACTCAGGATAATTCCTGTCAAAAAAAGACTGCTTAGATCATCTCAATGAGATTTTCTAAGCAGCTTTAAGTAATTTGATTTAAACTAAAATTTATTATTCTATGTCACCTGTTATTGTAGAATCTTCATCCATTGAAAAAGTTTCTTCAGCTTCTTCTGTTTCAAAATAGAGATTACCGTCTAGAGTAAAGTCTATTAACTCAAAGTTTTCAGCTTCTACATATACATCTCCAACAAAGGTTCCACCCTGGAATCTAGTGCTTGGACTCTGTACAGTAATACTAGGTGCTTCAAGAGTATATCTGTCAGTTAAATTACGATCATCATCCTGATCATAAAGAGCTATCTTGCGGTCTAACTCATTATTATTTGTAAATTCACCTACTAATATAATATCTTCATCAACACTCAGATCCTGCTGAATAATCACAATCCAGGACCCATCTTCAGAAGTTGCATTTAATAAAGATGCTTGATCAATAACTACAGAAGCAGATGCAACAACATCTTCATCTGTTTCTACTGCCTCTTCAGCAGGATCATCAGCACCACAGGCTGTTAAAAGTAAACCCACAGCTAAAATCAAAATAATTAACAATGCTACTTTTTTATTCTTTAAAATAAGATCACCTCCTCTTAATAATAATTAAAGGTAAAATAAAAATAAGATATATCTTTATTTAATCTATAGTATAGTACTTTGCTTTACTTTTGTCAAAAATTAATTCATAAACTTTATCTATTTGATTATCAATAAATGCAAATTATTCTAAGCTAAATTAAATTTGACAGATTGCTTTTCGGAAAGTATAATCTAAATTAGTATTAAATACATAATTCCGATAAAGTTATGATAGATTAAAAATATATTATAAACGTGACTGGGATGCTCTCACCTGTAAGGGAAAACTAACTGCTTCAATCTTAGTTATAATTAGTAAATTTCTTGCAAATAAGGAGGTTTAAGATGAGAAAAGTTAATAATATTACTCAATTAATAGGTAGAACTCCAATTGTTAAGTTAAGAAATCTTGTTGAAAAAGACTCAGCAGATGTTTATCTTAAACTAGAATATTTTAATCCAGGAGGTAGTATTAAAGACAGACCTGCTTTTAATATGATAAAAACTGCGCAAAAAAATGGCAGATTAAAAAAGGGTGGTACTATTATAGAAGCGACAAGTGGTAATACTGGAATTGGTTTAGCAATGGTTGCAGCTGCTGAAGGATATAATTGTATAATTATAATGCCTGACAGTGTTTCAGAAGAAAGAATTAAAATCTTAAAAGCATATGGAGCAGAAGTTATATTAACTCCTGCGGAAAATTTGATGCAGGGAGCCATTGATAAAGCTAAATCTATCAATGAAAATATAAGCAACTCATTTATAATAAATCAATTTGAAAACCCTGCTAATCCTGATGCTCACCGTCAGAGCACTGCCCTGGAAATACTTGAACAGCTCGATTATCAACTAGATGCTTTTGTTGCTAGTGCAGGTACAGGAGGAACGATCACTGGTACTGGGGAAAAGCTTAAAGAGAAAATCAAAAATTTAAAAATATATACAGTTGAATCTAAAAATTCGCCTGTTTTAAGTGGGGGTAAAGCAGGTAAGCATAAAATACCGGGAACTGGCCCGGGTTTTATCCCAAAAAACTTAAATACCAGTATTTATGATGATATTTTTAAAATATCTGATCAAAAAGTAATTGAAATAACGAGATTACTTGCCTCTAAAGAAGGGTTATTATTAGGTCCATCTTCTGGAGCAGCAGCCTGGGCTGCAATTAAAGTTGCAAAAGAATTAGGTAAAGGAAAAAATGTTTTGGCAATCGCAGCTGATAATGGGGAAAGGTATTTAAGTCAAGATTATTTCTCTAACTAAATTGTTAAAAAACACTTAATCCCCTGGATTAACCAGAGGATATTAAATATAGTTAAATATGATAAATATAACCATCACTATTATTAGCCTTTATTTCAGCAGCTCTTTTGCTTAAATCTGCCAGAGTTATAGCAGCTAAATGCTTAAATATAAGGTTTTCTAAACCATTCCATAACTCATAAGCAGCCTTTTTATAAATTTCAGCTTCCGAGCTTATTTTTTCCGGACCTTGCTCTGAAATAACAGGACCTTCTAAAACCTTCAAAATATCAGCAGCAGTTATTTCCTCAGGGCTTTGATTTAAAAGATAACCTCCATGGGCTCCCCTGATACCTTTAACTAAGTCAGCTTTTTTTAATTTTGCAAATAACTGTTCTAAATATCTTTCAGATATATTTTGCTTCTCTGCAATTTCCCTTAAAGGAATTGCTTGAGAGCCCTCACTAGCTGCTATATACATCAAAGCCCGCAAACCGTAACGCGCCTGACTTGAAATTTCCATTAAAACACTTCACCTTAATCTAAATCAATAAATAATATTAATTCTTAATTAAAATTATATTATATTTTTTGAAAAGATTCAATTTTATAAACCAAATTATTTATCTATTTTTTTCCAAATTTGATTTTTGGGATTATAGTTGTTATAATGAAACCGAATAAAAATACAAGGTGAAAATAAATTCTTTTAACAGTATTAGTTTTTCTTTTGATTTTGGCTTAAAATTAAAAAAGGAGGCTAATTATGTTAAAAAGATTAACAATTGAAACTGCAGAGGAAGTTGAATTTATTAAGATTACAGATCAAATCATGAATGTTGTTTAGGAAACTGATGTTGAGTCAGGATTGCTGCAGGTCTATGTTCCTCACACTACTGCTGCTGTAACAATTATAGGAAATAGTGGTGCAGGTATAACAAGAGATATAGTTTACGAAATAAACAAACTCGATGATGACTATGGACATTTAAAAGGAGATTCTTCAGCTGCCCATCTTAAAGCTAGTTATTTTGGTGTTGATCAGAACTTTATAATTGAAGACGGCGAAATCCTCTTAGGAGACAATCAGGATATTTATCTTGGCGAATTTTATGGACCTAGAACTAGAGAAGTAGTTGTAAAGGTTATGGCAGAGAAATAATTAGCGAGTCCAGTTTATAGTTTATAAATATATATTTAGAAAGGGGTCCCGGACATTAATGTCTGGAATCCCTTTTGTTCTTTAATTAATTTATTTAATTTTAATTCCTTTATCTGTTATATCAATGATTCTTTCTTTATAAAGTCCACCGATGGCCTTTTTAAAACTTCCTTTACTCATTTCTAGTTTTTCTTTAATCTCTTCTGGTGAACTATTATCATTTAGAGCTAAAAACCCACCTTCATTTTTTAGAGTTTTTAAAATTTTTTCTTTTGCATCTTCAATCCTGCCATAGCCGATTTTCCTTAAGCTAAGATCAATTCTATTGTCATCCCTGATATTTTTTATATAAGCTGTAGTTTCATCCCCAATTTCTAAATCCTTATAAATATCATTATTATAAACAAGCCCATAATACTTATTATTAATAATGGCTTTAATTCCTAAGTCAGTAAATTGATCAACCTTTATTTGAACCTCGTCCCCTTCACTAAATTCAACATTTTCTGGTTCTTCTTCAATAGTTCTATCATTTATTTCTTCACTGCTCATATTTTTACACCTCAAATAATATATTAATTAAGAAACTACATCTTTAAAATTTTCTTCATAAAGTAAAGTTGGTGGCTCTTTAATTATCATTCGCTTACTTAAATTATGATCTTGCACAAAGTCAAGTAATTCTTTGGCCATCATTCTAGCTTCCTTAATATCAGAAGCTGCCTTTTCTATTTCAAGCAGTACTGGATATTTTATCTGCTCAGTGTACATTAATTTTATCTTAAGGGATTTATAATCTCCTACAAAACTTTTGCCGTTAAATGACATAAATTCTTTATGTCCTATCTTTTCTATTTCTTTGATAACATCTTCTCTGCTTTTAACAGCTCTATTTCCACCCAAAATATTTATTATTTCACTATCAACAAAATTTTCATCAATTTTCTCACTATATTCACGCCGAATATTTATTGTTTCACCTAAATCTGCTTCTTTATAAGCAAGACTCTGTAATTCATGCTTGGCAAAATTTGTTTTACTTACTCTTAATACTATATCTTCCCTAAAAAGAGCTGAACCAAAGTGCACAGTTTCCCATCTTAATTCTTTCTCTAAAGCTTTTTTTAGAAAAGGTAGGGTTTTATATACTTCAGCTTTATCTTTAAAATTAAACCTTGTTTCCACTTCATAGATAAATTTTATTTTTACCACCCCTTTTTGACAATATATTATTTATATTTCTCCATTTCTTACTTTTTTAATTAGTTTTTTTACTTTACCATTAATAACTTCTCTGGTTGCTCTAAAAACCTCAATCGGTTTGCCAGCAGGATCTTCAAGTCCCCAATCTTCTCTAAATTTACATGGTAAATAGGGACACTCTACTCCACAACCCATAGTTATTAGAATATCCAGTTCTGAAGGAATATCTTCTAATAATTTTGGTTGATGATCACTTATATCTATTCCCACTTCCTCCATTGCTTTTACAGCATTTTTCTCTAACAGCATCAGCAGGGTCAGTCCCTGCACTATAGACATCGAGCACATCACTACCATAGGCCCTAGCAAATCCTTCAGCCATTTGACTGCGGCATGAATTACCAATACAAACAAAAGCAACTTTATATTTCATTATTTCATCTCCTTCAATATTTTTGATAAATTAAAAACAAATATAGTATTAATTCTTACTTAAATGATAGACTATAGCTAAAAAATTGTCAAGAAAAGTAGAGTAAAGAAAGCTTGCAATAATAGTTCTAATTTCATATTATAAAATTAGAAATAGAAATATTTTAGATCTTTATTAATCTTAGTAAGCAAGCATAATTAAGGAGGCCAAAATGAGATTTTATAATTTTCCAGCTGAAGGAGAAATGCAGTGTGACGTTCGCCTCTTTGCAACTGAATTAATCTATAATGAGATTGAAGATACTGCTTTAAAGCAGCTTTTTGATGCAAGTAAAATACCGGGGATCATCGCTGTTATTGGAATGCCAGACCTTCATCAGGGTTATGGACTCCCAATTGGAGGAATAATGGTTTCCCGCTTAAATGATGGCATAATTTCACCAGGTGCAGTTGGTTTTGATATTAATTGTGGAGTTAGATTAATGACTACTCAATTAGAGTTTTCTGATATCCAGAAAAACTTAGAAAAAATAATGAGAAAAACACAAATAAAAATACCAGCCGGGGTTGGAGAAGAAAGAGAAAATAATTTTAATAAAAATGAGTTTAAAAAAATTGTAACCCATGGTGTCCCCTATCTTGTAAATGAAAAAGGAATCGGAAATAAAAATGATATTGACTCTTGTGAAGATAATGGTTTTATAAAAGGAGCAGATGCAGACGCTGTGCCTGAAAAAGCAATTGAAAGAGCTTTCAACCAACTTGCAACCCTTGGTAGTGGTAATCATTTTTTAGAATTACAGAGAGTTAAAGAAGTTTATGCCGAAGATTGTGGATTATTTGAGGGACAGTTAGTATTTATGATTCACACAGGTTCAAGAGCATTTGGTCACCAAATTGCCAAACATTACAGCAATATTGCCAAAAAATCAGGAGTAGCAACCCCGACCAAGAATCTTGCTTCATTCAAAATTGATTCTGAAGGAGGAATTAATTACAAAAAAGCCATGGCTGCTGCAGCCAATTTTGCCTTTGCAAACAGACATCTAATTGCTCATAAACTCCGTCATATAATTAAAGAATTTTATCCTAAAGAAAGCTTTGACCTCTTTTATGATATCACCCATAACATTGCTAAAAAAGAATTATATCAGGGAGAGGAAGTGTTAGTTCACCGCAAAGGTGCCTGTAAATTAGCAAAAGAAGATATAGCTTTAATACCCGGTTCAATGGGTACCTTTAGCTATTTAATCAAAGCACAAAATAGCAAAGCAAATGAACTTTCTTACTATTCTACAGCTCATGGTGCTGGTCGAAAAATGAGCCGCAGTCAGGCCAAAAAAGATATTAGTCAAAAAGATCATTTTAACAGTATGGGAACTGTAAAACTCTTTCATAGTTCAAGAGATAGTATTTTAGACGAATCACCTCTAGCTTATAAAGATATTAATTCTGTAATAGATGCTTTAGAAAAAACTGATCTTGCTAAAGCTGCTGCCAAGTTTGAGCCATTAGCGGTTATAAAAGGTTAAAAATTTAAACTAAAATTGGCATTTTCTGTTTATAAACAGAAAATCTAACTGGAGAAGTTCCAACAGTTTCTCCATCAACTTCAATAGCTATTTTTTCTTCAGCAGAAATCTCTATATTTTCTGCTGTTAGAGATTCAACCAGTGGATGACCTAAATGCTCCCCATCATAGGCTTTGAATAAATTATAAGCTATTGACAATTTATTAAAATCTTTTAATAAGATTATATTTAATTTGCCATTATCTAATTTAGCCTGGGGAGCAACTTTTATACCACCACCAAAGTATTTACCATTTGCTATAATTACATTGCTAAGATTACCGGAAAAAACTATTTTACCATCTAATTTAAGTTCGGCTGATTTATTTTTATATTTAACTAGAGTAGTAAATACAGCTAATAAATAAGAAAAACTTCCGCCAATAATTTTTTTGCTTTTATTAACTCTGTATACTACCTCTGCTCCAAGTCCACAATCTCCCACATTTATAAAATATCTTGTTTTTTCTTCACCACTACGGGCTAAATATTCAGCTTTGACCAGATCAAGATATTTAACTTCTTTTCTTTTAATTATTTCAATTACTTCGTTTATTTCTGAGCTGATATTAAGACTTCTAATTAAATCAGAGCCTGTACCTTGAGCAAAAATTATTAATTTAGTCTTGATATTATCAAATCCATCAGCCATAATTATTCCGTTAACAATTTCATTAACAGTACCATCTCCTCCAACTGCCATAATATAATCATAAGAATTTTTTACAGCTTCTGCTGCAATTTTTATCGCATGTTCTGGATGGGTAGTAAATTGCTCATCTAAATTAATATTATTATTTAAAAATATTTTTTTGTATTTTGGCCATTTTTTTTCAGTTTTGGAACCGGCCGAAACTGGATTAACTATTGCTAATAGTTTTTGCAAATTAATTACCTCCACTCCCTATCTATTTTAAAAGCTATTAAGAATTCTATTTGCATTTCAGTGGTTTAACTTGATGAAGTTTAAAACTTATGTTAATATTTTAATATATGAAAAATTATGTTTATATTATATCATAACTCTAATAGTTGAGAAAATTATAGTTTTTGAGCAATTAAAATAAATTCTATTGTGAGAGGAGGAAAAATGCAAAACAATAACTCATCTGTAATTAAAGAACAAAAAAGCCGTTGGATTTATATACCACTTGGTTTGATTATTTTTATGTGTATGGGGACTATTTATTCCTGGAGTATTTTTAGAAAACCAATTGAAACAGCTTTTAATGTTTCAGCTACCCAGAGTTCTTTACCTTATATGTTCTTTCTAGTTTTTTATGCAATTACAATGCCCTTTGCAGGGAATTATATTGATAAATATGGACCTAAAATAATGACTATCCTAGGTGGAATATTTATCGGTGTAGCCTGGTTTCTTTCGGGTTTTACGGCAAATATTATTTTGTTAACCCTAACGTATGGAGTGCTTGGTGGGATTGGAGTTGGAATAGCTTATGGTGCCCCAATGGCAGTTGCTGCAAAATGGTTTCCAGATAAAAAGGGGCTGGCTGTCGGTTTAACTCTGGGAGGGTTTGGCTTCTCTCCTTTTTTAACTGCTCCTATAGCAAACTGGCTGATAAGCACCTTTGGCCCTTTTACAACTTTTAAAGTTTTAGGAATAGCATTTGCACTGATTATATCAATACTTGCTTTACCACTAAAATTTCCAGCTAAAATAGAGGGAGAAGCAGAGGATAATAGAAATAGTTCTAATTTAATAAAACAACTTGGACCTAAAGAAATGATGAAAAAGAAAAGTTTTTATGCTCTCTGGGGCTGTTTTACAATCGGAACTGTTGTTGGTCTTATGGCTATTGGTATCTCAAGCCCTGTTGCAGAAGAACTTATTAATTTAAGTCCTGCTACCGCATCAATTTTCGTATCTATTTTTGCTATTTTCAATGGAATTGGCAGGCCAATTTTTGGAGCTTTAACAGATAAAATAAAACCACAAAAGACAGCTATACTTTCATTTAGCTTAATAATTATTGCTTCTGTTTTGATGCTTTTGAATGTAAATGGGAATGCTGTTATTTATCTGATATCTTTTGCCCTGTTCTGGCTTAACCTAGGAGGCTGGCTGGCTATTGCTCCTGCTTCAACTGCTATTTTCTTTGGTAGTAGACATTATAGTAAAAACTATGGCTATTTATTTACCGCTTATGGTGTAGGGGCAATCATAGGAAATCTGGTATCCGGAAGCATCAGAGATATTTTTGGCAGTTATAGTTTTGTCTTTTATCCTACAATAATCTTAGCATTTTTTGGGATATTTATTTCATTTAAATATTTAGATCAAAAACAGGCCCGTGAACTCAAATAGTAAATTAATTAAAAAGAGCCTTCTAAAAGTTTTTATTTTTTAGAAGGCTCTTGTTATTTAAAATTTTAAATCAACAGTAACCGGACAGTGATCAGAACCCATAACATCTGTTAATATATCAGAGTGGTTTAGGTTATCTTCTAACTCTTCAGATATAAAGTGGTAATCTATTCTCCAACCGGCATTTCTTTCTCTGGCTCTGGTTCTATAGCTCCACCAGGAATAGGTCTCCTTGTCAGGATAAAAATAGCGATATGTATCTATAAACCCATGGTTTTCAAGTTTATCGAGCCATTCCCTTTCTATCTCCAGAAAACCGGATGTATTTTTATTGGCATCTGGATTTTTTAGATCTAAAGGATGATGAGCAGTATTATAATCCCCTGATACTACTACCCCTTTTCCTTCTTCTCTCAATTCTTCGGCATATTCTAAAGTTGCATCATAAAAATCAAGTTTATAGTTTAGCCTTTCTTTACTGCTTTTACCATTGGGAAAATATATATTCAGTAGATAAAATTCTGGATATTCTGCAGCAATTACTCTTCCTTCATAATCAAATCTTTCAATTCCAAATCCTTTCCAGACATCCAGAGGCTCTTCTTTACTATAAATAGCAACTCCACTATATCCAGCTTTTTCTCCATAATTAAAATAACTATGATAACCATCTATATTTTTGAGCTTATCTTTTAGCTGTTCAGGCTGGATCCTTATTTCCTGTAAAGCTAGTACATCAGGCTTTTCTTCTTCAATCCAGTCTAAAAATCCTTTTCTATTTACTGCTCGAATCCCATTAACATTCCAAGAATAAATACGCATCAAATACCTCCATAATTTAAATAATATCTCTTTGATATATTTTTTCTACTCTTTCAAATTCATTTATAACTTCTTTATCATTCTGTTTAAATATCTTACTAAAAAGATAAATGACAAATATATTTATTAAAAAGCCAGGTACTATTTCATATAAATGAGCACCTAAACCTGTTTCCTGCCAGACTATAACCGTAATTGTAGCAGCAATCATACCTGCGAATGCTCCCTGCCAGGAAGTTTTTTTATAAAATAAAGCAAAAAGTACTGTAGGTCCAAATGCTGCTCCTAAACCGGCCCAGGCATAGGCCACTAAATCCAGAACAGTATTATCTGGATTTAAAGCTAAAACAAAAGCAATAATTGCTATTAAAATTACAAATCCTCTACCTACCCACATTTTTTCTTTTTCTGAAGCTTCTCTACTAATGATTTTTGTATAAAAATCTTCTGTTAGCGTAGAAGAAGAAACTAAAAGTTGAGAATCAATTGTTGACATTATGGCTGATAAAATAGCAGCCAATAAGATTCCTCCAACCCAGGGATTAAATAGTTGCCCAATCATTTGAATAAATACAGTTTCACTATCAGCAAGGTTAGGAAACATCGGTAACCCTATAATACCAACAAAAACAGCTGCAGTTAAGGAAATTGCAACCCAAATAACAGCAATTTTTTTAGCTGGTGCAACCTTTTTAATAGTATCAATACCCATAAAACGGGCCAGAATATGTGGTTGACCAAAATATCCTAATCCCCAGGCTGCAGCAGAAATTATTGCAGTAATTGTGATTCCTTCAGGTAAAAGTGAAAGAGAAAGCCCATTTTCAACAGCTGCCTCTGTTATAGCACTCATCCCTCCTATATAACCAAAACCAAAAGCAGGTACAATTGTAATAGCAAAAAACATTAAAATCCCCTGAAAAAAATCTGTCCAGGACACTGCCATAAAACCTCCGAGAAAAGTATATAATACAATTGCCAAACCACCCAACATAACAGCCAGATTATACTCTATATTAAATAATGATTCAAATAATATTCCTGATGCTACCAGTCCTGAAGCTGAGTAAATTGTAAAAAATAATAATATTACAACAGCTGAAAAAATTCTAAGCATCCCTGTATTATCACCAAAACGATCTTCAAAAAAAGATGGTAATGTCATAGAGTCAGTTTTTTCTGTATAAACTCTCAGCCGTGCTGCAACATACTGCCAGTTTAAAACAGTTCCGATGAATAAACCTATAGCTATCCAGGCCTGCTCAATTCCTCCTAAATATACTGCTCCAGGCAGTCCCATTAATAACCAACCACTCATATCACTAGCCTGAGCAGAAAGAGCTGTAACCCAACTCCCCATCGCCCTACCACCAATTAAATAATCTTCTAAACTGTTAGTTTTTTTGTAAAAAAAGACACCAACACTCATTAAAAATACTAGATAAATTGAAAAAGACGCTAACGTTGCTGACATTTAATACTACACTCCTATCTTCTCTTTATATTTTATTTAAAGTCTAAAACTAAAAATTAGCTCCAGCCATTTTCCCCAGTTAAAGGAACAAATCTTACATAATCTAAATTTTCCTCTTTAAAAGTATTTTCTTTACTTTTAGTGATTAACTTTAGCTGCTGAACTCCAGTTTTCTCACCTACAGGAATAATTATTTTCCCATTTTCAGCTAACTGCTCTTTTAATTCTTCAGGAACATGAGGAGCAGCAGCAGATACTACAATCCCATCATAGGGAGCATATTCTCCCCATCCTAATGTACCATCTCCTACTTTAACTTTTATGTTATTATAACCCAGTTTTTTAAATCTTTGAGATGCCTTTTCAGCCAGGATTTCAAATCTTTCTATAGTGTAAACCTCTTCAACTATTTGAGCTAATATTGCGGCCGCATAACCAGAACCAGTACCAATTTCTAACACTTTATCTTCTTCACTCAAATTAAGTTTTTCGATCATATAGGCTACAATATAGGGCTGACTAATAGTTTGCCCCTTATCTATTGGTAGAGGAGAATCGTTATAAGCGTCATCTTTATATTTACTATCTACAAATTCTTCCCTGGCTACATTTTTAAAAGCTTCAATTATTTTTCCATCTTTAATTCCTCTTCTTATAATCTGGGTCTTAACCATTTTTTCGCGAAGTTTTGTGAAATTAACACTCATTTTTAATCCCTCCGCCACTTTTAATTTTCAAAATAATGTTCAATTAATATTTTATCTCTATTATATATATCTTTACGGAAATTTAAATTACCGAAATTATCTACCCAGGCAGTGTTGTATTGAAGATAAATAGGAATTGTTTCATCTAAATAAATAGTTTTTTCGTTATCTTCCTTCATTATTTCTTCTAAAGTCTCTCTATCCCATTCCTCCTGATCTTTGAGCAAATATAAGGCTAGTTCAATAGGTTTTTCTATTCTAATACAACCAGAACTAAACCCTCTTTCGGTTTCATCAAAAAGATATTTGCTTGGGGTATCATGCAAATAAACATTAAATCTGTTTGGAAACATAAATTTAACCCTACCAAGAGCATTCTCATCACCTGGTTCTTGACGCACTAAAAAATTAAAGTTGTCTTCATCAATGTTTTCCCATTCTATTTCAGATGCATCAATCTTCCTTAAAGTATTATTATTATTATATGCGAAAATTTTATAATTATTTTCGTCTAAATAATCTATATCATTTTTTACTGAAGGTAATATATCTTCTACAGCTATTGATTTTGGAACATACCAGTAGGGATTAAAAACTAAATATCTAATCTCATCACTAAAAACTGGAGTACTTCGCTGCTCATTACCTACTATTGTCTTCATATTCATAATAATATTATTATCTTCATAAACATTTAAACTATAATCTGAAATATTAACATAAATGTATCTTTCACCTAAGTCCTTAGGTAACCAGCGCCATCTTTCCATATTAATCATTATTTGTTTAATTCTTTTTTCATATGGTATATTTAAAGCTTCTAGAGTTTGAGGTCCTACTATACCATCATCACTCAAGCCATGGTTAAACTGAAATTCTTTAACAGCAGCATTTAATTGAGACCCAAAATAATATTTATCATCAATGTTTTCTTCACTAAGATACCCTCTATTAATCAAATTATCACTTAGCTGAGATACACGAATGCCTTCTGCACCTTGAGCAAGAAGACTTCCCGAGTCAACTTCTGGCCACTGTTCAACCTCTCCAGAATCTCTATAAATATAAAGTTTATGCTTTAATCTTTGATAATAATCTGATTCTGGCAACTTGCTTTGTAGATTAACTGTTATATTTTCACTTTTTAGACCCTCAAATATTTCTGAATTGTCAATTCGATTTCTACTAAAATCTCCATCTTCTAAAATAACTTCAGGGTCAAGCTTACCACTTAAATAATCTGTAGCCAGGCTGAAATAAGCGTCACTTAAGTATATATCGATGACAGCTCTTTTATTTGTATTTTCCTCAGCAAAAATATCATTCTTAGCAATATAGTCTTGAATAAATTCTAAATGATAATCTTCAGGATTTAAACCTTCATAATAACTGGCTTCTATTTCCTTTAGCAATTTTTCAAACTCAATTGAAAAACCATCTTCTTCAAGCCAGACTGGCTTATAATCATTGTTCTCATAAAAATCAAATAGTTCTTGATAATAGTTTGCTTTTTGATCTTCAGGAAATTGTCCATCCCTATCTTCTAAAACAACTAAATGATTGCGAATTGATAAATTTAAATTTATATCCGCAGAAGTATTTGAACTGAAAAATAATATTAAAATAAAAATAAATATTGCTAATGTTCTTCTCTTCAAATAAATCACTCCATTATTGATACATTTTTTCAATTTTTGTTAACAGTCTCTCTAAATTAGAATAAAGATCTTCAGCACAATCCTGCATATCCAGCAGAGCTTTTTTCATGAAGTCCTGTCTTTTTTCAAGCAGGCTTTCCATTATTTTTCTACCTTTATCGGTCAACTCAAGTAAAACAACCCTTCTATCTTTAGGGTCTCTATATCTTTTAACTAGCTGAGCCTCATTTAAATAGTCAACAATTACTGTAACAGTACTGTTAGCCATGTGTAATTCTTCATGGATATCCCCCATACTAACCGGCTGTGATTTTATTATCACCCTCATCACATGAAAACGACCCAGGGTTAAATTATAACATTTAAGCTGATCTTTGGTGTATTCATTTAAATATTTAGATATGTTTCTTATTTTTTCTTCAATCTTAATATTAATATTTTCCTCCAATTTTCAACATCCTTTATCTTTAATAATTTTGAAAATTTAAGCTTTCTTCTAATTTATAAATATTATATAATAATATAATTATAAAAACAAGCAACATAAGGTGTTCTAAGTTGCTAACAAAAGGAATTATAATATCTTTTTAAAGAAAAAAGCTCCCAACAAAGGGAGCTTTGAATTAAAAATCTTTAGTTGTTTTTCAGTTCTTTTATTTCTTTTCTCAATCCATCTAATTCACTACTGAGAGTTTTTACTATATCCTCCAGGCGTGAGAGTTCATCATTTTTACTATTCTCTTCATTTTTAAAAGCAGATTCATTTTCAGGACTATAATCTCCTCTTAAACGAGATCTTGAAAACTTTCGTCTCGGTCTCTCAGAGGCAGCTCTATTTCTGAAAGCCCTACCTCTACCACAGGGAACGGCATCAGCAGTAAATCCTGCTTCATCATAACCAGCACAAAAGCCAAGTCCTCTACCAGTCATTTGACCTCTACCTTCTGGACCTGTTCTGTCTCCTCTAGGCATAATTAATCACCTCACTTAGTTTTTTGAACATATGCTCTTTTGTTCTATTTACATTATAACTTTATTTTGAGCATATGTCAAGAATTATTTTAATTATGGTGACTTGAGCCTTGTTGCTGCTATATTAACTATATATAGTAGATTTTCAGACTCCCCCTTTACCAATTGCTACAGCAATAATTTTCTTTTAATATCTGCAAACCAAAAAAATAACCGTAGTCTTTAACTGCGGTCTGAATGAAAAAAATTACCAGCTTTTGGAATGGACTATATTTTTGCTGTACCGATCTGAAGGACTTTTTTCCTCAGCTGGATAACCAAGTGAAACAATTGAGAGGAGCTTGATATTTTCTGGAAGTTCAAACAATTCTCTCAAAGGATTTTCTTTTTCCTGATCAGGATAAACACCCAACCAAACTCCTCCTAAATCTAAAGCTTCTGCTTCAAGAAGTATATTCTGAGTAGCTGCTGCACAATCCTGCACCCAGTAATCTTCATACTTTAAATTGCTGAGATCAGCACAAACAGCAATAGCAAGGGGAGCCTCTTTGAGCATTTTTGCATGGGGATGTATTTCTGCAATTTTATTCAAACTTTCCCTATTCTGAACAACTATAAAATGCCAGGGCTGTTGATTGCCGGCTGAAGGAGCAGCAACTCCAGCTTTAATTAATTTTTCTATTTTTTCTTTTTCAATATTTTTAGCTTGATATTCTCTAATGCTTCTTCTTTTAAAAATTTCTTCCATAGCATATTCCTCCTTTGTTACTATTGTATTTAAGCCTTTAACTTAAAGTTATTATATAATATAAAAGAAATATTTTAAAACACTTTTGAACAATTAATTTGGCTCTAGCAAACAGCTGATAACATCCATTTTTTGCTTAATAATTATAAAAATAGTTTATAATAACATTTATTATGAAAATAATTGATGATTTTAATAATATATGATAAAATATGTATAATTTAGAGTAGTTTGAAACAAACGAGGAGGTAGTACAAATGCAAAGAGAAAATTGGACATCGAAACTTGGTTTTATTTTAGCAGCTTCTGGTTCTGCAATTGGATTGGGAAACATTTGGAGATTCCCATTTGTTGCTGGAACTAATGGAGGAGCAATATTCTTATTTATTTACCTAGTTGCAATTATTTTTATAGGTTATCCAGTTCTTATTTCTGAAATGACAATTGGTCGTAAAACAGAAAGAAACCCCGTGGGTGCTTTTAAAAAATTGGCTCCTGATACACCATGGTGGCTTGTTGGTGCTTTAGGAGTTATTGCTGGATTTGTTATTTTAAGTTATTATTCAGTGGTGGCTGGTTGGGGATTATTTTATATGCTAGAGTCTGTTACCGGACTTGCACCAGGAACAGATTTTGCTGATTTATTTGTCGGCCATATAAGCAGTACCTATTCTCCATTGTTCTGGCACTTTGTCTTTATGTTTCTAACAGTATCCGTAATTGGAGCTGGGGTTGTAAATGGTATTCAGCGAGTAGTTAAAGTATTAATGCCTATTTTATTTGTTCTATTGGTAGTATTGATCTTTAGATCTTTAACACTAGAGGGAGCTGGCGCAGGACTAGAATTTTATTTGAGCCCTGATTTCAGCCAAATTTCATTACAGACCTTTAATGATGCCATATCACAGGCATTCTTCACCCTTAGTTTAGGTATGGGTGCTATGATTACCTATGGTAGTTATCTAAGTCAGGATGAAAGTATAACTGATAGTGCTGGTTATGTTTTAGGTTTTGATACAGGTATTGCAGTTCTATCTGGATTTGCAATTTTCCCTGCTGTTTTTGCTTTTGGTCTTGATCCAGCAGCTGGCCCTGGTTTAACCTTTATAACATTACCCGCAGTTTTCAGTCAAATGCCTTTAGGTGGTTTCTTTGGATTTTTATTCTTTGCTCTTTTATCAATTGCAGCTTTAACTTCTGCTATCTCATTATTAGAGGTTGTAGTTGCTTATCTTGTTGATGAGTTTGAATATCCACGCAAGAAAACTTCCTATATTATTGGTTTTATTATCTTCTTAGTTGGTATTCCACCACTCTTAGGTTATAGTGCACTTTCCGACTTCAGCTTTTTAGGAATGGATGTACTTGATACTTATGATTGGATAGCTAACTTTATTTTACTCCCAACAGGTGGTATGTTAACAGCAATATTTATTGGTCACTATTGGGGTACTGATAAAGCAGTTGAAGAAGCAAATAGAAATTCAATGAAAGTTAAAGTCGGAAATATTTACTCACTATTAATTAAATATGTTGTTCCAGTAGCTATCTTTGTAATAATGGCTCTAACAATATATCAAACTGTAACTGGTTAATTTAAACTATATTTTAACTAAAATAAAAGCCTTCAATAGCCTTTTATGGTTATTGAAGGCTTTTTTTTGCGAAAGGAGTAGAATATGAAATATAACGAAAATGAATTATGTATTCATTATGAAAATTGTGGTGGCTGTTCTATTCAGCATCTTGATTATAATGAACAGATCAAAGCAAAACAAGAAAACCTATTAAAAATTTTTGCAGAAGAAGAATTGGATATAGATAAATTCGAAAAAATAATTGAAAGCCCAAAAATATTTGAATATAGAAATAACATGGAGTTTAGTTTTGGAGATCTAAAAAAAGGTGGTAAATTACAGCTTGGTATGCACCCTCGAGGCAAAAGATATGATGTTGTTACTGTTGACAGCTGTATTTTAGTTGATCAAGATTTCAGAAAGATTTTAAATATAATTATAGATTACTGTAGAGAAAACAATTTCAAAAAATATCATGTAAAATTAAGAGAAGGTTTTTTGCGCAATTTAGTAATCCGTAAGGGAATTAATACAGGAGAAGTTATAGTAAATCTAATTACAACATCTCAACAAAACCATGATTTCTCTCCCCTACTTAAAAGAATTAATAACTTAGATTTAAAAGGTGAATTAGTTGGTTTTCTCCAGACAATTAATGATAATTTTTCAGATCAGGTAGTTTGTGAAGAAATGATTGTTTATCAAGGAAGAAAATATTTTTATGATAAACTGCTTGACAAAAAATTTAAAATTGATTCATTATCATTTTTTCAAACTAATACACTGGGAGCTGAAGTCTTATATAAAGAGGCAAAAAAATATATAAAAAATCCAGATGCAAAAACCATTTATGATCTTTATTGTGGATCCGGTACTATTTCTCAATCAATTGCAGACAATGCTAAAAAAATATATGGAATTGATATTGATGAAGAAGCAATAAATCGAGCAAGAGAAAATGCAGATCTAAATAATGTATCAAATACATATTATATAGCGGGTGATGTTTTAGAAAAAATTGAAGTACTGGCTGAAAAACCAGATTTAATTATAATTGATCCACCAAGACCAGGCATCAATCCTAAGGCTTTGAATAAAATAGCCCAGACCAACTCAAAAGAAATTCTATATATATCCTGTAATCCCAAGACTTTAGCCAGAGACCTTAAAGAATTTAAACTTCACAATTATAAATTGCAAAAGTTTAAAGCAGTTGATATGTTTCCCCATACTAAACACTTAGAAGTTATTTCTTTATTAAAAAAAGCTTAAACAGAATTAAATCTGTTTAAGCTCTTTTTTAAGCTAATATTATAATTGTTCCTAAAGTAATCAATATCATTCCACCTAAATAATTAGCATATTTCTCAACTAATTCTATATGCTTAATATAGGAAACTACTTGAAAAGCAAAAGCAGTTAAAATTGAAGCTACAATACCAATTATAATTGAGTCTCTAATCATCATAGTATAACTTAACCTAAATAAAAGTGAAAACCCAGCTCCCATAGCATCTATACTAACACTCATCCCGAGTATAATAATAGTTATTAAATTTAAATTTATAAACATACAGTCATCTTCATTTTGACAGCCTTCATAAATTAAATAAATCCCAAGCAAAAACAGAATACCTCCACTGAAGTAATTAGAAATTTCAAAAAGATTTCTGTCTATATAATGACCTACTAAAGCACCGATTAAGGCAAACAAAAATTGAAAAAATCCAAAAGAAAATATTACAGCTATTCTTTCTTTTTGGGTAGTCTTACTTCCACATCCAATACCTAATGCAACTCCTGCAGCATCTAGACCCATTGAAAATGCAACAACTAGAATATTCAGTTTTATCCCCCCAGAAATAATATATTTATTTCTTAATTATATTATAGATTATTTTTTGCTTAGCTGCAAGATTTGCTTTTTATGTTATAATAATATAATAAAGATAAACTTAATTTAAAGAGGGAGTGATAATTATGGAACACAATAGTTTAGAAACTGCAAAAACTGCTATAAAAATGGCGATTTCTACACGTGAAGAAGAAAAACACTTAAAAAAAGATTTTGCAAAAAAAGGTATTAAAACAGCAGCAGTTGATTTTGGCGGTGAATTTAATAAATCTGTGCCTGATATCATTGAAAGAGCTGTTATAGCAGCCAAAAGAGAAAATATAATTGATAGTTCACATGTTGCTCAAGGTGCAGTAGCTGGAGCAGCACATGATGCACTGGCTCAAATGATGCCTAGAACAATGGGCTTAAATGTAGGTGGTAAAATAGGAATCTCGCGCAGTGGTGAACATATAGTAGTTGCAATATTTTTTGGGGTAGGAATGTTTAACTTAAATGAAGTTACAGTAGGCTTGAGCCATCGCTCACTCTAAAATTATTTGCTAATATTAATAATCGTTTTTAATTAGGTGAGTCTATTGACAAAATAGCGCAATTAATAGTATAATAAAGAAAATCAAATAACTGGTAGCATGGTAATACGGTAGGAGAATTTTATAGGGATAGCTATCTGCATTTTTACTATAATCTAACTTTTTATGGGTAGATTATGGCTAATCTTGCTGTTAACTATTATTAACACTCCACTAGGAGTGTTTTTTTTATAGCTAATTGTTATTCCCCACTACCAGTTAGAAAGGGGATTAGTAAATTATGAAAAAAAATTTATTTGCTTTATCAATTTTAATTTTAATTTTTATCATGGCTTTTTCTTTTTCAGTTTCCGCTCAGCAAGAATTGAGAATTGGGATCTCTCAATTTGTTGAGCACCCGGCACTGGATGCAGCTAGAGAAGGTTTTATAGAAGGCCTGGCTGAAGAGGGGTTTGGAGAAGACAGGGTAGAGTTTATAACTCAAAATGCTCAGGCAGATTTTGCAACTGCTCAATCTATTGCGCAAAGATTTAGAAGTCAAAATTTAGACATGGTTTTGGCAATTGCTACACCTAATTCTCAGGCTGCAGCGAACGTTATATCTGATATGCCCGTTTTATTTACAGCAGTAACTGACCCGGTAGAAGCTGGTATAGTTAATAGTATGGAAGCACCAGGTGCAAATATTACTGGTACAACAGATATGAATCCAGTAGCTGATCAATTAGCTTTAATTTTAGAATTTATTCCAGAAGCTCAAGATGTTGGCATCCTTTATAATCCTGGGGAAGTAAACTCAGTTGTTCAGGTTGAGATCGCTAAAGAAGCAGCTGCAGAAATGGATATCAATTTACATGAAGCTACTGTTACTAATAGTAGTGAAGTAACACTAGCAGCTTCTTCCTTAGTTGATAAAGTTGATGCTATATATGTTCCAACTGATAATATTATAGTTTCAGCACTTCCTTCAGTATTAAATATAACAAATAATAATAATATTCCTGTTTTTGCTTCAGAAAATGGTCAGGTTGAACAGGGAGCGATTGCAACTTTAGGCATAGATTATAAATTGTTGGGTATGCAAACTGGTAGAATGGCTGCTAGAGTATTGAATGGTGAAAACACTTCTCAAATGGCTGTTGAATCATCTGATGAACTTAAATTATATATTAATCAAACAGCAGCTGCTAATTTAAATCTTGATATTCCAGAAAGTGTTTTAGATAGAGCAGATGTAATTTACGAATAAGAAATAAATAAAAAATAATTGTTAAAATAATCTTGTATACGGTGTGAGGTGGCTTATGAGTCTAAGTTTTGCAATAACATCCCTCGAACAGGGCCTAGCGTTTTCAATTATGGCTCTTGGGGTTTTTATATCTTTTAGAATTTTAGATTTTGCAGATTTGACCGTTGATGGCAGTCTCCCCCTGGGGGCTGCTGTCTCGGCCAGAATGATAATGGCAGGATATAATCCATTTTATTCTCTTGCTGCAGCGGTTTTAGCTGGAGCTGGAGCTGGTTTTATTACTGGCTTTTTAAATACTAAACTTAAAATTGCTCCACTTTTAGCTGGAATTTTAACAATGACTTCCCTCTATTCAATTAATTTAAGAGTTATGGGGAGACCAAATATACCTTTAATTGGAAGAGAGAATATCTTTACTAAAATAAGAGATTTAGGGATAGAATATCCCTGGTATAATCTTCTTTTGCTTTTGTTAATAATAATATTGGTCAAATTGTTGCTTGATGCATTTCTTAATACACAAATAGGATTTGCAATGAGAGCAACCGGAGATAACCCACAGATGATTAGAAGCATGGGTATAAGTACTAATACCATGAAAATGTTAGGCCTGATAATTTCAAATGCTTTAGTTTCTTTATCAGGGGCATTAGTTGGACAGTATCAGGGCTTTGCAGATGTTAATATGGGTGTTGGTGCAATCATTGCAGGGCTTGCCTCTGTAATAATTGGAGAAGTTATTATTGGAACTAAGTCAATGATTGTAGCGACTTTTGGAGTCATTGTTGGTTCTATTCTTTACCGTTTTAGTATTTCTATCGCCCTTAACTTAGGCCTTGCAGCTTCTGACCTAAAACTCTTAACTGCGATTTTAGTAGTAATCTTTTTATCAACTCCCCGAATTAGAAAGGCATTGAGGTGATAAAAAATGCTTGAGATAAATAATTTAACAAAAATATTTTATAAAGGTACTCCAAATGAAAATACTGCAGTAAAAAATATTAATTTAGATGTTAAAAACGGTGATTTTATTACTATAGTTGGTAGTAATGGAGCAGGAAAATCTACTCTATTAAATTCAATTGCTGGTGTTTTCCCTGTTGACAAAGGCAGAATAATTCTTGATGATCAAGATATAACAAAAAAATGTGAATATAAATGTGCACAAAATATAGGAAGAGTTTTTCAAAACCCACTTGCAGGTACTTCACCTGAAATGACCATTGAAGAAAACCTTTCTCTTGCTATATCAAAATCTAAAAACATTTCTTTAAGATGGGGTTTAACTAAAAGCAAACGCAAAAGAATGCGTGATCATTTAGAGAAGATTGATCTGGGTTTAGAAAAAAGATTGACCACAAAAGTAAAACTACTATCAGGTGGACAAAGGCAGGCTTTAACTCTTTTAATGGCAACTGTAGCTAATCCTAGTTTATTGTTATTAGATGAGCATACTGCAGCTCTTGATCCTGCTACGGCAATTAAAATTAAGAATTTAACTTCTGAACTTGTAAACGAAAATAACATTACAACTCTTATGATTACCCATAACATGGAAGATGCCATTAAACTAGGGAATCGTTTAATTATGATGGATGGTGGAGAAGTAATTTATGATATCAAAAAAGAGGAAAAAGAAAATCTTACTATAGAAAAATTAATGAAAATGTTTGAAGTTAAACATGGTGGCAAATTTACCAATGATAGAATGCTTTTATCTGTCTAGATTGATTAGCTGAACACGAAAAATTAATACACGTGAACCTCTCCATCTAAATCAAAACCAAGATTTAGATGGAGCTTCTAACTGCTTCATATAGATTAAAGTTCAACCTATATTACTAGGTCAGTTTACAAGATGTTTGGCTTTTAAGTTTTGCTCCTAATAGTTTAGGATACCCTTAATCTTGAAGGATTGTCCACAAATCCATTATCTCTCGCCTCTTTGATAGGTCTGAGAATACATTTATCGTTATGGTATTTACGAAGTATATTAAAGCTACCATTCTGATCAGCATTAATTAATAGGCCCTCGTTAGTTTTAAAGAGACCTCTAGTAATTCTTCTGGATTTATCATAGTTACTTTTATTTATTTTTTCCAGATCTACTGAACTACATCCAGAAGTATAGCTTTCATCAATTTCAACAACTTTGATACCTTTTAGTTTAGCTTTGTATTCAATTAATTTTTTTAATCTCTGGATCGGTATTTGGACAAAAGATTTAAGTTTGCTGCATTGTTTAATATTTTTTATATCTCCGATTACAATAGTTTCTACTTGATTTTCAATTGCTAAATCAACTATTTTGCAACTAGCTTTATGGAGATAATCTCTAATATAATTTTTTCTCTTTAATCTCAGATATTTTATTCGTTTAGTATCTCTAATTTTACTGGTAGCTAACTGCCTCATTCTAATGCTTTGTAGTCTGGCAATTTCTTTATTAAAATAAGAATTTTTGGATTTAATAGTTTTACCATTGATAATATAACAATCAGAATTGTTTTTAAATGTTAAAGTAGCCAAATTATCAAGACCTATATCTACTGCCATTATGTTAGAGTTATTATTTTCTTTTATTTCCTCGACCTTATAGATGATTAGTAGATACCATCTTTTAGAAATGCGGTCCTGCTTAATCTTTATCTGCTGGACAGCATCTAAATCTATAATGCTTTGAACTGCTTCAGGCAGCTCAAAATTAAGAGGGCCAAATCGAATACGGTCATACTAAAGCTTTCCTTGCGTATTATAAATTAAAAGCTTTAGTGACCTTCACATTATATTTAGATTGTATCTTTTTAGATAAGGATAAGAGTAATTTATTATCTCTAATTCTAACAGCTAAATTGGTAAAAATTATTTCACAGGGATTACTGTTCATATGTTTAAAATTAGGTGATCCTGGCTGACCCTTATATTTTTGAGGATTCTTTTTATAATCTTTGAGAGAATTAAAAAAACTTTTCCAGTCCTGAGCTAACAGCTTTAATGCCTGTTGTCTGTTATGGGAGTGAAGGTAGTCATTATGCCAGTTATTTTTATATCTAGTTTCTAATTCAGTATAGACAGCTTTTACATCTTTATTATTTTTAATCTGATAATTGACTGTATTATATAATTTAGAGCAATGCCAGGCTAATTCATTAATTATTACTAATTGCTTATGGCTTAATTTAGGCTTGAATTTAAATGATAATCGCATTGATTTTTCACCTCCATCCTACTATAATTATATCATACATATGTTTGCTTGTAAAAGAAAAAATGGAGGTTTGATCTTTATGAATAGAGACTTAAATAACAATTATCATTCTGTTTATAGTCTACAATATCATTATTGTATCTTCTGGTGATGCTGCTATTGAGACAATTAAAAAGTATATTGAAAATCAGAATAAATAGCCAATTCATCTCCACCCAATGCATAGCTTGGATGGAGTTTTCTTGGCAGTTTTAGATAAATTTAGCACCAAACAATTAATTGCTTGGTGCTTTTTTTATATCATATTTAAATTTCAAGCATAAGAATTTAAAGAGAAATTTTTAATTTTTCTCCAGGCTCTATAATATATTTTTTATTAAAGACTTTAAATTCTATATCTCTTTTATTTGCTTTATCTGAGCTGATTAGAAATTCATCTCTAGTAAGTTTAAACTTCAGTTTTGCTTTTTTATAAATAAGCTTCCATTTAATGTGGTCCCACTCTTCAGGTAAATTAGGCTTAAATAATAGACCATCTTTATTTAAAATCATTCCAGCAAAACCGTTAATTAAAACTTGCCATACTCCCCCAGCAGCAGCAGTATGAACTCCACCAATAAATGTTCCACCACTAACAGCCTTATTACTACTTTTCAAATCTATATAAGCTGATTTAGTAAAATATCTATATGCTTCTTTGCTTCTTCCCAATCTTGCAGCAACAACTGCATATTGTGACGGACTTAATGATGAACCATGTTGAGTTCTTTTTTCATAATAATCATAATTTGCTGTAATTACATCTTCTGAAAATATATCATGAAGAGTAAAAAGTTGAATGACATCAGCCTGTTTTATAACCTGGGTAAACACTGCTACTCCATTTGGCCAGCCCCAATATTCACTTTTATCTATCAGCCTAGACCTTAAAACTTCAGCAGTAGTATCTTCTAAATCAAAATAACCATCAAATTGTTCAATTAATTTATTTTCAGGATCAGGCTTTGGCAGATATATTTTTTCTTTTATTTCCTGCCAGGCAGTTATCTCGCTTTCGTTTAAATCTATTTTATCAACAATTTTTTCAAGTTGTCCTGTGCTTTCATTTTTGAGTTTAAAATAAAAATATAAAGCAATTTTTAAGGCAAACCGACATTGATAATTCGTAAAGGCATTATTATCCACATTTTCGTGATATTCATCAGGCCCCAATAAACGAATAACCTCATATTGACCTTTATATTGATTAAAATGAACTCTAGAATGGATAAAACGAGCTATTTCAAATAGTATTTCTGCACCATATTTAGAAATAAAGTTAATATCATCGGTTGCTAAATAATATTTCCAGATACTATAACTTATATCCGGAGAGACATGTATTTGCCAGTCATTAAAATGATTTCTTATTTTTCTTCCACTTATAACATCCTTAAAGAAAAAAGAGGGACATAGCTCTTTACCACTTTTACCACTTATCCAGGCATAAAAAGCTCCATCATAACCAAGATCTTTAGCTTTTTTTCTGGCTCCATCTAAGGTATGGTAACGATATTTTAAAATATTTTTTGCACTATCTAAATCTGTATACATAAACATAGGTAAATTAAATATCTCCTGATCCCAAAAAGCTGCTCCCTGATATGCCTGGCAAGATAAGCCTCTTGCTCCAATAGGTAAATATTCACTATGAGTAGGTGTGGCTATTATATTATGATAAAGATTAAACCTAAGAGCTAATTGATCCATTAAATTACCTTTTATCTCTATATCTGCTATTTCCCACTTTTGATCCCATTTGTCTTTATGTTTTTCCAATAACTCATCATAAGTAAATTCAAGACTATTTTCTGCATCCTCTAAAGCCTTTTTAAGGGGATTTTTAGTATCATTGCTACTATAGATAATTAAATTTCTCTGAAGCTTAATTTCTTTTTTATCAGTGTTATCAACTTCAATAATTAGAAATAATGCTTTTTCTTTTTCATCAACTGCTATATTTTTAATTTTAGAATCTATTTTAAAAGATAAAGCAGTAACAAGCTCTATTTCTTCTTCAACTGTTTCTGCTTTGATATATAAAATATTTTTTTCTGAATCATAATCACTACTAAAATTTTTAAGATGAGTGCCATTTAAATCCCAGACATCTCCTTCAATACCAATTTTTATTTTAACAACATCTGAATCTTTTACCCCACTTAGAATATATTGATTTGCAATTAAATGTAGATTATCATAAGATGCAAATCTCTGAGAATATATTTTATAAGAATTTTCTTTTCTATTACTTAGGGTTGACCGCTCAAAAATTCCATATTTATAATTAAAATTAAGCTTTGTTTTTAAGTCAAGACTACCAGGATCATGGGCTAAGTTTTTCCCATCAATAGTTACTCGTGCATAAAGACCATCTGGAGCATTGGATAATTCTCGCCATTTACCATCAGCCATATCATAAGTATCAGTTACAATACATGCCTTATACTGTTCTTTTCCCCACTCTTCTAGAGTACCCCTATAGCCTAAATAACCATTGCCACAAAGCAAATTACTGCCATAATTTACTATTTGATTTTCATCTATTACTGGAATTTCTAAATTCCAGTCATCTTTTATTTTAAATAATCCCTGTTCTGCCAATTTATTTCCCCCTCAATTATAAAGATTTGACAATAATAAGGCCACTAAATTACATAATATCGCAAGATTTTAGAAATGTAATTTAAATGGCCTATTTTGATAATTTTCATTTTTATATTATCCTTTAACAGCACCTGCAGTTAATCCAGCAACTATCCTTTTTTGGAAGATTAATACCAAAACAACAATTGGAACGGTTACTACAACAGCTGCTGCCATAATCTCTCCAAATGGTTCCTGCCTAGCAAGAGCTCCAGAGAAATACTGGATTGCAACTGGTACTGTCCTAGCTTCAACATCAATTGAAGTAAATGTTAAAGCAAATAAGTACTCATTCCAGGCCTGAATAAAAGAAAGTAGTCCTGTAGTTACAAGTGCTGGAGCAGTCAATGGTAAAAGTATCATATGGAAAGTCTGAAAAGCAGTTGCTCCATCAACCTGTGCTGACTGCATTATTTCTTTAGGTAAATCTCTAAAGAATGCTGTTAAAACCCAGGTTGTAAACGGTAAAGTAAAGAGCAAATATGTTACAATCATACTTATTCTTGCCCCCAGATTAAGTGCTGTAATAACAGCATATAAGCCTGCCAAGACAGTAACCTGTGGAAACATTGTCATAGCAAGTATTGTGTAAAGGGCTGGTGTTTTACCTTTAAACCTAAGTTTACCCAGAGCAAATGCCGCAAAAGAACCTGTAATCAATGCTAATATTGTTGTTGAAGTTGCTACAATTGCACTGTTATATAATCCCCTGACAAATTGTCCATCCTGAAAAATAGCTAAATAATTGTTTGTATATATAGATATCTCTCCGGTACTAGGATCTCGCGGAATAAAAGTTGCAGGAGTCATTGAAAGCTGTGCCTCAGTTTTCAAAGAAGAGTTAACAGCCCAATAAAAAGGGAATAATAGATAAATAATGATTATTGCCAGCACAAAATAGAAAAGTACTTTTTTGAGTTTCTTATACTTATCTTTTCTCATTCTGTATCAACTCCTAAAGCTTTCATGTAAAGTATAGCGAAAGCAAAAATTATCACAAATATAATAACACCAATTGCAGATGCTAATCCCATTCTCCTTGCTGAAATTAATTGAAAATAATTATAACTTGCCATTGAATATCGTCTCTGAGACAACATAACCTGAAATACATCAAAAACCCTTAATGCATCTAATGTTCTAAAAATTAATGCAACTGCAAGTGAAGGTTTTAATAATGGCAGTGTTATTGTTATAAATTGTTTAAATTTACTTGCCCCATCAACTTCTGCAGCTTCATATAATTCATTTGGTATTAACTGCAAGCCTGCTAATATTAAAAGAGCCATAAATGGAGTTGTTTTCCAAACATCAACAGCAATAATTGAAGGAAGTTGTAAACTTGTATTTGTTAGAAAAGAATAACTGCTATCTATCAAACCCAATCGGGTTCCAATCATATTAAATAATCCTGCTCTAGTTGGCTGAAACATCCATTGCCACATTCTTGCAGATACAACTGTGATAACAGCCCAGGGAACAAGCATCACTGCCCTCATTACTCCTCGTCCTTTAAACTCACTGTTTACGACTAATGCAATTCCCAAGCCAAGAATTGTTTCTAAAAACACGGAAAAGAAAGTGAAAACCAATGTATTAACCACAGCCCTGATAAAATCAGGTGTTCTAGCACCAAGCACATATCTATTACCAAAAATATTAAACTGATAAACAGAGCGATATCGGGGCTCTCTTGGCAAAACCTGGATTGGCCTTTCATAAACTCTTTCTCCTGTATCTTCATCTACCATCTGTTCACCTGTATCTTCATCTACTACAGCTGGTAATTCTCTTACTGTCATTGATAATAAGCTACGGTAGTTTTCTAAACCAACAAACTGTGTTTCCCTTGCGGTAGCAAAGGTGCGATCAGTAAAACTAGTATAAAAAACCTGGCCGAGTGGATATAGAGCAATAATTACCAAAATTAAAAATGCTGGAATCAATAATTTAATAGCTAACTTTTGTTCATCTCTAGCCAGATTTGAAGAACCGCTTTTGGCCATGATATATTCCCCCCTCTTTATTAATTAGGAGAGGGTATATACCCTCTCCATTATTTTCTTAAATTTAACTGTTTTTAATATTCTGGGTCTCCTGTTTCAAAACCAGTTAAATCTATCAAATCAAGTTCTAAGTATTCTACAGCTGTTAAAGCGTCTTCCTGCCCAGTTAAGACAGAATGTACAGCCTGGAAGAATAATTCAGATGCCTGATTATAATTTGGAGCAGTTACTGTTGAGGGACGTGCAACTGCATTTGTAAATACTTCATATAAGCTACCAAAGAAAGGAGCAGCTTCTAATACTTCTTCATCTTCGTATAAAGACTCAATTGTTGGGTTCAATGTTGCCTGAACTGCACGCATTTTTTGAACTCTCTCACTTGCTAAGAACATAGCAAGTTTTGCAGCTTCTTCTGGATGATTACTATATTTACTTGCACCTAAGTTCCAGCCACCTAAAGTAGCTGCAGGTTCTCCATCTTCGCCAGAAGGTAAGGGAGCAACATCAAAGTTACCAGCAGTTGCTTTTCCTTCTTCATGACCTAAGGCATATGCATAAGGCCAGTTACGCATAAATAGTGCATTACCGGCTTCCCATGTGCTACGAGCATCTTCTTCTGCCATACCAGTTACACCAGTCGGAGAAATTGTACCAACCCAGCCGGCAGCCATTTCTATCATTTCAACTGCATTTTCATTATTGATAGTTATCTTACCATCAGGGCTAACAATATCTCCTCCATTGTTTGAATAAATCCATTCAAGGGCATTACAAGTTAGACCTTCATAAGCATCTCCCTGCCAGACAAAGCCTTCAAAGTCTTCGTTGCCAGCAGCTCTTTCCTGCTCAACAATATATTCTGCAGTTTCTTCTAATTCACTCCATGTTTCTGGTACATCACGATCATATTTTTCTAATAAATCAGTTCTATAGTATAACAAGCCTGCATCTGTAAACCATGGTAATGCAACTAAACGACCATCAGGTGTTGTATTGTTTTCAATTATTGCATCAAAATGGTCGTCCACGATTTCTTCCGCACCATAGTCATAGAAATCCAGGAAGTGTTCTTCTAAATCACCAGGCCAGATAACATCGATCTGATAAACATCTACATTTGGACTTTCTGCTTCTAAAAACTGTAGATATAATCCGAGTCTGTCTGTTGCTAAATCAGGGGTATCAAGTACTTCTACATTAACATGAGGGTTTTCTTCCATATACCACTCAGCAGCAAGCTCGGTTGTTTCTTTTTCTTGGCCAACTGCCCCACCAGCAATGGTAAGAGTAATCTGTTCTTGAGCTAAAACAAAACCACTAAATACCATAATAAAAACTAAAGTCAAAACTAAGATTAAATTTTTTCTCATTAATTATTCTCCTCCTCTAAATTTGTATAATCACATCAATTTACTAGAAAATAAAAATTAATTAAGTTTTGTATTTTCCACCTCCTTCTTTAAATTAAGTTTATTTAATTTATTTGTACTTTCTCTAACCACAAGTTTATGTGGTATAAAAACCTTATTATCTTCTACCTCCTGGCCTTCAATTATTTTATTTAATAATTCTATACTTTTAAGACCAAGTTCATAACCTGATTGTTTTATGGTTGTCAAGGAAGGTTTTACATATTCACCCATTTCAATTCCATCAAAACCAACTACAGATATCTCTTCTGGTACTTTGATTTGCTGTTCGGCTAAATATCTAATTGCACCGATTGCCATCTCATCATTAAATGCAAAAATAGCTGAAGTATTTGGGAAACGATCAATGATTTTTGCAGCAGCTGAATAGCCACTTTCAAAAGTAAAATCACCTTCTATAAACTTTTGCGAATCATATTTTATCTTGCTCATCCGCAAGGCCAGCTTAACACCTCTTAAACGTTCCTGACTTGCTAATAAATCAAGATCAGGCCCTTTAATAAAAGCGATCTCTTTATGTCCAGCCCTGCATAAATATTCAACAATATCATAAGCAGCTGCCACATTATCTACTGTAACACATGATATTTCTGGATCACTTATATAACCAGAAGCAAAAACAACAGGTATTTGATAGTTTTTAACTATGTTCAGTAAATCATTATAATAATTTGTAGTAATCAAGATAATACCGTCAATCTTTTTTTGTTTCATAATATTTAGATAATTTTGTTCTTTTTCGAATTCTCCATCAGAATCACCATAAATTAAGGCATAACCTTTTTCTCTGGCTTCAGCCTCAATTCCTTTTAGTAAATTTGCCAAAAATGGATGTTCCATACCAGCTCCAATTACACCAATTAAATTGCTTGTATTTGTTCTCAATATACGAGCAGAGTCATTAATTTGGTAATCAAGTTTTTCTACTGCTTTTTTTACTTTAAGAGCAGTTTCTTCTCTAACTAGTGAGCTGTCATTTAAAACTCGTGAAACAGTACTTAATGAAACTCCTGCTAATTTTGCTACATCTTTCATAGTAACATCCATAATACTCGCTCCTCATATTTTATGAAATCCATTTCACTATTAATAATATTCAATATTCAATTAATTATTCCTGCAAAATATTTAAACTTTTTTGATAATTTGATAAAAAAACTAATTATTAAGCGATTTTATATGGTTTTAAGCTATAAATATACTTTTATTGCCATATTTTCTTTTTTATTTTAATTATTAGAAATTATTAAAATTTTCTGTTAATTAACAATGAAAACCACTTGAAATAAATGAAATGGTTTTCATTTTATAAAAAAGAATGGCTAATCACCAAAATAAAGTCTCTTATATTTCGGAGCCTGATAATAATTATCTAATATATCTATATTTTTTATTCTTTTATCAATTAAATAGCTTTCAGCACTTTGAAATAAGTAGATAACAGGTGTTTCTGATTGAATAATCTCTTTTATTAATTCAAAAGCTCTTTCTCTATTATTTGGGTCACTTTCAATTTTAATATATTCTAGTAAATTATCTAGTCTTGAGTTGTTAAATGCATTATAATTACTGCCTGATCTTAAATTATCAGAATGAAAGTTTTCATATATAAAATTATATGGAGCAGCAATGTCAGAGGTTCTGGCAATTAAATATTCTTCTTTAAGAAGAGAGTTATCTTTAAAGTTCAAGTGATTTACCCAATTTCTTTTTTCTATTTCTATTGAAATTCCATAATCTCTAAGTTGTTCTTTTATCTCTTCTGCAATTTTTTGATTAAGAGAATTTTCATTAACTGCTAAGTTAATGCTAAGATTAGAGTTTAAATCAAAACCTTTTATTATTTCTTCTGCTCTTTTAGGATCATATGAATATAAAGATTCATTAGATGCAGTCAAAAAATCCTGAGCAGGTATAAAGTTGTTTAAAGCAAGATTACTAATTATTTTCTCACGATTTAAAGCATAATTTAAAAATTCTCTAAATTTTTGCTTATCTAATAACTCACTATTATTAACATTAATTATGATTCCATAATACTTTAAATTATTTCCTACTATTTTTTTAAATCTATGGCTCTTTTCTGTAAAAGAATCAGTAAGAAATTTACTATATTCTTCAGATGTTAATTTATATAAAGAAAAATAATCTTTAGATTCTTGATCAGAATTAGGAAAATAAAATTTAATTCCATCTAAATATGGTAAAGATCTATTTTCCATATCACTCTGCCAGTAATTATTATTTCTTTTTAAACTTAATGATTCTGAATTAATTTCTTCAAAAACAAAAGCACCACTACCAACAGGATTTAAACCCCAAATCAGATTTGAATTTAAAACATCTTCCCTTGGCATAACAACAGTCGCATGATGAGCTAAATTATATAGGAAGGGTATATTAGATTTCTCTAATTCTATTATCAAGCGATATTTGCCTTCAGTTCTAATTCCACTTAATTGCTCAATCTCTCCAGATGTGAATTCTTGATAACCTTTTACATCTTTTAATAATTCCCGATAGGGAGATTTATTTTCAGGAGAAGCTAAATAATTTAAAGACCATTTCCAGTCGTCAGCAGTTACCTCTCTACCACGATTTTTAGTATTTTTGTTTTCTTTAAACTTTTCATGAAAATATATATTTTCTTTTAAATCAAATACAAATTTGCGGCCTCTATCAGTTATCTCCCAGGATTTAGCTAATAGAGGTTGTAAATTTCCACTTTCATCAATAGTAAGCAGATTTTCAAATATTTGATTAGTTATCTTGAGAGAAGCATTATCAACTGCCTGGGTTGGATTTAAAGTTATTACCTGATTCAAGGCATTGATTCTCAGCAAACCACCATATTCTGCTGCATTAACACTAATTGAAAAAAACAGTAATATTATTAAATTTATCAGCAATATTTTTTTCTTCATATAATAACTCCCCTATTTATAAAATATTTTTCTTAATTATATTATTCCAGATAAAAATCAAAAAACCTGTTTTGAGGATCATCAAAACAGGAATTATAATCAAATATAAAATTATTTTTTTCTAAATTAGATAAAGAAAATTATTCTTCTAATAAATGACAGGCTGCAAAATGACCATTACCATAGTCCTTAAATTCAGGTTCTATAACTGGACATTTATCAAATGCTTTAGGACAACGGGGATGAAAACGACAACCTGAAGGTGGATCAATAGGACTTGGAACATCTCCTTTTAAAATAATTCTATCTTTTTTCTTTCTGGGATCTGCTTCAGGAATTGCAGATAAAAGTGACTGTGTATAAGGATGAATTGGGTTTTTAAACAATTCTTTTTTGTCGGCTAATTCTACAATTTTGCCTAAATACATTACAGCGACTCTATCACTAATATGTTTAACAACACTCAAATCATGAGCTATAAACAAATAGGTTAATCCAAATTCTTTCTGTAAATCTTGCATTAAATTAACCACCTGGGCCTGAACTGAAACATCTAAAGCAGAGACAGGCTCATCAGCAATTATTAGTTTAGGATCAACCGCCAGAGCTCTTGCAACACCAATTCTCTGCCTCTGACCTCCACTAAATTCATGGGGATAGCGATTCATATACTCCGCACCTAAACCCACATTTTCTAAAATCTCTTTAACTTTATTATTGCGATCTTTTTTATTTTTAGCTAATTTATGAATATCAATTGGCTCTCCTACTATATCTGCTACTGTCATTCTAGGATTTAAAGAAGCATAGGGATCTTGAAAAATAATCTGCATATCCCTTCTAATTTCTATTAATTGACTTTTAGTAAGTGCCATAACATCTCTGCCCTCAAATAATACTTCTCCTGCAGTAGCTTCCAAGAGTCGGAGGATTGTTCTTCCAGTTGTAGATTTTCCACAACCAGATTCACCAACAAGGCCCAATGTCTCACCATCATTAACATAAAAAGAAATATCATCTACAGCCTTTACATAAGCAACAGTTCTTTTTATTATTCCAGCTTTAACTGGAAAATATTTTTTTAAGTTTTTTTACCTCAAGTAATTTATCAGGCATCACCCACCACACCTCCATTAGAATAGATTTTTTCTCCTCGCTGTTTAATTTCTTCAAGTTCTTTATATCTCCAGCAGCGAACCTTGTGCCCTTTAACAACCTCTTCTAAAGCAGGCTCAACTTCATAGCACTTTCCTTCTGCAAGAGGACAGCGGGTATTAAATTTACATCCATCTGGAAAATTCAATGGGGATGGTACACTTCCAGGAATAGCTTCAAGTCTATCTACATCTTTATCAAGTTTTGGAATTGAATTCATCAAGCCCCAGGTATAGGGATGTTTAGGATCTTCAAATAATGTATTTACATCTGTATATTCTACAACTTTACCAGCATACATAACTGCAACCCGATCTGAAACTTCAGCAATTACACCTAGATCATGGGTTATCATCATTATTGCCATTCCATACTTCTCTTTTAAACTATTCATTAATTCTAAAATCTGGGCCTGAATTGTGACATCTAGTGCTGTTGTTGGTTCATCAGCAATTAATAGTTGAGGGTCACAGGATAAAGCCATAGCAATCATAACTCTCTGCCGCATACCTCCAGAGAGTTGATGTGGATACTCTTTAACCCTCTGCTCAGGTAAGGGAATCCCAACTTTTTTTAACATTTCTATAGACTGACGTATTGCTTCTTTACGCTTTACTTTTTTGTGAAGCATAATTGCCTCTGCAATCTGATCCCCAATTGTGTAAACGGGATTTAAAGAGGTCATAGGTTCCTGAAAAATCATTGAAATATCATTACCTCTTATTTTACGCATTTCTTTATTACTTAACTTAGTCAGATCTTTACCTTCAAAAATAATTTCACCAGCCTCTATTTTCCCTGGTGGTGATTCTACAAGTCCCATAATTGAAAGAGAAGTTACACTTTTACCACAGCCAGATTCACCTACAATACCAAGTGTCTCACCAGGGTAAATTTCATAATCAACTCCATCTACGGCCTTAATAATGCCTTCTTCTGTATAAAAATAAGTTTTTAAATTTTTGACTTCAACCAGCTTTTCTTTACTCAAAAATTCCACCTGCCCTATTAAAATAAAATTACTGTTAAATCAAATTATATCTCTAATTTAATAAAAAATCAAATTACTACTTTTTTAAAAATTAATAAATATATTACTCTTTTTATAATAATCTTTAGTAGAAATTACCCTTCTTACATATTTATCTGTTTCCGCAAAAGGGATTTGGTGATTATCTATTTCACCCTGCCAGCCATTTCTAACCCATCTTCTAACAGTATTTTGACCCGCATTATAGGCGGCAAGGGTTTTAACTAAATGTCTATCATGTCTTTCATAAAGATAGGCAAAATACCAGCTGCCAAATTTGATATTTAATTCTGGATCAAGCAAATCTTCTATACTAAAATCATCTACTCCTACCTGTTCAGCTATCCATACTCCAGTTGAGGGCATAATCTGCATTAATCCTAAAGCTCCACGAAAAGATTCTGACTGGGTATCAAATCTACTTTCAACATAAATTATTGCAGCAAGCAATTCTGCTTCAATAGAATATTTTTCTGCATATTCGAAAATATAATCCTCATATTTTATAACTTCAAATGACCTTCTTATCTGCCAAAAGTCAAAATCTGCCGAATATCCAACAAAGATAATAATAATTAAAATAATTAAAGCAGCTGCTTTTAAAAAATTCTTTGCAATCAATACTTTTCCTCCCTAACTTACAATGGAATCTAATTTGTCTTTTTACCCAGAGCATGGATTATCATTTCTGCAGTTGCCAGATTTGTTGCAAGAGGTGTTTCATGAACATCACATAATCTTAAAAGAGCACTTACATCGGGCTCATGAGGCTGAGCTGTTAAAGGATCTCTTAAAAATATTACACCATTTAATCTACCTTTAGCAATTTCAGCTCCAATCATCTGGTCACCACCTAATGGTCCAGAAGCCATTCTTTCTACATCTAATCCAGTTTCTTCCCTAATTCTTTTTCCAGTAGTCCCAGTTGCTATTAACCGCATTCTTCCAAGAATTTTTTTATGCCTTTTTGCAAATTTTATCATAGATTCTTTTTTAGCATCATGGGCAATTAGAGCAACTCTCATAAACTCACCATCAACTATTTTTATGGTTTTTTCCCAATGAAAATCTAGTTTCTCTTTTAATTCTTCAATTGTCCCATTATTATCTATAACAAGGTCGGCTTTTTCTTCTTTTTCTTCTAATGGGATTTGAGATTCTATTCTTTTTTCTGCATCTTTTTTGTTAATATTATCTCTATCTTTTAATCTTTTTATCTGCTCTTTCTTAGATGAAGAAATCACCCAAGTTTGATCACAAAAATGATCTAAACCTACTTCAAATAATAATGGGGCCATAAAAATAACAATTTTGTTTTCTTCTAAATAATAAAAAGCTTTTTCTTTCATTTCATAAATGATTAAAGGATGAAGCAGTGATTCCAACTTCTTTCTTGCTTTGGGATCAGAGAAAATAATATCAGCAAGTTTTTTTCTATTTATTTCTCCATCTGCATTTAAAAATTCTTCTCCAAATTCATTTACAACTAACTGCCAGCCTTTTTTCCCTTTTTTTGTTAATTGATGTGATATTTTGTCTGCATCAATAACAATAGCACCTTTACTTTCAAGATATTCTGCAGCAGTTGATTTGCCACTTGCAATACCTCCTGTCAAACCAATAATCATTTAAACCCCTCCCGATTATAGCCTAGTCCTGACATTTTGAACAAAAATAACTAGCTCGACCACCTATTTTTTTCTTTTTAATTTTACTACTACAAATATGGCATTCTTCTCCTTCACGTTGATGTACTTTTAATTCTGCCTGAAAGGAACCTTTTTCTCCAAATGCATTCACATAATCACTAAAAGAAGTACCACCATAGATGATACCTTTTTCCAATATATCTTTCATATTAAAATAGATTTTTTCTTTTTCTTCTTCACTTAAAGTGTCAGCTTTTCGGTCAGGCTTTATACCTGATAAATAAAGTATCTCATCTGCATAAATATTACCAATACCTGCAATGAATTTCTGATTCAAAAGCAGAGATTTGATTACTCCTCTACGATTAGTAAATAAATTTTTAAAATCTTCCAGGCTAAGCTGATCACTTAAAGGCTCTGGCCCAAGAGTTGCTAATCCTCCGGCCTGTTCTGGCCTGTCTGGATCAATTAAATAAATTCGGCCAAATTTACGCACATTATTAAAGCGAATCTCTTGACCATCATCCAGACTAAAAATTATATGAGTATGTTTATCTCTAAATTCTTCTACCTCTTTAACCAGTAGTTTGCCTGTCATCCGTAGGTGAATAACCAGAATTTTATTAATATCTAACTTAATCAATATATATTTACCTCTTCTACTGATTGAATCTATTTTAGCGCCAATTAGCATTTGCTTAAGTTCAACAGTTGAAAGGTCAGGATATCCGATTAGATTTTCTTCTCTAACTTCAAGATCAGTAATTGTTTTATTTATAATTAAAGGCCTAAGCCCTTTAATTACTGTCTCTACTTCTGGTAGCTCAGGCATTTGATCCCACCTCATAATCTTCTTTATCACGCCAGTTTTCAGCAATCTGCAAATCTACAAGCAGAGGTACATCCAACTCTGCCGCTGCTTCCATTTTATCTTTAATTAAAAGAGCAGCTTTTTCAAGATCTTTGTTTGCAACTTCAAATACTAATTCATCATGAACCTGTAATAAAATATTAATTTCTAAATCTATATCTTTTAATGAATCATAAACATCTAACATTGATTTTTTCATAATGTCGGCAGCAGTTCCCTGCACTGGAGTATTAATTGCTGAGCGTTCTGCAAATGAACGTCTATGGTAATTGCTGCTATTAATCTCAGGTATATAACGCTTTCTTCCATATAAAGTTTCTGCATAGCCTTTTTCTTTAACTTTCTGAATAGTTTCATCCATATATTTTTTTACTCCAGAAAAACGTTCAAAATATTTATCTATATAATCCTGAGCTTCTTCTACAGGGATATCAAGATCCTGACTCAATCCATAAGCACTCATACCATAAGCTAAACCGAAATTGATCACTTTAGCATGTCTTCTTAAGTTTGGGGAAACCTGTTCTGCTTCGACTTCAAAAATCTCACTTGCAGTTTCTGTATGAATATCTCGCCCAGAATTAAATGCTTCTTTTAAACGTTTATCTCCACTTAAATGAGCAAAAACTCTTAATTCTATTTGAGAATAGTCTACTGCAAGTAATATCATATTATCACTTGAGGGAATAAAGGCTTTTCTAATTTCTCTCCCTTCTTCAGTTCTAATTGGAATATTTTGCAGATTAGGATTTGTGCTACTTAATCGTCCAGTTGCAGTAACCATTTGATTAAAAGAAGTGTGAATCTTACCGGTTTCTGAGTTTATTAAAGGTGGCAGTGAGTCAATATAGGTTGATTTTAATTTTGCTAGTTCTCGGTATTCGGAAATCAGAGGTATAATAGGATGTTTACCTTCTAGTTTCTCTAATACGTTTGCATTGGTAGAATAACCTGTTTTAGTTCTTTTAATAACAGGCAGACCAAGTTTTTCGAACAAAATTTCTCCTAATTGTTTTGGGGAGTTTAAATTAAAATCCTCTCCTGCTAATTCATGGGCTTTTTTTGTTATTATCTCTAACCTTTTTTCTAATTTATCAGATAATTGTTGCAGCCAATCTTTATCAATTTTAACCCCATTATATTCCATTTGAGCCAGAACTTTAATTAAAGGTAATTCCATATTTTTAAATAAGTCATATAAACTATCATCTTTAAGCTTTTTAATTAATATATCTCTAAGCTTAAATAATTTAATTGTTTCTACTGCCAATATTTGATCCTGACTAAATTCTTGCATTCCAATATCAAGTTCTCTACTAAAAATTTCCTCTAAATCTGGTAAGCTTGAGGATGGCTGCAATAAATAATAGGCAAGTAAAGGTTCAAAAGAGATATTTTTAACTTCTATACCCGCACATAACAAGGCCAGTGAAGATTCTTTGGCATTAATAAATAATTTTTCTATTGTTTCTGATTCTAAGATTTCTTTTAAAGCATCTGCAATTTTATTGTTTTCAGTTTTATATGAATACACACTTTCATCTTGAAAGGCATATAAAATTTCCGTTATTTTTCCATTTCTTGCACAACTATCTTTGGCAATTTTTAATGAAAATGCAATTTCTTTATATTCCAAAGCTTTCTGCTTTAATTCTTCTAATTCAGTTTCTCCCACATTTAAAAAATTAATATTTTCAGGTTGTATTTCTTTTTTATATTCAAATCTATCAAGTAAACTACTGAACCCGAGTTTTTTAAAATGTTCAACCACTTGCCCATCATCATAAAGATCTAATCTGCATTTATCAAAATCTAATTTAAGTGGAACATCTCTTTTAATTTTAGCTAAGCGATAACTCATTTTAGCTTGATCAGTAAATTTTTTTAAATTTTCTTTTCTTTTTTTTCCAGAAACTTGATCGATATTATTTAATATCTCATCAATAGAATCAAATTGTTTTAGCAGTTTAATTGCTGTTTTTTCTCCTATTCCTGGAACCCCGGGTATGTTGTCTGAACTATCACCCATCAGACCTTTCATATCAATCAATTTTTCAGGTGGAATTTCATATTTATCAAATATTTTTTCCAGATCATAAATCACAAGATCAGAAAGCCCTTTTCTGGTGTACATAACTTTTATATTTTCAGAAACTAACTGCAGAGCATCTCTATCACCGGTAATAATATATACATCATAATTTTGAGCAGCTGCCTGTTTTGATAATGTCCCCAATAAATCATCTGCTTCATAACCTTCTTCTGCAATAATTGGAATCTCTAGTTTAGCTAAAGTTTGCTGTAATAAAGAAATTTGGGGAACAAGTTCTTCAGGCATTTTTTTTCGATTAGCTTTATATTCTTCATATTCTTCATGCCTAAAAGTAGGTGCCTTTTTATCAAAAGTCACAATCATTCGATCCGGATTCCACTCATCAGTAAGACTAAAAAGCATCCTTATAAAACCAAAAACTGCATTGGTATATTGACCATCATCATTTGTTAAAAGTGGTAATGCATAAAATGCCCGATGGGTAATACTATGTCCATCTAAAAGAAAAAGTGTCTTTTTGTCTTTTTTTTCAACATTAGTCAAGCTAAATCATCTCCCGTTATTTTCTATATCTTAAGTTATTTATTTATTGGTAAATAAATTCTAAAGGTAGTACCCTCTCCTTCGGTACTCTCAACATCGATTTCCCCATTATAGCTATCAACAATCTCTTTAGCAATTGCCAGACCAAGACCAGATCCTTCTTTTTTACGTGTTCTAGATTTATCTGCTTGATAAAAGCGGTCAAAAACATGGGGAAGATCCTCCGCCGCAATTCCTTGGCCCTTATCTTCAATGCTGATTATACAGTTACTTGTTTCTGTTTTATCAATCATTAATTTAATATTTTCACTGTTCGAGGTAAACTTAATTGAATTATCAATAAATATCCTAATCAATTGTTTGAAAAGATTCTTATCTCCCCAAAAATTAATCTCTGCTTTTTCTTGAAAATTGATCTCAATATCATCTTTTAACAATTTGAATTCTTTAATTATTTCTTTAATTAAATTATTTAAATTAAATAACTCTTCATTTTTAATTAATTCACTGTCATCTCCTCTTGCTAGTAAAAGCAGATTTTCCATTAATTGCTTCATGTTTTCTGTTTCTTTTTTGATTGCTTTTATTGCTTCATCACGTACTTTGGGTTTTTCTTTACCCCATCTGTTAAGCAAATCAACATAACCCTTAATTACAGAAATTGGAGTTCTCAATTCATGAGAAGCGTCAGATACAAATTGTTTTTGTTTTTTAAAAGCTCTTTCAAGTCTATCAAGCATGGAATTAAAAGTTAAAGCTAATTTTTTTAATTCATCATCTGGTCCTTTTACAGAAAGTCTTCTATCTATATCATTAAAACTTATTTCTCTAGCGGTTTCGGTAATTTTGTTAATCGGAGACAGCATCTTCTTAGTGGTAAAGTAGCCAAGAAAAACAGAGATTAAAGCTCCAAAAGCTGCGGCTACAATTAAAACGAGAATTAAGAAATCCAAAAAGTTTTTTTCAAATGTTATATCTTTTACCACCTGTAGATAACCATGAATAGATGAATATTCAGCAAGATTGATTGTCCGTACTGCTAGCCGACGATTACCAGATCTAAATTCTGTTATTTTAGCAGCAAGAGGTATTTCCATCTCCTGTAGATATCTTGATTGTGCCCTTATTTCTCCATCAGTACCCAAAATTCTAAAAAAAACATTTTCTTCACTTCGACTTATTTCTTGTAAAATTTCCGCATTAAAATATTCTAAAGTATCTTTTTCGTTATTAATTTGTGAAATTACAAATTCACTGGTATTATTAATATTTTTTTTAATATTATCATCTATAAAATTTGATAAGAAAAAATAGATAGCAAAATTTATTAAAAATAATAACATTATAAACATTAATGCATACAGTATTGTAATCTTCCAAGAAATTTTGCTTTTTTTGTTAAAAAATTTAATCATCTTGATCAGACCTCATCACATAACCAACTCCACGTACTGTATGTATTAATTTTTCTTCAAATGGCTCATCAATTTTACTTCTTAAATACCGAATATATACATCTACTATATTAGTCTCACCGGTATAATTATATCCCCAAACATTATTTAATAACTTATCTCTACTAACAACTATTCCTTCATTTTTAATTAAATAAACTAAAAGATCATACTCTTTTTTAGTTAGTTCAATTTTTTGGCCAGCTCTTTTTACCTGGTGAGCATCAAGGTTTACTTCTATGTCAGAAATATTTAAAATATTGGCAGATTCTATAGTGCCTTTATCTCTTCTTAATAATGCCCTAATTCTTGCTAATAATTCTTCTATTTCAAATGGTTTAGTTAAATAATCATCCGCTCCAGTATCCAAACCTGCTACCTTATCTTCTAATTCAGATTTTGCAGTGAGCATTATTATTGGCAGATCAGAAAATTCTCTTATTTTATTGCAAACTTCTATTCCATCTAAACCTGGGAGCATAAGGTCTAGTAATAAAAGGTCATAATCATCTTCTTTAAGAGCATTAATCCCATCATAACCGTTATCAAATTTTTTAACTTGATAACCCTCATGTTCTAACTCTAATTCAACAAAACGAGCTATCTGAGCATCATCTTCAATAATTAGTATTTTTTTACTCACTATTTCACCTCCCAATAAAACAGTTAAATATAAAATGTGATTTTTACTTCAATAATTTTATTATATCAACAAACATAGTTAATTTAAACCATCAAAATCTCTTTACCACTTCTGGATTGTCATTAACCTTATCATCATGCTTACACAAAATCAGTTATTAGTACTACTATTAAGACCATCTAAAATCTTTACATGTTTTATATTCTTAAGATAGATAATACTTTCAAAATTATTAATAGAGCACACATATAAAGATCCGGACTTCAAGCTGAAGTCCGGATTAAATTACAAAGAGATAATTAAATATTTTATTATTTAAATATCACTTGGTTTATCACCAACTATTCCAAAAAGCATCTCGGTACTTCCATCTCTTATAATTTTAAACATTATTTCTTCTCCGACTTCTTTATTTCGAATTATTTCTGCTACATCAGAAGTGGATTCAATTTTTTGACGGTCAATTTCTTTTATTACATCATAATTCTCCAGTCCCGCCTCTTCTGCTGGACTATCTTCATAAACTTCAATTACTATTACTCCCTCTCGATCTTTGAGATTAAAATAACTCTGCATTTCTGAACTAATATCGCTGTAAGCTATTCCAATCCATGGTTGAGTTATTTCTCCAGTTTCTTTAAGTTGATCTATTATACCTTTAGCTTCATTTATAGGAATTGCAAAACCGATTCCCTGGCCTGCAGCAGAAACAGCTGTATTAATACCAATTACCTCACCTTTGTTATTCAAAAGAGGTCCACCACTATTACCAGGATTAATTGCAGCATCAAGCTGAATCAAATTTTGATAGGTTCTAACCTGTCTACCTTCTGTAGGTATTTGAATTGGTCTTCCTAAAGCACTTATAACCCCAACGGTTACAGTATGTTCAAAACCAAAGGGATTACCAATTGCAATTGCCCAATCACCAGGCCTAATTTTATCTGAATCACCAAGCTTGACAGCAGATAAATTTTCATCAGTTTCAATTTTTAAAACTGCCAGATCTAAACTAAAATCTGACCAAATAACTTCTGCCTCTAATGACTCATCAATATTATTTATTTCAACTTCAATCTTATCCGCATTTTGAACTACATGTTGGTTTGTCAAAACATAACCATCTTCAGAAACTATAAATCCTGAGCCAAAACCCTGTTGTTCTCTAGGTGGACTTTCGGGTATTTGAAAGCGATCTCCAAAGAAAAAACGAAAATATGGATCATCAAAAATATCAGGTATTTCTCGTTGTTCAGCTCTTTGAGCTGTTGTGGTAATTTTAACCACACTATTATCAACTTGTTCTGCAATATCTGCAAAATGATTACTCTGATAAATATTTTCACTTTGCTGAGCTTCTGCACTTATATTAAAAGAAAATATGAGTACTAAAAAGAGAAAAGATAAGAGTAATTTAGCTAATATATTTTTAGCAGATCTTTGTTCTAATAAATCCATTTCAAACACCTACCTTAATTTGATGTATTTCAATGATCTCTTTACTTAATAATATAACATAGTTATATTAAAAATCAATTAAAAAAATGTTAAGCTCAGATTAAAATCAAGATTTTGCTTGATCTTTAACTTTCTGCATTTCTGCGTCAATTTCTTCTTGATCTCCTAAATAATAACTATCTAAAACATTCATTTCTTCGTCAAACTCATAAACAAGTGGTCTACCTGTTGGAATGTTTAAAGAACTAATTTCCTCATCAGAGATATTATCTAAATGCTTTACAAGTGCCCTTAAACTATTACCATGGGCTGAGATGATAATTTTTCTACCTTCTTTAATCTTAGGTACAATTGTTTTTTCCCAGAAAGGCATAACTCTTTTAATTGTCATTTTTAGGCTTTCAGAATCTGGAAGTTCTGCTTCTGAAAGTTCATCGTATTTACTCTCATTTTTAGGGTGGCGAGAATCATCAGCATCTAAAGCAGGTGGTGGAGTATCAAAACTCCTTCTCCAAATATGAACCTGTTCTTCACCAACCTTTTCGGTCATTTCTGCCTTGTTTAAACCTTGTAAATCACCGTAATGTCTTTCATTTAATTTCCAAGATTTTATAACAGGTATCCAGTGTAAATCCATAATATCTAAAATAATATTCAAAGTTTTTGTTGCCCTTTTTAAATAAGAGGTGAATGCTAAATCAAATGTAAATCCTTCTTTTTCTAATATTTCACCTGCTGCTTCTGCTTCTTTTATTCCCTGCTCACTTAAATCTACATCAGTCCAGCCAGTAAATTTGTTTGCTAAATTCCATTCACTTTGACCGTGTCTAACAAAAACAATTTTTTTCACAATTATCATCCTTTCTTTATCCTATATTCAAAAATAATAAATTAAGCCATAAAATGCTATTAAATAATTAACAAATTAGTCAAATTTCTGAAGCTAAAAAAGACTTTTTATTCATATTTTTAATTAAAACTTTTTGCCAAAAAACTCTAAGATCAGTATTATAACTGCTCCAGCAAAAAAGAAATACACTCCTTCTAAACTTATTTTTGCAGGGAAAACAGCTGCACTAGAACCAAGTATTAATCCAGTAAGCACTGTCATTATTTGTTGATGATATCTTTTCAATAAATAAGAAAATAACCAGGCAAAGATCAATAAGCCAAAAATAATCCCTAAAGTAAATACACTTAAATATAAAATTTCAAAATTATTAACTGCTGATAATACTGGATGATATAACCCCATTAAAACTAGTAGTGTGCTTCCACTTATCCCCGGAACAATCATGGCAATACTTCCCCAAAAGCCTCCCCAAAAATAAAGCATAAGACCTCGACCAGCATTTATATTAACTCCAATTTCCATGCTCACAAATAGTGCTAAAGCAAATGCAGCTAATAGAAATAATATTTTCAAAAAACTGAGTCGACCAATTTTATGGTAAGTTGCATGGGCAGAAGTAAGTACTAGACCAAATAAAAAATAATTTAATAATAGGGGATTGTTGTAATAAAAATCACTTATTGCTGCAGCTCCAATATAAACACCTAATAAAGCTCCTAATCCAATTACACTTAATTTTTTATAAGAAATATTTTTAATTGCATAAATTAATGTTTCATAAATATTTAAAACAAGGGCGATGGTTCCACCACTAACTCCAGGTAAAGTATTTGCAATTCCGATTGGAATAGATTTAAAAAATAAAGAAATATAGTTTGTTTTCTTTGACAAACAAATCTTCCTTTCTACTCTTTGCTAAAAAATTCTATTAAATATAGATCTATATCTAATAAATATATTCAAGATTAAGTTAGTTAATACCTGCATATAAAGAGAATAAAAAAACTTCAGCTTATAAAGATTTCATAAACTGAAGTGATTTCTTGGATATTTTTTCTCTAAGCCTAATGAATTTAAATTATTAAGCTTTGCTTCCTGGTCTGGTAATTTCAATTTTTCCCTCACATAATTTACACTGTCCAGCCTTATATGATTTAATATCCATTTTCAGCAGTGGTTTAAATTCATATTTAAAATCAACTTTACCATTACTTCTATCAACAATAGAACTAATGCCAACAATTTCTACATCCATTCCCTCTAATAAAGCTAAAACTTCTTTAACCGAACCTCCTGTAGTAACAACATCTTCAACAACCAGAACTTTTGACCCTTTTTTAATTTCAAATCCTCGTCTTATCTGCATCTGTCCATTTTTTCTTTCACTAAAGATTGAAGGAACTCCAATTTCTGCTGCAACAGCATATGATAATACAACCCCACCCAGTGCTGGTCCAATAACTAAATCAATTTCTTTATCATCCCATTTTTTTGCGATTTCTGCTGCTAGAGTTGATGCATGTTCAGGATATTGTAAAACTTTAGCACACTGCATGTAAATATCTGCATGTCGACCTGAGCTTAAAACAAAATGTCCTTCTTGAATTACTCCTGTTTCTATTAAAAGTTCTTTGATTTCTTTTTTTGTCATTTTTTTCACCTCTCCGTTTAGATTAAATTAATGTGCAGCTCCAATTAAAGATGATAATTTTTTGATTTTATGCTTAGATAAATAGCTCTCGATTTCTTCAATTATCCTTAAAGCAGCAGCCGGTTCAAGCATATTTATTGTTCCAATTCCAACAGCGGTTGCACCTGCTAAAATAAATTCTAAAACATCTTCCCCAGAACTTACACCTCCGAGTCCTATAATTGGAATCTCAAGCTTTTTGTAACTTTGATAAATCATTTTTAAAGCTACAGGTTTTACTGCTGGACCTGAAAGACCACCAAAGGTATTTGCCAATAATGGCTTTCGTTTATCAATATCTATTTTCATAGCAGATAAGGTGTTAATCATAGCAACAGCATCTGCCCCTGCGTTTTGAGCAGCAAGAGCTGTTAAGGTAATATCTGTAATATTAGGGGTCAATTTTACTATTATGTAACCAGAATAAATCTCTCTAATCTTTTTGCTTATCTGATAGACCTTTTCAGGATCTGTGCCAAAAATCATTCCTCCACCTTTAATATTTGGACAGGAAAGATTAACCTCTAAACCTGCTATTTCGGGACGGTTATTTAATTTGTCTGCTAAAACTAAGAAATCTTCTGTACTATAACCAGAAATATTAGCAAAAATTGGTAGACTGTATTCTTTGCATTTGGGAAGAATCTCACTTATAAACTTATCTACTCCTGGGTTTTCTAAACCTATTGAGTTAATAATACCTGAAGCAGTTTCTGCAATTCTAGGTGTTTTATTACCTTTTTGTTCTTTGACTGTTATTCCTTTAGTGCAAAAAGCACCTAATTTATTAATATCAAAGTAATCATTCAACTCTTCACCATTACCACAAGTCCCGGAAGCAGTTATCAGGGGATTAGATAATTTTAGGTCATCTCTTTTTTTTGATTTTAAAATCGTTGTTAAATCAAATTCTTTATTATTCACAGTATTTTACCTCCCCTAAACCAAAAACCGGACCTTCAACACAGGCTCTTTTGTTTTTTTCATTTACTTTTTGACTTTCACAGCTACATGATAAACAGACTCCAAAACCACAGCCCATTCTTTTTTCTATAGAAATTTCACCTGGGATTCTACTCTTTAAACATTGATTTTCTACTGCAAATAGCAATGGTTCTGGGCCACAACAATAAACAAAATTGGGAATTTCTTTTTCTAAATAAATATCCCATAATCTGAGTGCTGTTCCCTGAATTTCCAACTTTTCTTCCATAGCTGCTAAATGAGTTTCTATCCCTAAATTATTAAATTTATCTGCAAAAAAATCTAACTCAGCTGCATTTGCAGCACCTAAAAATACTTTTATTGGCAAATCTTTTAATTTTTTTGCTAATAAATAAAGAGGAGCTATACCCATTCCTCCACCAATAAGATGTATATTAGAACTGTTCCTGTCACTTATAGTAAAAGGATTGCCAAGTGGCCCTAAAAGATCGATTTCTTCACCAGGACTATAATTAGCCAGCATTTTTGTTCCTTTTCCAACTACTTTGTAAACAAATTCTACCCTTTTTGTTTCATTTTCAAAATCAAAAACACTTAAAGGCCTTCTTAAAAGAGGATCATAACTATTATTTCTGCTAACTTTAATATTAAAAAACTGACCTGCCTCAACTTTTTCACTAAGTCCTTCACATTTTAAAACAAGATGATAAATATCGGGTCCAACCTCTTTATTAGAAAATATTTCAAACATCTCTTCTGCCTCCTTACTGCTGATAAAACTTTTCTATGTTTATAAATCTAAAACTGAATTAATATCATTTTTCATTTTTTTAGCAGCTAATGCTGCTGCTTTACCAAAGTTTTGGGGAGCTAAATCTTTGTATTCTTCTTTTCGATAAGCAAAGTTAATCCCCCTAGAAGAATTTATAACTGCTCCTCGGCCTTGCTTATCAAATGCTGCTTTGACATCTTTTGCTCCCCCACCCTGGGCTCCATAACCAGGAATCAAAAAGAAAATAGACGGTATTAATGCTCTTATCTCAGCTAGTTCTTTAGGATATGTTGCTCCTACAACTGCGGCAAGATTGGAATAGCCAGTTTTACCCAAATAATCTTCAGCAATTTTAGCCAGAAATAAAGCTACTGCTTCGTAAACTTTTTTGCCATTATTTAATTTTAAATCTTGAATATCAGCAGAAGAAGGATTAGATGTTTTTAACAGTGCAAATGCTCCCTTAGTCTTGTCTTCCAGAAATGGAGTAATCCCATCTCTACCAAGATAAGGGTTGATGGTTAAAGAATCAGCACCAGAATCTACATGTAAATAGGCTTCAGCATATGCTTTTGCTGTTGAACCGATATCATTTCTTTTCCCATCTAATAAAACTAATAACCCTTTTTGCCAGGCATAATTTATTGTTTTCCAAAGAGTCTCCATTCCTGCGGTACCCAATTTTTCATAAAAAGCCATTTGTGGTTTTACAACAGCTGTATGTTCTGCTGTTGCCTCAATTATCTCTTTATTAAAATATAAAATAGCTTCAGCTATTTCTTTTTGGTTTTCCTGAGGATTTTTTAATAGAGCTGAATCTAAAACAGAAGCAGGCATTAAATTTAGATGAGGATCTAAGCCAACACATATTCTCGAATTTTTTTCTTCAATTTTTTCAATTAAATTATCAATAAAGTACTTCATTTTTTCCTCCTCTATCATCATAAACCATTTTGCCTTCAACAAAAGTTACTTCATTTTTCCCAGAAAGTTTTTGACCAGCAAAAGGAGTGTTTTTGCCTTTAGATTTAAATTTATCTTTTTCAACAGTCCAACTACGATTAGGATTAAAGATGATTAAATCTGCTGTAGATCCTTTTTTAATTCCATCAGCCTCAACATTTAATATCTCTGCAGGTTTATAATAATACATATTTATAAGATCATTCCAGCTAATATCATTGCTTTTTATAAAATGTTCAAATAGTAGAGCTAAAGCAGTCTCAAGGCCAGAAATACCATTAGCTGCATAATCATATTCGCCCAGTTTATCTTCATAAGTATGTGGTGCATGGTCAGTTGCCAGAACATCTATTTCTCCTGATTTCAGTGCTTGTCTTAATACCTCTACATCTCTGCTGGAACGTAATGGTGGATGAACTTTTGTATCAGGATTATAATCCCCAACAGATTCGTCTGTTAAAATTAAATGATGTGGGGTGACTTCAAAAGTAACATTGACTCCTCTTTTTTTCGCGGCCATAACCTGTTTAAAACTGCCCTCTGTACTTAAATGAGCAATATGGAGGTGAATACCTGTCATTTCAGCAAGTACAATATCTCTTGAAACCATTATTTCTTCAGAAGCAGCTGGAATCCCTTTAAGTCCATAGATTGTAGAATAATAACCTTCATTCATTACTCCATCCTTACTTAAATTTTTATCTTCACAGTGATCTATAATAGGTAGATTAAAAGCTGATGCATATTCCATAGCTCTTCTCATAATCTCCGAGTTCATAACAGGATGACCATCATCAGTGAGAGCCTTAACTCCTGTTTTGGCTAGAGTTCCAATTTCTGATAGCTTCTCACCTTTACTTCCTTGAGTAATACTACCAATTGGATAAACTTTAACTAACGCTTCTTTGGATTTTAATTTTAAATGTTCAACAACTGCTGGATTATCGGCAACAGGATTTGTATTTGGCATTGCTGCTACTGCAGAAAAGCCACCCGCGGCAGCTGCTTCACATCCCGTCTTAACTGTTTCTTTATCTTCATAACCAGGTTCTCTAAGATGAGTATGTATATCAATTAAAGCTGGAATAACCACCTTATTTGCCCCATCTATTAATTCATATCCCTGATTTTTGATTTTTTCATTGACCTGAATAATATTTTTGCCTTCAATCAAAATATCATATTTTCCCTCTAGATTATTTCTAGGATCAAAAACTTCTGCATTTTTAATTAAGGTTTTCATTATCTACTTCCCTCCCTGCCAACAAGTATAAGAGTGCCATTCTTATAGCTACACCATTTTTTACCTGTTCCGTGATTACTGATTGACTGCTGTCTGCTACAGAACTTTCTATCTCTATACCTCTATTCATAGGGCCAGGATGCATAATAACTGCTTTTTTGCCTATTCTCTGCAATCTTTCTTTATTCATTCCATAGATTTCTCTATATTCTCTAATTGAAGGAAAGAGTCCACTTTCCTGTCTTTCCATCTGAATTCTTAATATATTTACTACATCTACATTTTCTAAAGCTTTATCCAAATCATTATAAACTTTTACACCCATTTTTTCTATTTCTCTAGGTAATAATGTTTGCGGTCCAGCTACACTAACCTGAGCCCCAAGTTTATTTAATCCCCATATATTGGATCTTGCTACTCTACTATGAGCTATATCTCCAACGATTAATACATTTAATCCTTCAATATCACCAAGTTTTTCCTTTATACTATAAATATCTAATAAAGCCTGAGTTGGATGAGCATGAGCACCATCTCCAGCATTTAATACACTGGCAGAAATATTTTCTGCTAAAAATTGAGCAGCTCCTGGTGCACTATGCCTAATTACAACTACATCAGCTCCCATAACCTCCATGGTTTTTGCTGTATCAAGTAAACTTTCACCTTTTGCAATACTACTACCTGATTTAGAAATGCTCATAACATCTGCACTTAGACGTTTTGCAGCCAGATTAAATGAGAACTTAGTTCTTGTACTGGGTTCATAAAAAAGATTAATAACTGTTTTACCACGCAATGTGGGAACTTTTTTAACAGTTCTTGTTAATATGTCTTTCATAGCTACAGCAGTTTCTAGAATTTCTCTTATTTCTTCTGCTGAAGCATCATACAATCCTAAAAAATCTTTTCTTTTTAAGCTCATCAATTTACCTCCCTTGAATTAAAAATTCGTTTTAGCTGCTTTCATAACCTAACTCTCTTTCCATATTCAAAGCTTCTTCTTCACTTTTTTCCAGAACTTTTTCTTCTTCATTAACTTCTGGTAAGATTAAATTCATTATTATTGCAACCAGGGCTGCAAGTCCCATCCCAGCAAATTCCAGACCAAGGAATGTTATTGTTAGGTTGCTAATTCCTACCAGCAAGGTTACAGATACAATCACTAAATTTCTATTGTTTGAGAGGTCAACCTGATTTTCCACTAAAGTTCTTAAACCGATAGAAGCTATCATTCCAAAAAGCAAAAACACTATTCCTCCCATTACTGCTGCAGGAATTGTTCTAATCAAAACACCTATTTTTTGAACAAAACTACTTAAAATTACAATTACTGCGGTTAGCTGAATAATAATTGGATTATAAACTTTTGTAATTGCTAGAACACCAACATTCTCACCATAAGTTGTATTTGGAGGTCCACCAAAAAATCCTGCTACTAATGTTGCTATACCATCACCTAATAATGTTCTATGCAGACCCGGTTCTTTAATAAAATCATTTTCTGTAGTTGTACTGATTGCTAATACATCTCCTAAATGTTCAACAATCGTAACAAGTGCTATTGGGGCAACTAATGTAATAGCCCTTAAATTACCATTGATTTCCGGAAAAGAAAATTGAGGAAGTGCAATCCAGGAAGCTTCCATAACCGGGGTAAAATCTACAATCCCCATAAAAGAGGCGAATATATATCCACCTATTATCCCCAATAAAATAGGTATGACTTTTATTATCCCTTTAGCAAAAACGCTTACTGCCACTGCAATAGAAAGTGTTACAAAGGCAGTTAAAAGATGTTCAGAAGCCATATCTCTGGCAGTTGGAGCCAGACCAAGACCAATTGTTATTATAACTGGACCTACAACAACCGGTGGTAATAATTTTCGGAAAAAATCCGTTCCTACAAGTTTAATTATTACTGACATAAGAGCATAAACAATTCCAACTGTCATTATTCCCAACATCGCCCCGTCGACACCAAACTGATTTTGAGCTGCGATAATTGGTGCAATAAAGGCAAAAGAAGAACCCAGATAGGCCGGCACTTTTGCTCCAGTTATAAAATGAAAAATTAATGTTCCTAAACCCGAAGTAAATAATGCAACCGCTGGGTTTAGTCCTGTAAGAGATGGAACAAGAACTGTGGCACCAAACATAGCAAACATGTGCTGTAATGAGAGGACAAAAAGTTTTTGATTATTAATCCCATCTGCCTTAAGATCATCTAAATTTGATTTAGTCTGTTTTATTAAGCTCATTTCATTCCTCCTAAAAATTGATATTTAGACATTAAAAAACTTCTTAACAGTCAGACTGATAAGAAGTTAACAAATTCAGAGCATTAAAATAGCTCTATGTTTTCTCCTTATCTGCCTCACTGGACTGATTTAAAGGAAATATTTAACTTTTATTTTTTTCTAGCAATAATACTAAATCTTTTCCATCTGTTTCTTTAAAATTTACATCTACAACCTCATTTTTTGAAGTAGGTAAGTTCTTGCCAACAAAATCAGCTCTAATAGGTAGTTCACGGTGACCACGATCAATCATTATAGCAAGCTGTATCTGTTTTGGTCTACCCAAATCAATTAAAGCATCAAGTGCTGCTCTTACAGTTCTTCCTGTATAAAGAACATCATCAACAAGTACAACCTTTTTTCCAGTAATATCAAAAGGAATTTCTGTTCGGTGAACTATTGGCTGATAGGCAATTGTAGATAAATCATCTCTGTAAAGAGTGATATCTAAAATACCAGTTTCAATTTTTACATCTTCGATCTCTTCAATTTTAGCAGCTAACCTTTCTGCTAAAGGAACCCCTCTTGTTCTAATACCAATCAACACTAGATCATCTGTCCCTTTATTTTTTTCAAGAATTTCGTGAGCTATTCTTGTAATAGCTCTGCCCATTGCATCAGAATCAATAATTTCTTTTTTCTTTTTCATTTCAGATTCCATTAACTATATTACCTCCTTTGGGGAAGAATATAAATTTACATAAAAAAACCTTCTTAGGGCAAATAAGAAGGTATTTAAATTCTATATTTTCCCTTACTAGCCTCGCTGGACTAATTTAAAAGAATATTTTTTATTTGAATTAATGATATCAGACCAGCATTATTAAGTCAAGAAATATAGACGATTTTAATACTAAAAAGCAAATATTAAAACTCCCGGCCAAACCGGGAGTTTTAATATAGATAAATCTATTAGTAATAAGATAATAAATAGAGTATTTGTTATAATAACAATTATTTAAAATGAGAAGCCTAAGAATAGCATTGCTGCAGTTATTAAAACAGCTATTGTACAAGCAGGTGGATCAATGTGGGTATCTCCCCAGTCATAGAATAGACGGGCGAAGAACTCACCAATAAAAGCTCCTAAGATTCCGAATATACCACCCCAGATAACACTACCAGTAGCCATAGCAGCTGCTGCAGCTGGGAATGCAATATGGTGTGTTACAGGCCCTTTACCCATAGTCTGCAGGATGATTAAAGAAGCAGCTGTTATACCAAACATAATGAAGACACTTTCAGTAACAAGTGTAATATGTCCAGCAACTAAACCAACACCTAAACCAAGAGGTAACAATTGAGACGTATTCATTTGCCAAGGTAACCATGCAATATCAGAAGGTGGATTCCACCTTGAGTCACTCTTTTCTGGATCATATGTCCCAAAAATACCAGTATCACTAAAGGCAACTCTATGAATAAAAGCAGATATAGCAACTGTAAGAGCGATAGTATCAGTAGGTGTTCCAATGTCAGCCAAAAATGCTTCAATAACTAAACCAAGAATACCAAAAATACCACCTATTAATAATATATCCCAGTTTTCTTCGATCCCATACAATGGGGCTAAAATATCAGCACCGCTTTCCAGCCTGCCTTTTTTACCAGCATATGCGGTTGCTGCAGCTCCACCACCAAAAGCGATATGTGGGCCAAAAAGAGTTCCAAATCCGATCGCCCCTGTTATAGATTCGGTTCCAACGGCAAGGGCAAGTGCTTCACCAGCCATAACTGCAAAACCACAGAAAATAAAGGCAGGCAATGCACCTAAAGCAGCACCAAAGAGTCCACCACCAAAAGCAGCAAGAACAGCGTTCATACCTATACCAAACATTTTATTATGCCTCCTTTAATTTAAAGAGTCCATAAACAAAGCACAGTACAGATAAATAAGAATTTTTTCACATTTTAAACCGCTACAATCCCCCCTCCTTTTGATTTACTATCGGCAAAGAAAAATTCTCTATCAAAAGAGTTATTTAATAAGAGACCTAAAAAGTTCACAATTAAATAAGTCAGAATAGAGAATTACCATACCTTGCCTTTATTTTATGTACATTTTATCACCTTTATTGGCAATTGTCAAAATATTCGCATTAAATATTTGGTTTTTTTTTCTACTTTATATTTATTATTAAAATTAAAACAAAAAAGCAAAAATCAAATTATAAATTCTCATGATTTTTGCCTTTGAAATAGAATATTAAATTATATTATTAATAAATTTATTTTACATAATCCTGAAGGGCTCTGCACTCAACCTTATCTCCTGCTTTAATCTCCTTTAGGACTTTGAGCATAGCTTCTGTAGTATCAAGTGATGTCAAACAGGGAATACCCATCTCAACAGCACTTCTTCGGATTTTAAAACCATCCCTTTCCGGAATTTTTCCTTTCGTTAATGTATTTATAACAAGATCTATCTTATCTTCAGAAATTAATTCAAGTGCATTCGGAGAACCTTCATCTATTTTCTTAATTTCATTAACTTTAAGTCCTTTTTCTTTCAACTTTTCTGCAGTTCCACTGGTTGCAGAAATTTCAAAACCAAGTTCTGCAAAATCTTTTATATACTCTACTGCTTCTGTTTTATCTTTATCTGCAATTGTAGCTAATATTCTACCCTCTCTAGGGATTTCTAACCCGGCAGCAATTAAACCCTTATAAAGAGCTTTTTCATAGCTTTCAGCCAGGCCTAAAACCTCTCCTGTTGACTTCATTTCAGGGCCAAGATTTGTATCAACCTGAGTGAGCTTAGAAAATGAAAACACAGGAACTTTTACGGCATAATGATTTTTTTCAGGTAAAAGACCACTTTTCCAGCCTAGATCTTTAAGCTTAATTCCCAATAATGCCTTGGTTGCTAAATCTACCATTGCAACTCCTGTAACCTTACTTAAATAGGGAATAGTCCTGCTTGATCTTGGGTTAACTTCTATAACATAAACTTTATTGTCATTTACCACATATTGAATATTGATAACTCCCTCGACATTAAGCTTTTGACTAATCTTGATACTATATTCTTCAATTTTTTCTTTTATTTTTTCTGAAAGATTATGGGGAGGATAAACAGCAATACTATCACCTGAATGCACACCAGCTCTTTCTACATGTTCCATTATTCCTGGTAAAATAACTGTTTCTCCATCTGAAATTGCATCAACTTCAACCTCAGTTCCAGTTAGATATTTGTCTATTAAAACTGGTCTGTCTGGAGAAACTTTAACAGCATTTTTCATGTATTCTTCTAATTCTTTTTCATTATAAACTACTTCCATTGCCCTACCACCAAGAACATAAGATGGCCTAACTAAAACTGGATATTTAATTTCAGCTGCAATTTTTTCTGCTTCTAAAAGTGATGCAGCAGTTTTTCCGGCAGGAGTAGGGATATCTAATTCATTTAAAAGTTTAATGAATCTATCTCTATCTTCAGCCAGATCAATCGAATCTACCGAAGTCCCTAAAATATTTACACCTTCATCAGCTAATTTAGCAGCTAGATTTATTGCAGTCTGTCCTCCAAATTGAACTATTACACCTTCTGGTTTTTCGTTTTCAATAATGTGCATTACATCTTCTTTTGTTAAAGGCTCAAAGTATAACCTGTCAGAAGTATCAAAGTCTGTACTAACTGTTTCCGGATTATTATTAACTATAATAGATTCATATCCTTCTTCATGTAATGACCAGGCCGAATGTACACTGCAGTAGTCAAATTCTATCCCCTGACCGATTCTTATCGGGCCTGACCCTAAAACCATTATCTTTTTCTTATCTGAAGCTACTGCTTCATTTACTTTTTCATAACTGGAATAATAATATGGTGTTGCTGCTTCAAATTCCGCTGCACAAGTATCTACCATTTTGTAAACCGGATTAATCTTTAGTTGCTTTCGAAGCTTTTTTATTTCTATTTCATCTAAGTTAGTTAAAAGAGCAATTTCTAAATCAGAAAAACCCATTTCTTTAGCTTTGAAAATTGTTCCTTTGTGTTTGATTAAATCCTCTTCTTTAAGACTCTGCAGTTCTTTTTCTAAATCTGTAATATTCTTTATTTTATGCAGAAAAAATGTACTTATTTTTGTAATTTGATGAACTTTCTCTACACTCCAACCTCTTCTGAGTGCCTCAGCTATTACAAATAACCGGTTGTCATCTGCTTCAATAAGAAAATCTTTAATTTGCAGATCAGATAAATCTCTAAATTCTTCTAAATAAAAACCATACCTGCCTATTTCAAGAGATCTAACTGCTTTAAGCATTGATGATTCTAAATTTCTTTCAATAGCCATTACCTCACCGGTAGCTTTCATTTGAGTTCCTAAATCACGATCTGCATAATGAAATTTATCAAAGGGCCAGCGGGGTATTTTAAAAACAACATAATCTAAAGCAGGTTCAAAACAGGCAGTAGTTTTACCTGTTATTGCATTATCTATTTCATCTAAATTATAACCTAAGGCTATTCTAGCAGATACTTTAGCTATTGGATAACCTGTTGCTTTTGATGCAAGCGCACTAGAGCGGCTGACCCGGGGGTTAACCTCAATGATATAATATTGGAAACTATCTGGGTCTAATGCATATTGAACATTACAGCCACCTTCAATCCCGAGGGCCCTAATTATTTTAAGCGCAGAGCTTCTAAACATCTGATATTCTTTATCACTTAAAGTTTGGCTGGGAGCTACAACTATACTATCACCTGTATGAACCCCCACCGGATCGAAATTTTCCATATTACAAACCACAATACAGTTATCATTAGCATCTCTCATAACTTCATATTCTATTTCTTTCCAACCTTTTATGCTTTTTTCAATTAAAACCTGGCCGATAAGACTGTGTTTGAAACCCCTGATGGTTATTTCTTTTAATTCTTCTAGATTATCTGCGACTCCTCCACCAGTTCCCCCCATGGTATATGCTGGTCTAACGATTACAGGAAAACCAATTTTTTTCGCAATTTCTGCAGCCTGTTCCACATTTTCTGCAATTTTACTATCAAGTACAGGTTCACCTATTTGATCCATTAATTCTTTAAATGTATTTCTATCTTCTGCTTTTTCAATTGTTTTAATTGGAGTTCCTAATAATTCAACATCTAATTCATCTAAAATCTTACTTTCTGCAAGATCTATCGCTAAATTAAGTGCAATCTGTCCACCTAATGTAGGAATTAAACCATCTGGTTTTTCTTTTCTTAAAATTTCTATAATACTTTCTAAAGTTAAAGGTTCTATATAAACCCTATCTGCCATATTTTCATCGGTCATTATAGTGGCAGGATTGCTATTGACCAATACAACCTCTATTCCTTCTTCTTTTAAAGCTCTACAAGCCTGACTTCCAGAATAATCAAATTCTGCAGCCTGCCCAATAATTATTGGGCCTGATCCAATTACCATAACTTTTTTAATATCGTCTCTTTTAGGCATAATACCTCCTTTAATTTAACTGCTATTTTTTGAGCATTTCAATAAACTGATCAAATAAATAATGTGAATCCTGGGGGCCAGGTGATCCTTCAGGATGATACTGTACAGAAAAAGCTGGATATTTTTTGTGTTTTATTCCTTCTATAGTGTTATCATTGACATTAAGATGAGTAATCTCTATATCTAAATTTTCTAATGAATCTTTTTTTACTGCAAAACCATGGTTTTGTGAACTTATATAAACTCTACCGTTTTTTAAATCTTTTACAGGGTGATTAGCACCTCTATGACCAAATTTTAGTTTATATGTTTCTGCTCCACATGCCATAGCAAGTAACTGATGACCTAAACAGATACCAAAAATAACTGTTTTGCCTAATAATGCTTTTATAGTTTTGGCTACATAGGCAGCATCTCTGGGATCACCAGGACCATTTGAAAACATTACTCCATCTGGATTAAAAGCTAATATTTCTTCTGCAGAAAATGAGGCTGGAACTACGATAACCTCTGCTCCCCTCTGTAAAAGTGAGTTCTTAATATTATCTTTAGCCCCTGAATCTACTAAAACTACTCGCAGGTTTTTTCCTTCACCATATTTTCTAACTTTACTGGTAGTTACCTGAGAAACAAGATCCCTTCCCGACAAAGCAGGAACATTTTTTGCCTTTTCAATTAATTGTTCTTCACCCAGATCTTCAGTTGTTATGATACCACGCATAGTACCCTGACGGCGCAAAGTTTTTGTTAAAGCTCGAGTATCTATACCTGTAATTCCAGTAATATTATTTTCTTTTAAATACAGTTCAAGCTTTTTTTTCAACCTCCAATTTTCAGGATTATTTGAAAATTCCTTAACTATAAAACCATTAACATGAGGTTTTATAGATTCAAAATCATCAGAATTAATCCCGTAATTACCTATTAATGGATAGGTCATACAAACTATTTCGCCTTTATAAGAGGGATCAGTTAATATTTCTTGATAGCCAGTCATACTAGTATTAAAGACAATTTCCCCACTTGTTTCGCCTTCTTTTCCAAAAATCTTACCTTTGAAAATACTCCCTTCTTCTAAAACAAGTTTAGCATTTAGCATTTAAAAACCTCCGTTTTCTTTTTTGAATCAAGAAGAAAAACTAATGTTTATCTGTTTATATAAAAATAAAACCTTCTCTCCAGAAACTGGCAAGAAGGTTTAATAATCATTGATAAGCTTTTAAGTTGCTTTATTTTAGACAATAAATATCTATTAGAAAAATTTACTAAAAGATATAAAAGCACTTAGAATTTTGCTGCTCTCTAATTTTTATAAAGCAATCTTCCTTTGCCAGCCTCTCTGGACTGATTTAAAAGGACAAATATATTTTTTATTATTGTGCTTTAGTTTAACATCAAAATTATAAGCTGTCAATAGCTGCAAAGAACATTTAGATAACAAAATAACTATTATCCTTGTATACAATCAAATAATATTGTTTGTTTTCCTTTTTTTAACTTAAATACCTCTTTTAATATATTCAGTATGAAGTAAACGATGAGCTAATTCACTTCCGGGTTTATCTAAATATTCTTCATATAATTTTTTTATATATGGATTTTCATGAGATTTTCTGAGTTTTTTGTTTTTATCTATTTGATAGATTGCTTTTCTTCTTTTCTCAACAACATCTTCATCATAACTTATAGGTTGACCTCCACCATTAAGACATCCGCCTGGACAGGCCATAAATTCTACAAAATGAAATTCTTCACCTTCATCGATCATTTTCATTATTTTATGAGCATTATTTAAACCATGAACAACTGCTACTTTTAACTCAAAACCCTCAATATTTACTGAGGCTTTTTTAATTCCCTGATCACCTCTGAGCACTTCAAAATCAATTTTTTCTAATTCTTTTTCTGTGATTAATTCATAAGCTGTTCTTAAAGCTGCTTCCATAACCCCACCTGTGCTTCCAAAAATATCAGCTGCACCAGAAGAAACACCTAATAATTTGTCATATTCTTTTTCTTCAATGTTTAAAAAATCTATTCCAGCGGCTTTAATCAACCCTGAAAGTTCACGGGTTGTTAAAACATAATCTACATCACTACCCATTTCTTTTCTTTTTGCTTCAAATTTCTTAGCAGTACATGGCATTACAGACACAACTACCAAATCATCAGGATCAATACCTGCTTTTTCTGCATAATAGTTTTTTGCTACTGCTCCAAACATCTGCTGAGGAGATTTAGCAGATGAAAGATTGCTCAAATATTGTGGATAAAAGTGTTCTATAAACTTAATCCAACCAGGACTACAAGAAGTAAATAAAGGCAATGTTTCTTTATTATTTATTCGATTGATTAACTCAGTTCCTTCTTCCATTATCGTTAGATCTGCTGCAAAATTTGTATCAAAAACAGCATCAAAACCAAGTCTTTTTAAAGCAGCAACAAGCTGACCGGTAGATATTTCTCCAGCCTTAGCACTAAAAGGTTCAGAAATAGCAACCCTAACAGCTGGAGCAGTCTGGACAATAACATGCTTATTCTCATTTTCTAAGGCCTGCCAAACCTTTTCTTTTTGATAAACTTCATGTAGGGCGCCGGTTGGACAGGATAAAATACACTGCCCACAATTTGTGCACTCTACATTACCCATTCCCATATCTTTAAATGTTGTTACAACTGTATCAGGCCCTCGATTTGCTGTAGTAAAAATACCTATACCCTGTATTTCTTCACATTTTCTGATACAGCGATTACAACTAATACATTTATCCGGTTCTCTAACTATTGAATAACTCGAATTATCTACACTGTGCCCACCTCTAATTGGATCAAGTCTTACCTTTTCTATTCCTATATCTTCGGCTATCTTTTTGAGTTCACAACTTCTATTACGACTACAGGTTAAACAATTTAACTGACAATCAATATTATGAGTTGCGATAATCAACTCAAATAAATTTTGTCTCAATTTTCTTACTTTTCGCGAGTGGGTTTTAATTTTCATGCCACCTTCTACAGAAGTAGCACAGGCAGGTTTTAGAAGTTCTTCACCTTCTACTTCTACAACACACAAACGGCAGCCCCCATAAACAGAAAGCTCTTTTTCATAACACAAAGTAGGTATATATATATTAGCCTTTTTAGCAGCTTCTAAAATACTTATCCCTTCCTCAACAGATAATTTCAAACCATCTATTTCAATATTAAGCATATTTTACTCCCCCTGATTTAAATTTGCTGCTGTAATTATTGATAACAGAACTAATAAAACTTAAAGAGCTCTGTCCTAAACCACATCTTGCAGCAAGTTTGATTGTATTACCTATATCATTAATTAACTCGAAATCCAATTCAGACTCATTATCTTTATATCTTTTTAATATACGATTTATCTGTCTATTACCCTCCCGACAGGGAAAACAGGTTCCACAAGTTTCATCCATATAAAAACGGGATACATTGAGCATTAAATCTAATAAATCATGACTTTCATTGACAGCAATTACAGCTCCAGAGCCGAGACTACTGCCTAATTTTTCAAAAGTTTGATAGGTATAAGGAAGCTCTAAGTCTTCAGCCTTAATTAATGCTGTAGAAACTCCACCAGGTATAATAAAGCTTAAAGTCTCTGAGCCTCTCATGCCCTGACCAAGTTTATAGATAATATCATTTAAAGTAACTTTAGCAAATTCGATTTCATACAAACCAGGTGCATTGACATCCCCACTTAAAGAAATTAATTTAGTACCCCTACTACCTTCAACTCCTAATTCAGAAAACTCTACAGAATCTTCGTTAAAAATTTCTGCAGCACAACAAAGGGATTCCACATTATTGACTACAGTTGGATTATCAAATAACCCTTTTTGAATTGGATAAGGTGGTTTAATTCTTGAACGACCTCTTTTGCCTTCAATAGAATTTAAAAGTGAAGTTTCATCACCACATACATAAGCACCTGCTCCTCTGACCAACCTCAATTCCAGACTAAAATCACTGGAAAAAATATTCTCTCCCAAAATATTTTTCTTTTCTGCTTTATCAATAACATCTTGAAATTTCTTAATTGCATTTATATATTCTCCTCTAATATATATATATGCTCTAGCTGCTCCAACTGCATAAGCAGCAATCATTATACCTTCTAATACCTTTAAAGGTCTTTCTTCAAGCAAATAACGATCTTTAAAGGTTCCCGGTTCTCCTTCATCTCCATTACAAACTAAATATTTATTATCATTATCAATATCCTTTGCAAATTGCCATTTCAGACCAGTCGGAAATCCTGCTCCACCTCTCCCCTTCAGTTCAGAATCTTTTACTTTTTGAATTATTTCTTCTCTGCTCATAGTTAAAGCATTTTTTATTGAGTTAAAATGATAATTATCTACATCATCAAGTCGATCACCTTTAAGATATACCCTTTCTAAATTCATCATTAGCCTCCTTAGATACAGTTATTTAATATTTCTATAGCTTTTGTTTTTGTTAGTTTTTCATATATTTGATCATTAATCATCATTACAGGACCCTCTGCACAATGGCCTAAACATTCAACTACTTCAAGAGTAAATTTTTTATCTTTGCTAGTCTCATTATTTTCTATTCCCAGATATGATTTAACTGCCTTTAAAAGAGATTCAGATTCATTTAAATGACAGGAAATACTGTCACAAATTCGAATAATATATTTTCCTGTAGGCTCTGTATAAAGCATAGAATAAAAACTTATTACTCCATAAGCATTAGCTCTTGACAAATTAAACTTCTCAGCAAGATTTTCAATTTCATTTTCTGGAATATATCCATAGGTATCTTGAACATTATGAAGTTCTTCTAAAAGACTACCTTCTTCGAAAATAATATCCTCTATAATTTTTTCATTACTCATAATTTAACCATCCCCTTTTGTGAATTTTTTCTTTTGATTAAATAAAAATAAAGTATTCATCTATAATATTATGCATTTATCATACCAGTCATTATAAAATATTGATTTTATTATGAAATATAAAAAAATATTATTTGATATAAACTAAGTATAGGTTTCCATAGCTGACATGATAGGGTTCGCAAAGGTTTAATTATTTATATAATAAAAAAATATTTTTTTATTTTACATATTTAATTTAAAATAAGATTATATTTCTCTATAAAATAGTAATTTAATCACAACAGGAGAAAAATAATGCATCAATGCATTAAAAATAGGCCTTATTCCCAGCTGAAAAAGATTGAAATAGGCCTAATCTTTGATAAATTAATCACAATCTTAAAATAATAAAACTGATGCATAAACGCATTAATAATGCATCAGTGCATCAGTTCTAATTAAAATATTTTTTTAGCTTTCTAACTACGGTAGACTGATTTACTTTTAAAAGATCTGCAATTTCATAGGTTGTTAAATCTTCTTTCAGCATAGCTAAAATATCTTTTTCTACCTGAGCCACTGCTTCTTTTAAAGGAATTATCTGTTCAACCGTTATTTCTTTATTTTCTTCTATTTCAATATTTAATAATTCTTTAAGATCTTCTTTGGTGATCTTATTATCATCTGCGGTTATAATGATCCGTTCTATTATATTAGATAACTCCCTGACATTACCCGGATAATTATATTTATAAAGCAATTCTCTTGCTTCTGAATTAAATTCAATATTTTTTTGGTATTTTTGCATATATTGTTTGCTATAATAATTGATCAAAGCTGGTATATCTTCTCTTCTTTCTCTAAGTGGCGCAATATTAATAGGTACTACATTTAAGCGATAAAACAAATCTTCTCTAAACTCTTTATTTTCAACCATATTTTTTAAATCTCTATTTGTGGCTGTAATCAATCTGAAATCAACCTCTATTTCCTCTAATCCTCCTACCCTGCTCAATTTATGGTCCTGAATAACCTGTAGTAACTTTGCCTGCATGGAAAAAGGTAATTCCGCTATCTCATCTAAAAATAAAGTTCCTCCATCTGCGTTTTCGATTAAACCCTTTTTACCTTTCCTTTTAGCACCACTAAATGAACCCTCTTCATAACCAAATAATTCTGATTCTAAAAGATTTTTCGGAATAGCAGCACAATTTATTTTTACAAAGTCACCACTTTTTTTGCTTTTCTCATAGATAAATCTCGCTATTACCTCTTTACCTGTGCCAGACTCTCCAGTTATTAAAATTGTAGATTCAGTCTCAGCTACCCGGACAGCTAAATTAAGTATTTTTTTCATTTCTTTAGATTTAGAAATTATATAATCAGGAATATCTTGATTATTTAAATCATTTTTAGAATCATTAAAATTTATTTCAGATAAATCTCTAGCATTAATAATAATTTGTTCAAGCTCACCAGCTTGGTTTTTAATAGGTTTTGCAGTTAAAATTATGCGTTGATTTTCCCCATGATTTTGAACAAAAGTAATTTTATTTTTGTTTTCTAAAAGTTTTAATTCGAAAAGTGGATAAAGTTCTAATTCTTTTTCTACCTCTGTAATTCTTCTTCCTTTGACTTCTGTCAAATTTAAACCTAACATTTCTAGATATGAAGTATTGATTTTTTCTACCACTCCATTTTTATCAAGCAGCATAATTCCATCATAAGAAGAACTTATAATTAAATCTAAATTTTTATTTACCTTTTGTATCTCTTTTAATTCTCCTCTTTTTTCTTTCAGCAAATAAGGAAGACAAATATTGACTTCTGCCAGTCCTTGTGCAACTGCCACAGCTTTATCCCAACAACTATTATAACCACAGGCACCACAATCAAGCAGATCTTCTTCTGAATATTTATCAGTCTTATTTAATATTTCCCATAGTTTTTCTTCAGATGGCTCAGGTAACGAAATATCTTCATTTTGATATTGACATGATAAATCTATTTGGGCAGCAATATCTTTATTATACTTATTAAAATAACTGTTTGATTTTAGATAATTAAAAAAGTTTCTTTCTTTTACATAATAGTTTTTATCTTTTAAATCAAATCCATCAATACAACCTTTGCAAAATAGTAAATCTGCAAATTTTAGTTCTATATCCCCATCTTTTAAAGCTTCTATTAATTCTATAACTTCTTTTTCTCCTTCAATATGGAGTGAATTATCATTATAATCACTAACTTTTTTTAATAATTCTCCCCCAATTGCAAGAGATCTTGCTGAGTTCGAGATATCTTTTTTATCAAAATTAAGTTCTACTTTAGACTGCTTATTATTATTGACTTCTTGCTCAATTTCTAGTTGCTCAGCAATTGAAAATAATTCGCTAAAAGTTAAAACCGCTGCAAGATTTTCTTCTTCTTTAAGCTCAATTTTTTTGGCCTGACAGGGACCAATTAATACAAGCTTCTCTAGAGGCTTTTCTTTTTTTAAATACCGGCAGAGTGCCCTCATCGGTGAAACCACTTCTATTAGATTATCACTTAATTGAGGATAGTATTTATTTATTAAATTTACTATAACAGGACAAGCAGAAGAAATTAAAGACTTATCAGTTTTTTGCAAAATTTCTGTATATTTATCACAAATTAATTCTGCTCCCCAGGCTACTTCATAAATATTATTAAAACCAAGTTTTTTTAAAATAGAAAACCAGTCTTCTTTTTGCCATAATCTATTATAAACTGCATAACTTGGTGCCAGGGCTACTGCAATATTGCTTTCTTCTGTTAATAGTTTTAATACTAAGTCTTTTTCGCTTATTATTTCCCTGGCATTTTGTGAGCACAAATTTACACATTTGCCACAATGAATACATCTTTCTTCTATAACCTCAACTTTACCTTCATTTACTTTAACTGCACTGACAGGACAATTGCGAACACAGGCATAACATTCATGACAATATTCTTTTAAAATTTTTATAAACAATTAAAGCACCACCTTTAGGTGTTAAGATTATAGTCAGCGTAATAATTGAATTTAAATTAATTTTACTTCTAATTAAAATTTTATCACGGTAATTAAAAAACAGCAAGCAAAAAAGTCTGCTTGTAACAAGCAGACTTAATGTCAATTAAAGAATGTAATTTTAACTTTTAAGGTCTAGGTTTTCAAATTTAATAATTTTTTCCATAACTGTTGAAATTATAAAAATAGAAATTGTTGTAAACACAAATCTCAAAACAGAAAATTTAACTCCTATAAATTGTATTTCTACTCCCAACTGAGGAATTTTTAATGATGCCCATACTCCTAAAAAAATGATAACATTGCTTAAACTGGCTTTTTTCCGCAATAATTCTCCTGCAATGGGAAAAGCTATATACATTGGTCCGGTTGGTAATGTTCCCAGAAAAAAAGAAAAAAGTTTTCCTTTAAAACCTGATTTTTCACCCAGATATTTTTTTACTAAGGAAGTTGGTACCCAGATATCAGCTAAACCCATAATTATTAATACAGCTGGAAAGATCATAATCATTTCTTTAATATATCTCAGTGACATATCCTGAGCCAGCGGAAATCGACTCGGGAAAAATCTTTTAAATAAATATGCAATCACTAACCAAAAAACAACTATTTTTAATATCTTAAATAATTTAGCTTTAAATTTATTTTTCACATGAACACCCCAATTAAAAATGCAATTATGACCGCAAATATAAAAGCAAAAAAGTTTCTGTAAAAGGTTATCTTTTTGCCTAGCTCATTTATTTCAACTGGGATTGTGACAAAACCAACCATAGTTAAGGTTGTTATAAAAGCTGCAACCGGGGTATAAGAAGCCCCAGCATCTATTAAAGATCCAGCTAAAGGTAAGGCAATTAAACTGGGAATCATCATTAGAGAACCAAATAATGCTGCAGCTGCAACCTGAATCAAATTAAAATCTGCCCCCAAATAATTTCTTATCATTTCTGGAGGTATGAATGCAAAAACAATACCAATTACAGCCACAAGTGAAATCAAGGCAGGGGCCAGCTCTAAACCTTTACTTAAGGCAATCTCCAGAGCTTTTTTCGACTTATTTTTACTGTGTTTAAATGAAACTCCCAATAATATCAAAGCTATTAAATTTATAACAAGAGCTACCATCTTTTTATCCCCCAATAATCAATAAAATAATCTAAGTAATTAAAGTTTAGCCAATTACTAATTTATTTTCAATGAGCTATATCACATTAATATTTTATAATGCGCAAATGATAAAAAAATACCTCCAAGTAGATAGTCTGTTTTAATTAATTAGACTGTCTACTTTGGAAGTATCATATCATTAGAAAAGATCTTTATTATTAATCTATTCACCAAAAGAGGATTATAAAATAATTTATTATTCTATTTCTTCAACGAAAATTTTATGTAACTTATAATTTAGCTGATAACCTAAATCTCTTAAACTATGATCAAAAGCTTTTAAAGTTCGATAAATTTTTTCTTCATAACAATTCTCACCCATATGACCAATTCTAATTAATTTATTTTTGAATTTCCCAATTGAACCTGCTATCATAACATTATATTTTTCTGTCATATGTTGATTTAATTCTTGAAATTCAATCTTTTCAGGAACTTTAACTGCAGTTACTGTATTAGAATGACCATTCTCTGCATATAGTTTGAGTCCTGATTTTACCAGAGCTTTTCTCACAGCTTTAGCTATCTTATCATGTCTAGTGTATACATTTTTATCTGCCAGCCATTTATCCAGACCAGCATCAAGAGCATAAATATCGCTAATAGCTTGGGTATAAGGGAAATGCTTTTTTTGATACCAGTTCTGCCAGTGCTGTAAATTAGTATAATAACCTTTAACTGCTGTTTCTCTTTGTTTTATTACATCCCAGGCTGTCTTACTTACACTCATAAAGGTTAACCCAGGTGGCACAGACAAACATTTTTGTGAGCCTCCTAAAATAATATCGATCCCCCAACTGTCAACATCAATTTCAACTCCTCCAATTGACGAAACAGAGTCAACAACAGACAAAATATTATAGTTGTTCAGCAGCTCACAAATCTCTTCTGCTGGATTAATAATTCCTGTCGGAGTCTCACAGTGAACAAAAGTGGCAAATTTGAAATCATTATTTTTACTGAGTTTCTTTTCTAATTTTTTAATATCAATCGCCTTATCATAGGGAAACTCCCATCTTTTAACATTAGCTCCATAAAGATTAGCAAAATCTGCAAATCCTTTACCAAAAATGCCATTGTCCAAAACTAAAACCTTATCATTATTCTCAATTAAAGAAGCACAGGCCGACTCTAAGCCTAAAATTCCTTCCCCACTCATAATAATCATATCATTTTTAGTTTTAACTACTTTTTTTAACTTATTACAAACATTTAAATAAAAATCAAAAAATTCTGGGTCAAGATCGGGGTTGGTAATTTTTCTACTCATTGCCCGTCTCACTTCCTCACTAACCTCAGTTGGCCCAGGTGTCATAATTAATAGATCATTCACACAAACCACTCCAATACTAAACTGTAATATAAATCTTATAATTTATAGACGGGTATTGTCAATAGTTTTTACAAAATAAGAATAAATTTTTTAAAACTTAACTGACTAATTTGCAAAGAAGGATAAATTATTTTATAATAACTAACAAAGTAAATTCATCTTGTCCTGGAGGTGATCTATCTTTGGCAAAAGAAAAAAGTGATAAGTCAATTCCTTTTATTATAACAAGTTCGTATTTGCTTTCCTTTTTATTTATTCGGCTAGCAGTTATTATAGCTGGTGCTGCAGGTAGTGCGGCGTCTCAGGCTGCCAAAGCAGGCGAAATAAGGTTCTATATTGGTACAAATATAATATTATTTGGTTATCATATTCACCATTTGTTTATAGGAATATTTTTAATTGCACTGGCCGGTTGGTTTGCTATAGTTGGTTCTGACTATTTTGATCGAAGGGACACCGCCTTAATGTATGGAATTGGCATGGGCCTATTTATGGACGAAATCGGTCTCTTATTGTCCTGGGGAGATTACTGGTCAAGTACAACCTATTTATTAAGTCTACTTTTAGGTGGTATCTTTTTAAATATAATCTTCTTCCCAGACTTTTGGAATGATGTAAAAGGACATCTGAGAGCTGTTGATCCTAAAAAAATGGTTGTTTCACATTATAAAAGAGACTCTATTATTCGGGGGGTAGACAAAATGGCAGAAGAAGCTGATAAAACAGAAAAAATAAGTCAAATATTTTCTGGGTTGATATATATTGCAGTAGGTATATTGATAATTTTTAATCCAGAATTGGTTTATTACTGGGTGGCAGGCGGTTTCTTCCTCCAGGGATTAACTAATTTTGTTAGAGCCTGGAAATCATAAGATTATTGCTTTAAAAATATAGCAAAGCACCTGAGAGTAGTAATCTTTCAGGTGCTTTAAGTTCACCTAGATTAAAAGGCCAAAACTACTCCACCTTCATTAGCGTAAACAGTACTTATTCCAGCAGTTTCAACTATAATAACTTCTCTAAAATTATATTTTTTTAGGGCTTCATTTTTTATATACTCTGCTTTTTCAAGGGCATTACAATGCGAAATCCCAAGAATTTTTTCTTCTAACTCTTCTCCTCTTTGTCCAATTTTATCCACCAATTTTTTTATTGCTTTTTTACTACCCCTTGCTTTATCTAATAAAATTATTGTCCCATCTTCAGCACCTGCTAAAATTGGTTTAATGTTGAAAAAGGAAGCAATTTTTCCCTTCACTTTATTCATTCTTCCGGCTTTAATTAAATTATCAAGAGAATCTAAAACAAATAAAGTCTCCATTTCAGCTATGTATTTTTCTGTTTTTTCAATTATCTCTTCTCTTCCATATCCAGCTTCAATTAATTCTCCTATTTTATAGGCTATCATAGTTTCTCCTACAGTAGCACTATAGGAATTAAAAACATGCACAAATATGTCTTCATCTTCATCACTGAGCAGCTGTTTGGCCAGCAGAGCATTTTGATAGGTGCTGCTTAGTTCTTTAGATAAGGTAACAACAAATACATTCTCATATCCCCTAAACAACTTTAAAAATGTTTCTGGAGAAGGACTAGCAGTTTTTGGAGCATTTTTACTTGCTTTCATAGCACTTAAAAGTTTTTCCCGATCTAAATTATGATCATCAGTAAATGTTTTATCTTCGATATCAATGGAAAGAGGTGCTGTAGATATATCAAATCTCTCACGAATATCTTGATTTAAATCACAGCAACTATCTACTACAATTTTTGAATTCATTATTTTTACCTCCAAAAAATATATATGTTACGTCAAATCTAATAGTTTTTTCAAAAATATTAATAGTTATCATAGTTGTCAGGCTAGGAATCTCCATAAAAAGAAGGAATCCCTCCCCCTGAGCTAGTAAATAGTAATTGAGAAAGTCACAACCTACTAGACCCAGAAAGGAAGGGATGTAAGTTATGTTTTCTCGAAAAATACCTAATTTCCTGCTTAAACCTATCATGAATTTTGTTCTTTTGACCTATCTTTTTTTCGCCAGACTTTTCCAGGTTGATTTTGAACCCAATAATAAACTCGATGATAGTTATACTAAATTTAACAGTTTTGATGACCCACAACCTATTATAGAATATAATCAGGTTGACTATCGCGATATTCTAGCTGAAGCTGAAAAAAATGGTGAAACTATTCAGCCTGTTAATCGCAATAAACCTCTAACTGTAAAGGTTGAGGAGTGCTCTCAATGTGGAGCTCCCAAAAAATATCTCTACAGTTTCGGTCATGATCCAGATGGATACCAAAAGTTCCAGTGTAAACTCTGTAAACATCAGTGGGCTCCTAAGAAACCTAAAAAACCTAAGAACCACCCTACATATCGCTGTCCTTTCTGCAACTATGCTCTTGCTAAAGAGAAAAAGCGCAAGCATTTTACCAAGTATAAATGCCGCAATGATGACTGTTCTAAATGGAAAAATGAACATAAGCGTTATCGCTACAGAGCCTATAATTTTGATATCAATAAGCTTGAACTTTCCAGACCTGATAAAGAACCTGTTAACCTTGATCATTCTCACTATGGAAACTTTACCATCTCTAAGGCTATTGACTTTTATGTCAGTCTTGGTCTTTCTTTAAGACAGGCTGAAAGAGCTCTTAAACTTGCCTATGGTGTTTCACCTTCAGCTCAAACCATCCAAAATTGGACTGTCTCTTTAGCTTACAGACTTGCTCCTAAAATCAATGAGCTTGATCTGCCTTTATCTGGTATTGTTGCTGTTGATGAAACATATATTAAAATAAAAGGCAGCTGGCATTATCTTTTTACTGCCATAGATGGTGAAAATGGCTGTGTTATCGCTCAGCATCTTTCTAAAAATCGCGACGCTAAAGGTGCAATAACCATTTTAAAAAGAATAATCGACCAATATCAAGACCAAAAATTTGTTCTAGTTACTGATATGGCTCCAATTTACAGAGCTGCTGTCCATGCTGCTAAAGTGTTTTTGAAAACCAATATTGACCACAAACAACTTAAGGGGCTATTTGCTAACGATGATAACTCAGATGAAATTTACAGACCTTATAAAAACATCATTGAAAGGTTTTTCGGTACTTATAAAGCCCATTACAAACGCCATAAAAGCTTTAGCTCTTTTGATGGTGCACTTACTCATATAACTCTTTATCAGCTCTATTTTAATTATTTAAAACCTCATAGTTCCTTTAATGATAAACCACCACTGATAGTGGAAGGAGCAAGAGGTCAGCCTATCGAATCCTGGGCCCAACTTATCAGATGGATCACCAAAACTGATAGGTAATTAAATATCTTTTAGAAAAATCATGTTTTATCTCTTTAGATATTTATAATCACTAAATACCATTTTCTTACTTTATTTACAACTTTAAACTTTTGACATTCTGATCATTTTCATTATAATCGTAATTAGTGGTGCTCTATTACTATTTGCTTACATTTTATGGTAACTATCATATTTTATTTGACGTTATCAATATATAAGTATTTAACCTAAATATATTTTATCTGTAGTTAAAGTAAAAATCAAATATTTTTAAAAAAATAAAAACCCCGACTAAATTAATAGCCGAGGCGTTTAAATTCTAATTTTAATTATAATTACCTAATTAGTACTATATAACAACAACATTTTCTGCCTGAGGACCACGGTCTCCTTCAACAATTTCAAATTCTACCTCTTGATCTTCACTCAAAGTTTTAAAGCCTTCCTGTTCAATGGCAGAAAAATGTACAAATACATCATCTCCATCTTCTCTTTCAATAAACCCATAACCTTTTTTCTCATCAAACCATTTTACTTTACCTGTGTAAACCATATTAATATCTTCCTCCTAAAATTTAACCTGAGTAATGTTACTATTTTAGGTTACTCAGTGCTTTTAATATATCATCCATTTTATAATTTGTCAAATATTGCGAACATCTACCAGTTTATTTTAAAACAAATTATAGTTGAAAAAATTTATCCTGAACTTAATCGGAAAATAGCTTTAATAATAATTTTTTTTTTAATTTAGCCAATTGTCTTTTCTGCTGCTTTAATCTATGATATAATTCTTTAAGAAAGTTTTAGTGCTTAAATTAAAAATTTAACTTTTTATATATACTATAATTACAAATATATATTTCAGGAGGAAATTACATGCCTCAATATTTTTACAGTAACTTTGTTTTTGATAATATTAATCTTTTATTATTAACAACTGGTGTTTTGGTTACATTATTTACTTCATTATCAGCCTGGCGCAAAATAGAAAAGAACAAAATAATATTTTATCTATTGATTATTTTTTACATATTAAGCTTTAGTATAGTTATTACTACAAATAACTGGTTTTTATTTATGGTAGGTTGGGAAATTGCAACTTTAGCTACTTCTTTAATGCTTGTCTGGGATAATAAAAATATTGCCTGGGAATATTTTGTTATACAATTTATTGCTGGAGCATTTTTATTATTAACTGTAATAACTGCTTATACAAATGGGTATAATCAAATAGGAGCAATAAATGAATTTTGGCTTCAGTTAATGTTTATTATAGGTGTCGGTGTAAAAAGTGCTTTAATTGGTCTACATTTCTGGGTTCCCTATGTATATAAACAGGCATCTACCACCTTTTGTGCAATTTCATCTGCCTGGGTTGCTAAATTAGGTTATATTGCTCTTCTAAAAATAATTACAGAAGGGAATAGAATATTACTTTATATGGGAATTATTATGATTTTTTATGGTGGTATAAAAGCTTTAGAAGAAAAAAATTATAAATTAATCCTAGCTTATAGCTCGATCAGTCAATTTGGTTTTATTGCACTGGCAATTGGAAGTGGAAATATTTATGGTTACACCGGGGCAGTATTACATATTATAGCTCATGCTATTGCAAAATCAGTATTATTTAATGGTGCTGGAAATTGGATTAAAGAATTTAATTCTACTTCTATCTTTGATTTTAAAAGATGTGAGTTAAAACAAAAAATTAATACAGCAAGTACTATCCTGGCTTTTCTATCTTTAATGGCAGTCCCTAGCTTTTTAGGTTATAACAGCAAACATCTCATTAAATATTCACTTGAATCAATAGAAATGTTTGAATTTCTTTTGCACCTCGGGAGTATCTTAACTGTAGCGTATTCAATTAAAATAATGTGGGTTATTATTTTTAAAGACCTAAAAGATAATGATTTTAACTTTAAACTTAAAGTAACTAGCAATTATAAACCGACTATTATTGAAAATACCTCTTTAATAATTCCTGCAGTTACGCTAATTTTCCTTGCTTTAACTGCAAATTATTATCTGCATCCTCATTTTGATTTTCACTATATTAACGGGATATTTACAACTGTAATTTATTTTGGTATCGCCTATCTGATTCGCTTCCCGATTATGTCAAGACTAAAAAATTAAATCTTTAAAAAAGGCTGGTGATTTACACCAGCCTTTTATTTGTCAATATAATATTTAACTAAATTTAATTATTAATATAGTTTGCTAAATCACTGATAGTTTTTAAATTCAATTCTTCTGCTCTTTCTTCTCTCATCAATAGTGTATAAGTATTATTTGCTTCTGCAAAATTTAGCCAGTGAATATTATGAGTTTCTTTATCCCATTCTCTTACTTTTTCATAGGCTTCTTCTGCACTTACAATACCTTCTTCTCCCATGCTTGTCATCAAAGTAGTCCCTGTATATTCCCAATAAATATCAATTTGGTCTGATTCTATTGCATTACGCAAAACAGCAGTTGAACCAAGGCTACTCCTGTCCCTAACATTATAACCATGATTTTCTAATAACTGTACAGTAATACTGCCTAAAATTAACTGCTCTGTCCAGTTTTTAGATGAAACAACAATAGTTGAGCCTTCCTTTTCTTCTGCGTTTTCAACTAATAGAGAACTTTCTAAAAGAAAATCTTCTGCTATTTGGTCTGGCTCTTCACCATCTACATCTGCTCTTTCATTAAGCTCAATTAATTTTTCATCGGTAAATAATACTGTTAAATCATGGATTAGTTCTTCTAATTCTGGATGTTCAGCAAGTACCTCTCCCCTAACAAGCGCTGCTACATTATAGGCAGGAAAAAATCTTCTATCATCTTCGAGCATCCTTAAATTAAGAGAAGAGATTCTGCCATCTGTTGCATAACCCATCGCAACATCTACCTTATCAGAATCCAAAGCCTCATAACTCAAACCAATCTGAATTGTACTCAAAGCATCACGATCAAATCTGAAATCATATTCTTTTTCTAAACCTGGAATTCCATCTTCTCTTTCTAAAAAATCGACACTTGTAGCCATCCTAATTGCTTCTTTCTCTTCAGAAGCTTCTTGTGTATAACCTCCTAGAAAAAAAGCTGATAATAATACTAAAACAACAATTAAAAATATCATTTTTTTATTTTTTAACATAAAGACAACTCCTATCTTATTTTAATTTTCTTCCCAGCAGTTCAAATGAACGATCTATAATTATTGCAATAAATGCAGCTAATAACGATCCGAGTAATATTTTTCGTCTATCAAACATAGCTAAGCCTGTAAAAATCATCTGGCCTAGACCACCAGCTCCTATTAAATTGGATACAACAGCTGTCCCTACTGTTACTACAGCAGCTGTTTGTATACCAGCAATTATAACTGGTAAGGCTAATGGTAATTCAATTTTATATAGAATCTCAAAAGGTGTCATTCCCATTCCCTGAGCAGCCTCTATTAAATCGGTTTCAATATTATTCAAACCTGCAATTGTGTTTCTAATGATAGGTAAAAGGGCGTAAATTATCAGAGCAGTAACTGCAGGTACAAATCCTATTCCTAAAAAGGGCAGCACTAGTGCTATTACTGCAAGACTAGGTAAACCCTGGGCAATATTAAAGAAAAATATTAACTTTTCACTGTAATTTTTAATAAAATTCCTGCTTAGAATTATACCAGTTGGTAGAGCAATTAATATTGCAATAAAAACCGAAAAGCCTACCAACCTTAAATGCTGTATCATCAATGTTATACCCTCTTCAACAAAAATCTGCCAGTATTCTAACAGCATTTATTAACCCCTCCCCAGGTTAAGACTTTTTTTGACTCCTGGAGAAAGGAATTTCTTTTCTAAAAAACCCATTAAAATATCTACACTTACAGATATAGCAGAAACCAAAACAGCTCCAGTAACAATCATTTCTGTTCTGGTCCTTACAATTCCCTGATAAATTAACTGGCCTAAATTTCTTTCTCCTATGAAAACTGCCAGGGTTGCAATGCCAACCATCATTACAAGAGCTACCCTTACCCCGGCAATTATAACCGGTAAAGCAAGGGGAAACTGTATCTTCCACAGTATTTGTCTTTCCGACATACCCATAGCCCTGGCTGATTCTATAATCGCTGGATTTACCCCATTTAAAGCAGTATAGACATTCCTCAAAATAGGAATCATGGAATATAGCACTAAAGCAAATACAGCACTTCTAATATTTAAACCAAAAGCAGGGATTGTCATCAAGATTCCATATAGTGATATACTTGGTACTGCCATTATGAAACTACCAAAAGCAATCAATGTTTTGGCAGTTTTGCTCTTATTTCTGATAATTATTCCCACACTCAGCCAGAGGAACAAAGATAAAGTTATAGAAATCATAAGTAAATAAAGATGGGCAAAAGTATATTCAATAATATTATCTAAATTTCCAAAAAAGTAATTAATAATAGACATCTTTTAACTCCCCTTGATTATTTCTGATACTCACAGCTAATATGTGATTTAATATTATCTAAAGTTACCCTTGCCAACAACTTATTATCTTTATCCACAACCGGAAATATGGTAAATTCTTTTTCTAACATCAGATTAAAAACATCTTTTAATGATGCATCTTCCTTGATAACAGGTATTTCTTTAATATAATCCTGCCAATCTTTATTGCCGTTTTTTTCTAAAGATCTTAAAGTTACATAACCAGCCATTTTTTTATCGTCAGAAGTTATTAATAAATATTTTTTTTCTTTCTTCTTTATTTTTTTGAGAAGACTATGATAATCATCAGAAAGTGATGCAAATTCAAAAGTGCTTTCCATGATTTCATTTACTTTAATTAAATTTAAAACCTTTAAAGCACGATCTGAACCAATAAAATCTTCCACAAATTCATTTTTTGGACTAAACAATATGTTTTTGGGGCTATCATATTGAACCATTTTACCTTTATTCATAATTAAAATTTTATCCCCCATTTTGATAGCTTCATCTATATCATGGGTAACAAAACAAATAGTTTTATTAATTTTTTTCTGAAGTCTTAAAAATTCATTCTGTAGTTCAGCTCTTGTGATTGGATCTACAGCCCCAAATGGCTCATCCATTAACATAATTGGTGGATCTGCTGCCATAGCTCTTGCTACACCAACCCTCTGCTGTTGACCACCTGATAATTCATGTGGATATTTATCCATGTTATTATCTGCATCTAAATCAATTAATTTAAGCAGTTCCATTACACGTTTATTGATCTTATTTTGATCCCATTTTAATAAGACAGGTACAGTTGCAATATTTTCTCTTACTGTCATGTGAGGAAAAAGTCCAATTTCCTGTATAACATAGCCGATTTTCCGTCTCAGTTCACTCTTTTTTTGTTCTGCAGTATTAACTCCATTTATATAAATATTTCCAGAACTGGGTTCAATTAATCTATTAATCATTTTTAATGTTGTTGTTTTCCCACAACCTGAAGGACCTACAAATACACAAATTTCTCCTTTATTAATTTCAAGATTAAGGTTATAGACAGCTTCTTTTGCTTCACCCTGATAAGACTTAGTAAGATTTTCTAGTTTAATCATTTATCTGCACCTCTTAATATTTTTCCTAAAAATCTATAAAAATTAATCCATATAAGTTTAATAGGAATTTTTATTAATAAAGTATACAGGGAAAAAGATAGATTTGTCAAGTAGTAAAAATACTTAAAAAGAAAAAATTCCCTCTAGAGCAGAAATGTAAATAATAAATCTATCTGCTCAAAAGAGGAAATTATAATTAGGATATAAACAATATTAGTTTTAAAAATCAAATGTTTTCATTTAACATGTTTAGATATTTAAGTGCTTATAGTTTACTCATTACCTTCACCATGTGCATAGCGACTGGCTGCTGCAGAAGCTATTCCTGCAACTAAGTCATCTAAAAAGGTGTTGACCTTCCCATTTTTTTTAGTATCAAGTTTTTCAATAATGCCAAATTTCTTTTTATCTAAAAAACCATAACTGGTTAATCCAATTGTCCCATATAAATTTACAATGGAAAGGGGAATAATTTCATCAATACCATAAAGTCCTTCATCCGTGTCAATAATAGTTTGAATAGGTTCTGGAAGCTGTTTTTTCTCAGCTAGCTCATCAAGAGCAACTCCAGTTAAAATTGCATGAGCAACTTCCCTTTTTTTTAAAACAGCTTCAACATTTTCACGACAAGTTTTTAAAGTTATTTCTGGATTAAAAGGCTCCTGTAATGATTTAACCAATTCTGCAATATCTTTAACAGTCACCCCTCTGGTATTTAAAACTTCGATTGATTTTTCATATAATGATTCCATTCAGACACTCCTTTATAAATTTTAATTCTCTTTAAATTGATTAACTAGCTCTCATTTTACAATAATAAGCTGAGCATTGCAAAAATGCTTTTAATTTAACTACCTAATCTTTTTTCACTAAATTCATCGATAAGTTCTAGGACTTCATCTAATCTTGCCAGTTTTCTTAGCCATTCAGCAGGAATATCAGAATATCCATAATGAATTCCTGCCAGTCCACCTGTTACTGCTGCGACAGTATCCGTATCTTCACCTAGATTTACAGCTTTCAATACAGCATAGCTGTATGAATCAGTATTTAAGAGCACCCAGAATGCTGCTTCAAGTGTATCAACAACATAGCCTGTTGATTTGATCTCATTTTCGTTATAGTATTTAATATTTCCAGCCAAAATTCTTTTATAATATTTCAATTCTTTTTTATATGCTTCATCTTGAATAAAATCTTTTAAATGTTCTACTGTTTCTTGATAGGCATTTTTAAGCTCAGCACCCTCAATTATTCGAATAGCAAAATCAATATAAATATAACATCCCAAAATTGAACGAGGATGACTGTGGGTTAAAGAAGTGACTTCTTTTGTTTTATTAAATCTCTCTTCATTATCCGCATCTAAAAGATAAAATGCCAGTGGTAAAATTCGCATTAAAGCTCCATTCCCATTATCTCTTTCTCCACCAGCACCTGCCCTTGTTGGAGACTGACCAGCTTTAAGCCTTGATATAGATTCCCGAGTAGAGTTCCCTACATCAAAGGTTCTACCCCTAGCTGTCCAATAAGCATCATAAAGCCAGCTGACAAATTTATCGGCCTGGTCTTGAAGATCATATCCATTTATAAGTGATTCCAAAAGACAGAGAGTTAAAGAACTATCATCAGACCATGTACCAGGCGGCTGATAATAGGTTCCATAACCCCGCATTTTTTGAACAGGATCTTTTTTTAATTCTTCCCGGCTCTTAAATTCCACAGGCACACCCAGAGCATCAGCAGTTAAATGAACAATTATTCCAGCCTTAAGTTTTTCTTTAATCTTTCTAGCACTCATTTTTTCACCTTCTTAATTATTAGCTTTATTGATAACGCCTGACTACTGCAGCAATAATGACCCCATAAATAATACCAGCTAAAAATGAAACTAAATCTGTCATACCAGTTGATAGATAAAAAGCTAAAGAAACCATTAAACCGAGCAGCCCACCTTTAATCAATCCCTGGCTACCTGCTTCGATTTTAGTCAGACCGATCAAAAATCCCATGAGCAACCTATTATACCAGAGTGCAAAAAGGTATAATTCATTTCCACTAAAACCCTGTCTGATACTTCCCCCAATTATACAGATGATTCCCAGGAGTGCTCCACTAATGATTGAGATTTGCAATTTTTTATTAAACATATCAGTCTCCTCTTTCTCTATATTTCATTGATTATTATTTTTGTTTATACTATATATTTTAGGGTTAAAAATTCTAAATAAAATTGGAGTGTAAAAATCTTTAAGCAGATCAATATATTCTTTTTCTTCTACTTCTTTTCCCTGCAGAGATAAAACTTCGTATTTTTCTTTATCTTCTTCCATAATTAAGCCAATAAAATTATAATTATTTTTTAAATAAAACTTTTTTCTCTTAATTCGCTGCTTATAATTAGCTGCATCTTCATAAGGAGATTCAATATCCAAAATTATTTTTTGATCTTTTTTCAGCTCACTTAACTCATAAAGAACTTTGCTGCCATAACCTTTTCCCCTGTGTTCTGAAGCTACAGCTAAATAAAGGACAAAAGTTATTTCTTGATGGTTAACAAGATAAAAAAAGCCAATAAATTCACTCTGATCATAAATAGCAAGAAATTCAACCCTATCTTTTAATGCTCGCAAAGATAAAAACCATAACGGTAATCTCTGTTCAGAAGGAAAGGCTTTTTTATATAATTTTTCAATTCTTTTATAATCAGCTGATAAAAAGTTAACTGCTTTAAATTTAAAGCTTGACTTCATCTTTTCACTCCTAAGATTATATTATTTAAAGCTGCTCGGCTAAAAAATATTTAGCAAAACTTTCTCCGGCAATCTTTTACAGATATACTTACTTTATTGATTCTTCATTCTAGTATTTTTTCCTGCCTATTAGATGAATTAAGTCAAAAAGCCCTGAGCAAATATTAAACCCTGTTGAAATTGAATACTTCAGTAAAAGTAGTCTTTATCTTTAACCACAGCTTTTGTTTTTCAACTTCTATTTTAAAATGAATTGATTTAAATATTATTTATGTTATAATTGTCCTAATTGTCCTAATTGTATTATTAAAATTATCTAAACAGCGAAAGGAGATTTATAAGTGAAAAGCAAGGATAGATTAATTGATATTCAATCAATAAAAAATAAAAATTTAGGTGGCTCAAAACCAGATTTTCTCAATGCAGAGACTGCAAAACATGTTCGAAAATTTCATATTTCTTTTGATGAATACAGAGCAACTCCTCTGACTAGTTTGAAAAACCTGGCTGACTACCTTGGTATTAAAAACATCTATGTTAAAGATGAATCATATAGATTTAAGCTTAATTCTTTTAAAGTTTTGGGTGGTACCTATGCTATCGCAAGATCTCTAGCTGAAAAACTGGATCGAGATATTGAAAATTTAAATTTTGAAATGCTCAAATGCAAAGAAGCTAAAGAAAAATTAGGCGAGATAACTTTTATAACAGCGACTGACGGAAATCATGGTAAAGGAATTGCCTGGGCAGCAAATCATCTCGGACATCAGGCAGTAATTTATCTGCCAGATGGTTCTGCCCAAAAAAGAGTTGATGCTATTAGAGAAGTAGGTGGAAAAGCAATTGTTACAAATTTAAATTATGATGATACGGTTGCTTATGCAATGAAAAAGGCTAAAGAAAACAACTGGCATCTGGTACAGGATACTGCCTGGGAGGGTTATGAAAAAATACCGACCTGGATTATGCAGGGCTATACCACAATGGCTGAGGAAATTAAGCTTCAGCTCGAACTAGAAGGTATCGAAGAACCAACCCATATGTTTCTTCAGGCAGGGGTGGGATCTATGGCCGGCTCTATTCTGGGTTATTATATCAACCAATTTGATAATTATCCGATCACCACAATTATTGAACCAAATGAAGCAGCATGTGTATTTAATTCTGCCTCTCACTCTGATGGAAAAACCCATAAAGTTGAAGGAGATTTAAAAACCGATATGGCAGGCCTTGCCTGTGGAGAAGCTAATCCTTTAGCCTGGGAAATTTTAAGAGATTATGCTCATATGTTCGTTACCTGCAATGATTATGTTTCTTCAAGGGGAATGAGAATTTTGGCCAATCCAATCGCGGATGATAAACAGATTATTTCTGGTGAGTCAGGATCTGTTGGGCTTGGTTTTCTTTCTTTATTGATGGAAAAAGAAAACCTACGCTCTTTAAAAAATGAGCTTCAATTAGATGAAGATTCAATTGTTCTAATCTTTAATACTGAAGGAGCCACAGATACAATTAATTATAGGAAAATTGTCTGGGATGGAAAAGACAGTTTGTTGGATTAAATACAAATCAAATATGATAAAGCAAACCCTTCTCTTTTAGATTATGAGAAGGGTTTTATGCTTGAAAGATAAAATTTTTAATTGTGCCATATCTATCAACTTTCTTACCTCTCGCATAATATGATTTTTTGTTTACAAGAGGCGGTGATAGAATGGTACATTTTTAGTTTAGCATATGCAAATTTAAGTGAATAATTGAGGTGGTTTTAATCTTATTGTTAATTGTATCAAAATACTATGACAGCATATTGTCGCGGACTGATGTATATTTTACTTATTATTTAAACATCTGTATAATTATTTTAAAGATTTAGTTGTTATTTGATTTAAATTAAAATTTGAAAGGAGTTATTTTGATGGATGAATTGATATATTTTTTAATTGCTACATCCATATACTTTTTAAAAACAAAAAACCTCCAGAGCTTTCGCCCTAGAGAGCTATTAATTCCATTAACACTTTCGAAGTTATCACTTATTTTATAAACTCCAGAAATTTTTTAACTAAATCAGGATCAAATTGACTTCTTGCAGCTGCTTCAATCTCAGCTAGAGTTTCTTCTTCAGTCATTTTTTCTTGATAAGGTCTACCACTTATCATAACATCATATGCATCAACAATAGAAATTATCCTGGCTAGATAAGGTATATTTTTGCCTGAAAGACCTTTTGGATAACCACTACCATCCCATTTTTCATGATGGGTTAGTATTTCCTCTGCTACAATAGAGAATTCTTCAGATGAATGGATCGGGTATAATTAATTAAACAGTTTTTTCTCGGACATGATATAATAAGATAATAACAAACTAAAATGGAGGAAAATATCATGCCTACAAAATATCCTGAAGAAATCAAAAGAAAAGTTGTTGCTCTGGCCAATAATGGTAAAAATCAAACTGAAATACTCAATGAATATGGAATGGCAAGGTCCACACTTCATAAATGGATAAAAGACTATAATAACTCAGGTTCATTCAGCGCTAAAGATAATAGATCTGATAAAGAAAAAGAATTAATTAAATTACAAAAAGAAAACAAGCAGTTAAAAATGGAGAATGATATTTTAAAGCAAGCGGCGCTGATAATGGGACGAAAGTAGCAGTTATTAAGGCAAACAGGGATAAATACAGTATTAGCGCCATGTGCAGAGCACTCAATATATCAAGGGGTATGATCTATTATACCCCTAAAGAAAAACAGGTTGATGTTGAACTAGAAAGCGAAGTGATTTCCATTTACAAAGCAAGTAGAAATCACTATGGAACCAGAAAAATCAAAAGAGAATTAGCTAAAAAAGGTTATCAGGTGTCCAAGCGAAGAATAGGTAAAATAATGAAAAAATATAATCTAGTTTCTACTTATACTAAAAAACAATACAAAGTTCATTCTCCAAGCTGTAATGAAGATAAAATTGCCAATATTGTAAACAGAGAATTTAACAAAGAAGAAGCTCTAGACGTTGTTGTCAGTGATTTAACCTATGTTAATGTAAAAGGAAAATGGAACTATGTCTGTCTGATCATAGATCTCTTCAACCGTGAATTTGTTGGTTATGCAGCAGGTAAAAAGAAAAATGCCGAATTAGTAACTGAGGCTTTTAAAAGTATTAAAAGACCACTAAATCAAATTAATATTTTACATACTGATAGAGGTAATGAATTCAAAAATAAAGCTATCGATGATATTTTAGTCAGGTTTGATATTGAGCGTTCTTTAAGCAATAAAGGATGCCCATATGATAATGCAGTGGCAGAAGCAGCCTTTAAAGTAGTTAAGACTGAATTTGCTTATGACAGAATATTTAACAGCTTTGAAGAGCTGGAATATGAGCTATTTGACTATGTTAACTGGTATAATAACCACAGAATCCACGGGTCGTTAGATTACCTAACACCTGTTGAATATAGATATTTAATGTTCGATAAAAAATTGTTGTAAAAAGTATTGACAATCCAGAAAGTGCAATTTTATAACCCTGTTGAGGATGAGATTTTAAAAGGTCATACTCTTATTTGCTCAATTTACTCTTCTTATTTAATATTTTTTCTGGAATACTTACCTTACCAATATCATGTAAACTTGCTAAAAGTGATAATCGGTTTGTTTCAGTAATATTAAGTTCAAGAAAATCCGCAAAGTTTTTAGCTAAATTTTTTAATCTCATAGTATGTTCTTTCGTTTCATGGCTGATCATATCCAAATAATTTAAAAGTCCATAAACTATCTTGCTTGACCGGCTGCTATTTTGAGCTAATTTGTTTTTATACATGATGTCATCTGCTTTGATAAAAACACTATTTATTTCCTGATCCACTTTAACCTTTGTGGCAGCTCCTAAAGCAATTGATAGTTTTGAGTCTTGTTTTTTAAAATCTTCAACTTTATCTTTTATTCTCCTGATTATTTTTTCTCTTTCAACTTTGGCAGTATTCGGCAGTAATATTGCAAATTCATCTCCACCATATCTGGCTAATATATCCTCTTTCCTGAGAGAAGCCTTCAATATTTTAGCAGTTTTTTTAATCAACTTATCACCTTCTTGATGTCCATAATTATCATTTATGAACTTCAAACCATTTACATCAGCTACTATTATAGATAAAGGCAGCTGTCTTTTTGCATCAAGTCTCTTTAATTCTACCTCAAAGAAGCGTCTATTGTATATCCCGGTTAACCCATCTTTAAAACTCAAATCAAGTATTCTCTGATGGTCTATGTGTTTCGCAAAAGCATTTTTAATAATATCAGTAAATATTTTTAAAAGACGTATATTTTCTGTATTAAAATTAATATTTTCTATCTTATAATCAAAACCAAAGAAGCCGAATAAATTATTATCGATAAATATTGGTATTATAATTATTGAATCAACTCCAAATTTTTTTAAAAGTCTTTTTTCTTTTTCTGCCTTGGCTGACATTTTATTTATATCTTTAATATTTATTATTTCATCATTTGATAATCTTTCCATCCAACTGGAAATAACTTGGGTAGATATGCCCTGCAAGTAATCTTTATGAGATCTTATATTTTTCTTACACCATTCATGGGTATTAGAAATTAATTCATATTTTTTTGAAAACTGAAAAATATAACTTCTCTCTACAGCAAAAAACTCACCTATTTTGGCTAGAGAATTATTTATTTTTCTATCAATATTAGCTTCATTAACCTCAAACAATGATGAAGATATTCCAGCCAGAGTTTTCTGGAATTGATGCTGAAATTCTAGATTCTTCTCTCTTTTTATTCTTTCACTTATATCTCTTTGTATACCAATATAGGTATAAATTTTTCCCTTCTCATTTTTAATCGGTGTTATTTTAAATTCACAGATAAATTTTGAACCATCTTTTCGTCTGTTTAAAAACTGTCCTGTATGTGTTTTGCCCTCTGATATCTTTTCATACATTTCCTGCTGGAGTTGCTCTGATAAAGGCTCCGCATTAAAAATCTCTGGCGTTTTATTTTTTAATTCATCTAAACTATAACCAAATAGCTCTTCAGCAGCTTTATTAATATATTTAATATTAAAATTATCATCAGTAATAATTACTGAATCAGAAATATTTGTCATTGCATTTACTAATAATTTTGATCCTTCAAAGTCAAAAAATTCTTTTTTTGGCATTTAGCCCACTCTCCTGCAAACTAATAATACTAATGTCGATACTCTTTATAGATAAATTTTGTCAAAATAAATCAAATTTTGTAGAATAATATAGAAAAGTTGTAATAATTATCCTTATAATATAATTAAATAAAACTCTTTTTATTCCTTTTTTATTATCCTTGAATTGCAATGTTAAATTGAACTAGTTTCAAACTGTAATAATTTTAATTGTATAGAATTAGTTTTAGTTGGTCTTCAAAAGCTTCATCAGGAGTTAAATATCCTAATATTTTTCTAGGTAAAGTATTACACCAATTTTGAACTCTAGCAATAGCTTCAATTGAAAATTCATTTATACTTCTACCTTTAGGTATAAACCTTCTTATCAAGCCATTGTGACGTTCATTTGTTCCTCTTTCCCAGGCTGAATAGGGATGAGTATAATAAATTTTAGTGCCAACTATTTCTTCTACACTGGCTAGCTCTGAGAATTCAGAACCATTGTCACTGGTAATGCTTTTAAAGACTGTAGAAAAAAGATCTCCAGTTTCTTTGATTAGCTTTGTCATAGCTTCCTGAACAGAACAAGATGTTTTGTCATCAATTTTGCGAATAATTTGTGAGCGAGTTGTACGTTCTGTCATAGTAAGTAGTGCTGCTTCATCTTTAGTCTTTTTACCAATAATAGTATCAATTTCCCAGTGGCCAAATTCGCTGCGATCATTAACGCTTTCAGGGCGTTCATCAATGCTGGTACCCAGTTTCTTTTTATTCTGCTTAATACGTTTTGGTTTTGTAGAACGCTTTAATTTCAATGGTAGATCAATATTTTTAATCTTAAGTAGTCCAGCATCTATGTAATTATAGAGAGTTTTGGTGCAAACCATCTTTGAATTTGGAAATTTATTATGCACCTGAGCTGATCCACAAATAGAATCAATTGAATGATCTGAGTTGTAAAATTTATCTAAAACATGTTCTATGAAATCTTCGCACTCTAGGAGTTTAAACTTAGGTCCGCAATTTTTACGATTATTTTCATAAACTCTTTGACCAACATCAGGGAAATAAATATCAACCTTTTTATTGGCCTTTATTTGAGAAACTGTACCACGTTTCAACTCGTTTCTAATTGTATTTGAAGCTCTACCTAAGCGTTTACCAATTGCATAAGGTGACATTCCTTCTGAATGTAATAAAGCAATTTGACCGCGATCATAAGCATTAAGGTGTTTATTTTTTCGAGAATTTGGTGTATCATATAAGTAGTCCATAGTGTGCACCCTCCTGTAATGTTTATTGTTTGTAGTAATTCAATTATATTACAGTTTGTGCCACTATGGGCATTTTTTTATTAGTTTTTTTTAATTAGTTCAAGTTCATTTTACAATTAAGCCTTTTTTATTATCAAATATTTTTTCGAAAAAGAAAATCTGCTGTTTTTATTAGTAGTTCATCTACTTTTTGGTGCCATAACTATCATTGAGCACCAAATAGGATTTAAAGTGCTTGAAAAACAAAATATGGATTTAACAGATGAAGATCTATATGAAAGTATGAGAAACATGGAATCAATGATAAATTCTCAAATGTCAGATACTTATCCTTTAGGTCATTTTAATGATAGTGAGCTAACTATTGAAGAAATAGCAGAAAGACTGGCTGATTTTGATGAAGTTGATATGCCTCCACCTTAAAATCTAAGGACCATCGCAAATATAAATCAAGTAGGGCAAGCATTAAATTGCTTGCCCTACTTGATTAAATTCAATGTTCTGCTTCCCAAAATAAAATTTGTTCTGGCAGATCAAAATAATTTGATAATTTTTCTCTTACTTCTGGTTCAGGTACTTTCCCTTCACAGCACCACTCATGAAGTTCTTCTACACTAACATCCAGTTTTTGAGCCAGCAAATTAAAAGGCATTTTCTCAGCAAAAATCAAACCATAGAGTATCCTATTTTCAGTTTCAGTAATCAGGTCCTTTTTAGACAATTCAGTACAGTCTAAACCATCTAAGGTCACAAATACCACCCCCAGAAGGATAGAGCCTTCTTCTAATTGTATTTTTATTATAGCATAGATAATTTTATATCTAAACAGTATTTGCTGGAAATGGCTAAAAACAGAAAAAAGCCCTCTAAAAAGAGGGCTTTCAAAATGGCCATAAGGCCAGTCATATCAAGTGGTGCCGAAGGCGGGGGTCGAACCCGCACAGCCGAAAGGGCCACTGGATTTTGAATCCAGCGCGTCTGCCAATTCCACCACTTCGGCATTAACATTGATTATTTTAACATATAATTTATTTAAAAGCAAGCATTATATAAGTTATACTCTTTAGGTGAATTGCAACATGCAATGCACGCTTTTTTAATCTTTCTTAAAATCACCTGTACCTTCATTACTTCTAGACACTAAAGCTTAATTTCTCTTTAAATAATTTATCTGAGTTTTCATAGTTAAACATTTTTCTAGGATAAGTATTTATAAAATCCTGAATCTTTTTTATCAGTTTTCTCTTAATACCTTTAAAACTTGTGCCTTTAGGTAAAAATCTTCTGATAAACTTATTAGCTACTTCATTTGATCCCCTTTGCCAGCTACAGTATGCATCACAATAATACAAACTAGTTCTAGGTATACTGCTACCTGTATATGATTGTTCTATACCTTCATAATCTGCAAATTCTGAACCGTTGTCTGTAGTAATCGATTTAAATGTTTCCCTAAAATTAACAACCCCAAATCGTCTTTCTATACGATCAAGTCCTTTTACCACTGACTTTGCTTTTTTGTTTGGTATTTTTTCTATGATTTCCTGCCTAGTTTGTCTTTCTGTCAGCACTAGTAAGGCAGGTTCATCTTTTTGTTTTAACCCTTCTACTAAGTCCATCTCCCAATGCCCAAATTCCTCCCTGGTATCAGCTCCTTCAGGCCTATCTCTAATTGTACGACCTTCCTTACGCCTCGTAGTGCTTTCACTTTCTTTTGGTCTGTCTTTCCCAGTTTTATAATTACCATGTGGGAGATCGCTTCTGTCTATATTCAAAACACCTTTATCTATGTAATTATAGATTGTTTTCCAGTGTAATTGAATTTCAAATTTATCTGATTCTTCAATGTCTTTTGCCACTGCTGCAGGAGATCTTAATTCCTTGATTTTTTCTTCTATAAATTCTGCTAACTCTTTATTTTTATCGATTTTTAAATCAGGGCCTTTATTCGAATTATTAAATTCATATACTTTCTGTGCTATCTCTGGTACATATTCTTTTCTGGTTGTTCCATCACCATTATCAAGTTCTACCTCACCTTTTTTTATTTCTCGACTGATTGTTGTTCTATGGCAGTTTAATTCTTCGCCTATTTCAGTATAATTTTTTTCTTGGACATTATATAAATGTTTAATTAATTTGCGATCATCAAAATTCAGGTGTTTTCCTTTGCTTCGTTTTGTGTTACAATTACTTTGACACATATTCTGTACCTCCTAATGTTTTTGTCGCTATTAACATTATACAAAAGGTACAGGTATGTGTCTATTTTTTTATCTAATCACCGCGTGCATTTAATTATACAATTCAAAGTTATACTCTTTAAATTAATACCTGTAGATAGCTGCTATATCAGCATTATCAGGCATTTTATCTTCAGTAAGTGGATATACCTTTCCTCCATTTAAAATGGTCTGAACAGCAGCATAATTATAAAGATCATAGTTTTCTCGATCATTAATATCTTTAATTTCTTTTTCTTCTGCAGAAAAGAAACCTTCTTTATCTGCTTCTTTATTAATCATTAAAGAATCTACTCTACTGAAATATGCTGCTTCTAATATTTCTTCAAGTTCTTTTGAGATCTTTTCTGAACCCTTTAATTGAGCAAATTCCTCCTTAACAGATTTAAGATAATCATGAATATGAGGTTCTACTATTTCCCAGCTCTTTTCTTTTAGTTCTTTTTTATTTATATCTTTCACATTACCACTTAGGTTTTTCTCTAATAGATTAGAATAGCTATTTATATCATCTTTATAAAGAGAAAAGAGGTGATCATCTGAAACTATTAAAAGATAATCATCTTTTGATTTTAGTTCTTTAAAAATTACCCTATCTACTTCTCTTAAATAATGAAGCAGGTCTTCCTGATCATCATCAGTTGCTCCCTCACCATGGAATACCGAAGCTGTTCCAGCCCTGCTCATTGATTGATATTTCTGGGCACCTTCATCATCAATATTTAAAAATTCTTTAATATTTGTAGGTAATTCCTTAAGTTCAACCTCATCTATGGTATTTCTGTCGGCTCGATACAATTGATTAAAGTTAGGGCTTAAAGCTAAAATATAATATTTTTTATCATACCAGAGACCTGATATTAATTGCTTTATATTAAAACATTGACTTATATGAGTGCTATTATAAATATCTATTGGAAGTTTAAAAAGCTCAAATTTATTTTCACTGATAAAAACAGCTAATCCTTCTTTTTGTTTCTGCCAGAAATTAATATCAGCTGCCAGATCAGCAGCTTCATTTAAGAATTCATCTACATCTCGCTGCTTATAACCCCAGATATCTTTTAATTTTTTCTCGGTTTCCTGCAGCAGATTTTTGAATTCGATTTCCAGTTTTTTGAATTCACCTTTACGAACGGCTTTAGTTGACATATAAATAGAGACACAGGGACTATCCTGACAATTGATAAGATCTTTTAAAATCTCCTGATTAATTTCTGTCATTATTATTACCCCCTATTATTTTACTTTACTTAATACTCAATACTCCATTACTATTAATGTCCAACTAAATTCAAGTTTTCTATTCTAATTACATTTTATCAAAAAATAGAGTAAATTGAAATAGCTTAATCAAATTAACTAAGATATTGCCGATAAATTTTTGCTAATTTAACAACCCCCTGCCTAATGCTAAATTGATCGAGTGCTGCAGTTGACAAAATAACCTGATTGCTCTTTGCATCTATTAAAAAGTTCCTGTAGTCTGCCAGTAAAACACCTGTTTTTTCTGAGAATTTATTAAAGGCTTTTTGATCTAATTGCTGTTCTAAATAGAGAATGCTGTAAAAAGCAGTTTGACTGCATTTAACTTCAATATCCCTGAAACTTTTATGCAGTTCATCTTTTAATAAAAGATTTCTATTTTTTATCCTTTGTTTTAAAAGTTTGGTTCTCTTATTCAAATAAGATTTTTCTAAATAATAGGATAAAACATTTTCTAATAACTGATCACCTGCTGATAAAGATCTATATTTGTCTTCCAGTAAATTTTTATTCAAATTACTTTCTTCTTCATAATAATTACTTTCTGCAAGAAAAACAACCCCTGAATCAAGCCCGGGAAAGACTTTATTGCTTAATTCTCTAATTAAGATTAAATTATTTTTAAAACTTGAATTAAGAAGTGTCTCTATCTTTTCATTTTTACCAAAGAGATAGTATGACTCAAATATAATTATTTTAAATTTTAGCATCTCAGCCAGTTCAAATAATGATTTTAATTTTGAAATACTCCAGCTTAAAACATTAGCAAAAACCGGCTCATCACTTAAAATCAAATAATCAATTTTATTCTCCCGCAAATAATCCATCAGAACTTCATAATCTGCATTTTTCAGTTTAAGAAACTCTGGTTTTTCAAAATTATTTTCTTCTCCAATCTCATTATCTATTGTTAAAAAATGAGCAAATGGGCCCAAATCTGATGGAGACTCAAATAATAAAAGGTCATTTTTTTGAATAAGCAATTCTAAAACCATTATTAATTCAGAGCGAGAATTATAATACAGAGCCTTGTGTTCAAAACTATCTACTATATCTTTTAAAAAGCAAAACCACTGATTACTTTTAAAATCTATTTCTTTAAAAATATTCCCTTGAAATTTGCTGTAAAATTGGTCAAAAACAAGATCAAAAGCATATTCTGGCATATACTCTCTGTTATTTTGAGAACCACTAAAATCAATTATTCTATTTACAGAAGATTCTTTTGAACTCAATATCCTCAATCTCTGATCATCTTTATTGGACTTATAACCAGCAGCAGGAGCTATATAACTACCACTACCCTCTTTTTTGTAAATCAAAAATTCTTCCGCCAGAAGATCATATGCTTTAACAACTGTTTCGTTATTTACTCCCAGGCGAGCAGCTAATTTTCTAATGGAAGGCATTTTAGAATCTGGAGTATACCTATCTTCTAAAATCTCTGCCTTGATCTGTTGATAAATCTGCTTATATAAATTTTCTTCTCCCTCACGGTCTAATTCTATATCGAACATTTAACTGCCCTCCCTAATTATATTGACTTTTTATTTCCAGCTTACATCTTTTACACTATCAACATCAAAATATTTTTCTTTATTCTCCTTATTATCTGTTTCTTTTGCTAACTTGTAGATCTTATGAATAAGATATTTTTTATCTTCCTGCTCTAATTATTAATTGTATTTATCAGCTAATTTACTTAATTTTATATCATAGATTAACTGAATATAACCGCTCTTAGTAGGTTTTACCTCACAAAATTCTTTTTTCATCTTTTCTTTTAAATCATCTGGACCCTTATTCTTTATAAGCTCATTATTATCATTTCTCTCCTTAATTTGATCTACTATTTTTATAATTTCTTTTTTTAGATTTTCTATTAAAAGATTAACCTGAAAAAAGTGTAGCAATAACTGCATATAATGATGGTATAAAATATATTTTATTTTCTATATTATGGAGTAATTTAAGCCTCAAAAAAATTTAGTAGTGTACAATAAGTTGTGTAAATAGATTTTTTTCAATAAAAAAAGAGGAATCCTTCTTTGAATGGTTGAAATATTTATTAGCGAAATAAACTCAACCCAAAGGAGGACTCCTCATGAACAGTATACCCGAAAAAAACAGTGATGGTCAAGTTGAATTTCACGATTTAATCATTGAACTCATCAAAAATTTTCTCGAGAATTTCCTCAAGGCTGAATTAACTGAATTTCTAAACTATGAAAAACATGAATACTCAGGTAGAAACTCTGGCAATAGTCGTAATGGATCTTATCTTCGTGATTTCTTAACTCAGTTTGGCAGTATTAAAGGCTTAAATGTTCCTAGAGATAGAAATGGTGAATTCCAAACTGAACTATTCCAACCATATAAACGCTATGATAACTGGCTTGAAGAAGCTATAATAAACATGTATGCTAATGGCCTTTCCACCCGCTATGTAGCTGATTGGATAGAGCAGATGTATGGACAAAAATATAGCCCTACTACTATTAGTAATCTAACTAATGTTGCTCTTGAAGAGGTTAAAAAGTGGAAAGAAAGACCACTTCAAAAACGGTACAGCGTTATTTTTATTGATGGCATGAGCATAAAAGTCAGACGAGATACTGTTGCAAATGAATCTGTATATATTATCATTGGTATCAATGAAGACGGCTATCGTGAAATACTTGATTTCTACATTGGTGCAACTGAATCTGCTGCTTTATGGGAAGAAGTACTAAGTAATTTAAAAGAACGCGGAGTCCAGGAAGTCCTACTAGGTGTTATAGATGGACTCCCAGGACTTAAAGATTCTTTTCTAAAAGTATTCCCTAAAGCGGATGTGCAGCGTTGTATAGTTCATAAAGTGCGTAATACAATAGTCAAAGTTAGAAAAAAAGATACTGATGAAATCGTTAAAGATTTAAAAAAGATCTATAGATCTCCCAGCAGAGAGTTTGCAGAAAAAGCTTTAGAAGAATTTGATTTTAAATGGAGTAAAATCTATCCTAAAGTTACTCAAAGCTGGTACGTAGATAAAGATGAACTATTAACATTTTATAAATATCCAGAAAGCATACATAAAGCCATATACACAACAAACTGGATTGAAAGAGCCAATAAAGAAATCAAAAAAAGATTAAAGCCTATGAATAGTTTGCCTAATGTACAAGCAGCTGAAAAAATAATTTATTTAAAGATTATTGAGTACAACTCAAAATGGTCTGATAGAAAGATGAGAGGATTTTTAGCTGCAAAAGATCAGCTCCATCAACTATTTAAAGAACGATACTGATTTATTTACACAAGATTCTTGACGTTATCCAAAATTTCATTTACTTCCGATATTTTTTGATAATTCAACAAAAATTTATAATAATCTAATATTACTACTTATTAAATAAAATTCAACATAATTGAATAATATCCTTTTTTAATGTTACTATTTAAGGGGAAAGAGCTAAAAACTTTAATAAACCATCTTGTTATAAGCAAAAAGATTCTATATAATTAAAAGTGAGTAAAAATAGAAGAATTATATTTACTACATACTAAATTAATCAGAAAGGAGTAAAATATGTATTCTAAAGAATCAATTGAAAGTTTTTTAAATGACCTGGCTTCTGAAAAATCAATACCTGGAGGAGGGAGCGCTGCTGCTTTAAGTGGTGCACTCAATGCTGCTGTTGTAAGTTTTATCTCTAATTTAACAATAGGTAAAGAACAATATAAGGATGTTGAAGAAGAAGCAAAAAATATTTTACTAGAAAGTAATCAGCTAAAAAAAGAAATGCTTCTAATGATCGACCAGGATAGTCAAATACTCTCTAAAATTTTAGACAGCTACAAAGCAGGAGACCAAAATAAGGTTAAATCAGTCTGCAGTGATGCAGTTGAATTCTCGATGGATATGACAAAAAAAGCGCTTAGATTAATGGAGTTAACACTTGCAATAAGTAAAATAGGCAATAGAATGCTGGCTAGTGATTTTGAAGTTGCTGCCTATATAGGTGACGCAGCAGTAGGAAGTGCAATAGCCAATATTAAGATTAATCTCAAAAGCCTTGATGACAATAAATATAAAAAAAATGTAGAAAAAGAATATAAAGCTCTTAAAAAGAAAAGCTCTAAATTAAAAGAAGAAATAATTAAGTTAGCTAATTAAAATATTTACACAACAGGAGTGGATCAATTGAAAGAATTAAGCGGTAAAAAACTTGCAGCAGAAATAAAAGAATGGTGTATTGATGAAGTTGAAAATTTAAAGGCAGAAACCGGTAGTTCTCCTCATTTGTTGGTTTTGCAGTATGGAGAAGATGCTGCCAGCAAAGCTTACACTAATAGAATTGCAAAAAACTGTGAGAATATTGGAATTGAATTTGAATATCAACAGATCAAAGATGATCCTGAATCTTTTTTAGCAATATTAAAAAATGCTAATCAAGACCCAAAAATAACTTCAATAATGGTCCAACAGCCATTACCAGATGAGCTTAAAGACAGTCTAGAAATGATTAACCCCAAAAAAGATATTGAAGGTATAACCTCTGCTTCATTAGGCAAACTTTTTGCCGGTTATGATACCTTAGTACCAGCTACTGCAGAAGCCTGTATGGAAATACTCGATTATTATAATATTCCACTTAAAGGTCAAAGAGCTGTTGTTGTTGGCAGAAGTAATATAGTGGGTAAACCAGTTTCTATCTTACTGCAACAGCGACATGCTACGGTAACAATGTGTCACTCTAGAACTAGAGACTTAACAGCTGAACTGCAAAACGCTGATATTGTTGTAGCAGCTGTTGGTAGACCAAAATTAATTACAGCTGAGATGTTAACTGGAAATTCTATTGTTATCGATGTTGGAACCAATTTTGTGGATGGAAAATTAATAGGAGATGTCGATTTTGATTCTTCAGCAGAAAAGGTTAAAATGATTACACCTGTTCCTGGAGGAGTAGGCACAGTTACTAATCAGGTGTTAATGCGTAATATAGTTAAGTCATTTAAAAATTTACATTAAATAAAAAAACTCCCCGGGGGAGGGGAGTAAATTTATTATAATTATATTGACTCTAGGTCAGAACTGACTCTAAGTCGAATTATATAATAAATTTTCTCTTTTGTCCAGCTTTTTCATGAATTATTAGCTAAAATTTTCACCTAAAACAAAGCCCCGGTTTTAATCGGGGCTAAACAGAGCACTAGTGCTCTGGGATAAATAATTATCCACATTTTAATTTATTGTAATAATTATATTCTAAACCTTACAATGGATAACTTTTATCCATAATTCCACTTTTATGATCAGGGGCTTGTATTTCAGCCCCTGACTTGTAGTGGAAAAGATTTAATAATCTCTGCTAAGAGATTATTATATTTTTATAAAATTGTTTTTCCACAACAATTTAAATTTATTAAATCTGCTTCCACTACATAATTCCACTTGTACTTAATTTAAACACAGCTTCTTCAAGTAATGTTCTGACTACAAGATTAATTACTTCCTGTTGTCCCCTACCTGTTTCAAACTCTACAATGTTGTCTCCTATAAAAGAAAATGTGTTGACTCCAACTTTTTTGCCTTCAATTTCTCCTTTTAAACTTTCACCCCATACAACTGTTCCGGTTGTAGAATCAATAACCCTAATATCAATAGCAGTACTTGCAATTGCTTTTTGACGGTTACCTCCTATTGATCCAATAGCAAAACCAAGACCTCCTGTTTGCATATCAACCTGATACTCAGTAATTGCTCCAGCAATAATATAATCTGCCCCTATAAGCATATCTATTTGAGGACCTTCTCCTTCTTTAATTCTATCAAGTTCTTTCAAGTTTAATTCTATTGTTATATTAGATAATTGAATTCTGTCTAATATTTTAAACTGTCGAGACCGATGTAAAGCAGTTATTAACATATCTTCTGCCCCCTGGGTCACTACAGTAGAACGGTTATTACTAAAACGATTATCTTTAAATTGACCTGTCCTATCTTCAATTCTATAAACTGCTACAGTAACTCTATCTTTTCTTTCAGGTAACGCTGATAACAACTGGGTGGTGATTGTAACATTAGGTTGAGAAATTTTAATTGTATCAATATTATTTAATATTTCTGCTGACTTTTCTTCTAATTGAGATAAAACATTTGTGTCACCTAAAGAACTTGCTGAGACTCTTGGGCTTAAAATCGAAAGGACCATAATTACTATCAAAACATATCTAATTTTTTTGTAATTTTTCATTTACAAACCACCTCTAAAACTATTAGATATATCAAAAACGGCTTCTTCTATTAAAGTGCGTAGTACTAAATTTATAACTTCTTGCTTACCAGTTCCTGTTTCCAATTCTACAATATTATCTCCAAAAAAGGAAAACATTTGTAAGCCAACTTTTTTACCTTCTACCTCACCTTTGAGGCTATCAGCCCAAACAACTTCCCCCGTGGTAATATCTATTACCCTAATATCAATAGCAGTACTTGCAATTGCTTTTTGACGGGTACCTCCAATTGCTCCGATAGCAAAACCCAGCCCTCCTGTTTGCATATCAACCTGGTATTCAGTAATTGCTCCTGTTATTATATATTTTGGACCAGACATCTCTCCTAAAATTGGTCCTTGATCCGGAGCTAAACGGCCTTCAGACTGTAAATTTTGTTCGTTCATAAAACTTCTAAATATAGTTCTATCAATAATACTAAACTGTCTAGATCTCAATAAAGCAGTAGTTAGCATATCTGCCGCACCTCTGGAAACAACTGAAGAATCCCATGATTGATATTGCCCGGTTTTATCATTAAATTCATAAACTGCCACAGGTATTTTAATATCAGTATCAGGTAAAGCAGCCAGCAACTGAGTTGCAGTAGTTACATTAGGTTTACCAGAAAGTATAGACTCAGATGCATTTAAAATCTCTTGAAAATCTTCTGCAGCAGTATTTCCTATAAAAACAAAGCAAGTTAAAATCAAAAATAATAATACTACCTTCTGAACCAATTTTCTTTTCATAGTTAAGCCCCCTCCCTTCCTGTTAAATAGATAAACTAAAACTCAATATCATTATAATCATCCATAAATGAATTGTAAGTTAAAGTAGTTTTGTCTCCAGTAATTCTATCTTCAATAGTTACAATAACTTCCCCGTCTAATCCTTCGGTAATGTTTATAATTAAATCTCCTACCCTTAAGTCCTCAATTTCTTTGAATTCTTCTTCATTTAATAACTGTCTTATTATACTTCGCTGAACTGAGGATAATAACCTTTGTTCTAAACTTGCTCTAAACCTTTCATAACTGCTTATATCTTCAGTAATCATACCCGCTTGTTTTTCTGCTATATTAATTGCAACCTGCCTGGCATTTGGGTTGTTAAAATACTGAAAATCCCAACTCATAGTATAATTAGCAGCTTGAGAAACACCGGAAAGAAAGAAAAATATGCAAATTGTTATTACCACTACAAATAATTTTTTCATTATAATTGACCTCACTTTCATTTTTATTATTAAAACTTAATTTGAAAGCCTGCTACTGCAGCAACATTGCTATCTTCTGAACTTAACTCTTCATCTATATATTTAGCTTCTATAAAAAAATTCTCCGAAACATCAGTGCCAAGGAAAACTTGATAATTAGCTTTTCCAGTAACTCCGACTCCTGCTCCAATATATGGTGTAAGCATTTGATATTCAAGTGGCGAAAATTTAACTCCAATAAATGCATCTCCATTTGACTTTGCTCTATAATATATGCCTTCAAACATGATACTTAAACCAGAAACCGGAACATCTACTCCCAAACGCAAACCAGGATTAACTTCATTCCCATTTATTTTATAATTCGTAAAAAATACTGCCAATGAATTATGGTTTGCATAAGTTTTTTCTTCTTCCATCTGTCTTTGTAAATTTTGAGATGCTTCTATTAATCTAATTCTTTCTTCCATACTCGTTTGCGCAGAAACTGAACTACTTATTAACAAAATGATCAGTATCCCAAATAATAAAATAATAAATTTTTTTTCCACTAAAATCATCCTCCCATTTTTTATATCCGTTCAGCCGATCTATTTTTTAAATATAATTTAAAAATTTTATAAAAAGCCGTTTTGATAAAAATAGTCAAAACGGCCTTAAATAAAATAAACAGATTTTTTGACCTTAAAACTGAACTTCCAATTTAAGATCATGACCATCTTGAATAATGATAGCGTTTTTATCATTACCCCCTTGAAGGATCAAAGCCATATTATTTGATCCATATTGAGAGATAGAAGCGGTATGTCCATCACCAAATTGACCGATACCAGCCCATTGCTTAAAACCATTCTGATAAATATTTGCCTGATTGTCATTTCCATATTGAAGAATCCCGGCAAAGTTAAAATCTCCATATTGGTCAAGATTCGAAGTATTATTATCACCTTTCTGATAAATACCGGCCCAATTCCAATATCCATGTTGATCAATACACCCATAATTTTCTTCACCGTTCTGGATTATAAAGGCTTTTGGAGTAAATTCATACCAAAAATCATAGTCCCCGTTTCCACCATTATTTCCATTATCATCTCCAATAAAGGGATTCAAATTGCCAGGGAATTCACCAGGACCGGGAAAAGGAAAACCAGGACCTCCACCAGGACCACCTTCTATACCGGGAGGTCTTTCATCTACTAATCCGGGTGGACCTCCTCCACCAGGAGGGCCTTGAGCAAAAACTCCTATAGAAGTAATGAAAATCATTAGAATCATAACTGTAAAAACAATTGTTTTTTTATAGTCCACCATATATTCACCACCTTTTCAAAAAGGGATAAAAAGCAGCCTGAAGTTTAAAAGTCAGACTGCCTCTTTTTTTGTTAATTAATTGCTCTGATTTATTATACCTAAATTACTATTTCCATTTTGGCTAATAAAAGCGGAAAGGCCATCTGCATTCTGATGAATTTCTGCATCGTTCCAGTTACCTACCTGCATGACATTAGCTAAATTATCGTAGCCTCTTTGCTCAACAAATGTTCCGTTACGGTCGCCATCTTGAGAAACTGTTGCTATTTGGCCTTCACCAAACTGCTCTACTAAAACATAGTTGAGCTCTCCACCCAATTGATCAACTGTTACAGAATGGAAATCTCCATCTTGTCTGGTTCTAATTCTATTTAGATATCCGTATTGAGTTATATCAGCAAATGAACCTTCTCCACCAAACTGGCTGACTCTAACAAAACTTCTATCTGCATCCTGATATATAAAAGCTTCCATTAAATCGCCATTTTGCCCTACACCAGCATAGTTTAATTCACCTTTTTGATCAATATCAGCTAAGTTAAATTCGCCGCGTTGATTAACTTCGCCTTCATTGTAGTATCCGTCCTGCATTATATAAGCTTCATTCATATAACTACCAGCTTCAGCAGGTGGAGTAAACTGAAAATCTATGCCCTGGCCGATATGAGCCCAGTTGTCACCAATTTGAGTAATTTCAGCAAGATCAAAATTGCCTTCCTGAATTATTTCTGCATTATAACCAGCATAAGGTACATTACCGAAATAGTCATTGGTCAGAGTATACCAAGGTTGATTATTAAAATTATCACCATCAAGATAACTAGCAGCTACACCTAAGCTCATGCTTAATACAAAAGCTAAAACTAGAGCCATTATTAATAATTTTCTCATTTAAATCACTCCTCATTTTTTGTTTTGAATTCTTACTTTGGCCGCTTTCAACATTGACTAACAGCCATCTATAGGTGATCATTTGAAAATAACGTGTCTTAACATCCAATTAATTAATTCTTTGTTTCTTGACTGTCTTTTCCCACTAATTTTTGTGCCACCACAGTTGATTTTCATGTTGTTTTTTGCCACCCACCTCCTTTAAGGCTTTCTCTAATACTTTTACTTTTTATTATAAACTCCTCAAAAAAATATAAGGAGATTGTCAGCTTAGAGCTTAGATTTTGTTTTAAAAATTAATTAAGATCGGGGGTCATAATTTTCAACCCACGTTTTGTAGTGGAAAAGTGTTAGTTTTATAACACTTATACTACTATAAAAAAGTTATTTTTAATAAGATGTTATTACTAATTTCTTTTTTATATTTATTTCTTTTTTCTTAAGTTAATGATAACAGTCGATACTATCAATATTTTCTAATATAAATCGAAAAAATCTCGAAAAAAAGAAAAAAACCACCGATTAGGGTGGTTTAGTAAAAATTATTTTAAAATTCTATAAATTTTAATTAATTTCTGTTATGTCTATACTTGGTTTTTTTAACAAATTTAGTTCCTCACAAAAATTATTAAATCTTTGCATGATTATTCCACTATTGACAAGGCTCATCTCATGTAAAATTAAATAGATTTTGTCATTACCAAAAGATAAGATATCACCAGATCTGAGCATTGCAGCCATTTTTTCAGCTGCTTTTTCAACTGGAACAGTTAATTTACTGCCATTGAAATCAACAGACATTAAAATAAATTCTTTTTTTAATCTTTTTACCTGTCTTAATTCAAGTTCATATATTTTTTCGAATATATCAAAATCACAAATCATCGCTCCAGAATTAAAATCTTGTTTGTTATTTAGATTAAATTGAACCTGTTGAGTTAAATCTCTACTCAATTTTATTCTGTGATATACATTATTTAACTCCTGGCCGGGAAGCAAATCCAATTCTTCTTTTAATATTCTCTCACACTTTTTATAACTATTTATAGCTTCTGCTATCCTACCAAGTTTTACAAGTGCTTTAATATAGAGTAAATAAAAGTTTTCTCGATAAGGATCATATTCTATCCCTTTATGCAGATAGTTTACTGTATCCCGATATTTTTCTTCTTTAAATAGCTTATCAGTTAATACTTCAATTAAATTTAAGTAATACTCTCGTAACTCTTCCCGATAGATTTCAAGCCAGTCTTCATATTTTAAATTGCTGAAAAAATCTCCTCTGTATAAAACAAATAAATCTTTTAAACTTTCAAGCTTAATTTCCTCGCCTTTAAGTAGTTTATCTATTTCGCTCTCAAAACATTCCCAATCTGTCCATATTTCATAATTTTTATTTATGGTATAACTGCCGGTTACTGATTCTATAATATCCTTCGGAACCCCATCTTTAGTAAGCGACCTTCTCAACAAATAAATTGTATTATATAATTTTGTTTTCCCATCTTCTAAATCTGATTCAGGCCAGAAAACATCTACCAGCTCTTCAACACTAACATTGCGTTTCCACTCTAAAGCCAGATACATCAACAAATACATAGCCCTTTTGGAGACCCAATTACTACCATCAACCTGTTTTCCTCCATACTCGAGATAAAAAGAACCCAAACCATAAAAACAAAGTTTTCCACTACTCATTTCTAACACCCCCAAAATTAAGACTTTCCCATTTCACAACTTTTATATTTGGGGCACTTTGTTTTAAAATTTTTATATAAAAACAAAGGTGTCCATTATTTTTTTAAAAAGCAGCTTCTAAAACACTTTCTATATCCTCTCTTTTAACTTTACCGGCTGATGCTAGAACAGCAGTATTATGCATGGCTTTTTCTATAATATCTGGAAAATCATTTCTTTTAACTCCTATTTCAGATAAAGTTAAGGGGATTCCTGTTAATAATTGTAGCTCATTTAAAAGTGTTGCTATCTCAGCAACTGCAATCACTGCTCTATCTTTTGCAGGAGTATTAGAATATTTTTCTGGGCCAGAAAGAGCCAGCAAAATATCCTGATATGAATTGCGACAGTACTCAAATTTAAGGTTATGGAACATTCCATGTGGCAATATAATTGATAAAGCATCACCATGTGAAACTCCAGAAATTTTTTCACAGGCATCTCCTATTGCATATATAATGCCAGCTCTTGAATTAGCAAATGCGATCCCTGACATTAAAGCAGCATTATTCATTGCCATTCTGTGATATTTATTACTTATATTTTTAACCAGTGGTTTAAGTGAACTCCCAATTAATTTTAAAGCCGAAAAAGCATAAGCATCACTTAAAGGATTACGCTGTAATCCCGTGTAGGCTTCAATTGAATGAACCAGTGAATCAATCCCCGTTGAAGCAGTAAGTCGTGGCGGCATTTCATAGGTCATTCTGGGATCAATGACAGCCAGGTCAGGCATCAATTTATTTGATATAAATTCTAGGTTTTTATTAAATTGATCATCAGTGATAACAGCTTTTAAAGCAGCTTCTGATCCTGTACCTGTAGCAGTTGGAATAATAATAAAAGGCTCCATCTTGGAATGTATGGTATCTATACCCCTCAGATCTTTAAGGCTTTTACTTTTCTCAGATATTAAAAGATTTATTCCTTTAGCGGTATCTATTATTGCTTCTCCACCCAGGGCAATAATACCATCACAATTATATTTGTTATATTTATCAGCACATCTTTTCACTATTTCTACTGTTGCCTGATTTGGTATATTCTTTATTATTTGTTCTGGAGAAATATCAGTACTTGCTAAACTTTCAAGTAAAATATCTAAATTTTTAATCTCATCTAACATCTGATTTGTTAAGATCAGAGGCTTATCCACATTGAGTTGTTCTAACTCATAACTTAAAGTATTTAATGAATTTTCACCGGAATTAATTTTGATTGGATTAAAAAACTCGTAATAATTGGGTAAATCCATTCTAAATCTCACCCTTTTCTTTTTTTGTCAAGAAAGCTTTAAAAATTAATGAAATCCAAGAAATTTCTTTTTTTAAATTATATCCTAATAAATCATTAGAGGCTTGTTCTCTACTCAGATAAGCTTCTATAATTTCTAAGATATAAATAAAGGAAACAGCAAATTCAAGCTCACCTTCTAAAAGGATTTTCCCTTCAGAAAAAGCTAATCTTATTCCTTCTTTTGCTGCTAAAACTTGATAGGCAAACTCTTCGTTTTTAAAATAAATTTTCAAATCAATATTTTCAAAATTTTTGCGGCTGCCAAAGTATGTTATTTCTTTATTGTTTTTTTTGATTATTAAAGCTGGTGAATTCCGATCAACAGCTAAAGCTAAAATAAATTCTTCAGGTAAATAGGATAGCTCTTTTTTAATTCTAGAATCTAAAGAGCTTAAAACTACCAATGATCTACCAATTAAACTCAAAATTATTTTATCTGCTAAATGATGTAAATAATTCAAAACGAGACCTCCAAATTAATAACTTCTATATTTTGCTCTAACTCCACCAACCATCTTTAATCTTGTTTTTGCAGCAGTAAGATGGGCTTTTCCTATTTCTTTTAAGCTCAATCTAACTGGCACTGCTATATTTTTTAAATGCATAGCAATCAAAACATCTCCAATATCAATACCTAAGTCAGCCTCAATTTTTTCTACAGTTACCGGATCTTTAAATTGTTTATATGCAGCTGTCGCAAAAGCACCTCCGGCATTACGATGAGGAATAACATTGACTTCAGGAAATGAGTATTTTTGCTGGCACTCTCTTTCAATTACTAAAGAACGATTGATATGCTCACAGCCTTGAACTGCAAGATAAAAATTCTTTTTCTTTACAATATCTATTACTCGTTTTATTATTTTTTCGCCAAGTTTTAAATCTGTAGCAGAACCGATTTTTTTACCTTGAATTTCACTTGTGCTACCACCAAGAACCATTATTTGACCAGGCTTTGGCTCAGCGATATTTAGCAATTCTCTGATGGAGTTTTCTACATCAGTTAAAATCTTCTCTGTTTGCATTAAAAATCTCCTTCCTTATCTTGCTAATTATATTCTATATTATTATGATCTATATCGCAAACGTGAATTATAGAAAAAAGCCGGGTAGACCCGGCATTTAATAAAAGTTAATGTTCTGATTCCCAAAAAAGAATCTGTTCTGGGAGATCAAAATATTCTGATAATTTTTCCCTAACTTCTGGGTCAGGCAGCTCTCCTTTAAAACACCATTTATGCAGTTCATGAGTTGATACATCCAGTCGTTCTGCCAACAGATTGAGCGGCATTTTCTCAGCATAAATCAAACCATACAGTATCCGATTCCGGGTTCCAATCATTAGCTTTTCTTTAGATCTAACTGTGGAGTCCATGCCATCTAAACTCATAATAACACCCCCAGAAGGGAACACCCCTCATTTATTGTGTCTTAATTATATCACAAAAATTTAAATAAACAAAGCAGGAGGATCTGTTATTTTTGTCTAAAAATCATTTAATGTCTTACCATTTAAATAATTAAATTTTTTACCCTGATAAGTATTTCTTTTATTCATCTTTTTAATTATTAGATCATGAATTTCCCACCATGGTTTATCCCAATTTAAAAATATTGTGCCTTCTTCAGGAGCTCTACCTATCAATCGTTGTACAGCAATATCAGGAGATAAATTCTCTAAAAATAAAATAACTCTCTCAATATATTCTTCTAATGAACATAATTCTATTTCCACATTATGATATTTTTCCCCCATAACTGAGTTCTCTCTGATATATAAAGCATGTAATTTTACATGATCTAATTTTAAAGCAGATATAATTCTTGCCCCTTCTTTTACATCAAGTCGAGAATCACCGGGCAGGTTTAATATCAAATGGGCTCCCACTTCTGCCTGATATTTTTTTGCAGTTATAACTGCATCAATAAATTCGGCTAATCCATGTTTTCTATTTACTTTCTCTAATGTCTTATAGTTTACAGTTTGCAGCCCAAACTCAAAAGCTAATTTAATCTCAGGTGAAATTTCATTTAAAGTTTTTTTTAAAACTCTAATATATTTTTCGCTAATAGAATCTGGTCTGGTTGAAAAATAAACAGCAGCAATAGCTTCAACTTCACAGGCTTCCTTTAAATATTTAATGAGCTGATCTAAAGGAAGATATGTGTTTGAGAAATTTTGAAAATAAGCTATAAAATTATCAACCCCATAACGTTCTCCAATATATTTTTTATTTTCTAAAAGTTGATTTTTAACAGACATACTTTCCGGCAGCATTTCAAAGTCTGCTCCTTCTTCGCCACAAAAAAAACAACCCTTTGTTCCTAAGTTTCCATCTCTATTAGGACAGGTTGTTGGTAGATTAACCGGGAGCTTATAAGTTTTTTCTCCATACTTATCTTTTAAAAACTTAGAATATTTATAATAGGGTTGTTCCATAAATTACACCTCATAACTAAATAGTTTTTTTCAGCTCTTTTAGCCGTTGTTCTCTTAAGCGAAGATAATTTAAAACACTGTCCTGAGAACGATTTATAATTAGATTCCTATCATAGTGTTTACTATTAAAGATAAATTCTAGATTTGAATAATCTCCAATATCTTTATGAAAATGAGCATCACTATTAATCGCGAGTTGGAAACCATATTTTTTAGCAAGTTTAAGCAACTTTATTGATTCTGATTTTATACCTCTAAAAGAATCTTTTTTGGTACTATAGGAACTGGCATTTAGCTCTAAAATAACATTGTTTTTCGCTGCTGCTTTAGCCACTATATCTAAATCAACTGGATACTCCTTTTGCACAGGATGAGTAATCATATCAAGATAAGGATTTTCCATAGCTTTAATTGTAGCTTCAGTATAATCTTGCTTGTTTTTTAGAGTATGGCCTGTTTGACGGTGGATACCTGCACTAACAAAATCAAGGGTTTTTAGCATATCATTTTCTAGATCCAGTCTGCCTTCATCTAGTATATTTGCCTCAACACCTTTTAAAATAGTAACCCCGTATAATTTATTAGGAATGACATTAATATTGCCAAAATGATATAAATGAGGGCCTCCTGGCATTTTTGGCCCATGATCAGTTATCGCAATCAATTTTATATCATTTATAAAAGCTCCTTTGGCCATTTCATCTACTGTAGAATAAGCATGACCACTAGCTACAGTATGAGTGTGTAAATCACTTTGTATTTCTAACATATTAGCACTTCCCTTCTTTATTATTTACTTATAATCTTATAGAAGTTATGTTAATGATATATTGAATTATCATTAATTATCTGTAAACATTTTAACAATACTTTGCGCTAAAAGCAAGTATTTATTCAAAACATATTCTTAGATTTAAATAATCAAGCTGCGGCAATATAACCGCAGCTTGATTATTAATTATGAAAAAAATTATTTTTGATATTATTTTAAGTGAGCCTGTCCTCTGTAGACCAAACCTCTTACACCATCAACTGTAATGATTTCTCCATCTTCAAATAAATCTGAGAGGTCCCCAGTATTAACTACAGCAGGAATACCAATATTTAAACCGACTATAGCTGGGTGAGAGGTTAAACCACCACTATAAGTAACAACTGCAGAAGCTTTCTTTAAAGCAGGAATATAATCTCTATCTGTAATCCGGGTGATAAGTATATCTCCCTCTTCAACTTTCTCCATTGCTTCCTCTGCTGAACTTACAACTCTAGCTTTACCAACAACAATACCTTTACCAATACCCTGGCCTTCTGCAACTGGTTTACCAACAACATCAATTTTGATTAGGTTAGTAGTGCCAGAAATACCAACAGGTGTACCAGCAGTAATTGTTACCAAATCACCTTCTTCAATCAATCCATGCTCAAGAGCAGAATCAATTGAATTCTCCATCATTTCATCTGTATTACTACTTCTAGCAGCAAGTAAAGGATAAATACCCCAGCTTAACACCAGCTGATGTAATACCCTTTTGCTTGGAGTTACAGCGATAATAGGAGTTTGAGGTCTATATTTAGAAACCGTTCTTGCGGTTAAACCTGAACCGGTAGAAGTAATTATGGCATCTGCTCCCAGTTCTTCCGAGGTTTCACAGGTAGCTAAACTTATAGCACCAGTTACTGAGTTAGCTTTAAACTTATAATCCTTAACAAATTTTTCTTTATAACTTTGTGATTCCTCAACTTCTATAGCAATTTGAGCCATTGTTTTTACAGATTGAACTGGATATTTCCCGGCTGCTGATTCTCCGGAGAGCATAGTTGCATCTGTTCCATCAAAAATAGCATTTGCAACATCAGAAGCTTCTGCTCTTGTTGGTCTAGGATTTCTAATCATAGAATCAAGCATTTGAGTTGCTGTAATAACAGGTTTAGAAGCTTCATTACATTTGCGAATCATCATTTTTTGGACAATCGGAACCTTTTCTGCAGGAATTTCTACTCCTAAATCTCCTCTAGCTACCATAATTCCATCTGCAACCTTTAAAATATCATCAAGATTTTCTACACCTTCCTGGTTCTCTATTTTAGCGATAATAAAAATATCTTCATTTCCACTTTCTTCTAAAAGCTTTCTGATTTCTATAACATCATCTGCTTTTCTAACAAAAGATGCAGCGATAAAGTGAACTCCTTCTTTAACTCCGAAGCGAATATCTGAAATATCTTTTTCAGTTAAAGATGGTAAATTTACACTAACTCCAGGTAGATTAACCCCTTTTCTTGAACCAACTTCACCACCATTTAATACTTTAGTAACTAGATCATCACCGTCTATCTCCATAACTTCTAATTCTATTAAACCATCATCAATTAAAATTTTATCCCCAATATTCATATCTTTAGCAAGTTCTTTATAAGATACGGAAATCTTTTCGGAATTACCAATTATATCTTCACCAGAAATAATTAGTTGATTACCTTCTTCTAAAGTGATTTTATCCCCATCCATATCACCAGTTCTTATTTCTGGGCCTTTAGTATCAAGCATAATTCCAATCGGGTTACCTGTTTCTTTTTCTACTTCCCTAACTAAATCAAATCTCTCTTTATGTTCTGCGTGATTACCATGAGAAAAATTGAATCGGGCCACATTCATTCCGGCCTCTACTACCTTCTTAATAGTTTCTTTATCATTTGTTGCAGGTCCTAATGTACAAACAATCTTTGTTTTTCGCATGTTTACCTCCCAATATAATTTGTTTACATGGATAATATACTAGATAAATTATATATATCCATATCTATTTGCTGTTTTTCCACAATAGCATCAGCAATTTTACAACTGCCAATGGAATTATCTTTATAATTTATCATAATATCTCTATGACCTTCAATTAACAGATCAACTGCTTTTGCTCCCATCCGACTGGCAATGATTCTATCAATTGCAGTTGGGCTACCACCTCTTTGCAGATGGCCTAATATAGTAACTCTTGTTTCCATGCCAGTTTTTTCTCTAATTAAATCTCCCATTGCAAGACCAGGGCTACCATTATAACCGGTCAGATCAACAAAAGGTGCTTTTACACCTTCCGCTATTAAAATAAGGCTGTGCAATTTACCTTTATTAAATCCCTGTACTATTCTATTTGTTACCTCCTGAGGAGTGAAGTCAATTTCTGGTACTAAAATAAATTCTGCTCCTCCAGCTAAACCTGTCATTAAAGCTAAATATCCTGAATCTCTTCCCATACATTCAATCACAAATGTTCTTTCATGAGAAGTAGCAGTATCTCTTATCTTATTTATAGCATCAAGTATTGTATTCATTGCTGTATCTACACCAATTGTATAATCAGTACATGATAAGTCATTATCTATAGTTGCAGGAATACCCACAGCACTAATCTCACTTTCTTGATTAATTTTTTGTACTCCGTGTAAAGAACCATCTCCACCAATTACTACAAGAGCATCAATTCCTTCTTCTCTCATATTTTGATAGGCTTTTTCTCTTCCTTCTCTTGTTCTAAATTCTTCACAGCGAGCAGAAAAAAGAACAGTTCCTCCTTTCTGAATTATATCTGCAACTGAACTTCTCTTCATATCAAAAAAATCTTTTTCTATTAAACCTTTAAATCCATATCTGACCCCTACTACTTCGATGTTATAAAAAATAGCTGTTCTAGCAACTGCTCTAATAGCAGGGTTCATTCCTGGAGCATCTCCACCACTTGTTAATATTGCTATTTTATTCATCTATACTATTCCTCCATTTTAAAAATTTTCATGCAAACATGTGTAGGCTTCCTCAGCCTCACTAGCAGGTACCTTGATTTGATAATTGTTTGACCCAATATCATCTATTTCTATCATGAATCCTTCTCTTTCCATTATAAATAATATTTCTTCTGCTTCTTCTTTTGAAGAAGCTATATATAATACCTGCCACATTTTAAAGCTCCTTTCAATAAAAACTCTCAATTAATTACTTTGTGAACTATCAGCTTCAATTTTGCCATGTTTACTTAATAATTCGGCTTTTCCTCTAATTTTCATAGCTGAAACATTTTCTGTGAATTGAGCAGCAAGAATCTCTCCTTTATCCAACTTTTCTGTATGATTAAATCTAGTATCTTTCCCTCGGGTTAGCCCTATTATTGTCACCCCATCTTCTAAAGCTTTAATTATAATAAAATCAGCATTGACATCCATGGTTATTCCTCCTTTATTCTAATTAATAATATAATAAGAAAAAAAGCATTGTCAAGAAAATTTACAATTTTTACTTGTATATTTTAATATGTTGAGATTTTTTTCTCAAATAATTTTTATCTTTAATCAATAAATTCAAAAGATGATGCCCCGATTGCCTTGCCCAGTTCTTTAATTGTTCTTCTATTCTTAGTTAAGTTAAAAGATGAATCGGTAATAACCATCTTATTATCTTTTTTCAACAGAACAATTACATCACCTTCTTTTTTAGACAAATATTTTTTTAAGCCAATTATTTTTTGTTTTTTCAATTTAGAAATATCAATAATCAAATAATTATTGTCTAAAGATAAAATCTTTTCTGCTATTAGTTGATTGTCGTTTTTGCGTGCCAGGACACCAATGGCATTTTGATCTGAAAGCACAAAGTTAATGCTTTTAAATAAATCAGCGAAAACTATGATCTCTATTTTATCATTCTGATCACTGATTGTTAAGAAAGCCATCTTATTATTTCTTTTAGTAATATGTTCTTTATAAGAAATTATATTGCCAGCGGTAAAAACTTTTTCTCCATCAGATGCCTTTATCGCTTGAGAAATATTAGCAATATTCAATTTAGTAATTTTATGCTGATAATTGTCTAGGGGATGAGCTGACAAATAAATACCTAAATATTCTTTTTCCTGTTTTAATATTGTTTCAGTTTCCAGCTCTTTTATATCCTCATATTTAAGATCTTCCTCGATAAATTTATTTTCTTCTCCAAAAAGTTCAGCGAAGGATCTCTGGCCCTGTGCCCTCTGTCTGGAAAGATTATTATATTTTTGATATAATTCCTCATAATTTATTAAAAGAGCAGCTCTACTTTCTACAATATCATCAAAAGCTCCTGCTTTAATAAAAGCCTCAAAACTTTGAATATTTAACGCACTCATATCTATTCTTTTTAAAAAATCTACAACTGATTTGAACTCTTTTTCTTTACGAGCATTTTCAAGAGCATAAATAGTATTAGAACCAACATTTTTTATAGCTTTAAGTCCATAACGAATCTTATTATCTCCTTCTGCTTTAAAATCATGATAGCTTTTATTTATATCAGGTGCTAAAATTTCTAAATCAATTTCTCTTGCTGCTTTAATATAATCTGCAATTTTATCCTGATTACCCATTACCGATGAAAATAAAGCTGCCATAAATTCAGCCGGATAATAATATTTTAAATAAGCAGTTTGATATGCCAAAAATGCGTAAGCAGTAGAATGTGATTTATTAAATCCATAACCAGCAAAATATTCCATTTGATCAAATATTTTTTCTGCTGTTTCTGCTGCTATTCCATTATTTACAGCACCCTGAACAAATTTCTCTCTTTCTGCTGCTACAATTTCTAATTTCTTTTTCCCCATCCCTCTTCGCAAAAGATCTGCTTCTCCCATTGAATATCCACCAAGACTACTGGCTATTTCCATTACCTGTTCTTGATAAAGAATCATACCAAAGGTTTCTTCTAAAATTGCTTTTAATTTAGGATGAAGATAATCGGCTTCTTTTTCACCATGTCGAATTGCGATAAAATCATCCACAATGTTACTGCCAAGTGGGCCTGGTCTACCTAAAGCTAACATAGCAATTAAGTCATTAAAACGTTCAGGTTTAAGTCTTTGATTCAAAGACTTAAACAAATAGGACTCCATTTGGAAAACACCTGCTGTTTTACCGGTACTTAAAAAATCATAAACATTTTTATCATCAAAAGGTATAGAATTAATATCAATTTTTTCATTTTTCCTGCTTTCTATTAATTCTAAAGTGTTTTTTATAACTGTTAAATTTCTCAGACCCAAAAAATCCATTTTCAATAAGCCCAAAGCTTCTAAATCATCCATTGGCAGCTGAGTTATTATATTCTCATCCTGTTTTTGTAAGGGAACAATTTCAGCTAAAGGCTCAGCACCAATTATTACTCCTGCTGCATGGGTAGATATATGCCGGGGAAAACCTTCTACTCCCTTAGCATAATCAATCATTTTTTTTATCTGTCCATCTTCCTTATATAAATTTCTCAATTTTTTATTATTATTTAATGATTCTTCAATCCCAGAACGAGAGGAGATTAATTTAGCAGCCTTATCAACTTTTCCATAAGGAATCCCAAGTGCTCTACCAACATCCCTTACTGCAGCTCTAGCTGCCATAGTACCAAAAGTACCAATTTGTGCTACTCTGTCTCGACCATATCTATCCCTTACATATTCTATTATTTGATCTCTATTTTCATCAAAGTCAATATCAATATCAGGCATAGTTACTCTTTCTGGATTTAAAAATCTTTCAAAAATTAAACCATATTTTAAGGGATTAACCTTGGTTATCTTTAATAAATAAGCTACTAAACTACCGGCAGCTGAGCCCCTGCCAGGGCCAACCATGATATCATTATTTTCTGCATATTTCACAAAATCATAAACGATCAAAAAATAGGCTGCATAACCCATTTCAAAAATTATTTTAAGCTCATATTGAAGTCGTTCAACAGCTTTTTCATCTTCAGCCATTCCTCTTTCTTTAAGCGCTTTTTTGCAGAGCTTTTCCAATAATTCCTCTGGGTTTTTATTGTCTTTAAGATCCGGATAATCTGGTAAATAAAAATGATTGAAATCCAATTCTAAATTTACCCTATCTGCAATTTTAACCGTATTTTCATAAGCAGAATCCAAATCAGGAAAAAGCTTTTTCATCTCTGAAGGAGATTTGTAATAATATTCCTGACCACTAAAACTCATTCTGTTTTCGTCATCAATAGTTGTTCCTGTCTGTAAAGCAAGTAATATATCCTGTAATTCAGAATCTTCACGTTCTAGATAGTGAGAGTCATTACTCACAACCAGGGGAATATTTTCTTCATTGCTAAGCTTAATCAGACCCTGAGCAGCTTCTTTTTCCTCTTTTAGGTTATGGTCCTGCAGTTCAAGAAAAAAGCTGTCATGACCAAATATAGCCTGATAATCAGAAACTGCTTTTTTAGCCAGATCATAATTGCCATTTAAAATAAGTTGTGGTACTTCTCCCTGTAAACAAGCAGAAAGACAGATTAATCCATCACTGTGTTTAGCCAGGAGTTCTTTATCAACTCGTGGCTTATAATAAAATCCTTCCAGCCATGATTTAGTAACCAATTGGATTAAATTATGATAGCCCTCATTGTTCTCAGCTAATAAAACAAGATGGTAGTTCTTTCTATTTCTATTGCTTAATTTGTTTTCAGCTAAATATAATTCACAACCAATAATAGGTTTAATATTCTCCTTTTTAGCCTGCTGATAAAATTCTATCATCCCATATAAAACTCCATGGTCAGTTATGCTAACTGCAGGTAGAGAATATTCTTTGCTTTTTCTGATTAAGTCCTTAATTCTGATAGCACCATCTAAGAGACTATAAGCTGTATGGTTGTGCAAATGAACAAAATTGGCCATTTTAATCATTCTCCCACTATTATATGATCTAAAAAATAAGAAAAAGATTTTAAAGCTTGTAAAAACTTGAGTTTTTTTGTATAATAAAACAAAGTCATTTTAGGAGGTGCAAGTATGAAAGAAGAAGTTCAAAAATATCTTGATAAAATAAGACCAAGCCTTCAAGCTGATGGTGGAGATGTAGAATTGGTTGAAGTAACTGAAGAAGGCATCGTAAAAGTAAAACTTCTTGGCGCATGTAGTGGTTGTCCAATGTCAACCTTAACCATTAAAAATGGTATAGAACGCACATTGAAACAAAATGTAGATGGAGTTAAAGAAGTCCAACCTGTTTAAATTATGCACTTTTTAAAAGCACCCAAATTGGGTGCTTTTATTTTTCTGAATTTTCTTCTTCGGTTTCTGCTTCTAGTTCTTCTTCAGCTATCCCAATCTCTAATTCGGAAAAAACTATTTTCTGAATGTCATTAATCATTTTGCTTAACTGGTATTCAGCCTCTAAATATTTTTTTACATTACTATTAATTTCAATTAAATTTTGCAAATTCTGCAATTTTTCTTTATCTTCTTCAGCAAGTTCTTCGCCAGCAATCCTTTTATTCTGTAATTTCATCATCAAGTTTTGATAATCAATTAGCATTTTTTTGGAACCTGATTTTTCCATTACTTTTTCTCTTAGCTCTTGATAGTTCTGGTATTCTTTAGAATCTTTAAGCTTTCTTTGTAATCGTCTTGCGTGATCATAAACAGACATTAAGACCCCTCCTCCAAAATTTTTATCTCACCATTAACCTTATCTCCAATATCTATTATACCAAAAGTATGGTTTTTCTCCAATCTTTTATCTGTTGGAGAACCAGGGTTAAAAAATAATTTGCCCCCTAATTCTTCGTTAACTGGTCGATGAGTATGACCAAAAATAATTACATCACTTTCAGGAAAACTATAATTCAAACTCTGCAAGACATTTCTACCACCAAATTGATGGCCATGAATGACAGAAATTTTCTTATTTGCTATCTCAAAGCTAAGTTGCTCATTTAATTTTTCCTGAAGTGGAAAACTATCTCTATTACCTGCAACTGCCTTAACTTCATTTAAAGATTTTAAACAATTTAAATATTTTTCCTCAGTAAGATCTCCAGCATGCACAATTAAATCGACTTTTCTTAATTCTTCAAGTAATTTTTTTGGTAATTTTCTTCCTACACCTGGAAGATGGGTATCTGAAATAACTCCAATTTTCATTTATTTTTAAACCCCCATTATTTTGCAAAAAACAATCTGGCCAGCAGCGGATATTTTATCTCTACAGCATCATAAGGACATAATTCTTGACAGCAAAAACAGCGTATACAACCATCAAGCTCTACTTCTGGAAAATTATCTACCATAGTTATAACCTTCGGTGGACAATTTGCAGCACAGTTACCACAACCCACACAATTATCTTTTTTAAAAACTGGTTTTGGTCGAAGAAGATTTTCCAAAATATCGGCCAAAAAGTCAGGCATCCTTTTCTTTAAAAAATTAGTTTCTTTTTCTATTTTCGGAATATCTACTGAGGCAAAAGGAATAAAATCATCACCTTTTAAGATTAATTTATCTTTTTCAATAATCGAATCTTCAACTGCAGCTTTTATAGATGGGACCCTTTCAGCAGGATTAATGCCCAGTAATTTTACTGCTGCTAAATCTAAATAAAAAGGTGATTTAGAAGCCAATAAATAATTAAATCTTTTTGGACTCCCATTAGAAGGCCCTTCTCCTTCCATCCCAATTACTGCATCCATTATAGTTAAACTTGGGTTAACAAGTAAAGCTAAGTCATTAAGCATTCTAGAAAAATCATAGGCAGACTGCATCCTTAAATGGTATTCCGCTTTAATAACTCCCGGTATACAACCAAAGAGATTTTTTACAGCTCCTGTATACATAGTTAATCCATGAGTTTTAAGTTTGGGCAAATTAATTATTAAATCTGCCTCATTGATAAAATCAACCAATTGAAAAGATTTATTTGCTTTCCCCTCAGCAAACTCTACTTTGTTTGATTTAGTATTAAAATTTAATTTAAAATTATTTTTTGTGGCAATTTCTGTAAGTCCACTTTTAGCATAGGCTCTTTCTAATAATTTCCCATTAAATGGTCCGCCTGGACTATCAGCTATAATCACCTCAGCCCCTAAAGCCTGAATTTTTTTGCCCAATGCTGCAATTAATTGAGGATTAGTAGTTACAGCAGTTTCAGGTTTTTTACCCATTAATAAATTAGTTTTCAATAATACTTTTTGCCCTTTTTTGACAAATGTAGATAGACCACCTAATTCATTAAGCAGTTCATCAATTTGTTTATCTAATTCTTTGTCTTGATAAGAATTGCATTTTTTTAAAACAACTTCAGACATATTTCTACCTTCTTTCTTGTCTAAAATTAAAACCGGCTCAAAGGCCGGCTCATCTTATTTAAGAAGCTTTATGATCTTTTTTGTTACTTTTAGATGAATCTTTTTTAGCCTGATTAACATAAAAGTTTGAGCTCTTAAAAAGAATCCCCGGAGAACCTATTATTCTCTTCACTTCAGACCCACATTCAGGGCATTTTTTTAAAGCTTCATCTTTAATATTTTGAAATTTTTCAAACCTTCCACATTCTTCACATTCATACAAATATGTCGGCATTTTTTATTCCTCCTTCAAAGCTTTTATTTCATTTGAGCATTTAATAATCCCCAGTAATTATATAACTGAATAAATATAAATAAAGCTAAAATCAACCATTCTTGAGAATATATAAAATAGCCTCCACCAATTAGGGTAGTTGATATTATAGATGTTAAAACAAATTTTTTCTTCATTTTAATTTTCAAAACCTGCCAGGGAATAAGACCAAATCCAATAAAAACACCAGCATCAACATTATAAAAAAGTCCAGCAAAACCAATTATTACAAAAACAATTAATAAAAACAGATTCATTTATTCTACCCCTTCCTTAAATGGAGTATTATAAAGTAACTTTATAATATAATATATCATAAATATACCTATTTTAGCAAGTAATCAAGCTATTGGCCCTCCTTGGGGCAAGCCCATGAGGTTTACAAGCAGAATTTTACTCTTTCACAACTATATCTGACTATATTTCACCAGACTTATTTTTAAGTTTTAATAAAGCTACAGATTCAATATGATAGGTATTAGGAAACATGTCTACTCCCTGTATTTCAATTAACCGGTATTTGCCTTTAAGCTTTTTAAGATCTCTTGCCTGAGTAGCGGGATTACAGGATATATAAATTACCTTTTCTATTTCCAAATTATTTAATAAATCAATTGTTTTTTCAGCTAAACCTTTACGAGGTGGATCAAAAATAATGCTATCAATTTTTTCTTCAGCAAGTATTTTAGCTAATTCATCTTCTACAAGACCATTAATAAATTTTATATTTTTAATTTTATTTAATGCTGCATTCCTTTTTCCATCTTTTACGGCTGGTTTTAATGATTCAACAGCAAAAACTTTTTCTGCTTTTTCAGCAATATATAAGGCTATACTCCCGGTACCAGAAAAGGCATCTACTATTTTTTGCTCATTATTTTCTTCTAAAAAATCTAAAACTTTATTATATAATTTTTCTGCTTGAAGGGTATTGACTTGAAAGAAAGATCTGGCAGATATTAAATAAGCTGTTTTATTTATATATTCCTTAATATAGTTCTCTCCTCTGATAATTATATCTTTTTTGCCAAAGATAACATTGGTATTTTTATTATTTATATTTTGAATTACTCCTTTTAATTCAGGAATAGCAGCCAATATCTTCTCAGCAATATTCTCTTTAGCTTTAAATTCATTTCCGTTTGTAACAAAAATTAATAAAGCCTGATTTGTACACACTCCAACCCTAATTACTAAATGTCTTAATAATCCTTCAGCTGTTTCTTCATCATAAACGCTTATCTCTCTTTTATTTAATTCTTTTAAGGTTGTCTTTAATATTCTATTGATTAATGGATGCTGAATTAAACAATCATGATAGGGAACAACCTCATGGCTGCCCCTTTTATAGAAACCAGCAGTTATTTCCCCACTTTCTTTAGTAGTTAAAGGAAATTGAGCTTTATTACGATAACGAAAATCATCTTCTGCAGCCAGCACTTCATTTATTTTATATTCATCAATTCCAGCAATTCTTTTTATGATCTGCTGAAGATTGTTATTTTTGAGTTCCAGTTCTTTTTTGTATTCTAAATGCTGTAGTTGACAACCTCCACAATCATTATAAACTGGACAGGGTGGCTTTTTTCGGCCTTTTCCTGCTTCTATGATTTCAATTAATTTAGCAAATGCATAGTTCTTTTTTATTTTGGTTATTTTGGCTTTGATTAAATCACCAGGAATAGTTAACGGTATAAAGACTGCTATTCCTTCTTTTGTTCTGGCAACTCCATCTCCACCATGGGCGAGGTCTTCAACTTTTAACTTCTTGATTTCTCCTTCATACATTTAATATCTAACTCCCTTATATTTTATCTGATTATTAAAGTTAAGCTAAGTAAATATTATCATAGTTCAAGCAGCTTGACCAGCCCATAGTATTTTGACATCAAAAGCTCTTTTGTGATAGAATGATATGCTAGATTATTCTATAAAAATTATATATTTTAATCAATCCAGTCTGGAGGATGTCTTATGCAGAGCAGTTCAGAACGTCTAGAAAATGAAGCAATCATTCCGTTATTATTTCGCCTATCTGTTCCCTCAATTATAGCAATGGCCACTCATGCACTTTACAATGTTGTTGACAGTATTTATGTTGGCCGCTTAAGCACTGAGGCATTATCTGCTTTATCTCTTGCATTTCCAATACAAATTGTTTTAATCGGAATCGGAGTTGGAATCGGAATCGGTGTTAGTTCTTTAATTGCAAGACGGTTGGGAGAAAACAATAAACATGCAGCGGTAAATGCTGCTGAACATGGAATTATGATGATCTTTATAGGTGGTTTAGTAGTCGCCATTATTGGTTATTTTTTTTCAACTCAAATATTAGAACTTTTCACTAATGACGAAATTTTAGTTCAAATGGGTAGTGAATACATTAAAATAATTTTAATAGCTTCTATTTCTATTTTTTACCCGATGGTTGTTAACCATATTTTAAGGGGAGAGGGTAATACATTTGTTCCCATGGTAGCAATGTTAATTGGCTCAATTTTAAATATAATAATAGATCCCTTTATTATTTATGGCTGGTGGATATTCCCCCGAATGGAAATCGCAGGTGCTGCAATTGCTACAGTAATTTCTCAACTAATAAGTGGTGTCTTTTTAACTTATATTTTGCTCAGTGATAAAAACGAATTAAAAATCTCTTTAAAAGACTTTAAATTTAATTTTAAAATTATTAAGGATATTTATATAGTTGGCTTTCCAGCAATGGTAATGCAATTTTTAGCCAGTTTTATGTTAGGTGGTATGAACAGAATCCTGGCCGAATTTGGTAGTACAGCCATTGCAGCTGCAGGTATATATTTTCGACTGCAGTCCTTTGTTTTTATGCCAGTTTATGGTTTAAACCAGGGTTATATGCCTATTATGGGATATAATTATGGTCATAATAACCCTCAGCGGATGAAAAAAACATTTAAATCAGCCCTTTTAGTTGCTTTTATTTTCACAACAATTGGCTTTTTTGTCTTCCAATCAATACCAGAATTAATGATTACGCTTTTTAATAATGACCCTGAATTAATTAGAATTGGCACAACAGCCCTCAAAAGAATAAGTATTGCTTTCCCAGTTATAGGACCAGCAATAATTATTTCAACTACATTTCAGGCTTTAGGTAATGGTTTTCCAAGTTTGTTCTTTTCTTTTTTAAGACAAATAATCGTTCTACTGCCATTAATGTATTTATTAGGCCAATGGTTTGGCCTTGAATATTTATGGTTTGCCTTTCCAATTTCAGAAATTGTGAGTGTTATCCCAGCTGCTTTCTGGATTAAGTTAACTTTGAATGATGTTTACCAAAAAATGACTAATAATATTGCAAACAAAAAGGCAGTTCAATGAACTGCCTTTTATTATATAAAATTAACTGAAAACATTTGTTATTTGTTTCTAATATTCTTGATGATTAAATCTGCAATCATTTCTGCATCTTCTGGGGTAAGAAGAGAATTTAATTCTGCTTCTTCTTCTTTTTCAATAACCTCGTTTTTATCATCCATAACTGCCTTATATAATTTATAACCACCACTTAGATTGCGAACTTTATTAAAACCATTTTGCATTAAAATCCTGGCTGCAATATAACCACGTAGTCCAACTGCACAATATGTTATATATTCTTTATCTTTATCAAGTTCATCTAATCTATCTCTTAAAGAATTTAAAGGAATATGAATAGAATTAGGGATTTGACCTAATTCAAGCTCTATATTTTCTCTTATGTCAAGTAAAATAATTTCTTCATTATCAAGCTCATCTAATTCTTGCCAAAATGCTGGCTTAACCAGGCCATTATAAATATTCCCAGCAGCAAAGCCAAGCATATTAACAGGATCTTTTGCTGATCCAAAAGGAGGAGAGTAGGCAAGTTCTAATTCCTGGAGATCAAAAATATTCATCTGATGCCGTATAGCAGTAGAAAGTACATCTATTCTTTTATCTACTCCGGCAAAACCGACAATTTGAGCTCCCAGTATTCTACCATCTTTTTTTTGATAAATTAATTTCAACATCATTGGCAGGGCACCTGGATAATAGCTAGCATGGTTATTAGAAGTAATATGGACTACTTGATAATTAAAGTCATTTTCTTTTAATTTCTTTTCTGCAGCTCCTGTAGAAGCAGGAATAATATCAAATATTTTTGCTATTGATGTTCCCTGGGTACCATTATATTTTTCTTTTCTTCCCGTTATGTTATTGGCGGCTATTCTACCCTGTTTGTTGGCAGGACCAGCCAGTGGAATTCGACTGGGCTCATTAATAACAAAATCTTTAACTTCTATAGCATCACCTATTGCATAGATATTTGGGTCACTTGTCTGGAGATATTGATTAACTTTTATCCCTCCACTAACACCAATATCCAGCCCGGCTTTTTCAGCAAGCTCTGTTTTGGGTTTAACTCCAATTGATAGTATTATTAAATCTGTTTCTATTCTTTTACCACTTTGTAGTAAAGCAAATTTTTTCCCGTTTTCTTTTTCTACCGCTGCGATTCCATCACTTAAATTTAAGTCTACACCTTTAGTTCGCATATGATTATGAACCATTGATACCATTTCTTTATCAAGGGTCCTCATAACCTGATCAGTTAATTCTAATAATGAAACCTTTAATCCTCTTTGGTGAAGATTTTCAAGCATTTCTAGACCAATAAAACCACCACCAACTACTACAGCATGTTTTATCTCATTGTTATCAATATATTCTTTAATCAAATCCATATCTCTAATATTTCTAAGTGTATAAACTTCTTCTATGTCCAGGCCCGGTAATGGTGGTTTGATTGGATCTGCTCCGGGAGATAAAACAAGTTTATCATAACTTTCTGTATATATATTACCAGTTTCTAGATTTTTTATTTTCAGATTTTTTTCTTTTCTATCAATATCTAATGCTTCATGCATAATTCTAACATCAATATTAAAACGTGCTTTCATTGCTTCAGGGGTCTGAACTAAAAGCTCTTCTCTTTTTTCGATTACCTCACCAATATGATAAGGCAAACCACAATTAGCAAAAGAAATATACTCACCTTTTTCGAGCATTATAATCTCAGTATCTTCACTCATTCTTCTTAACCGAGCAGCAGTGCTTGCTCCACCTGCTACACCCCCAACAATAATAACCTTTTTACCCATCTTTTTCTCCCCTTTGTTAAAGTTATTGTTTATTTTGTTATTAGTTTTTATTCTTCTTTTGAGTATTCTAATTCACTTAAAGTTTTAATGATTTTTATTGCTTTATCATTTACAACAAAATAATGTCTTTCAAGGCCATTCCGCTCACTTTTAAGTATACCAGCATCTCTTAATTTAGCTAAGTGCTGAGAAAGTGTAGATTGTGGTATATCCAAACACTGCTGCATCTCAGAAACATTACAACCTTCTTCAGCTAAAAGACCTTTGACAATAGTGAGACGAACAGGATGGGCTAAAGCTTTTAAAAGTTCTGCTTCCTCTTCTAAAACAGCACTATTTTTTTCTATAATTTTAGATGATTTATCACTTGTAAAAAAAGTCATTTTTAATCCTCCTAATCTCCAAGAATATTGTTTTATTTAAATAATACGATATAGTGGATAAATTGTCAAGTTTATTTATGAATTTTTTAACAAGTTTTAAGAGTTTTAATTTTAATATTTACTCATTTTTAATAATATCAATGAAGTTTTTACTCAGTTCTGCAGTAATGCCCCAGATAACTCTGTCTTTGTAACGATAAAAATATATATCATACTCACTTTTTAACTTTTTATGATTTTTCCCTTCAGGTAGTAAGTGGTAGGGGAAATCAGCATCAAATTCACTTTTTAAAAAAGCACCATATTTTTCAGGTTCATTCTCTAAAAAAAATTCGAGTGGTACGGTAAAAACTTCTGCTACCTCATTATTTGTTTTAATTTCAGATAAACTATTTACTTTCAAACAACCAATAAAAGCATAAATTATAAAATCAAAAGGTGTGATTAGATAATCTATCTCACCTAACAATTTTATTTTTTCCTGATCTATCAGTAATTCTTCAGCACATTCTCTAACAGCTGCTTGAGAAAATTCTTCACCTCTTTCTACTTTTCCACCAGGAAAAGATATTTGTCCTGGTTGAGTAGAAAGATCACTTGCTCTAAGTTCATAAATCAGATGTAATTTGTCGTCTATCTCTATGATAGGAATTAAAACTGAATAATAAGATTGAATCCTGGTGGGGCCTGGAATACGATTTTTGATCCTTCTCCGGATTGTTTTAATATTCAAAAAAATCATCCTTTATTAAGAGCCCGCTTTGACACGGGCTCTATTATTTTAATCCATCAATTTATCTCTTAACATCTTATTTACCAGTCCTGGATTTGCTTTTCCTCTAGTTTCTTTCATTATTTGACCAACTAAGAAACCTATTGCTCGATCTTTACCGTTTTTAATATCTTCAACAGCATCAGGATTATCGTCTATGATTTGATCAACTAGACTTTCTAATTTACCCTCATCACTTATCTGTTTTAATCCTTCTTCTTCAACAATTGTTTCTGGATCTTTACCACTTTCATACATTATTTCAAATACTTTTTTGGCAATTTTACCACTTATGACATCTTTATCTATCATTTTAAGCATCTTTGAGAGATTTTCCGGTGTGACTCCAGAATCATAAGGACCTTCATTATTTTCATTTAGCAGCCTTAAAAATTCTCCCATCATCCAGTTACTAATATTTTTAAGATCATCATAATCTTTAAGTACGGTCTCAAAGAATTCTGCCATATCCCTATTACCTGTAATTACACCGGCATCATAGGCAGGTAAAGAGAATTCAGAGATAAAACGTTTATATTTCTCTCTTGGTAGTTCTGGCAATTTATTCTTTATTTCTTTTTTCCAGCTTTGATTTATTTCTAAAGGAAGTAGATCAGGATCAGGGAAATAACGATAATCATGGGCCTCTTCTTTACCACGCATCGAAATAGTTTTATTTAATTCTTCATCCCAGGTTCTTGTTTCCTGGACCACTTTATGTCCTTCTTTTAAAAGTTCTTCCTGTCTTTTCATCTCATACTCTAAACCTTTTTCTACTGCACTAAATGAATTCATATTTTTAAGTTCTGCCTTTGTCCCAAATTCTTTTTGACCTTTAGGTCTTAAAGAAACATTTGCATCACAGCGCAGAGAACCTTCTTCCATATTACAATCAGAAATATCAAGATATTCCAAAATTAATTTTAGTTCACTTAAATAAGCTTTAGCTTGAGCTGGAGTTCGAATATCAGGTTCAGAAACTATTTCAATTAAGGGAACACCAGACCTATTATAGTCAACAAGACTGGCCTCTGATTTATCAATGCTTCCTTCATGAACTAATTTACCAGCATCTTCTTCTAAATGAACCCTAGTAACTCCAATATTGAAAATGCCATTATCTGTTTCTATTTCAATATTACCATTTTCAGCAACCGGTAAATCAAACTGCGAAATCTGATATGCTTTAGCTAAATCTGGATAAAAATAATTTTTACGGTCAAATTTACTGTATTCTGCAATATCACAATTTAAAGCCATTCCTGCCAAAATGGCATAGTCAACTGCTTTTTTATTTAAAACTGGCAAAGAACCTGGTAAACCTAGACATACTGGACAGGTGTTTTTATTCGGTGCTTTACCAAATTCTGTACTGCAGCCGCAAAATATTTTAGATTTTGTTGACAATTGAACATGGACTTCAAGTCCAATAACTGTTTCATATTTAGTGGACATTTTTTCACCTCTCTCAAAAATTTATAATTCTGCTCTTTTATCTTTTATATCAAGAATTTTTTCAAGTGTATATGCTGCCTGAATAATTTTCCCCTCACCAAAATGGGGACCTATTAACTGCAGACCGATTGGCATATTATTACTGTCAAATCCACAAGGAATTGACATTGCAGGAACACCTGCTATATTGATTGGTACTGTAAATATATCTGTATAATACATTTCCAGGGGATCACTTTTTGTCCCCAGTTCTATAGCTGTTGTAGGTGCGGTTGGTGTTACAATCAGATCAAAATCATTGAAGATTCTATCAAAGTCATCTTTGATTAGGGTTCTTACCTTTTGGGCTTTAAGATAATATGCATCATAATAGCCCGAGCTTAAAGCATAGGTACCGATAACTATTCTTCTTTTTACCTCATCTCCAAAGCCCTCAGATCTTGTGTTAAAAAACATTGTTTTTACATCATCAGCTTCTTCACTGCGCAGTCCATATCTAACACCATCATAGCGGGCTAGGTTTGAGCTTGCCTCTGCTGGACCGATAATATAATAGGCGGCCAGAGCATAGGCAGCATCGGTAATATGTACTTTTTCTACTTCTGCCCCTGCTTTTTCTAATTCTTTAACAGCTGCCAGCACACTGTCTTTAACCTCTTGATCAAAATCTAAATTAAAATATTCTTCAGGAATCCCGATTTTCATTCCACTGACATCTTTTTTTAAATATTTTCTATAATCTTCTGCCTTATCTTCAACTGATGTAGAATCTTTTTCATCATAACCGGTAATAACATTTGTCATGATGGCACAATCCTCTACATCTTTTGTAATTGGACCAATTTGATCAAGAGATGAGGCAAAAGCTACCAGACCATAACGTGAAACCATACCATAAGTTAATTTTAAACCTACAACACCACAGTAAGAAGCAGGCTGTCTGATCGAGCCTCCTGTATCAGAGCCCAGAGCAGCTGCACATTCACCGGCAGCAACTGCAGCAGCAGAACCACCACTTGAGCCACCTGGAGCATGATTTAAATTCCAGGGATTATTTGTATTAAAAAAAGCAGAGTTTTCAGTTGAAGAACCCATCGCAAATTCATCCATATTGGTTTTACCTATAATTAATGCCCCAGCATCATCTAATTTATCAATTACTGTAGCATTAAAAGGCGGCTTATAATTTTTCAGCACTTTTGAAGCACAGCTAGTTTTAATAGCCTCGGTTGAAATATTATCTTTAACCGCTATTGGAATCCCTGCCAGCAGTTGTTCCTTTTTTTCTTCATATTTAGCAGCACTTTTTTCTGCTAAATCATCAGTAAGTGTTATATAAGATTTAACTTTATCTTCTACAGCAGCTATTCTATCATCAAAAGCTTTTCTGATTTCAGCTACTGTGGTTTCACCTTTATTTAATTTATCTTTTAATTCGTGAATTGTAAGATCATATAAATTCAATTTAACTACCTCCTATCAAGTTATTCAGACATAATTTTTGGTACTCTAAATTGGCCGTCTTTTTTATCAGGTGCATTTGCAAGTGATTTTTCGCGATCTAATGATTCTTCAACTTCATCTTCACGCATTACATTTTTCATTGGTACAGTATATGCTGTTGGCACAACATCTTCTGTATCAAGCTCATTTAGTTTCTCTACATAATCAAATATTTTAGCAATTTGTTCTGTATAAAGATCTTTTTCTTCTTCACTTAATTTCAAATGAGCTAAGTCAGCAGAATATTCCACATCTTTTTTATCAATCATTTATTTTTCCTCCTTATTTTCTAATAGTTCTTTGAATTCTGATTCTGATAATATTTTTATTCCTAATTCCTGGGCTTTTTGGTACTTTGAGCCCGGGTTATCTCCTATAACTAAATAATCTGTTTTAGAACTAACAGAAGACACGGATCTTCCTCCTGCTTTTTCGACCAGGTCCTTAACCTCTGAACGGGTAAAGTCATTTAATGAGCCGGTAAAAACAAATTTTAATCCCTCAAGAAATTTTTCTTTTTCTTCAGTATTTTCCCGGCTAAGGTTTATACCTGCCTGTCTTAAACGGCTTATTAAATCACGATTTTGTTTTTCTGCAAAAAAATCAATAATACTATCTGCAATAACAGGGCCAATTTCATCAATCTCTTCCAGTTCCTCATTAGAGGCCTCCATCAATTGAGATATAGAACTGTAATTATCACTTAAGGTTCTAGCTGCTCCTAAACCAACATGACGAATTCCCAGGGCATAAATAACCCTAAAAAATTCTCTGTCTTTACTTTGCTTAATAGCATCAATGACATTTTGAGAAGATTTTTCTCCCATCCTCTCTAAATTTTGAAGATGATGTTTTTTAAGAAAATATAAATCTCCATAATCATCAATTAAATCATTTTCTAATAACTGATCAACTAATGCAGGCCCAACACCCTCTATATTCATTGCATCACGAGAAACGAAATGAAGAATTTTTTCTTTGCGCTGAGCAGGACAGCTAATATTTGTACAGCGGGTTACCGCCTCCCCCTCAGGCCGTTTTACTTTAGTACCACAAACCGGACAATGATCAGGCATTTCAAATTCCTTTTCACAACCGTCACGTTTTTCTTTAATAACTTTAACAACTTCTGGAATAACATCTCCTGCCTTTTGTACAAGTACAATATCTCCGATTCGTATATCTTTTCTTTTGATTTCATCCTCATTGTGTAGAGTAGCTCTGCTAACAGTTGAACCAGCTATTTCCACCGGTTCTAAAACTGCAGTAGGAGTTAAAGCTCCTGTTCTTCCTAAAGATATTTCAATGGATTTAACTCTAGTAGTTTTTTGTTGAGCAGGAAATTTATAAGCTATAGCCCAGCGAGGACTTCTTGCAGTAGAGCCAAGTTCTTCTCTTAGATTTAAATTATTTATTTTTACCACAAGCCCATCAATTTCAAAATCAAGACTCTCTCTTTTCTCTTCCCATTCCTGACAAATTTCAATCACTTTTCCGATATCATCTGCTTTTTTATGCCAGTTAACATTAAAACCCTGTTCCTCTAAATAAGCAAATACTTCAAGATGGGTTTCAAACTCTCTATTTGAATGAGATATCAAATCATAAATTAAAATTGATAAACGTCTCGAAGCAGCAATCTTACTATCAAGCTGTCGAACAGAACCTGCTGCTGCATTACGAGGATTAGCGAAAGGTTTTTTTTCATTTTCTAATCTTTTTTCATTAATTCTCTCAAATTCACTTTTGCTTAAATAAATTTCACCCCTTAATTCAAGTTCTGCTTTATCTTCAATTTTAAGTGGTAAGGAGCGGATTGTTTTCATGTTTTCAGTAATATTTTCTCCAACTTCTCCATTACCTCTAGTAGCTCCTAACTGAAAGCTTCCTCCTTGATATCTTATTACAGCAGAGAGGCCATCAATTTTATGTTCTACAATATATTGATAATCTCTTTCAGTTGTATTTTTTTTAACCCGTTGGTCAAAACCTCTTAATTCCTCAGCATTAAATGAATTATCTAGACTCAGCATTTCAGTTGAATGTTCAACTTTTTCAAACTCATCTAAAACTTCTCCACCAACTCTCTGAGTTGGAGAATCAGCTGTTACTAATTCTGGGAATTGGCTTTCTAATTTCAATAAATCCTGCATCAATTTATCAAATTCTGCATCAGATATTTGAGGATCATCTAAAACAAAATATCTATATTCTGCTTTTCTGATTTTTTCTCTTAAAGCTTTTATTTTCTTTTTAGCCTTTTCTTTATTTAAATTATTCACCTTTTCACCTACCTAAACCTTCTGAATTGGAGCAAATTCTGCCAAAAGTGTTCTTGTTTTTCCTTGTTGAAAAGAAATTTTAAGCTCTGTATTTTCCTTGCCTCTAATAGAGAGTATAATTCCAATTCCCCAACGAGGATGAACGATTTTTTGGCCGATCACATATTCTGTAGCTGAGTTGTTATCATTAACCAATTTTGCTTCTTTTGCAATGTCAGTTTTTTCTTTTTTGGGATCAATCAGTAATTCTTCTGGAATTTCTTCAAGAAATTGAGATGGTGGATTTATCTGTCTTTCTCCAAAACGAAGCCTTATTTTAGCTCTACTTAAAAATAATCTATCCATAGCCCTTGTCATACCAACATAGCAGAGCCTTCTTTCTTCTTCTATCCCATCTCTTTCATAAAGCGAATTGGCATGAGGGAAAATCCCCTCTTCTAAACCTACCAAAAATATGACTGGAAATTCAAGTCCTTTTGCAGAATGGATAGTCATCAAAGTAACTGCAGATTGTTCTTCTTCCAGAGTATCTATATCTGACATTAAGGTTACTTCTTCTAAAAATCCGGCCAGCGTATTTTCGTTACTATTTTTCATGTAATCATTTATAACGGAAAAAAGTTCTTCAATATTTTCTAACCTTGTTTCTGCCTTATTAGTTTTCTCTTCTTCAAGATCTTTTCTATAACCACTCTTTTCAAGTAATGTTTCAGTTAATCTGGCTAAAGCAATTTCATCTTTCTGTTCTCTAAGTTCCTCAATTATTTTTGTAAAAGCTAATACACGTTTTTGATAGCTGCTACTTAAATCAGGATTGCTTTTGGACTGAAGTGCTGCCTGATATAAGCTTATTGATTCGGTTTCTGCATATTGCTGAATTTTAGCCAGTGTACCTGCTCCAATTCCTCTTTTTGGCCGATTTGTTATCCTTAAAAAACTAATATCGTCAGCAGGGTTATAAATTAAGCGCAGATATGCCATAATATCTTTTATTTCCAATCTTTCGTAAAATCTTACCCCTCCAGTAATTTGATAAGGAATCCCATATTTCATCAACATATCTTCAAAAGCACGAGACTGAGAATTAGTTCTATACAATACAGCCATATCATCATAACTATAATCTTTAGATTTCTTTAATTCTTTAGCCATTCTGCAGAAAAAATCAGCCTCATCTTTCTCACTTTCAGCTTCATATAATTCAATTTCAGGGCCAGATTCTTTTTCTGTCCAAAGGCTTTTTTCTTTGCGGGAACTGTTATTTTTAATCACAGCTTGTGCTGCTTTTAAAATATTTGCTTTTGAACGATAATTTTGTTCAAGTTTAATTATTTTAGCATCTGGATAATCATCTTCAAAATTAAGGATATTTCTAATATCTGCTCCTCTAAAACCATAAATACCCTGATCAGGATCACCAACAACACAAACATTGCGATAACGCTCAGCAAGTAAATTTACCAGCTCATATTGGGCATGGTTAATATCCTGATATTCATCTACCAAAATATATTTAAAGCGTTCCTGATAATGCTCTAAAACCTTCGGATATTTTTTGAAAAGCTTAACTGTTAGCTGGATTAAATCATCAAAATCAACTGCATTATTTGCCTTTAATTGTTTTTGGTATTTCTCATAAAGATCTGCAATATTTTTTGCATAAAAACTGCCGGCAGAATTTCTGAATTGCTCAGGACTTTTCAACTCGTTTTTTGCATTACTAATTTTATTCAAAACTGAAGAGGGCTTTGTTTTTTTAGGATCAATGTTTTCTTCTTTAAGAATTTTTTTGATTAATTTGCGCTGATCTATGCTGTCAAAAATTACAAAATTGCTTTGATAACCTAATTTTTCTGCTTCTCTCCTTAGAATTCTTACACAAAAAGAATGAAAAGTACTAATTAAAAGGCTTTTATCAACCCCATCTACCATTTTTGCTACCCTGTTTTTCATTTCTTCAGCAGCTTTATTGGTAAAGGTAACTGCCAGAATATTATATGGAGATACTCCTCTTTGCTTAATTAAATATGCTATTCTCCTTGTTAAAACCCTTGTTTTTCCACTACCTGCACCAGCCAGTAAAAGCAGGGGACCTTTATCATGTTGAACTGCTTTTTTTTGTTCTTTATTTAAATCTTTTATTATATCACTATCTTCCACACATTAAACCTCCTCTTTAAATTCTAACCCTTTAAAAAATTACTAAATTCGCTATTTAAATCTCTATTATCTAGTATTTTATCAATTATATCTTCACCTTTTTTAAAGTCAAAATAAAGTAAATGACTATTACAACTACAGTCACTTGCCCCAAAGGAGCTGACAATAGTTTTTGCTCCAGCTGATCTTAAAATTTCTGCCAAAAAACATTCTCCCTGCCTGGTAAAATTAAAAACATAATCAGTTTCTAATACAGATTTTTTTAACAAATAATCTATATGCCAGTGTAATTTTTTCTTTTGACTATAATGTCTTTTGAGCCTTGATAGAAGATTTCTCTGAGCAGTACCTGCATAAAAATAATAACCTGCAGGAAATATCTTTTCTCCTAGTGCACCAACAGTAATTTTAATCTTTTTTTTGACTTTTATTTTGAGCAAATAAACTCCGCTTTCTGGATATTTTTTCTGCTTAGCCTTTTCCATCTTAACCTCCAGCTTAAAGATTTGATCTTTTTGAGTTATTTAAAATAAAAATCTAGATTTTTCAAAAAATAAAACATGATTTTCTGTTATTAAAAAAACACCTAAAAATATATTTCCCGAAAAGTTATTAAAACCCTTCTATTTAATAGAAAAATGCCGGTAACCCGGCAAATCAATTATAATACATTTAACAGCTTTTATCAATTATTAAAAGCTTAACTTCATTATTTTTTATCGAGCCTTTAGAAGGATATTCAACTATTTTAAAAAAATATTTCTTCACAGCATTTTAGAAACTTTAAAAAAATGTTATAATGTAGTTAAGCGAATGCTAAAACAAGGAGGTAATATTTATTAATAATAATTTTGAGCTTAGCCAGGATAATAAAATGTATAAAGTTGATCAACTCAAAGAAAAGGCTCTGCTTGTTGGTGTTGATGAGAGTGATTTAGAAGAATTAAAATTACTTGTAGACACTGCAGGTGCAAAAGCAAAATTAACTATGACCTATCATGACCGTAAAATTGATCCAGCTTTTTATGTTGGCAAAGGCAAAGTAAATGAAATTAAAAATACAGCTGAAAGTACTGATATAAATTTGATTGTATTTGACAATGAACTTTCACCGGTTCAACAGCGTAACCTTGAAGATTATATTGGAATAAAAGTTATTGACCGTTCTCAGGTAATACTGGATATTTTTGCTAGACATGCCCATAGCAAAGAAAGCAAAATCCAAGTGGAGCTAGCCCAATTAGAATATCGTCTGCCAAGATTGAGAGGACGAGGGATAGAAATGTCTCGTCTGGCTGGTGGTATAGGAACCAGAGGTCCTGGTGAAAGTAAGCTTGAGGTTGATAGAAGAAGGATTGAAAAAAAGATTCACCGCCTCAAAGAAAAATTAAAAGATATAAAATCAAGCCGTGATGTACAGCGAAGTCAGCGAAAAGACCCTCTTGCTGCCCTGGTTGGCTATACAAATGCCGGTAAATCAACCATAATGAATTTGCTTTCTGGTGCAAACAGTCATGTTGCAGATCAACTATTTGCTACTCTTGATTCTACAATGAGACAGCTAGAACTGCCTGTAGGAAGAACAATAATATTAAGTGATACTGTAGGCTTTATCAGTAAATTACCCCACCAATTGTTTGCTTCTTTTAGAACCACTTTAGAAGAAATAGAAAATGCTGATATAATTCTTCATGTTATTGATAGCTCAGATCCTAAAATGGAAAAAAATATTAAAGTTGTTGAGGAAGAATTAGAAAATTTAAATTCTAGCAAAAGCAAAAGAATAAAAATCTTTAATAAAATTGACTTATTAAAGCAATCAGAAATTAATGATCTAAAATTAATTTATCCAGATGCAATTTTTATTTCGGCTTTAAAAGGCATCGGTAAAGATAAATTATTAGCTAAATTAAATCAAATAATCAGACAAAATATGGTGGAAATCGAGCTTGATTTGCCCTATTCTAAAGGTAAGTGGATAGAAAAAATCCACAATAATGGTCAGGTAATTAAAGAGGAATACCAAAAAAACAATATTTATCTTAAAGCTTTAATTTCTGAAGAAACAGCTTCAAGACTGGAAAGATACAGCAGAGAGCATAGTTAATGCTCTTCTGCTTTATCTATTTCTGATAATAACTTTTCGATTTCATTTTTTGTAAATACATATGTCTCACCACAAAAATGACATTTTATCTCTATCTGTTCTTCTTTCTCTAAAGTTTCTTTAATATCTTCTTTCCCTAATCCTGCAATAAGTTCATAACTTCTAGCCCTGCTGCATTTGCATTTGAACTGGACTTCCTTTCTGGCCATGACTCTGTAATCTAGATCACCCAATAAACTATCTAGAATTTCTTCTGGGCTAAAGCCCTGATCAATTAAACTACTGATAGATTTTAATTCCGCCAGATTCTTTTCTAATAATTTTATCGTTTCTTCTGAAGCTTCGGGTAACAGTTGAATTAAAAATCCGCCAGCTGCCTTAACACTTAGATCTTTATCCACCATAACTCCCAGGCCAACTGCTGAAGGAATCTGTTCTGAAGCAGTAAAATAATAAGTTAAATCCTCTCCGATCTCTCCAGAAACCAGAGGAACACTCCCTGTATATGGTTCTTTCATATCCATAATTTTTGTTAAAGAGAGCTCTCCTGCTCCCACAGCCTTAGCAACATCAAGTTTACCCTCTTCAGTGGTATTAAATTCCAGCTGGGGATTAGCGATATAACCTCTTACTTCTCCTTTTTGATTTGCTTCTGCTATTATTTTTTTAGCAGGACCAGTACCATCAATTTTAAGCACAATCTCTTCACCTGATTTTACAAGGGATGCAGTCAAAAGAGCTCCATTTAATACTCTTCCCAGGGCTGCAGTAGCCACTGGTGTTGTCTTATGCCTTTTTTGTGCTTCTGCTACTAAATTTGTAGATCTAAGAGCTAAAGCACGAAGTTCTTTATTAGTAGTAATTGCTCTAATTAAATAATCTTCCATTTCTTGATACCTCCATCTTTAAATCAAAATTAATTGTCCAAGAAAATCCCCATCTATTAAACAGATGGGAATAATCAGAATATTTTATAGTTAAAAGATTCCTCTATACTTAGTTTAAATTAAAGAAGTTATTAAATATGCCTAAATATGAATTTTTTGAGTCAGATGTCTCCACAGTAAAAATACTAAAAAACAGATAATCACTTTCATCAGTTCGCATCTCTAACATTGGTCTGGAAAGAGCACCTTCAAAAATTCTCTGCAATTCTGATTCAGCCTCAGAAGCAATTTCATCTACACTCCAGTCAATAAACTGACTCCTAGATGGGTTTGTTGCTGCAGCTATTAATAAGACGATCAATACAATCACAATAATAACTAAAATTTTCTTCATTGTTTAACCCTCCTAATTATTTATTCAAGTTATTTAGGACTTGTTCAATATCACTAATAGACTTGTTTAAAATAAACCTTCTAAAAGCCGAGCTTTCTTCCAGTAAATTATGCAGTTGTTTTGCTCTCAAATTGCTCAATCCCTTATCTTCTATTCCCCCTTTAGAAATAAGTATTTCATCATAGCTTATATATTCATAGTTTAACATTGCTCTTGCAGCTAAATACTGAATCCCTCTTTTAATGGTTATTTCTTTTTCACTTAAAGTCACTGCAGCTCTTCTAAGATTAAAAATTCCATTTTCATGATTAAGATTATATTTTATCAAAGCCATCAGCATTTTGATGAATTTTTTAAAGCTTTTATCAGCTGGATGAAGATCCGTAATAAAAATTTCTTCTGCTTCAGTTAAAATAATCATTTCTTTAATTATCTCAACTGAAGGTGGAATAGTTAAGAAAACAAGTCTTTTCGCTTTTTTTTGATACTCTCTATTTACTACTGGGTAAAGCGAAAACTCTTCTTTGCTTTCTAAAAAATATGAGGTGTTTTCTAGTCCCGCCTTTAAATCTGCTGCTGACTTATTTTTATAATTGACTATTTTTATAAAACTTGAAGTTTTCTGAGAAGCTTTATCTATATCTACTGGATCTTTTTGCTTATCTAATGGGCTTAGTGCTTTGATTTCTAACTCTAAACTCCTATTCCCCTGATAAATGTTCTCGCTTAATTTAAAAGCCAATTTCTGTTTTTGATGGATTTTTATATCTTTTGCCCACCACCAAAGAGCAGTTATTTTATCTTTACCATCAGAAACAACCATTTTTTTATGTCTACCATTGGAGAGCTCCCTACTATTTAATATCTCAACTTCTGTGTAAAAAACAGGTTCAGGATTTGCTTCCCCGAACGGAGCAAATAATCTTAATTTTTGATAAAACTCATGGTTCAGCTCAGCTAATTCTACTTCCAGGTCTGTTGTAATAACTAGGTTTTGCTCTAAGCTTTTTAGTTCTTGATTAATTAATCTTTTTAACCGCAATCTGAATTTTTCCAATCTATCTTTTTTTAATGAAAAACCTGCTGCTGCAGCATGACCACCATGTTTTTCGAGAAGAGAAGAACATTTAGAAATCAAATTATTAATATTTATTCCTTCAATAGATCGAGCAGAAGCAGTTATTAGATCTTTATCCGGATTATAGGTCATCAACACAACCGGAATTTGATAATTTTCTGCAATTCTACCTGCTGCAATACCTATAACACCTTGATGCCAGCTCTTATTATAGAGAATAAGTGCTTTTCTTTGCTCACTATCAATAGCTTTTTCAGCTTCCAGGAAAATTTCCTGGCTAATTTTTTTTCTCTGTTGATTTATATCTTTTAATTGAGCAGCAAGTGAAAAAGCCTGGGTTTTATCTTCTGCCAGAAGCAATTTTAAGGCTTTTTCAGCATTATCAATCCGTCCAGCAGAATTTAAAATTGGAGCAATTTGAAAACCAAGTACTTTTTCATTGATCTCATGAGCATTAATATTTAATTCATTATAGAGAGCTTTTAAACCAGGTCTTTGGCTCTGCTGCAGTTTTGTTAAAGCAGTTTTAAATAAATATCTGTTTTCACCAATTAAAGGAACTACATCTGCTATAATAGCCAGCAAAAGTAAATCCAAAAAATCTTTTTCTTCCCCGGCCCGTTCAATTTTTTTATAGATAGCTTTGACCAGAAAAAATGCCATTCCAGCTCCAGGCAGCCAATATCCCTGGTGATTTTCAGCTAATAATCTGGGAGAAAGAATATAATCTGCAGGTGGTAATTTTTCTGGAAGATCATGATGATCTGTCACAACAAAGGCCATCCCCATTTTTTTAGCAAATTTTACTTCTTCATAGTTACTAATCCCACAATCACAACTAATAACTAAATCAATACTTTCTGAATATGATTTCAAAACATCTTTATTCAAACCATAACCTTCTTTAAAACGATCTGGAATATGATATACAATATTATCACTCAGCCTTTGCAAAGCTCCCATTAAAATCGCGGTAGAGCTTATACCATCAACATCATAGTCACCATAGATTAAAATATTTTTATTATTTTTAATATAAGATAAAATAAAGTCTACTGCTTCCATAATTTGAGGGAAAGCCTCTAAATTAAGCTCTTCATAATTGTCTAACTCAAGAAACTTCTTTAGTTCATTTTTATTATTTAAACCTCGTGCAGCAGCTAAAGCAGCTAGTTTTTCATCCTGAAAATAATCAATTAATTCGGCTTTTAGATCAGCTTCCTTTGGTTTCTTTATCTGCATTATCCCACCCCAGAATACTAATATTTCTGATCTTTTTTAGAGTTAAAAGCAATTTACAAAAACTCCATTTCTTCAACCGCTTCCCAATCAAGATCAAGGTTTAAGTCTTCTTCAATTAATTCTTTCCCCTCTGCTTTTTTACCTCTGCAAATTGGCCTGTATTCACAAAAGCGGCAGAGATTTAAGTTATCAGTAAGATCAAAATTTTCTTGCCCTAAAATTTCTTCGATCAAGGCCTCGAAAAAATCGCGATCCTTTTTATGATCTTTTTTATTGTAATTAATTTTAATTTCTTCCTTAGGATAACGTGGATTCCAATAAAGCAGTTTCGGCATTCCCTCTAACTGATAAGCATCAGCAAAATATTTGTAAGCTGCTTCAACCATCAGATATAAATAAAAGCGGCTCTGAATTGAGTTTACTAAATCTTTTTGATATAAACTTTTATGATCTGTTTTCCAGTCATAAATAGTTATGCTCTTATCTTCAGAATTATATTCTAAAAGGTCATACTTAGCAAGAAATTTAAGTTTATTATTTCGAAAACGTATTTCCTGTTCAGCAGCAATAATATTTTTAGTCAGAGGACAATAATTTTTAAGCCGGCTGAACCATGCCTGGAGCTGATTATTTTCTTTTAAAACAGTACTGGCAATACTCTTATTATAATATCTTTCTGCAAGCAGATGAAATTTTCTACCGCGATCAATATCTTCTTTAAATTCCTCTTTCATTCCCCATTCAGAGGGCCAGTAGAGACCATCAAGATAACGATATTTAAATTTTCTTCGGCATTTGTTAAAAATTTCCAGAGCAGATTGGGAAAAATATAGATCTGATAGACTATTATTTGCCATTTCGGTCTGACCCTCCTTTTTGTTTCTCGTTTATGAAATCTTTGAGATCACTAAAAACATAAGCAGGAGATTTATCCCAACTGCCCCTTTTCTTATGACTGCTCAAAAACAGATTTTCTTTTGCCCTGGTAATCGCCACATATAGCAGCCTGATTCTCTCTGCAATTAATTGTTGTCTGGCTTTTTTATCAGCATTTTTTTCTTTTTTGTCATTTATTAAATATTCTAATTCTGCTCTAGCAGCTGCCTTAGGATTTTTTATTTCTTCACTTAAATAAAATTTTTCTCCCATGAAATAATCATCATCACTATGCTGAAATTGATCAGATGTTAAACCACCTATAAATACTGTATCCCATTCCATACCCTTTGCTTTATGCATAGTTGATAGGCTTACCTTATCGGGAGCTGTTTCAAAACCTTCCATTTCCGTTAAAGTTTCAGCAAACTGTTTTAATCTATCCCTTATTTCTGGAAGTTCTGCAGTGAGTTGATCAAGTCTCCAGGCTGGATTCTCTTTTAAAAGACGCCCAAATTCTAGAGAAAGATTTTGAGCTAAAGCAAGTTTTTTACCACTTAGTTCTATTCGTTCTGCTAAAAATAATACAAGTTCATCTGGTGGAATCTCCATTGAGGCCTCCAACCACCCCTGTAATTTTGTTACTGCCTTAAAAATTTCATTAAACCCTTCTTTTTTCCTTAATGTAATATTAAAGATATCTCTGCTTAAACCTGCTGTGGGGAAAATAATTTCTGCTACTTCTTTTTCTTCTAACAGCTCTTCTAACAGCTGCCTGGCTTGTTGATCATCTTCTAAAAACACCTCATTCAAAAGCAATTTTAAATTATTGGCAGAATTAGGTGAAGTTAAAAATTTTAAAATAACTTCAATTTCCGTTAAAAAAACATTAGAAGCAGTACTGCCAGCAAGTTGATATTCTCCGCCTAACTTGTTTATTTCAGCTCCTATTTCTTCCAATTGTCTGCCAATTGGCATCAACACCGCAGTAGTTTTATTCGAATTTTCCTGTGATTTACGAAATGCCTGTCTGGCTAAAAACTTTTTTTCTTCCTTCCAATTTTTAAATGAACGAATACCAATTCGATATCCCTCCGGCTCAGGATTAGAAACAGGATCATCTTCTAATACAGGCTCTATATATTTTTTTTCTAAAGCATCTAAATTTCTATTTTCAAATTCACTTTGACTCCAATCCACCAAAAAATTTGCTAAATCAATAATATCCTGGCTGCTTCTACTGGAAACTGACATTGTTTGGACTTTAACTTCATCTGAACGGCAATAATTACGAAAAATTTCAGGGTCAGAAAGGGTAAAGCTTCCTGTAATTGCTTGATTACTATCTCCAACCCTTAACAAATTTTTATTTTCTCCGGCCAATAAATAAAGCATCTCTTCCTGAGCCTGATTTGAATCCTGAGCTTCATCTTCAAAAACATAAGAATATTGAGCTGAAATTCTTTCTGCAAAATCAGGATCTTTTTTAAGTAGTTTTAGACTGTGTTGAACTAAATCATCAAAATCTAACAGACCGGACTGGGCCAGTTTAAATTGATATTCAGCATATATATCAGCTGCCGGAGTTAAAATATTTCTCTTTCTTAAATTCGAATATCTAATCATTTCTCTTAACTCATCAGCTTCTAGAAGTTTAAGTTTAAAATAAGATATCATCGAGGAAACATATGCAGGAAAATCTTCATCCTTCCACCTTTTGGAATATTTTTTAAAGTGATAGCTGTTTTTTTCAAGATTAAAATAATCCAGCAAAAGATCATTGTTTTCTGCAGCCCATTTGCTCGATAACTGTTTTATCCAGCGAAAACGCCTGCCTGACTCTATTAACTCAAAATCCTGGTTGATAAGCCTTGCTTCAGGTTTTTCCTTAATAATTTCTAAAGCAAGTGAATGCAATGTTTTAACACTATAACCCCTACTTCTGGGCAGACCTTTTGCTGCCAGACAATTACCAATCATTTTTCTAAAATTAGCTACTGCTGAATTCATATAGGTTACAATCAATATTTTTTGTCCACTGTTAAGTTCTTCAGTTATTAAATCAGCTGCTAAATGAGCCAAAACCGTTGTTTTACCTGCACCTGGTACTGCTGGTACTGCAAGCTGTCCCCCGCGGTATTCTAATACTTCTTTTTGACCTGGTCTTGCTTTGAAATCCATCTTTAATCTCCTCTCACATCAAGCCAGCGGTATAATGGTCCATCCTGTTCTTTACCACTGCTGTTAAAAAAACTATCTGCTATATATATACCATCATTTACTTTATAAACAAGACTAACAAGAAAATCACTTAATTGTTTTAATCTAATATTCTGATCTATCTTATCGTTCCATTCATTCTGATGCTGCCAGCTTTCTGAATATATATAGGGATTTACCAATTCTTTAGCAATACTCCTTAACCAGTGGCTGCTGGAAATATCAACTAAAAACAAATGATTGACTCCCTCAAGCTCTGGAGAAAACAAAAATTTGTAAGGAGAAGCTAAGATAACACCTTTTTCCTGTGATTGTCCTTTAAAAAGTGTTTCAGCGGCTAAAGTACCTTCATAAATCATATCAATATATCTGCTGCTTAAATCTTCTTTGTTTTTATGAAAATTTTCAACAGCAGAACGAAAACGTGCTACTGATTCAATCATCTGCCTGCAGGCAAAAATATCTTCCTGAGAAGGACTTAAAGGAGCCAGAAGCTCACTGAATACAAGCTGGAAAAAGGCATCTATTGTTAACTCCTCATTTTTTTTATCTGCCAGCCAATCTTTTAAATAATCATATTTTTCTGCAGCAGCAAAGTTTATCTTTAAGCGTAGATTATTATCTTTTAGTTCAATAAAACTCATTCCGGCTGCTGCGATTTCTTCTGCTAGAATATAAGATCTTAGAGGGTCTAATTCTAATAATAAGCTTAAACTCTGCTGTAAAGAAGAAATTCCGATCATTTCTGTTTTATCTGAATAAAACAAATATAGGACCAATAAAGCTCTGGCAAATGGTATATCAACTAATCTTTTAGAGCGATTAAAATTACTTAAATTATAACCATTTTTCTCTAAAATTCTTTCTAGACTAAAACTTAAAACTTTGTCAATTTGAGGTGAAATAATAGCAATTGAGTTTTCTGCTGCCCCTTTTTTTAAAAGTGATATAATTTTTTGTCCTACCTCTAACAGCATTTCACCCCTTAATTCACTATCAATTTCCTCCTTAAGTAATGGTGATTGTAGTAATTTACCCTCTCTTTTTTTTACTACTGATTTTATTTTTTTTGCTAATTCACTGCTTTCTTCTGCAGATGTATAGCTTTTTTCAAGTTTAATAATCTCCTGAGCATCAGAAAAGAATAATTCTTTTGCTGCTGCAGGATTACCACCAAAAAATCTATTAAAACCTCCACTTTCATTAAAAGAAAAATATCCTTCTATATTTTCGGTGCTTAATTTTTTAATTAAACTTTGACCAGCTGGTATAAGCTTTTCTAAGTCATCAACCATAAGATAGTCAAATCTTAAATTTAAATTATCAATATATTTAGGATCAGTTAAAAGATATTGATTAAAAATTGTGATAGCTGTGGAATAATCAAAAAGTCTATAGCGAAGGCAAAAATTACGGAACTTTTCCATAATCTCTACTGACTGTTCTGCATATTTTTCACGCTGAAGATCATTATTTGTCCAACGATAAAGCCTGTTTTTTAGTTCATTAAATTCAAGTATATTAAAAGAAGCCAGATTAAGATTATCAATCAACTGCACCGCAATCTGAACTGGCTTGGCTTTAATTTCGCGAAAATATGACTTTTCTTTTCTATATTTTGCTACATAATTGCTCATTAAAAAATGGGAAGTTTCTATATTCATAAAAGTTGGTTCAATTACTTTGTTTTCTCCACTATATTTTCTTTCTACAGCAGGCCAATTTTTGTTCAATTCTTGATTAACAAAGCCAAAGTAAGTATAAATATTTAAATTACCAACTAAATTTAAGTCCAGCTCTTCTCGGTAGGAATTTACTGCTTTAGCACTTTTCAAAAAGAATAATATTTTTTCACTCAAATTATTCTGGGCTAATTTTTGGTATTTTTCTTTTAAAATTGTACTTTTCCCGGTGCCAGTATCTCCCCGATAAATTTTATACATAAATTGTCCCCCTAAATAATTTCTATAAAAAACCAGATTATTAAAAATAGCTGCATAAAGAATCTGGCAAAAGCACTGGCAAAAAATGCAGAAAGGCTGCTTAAGGCTAGGCGAAGAGCATTATCTCTGTTTTTACTCTGCCAATACTCTACAACAAAGATCAAGAGAAATGGTCCAATTATAAAACCAAGTGGGCCCATAATTAAAGTTCCCAGGAAAATTCCAAGCACCGCTGCTATAACAGTTTTATTACTTCCACCCTGTCTTTTTACAAAATATGCATTTGATAAATAATTTGCTAAAAAAACCAGGACAGTTATAATTACAGCAGCTATCCAAAAATAAATAGAATACTCAAAGTCTGGAATAATTACTCTGTATAAAATAACAGCTGCCCAGAAAAATACTGAATCAGGCAGTAGTGGTATAAATATGGCTGCTAATTCTACAATAAATAATAATATAATAATAATATAAAGCAATACTTCCATTTATTAGCCCCCAGTGTGTGAAATCAAAGTATTAAATTAACTATCTTCATTCTAAGATAAATTATACCACAAAAAACAAAGAGCAAGCAAAAAGGCTTTTAATATTAGCCGCCTTTTACTTGCTTTTTAATTTAAAGTATCTTTACATTTATAAAATTAGCTGTTTGCTTTAACCTCTTTTAAGACCTCATCGATATCTGGAAGATCATGTATATCATAAACTTTAGACCACAGGATTTCTCCCTGATCATTGACTAAAATATTTACTCTACCTGAAATACCTTTTTTCTCTATAAAAATACCAAGCTCTGAAGCAAAAGTTCCATGAGGCCAAAAATCTGACAGCAATTTAAGATTTTCAAAACCAAGTTCTTCTGCCCAGGCTTTTTTGGCAGGAACAGGGTCAACACTTACACCCAGTGGGACAGTATTATTTTCTTTAAAAACCTGATAATTATCTTCTAATGATTCCATCTGCATTCTGCAAACTCTAGTCCAGGCCAGGGGATGAAATGATAACAAAATATTTTTACCAGCAAATTTTTCTAAGCTAAGAGTTTCACCAGTATGATCACTAAGATTAAAATCAGGAATCTTTTCTCCTACTTTATATTTCATCTATATCTCCTCCAAATAAATTATTGTAAACTTGAGTCACTAACTACAGTTTAAGTTATTTTATTTTTAATATCAAGTTATGATTTTACATTAAAGTAAATATCTCGAGTTTTTATTGAAGATATTTTAAATTAATGGTGATTTATTGCTAAAAAAGAAGGATTTTTGCCCCCTGTCAAGAATAGTATTAATTGGTTTGTCTAATAATTTAGACATAATTAAAACCTGGAGGTTTAAAAGTAATGACAAAAAAAGATTATGATGTAATAATTATCGGTGCTGGTCCTACTGGTATCTTTACTGCAATGGAATTAATTAAAAAAGATGCAGGCTTGAATATACTAATTTTAGAAAAAGGTACTGACCTAAAAAAAAGAATTTGTCCAATGAAAGAAAACCCTGGAAAAGGTTGTGTAAATTGTAAAAGTTGTGCAATTGTTTCCGGATGGGGAGGTGCTGGGGCTTATAGTGACGGCAAATTATCTCTATCGCCTGATATAGGAGGTAACTTAGAAAAATATATTGGTAGACAGGCTTTAACAGATAATATCGCTTATGCGGATGATATTTATATGGAATTCGGAGCTCCAGATAGAGTTTTTGGAGTACCAAAAGATCAACAAAATGAAATTCGCAAAAAAGCAGTTAAAGCAAAATTAAAATTTATTCCTGCTAGATTGAGACATTTAGGAACTGGCTACAGCCAGGTGGTCTTACAAAATATGCAGGATTATCTTGAAGAACATGGGGTTGAAATACGTTTCAATACCAATGTTAAAGAGTTTATAGTTGAAAAAGAAAAAATAAAAGCTGTTAAAACTGCTGACGGTAAAATCATTAAAGCTAAATTTGTTATGGCTGCTGCAGGAAGAGAAAATGCAGAATGGCTAACAGATCAGGCTAAAACCCTTGGAATTGAAACAGCCATTAATCCTGTTGATATTGGAGTCAGAGTTGAATGTCCAGCTGCAATAACTGAATATTTAACAGACAATTTATATGAGACCAAACTAATATATCATACACCTACTTTTGATGATAAAGTTAGAACATTTTGTATGTCTCCGTATGGAGAAGTTGTTAGTGAAAATAATCAGGGCTTGATAACAGTAAATGGTCACAGTCATTCTGATATCAAAACACATAATACTAATTTTGCCCTTCTTGTTAGTAAAACATTTACTGAGCCGTTTCATCAACCAATTACCTATGGTAAGGATATAGCAAAATTGGCAAATCTACTGGCTGGTGGGGTATTAGTCCAAAGACTTGGAGATTTATTAGATGGTAGGCGCACAACTGACGAAAGACTGGAAAGATCAATCACTGAACCTACACTTAAAGATGCTACTCCAGGTGATTTATCATTAGTTCTTCCTCACAGACATCTAACAGGAATAATTGAAATGTTAAAGGCTTTAGATGAGCTAGCTCCAGGTTTATACAGCCGTGACACTCTTTTATATGGTGTCGAAGTTAAATTTTATTCCTCACGCCTTTCGGTAAAAAATAATCTAGAAAGCAAAGTAGATAATCTCTATTTTGGTGGTGATGGAGCAGGTATAACAAGGGGACTAATGCAGGCTTCAGTTTCTGGAATAGTAATTGCCCGTTCAATTATGAAAAAAGAAAACATCAAATAAATTTGATTTAATATTTGAAACCGGCTGTTGTTACAACAGCCGGTTTTTATATTGCTTTTATTTAATTTTCATTATTTTTATTCAATCTTGCTAAAATTAAATTATAACCATCTTCCCCATATTCTAAAGAACGCTTGACTCTGCTAATTGTAGCAGTACTAACACCTGTTTCCTCCACAATCTGATCATAAGTATAGCCTTCTTTAAGCATTCTTGCTACTTCTAATCTTTGCCCAAGAGCTTTAATCTCACCAACTGTAGCAATATCTCTAAAAAAGTCATAACACTCTTTTTCATCTTTTAAAAGCAAAATTGCCTTAAACAACTGATCAGTAAATTTATCATCTACTTTTCTTGACAAAGTTTACACCCCTTTTCTCTTATTTACTCCCATTCAATAGTTCCAGGGGGTTTAGAAGTAATATCATATACAACTCTGTTAACTTCAGATACCTGATTTACAATTCTATTAGAAATAGATTGCATTAACTCATAAGGCAATCTTGCCCAATCAGCAGTCATAGCATCATCACTGTTTACCGCTCTTAAAATAATTGGATAACCATAAGTCCTTTCATCCCCCATAACTCCAACGCTGCGAAGATCTGGTAACACAGCAAAAGATTGCCATATTTCTTTATAAAGACCTGCATCTCTTATTTCTTCCTGTACAATTGCATCTGCATTTCTTAAGATATTTAATTTAGACTCATCAACATCACCAATTATTCTAATCGCCAAGCCTGGTCCAGGAAAAGGTTGCCTCCAGACGATTTCTTCAGGTAGACCTAAAACCTCACCAATTTTTCTTACCTCATCTTTAAACAAAAAGTGAAGTGGTTCTACCAATTCTAAATTCATCTCATCAGGAAGTCCTCCTACATTATGATGACTTTTAATTGTGGCTGATTTTTCGGTACCTCCACTTTCAATAACATCAGAATAAATCGTACCCTGAACTAAATAACGTACATTTTCAAGTTTTTCCGCTTCTTCATCAAAAACCTTTATGAATTCTTCTCCAATTATTTTACGTTTTGCTTCAGGTTCACTAACACCACTCAATTTATCTAAAAATCGCTCTTTTGCATCTACATAAATTAATGGGATATTGAATTCTTCCCCAAAGGTTCTTCTAACCTGTTTTGCTTCTCCTTTGCGCAGTAAACCGTGATCAACAAAAATACAGGTTAACTGATCACCAATTGCTTTATGTACAATTGCAGAAGCTACGGCAGAATCTACACCTCCGGAGAGACCACAGATAACTTTACCTTTACCAACCTGTTTTCTTATCGCTTCTATTTCTTCATTGATATAATCTGCCATATTCCAACTTGCTTTAGCTTTTACTATTTTAAAAAGGAAATTATGAAGCATTGTTTTTCCTTCTAAAGTGTGATTTACTTCAGGATGAAATTGCACTCCATAAAAATCTCTTTCAAAATCTGCCATAGCAGCTGTATCTGTTAATTCAGTCTTAGCAATTCTTTCAAAACCATCTGGAAGCTTTTTGACATGATCACCATGACTCATCCAGACCTGGGTTTTACTTTCGATATCTTTGAAAATATCCTTACCCGAAAAAATTTCTAAATTTGCCTTACCATATTCACCATGTTCAGCTTTTTCTACTACTCCACCTTCTAAAAGCTGAGCCATTAACTGCATTCCATAGCAGATTCCCATAATTGGTATCTGCAGTTCAAAAATTCCCTGATTAACACCTGGAGCTCCAGCTAAGGTTACACTATCAGGACCTCCTGACAAAATAATAGCTAATGGATCAATTTCTTTAATTTCAGCTAAAGAAATATTATGTGGTTTTATTACCGAATACACATTAAATTCTCTTATTCTTCTTGCAATTAACTGACTGTACTGTCCCCCAAAATCAAGGATCAGTATTTTATCGTATTCCATCTAATTCCCCTTCCGCTTTTATTTACTAAAGTATACAGTGGAAAATACACTTTTGTCAAGGTAGAAAATAAAGATATTAATCTAAAAGCTCCCCTGCTTGAAAACAAATTTTCCAGAGGGGAGCTGTTAATTCTTGATTTAATATTTAATTTTAATTGTCTTGATAATTAATCATTATTTATTGCTGACTGAGCAGCTGCAAGTCTGGCAATAGGAACCCTATATGGTGAGCAGGAAACATAATCTAAACCTACTCTATGACAGAAATCTATTGAAGAAGGTTCTCCACCATGTTCACCACAAATTCCTATTTTTAAGTCTTTTTTCGTTTGTCTTCCGAGCTTAACAGCCATATCTACTAATTTCCCAACACCCTCTTGATCAAGGGTCGCAAATGGATCTTTTCGGAATATTTCTTTATCCATGTACTGATTAATGAATTTACCGGCATCATCACGAGAGAATCCATAGGTCATCTGGGTTAAATCATTGGTTCCAAAGGAGAAGAAGTCAGCATGTTTAGCAATATCATCTGCTAATAAGGCTGCTCTTGGAATCTCGATCATGGTACCAATAGTATAACTGAGATCAACACTAGATTGATCTATCAATTCTTCTGCGACCTCTAAGGCCTGCTCCCTTAAAATAGCCAGTTCTTTTTCAGTGCCAATTAAAGGAATCATGATATCAGCCTGAACATCATATCCCATTTCTTCATTAACCTCTAATGCTGCGGAAATGATAGCTTTAACCTGCATTTTATAAATTTCAGGATAGCTGATACCCAGACGGCAGCCTCTATGGCCCAGCATAGGATTCATTTCTTCCAGCTCTTCAATCGTTCTTTTTAAGCTTTCAACTGGAATAGAAAGTTCATCTGCTAAAGATTTAATATCTTTTTCATTTTGTGGTAAAAATTCATGTAACGGTGGATCCAATAGTCTAATTGTTACAGCCTTATCTTCCATAACTTTAAATATTTCTTTGAAATCATCTTTTTGATAGGGGAAAAGCTTATCTAAAGCTTTTTGCCGTTTTTTCTTGGTATTCGCAACTATCATTTCCCGAACCGAAATGATCCTGCCGCTTTCAAAGAACATATGCTCTGTTCTACATAAACCAATTCCTTCTGCACCAAAATCAAGTGCTACTCCCGCATCCTTAGGTGTATCTGCATTTGTATAGATACCAAGCTGTCTGTATTCATCAGACCATTCCATTAGCATCATGAAATTATCACTTAAATGTGCTTCTGTGGTTTCTATTACACCTGCATATACTTCACCTAAGCTACCATTTAGGGATATATAATCACCTTCATTAAAGACTCTATCATCAACATAGAACTTTTTAGCATCTTCATCTACTCTGATATCTCCAACACCTGCAACACAGCATTTACCCATACCTCTTGCTACAACAGCTGCATGAGAAGTCATACCACCTCTTGAAGTTAAAATACCTTCAGCTTTGACCATTCCTTCAATATCTTCAGGTGATGTTTCTTTACGAACCAGAATCACATCTTCACCGGCTTCTGCAGCATCTACAGCATCTTCAGAAGTAAAATAAACTTTACCTGTTGCTGCCCCTGGTGAAGCAGCAAGGCCTTGAGCTAACTTATCAGCTTTTTCTAATTCATCTTTTTTGAAATTAGGATGAAGCAGCTGACTTATATCTTCAGGATCTACTCTTAAAATTGCTGTCTCTTTATCGATCAAACCTTCTTCTTCCATATCTACTGCAATATTAACCGCAGCATCTGCAGTTCTTTTACCTGTCCTGGTCTGGAGTACATATAAGTCTCCTTCTTGAATGGTAAATTCTATATCCTGCATATCTTTGTAATGCTCTTCTAATGTTTCAGTTAATTCTACGAATTCTTCATAAACTTCAGGCATTAATCTTTTGAGTTCACTAATATCTTTAGGAGTTCTTATTCCTGCTACAACATCTTCACCCTGAGCATTGAGTAAAAATTCTCCAAAGACTTTATTTTCTCCAGTTGCTGGGTTTCTGGTAAAAGCAACTCCAGTACCAGAATTTTCTCCTATGTTACCAAAAACCATTGTTTGCACATTAACTGCAGTACCTAAATCATGAGGAATATCATTAATATTCCTATATGATCTGGCTCGAGAGTTATTCCAGGAACTAAAAACAGCTTTAACAGCCATTAAAAGCTGCTCTTCTGGTTTTTGTGGAAACTCTATGTTTTTGCGCTTCTTAATTAAATTTTTAAATTTTTCAATTATATCTTTTAAATCTTGAACTTCAAGATCAGTGTCATTGTCATAACCATTTTTTTCTTTTCTTTTTTCTAGAAAATTATCAAACTCATAAGCAGGAATACCTAAGACAACATTACCAAACATCTGAATGAGCCTTCTGTAGCTGTCATAAGCAAATCTAGGATTTGATGTTTTTTTAGCAAGACCCTCAACACTTTTATCATTTAAGCCCAAGTTTAAAATAGTATCCATCATACCAGGCATAGAAATCACTGCACCTGAGCGAACAGAAACTAACAAGGGGTCTTCTAAATCACCAAACTTTTTACCCTGCTTTTTTTCTAACTCTTTCATGTAATCAAAAATACCCTCTTTAATTTGGTCTTCAAGCTTTTCACCCATTTCAAGATATCTAATACAGGCTTCGGTTGTGATTGTAAATCCTGGAGGTACTGGCAATCCAATATTGCTCATTTCAGCAAGATTAGCTCCTTTACCACCTAACAACGACTTCATTTCTTTTTTACCTTCGTCAAATGAGTAGATATACTTTTTCAACAAAACCCCTCCTTAAATTAATTTAAATCATTGATAATATCAATAATTAAATTTGCTGCTTCTTCAACAGCTTTTTTTGTCATATCTATTACTGGGCAACCCACTCGCCGCATAATTTTTTCAGCATAATCTAATTCTTCAATGATTTTATCTATCGAAACATAATCAACTCCACTATCAAGCCCAAGCACTCTAATCCTCTCTCTTCTTATTTCAATTAGATCTGAAGGATCAATTGTTAAACCAATCACTTTTTTTCTTGGAGCTTCATAAACCTGATCAGGTACCTTAGCACCTTTTACAAGGGGAATATTAACCACTTTATAATTTTTATGTGCCAGGTACATACTTAAAGGAGTTTTTGAAGAACGAGATACTCCTATGAGGACTATATCTGCTTTTAAAATTCCTCTTGGGTCTTTGCCATCATCATATTTTACGGCAAATTCTACTGCCTCTACTCGCTTAAAATAATCTTCATCTAATTTTCTTATCACCCCCGATTCTCGTGCTGGTTCTTGGCCAATAAAATCAGTAAAAGTTGAAAGACAGGGGCCCATTATATCAATAAAGGGAAACCCTTTTTTTTGACATTTATCTTCTAAATATTGAGCTGTTTCTTGATTAACTATTGTATATACAACAATAGAGTTTCTATTATCTATTGGGTCTAAAATATCATCTATTTTAGTTCTACTTTCCACATATGGATGTTTTTTAATTTCATAATCTGCATTTTTATACTGTTCTGCTGCCGCCCGAGCCACCTGCTCAGCTGTATCACCAACTGAATCAGATATAACATAAATATCAAATTCTTTTATCATATAACCACCCTATCCCACAGCATTTTATTGTTAAATTTTAATTTAATCCATCTATATTATAACACTACAAAGAAAAAAATTCAATATTTAGAAAATTAATGTTATTTGTAAATATATAGAAATTTTTAAGGATAAATAACTTAATAGTTGAATTTAAGTTTTATTTATTTAAAATTATTTCCTTAAAAATCTATAATCAATTTCTCTAATTATTTTATTCTCTAAAAGAATTAAAAAACCTTTTATAAATTTAAAAAAGTGCACCCCTGAGGGATGCACTTTATAATAAGTCAATTATTTATGAATGGAATCAGGCTTACATCATACCGCCCATTCCACCCATTCCGCCCATTCCGCCCATTCCTCCGGGCATTCCTCCGGGCATTCCTCCACCATTATCGTCATCATCATCACCTTTGTCGGCAACTAAACATTCGGTGGTTAAGAGCATTGCTGCAGCACTAGCAGCATTTTGTAGAGCAGAACGAGTTACTTTGGCAGGGTCAATAATTCCAGCTTCGATCATATTAACATATTCGCCTTTCATGGCGTCAAAGCCAATTCCTGGTCCTTTTTCTTTTACCCTCTCTACAATAACTGAACCTTCAAAACCAGCGTTTGAAGCGATTTGCTTTATTGGAGCAGATAAAGATTTTCTTACAATGTCTACTCCTGTACCCATGTCACCTTCAAAATTGAGATCATCTAAAGCTGACAGAACTTCTAAATAAGTAGTTCCTCCACCTGCAACTAGACCTTCTTCTACAGCTGCTCTAGTAGCAGATAAAGCATCTTCAATTCTATGCTGTTTTTCTTTTAATTCAGTTTCTGTAGCAGCACCAACCTGGATTACTGCAACTCCACCAGCTAATTTAGCGAGTCTTTCCTGTAATTTTTCACTATCAAACTCAGAAGTAGAAGCTTCAATTTGCTTTCTTAATTGATTGATTCTATCCTGAATTTTTTTCTTATCACCATTACCTTCTACGATAGTGGTATCATCTTTTGTAATTGTAATTTTATGTGCTTGACCCAAGTCATTAACACTTGCATTTTCAAGTTTAAGACCAAGATCTTCAGTAATTAAAGTACCACCTGTTAAAACAGCAATATCTTCTAACATTGCTTTACGACGCTCTCCAAAGCCAGGTGCTTTAACAGCTACACAATTAAAGGTTCCACGAATTTTATTAACTACAAGTGTAGCTAATGCTTCTCCTTCAACTTCTTCTGCAATAATTAACAAGCTTTTACCTGATTGAGCTACCTGTTCTAAAAGAGGTAATATATCCTGAATACTATTTATTTTCTTATCAGTAATTAAAATATATGGGTCTTCTAATGAAGCTTCCATCGTATCTGTATCTGTTACCATATATGGGGAAAGATATCCACGATCAAACTGCATACCTTCAACAACTTCTAAAGAAGTTCCCATACTCTTTGATTCTTCAACAGAAATAACTCCGTCCTGACCTACTTTTTCCATAGCTTCTGCTATTAAATGACCTATTTCATCATCATTTCCAGCCGAAATTGTGGCAATCTGTGATACAGCTTCTTTTCCTTCAACCGGTCTGGAAACTGAAGCAATCTCTTCAGTTAATGTTTCAACAGCTTTAAGTATTCCTCTTTTAAGTAACATTGGATTTGCACCAGCTGCAACATTTTTTATTCCCTCTTTAAATATTGCTTCTGCTAATACTGTTGCAGTAGTAGTTCCATCACCAGCAACATCATTTGTTTTTGTTGCAACTTCTTTTACTGCTTGTACACCCATGTTCTCATAATGATTTTTGACTTCTATTTCTTTAGCAATACTTACTCCATCATTAGTAATTGTTGGAGCACCAAAACTCTGTTCTAAAAGAACGTTACGACCCTTTGGTCCAAGTGTAACTTTTACAGCATTTGCTAAAGTTGTAACTCCACTTTCTAATTTGCGGCGAGCTTCCTCACCAAATTTTAATTCTTTTGGCATTATTTAAACCTCCTATGATAAAACTGAGTTATATTTTAATATTATTACTAAACTTCTTTCTTTATCAGAAATTCAACAACATTTAACAGTCTTTATTGAGAATAGAAATTATGTTTTTGATTACTCAAAAAAGAAAATACAATCTCCTAAACATTAAAAAAACTTTAAAAGTATTAAAGAATTTTTAGACTGAATATCTAGTTAATTACTGCTAAAACATCTTTGATTTCAAGAATAATATATTCTTCTTCGTCAATTTCTACTTTTGTTCCAGCATATTTATCAAATACTACTAGATCTCCAACCGCTACTGGATCATCCTGTCCTTCTTCAGCGATGTTATCTCCCACAGCAACTATTTTACCCTGTTGTGGTTTTTCATCTTTTTGAGCTGAATCAGGAATTACAATTCCACCTTCTGTGGTTTTTTCTTCTTTTTCATCTTTTAAATATTGTACTGCAACTTTGTTATTCAATGGTTTAATACTCATTAAAAAATAACCCCCTTCATTTTATTTTCATTTATGATTAGCACTCAATTGAGGTGAGTGCTAACAAGCACTGTAAATATAATATCTAAGAAGGAAATTAAAATCAAGCTCAATAAAAGACCAATAAGAAGGTTTATAGTTTAATAAATGCTCTTAAAGTTAATTATCTCTTTCATTCTTTTAATATCTTTAAAATTATTAATTATATAGTGCTATTTGCTAATTATAATAAAATAACCTCACAATCATATCTATCTTCAAGTTCTGTATATGCATTTCCAGCTAAATCATTTCCATAATAATCATAAATTATCTCTGGTAAAATCAATCTTTTGAAGTTAAAGTTAGACTTTTCAATAATTTTTATAAGATCACTATTTAATAACAAACCGGCAGCAAAAATATTACCTCCAAAAAATTCATTTTCCGCTTTTAATAAAGCAAAATTATATTTTCCCTTTAAAAATTTTTTTGTGATATTTTTTAGTAGTGGAAAGGCAATTTTTGAACAAAGAACTGCAGTTGAAATGTTTTCTTTAGCTTTTAGACTCTGTTCAAGATAAGCTAATAGTTTTTCTTTTTTTCTGGAAGATATATCATAGGCCATAATAATACCTGATTTTTCTTTTCCCTTTTTTATTAAACTAATGGTTATTGTTTGTTTTTTTCTTTTAAGCAATAATTCTGGATCTGCGGATTTTTTGATTTTATAAAAAGCATCAACCCTACTTTGGGTTTTTTCTCCATTTACTTTTATAATTATATCACTTTTTTTTAATCCTGCTAAATCTGCTGCAGAATTTTTAATAATCCCCTCAATATTAGCATTTAAATTATCAATGATCTGCGGCTCAATTATAATTGGATAAGAATATTTTTCCGCTTTACTGTCAAGAAATTGTTTTAATTGAAAATAATATTCTGCTCCAGCAACATTATCTCCTCTTGCAAAATCGCTAAAACCAGCCAAAAATATTCTTAAAGTTTGAGGTGGATTATGTTTTTCTAAAAAATCAAGAGTTTGTTCTAAACTTGAAAAGCCTCGCATATGGTGCATTGAAACTATACTTGCCTGAAAATTTATTGGATAATTTTTTAGTTCTTTAATTATTTTAAAGACATTATCTGGCTGTGGATCATTCATTAAAAAAACCCGTTCTTCTGGACCGGGGGCATTTAAAGAAATATTTAACTCCAATGGTGCTAATTTTGCTAATTGCTTTAGTTCTTTTTCTTCAATAAAAGAAGCACTTGTGGTTATTTTAATTTCTACTCCAGGTCTTTTTTTTCTTAAAAGTTTTAGTATTTTCATTATTTTAGGATGAGCAAATGGCTCTCCCTCAATAATTTTACTGGCTGATTCTCCTATAATAACGGGCTTTTTATGATCAAGAAATTCCAACATGATTTTAATAAGCTCAAAATCTAAATGCCCAAAGCTGTATGTTTCAATTTCAGGAGGATTATTTTTATGGCTGCAAAAAATACAATTCAATTTGCAAATAGAAGTCAAAGGCAAAATATTATTTTCTTTTACAGTTTTAAATAAAATTTCTTTTTTATCTTTTAGCATCTTTTCACCTACAGCTTTAAAGACGGATCAGCACTTATGGCAAGTGAGGCAAAATCCCTGTCAAGATATTGGTAATAAGCTACTGCACCTATCATTGCAGCATTATCAGTACAAAGCTCCAGAGAAGGATAATAAAAATCTATCTCAAGCTCCTTCATTTTAGATGCAACTATTTCTCTCAGCCGTTGATTTGCTGCAACTCCACCTGAAAGTACAACACTTTTAATATTATATTTTTCAACTGCCTCCAGTAATTTTGAGCTTAAACTATCAATTACAGCTTCCTGAAAGCTTGCAGCAAGATCTGCCTTATTTATTTTTATATTTTTCTGCTTTTGATTATTTATATAATTCATTACAGCTGTTTTAAGACCACTAAAACTAAAATCAAAACTATTATCATTCATCACAGCTCTTGGGAAATCTACAGCTTCTGGATTACCATTTTGAGCAGCTTTTTCGATTGCAGGACCACCTGGATAACCTAAACCCATATATCTTGCAATTTTATCAAAAGCTTCTCCAGCCGCATCATCCCTAGTTCTACCAAGAATTTCATAACCTTTAAGATCTTCAAAATAAAGTAAATCTGTATGACCACCAGAAATCGTCAAACAGATTAAAGGTTTTTTTATCTCAGGATTATCAATGAAGTTGGCATAAATATGTCCTGCAATATGATTTACTGCAATTAATGGTATCTCTAAGCTCAAAGAAATAGCCTTAGCAGCTGTTAAACCGACTAATAGGCCTCCAACAAGGCCAGGGCCATAAGTGGCCGCAACAGCATCTAAATCTGCAAATTCGAGCCCTGCTTTCTCAAGAGCTTCATCAATTACCGGCAGTAAAAGTTCTAAATGTTTGCGAGAAGCTATTTCAGGAACCACACCACCAAATTTTTTATGCAGCTCTACCTGAGAAGATACAACATTAGATAAAACTTCCAATCCATTTTTAGTAACTGAAGCTGCAGTCTCATCACAGGAACTTTCTAAAGCCAATATAAAAATGTCATCTTCTTTATTCTTATAATTTATCTTAGAATTCAAATTAATTAACCTCCATATTTCTGCTGCCAATTTAATTCTGCCTGTGGTTTTTTTAAATAGGTTGGTTTGAGCTGATAAATGTCATCTCTTTGACCAGCACTGATATAATCTCTGCCCAATCTAGCTAATACTGCCGCTCTAGGATAATTATTTTCTGCTTCTGCTTTTAATATATTAAAATTTGAATTTCTTAATATTTCTGCAGTTTTATCAGTTTTATCACCAATCAGCAATATTTCTTCAGCTTTGTAATCAGATAATAATTCAGCTAAATTATTTATTTCAATACTTGAAGCCTTATAAATCTCTTTTAATTTAAATTTCTTATCTAATTCAGTTTGAAAATCATCTGTTTTTCTACTATAAAAAGAATAATATACCCTGTTTCTTTTTGCATCAAGCATTGCTAGTATATAATTTGCTCTCTGACCAGCAGCCATTATCTCCAAAGTGGAAATACCTTTAACTGGAATCGAAAAAATTCTTCCAAGCATTTTTGCTGTAGTTATCGCTATTCTAAGACCTGTAAATGAACCTGGTCCTGTAGCAACTGCAATAGCATCTAAATCTTTGGCTTTCAATTCAAATGTTTTAAAAAGTTCATCTATTAATGGCAGTAATTTTTCACTATGTTGTCTCTTTAAACTTAAATTATATTCTGCTTTAATTTTATCATCTTCCATAAGAGATAAAGCTAAAAAATCTGTTGAAGTATCAATCCCAAGAATTAACATTTTCAAACAACCTTTCTACAAATCGTTCTGTCTTTTTGCCCTCACCACTAATAATTATTTCTCTTTTATTAGAAGTTATTTTATTAATTTCTATAAAAATAAAATCAGCCGGAATTAAAGATAAAGCAATTTCCGGCCATTCTATTAATATAACAGCATCTCTGTTTAAATAATCTTCAAAACCGATTTCTATTAATTCTTCGCTTTTATTGAGCCTGTATAAATCCATATGAATTATCTCCAGAGCACCCTGATATTCCTGAACAAGATTAAAGGTTGGACTGGTAACCTCTTTTTCATAACCCAAAGCAGAGGCTATACCCTGGGCAATTAAAGTTTTGCCAGAACCCAATTCTCCTTTAAGTAAAATTAAGACTGGCGGCTCTATATAAGCAGCTATTTTTTGGGCAAAATCACTACTCTCTTCAGCAGAGTTACTGATAAATTTAAACTCTTTATTGCCCATTTATTTGCCCAGCTCCTCTGATCTTTTCGCTGCAGCAGAAACAGCTTTGATTACCGCTGATCTAAAAGCGGATTCTTCTAAAGAAGCTAGTCCTGCAATAGTCGTCCCCCCAGGAGATGTTACCATATCTTTTAATTCAGCTGGATGCTTTTTACTCTGCAAAATCATTTCTGCTCCACCTTTTACAGTTTGAGCAGCAAGTTTAAGAGCCTTTTCTCTGTCCAAACCATTTAAAACTCCTGCATCAGATAATGCTTCTATAAAAAGATAAACGAAAGCAGGCCCACTACCACTTAAGGCAGTAACTGCATCCATTTGTTCTTCTTCTATCTCTATAATCTTGCCAAAAGATTTAAAAATACTTTTAACAAATGTTTTCTCTTTTTCAGCAAGCTTTTTTGAAAAGGATAGAGCACTCATCCCCTCTCCAACAAGAGCAGGAGTATTTGGCATTACCCTTACAACACCAGTATTATTAGGTACTTGTTCTTCAATAAAAGCTCTTTTAATACCAGCAGCAATAGAGATAATTGTCTTATCATCACATATAGTTTTTATTTCACTAAGTACTTTAGAAAAAATCTGGGGTTTAACAGCCAAAATAACATAATCAGCTTTCAAAACTGCCTCTTTGTTCTCTGCTGTAAAATACAGACCTGGATATTTATTTTTTAAACTAAAATCATCTGCCGCAAACTTTTTGTCAGCTGCTGCAATTTCTTCGGCCACTAAAATATTATTTTTTAAAATACCATCTAAAATAGTCTGACCCATATTCCCAAGTCCAATAATAGCTAGTTTCATCATAACCTCCTAAATAAAACTATTCTCTAATCTGTCCATCACCCATAATTATATATTTAGTAGTGGTCAACTCTTTTAATCCCATAGGACCACGAGCATGTAATTTCTGGGTGCTAATTCCTGTTTCTGCTCCCAGGCCGAATTGACCTCCATCAGTAAATCTGGTTGAAGCATTGACATATACAGCCGCAGCATCTATTTCATCTAAAAATTTTCTTGCTGTAGTATAATTTTCTGTAACTATAGCTTCAGAATGTTTTGTTCCATATTTATAGATATGCTCAACTGCCTCAGAATAGTTTTCTACAACTTTAACAGCCATAATATAATCTTTGTATTCGGTATAATAATCCTCATCAACAGCATCTTTTATACCTGGAAGAATGGCTTTTGTTTTTTCACAGCCTCTTAACTCAACATTGCTCTCTGAGAATATACGTCCCATTTCAGGCAAAAATTCCTCTGCTATTTCACTATCTACAAGCAGGCTTTCTGCAGCATTACAGACTGCAGGACGAGAATATTTTGCATTAAATACTATTTTTTTGGCCTTTGTTATATCTGCATCTTTATTAACATAAACATGGCAGTTACCAACTCCGGTTTCTATTACAGGAATCTTGGATTCATTGACAACTTTTTGAATTAAGCCAGCTCCACCTCTAGGGATTAAAACATCTAAATAATCAGTTAAAGTAAACAATACATCAACAGCCTTACGATCAGTTGTTGAAATAAGCTGAACACTATCTTTATCTAAACCTGCTTCTTTTAAACCATCCTGAATAATATTGCTCAAAATCTGATTTGAATTAAAGGCATTAGAGCCTCCCCTTAAAATTACAGCATTACCTGATTTTAGACAGAGACCTGCCACATCGACTGTTACATTAGGACGAGCCTCATATATAATTGCTATTACTCCAAGTGGAACTCTAATCTGACCAATCTGAAGACCATTTGGACGCTTCCACATTTTTGGGACTTCTCCAATAGGATCTTCTTGAGCAGCAACATCTCTTAAACCCTGGGCCATAGATTCAATTCTTTCTTCTGTTAATTTTAAGCGATCAAGCAGAGCCCTGCTTAAGCCGTTCTCTCTACCATTGTGCATATCCTCTTCATTAATTTTTAGTATCTCAGCCTGTCTTTCGATTAACTTGTCTGCAATCAAATTTAATGCCTTATTTTTATCACCTGTAGCAGTATTAGCCAATTTTCTTGAAGCCTGTTTAGCTGCATCTGCTTGAGAAATCAACTCTTCTCTAATACTCATAATGATCTCCTCCTATTACCATATTATCCCTATGGATCACTTCACTTTTATTAAAATAACCAAGAATATCTTTAATTTCTTCTGAATGAGCTCCTTTAATTTTTTTAATCTCATCAGAACTATAATTTACAATACCCCTACCAATAATTTTCTTTCCATTACTGATTAAAACAAGTTCTCCACTATTAAAATTTGCTTCTACTCCAGTAATACCGCCTGGAAGTAAACTTTTACCTCTTTTAATTAAAGCTTCTGCAGCACCTTTATCAACAAAGATTTTGCCAGAAGGCGGTAAATTAAAATTGAGCCACTGTTTTCTTTTTGATAAACTTTCTTTTTCAGCTAAAAATGTAGTCCCCATGTTATATTCTTTTTTTTCAGCCATTTCCACTAAATTTAAAAGAGAATTTTTATCTTCTGCAGAACCAATAATCATAATAACACCTGAATTAACTGCAATTTTTGCCGCTTCAATCTTAGTCTGCATTCCACCGGTACCAAAGGAACTGCCTTTACCACCAGCCATATCCTCTATCTCTTTATTGATCTTTTCAACTAAAGAAATTAATTTTAAATCCTTGTTGTTTTGATTTGGTGAAATATTGTATAGACCATCTACATCAGAAAGATTAATTAATAAATCAGCTTCAACAAGCCCGGCAACTCTCGCTGAGAGTGTATCATTATCTCCGACCTTGATTTCATTTGTAACGACAGTATCATTTTCATTAATAACCGGTACTACACCATGTTCTAAAAGTTCTTTTAGAGTATTAAATGCATTTAAATATCTGTTTCTATTTTCTAAATCACTTGAAGTTAATAAAATTTGAGCACATTTTTCTCCATATTCGCGGAAAAACTTATTATATATACCAATTAATAGACCCTGCCCAACTGCAGCACATGCCTGTTGTTCAGGAATAGATTTAGGCCTTTTTACAAAACCTAATTCTCCCATACCGGCAGCAATAGCACCAGAACTAACAAGTATTACATCTCTGCCCTGGTTTTTTAAATCAACCAGCTGTCTTGTCAGATCATCGATTTTTGTAAAATTAAGTTTAGCATTTTTGCTGCTTAGAGAACTGCTCCCTATCTTTACTACAATTCTTTTAAAATCCATAAAATATCATCCTGTCTTTTATACTTTAAAATTTATTATATCAAATTTAAAAAGAATAAAAAAGGCAAAAGCCATTATAGATTAATAAAGTTCCACCTCGATTATCTTTTCCCCTGCTTCTACATTCTCATTTTTTAGTATTTTAATATTTTTAACCTTATCCATATTTGTAATCACAAGCGGTGTAGATATCGCATCTGCATTTTCTTTAATATATTCTAAGTCAATTTCAATCAAAGGTGTACCAACTTCAACCCGATCCCCGTTTTTTATTTTCTTTGTAAAACCTTTACCATTAAGTTTAATCGTATTGATGCCAATATGGACTAAAACTTCTAAACCTAAATCTGTTTGAATTCCAAGGGCATGGCCGGTTGTAAATACCTGCACAACTTCTCCAGCACAAGGAGATTTTACTATGTTCTCTTCAGGATCAACTGCAATACCATCACCTAAAATCTTTTTTGCAAATGCTTCATCATTTAAATCCTGTAATTTAACTATTTTGCCTGCAAATGGTGCAAATAGATATTCTGTCTTTTTCTTAAACATATCCAACATTTCTCTCTTCTCCCCCTCTCTTTTATTTATTATAATACAAATAAAATAATTTTAACAGAAATAATTATTTATAATTCCAGATAGAAAAAAAGCTGTACCATTTAATTGCTTAAACAGTACAGCTTTGTAAAAAAATCAAATTAAATATTCAACAGCAAAGTGCTGAATGTAGATCTCTATCTTTAGTTTTTAGGCCTGCTTTTATAAGTTGTGTGTAATAGGTGATGTGATTCTCCACTTAATGGCTTACCTAAGAACTCTTTATATAATTTTATAACCTGTGGGTTTTTGTGAGATTTACGTACTGCACTTTTATCATCAATCCCACTTAAACCTACACCCCGCTTAACTTTCTTTTCATATGTTGCAGGTCTTGGCTGACCTCCTCCACCAACACAACCGTGGGGACAGGCCATAACTTCTATGAAGTCACAATCACAATTCCCATCTTTACATGCATTTAGAAGTTTTTCGGCATTACCAAGGCCATTTGCAATTGCAATTTTTACGGTTCTATCTCCAATTTCAACCTCTGCAAAATTAACTCCTCTAAAACCAAGATTTAATTGCTCCAGTGGTTCTCCTGTTAACTTTTCTTTAACAGTTCTTACTGCAGCTTCTGCAACTCCACCTGTAGTACCAAAGATAGTTCCTGCTCCAGTTGAAGTACCCATTAATTCATCAAAATCTTCATCATCTAGTTTAGAGAAATTTATTCCCATTTCTTTAATCATGCGGGCTAACTCTCTGGTTGTCAATACTGCATCTGTATCTTTAAAACGGGTTGCATTAATTTCTTCTCTATCTTTTTCAAACTTTTTAGCTGTACAGGGCATGATAGCAACAGTATAAACATCCTTTGCCTTAACTCCTGACTGCTGAGGATAGTAAGTTTTACCAAGGGCAGAAAACATCTGCATCGGTGATTTAGCAGTTGATAAATGGTTTAAAAGGTCAGAATAATTATGCTCAGCATATTTAACCCAGCCTGGACAACAGGATGTAATATGAGGCAATGTTCCTTCTCCTTCTAATTTCTTTAAGAATTCACTTCCCTCTTCTAATATTGTTAGATCAGCAGCAAAGTCTGTTGAAAATACTTTATCAAAACCAAGTCTTCTTAAAGCTGCAACCATTTTTCCAGTTACTACTGTACCGTTTGTAATATCAAATTCTTCACCCAAGGTAGCCTGAATAGAAGGAGCAGTTTGAACAATTACATGTTTTTCATCATCTTCTAATGCAGCCCATACGTTTTCGATTTCACTTTTTTCATTAATAGCACCAACAGGACAAACAGAAGCACATTGTCCACAATTTGCACAGTTAACATCTCTTTGTGGCATGTCAAAAGCTGTTGTGACTACAGAATCAAAACCTCTTTGGGTAAATTGTAAAGCAGAAACTCCCTGTACCTCTTCACAGACTCTAACACAACGTCCACAGAGTATACATTTATTTAAATCTCTTCTTAAAGCAGGTCCCACATCATCAATTTCGTGTTCTCTTACTGCTCCAGAAACTCTTTCTATATCTTCTTGGGTAATACCTAAGTCATAGGTAATATCCTGAAGTTCACAGCTGCCATTACGATTACAACCTAAACAATCATTAGGATGATTGGCTAAAAGAAGTTCTACATTTCTTCTTCTTGCTTTTCTGGCCCTAATACTACGGGTATTAATTTTCATTCCTGGATTAACCGGAGCAGCACAGGAGGCAAGAAGTTCTCCACTCTCTTCTTCCTCTACAACACAAACTCTGCAGGCTCCATGTGTGCTTAAATCAGGGTGATAACATAATACTGGCACATCAATACCTACTGACTTAGCAGCATCCAAAATAGTACTACCTTCACTAACTTCTACTGTCTGATTATCTATTTCAATTTTAACTTTATTCTCCATTAATTTAATTCCCTCCTATTATCAGGATTAACCCTGTGAAATTGCATCGACTGGACAAACGGGTTCACAGGCTCCACAAGCTATACAAATATCTTCATCTATTTCAAAAATACCTTTTATTTCTCCACTAATTGCATCAACAGGACAAACTTTTGCACATTTTCCGCAACCTATACAATCTTCTGTAGTAATTACATAAGTGCTCAGCAGATCCTGACAGGCTCCAGCAGGACAATTTTGTTTGTGTATATGGGCTTCATATTCTTTGCGAAAATGGGTTATGGTAGATAAAACTGGATTAGGAGCTGATTTTCCGAGTCCACATAAAGAAGTACTTTTGATATGATCTCCCAGTTCTTCAAGTAATTCTATATCACCTTCTCTACCTTCACCTGTAGTTATCCTGTTTAATATTTCCAGCATCCTTTTTGTACCCTCTCTACAGGGAGTACATTTACCACATGATTCACTTTGGGTAAAGTTCAAGAAGAAACGAGCTACATCAACCATACAGGAATCTTCATCCATTACAACCATACCACCAGAACCCATCATAGTTCCAGCATCTAGAAGTGAATCATAGTCAATCGGAAGATTTAAATATTCTTCAGGTAAACATCCTCCAGATGGTCCACCGGTCTGGACAGCCTTAAATTTCTTGTTTTTATCCAGTCCACCACCTATTTCAAAAATCACTTCTCTTAGAGTTGTTCCCATGGGTACTTCTACTAAACCAGTATTATTAATTTTACCGGTTAAAGCAAAAACCTTAGTTCCTGCACTACTTTCAGTTCCTATAGATGAAAATGCTTCTGATCCCTCATTAATAATAAATGGAACATTAGCAAAAGTTTCCACATTGTTTATATTGGTAGGTTTACCCCAGAGACCGCTTACTGATGGATAAGGTGGTCTTGGTTTGGGCATTCCTCTTTTTCCTTCAATAGAATTCATCAATGCAGTTTCTTCTCCACAAACAAATGCACCAGCACCTTTTTTAATGTGGAGTTTAAAATCAAAACCGCTATTAAAAATATTTTCCCCTAGTAGTCCATATTCTTCCGCGTCTTTGATCGCCTTTTCCAATCTTGTTATTGCCAGAGGATATTCAGCCCTTACATACACATAACCTTCATCTGCTCCAATAGCATAAGCTGCAATCATCATACCCTCTATAATAACATGGGGATCTCCTTCGAGAAGACTTCTATCCATAAAAGCTCCAGGATCTCCCTCATCTGCATTACAAATAACATATTTTTTATCGGATTCTGTATTTCTGGCAAACTGCCACTTTAAACCAGTTGGGAATCCACCACCACCTCGTCCGCGTAATCCTGATTCTTTAAGTTCATCAATTACTCCCTGAGGCTCCATTAAAGTTAAAGCTTTACCTGCTGCTTCATAGCCACCTAATGCAATATATTCATCGATATCTTCTGGATCAATGTGTCCACAATTTTTCAATGAAATACGCTTTTGTTTTTTATAAAAATCTATATCCTGATAAGAAGGAATCTGCTCTTCTGTCATCGGCTCCTTAAAAAGCAGTCTTTCTACGGTTCTTCCTTTTAATAAATGCTCATCTACAATTTCTTTGACATCTTTTTCATTTACCTCACAGTAAAATACACCTTCTGGATAAACGATCATTATTGGCCCTTTTTCACAAAAACCGTGACATCCTGTTTCTACTATTTTAATCTCACCACTCATATCTTTAGCAGCAAGTTCTTCGTCTAAGATAGTTTTTAAATCTTTTGCACCAGAAGAAACACAACCTGTTCCAGTACAGACTAAAACATGGGAACGATAAATAGTCTCATTCATTTAGAAAATGCCTCCTTTAAAATTATTCACTATGTCTAGCGATTACTAATTCTTGTACTACATTGCCATTGATTACATGTTTGCTGATAATTTCTTTTACATCAGTTTTGCTTAAATTTCCATAAGTTATTCTTTCTTTGCCAGGCATCCTTACATCAATTAAAGGTTCTTTTTCGCACATACCTATACAGCCTGTCTGGGTAACCCTTACATCAATATCTCTGGTTTCTACTTCTTCTAAAATTGCTTTTAATATTTCTCTCGCTCCTGCAGCAATACCACAGGTTCCCATCCCAACAATTATTTCTGGTCTTGTTCCCTGATCACGCTTTTTCATATCTTTTTGAACTTTATCTCTCAGTTCTTTTAATTCAGCTAAAGATTTCATTAAAAAGCTTCACCTCCGCGGATTTCTTTGATATTTTCTTCCAAATATTCTCTGATCCATCTCACAATAGCTGGAGATTGTATAGAAAGATCTTCTAATTCTTTTTTTACTTCCCTGCTGTCAAATTCGAATTTTTCTTGCTCAAAACAATGTTCATAAATTATTTCTAGCTGCTCACCATTTGCAGCAATAAAATTGCTGATAGTTGTTGCAATATCTCCAAGTGGAGCTCGGTCAATATTATCATACTCAAATTCTGCCTTTACCACTGTACCCTGTCCTTCCTCAGATTTAATCTTAAAATCACCATTTGTTCTTTCGGCAGCATTTTTAAATAGAGAAAGACCTAGTCCAACCTCCCTTGTTGTTCTTGAAGTAACGAAGGGATCTGTAATATTTTCCAAAAGTTCTTTTTTGATACCCTTACCATTGTCAACGATAATAATAACAAAGGAATTATCCCCAGGATCCTCTGATATTTTAAGCTCAATCTTATCTGCTCCTGCTTTTCTTGAGTTTTCTAAAATATCAAGAATATGTAATGACAGTTCCCTCATTTTATTTGTATTTCGCCAGAATTGAAGGGATTTCTTCCGGGATTAAGCGGCCATGGGTATCATCATTGACCATGATTACCGGAGCTAAACCACAGGCACCAATACAGGCGACTGATTCTAAAGTGAAGTTTAAATCGTCAGTTGTTTCACCACTATCAATTTCAAGTTCTTCTTTAAGCGCACTTAAGATTTGGCCTCCACCTCTAACATGACAGGCAGTTCCCATACATACTCTGATAATATTATTCCCTCTTGGCTCCTGGTGAAATTGACTGTAAAAAGTTACCACTCCATAAACCTGGCTTAAAGAAAGGTTTAAACGAAGAGCAATCTCTGTCAATACCTCTTCAGGTAAATAACCATATTCTTCCTGAGCTTCCTGTAAAACTGGGATCAAATATCTTTCTTTTTTTTCATATCTCCCTAAGATCTCATTTACAGGTTTTAAATATTTTGCTAATTTTTCTCCTTTAAGATGTGCCATCAATAATTGCCTCCTTGATAATTAGTTTTCATTTAAAATAATCTTTCTGCCTTCTTCTTTTTTAATAGCTTTAACAAATTCAGCAAAGCTTGCTTCTTCCATTACTAAACTATGATAGGATTTGATGTCCTGTAGATAATGGCTGTCAGAGTTTTGAATAAACTGATAGGAAAGAAGCTCTTGATTATTTTTCAAAAAATCTTCTTTATTAGTGTTTTTAGAAATCTCTATCGTCTCAATTTCAAGTCCTGGTGGAATAAAACCAAGTTGACTGATAATACTATTTCTCCTGTCCATATGAGATGGAATAACTACTCCACCAAGCGAAGAAATTATCTTTAAACACTTTTCTAAACTCAACTCACATGATCCAGCTAAAAAACGTAAAACTTTACTTTGAAATTCATCTGAAAAAGAGCATTTTATTTGGGGACCAAAAAATTCTTCGTCATTTTCTATTTGAGGTAGATTAGCATAAACCATCTCCTGCCACTTAAATAGTGAGGTTAAGTTCGGAAAATAACATAGTATGTGAATTTCTTCTTTAGTCTGTGTTTCCATAGCTGGAATGAAAAATATATTGTTTTGTTCACAAAAATATTTAAAAACTTCTGCATTTGCTGCAGAATTGTGATCTGTTAAAGCTAAAACTTCTATCCCCTCTTTTTTAGCTTTATTCACAATTTCTGCTGGTGACATTAATAAATCAGCACAGGGGGAAAGTACAGAATGAATATGAAGATCTGATTTAAATTTCATCATTTTAAATATTGCTTTCACATAAACTGCATACTAATTTATAAGCTTTTCTTTTAGCTTTTAATAGATTTACCCCTTTTTGACAGGCTTTTTTTACTGCAGCTTCATCATAATCAAAATCTTCAACTAAAATTACTGCAGAAAGATCTACCAATAAAGCTACTGCTACAACATTCTGATGGCCCTGTACAGTTAACCAGAGGTTATCCTGTTTGGCACTTGCCATAACATTACTCAATAAATCACCAATATATACACCATCAATTTCTTTGTCCAAACTTGGACCTGCAACTACCTCGAGATTAAACTTATCTACAAGCTCTTTAACATTCATAATCTTCCTCCTTTTCACCTTTAATAAGTGGTGGTAATGAATTTGCTAGCTCACAAAGATCACCTGCAAGATCACTAATCCTTTTTCTCAACATAAAAGTACAATCTGTTCTTACTGCAAGATCATTTACTATATCTTCTGCAAATGTTTTGCAGTCTGGTGCCCCACAGGCAGCACAATCAAGCCCTGGAAGCAGTTCAATTTCTTTTTGCATCTGTTCTAACTTTTGCATTGCTATTTTAAAATCTTTATCAAGCTTCACTATATTATCTGCTTTTATTTCTTTAGAAAGTGCAAAATTATAAATTTGATCTTCTTTATTGATCTTATCTAATTTGTTTTTATTAAGCTTATTTTTTAAGTTTTTAATTCTACTTTCTAAATTAAAAGCTGCCTGATAAGGATTAATAACATTTAATATTCCACCTAAACACCCATTTGCACATGATGTTAGTTCAAAATAAGAAATTTCTTCAGATATATTATTTCTTTCGATCTCATCTAAAAGCTTTTTGACAGATTTAATACCGGAAACACTAATTGTATTAATTTCCTGCCATGATTTAAGGATTCCTTCTTCTCCTCCATGTTTTCCCCAGGCTATTGATAATGGAAGCTTATTTGCTTTTTTTATATCCTCTTCATTTATTTCACCTAACAGAGAATGGATTTCCTGATAAATCTTATCAACGGCAATTGCTCCATCTAAAAAGCTTTTTTCCTGACCAATAGCTCTGTTAACCGTTGTCAGTTTAGCAGGACAGGGAGTTAAAAAAAACACCTTAGCTTTAATATCTTTCTCATTTATGAGTTCTTTTTTGACCTTTTCTGCAATCAGCTCTACAGGAGATTTCATTGGTAAAATCATTTCAATCAAATCTGGATACTGTAATTTAATCAACCTGACAATTGCAGGACAGGAAGAAGATACATAATTATTAGAATTTTGATTAATAAATTCTAAACTTCGGCGGGAAAGAGCTGCTGCAGCATCTGCTACATCATAAACCTTTTTAAATCCTAGCTTATAAAGAGCAGCTTTTATTTTATCAGAAGAAATATCAGCTGAAAACTGGCTGTAAAAACTTGGTGGTATTAATAAAACTGGATAATCATGGTTAATAATTTCATCCAGCTGATCTGACTTGCTATATTTAGCATGATATTCACAAACCCTTATGCATTCTGCACAGTCAACACAAAGGTCTTCTTTAATCCTGGCTTTACCCTGATGTACCCTTATTGCTTTTGTAGGGCAGCCTTTAACACAATTTGTACAGCCCTCACATTTTTCTTCTTTTAGAAGCACAGAATGCTTTTTTGTCATTATAACCCTCCTGCTAAAATTAATTAGCTAATATTATCTTTATTTTAACAGTTGTTCCTTCTTTTTCATTTGATTCTATAGAAAAATCATCTGCATATCTTCTAGCATTGACAAGGCCCATTCCTGCACCAAATCCCATTTCCCTAATTTTATCACTTGCAGTAGAAAAACCGGGTGTTAATGCTTTATCAATATCCGGAATACCGGGACCTTGATCAGAAACCTTTATTTCAAGTTCCTCTTCGGAAATCCTGGCTTTTATTTTGCCCCCTAAAGAATGGATAATTACATTCATCTCTAATTCATAGGTCACAATGGCAGTTTTTCTAATAATATTTGAGTCTACTCCTAATTTGCGGAGAATATTTTTTAATTCACTTGAAGCTTCTCCACCACTTTGAAAATTAAAGCTTTCAATCTCTTTTTCCAATATCTCTTTTTTCATAAAAAAATCAGCTCCTGACTAACTATAGATTTGGAGTTTATAGATAGTTAATCTCTTCTGCTCCAACCCCATTGTTATATAAAATTCCACAAGCCTCAAAAAGTGGTTTGGCTGTGGAATATAGAAAAATATCTAATTGATTTGCAAGAGCAACCGTTTCAATCTGTGGTTCTTTAGCTCTAACAAATACTATGATTTTAATCCCAACCATTTCAGCAGTTCTAACCACCTGAGGATTTGTTAAACCAGTTAAAAGTAAGGTCTTGTCATTAGAAAAAGCCAGAACATCACTCATTAAATCAGCTCCACAGGCTGTTACTATTTCTAAATCATCAGCTGTATTAACTTCCTCAAATATGGTATTTGTTTGCAAAAGAGATTTAAGTTTTTTTAGTTTCATTTTAATCCTCCATAATAAAATAATAACTTATTTTGAGTAAATATGCAATTAAAAGAAATTGGAAAAAGATAGTGAATAAACTCACTTGTATATACAAAAAATATACATTTAGAGTATACGATATTTTTTTCACAATGTCAAGTACTTATTTAAATTTTTATAGGTCTATTAAACCTAAACTGATTTCTAAAGAAGTATTTACATCTTCAATAACATCATCACCTAAATGCGCAATATGTCTCTGCAGACGCTTTTTATCAAGTGTTCTAATCTGTTCAAGCAAAATTACTGAATCTTTATCAAGGTTTGTATAATCAGCAGGGATTTCAACATGGGTTGGCAGTTTAGCTTTATTAATTCTAGAAGTAATTGCTGCAACAATAACAGTTGGACTATATTTATTACCAATATCATTTTGAATTATCAAAACCGGTCTAGTACCTCCCTGCTCAGATCCTACAACCGGATTTAAATTTGCGTAAAAAACATCACCCCTTTTTACTTTCATTTTTTTCACACTCCACCAGTCGTTGTTCATAACATAAATATGAGTAGCAGTCACTTGATAATCCCTCATCTGCTAATTTTTGATTTAGACCGGCCATTTTTTGGTAACCTGCTTTAAGAAGTGATCTAACCTCTTCTTTTTTAAGTTCTCTTAAATATAATTCCACTGCCTTTAACAAAAAATTATTGCGCGGTTCATTATTCTGTTTACAATAACTCTCGATTTCTTCGACAAGCCTATGCGGTAATTCTATTTTTAATTTTTTTAATTCAACCAAAACTTCCACCCCCAAAGATTAGTTAAACGAAAAGATGAGACTATTTAGCCCCATCTTCGAGTAGAGAAACCTTTTTAATGAAATCTTCATTCACTTCTGCCATCTTTTTGTAACCACTAATCATAGCTTTGATAATTTTTTCTTTTTCAGTTTTACTAAGATTTTTTTCACGATGCAGCCTCTCCACTGTTACCCCACCTCATTGTAAAAAAGATTAATAAAATCTTAAAAATTATTCTGTTTTAATTATACATTAGTTTTGAAAAGCTGTCAATGAAAATCACCTTTTAAAGCCTATAATATAAACCAACTCTTTTAATATAAGTTAATAAATTTTTGTAACTTTGATGCTGACAAATTGTACTGCTATCACCAATGAATATAATTTTTCTTTTTGCTCTCGTTAAAGCTACATTTAACCTTCTGAGATCTCTTAAAAAACCAATATTAGCATCATCATTACTTCTAACAGCAGAAAAAACTACCATTTCTTTTTCTCTACCTTGAAAAGCATCAACTGTATCAATTTCTATCTCAGTTAAATTATTATGCTGATTTAAAAGATCAACTTGATCCTTATATGGAGTAATCACAGCAATGTTATTTTCATCCATTGAAAGCATGGCTGCTCTATCTAATATATCCAGTACTATTTCTGATTCTACTGGATTATCATAAGAATTTGAAGCCTTAAGTGATCTTTCTGAAGCCTCCATCTCCTTTGTATCTAAAAACACCATTGGATACTCTGGTTTTAAAGCTTTTTCGGTAAAACACTTTTCTGATTGAGGGTAAACTCCTAAATCACCTAAATTATGTTGAGCAACCGAAGGGGCTGCTCTTAAACTTCCATCATAAAAATTAAGGCTTGAAAAACCCATTATCTTTCTATTCATCCTATACTGTATCTTCAATGTAGAAAGCGCATCAGTTGGATGAGTCTCAGATAATCTTTCAAATAAAGATTTAGCAAGACCTCCTTTGGCAGCCTGTTGGTTAATAACTGTTGGTGGAAGTTGTTTATGGTCCCCAATCAAAACACTTTTATCTGCCATAAAATAAGGAATCAGTGTTGCAGGCTGGGTTGACTGGGTAGCCTCATCTATAACACTTAAATTAAAATGAAAGTCTTTTAATATTTCTGAACCTGCAGTTATATTTGTCGAACAAATTACATCAGCTTTATTTAAGATATCTTCTACAGCCTCATTTTCTAATTTCTCTATTTGTTTGAAATATTTATCTATTTTAGATTGAAGTTCAAGCCAGCTTGCCATTTCATTAATTACCTTAGGACTAATCCCTCGAACATGATGTTCTATATCTCTTTCTGCATATTCTTTAATTTCCTGATCCGAAAGTCCTCTCCGGTATTTACCTCCTGGATAAATATAAGAATCCTGTTTGTTAATCAAATCAGATACTTCATCTCTTAATTTCTCAGCTTCTATATAAGAGTGATGTTTTAAAACTCTGTCATCTAAAGTATTCTTTCTTAATTTTTTATTAACTCGAATTGGATGGCCAACTCTTACAACATTAAGATCTTTTTCAATTAATAATTCTAAAAGATTATCTACAGCAGTATTAGAACCAGCGGTTGTTAGAACTTTATTACCCTTTTTTACCGCTTCAAGAACAAGTTCAACTGCAGTAACAGTTTTTCCAGTCCCAGGTGGTCCCTGGATCAAATAAAAATCTTCTGCTGCAAGAGAGTTCTCTATAGCTTTTATCTGACTTTGATTAAGAAAATCAGAATTATAACTGATTTTTGCTGTATTTGTAAATTCTTTTTTTGCTAATAAAATATCTCGTTTTCTAGTTTCAATTTCATTTTGAGGTTTTTTTACAATTTCTAAAGCAGAAAACATTCTATCAAAAGTTGTTTCGTTAACAAATAAATCCAATCTTACCCCTTTACTATATATAAATTCTGGTGGATGTTTATCAAAAGCAACTGTTATAGAATAGCTTGTTTTTTCGGCTACTGTTCCAGTTGGATTATCAGGATGTAATGGTTTATTTAAACTAATCATTACTAAATCACCTGTCGTTATTTCAGTTTCAGGTAACTTTTTACCAGAATATTTTGAACTAAATTTTACAAGTGGTTTATGGCCAAAACCTGAGCCGGCATCTTTACCTCTTAAATCAAGCATAGCTCTTCCCTTAGCCTGTCTTTCACTTGGGGTTAAGTATTTAATTTCTAATTTATGTCTATCTATTTCTTCTTCTCTTTCTAAATCGAGTAGCTCCGAAAATTTATTATAATAATCCATAATTTCTTTATCTACTAAATCATCAGGATTTTTTGCCTTTATATTAACCTTAACTCCACCAATTTGATTGCCATCCATAACTTCAATAATTTTTGGCGCAGAAACCAGTTCAACTTCTACCTCTGCTTTTTTTGAATTTTTATCTATTCTGATTTTGCCAATATTATTACTATCAGTACCTACTTCATTTATAAAAGCTCCTACAATATCACCTGGTCCAATACTGTTATCTATTTGCGAAATAACTAAAGTAACCATCATTATACCTCCAACTTAACTGTTTGTGTTCTCTATATCTTCAAAAACTTTTGTTCCGACAGTATTTCTCTGCCCCTGATATTTACCTCGATAAGGGTTTTGAGCAGAATTATCCATTTGAGCAAAAACTAACTGACAGATTCTTCGCTCTGCTTCTAATTTAATAGGTAAACGGTTTGCATTAAATAATTCAAGTGTTATTTGGCCTTCAAAACCGGGGTCGACCCAACCAGCATTCTGAATAAAAAGTCCCATTCTACCAATAGAACTTCTACCTTCAACAAAAGCTGTTAGATTATCAGGCAGTTTAATATATTCTTTAGTTGTAGCTAATAAAAAAGAATGGGGAGGAATAATTATTTCTTTCCCCCTTACTTCTTCATAGCCAACTTCCTCAGTTAAGGTCATTAAAGGAAGACTATTTTCGTTGACTTTTAAAAAATCATTACCCAACCTCATATCTACAGAAGCCGGTTGGATCTGTATACTATCTACTGGATCAATTACTAAAGTTTTTTCTTTTATCATCTTCTTAATTGTCTTATCTGATAAAATCATCTTTTTTCTCCTCATATTTTATTTTAAAGCTAAAAAGTTAATTGTTATAAATTAAAAACTTCCATACCTCTGGCAAATAATTAATTAAATCACCTGATTTAAGTCCAAAATCACTTTTGTCTAAAGAAGCTATCTCTCCAGCTTTGCCATGGACATAAGTTGCTAAAGCTGCTGCTTTAAAAATATTCATTTCCTGCCCGATCAATGCAGATACGATCCCGGTCAAAATATCACCACTACCAGCAGTTGCCATTCCATTTGTTCCAGTATTATTAAGATAAACTCTTCCATCTGGAGCAGCTATCACGGTTAATGCTCCTTTTAGAATAAGATTAACTTTATATTTAAGAGCAAATTCTTTTGCTATATCAATTTTATTTTTATTTATTTCTGTTGCTGGAAGATCTATTAATCTTGCCATCTCTCCGGGGTGTGGTGTCAATAATATTTCTCCACTATAATTTTTTAACAACTTTAAATCAGAAATTGAATTAAGAGCATCTGCATCCAGAACCAGAGGTATATTTAAATTTTGCAGTATTTCTTTTAGCACCATTTGGGTTGCCTTATTTAAACCTAACCCCGGTCCAACTGCTAAAAGATCAACTTTTTTAGCAAATTCAATTATAGGTTTAACTGATTTTTCAGAAATAATTCCATTTTTAGAAGGTAGATCTTTGCTTAAAACCTCTCTTAGCTCTACACTCAACTCCTTTTGTATTTCCTCTGGCAAAAGTAGATAAACAAGCCCTGAGCCACTTCTTAAAGCAGCATCAGCAGTTAATAGTGCTGCACCATCCATACCACATGAACCTGCTAAAATTGCAATTTTGCCGAATGTACCTTTATGTCCATCTCTTTTTCTATGCGGAAGAAATTCTTTAGCTTTTTTTTCAGTGATTAACTGCAAGCCATCAGCATTTTTAGCTAATATAGCCTGCTTTATACCAATATCAATAATTTTAACTTCTCCAGTATAATCAACCCCAGGGAAAATAAGCAATCCTCTTTTATAAGCAGCCATTACTGCTGTGTAATCTGCTTTAACTGCTTTACCTAAAACTGAACCTGTTAAACCATTGATACCTGATGGAATATCTACCGCTAATACTTTTGTGTTTTTTTGCTTTAAATCATTAATTAAAGCGATAATTTCTCCGACATTGCCTCTGACCTCACCTTTGATTCCGGTTCCTAATAAGGCATCAATAATAAGATCACTTTTTATTATTTTTTCTTCGATAGTTTTTTTATTTAAATTATTATATACATTACATTTAATATCATTATATAAAACTAATTCATGATTTTTTCTGTTAATGCCCTCAAGTTTATCTGCAGTTGTAGTTAAAATAATCTCCGGCTGATAGCCCCAATTTGCTAAAAATCTGGCTGCAGCCAGACCATCACCACCATTATTACCTTTACCTACAAATATCAAAATTTTAATATTTTCTTTATCAAAATCTTCTATTCTCTTATAAAAATTGCCCTGGCAGAAAAAATATTCTTTAATAATTTGATCAGCCAATTCTGCTGTTCCACGAGCTGCTGCTTCCATTAATAAAATTTCTGGAAAACCAGCATCTATAGTTTCGTGATCTGATTTAGCCATTGCATTCGGGGTTAATATATGCATTTTTAAGCTCCTTCCAAGATTATTTGAGCAATACTGAACTCTTTTTCATGTGATATACTTAAAAAAATACTTTTCACATTCAAATTTTCAGCCTGTTCGGCTGTTTTATTATAAAGATTAACTTCAGGTTTACCCAAATCATTATTTATTATTTCTATATCCTGCCAGCTATTATTACGCAGTCCAGTTCCCAAAGCCTTTAAAAAAGCTTCCTTAGCAGCAAAACGAGCAGCATAAGAGGCAGCATAATCAGAATGCTTACCGCAGTATTCGATCTCAGCAGCTAAATAAATTTTATTTAAGAATCGATCTCCATATTTATTTATTAGTTTCTCAATTCTTTGATTTTTTACAATATCAATTCCAGTTCCAATTATCATCAAAAAACCTTCTTCCTTAACTAAACTATCTATTATTTAAGATCTTAAATAATACTTTCTCTTTATAATTATATTAAAATTAAGCTATAAATGCAAAATCCGGGCCATAGAAACTGACCCGGAGGCTTTTTTATTAGTAAATGATTTTAACTTTTAGTTATTCAACAGTAACACTTTTAGCAAGATTTCTCGGCTGATCTATATCCTTATCACATATTAAAGCAGTATAATAAGCCAATAACTGCAGCGGTATTATAGCTAACAACCCTGCAAAATATTGATTTAATTGTGGTAGTTCCAGAATATGATCTACACTTTCCTTTTCATAATTCTGTCCCTCCATTGTAATCAGAAATGTATCAGCACCTCTTGCTTTAACTTCTTTTAAATTGCTAAACAACTTATTGAAAATATCAGTTCTACTACCTAAAGCAACAACTGGAACTCCATCTTCAACCAAAGCTAGAGTACCGTGTTTTAGTTCACCGGCCGGATATGCTTCAGCATGAATATATGAAATTTCTTTTAATTTCAAAGCTCCTTCAAGTGCTAAAGTATAATCTGTGTTTCTGCCGATAAAAAAGATGTGTTTTTGCTCAGCATATGATTCAGCAATATTTTTTATTTTAGCTTCACTTTGATTGATCATCTGTCTGCTCAACTCTGGAAGCCTAATCAAATCATCAGTAAATTTTTTTACAAGTTCTTCCTCAATATCAGCTCTCTGACTCATTCCATCTACAGCAAGCATATAAAAAGCTGCAACCATATTGGTATAAGCTTTTGTTGAAGCGACAGCTATTTCTGGACCAGCATTCAAATAAAGCACCATGTCTGCCTCTCTTGCAATACTACTATCTCTACAGTTTACAAAGGCTAAAACTTCTGCACCTTTAGCTTTGGCCAGGCGTAAAGCTGCAAGAGTGTCTGCAGTTTCTCCTGACTGACTAACTACTATCATTAATGTATTCTCATTGACCAAAGGGTTACGATAACGATATTCACTGGCAACCTCTACTTCAACCGGTAATTTTAGCATATCTTCCAGCAGATATTTAGCTAAATAACCAGAATGATAAGCAGTTCCACATGCTACGACATGGATTTTATCATAATTGCTAAGCCAATTGGATTCTAAACCACTTTCACTTAAGTCCAATTTGCCATTTTGCAGGCGATCCTTTAATAACCATTTTAAAGACTCTGGCTGTTCATTAATTTCTTTTAACATAAAATGGTCATAGCCCTGCTTTTCTGCCATTTCTGAACTCCAATTAATCTTGGTACTGTTTTTATCAGCAATTAAACTTCCACTAAAAGAATATATTTCAACTTTATCCTTTCTAATATCAGCCATCTCTTCATTTTCCAGAATATAAAAATCATCAGTGTAATCAAGATAAGCCGGGATATCAGAGGCTAAAAAGTTTTCATTTTTACCAAGTCCAACAATTAGTGGACTATCTTTACGAACTGCGATTATTCTATCATTTTCAGTTTTGGACATAACAGCCATTGCAAATGAACCTTCAAGTTTAGTAATCGCTTTATTTACAGCAGTTCTAAGATCACCATTATAATACTTAGAAATCAAATGAGCTGCAACTTCTGTATCAGTATCAGAAGTAAATTCCATACCATCAGCAACTAAGCTTTCTTTTAATTCACTAAAATTTTCAATAATTCCATTGTGGACAAGAACAATTTCGTCAACAGAATCTGTATGAGGATGAGAATTCCTGTCAGATGGTTTGCCATGGGTTGCCCATCTAGTATGTCCTATCCCTGTAAATCCACTAAAAATCTCTTTTTCTGCAGCCATATTGAGCTCATTTAATTTACCCTGTTTTTTAACAAGCTTTATCCCTTCTTCTTCCTGTATCGCTATTCCAGCTGAGTCATAACCACGGTATTCCAATTTTTTTAAACCAGAAAGAAGTATAGGAGCAGCTTTCTTATCTCCAATATATCCAACAATTCCACACATATATATTGACCTCCATTTTATTTGCGCTTTATTTTATACTATTTACAAATTTAAATTTCAGCTGCTAATTATCTTCTCTGTCTCGGCAGTTACCCACCAATTTTAAAAGATAATATTTAGGTAGAACAGCTACAACCTGAGAGCATCCGCCGAAAAATCGATAACTCTCTCCCTCGTCAACCTAATTTGATATCTTTATAATTAGGTTCTGGCGCTTTCAACCGAATCTAATTATTCTCACCTCCCTCTTTAAATTAATTTCTGCGACTTAAAATAACAACAATTACCAAATATAATAATAAGCTAAAAAGCCATAAAAAGCAAATTTTAGCTCTTATTATTATTTTAATTTAGCTCTTTAGAAATAATATCACTTAATATTTCTTCCCATTTTCTCAATAATACTTCATCTTTTCCTTCCAGCATTACTCTAATAAGGGGTTCTGTACCAGAAGCTCTTACAAAAACCCTACCATTATTTGCTATTTCTGCTTTAGCCTCATTAATTTTTTTCTTAATTTCCTGATTCTCCTCCCAATTATCTTTATCTTTGACTTTTATATTGGCAAGAATTTGTGGCCAGTAGTTCATTATTGATTTTAGTTCACTTAAAGTTTTATTTTCTTTAAGCATGATCTCTGCGATTTTAACAGCTGTTAAAATACCATCACCTGTGGTGTTATAATCGCCAAAAATAATATGCCCAGATTTTTCTCCGCCAAGCTGATAATTGTTTTTAAGCATTTCAGCCAAGACATAGCGATCACCATTTTTTACTATTTTTACTTGACCTTCCAAATCTGCAAGACTTTCCTGTAAAGCTAAATTACTATACCTTGTGGTGACAATAGTATTTTCATTTAAATTATCCTGAGAAATCATATAACGGGCAGCTATTGCCATAATATTATCTCCCTCAACAATTTCACCTTTTTCATCAACTAAAATAACCCTATCTGCATCCCCATCATGAGCAATTCCCAGGTCAGCAGCTTGATTTATAACTTCTTGAGCAATTATTTCTGGCTTAGTTGAGCCACAATTAACATTTATAACCTCTCCATCAGGATGATTGTTCATCACAATCACTTCTGCACCTAAAGTTTTAAAAACTTCTGGTGAAGCTTGATAAGCTGCTCCATTAGCACAATCTATAACAATTTTTAGTGAAGAAAAATCCTCATCAGTTATATTAATAATAAAATCTATATATTGATCGATCCAATCATATTTTTCTTCTATCAAGCCAATCTTATTATCAATGGGATAAGGTAATTCCTGAGAGTAATCATTAAAATATAATTTTTCTATTGCCAACTCATCTGCATCTGTTAATTTAATTCCATTTTCATCAAAAAACTTAATTCCATTATCAGCTGTAGGATTATGTGAAGCAGATATCATAATTCCTCCATTTACTTCCATCTCTCTGCTCAAATAACAAACTCCAGGGGTAGGTATGATTCCTAACCTATAAACATTTATTCCAACTGATGTTAAACCTGCCATTAAAGCAGCTTCTAACATATCCCCCGATAATCTGGTATCTTTACCTATAATAATAGTTGGTTTTTCAATCCCACTATTTTTAGTAATATAATAACCACCTATTCTAGCAATCTTATAAGCTAAATCACCTTTAAGTTCATGATTTGCTACTCCTCTTAATCCATCAGTACCGAATAACTTCTTATCCAAACTCTTCACCCCAATATTTATAATATATTTATATTAAATCGATTCAATCATTATTTCTTTCTCTAACCTTTACAATAATATAACCTGGATCAGTTCCCATTAGCCTGGTTCCAGATGGTAAGTTCACTTCAATTATCTTTAAATTGTCTCCAGGATCAACATCACTCAAATCCACAAATGCTCTGATATCATCCTTACTGACACTGGTAAAATAAGAGATATAATCAAGTCTGACCACTACACGATTACTGGATAATGATTCGATTTCATAATCTGGTGGTAGGTTTCTTGTTTCAATATTGATTAAAAATGAAGCTGCCTGTTCTTCTCCTAAATTAAAAATATTACTTGTTTGATCACTTGCATAAGTCCATAATAAAACTGCAATAAAAAAAGCCAGTATTAATTTTTTGTGATTTTCGCTAAGAGAAAACATTTAGATATGCCTCCTCATAAAAGATTTTTCTTTTGATTTTTCAAAACTAGCAGCTAAGTTTTCTCTGAGCTCACCTTCATCTAAATCACGTCTCAGTTTGCCATCTTCTGCCATCGAAATAACTCCACTTTCTTCTGAAACCACTAAAGCAATTGAATCTGATTCTTCAGTAATCCCAATTGCTGCTCTGTGTCTAGTCCCTAAGCGTGGATTAATATCAGACCGGGTAGACAAATTCAAAAAACAGCTAGCAGCCTGCATTCTTCCATTTTCAATTATAACTGCTCCATCATGTAATGGAGAAGCATGTTGAAAAATACTAATTATTAACTGTTTGCTAATTTTAGAATTTAGCTCAATTCCAGTTTCTATGTAATTTTTCAAACCAACTCGCCTGGAAATAACTATTAAAGCACCGGTTTTATTTTTTGCAAGATCTGTAACTGCAGATATAATATCATTAATCTCCTTTGGCCCCCAGTTTTGCCAAAAATGTTCTTTTAAAAATCCACCCCTACCTATTTGTTCTAATGCCCTTCTTAATTCAGGCTGAAAAACAATTGGTAAAGCTACCAGCACAATTGTTAAAAAACTATCTAAAAACCAGTTAACTGTATTTAGTTCTAAAAGTTGAGAAAGCAAAGCCACAGCAAATATCAAAATTAAACCTTTTATCAGCTGTACTGCTCTTGTTCCAGATATAATATTTAATAAATAATATATAATAAATGCGATAATAAAAATATCGAGTAAACTTGTTAAAATTCTCCAGGTCAATTTTATCACCTCTAAATTAAATATTCGTCAAAAAGGGGTTATAAACCTGCTTTATCTTTTAGATTTATTTTTATTAATCAAAATTTAAAATAAATCTATACTTTTTTAAATAATTATTACCTGGATTTTAAAGGATAATCATTTAAGAAATAGAAATAAAACTTATGAGGTGATCTATTTTGGCTAATAACTTATTTAAAGATAAAAGAATCAATTATAAAGATTTCTTAATCATACTTAGCAGCTGGTATTTTATTGTTTTCAGCAATTATTTTTTAAAAGAAAAAGAATTCGCTTCTCTTTTATATATTAATGAATTTTTGGGCTTTATCTTAACTACCCTTGGTTATATGTTATTTTTCTTTTTAATTTATATTTATTTTCAAATGCTTTATGATTTACCCTTAAAAGATTTAGGGTTTAAATTAGATTTTAAAAAGCTTAATTTAAAAACTCTGTTTCCTGCACTAATCCTGCTTATATTTGGAGTAATTTTAATCAATGTTAGTGCAGCTAAAATTAACCCTTTAAATTTCAAACCCCTTTATATAATTAATGACTTTGCTGTTATTATTAGAGCTTTACCTGTTTTAGCCGCTATATTTTTAGCTGCATTTTTTCAGGCTGTTGCTTTACAATTTTTATTTAATAAAATTATTTTTTCAATATTTATTTTATATCTTCCCAGCTTTTTAGCTTCAATATTTACCGCATTATTTGCAGCAATAATACTTTTACAGTTTGAGCCAGGATTTATATTGATGATTTTTATATCAGTAATTATAAGTAATTATCTTTATCTCAAAAGTGACTATAACCTTCTCGGAGCAACAATATTTTATGCCTCATTTTTAACACTATATATTAGCTTTATTTATGGTTTTAATTTTTTAGCTTTTTAATTTATAAAAGCCGACCAATTTTTGGTCGGCTTTTAGATCAAAAATTTACTTTCTTCCTGAATTTTAAAACCATCTTCAACTTTTTTAAATACATAACCATGAGCTTATATTATATAACTTAACAACAGTAAAGCAACTTCTATTAAAGTTGTCAAAGATGGGTTTAAGCCTTATATTAAGATATTTTAAAGCTATTATTCTCGTAAATATTTTTATTCAAATTTTCCATATATTTTACTTCCACAATTTTTACAAAATCCCTGATCATAATTTTTAATTACCCCATAACCACTCCGAGTAATTAATTTTTCTCCACATTGAAAACAATAGGTGTCTCTGGTATTTTTTATATTGGCATTTCCCAAATACACATTTTTTAAATCCTTTTTAGCAAGCTGATATGCTTCTTCCATCAAGCTTAAATCAGTTGCTGGATTATCTAATTTATATGATGGATAGTATCTACTTAAATGGAGAGGAATCTCTTGATTAAGTTCTGCTATAAATTTAAAGATTTTTTCCAGTTCAGTTAAATCATCATTTAAATCGCTTATAACAAGAGTTGTAATTTCCAGGTGTATTTGATCAGCTAGATGCTTTATTGTTCTTTTTACAGCATCTAAACCTCCCTGACAGTGCTTTTCATAAAATTCATTGTTAAAAGATTTTAAATCAATATTGGCAGCATCTAAAAATGGTGTTAACTCTTTTAAAGCTTCTTCCTCAATAAAGCCATTACTCACCAAAATATTTTTTATTCCTTTTTGAGAGGCAAGCTTTGCAGTATCCAACATATACTCATAAAAAACTATTGGTTCTGAATAAGTGTATGCTATTAAGTCAAGTCCTTTTTTTCGAGTACTATTAACAATTTCTTGAGGAGAATAGTCATTCAGAGCTGGTTTTTGCTGACTAATCTGCCAGTTTTGACAGTAAATACAGCTCATATTACAGCCATAACTGCCAATAGAAAATACATTTTTAGCCGGATAAAAATGATATAAAGGCTTTTTTTCAATTGGATCTATACCTAAAGCAGAAACTTTTCCATAATTTAAACTTTTTAGTTTACCATTAATATTTTTTCTAACCTGGCAAATTCCTATTTTGTTTTCTTTAATTATACAGTGGTGAGGACAGAGTTCACATTTAAGCTGCTTGTCCTTATAAACACTATAATATTTAGCTTCATGATATTCAGTCATTTTCTTTAAACCTTTTTACTTTAAAGCGATAAATATCGATTTGTGAATCTGATTTTAAACCAGCTTTTTTTCTGGCGATACTAAGCTGTTTATCCACTGTATCTATCCCCTCTAGATCAGGAAGCAGTAAACCTGTCTGATGACCTCCCTTAACTAAAATACCATATTTTTTAGGATCTAGTTCTGTTTTATCATTTACTCTTTCTGCTTCCGATAAAATATCGACAGAGATAGTTAATTCTTTTAATTCAGATTTATGAACTTCTGGAAAACGCGGATCACTTTCAGCAGCAGTCATCGCATTATTAATAATTTCACTAGCAGCATTATCTTGAACAGGTTGAAAAGTACCCATACAACCTCTTAAATTACCGTTTTTCTTTAAAGTAACAAAAACTCCGGCAGGTTTTTTTAAAATTTCAGGGAGCTCTTCATAATTTACTTCAACCTCATTACCATTAACTATATATTCTTCAACAGCTTTTCTAGCCAAATCAGTAATATATTTTTCAGCATCCATAATTTTAACACCTCTCATTATTAAAATTTTATTCTATATAAACAGCAGCATACCCAACACCAAATGGTGCTTCATAAGAATTCACTTCAAGCTCCACTTCCTGCTCGGCAATACTTCCTAGCATAACTGCAATAGGTCGCAAACCACATTCACCAGCTTTATCAATTAACTGAGAATCTATATCTAAAATCGATTTGAAATCCTTTTTTTCTAATAATTCTAGCAATTTTTCGTCAAATAGATGTGCTTCCGGATCATAACCGGCCGGTGCTCCCCTTTTTAAACGATGGGAAAGATCTCCACTTGCTATCACAGCAATATTATAATCAAGCTCATTAGCAGTTTGAGCAATCTTTTTACCGATCTCAAAAAGTTCTTGATAAGAAATAAAACCGATTGAAAGCGAAACAATAGGCAGGTCAATTCCTGCTTTTTTAAGATAGTTCAATGGTACTAATACACCATGGTCTAATTCTTCATTAATTCCATAATTAAGCAGATCATTTGCCTTTAATCCCTGTAAAGATAAGTTTTCATTCTCACAATTATCAATCAGTCTTTGGGCAAATTTAGGATCAGACTTTTCATTGAATTTGAGCTGAGGATAGGAAAAATCACTAAAACTACCAGTTAATTCTTCATTTACAATTACTGATGCTGTTGAGCGAAAAGCAGGTCCATGAGGAGTAATTATCAGCATAAGATCAAGGTCATCAAATTTTGCAATACTCTGAGCTGTTTTTTCCATACCTTTTACTGTCTTTTCAGCCTTTTTCAACTCTTTACCACCAATTTCCTCAACCACTATTGGGGGATGAGGTAATAGAGCAGCACATTTTACTGTCATTTTTCCACCTCCAAATAATTACATAATATACATTTTTTTAAAAAACAAAAACAGAGAGATATATATCTCCCTGCTGCATAAAAAACTTTATCTTTTTGAGAATTGTGGTTTCTTTCTCGCTTTTTTGCGACCATACTTTTTTCTCTCTACCATACGAGAATCTCTGGTTAAATAACCGGCCTTTTTTAAAGGTGTGCGGTAATCCTGATCTACCTCCAGTAAAGCTCTTGCAATCCCATGACGAACTGCACCAGCCTGACCTGAAAGTCCACCTCCATTAACATTTACATAAATATCAAAAGTGTTATCTGTGTTTGTCAATTCTAAAGGTGACATTATATCTTTAATTAGAGATTTTCTATTAAAATAGTCGCTGATTTCAACATCATTAACTAGAAAATTTCCATCTCCAGGCAGCAGGCGAACTCTAGCAGTAGAAGTCTTTCTCCGTCCTGTACCTCTATATTGTACTTCAGAAGCCATCTATAAAATCCTCCTTCCTGTTTTTTAAACTTGGATTATAACTCTAATTTTACGGGCTTTTGAGCCTTGTGTGGATGCTTATCTCCACTGTATACTTTTAATTTTTTTATCATTTTTCTCCCAAGTTTATTACCTGGTAGCATACCTTTAACAGCTTTTTCAATTATAAATTCTGGATCTTTTGCTAATAATTCTTTGTAAGTCATTTCTTTGATTCCACCAATATAATTTGAATGACGGTAATATTTTTTCTGATCCCATTTATTTCCTGATAATTTTATTTTTTCAGCATTAACAACAATTACAAAATCTCCCATATCTACATGAGGTGTAAAGGTTGGCTTATGTTTGCCACGTAAATACTGAGCAATTTTTGAGGAAATCCTACCTAATGTTTTATCTTCAGCATCAACTACATACCAGTTGCGCTCAACTTCTTCATTTTTAGCCATATATGTTGACATACTATACCTCCTTAGTAAAAAATATTCTCTAATTACATGAATATATTCTCAACGGGGCTGTGTTGGACAGAATAATTCATAGTAATTTTAATACAATCTTCTTCTTTTGTCAAGTTAAAATATAATTATTGCTTTTAATTTAATCATAAAAAACCTCTAGCAAAGTTAATCCTTTAGCTGGAGCAGTAAAACCAGCTCTTTCTCTTTGAGTACCAGCCAAAATTTCTTCTAAATCAGCCAGATTCCTTTTACCCTTGGCAAGTTCAATTAAAGTTCCAACTAATATTCTAACCATATTATATAAAAAACCACTTCCAGAAATATCTATCTGAATTTCTCCATTTGTTTTTGAATTAATATCAAAAGAATAAATTTCTCTTATAGTTGAATCAACTGAAGATCCAGCTGAACAAAAGGCAGCAAAATCATGAGAACCTAAAAATATTTTTGCACCTTTTTGCATAATATCAAGGTCTAATCTCTGATGAACTTTATAAACATAATTACGGACAAAAACTGAATTAAAATTACTGTTCAAAATTCTATAACGATATTTTTTGCCCCGAGCATCATAACGAGCATGAAAATCTTTAGCTACTTTTTCTGCTTTATAACATATTATGTCATCTGGCAAATGAGTATTAATAGCAATTGGTATTTTGTAAGTTGGTATTTGAATGTCCAAAAAGAAATTAGCCGTCTGACCAGCCGCATGAACCCCGGCATCTGTTCTTCCTGAACCTATTACTTCAACTTTGTTTTTATTTATTTTGCTTAAAGCATTTTCAAGCTTTTCTTGAATGGTTTCTTTAGTATTTTTTTGTCTCTGCCAACCACTATAATTACTGCCATCATATTCTAAAGTTATTTTGTAATTATTAGCCACCACAATCACCTAAAAGAAATATACTGTAACTGCAAGTATTAATACTATTGATAGAGCAATAAAATCATAATAGCTGTATTCTAATTCATGCAGCCTCGTTCTACCTTCACCACCGCGATAACATCTTGATTCCATTGCCAAAGCCAGATCGTCTGCTCTTCTAAAAGCACTTATAAATAAAGGCACTAATAAAGGGATTAAACTTTTGGCCCTATTTATAATATTTCCTGACTCAAAATCTGCACCTCTGGCCTGCTGTGCTTTCATAATTTTTTCAGCTTCTTCTAGCAGAGTTGGGATAAAGCGCAACGCTATGGTCATCATCATCGAAAGCTCTGCTGCAGGAACTCCAAACCTTTTTAAAGGACTTAAAACATATTCAATACCGTCTGTCAGCTGGAGTGGAGAGGTTGTTAAAGTTAATAGTGAGGTAAATAAAATTAAAATAAAAATTCTACTAACCATAAAAAAACCAGTATAAACCCCTTCTGATTCTATCGAAAGAAATCTCCAGGACCATAATACATTTCCACCTTTTGTTAAAAAAACATGGATTAAAAGTGTTAAAAGTATTAAAAATAAAATAGGTTTTAAACCTTTAATGACCTTTATAAAAGGTATTTTAGACAGTAAGATAACGATTAAGATAAAAATCGAAAATACACCAAAACCATTAAAAGTATTTATTGTAAATAAAGCAATTATTAATATTGTTGTGAGAATAATTTTCATTCTTGCATCAAGGGAATGAATTATAGATTCTCTAGCTATATATTGTCCAATTGTTATATCTTTTAACATTTTAATGGCTCCTTATAGCTTTAATTATCGCGTCTGAAGCTTTAGTTATAGAAAATATCTCCGTTTCTAAATTTAAACCCTTTTCTTTTAATCTGTGCAGGATTTCTGTTATTTGAGGAAGATCCAGGGCTAATTTATGAAGTTTTTTTTCATTGGCGAAAACTTCTTTTGGACTACCATCTAGAACAATTTTTCCCTGATGCATTACTATAACTCTATTGCAAAGTTCTGCAATCTCTTCCATACGATGAGATATCAAAATTATAGTCATATTTAATTCATCATATAAATATTTTAATAAATCTGCCAGACTTTTACGACCCTGTGGATCCAAACCTGCACTTGGCTCATCAAGAACTAAAACTTCTGGTTTTAAAGCTAATACACCTGCAATAGCAACTCTTCTCTGCTGTCCACCGCTTAAATTGAATGGAGATCTATCTTTAAATTGAGAGTATTCTAGCCCAACTAATTCCATTACCTCTTTAACTCTTGATTCAATTTCTTTTTCATCCAAACCAAGGTTTTTGGGGCCAAATGCAATATCCTTGTAAACACTTTCCTCAAAAAGTTGATGTTCAGGATATTGAAACACAAGCCCAACATGTCTACGGGTTTCTTTTAAATTACTTTTTTCATTTGTAATATTTTTTGAATTCACCCTAACAGTACCAGTTGAAGGAATTATTAAACCATTAAAAAGTTGAACTAAGGTTGATTTTCCAGAACCTGTATGACCAACTATTCCAATGAATTCTCCTTTATCTATATTCAAATTGATATCTTTAAGAGCGGTGATATTATTTTCATCATTATAAATATGGGTTACATTATTCACTTCAATTAACATATAGAATTCACCAACTCATCTATAGTCAAAATATCGTCCACAGCGATATTATTTTTTCTTAAATACTCCGCTACTTCTACAGCAACAGGAATATCCAGATTTACTTCTTTTAGTTCATCAACAAGTCTAAAAATAGATCTTGGTTTCCCCTGCTGAATAATCTCCCCCTGATTCATAACGATAACTTTATCAGCAGAAACTGCTTCTTCCATAAAATGAGTTATATGGACAATTGTAATATCTTTTTCTTTGTTTAAATATTCTATTGTTTCCATAACTTCTTTTCTCCCTTGAGGATCGAGCATTGCAGTTGGTTCATCCAAAACTATACAGTCAGGCTCCATTGCAATAACACCAGCAATAGCAACTCTCTGTTTTTGCCCACCTGAAAGTTTGTGAGGAGCAAATTTTTGGAAACCAGCCATACCAACCATCTCAAGAGAATTATCAACTCTTTTACGAATTTCATTGCTTGGTATACCTAGATTTTCTGGACCAAATGCTACATCATCTTCAACTATAGAAGCAACTAATTGATTATCTGGATTTTGGAAAACCATACCAACTTTTTGCCTTATTTTCCAGGTGTTATCAGGATGTTTAGTATTCAAGCCATCAACAATAATATCACCATTTGTCGGCACCAAAAGTACATTTAATAATTTTGCAAGGGTAGACTTACCTGAACCATTTGAACCAATTATAACAGCAAAATCACCGGCTTCTATCTGCAGGTTTATATTCTGCAGGGCCGGTCTCTCACTGCTGTCCTTTTGATAACTAAAATCTACCCCATCAATTTTTATCAGGCTCATAATAACACCTACATTTCGGATTATTCAACCAGTTCAATTATTGCCTTTTTTGCTGCATCTCCTCTGCGGGGATACATCTTTAAAATCCTGGTATATCCACCTGGTCTATCAGAATACTTTGGTCCTATTTCATCAAACAATTTTGTCACAACTTCTTTATCTTTTATTTTATCCATTACCTTTCGCCTTGAACTTAAATCGTTATTCTTGGCAGTGGTAATGATCTTCTCAGCATAAGATCTCAATTCCTTAGCTTTAGGCAGAGTTGTTTCTATCCGCCCATGTCGGAATAATGAGGTTGCCATGTTTTGAAACATAGCTTTACGATGTGAAGATGTTTTTTGAAGTTTACGCTTAGACATCTAAACTCCCTCCTTATATTTCAGTATCTTTTAATTCTAATTCAAGTTCATCAAGTTTATCTTTTATCTCCTGTAAAGACTTTTTACCTAAATTACGAACTTTCATTAGATCATCTTCTGTTTTATCAACAAGTTCTTCAACAGTATTAATTCCAGCTCTTTTTAAGCAATTAGAAGAACGAACTGATAATTCTAACTCTTCTATTGTAGTATCAAGAATTTTATCTTTTTCCTCTTCTTCAACTTCAACCATGATTTCAACATCTTCAATTTCATCTGTTAAATTAATAAACAATTCTAAATGCTCTACCATGATTTTAGCTGCAAGACTAATTGCATCATCTGGATGAATACTACCATTAGTTTTTACTTCTAAAATTAATCTATCATAATCAGTAACCTGGCCAACTCTAGTGTTTTCAATATTAAAATTAGCTCTTTCAATAGGGCTAAATGAAGAATCAATAGGGATTAAACCTATAACTTTATCAAAATGATCTTTATTTTCTTCTGCAGTATGATAACCTCTACCTTTTTCTACAGTAGCTTCCAAAAGTAGCCTGCCATCTTCTGCTAGAGTTGCAATATGATGATCTTTATTTATTACCTGGACATCACCTGAGGTAATAAAGTCACCAGCTGTCACTTCTCCTTCTCCCTCTGCTTCAATCCTGATAGTTGACTGCTCTTCACCGGAAAATTTAACAACTACCTCTTTCAGATTTAAGATTAAATCTGTCATGTCCTCTACAACACCAGAAATAGCTGAGAATTCATGTTTTACTCCTTCGACTTTAACCGATGTTAAAGCAGCTCCCGGTAAAGAAGACAATAAAATTCTGCGCAGAGAATTACCTAAAGTAGTACCATAACCTCTTTCCAGAGGAGAAATTTCATAACGTCCGTAATTATCATCACTTTCAAGTCTTTCCACACGTGGTTTTTCAATTTCTATCATATTATCAGTTTACCCTCCTTATATGGACAATTTTATGACTGAGGGTATTCATTTACCGTGAATAATACTCGACAATCAGGTGTTCTTCAACCGGATAATCGATATCTTCCCTCTCTGGTAATGCTACAACTGTTCCTTCTGCTTTTTCTAAATCAGAATTTATCCATTCCTGAGTTGCAAAATCTGAATTATATTCAAAAACCTCTTTAAAACGCTTAGATTTGCGACTTGAATCTTTAACACTAACAACGTCATCTACATCAACTTGATATGAAGGAATATCTACTTTGCGTCCATTTACTTTGATATGTCCATGTAATACAAACTGTCTTGCTTCATTTCTGGAACTAGCAAAACCCATTCTGTAAACTACATTATCAAGTCTTCTCTCTAAGAGCTGTAAGAAGTTTTCACCTGTTACACCAGCAGTGTTTTCAGCTGATTTAAAATAATTACTGAACTGTTTTTCCATAATACCATAAATTCTTCTTACTTTTTGTTTTTCCCGTAATTGCAAACCATATTCTGATACTTTATGACGCCCCTGGCCATGTTCTCCAGGAACATATGGTCTACGATCAAAAGAACATTTTTTACTATAACAACGGGCGCCCTTAAGGTATAATTTTTCACCTTCACGCCTGCATAATTTACAAACTGAACCTGTATATCTTGCCATTTTTACACCTCAACTTTCCTTTTATAATTATATACGTCTTCTTTTTGGTGGTCTACATCCATTGTGGGGAATAGGGGTTATATCTTTGATTAAAGTAACATTTAAACCAGCTGCCTGAAGAGTTCTAATTGCAGACTCTCTTCCTGAGCCGGGTCCTTTAACAAAAATCTCTATTTCCTTAAGTCCCATATCTTTAGCCTCATCAGCTACATTTTCTGCTGCAAGTTGAGCTGCAAAAGGAGTGCTTTTTCGTGATCCTTTGTAACCAACTTTCCCAGCGCTTGACCAGGCAACTACTTTACCTTCAGTATCAGTAATTGAAATTATTGTATTATTAAAAGTAGATTTTATATGGGCCTGACCTTTTTCTATATTTCGCTTAACTTTTTTTCTTCTTCTTGCTTTTTTCTTCTTAGATTTAGCCATATTAAATAAATCCCTCCTTACTCTATTCCGGTTTTTTTGCTGCTCTAGTTTTTATACCAACAGTCTTTTTAGGTCCTTTACGTGTCCGAGCATTAGTTTTAGTTCTCTGACCACGTACAGGTAATCCTCTACGATGACGAAGACCCCTATAACAACCTATATCTTTTAATCTCTTAATATCAGCTCTTTTTTCCCTTCTCAGTTCACCCTCAACAATATAATTATTGTCAATCTCTTTTCTCAAAGAAGAGATTTCGGCTTCAGTCAAATCTTTAACCCTGGTATCTGGATCAATACTAGTATTTTCAAGTATATTCTGAGAAGTTGTTTTTCCAATACCATAAATATATGTCAATCCAATCTCTACCCTTTTATTTCTTGGTAGATCAACACCTTCTATTCTAGCCATTATTTCACCTCCAGTATTTTTATCCCTGTCTTTGCTTATGCTTTGGATTTTCACAGATGACCATTACTTTACCTTTGCGTCTGATTACTTTACATTTGTCACAGATCGGCTTAACTGATGGTCTCACTTTCATTAACAATCACCCCTTGCGGTAATTTATTTCGCTTTATGTCGATAAGTAATCCGGCCCCGACTCAAGTCATAGGGAGAAAGTTCTACAGTAACCTTGTCACCAGGTAAGATTCTTATAAAATTCATTCTCATTTTTCCTGAAACATGTGCCAGAACTTTATGTCCATTTTCTAATTCCACTCTAAACATTGCATTTGGTAGGGGTTCAACAACCGTACCCTGGACTTCAATAGGATCTTCTTTTCCCATAAACTATTTAGCCTCCTCTTATTTAAATAATAATTTAATTTGACAACTTCAATTTATATTTTAATTTGATATCTCTTTGAACACGCACTGCATATTATACCATATATCTATTGATTTCTGCAATAAAACTTAATCCCGGCTTAAAATTTCAAAACCGTTCTCATTAATCACTATTGTGTGTTCAAAATGGGCAGATAAACTTCTGTCTTTTGTAACAACTGTCCAGTCATCTTCAAGAGTTTCAACCTCATAACTCCCCATATTAACCATAGGCTCAATTGCCAGAGTCATACCAACTTTTAATTTTGGACCTTTTCCTGGTGGCCCAAAATTAGGAACCTGAGGATCTTCATGCATATCTCTACCAATTCCATGACCTACATAATCACGAACTACAGAAAACCCATTACTTTCAACATAGTTTTGAACTGCATGTGAAATATCAAATAATCTGTTGCCAATAACAGCTTTCTCTATACCTATATGAAGAGATTTTTCTGTTACATCTAATAGTTTTCTGGCATCTTTAGAAATTTCACCAACTGCATAGGTTTTGGCAGCATCTCCATTAAAACCGTCATAAAAGGTCCCAATATCAATACTAACAATATCACCGTCTTTTAGAAAACGATTATTACTTGGAATCCCATGTACTACTTCTTCATTAATCGAGATACAAACTGAGGCAGGAAACCCCTGATAACCTTTAAATGAGGGTAAAGCACCTCTACTGCGTATATATTGATCTGATAATTTGTCTATTTCTGCAGTAGAAATTCCAGGCTCAATTTTATCTGCCAGATAGGAATGAGTATCTGCAACAATTTTATTTGCTTTACGCATTATATCAATCTCACGTTTTGATTTCAAAATGATCATTATCTATACGCCTCAATTACCTTAATTAATTTGTTTTGTACATTTTCTATTCCACCTGTACTTTGAACCTCTTCTAAAATTCCCTGATTCCTATAATAGTCTGCAAGTTTAACAGTTTTTTCTTTGTTAACTTCTATTCTGTTTTTTACAGTTTCTTCTTCATCATCACTTCGCTGAACAACATTGCCACCACACTCATCACAGATATTATCTTTTTTAGGTGGCATATTTTCTATATGATAGGTTGCTCCACAGTCTACACAAACTCTTCGGCCTGACAATCTTTTAATCAGAACCTCTTTCTCAGCCTGTAGAAAAATTGATATATCAAGCCCTCTATTTTGTTCAGCTAAAATGTTATCAAGAGCTTCAGCCTGTTTAATTGTTCTTGGAAACCCGTCAAGAATCATGCCTTCCTCACAATCTGGCTCAGATAACCTTTCTTTTACGATTCCAATAGTAATTTCATCTGGTACAAGTTCACCAGCTTCTATAAATGACTCAGCTTTTTTACCAAGTGCTGTTTTCTTTTTAATTGCTTTTCTGAAGATATCTCCAGTAGCAATATGAGGAATACCAAGTGTTTTTTCTAACATTTTTGCTTGAGTTCCTTTGCCAACACCGGGTAGTCCAAGTAAAACAATATCCATTGTCCATCCTCCTTTTTAATCCATAAAACCTTCATAATGTCTCATCAGGAGTTGAGATTCAATTTGCTGCATTGTCTGTAAAGCAACACCTGTCATAATTAGTAGTGATGTACCACCAAAACTAATTGCTACTCCAGTTAATGGTCTCATAACAAATGGAAGTAGTGCAACTATCGTTAAGAAGATTGCTCCTGCTAATGTAACGCGCATTAAGACTTTATCAAGATATCTTACAGTAGAACGTCCTGGTCTTATTCCAGGAATAAACCCACCATATTTTTTCATATTATCTGCAACTTCTTCTGGGTTAAAGGTTATAGCAGTATAAAAATAAGTAAAGAATAAGATCATCAGTCCATATAATACTAAATAAAGTGTAGAACCTGGACTAAGCATATTTGAAATTGAAGCTGCCCAATCATAAGGTAGTACTTCAGCGATTATACCCGGGAAAAGTAGCACAGATGAAGCAAAGATAACTGGAATAACACCAGCCTGATTTACCTTCATAGGTATATGAGTACTTCTACCACCATATACTTTTCTTCCTACAATTCTTTTAGAATATTGAACCGGTATTCTTCTTTCACCCTGCTGAACAAAAATAATACCAGCAACTATAATAACTGCTAAAACACCGAAAATCATTACATTTAAGATAGAAATAGTTCCAGCCTGTAATAGTTCATATGTGTTATACATATCAGAAGGGAAACGTGAGATAATAGATGTGAAAATGATAATAGAAATACCATTTCCAATTCCTTTATCAGTAATCTGTTCTCCCAACCACATTAAGAAAGCAGTACCTGCTGTTAAACTAGTTATAATCAAAACTATATCAAAAATACTTGGATCTGGAATTGCTCCAAAACGCTGTATATAAAGTGTAATACCAAAAGCCTGAATAACAGCTAAAACAATTGTTCCATACCTAGTATATTGGGCGATCTTTTTACGTCCTTCATTACCCTGTTTAGACAATTCTTCTAATTTAGGAATTACTACAGTCAATAACTGCAAAATAATTGAAGCGGTAATGTAGGGTGTAATACTCATAGCAAAAATCGTAAAATTACTTAGAGCACCACCAGCAAAAAGGTCGAGAAAATCTAGAGCTCCACCAAATTGGCCTGCAAAAAGGCGCTCTTGGAGTAATGCAACATCTACACCTGGAACAGGTATATGTGCTCCCAGACGATAAACTGCCATCATAGCAAGCACAAATAAAACTTTATTTCTAAGTTCTTCTATTTTAAATACATTACTGAGAGCTTTTAGCAATTTAAATCACCTCTGGCTTTCCGCCAGCAGCTTCAATTTTATCTTTTGCAGAAGCTGAAAATGCGTGTGCTTTAACATTAAGTGCAACGGTTACTTCACCTTTGCCTAATATTTTAACACCATTTTTTGCAACTTTATCGATTAAACCAGCTTCTATTAATACTTCTGGACTTATTGTATCATCAGCTGAAAATCTATTTAATTGATAAACATTAACTATATTAAATTCTTTTTTAAATTTATTATTAAAACCTCGTTTAGGAAAACGTCTAAAAAGAGGAGTCTGTCCTCCCTCAAAAGTCAGACGAACACTACCACCGGAACGTGAATTCTGTCCATTGGCACCTCTACCAGATGTATAACCACGACCAGAACCGGTACCTCTACCAACTCTTTTGCGATCTTTTTTATATCCAGCTGCAGGTTTTAAATTGTTAAGTTTCATCCTTACACCTCCTTCTATATTATCCAATTAATTCTTCAACAGATTTGCCTCTTAATTTGGCAACTTCTTCTGCACTTTTTAATTCTTTAAGACCAGTCATTGTAGCATTGATCATATTAATCGGATTTGATGTACCAAGAGATTTTGTTAAAATATCACTAATACCAGCAAGTTCAATTACCGCTCTTACAGGACCTCCTGCAATTACACCAGTACCAGGTGCAGCTGGTTTTAAAAGAACTCTTCCAGCTCCAAATACTCCAGTTATTTCATGTGGAATAGTAGTATCTACAATAGGTACTTTAATAATCTCTTTTTTCGCTGCATCAATACCTTTTCTGATGGCTTCAGGTACTTCATTAGCTTTACCGATACCTGCACCAACATGGCCGTCTTCATCACCTACAACAACTAAAGCACTGAAGCTAAATCTACGGCCACCTTTTACAACCTTGGAAACACGATTAATATTTACTACTCGTTCATCAAGGTTGAGTTTGCTTGCATCTATTTTTTTCATTAATTTACCTCCTTATTTAAAACTTTAGCCCTTCTTCTCGGGCAGAATCAGCCAGAGCTTTAACTCGACCGTGATATTTATAACCACTTCTATCAAATACAACTGTATCAATTTCTTTTTCCAGAGCTCTTTGTGCAACAAGTTTACCAACTTTTGCAGCAGCTTCTTTATTACTTGCTACATCAACTTCATCGCGCAAAACTGGATCAAGAGTAGATGCAGAAGCAATGGTTTCTCCAGAAAGGTCATCTATAATTTGTACATATATATGCTTTAAACTGCGGGTTACATTCATTCTTGGACGATCAGGTGTTCCCACAACTTTATTTCTAATTCTTTGATGGCGTTTTATTCTTGCTTCTCTTTTACCCATCAGACTCACTCCTTTCTATTAACCAGTTTTACCTACCTTACGTCTAATATGTTCTCCAACATATTTAATACCTTTCCCTTTATAAGGCTCTGGTTTCCTTACTTCACGAATTTTAGCCGCTGTATCACCAACAAGCTGTTTATCAATACCTTTTACGGTAATATTAGTATTTTTTTCAACTTCAAACTCAATTTCTCCTTCAGCTTCAATAATTACTGGATGAGAGTAACCAACCTCAAGTTTTAATTTATTACCCTGCACCTGAGCACTGTATCCAACACCTACCATCTCAAGTTTTTTCTCAAAGCCTTTAGTAACACCGTTAACCATGCTTTCAATTAAACTTCTAACAAGTCCGTGCATAGAACGAGATTCGATGTCATCGCCATTACGCTCAACAATTATTTCATTATCTTCAACTTTAATATCAATACCAGCTTTAAATTCTCTTTCTAATTCGCCTTTTGGTCCTTTTACTGTGACCTTCTGGCCGTCAACGCTAACATCAACTTTTTCCGGTATTTCTATAGGTAGTTTACCAATACGTGACATAAATTTCACCTCCGTAGATTTTATCTTAAAAGTTCTCCCTTACCATACATAGCAGAGAACTTCTCCACCGATTCCTTTTTCTCTGGCTTCTTTATCACTCATAACACCCTGAGAAGTAGAAATTACGGCTATACCAAGACCACCGAGTACTCTAGGAACTTCATCTTTATTTACATATACTCTTAAGCCTGGTTTTGAAATTCTTTTTAATCCAGTAATTACTTTTTCATCATTTTCTCCATATTTTAAATATACACGAATCATATTTTGAGGCTTTCTTTCTACTAATTTTACATCAGAAATAAAACCTTCTCTTTTAAGCAGTTCACCAATATTATTTTTAATATTTGAAGCAGGTATATCTACTCTGCCTTTACCCACACTATTTGCGTTACGAATCCGGGTCAGCATGTCTGCTATTGGATCTGTTATATTCATTTACAAACCTCCTTCCAGTTTTACCAGCTTGCTTTTTTAACTCCAGGAATTTCGCCTTTATGGGCTAATTCACGGAAACAAATTCTACAAAGATCAAACTTTCTCATATACCCACGTGAACGACCACATCTATTACAGCGATTCACTTTACGTGTTTCATGCTTAGGCTCTTTGTTGGCCTTTTCAATTAAAGCTTTACGTGCCAAAACTAAAACCTCCTTCAGTTTATAGGTCTTTATTTCTTAAAAGGCATTCCCATTATTGATAATAATTCGAATGCTTCTTCATCTGTTTCAGCAGAAGTAACTATAGTAATTTCCATTCCATGGACATTATCTACATCATCAATATTAATTTCTGGAAAAACAGTGTGTTCACTTATTCCAAGACTGTAATTACCTCTTCCATCAAATGACTTAGGAGATACTCCTCTAAAGTCACGAATACGAGGCATAGTAATATTTATAAGTTTGTACAAAAACTCATACATATACTCACCACGCAGGGTAACCTTAACTCCTACAGGCATTCCCTCTCTAATTTTAAAATTAGCAATGGATTTTTTTGCCCTTGTAACTGTAGGATTCTGCCCGGTTATTCTGGCAACCTCATCTACAACAGTATCCAGAAGTTTAGTATCTTCTTTAGCATCACCTAACCCAACATTGACAACAACTTTTTCTAATTTTGGAGCTTCCATAACATTATTGTATGAAAACTTCTCAACTAGTTGGGGTAGAATTTCTTCTCTATATTCTGTAGCTAATACTGACATTTCTGGACCTCCTTCCAATTATTATTTATCAATTATTTCATCACATTGTTTGCATTTTCTAACTTTTGTTCCATCATCTAAATATTCAGCTCCAACCCTGGTTTTCTCATCACAACGGGGGCAGACGAGTTGAACATTTGAAGCATGTATTGGTGCTTCATTTTCAATAATTCCACCCTGTGGCATATCCTGGGTAGGACTCATATGACGATGTACAATATTAACTTCTTCCACAATGACACGGTCTTTTTTTGGTATAACACTCAAAATTTCACCGCGTTTTCCTCTATCCTTACCTGTGATAACTTCCACAGTATCACCTTTTTTTATTCTCAATCTAATCCCCTCCTTTATAATACCTCCGGTGCAAGGGAGATAATCTTCATAAAATTCTTTTCCCTCAATTCACGGGTCACAGGACCAAAAATACGTGTACCCTTAGGATTATTATTATCATCTATAATAACTGCTGCATTTTCATCAAATTTAATGTAGGTGCCGTCTCTGCGTTTTAAAGGTTTTTTGGTTCTAACAATAACTGCTCTTGCTACCTCACCTTTTTTTACCATTCCATCTGGAATAGCTTCTTTCACACTGACAATAATTTCATCTCCAATTTTAGCATATTTCTTTTTGGAGCCGCCAAGTACTTTAACACATAATAGTTCACGGGCACCTGAATTATCCGCGACTTTCAAACGGCTTTCAGATTGTATCATTTTCAGGCCCTCCTTTCTACTAACAGGACTTATTTTGCTTTTTCAAGAATTTCAATTAAACGCCATCTTTTTGTTTTACTTAAGGGGCGAGTTTCCATGATTTTAACTTTGTCACCTTCATTACAAACATTTTCTTCATCATGTGCTGTATATTTTTTTGTTTTCTTAATTACCCTTTTATATTCAGGATGCTGAGTTCTTCTTTCAACAGCAACAGTTATTGTTTTGTCTCTTTTGTCACTGACAACGATCCCTACTCTTTCTTTACGATTATTTCTTTCCATGAGAAACCTCCTTTCAAAAAAGAATTATGCCCTTTCTAAATTAAGTTCTCTTTCCCGCAAAATTGTTTTAATTCGGGCAATAATCCTCTTAACCTCTTTGATCCGCATTGGATTATCCAGCTGTGCTGTTGCATGCTGAAAGCGGAGGTTAAATAATTCTTCTTTAAATTCGCGGGCTTTTTGTTCTAACTCTGCTTCAGTTAAATTTCTTAATTCATCAGCTCTCATCGGCCTCACCATCCATTCCCTCTCTTGCTACAAATTTTGTTTTAATTGGCAGTTTGTGAGATGCAAGCCGCATTGCTTCTCTGGCAACCTCTTCTGGAACACCAGCTAGCTCAAACATAATTCTCCCAGGCTTAACTACTGCTACCCATTTTTCCGGAGCACCTTTACCACTACCCATTCTAGTTTCGGCTGGCTTAGCTGTTACCGGTTTATCTGGAAAAATCTTTATCCATACCTTACCTCCACGTTTAATGCTTCTAGTAAGGGCAACACGAGCAGCTTCTATCTGTCTATTGGTTATCCACACGGGTTCTAAAGCCTGTAGGCCATATTCACCAAAGGTGATTTCTGTACCCCGTACAGCTTTACCTTTCATTCTTCCTCTCATTTGCTTACGATGTTTAACTCTTTTTGGTACTAACATCAAAGAGCCTCCTTTCCTGCATAATCTATCTATTCGTCTATCTCGGGAAGTATTTCTCCCTTATTAATCCATACTTTAACTCCAATTGTACCATATGTTGTATCAGCTTCTGCAAAACCATAATCGATATCTGCTCTTAAAGTATGCAGTGGAACACTACCTTGACTGTAACCTTCACGTCTTGCCATTTCGGCTCCACCTAAACGGCCACTGCTCTGCACCTTAAAACCTTCAGCACCCATGCGCATTGCACGGTTTAATGCCTGTTTCATAGCTCTACGAAAGGAAATCCTTCTTACAAGCTGTGCAGCTATATTTTCAGCTACTAATTGAGCATTCATTTCTGGATCTTCTACTTCTACAACATTTATCTGAACAGTTCTACCTGTTAAAGTTTCTACTTCATTTCTTAAAGCCTCTACTTCAGAACCACCGCGACCGATAACCATACCAGGTCTAGCAGTATGGACATCAAGTTTAAGTCTGTTAGCAGCTCTTTCTATAACAATTCTAGAAATTCCAGCTTCATACATCTTCTCCTTAACATGATTGCGGATCTCCTGGTCTTCTTTTAAAAGTTTGGAATAATCTTGTTTATCTGCATACCATTTTGCATCCCAATCTTTAATAACTCCGACTCGGAGACCATGTGGATTTACTTTTTGACCCAAGTTCTATCCCTCCTTTTGATCGCTTAAAACGACTGTGATATGACTAGTTCTTTTTTTGATAGGGCTAGCCTGACCCTGTGCACGTGGTTTCCATCTTTTCATAGTAGGACCTTCATTAACAAAAGCTTCTTTAACAATCAGGTCATCTACGAACATATCATGATTATTTTCAGCATTTGCTACAGCTGAATTTAATACTTTTTCTACCATTTTAGCAGCTTTTTTTGGTGTATTCTTTAAAATTGCAACTGCTGTATTAACATCTTTGCCCTTAATTAAGTCTGTAACCAGTCTCGCTTTACGGGCAGTAATACGCAGGTGCTTTGCAACTGCTTTAGCTTCCATTTTAAAACCCCCTTAATACCTAATTCTTTATTTAAGTGCTGTTGAGCGTTCTGTATGGCGGCCGTGACCTCTGAAGAGTCTTGTTGGAGCGAACTCTCCCAACTTATGCCCTACCATTTCTTCAGTTATATATACAGGTACATGTTTGCGGCCATCGTGGACAGCAATTGTATGTCCAACCATTTCAGGGAAAATGGTTGAGCTTCTAGACCAGGTTTTAATAACCTGTTTTTTTCCACTCTCATTCATTTCTCTGATTTCAGCAATTAATTTTTCTGAGACAAAAGGTCCCTTTTTAACAGATCTAGCCATCTATAATCCTCCTTTCTACTATTTGCGTTTCTTAGCATGACGGGAACGGATAATATACTTATCTGAACGTTTTGGTTTCCGTGTCTTTTTACCCATAGTAGGTTTACCCCAAGGTGTCACAGGATGTCTACCAGCAGGTGACTTACCTTCTCCACCACCGTGTGGGTGGTCATGAGGATTCATTACTACACCACGCACGTGAGGTCTTTTACCCTTCCAGCGGGTGCGTCCGGCTTTACCAATTGTTATATTTTCATGATCAATATTACCAACCTGTCCTATTGTTGCCTTACATTCTTGATGAATTAATCTAACTTCACCTGAAGGCATTTTTAAATGAACAAATTTTCCTTCTTTTGCAAGAAGCTGTGCCATTGTTCCAGCAGAACGAGCAATCTGTCCACCTTTTTTAGCCTGGAGTTCTACGTTATGAACTATTGTACCAACAGGGATATCTTTAAGCTTTAGTGCATTACCTGCTGTAATATCAGCTCCAGCTCCAGTTTCTAAGGTATCTCCTACTTGAACTTTATTTGGCGCAAGAATATATCTTTTTTCTCCGTCTACATATTGCAGAAGAGCAATTCTTGCAGAACGATTTGGATCATATTCTATAGTTTTTACTTTTGCAGGAATTCCATCTTTATCCCGCTTAAAATCTATTATACGATAGCGGCGTTTATGGCCACCACCTTGATGACGGCTGGTAATTCTACCATCTACATTACGTCCACCCTGTCTTTTAATAGGAGCTAACAAACTCTTTTCCGGCTCATCAGTTGTTATATCATCAAAAGATGAAACGGTCATGTAACGCCTAGAAGGTGTGGTTGGTTTAAAACTTTTAATCGCCATCTCAATTCCCTCCTTTATTAATTAATTTTTAGAGGCCTTCATAAATTTCTATTTCATCATCCTCGGTCAATGTTACTAAAGCTTTTTTCCAGTCAGGCTTTTTCCCTTCATGGAAGCCGAGTCTTCTTTTCTTACCTCTAACATTCATTGTATTAACATTGATAACTTTAACTTTAAATATCTCTTCAACTGCATTTCTAATTTCTACTTTATTAGCATTTTTAGCTACTTTAAAAGTATAGGTATTATTTTCTTCCATCTGTTCCATACTATTTTCCGAAATTATAGGTGCTATTATAATATCTCTTGCATCTTTCATTCTCCCAGCACCTCCTCAATCATCTTGACCGCTTCTTCTATAAAAATAATCATTTCATTATCTAAAAGATCATAAGCATTAATTGAACCGGCCAGCAGTGTTTTTACATTGGGTATATTCCTAGCTGATAAATAAAGATTATCATCCTTTTCAGGCATTACAATTAAAACCTTTTTGTCTTCTAAATTTAAATCGGCCAGTATTTTTATTACTGCTTTAGTTTTTGGTTCAGATAGTGCTATTTTATCAACCAGAACTACCTCATCTCTGTTTACTTTATCAGTTAAAACAGATTTTAAAGCTAATCTTTTCATTTTCTTGGTTAGCTTTTTATCATAGCTACGGGGAGATGGTCCAAAAGTAACTCCTCCTCCGACCCAAAGTGGAGAACGGATACTACCATGACGAGCACGCCCGGTTCCTTTTTGGCGCCAGGGTTTCCTACCACCACCACGAACATTGGCTCTATTTTTTGTAGAAGCAGTTCCACTTCTACGGGCAGCTAGCTGAGCATTTACTACCTGGTGTACAACATGTTCATTAATTTTATTATTAAAAACAGAGTCATTTAAATCAACCATATCTAACTCATTACCACTCTGATCAAATTTTGTAACCTGCGGCATCTAAAATCCTCCTTTCTTTAACTTATTTAATTTTTAGCTGATTTAATTTCAAGTATTGTTTTTTTGCTTCCTGGCACAGAACCAGCAATCAATAAAACATTACGTTCTAAATCAACTTTTACTATTTCTAAGTTTTCCTCTGTAACTCTATTATGACCCATTCTACCGGGCATTTTTTTACCTTTAAATACTCTTCTTGCATCTACAGATCCAATTGAACCTGGTGCACGGTGAAAGTGTGATCCGTGAGACATCGGCCCTGAATGGTGATTCCATCTTTTAATATTACCCTGGAATCCTTTACCTTTTGAAACACCACTTACATTAACGATATCACCAACTTCAAATATATCTGCTGCAACCTCACTACCTTCACTTAAATCAAGGTCTAAACCTTTAAATTCTCTTAAGTATTTTTTAGGTTCAAGGTTACGGCTTTCAAACTGGCCAAGTTTTGGTTTGTTTAATCTGTGTTTTTTTACTTCTCCAAAACCTAATTGTACCGCATCATAACCATCTTTTTCTGTAGTTTTAATCTGTGTAACAACACAGGGGCCGGCCTCAACTACAGTTACAGGCACAACATCTCCATTATCTTTAAAATACTGAGTCATCCCCAGTTTTTTTCCTAAAATAGCTTTCGCCATGGCCTAATACACCTCCTGACATTAAAGTTTAATTTCTATATTTACTCCTGCGGGCAAATCAAGCCTCATCAGAGAGTCTACAGTTTTAGATGTAGGATCGAGTATATCGATCAAACGTTTGTGTGTTCTCATTTCAAATTGTTCTCTTGCATCTTTATGAACATGAGGTGAGCGAAGTACTGTGAATACCTCTTTCTCAGTTGGAAGAGGTACCGGACCAGATACATCTGCACCTGTTCTTTCAGCAGTTTCTACAATTTTCTCTGCTGACTGATCGAGGAGCTCATGTTCATAAGCTTTAAGGCGAATCCTTATTTTTTCATGTTTTGCCATTTGCTTACCTCCTTAATCTTTACGATTTAAGCTCAGTTGGAGGCATAGAAAAAGCGAGGAGGCTTTCTCCTCTGCTTTTTTTAATGCCTACTCAATAATTTCAGTAACAACTCCGGCTCCAACTGTATGACCACCTTCACGAATTGCAAAACGTAGTCCTTCTTCCATTGCTATTGGAGTAATTAGTTCTCCTGTCATTTCAATGTTATCTCCAGGCATTACCATGTCTACTCCTTCTGGTAAATGAATATCTCCTGTTACATCTGTTGTCCGGAAATAAAACTGTGGTCTGTATCCATCAAAAAATGGAGTATGTCTTCCTCCCTCATCTTTGCTTAATACATAAACTTCTGCATGAAACTTTGTATGAGGTGTTATACTTCCTGGCTCTGCTAATACCTGACCTCTTTCTATATCTTCCCTCTTTACTCCTCTTAATAATGCTCCGATATTATCTCCCGCTACTGCTTCATCCAGTAACTTACGGAACATCTCTACTCCTGTTACTACTGTAGTTGTTGTATCTTTGATTCCCACTATTTCTACCTCATCCTGTGGGTGTAAGGTTCCTCTCTCTACACGGCCTGTCGCTACTGTTCCACGACCTGTTATTGAAAATACATCTTCTACCGGCATTAAGAATGGCTTGTCTGTCTCTCTTTGTGGCTCTGGTATATAACTGTCCACTGCTTCCATCAGTTCTATTATCTTGCTTCCCCATTCTCCTTCTGGATCTCCATTTTCCAGTGCTTTTAGCGCTGATCCTACTATTACTGGAATGTCGTCTCCTGGGAAGTCATACTCATCTAATAATTCTCTTACTTCCATTTCTACTAACTCTATTAATTCCTCATCATCTACCATATCTGCTTTGTTTAGGAATACTACTATGCTTGGTACTCCTACCTGTCTTGCTAGCAAAATATGTTCTCTTGTCTGAGGCATTGGTCCATCTGCTGCACTTACTACAAGAATCGCTCCATCCATCTGAGCTGCTCCTGTTATCATGTTCTTTACATAATCAGCATGTCCTGGACAATCTACGTGAGCATAGTGTCTGTTTTCTGTCTGATACTCTACGTGAGCTGTTGCTATTGTGATTCCTCTTTCTTTTTCTTCTGGTGCATTATCAATTGTATCAAATGCCCTTACTTCTGCTCCACCGTAGTTTGCAAGCACTGTTGTGATTGCCGCTGTCAGTGTTGTCTTTCCATGGTCAACATGGCCTATTGTTCCTATGTTAACATGTGGTTTGGTTCTTTCAAATTTTTCTTTTGCCATCGTTTTTCTTCCCCCTTAAAAATTTAACTTTTCCTTTTTGATTATTCTCCAATAATTTCTTTTGCAATATTTTTAGGTGCTTTTTCATAATGAGAAAACTGCATTGTATATGTCGCTCTACCTTGAGTTTTAGATCTTAAATCAGTTGCATAACCAAACATCTCAGAAAGAGGTACATAAGCATTTATAACCTGAGCATTAGCCCTGGAATCCATTCCTTCTACTCTTCCCCGACGTCCGTTTAAGTCACCAATAACATCACCCATATATTCCTCTGGTACTACAACTTCAACACTCATTACAGGTTCTAAAATAGCAGGATTTGCTCTTTTAGCGCCCTCTCTGAAACCCATTGAACCGGCAATTTTAAAAGCCATTTCAGAAGAGTCTACTTCATGGTAGCTACCATCATTTAAAGATATTTTAACATCAACAACCGGATATCCAGCCATTATTCCATTTTCCATAGCTTCTCTAACCCCATCTTCTACAGAAGGAATATATTCTTTAGGTATTGATCCACCGGTAATATTGTCTTCAAATTCAAATCCTTCACCCTGTTTTTGTGGTTCAATGTCCATTACAACATGACCATATTGTCCACGTCCACCAGATTGACGGATGAATTTACCTTCAATACCTGTAACTTTTTTAGTTACAGTTTCACGATAAGCAACTTTAGGTTTACCAATATTTGCATCAACTTTAAATTCTCTTAATAAACGATCAACTATTACTTCAAGATGTAATTCACCCATACCCTGAATTATAGTTTGACCTGTTTCTTCATCACTACGAACTCTAAAAGTTGGATCTTCTTCTGCAAGACGCTGTAAAGCTTCACCTAATTTGTCCTGATCTGCTTTACTTTTTGGTTCTATCGCAACATCAATTACAGGTTCAGGAAACTCCATTGATTCCAGTACAATTGGATGATCTTTATCACAAAGTGTATCTCCAGTACTTGTATTTTTCAAACCTACTGCAGCTCCAAGATCTCCTGCATATATTTCATCTCTTTCTTCCCGGCGATTAGCATGCATCTGAAGTATACGTCCAACCCTTTCTCTTTTGTCAGTACTTGAATTATATACATAAGATCCTGCTTCTAATGTTCCGGAATAAGATCTAAAGAAAGCAAGTTTACCCACATATGGGTCTGCCATAATTTTAAAAGCCAAAGCAGAAAATGGAGCATCATCATCTGCTGCTCTAGATTCAGTTTCTTCAGTGTCAGGGTTAACCCCTTCAATTGCAGGCACATCAACAGGTGAAGGCATATAATCAATAACTGCATCTAACAGCATCTGTACACCTTTGTTTTTAAATGCTGACCCACAAAGAACTGGAACAACATTTACATTTAATACTGCCTGACGAAGCAAGTCTTTAATTTCATCAGTAGTAACTTCACCCTCTAAATATTTCATCATAAATTCGTCATCTTCTTCAGCAAGGACTTCCATCAATATCTCACGGTACTCCTCAGCTTTTTCTTTCATAGCTTCAGGTATTTCAACTCTATCAAAATCAACACCAAGTTCATCTTCATAAACAATAGCATCCATTTCTACTAAGTCTACTACACCATCAAAACTGTCCTCACTTCCTATTGGAAGTTGAATCGGTACTGCATTAGCACCAAGTCGCTCTCTCATCATATTAACAGCTCTGAAAAAATCTGCTCCCATTCTATCCATTTTATTTACAAAGGCTATTCTAGGAACTTTATATTTATCAGCCTGTCTCCAGACAGTTTCAGATTGAGGTTCTACACCACCCACTGAACAGAAAAGTGCAATCGCTCCATCCAGAACTCTAAGTGATCTTTCAACCTCTACAGTGAAGTCCACGTGTCCGGGCGTATCTATAATGTTAATTCGATTGTTATCCCATTGACAGGTAGTTGCAGCAGAAGTAATTGTAATACCTCTTTCCTGCTCCTGTTCCATCCAGTCCATTACAGATGCACCATCATGTGTTTCGCCCATTTTATGAACTCTACCTGTATAATAAAGAATTCTTTCAGTTGTAGTCGTTTTTCCAGCATCAATATGTGCCATTATTCCAATGTTACGTGTTTTTTCTAGTGGAAATTGTCGGGCCACTATTCTCCCCCCTTATATATATTATACATCCATCACGCAACTAAATTACCATCTATAATGAGCAAAAGCTCTATTAGCTTCAGCCATACGATGGACTTCCTCTTTCTTTCTAACTGCGCCACCTGTATTGTTATATGCATCCATTAATTCTCCAGCAATTCTTTCCCTCATTGTTCTCTCGTTGCGTGATCTGGCAGAAGTAACCAACCAGCGTAAACTTAAAGTAATTTTGCGATTTTCATCAACTTCTACAGGTACCTGATAATTTGAACCACCAACACGTCTTGATTTAACTTCAAGTGCAGGCTTTATATTTTCCAGTGCTTCATTAACTACTGTTAATGCATCTTCACCAGTTTGTTCAGAAATTATATCAAGGGCACTGTAGAATGCTTTTTCTGCCAGTCCTTTTTTGCCATCTAACATTAATTTATTAATAATTCTACTTACAATTACATCATCATATACCGGATCTGGCGTAACATCTCTTTTTTCAGCTCTATTTTTGCGCACTAAAATCCCCCCTTTTTATTTCGGTTTTTTAACACCATACTTGGAGCGTCCTTGTTTTCTGTCTTCAACTCCAGCTGTATCAAGTGCTCCTCTAACAATATGATATCTAACACCTGGTAAATCTTTAACTCTTCCACCTCTAACCAAAACAACAGAGTGTTCCTGTAGATTATGTCCAATACCAGGAATATAGGCTGTAACCTCTTTTCCATTAGTTAAACGTACACGAGCTACTTTTCTTAAAGCAGAGTTAGGCTTTTTAGGAGTAGCGGTATATACTCTTGTACAGACACCCCTTTTCTGTGGAGAACCCTCCAAAGCAGGAGCGGAAGTCTTCTTTTTAGTCTTTTCACGACCTTTGCGGATCAACTGACTAATTGTCGGCATGCAATCCCACCTCCTTCCAGTTATTTCAATAAAGCTGCAGTAGCTGCAGAAACATCGATTCCACATACTCTGCCCAGTTCATTTTTACTTGCAAATATTTCGATAGGAATATTATTATTTTTAACAGCCTGTAAAATTTTAAATTTAAGAGGCTGATCAATATCTTCAGCTAAAAAAATTTTTTTGACTTCATTATTTTTAATAGCTTTTAAGGTTTGTTTGCTCCCAACAAGCATCTTATTGTTGTTATTATCATTTATCAATCTAGCTAACCTCCAAAATCGTTCTTTCCTTGAGCACACTTAAATAGTTTAACAGCTTTGCAGCTCCTTGTCAAGCATAAAATCTAAGAGATTCTCCCATCTAAATTATAAGAAATTATTAGCTAATTATTAGCTAAGGTATCTTAATTTAATAATGGGAGAATTGCTCTTAAATTATTAATCTACATCTGTTAAAGTTTCTTTTAAATCTTCAAAAAGTGTACCATCTTCTTTTACTACATCAATATCTCTATAATAACTCATTCCGGTACCTGCAGGAATTAACTGACCAATAATTACATTTTCTTTAAGTCCTAGCAGTGGATCAACCTTGCCTTCTAAGGAAGCTTCAGTCAGAACTCTGGTTGTTTCCTGGAATGAAGCCGCTGATAGGAATGAATCAGTAGCTAGTGAGGCTTTGGTAATTCCAAGCAGTTCTGGTTTTGCAACTGCTGTCGCCTTGTTTTTGGCAGCTGCTTCTTTATTTGACTTACGGTAATCATAACGATTTACAAGCCCACCAGGTAGCAATTCAGTATCACCAGGTTTGACAATTTTTAATTTTTTCATCATCTGACGGATAATAACCTCAATATGTTTATCATTAATTTCTACACCTTGAGAACGATAAACATTCTGAACCTCTTCTAAGAGGTAATTTTGTACTGCTTTTTCACCTTTTACTTTAAGCAGAACATTGGGATCTAATGGTCCTTCAGTTAATTTATCTCCCTCGGTTACATGGTCACCATCTTTTACGATCATTTTTGAGCCATAAGGTATTTTGTAGGTTTTCTTTTTGCCTTCATCATTTTCTATAACAACTCTTTTAGAGTTTTTCTTTTCTATTACCGTTACATAACCTTCTCTTTCAGTCATTATAGCCTGACCTTTTGGAGTTCTACCTTCAAAAAGCTCTTCTACTCTGGGTAAACCCTGAGTAATATCATCACCAGCAACACCACCTGTATGGAAGGTACGCATTGTCAGCTGAGTTCCAGGCTCACCAATTGATTGTGCTGCAACAATACCTATTGACTCTCCAATATCTACCAGTTTTCCTGTAGCAAGATTTTTACCATAACATTTACGGCAGACACCATGTTGTGCTTCACATGTAAGAACTGATCTAATTTTAACTTCTTCTATACCTGCTTCTTCTATTTTATTCATAATTTTTTTATTAATCATTGAATTAGCTTCTATAATAACTTCTCCACTTTCAGGAGAATTAATATCTTCAGCAGTAAAACGACCAACACATCTTTCTGATAAAGGCTCAACAGCTGTTTTACCTTTTGCACCGATAGCTTCAACGGAAATACCCTGCTCTGTTCCACAATCATCTTCTCGAACAATAACATCCTGAGAAACATCCACAAGTCTTCTGGTTAAATAACCTGAGTCAGCAGTTCTCAAAGCAGTATCTGCAAGCCCTTTACGCGCCCCGTGAGTTGATAAGAAATATTCTAAAACATCTAGACCTTCACGGAAACTAGAACGAATTGGAACATCAATGATTCGTCCTGAGGAATCAGCCATTAGACCACGCATTCCTGCTAACTGAGAGATTTGAGAGGTATTACCACGAGCACCTGAAATAGCCATTATATAAATGTTATTACTTTCATCTAAGTTATCAAGCAGTTCATCTGTCACATCATCTTTGGCTTTATTCCAGATATCTACAACTTTTTGATAACGCTCATTTTCTGTAATCGCACCTCTGCGGTAATGATTTTCAATTGGATGTACTTTATCCTCGGCATTTGTTACAATCTCTTTTTTTGCAGGTGGAATTTCTGCATCACTAACCGCTATAGAAATACCAGATCTTGTTGCATAATCATATCCCATTTCTTTGATCTTATCTAATGTTTCAGCTGTTATATCATTGCCAACTTCATCATAGAGATCGGTAATTAAATCACCAAGATCACTTTTGGCGATTCTTTTATTTTGGAAAGACATATTGGCAGGTAATGCTTCATTAAAAATAACCCTTCCAATTGTTGTTTCAATTATCTCGCCATTAAGTCTTACTTTAACTGGTGATTGCAGGTGAACTTTGTTTGTTTCAAAAGCTCTGACAGCTTCATCACTATTCGCAAATATTTTTCCTTCACCAGCTTTTCCTTCTTTTAAAGTAGTTAAGTAGAATATTCCTAAAACCATATCCTGAGTTGGAATGGTAATTGGACTACCATCTGAAGGGTTTAGCAAGTTAGTTGTTGATAACATTAAAAGACGTGATTCTGTTTGAGCTTCAGCTGATAAAGGCAAATGAACAGCCATCTGGTCACCATCAAAGTCCGCATTATAAGCTGGACAGACCAGCGGATGTAATTTGATAGCCTTTCCTTCAACCAAAACAGGCTCAAAAGACTGAATACCTAACCTATGCAGTGTTGGTGCCCTGTTTAATAGAACAGGATGATCTTTAATACATTCTTCTAAAATACCCCAAACTGCTTCATCTACATCTTCAACCATTCGTTTAGCATTTTTAATGTTATGAGCATGACCTTCTTCAACTAATCCTTTCATTACAAAAGGCTTAAATAACTCCAGTGCCATTTTTTTTGGCAGGCCACACTGATGCATCTTAAGATCAGGACCAACAACTATTACAGAACGACCTGAGTAATCTACCCGTTTACCGAGAAGATTCTGACGAAAACGGCCCTGTTTACCTTTAAGCATATCACTCAAAGATTTAAGAGGTCTATTTCCGGCTCCGGTTACAGGTCTTCCTCTTCTACCATTGTCAATTAAAGCATCAACTGATTCCTGAAGCATCCTTTTTTCATTGCGAATAATTATCTCAGGAGCTCCAAGATCCAAGAGTCTTTTTAATCTATTATTACGATTTATTACTCTTCTGTATAAATCATTTAAATCAGAAGTAGCGAAGCGACCACCATCAAGCTGGACCATAGGCCTTAAATCAGGTGGAATTACAGGAATCGCATCAAGAACTAAATTTGCAGGATTAAGTCTAGATTCTAAAAGTCCATCCATCACTTCAAGCCTGCGAACTGCTCTTTTGCGGCGCTGTCCAGTTGCTTCTTTTACTTCTTTTTTTAATTCTTTCACTTCTTCTTCTACATCTATTCTACCCAGCAGTTCTTTAACAGCTTCGGCTCCCATCTCAGCTTTAAAACTATTACCGTATTTCATCTTCGCTTCTCGATATTCACTTTCAGGCAGCAGCTGTTTTTCGCTTAATGGAGTATCACCAGGATCTGTTACGATATAGTGAACAAAATAAATAACTTTTTCTAATGCTCGTGGTGACATATCCATAATTAAACCCAGACGACTGGGGATACCTTTGAAATACCAAATGTGTGTGCATGGTGCAGCTAATTCAATATGCCCCATTCTTTCTCTTCTCACTTTAGATCTAGTTACTTCTACTCCACAGCGGTCACACACAACACCTTTATAGCGAACCCGCTTGTATTTACCACAGTGACATTCGTAATCCTTGGTGGGACCAAAAATTTTCTCACAGAAAAGCCCATCTTTTTCCGGCTTTAATGTTCTATAATTAATAGTTTCCGGTTTTTTGACCTCGCCTCGGGACCAGTCACGTATCTGTTCTGCAGAAGCAACTCCGATCCTCATTGAATCGAAATTATTCACATTTAACAAGGGTCTCTCCCCTTTCTATAGTGTAATTATTCGTCATTATCATCATTATCACGACTAAGTTTTAAATCAGTATCAAGACCAAGTTTTTGTGCAGTCTCCATCATTTCATCTTCATTTTCTGCAACCTGAAGTTCTTCTTCATCAGAAGTAAAGATTCTGGCATCTAAGCCTAAACTCTGCATCTCTTTAATCAGAACCTTAAATGATTCTGGAATGCCTGGTTCAGGTACATTTTCTCCTTTAACTATTGCTTCATAGGCTTTTACCCTTCCCACAACATCATCTGATTTAACAGTCAACATTTCCTGGAGGGTGTAAGCAGCACCATAAGCTTCAAGTGCCCAAACTTCCATCTCACCAAAGCGCTGACCACCAAATTGAGCTTTACCTCCTAGTGGCTGCTGTGTAACAAGGGAATAAGGTCCGGTCGAACGCGCATGAAGCTTGTCGTCCACCAGGTGATGTAATTTAAGTATATACATAAGCCCAACTGTTACTCTGCCTTCAAATCTTTCTCCAGTTCTACCATCATAAAGTACTGTTTTACCATCTCTAGCTAAACCAGCCTCTTCTAAAACATCTTCAACCTCTATCTCAGTAGCACCATTAAATACAGGTGTCTCAGTATAAATTCCAAGTTCTTTGGCTGCCATACCAAGATGAGTTTCAAGTACCTGGCCAATATTCATCCGTGAAGGTACTCCTAATGGATTTAATACTATTTCTACAGGCTCACCATTTGGTAAAAACGGCATATCTTCTTCAGGTAATATTCGAGAAATAACACCCTTGTTTCCATGCCGGCCAGCAAGTTTGTCACCAACAGATATTTTACGTTTGGTAGCAACATAAACCCTTACTAATCTATTTACACCAGGTTTTAAATCATCACCCTGTTCACGAGAAAAGACTTTGACATCTACAACTTTACCCTCTTCTCCATGAGGAACTTTAAGAGAAGTATCTCTTACTTCTCTGGCTTTTTCGCCAAAAATTGCTCTTAGAAGTCTTTCTTCAGCTGATAATTCAGTTTCTCCCTTTGGAGTTACTTTACCAACTAAAATATCACCTTCTTCAACCTCGGCTCCAACTCTAATTATTCCTCTATCGTCAAGATTTTTTAAAGCATTTTCACCGACATTGGGAATATCACGAGTAATTTCTTCCGGTCCAAGTTTTGTGTCTCTGGCTTCAGCTTCATGTTCTTCAATATGAATAGTTGTAAATGAATCCTCTTTTACTAGGTTTTCACTTATTAAAATAGCATCCTCATAATTATAGCCTTCCCAGGGCATAAAAGCGATTAAAGTATTTCTGCCAAGAGCCATCTCGCCTTTTTCAGTTGAAGGACCATCAGCAATAATATCATTTTTATCAACAATATCACCTTTTTCAACTATAGGCTTCTGGTTCATACAACTTCCCTGATTAGAACGCTTATATTTCATTAATTTATAACTATCTATTAAACCTTCATCATTTTTAATCATAATTTTATTAGACGTTACATTAACAACTTCTCCACCTTTTTCAGCAATTACTACTGCTCCTGAATCCTTTGCTGCTTTATATTCCATACCAGTAGCAACAATTGGGGCATCTGTAATCATAAGTGGTACTGCCTGACGCTGCATATTAGCTCCCATGAGAGCTCTGTTTGCATCATCATTCTCTAAAAAAGGAATCATAGCAGCAGAAACTCCTACCAACTGTTTGGTAGAAACATCCATATAATCAATATCATCAGGATGAACTTCTAAAATATCTCCTCTTTTACGAGCAACAACAAACTCACTAACAAATTTATTTTCTTCATCAAGTTCAGAATTTGCCTGAGCTATAATGTACTTATCTTCTTCATCAGCAGTTAAATAATCAATATTTTCTGTAACCTGATTATCCACAACTCTCCGATATGGAGTCATTAAAAAACCAAACTCATTTGTTTTAGCATAAGTTCCCATTGTACCAATAAGGCCAATGTTTGGACCCTCAGGTGTTTCAATCGGACAAATCCTTCCATAATGAGAATGGTGAACATCACGTACATCAAAACCAGCACGTTCTCTACTTAAACCACCAGGTCCTAAAGCACTTAATCTTCTTTTATGAGTTAATTCAGACATCGGATTGGTCTGATCCATAAATTGTGAAAGCTGACTGCTTCCAAAAAATTCCTGGATAGAAGCTACAACAGGACGAGTATTAATCAATGCCTGTGGTGTTACTACATCCACATCCTGAATAGTCATTCTTTCCCTTACTACTCTTTCCATCCTGGAAAGTCCAATTCTAAACTGATTTTGCAGTAGCTCTCCTACTGTTTTTAACCGTCTATTACCTAAATGATCAATATCATCTATATAAGCATCATCATTATGATAAATTAAATTGACCATATATCTAACAGTTTCTACAATATCATCTATATGCAAATATTTTCTATCTTTATCAACTTCTAAATCTAATTTTTTGTTTAATTTATAACGACCTACAGCAGCCATATCATATCTTTTGTGATCAAAAAATAATGAATCCAAAAGATTGGTAGCACTTTCAACTGTTGGCGGTTCTCCAGGACGAAGTCGTTTATATAATTCTATTAAAGCTTCTTCCTTAGACTCTGTACTATCTCTCTCTAAAGTATCATGAATTACTTCAGAATCACCAAATTCATCAATGATTTCTGAATCAGTTCCATAACCAAGTGCTCTCAATAATACTGTTGAAGGAAGTTTTCTTGTTCTATCAACCCGTACAGATATAATTCTTTTTTTATCATATTCAAACTCTATCCAGGCACCTCGATTAGGTATAATACTACCTGTTATTAATCGACGTCCATCTTTAGTTCTCTCATCACTAAAATAAACACCAGATGATCTAACTAACTGATTTACTACAACTCTTTCAGCTCCATTTATGATAAATGTTGCTTTGTCAGTCATTAAAGGGAAATCTCCCATAAAAACTTCTTGTTCTTTTACTTCTCCAGTTTCTTTATTTATTAATCTAACTTTAACCTGTAAAGAAGCAGAGTAAGTATCATCTCTATCCCGACATTCTTGCACCGTGTACTCGGGATCCTCTAAATAATAATCAACAAATTCTAATACCAGATTCTCAGAAAAATCCTCTATTGGAGAAATTTCTGCAAAAACTTCTTTTAACCCTTCTTCCAGAAACCACTGGTAAGAGTTTAACTGTGTATAAATTAGGTCTGGCAAATCCATCGCGTCTTCAATCTTACTAAAACTACGTCTTTCCCTTACCGTTGACATCATTGCACCCCCAGGAAATACTTATTAATTAGCCGAAACTATCCCATTTTATTATCAAATCATTAACCCTATAGACATCTAATAATGATAGCACAGCTGTAATGAGTTGTCAAGAACTTTTAATCGAATAATTTTTATTATATATGATGAAAAATAGCCCTACTGTATACATACAGCAGGACTATTTTAAAATTATTATTTATATTTTTTATTTAAGTTCTACAGTTGCACCAGCTTCTTCGAGTTTTTCTTTCATTTCTTCAGCATCTTCTTTGCTTAGTCCTTCTTTAATATTTCCAGGTGCATCATCAACAACACCTTTAGCTTCTTTAAGTCCAAGTCCTGTTAATTCACGCACTGCTTTAATTACTTTAATTTTCTTGCTTCCAATATCAGCAAGGAAAACATCAAATTCAGTTTGCTCTTCAGCAGCAGCGTCTCCACCAGCTGCTCCACCAGCAACTGCAACAGGAGCAGCAGCACTAACACCAAATTTTTCTTCTAATTCTTCTACCAGTTCTGAAAGTTCTAAAACACTCATCTCTTCAATTGCTTTAATAATATCTTCTTTACTCATTATAATAAATCCTCCTTATGTTTTTTAAGCTTTTTGATCTTTAATTTGTCCTAATACTTGAACTAATCCACGAATATTACCCTGTAATACATTAACCAATCCAGTAAGGGGTGCTTTCATATTTGCAAAAGCTTGTGCAAGTAATACTTCTCTGGAAGGTATTTTAGCCAGGGATTGTACTTTTTCTTTAGTTATTATTTCTCCATTTAAAAGACCAGCTTTAATTTCAATAACATCATGGTCTTTAGCAAAGTCAACTAAGATTTTAGCTGGTGACACTGGATCTTCTTCCCCAAAAGCTATTGCAGTTGGGCCTGAGAAAAATTCTGTCATAGCTTCCATCTCAATTTGATTAGCAGCAATGGTAGCCAAAGTGTTTTTTACAACTTTAAATTCTACTCCTGCTTCTCTTAGCTGCCTTCTTAATTCTGTCATTTCAGCAACATTCAAACCAAGATAATCAGTTATTACAATAGATTTAGCACTACTAAATTTATCTGTTAATTCTTTAACAACGGCTTCTTTTTCTGGTCTTGCCACATTTTCACCCCCCTCAAAATCAAAACAGTATTCCAAAAAACAAGACATTTTCGATATTTTAAATATTTATAGTAAAATGTCTGGCAAATAAAAAACCTCCTGTCGACAGGCAGGAGGTATAAGTGCAAAAATAATTTGCAGAAGTCTTCACCTCGGCAGGAAATTTAAGCATTATGCCCCTGCTGTCTTCGGATAAGTTATTTTCTTTTCTAAGTAACTATAACACAAAAATACATTTAGGTCAAATTAATTTAACGACCTATAAATGCCATCGTAGCAACTGGGTCAACTTTTACTCCAGGTCCCATTGTTGGTGAAACAGCAATGGTTCTAAAGAATTTACCCTTTGCAGCTGCTGGACGCTCTTTAGCAAGAGTATCCATTATTTTATGATAGTTATTTAATAATTGTTCTTCACTAAAAGAAGCTTTCCCAATCGGGATATGAACAATACCAGTTTTATCTACCCTATATTCAATCTTACCAGCTTTAAATTCTTCTACAGCTTTTTCTAATTCAAAAGTTACTGTACCAGCTTTTGGATTAGGCATTAAACCTTTTGGACCTAAGATCCTTCCTAAACGTCCAACAACACTCATCATATCAGGTGTGGCAACAGCTAAATCAAAATCTAACCATCCACCTTCAATTTTTTCTGCTAATTCTTCTCCACCCACAAAATCTGCTCCAGCATCTTCAGCTTCTTTAGCTTTTTCACCTTTAGCAAAAACAACTAAAGTTACTTCCTGACCAGTACCTTCAGGTAAAACTACGGTTCCCCTAATATTCTGATCGGCATGTTTTGGATTAACTCCAAGTTTTGCAGAAAGCTCTATTGTCTCATCAAAATTAGCAGTTGCTAGATCCTTTACAAGTTTAAATGCTGTTTCTGGTTCATAAAGTTTTTCTTTATCAACTTTTTTTGCTGTTTCTTTATAACGTCTGCTTTTTGCCATTATACTTCCTCCTTTGTGGTATTATCGGTTAAAACTAACCTCCCACATATTTTAAACGATTTCAATCTATAATTCATAAAATTTACTCAACTAAAATTCCCATACTTCTTGCTGTACCTTCGATCATACTCATTGCTGCTTCCAAACTTCCTGCATTTAAATCCTGCATTTTTGTTTCAGCAATTTTTTGAACTGCATCTTTACTAACTGTAGCAACCTTGTTTACATTGGGTTCTCCAGAAGCAGTATCAATACCTGCTGCCTGTTTTAATAATACTGCAGCTGGTGGAGTTTTGGTTATAAAATCAAAGCTGCGATCTTGATAAACAGTAATTTCTACTGGAATCAATGTGCCCTGATTTTCCTGTGTTTTAGCATTAAAAGCTTTACAGAACTCCATAATATTTACTCCGTGCTGTCCTAAAGCAGGTCCAACCGGTGGAGCAGGATTAGCCTGTCCGCCAGGTATTTGCAATTTAATTACAGTCATAACACTCTTAGCCATCTTAAAAACACCCCTTTCATACATAATAATACTCTAAATTTATTAATCTATCTAAGTAGTTTTAATTTGAGAAAATTCAAGCTCAACAGGTGTTTCACGTCCAAACATTGAAACTAGAACCTTTACTTTACCCTGTTCAGGATGAATTTCTTTAACTATACCTTCAAAATCTTCAAATGGTCCACTTGTTACAACAATTTGATCTCCAACTTCAAATTCAACCGAAACTTTTTTGGCTTTTTCTCCCATGCTGCGTAATATATTATCTATTTCATCTTTTTCAACAGGTAATGGTTTATTACCACCACTTACAAAGCCAATAACCCCTGGTGTGTTTTTAACAACATACCATGATTTATCATTTAAATCCATTTGTAAAAGAATATATCCCGGAAAGATCCGTTTTTTAACAACTTCATCTTTTCCTTTTTTCTTTTCGATTTTTTCTTCTGTGGGAACTAAAATACGAAAAATATTATCTTCCATACCTGTACTGGCTATTCTTTTTTCAAGATTTGCCTTAACTTTTTTTTCATGCCCAGAATAAGTGTGGACAACATACCATTTGCTTTCTTCACTCATATTTAAGGATTCGGCTAAGAATCCTCACCTCCTCAATCAAGTAATTAATGGAGTTATTATATTAGCCAGTGTTAAATCAAGAATACCAATAAAAATTATTAAAGCAATTATCGTTAAAATAACTACTAGAGTATTTGAAGTAAGCTCTTTTTTGTTTGGCCAATTAACTTTTTTCAGTTCGCCTCTAACCTGCTTAATAAACTTAGTTATTTTGCCAAAAAACCCTAGTTCTTTTGCCATTTTAAATCACTTCCTCAACTTAAAATATTAAGTATATTTACTTTGTTTCACGATGGAGGGTGTGCTCCTTGCAAAACTTACAATATTTTTTCAGTTCCAGTCTATCCTTTGTGTTTTTCTTATTTTTTTTGGTAGAATAATTGCGATTTTTACATTCATTACATTCCAGTGTTATAATTTCTCTCACCGTAAATCCACCTCCTCAATCAAACAAATCCTCTTTAAATCTATATAATATAAAGTTATATTAAACAAAAAAGTTTTTTCTTTTTCAATTATTTTAATTATTCATAGCCTTAATAAATTTAACATATCTTAAAGCAATTGTCAATATTATTTAGAAAAAAAACATGTGCAGAAGGCCTGCACATGTCTATTGAATTAAATTTAAGTTTTTATACTGAATGTAAATAAATCACGAATAACTCTGCAGTTTTAAGTTACTCAATAATTTCAGTAACAACTCCGGCTCCAACTGTATGACCACCTTCACGAATTGCAAAACGCAGTCCTTCTTCCATTGCTATTGGAGTAATTAGTTCTCCTGTCATTTCAATGTTATCTCCAGGCATTACCATGTCTACTCCTTCTGGTAAATGAATATCTCCTGTTACATCTGTTGTCCGGAAATAAAACTGTGGTCTGTATCCATCAAAAAATGGAGTATGTCTTCCTCCCTCATCTTTGCTTAATACATAAACTTCTGCATGAAACTTTGTATGAGGTGTTATACTTCCTGGCTCTGCTAATACCTGACCTCTTTCTATATCTTCCCTCTTTACTCCTCTTAATAATGCTCCGATATTATCTCCTGCTACTGCTTCATCCAGTAACTTACGGAACATCTCTACTCCTGTTACTACTGTAGTTGTTGTATCTTTGATTCCCACTATTTCTACCTCATCCTGTGGGTGTAAGGTTCCTCTTTCTACACGGCCTGTCGCTACTGTTCCACGACCTGTTATTGAAAATACATCTTCTACCGGCATTAAGAATGGCTTGTCTGTCTCTCTTTGTGGCTCTGGTATATAACTGTCCACTGCTTCCATCAGTTCTATTATCTTGCTTCCCCATTCTCCTTCTGGATCTCCATTTTCCAGTGCTTTTAGCGCTGATCCTACTATTACTGGAATGTCGTCTCCTGGAAAGTCATACTCATCTAATAATTCTCTTACTTCCATTTCTACTAACTCTATTAATTCCTCATCATCTACCATATCTGCTTTGTTTAGGAATACTACTATGCTTGGTACTCCTACCTGTCTTGCTAGCAAAATATGTTCTCTTGTCTGAGGCATTGGTCCATCTGCTGCACTTACTACAAGAATCGCTCCATCCATCTGAGCTGCTCCTGTTATCATGTTCTTTACATAATCAGCATGTCCTGGACAATCTACGTGAGCATAGTGTCTGTTTTCTGTCTGATACTCTACGTGAGCTGTTGCTATTGTGATTCCTCTTTCTTTTTCTTCTGGTGCATTATCAATTGTATCAAATGCCCTTACTTCTGCTCCACCGTAGTTTGCAAGCACTGTTGTGATTGCCGCTGTCAGTGTTGTCTTTCCATGGTCAACATGGCCTATTGTTCCTATGTTAACATGTGGTTTGGTTCTTTCAAATTTTTCTTTTGCCATCGTTTTTCTTCCCCCTTAAAAATTTAACTTTTCCTTTATTTTACTTTCCGAATAAAAAATCCATAAAAAAGGCCTGTCGGCTGCAGGCCGTTTACTGTCATTTTAAAAAATAACAGTTTATATTTTTTAAAAATCAGAAGCAAGTTCTAGATATCATTTTTTTCTAGAAAAACCTCTAATTTTCTTTTTACTCTCTGTAAAGCATTATCAACAGATTTAACATGTTTATCAAGGGTATCCGCAATTTTTTGATATGATTTACCATCAAGATATTCCTGTAAAACATCAAACTCTAAATCACTTAACATAGATGATATTTCTGATTCTATTAAATCATATGTTTCATTGCTGATAAATAAAGATTCAGGGTTTGAAAGTTTTCCCCCTTTAAGCACATCAAGAAGGGTCCTATCCGATTCTTCGTCATAAATAGGTTTATTTAAAGATATATAGGTATTAAGTGGCTGATGTTTCTGACGAGTTGCAGCCTTAATAGCAGTGATAATCTGCCTGGTAATACATAGTTCAGCAAAAGCTCTAAAGGAAGCAAGCCTTTCAATTTTATAATCTCGAACAGCTTTGTAAAGACCAATCATACCTTCCTGAACAATATCTTCCCTATCTGCCCCAACTAAAAAGTATGATCTTGATTTAGCTAAGACAAAATTTTTATATCTTCTGATTAGGGTTTCTTGAGCTTCCATATCTCCCTGGTGAACCAGTTCAACAAGCTCATCATCGCTCATCTGTTTATACTCTTCAAAACTAATATCATCAAAGTCAAGTTCATGAGCATTCATTTTCAAGCAGAATCCCTCCCTTATCCATTACATATCCTATTATACTTGTTTAAAAAAGTTTCGTCAAGAATTATCTTTTTCTTCCTGACGAAAAATTTCATAAATTATAACAGCAGCTGCAACTGAAGCATTTAAAGACCCCAGCTCCCCTTTCATTGGAATCTTCACTAGGAAATCACAGTTTTCTCTCACAAGTCTTCTTAAACCACTGCCTTCACTACCAATTACAAGAGCTGTGGAACCTGAAAAATCTGCTTCAAAATGACTTTGCTCTCCTGCAGCATCTGCACCAACAACCCAAAAATGGGCATCTTTAAGAGCTTTAATAGCATAATTAATATTAGAAACCTTTACAAGGGGTATATGTTCTGCCGCTCCTGCAGCAGCTTTTAAGACAACGGGAGTTATATCAACTGCCCTTCTATCCTGATAAACAACTGCATCTGCTCCAGCAGCATAAGCTGTTCTAATTATGGCCCCAAAATTATGAGGGTCTTTGATTTCATCGAGTATTATAGTCAGTGAATCACCAGGTTTTTCATCCTTTATATTTATTATATCATTAATATTATACTCTTTTAAATGGTCTGCTTCTGCTATTATACCTTGATGAGCATGTGAACGAGCAGTTTCAGATAGTTTTTTATTTGAAATTCTGGTGATAGGTATATTGTCTTTTTCAGCCATTTCTAAAATATCATCTATGATTTCAGAAGAACTGTTTTCTTTTATATAAATCCGATGTATTTTGCGGCCGGCACGAAGTGCTTCATAAACAGCATTTCTTCCTTCAATTCTTGGCATTAATTATCATCCCTTTTTTTTATTCTTTCTAAACGTCCACAAGAAAGTTCCCCTTCTGGACAATAACCTTCTGCAATACAGGGAGCACCAGCCTTTTCAAAAAGCACAGGAGATATTTCTTTAACCTGTTTTAGCATTTGATTGGCTAAACTTCTAATTTCCCATTGGGCCCTGGTACAACAGCGCAAACTGAAAAAATGATAAAGTGAACGAGCATTATAAGAGACCATTAAATTTGTTTTTATTGTCGGTAGTACAAAACGAGCATCTTCAGCTGGAATATCTTCTTCTAAGATTTTATTATATATATTTTCCCCTTTTTTCATCCATTCTCTATATTCTTTAGCTGCTTTTTCGTTTTTGGCAATCTTAGGAGGAATAATATAATCAAAATTATCTTCTTTAACATAACGCTGGGAGCGCTGACTATAAGATGTGCCCACCCTTTGCCTTACCAGTTGATGGCTGGCAACTCTGCTGCAGACAATATGAAAGTAAAAATAACTGTGTTCTAAAGTAGAATGATGGCCTAGTGAAACAACTTTTCTAACAAGATTGTTCATTTCTTCCTGTGACATTTTTTTTTGCAACTCTTCTGCTCCATCTTTTGAATAACAGAGTCTGGCTGCAATCGCAACATTTCTTTCTGGATTTTTAGTATAATCAATAAGTTTAGCCTTAGGCTTTACTTCCATCTTAATTCTCCTCTTCTTTTTGCACAATTTCCCATTCGGTCCCTCTCTGGGTATCGATAACCTCGATTCCAATTTCTTTAAGTTGATCTCGAATATAGTCTGCCTCTTCCCAATCATTTTTATCTCTAGCTTTTTGTCTTAACTCTAATAATAGTTCAATTAAAGGTTCAACAAAACCATCATTTTTTGTTTTAGACTTTTCGACTGAAAATTTCAGACCTAAAATATCTGCTAATTCTAAAAATAACTCTTCACTTTCTTCTAAAACAGAAAAGTTTTTCTCATTTAAAGTAAATTCAGAACGATTTATATATGAATTTATTTCTCCCACAAAATCATGTAAAACCCCTATTGCTTCAGCAGTATTAAAATCATCATCAAGGGCTTTTTTAAATTCTGCCCTAATTTCTTTAGTTTTTTTCAGAAAATCTTTGTCCAGTCGATCTCCAGTAGATGATTCTATATCACCACTTAAAACTTTTGCAAGTTCCTGGCGGGTATTTGTCAATCTCTGCAGAGAAGTTTGTGCTTCTTCTAATTTTTCATAAGAAAAATCAATGGGACTTCTATAATGTCTGGTCAACAAGAAATATCTTATTACCTGAGCTGAAAACTCTTTTAAAACTTCTCGACTGGTAAAGAAATTACCCTGTGATTTAGACATTTTTTCGCCACTAAGATTAACAGTACCATTATGTAGCCAATATTTAACGAATTTCTGTCCACTGTAAGCTTCAGATTGAGCTATTTCATTTTCATGATGAGGAAAAATTAAATCTACTCCTCCACCATGAATATCGAAGGTCGCTCCTAACCTTTTCATTGACATTGCTGAACACTCAATATGCCAGCCTGGCCAACCTTCACCCCACGGGCTATCCCATCCTTCTCCTGCTTCTACCTTTTTCCAAAGAGCAAAATCTAAGGGGTTTTTCTTATCTTCATTTACAGCTATCCTGGCACCTGCCTGCATATCTTCTATTGACCGACCAGAAAGTTTACCATAATCCTCAAAGCTATCTACACTAAAATATACATCTCCATTAATTTCATAAGCATAACCTTTTTCAATTAATTTGGACACCATCTCTATAATTTCATCAATGTTTTCACTAACTCTTAAATACTGATCGGCAGCTTTAATATTAAATGACCTAATATCTTCTAAAAAAGCATTCGCATATTTATCAGCTAGTTCTGCTGCTGTCATTCCTTCTTCTTCAGCTCTTTTTACTATTTTTTCATTAATATCTGTAAAATTAGAAATATATTCTACTTCATAACCTGAATATTCTAAGTAACGACGAATTACATCATAATTTATAGCACTTCTGATATGGCCGATATGTGAGTAATTCTGTACTGTCAAACCGCAAACATACATCCTCACCAGACCGGGTTCTACAGTTTCAAATTTTTCTTTTTTATTATTTAATGTATTATACACCTTCAACATTTTTTTCACTCCTCTCTGGCTGAAATGTTTTAGTAAATATTTTAAAAAAGAGCCTCCTCTATTTTTTAGAAAAGACTCTTTAATTATTAAATTTATTCAGCCAATTCAAGTGCATTATCAAGCCGCAAAGCAACCTCATCGGCTCCAAATATTGAAATTACACTTGTCATTTCAGGACCAGATCCTTTACCAGTAATTGCTAATCTGGTTGGATGATAGATTGTCCTAGCACCAACATCTAATTCATCTTTTAATTCTTTAAATATCTCCGCCACTCTCTCAGGTGTTAATTCTTTTTTAGCATATAATTTTTCTTTTAAGGCAGCAAAAACCAATTTAACATCTTCACCACTAAATTCTTCTGCTGCTGATTGAGGATCTTCGAATTCTAGCTCTGTTAAAAACAATTCTGCTTCAGCTGGTATTTGAGCCAGGTAATTAACTCCAGTTCTAGCTTCATCTATTACTTCAGCTAACCAATCCCGGTTTTCTTTAGCATAATCACTATCAATAAGACCACTTTCAATTAAAAATGGTATAGAAAGATCAAGAATTCTATCTAGCTCAGCAGATCTAATATATTTACCATTCATCCAATTTAATTTCTCTCTATCAAAAACTGCTCCACTCTTGTTTACATCTTCGAGAGCAAAACGTTTAATAATTTCTTCTTTAGATAAAATTTCTTCTTCATCACCACTGGACCATCCTAAAAGAGCCATAAAATTAAATAATGCTTCTGGAAGATATCCCTGTTCTCTAAATTCACCTACATAAACGGAGTCTTTGCCTCTCTTTTTTAGCTTAGCTTTATTTTCATCTAAAATTAAAGGTAAATGGGCAAATTTAGGTAGCTCAAAATTAAGGGCCTTATAAATCATAATTTGTTTTGGAGTATTTGATAAATGATCTTCTCCCCTGATTACATGAGAAATTTTCATTAAGGCATCATCTATAACAACTGCAAAATTATAAGTTGCCATTCCATCTGATTTAAAGATTATAAAATCATCCAAAACAGAACTATTAAATTCCACTTTGCCACGAATGATATCATCAACAACAATTAATCTTTCTTCTTTAGGCATTTTGAACCTTAATACATAATCTCTACCTTCAGCTTCATATGCCTCTTTTTCGGCCTGGCTCAAATTACGACAGCTTCCATCATAACGAGGCATTTTATCATTTTCTACAGCTTTGTTACGCATTTCTTCTAATTCAGCTTGTGTACAGTAACATTTATAGGCATGACCAGATTCTAACAATTCATCTCCGTGTTTTTGATAAATGTCAAGCCTTTCAGTTTGACGATATGGGCCATATTCTCCGCCAATTCCCACTCCTTCGTCAGCTTCAAGTCCCAGCCATTCCATTTCACGGATTATTATTTCCTCAAACTCTTTGCTAGACCTGGCTTGGTCAGTATCTTCTATTCTTAAAACTAGTTCTCCACCTTTCTGCTCTGCGACCAACCAATTAAATAGAGCAGTTCTCATGTTCCCAATATGTATTTTCCCAGTTGGGCTTGGTGGAAAACGCAATCTTATATTATCCATTATTGTAAATTCCTCCCTAAAAAATATTAAATAACACTTGTTCCAACGGTAAGATGTTCAGGACCATCAACCAGAGCATGGCCAAACTTGCCGAATATCGCTACAGAAACATGGCCTTCACCTCTTACAACAGCGATCTTAAAACCTCCGCCCAAGCCAGGATTAACCAGTGCTAATTGACTATAAGCATCTTTAACTGCATTAGAAATCGCCATTTTTTCTCTAGAATTTTCATTGATAACTCCTCTTGCAATTGCTGCAACAGTTGTGCTTTCACGCAGTTTAATTGGCAACTTTTCTGCACTTGCTCCTGTTTGAGTTATTGCACCCCTGTAACCATATCCCTGTATTTTTTTTAACCAGTACTCTTCATAGTCCCTACTCCTGGTCATGGATAAATAAATAGCAGAGCTTTCTGGAGTAATAGTTTTCTTTTCCATCTCCATCTCTGCTTCTTCATCTTTTAAATAGCCATAAACTATATCCTCTGACGTTACAATTCCAACCAGTTCCTGCTTATCATTAAAAACAGGTAAACCTCCAATATGATTATCGGATATTTTTTTTGCTGCATCTTGAACGGTCTTTTTTTCATTTATTTTAATTAAATCTTCGGACATAAAATCTTCAACTGGTGCCTGTAGGTCTTTTTCAGAAATTATATCACCATCTGTAAGCATTCCAATTAATTCTCCATTTTCTACTACTAAAAGTCTTCCGATTTTATTAATTGATAGAATTTTTTCTGCTTCCATGATAGTTGCATCTGGATTTATTGTAATCGGATTAGCGGTCATTACATCTTTAACTAACATCATCAGTCTGCTCTCCTCCTTCTATGGAATTATAGAAATTCCATAATCTCTTCTCTATTATACTTACAACAGCAAAAGCTGCCATACCCTCTTCACGACCTACAAAACCCATTTTTTCATTAGTTGTCGCCTTAAAATTTATTTTGTCTTTAGTAATTTCTAAATCATCAGCAAGAGAATTTACTATCTGTTCTCTATAACTTTGCAATTTAGGCTTTTCTGCAACAACCTGTAGGTCACAATTATTTATCAGAAATCCTTCCTTATTAACTTCTAGAACAATTTTTTTTAGCAGCTTTGAACTGCTAATGTCTTTGTATTCGGGAACATCATCAGGAAAATGGGTTCCAATATCTCCGCTTCCTAATGCTCCCAGCAGAGCATCAATTAAAGCATGAATTAATAAATCTGCATCAGAGTGTCCTTTTAAACCAAACTCAGAAAGGATTTCAACGCCTCCCAAAATTAATTTTCTACCTTTTATAAATCGATGACTATCATAACCAAATCCAACTTTTAACAATTACTTTCTCTCCTTTAAAATTACCTCAGCAGGTTTTAAATCTTCTGCAGTAGTAATTTTGAGATTATTATAATCTCCATCAACTATATATACATTTTTCCCAAGCAGCTCTACTAAAGAAGCATCATCAAGGGCTGTTTCTTTTTGATACTCATGATGTGCTTTTTTTATTAAATCTAAATCAAAAGCCTGAGGAGTCTGTATAGCACGTAGTTTATCTCGATTCAAAGTCTGCTTGGAAATAGAATCCTCTACAAGCTTAATTGTATCTTTTACTTTAACACCACAGCTAACTGCTTTATGCTCTTTTACAGCCTGATAGGTAGATTCTATTAAAGACTTTTCTATCAAAGGTCTTGCTCCATCATGTATTAATACATAATTAATATTATCACTTAAAGAAGTAATACCATTATAGACTGATTCCTTCCTGCTATTACCCCCTGAAACCAGAGACAAAGTTTTTTGGGCAGAATAAGAAAACAACGGCTGTATTTTATTTTTAAAATAATCTATTTCCTTACTATTAAGCACAATTACAATTTCTGCTGCTTTACCCCAATCCGCAAAAGATTGAATAGTATAATATAAAATAGGTTTGCCAAGCAGAGGTAAAAATTGTTTGTTTATATTATGCCCCATTCTTTTTCCCTGGCCAGCAGCAGCTATAACAACTCCTACTTTGTTCATATTTAATCCATCCTCTTTAGTTTGTTTTTGGACGAGCAAAAATCATTCGTCCAGCTGCTGTTTGGAGAATACTTGTTACTAAAACAGAAATGTCATCTCCAATATATTTAACACCATCTTCTATAACAATCATTGTGCCATCATCAAGATAAGCAACTCCCTGACCATTTTCTTTTCCTTCTTTGATAACTTTTACATCCATTTGCTCTCCTGGTAGCACAACAGGTTTTACTGCATTGGCAAGTTCATTGATATTTAATACATTAACACCTTGAAGTTCTGCAACCTTATTCAGATTATAGTCATTTGTCAGTACTTTAGCATCCAAATTTTTAGCAAGGCGAACAAGTTTGCTGTCTACTTCGGATATTTCTTCAAAATCTGCATCAATAATTTTTACCTTTATTTTAACATCATTTTGCATTTGTCTTAAAATATCAAGCCCTCTTCTACCGCGATTTCTTTTTAAATCATCAGATGAATCGGCAATATGCTGCAGCTCTTCTAAAACAAATTCAGGAATGATAAAATTACCTTCAATAAAACCAGTTTTACAAATGTCAAAAATTCTTCCATCAATAATTACACTTGTATCAAGAATTTTGTCACTTCCTGTTTTGTCAGCTTTAGTAAAATCAAGGTTTTCTTTATTACTCTGAAAAATAAAAGAACTTATTTCTTTTTCTTTATGAATTGCAAGAGCAAAACCCATATAGGTAAAGGTGATGTTTATCAGTATCTGTAAAGGCATACCTATACGCGGGATATTAGGAATAGAAAATACAAAATTTATAATAGCACCAAGAATAAGACCAATAATTAGTCCAATAATTGCAATAACAATTTTTTTCCAGGTTATATCTTTAACTTTAACTTCAAAGTCCATTATAAAGTTAAGCAGTTGGTTTAAGGAATAATATATAATAAAATAACCGAGTAAAAAACCCAACAACACAGCAAAAAATTGTGTTGTTAAGAAAAAATCACCTATATTCTGCCAGCTAAATTGATATTCAGTAGCCAAACCGAAAATATCAACTAAATGATAAGCTATAATACCTCCAAAAATAGCAAATATATATCTCATTATTTTTTTTAACATGATCTCTCACCTCCTTCCAGACAAGTTTTTTATTTATGCTTCAAGATCTTCTTCGTCTAGAATAAAGAGATCATCCATTTTTTCAGCAATTTCTTCTTCATCCATATCTTTAGCCAAAACCAATTCACTAATTAATATTTTTCTTGCATTGCTTAACATCTTCTTCTCACCAGTAGATAAACCTTTTTCTCTATCTCTTATACTTAAATTTCTCACAACCTCAGCTACTTCAAAAATATCCCCAGTTTTTAACTTTTCTTGATTTGCTCTGTAGCGTCTGTTCCAGTTTTGTGACATCTTACTTTTTTCACCATTTAATAATTTAAATACATCATTAGCCTTTTCTTCTGAAATAACATCTCTAATTCCTATCTTATCAATCTTGTCAACAGGAATCATTACCTTCATTTCTCCTATAGGTAATTTCATTATATAATATTTCTTTTTTTCATCCAAAATAGTTTTAGTTTCAATACCTACAATTGTTCCTGCACCATGATTTGGATAAACGACTTTATCGCCAATTTTATACATCTTACCCACTCCTCTTTTGTGAAAGCAATAAAAATCCACTCTACAATTATACCATCTCAAAAAGCAGCAGTCAATTTATGCAGCTTTTAAGAATTCAACTTATTGTGAGTGACAAAATTAAATATGTCTATCTAATAAAACCTGATCTCTTAGTCTTCTTAAACCATCTTTGATTGCTTGAGCTCGAACTTCACCAATTCCATCTACATCGTCTAACTCATCTGCTGATGCTCTTATTATAGCTTGTAGGTCTTTGAACTCGTCAACCAAATTTTCAATTACTGGCATAGGCAACCTGGGTATTTTCTTTAATATTCTATAACCTCTAGGTGATACAGATTCGTCAAATGCATTAACACTGCCACTATAACCAAGTGCTTTACTGATTGTGTTAAGAGTTAAGATCTCATCTGAAGACCAGTCAGTGAGACTTTCTAAAACAGCTTCAGGATGTGTTAAATCTTCTTCTAATTCTTCAGAAATATAATCCTCTATTAAAAGCAGCCCCTCTTCTTTAACGTTACTTACCAATTCTTCTAACTGCATTTTAATCAAGCGCCCCTCTGAACCTAATTCTGAAATATATTTTTCGATTTCACGCTGAATTTTTAATACCATTTCTGTTCTCTGAATCACGGTTACTACATCAGAAACAGTTACTAAATCTTCAAATTCAAGAGCACTTAAATTAGTTAATGCCTGATCAAATACCGAGCGGTATTTATCTAAAGTTTGTATTGCTTGATTCGCTTTAACGAGTACCACCCTGATATCTTCTAAAATATGTTTAGAATCCTTTTTATAAATTGTAATTATTGAGCGCCTCTGAGAAATAGCTATAACCAGTTCACCTGTCTGCCGTGCTACACGCTCTGCAGTTTTATGTCGGGTTCCCGTTTCAGAAGATCCTACAGTAGGATCAGGAATAAGCTGGGCATTTGCAAATAAAATATTTTCTGCTTCTTGATCTAATACTATTGCACCATCCATTTTAGCTAGTTCATACAATCTAGCAGGGGTTACAGAAGCACCAATTTTAAAACCATCATTTACCAGTTCAAGTACTTCTTTTTTATCGCTTACAATAATTAAACCACCTGTTTGGGCTCGCAGAATATTTTCTAACCCATCTCTTAATATGGTGCCTGGTGCAAGAATCTTAAGAATATCAAGTAGTTTTTCATCAATCTCTTCCATTGCTTCACCCCTCTCTTTATATAATTTGTCTTTATTTTGAGCTTAGTTTTATTATAATATTTTATTTGTTTTTTAAAATAATTTTAATAAACTCAGCAATATTTTTAACTCCATCAACTTTAATCTCCTGATCGAAACTTAAACTCTTTAAATTACCAGCTGGAATCACAAAATGTTTAAAACCCAATTTTTTAAGTTCTTTAACTCTTTTTTTAATCTGGCCTACAGCTCTTACTTCACCTGCAAGACCGATCTCTCCTATTACAGCACTTTTATTATTTATAGCTATATTGCGATAACTGGAAATAACTGCAGCAGCAATAGCAAGATCAAGTCCGGGTTCTTCTACATTAATACCACCAGTAATATTCATATTTACATCTTTATCTTTGAAATTAAGACCAAGTCTTTTTTCTAAAACAGCAAGCAAAAGTGAAAGCCTTTTATGATTAACGCCCTTGCTTAACCGCTGGGGTGAAGAAAAAGCAGCATCTGTAACCAAAGCTTGAAGTTCAACTAAAAGCACCCTACTACCTTCTAAAATAGGGGTGATAATTGATCCAGAAACATCTGCTGGTCTTTCGTTGATAAAAAAACTTGAAGGATTGCTAACCTCTTTAATACCACTTTCTTTCATTTCAAAAACACCAATCTCATTAGTTGAACCATATCGATTCTTTTTCGCCCTCAGCATTCTATACATATGATAATTGTCTCCTTCAAACTGAAGTACAGTATCTACCAGATGTTCTAAAACTTTTGGTCCAGCTAATTCACCTTCTTTAGTAACATGTCGATTAAAACGATTGGAATAGATGTAGTTTTAGCAAGTTTTAATAATCTATTCGTTACCTTTTTTATCTGAGTTAAATTACCCGGAGCAGCATCTAATTCTGGTATGTGTACAGTTTGAATTGAATCAACTACAATTAATGAATAATCTTGATTATTAGAGATATGTTCTTCTAATATTAAATAATCTCTTTCATCAAAAATATTTAGTTTTTCATTTAAACAATTTAGCCTCTCAGCTCGCATTTTTATCTGCTGAGCAGACTCTTCTCCGGACATGTAAAGAGTTTTGCCATGTTTTTGACTAAAAAGAGAAGCCACCTGAAGTATTAGTGTTGATTTACCAATACCAGGGGCTCCACCAAGTAATATAAGAGAGCCAGAAACAACTCCACCACCAAGCACCCTATCAAGCTCTTCAATATTTGTCTTAAGGCGCTGTTTTGCTGTAGAATTGATTTTAGTAATCGGCTGAGGGTTTTTCTCCTCTCTTATAATATATTTTTTAGCTTTAATTTTATCATTATTTTCAATTTTTTCTTCAAAACTATTCCAAGCTCCACAGCTGGAACATTTTCCCATCCAATTGACTGTTTTATATCCACATTCCTGACAGACATAAAACCTTTTTTCTTTTGCCATAAAAATTATCTCCTAATTGAAGGATTTAAGCATTATTTCATAATTATTTACATATAATTATATCATTTTTTACAGCATTTTACAAGCTCATCAACTGACCGGAATGATTATTCTAGCAGCATCTATTCTGCTTTCACAGCTGTTTTATCAACCTTCTTAGTTGTATGAAATGTATATTCTCCATCTACAACATCAATTTTGATTTTGCTGTTTTCACCAATTTCTTTATCTAATATCTTAATTGATAATTCGTTTTCAATCTGACGTTGAATTGTTCTTCTTAAAGGCCTAGCTCCGAATTCAGAATCATAGCCATCTTCTGCAAGTTTATCTTTAGCAGCTTCTGTAATTTCGATCTCCATTTCTTTTTCATTAAGCCTTTCTCTTAAATCATCAAGCATTAGATCTGCAATTTGTTTAATGTGCTCTTTGTTTAAAGCATGGAAAACAATTATTTCATCAAGACGATTTAAAAACTCCGGTCTAAATGTCTTTCTGAGCTGAGTGATTACATTATCTTTCATGCTTTCATAATTTGACTGTTCATCATTTTCAGTTTTAAAACCAAGTTTTGATTGTTTTTCAATGAAATCTGCTCCAACATTAGATGTCATTATTACAATGGTATTTTTAAAATCAACTTTACGTCCATGAGTGTCTGTTAAAACACCATCTTCTAAAATTTGCAGAAGTACATTAAAAACATCTGGGTGAGCTTTTTCTATTTCATCAAACAACACTACAGAATATGGTCTTCTTCTGACAGGTTCTGTAAGCTGTCCTCCTTCATCATGACCGACATAGCCAGGAGGAGAACCAACCAGACGAGAAACTGAATGTTTTTCCATATATTCAGACATATCCACTCTTATCATTGCATCTTCGTCATTAAACATTGTTTCGGCAAGTGTTTTAGCTAACTCTGTTTTACCTACTCCAGTAGGTCCTAAGAATATAAAAGAACCAATTGGTCTTTTAGGATCTTTTAATCCTGCTCTGGCTCTTCTTACAGCTTCAGAAACTGCTGTAATTGCTTCATCTTGACCAATAACTCTTTTGTGTAATTCTTCTTCAAGCCTCAAAAGACGAGCAGTCTCCGCTTCTTCTAACTTAGTAACAGGTATACCTGTCCAACTTGAGACTATTTCAGCAATATCTTCTGTAGTAACAACAGCTTCTGCTTTACCTTTTTCATTTTCCCAGGAATTTTTTAGTTCTTCCAGTTCTTTTTTAAGCTTTTTCTCTTTATCTCTCATTCTAGCTGCTTTTTCAAACTCTTGATTTTTAACAGCAGCTTCTTTTTCTTTTTCTGCTTCTTCTAATTTTCGGCTTAATTCTTTAAATTCGGGTGGTCTGGTACTATTGCTCAATCTAACTTTAGATGCGGCCTCATCTATTAAATCAATCGCTTTATCAGGTAAAAATCTATCTGATATATACCGGTGAGATAAAACCACAGCATCTTCTATAGCTCTGTCAGTAATCTCCACTTTGTGATGTGCTTCATAAGGATCACGAAGACCCTTTAAAATATCAATTGCTTCTTCAACTGAATTTTCCTCAACAAGAACTGACTGAAATCTTCTTTCTAAGGCAGCATCTTTTTCAATGTATTTTCGGTACTCATCTAAGGTTGTGGCACCAACTGCCTGTAGTTCTCCTCTAGCTAAAGCTGGTTTCAGAATGTTAGCTGCATCTATTGCCCCTTCAGCTGCTCCTGCTCCAACTAAAGTATGCATTTCGTCAATGAATAAAATTATTTCTCCACTTTCAATAATCTCATTCATTACTGCTTTTAAGCGCTGTTCAAACTCACCTCTATACTTAGAACCAGCTACAAGAGAACTCAAGTCAAGAGAAACAACCCTTTTATTCAACAATAAATCAGGTACATTTTCACTGACTATCATTTGGGCTAAACCTTCAATTATTGCAGTTTTTCCCACTCCCGGCTCTCCAATTAAAACCGGATTATTTTTTGTTCTTCTGCTGAGAACCTGTATTACCCGATTTATTTCTTTATCCCTTCCAATAACAGGGTCTAATTTGTTTTCTCTTGCCATATCTGTTAAATCACGGCTGTATTCATCAAGATTTTTAGTTTTTCTATTAGAAGATTTGGATTTCTTTTGCACAGCATTTTTACCCCCTAATAGATCAACTACTTCTTCTTTGATATTTTTAATATCGCTGTTTAAGTCCATCAAAATTCTAACTGCTACTCCTTCACCTTCTCTAATCAAGCCTAAAAGAAGATGTTCAGTTCCAATATAATTATGGCCCATTTTTCTAGCTTCATCCATGGCTAGATTTAATACCTTTTTACTCCTGGGTGTCAAACCGATAGATCCTTTAACCTCATTTTGACCTTTACCTATCATATCTTCTATTTTGTTTTCAACAATATCTCTGCTAATACCATTATCTATTAAAGCGCGGGCAGCAATACCCTGCCCTTCTGCAATTAAGCCATACAATATATGCTCAGTACCTACATAACTGTGTTTTAGTTTGAGTGCTTCCTGCTCAGCTATACTTAATACTTTTCTAGCTCTTTCTGTGAATTTTGCAAACATTATTTGATCACTCCTTATTTTATAAACTATTTCTTATCAGTTCTGCTCTTTTTATATTTAATTGTTCTTTATTGTTATAATTATTTAATTGTAAGTGGGCAGTTCTAATTTTAAAAATCAACTCACTAAAAGCATTTTTATTAATTTCCTCTTCAATCAAACCACTGTCAAGACCAAACTTAACTTTTGAAAGAAAGTTTAAAGCTTCATTTTCTTTAAGACTATGCGCATATTTTAAAATTCCTAAAGATCTTAAAACATTATCTTTTAATTTATCATAATTCTTATTTACTAAATAAAGTCTGGTTCTTCTTTCTTCACGGATAATTTGTAAAATAATACTTTTTAAATTATCGATTATTTCTTTTTCAGAATAACCTAAGGTTACCTGATTAGAAATTTGAAAAAGTTCACCTGCCGAGCCACTTCCTTCTCCAAAGACTCCTCTTACAGTTAAACCAAATTTACCAACTGCTCCAAGAACCTCATTAATTCTGTCACTTAAAACCAATGCTGGTAAATGACACATAACCGAAGCCCTTAAAGCTGTACCAACATTTGTGGGGCAGGAAGTTAAATAACCCCATTTATTAGAAAAAGCGTATTCAACTTCTGATTCAATTTGATCATCAAACTGATCTGCGATCTGCCAGATAGTGGTAAAATCAAGTCCTGATCCAAAAACCTGAATACGTAAATGATCTTCTTCATTTACCATAGTTGAAAGATGCAATTTATTGTTTAAAATAAGTGCTGTTCCTTCAATATTTTCAGAATGACATTTGCTGATCAAATTTTTTTCATGGAGAACATCTCTTTCCAAAGAACTAAATTCTTCCATTTTAAATAAATGAAAGTTTTTGTCTTTTAAAAAATTTAAGTTATTCTGCAATTCATCAATAATTTTTTCTTTTTCAGATAATGTTGCTTTGTTTGGGAAGTTGAATTCTTTGAGATTACGAGCTAACCTAATTCTAGAAATTAAAACTACATCTTTTTCATTTCCACTTTCGATCAGCCAATTATTATCAAATATTTTTTGATTCATCAATATCTTCCTTCATGCTTTTTTTAATTTCATGGATTTTATCTCTAATTTCTGCAGCATCCTCAAACCTTTCCTCTTCAACTGCAGACTCCATCTCGGCCTTCAAACGATTAATCTCTTCTTGATATTCTTTTTTCTCCTCTATATTTGCTGGTCTTTTACCAGTATGTCTTTTATTTCCGTGAATTCTTTTAAATAGAGTTTCTAAATCATCTTCAAATTCCAAATAACAATCAGCACAACCAAATTCTCCACTTTTGGTAAATTCATGATAATTCAAAGCACAACTATTACATTTTTTATTATTATTCAACTTATTATGCATAAAAGAATTATCACTGCTTTTATTATCATTTAAAACTGCAGAAAGCATGCTCTGAAAGCTAATATTATCAAAAGAATCTAAATTAAACTTATTACTTTTTTTAGCACAATCTTCACATAAATGAATTTCTTCTTTTTCACCATTAATAATTCTTGTCAGATGAACTACTGCATCAGTTTCCTGACAATTATCACAGAGCATAGCTTATTCCTCCTTAAGTTTAAAAATTACTTCTAACATATTTTTTAAAATTCTTCCTCTTAAATGGTCTCTTTCAGGTAAAGAAATATTCAGTACATTTCGATGTACAGCCATTTCCATTAAATAATATTCTCTTTTTGAAATCAAGTTATTATCATAAAGTCTTTTAATTATTCCATTAGCTTCCCGTTGACTAATCGGACCGTTTAATTTACTAATAACATTCTGAATTACTTCTTTATCAGAATCAAGAGTAACCTCGATAATTCTAATAAACCCTCCACCACCGCGCTGGCTTTCTACAACATAACCATTTTCTACAGTGAAACGAGTGTCTAAAACATAATTAATCTGTGAAGGGGCACAATCAAAATTTTCAGCCAGCTGATTTCTCTTTATTTTTACTTTACCTTGATATTTTTGTATTTGTCTTCTTAAATACTTTTCAATTTGATCAGATAAACTTGGCACAACTACCCCCTCCTAACTTTGACTTATTTTGACCTTTGTATATATAATACTATATATATATAAAAATGCAAGTAATTTATTACAAAATAATAAAAAAAAGACCCCAAAAGGGTCTTAATAATTAAATGGCTCCCCGAGCAAGACTCGAACTTGCGACAAGATGATTAACAGTCACCTGCTCTACCAACTGAGCTATCGGGGAGTATAAAAAGTATAAAAAGGATCCGGCAGAGACCTACTCTCCCACATCGTTACCAATGCAGTACCATAGGCGCTGGAGGACTTAACTTTTGTGTTCGAAATGGGAACAAGTGTTGCCCCTCCGCAATTACCACCGGAAAGCTGTAAATTCAAAGATACATATAGGAAATAAATATGATTAAGCCCTCGATCTATTAGTACCGGTCAGCTCAGTGTATTACTACATTTACACCTCCGGCCTATCTACCTTATCATCTTTAAGGGATCTTAACTCTTTAACAGAGTGGGATACCTTATCTTGGAGTTTGTTTCACGCTTAGATGCTTTCAGCGTTTATCTTTCCCACACTTAGCTACTCAGCTATGCTCCTGGTGGAACAACTGATTCACCATCGGTGTGTCCATCCCGGTCCTCTCGTACTGGGGACAGCTCTCCTCAAGTATCCTCCGCCTGCGACGGATAGGGACCGAACTGTCTCACGACGTTCTGAACCCAGCTCGCGTACCGCTTTAATGGGCGAACAGCCCAACCCTTGGAACCTGCTTCAGCTCCAGGATGCGATGAGCCGACATCGAGGTGCCAAACCTCCCCGTCGATGTGAACTCTTGGGGGAGATAAGCCTGTTATCCCCGGGGTAACTTTTATCCGTTGAGCGACGGCAATTCCACACTATACCGCCGGATCACTAAGTCCTACTTTCGTACCTGCTCGACTTGTTTGTCTCGCAGTTAAGCTCCCTTCTGCCTTTACACTCTTCGTGCGATTTCCATCCGCACTGAGGGAACCTTTGAGCGCCTCCGTTACTGTTTGGGAGGCGACCGCCCCAGTCAAACTGCCCGCCTGACAATGTCCTGTGACCAGTTTATGGCCTCCAGTTAGAATTCCGCTGTAGAAAGGGTGGTATCCCACCAACGGCTCCACTGATATTAGCATACCAGCTTCAATGCCTCCCACCTATCCTGTACATTCTACACCAAAACCCAATATCAGGCTGCAGTAAAGCTCCACGGGGTCTTTCCGTCCTGTCGCAGGTAGCCTGCATCTTCACAGGCAATTTAATTTCACCGAGTCCCTTGTTGAGACAGCATCCAAGTCGTTACGCCATTCGTGCAGGTCGGAACTTACCCGACAAGGAATTTCGCTACCTTAGGACCGTTATAGTTACGGCCGCCGTTTACTGGGGCTTAGGTTCAGACCTTCGTACATAAGTACTAAGCCTTCTCCTTGACCTTCCAGCACCGGGCAGGCGTCAGCCCCTATACTTCGTCTTACGACTTAGCAGAGACCTGTGTTTTTGATAAACAGTCGCTTGGATCTTTTCACTTCGACCCTCTAGGTATTCCTAAAGGGTACCCCTTCTCCCGAAGTTACGGGGTCATTTTGCCGAGTTCCTTAACAAGGGTTCTCTCGCGCGCCTTAGAATTCTCTTCCCGTCTACCTGTGTCGGTTTGCGGTACGGGCACTGTAAATCTCGTTAGTGGTTTTTCTTGGCGATTTATCCGGTGGCTTCGCCTCTTTTGGCTCCACATCACTTTAAGCTGTTTAGATGGGTAAAGGGATTTGCCTCCTTACCCCAGCTTAATAGCTTATACATGCTCTTCCAGTCACATGCTCCACCTTCTTTACCGCGTCCCCACTTCACTCAATCAATTTACAGTGGTATCGGAATCTTTACCGATTTTCCATCACCTACGCCTTTCGGCCTCAGCTTAGGTCCCGACTAACCCTGAGAGGACGAGCCTTCCTCAGGAATCCTTAGACTTTCGGCGAAGGAGATTCTCACTCCTTTTTTCGTTACTCATACCGGCATTCTCTCTTCTGTGCCGTCCACTACTCCTTACGGTATAGCTTCACCCAGCACACAATGCTCCTCTACCTCTCTAGAAACCGCCCATAAAACCTATCTAAATTCATCCTAAATCATTCCATGCTTTGCTAAATAATAGCTAAATCATCCATGCTTTAGCCTAGATCATTTGGTCAAAACTATCGATTGTAAATTATATTTGTTAGTTTTGACTAAATCTAACTTGATTTTTGATAGATAAATTTTATGGACAGTTCCTAGAAACCACAGCTTCGGTGATATGCTTTAGCCCCGTTACATTTTCGGCGCGAAACCGCTTAACCAGTGGGCTATTACGCACTCTTTAAATGAATGGCTGCTTCTAAGCCAACATCCTGGTTGTCTGTGCGATCTCACTTCCTTTTCCACTTAGCATATACTTTGGGACCTTATCTGGTGGTCTGGGCTCTTTCCCTCTTGACTATGAAGCTTATCCCCCACAGTCTGACTCCCAGAGAACATTAATTGGCATTCGGAGTTTGAATGGATTTGGTAACCTTGTTGGGCCCCTTGTCCAATCAGTGCTCTACAACCAATTAACTTTTACTCTGAGGCTAGCCCTAAAGCTATTTCGAGGAGAACCAGCTATCTCCGAGTTCGATTGGCCTTTCACCCCTATCCACAACTCATCCCATGTTTTTTCAACAACACCGGGTTCGGGCCTCCACAGGCTCTTACACCCGCTTCACCCTGGTCATGGATAGATCACTCGGTTTCGGGTCTACTCATCATAACTTCCGCCCTATTCAGACTCGCTTTCGCTCTGGCTACACCTCTATGGCTTAACCTTTTGCTACGATCAGTAACTCGCCGGTCCGTGATACAAAAAGTACGCAGTCAGACTTTCTAATAGTCCTCCTACTTGTTGTAAGCTTACGGTTTCAGTTTCTATTTCACTCCCCTTCCGGGGTTCTTTTCACCTTTCCCTCACGGTACTTGTTCACTATCGGTCATTCAGGAGTATTTAGTCTTGGAAGGTGGTCCTCCCATATTCTCACAGGGTTTCTCGTGTCCCGTGATACTCTGGATATCGTTTGACTTCTTTTGCTTTTCGCCTACAGGGCTATTACCCTCTCTGGCGGAACTTTCCAGTCCCTTCGACTTAGCAAAAAATTTAAGCCATCTAGAGGCTGTAGCCTCTAATTAACAATATCCCACACCCACTAAAAGCAACACCTACAGGTTTACACTTTTAGTGTTTGGACTTCTCCCCCTTCGCTCGCCGCTACTAAGGGAATCTCGTTTTGATTTCTTTTCCTCAGGGTACTAAGATGTTTCAATTCTCCTGCTTGTTCTTACACAGCTACTTCTTTCACTGCATAATACCAGTGCTCCACACTGGTGGGTTGCCCCATTCGGATATCCACGGATCTACGCTTATTTAGCAGCTCCCCGCGGCTTTTCGCAGCCGGTCACGTCCTTCTTCAACTCTGAATGCCTAGGCATCCACCATAAGCTCTTTCTAGCTTAATCTATATTATTTCCTATATGCATTTTTCAATGTACAGTTTTTAAATGTTACAAATTAAAAGTTAGTTTTATTTTTTGCTTATATCCTAACTTCTGATTTCTAACATTCAAGGTGTTAAATTGGTGGAGGTAAGCGGATTCGAACCGCTGACCTCCTGCTTGCAAGGCAGGCGCTCTCCCAGCTGAGCTATACCCCCGTATAGTAGTTCTAAATTAGTGAAATGGTGGGTCTAGGTAGATTTGAACTACCGACCTCACGCTTATCAGGCGTGCGCTCTGACCAACTGAGCTATAGACCCATTCTCTTTTTAAATTAATATAAATCCTCACATCTTTTATTGCAGGATTTATTTGTTTTTTTCTATTTTTTATTTTTATTGAATGATTTTTGCAAACCTTCAAAATTAAACAGCAAGCTCACGTTCTCTCCTTAGAAAGGAGGTGATCCAGCCGCACCTTCCGGTACGGCTACCTTGTTACGACTTCACCCCTCTTACCGGACACACCTTCGGCATCCGCAGATGACTTCTGGTGCATCCAACTCGATTGGTGTGACGGGCGGTGTGTACAAGGCCCGGGAACGTATTCACCGCAGTATGCTGACCTGCGATTACTAGCGATTCCAACTTCATACAGGCGAGTTGCAGCCTGCAATCCGAACTGGGATTGGTTTTCAAGGATTTGCTCCACCTCGCGGCTTAGCTCCCCTCTGTACCAACCATTGTAGCACGTGTGTAGCCCGAGATATAAAGGGCATGAGGACTTGACGTCATCCCCACCTTCCTCCGACTTTCACCGGCAGTCTTCTTAGAGTCCCCGACATTACTCGCTGGCAACTAAGAACAGGGGTTGCGCTCGTTGCGGGACTTAACCCAACATCTCACGACACGAGCTGACGACAGCCATGCACCACCTGTCTCCGTGTGACATAAATGCCAAACCCTGCTTTCACAGGTAGTCACGGGATGTCAATTCTCGGTAAGGTTCTTCGCGTTGCTTCGAATTAAACCACATGCTCCACCGCTTGTGCGGGCCCCCGTCAATTCCTTTGAGTTTCAATCTTGCGATCGTAATCCCCAGGCGGGATACTTAATGCGTTAACTCCGGCACTGAAGGATTCGAACCTCCAACACCTAGTATCCATCGTTTACGGCTGGGACTACCGGGGTATCTAATCCCGTTCGCTCCCCCAGCTTTCGTACCTCAGCGTCAGTGTTAACCCAGAGAGTCGCCTTCGCCACTGGTGTTCTTCCTAATATCTACGTATTTCACCACTACACTAGGAATTCCACTCTCCTCTGTTACACTCAAGATAACCAGTTTCAAACGCAGTCTGTCGGTTAAGCCGACACCTTTCACGCTTGACTTGATTATCCGCCTGCGTACCCTTTACGCCCAATAATTCCGGACAACGCTTGCACTCTACGTATTACCGCGGCTGCTGGCACGTAGTTAGCCAGTGCTTCCTCCAAAGGTACCGTCAGGTGGGTATCATTTTCTATACCCACGGTTCTTCCCTAAGGACAGAGCTTTACAATCCTAAGACCTTCTTCACTCACGCGGCGTTGCTCCATCAGGCTTTCGCCCATTGTGGAAGATTCCCCACTGCTGCCTCCCGTAGGAGTCTGGACCGTGTCTCAGTTCCAGTGTGACTGATCGTCCTCTCAGACCAGCTATAGATTGTCGCCCTGGTGAGCCATTACCTCACCAGCTAGCTAATCTACCGCGGACCCCTCCTCAAACGATGCTAATAGCACCTTTTCTGATTGTGTGATGCCACACTCTCAGCTTACCCGGGATTAGCCCGACTTTCGCCAGGTTATCCCAGACTTGAGGACAGGTTATCCACGTGTTACTCACCCGTCCGCCACTATCTAGTCTCGTCTTCCGCCCGAAGGCTTCCGTCGAGGTAGACCGTTCGACTTGCATGTGTTAAGCACGCCGCCAGCGTTCGTCCTGAGCCAGGATCAAACTCTCCGTTTAAAGAATTTGATTTGGCTTCTATTATTTATATAAAAGCTTTGAACTAATAATTACTTTTAAGTTTTAACACTCAAAGTATATTAACGTTGGCTTGCTGTTTAATTTTCAAGGTTCACTGAATCTTCTTTAATAGAACAAAAAGGATGATTCAGCACTTGGACATTGAGTCCGTCGCACTGATCTTCTTTAATAGAACAATAATAAGATGATACCTTGCTAGGTCATTGAGACCGTCGCACTATATCTTCTTTGATTGGTGCTTTGCTCGGGAAGTTTCGCCCCTCACAGATCGCTTTTGTTTTTAACAGCGACATTTAATATCTTATCAATCCTGCTGCTGTTTGTCAAGAACTTTTTACAAAAAAATGATTATTTTTTCTGCTCAAAAGAACTTGTTTTTTTGCTCTTTTTCTATGCGACGTTTATTATCTTATCAACACTCTTTGACTTTGTCAAGGAGTAATTTTAAATAAAATTTACGCCTCTTCAAAAAGCAAAAATCCTTTTCAGCGACATATATTATCTTAACACTTATCCCCTCTTTTGTCAAGGGGTTAGAGCAGAAAAAACACTGGGAAATATCTCCATTCCCCAGTGAAATTATAGCTTTGGTTTAACTGTTTTTTAAAATGGTTACAATTATCTTTCTTCTTCTAGGGCCATCGAATTCACAAAAGTATATACCCTGCCATTTTCCAAGTTTTAATTGTTGATTATAAATTATTAAATTCTGATCAACTCCAATAAGACTTGACTTTATATGAGCTGCTGAATTGCCTTCAAGATGAGAATAGTTATCTTCAAAAGGTACTATTTTATTAAGTTCTTTTTTTATATCACTTTTCACACTTGGATCAGCATTTTCATTTATAGTAACTGCTGCTGTAGTGTGAGGAATATGAATTTGGAGTATTCCAGACTCAACCCCAGAATTTTCTACTATTTTTTTTATCTTATATGTTATATCAATAAATTCTACCCTATCTTTAGATTCAATAGAAAGTTCTTTTAACATTATAATCTGCACCTCCGTTTTAAAAGACTGAATATTTAGAATAATTACCGATTAAAAATACCGGGTTTTCCCCGGTATTTATTTTTAGTTGGTACTTTCAGGTCTCATGGTTGGAAATAAGATGACATCTCTGATTGAACTAGAGTCGGTTAATAACATAATTAATCTATCAATCCCAATTCCAAGTCCACCTGTAGGTGGCATACCATACTCTAAAGCTCTAATAAAATCAAAATCCATCATCTGTGCTTCCTCATCACCAGCTTCACGCATTTCTACCTGCTTTTCAAATCTGCTTTTTTGTTCTTCAGGATCATTTAACTCACTAAAAGCATTAGCAATTTCTCTTCCATAAATAAAACCTTCAAAACGATAAGTAAAGCGAGGATCATCTGCAATTTTTTTAGCTAAAGGTGAAACTTCAATTGGATAATCCATAACAAAAGTTGGTTGGATAAGTTTCTCTTCTACTCTTTCTTCAAAAATTTCATTTAAAACCTCACCATATGATAAACCCTCTTCTGGTTTAATACCAATAGAGTTTGCCAGCTCGTATGCTTCTGCTGCGCTATCAATTTCTGTGAAATCAACTCCAGCATATTCTTTAACTGCCTCAACCATAGTAATTCTTCTCCAGGGAGTAGTTAAATCTAATTCAGTACCTTCATATTCTACAACAGTCTTATCCAAAACTTTTTTTGATAAACTATAAATAAGATTTTCTGTTAATTCCATCATATCATGATAGTCGGCCTGTGCCTGGTAAAGTTCAAGAGTAGTAAATTCAGGATTATGTTTATATGACATCCCTTCATTTCTAAAATTCCTGTTTATTTCAAAAACCTTCTCAAAACCACCAACAATTAACCTTTTAAGATATAATTCGGGTGCAATCCTTAAATATAGATCCATATCTAATGTATTATGGTGAGTTACAAAAGGACGAGCAGTTGCTCCACCAGCAATCGGATGCATCATTGGTGTTTCAACTTCTAAAAAGCCTTTTTCTTCTAGAAAATTTCTCATTTCCCTAATAATTTTACTTCTTATAACAAATGTTTCTTTTACATCAGGGTTAACAATTAAATCAAGATAACGCTGACGATAGCGAATATCTTTATCTTTAAGACCATGAAACTTCTCCGGCAGAGGTCTTAAAGCTTTTGTTAAAAGCTCAAAAGAACTGACATTTATGGAAACTTCTCCTCTTCTGGTTTTAAATACAGTACCGGTAATACCGATAATATCTCCCAGATCTAAATTTTGGAAAAACTCATAACGGTCTTCTCCCACATTGTTTTGTTTAATATATAATTGAACCTTTGAGGTCATATCCATAAGATCAGCAAAACTAGCTTTACCATGGGTCCGAATAGCCATCAAACGACCAGCTAATTTAACTTCTTTATCCTCTAATTCTTCATAATTTTTTTCAATTTCAGCTGCATGATGAGTAGTTTCATATTTTTCTGCAAATGCTTTTTCTTCCCTGAGTTCAGCTAACTTTTCACGTCTCTGCAGCATTAATTCATTCATATCTTCTAAAATATTTTCGCTCATTATTAAATATACATCCCCTTATTTAATTATAATAGAAATTTCCAATTTCTTTGCTAGAGGCAGTTTCAAATAAATCAAACAAATCTTTATAAAATACTAATGCTTTGATTTTTTAATTGAAAGAATTTCGTAATGTGCCTCACCAGATGGAGTTTCAACTGTTACTTGATCACCAATAACATGACCTAAAATAGCTTTTCCTATCGGTGACTCATTGGAAATTTTATGATTTAATGGGTCTGCCTCAGCAGAACCAACAAGTGTATAGCTTATCTTTGTATCATTATCAAGGTTATAAAGCATTACAGTAGTACCCAGGTTAACTTTAGTATCTGTTACATCTTCATCTTTAACCACATGAGCATTATTAAGCATATTTTTAATTTCTTTTATTCTACCCTCAACAAAAGCCTGCTCATTTTTTGCATCATCATATTCAGAGTTTTCACTTATATCTCCGAACTCTCTTGCTACCTTAATTCTTTTGGCAACTTCTCTTCTCTTTTCATTTTGTAAATAGTCTAATTCATTTTCTAACTTGTCAAATCCTTCTTCTGTCAGCATCAATTGCTCTGCCATAAATATCTACCTCTTCTTTCTTTTATTATATTAACTTTTATATTATTCTGTAATATCATAATAAATTGTCTTTAAATTGCAAAATTAACTGTGCTAATTAAAAGTAAGAAAGGAGTAAAGCACAATTATTAATCATTATAGATAAATTTGCTTTTTTTGTCAAGAAAAATCAAATTCCTTTTTATAATCATTAAGAAGAGAAACTAATTTATCTTTCTCAAAAATTTTATTTACCTTGCTTTTAACCTTAGATGCATATGGCATCCCTTTTAAGTACCAGGCAATATGTTTTCTCATTAAAGGTATTGCCTGTTTTTCACCATAAAAATCCACAGCCAAATTTATGTGTTTCACGGCTATCTCTAATTTTTGCTGATTTGAAGGACCTTTTATTTTTCTGCCATTTTTTAAATACTCAATAACTTCTTTAAAGATCCAGGGATTACCCTGGGCAGCTCTGCCAATCATTATACCACTACAATTGATAAAATCAAATGCTTTTGCTGCATCTTCTGCACTAAATATATCACCATTTGCAATCACGGGAATCTCAACAGCATCAACTACATCTTTAATAATTTGCCAATCAGCTTTTCCTTTATAAAATTGTTTTCTAGTTCTGCCGTGGACTGCAAGCCCAGCAGCCCCCATTTTTTCAGCAGTTTTAGCTAATTCAACAGCATTAATATTATCTTCATCCCAGCCACTTCTCATTTTAACAGTAACTGGTATCGAGACGGCTTCTACTACCCGTCCAATAATATTTTCTGCTAATTCAAGGTTTTTCATTAAAGCTGAACCAGCTCCATTACTAACTATTTTTCTAGCTGGACATCCCATGTTTATATCAATTATATCAATATCATAATCATTTGCAATGTTTTTAGCTGCAGCAGCCATAAAATCTGCTTCTTCTCCAAATATCTGTACAGCTATCTTTCCATCTTCTTTTTTTTCAAATTCCACTAATTCTTTAGTCCTATTATTTCCATACTCATAACCTTTAGCGCTAACCATCTCTGTATATAATAATTTAACACCCATCTCTCTCACAATTTGCCGATACGGATAATCACTTACACCGGCCATAGGAGCAAGAAAAACGGATGGCTCAATACTTATATCAGAAATTTTAATTTTCATTTTACGATCCCATCCCATTAATATCTGCAATATATTTTAAACCTTTTAAAGTTAAAAATGGCTCTACATGATTTATTTTATCTGTTTCTGCAGAAATTAAGGTTACTAACCCACCAGTAGCTATAACTGTAGCATCTTCTGAAAGCTCTACTTTAAACTTATCAACCAAATATTCAACTTGGCCGACAAAACCGTAGACAATTCCTGCCTTCATTCCATCGATTGTGTTTTTACTTATCGCATTTCCTGGACCAATCAATTCAATTCTTGGCAGTTTAGCTGATTGGTTAAAAAGTGCTTCAGTTGAAATTCCTATTCCCGGAGCTATTGCACCACCGAGATATTCTCCCTTTGCAGAAACAGCACAAAAAGTAGTCGCAGTTCCAAAATCAACGATAATTAAAGGTCCTGAATATAATCTGCTGGCAGCAACTGCATTAACTATCCTGTCAGCACCAACTTCTTTTGGATTATCAGTTTTAATATTCATACCGGTTTTAACACCTGGACCGATTACTAATGGATTAAGCCCAAAATATCTATAAGCAGTTTTCTTTAAAATCCTCAAAATCGGGGGAACAACACTTGAAATAATTATTGAATTTACTGACCCACTTTTGATATTTTCTGATTCAAATAAATTTCTAAAAAGTATTCCATATTCATCCGGGGTTTTAGATCTGTTGGTAGAAATTCTCCAGTGGGTTATCAGCTCATCCGCTTCATATAAACCTAAAACTGTATTAGTATTACCAATATCCATCGTTAAAATCATTTTTTACACCCCATTAAATATTAAAATGATCCTTTATTTCTTGGAAAATTTCTTGTGTTGAAAGAATCTCATCGATTCTCCCTATTCCTTCACCAGTAAAAAATACTCCATTTTTCATATCACCAGCTTTTGCAGCTACTAGAGCGTCTCTGATACAAAAATTCTTTTTGCAGTGTTTTAAACAATCAGTACAATTAGCCGGGGGTGGGGCCTTATCTTCTTTGATTAAATTAGCAAACTCTGTCTTAATTGCATTTGCTTTTAAACCAACAGAACTCATAATCTTCATTACATCACTCGAAGATGCTTTGACACACAGTTCTTTGAATTTTTCTGAAATGGCAGCTTCTTTGCTGGCCAAAAACCTTGTTCCCATTTGAATACCATCTACACCCATCTCAAACATCTTTTCCATGTCAGTAGGTGTAACAGCATCTCCTGCACCAATGATAGGAATATTTACTTTGCCAACTATCTTTTTTATGAGATCAAAGCTGTGTTCATCTGTCCCCAAATGTCCTCCTGCATTACCACCTTCAACTACTATCGCTGCAGCACCTAATTTCTCAGATATCCTGGCTAATTTTAATGATGATACTATTGGTACAACAGGAGTATTACTCTCTTTACCAACACTAAACATATCACGTGAAAAACCAGCCCCAGAAATAATTACATCTACACCAGCTTCTACAGATGCATGAAGTAAGTTTTTGAAGTTTTTGGCTGCAAACATTATATTAACACCTATTATTCCATTTGTTTTTTCTTTAGCCTTTTTAATTTCATTTTTTAATTCCTGCACACCTAAAACAGTCCCAGCGATTACTCCAATTCCACCTTCATCAGCAACAGCTGCTGCTAATTCTGCCATAGATATGCGAATTGCCATACCTCCTTGTATTATAGGAAGCTCTGGCTTTAAATTTCCAATTTTAAGTTCAGGTAATTTCAATTTATCACTCCTCATATATTAACATTAGTAATTAACTAACTTTTATCTTATCATAGAATGCTTTATATTTAAATATCATTTTGACTATTAGTCAACTAAAATTATCAATCTCCTTAATTATTCTCTTAAGTTAATAATTATTAAAATTGTCTGGGACTTCTAATTCCCCATTAATAATTTTGTTTTTATATAGTTCCAGTTTATCAATTATTGAATCAGAAAGCTTATTATCAGCAATCTTTTGATCAATAGTTAAACCATAATTAGCCAAATTATAAGCTTTTGATCCATTTTGAAAAGCATCATCGAAAAAATTATTACTTTCTTTTTTTAATACATATGAGATGTTTTTAATAACATTCGTTAAAATTTTATCAGAAACTGTTTCAACAGTTTTGTTTTCTACTCCAATTAAATAAAAGTCATTTGCTTCTGCAGAAGCGATTATAGCGTCAGACGCAGAACCAGTAAAATAATATATTACATCTGCCCCATTAAAATAAAGCTGATCTGCTGTTTCTCTCGCAGTATCTTTAAAATTATTAGCACAAAGGTATTTACTGAGCAGCTTTATATCTTGATCAACCTGTTTGGCACCAGCAAAAAAACCAGCTTCATATTTTTTGCTTCTATTGTTTTCTCTTTCTCCAATAAAAGCTATAACAACACTTTCACTTTTTAAAGCTGCAATAACCCCTGCCAAAAATGAGCCTTCTTCGACGGCAAAATTTATTGATAACACATTATCCAGTTCAACTATACCATCAATTATTATAAATTTTTTCTGACTATACATTTGAGCTGTTTCTTTTAGCGACTGCTGCATTGAAGGCCCAATTGCCCAAATTAGATCAGCTTGACTTTCAGCTAAATAACTTAATTTTGGTAGATAATCTGTTAAAAGTTCTGTTTTGATAAAATCGTAATTAATATTAAAATCAATTTCTAATTCTTCCATAGCTAATTTAGATGCATAATTATAAGAAGGAGCAGTTGTATTTTCAACTTCAGTTATAACTGCAAGCTTCATATTTTCTGCAGAAATTGTTCCGGTAATGGTTAAGACTAAGAAAAAAAATAATAAAAATATTAGTTTTTTCAAAAGATCACCTCAAAAGTTATTCTATATTCATAAATTGCTGTATTCGAAACTTGTATTAAAAGAGTGGAAAGTTTTTTTACTTCCATCTTCCAATTCAGCAAGTATCTCACCACTATCCAATACATCTTTGATAATTACATTATATAAAGTGTTATTTTCTCTAACTTTTACTTTTTTCCCTATTATATTTAATGATTTTTTCCATTTTGAAATGACTTCTTTTCTGTATCCAGAAAAATATTTATTTATATAATCTTCTATTTCAAAAATAAAATTACTTAAAAAAATATTTTTATTTATTTTTTTAGACTTTTCTAGATAAAAAGAGGTTGCTGATTTTTTGATCTCTTCGTTAAAACAGCTGTTATTTAAGTTAACACCACAGCCAATGATTACAAAAGCACTTTTATCTTCAGTAAAAAATAATTCAGATAGTATTCCACAAATCTTTTTATTATTAACTAAAATGTCATTGGGCCATTTGATATCTGTTTTTAAAGAAAATTTTTCAAAAGTATTTTTCACAGCTAAAGCTGCTGCTGCAGTAACTTGTGGTATCTCCGGATAATTTTCTGGAAGCTTAAATAAAAAAGAAACGGAAAGACTTTTTTCACTACTTGAAAGCCATTTTTTCCCTCTCCTACCTTTGCCTTCGAGCTGTCTATCGGCAGCAAAAATAAATAACCTGTCTTCTGATAACTCTTTTATTGCAGTAGAGCTTAGTTTTTTTATAAACCTTTTAGCTTTTTCATTGGTTGAATCTGTTTCTTTTTCGATATATAAATCTATTTGGTCTATTAAACCATTCTTCCCTTTAATTTCTGCTAAATTCTTATATATATTTTTTTTATTTAGATTATTTAAACTTCTTTGTTTAACCATAAATTCACCCAATTCCTAAGAAAAGGCCCTCTTAAGAGGGCCCATTTTAAAAATTATACTATTAATTTTTAATTAACAGCTAGTACCTGCCCTTATTTCTCTTATATTAACTGTATTATGATTGAGTACTACCATAATAAAATAGGTATAAAGCGGAATATTTATCAACTGACTTATTAATCTAGGTGGCATTAAGACAGCAAATGGAACACCAAATAGAGTATTAATGAAATAAGGCACCAAAATTATAGAAGTTATTAATTGACCTATTGAGATAGCAGTAAAAATCACGGTCAGAGATCTACATCTTTTTAAAACATAAAACACAATTAAACCGGGAATAAACCCAGTCAAAAAAGAAGTTAAAGTAAAATGAGGCATGTAAGCACCAAGTGGATTAATAAAATACCCTAAAAGATCACCTAATCCACCTACTATACCTCCAGCAAGAGGTCCAAAAGCGATCCCGGCAAAAATGATAGGAAGAGCTCCAAAACCTACCCTAACTCCTTCTACTCCGGCCACCGGAATTCTAATACTAAAAACTCTAGTAAAAATAATCGTTAATGCTATTAAAAAAGATAATTGGGATATTCTTTTTGTACTAAAATTCAAAATTCGCACCTCCCTCCCTCTTCGGTTAGGATGATAGTTTTTCTGCACCAAAGAAAGAGGAAACTTTGGTGACAGCGGACGCGACATTGAGACCGCAGCTAAATGCTTTCGTTTCAGAGCAACGTCCCATCTCTGAACACTCTACGCCTCAAGCCTACTCTATCACATAATAATATTTGTCTATATTATAACCTATCTAAATTATAATTTAAAGTTAAATTAAAACAAACCAGTAATTTTTCCATCAGCATCAATATCTATATCCTCAGATGATGGCCTTTTAGGTAGACCTGGCATTGTTAATACTGGCCCTGTCATAACAACCAAAAAGCCTGCACCTGCTGAAAGGTTAATCTCATTAATACTGATCTTAAAACCTGTAGGTCTTCCTTTCAAAGCAGGATTGTCAGAAATAGAGCTAGAAGTTTTCGCCATGCAAATGGGAAGATCAGAATAACCCTCTTCTCTATATTTGTCTATCTGATTTAAAGCTTTATCACTATATTCTACACCTTCAGCCCCATAGATTTCTCTTGCAATAGTTTCAATTTTTTCTTTAATAGGAGAATCAGTTTGATAAAGAAATTTAAATTGACTTTTTTCATTTTCGAGAATATCAAGTAATTTATTAGCTAATTCTTCACCACCTTCGCCTCCTTTTGACCATACTTCAGACAGAGCAGTTTTTACTCCTAATTTGTGACATTCTTTTTTGATAAGTTCTATTTCTGCTTCTGTATCATCAGGAAAGCGGTTTATCGCTACTACAGCAGGAACACCAAATTTAGCAACATTTTCGATATGCTTTTCTAAATTGGCCATCCCCTTTTTTAAAGCTGATAAATTCTCTTCTTTTAAGTTGTCGATATCTACTCCACCATGCATTTTTAATGCTCTAATTGTTGCAACTATAACAGTTGCATCAGGGTTCAAATCAGCATAACGAGACTTTATGTTATAGAATTTTTCTGCTCCTAAATCAGCACCAAAACCAGCTTCAGTAATAGTTATATCAGCAAGTTTCATAGCAAGTTTTGTTGCCATAACACTATTACACCCATGGGCAATATTCGCAAATGGGCCTCCATGAATAAAGGCTGGAGTATTTTCTAATGTTTGTACTAAATTAGGCTTAATTGCATCTTTTAAAAGAGCAGTCATTGCTCCTTCAACTTTTAAATCATGAGCTGTAATACTTTTACCTTCATATGTATAAGCAACAACAATTTTACCCAGTTTTTCTTTTAGTTCCATAAGGTCATTTGCCAGACATAAAATTGCCATAACTTCTGAAGCCACAGTAATTAAAAAACCGTCTTCTCGTGGTTGCCCATTTATAGTTCCACCTAAACCTACAACTGTATTTCTTAAAGCCCTGTCATTCATGTCTAAAGCACGCTTAAAAGTAACTCTAGTCGGATCTATGTTTAGTTCATTACCCTGTTTAATATGGTTGTCTATTACTGCTGAAAGCAAATTATGAGCAACCCCTATTGCATGAATATCACCAGTAAAATGAAGATTGATGTCTTCCATTGGAACTACCTGAGAATAACCGCCACCAGCTGCACCACCTTTGATGCCCATTGTGGGTCCTAAAGATGGTTCACGAAGAGCTATAACAGCATTCTTACCAATTCGATTTAATGCTTGACCTAACCCAACTGTTGTAGTGGTTTTTCCTTCACCAGCTCTTGTAGGTGTTATTGCAGTAACCAAAACAAGTTTGCTATCTTCTTTTTCCGGTAGTCTTTTTAAAACATCTAGATTCACCTTAGCTTTGTATTTTCCAAACAGCTTTAAATCATCTTCTGATAAACCTAACTGAGCAGCAATTTCAGTAATTTCCTTCATTTCAGATGCCTGAGCTATTTGAATATCACTTTTCAAGATATTTCCCCCCTCAATAGTTAAATATTACTTAATTCTTATTAATTTATTTCAATATAATTTAATAAATCCCTTTATTTGCTCACAACTATCTCATTAAATTTAATTAATGTTAATTCACTCATTGTTTTCTTTTAATTGTTTTCTCTTGTTAAAAAAGGTTTTGCTTCCCTTATTAACCATAAAAAATACTGTTAGCGTAACACTACCCAGAATACCCATCATAATTGCTATTTGATATCTAATTGCAATTAATGGTGATGCTCCAGCCAAAATTTGACCAGTCATCATTCCCGGCAAAAAAACTATTCCCATCCCCATCATTGAATTAATAGTTGGTAAGATAGCGTTGTAAAAAGCTTTTTTATTTATTTCTTCTACCGCAGTGGATGGTTCTGCACCTAACATTAAATAATTTTCTATTAAGCGTTTGTTGTCTCTAAAACCATTTACTAAATGATTTACTCCAAGAGATATACCTGTCATAGAATTTCCTATCAACATTCCAGATAGAGGAATAAAATAATCAGCTCTATACCAGGGATCTAGACCAATAACCCCTAAAAGAAAAAACAATATAGCAATTAAAGTACCTGAAAACATCGAAGCTGCAATAATTCTTTTAAGCTCACTGGAAATTTCACCATCAACTCTGGCATAAATATTATAAATAGCAAAAGTTTCCATGACAAGAAGAATCAAAACACTAAAAAATGGATTCTGATTAGCAAAGACATAGTCAAGCAAAAAGCCAATTGCCACTAATTGAATGGTCATCCTTATAGAAGCCAAGATAATTTCAGATTCATTGCCGATATTCTTTTTTCTAACTATAAGAAGCAAAATCACAACAAAAGAATATGCCAACACTAACTGCATTATTTGAATACTAATGATGTTATTATCCATGATTAACTCTCCTCTTAAATTCTTTTAGACCAATTTTCCCTGTTCAATATTAATAATCTCATCTGCATATTCTTCTGCAACATTTGGATTATGAGTTACCATGATTAAAGTTCTTTTATTTTTTTTGGCATAATTTGCTACCATTTTTATAATTACATCTTCAGTTTCTAAGTCAAGAGATGCAGACGGCTCATCTAAAAGCAATGTTTCTGGCTCTAAAAGCATAACTCTTGCTAAAGCAAGACGCTGTCTTTCCCCACCAGAAAGATTTGCAGCATCATCATCTAAATTTTTATTTAGGGAAACCTTTTCCAAAAGATTTTTATATACCTTATCATCAGAATATTCATTACAGGTTATTTCTTCAGTTGTTTTAAAATTGTCCCTGATTGTACCTTTGAAAATTTGCGGTTCCTGAGCTAACATAACAACTTTTCTTCTTAATTGAACAGGATCATATTCTTCAATTTTTTTACCTTTGTAATATATATTACCACGATCTGAAGAAATCATATTGTTTAATAATTTTAAAAAAGTTGTTTTTCCTCCACCACTACTACCCAAAATAGCGGTGATCATATCCTCAGCAATCGATAAATTATCAATTTCTAAAATATCCTTAAATTTTACATTTTCTAGTTTAAACATGGTTTCCTCCCTAAGAATATGCTTTAATTATTCCGATTATAATTTTAGCAATTATTGTTCAATAAAGCAAGTTCTTAATTATCAGTTAAGCTATTAGAAAAACCAGCCCGAATTGGGCTGGTTAATAAAATACGAACTTTTAAAATAGTTTTACTGTTGTGGCTCAGGTTGGAAAGTAGTAACTATTGTGCTCTCTTTACTTTCCTTTTCTTCAGAATTATCTTCTTCAATAATATCCTTCTCAGGGTCACCAGTGATTTTTTCACCTTTAATTATAAGGCGAATTTGATCTGCATTAAGTGTTTCAAACTCTTTTAATGCTGTAACCAGTCTTTCTACAGTTTCCCGGTGTTCCTCTAATAAGCGCACAGCTTTACTAAAACATTCTTCAACCATTTTGCTTACTTCTTTATCTATTCGAGCAGCTACTTCTTCACTGTAATTTCTCTGACGAGAAATATCTCTACCCAGAAATACCTGTTCATCATGCTTTTGTCCCAGAGTTAATGGTCCTAAATTTTCACTCATTCCATATTCTGTAACCATAGCTCTGATAATTTTGGTGGCTCTTTCAATATCATTTTGAGCTCCAGTACTTATATCCTCTAAGAATATTGATTCTGCTGCTCTACCACCAAGTAAACTGGTTACTTTATCTAAGAGCTGTCCTTTTGTCATAAAGTTTTGATCATCTTCAGGTAGTGGAATGGTAAAACCACCGGCTCTACCTCTTGGAATAATAGAAACTTTATGAGTACGATCAGCATGCTCTAATAATTCTCCTAAAAGAGCATGTCCGGTTTCATGATAAGAAACAAGATTTTTCTCTTTTTCTGAAACCAATCTGCTTTTTTTAGCAGGGCCAGCTATAACTCTATCAATTGCATCATCAAATTCTTTCATAGACAATATTTTTTTACCCCGCCTAGCAGCTAAAATTGCCGCTTCATTAGCAAGATTTTCCATATCAGCACCTGTAAAACCAGGGGTCCTTTTAGCTAATATCTCTAAATCGATATCATCATCAAGTGGTTTATCTTTTACATGTATTTCTAAAATTTTCTGTCGACCTAATCTATCAGGTTTGTCCACGAGAATCTGACGGTCAAAACGACCTGGTCTTAATAAAGCTGGATCCAATACATCAGGTCTATTGGTAGCAGCCATCAAAATAATACCTTCATTAGGCTCAAATCCATCCATTTCTACCAAAAGCTGATTTAAAGTTTGTTCCCTCTCATCATGACCGCCGCCAAGTCCAGCTCCACGCTGACGACCAACAGCATCTAATTCATCAATAAAAATAATACAAGGAGAATTTTCCTTGCCTTTTTCAAACAAATCTCTAACTCTTGAAGCACCAACACCAACAAACATCTCCACAAAATCTGATCCACTAATAAAATAAAAAGGTGTTCCGGCTTCTCCAGCAACAGCTTTCGCCATTAAGGTTTTACCTGTTCCAGGTGGCCCTATCATTAATACCCCTTTAGGAACAGTAGCTCCCAGCTGAGAAAACTTCTGTGGATTCTTTAAAAACTCAACAACTTCCTGTAATTCTTCTTTAACTTCTTCGTAATTAGCTACATCATCAAAACTTAACTTGCTTTTACTTTCATCTAGTTTAGCTTTACTTTTTCCAAATGACATCATTTTACTGCCGCCACCCTGCATTTTCTGCATAATAAATATCCAGGCAACAATTAAAATAGCTACTGGTAAAATGTAGCTAAGTATATTTACCCACCAGGGTGCAGTTGGTTGAGGCTCAGTTTTTATATTTACATTTCCAGCTCTCAGTTCTGACATTAATGATGGGATAGCTTCCGGTGGAACAGCAACTTCAAATCTCTGTCCATCTATTTCACCTGTTACTTCTTGATTACCAATTATAGTTACTTCTTCAATATTATTAGCTGCTACTTCTTGAAGAAGATTTGTATATGTGAATTCTTCCATAGTTGCAGGTCCTTGCTGCATAAAAAATTGAGCAACTAAGATAGAAATGGCAATCAAAATCAAGTAAAATCCGATATTTTTAACGAATTTATTCAAAATAATTTACCTCCCTACTACTTCAGTTATACAGTAAAATATTATAACACAATATTTATAATTTGTAAATGTTATCAGGTCCACTTAAATTAAAATTCGATTAGAATGCAAAATATTAAATATTAATATAATAATTACTTTAAATAACTTAATTACCAATGTATTTTAATTATACATTTTTTCCTTCAAAACTCCAATAAAAGATAAGTTGCGATATTTTTCAGCGAAATCAAGCCCATATCCAACTACAAATTTGTCTGGAATCTCAAACCCATTAAAATCTGCATCAATTTCTTTTTGTTCTCTTCTATCTGGTTTATCTAGCAATGTAACTACTTTTATGCTTTTAGGATCTCTTGTTTTTAAAATTTCAACAACATGTTTTAAAGTTCTACCAGTATCAATAATATCTTCTACAATTAATAAATGTCTTCCTTCAATGTTTTCTTCCATATCTTTAATTATTCTTACAACCCCAGAAGATTTGGTAGAAGCTCCATAGCTCGAAACATCCATAAAATCAAAAGTTACTGGTAAATCTATTTCTCGAGCCAAATCAGCCATAAAAATAACTGCTCCTCTCAAAATACAGAGCATTACTATATCATCATCTTCATTGTAGCTTTCAGTAATTTCTTTACCTAATTCTTCAATGCGTTTTTTTATTTCTTCTTCAGCAATAATTATTTCTTTAAAATCACCTTTAAATACAGAGTTATTCCCCATTATTAATTATCCCCCTTAAGATTATTTTTTAGCTTTAAAACTAAAACTTTCTCTGTTTTAGAAGTTACTTTAAAATTATCAGCAATTCTAAATTCTGTTAACCAAACAATATTGTCATTTCTATCTACAATGAGAGGAATCTTATCCCTTTTGTATTTTGGTACTTTCTGATCAATTAAAATATCTTTCACTTTCTTTTTACCCTGCATTCCTAATGGAATGAAACTATCACCTTTTCTTCTTGAGCGAAGATATAAAGGTAATTCAACTTTTTCATAATCTAACATAGCCACTTTGGGGTCAGAATTAAAATTTATCTTATTTTTATTTTCTATAAATATTTCTATAAAATAATTGCTGGAGTATTTATTATTTTTGTTGATTTCTAAAAGCTTTTTATTATCAATTTTTCCAGCTTCAACCACATCTTTTTTGAAAAAGATTAAGTTCTCATAACTGATCTCAACCCTTATAGAGGCAGGTAGATCAATTCCCCGACCTGTAGTTAAATTATTTAATAATTTCTCTATTTCCAAAATATGCTCTAAATATAAATCTTCTAAATCATCTTTTAATTTTTGATAGGCTATCCTTAAGATTCTCCGCCTAATAACTTTATCATAGTTATTGAATTTCTTGAGCTCTAAAATTAGTTTATCATTTTCTGAGCTTATAAGACAATTATTATACTTCTGAAAAGAAATTTTATTTAAAAAATTCTCTTCTTCAGCAATTAATTTAGCATTTCTGGCGATTACTTCTTTTACAGCAGGATTAATTTCGGCCTCAATAATTGGAATAATTTTATTTCTTATTATATTTCTGCTATAAATATTTTCTTTATTACTACTGTCATAACGAGGATTTAATTTTTTTTCCTGACAATATTTTATAATTTCTTTTTTGCTAAAATCAAGTAAAGGATGAATAACTTGAACTCCATTAATATTTATTTTTTTTTCTATGCCACTTAAACCTCGCAAACCACTTCCCCGAAAAAGATTTAATAATACTGTTTCTGCCTGATCATCTTTATGATGAGCAAGGGCCAGTAGATCAAAATCATTTTTTAAATATATTTCTTTAAAAAAATTAAATCTTTCTCTGCGGGCTGCAGCTTCAGCAGAAATGTTTTCGTTTTTTATTATTTCTGGCAAATTAACTTTTTTAGTATAAAAATTTATGTTTAAATCTTTTGCTTTTTCTTCCACAAAGTCTAATTCCTGGCCTGACTCTTTTCTGAACTGATGGTCAAGATGAATTAAAGCAATATCTACTGCAAAATAATCTTTAAACTCAAAAAAAAGCTGCAGCATTGTTAAAGAATCAGGTCCACCGGAAACAGCAAGTAAAATTTTATCTCCTTTTGAGAGAAGATTATTTTCTTCAATATTTTTTTTAAAATTTACTTCAAAATTCAAGAAAAATCCTCCCCCTTTAAATTAAGTTTATCTTTTAAAAAATAAAGTCAACCTATAATTAAAATAACTGCTCTTTTAACAAACCATATAATAAATCTTTGTCACTTACAGTTAAATTATTACAAGCACAGAAATTTAAAATACTGATTAAAATTACCAATCCGGCTGTTATTATATCTGCTCTTTCCGCTTGTAAGCCTTTGACTTGTGATCTTTCTACTAAATTCATATCTTTAAAATCAGTTAAAAAATCATTCAATTCAAAAACATTTAATTTACTCCCTTCAATTTTGCTGCTATCATACACTGCCATTCTATGCTTAACTGCAGCTAAAGTAGTTATTGTACCACCTACTCCTTTTAATCTTAAATTTTGGGGTAAATCTAACTCTTTACTAAGTAAATCTAAAGTGAATTCTTCGATGTTTTTGATTTCTTCTTCTGACACTTCAGCTTCTGGATTATTAATAAAACGCTCTGTCATTCTAACACAACCGATATCAAGACTTTTGTAATTAATCTCTTTATCAGCTGGCCAAATAAATTCGGTGCTTCCACCACCGATATCAAGCAACAAAAATTGGTCTTTTAAACTTGAAGCTGCCCCTAAAAAATTTAATTGAGCTTCTTTTTCTCCACTAATTATTTGCAGTTCAAAACCAATCTCTTTTATTTCTTTAGTTAAAATCTCTGAATTATGTACATCTCTTAGAGCACTTGTACCAACAACTCTAATACTTTTTAAATCATATTTATCCATTATATTTTTATATTCTCTAATCGCTTTTATAACTCTATTTACAGCATTTTTTGTTAGTTTTTTGTTAGCATCTACACCTTCACCAAGTCTGGTTATTTGAAGTTCTCTTTCTAGTATATTTATTCCATTTTCCTGGCAGTTTAATTCACCAATTAATAACCTAGAAGAATTTGTCCCTATATCAATTGCTGCTGCTTGCAAATTTATCAATCCTTTCCTGGCAAATCGAGCAGTTTTCTGGCCACTCAATTTTTTCAAAAGCAATTTCCCCAACCGGATTAGACTTATCTATTAAAAAATGAGCTAAATGAGTATGTAAGCATTTAATACCTTCTTTATCTTTGATCCCCCCCACTCCAGAATAAAGGAGTGTTTGATAAAGGTTTTCAGAAAGAGATTTTGCTTTATTGAGATCTTCCTGACTTAATAACTCTCTTCTCATTTTAGCATATTTTTTATGAGCTTTTTCCATCCTATTTTTGAATTCATGGTCTTTATCTAAAAGCTCCTGAAGCACTGCTAGAAGATTACTTTCTGCTTCTAATCTATCCACTTTATAATTTAAATATGGACAGCTTAACCAATATATTGTTGGGGCTGGAATATTATTTTTATATGGATTAACAATTACTACAGTTGGAAAATCAAATGGACAAAATACTGCAGACTTAGAAAAGTTATTAATATTTCTTTTTAACTGCAGTTCAACAATTTTTTTTTCAGATAATAGCATCTTTAATTCTCCTTGAAATAATAAGCAAATAATAATTTATATAATTTTAAAAAGAGAAAACACCCTTTACACTAGTTAAAGGATGTTTAAAAAATTAAAAAAAATTGGCATGTATTTATTTAGAATTACCGCCCTTTTTTGCCTCCCTATTTTTTAAATCCTGCTGACGTTCACTACTCTGCTTGAGAAAACGATCCATCTTTTCTTCAAAAGACATCTCAGGAGCATGATCAATTCTGTCACCCGGATCCTCTAACTGTTTAATCGAAAGACCAATTTTCCCGTCATCATCGATATTAATAACCTTAACTTTTACATCATCATCTTCTTTAAGAAAATTACTAATATCTTTAACATAAGTGTTAGCAACTTCGGAAATATGAACTAAACCTGTTTCTCCACTTTCCAGCTCAACAAAGGCGCCAAAATTAGTTATCCCTGTAACCTTACCATCAACTATACTTCCCACTTCTATGGACATGCTTAAAAAATTCCTCCCTAAATATTGATATTGTAATTATTATAACTTACTTAGGTCAAAGCTGTCAAATATATAGACTAAAATTTTAAAGTAGGTGAATTGCAACATGCAATGCACGCTTTTTTAATCTTTCTTAAAATCACCTGTACCTTCATTACTTCTAGACACTAAAGCTTAATTTCTCTTTAAATAATTTATCTGAGTTTTCATAGTTAAACATTTTTCTAGGATAAGTATTTATAAAATCCTGAATCTTTTTTATCAGTTTTCTCTTAATACCTTTAAAACTTGTGCCTTTAGGTAAAAATCTTCTGATAAACTTATTAGCTACTTCATTTGATCCCCTTTGCCAGCTACAGTATGCATCACAATAATACAAACTAGTTCTAGGTATACTGCTACCTGTATATGATTGTTCTATACCTTCATAATCTGCAAATTCTGAACCGTTGTCTGTAGTAATCGATTTAAATGTTTCCCTAAAATTAACAACCCCAAATCGTCTTTCTATACGATCAAGTCCTTTTACCACTGACTTTGCTTTTTTGTTTGGTATTTTTTCTATGATTTCCTGCCTAGTTTGTCTTTCTGTCAGCACTAGTAAGGCAGGTTCATCTTTTTGTTTTAACCCTTCTACTAAGTCCATCTCCCAATGCCCAAATTCCTCCCTGGTATCAGCTCCTTCAGGCCTATCTCTAATTGTACGACCTTCCTTACGCCTCGTAGTGCTTTCACTTTCTTTTGGTCTGTCTTTCCCAGTTTTATAATTACCATGTGGGAGATCGCTTCTGTCTATATTCAAAACACCTTTATCTATGTAATTATAGATTGTTTTCCAGTGTAATTGAATTTCAAATTTATCTGATTCTTCAATGTCTTTTGCCACTGCTGCAGGAGATCTTAATTCCTTGATTTTTTCTTCTATAAATTCTGCTAACTCTTTATTTTTATCGATTTTTAAATCAGGGCCTTTATTCGAATTATTAAATTCATATACTTTCTGTGCTATCTCTGGTACATATTCTTTTCTGGTTGTTCCATCACCATTATCAAGTTCTACCTCACCTTTTTTTATTTCTCGACTGATTGTTGTTCTATGGCAGTTTAATTCTTCGCCTATTTCAGTATAATTTTTTTCTTGGACATTATATAAATGTTTAATTAATTTGCGATCATCAAAATTCAGGTGTTTTCCTTTGCTTCGTTTTGTGTTACAATTACTTTGACACATATTCTGTACCTCCTAATGTTTTTGTCGCTATTAACATTATACAAAAGGTACAGGTATGTGTCTATTTTTTTATCTAATCACCGCGTGCATTTAATTATACAATTCAAAAAAATTTTAAAGTAAAAGAAATTCTTTCCCTTTTTTTATCAACATTTAAAACTTTTACATCAACATTTTGGCCAATTTGTAGAATTTCAAAAGGATCATTTAAATAAAAATCGCTCATTTCAGATATATGAAGTAGGCCATCCTGCTTTAATCCAATATCAATAAAAGCTCCAAAATCGACAATATTTCTAACTTTACCGGTAAAAATCATTCCTTCTTCAATATCTTCAATTTTTAAGATATCTTTTCTAAACACTGGCCCTGGCATTGAAGCCCTTGGATCCCTTCCAGGCTGTTGTATAGCTTTTATAATATCTTTAGTAGTTGGTATTCCAATTTCAAGGGTTTCGGCAGTTTCTATAATATTTAAAGTTTTTATCTTTTCCCTGATTTTTTCTAAAGTCTGATCATCTTTAATATCACTGGATTGATGATCTATTTTGTTTAAAATTCTTTCTGCTTCTTTATATGACTCTGGATGAATAGGAGTTAAAGCAAATGGATCAGCATCAGAATCAATTCTTAAAAACCCCGCTGCCTGTTCATAGGTTTTTGGACCGAATCCATATACATCAAGCAATTCTTTTCTTGTTTTAAAACCACCTTTTTCACTTCTATGATCAATAATTTTTTGAGCATTATTGGATGAAATACCTGAAACATAGGTTAATAAAGCTGCAGAAGCAGTATTTAATTCAACCCCAACATGATGGACAGCATCAACAACCACCTCATTTAAAGCTTTCTCTAATCTCTTTTGACTTATATCATGCTGATACATACCTACCCCCAGTGATTTAGGCTCTATTTTTACAAGCTCTGCTAGTGGATCTTGAATCCTCCTTCCAATCGAAATAGCTCCTCTGATAGATACATCAAGCTCAGGAAATTCCTGACGAGCTAATTTTGAAGCAGAATAAACTGAAGCTCCTGCCTCACTCACAATAGTATATTCAATATCTAAGCCATTTTTTATCATATTAACAACAAAAATTTCAGTTTCTCTACTTGCAGTTCCATTACCTATTACAATTAAATCAACATCATGTTTTTTTATAAGCTTTGCTGTAACTTCAACTGATTCTTCCAGATTATTGACAGGTGCATGAGGATAAATAGCAGCTGTATCTAATAAATCTCCGTTTTCTGCTAGAACAGCAATTTTACAGCCTGTTCTAAAAGCCGGATCAATTGCTAAAACTTTTTTACCAACTAATGGGGGCTGCATCAAAAGTGATTTTAAATTGGTGGAAAAATTATTAACAGCTTTTTCTTCAGCTTTATCAGTTAAATGATTTCTAACTTCTCTTTCCAAAGAGGGAAAGATCATTCTTTTATAGGCATAATCTAGAGCATTTTCAATAAAAGGATAATATTGATTTTTTTCAAACTCAAAATGATCATTAATTATTTTAACTGCCTTATCTTCATCACAGACAATCTTAACCCTCAATACTTCCTCTTTTTCTCCCCTGTTTAAAGCTAATATCCTGTGGGGAGGAATCTTATTAATTGATTCTTTAAATTCATAATAATCCCTAAATTTTTCCGCTTCTTCTTCATTTTTTAGTTCTGATACTATATCCGATTTAGCAAAAACAAATTCTCTCAATTTTTTTCTAAGTTCAGCATCATCAGATATATCTCCCGCAATAATATCTTCTGCTCCACTTAATACATCTTCAATATTTTCTAAAGCTTTTTCTGGGTCTATATACTCCTGTGCTAATTGCTCAGGAGTTGTAGCCAATTCCTCCTGTTTAAAAATAAGCTCTGCTAAAGGTTTAAGACCTTTTTCAATAGCTTTATCAGCTTTAGTTTTTTTCTTGCTTTTAAAGGGTCTATAAAGATCTTCTACTTCCTGTAAGGTATCAGCTTTTATCAGTTTTTCCTTAAGCTGACCACTGTATTTATCAACTTTATCAGCTGCAGCAGCTACTTCGTTTTTTCTTTGCAGTAATCTCCTTAAATAATCAATTTTTTCTTCTATATTTCTGATTTCTAGCTCATCTAAACTTCCTGTCATTTCTTTTCTATATCTTGCAATAAAAGGAACTGTATTCCCAGAATCCAAGAGTTCTACTACTGCCTTTACATTATTCTTTTTTAATTTCAATTCTTCAGCAGTTAATTTCAAAATATCCATTTCAATGTATTTAGCCATAAAACGACTCCCTTATTATATAATTAATCATTATCTGTTTCTTCTTCAGTTTCTTCCTGCTCTTCGATAGGAACTAAAAGCATTTCACCGGGTTTAACCAGACCTAATTTCTCCCTGGCAACCTGCTCTATGTACTCTTCATCAGTAGTATTTTCAAGCTGATATTTTAATTCTTCATTTTCTGCTTCTGCTTGAGCTATTCTTGCTTCCATCTCTTCTATCTCTTCGTCTAGACGGCTCATCCTGGATAAATTGTTCCAAAAGTTAAAAGCTGCAATGATCAAAATTACAGAAACAACAGCTATTACAAAAGGATTAAGCAAAAAATCTTTTCTATTACGAGGCATAAATCTCCCTCCAATATATTGAATAATTGCACTGTGAGTTGAGAATTTCTTTTAACTTAATTATACTTTAATTACTTAGATTTATCAAAAAGAATTAATAAGAGCCCATTCCCAGGAAAAAGTTCCAGAAAAATGGACTCTAAAAAGCTTTGCTTTTAAATTAATTTAACAACAGCCTGAACCAGGAGCACATCCTCCCTGTTGAATACCAAGACTTTGCGAAATTATATTATTAACTTTATTCATCAAATTATTAAACTGCTTTTGTGTTTGTATATAATTCTTTATTTTTTCATTTTGCCAAAGCTTTTGTTGAAGTGATATTAGCTCTTTTTTTAATTTTTCATTTTGTCTATTAGAAGCAAAAGTCTGCTGTTTTTCTTCCATTTCTTTTTTTAGTTTTAATGCCTCAGTATCATTTTCAAGAGTTGATTCTGCTTCTTTTAGTGCTCTAAAAGCTTTAGATTCTATCAGCTTATCTCCTAAAATCTCTGCTTTTTTAATTACTTCTGACATATATTTTTACCTCCATAAATAAGATTTATATTTTTTCGTCCTCAAAAAGTTTTTGTCCAGCTTCTTGCAATAATTCAATCCCTTTAATCTCTTCGGCAAAAAGCGGCATTTTAATAATTGGAGCAGAAAATATATCTTTCATTTCTTCAAGATGTTTATCCTGCATTGCTTTTCTCTTTTTAAAATAAGGGGTAGTACAGTATTCTGCAGGTAATATTTTATTAGCCACAATAAGTTGAGTATCTATATCAACGGTTTTTAATTCTTCGACTGCTCTACTTGCCTCAAGGATTGGAGTGTTTTCTGGATAAAGAGTAAAAGCAAATATTGTCTGCTTTTTATCCTGTAATTTTTCGATTACTTTTTTGAATCTTTTTTGAGATTCTAAATCAGCTTGATTTTCTTTGCTGTTAGCCATTTTAAACTCTAACTGCTGATTCCAGTTTAATGGTAATTCAAGCAGGCGCAAAGTATGACCAGTTGGCGCTGTATCAAATACAATTTGCTGATAATAATCCTTTTCTGTATAATCGATAAATTTATCAAAAGAAGCCATTTCTTCTGTACATGGTGATTCTAGCTCTTCTTTTAAACCCATTAACATTTCTTCAGTATAATTTTTTTCTTTTGCCTCATTTAAAACCTTATTTTTATATTCTTCTGCAACTTTTTTAGGATCAATTTTTACGATATCAAGATTTTCTACTCCAGCAACTGCAGATATTTCACCACCTACTTCTTGTTCAAATACATCTTCTAAATGAGATGCAGGATCTGTGGTCAAAAGCAGTGTTTTATAGCCTTTTTCTGCTAAATAAACTGCTGTAGCTGAAGAGATAGAGGTTTTACCTACTCCACCTTTTCCAGCGAAAAATATTAATTTAGGTTCTGTATCTACCGCTTCAATTATTTTAGCATCATTTATCATTAAACAGCCTCCTTATAAAGCTTATCTGCAACATTTCTTAAAATATCTAAGCCTTTAATTTCATCATCTAATAACTCCATTTTTTTAATTGGCAAATCTATTTTTTGCTGTATCTCTTTTAGATGTTTTTGTTGCATTTCTCCCCGTTTTTTAAAGAAAGGATTGTTACACTCTTCTTTAGGTATTATCCCATTTACTATTAAGGAGCTAGTATTTATGCCAATTTCTCTTAATTCTTTACTGGCTCTTTGTGTCTCTCTAATAGAACTACTTTCTGGGTGCATCACAAAAATAAATTCTGTTCTTTTTTCATCTTTTAGTAGTTCAATTGCCCTGTCATACTTTTCTTTAGAATCCTGAATATTTTGTACAGGCCCCATACAAGTTTGCCCACTACCTTCTGCACTTTCTTCTATATGTTTACTCCAATCAACAGGTAGCTCTAAAAGCCTGATTGTATGGCCTGTAGGAGCTGTATCAAAAATAACAACATCATAGCTATCATCATCCATAAAATCTATAAAACGATCAAATGAAGCCATTTCTTCAGTACAGGGTGAATTTAATTGTTCTTCTACAACTGCCAGCATTTTTTCATTAAAAATTTCACGCATTGGGGCTAGAGTTTGCTCTTTGTATTCTTCAGTAGCTTTTTTTGAATCTATTTCCATTGCAAAAAGATTTTCTACTCCATCTATTGGAGTAACCTGATGACCTATTTTTTGCTGGAAAACATCTGCTAAATTAGCTGCAGGATCAGTTGTTACTATGATTGTTTTTAAACCTTTTTCTGCGTAATGAACTCCAGTTGTTGAAGCCATTGATGTTTTACCTACTCCACCCTTACCTGAAAAAAAGATATATTTACTAACGTTTTTAGACATTAATTTTCCTCCTTATATTTTGTCAACTGCGGATTTTATTTTTTCATATGATGCATATTCGCCTATTGTTAATATTTCTCCGTTTATTTCTATAATGGGTAAATTTTCAGTTCCAGAATCATTTACCTGTGTTAAAACAGATTGATTGTTTTGAAATGCAAACGGATTATGATTCATGGAATTTCTTTCTACAGTGAAACCTTCTTCTTTTAATTTTTTTATGGTTTGACTAAATTCAACTAATTCATCGTCAACATCTGGCCCACAAACTCCTGAACTACAACACATTGGTGGTTCATATACACTAATTTTAATTTTACTCAATTTAATACTCCTCTCTCTTAAATGACAATGACTACTGGGCAAAACCGCTTACAATATTAATCACAATCGTAATTTTTAAAATTAGAAATTACAGCAGATTCTGCTAAAATACTATTAATTTCAGCTTTGATTAGCTCAATACTTTCTGTATTTAAGCTGTAATCGATCCAACGGCCCCTTTTTGTAGCATTTATTAATCCAGCTTCTTTTAAAATTTTAAGATGATGTGATACATTAGGCTGACTAATTTCTAATTCTTCTACAAAGTGACAGCTGCACATACTATTATAGCTTAATAATTCTATCATCATTAACCTATTTTCATCTGCTAAAGCCTTTAACATTTTAACAAGCTTTTTATTGATATCCATAATTTGCTCCTTTTTTAAATTTACTTTTACTATTCTATTTTTTCTTATCTACAGAATTAATGAGCTCAGAAAACAAATTATTAAAACAGATCAAACTGTCAATTAAATCTTCTGGATGCCATTGTACTCCAATTAAAAAATCTTTGCTTTTGGCTTCTACAGCTTCAGTAATTCCGCATTCTGATTTAGCACTGATTGATAAATCATCTGCTAAATGTTTAATTGCCTGATGATGATGAGAATTAACATGAATATTTTCAGAACAAAGAATTTTATCAAGTTGCGTGTCTTTTAGAATATTTACTTTATGTTTTTCATATTCTAAATTATTTTTTCTCTTTAACTCCAGGGGTAGATGTGGTGAATCACAATTAAGTTGAAAATCGATATCCTGATATAAACTGCCACCTAAAGCTACATTTATCAGTTGCATTCCCCTACAGATACCTAAAATCGGTAAATTAATTTCATAAGCCTTTTTAAAAAGCTCAATCTCCCATTTATCACGAAAAACATTATTATCCTCTACTTGAGGAAGCTTGCTTTCGCCATAAATCTCAGGAGTTATATCACTTCCTCCGCTTAATATTAGAGCATCTATTAAATCTACATACTTAGAAGAAAGTTTTAAATTTTCAAATGGCGGAATAATAATAGGGATACCACCAGCTTTATAAACAGCATCAGCATAACTGCAGCGTACTTTATTATATTTTTTTTCTTTTTCTTTCCCACAAAAACTAGTAATCCCAATAATTTCCTTTGGCATATCAACACCTCATATCAATATATTTAAATCTATTTATATAATAAGTGTTTTTTGTCTCAAAGTCAAGCTAAACTTGAGTTATTTTCAATAAAAAAAGGAACAGCCGAAAAAAACGGCTGCTCGCTCTGTTGGTTAATATATAATTATATTAAACTATTTTAGAATATAACATCTTCTGTTTCGGCATCAAACACATGAATTTTTCTTAAATCTACTCCTAAACTCATTCTATCTCCAACTTCAGCTGTACTTTCAGCTTCTACCCGCGCAATTAAAGAGTGACTTTCTTCAGCAAGATAGAGATATATTTCAGATCCCATTGGTTCTACAACCTCTACTTCAGCTTCAAAAGAATTATCTTCTTCAACTTTAAAGTCATGACTTATTGCTGTATCAACAATATCTTCTGGTCTTACTCCAAACACTACATCTTTATTAACATAATCTTTAATCAAATCCTCTTTATCTTCTGGTACCCTAATTTTAAATGTACCATCACCATCAATATAAAAAATATCTCCTTCTTTTTTTATTTCTGCATCCATAAAGTTCATAGCAGGTGAGCCAATAAATCCAGCTACAAACATATTGTTTGGTTCATTATAGAGAGTCAGCGGATCATCAACCTGCTGAATAAGTCCATCTTTAAGTACTACAATTCTATCCCCCATTGTCATAGCTTCTGTTTGATCATGGGTAACATAAATCATAGTTGTTTTTAATCTATCATGTAATTTAGAGAGTTCTGTTCTCATCTGAACCCTTAATTTCGCATCAAGATTAGAAAGAGGTTCATCCATCAAAAATACCTTTGGTTCACGAACTATTGCTCTTCCAAGTGCTACCCTCTGTCTCTGTCCACCAGATAGTTCTTTTGGTTTTCTCTTTAATAATTCTTCTATTCCCAAAATATCAGCAGCTTCTTGAACTCTTCTTTCAATTTCTTTTTTAGGAAATTTACGTAGTTTTAAACCAAATGCCATATTATCATAAACATTCATATGGGGATAAAGAGCATAGTTCTGAAAAACCATTGCTATATCTCTATCTTTAGGAGCTACATCATTAACAACTTCATCCCCGATTTCAATTATTCCCTCACTAATTTCTTCTAAACCGGCAATCATTCTTAAAGTTGTAGACTTACCACAACCAGAAGGCCCAACTAATACTAAAAATTCTTTATCCCTGATTTCTAAACTTTGATCACGAACTGCCACAACATCACCAAAACGCTTATAAACATTTTTTAATGTAACATTTGCCATTAAAATTCCTCCTCATGAAATTTAATTATATTTTGCTAGTGATGAATCTCTAATAATTAAGCTGGGATTTAAAACCTCAATTTTTTTGCTATCCAAATCATCATTGATCAATTTTAATAAAAAATTAAAAGATTTTTTTGCAAGCTCTTCTAGTGGTTCACTTAAAACTGTTAATGGAGGTTCAATAATAGATGTTAAAATACTATCTCCATAACCAATAACCGCAAAATCATCAGGAATAAAGTATCCTCCCATTTTTATTGCCTCAACAAGGCCAATTGTGGTTAATTCTTTAGTTGAGATAAATGCATCAGGAATAACTTCAGACTCAATAATTTTCAAAAAAGCATTATATCCTGCTTCTCTACTTGAGTCAGTTGAATATATTAAATCTTCTTTTATTTTTAACCCTGATTCTTCTAAAGCCTGCAAATACCCATTTGTTTTTTCTTCTTCAACTAGATTATCTTTTGGCCCACTCACCAAAGCTATTTTTTGGTAACCTTCTTTTAGAAGATGCTTAGCTGCCTGATAAATCCCATTACTGTAATCAGTTAAAACAGTAGTAAAAAAGTTTTCTTCAGCCAGGCGATTAACTAAAACTATAGAATTCTCATTGCTGAAACTAGCCCTCAAAAGATGGCTGCCAACTAATTTACCTCCAATAAAAATTGCACCATCAACCTGGTTTGACTCCAAAAGACTTAAATATGTTTTTTCTTTTTCCTGCTGATTATTTGTATTACAGAGTATTATTTGATAATTAACATTTTCTGCAGCTTTTTCGAGATATTTAACTATCTCTATATTGCCAGGACTATCCATTTCAGAAAGAACCACAGCAATCATATTTGTTTTTTTAGCAGCCAAACCTCTAGCCAGCTGATTTGGTCGATAATTATGTTCTTTAGCAATTTTCAATATCTTAAGTTTAGTCTCTTTGCCCACTCCTTTTTTGTCATTTAAAGCTCTGGAAACAGTAGACTCTGCAACTCCAGCCATTCTGGCAATATCTTTTAAAGTTATCTGCATCAATTGACCCTCCATTTACGCAAGCGCTTGCGAAAACTTGTAGAAAAAAAAGAATCTGTAAAATAGACTCTATAAATACTATTCAATACAGATCCTTTTTCTCCTGCTTTTTTTAGAAAAAATTTATATTTTCTCTAATATTTCTTCAAAATCAATTTCCTTTACAGTAGAAAAAACTAGATGTGCTTTACCTACTCTATCATCAGGTCCAACTCCAATAGCTATCATATTTGCAGCTAAAGCAGCTTCTACACCAGATTCAGCGTCTTCTAAAACAACACATTCCTCAGCTTTCACACCGAGTTTTTCTGCTGTATGCAAAAATAAATCTGGAGCAGGTTTAGCATTTTCAACACTATTGCCATCTGAAATTGTATCAAATAAATCTGAAATTTTCAGGTTCTTTAATACTTTTCTTGCATTTCGACTTGAAGAAGCTACAGCTATTTTGAATCCCTGTTCTTTAAGATCAATTATTTTGCTCTCCATATCATCAAGAATATCATCTTTAGATATCTTCTTTAAATACTTCTGATAATAATTGTTTTTTCGATCAGTCATCTCTTTTTTTACATCTTCGGGTAATTCCTTGCCATCAAGAATTATTTCTAAAGAATCCATTCTTGAAACACCCCGCAGCTGTTCATTAATTTCGCGATTAAAATACAATCCTTCTTCATCAGCAAGTTTCTGCCAACTTTTATAGTGATATTCAGCTGTGTCTGTGATAACCCCATCAAGATCAAAAATAAAAGCTTTGATATCTTTTGACATATTTAATCTCCCCTATATTATAAGTTTAGGCTCCCAATTCAAAACTGGCAATTATTTTTTCAACCGGATCTAATGTTGGTCGCCAGATTTCTAATTGTTCTGCATATGCAGACAAAGGTCTTGACATCCCTTCCATAAACAAACATATCTCGGTTAATTCATCCATAGGAATTGGATTTTCAGCAAATATATTACTTACAATAGTAATGTGAAACATCCATTCTTCATAATTTTCTATAGTAGAAATATTTTTTTCACTCAACTCTCGATGAATTGCTCTGGCAAATTTACTGAGTGATGGTGTTTCATTTACTTCAAGTACTAATTGGTGTTGACCAGAAAATTTTATACAGCTAAAACGATCAACCTCAATTTCTATCTCCCCAAATTCTTTTGCCTTATTTTGTAATATCTCTTCTGCTAGTTCTGCTTTATTTTTATCAATTCTATCGATAGTTATATGCAGTTGAGGATAGATCTGATCAGGATAAAGATTATAGTGTTCTGATACTATTTTTTGAACCTGAGCTGCAGTTTCTACCAGCTCCTGCCCCGGTATTAAAACCAAAAAATACTCTTTATCTAGTTCAGCTGCTTTAATCATAATTCACGCCCCATCTCTGACTTCTCAAGCCTTTTAATTTCTGAAAATAAATTTTCTTTTTTCTCAAGCAAATAAATATTTTCTGTTTCTAATAATTTATTCCAGATAAATTTAGCTTTCCCTTTAGTATAATCTCTTTTTTCTATTTCAATATTATTAAATAAAATTTTCTTCTTGTTTGGAAATTCTTCTAATACTTTAAGATTTGCTAAATTACCATTTCCAAAAGGCAAGTTAGTTAAAATTATTAAATCAGCTTTAGAAATCATCTCTTTATTTTCTCTAACTTCTTCTTCAGTAATATTTTCAAAAGGATCAGCCTCAGCCATCTCCAGACCAAGTTCTCTGGCAAGCTGCCAGTCTGCATCTCCAATATTTAGAACCCCGAGAGTTATTTGATAACCTAAACTAAGTAAATCAGACAAAAAATTCTTAGTTGTTCCTCCACCTGCAATAATATGGATTTTAAAATCTTTATTATTTTTATTTTCCTGTAAACTAGCTGCAGGAATCAGGGTAATAAAAGGACGATTTGAAAGCGGATTTTTTTTGATTAGTACTTCCGTATTATAAACTTCTTTAATATTGCTTTTTGTTAAAACCTCTTCTGCTGAACCTGAGGCAAATATTATGCCATCTTTAATCAATAGTAATTTTTCACAATATTGAGCAGTTAAATTCAAATCATGAGAAACAGTAATAATGGTTAATTTGAGATTTTTATTTAAATATTTTAAAAGATCATAAATTTCTCCCTGATAATTAATATCTAAACTGGATGTAGGTTCATCTAAAAGCAAAACCTCTGGCTTCTGAGCAAGGGCTCTGGCAATAATAACCCTTTGTCTTTCACCACCTGAAAGTGCATTAATATTTTTTTCTTTAAGTTTTAATGTATCAGTCACCTGCATAACTTCACGAACTATTTCTTTATCTTCATTACTTGTTCGGGACCACCTTTTTTGGTATGGATGCCTACCCATCATAATAATATCATAAACATTAAAATTAAAGTTAACCTGGCTATCTTGAGGTACAACAGCTAATTTTTTAGCAAGTTTTACTGAAGAATATTCTGCTAGTACTTTATTATCTAGATAAACACTACCACTATCTGCTTTTAAACTTCGGCTTAGATTTTTTAAAAGAGTTGATTTGCCTGAACCGTTCGGTCCAATTATCCCAATAAAATCTCCCTTATAAAAATCAAGATCTATTCCTTTTAATATGTTTTTTTTATCATAACTAAATTTTAGTTTCTCAGTTTTAATCATTAAACTCACCAAATATCCTTTGTTTTTCTGCGTAATAAATAAATAAAATATGGTCCACCTACCAGAGCTGTTATAATTCCAACTGGTAGTTCAAGTGGAGCCATTATTGTTCTTGCTAAACTATCTGTAATCAGTAAAAAAGCTCCTCCTAATAAAATTGCTAAAGGCATTAACTTCCTATGGTCAGGCCCAATAATCATCCTTGCAATATGTGGAACAACTAAACCAATAAAACCAATACTACCACTTACAGATACAACAGAAGCTGTTATTAATGAGGCAGCACCAAGCAAAATAATTTTAACTTTTTCTACATTAACTCCTAAATGGCCAGCACTTTCTTCTCCCAGGAGAATTATATTTAAATCTTTTAGATAATAAATAATAATTATCATACCAATTATAAAATAAGGTAAAATCATCTTAATTGCAGCCCAATCACTACCTGCAAGGCTTCCCATTAACCAGTAAACGATTTGTTGAAGATTTTCAGTTCTAATAACCATTAAAAATGACATAACAGAATTCAAAATAAAACTGACTGCAACTCCAGCAAGCAAAAAAGTTAAAACAGGTAATTTATTACCTACCTTTGCTAAATTATAAACTAAAATCACAGTTAATAATGCTCCTAGAAAAGCAAAAGCTGGAATCGAGCTAAAATTCCAAAAGACTATTTCTATTCCCAAAAGCAAAGCAAGCATTACTCCAGTACCTGCTCCAGCAGAAATACCAATTATATATGGATCAACCATTGGATTTCTAATCACACCCTGAAAAACTGTACCTGCAGCAGCTAAACCTGCCCCTACAATAAATGATAAAATAATTCTTGGCAGTCTAATCTCTGATAATATTATGGTGCTTGTCCTTGAAATTTCTTGAGTCCCAGAAAGAAAAGCAAAAACATCAGCAGGTGGGATATAACTCGAGCCAAGAAGTAAAGAAATTATTCCTAATGCTAAAACTATTAATATTGTAACTATATATATTAATGATATCTTATATTTTTTATCCATTATATCATTCGCTAAAGCGAAATCCTTTCCTAAAATTTTGTCTTATATAAATATATCATACTTTAGCCTTAATATCTAACTTAAGAAAACAAAGCAGCAAAAACAAACCCCTTTTAGAATTATTTGGTTAAATGTTTAATAATTTAACAAAAATTTATTAAAAGGGGTTAATGATTTTATTTAGTTTTTAGGGCTCATTACTTTTTGATCGATAGTTTATTAATCACAAGTCCAGTCAATAATTTAGGATAAAAATCAGTTGATTTCTGGGGCATTTTTTCTCCTAAATCTGCAATCTCTTTAACTTCTTTTACAGAAGTAGAGTTTAAGATAAAAGCTGCTTGATAATCTTTTTCTGCTAATGCTTTTAAAGCTTGATCTCTATATCTAATATAATCAAGATTAGTCTTAGCAGCTAAAGCTTTTTCATCAATACCTAAGTATTTTTCCAGAATTAATTTATGCAGTATACTAACATCTAACTCAGCATATTCTTTTGAAAAATCACCCTGGATTTCTTCTAAAATGTCCTCGTTTTTAAACTCAAAACCTCTATAAGTTCCTTCCTCAGCTGCTTTAAATCCAAAAACAGTTTTTTCTTTATTGTCATCTAAGAAATCATATAATTCTTCTTTATTGTTAAAATCGTAAATTCCAAAATCCTCGGCTGCTCGTTCTAAAAAAGATTCCAAATTAAAATTTTCAATTCCATATAATAATCTATGAGTAGGTAAGACTTTTAAACCTGGATCATCCATATTAATAAAGGTCATTAAACGATTATTAAAACTTTCAACTCCATCTGCTTTCCAACCCTTTTCTTTACATTCATACTGAAAATTTAAAGCAGTTTGATAGCGGTGATGTCCATCAGCAATATAAAGATTTTTATCTTTCATTTTAGAACTAACTTGATCTACTATTTTAGGATCTGTTATATGCCAAACTTTATGTAAGTTATGATCTTCATCACTGACCTCTATTAAAGGTTCATTTTGCATTATTTCAGTAAAAAGATTATTTATTTCATTTTTTTCATCTGCATATAACATAAATATATGACCAAAGTTAGCCTCAGTGGCCCTTATTAGATTTAATCTATCAGCCTTAGGGCCTTCCATGGTGTTTTCATGAGCTTTAACACCTTCACCAGATTCTAATTTCCCTAAACCTATAAAACCACGTCTAACAAACTTTTTACCCTCAACAACATATTCCTGTGTATAAAGATAGAATCCTGCTTCTTCATCACGAATTAAGACATTGTTATTTAACCAATTATCCAATTTTTCTGCTGCACTTTGATAGCGATTTTCTTCTTTACCTAAAATTAACCTTACAATATTATAGGGACTTTTCTCATAATATTCTGCCTGCAGCTCAGCATTAATTTTATCATAAGGCTGAGTTACAACATTATTTAGATCATCAACTTTTTCCGGATTATAACGGTAACCTCTAAATGGAAAAACATCTGCCATATATATCATCTCCTTTTGTTTATTATATATTTTAAATCAACTAACAGCAAGTCTATTTTACTGCTTTTAAATATTAAAAATATACAGAAAATATTTTATATTTTGTGAATAGTATCAGATTAAATTTTTAACTTGCTTTATTAATCACAATCCTATATAATTAAAAAAAAATTAGCAGTTCGAAGAGAGAAGGAGTGGTAATAAGTGTATAAGGTTTTAGTCAGTGATAATATTTCTCAAAAAGGAATTGATATTTTAGAAGAAGCTGGAATGGAAGTTGATTTTAAGCCTGAACAAAGTAGAAATGATTTTTTAGAAAATATTGCAGAATATGATGGAATTATTGTCCGCAGTATGACCCAACTTGATAAGGAAGCTTTGTCAAAAGCAAAAAGTTTAAAAGTTATTGGAAGAGCTGGTACTGGTTATGACAATATTGATCTTGATGAAGCAACCAAAAAAGGAATTTTTGTTTTCAATACTCCAACTGGAAACACTATCTCTGCTGTAGAACATACTTTAGGTCTCATGTTAGCTCTTGCCCGTAATATACCACAAGCAAACCAGGCATTACATAATGATATCTGGGATAGAAAAAAATATCAAGGTGTAGAAATCAAAGGCAAAACATTAGGTATTATAGGCTTAGGTCGTATCGGAAGTAGGGTTGCCAAAAGGGCTCAAAGTTTTGGTATGAATGTTATAGCTAATGATCCTTATCTTGCTCCTGAAAAAGCTGAAAATATTAATGTACCTTTAAAATCATTTGAAGAGGTTATTAAACAATCAGATTATATTAGTCTGCATACTCCATTAACAGACGAAACCTATCACATTTTAAGCCATAAAGAGTTTGCAATGATGAATCCGAGCACCAGAGTAATCAACTGTGCTCGCGGACAAAATATTGATACTGAAGCTTTGGCACAAGCTATAAAAAATAATAAAATCGCTGGAGCAGCAATTGATGTACATGAAGAAGAACCGGTAAAAGCAAGCAATAATCCTTTATTAAAATATCCTGACCAAGTAATTATGACCTGCCATCTTGGTGGTACTACTACTGAAGCTATGGATAATGTTGCCATTATGGCTGCAGAAGAAGTTGTATCTGTCTTAAAAAATAATTTACCTGAATCTCCTTTAAATATTCCTGCTATGGATCCTCAGGAATTTATTAAAGCCAAGCCATATATAACTTTAGTTACTAAATTGGGTAATTTTATGGCAAAATGGAAAGGGCATCATAGAATCAAAAGCATTGAAGTCGAATATGCTGGAGAGGTTAATAATTATAGTCATAAACCTATGACTTTAAGTCTGGTTAAATCAGTTTTAGAACCTATTCTTGATGATAGAATTAACTTAGTTAATGCCATGCATATTGCTGAAGAAAGAGGTATTAATGTTACAGAAAGCCAAACTCAACACAAAGGTGAACTTAACAATATAATAACAGTTAAATTAAACACTAATAAAGGTAAATATAGTCTAGCTGGAACTTACTTACCGATTGGGTTTAGAGTAATTGAAATTAATGGTTTAAGAATAGATTTAGACTTATCTGGAGAATTTATTATTGTTACCTACCAAGATAAACCAGGAGTAATAGGAAAAATTGGTACTTCACTTGGTGAAGAAAACATAAATATCGCTAATATGCAGGTTGGAAGGCAAACTGCAGGTGGAGAAGCAGTAATGTTAATGCAAATAGATTCTAAACCATCTCCAGAAACAATGAAAAAAATCAAAAATCATCTTGATGATTTAAATACAAATGTTAAAGATTTAAGTTATATTGAAATGTAAATTAATTTAAAATCTTTTAATGTTTTAAGAGCAGCACATATGTGCTGCTCTTTTTTAAATTATTTTTTAGAAAGCTTTAATTTTTAATACTCAATAAAAAACTTCTATATGTCTAAAATATCTTCTATTATAGCAATTAATCCTTTCATATCACTTAAATTTAAGTCTCCCATATGGCCAATTCTAAAAGCTTTATTTTTAAGATCTCCATAACCATTTGCTATTCTAATTTGATACTTGTCTACAAGAGTGTTAATTAAACCTTGTACATCAATCCCTCTGGTATTTTCAATACATGTAACTGTATTAGACCAATACCCTTCCTCAGCATATATATCAAAATATTTTAGTGCCCAGTTTTGTACATATTCAGCCATTTCTTGATGTCTGGAAAATCTCGCTTCTACACCTTCATTGTCAACTATATCATTAAGCTGTTTTCTTAAAGCATATAGCTGAGGTATTGCAGGAGTTGTTCTTGTTTGTGATCTTTTATGATATTTATAGAGCAAAGGTAAATTAAAGTAATAGCTGTTATTTTCTACTTCTTCAGCTCTTTTTAATAATTTGTCACTAACTGAAGCAACTGTTAATCCTGCTGGTAAAGCAAAAGCTTTCTGTACTCCAGCTAAACACATGTCTATTCCCCATTCATCAACTTCAATCTTTGTACCTGCCATACCTGATACAGCATCTACTAAAAATACTACATCTTCATATTTTTTTACTACTTCACCAATTTCAGCAATTGGATTCATTAGGCCAGTTGAAGTCTCATTTAAAACTACAGTAATTGCATCATACTTTCCGCTAGAAAGTTTTTCATCAACTAATTCCGGTTTAATAGCTTTATCCCAGGGAACTGAAACTTTATCACACTTTATACCATTTTTAACTGTAATTTGATGCCAGCGTTCTGAAAATGCTCCGTTCACAAAATTTAAACAACGTTTTTTCACCCCATTAGTCACTGCAGCTTCCATTGCCCCAGTAGAAGAAGAAGTAAATAAAAGTACTGGCTTTTCTGTGTAGAGTAATTTTTTTAGATTTTTTTGTATATCATCATATAAAAGAGAAAATTCTGGACTACGATGATGAATTTGAGGATTAGCTAATTCTTTTAATAATTCAGCCCTTACTTCAGTTGGTCCAGGAGTAAATAGTTTGTCATGCATTTTATTAACACCTCATAATTTATATTTTTCAGATTAAATCTGAAATAATCAATATTATTTTTTTTAGAACATAATCATTTATATTATAGCAGTTAAAATTAAATAAATAAAGGTGAATAATTAATATTATCATTTTTTTACTATAAAAACAAAAAAAGCACCTTATTAGGTGCAAAATTATAAATGGAGCGGGAAACGAGATTTGAACTCGCGACCCTCACGTTGGCAACGTGATGCTCTACCACTGAGCTACTCCCGCATAATGGTGGAGGGGAAAGGATTTGAACCTTTGTAGGCATCGCCGGCAGATTTACAGTCTGCTCCCTTTAACCACTCGGGCACCCCTCCATAAATTATATAATTATATTTTTTATCTCACCTAATATTATGTTTATTTGGTGGAGATAAGGGGATTCGAACCCCTGGCCTCTACACTGCCAGTGTAGCGCTCTCCCAGCTGAGCTATATCCCCATGGCTAATGGAGCCGATGACCGGATTTGAACCGGTGACCTCTTCCTTACCATGGAAGCGCTACTACCAACTGAGCTACATCGGCAAAAAATGGCGGAGGAGACGGGATTTGAACCCGCGATCTCCGGCTTGACAGGCCGGCGCGTTAAACCGCTACGCTACACCTCCGTATTTAAGAAGTTTGATGTAGTCTATCAAATCATTTCAATTTGATAAAACACTTCTTTTTTAAAATTATTAAATGGTGGGCGAAACAGGGCTCGAACCTGTGACCCCCTGCTTGTAAGGCAGGTGCTCTCCCAACTGAGCTATTCGCCCATAAAATTTTAAGTTTTATGAAAAAGTAATGGTACCCTCAAGGGGATTCGAACCCCTGCCGCCAGGATGAAAACCTGGTGTCCTAGACCCCTAGACGATGAGGGCATGTAATTAAATGGCGGAGAGAGAGGGATTCGAACCCTCGCCAGGGTAAATACCCTGCTACAGGTTTAGCAAACCCGCCCCTTCAGCCACTTGGGTACCTCTCCATGTTAAATAATGGTGGGTCTAAGAGGACTCGAACCTCTGACACTGTGGGTATGAACCACATGCTCTAGCCAACTGAGCTATAGACCCATTTAAAATTAATGGAGCGGGAAACGAGACTCGAACTCGCGACCCTCAGCTTGGAAGGCTGATGCTCTAGCCAACTGAGCTACTCCCGCTTGCCTTTAAGTCCATTTAAATAATATTTGAAAAATTGGTTGCGGGGGCCGGATTCGAACCGACGACCTCCAGGTTATGAGCCTGACGAGCTACCAGACTGCTCTACCCCGCGTCAATAACTGGTGAGCCATGGAGGAATCGAACCTCCGACAACCTGATTAAAAGTCAGGTGCTCTACCAACTGAGCTAATGGCCCAAAAATAGTGAATTATTTTATGGCTGGGGCGGCAGGATTCGAACCTGCGCATCATGGGACCAAAACCCATTGCCTTACCGCTTGGCTACACCCCAATAAAACAACCACTAATTTTCAAAAAAGGATCCGGCAGAGACCTACTCTCCCACATCGTTACCAATGCAGTACCATAGGCGCTGGAGGACTTAACTTTTGTGTTCGAAATGGGAACAAGTGTTACCCCTCCGCAATTACCACCGGAAAACTGTAAATTCAAAGATACATATAGGAAATAAATATGATTAAGCCCTCGATCTATTAGTACCGGTCAGCTCAGTGTATTACTACATTTACACCTCCGGCCTATCTACCTTATCATCTTTAAGGGATCTTAACTCTTTAACAGAGTGGGATACCTTATCTTGGAGTTTGTTTCACGCTTAGATGCTTTCAGCGTTTATCTTTCCCACACTTAGCTACTCAGCTATGCTCCTGGTGGAACAACTGATTCACCATCGGTGTGTCCATCCCGGTCCTCTCGTACTGGGGACAGCTCTCCTCAAGTATCCTCCGCCTGCGACGGATAGGGACCGAACTGTCTCACGACGTTCTGAACCCAGCTCGCGTACCGCTTTAATGGGCGAACAGCCCAACCCTTGGAACCTGCTTCAGCTCCAGGATGCGATGAGCCGACATCGAGGTGCCAAACCTCCCCGTCGATGTGAACTCTTGGGGGAGATAAGCCTGTTATCCCCGGGGTAACTTTTATCCGTTGAGCGACGGCAATTCCACACTATACCGCCGGATCACTAAGTCCTACTTTCGTACCTGCTCGACTTGTTTGTCTCGCAGTTAAGCTCCCTTCTGCCTTTACACTCTTCGTGCGATTTCCATCCGCACTGAGGGAACCTTTGAGCGCCTCCGTTACTGTTTGGGAGGCGACCGCCCCAGTCAAACTGCCCGCCTGACAATGTCCTGTGACCAGTTTATGGCCTCCAGTTAGAATTCCGCTGTAGAAAGGGTGGTATCCCACCAACGGCTCCACTGATATTAGCATACCAGCTTCAATGCCTCCCACCTATCCTGTACATTCTACACCAAAACCCAATATCAGGCTGCAGTAAAGCTCCACGGGGTCTTTCCGTCCTGTCGCAGGTAGCCTGCATCTTCACAGGCAATTTAATTTCACCGAGTCCCTTGTTGAGACAGCATCCAAGTCGTTACGCCATTCGTGCAGGTCGGAACTTACCCGACAAGGAATTTCGCTACCTTAGGACCGTTATAGTTACGGCCGCCGTTTACTGGGGCTTAGGTTCAGACCTTCGTACATAAGTACTAAGCCTTCTCCTTGACCTTCCAGCACCGGGCAGGCGTCAGCCCCTATACTTCGTCTTACGACTTAGCAGAGACCTGTGTTTTTGATAAACAGTCGCTTGGATCTTTTCACTTCGACCCTCTAGGTATTCCTAAAGGGTACCCCTTCTCCCGAAGTTACGGGGTCATTTTGCCGAGTTCCTTAACAAGGGTTCTCTCGCGCGCCTTAGAATTCTCTTCCCGTCTACCTGTGTCGGTTTGCGGTACGGGCACTGTAAATCTCGTTAGTGGTTTTTCTTGGCGATTTATCCGGTGGCTTCGCCTCTTTTGGCTCCACATCACTTTAAGCTGTTTAGATGGGTAAAGGGATTTGCCTCCTTACCCCAGCTTAATAGCTTATACATGCTCTTCCAGTCACATGCTCCACCTTCTTTACCGCGTCCCCACTTCACTCAATCAATTTACAGTGGTATCGGAATCTTTACCGATTTTCCATCACCTACGCCTTTCGGCCTCAGCTTAGGTCCCGACTAACCCTGAGAGGACGAGCCTTCCTCAGGAATCCTTAGACTTTCGGCGAAGGAGATTCTCACTCCTTTTTTCGTTACTCATACCGGCATTCTCTCTTCTGTGCCGTCCACTACTCCTTACGGTATAGCTTCACCCAGCACACAATGCTCCTCTACCTCTCGCGAATGAACACTACAACTCACCACTTCTTAGATAAAATGCTTTATCTAATTTCTAACTTCTTAGATAAAATGCTTTATCTAATTTCTAACTTCTTAGATAAAATGCTTTATCTAAAGGTCATTTGGTCAAAACTCTCTTTTTAATTCTTGTTGTTAGTTTTGACTAAATCTAACTTAGTTAGTAATTTATATTTATCGTGATGAACTTTAGTGTTCATTCGCGAAACCACAGCTTCGGTGATATGCTTTAGCCCCGTTACATTTTCGGCGCGAAACCGCTTAACCAGTGGGCTATTACGCACTCTTTAAATGAATGGCTGCTTCTAAGCCAACATCCTGGTTGTCTGTGCGATCTCACTTCCTTTTCCACTTAGCATATACTTTGGGACCTTATCTGGTGGTCTGGGCTCTTTCCCTCTTGACTATGAAGCTTATCCCCCACAGTCTGACTCCCAGAGAACATTAATTGGCATTCGGAGTTTGAATGGATTTGGTAACCTTGTTGGGCCCCTTGTCCAATCAGTGCTCTACAACCAATTAACTTTTACTCTGAGGCTAGCCCTAAAGCTATTTCGAGGAGAACCAGCTATCTCCGAGTTCGATTGGCCTTTCACCCCTATCCACAACTCATCCCATGTTTTTTCAACAACACCGGGTTCGGGCCTCCACAGGCTCTTACACCCGCTTCACCCTGGTCATGGATAGATCACTCGGTTTCGGGTCTACTCATCATAACTTCCGCCCTATTCAGACTCGCTTTCGCTCTGGCTACACCTCTATGGCTTAACCTTTTGCTACGATCAGTAACTCGCCGGTCCGTGATACAAAAAGTACGCAGTCAGACTTTCTAATAGTCCTCCTACTTGTTGTAAGCTTACGGTTTCAGTTTCTATTTCACTCCCCTTCCGGGGTTCTTTTCACCTTTCCCTCACGGTACTTGTTCACTATCGGTCATTCAGGAGTATTTAGTCTTGGAAGGTGGTCCTCCCATATTCTCACAGGGTTTCTCGTGTCCCGTGATACTCTGGATATCATTTGACTTCTTTTGCTTTTCGCCTACAGGGCTATTACCCTCTCTGGCGGAACTTTCCAGTCCCTTCGACTTAGCAAAAAATTTAAGCCATTTAAAGGCTGTAGCCTCTAATTAACAATATCCCACACCCACTAAAAGCAACACCTACAGGTTTACACTTTTAGTGTTTGGACTTCTCCCCCTTCGCTCGCCGCTACTAAGGGAATCTCGTTTTGATTTCTTTTCCTCAGGGTACTAAGATGTTTCAATTCTCCTGCTTGTTCTTACACAGCTACTTCTTTCACTGCATAATACCAGTGCTCCACACTGGTGGGTTGCCCCATTCGGATATCCACGGATCTACGCTTATTTAGCAGCTCCCCGCGGCTTTTCGCAGCCGGTCACGTCCTTCTTCAACTCTGAATGCCTAGGCATCCACCATAAGCTCTTTCTAGCTTAATCTATATTATTTCCTATATGCATTTTTCAATGTACAGTTTTTTATGAAAGTTTTTGCAAACCTTCAAAATTAAACAGCAAGCTCACGTTCTCTCCTTAGAAAGGAGGTGATCCAGCCGCACCTTCCGGTACGGCTACCTTGTTACGACTTCACCCCTCTTACCGGACACACCTTCGGCATCCGCAGATGACTTCTGGTGCATCCAACTCGATTGGTGTGACGGGCGGTGTGTACAAGGCCCGGGAACGTATTCACCGCAGTATGCTGACCTGCGATTACTAGCGATTCCAACTTCATACAGGCGAGTTGCAGCCTGCAATCCGAACTGGGATTGGTTTTCAAGGATTTGCTCCACCTCGCGGCTTAGCTCCCCTCTGTACCAACCATTGTAGCACGTGTGTAGCCCGAGATATAAAGGGCATGAGGACTTGACGTCATCCCCACCTTCCTCCGACTTTCACCGGCAGTCTTCTTAGAGTCCCCGACATTACTCGCTGGCAACTAAGAACAGGGGTTGCGCTCGTTGCGGGACTTAACCCAACATCTCACGACACGAGCTGACGACAGCCATGCACCACCTGTCTCCGTGTGACATAAATGCCAAACCCTGCTTTCACAGGTAGTCACGGGATGTCAATTCTCGGTAAGGTTCTTCGCGTTGCTTCGAATTAAACCACATGCTCCACCGCTTGTGCGGGCCCCCGTCAATTCCTTTGAGTTTCAATCTTGCGATCGTAATCCCCAGGCGGGATACTTAATGCGTTAACTCCGGCACTGAAGGATTCGAACCTCCAACACCTAGTATCCATCGTTTACGGCTGGGACTACCGGGGTATCTAATCCCGTTCGCTCCCCCAGCTTTCGTACCTCAGCGTCAGTGTTAACCCAGAGAGTCGCCTTCGCCACTGGTGTTCTTCCTAATATCTACGTATTTCACCACTACACTAGGAATTCCACTCTCCTCTGTTACACTCAAGATAACCAGTTTCAAACGCAGTCTGTCGGTTAAGCCGACACCTTTCACGCTTGACTTGATTATCCGCCTGCGTACCCTTTACGCCCAATAATTCCGGACAACGCTTGCACTCTACGTATTACCGCGGCTGCTGGCACGTAGTTAGCCAGTGCTTCCTCCAAAGGTACCGTCAGGTGGGTATCATTTTCTATACCCACGGTTCTTCCCTAAGGACAGAGCTTTACAATCCTAAGACCTTCTTCACTCACGCGGCGTTGCTCCATCAGGCTTTCGCCCATTGTGGAAGATTCCCCACTGCTGCCTCCCGTAGGAGTCTGGACCGTGTCTCAGTTCCAGTGTGACTGATCGTCCTCTCAGACCAGCTATAGATTGTTGCCCTGGTGAGCCATTACCTCACCAGCTAGCTAATCTACCGCGGACCCCTCCTCAAACGATGCTAATAGCACCTTTTCTGATTGTGTGATGCCACACTCTCAGCTTACCCGGGATTAGCCCGACTTTCGCCAGGTTATCCCAGACTTGAGGACAGGTTATCCACGTGTTACTCACCCGTCCGCCACTATCTAGTCTCGTCTTCCGCCCGAAGGCTTCCGTCGAGGTAGACCGTTCGACTTGCATGTGTTAAGCACGCCGCCAGCGTTCGTCCTGAGCCAGGATCAAACTCTCCGTTTAAAGAATTTGATTTGGCTTCTATTATTTATATAAAAGCTTTGAACTAATAATTACTTTTAAGTTTTAACACTCAAAGTATATTAACGTTGGCTTGCTGTTTAATTTTCAAGGTTCAACGCGCTTTCTTTTTTATACAAAAAGGTTAGCGCCTTGCTAGGTCATTGAGACCGTCGCACTCTATCTTCTTTAATAATAAGATGATGCTTTGCTGGGGAAGTTTCGCCCCTCACAGATCGCTTTTGTTTTTAACAGCGACATTTAATATCTTATCAATGCTGCTGTCGTTTGTCAAGAACTTTTTACAAAAAAATTGATTATTTTTTCTGCTCAAAAGAACTTGTTTTTTTGCTCTTTTTCTATGCGACGTTTATTATCTTATCAATACTCTTTGGCTTTGTCAAGGAGTAATTTTAAATAAAATTTTCACCTCTTCAAAAAAGCAAAAAGCCTTTTCAGCGACATATATTATCTTAACACTTATACCCTCTTTTGTCAAGGGGTTAGAGCAGATTTGCAAAAAGAAATAATAAGTTCTTTTAAACATTTATCAAGGCCTTAAAAAGCTTAACATGAACTTAGCTTTATGTCAATAAAATTCAAAGAAAAAAGCCAAATCATCTCAAAAGAAAGTTTGATTATCTTAACTTTTGATCTAATTCAGCTTTATATTCTCAAAATTATTTTAATTAAATACTGATCTCCACATTCTAACAAAGATATTAGCTCTATCTATATCCTCAGAAGCCAATATATTTACTGAACCAATTTCTTCTTCTCCTCTGTAAATTATTAATCTTCCAATCCTATCACCTTTTAATAAAGGAGCCTCTAAGTTTTCTTCTATTTCAATTTCTTGAGTAATATCTCTTTCTGAACCTTTTTGAACCATCACATAAAAAGATTCTTCTATTTCTCCAGCAGCTACTTGATTTGCTGATTGACTTACAGGAATATTTTGGATTTGATCTCCTTCAGTAGCAACCTCTCTTTTCGAAAATGCATTAAAACCATAATCTAACAGCCTAATTGTAGTATCTTCTCTTTGCTCTAATGTATCTCCCTGCATAACCACTGATATTAATCTAGTATCACCTTTTTGAGCTGTTGCAGATAAACAAAATCCTGCTTCTCGGGTGTGACCGGTTTTCAAACCATCCATACTTGGGTATACATTTATCAATCTATTTGTATTAACGAGCATTGCTTCCCGTCCAGGCAACTGAATATTCTCAGTCCAGATTGATCCCCACTGCAATACTAAAGGATATTTAGCTAATTCTCTGGACATAATTGCAATATCTCTAGCGGTCGAATAATTATCAGGATCTGGTAAACCAGTTGAATTAGAAAAATTAGTATTTTCCATACCTAATTCCTCAGCTCTTCGGTTCATCATAGCAATAAAATTACTATAAGTACCGGCAATATATTCTCCAATTGCTACACTTGCATCATTTCCAGAAGCAATAGTTACAGCTTTAAGTAATTTTTCCAACTCAACCTGTGTATTAGCAGCTAAAAATATTTGAGAGCCTCCCATAGATGCTGCATATCTACTAATTGTTACTTTATCATCTAGAGAAATCGCACCTTCTTCTAATTTCTCCATTGCAATTAAAAGTGGCATTATTTTTGTCATACTAGCTGGTGGAAGTTTACGATCAGCATTTTTTGAAAACAAAACTTGACCAGTTTCCGCTTCCATTAAAATAGCTGATTCCATATCAACATCAAAAGCAGAAACATATGTCCCGGCTAATGAAAAAACCATTGTGAATATTAATATAAATACTATATGCTTTTTGTTCATCTATTATCCTCCTGTGAATAATTAAATTTGATTTTCTTTTTCTTTTGCTTCCTGCCAAAATTCATCCAATTCGTTTAAACTATAATTATCAAAACTTAAATTATTGGCTTCAACTGATTCTTCAATATATTTAAATCTTGTTTTAAATTTTAAAACAGTCTTAAGTAACGCTAATTCAGGATTGATTTTTTCAAAACGAGCCAAATTTACTACTGCAAATAACAAATCCCCTATTTCCGATTCTAGTTTCTGTTTGCTTTCCAAAGATTTTTGCTTATTTTTTTCTGCATATATAATTTCTTTGCTTTCATTTAATTCTTCCTCTATTTTCTTTATAACTGGTTCTAAATTATCCCAATCAAAACCTACTTTAGCTGCAATTTTTTGGACTTCATAAGCTTGATTTAAAGCAGATTGTCCCTGACTTGAATTATCCATTAAAGATTTAGTAATATCTTTTTTTTCTTCTTTTTTTATCTCTTCCCAATTATGAAGAACTTCTTCAGAACCACTTACTTCAACTTCTTCAAATACATGAGGATGTCTGCGGATCAATTTTTCCCTGAGAGTTTTACTTACATCACCTAAATCAAAATCACCTTCTTCATAAGCCATCTGGGCCTCAAAAATAACCTGTAATAATAGATCACCTAATTCTTCTTTAAAAGCTTTAATATCTTTTTTTTCTAAAGCTTCTACAACTTCATATGCCTCTTCTATTATATTCTCTTTAATTGAGTAATAATCCTGCTTTTTATCCCAGGGACATCCATCTGGACCTCTTAATAAAGCCATTACTTCAATTAATTTATCTAATTCACTTAATATTTTATTTTTAGTTTTGCTATCAATGTTAGATTTGCTCATCTATAAAGCCTCCTTAAAATCGCTTAAAAACTACTAAAAATTATAATTTAATCAATTAAAGCTATTTTTCGCAAGAAATCAGCTAATTTTTTACCAAAAACAGGCATTACAGCTAAATCATTATACTTTATTTCTTTTAATAATAACAGAGTTATAAAATAAATAAAAGAGGCAAAAAAGATTACTAAAAAAGTATTTATCTGATAAGCATAAGTAATATTATATCTAGTTAATATGTTTAAACCAAAATAATAGGCAGCTTTAACAAAAACTGACATTACTATTATTGCTGTTAATGGTTTAATAATCATTGCCTTGACTTGTATTTTAAAACCACTCTCTTTTTTAACATGATAAAGATTTAAAAAAGCGGCAATTGCAAATCCAGTTGTAGTTCCAAGAGCAGCACCCCTTATTCCAAATCTAGGTATGGCAGTTAGAGTATAATTGATAAAAGCATTGAACACAGCTCCAATCATTAAATTTCTGGCAGGTATAGCAGTTTTTCCTACCCCATTTAAAATACCTGTGCTTGTTTGTTGAAGGGCAATAAATAATACTCCCCAGGCTACAAACCTTAAAGGAACAGCTGCTCCGGGTTCAGAAAAAATAATATCCGTTATTGGTAAAGCCAATAAATATAAACCTACCGATGCAGGTAAACCAACTAAAATTGTTAGCCTCAATGCAGTTTGAACTCGATGTTTAATTAACTCATCTCTTTCTTTTGCAAATGCTTCAGCAATAGCAGGTACCAAACTAGCAGATAAGGAAACAGTAATTATTGTTGGAAAATTAACCAGGGGCATTGCTACAGCAGAAAACATTCCATATAATGCGGTTGCTTCATTTACCAAATAGCCAGCTGTCTGCAATCTATTTGGAACAAATATTAAATCTACTAAACTCATTAATGGTAAAACAAGTGCACCTAAGGTTATTGGAACACCTAAAGAAGCAATCCTTTTTGCTATTCTCATTGATTTAATTTCTACAGAATCTTTGCCAGTCGACAAAAAACTAAATATTTTTTCATGTCTTTTATGATAAATAAATAAAAGTATCAATAATCCGCCTCCAGCACCTGTTACCGCTCCAAAGCTGGCACCTGCTGCTGCATATTCTAAACCATGTGGAGCTAATAATACTACAAGTAAAATCATAGTAAACATTCTAACAAATTGCTCTATAATTTGAGAAAGTGCGGTTGGTACCATATCCTGCAAACCTTGAAAAAAACCTCTATATGCAGCCATAATAGAAACAACGAAGATGGCTGGTGAAATTGCAAGTACCGCATAATATGATCTAGGATCTAGAGAAAGTAAATTTATTAAAGGTTTTGCAGAAATAGCCATTATTAGTGAAACAGATAAACCAATTATAAAACTCATCCGGCGAGCAACAATAAAAGTTTTATAAGCCTCTTTCTTCTTATCAGAAGCAATTCTATCTGCAATCAGTTTGGCTAATGCAATTGGAATACCTGATCTAGAAACAACCAGTAAAATTGTATAGATTGGATAGGCCATCTGATATAGACCCATACCTTCTGCACCTATGATTCTGGTTAATACAACTCTATAAACAAAACCCATTACCCGAGCAGCCATACCTGCAGCTGTTAAAATAGCGGCTCCTTTAATGAAGCTATTTTTATTTTTTTCTTTCATAGACTTCACCCTTTAGGAAATCATTTTAAATAAATATTTGATAATTCATTTAGAATATTGGTGTTAAAGTTTAAATTCTAATGCTTATTTGTTATCAACTATTTTTTTATAATCCTTTAACATTTTTAATAATTCTTTATCAATCTTTTCTGACTGAGTAGTCTTAATAATGATTTGCGGTTTTTTAGCAGACTTTATTTTGATTTTTCTGCGATATTTTTTGCTAAATTCAACTAAATCTCTACCATTTACAACCTTTGAATTAATAAACTGACAGCGAATATTTTTACCTTCCTGTCTTATTAGCTGTATTTTTAATTTTTGTGCTAAAATTTTCAAACGAGCTGTATTAATTAAACGCATAACCTCTTTGGGCGGTTCTCCAAAACGGTCTATAAGTTCATCAACAACATCAACAGCATCAGCTGCAGAATGAATATCACGAATTTTTTTATAAATCTCTATTTTACGGGCTTCATATTTAATATAATCATCTGGAATATAGGCATCAACTCTAAGATCTACTTCAACTGTAATTTTATCATCTTTCTTTTCACCTTTTAAGTCTTCAATAGTGCCCTCTAGTAACTTTGTATAAAGAGAAAAACCAACTGCTGCAATATGCCCACTTTGTTCTGGGCCTAAAAGATTTCCTGCACCACGTATTTCTAAATCCCTCATTGCTATTTTAAATCCTGACCCTAACGAAGAAAATTCTTTAATTGCTTCAAGTCTTTTTTCAGCCACCTCTGCTAAGATTCTATCTCGTTTATATAGTAAATATGCATAAGCAATTCGGTTGGTTCTTCCTACCCGTCCTCTTAATTGGTATAACTGAGACAAACCCATTTTATCAGCATGGTTAATTATGATAGTATTGACATTGGGTATATCAAGGCCTGTTTCTATAATAGTTGTGCAGACTAAAATATCAAATTTATGATGATAAAAATTATACATTATTTTTTCTAATCTTTTTTCTTTCATCTGACCATGGGCTACTGCAATTTTTGCTTCAGGTACAATCTTTTGTAATTTACCGGCAATCTTTTCAATATCTTCTACTCTATTGTGAACAAAATATATCTGTCCTTCACGAGCTAATTCTCTTCTAACAGCCCCAGCAATTAGTTCATGATTTTTTTCTTTGATAAAAGTTCTGATCGGATAACGATTTTCAGGTGGAGTTTCGATTAAGCTCATGTCCCTAACCCCAACTAATGCCATATGCAAAGTTCTGGGAATAGGAGTAGCGGTTAAAGTTAACACATCAACATTTCTTTTTATATCTTTAAGCTTTTCTTTATGAGTTACTCCAAAACGCTGTTCTTCATCAATAATTAATAAACCTAAATCATCAAAGATGACATCTTTAGATAAAAGACGATGAGTTCCAATAACTATATCTACTTCACCTTTGATTAGCTCTTTTAAAGTTTTTCTTTGTTCAGCCTTAGTTTTAAAACGGCTTAACATAGAGATTCGAATCGGAAAGTCTTCAATTCTATCTTCAAAAGTATTGAAATGCTGTTGAGCTAAAATTGTTGTCGGCACTAAAACTGCAGTTTGTTTACCATCTAAAGCTGCTTTAAATGCTGCTCTAATAGCAACTTCAGTTTTCCCGTAACCTACATCTCCACAAAGTAAACGATCCATTGGCTGTTCCGATTCCATATCAGATTTTACTTCTTTTATTGCTTTTTGTTGGTCTGGGGTTTCATGAAAAGGAAAAGCATCTTCAAATTCTTTTTGCCATAAATCATCTTCTGGAAATTTATAGCCTTTTAGAGTCTCCCTCTCCGCATAAAGTTCTAGCAAACCAATTGCCATTTCTTTAACTGATTTTTCTACTTTTTCTTTGACTTTTTTCCAATCACTACTACCCAGTTTATATAATTTGGGACTACCTGAATCAGAACCGATATATTTTTGAACTAAATTAATTTTATCGGTTGGGACATATAATTTATCTTCTCCTGCATACTTTAAAACAAGATAATCTTTATGCTGTCCCTGTATTTCCAAAGTTTTGACTCCAAGATATTTACCGATACCATGATTTTCATGAACAACATAGTCCCCGGCAATTAAGTCGTTGACACTAGAGATTTCAATGCCTTCTTCAAAGTCACCGATTTTTCTTTTTCTTTTTTGTTCACTTCCAAAAACTTCTCTATCACAAAAAACAGCTAATTTAATATCCTCAAATATAAAACTTTCTCCTAAACTATCAGAAAATATTCTAATCCTAGCCTCCGAAAAATCATCAGCAACAGCAAAACCTTTGTCTTCTAAAAACATTTTTAAACGTCTCTTTTTAGCAGCAGAATTTAATGTAATAGCAATCTTATATTTTTTCTTAAGCAAATCATGAACTTTTTCTGCAAATAATTCTAACTGCCCATGAAAAGACTCCAGTGACTTAACACTAAAATTGATATCTTTTTTGTCATCCGTCTTTTCATCAAAATCAGTTTTTATATCAATGACTTTATTTTCTTTAATTTTCTCATTAATTATTTGAGGGGAAAGAAAATTATCAATATAGTCTGGTAAAATTATACCCTGTTCTAATAAATTATTATAATTATCAAGAATTTCTTGATAATTATTACTGCTAACTTTTTCTATTTTATCTGGTCTTACTCTAAAAATTGTTGACTCAGATAAATAATCAAAAAAACTATCTGCTTCCGGGTAATAATAGTGAAGAAATTGTTCGAAACCGGGAAATCGATGCTGTTCCCTAAATTTTTCCAACAAATCTTTAGATTTCGCTTGCAAATATTCAGCTTCCTCAGAAAGCCCCTTTTGATTTAGACTTTTTATTGCTTGCTCATAGGATTGTTTTAGACGAGGATATGCTCTTTGTACAACAGCCTCATCAACAATAATGTTAGCAAAAGGTGGGATAATAATTTTTTGCACCTGTTCTTTTGATCTTTGAGCAGAAAGATCTATCTTTCTAATTGAATCAATCTCATCCCCAAAGAGCTCTATTCTAAAAGGTTGTTCATCTAATAAAGTGAAAATATCAATAATTCCACCGCGAATACTATATTGGCCTGGAGCTTCGACCATTTCTTCTCTTTTATATCCAAGTGAAAACAAAGCTCTTTTTATTTTTTTTAGATCTATTTCATTTCCTACTTTAAGATAAAGACTTTTGGATTTATAAGTATCTTTAGGTGTTAATTTTTTAAACACAGCAGCTGGTGTTGTTAAAATTATTTTTTTGTCTGTTTTTTTTGCAAAAACTAAGTCTGTTAATACCTTAGTCCTTTCACTAATTGTTGTTAAGTCAGACATTAATTGCTCATGGGGTAATATTTCTTCTTCAGGAAAAACTAAAAAGTTTTTTCTTTTTAGTAATCTTAATAAATCCTCCTGCATCTGTTGTAAGTAATAATTATCTGGCAGAAAAAAAACAACATTACTTTTTGCTTTTTCTAAAATATTAGCTGCAAAAAAAGACAGACTGCTCCCTTTTAATCCTGAAACATAATAATCAGGGGAGTTAATATTTCCGGCTACTTTTTTAAATTTTTTATCTTTCAATAACAGATTTTTGAAATCCATTTGCAAATGTCTCCTTAATATATATATAATGGCAAAAGAGCCCCTACATAAAATGTACGGGCCTAATTATTATCCATTATACATATTCATAGCTCTAACTATATCCTCTTTTAGCATCAACTCTACTGCTGAAACTGATCTATCGATAACCTCACTGGCAATTTTTTTCTCTTCACCTTGAAAAGTGGTTAAAACATAATCACTTACAGGTATATTTCCCGGAGGCCTTCCAACACCAACTTTCAATCGTTTAAAATCTTTACTATCAAGTCGATTTATAATAGATTTAATCCCATTATGACCTCCACTGCTACCATTTCTTTTAAACCTTATTTTTCCCAGGTCTAAATCAAGATCATCATGAATTACTAAAAGATCTTCTAATTCGATGTCATAATATCTCAATAATTTTGCTATAGGTTGTCCACTTCTATTCATATATTTCATAGGCTGGAAGATGATAATTTTTTCCCCAGCAAAAAAATAATCTCCGTACAGACCATCAAATTTATAACTGCTGTTTACAGAATATTTTTTTGCAAGTTCAGCAGTAATCATAAAACCAATATTATGTCTAGTTCGGGCATATTTTTCGCCTGGATTACCCAGGCCAGCTATTACCTTCAACCATTAAACCTCCATAAAACAAATCTGAGCGCAGTCAAGTGACCGCACTCATCTTATTTGCTTTTAATATTCTTGATAATCTTTTTCTTCCTCGTCTTCTGCGCCTTCTTCCGCTTCTTCGTCATCCTCTTCACCAATAACTTCTGGCTCTAAGAATTCTTCTTCCTCTTCGTCTTCTTCTTCTTCAATTAGTTCAGTAGGAGTAACAACTGTTACAATTACTTCACTACTATCTGTTACTAAATCAATTCCTTCAGGTAAATCTAGATCGGCCGCTGATAAAGAATCTCCCATTTCTAAGTCTGAAATATCAATAGTAATTTCAGATGGGATCTCTGCAGGTAATGCATCAATGTCAACATTACGTAATAACTGCTGTAATACTCCACCATCATGTACTCCAGCTGCTGTACCTTCTAAATGTAATGGTACAGAAACAGTAATTTTTTCATCCATAGAAATATACTGAAAATCAACATGAAGTAACTCTCTTTTTATAACACTTTTTTGAAAGTCTTTTATAATTACAGTTGATTCTTCTCCATCATCATCGGCAACTGTTAGATCAATAATTGCATTAGAAAATAACAATTTCTCAATATCTGATGGATCTAATTTAATAGATTTTGGGTCTTTTCCTCTTCCATAAACAACACCAGGAATTTTACCGTCTCTTCTTATTTTACGGGCAACTCCTTTTCCACTTTCCGTCCTAAGTTCAACTTCAATAGAATGTCTCTCCATGACTATCCTCTCCTTGCATAAATTAAATTGTAAGTCAGTCTATACTTTAAACTGACAGGTTTACGTTAAATAAGACATAACAAATTTTATTATAACATTAAAGGTTATTATGAGCAAGCTTTTTATTAAATTGTTTATTTAAAATCCTAATTAAAATAAAACACTAACCGATAAATCTTTAAAAATACGATCTATCGCTTCGCCAACTAGAGGTGCGACTGATAAAACTTCTAAATTTTCAAGTTCATTATCTTTTTGAGCAATTGTGTTTGTAACAACAATTTTATTAATTGGAGCATTTTTTAAGCGCTCAACTGCTGGCCCGGAAAAAAGAGCATGAGTACAACAGGCATAAACATCTTTTGCTCCTTTTTCTTTTAATACCTTTGCCGCCTCAGTAATTGTACCAGCTGTATCAATAATATCATCTAATAAAATAACATTTTTACCCTTAACCTCTCCAATTACATTCATAACCTCTGCCACATTAGCTTTAGGCCTCCGTTTATCAATGATTGCCATGGGTATATTTAAACTTTCAGCAAAAGATCTTACTCTTTTTACTGAACCTACATCTGGAGCAACCGCAATTAAATCAGAACGATTATAATCTTTAAAATAATCCACCATTATTGGAGAAGCATAAAGATGATCAACAGGTATATCAAAAAAGCCCTGGATTTGTGGAGCATGAAAATCGATCGATAAAACTCTTCTAGCTCCAGCTTGAGTTAATAGATTTGCAATTAATTTTGAAGTAATAGGATCTCTCGGATTTGCTTTTCGATCCTGCCTGGCATAACCATAATATGGCATTACAGCAGTAATTCTTCTTGCTGAAGCTCTTCTTAAAGCATCAATAATTACAAGCAATTCCATTAGATTTTCATTAACAGGTGGTGCTGTAGGTTGAATTACAAAAATATCTGCTCCTCTGACTGTTTCAAAAATCCTGCTTTTAATTTCCCCATCTTTAAAACGACTAACCTCAGCATTAACTAATTCGGTCCCTAAATAATCACAGAGGTCCTCTGCTAATTTAGAATGAGCATTTCCAGAAAAGATCTTTAGCTGTTCACTATAACTTGACATCTTTAAGCCCCCCATTAAGATTAATTATTTATCTTCTTTTTTATCTTTGTAGACACGAGCTGGCATTCCCATTACTGTTGTATTTGCACTTATATCTTTAGTAACTACAGAAGCTGCTGCTGTTTTAGCATTGTCTCCAATTTTTAGTGGAGCAATTAAAATTGAATCACTACCGATAAAAACATCTTTACCAATCACTGTTTTGTGTTTGTTAACTCCATCATAATTAGCAAAAATTGTCCCAGCACCAATATTGGTTCTTTCTCCGATTTCTGCATCACCTGCGTAGCATAAATGAGGAACCTTAGCTCCACTTTTAACTTCCGCTTTTTTGAGTTCTACAAAATCTCCAATTTTACAATTATCTGAAACTTTAGATCCCGGTCTGATATAGGCAAAAGGACCAACCCTGGTATTCTGCCCAATTGTACTATTTTTTATTACAGTATTCGAAAGTATTTCTACATCGGCAGCTATCTCAGCATTTTTCAATCGACAGTGTGGGTTTATAACTGTGTTTTTAGCAATTTTAGTTTCAGCTTCTAAATAATTAAATGGATAAATAATAACATCTTTTTCGATTTCAACTTCAGCATCAATATATGTTGTGTTAGGATCAATTATAGTTACACCATTATCAAGGTGCTTATCTATAATCCGCTGTCTTAATATTTTTTCAGCTTCAGCCTGCTGTCTCCGAGTATTAATACCTATAATTTCATTTGAATCGCTTAATTTATAAGTATTAATATTTTTACCCTTTTTAACAGAGTATGAAATAATATCGGTTAAATAATATTCCTGCTGGGCATTATCATTATCTAAGTTTTTTAAAAAAGAACTTAATAATTTACTATTAACACAGTAAACACCGCTGTTTATTTCTTTAATTTTTTTCTGTTCAGCTTCTGCATCTTTTTCTTCAACTATAGCAGTTAGATTTCCAAACTTATCTTTTACTATTCTTCCATAACCACTGGGATCTGAAACTTGAGCAGTTAAAACACTTAAATCTGAACCTCTTTTTTTATGTTTTTTGACAAAGTCAGAAATACTTTCTTTTCTTAATAAAGGAGTATCTCCATATAAAATTAGTACCGGGCCAGAATGAGACCCTATATATTCTTCAGCCTGCTTAACAGCATGACCAGTACCAAGTTGTTTAGTTTGGACTACAAATTCAAGATTTTTGTTGGCTAGTTTTTGGAGCTCTTTTTTGACATTTTCTTTTTGATAACCAATAACATTAACTATTTGACTTTCAAAATCATCAAGAGTTGCAATAACATGTTTGATGATTTCCTTACCAGCTACTTTATGTAAAACTTTAATTTTATCAGATTTCATGCGTGTTCCTTTTCCAGCAGCTAAAATAATACTTAATAATTCAGCCATAAAACCCCTCCAAAGATCAGTTTATTATTATAGATAAATTATATCATTAATTATAGTCTTTTTAAATTTATTTAAACTTAAAATTATAAATACTTAAAAAATATTGACATTAATATGCCATCATAATTCTTTAATCGCTTGAAGTATAACAGAGAAAGTAATTGTTGTCAAGATGCAAAAAAGCACTATCTCAATAGAAAAAGACAGTGCTTTTCTTATTCTAACTATTTATTTAAACTAAGCCTCAACCAGATCTTCATTGAATTTATCCAAAACAGCCTTTTCTATGGTTTCCCTTAAAGTAGCTGAAATCGGAAAACAGACATCTAAGTATTCCCCATTTCGTTTCCTCCGTGCCGGCATAGAAATAAAAACTCCGTTTTTCCCCTCTATAATTCTCATGTCCCTAACTACAAGCGATTCATCAAAAGTTACAGTTGCATAAGCCTGCACCATACTTCCATTAATTTCAACTGGAAACACCCTGACATCTGTAATTTTCAATTAAAACACCACCCTTTGGAATTTTTTAGTAATTATATTATATTACCATTTTTTTCTTTTGTCAAGTGTTTTATGACATTTTTTCTATAAATTTCCAAAGTTCATCTATAGGTGGTATTTCAAAGCTCTTTTTTTCTCCGTTTTCAATAATATATCGGCCTTTTTCTATTAATTTACCGACCCTAAAAACTTCAATAGAACTATCTTTAAAAATTTCTTGAATATCTATACCTTCTGGAACAGCCATTAACATAGTTCCTGATGATATTAAAGCTGCTGGATCCATTTTTAATTTACTACAAATCTCATCTACAGCTTCTTCAACATAAAAATTATCTTTTTCTATTATGTAGCCCAAGTTGGAAGCATCTGCCATTTCTGTAATAGCACCATATACGCCACCTTCTGTGACATCATGCATAGCTTTAATCCCATTTTTTCTGGCAATTCTACTTTCTTCCATAACACTTATTCTATCAATATATGAACAAACTGTCTCAATAGATTTTTGACTAACCCCTTTTTTTAAGAGATAATCTTGATAATCATTGGCTAAAATATAACTTCCTTCAATTCCCATTCCTTTTGAAATATATAAGGAATCTCCAGCTCTAGCGTTCGAACTTGAAGTAAGTTCATTCTTATCTGCTTTGCCAAGAGCTGTTACAGTAATAATTGGTTTTTTTACTAGATTAGTTATTTCTGTATGTCCACCTAAAACTTCTACATTCATCATTTTAGCCGTAAGAACAATCTCTTCCATGATTTTTTCAGTATCTTTTTTATTTAAATAAGGTGGAAATAACAATACAACTTGAATTCCAAATGGTTCTGCTCCTGCAGCGGCCAGATCATTACAGGCCACATTAACAGCCAAAAAACCAGCCTTTTTTTCTGCACCTGTAATCGGATCAGAACTAACAACAAGCATAAAATCTCCTAAATCTACAACTGCACTATCTTCACCAGGGCCAGCTGCAAGTAGAACATCTGCTCTAAAATGATCTATTTTATCTAAAATCATTTCTTTTAATTCATTTCCTGCCAATTTGCCGATTTTCAAATCTATCACTTCCTAAAATAATTATTCAAATGATGAGAAAGCGGTATCGCTACAACACCACCTGTTATCATTTGAGCTAAATCTATAACTATTTCTGGTGGGACAAATGCCCAGCTTAACAAATAAGCTTTAGTTAAAGCATATCCAATAATCATAATAGTACCACCAGCAGCTATAGCTAAAATATTTCTATTAAATCTACTTTCCTTTTCTTTATGTGCTATTTTGCCAACTACATATCCTTCCAGCCCTTTGATAACAAAAGTAAAAGGAGCCCAAATAGAATAACCCAATATTAAATCCATTAAAGCTGAACCAACACCACCAGCTATTCCTCCAGCTTTTGCTCCAAAGGTAAGTGCGATTGTATATATTGCTACTTCTCCAAGATTAAAATATGAGCTGCTTGGTCCAGGTATATGAAGATAAGTTGCTACAGCGGTAAAAGCTATAAACAGAGCTAGAAAAGAAATGATTCTAGTATCCATATTGTTAAGATCGAAATTTTTTAGCTTTTGCTGTATATTTTCTCTGTTTTCCAAAATTATTACCCCCTAAACAGTCTCTAATAAGTAGTAAGGTATTGATCTATCTCCCACTTATGTACCTGTTTTTTATATACAGACCACTCTATCTTTTTTGCCTCAACTAGGTGCTCATAAATATGTTTGCCTAATGTTTCGCGCATCAATTGACTTTTTTGCATATAGTTGACAGCTTCAATTATATTATTAGGCAAACTAATAATACCTCTTTTTTTCCGCTGCTGATAATTCATATCATAAATATTATCAAGAGTCTGTTCTCCAGGATCTATTTCATTTTTAATACCATCTAAACCAGCTTTTAACATTACTGCTAAGGCAAGATAAGGATTTGCAGTTGGATCAGGATTTCTTAATTCCACCCTTGTAGCATCTCCTCTTGCAGATGGTACTCTTACCAGGGCACTTCTATTTTGACCTGACCAGGAAATATACACAGGTGCTTCATAGCCAGGAACAAGACGTTTATAAGAGTTTATAGTAGGGTTTAAAATTGCAGTAGTTGCTTTTGCATGTTTTAACAAACCACCAATATAATGATAAGCAATTTGACTTAAACCTAATTTGTTATTTGGATCATAAAAAGCATTTTCTCCATCTTTAAATAGCGATTGATTAACATGCATCCCAGAACCTGCTTCTGCATGAATAGGTTTCGGCATAAAAGTAGCATGTAATCCATGCTGCATTGCTATAATTTTTGTTACAAACTTAAATGTTGCTATGTTATCAGCTGTTCTCAATACATCTGTATATTTAAAATCAATTTCATGCTGACCTGGTGCAACCTCATGATGAGCAGCTTCAACTTCAAAACCCATTTTTTTTAAGGCTAATACAGTATCTCTCCGAGCATCACCACCAAGATCTACCGGTGAAAGATCAAAATAACCACCTTTATCATGAGTTTTTGTTGTAGGATTTCCTTTTTTATCTTTTTCAAATAAAAAGAATTCTGGCTCTGGACCAGCAAACATTTCAAAACCCATCTCTGCAGCCTCAGCCATTACATTTTTTAAAGTACTTCTAGGACAACCTTCGAAAGGCTCTCCATCAGGAGTATGAATGTCACACATCATTCTAGCAGTATGTCCACCATTTGTAGTCCAGGGAAATACTACAAAAGTATCATAATCCGGTCTTAAATACATATCGGATTCATGGATACGTGTAAAACCTTCAATCGAAGAACCATCAAACATTATCTTCCCATCTAATGCTGCAGGTAGCTGTTCAATTGTAATAGCAACATTTTTCAGAATCCCCAAAATATCTACGAATTGCAATCTGATAAATTCTACATTTCTTTCTTCAGCTATTCTTAATATTTCATCTTTAGTCTTTTTTTCCATCTTTGTTTTCCCCCTCAGGAGATTCGCTTTTGTTAATTAAAGAAAGTTTCTTGAGTAAAGCTGAGCGATTAGAAACAGGATAAAGAGAATCTAAATTTACATCTCCATAATTATTTAAAGAATCACCATAATCTAAAGTCTGATAATCTTCTTCAAAAAAATCTTCTTCAATTTCTGGAGCAGTAATTTTTGACCTTATTGTCTCTATACTGTTACCCTGATCTAAAAGCTCTTTTATTTTGAAAAGCACTTTAATATCACTTTCAGAAAAAAGCCTCTGATTTCCACTGCTTCGCTCAGGAAAAATTAAATCTTGCTCGTCATAATAACGAATCTGCCTTGAGCTTAATCCAGTTCTCCTTTTTGCTTCTTTCATTGTAATATTTTTATCTCTTTTCATAATTAACACTTCTCCTAAATTTATTATTTATCGCAGAAATTATAACATTAATAATATTTTATGTCAATTATATGTGAGCTATTAGCTTTAATTTTAATATCTGTCAATTGTTTTAACAACTGTGACAAAATCATTTTTTCTAGGCCAGCGAGCCGCCACTTTTTCTGCAGCAGATCTATTATTATAAACTGCAAATACTGTTGGACCACTACCAGACATCAAATAAAATTCAGCTGCAGTTTTCTTAATAATATTTTTTACATCTTTTATATCCTGACAAATCTTTTTAGCGGGAGCTTCTAAATCATTTTTATAATCTAAGTTCCAGTTAATATTCTCATCTTTTTTTATATTTTTAAGTAATTTTTCAAAATTAAAAGTATTATTTCCTTTCATTTTGTCATAAAGACTATATATCTTAGGAGTGGATATACATAATTGAGGAGTAACTATTAAAAGATCTTTTTCTCCAATAAAAGGTAAAAATTCAAGTATCTCACCTCTGCCTTGAGCATAAACAGTTCCACCTTCAAGACAAAAAGGTACATCCGAACCTATTTCAACTAAAAGAGATCTAAGTTTAGAGTAATTATACTCAAGTTCATATAAATCATAAAGAGCTCTCAGCACAGCTGCAGCATCTGTACTGCCACCAGCCAGGCCAGCCGCTATGGGTATGTTCTTTTGAATATAGACTTCTACACCACCATCTACATTATTTTCTGCAAAAAAAATCTCTGCAGCTTGATAAGCAAGGTTTTCTTCATCGGTAGGGAGTTCAACCTTCGAATTCTTTACAACGATCCCCCCACTTCTTTTCTTAAGCTTAATTCTGTCTGCAAGTGAAATGCTCTGGAAAATAGTTTTTATTTCATGATAGCCATCATCTCTTAAACCATCTACTTTTAATGCCAAATTAATTTTTGCCGGAGCATTAACATATAATTCCTTCAATTTATCTCCCCCAATCCAATATTTAAACTTTAAATTTATTATACTAAAGATTATAATTAAAAAGCAAAGCTAATTTCCCTTTAAAACTTGATTTATTTATGATAATATTATTTTTAATGAATTGACCGTTAGTCAGATTAAATTAAAAGATATGAAAAGGAGAGAGATAGAAATGGAAACAGATAAAATGATTAAAGCAGCCTTAATGACTGCATTGACTGCAGTTGGGGCTTATTTAATAATCCCACTCCCATTTTCTCCAGTCCCAATAACCCTGCAAACCTTTTTTGTGATTTTAGCAGGTCGTTTATTGGGTAAAAAATATGGATTTCTTTCACAAATAAGTTATTTATTACTCGGTGCTGCAGGATTACCAATCTTTTCTGGCGGGCAGGGTGGTTTAGGTGTAATTGCTGGTCCAACCGGCGGTTTTTTAATTAGTTTTGCTGCTGCTGCCTGGATAGCCGGACATTATTATAAAGAAGAAAGGAAAAATATTTTTATTTATTCTGCTGCAGTTTTAAGTACTTACATAATAGGATGCAGTTATTTTGTTTTAACCACCGGAACAGCAATAGCAGCAGCATTAAATATGACAGTTATACCCTTTATACCTGGTGATATATTTAAAATAATACTAGTAATAATTTTAGCCCCAATTCTAGAAAAAAGAATCAAAAATTCTTAGTTTTAGACTAGCGGCAAATTACCAAAATTAAACATTCTGTGCCTAAACATCGGCATTTGAGGTACTGGTCCATGATTAATTAAAAGATATATTAAAAATCCAGCAGCAATAATTATCAGTAAAGGAACTATAAACCAAAAAGAACTATTCTGAAGCAAGACATGAAGACCATAGATAATTAGTAAAACAGGCCAGTAACTTCTTATAAAAAGAGCTAAATTAAACTGATAAATTCCAAGTGTTTCACCTAAAAATATAATTCCAGTTATAATTAATATCAGTCCAAGAATATTTTGGCTTCTATTATCTGTCATTGTTATCCTCCCTCTTTAAAAGCATAAATCCAGCTGCTATTAAAACTATAGGCCAGTATCTCTGCCAGTATATATTGGGCAGCCAAATATCAACTAAAAACAAAAAGCCAATTATTATTAAAAGAACTGCAAAAAGCTTTTGTCTTTTATTCTCGTTTTCATTCTCCACATTTTCTTCCGCTTTTTCTTCAATATAATAATCTTCCTCTATTTCTTCATTTGTTTTGTAAATTGGTTTTTCCGAAATAACAAGCCAGGCAATTAAATAGGCAAATAAACCGAAACCTCTGAAAAGAAATATAAACAGCAGAGCTAATCTAATAAGCGAAGAATCAACATTAAAATATTCAGCTATTCCTCCACAAACTCCAGCAACCATTCTGTCATCACGGGACCGATATAATTTTTTAGCCATTAGAAACTTCCTTTCTTAATTTAATTATCCAGCTAAATCTGTTCTGAATTCTTCATTGTATAGTTTTGCATATTTTCCGCCTTTTTTTATCAGTTGTTCATGTCTACCACGCTCAACAATGCCATCATCAGTTAAAACAATAATCTGGTCAGCGTTAATTACAGTAGAAAGTCGGTGAGCAATTACTAGAGTTGTCCTTCCCTCGGCAAGTTTTTCTAAAGATTCTTGAATAATTCTCTCGCTCTCATTATCAAGTGATGAAGTTGCCTCATCTAAAATTAAAATCGGTGGATTTTTAAGAAATGACCTAGCTATAGAAATTCTCTGCTTTTGTCCTCCAGATAATTTAACTCCTCTTTCACCAATATTAGTATCATATCCATTAGTCAAATTAATAATAAATTGATGTGCATTAGCTTTTTTGGCTGCTTTAATTATTTCTTCATCTGTAGCATTTTGATTTCCATAAGCGATATTTTCTCGAACTGTACCATTAAAAAGGAATACATCCTGCTGAACAATGCCAATATTTTTTCGTAGAGATTCTAATTTAAATTCTCTAATATCAGTTCCATCTATAGAAAGACTACCCGCATTTATTTCATAAAAACGTGGTAAAAGCTTCGTTAAAGTTGACTTGCCAGCACCAGATGGGCCAACAAAAGCAACCGTCTTTCCTGGTTCTATAGTTATATTGATATTTTCCAGTACTTTTTCCTGATTATCATAAGCAAAAGTTAAATCCTTATATTCAATCTTACCATCTACATCTTTTAATTCAACTGCATTTGCTTTATCAACGATTTCTGGGTCAACCGCTAATAATTCTCTAAAACGACTAAAACCTGACATTCCTCTTTGAAACTGTTCATTAAAATTGACCAACCTTTTAATAGGATCCATAAACATATTTACATAAAATAGGAAGGCAACCATCTGTCCTGTGGTTAAAGAACCAATATAAATAAAATAACCACCAGCAGACAGAGTGATTAAATTAATTAAGTTAATAAATAAATTCATTCCAGAATGAAATTTAGCCATATTTTTCATGGCATATTCTCGAGAACGCCGATAGCTATGGTTACCCTCATAAAATTTATCATTCTCGTACTCTTCATTGGTAAAAGATTTAACAACCCTTATTCCACTCAAACTATCTTCAACAATTGCATTAACTTCTGCCATTTTTTCTCTAATGACCTTAAGTGCCTCATACATTTTTTCACCTAGTTTGATTGAAAAAATAAGCATAACAGGAATTAAAGCAAAAGTAATTAAGGCTAACTGCCAGTGCATATTCATTAAGATAATAAAAGCTCCAATTAAAAGCATCGAAGAAATAAAAATATCTTCCGGTCCATGATGAGCAAGTTCCGACATATTGTTTAAATCATTGACCACCCGGGACATTAAGTAACCTACCTTATTATTATCATAAAATTTAAAAGATAGTTTTTGCAAATGGGTAAATAATTCTGATCGCATATCAGTTTCCATTCTGATACCAACAACATGACCCCAGTAATGAACAATATATTGAAAAAAATATCTAAGCAAATAAAGTCCTAATAAAATTAGGGCTATTCTGAGCATCATATTAAGATCCCGATTAGGGAAATGCTGATCTATTAACTGCTGTATAAATACTGGAAAAACTAGATCCAAGCTGGACATTAAAAAAGCACAGCCAATATCTACTAAAAATAGCTTCCAGTGATTTTTATAATAAGCTGCAAACTGCCTTAACACAAGAGAGACCCCCTTTATTGTCTAAATAAAAATTTTATCACAGTAATTAAAATTTTGCAATTATAGCATATAAAAATCAAAAAAAATACACCCTAGTAATAAGAGTGTACCTTTATGATTTATTTATTCACTTAAAATATCTAATTCTCGAAAATAAATTTTAAAGCTATTCAAGCTCTTCCCAATTTCCTGTTTTCATATAGACAGTCCGTTCGCAGATGTTGGTCGAATGGTCTCCAATTCGCTCTAAAAAACGACTGATAAACATCAATGAAGTCCCTTGTTCAATTGTAGCACAGTCATTTTTCATAACGTTTAACAACTCATGCTTAATCTTTTTATCTAGCATATTTACTTTTTTATCTCGAGCAGCAACCTCTTTTGCCTTCTCAATATCCATATCAACAAAGGCTTTCAAACTTCCTCTCAACTGCTGCACGACTATCTCTTTCATCCCAGGTAGATCCTGCATCTCTTTGATTAATGGCTGTTCACCAATATCCTTAACTCTATGGGCAATATTAGATGCATTGTCACCAATTCTTTCTAGATCAGTTACCAACTTAGAAATTACAATAATTTTTCTTAAATCAATTGCAACTGGTTGCTGTAGAGCAATTAAACGAGTACACTTTTCTTCGATATCTAATTCATAAGCATCTATAAGATCATCATCTTTTATAACTTTATCAGCCAACTCAAGATCTTTATTCATTAAGGCCTCAATACTTTTACTGATACTTTCTCCAACAATACTTCCCATTTTTAGCATTTCTCTTTCTAAATCTTTTAATTCTGCATGAAAACTTTTGCGAGAATCACTCATTTTTTATATACCCCCTTAATACTTCTAAGCTCATAAAAATTTTAGCCAAAACGCCCTGTAATATAGTCTTCAGTTCGCTGTTCGGTTGGATTTTCAAATATTTTATCGGTTCTATCATATTCTATCAACTCACCCATAAGGAAAAATCCGGTCATATCAGAAACTCGAGCAGCCTGCTGCATATTATGAGTTACAATTACAATACTGTAATTTTTCTTCAATTCTTTAATGAGATCTTCTATTTTTGCTGTTGCAACTGGATCTAAAGCTGAAGCAGGCTCATCCATTAAAATCACTTCCGGTTTGACAGCTAACGCTCTTGCTATACATAAACGCTGCTGCTGACCACCAGATAAATCCAGGGCAGATTTATCTAATCTATCTCTTACTTCAGAATAAAGAACAGCTGATTTGAGACTTTCAACTACTATTTCTTCTAATTTTGCTTTGTCTTTGATTCCATGCATTCTAGGGCCATAAGCAATATTATCAAAAATAGATTTAGGAAACGGATTAGGCTGCTGAAAAACCATTCCTATTTTTTTTCTTAACTCAACAACATCAACACCATTTTGATAAATATCTTTATTATCTAAAAGTACTTCTCCTTCGATGCTAGTTTTTTCAATTAAATCATTCATTCTATTTAATGTCCTTAAAAAAGTAGATTTTCCACAGCCAGAAGGACCAATTAAAGCAGTAATCTTTTTTTCTTCTATATTCATATTTATATCATACAAAGCCTGAAATTGATTGTAATAAAAGTTTAAATTATTAATCTCAAATTTATAGTTATTTTCCATTCTGTTTTCCCTTCCTTTTTTTATCTTTTATATTTTTTTCGCAGTTTGTTTCTCAAAATAATTGCTGTCAGATTAACTACTAAAACTAAAGTTATTAAAACTAGTGCTGTACCATAAGCAATTGGTCTAACTCTAGCAATTGCATGATGCTGAGTTGATAAAATATATAAATGATAGGGTAAAGCCATAAACTGGCTAAATATTGACTTAGGTAAATAAGGCAGAAAAAATGCTGCTCCTGTAAATAGTATTGGCGCTGTTTCTCCTGCTGATCGAGCAAGTCCTAAAATAGAACCGGTCAACATTCCTGGTAAAGCTACAGGTAAAACATTATTTTTTATTGTCTGCCATTTAGTAGCACCCAGAGCAAGAGAACCATCTCTATATGAACGCGGCACAGTTTTTAATGCTTCTTCACTGGCAGTAATAGTTATCGGTAGTGTCATCATTGCCAGAGTTAAACCCGCACTTAAGATAGATACTCCAAAGCCAAATAATACAACAAAAATTCCTACCCCAAAAAGCCCAAATACAATCGAAGGTACACCGGCTAAATTTCTAATTGCCATTCTAATCAATCTACTGCTTCGACCTTTTTTAGCATATTCATTAAGATAAATTGCTCCAAATGCTCCCAGCGGAATTGAAACTGCTGCTGTGATAACAGTAATTAAAAAAGTTCCATAAATCGCAGGGAAAATACCGCCTTCTGTCAGGTTTCTTCTGGGAGCAGTACTTAAAAACTCCCAGCTTATAACACCAATCCCTTTGCGAACAATATCAAATAAAATTATAAAAAGAATTGATAAAACAATTAAAGCTGATAACCTTAAAGTCCAAAACCCAATTTTTTCTTTTAAATCATTAGACAATTATTCCACCTCCTGATATTTGTGGAGAATAATATCTGATATTAAATTTACTGCAAAAGTCATAATAAATAAGACAAGACCTACTGCAAACAAAGCATAATAGTGGGTTGTATGGTGAGGCACTTCCCCCAACTCTATTGCTATTGTAGCAGTCATTGTTCTTACTGATGAAAAGAACCCTGAAGGCATTCTAGGTGCATTACCAGTTGCCATTAAAACTGTCATGGTCTCTCCAATTGCTCTACCCATTCCAAGCATAACTGCAGCAGTTATCCCGGATAAAGCTGATGGAATAGTAACTTTAATCAAAGTCTGCCAGCGGTTTGCTCCTAAAGCCAGAGAAGCATTTTTGTATGATTTAGGAACAGCAGCTATCGCATCTTCAGATAACGAAATTATGGTAGGCAGAGACATAACTGCAAGTAATATCGAACCATTAAGAGCATTTAAACCATTCGACAAATTAAAAGTTCTTGCAATTAAAGGCCCAAGTAATACAATGCCTAAAAATCCAATAACAACTGAAGGTATACCTGCTAGTATCTCTATAACAGGTTTTAAAATAACTTTAACTTTTGGGTTAGCTATTTCTGATAAATAAGCAGCAGTTGCTATACCCAATGGAACTGCTATTATCATAGCCCCAAATGTAACCATCAGTGTGCTTACAACCTGACTTAAAATTCCATACTCTATATTTGAAAATGAAGTTGGGTTCCAGCGCTTTGAAGTGAAAAATTCCTGAAATCCAATTTCTCTAAAAGCTGGAATACTATTAGATAAAAGAATATAAAAAATTCCTATTAATACAATAACTACAACTAAACTGTTGATAAAGAAAAATTTTTCAATAAATTTTTCTTTTGTTTCCCGTTTCATAATATATCTCCTTCCAAAAAATAATAACTAGAACTATTTAATATTATATAATTATCAAAACATATTGATAGGAAGGCATTTGCCTCCCTATCTATATATAGAATATTTTTTATTTTTACCAGCCTAAATTTTCTTTATTCATTTCTATATATTCTTCTGTAACTGGGTAAAAACCAGAATCTACAGCTACCTGCTGACCTGCATCACTTAAAACAAATTCCAGATATTCTTTGACCATACCTTCTGGAACACCATTACTATAATGATGTAGAGGCCTTGCTACTGGATAACTTCCATCAGCAACATTTGCCGGATCTATAGGAGTTACATAGGGAGAATCTTCATCTGCTGCAACTTTTACTATTTTTAAACCCTCTACAGGTTTTCCTTCATCTACTGTATAACCAACTCCAACATATCCTATTGCGGATTTATCACTTAAAATACCTTCTACAATTTGAGCATTACCATTCATTCTCATTTTATCATCACTATAGTCACCTTTTAATATATTTTCTCTAAAATACACATATGTCCCCGAGTTACTCTGACGTCCATATAGGCTAATATCCTGATCTTTACCACCAAGTTCAGACCAGTTTGTTATCTCACCTTTAAAAACTGCTCCAATTTGTTCTACTGTTAATTCTTCAACTGGATTATCTTCATTTACAATAACTGACAAACCATCAAGTGCAATTACAATTCTTTTTGGTTCTACTCCCTTTGCTCTAGCTTGAGCCATCTCTTCCTCGGAAATTTCACGAGAAGAATTTGCTAGATCAACCTGATTGTTTATTATTGCTGCAATTCCAGTACCTGATCCACCACCTGTTACAGAAATCATTGCCTCAGGATTTAAGTCCATAAATGCTTCTGCCAGATTAGATGTTAAATTAACCTGAGTATCTGAACCTCTTATTTGAATAAAACCATCTTGAGCTGAAACTTGAGTAAAGGTTAAAGAAAATACTGCCGCCAACAAAAGTAATAAGATAAATGTTTTTTTCATTAAATATTTCCCCCTTAATTAATTTTTAATTTTCTTTTTTATAACTCTAATAACAATTTAGCATCTAAATGTTACAGCAATATTTCTCCAATGTTAAGAATTTGTAAACAAAGTAAAAAACCGCCCAAAAGGCGGTATAAGATGTTGATTTCTGGATTAAACAGAAATATTTTATTTTCAATCAGCTATATTGAGATAAAAACTAAACTTGCTTCCTTCACCTACACGACTTTCTACTTTTATCTCACTACCATGTTGTTTAATAATATTTCTTACAATAGAAAGCCCTATACCTGTACCTCCAAGCTCTCGAGAACGTGCTTTATCTACCCTATAAAATCTTTCAAAAATTCTTTCTTGCTCGTCAACAGGAATTCCAATTCCATTATCCTGAATTTCAAAATAAAGTTTATCAGATTTTTTTTGGACTGAAATATTAATTGTGCCTCCAGAAGAACTGTATTTAATAGCATTATCAATTAAATTAATTAAAACCTGTTCTACCTGTTCTCTAACCATATAAACCTGAGGTAAATCATCTTCAATTTCTAAATTAATATTAATATCTTTTAGTTGGGCATTTTTTTCAAGTAAATGATAAACTTTTTGAAAAGTCTTTAAAAAATCGCCTGGATAAAGCTCAAAAGACTGAGATTCTATTTTAGAAAGGTTTAACAAGTCTGTAATTAATAATGAAAGTCTATTAGTTTCTTCTTTAATTATCTTTAAAAACTTCTCCTTAGTTTTTTGATCTTCAATATCACTTTCTAAAAGAGTATCTAAATAACCTAAAATAGATGTTAATGGAGTTCTTAATTCATGAGAAACATTTGCCACAAAATCATTACGCACTGTTTCTAACTTTCTAAGTTCTGTGATATCAGTTAAAACTATAACCCCACCATTTATATCTTTGTTATCTCCTAAAAGCGGAATAAATGTTGTCTGAATAATTTTTTTGTCAGGATTTTGATAGATAATTTCTCTACTAATGCTTTCTTTTTCATCTAAAGATCTCTGCAAATACATATCCAATCGATGATTAAATAAAGAACTTATTAAATTTTTGCCCTTAATAGCCTGTTCATCGATATTAAAAATTTTTTGAGCAGCAGGATTAATAAGTGAAACTCGACCCTCTGAATCAGTTGCTATAACACCATCTACCATGCTTTTTAAGATTGCTTCAATTCTATTTTTTTCTTTAGATATTTCTGCTATTTTATCTTCAAGTTCTGCTGCCATATGATTGAACATCATTGCTAACTTTTCTATTTCACTATTATATTTTCTAATAGATATTCTTTGACTTAAATCTCCCTGAGCTATTTTTTCAGCAGTATTAGTAATTTTTTCAAGAGGCTTTACTATATTTGAAGTTAACTGCCAGGTTAAAAAGAACATGAAAAAACTTAAAATTATAAAGAAAAATAAATAATTTTTTATATCTTCAATTAAAATATTATTTATAAATTCTAAAGATCTGGCTGTCCTTATAACTCCCATCACTTCATTATTTATAATAATTGCCTGAGCAAGATAAAGCATATCTTCATCTATTGTACTGCTATAGCGAATAGAATCAGCAGCTTCTTGAGTTCTAATTGCTGCTTCAATCTCTTGTCTGTTGATATGATTATCCATATCTTCAATATTATAATGAGAATCTGCTAAAACATTACCTCTAATGTCTATAACTGTTATTCTGGTGTCAGTATCTTCCGCCCATTGCTCTGTTTTCTCTGCTAATAAAGATAACTCAGTAGTAAAATCATCTCTAAAATCATTTAAAATCAAATTGGAATAATGTTTTAAATTCATTCTCTCTTTTTCTAGATATAAATCACGATGTTTATAACTAATATAATAAAAACTTAAACCTAAAACTAAGAGTTGTATAATTATAAAGATAATAATTATCCTATTTTTTATCCCCATCTGTTTCCACTTTAACAAATTTATAGCCCACCCCCCTAACAGTTTTTATATACTCAGAGCTGCTTTTTTTTCGCAATCTTCTAATATGGACATCTACAGTTCTTGTATCTCCAGCATATTCATAGCCCCATATTTTTTCTAAAAGTAAATTTCTACTTAATACACGACCCTGATTTAAAATTAAATAACGAAGCAGTTCAAATTCTTTTAAAGTAAGAGAAATATTTTCATCTTTAAATTTAACCTCATGCCTGGAAATATCAATTTTAAAATCACCTGCAATTATTATTTCATCTTTAATTGTATCTTTATCTAGCTTAAGTTCTTCCATTCTCCTAAAAATTGCTTTAATCCTTGCAATTAATTCTCGTGGGCTAAAGGGCTTTGTCATATAATCATCTGCGCCCATTTCTAAACCCAGAATTCTTTCAAGTTCTTCACCTTTAGCAGTTAACATAATAATTGCAATTTTTTTAAGTTTTTCATCAGCACGAAGTCTTCTACAAACTTCCATTCCATCAATTTCAGGTAGCATTAAATCAAGAACAACAAGATCAATATTAGTAGATATTTTTTCTAAAGCCTCTTTTCCATTAGAAGCAGTTAGAACTTTAAAACCAGCACCTTCTAAATTAAATTTAACTAATTCTCGAATATTCTTTTCATCTTCAACAATTAAAATTTTTCCCATTATAAATTCTCCCTGATTATATATTATTAAGATGATTTTTAAGTTATTATCTATATTGTATCAAAAAGAGGCCCCTTAAAAAAGGAGCCTCTGCACAATAAAACTATATTTATGTTAAATCTTTGTAAATTATACCGCTTTTGCTTCTTTTCCTGCTGCTTTTACTTTGTGATCACCATCATAAATTTCAATAATGCTGTGAGCAATATCTGCCATTTGATCAGTAATATGTTCTAAAGTATCAAGAATTTCTAATAATAAGATTCCTGCATTCGGATCACAAATTTCTTTATCTGATCTTTTAATTCTGCTAATACTTTCTCCTCTAATTTTAATCTGCATCTCATCTAATCTTTCTTCTGCTGCAATAATTTCTTTCGCAATCTCTAAATCATGAGTTTCAATAAGCTTAACAGATTTATCTAAAACATCACAAACAATATTATAAACCTTTTCGATAGTCTTTCGCCCCTCTACAGAAAAATTAATTTTATTTTCCACTCTGTTTTCTAAGAAATCAGCAATATCATCTGCATCATCTGCAATACTTTCAATATCATCAACTACGGCAAAATATTTATCTAAAGTTCTAATATCAACATCATTTAACTGAGCCTGAGGAATCTTTTGAATGAAATGCAAAAGCTCTTCTTCAACTTCGTTAATGATAGTTTCGTGTCTTCTTATTTTTTTAATAATATCTCCATCAGCATCTAAAAATGCCTGTACTGTTTCACAAACCATGTCTCTTGCTATTTCATGCATATAAACTATTTCTTTTTTAACCTGTTCAATTGCTACATAAGGTGTACTCAACATCCTATCATCAATAAAGGTAGTACCATGTTTTAAAGTGGTATCTTCTCCTGGTATAATTTTTTTAACTAAATAAACTAAAAAACCAGTAAAAGGAAGCCAGATTAAAGTGTTTAAAATATTGAAAAATGTGTGGGTATTTGCAATTAAACGTTCAGTTGACAATGTTTGCTGACCAAAAAGCCTGCTTACAGTTAATAAAATATTTTCAATAAAAATTGAAAAATCAGGAATAATATATAAGAAAGTAATCATAATGGCTGCACCTAAAACATTGAACAAAAAGTGCGCTGCTGCTGCTCTTTTAGCTGTAAGATTAGCACCAATAGCAGATAATATTGTTGTTACTGTTGTACCAATATTATTACCTAAAAGAATGGGTATTGCAGAATAATAATCAATAGCACCTGCTGAAACTAAACCTAATAAAATACCAAAAGATGCAGTACTACTCTGAACTGCCACAGTTACAAAGAGACCTGTTAATACACCTAAAACAGGATAATGGGCAAAACTTTCAATAAATTCTATAAAAAATACTGAATCTCTTAAAGGCGCCATCGTATCGCTCATTGTCTGCATTCCTAAAAATAATAATCCAAAACCTAATAATACCTGCCCGATATACTGAGGTTTTTTTCTTTTTGAAAATAAATATGCAAAAGCTCCCAGTGCTATAGCATGAAAGGCATAGTCTCCTAATTTAAAAGCTACCAGTTGAGCAGTTATTGTGGTACCAATATTAGCACCCATAATAACTCCTACAGATTGAATTAATGTCATAATACCGGCATTAACAAAACCAACAACCATTACAGTTGTAGCACTACTGCTCTGGATAATAGAAGTAACCAATGCTCCAACCCCAACCCCCATAATTGGTTTTGAAGTCATTTTTGCTAAAATATGACGTAATCTTTTTCCTGCTGTTTTCTGCAGCCCTTCACTCATTTGCTTCATACCATATATAAAGAGGCCAAGCCCCCCAAGCAGACCAATTAACATATTAAATTCCAAGCAAATCTCCCCTTCCCGCTTGATCATATCCATCTAAATTAATTTTAGTGCTCTATGTTATAAAAATAAAGTAAAATTATACCTGGATACTTTTAGCTTAAAAACAAATATTTTCAAAACAAATTGCGCAGGAAAAAAGCAGCCTTCCCTGGCTGCATATTTAATTAAATATATTAGTTTTCTTAAACTCCTATTTTAACTTCATCATCCTTTGATTTTATAACCACATCATCTGTCAATAAATCAGCATAAGTATAAGATAGGCGCCTAATCTGATTATGATCCTTAATTCTAACTACAAAAACATTTTTATGAGTTTTTTCTAAAACCCCTTCTTTTTCAACAGCTTTTCTTCTTCCTCTATTAGCTTTTACACTAACCCGGTGACCCACAAAAGATTTTACCTCTTTTTTTATTTGATCTAATACATTATCCATCAAATTTCACCCCATTTGTAGAAAAAGACACTCTAGAGTTAATTATATCATAAGAAAATAATTTTGGCAAAAGAAGCTCAGTGTTCAATCTATAATATAATTATTTAGTAAATTTATCAGCAACAGTTGAAGCTGCATAAGCATCTGGCTTAATATATGCTTCAAAACCACTTCCAACTACCATACCGACAACTTCTTTAATTATCTGATTTGTTGGACCATTTTCGCCAACATCTATATGGACTTCAAGCTCAACATTCTCAGCTAAAACTTCTTCAGATGCCAGGAGTGATGTCAACTCTCCTGCAACTTTTAAGCTTCTTGATACCTCATAAAAAATCCTCTGTTTCATGCCCGCCTTGAAATTTATAGAACTTTTATGATAAAAATATCTTCCACCTCTGCCAACTCTATAGATAACAATTGCAGTAACAAACACAGCTTCATCAAATCCAGGCTGTGAATCAGTACCCACAATTAACCTATATTTGTTTTCTTCCTCTTTGACAAAATCCATTATTGTCTGAAATGTATCTTCTGCACTTAAACAGCCATCTGTAGGACTGATAAACTGCATTTTAACACCTGCTTTCTTTAATTTTTGTTTCTCATCTTATAAAGTCTATTAGTTATAGATATCATTTCTGATATTTCGAGTTTTTCGCCTCTTTTTTTAAGACCAATACCTTCTAATTCAAGAGCTTTAGTAACCAAATCTCTATCCAGATTAATTACAGCTGATTTACTAAGACTGTTACGCAAAGTTTTTCTCCTCTGCTGAAAAATAGATTTAACTATTTGAAAGAAAAATTCCTGGTCAATAACTTTTTTCTGATGGGGATTTTCGCTATAAGGAGTTAAACTAACAATTACAGAATCTACATCAGGTTGAGGCAAAAAAACCGATGAAGGTACCTGGTGAACTATTTCTGGCTTCATATGGTATTGAACAGCCACACTTAAAGAACCAAATTTTTTAGTTCCCGGGCCAGAACTCATCCTCTCACCAACCTCTTTTTGAACCATAAATATCATCTTCTCTAGCTCTATTTCACTTTCCAAAATACTCATAATAATTGGAGTTGTAACATAATAGGGTAAGTTAGCTATTACCTTTATTCCCATTCCTTTATTTTCTTTTGCTATTTTTTTCCATTCAATAGCTAAAGCATCTTCATTTAATAATTTCAGCTTATTTTGTTGCGGAAATATTTCTTTTAAAACCTTAACCATTTCTGCGTCTTTTTCAATAGCAATTAATTTCCCATCTTTTAACTCTTCCAGAAGGGCTTGAGTTAATGAACCAATTCCAGGACCAATTTCAATCAATAATTCATCTCCATCGATCTCAGCAGCATTGATTATTATATCTATTATATTATAATCAATTAAAAAATTTTGCCCTAGACCTTTTTTAAGCCGTAAATCATATTCTTTCAATATTTTCTTTGTCTCACTTGGTGTTGCTATTTTATTTAGCATTTTATTATAAATCATCCTTATTTTTTATTATATTTACCTAGCTTATTTTATCACATCAATTTTACTCACGCAAAATTATTCATTAATGATTCTTTCACACAATTTGTGAGTGTTTAAATCAGCCATCATTATACTTTGCTTTGACTCATCTTTTTTTAACAGCTCTATAAATCTATCGATAATGTCAACAAAACCCCTGTTATACTCCATTTTATTCCATCCATAAACTTGAGAACTACTTTTTCCCTTATTCTCATAGTTTATTATTTCAGTTAAATCAACTATTTTCTTTTTCTTTTTAAAACCCATTACCTCTACGGTTTCCTCTGTTATTGAATTATCCCTATTCATTATTCCAATTGCTGTATTTGCTGAACCCTTGATAGTAATCATTACCCTTTTTAAACTGTTGTTTTCTTCAATCTTATCTATTTCAACAGAATCAATATCTTCATCTCCATATAGATAGCGAATAGTATCTACAACATGAATAAAGTCATCCATAACAACTTTTCTTGTATTACCCGGATTTAACTTCCTGTTTTTCTGCATTATTATTATTTTAGGACTTTTAATTTCCAGCAGAGAACGATATGTGGGAACATATCTTCTGTTAAAACCGGTCATCAAAAGAAGGTTTTTTCTCCTTGCTATATTGATCAACTCTTTGCTTTGTTCTAAATGATAAGTTATTGGTTTATCAACATAAACATGGATATCATTTTCAAGCAGTTTTTTAACTATTTTGTAATGTGCTTTAGAAGCTGCATGAACAAAAGCAGCTTTAATATCTTCCTCTAACAAACTATCTACTGAGGAATAAAGTTTATCAACATGATATTTAGCTCCAAGCTCTTTCAACACATCTTCATTTCTTGTGCAAAAATATGGTTCTAACTCTGCAAGTTGAGTCACGATTGGCAGATAAGCTTTTTTAGCTATATCTCCCAGCCCAATAATCCCGATTTTCATTTTGATCTACCTCCCTTTTTTTTACAACCTATAAACCCTTTTTGCATTTTCACTTGTAAATTCTGCCATTCTATCTGCTGATATTTCTTTTATTTCAGCAGCTTTTTTTAGAATATATTTTAAATTTTCCGGTTCATTTCTTTTACCTCGGTTTGGAGATGGTGTTAAATAAGGAGAATCAGTTTCTAAAAGTATTCTATCAAACGGCATTTTTTTAAGTGCCTGACGTATTTCAGAAGCATTCTTAAAAGTAATTAAACCACCAAAAGCCACATAATAATCTCTATCAATTATTTTTTCAATCAATTCTGTCCCATATGCATAACAATGAAAAATTAAATTGGCAGAAAAGTCAGCACTTTGATCTAAAATTTTTAGTGTTTCTTCTCCAGCTGCTCGAGAGTGGACCACAACTGGCAAATCCAGTTCAGCAGCAAGATCAAGCTGAACTTTAAAGGCCTCAATCTGTATATCACGCGGGGAATTATCATAATAAAAGTCTAAGCCGGTTTCTCCAATCGCTTTTACTTTAAGTGAAGAACTCAATTCTTTTATCTGATTTAAACTTTCTTTATTTACAGAAACTGCCTCATGTGGGTGAATACCAACAGTTGCATAAACTTTATCATAATTTTCCGCTAATTTAACCGCCCTTATACTTGATTCAAGATCAGCACCAATATTTATTATTTCTTCAACTCCAGCTTCTCTAGCTCTGCTAAAGACTTCTTCTCTATCTTTATCATAATCATTAAAATCTAAATGAGCATGAGTATCTATTAAATACAAAATTTATTCCTCCTAAATAAAGTGATTTTTTTACTCTTAATTCTTATTATAACACTTTAGATTTATAAATTAAATCATTGATTTCAATTTGTATGTAATTTTATTTATGCTATAATTAAATATAGATTTTAAGCAGGAGGGGAAAACAATGTCAGAAGAAATATATTTAGATAATGCAGCTACAAGCAAAGTCTCACCTGCAGTAATAGAAGCAGTAGTAAAAACTATGCAAAAAAATTATGCTAATCCTTCTTCTCTACATAGAAAGGGATTAGCAGCAGAAAAAATATTAACAAAATGTAGAAAAAACTTAGCAGAAAGATTAAATGTTAAGCCTGAAGAAATAATTTTTACTTCGGGAGGCACAGAAAGCAATAACCTTGCTGTAAGAGGGATCATAGAGCAACACAAACAGCGGGGAAAACATATAATTACTTCTCCAATAGAACACTCGTCTATACATAATTTAATGCTGCAATTAGAAAAAGAAGGTTGGGAAGTTGATTGGCTGCAGGTAAATAAAAAAGGAATTGTAAATATAAAGCATTTAAAAAGCCTAATTAGAGAAGATACTATCTTAATCAGTGTAATGCATGTAAATAACGAATTAGGTACTATTGAGCCAATCAAAAAAATAGCTAAAATAATAAGAAATAAAAATCCTTTAACATTTTTCCATGTAGATGGAGTTCAGGCTTTTAGCAAGATTTCTACGGATTTATCTGATCTAAAAGTAGATCTATATTCAATAAGTGGTCATAAATTTCATGCACCTAAAGGAATAGGTGCTCTTTTTTTTAAAAAAGGTGTAGATTTAAAACCTCTTTTTTATGGAGGTGGACAGGAAAAAAATATAAGACCTGGAACTGAAAACACAGCTGCTGCTGCAGGTCTAAATCAGGCTTTAAATGAAATAGCACAGCTTAACTCTAAAAATCTTTTTAATGCTAAATTAAATGAAAAGAAAAATTATTTTTTAAAAAAATTAAAAGAAATTGAAGAAGTTAAGATAAATTCACCCAAAAATGCCGTTCCTCATATTATAAATTTTTCTTTGAAAAATATAAAGGGGGAAACAATGGTGCATGCTCTGGCTGAAGAAGGTATTTATCTTTCTACTTCATCTGCCTGTACTTCAAAAAAGAAATACAGCAGGGTTTTGAAAGTATGTGGTTTCTCTGAAAATCGCATTCAAGGTGCATTAAGGATCTCTTTAACTGAAGAGATAAAGCAAAATGAAATTGATTATGTAATAACTAAAATCAAAGAAAAAATTGACTTTTTAAAAATTGTAAATAAATAATTGAAATTATTATCGAGGTGAAATCATTGTATAATTTAATAATTATTCGTTATGGAGAAATTAATTTAAAAGGTGATAACAAACATGATTTTATTGGTCAGTTGATCAAAAATATTGATCATGCGATAGCTGATCTTGGTGATTTTGAAATTACCACTGTTTATGGAAGGATTTTTCTTCATGCCGAAAGCTCAGTTATAAAAAGGCTTTTAAACAGAATAATAAAACTACCCGGCATAGTATCTGCAAGTCCAGCAGTTGATTTTAAACTTAATAAAGCAGCCTCAGATTTTGATGATGAAGATTATGATAAATTAAAAGAAAAAGCACTTAAACTTTTTGAAAAAGAAGTAAAAAGCTATCCCTGTAGTTTTAAGGTTGAAACCAATAGGGCTGATAAATCTTTTCCTATCAAAAGTCCAAAGTTAAATGCAGAAATTGGTAGTGCTATTTTAACAAATATTGAAAGTAAGGAAAAACCGCTTAAAGTAGATGTTCACAATCCTGATCACTTATTTGAAATTGAAATAACCAGAGGCAAAATCTACCTTTTTATAAATAGAGAAAGTGGTCCAGGTGGACTACCTGTAAAATCATCTGGTCAAACTTTATTAATGCTCTCTGGAGGAATTGATAGTCCAGTTGCAGGTTGGTATGCTTTAAAAAGAGGCTTAAAAATTGGAGCTGTTTATTTCCATTCTCCTCCTTATACTTCAGCCAGAGCCAAAGAAAAGGTTAAAGATCTGGCCCGAATATTATCTAAATATGGGGGAGAAATCAAACTGCAGATTCCATATTTCACAGAAATCCAACAGCAAATAGTTAAAAAATGCCCTGAAAAATATACAATTACAATCATGAGAAGAATGATGGTTAGAATAGCTAATCACCTGGCCAAAGAAAACAGCCAAAAAGCTTTAATTACCGGGGAAAGTTTAGGACAAGTTGCAAGCCAGACTCTGGAAGGAATTCAAAGCACAGATGATGCTTCAGAGCTACCAATATTAAGGCCTTTAATTACTTCTGATAAAAATGAAATAATAGAATTGGCTAAAAAAATAGATAGTTATGAAATCTCAATTCGTCCTTATGAAGACTGCTGTACTGTTTTTATTCCTGAAGAACCTGTAACTAAACCAATTTTAAAAATAGTTAGATCAAAAGAAGCAGTTTTAAATATAGAAAAATTAATAAAAAATTCTCTTGAGCAAATGGAAGTTCTTACAATTAATTAAAAATCGATTTTAAAAAAACAGAGCATCTCCTTTTAGTCAAAACTAAACGGAAATGCTCTTAATTAAATCTAGCTTTATTTCTTGAAGTAATCTACTCCAGCCTTAAAGAGTTTTTGATCTTTTTTACCGATTATATTTTTAGAAACATTGTTCCCTATTCTTTCTGAGTGACCCATTTTACCAAAAACTCTACCATCTGGACTGGTTATCCCTTCTACTGCTGCCATTGACCCATTTGGATTAAATTCTATATTCATCGTAGGCTTACCTTCAAAATCAACATACTGAGTTGCAATCTGTCCTTTTTTATGCAGCTTTTCTATCATTTCTGGCTCTGCTACAAAACGACCTTCTCCATGTGAAACGGGAATAGAGTGAATATCACCAACACTTACATTAGCTAGCCAGGGCGATTTATTAGAAGTTATTCTAGTAGATACAGCACAAGAAACATGGCGACCAATTGTATTATAGGTTAGGGTCGGTGAGTTATCCTTTAACTCTCTAATTTCTCCATAAGGAACTAAACCTAATTTTATTAATGCCTGAAAGCCATTACAAATTCCCAGCATTAAACCATCTCTATTATTTAAAAGGTCCATAACTGCTTCTTTGATCTTAGGATTTCTAAATACAGCGGCAATAAACTTTCCAGAACCATCTGGTTCATCACCAGCACTAAAACCACCAGGAATCACGACAATCTGAGAGTTATTGATGGTACTAGCTATTTTATTAATCGACTCTTCGATCTGTTCTGCTTTAAGATTTTTGAAAATAATAGTTTCCACTTCTGCCCCAGCTTCTCTAAATTGTCTTGCTGTATCATACTCACAATTTGTTCCGGGAAAAACCGGGATAACCACCTGTGGTTTAGCAACTTTAATCTTGGCTGAAATTTTTTCTTTGCTTTCATAACCATTAAATTCTAGTTTCTGATCTGGACTATTGTCTGTTTCAGAATCTGTTTTTATTGTCTTAACCTTAGTTTGATATATTTTTTCCAGTGGGTTCTGCCAGGTTTCAATTGCTTCTTCAATTGAAATTTCAATATTATTTACTTTAATACTCTGTTCTTTAGTTGTAGTACCCAAAAGCTGATAGTCTATATCTGCAAATAGTTTTTCTAAATTGCTGTCTGCTCTTACTTCTAAAAGTAAAGCACCATATTCTGGTGAAAATAATTTTTCTGCTGACATATTTACTTCGATTTCTACTCCAATCTTATTTCCAAAACTCATTTTGCTAAGAGCTTCTGCAATACCACCTAAACTAATCGCGGAAGCAGAAATGATATTCTCGGCAGCTATTAATTTATTTATCCTAGTGTAAGCCTGCTTTAATTTTGCAATATCGACTAACTCATCTGAAGCCCTCTCTGCATTTATATAAACGAGTTTGGAATCAATTTCTTTAAATTCGGGTGAAATAACATTTCTTGCATCTACCGTATTGACCGCAAAAGAGACCAGGGTTGGAGGGACATCTAATTCATGAAAAGAACCAGACATACTGTCTTTACCACCGATTGCAGGTAACTCAAATCTTTTCTGAGCATAATATCCTCCCAAGAGGGCACTAAAAGGTTTACCCCAGCGCTCAGGATCATTTCGTAAACGCTCAAAATATTCCTGAAAAGAAAATCTAATATTTTGGTAATCTCCTCCTGCAGCAACAATCTTAGCAATAGACTCAATAACAGCATAATAAGCTCCATGAAAAGGGCTCCAGGTGCTGAGTTTTGAATCGAAACCATAACTCATCAGAGAAGCTGTGTTAGTTTCTCCTTTTAATAATGGTATTTTTGCTGCCATAGCCTGGGTGGGTGTTAGTTGATATTTCCCTCCGAATGGCATTAAAACACTTCCTGCTCCAACAGTACTATCAAACTTTTCTTTAAGTCCTTTTTGACTGGCAACATTAATATCAGCTAAATTGGCCAGCCATTTATCTTTTAAATCATCTTTACTTCCCAACCTATTAGCTACTACATTTTTAAAATAGTTGTTTTCTGTTTCAGGCTTTTTAATCTTTATCTCTGTTTGTTGTGAAGCACCATTTGTATCTAAAAAGCTCCTGCTAAGATTAACAATAGCATTACCATTCCAGTTCATAATTAAACGATTATGATCTTTAACTTCTGCTACAACTGTCGCCTCTAGATTTTCTTTTTCCGCTAAATTTATAAATTCTTCTACATCTGTACTGTCAATTACTACTGCCATTCTTTCCTGAGACTCAGAAATTGCCAGTTCTGTTCCATCTAAACCCTCATATTTTTTAGGTACTACATCTAAATTAATTTCCAGTGCATCAGCTAACTCACCGATAGCCACTGAAACACCACCTGCTCCAAAATCATTACAGACCTTAATTTTTCTACTTACTTCAGGATTTCTAAATAAACGCTGTATTTTTCTTTCTGTAGGTGGATTACCTTTTTGAACCTCTGCACTACTTTCTTCAATCGACTCTTCAGTATGAACTTTAGAAGAACCAGTTGCACCACCACAGCCATCTCTACCGGTTCTACCACCAACGAGGATGACTTTATCTCCTGCTAAAGCTTCTCCTCTATAGACATCTTCTTTAGGAGTGGCTGCTATAACAGCACCGATCTCCATATGTTTGGCAATATATCTTTCATTATAAATTTCACTTACCAATCCAGTAGCAAGACCAATTTGATTACCGTAAGAGCTATAACCATCTGAGGCTTCTTGAACAATTTTTTTCTGAGGGAGTTTGCCTTCTAAAGTTTCTTCGATTGGAGTCCGTGGATCACCTGCCCCAGTTACCCGCATAGCTTGATAAACATAAGATCTTCCGGCTAGGGGATCACGAATAGCTCCACCTAAACAGGTTGCTGCTCCACCAAAAGGCTCAATTTCTGTGGGATGGTTATGGGTTTCATTTTTAAACATCAATAACCATTCTTCATCTTCACCATCTACATCAACCGTTATCTCTATACTGGCTGCATTTACTTCATTGGAAATCTCAAGATCTTCTAATTTGCCAGCTGCCCTCAATTCTTTCATCGCCATTAAAGCGATATCCATTAAACAAATATCTTTAGTTTCAGTTTGATATATTTTTTGTCTTGCTGCTAAATACTCTTGATAGGCAGCTTCAACTTTTTTAGTGAAGTCACTTTTTTCTATTTCAACTTTTTCTATTTCAGTCAAAAATGTTGTATGACGGCAGTGATCTGACCAGTAAGTATCTAATACTTTAATTTCAGTAATAGTAGGGTCTCTCTCTTCATCATCTTTAAAATATTTTTGAGTATGAAAAATATCTGCCATACTCATGGCCAGTCCTAATTCTTCTCTAAAATCTTCTAAACCCTGCTCATCAAGTTCTATAAAACCGTTTAGTGTTTCAGCTTTTTCGGGTACCTTGTATTCCATTTCAAGGCTAGCTGGTTTTTCCATGGCTGCTTCTCTAGAATCAACCGGGTTAATATAATAATCTTTAATTTTTTCTAAATCACTTTGTTTTAAATCACCTTTTAAAATTATTACTTTAGCTGTTCTGACCTTTGGATCTTCTTCATTATTTAAAATTTGTATACACTGTTCTGCAGAATCAGCTCTCTGATCATACTGTCCTGGTAGGTATTCTACTGCAAATGCTTTTTCGTCAGGAGCAATATCAATCTCTTCCTGGTAAATTTTATCAAGAGGAATTTCAGCAAAAATTGTTCTACAGGCTTCTTGATAGGCTTGATCAGAAATATTAGTGATATCATATCTATTTACTATTCTTAAGTCTTTTAAATTATCCCGGCCCAGGCTTTCTCTAAAATCACTCAAAAGCTGTTCGGATTCAACTTTGTATTCATCCTTTTTTTCAACAAACAATCTTCTAATTTTACTCATAATTTAGCTCTCCTTTAATTCTTTTTTACTAATAATAATTTAAAGCCTATTTATCAATTCTGCCGGAATATTATGCCAGTAATCTCTACAATTTTTAAAAAAAATAAACTTTCTAAGTTAATTATAATCTGTTATAATTAAGTAGTAAAATTAATAGTACTAATAATATTAATAAGGAGTGCTTATTAATGTCTTTGAATTACGAATTATATAAGGTCTTCTATTTTGTGGCGAAAAATTTAAGTTTTTCTAAAGCAGCAAAAGAACTCTATATTTCTCAGTCAGCTGTCAGCCAAAATATTAAAAATTTAGAAAAAGAATTAAAAACCAGGCTTTTTATTAGAAACACCAAAGAGGTTAGTTTAACTCAGGCTGGAGAAGTGTTATTTGAACACATAGAACCTGCCTTTAACTTGATTAAAACCGGAGAAAAAAATATCAAGGAGATTAATGCTTTAAAAAGAGGTGAGATTCATATTGGAGCTAATGATACAATTGCAAAAGACTATTTATTACCTTACTTAAATGAATTTCATAAGCTCTATCCTCAAATTCATATTCAGATTACCAATAGGACTTCCAGCACCTGTGTTGAGCTACTTAAACAAAATGCTGTTGATTTAATCATCAGCAATTTACCAAATCCAAAAATAACTGATGATATGCTGGTTAATGAAATATTCGAATTTGAAGATATATTTATCTGCTCAAATCAATATCCAAAATTAAAAAACAAAAAAATATCTTTGCATGATTTAAAGAATTATCCACTTTTAATGCTTGAAGAAAAAACAAGTACCAGAAAGTTTTTTGATGAATTATTAAAAAAATACAATATAGATCTCAAACCTGAAGTTGAACTGGGAAGCGTGGATCTTTTAATTGAAATGACTAAAATTGGGCTTGGAATTGCTCATGTACCCCAATATAGTTTAAATCTTTCTCAAAATGAACTCTTTAAAATAAAAATAAAAGAAAAACTGCCAACAAGAAAATTAGCAGTAGTTAGGAATAAAGAACTCCCATTATCTAAAGCAGCAGAAAGATTTTTGAAAGTTATTAATTGTTTTTAATTTTCTCTAAAAGCTCTTTAATAGACCTATTTTTTAAATCAGGGATTAAAATTCCCATTATTTGATAAAGATAAAGAAATTCATCTAAAAGATCTTCCTGTGCTTTTTCAGACAAATCTCCTTCTTCTTCCATATATTTTTCCAGATTATCATTAATATTGTTAAAAGACCTGAGTAATTTACGTACAGGTCGATGATTATTTTTATCTTTATCAGCATCCCAGTAATCTTTCATCTTTAATCTTTCTCTTTTTAATAATACAGCTGCAACAGCCTCATCCATAGGTATATGCAGATATTTATAGAATATATCTAATACAGCCTGGGTTTCTTTTCTGCTTAAATTATGTTTAATAACTGCATCTAATAATTCATTTATTTTATTTGGGTCACCTGTTTTTGACGATAATGCATGTGCTAAACTTAGGTGAGAAAGAGTTATAGCCGAATCTTCTTTTAAAACTTCTTTTTGATATTTTTTTTTGAACTCAAGAATATTCAACCAGAGAGTAAGGGTAGTTCTTGCTATGCCTAAACGTTCTGCTGCATCTTTTTTGGTTAAATTATTATCTTCCATAAATTTATTAATCGATATTGCTCTCTCTAAAGGATTCAAATCCTGTCTCTGCAGGTTTTCTATCAATTGAATCTGTCTAAATTTTTCCGGTGAAATATCTCCTTCTAAAATTACTGCAGCTATTTTTTCTTTACCATCTTTCTTAATTGCCCTCAGCCTTCTTTCTCCAGCAATTAAAAGATAGTGACTATTTTTTTTCTGAACAACAACCGGCTGCAGCTGTCCAACCTCAGCTATTGATCTGGCCAGGCTTTCTATCTTTTCTTCAGCAAATTCCTGTCTTATTTGTTCAGGCCGGCTTTCAATATTTCTAATAGATATTTCCTTATATTTCACTCTGAATCCCCCTGTTTTTAATTGATTTTTTGATAAAACATAGATAAAATTGATTTTCCAGTAATTTTAACATATTATATTAAATGAAGAACTAATAAAAGTTATAATTTTTAATTTATAAAGGAGTAAATATATGAATACTAAATCTACTATTAATATTCTATCAAAGAAACTGGAAAAAATAAACTATCTTGAGATAGAAAAAAATAAAAAATTGGCAGAGTTTACAAGTTTCAAAGTTGGCGGGCCAGCTGATTTATTGCTTAAACCTCAAGAAATAGAGGCTGCTCAAAAATTAATTCCTTTAATTATGAAATCTAAACTACCCTTTTTTATTTTAGGTCAGGGCAGCAATTTAATCGTTTCTGATAAAGGTTACAGAGGGGTTATTATTTATACTGGTGATCTTAATGATTATCAAATCAAAGGAGAAAGTATTTCAGCAGAAAGTGGTATAGAACTAGAAGAAATTGCTGATATCGCCCTAAAAAATTCTTTAAGTGGGCTCGAATTTGCCAGTGGTATTCCCGGTTCTCTTGGAGGAGCACTTTATATGAATGCAGGTGCTTATGATGGTGAAATGAAAGATATAATTACAAGTGCTCTTTTTGTTAATCAAAAAGGGGAATTACTTAAACTTTCTAAAAAAGAACTTGAGCTTGATTACAGAAACAGTATTTTACAGAATAAGTCGCTAAATTATTTAGCATTAAAAGTCAATCTCAAACTTAAAAAGGATAAAAAAGCAAATATCAAAGCAAAAATGGAAGAACTACATCAAAAAAGATGGTCTAAACAACCCATGGAATTACCCAGTGCTGGTAGTATATTTAAACGTCCAGAAGGACACTATACAGGGGCATTAATTGAAAAAGCAGGACTAAAAGGTTATCAGATTGGTGGTGCTCAGGTTTCTAAAAAACATGCCGGGTTCATTGTCAACAAAGGTGATGCTACAGCTGAAGATATAATAAAATTAATTGAAAAAATAAAAGATGAGATATATAAAATGAGCGGAGTCCAACTTGAAGTCGAACCCCGCTTTCTTGGTGATTTTTAAGCAAACAGTTCCTCCTTTTTTTCTCGGGGGAGCTGTTTTATTTTGTATTCTTTTTTTTGAGCCTGACTGCGCGAGATAAAGCTTTCTTGATAACGCAGTTTAACCGGGTAACGACCTCTGGTATATTTAGCACCTTCTCCCTTATTGTGTTCTTTTAATCTTCTTCTAAGGTCTTTAGTATATCCAGTATAAAAAGTACCATCACTACATTCCACAATATAAACAAAATGATTTTTTTCTTTAAGCTGCTTATTTTTTGACATACTCTTCAATATACTTTCCTAATTCTCTTAAATGACGTTTTTTCTCCTTGATTAATTTTTCTACAGCCTCGATCGTTTCTCCACTATTATTAGCACACATTTCTCTATAAAATAATATCGCATCTTTTTCAGCTCTTATCGCCAGATCTAATGCTTTTTTAGCATCATTTAAGGCTTCTTTTGACTTTTCACTATTATAAGCCGGGAAGATAGTTAGTTCTACTAAATACTCAAAATAAGCACTGACCTCTTCATCATAAAGATAATCTGCTTTGTCAGATTTACCCTTTAATTCTTCCGTTAATTCCACAAATTTCTTATAATGCTCTTCCTGAGCGTCAGCCAGCTTATTAAACAATTCTTTTAATTCCAGATTATCTGTAGCCTTAGCATGGGTTAAATAAAACTTTTTCCCTTTTTTTTCAATATCCTTTGCCATCTCCATAACTTCTAAAGCATTAAAATGATTTTTCATTTTTAAAACCCCTTTCGGAATTAATATATTTTAAATCAAATACTTAATGCCTTTTCAATATAATTAGATGTTTTATTAATTACTTCTTCACTAATAAATTCCTCTTCATTCATGATCAACTTTCTTAATAAAATGCTTTCTATAATTCCCACAAAAACATAATAAAAAAATTCAAAATCATTATCTAACTCTATGTAACCCTCTTCTTTTAAATAACTATAAGCACTTTTTAAGCGCTTTGTTCTTTCTTTATCCATAATCTTAAATTCTCCAACAAAGTCCTCATTAACAGACACAGATTCTCTCAGAATAACGATTGTTAAATCTTTATTGCTACCATAAATCTTAAAAGCTTCTCTAACTAAAATCTTAACAAAAGACTTTAAATCATTACTCTCTTCAACAATATTTTTTATATCAATTCCCTGATCGATCAAAGTCCTCTGTTTTTTTATCAATGATAAAAATAATTCTTTTTTACTTTTAAAATAAAGATAAAAAGTCCCTTTCGCTATTCCAACCAAATTTACTATATCAGCTATTTTGGTATTATAATAACCCTTATGAGCAAATAATTTAACTGCTGCATCCATAATCTCTTCCCTGCGCTCTCTCATTTCAACCCCTCTTTTTTTTAAAATCTTTTCTCCTCTTTTTTTCAGTTTATCACAGATTAGAGAATATTTACAGTATGACAGTTTGCAAAAAACTTTAAAGACATAAAAAAACCCGGAGGATATAATTCCTCCAGGTCTTTTGTATATTCTAATATATATCTATTTAGAAGCTTACTGTTAAAGAAGTAGTAAGTGAACTACTTTCTGCTTCTACATCGTCTTCGCCCACTTCACCATCTATCCATTTTGCTTCTACATTCCAGGCAGTATTTTCAGATAGTTCTCTATTCATGTGCCCTTTTAGATAGTTATAGTTAATTACATTAGCATCATCATTTTCTTCATTCTTGTTAACTAAAGCTGCACCAAGAGTAGTTGCATCGTCCCAGGCATATTCTGTACCAAGTTCGATTACTCTTGTATCATAGTCATCAGTATAGTTATCATTCATGGTGTACTCAACCATTGCATAGTTAGCAAAGTCACCATAAGCATTATCTATTCTAGCTTCTATAGTATGCTTATCTTCATCATTATAATCATCATCAGCTTGCAGTTCGTCACCTATTTGAACAAAGGTATATGAACCACTAAGTGTGTTGTTCTCATCTAGATCAAATGCTGCACCAATGTTGAAGAGATCATAGTCTCTATCTTCTTCTAAGTCACCTTTATATTGATTGAAGTCTTCTCCAACAGTTTCAAATCTTGCATTTACTGTAAGATCTTCTGTTGCAGCAAACTCACCATCTAAGGCAACTAAGAAATCATCTTCTTCATACAAATCTTCACCTTCAGTACTATCAGTGAATACAACTTCTCCACCGAGAGTTACAGCATCTGTAACTGCAACATCAGATAGAGCTACACTTAATACATTAAGCTGATCATGATCTAATCTTGTTTGATAGAAACTACCAGCTAAAGTACCGAAGTCCATATCACTGGAAGCTGTTACACCATAGATATCATCTGTTACCTCATCACCGAAACCAGCTACTAAGAAGTTCCAGTCAATATCTAGATAGTCTTTAGCAACTTCTACACCCTGAAGATCTTCTTCATCTACATAATATGGTGCTAGATGTTCATCTTCAAAATCTCCAGCTCTCATATAAATATCTTCATATTCAAAATAAAGAGTAGCTGTATCCATTTCAAAGTCTAGATCATCACTTTCCTCATAACCAAAGGCACTCTTTTCTTCAGTGAAAACATTGGAAATAGCGTCAACATCTAAGAGGAAATTAGCATCTCCTACATTACCATAGACATTGAAGTTATATTCCTGCCAGAATCTCTTCTCAGATGGAAGATCATCTGCGTCTTCAATGCCATCCCAATCATCACTATCAGTAGTTAATAGATTATCAACATAATTTTCTAAATCAGATTCAGATGAAGTACCATCAACTGGATCTCCTTCCGCATTAATCGGCAGATCTAAATCTAAAGCATCACCATCAGCCCAGAGAACCATAGCTGCTGCTATTTCATCATCTGCATCTGGATAATCTGCAACTTCAAACATAGTATCTACTGTTGCAGAAAATTCGATATTGTCTTCTGGTACATCCATATCATCTACTCTAGCTTCTAGAGCTTCTAGATCTTCTGCCAGAACCTCTACATCTGCACCTAAGACAGCTAGTTCTTCTCTAAGTTCATAAGTTAAAGCTTCAACGATATCTGCTACTTCTTCTGCCTGCTGATCTGTAAGACTTTCAGGCATGTTTCTTTCCATTAAAGACTCAACTATAGCAGTTACATCTTCAGCCTGACCTTCTGTAAGGCCTTCTGCCATTGCTTCTTGCTCTTCAGCAATATTATCTAAAGCACGGCTAACCATAACAGCCATTTCATAGCGGGTCATTGATTCTTGACCTTTATATTCACCATCTGGATATCCTTCAACTACACCAGCTGCAACTAGTGAATTTATAGCATCATATGCCCAGTGATCATCAGGTACATCAGTAAATGAACCATGATCAGCACCAAGGGCTGGCACTGCTAATGCAAAAATTAAGATTAACGAGATTGTTATTGTAAGTTTTTTCATTATAAATTTTCACTCCTTTTTTTAATTTTATCTTTGAAAAATTATCTAAATCAATCATTATATTACTTCTAGTTTCTTTCAAATTAATACTCAGGAGTCTGATCTTAAACTTCACCAGCAAGAAATCAATAAGTTGCCTAGTTTCCTTATTTATTTCTTTAAAAGTTCAGTTTATGTTCAGACCCATCTATGTCAAACTACCCTATTAAAAAACATTAACGACAAAGTCAAATGTATGTATCCCCCCTTCCAGTCTAATATTTATGGGTAGTTGAACTACAAATATTATGCAAAATAAATTTTAAATTATTAAACCGGCTTATATGTGAACCAGGAGAAAATCGGTGCCCCCCGATTTAATCAATTCAGCAGGAACAACAAGGGGTAACAAGTCTCTTGCTGAAATTGGTTAGTTATAATAAAAGTTACAACTTTCTCCTGGTTAAAAAACAATATATTTTTACTGTATGACTGACCGGTCATTCATAAATATAGCACAAAAAATAGCTCTTGTCAAATAACAAAAACCCCTTTTTCTGCTAAAACAGATCTTTATAATGTGATCTGTCTACCATAAAAAGGGGCTCTATCACCCGAAAAAATTATAAAAAAAGAAGCTTTTTATTAAAAATGATATCTGAAACCGAAATACTCCAGATCTCTATTAGCTGTTAGAGCTAAATTATTAGATATTGAGTAAACAAAATTTATTTTTGAATCCTGGCTGCTAAAGTTTTTATATTCTAAGAGAAAATTATTTACTTTTATTTCTAAGCGCATTTTTGCCATGGCATCAGTATTATCCCTATCGATATTACTGAGTCCTGCTCCCAGCCAGAGTCTACTTAAATAACCACTATAAATATCATAACTGCTCCAAAAGCTCTGCTCATTAAAACTATTTAATTCCCCGCTAAATTTCAATCTATATTTAGGTGATAAGTCATAATTTATTTTCCAGTCATTATCACTTAAACCATTAAAAGATAGGGTTAAATGATTATCGTCCTTATCAGGAGTATTACTTTCATAGTTTTTAATATCTATTTCTTCAAATAAACTATCTAAACGGATAAAATCACGTCCATAAAATTTTTCAAGCTCTGGCCCTCTAACTAAAACTGGTACTGTCATACTATCAGCTGTAAGCCCTAAATGACTTCCTTTTCTAACATAGCCTCCTCCCATAAATTTGGGAGAATTTAATACAGTTACTAAATCACCAACAAATTCATTCTCAAATATGGCATTAATATTATATGGAGCAAAGGGAAAATAGCTGTCATATGTTAATTCAAGCCATTCTTCTTCATTTAAAAATTCACCAGTATAACCCCGATTATAATAATTAAAAGTATCTTCTCCCTCATATTGATATGCTATTTTTTCACCTTTTCTGCTAAAAGTAATTTTTGAATGAGGATGATAACCTATAATTTTATTTTCGTTTTTTTGATAAAAAACATAATCAAGGGGAGTGTTTTTGGCGATTTCTCTACTTAACTGATCTTTATCTATTTGATCATTATTATTATTCAAATAAATATTCGGATAAGAATAGTTTTCAATTTTATTATCTAATTCCTGGAGTAAGTCATCTTTAAAACTCACTTTTTCTCCAAATACCATTCCATGATCTGAATAAATTATTATATTTAAATCTTCTGGAAAATTGTCTGCTACTTCTCCAAATGAACGATCAAATTGATATAGTTTATTTAACTGAGAAGATTCTCCCCAGATATGACCATAAGTATCTGTAGAAAAATAATAAAATTCTACCAATCCATATTTATCAATTAAATCCGGTAGATTTAACATAGCTGCAGGTGCTAAATTTGATAATGCCGGAAAACCATAAATAAAATTGCTGCGAGCTCTACGATCAACACTTGATCTCATTTCATTAAAAACTGAAATTTTACCTTTTCCTGTTTCAGTTTCTTCATCATAACGGTCCCAGTCTAGCAATTCACCCTCTGATATCTTTTTTGATTCTCTAATTCTACTGATTACCACCTGAGTAGAAGGTGGAAAATATGTGAGACCATGCTTTATCATGTTTTCTTCTGCAAAATACTCAGCTAAATTAGGTAAATTGTTCTGCTTTAATTCAGAAAAAAACATCTCTGAAGAAATACCATCTATATGAATTAATAAGTACTTCTCTGCAGCTACAGTAGTAAAACTAAATATTGTTAAGATTAAACTCATTAAAAATAAAACTGAAAAAATCTTTTTTCTCATTAATTTGCACTCCTAATTGATAATGATTATTATAATTATAGTATAATTTTTTCGTAATGTCTATAATTTTATAAAAAAATATCCTATAATATAAGGATGCTTAAAAACAGCTTGCTATTCTACTTCATAATCATCTTTTTTTAGATCATATGCCTCAGAATCCTCTTTGCTTTTCTTTTTAACATCTTTATCATCACTATTATATTTTTCTAAAATATCTTTTAAAAAAGGCCACATAATTATAAATACCGCTATATCATCTATTTGGCCTATTACAGGGAAAAAATCCCAGATTAAATCATAAGGGAACAAAAAATAAGCTACCGGAAATATAAACATTAATTTTTTTGTTAATTTAACCTCTGGATCTTTCATTAAAGTAAATATATCTGCAATTGTCCCAAATAATCTAAACACAAAAACCACCTCTACTTCCTAAACTCTATGTCAATTATATATCATCTTAATTTAAAAAACAAAATACCCGGACAGTTAAATGTTACCTGCCGGGCATTTGCTAATTGAGTAATATTTATTTTTTTATTGATAATTAGATCTGTATTCTTTAATAGAAATTTAATTAAAAGATATAATTAGATCTTACTGCTTCTTCACTAACATCGTCACCATCAACTGGTGTAAAAGCAGGCACTACTGCACCTTGATACTCTTCTAAAATAAAGTCCTCAACTTTTTGGCTATTAAGAACATCTCTTAATATCTCTATTTTTTCATTATTTTGATCTTCACTTCTTACTACAAGAACATTTACATATGGTGAGTCACTATCTTCTATTACTAACGCATCTTCAAGTGGATTTAAATTTGCTTCTAGAGCATAGTTTGTATTGATAACTGCTCCTGCTACATCAGGCAATATTCTTGGTAGTTGAGCAGCTTCTAATTCATTAAATCTGAGATTTTTTGGATTGTCAATAATATCGATTGGAGTAGCATTTAAATTTTCAGGGTCATCTAAGGTTATTACCCCACTGTTATGAAGTAATATTAAAGCTCTACCTTCATTTGAAGGATCATTTGGAACTGCAATTGATGCTCCCTCGGGAATATCTTCTAAACTATCATATTTGTCAGAATAAAGAGCGATTGGTTCAACATGAATCCTAGCAACTGGTACTAAATCAAGTCCTCTATCAGCATTAAACTGTTCTAGATATGGAATATGCTGAAAATAATTTGCATCAATACTACCATCATCTAAAGATAAATTAGGTGTTACATAATCAGTAAATTCGATAATCTCTAATTCTATTCCTTTTTCTGCTAGATCATCCTGAACAAATTCTAATATTTCTGCATGAGGTACAGGAGTTGCACCTACCTTTAAAACATGATCATCAGCCATTACTGAAACACTTGCAACTGCGACAAACGCCAACACAACTAAAACTAAAAATCCTTTTTTAATCATCATTATCTCTCCTCTTCTCCTTATTGTAAAATAATTCATTTATTATATATAGATAAATCAAATTATCTATGATCAAACTTATTTGCAACCCAATTACCAAAATGTTGTAAAATCTGTACCATTAAAACTAAGATTACAATGGTCTCCAGCATGATAAGCAGCTGAAAGCGCTGATATCCATATCTAATCGCAATATCGCCGAGACCACCCCCTCCAACTGCTCCAGCCATAGCTGAATAACTTACCAGGCTGATCGAAGTAAGGGTTAAACCTAATATTATTGCTGGAAGAGCCTCTGGCAACAATACTTTAAAAACAATCTGAGTAGGACTTGCTCCCATCGATTGGGCAGATTCTATAACTCCATCCTGTATTTCTAAAATTGCATTATCAGTTACCCGACCCATAAAGGGAATAGCAGCAAGTGAAAGTGGAACAACAGCTGCATTAGTACCGATAGAAGTACCTACAATCATTCTAGTAAACGGAATTACAGCAACCATTAAAATTATAAAAGGTATTGAACGACCAATATTAATGGTTCCATCAAGTATAAAATTAACAAATCTATTTGGTAAAATATGATCTTCTCTGGTGATGGTTGTAAATACTCCTAGAGGAATACCTGCAATTATTGCAAAAAAAAGTGACATAGCTACCATGTATAAAGTTTCTAAAGTGCCATTTATCATCAAATCATTATATCTTGCCAGTTCTGAAATTAAATCAAACATTGTCAAGCACCTCCACATTTAAACCTTCACTTTGCAGATAAGATATACTCTTTTCCACATTTTCTAAATCTCCTTCAAGATCTAAAATTAAGGTTCCAAAAGGAACACCCTGTATTTCATCTATGTTACCATATAAAATATTAGCATCTACAGAATAATGTTTAACTAGATCAGAAATATATGGCTTATGAGTTTTTTCGCCTACAAAAGTAATTCTAATTAATTCTCCAGGCCTTTTTTCTTTAATATATTCAACTATCCTGGGAGGTAAATTATAATCTATTACAGAACTTATAAACTTTTTAGTCAAATCTGTTTTAGGTCTGGCAAAAATGTCAAGCACTGATCCTTTTTCAATAATTCTTCCCTCTTCTATTACAGCGACCCGATCACAAATATCTTTTATAACTCCCATCTCATGAGTAATTAAGATGATTGTCAAATTTAATTCTTCTCTTATTTTAGCAAGTAAATCTAAAATAGATTTTGTGCTTTCTGGATCTAGTGAAGAAGTTGCCTCATCAGATAATAAAAGGTCTGGGTCATTGGCCAGAGCTCTTGCAATTCCTACCCTCTGCTTTTGTCCACCTGATAGCTGAGCTGGATAATTATCTGCTTTATCAGCAAGGCCAACTAAATCAATTAATTCTTTAGCTTTTTTAATTCTTTGCTTTTTCGCTACACCAGCAATTTCTAAAGGAAAACTAACATTTCTTAATACAGTTCGTGAAGACAATAAATTAAAATGTTGAAAAATCATTCCAATCTTTTGTCTGGCCTGTCTTAAATTTAAAGAGCTTAAATCGGTTAGATTCACTTCATTAACCATAATTGAACCGGCTGTAGGGTCTTCTAAAAGATTAAGCATTCTAATTAAAGTGCTTTTACCTGCTCCACTGGGCCCGATTATTCCAAATATCTCACCATCATTAATTTCTAGATTTAGTTCATTAATTGCTTCAATGCTTCCCTGTTCTGTATGATAATGTTTTGTTAAATCTTTTATTTTTATCACTTAATAATCACCCTTAAAATAATAATAACTGCTCATCATCAAGAGCAGTCTGCATTAAAAAAATCCTCATGAGAGGATTAATTTACCTCTCATCTATCATTCCATAATTGGAATGCTGGAATTAGCACCTTACTTTAATATTTAAGTAGGTTGCCGGGCATCACAGGGCCATTCCCTCCGCCACTCTTGATGAATATATATTATATTTTATTAATTTAGTTAGAAGTTTATCACTCAATTTTAATTCTGTCAAGTTGCTTTTTATTCATATTTTTATATATATTAGAATATATTAATCATCAAATCTAAAAAAATTATCTTTTTTTCTATTTTAGCTAAAAAATAAAAAAGATTTTATTGGTATATACCCCTTATATATCAGCTTTTATAGCAATTATAATTAATTTTTAAATAATAAATTAGTTTTTGTGCTTGACATGAGAAATAAATAACTATATACTAATATTAGTTAATAATAATATCAATAAATATTGAAGGTGAATATAAATGAAAAATTTACTTCTCTTTTTAAAATGTATAGCCGATGAAAATAGACTTAAAATTTTAAAACTACTACTTTCTGGTCCTTATTGTGTCTGCCAACTGCAGGAACTATTGGATAAATCGCAATCAAGTATCTCTCAACATTTATCATATTTTAAAGGATTAGATTTATTAAATGAAAGACAGAGCAGTAAGTGGACCTATTATTCCATTAATAGGAATGAATATGATAAATATCTTGCTGATCTAATAGCCCTAAATTCAAAATCTCTTAAAGAACTAGACTTAACAGACTTAGAAGGAAAATTAAAAAATCTTTCTGCAGCTGAAGTAATTAAAAACGATGGAGAAACAATAAGGAGTTGTTGTAATTGATAGATAGATTTGCTGAATTACTTGTTTATAACTTAATGGGACTTGATCAAGCTACAAGGCTTGGTAGCTCAGTTCATTTTTTCTTTTATGATACAATAAAGATAATTTTTCTGCTAAGTGTAATGATTTTTGCCATATCAATTATTCGCAGTTATTTTCCTCCAGAAAAAACTAAAAAATTATTAAGTAACCGTAAAAAATTTATGGGTAATATTTTAGCTTCATTATTAGGAGTTGTAACTCCCTTTTGTTCCTGTTCTTCAGTACCAATCTTTATTGGCTTTGTTGAATCAGGCATACCACTTGGAATTACATTTTCCTTTTTAATAACATCACCAATAGTTAATCAGGTAGCTCTGGTAATGCTGTTTTCACTTTTCGGCTGGCAAATTGCCTCTATTTATTTGATTAGTGGTATTTTAGTCGGCATTATTGGTGGTCTTGTAATTGGGAAGCTGGGTATGGAAGATGAAGTTGAAGAATATGTATATAATATTCAAGCAGGAGAAACCGAAATAGAAGAATTAAGCTGGAATAAAAGATTAAGCTATGCTAAAGCACAGGTTAAAGAAATTGTTAGTGGTGTTTGGAAATATGTTGTCATTGGTATAGGTATTGGCGCTTTTATTCATGGTTATGCACCAGCAGATTTATTAAGTCAGTATGCAGGGCCAAATAATCCACTGGCAGTTATAGCAGCTGTTGGTTTAGGGATACCTCTTTATGCTAATGTAGTCGGTACTATTCCCATAGCTCAAGCATTAATTGGAAAAGGTGTGGCTATTGGTACAGCTCTTAGCTTTATGATGGCTACTACCGCTTTATCTGTACCAGCAATGATTATTCTGCGTAAAGTTATTAAACCAAAACTGCTGACAGTTTTTGTAACTGTTGTTGGTGTTTCAATAATCGGTGTAGGGTATATGTTTAACTTTTTAGTTAATATAATATAAGCTTTGGGAGGGATATAGGTGACAAAATCTAAAAAAATAATACTCTATATATCAGTTTTCGCAATGATTTATTTAATTCCTTTTCAGACAGAGCAGCTGCAGAGAGCAATAATTGAAGCTATAGAAATGCTGCAGTATTATGCTCGTGAACATGTTTTATTCTGTTTAATTCCTGCTTTCTTTATTGCAGGAGCTATAGCAAATTTCATTTCTAAAGATTCAATAATAAAATATTTTGGTGGTAAGACAAAAAAATGGATTTCTTATTCAGTTGCTTCAGTTTCTGGAGCGATCTTAGCAGTCTGTTCCTGTACTGTATTACCTCTATTTGCAGGAATCTATAAAAGAGGGGCAGGGATTGGACCAGCTGTTGCTTTTCTCTTTTCAGGGCCAGCGATTAATGTTTTAGCTATTATTTTAACAGCACGTGTATTAGGCTGGCAGCTTGGTCTGGCCAGAGCAGTTGGTGCAGTATTTTTCGCTTTAATTATAGGTCTTTTAATGGCAGCAATCTTTAGAGAATCTGATCAAAAAAGATTAGAAGATTTCGTCCAGGAAGAAGGTCAGGAACTCCCCCGCTCAGGTTTGCAAAATATAGTTTATTTTATTACAATGATATTAATATTGATCTTTGCAACCTGGACCCAGCCTGAAGGAGCAACAGGTTTCTGGAATTTAGTATATCAATTTAAATGGCCTGCAGTAGCAGTTTTATCAGTATTGTTAGCTTTAGAACTTTACGGTTGGTTTGAAAAGGATGAATTAAATAATTGGTTAGATGAAACATGGACTTTTGCCGAACAAATAACCCCACTATTATTCGGTGGTGTCTTAGTAGCTGGATTTTTAATGGGAGCTCCCGGCAGTGATGCTGGCCTGATACCTCAAGAGTGGATATCAGCCTTAGTAGGAGGTAATTCTCTTTTAGCTAATTTTACAGCTTCAATTTTAGGTGCCTTTATGTATTTTGCTACTTTGACGGAAATTCCAATTTTACAGGGTTTATTAAACTCAGGCATGGGCCAGGGGCCTGCTCTGGCATTATTACTTGCTGGGCCTGCGTTAAGTTTACCCAATATGCTGGTAATTAGAAGTGTAATCGGAACTAAAAAAACATTAGTCTTCGTCAGTATTGTTGTAGTTATGGCAACATTTACTGGTATGGTCTATGGTAATATTGTGCTTTAATTAATTTAAATATATTATAAGGAGTGGTTTAATAATGGAAATTAGAATTTATGGTCCTGGGTGTAGAAATTGTGTTAATTTAACTAAAAATGCTAAAAAAGCATTAGAAGAAACTGGTGTGGAGGCAGAAATTATCAAAGTAGAAGATATGCAAAAAATTATTGAAGCGGGAATTATGACAACTCCTGCTATAGGTATTAATGGCGAAGTTAAAATTAAAGGTAAAGTTGCAAGTGTAGAAGAAATTGTAGATTTAATCAATGCAACTGTTTAATTTACAAAAAATTTAGCTAAAGAATTAAAAGGCCTGAGAAGCTTCAAAAAACTTCTCAGGCCTTTTTACTTTAATATTATTCATTTATATAATTAGATAAATAATAGACCAATTCTAGCAAAAATTCCTCCCACTAGAAAGGAAAACCCTACTGTAAAAACAAATATCTTTGTAGCAAAGATAAAATTAAATTCACGGGCTAATATAGCTAAAACTGCTATACACGGTACATAAAAAAGTGCTACTACTGCACCTACAAAAAGCTGAACAGAATTTAATCCCATCTCAAGTAATGGTAAAACAGCTAACTCCCGTCTTACTACTCCTAAAATCAGGGGAACTGAAGCTTCTGAGGGCATCAACAGCCAGTTTTCTATAACCGGTTGAAATATCCTTCCTATTTGTTCTAGAATCCCAAGTTCATAGAGAAGAGCTGCTGCTGCAATAGCATAAATCATCATTAAAGCTCCATCACTAATATACATTTTTAATCTTAACCAAACTTTTTTCAAAATCATTTTAGGGTCAGGTATTAAAAGTGGGGGGATTTCCAAAATCAAAGGTTCATTTTCTCCCTCAATACTCTTATCCATAACGATGGCAGCTCCTATAATAGCAAGAAAAGAAACAAGAAATACTAAAAACATCACCAAAATAGATTCTTCTGCTAAAAGAGAAATTAAAGCTCCTGTTTGTGAAATACAGGGTACAGCCAGTGAAATCAATGCAGCAACAGTTATTCTCTCTTTTCGAGTTGCTAAAGCTCTAGTAGCAGCTATACCAGGTATGGCACATCCATAACCTAAAAGCAGAGGTATAATATTACCGCCAGTTAATCCAATTTTATTGAATAATCCATCCAGCAAAACCGCTAAACGCGGCATATATCCACTATCTTCTAACAAACTAAGAGCGGTATAAAAGGATAAAACATAGGGAAGCACAAGAGCAAATGGCCACTCTAAACCTTTAATTAAAAAGCCATATTCACCAACTAAAATATTTCTGATTATACCTTCTGTAGTAAAAGCACTAACTAATCTATATATTAATGGGAAAACAAGTGTCCTAAAAAAAGGTAATAATATATACTGTCTTAAACCCATTCCAATCCCTACAACTATGGCAAAAATGAATGCTAAAATCAAAATAGCCATCGGGATACCAGGCCAGGGTGAAGAAAGTTTATCTCCTAATTCTTCTCTTTTGTTTTTCTCTTTTTTATTTTTTTTATTTAAATATTTATTGCTCAATCTTTCTGCATTTTCCCAACTAGCATTTATATTATTTGCTAAGTCATTTTGTGTTTCTATTTGAAGTTTTTCTCTAATTTTCTTTTTTAATTTTGATAAACCATATTCTTTAACAGCTACAGTTTCTACTATATCTATCTCTAACTCTTCTGCAAAAGCTTCAGCTGCAAAGCTATAACCCTTTTCTTCTAATAAATCAATCCTATTCAAGACTGCTATAGCCGGAATACCCTTTTCTAGAATTTGTAGGAGTAAATATATGCTACTTTCAATATTATTAGCATCAAGTACAACCACTAATAATGAAGCTCCTTTATTAAGCATATCAACTGCAACCTGTTCTGCCTCATTACTCGAATTAAGAGTATAGGTACCAGGTACATCTATCAGGTAGATTTCATCTTTTTCAAAAGTAATTCTACCTTTTTTATAATCTACGGTTGTACCAGAATAATTTGCTATTGCAGAATCCAAACCTGTAAGGTGATTGAAAATGACACTTTTCCCTACATTTGGAGGCCCCATTAATAATACTTTATTTTCTTTATCATCAAATTGCGGCATGAGTTAATACCTCATGTCTAACTAAAATGTCTTTAGCTATATCTTTAGCAAGTGCTATCTGTCTACCTTCTATTTCCACAACAAGTGGCCCATTCCAGGCTTGAGAACTTAAGATCTTAATTTTTTTCCCTTTTCTTAAACCTAAAGGTGCCAAAAGAGAATGTTCGGGAACATATAGAATTTCAGCCTCAGAATTTTCGGGGATATTTTTTAGTGATAATTTTTTTTGCAATTGCATATAATTCACTCCTTTATACATAGTTTATATATAGTTTCTAGAATATAAGACCAGCTTATATTTAGGAATAATAGATTTAAATTAAAAATTCTTTTTTGTTAAAAAATAGATACCGGGATATATTAATTGATGCCAAAGTAGATAAAAACAAAGGAAACCAAAAAGTAGCAAATCTGAGTATTAAAGCAATTGTAAGTCCTTCTGCATAAGAAATCTCTGCTTGTGTTAAAATCAGAGCCATCACTGCTTCAAAGCTTCCTAAACCACCAGGCGAAATAGGTAGTAAAGCAATTAAATAAGCTAAAAATGTAGCAGTTATAATCAAAATTGGACTAACATCATAGGCTAAATAATCGGCAATTAAATAAGTTTTTACTGGATAAAGCAACCAAAATAAAGCTGCAATAATTATTAAATACAATAACTCTTTAAAATTACATAGATTAAAAGTATTTGCAATAATATTTTTTGATTTATCTTTAAAAGTATTAATTTTAAGTTTTAAATTATTACTAATAGAAAAACAGATCATAAAAACCAGGAAAAGGAAAAACAAAGAATAAAATATTATATTAATATTCAAATTAAAATCAATATGCTGAACTAAAAACCTTTTATTAGAGATAAAAAGAATAAATGCAAAAATTAAAAACGGTATAAAAGTAGTTAATTTTTGAACTGCGATATAAGGAATAAATTCGCTAACTTCTATTCCTGTTATTTTATTATAAAGGTAAACCTTTGCTGACTCTCCTCCTAGTTTAGCAGAAGGAGTAATACTCTCAATAAAAGAAGCAGCTAAATTTATATTTATAATATCACTAAATTTAGCTTTCTTTTGCCCAGTAAATTTAAATAAGAATTTCCACTGAAAAGCTAATAGAAGAATAGTAGAAATTTGCAGTAAAATTAAGGCAGTGATAAGCCTATATGATATCTGATTAATGATATTTGCAATTTCAAGTCTTCCCTGCCAAATAGTACGCGAAAGAAATATTATAATTAAAACAGCAAAGCTATATTTAATAACCTTTATTTTTTTAGCCTTCATTTTTATAAACTCCTATCGAAGTCAAAGCAAAGAGTTTTGTCAAAGGTGAGAAAATTTTGTTTTACTTTCGAAAAAATTGCTTCACTTGGAAGTTCTAATTTATCATATGCTTTGTAAAATTTTTTTCTAGGTTCTCTGATCAGAAATTTTTTGATCTTTTTATCTTTAGCTAATCTTATCTTTTTATAAATTTCATTTTTACCTACTGTTTGTAGAGCAGCTAAAACTTTAGAATAATTGCAATTCTCTAGAGCCTTATCTGCAGACAAATGAAGAAATTCAATCTGTTCCTTTGATATTTTAAGTTTTTTCATAAGCTTTTGAGCTTGTAAAATGGCATTTCTGTCATAATCAACTGCAATGACCTTAGCAGCACTTAATTTATTAATATAATAAGCTGTAAAAGGTAAAGCTCCACAGCCGATGTTTAATACTATATCTTCAGAATTGATATCACCCAATTTTATTTCTTTAGCAACTGTTTTTTTATAAGGTCTAGCATAAATTTTAAATAACAAATTATTTGCCTGAGCTTTTTTTTCGATTTTTTGAATTATTTTTCTGATCAATTTCATCTTTAAACTCCTCATTATTTAAAATTTAGATAATGAAATTCATTATCGATTAAGCTTTAAAAAAAATTATTCTACTTCTAATAAACATGATTTCTTAGCTTTGATTATTTTTGTGGTTTTACATTTTTCAATCTTACTAAAACTACGTGGACAAATATAATCATAGAATTTGCACAACCAGGATGCCGGATTTCTGTAAATGATTTTGGTACCTGATCTTGATTCTTTTATCAGTTTTTTTAAAATATTTTTTTTGCTTTTAACATGTAGTGAAATCCAGACTGCATCATATTTTAAATAATTAATCTCTTCTTTACCATTACCTGCTAAAATATTTATTTTATTATCCACTTTTAAGTCTTTTAAATACTTTTTTGAAGTTTTTATAGCTTCTGGATCAATCTCAACTCCATCTACAAAATAACCTTTCCTGGCAAGATAAACAGCTGTCATTGGTCTTGGTCCACTGCCAATATGGAGTATTTTGCTACCTTTTTTCAATTCTGATAATTCTAATTCAGAAGCAATCAAACGATTATAGAAAAACTTGTCATAAAGTTCACCTGTATAGCTGATCTTGTTAAAAGAAGCTTCTAATTTTTGTAGAGCATTACAAGCTTTTTTATGAAAGTTTTCTTTGAAATTGCTGATTATATTTCTTGCTAACATTTAAAACCTCCAATACTATTTTATCATTCTGTTAAATTAATAGATATCTTAAATAAACTATTATAATTTAGCTGAAATAATAGAAAATCACATCAGCAAAAAACTAATTGATATTTAGTCTCAATAGCCTTCAAAAAAATACTTATTAAGAATAATTCTTAATAAGAGAAATCTTTCACAACTGAATCTATTTATAGAATACCATAGCTTAGCAATGTAGTCAAGTTCGATATTAAAAATAATTAAAAAAATTTGATTGCTTTTAAAATGACATAGTCCTCCTATATAGGAGGACTATGTCATTGTTATTATATTTAATTTTTATCTCTGTTTAAATAAAAATCCATATACTCTTTTGTTGAAGGTATCCTACCCAAAATTGCTGTACAGGCGGCTACTTGAGCACTACCTAAATAAGTTCTCGAATCAGCTGGACCTATTCTTGATTGATAATTACGGGTAGTTGTTGTAAAAGCAGTTGAATTAGAACCAATTCTACGTTTATTACCCATACAAAGTCCACAACCAGGCATAATTACAGTTGCTCCTGCTTCAGTTAATTTTATCATACTTCCATCTACCATCAATTCCTGATAAATATCACGTGATGCAGGTCCAACTACAACATTAACACCATGTGGAATCTTATGCCCAGATAGTATCTCAGCTGCTTCTTGAATACTTTTAAGATCTCCACCTACACAGCTTCCTATATACACCTCATCAACTTTTTCTCCAGCTGTCTCATTTAAGTAAGCAACATTGTCTGGATGATGTGGTTTTGCCACTATCGGGTCTTTTATTTCAGAAAGAGGTATTTCTATTACTGCTGAATAATCTGCATCTTCATCAGCTTGAAATAATATTGGGTCTTTTAAATATTCTTCTACTGCTTTGATAGTTCTTCTAACTGATGGTGAGCTATCAGCATCTTCACGATTTTTTAAATAATCCAGGTTATCTTTTATAGTTTCAATAGTTGTTTGATCACTTGGAACTACACCTGCAGAAGCACTTCTTTCGGCAACAGCATTTGTAAGAATATATCTTTCATCAGAACTTAAAAATTCAAGACCTTCCATTTCAATAATTCTACCATTATAGATATCTTTACCCACTGTTTTTTCTGCATAAACAACTAATGCAGAAACTAAATCACGAGCAGTAATACCTGGCTCAGGCTTGCCTCTAAATACTACTTTTACCGATTGATCCATGGTTAAATCCTGTTTACCATATTTCATAACACCAGCTACTATATCAGAAGCTGCAGGAAATGAAACTCCTCTTGGAGTTCTGGTATGAGAATCACCACCCACAATAACATCTGTAGGTAGTACAAATCTATTTCCAATTGTATGGATAATGCCCTCACCTGTTTCTAAGCTTACTCCACCTCTTTTGCTAACAAATTCATTTAAAAAGCGGTGAGTATCTCTATCTGAACTGGATGGGCATTCTCCAGTATGACATAAAGATTGGACAACGAAATCGGCTCCAAAATCCTCTCCAGCCATAGATTGATATTCTTCCATGGTCATTGGACCTGTTGTATCTTGAGAAAATGCTCCCCGCATCTTAACCTGGGCAGTTTCTCCAGGCAGAATTGTATCCTTACCATCAAGCCTATTATAAGCTACAATCTTTTGAGCTAAAGTTTGAGGAGGCCTGCTCTTTTCTATAATAATATTTTCTTGAGCAGGTGTTTTTATATCACCTGTTTCAATTCCTTTATCATTGCAATATTCAAGAGCCATCGTCTGCAGCTCATTACCAGCATCAAAATATGTCATACCACCAGCTGCAATCTTTTTTAATTTATAGTCGATTGGAAGTTCAACAGCAAGCTCTAGTTTGTCATTAACGATAATTTTTTGCTGTGCTAAATCTATTTCTAAATCATCACCTTCACTAATATCAGTGGTATCAACTTCTAGAGGTAAAATACCAGACGCAACTAAGGACTCTTTGAAAATTGGAGCGAAACTTTTGGCTGCAACTATTCCACCCTTCTTTTTTTCGGGTTCACCTTCTACATCTTTACCCAATAACTGCTGCATTGTATAGGTGGCAGATTTACGGGACGATCCTTCACCAAGTGCTTTGCCTGCTGTAAAAATAACAGTCGATTTTTTTTCTTTTAATTTTTCTAATCTCTGCAGTAAATCTTCCTCATCTTCGCGACCTTCCATAACATGTTTGGCATGTAAGGGATGGTCAGTTCTACTATCAGCATTTTTAGAAGGACTTAAATGACCTGTAGTAATATTATCTCCTACTCTTAAAGAAATGCCCTGATAGTGAGAATCCAATTCCCAGTCAGAGGCAAATTCTCTCTTTGCCCAACTTAACATTATTTCTGCCACTTTTTCTTCAAAATAAGGATTTTCTGAAGCTAATTCTTTTAATGTATTAAAATCTTTTTTAGTTAATAAAACCGTATTTTTTAAAATCTTAGTTATTTCATCTTTATATATCTCTTTAGAAAAAAGATCTATTAAGCGTGCTGCTGCAGCTCCACCCTTCATATCAGCCAAAAGTCTTAAAGCTTTATCAGCACTAAGATATTGGTTTTCCTTCTCACTTAGTTTTGCTTTCTTAATTAATTTAGATAACCCATCTGCTTTTGCATGAGAAGCAGGAAAAGTACCTCTTCTGACCTGATTAGTGATCAGTTTTAAGATTAAATTATCCAAACTTTCTTCTTTAAAAATTGTATAGGTTTTATCACCAAGCCCTTCAAGGCTTAAAGCATTAAACAAAAGCTCTACCTCTTTAGCTGAGAGTGGTCTGGGTTCTAAACCATGAACTTCACGTCGTTTAACTGCTCTATTTTTATATCCATCTAAAATATCAATTAAATTTTTAAATCTATCTTCCATAAAATTTATTTCTCCTTTCTTATACTTCCATTTTTATACAGGATTATAAATTTGCTATTATTGCTTCAGTAATTTGATCTGTAGTAGCATTTCCACCAAGGTCAACAGTTAAAACATCGCCAGCATTTAAAACATCTGACACCGCTTTTTCAATTCTATCTGCTGCAGATTTTTCATTTAAATGACGAAGCATTAAAACAGCAGAAAAAAGCAGTGCTACAGGGTTAGCCTTGTTTTGACCAGCTATATCAGGAGCACTCCCATGAACGGCTTCAAAAACAGCAATATCATCTCCAAGGTTCATTCCAGGGGCAAGACCAAGTCCGCCGATTAAACCAGCTCCTAAATCTGATACAATATCACCATAAAGATTAGGCATTACTAAAACATCGTACTGTTCAGGATATTGAACCATTTGCATACACATATTATCTACAATTCGGTCATCAAATTCTATTTCTGGATGGGTTTCAGCATATTCTGCTGCTATATTTCTGGCTTCTTCTAAAAATAGACCATCACTATATTTTAAAATATTTGCCTTATGAACTGCTGTAACCTTTTTGCGTCCCTCACGAACAGCGTATTCAAATGCAGCTCTAACAATTCTTCTTGAAGCTTTTCTAGTTATTATTTTAATGCTTTCTGCAGCCTCATCACCGACATAATGTTCTATTCCTACATAAAGGCCTTCGGTATTTTCTCTAAATACAACCATATCAATAGCCTCGTTTTGAGCAAATGCTTTTGCATGAACCTTAAGTGGACGAACATTTGCATAAAGATTAAGTTCTTTTCTGATTGCTACATTAACACTTCTAAACCCACTTCCTACGGGTGTGGTAATCGGCCCTTTTAAAGCAACTTTGTTTTTTCGGATTGAATCAAAAACCTGTTCAGGTAATGGTGTCCCATATTTATCCATAACACCCGCACCAGCTTCTACCTTATCCCAATTAATTTCTACACCTGCTGCTGCAATTATATCTGCAACTGCTTTCGATATTTCTGGTCCTATCCCATCTCCAGCGATCATTGTTACATTATGCATGCTCTAAACTCACTACTCCTTTTTAGTTTCCAAATAATATTTATGTTCTTGATTTCAAAAGCAAAGATTATTATACCATAGATGCTGCAAAACTTTCTAGTTTTCTAAATTCTTTTCTGCTTATACCACAATCACCAGGCAATATACCAGGTGAATTCTCTCCATGATAATCAGAACCGCCTGTTATTAAGAGGTCAAGTTCTTCAGCTATTTTTTTATATTTAGAAGTAGTTTTTTTATCATGTTTTGTTTGATAAACCTCTACCCCTTTTAAACCAACCTTTTTTAACCTGGCAATTTCCTTTTTATCTAAAGGATCACCATGATTAATCAAATAAGGATGAGCAATAACAGGAACACCACCAGCTTTTAAGATCATCTCAATAGCTTCTGCAGGAAGAACTTTTTCCTTTTCAACATAGGCTTTTCCTTCACCACCAATAAATTTATCTGTAAAAGCTTCCTGCATGTTTTCTACATAACCTTTTTCTATCAAGGCTCTAGCAACATGGGGCCTACCAATACTCACTCCAGCCGCATATTTTTGAACATCAGAATATTGCAGAGGATATCCCATTTCAGTCAATATTTCTATCATTTTATGGATTCTACTAATTCTCGATTCCAAAATAGTTTCAGTAAGACCCAATAAAGCTTCATTTTCAGGGTCTATATAATAACCTAAAATATGATATTCAGCTTCACCTCTATAAGTTGAAATTTCAATTCCAGGTACAAATTCTATTGGATATTTATCTGCTTCTTTTTCTAATTCCCTCAATGCAGTTGTATTATCATGATCAGTAACAGAAAAGACATCAAGATCAAACTCCAGACATTTCTGCACTAATTCTTTGGGAGTTAAAGCACCATCAGAAGCAGTAGTATGCATATGCAAATCTATCTTTTTTCTTTTTTTCTTCATAATATCAAGCTCCTTAATATTTACTAATAAATCTTTTTATTTCAATTATTCAAATCCGAGCTCTTAAATAATACCATACAATACCAACCCACTCATGTAAAGCAGATAAATTAACCTGTAAGGCACCTCGATTTGGTAAATAATTGAGCCAACTAAATTTGTGATCATAAATAAAACCAGAATGATGAGCTAAAAAATCAATTTCTTGAGCTCTAAAAGCCCTGGCAGAACGATACATATGATAAGCTGAGGTTACAAGGTAAATTCTTTCAATCTCATTTTCATTAAGCCATTTTTTGATGTAAAGAGCATTTTCATAAGTTGAGCGTGCCTGATCTTCACTTTCATATTTTTCACTCTCTAAACCAAGACCTGACAGAAATTCTTTAGCTGCATCAGCTTCACTAAAGTTATCATGACCTAAACCCACACCACCAGAGTAAATAATCTTAGTATTGAGAGTTCGATGAAGCTCATAAGCTTTAGCCAATCTTTGTTTGCTGTGAACTGAGGGCTCAGCACTTCCATCAGTTTTATAATAATTTCCTCCCCCTAATACTACAATTGGATGATCTTCTTCTAAATCAACCGATATCTCTTCTGCATAATTTTCTAAAGGTAAAAGCAAGACTTTTACACCAAAAGCTGTAGAAATAAAAATTAAAAAAATTAAAGTAGCTGTTGCTAAAAACTTTATTAATTTAGAATCAGATTTAAAAAACAAATAAACTGTTATAATCAATAATATTATAATAAAAAACCCCGGAGGCATCAAAAAAGAAGAAATTATTTTTTCTAATGCAAGCATTTAATCACCCTTTTAGCTAAGTCTCATTAATCAGTAAATTTGTCAATAACATGCATTAACTCAGCAATGATTTCTTCATCACCATTTTTTTAGAAATTGCATTTTTTACACAACCATTGATATGGCTGTCTAAAATCTTAAGGCCTACTTTTTTCAGGGCTCCCCGGCTGGCACTAATCTGTGTTAAAATATCAACACAATATTTGTCTTCTTCGATCATTCGCTGGAGACCTCTGATCTGTCCTTCAATTCTACGTAGTCTTATTATTAAATTTTTACTTTCTTCATCTGATAATGAACTCATATAATTACACCTCTATTGTCCTGATTTTAATTAATAATTATTAACCGATCTGAGGAAATAATAGTTCTAAAAAATCCATCTTCAAATAACTTTCCATTGTTTTAAAAGTATCTTCATTTTTAATAAGCCGGCCCGGCTCTTGATATTCCACCCAGGCCATAGCTGACCAGGAAATACCTCTCATTACTGAAAATTGATTAAATAATTGTAAAGCAGAACTGATTTCTTGATAACGCTCATCAAGTCCTCTTGCTTTTAAATAATGATGAAGAAATTCTTCCTCTTCACCCTGATTAAATATAAAATCAGCTTTCCAGAGAGTGGTTGTGGGAACCATAAAAATACTTAAATCCTGGAGTGGTGTTGTAATTAAAGGCTTTTCCCAATCCACCAAATAAGCCCTGTCATTTTTATCATCAACCAAAAAGTTAGCAGAATTAAGTTCAGTATTTACTATGGAAAGAGGTAAAAGCTCAATAATCTCTCTTTCTTTTTCTCTTTTTTCTCTTAAATTAACTTTAACTTTTTTAAGAAAATCTTTAACTTGAGCATCAGCCAGCTCAGAATTAAAGTATTTCTCTAAAAGACTATCACATTCATCCCAGATAGCACTCAACGGTTTCTGCTCTTCGATTAAGATTGTATTGTCCTCTATATCTACCTCATGAACACTGGCCAATACTTCTGCAGCTTTTTTTAAATCTTTCCGATAATCTAAAGGCCTTCCAGGCAAATATTCCATAACCAGCATTCCATATGGAAGTTCTTCCTTTGAATTATCAAGATAATAAGGTCTTGGAGTAACACCTGAAGGAGCCAGTTGTTCTAAAGCATTAAATTCATAACCTATCTGATCATCAAGATCCATCTGACTGCCAAGATTAAGCCTTATGACAAATTTATCTTCCTCATCTTTAAGAATATAATTTATATTATACTCACCTTGAGCCAAAAACTCTATTTCTACATTTTTGCTAATTCCAATTGCCCTTTGAAATGCTTTCTTTTTTACATATTTCTCAAGTTCTTTTTTCATCTCTTCCTGAAGCGGCATATTCAAAATACCTCCATCAAATTTAAATTTATAATAAATTGTCTATAATTTTTTTACTTTCAAGTGGATAATCACAATTCTCTTTATCAGTAGTCTTTAAATATTCTCTAAAAATAAGCAATTCATTAAAAGTATCAACATCATACCATTCTGGTAAAAAATGACTTTTAAGCTCATGTTTGCTAGCAGCTTTCAAAGTTTTCTCTAAAACGGATTCATTGCCCCACTTTTCTTGATCAAAAAGAAAAAGATGTGGCTTTTTCATTCCTAATAAATAATAACCTCCATCTAGTGATGGACCAATAACCAAATCTCTCTCTTTTAAACCAGCAAAAGATTCGGTAATTATACTGATCGGTAAAGACGGTAAGTCAGAGCCAGTTATAATCACTGGAGCATTGCTCTGATTATAGGCATCAAAAAGGGAATTATACATTTTTTTGCCCAGATCTTTACCCCTTTGAATTATTATTTTAAAATCATCATTTAATAATTCTTCAAATAAATTCTCGCTACCTGGAGGAGTAATACTTAAATACAAATCTAAGTTACTGTACTTTTTTTTGATAACCGAAAATTTATTTATTATATCTTTTAAAAAAGCTTTATGAAGTTCTGCACATTGAACAGGGCTTAAATGTGATTGAAGTCTTGTTTTAGTCTCTCCAGCAATCGGCGCTCTACTCATGATAACAAATGCGGCCTTCAATACAATCTCCTCCTATCTAATATCTAACGAGAATCTTTATAAATTTTCTTTAATTTTCTTGGTTTTACACCTAAAATATATAAAATTTTTATTTTATGCATTAAAAAAAAAGTTTTTAAAACTCCATTCTTTTCCCAGCGTCTTGCTGAAGTATAAATTTTATCTTCTAAAAACTCTAAATCTCCATAAGCAGCCATTTTTTTGGAAAATTCCCAGTCCTCCATTAGTTCTATTTCTGGAAAACCACCAATTTCTTGAAAGGCTTTTTTGCGAATAAATATACCCTGATCACCAAAAATTAAATTTAAATATTTAGCTCTTAAATTAGAAGACCAGGAAATAAACTTAAGCAGAGGATGTTCGGATTCAATTTTCAATTTAAAACATCCACCTATTTTATCTTCTTTTTTAGTCATATTCTTTACTAAACTCTCCAAAGCAGATTTTTCTAACCTGGAATCCGCATGCAAAAAAAGTAATAGTGGTGCTGTTGCAAGTTGAGCTCCCCGATTTAACTGCTGACCTCTGCCTGCATTTCCAACAACAACTTTTGCTCCCTTTGCTTTTGCTTTCTCTACAGTTAAATCTTCACTATCACCATCAGAAACAATTATTTCAGCTTTTACATTTTCCTTTTCAATATAATCTATAATTCGAACAATATTATACTCTTCATTAAGCACAGGAATAATCACTGAAAGACTGTAATCCATCTAGGAAATCCACCTTCCAAAATTTTGAACTTTCTTTTATTATAGCATATTTTAGGTTGATAACAAAATACCCTTTTTTCTATTTTATAATTACTTTTTTGGCTTATCAATACAAAAGAGAGAGGAGCTCCTCTCTCTTTGGAAAACAATATACTTAATATTATTTAAAATCTATTCTACTATTTCCCAGTATCTATATTGAGATCTCTGGGTAAAAAAGACAGGTTTTATATGATCCTGACTTGCCTGAAGATGAGCACCATGAGATATCCAAACAGCTGATACTTCTTCATCTAGTATTTTTTGCTGTTCTACATATAATTGATGTCTTTTTTCCTGATCTAATTCTAAAACAGCTTCTTCAACTAAACGATCATAATCTGGATCTGTGAAATTTTTAAAGTTCCAGGAACCAACATGTTCTGAATGCCACCATTTAGTCCATCTATCTGGATCAAGAGTAGGTCCCCAATCCTGTATATGCATATTTGACCTTGACTGGCTTAAATAGTCATAAGAAGAGTCGGTCATTTGGATTTTTGCATCTATACCAATTGCCAAAAGCTGCTGTCGAATAATCTGACCAACTTCTGGTAGTGGTTCTCTTACGGGTACTACTAATTCAGTTTTAAATCCATCTTCATAGCCTGCTTTAGCAAGATATTCTCTTGCTTTTTCTAAATCGGGATCATATTGAGGAGCATCTTCCCAATGCCCTAAAACACTTTCAACAATACTAGAATTTGCTCTTTCAGCTATATTATTATATGCTCCCTGTATAACTTCATCTACATTGACCGCATAACGAATGGCTTTACGCACATTTTTATCTGTAAAAGGCTCTTCCTGCATATTAAAGCCTAGAAAAACCTGGCTTGTAACAGCAACCTGTTCGACATTTATATCAGCTCTCTGATTATAGATATCAAAAGAATCATATGAAATCTGAGTAGAATTTAGTTCACCTGCATCTAATGCAATTTCTGCCATCCTAACTTCAGAAATCGGGAAAATCTCTATTCTCCTAAAATCAGGTAATTCACCATGATAATCCTCAAATCTAGCTAGAGTTATTTTTTCGCCTGGATCCCAGTTTTCCCAATAATATGGTCCTGAACCAACTGGATTTGTAGCAAAATTATCGCCTCTATCCTGATAGGCCTCTTTACTTATAATACTGCCCGGATTATATGGAAGGGTCTGAGTGAAAAGAGGAGCATAAGGTTCAGAAAGAATAATTCTACCTCTATATTTATCAATGATTTCTACTTCTTCTAAAGTTGCCCACTCATTATGGTATGGCGAATCATTATCTGGATCAGCAATTCTTTCAAAAGAAAATTTTACATCTTCTGTTGTTAGTTCACCATATCCATGATGAAACTGAATACCTTCTTTTAATTTAAACTCAATAACTTTACCATCATCACTAACTTCAAATTCTTCTGCAGCATCTAATTCCCATTCTGAAGAACCTGCTTTAAATCTAATTAATTTACTGTAAAAAGATAAATCAATATTTAATTCTTCATCACCAAGATAGTAAGCAGGGTCCATTGTAGTAATATCTGAGCCATTTATTGCCCTAACTTTTAATACATCATCTGCTCCATAAACTGTAGCTGAGCTAACTAGCATTAAAACAATTAATACTAAAAACATACAAATAGTTTCTTTCCTTAAAAAATTAGTTTTAAATTTTATCATTTTTGATCTCTCCTTGTAATTAACTGACTACAAATTTTTCAATCTAGGATCATAAGCATCCCTTAAAGCCTCTCCTAAAAAGGTAAATCCCAGGGTTGCAAAGATTAGCATTCCCCCACCAAAAATAACCATCCATGGTGAATGCCTTAAATTTAAATAGCCATTTCTCAATATTGTTCCCCAGCTGGGAGTTGGTGGATTAACACCAAGCCCTAAAAAGCTTAAGCCAGCCTCAAAAGCAATAATTGAAGGAATATCCATAGCAGCCATAATAAACATCGGTCCTTTAATATTGGGCAAAATATGTTTAAACATTATCTTTATATCAGATTGACCGATAGCTTTTGCGCTAATCAAATACTCTTTTTTTTTGACCTTTAATGTCTGAGCCCTAATTAACCTTGCATAACGGGGAAAATAGGTAAAACCAATCACAATGGTTAAAGTTGGAATTCCTGATGTACCAAGCATAATTATTACTGCAATTGCGAAAATCAAAGATGGAAAAGACCTTATTATATCAAAAAATGTTCTTAATACATGGTCTAGTGTCTCAGAACCATAACCTGAAATCATACCAAGAGCTGTTCCTGTAACAGAAGCAAAAGTTACTGCTGCAATTGAAATTGCTAAAGAAATTCTACTACCATAAAGCATTCTACTAAATACATCTCGTCCAAGGTGGTCTGTCCCCATCAGATGAGTTCTTGAAGGAGAAGCAAGTTTGTTTATCACATTAACTTGATCTGGATCAAATGGACTTAAATAGGGTGCAAAAATAGCCATTAAAAAAACAACAACAATTAAAATAAATCCTATCTTGCCAAAAAAATCTTTAAAGACTTTTTGCGATATAAAAAACTTGCTCATTTTTTTTGTTTTATTTGCTATTTGAACCAGAGCATTTTTTGACTCCATTTAGATTTATTCATCCTTTCTAATCCTGGGGTCTATTAAACCATATGATAAATCGGTAAACATATTTACAATTGCATACATAAATATCGCTACAATTAAAGCTCCCTGAACCACTGGATAATTACGGGTTCTAAAAGCATTATAAATTAAATAGCCGAGACCTGGACGGTGAAAAATAACTTCAATTAAAACAGCGCCTCCAAGTAAATTGCCAAAACCAACTCCTAGAATTGCTATCACTGGCAAAATAGCTCCTCTTAGTACATGCTTTGAAATAACAATTTTTTCACTGAGGCCTTTTGCTCTCGCAGTTCTAATATAATCTTCATGCATCTCTTCTAAGACAGAACTCCTGATAAGCCTTCCTACATAACCTACCCAGCGAATTCCAAGTGCAAAAGCAGGCAAAACCAGATGATAAAGTTGATCAATTAAATTACCGCTTTCTCCTCCACCCATTACTGGAAACCAACCTAAAGTTAATGAAAAAAGCAAAAGAAAAAACAATCCAAATAAAAAAGAAGGAGTTGTTATAATTGAAATGGAAGCAAATGTTAGTATCCTATCCAGGACTGTATTTCTATAAAAAGCACTGTAAACTCCAAGTGGAACCCCTAAAATAACTGCAATAAAAATACTTGCTGTTGCTAAAGCAATCGTATAGGGCAACACATTAATAATCATACTGCTTACTGAACGATGATTTAAAACATCAGTACCTAAATCACCTTTCAAAATATTAAAAATAAATCTAAATAGTTGAACATAAACTGGCTGATCTAATCCCATCCTGGCCTGAATATTCTCTATAAGTTGAGGACTTGCTCTAGGTCCAAGCATAATACTTACTGGATCACCAGGGACTAACTGAATTAAAATAAATAATAATATCATTGCACCTAAAACTGTAATAATCCCCAGTAAAAACCTCCTGACAATTAAAGAAAACATTACATTCCTCCTCAAAACAAATTTAGCCTCTAATAGCTAAAAATTTGAAAGAATTCTCTAAAACTGTGGCTTCAAAATTTAATTATAAAAATGCCCTGTTAAAAGGAATTTTTACAAGTTTATTTTTCTGAAATTCTAATCACATTAATCAATTATTCAATTGATCTTTTATGATTGGTTATTAATAAACTTTTTAAATTACACAATTAAGTATCTAAGTGCCTTATAACACTTTGTGATAAATTTAGCAATTAATTATATTATATATTAAATTTCAATTATTATCTTTGTAAAATAAAACAAATTTATAATTATTTCTTTGTATTTAGATAACATATAATATAATAATCAGCTATTTTTAATCAGAATAGCCTTCTGGTATAATTTCTATATTATCCCAGGCAGCAAAAGCAATATCCTTAAATCTTTTTGTATCTAAAATTGTAGTTGGTAAATTAATTATTTCTGGATCGGCAAGCATACCATCTGCATCATCTGTTTTAATTATTCCATGTTCTAAATCCTCTTTAGTTGAAATAATTTTCCGCTTGTTATAAGGAAAAATTTCCGGCGAAATCATATAAACCACATTCACAACATCCCACATATAAAAACCAGAAAGTCCTATCATTTCTGAAGAATATTCGTACCAACCTTCAATATGGTCTTTCATATAAGCTCTAACCGGTTTGTTTTTTGATCTATTAACTCTCCGCCAAGATTTTTCTCCAAATCTAGCTGCTAGACAAAGATTACCTGACATTACAGCAACCGGAACTTCTGCTTTCAGCACCTTTTCTGCAGCTTCTGGATCACAAGAAAAATTAAGCTCATCGATTATTTCATCACCAATTTCAAGTGGTGAGGTAATTCCACCCATAACAATAATTTCTTTTAAATTTTTAAAAAAGTCATTATCAATTTTCCAGGCTCCATAAAGATTAGAAACCGGGCCAATTGCAATTAAAGTTATCTCATTTTTATTTTCTGCCGCCTGTTCAGCTAAATATCTGGCAGCCTCAGTATCATAATCTCCTGCTTCAGCCGCTCCTTTTAAATGAGGTATCTCTTCTTTTAAATTAAAATCTTCTAAGAACTTTTCTGTAGTAGAGAAAGTATCTTCTAAGCTACTATTACCAAAAACACTAGTTATACCCATTAAATTAATATCTTCTCTACCAAGAAGAAAAAGAAAAGCAAGCCCATCATCTACATCTTTTTCATCCAAACCCATAGTATTATCACAATCTAAAAGTACTTTTTTCATTAATTCCTTATCCCCCTAGCAGTTAAAATAATTGTTGTCCTTTTTGTTATTTTCAACAAAAGATGTATTATTCCTGCTTTTTATAATATTGTATTTCATTTAATATTTTATGATTAATCATGCAAATTATATAATTTTGGTGTATAATAGATTTGACGTAACAAATGAAAAACAAGGAGGTTATTTAATGAAACTAAGAAAGAGTTTAGTTGTATCAACAATTTTGCTTCTTTTACTTTTACTTGCTTCACCATTTTTAGCTGCAGAAGATAGAGGTTATACTCATCCTGAATACTTGATATCTGTTGAAGAGTTAAGTGAAAATATGGATGATGAAAACCTTGTTATTATTGATGTAAGAAACACAGCAAAATATTTTTTAGGACATTTGCCTGGCTCAGTTCAGATGTGGGGCGACGATTTTACTGATCCAGATGGTTGGGTTCCTGGTTTAGCTGCAACACCTGAACAGTTTACAGCTACTGCTCAGGCAAAAGGTATAAATAATGATTCTAAGATTGTTGTTTATGATGATAACAATGGCCTCTGGGCCTCAAGACTCTGGTTTGTTTTCAGATATTATGGTCATGATGATGTAAGACTTCTTGAAGGCGGCTATGATGCCTGGACTGATGCTGGTCATAATATTAGAAGACTGCCAACTTCAGTTGATACTGGTAATTTTACTATCAGTGATGTCAAAAACGACTGGATAGTTGATACAGACACAGTTGCAGAAAATATTGATAATCAGGATTTTGTAGTTTTAGATACCCGTTCTGAGTCAGAATATTTGGGTGAAGACACAAACCCTGGTGCAGATAGAATGGGAAGAGTTCCAGGTTCTGTTCATATAGAATGGACTCAGCATCTAAATGAAGATAATACTTTTAAAACAGCTGCTGAAATAAGAGAACTTTATGAAGAACATGGTATAACCGATGATTTAGATGTTATTGCAAGCCTTTGCCACACAGCTGTTAGAGCGGCTCATTCTTATCTAGCTCTAGAGATGATAGGCTATGAAAATGTTAAAGTATATGATGAATCCTGGGTTGGCTGGGCTAATCGAGAAGACCTACCAATAGAAACAAATTAATTAATACATTTTTAATTTCAAAAACTCCCTACGTCAGTTAAGATTAACTTAAAATTAGTTAATCTCCTGATAGCTAAGGGAGTTTTTTATTTTTTCTGTCCTAAAAAATCTCTCTCATCGAAGTTAGTAAGAGCTTCTTTTAAAGAGATTTCTTCCTTCAAATAACTAAAAACTAATGCAAAATAAACCTTGCTTTTACTAAGAGCTTGATTAAAATATCGTTCAAACTGCTGATATTTTTCTTCAAGCCAAAATTCTTTATCTTTAGCAAGCTGATAACTATAAGAAGCTAGTTCAGCAGGATAGATACAGTTCAATATTTTAAGAAAATGATACTTATACTTATTAGGGTCATAAAACAGACTATGGTATTTCCTTAAGTCAGTATAGGCATCTTCTATAATACCCTGCTTATAAGGTTGATACAACAATTCTGTAAAAACAGCTCTATAAAAACCTTCTATTTCTAATTTAAAATCTGATTTAAGTTGATAATAAGTAGTGGGATCTATTTCTGCTGCATCCTTATCCCAGTATTTCTTAATCATATATAAATCAATTTTCATTTCAATAAACTTATGCTTATCACCTGCTCCTCCATTATCAAGTATAAAAGGATGACTAATACTATCAAGAGTATAATGGCTTATAAAAGCCAAAAAATAAACAAGCAAGGCTCTTTTTTTTAGATTAGAAGATATTTCTCCATTATCATAAAGTTGAATTTCCTTTAAATTTTTTAAGATTATTTCGAATATATCTTTTCCCGATAACCGGTGGATAAGACTACCCAATTTAGATGCTTTTTTAGAAAATTTCCAGGGCCAGAAATCTTTATAAAACAGGATATCTGCTCCCTGACAACCAAGATTAAAAAGTTGATAATTTTCTTCAATTAATTTTTTTAAAACTTTATTTTCACAGTTCTTTTTAATTTTTTCTCCTGCCAAAATATGTGTCCAAAAATCAGGCATCTATATCATCCCCAGATTATATTCCGAAAATATTATTTAAATCTTTGAATTATTTCTAGTAATTTATTTTTAAATCTTTTATCATCTTTTTCAGTTCTTTTTTTATGTGAAGTATGTCTAGCAGTCCTGCGGCGCTCTTTATGCTGTCTATGCCTTTGGGCAAGCAAACGATTAATATTGCTGTTTTTAAATTCTCTACCTGAGAAACTTAAGACAGCAGTTTGTGCCGATAAGGCTAAAGCTGCCAGACCATAATCAGAAGTGATTATTATATCATCTGCTTTAATCTCATTATATAGTTCCATATCAACTGATTGAAAACCCTGATCAACTGTAATAATCTCCCCATATCCCAGCTGATGCTGGTGGTTTAAATCTGTAAAAACAAGTAGTTCTATATTATTTTTTTTAGCTATTTTTGAAGTTATCTCTAGTACAGGACAGCTATCACCATCAACTAAAATACGCATCAGCTTACCCCTTTATAAAAAAGTTTAAATAATTAACTAAAAAGTTCTAAAACCTTATCATAATCGTTCTTCTCTTTGAGCAAATGAGTTAAAATTTCTCTTACAGCACCATTACCACCATCAAATTTAGAAACGAAATCTGCTATTTTTTTAACATCAGCAGCGGCATCAGCAGGACAGGCAGCAAATGCAGCTTCTTTCATAACTGCTAGATCATTTAAATCATCACCAAGATAAGCTAGATTCTCATAAGAAAAATTGTTTTCTTTCATCAGCTCTTTTATTTTAGATTTTTTATCTCTAATCCCCTGATAAAACTCCTCAATTCCAAGTTCTGCAGCTCTTCTTGCTACTACTTGAGATTTTCTGCCAGTCATAATAATAATATTATAGTTTAATGCGAGTGCTGAGACAATTATCAGACCATCTTTTACATCAAAAGCTTTAAATTCGTTTTCACCATTATCCAAATAAACTTTCCCATCTGTAAGTGTACCATCTACATCTAAAAAAATCGTATTGATTTTCTGCAATTTAGAAGCCTCCATTTATTTAAAATTATATTTAGTACCTACCTTAATATTAACACACTGAATAAATAATATGCAATTAGCTTTGACGTAAGGTTAATTATAAAGTTACCCTATTCTCTGATAATACTTAAAATTTATTTCACCTTCCTGTAAAGGAAAAACTCCACCAAATTTGGTGAAGTTAAGGATTTTATTAATATTTATTTTTATTAGTTTTTGTTTAATGCTTCTTTAAGTGTGTGCCAGGAGAGAACAGCACATTTTACTCTTGCTGGCATATTAGAAATATTTTTTAAGGCCATTGCTTCTTTTAATTTCCTCAATTCTTGAGGATCATCTATTTCTTTTTTTATCATTGCTATAAAAGTATCCACTAAATCAAATGCTTCAGCAACCGTTTTCCCCTTAATTAAATCTATCATAATTGATGTAGATGCCTGAGAAATTGCACAACCACTTCCATTAAAAGCAGCATCCTCTATTATCTCACCATCAAATTTTAACTCTAAAGTAATATCATCTCCACAGCTGGGATTATGACCATGTTCACTGATATCAGGTTTATCTAACTCCCTTTTATTACGACTATTTTTATTGTGTTCCATTATTAATTCTGTATAGACTGAATCAAGATCCATAACCAAAAACCTCCCTTGCTTTTTGCAGAGATGCTAAAAATTTATCTATTTCTTCTTTACTATTATAAAAATAGAAGCTAATTCTACCGGTTGAATTTAGATTAAGATGCTTCATCAAGGGCTGAGCACAGTGATGCCCAGATCTAAGAGCTATTCCTTCAGTATCACTAATACTTGCCAGGTCATGAGAATGTATTCCTTTTAAATTAAAAGAAATTATTCCTCCCCTGTCTTTTAAATCATCTGGACCTGCTAATTCAATATAATCTAATTTTTCCATTTTCTGCAGAGCGTATTCGGTCAATTCCTGTTCATGTTTTTCTATTTCATCTAAACCGATTTTTTGCAAATAGTCTATTGCTGCAGCCAATCCAACTGCTCCCTCAGCATTAGGTGTACCTGCTTCAAATTTTTCCGGCAGGGGAGCAAAGGTAGAACTTTGCTCATAAACATATTCTATCATACCTCCACCTGTTAAAAAAGGTGGGATCTTTTCTAATAAATGCTTTTTACCATAAAGAACCCCAATTCCCATTGGACCAAGCATTTTGTGGGCAGAAAAAGCATAAAAATCTGCATCAATAGCCTGGACATCTGTTTTTAAATGAGGAGCTCCTTGAGCACCATCAATAACCACATATGCTCCATGTTTGTGCGCATATTCAGCCATTTCTTTAACTGGATTAATTACCCCGGTAACATTTGACATCTGAGAAATACTAAATATTTTAGTTTTATCGGTAATTTTATCCTCAAGCTCAGAACGAGAGATTCTGTAATCTTCACCCGGATAAAGATATTTCAATTTTAAATTTTTCCTTTTAGCTAGCTGCTGCCAGGGTATAATGTTGCTGTGATGCTCCATTATCGAAATTACTATCTCATCACCTTCATCTAAAAGTTCACCCAGGCTGTAAGCAAGTAAATTAATTGATTCTGTGGTATTTCTTGTAAAGATAATTTCTTCACTAAATTCTGCATTAATAAACTCTTTTACCGTATCTCTGGCATTTTGATAAGCTTCTGTTGCCTTAACACTTAAAATATGGGCACCTCTATGGGGATTAGCATTAATATTTTCATTATAATCATTTATTGCATCTAAAACAGCTTTAGGTTTTTGAGTTGTAGCAGCATTATCAAGATATACCAGATCTTTGCCATTAACTTTTTGCTTTAAAATTGGAAAATCTGATTTATATTTATTCTCTAATTCTAGTTTTGATATCATTAATAACACTTCCTTTGAGTTCATTTAAAGGTATCTTGTCAAAAATAGGGTTAAATGCTGCCTCAATCATCATTCTTTTAGCTTCAGTTTCATTCATTCCTCTGCTCATCAGATAGAATAATCTATTCTGATCAATCTGACCTGCACTTACTGCATGTTCTCCTTCCACATTATCTTCTTCACTGAAAAGAGCTGGAATAGAATCTGAAACCACTGTTTTATCAAGCATTAGTACTTCTTCACTCTCTGCACCTTTAGCCTGACTGGAACCCTTTTGAAAGTATAAATCACCTCGAAATACTTTTTTAGCTCTATCTTTTAAAACACCTTTGGTTTCTATTTCACTGGAACTATGACGCCCCTGGTGATTCATTTTATAAGCAAGATCCATTTTCCTTTCACCATCAGCAAAATAAATCGAACTTATATTTGCTTTACTACCATCTTCAGCAAGGATATTTTCGTTGTTTGTAATTGAAGTTTTTGCCCCCAATTCAATTGGAATCCAGTTTAATTCTCCTTGATTAGAAATGATAGAAAAATTACTATCAAAATTAACACTTTGATCATTAAATCTCTGTACTTTTATTATATTTAAAACTGCATTAGCTTCAACTATTACCCTTGTTAAACCATTGTGAAAAGCCTTGAAATCTTTTTGATCCATTTTATAATCTATCACAATAGTTAACTTAGAGCCTTCTTCTGCAACTATTAAATTATTATCAATTAAAAATGGATTATCTTCTTCTAATAGATAAAATATTTCAAGAGGAACCTTAAACTCTTTACCTGCTGGGGCTTTAATAAATAGACCAGTATTATAAAAGGCGTCTACCATTGAAGTATATTTAGCTCCTAAACCTTTATTACCCTTCTCCACAAGTGGTTCTGTAAATTTATCTAGATAAGCCATTATTTCTCTTTCATTATTCAAATTATCTGTCATCTTTTTTATTATCAGTTCATCTAAAGCATTTTTGCTTTTTATATATTCTTTATTATAAGCCATATATTCTGGATTCTGAAAATCAAACAGACCAATCCTATTAAATGTTTGCTCAGCTAAATTATTGTATTTAATAAAACTGTCTTTTCTTTTCTGGCTCAATAATTTAGACTGTCCAGTTGTTAAATTATCTACTAATTTTTTAGTATACATCTATCATCACCTATCCTATAGTTCCTTCGAGTTCTAAACTAATTAAATTATTCAGTTCTACTGCATATTCTAGAGGAAGTTCTTTGGCAATTGGTTCAACAAATCCGCGAACTATCATAGCTTTAGCCTCTTCCTCATCTATACCTCGACTCATTAGATAATATATTGATTCTTCACTAATCCGGCCTACCTTTGCTTCATGTCCAATATCTATATCATCTGTCTCTAATTTCATAATTGGAAGTGTATCGGATACAGAGTCATTATCCAACATTAAAGACTCACAAGATACTGAAGCCTTAGCATGATGGGCATTTTTAGTAGCTTTTAAAAGCCCTCTGTAATAAGCTTTACCTCCACCTTTGGCAATTGAACGGGTATTAACTGTTGAAGTTGTATGGGGTGCTGCGTGAATAACCTGAGCACCAGTATCAAGATGCTGTCCCTCAGCAGCAAATGTGACTCCTGTAAATTCTGCTCTAGCTCCTTTTCCTTTTAAAATACTCATTGGATAAAGCATAGAAACTTTTGAGCCAAATGAACCTGAAACCCATTCGATAACTCCATTTTTTTCTACTGAAGCACGCTTTGTATTTAAATTATACATATTTCTTGACCAATTTTCTATAGTACTGTAACGTAAACTTGCATTTTCTGCAATAAATAGTTCAACAGCACCAGCATGAAGGTTATTTATAGAATACTGAGGTGCAGAACATCCTTCTATAAAATGGGCCTCAGCTCCTTTTTCCAAAATAATCAATGTGTGTTCAAATTGACCTGCACCAGGAGCATTAAATCTAAAGTATGATTGTAAAGGAACATCAACTTTTACCCCGGCTGGCACATAGACAAAAGACCCTCCTGACCAAACTGCTCCATGAAGGGCAGAAAACTTATGGTCATTAGGTGTTATTAGCTTCATAAAATGTTCTTTAACTACATCTTCATATTCTTTAATTGCATTTTCCATATCCATATATATAACACCCTGTTCTACCAGTTCTTTTTTCAAATTATGGTAGACAACTTCAGAATCATACTGTGCTCCCACTCCTGCAAGCGATTTTTTTTCTGCCTCAGGAATACCTAATGAGTCAAAGGTGTTTTTTATTTCTTCTGGAACTTCATCCCAGTCACTCTGGAGATCAGCATCAGGGCGAATATATGCTATTATCTCCTCAAGATTTAAATCTGAAAGATCTGCTCCCCAATCCGGAATTTCTTTTTCCAGATAAATTTCTAATGATTTAAGACGGAAATCAGTCATCCACTGAGGTTCATCTTTTTCTCGAGAAATATCTTTAATAATTTCTGGTGTTAACCCTTTTTCTGATTTATATCTATATTTATTTTCATTTTTTTTATCATAAAGACTGCGATCTATATCTTTTACTTGAGTCTTTTCACTCATTTCAAAAACCTCCTATAAAACAAGTCTTGCTTGTGATTTTTAATACTTTTAATAGTTAAATTCTAATTAACAATTAGTGGCTGACTTATAATCTTCAACTTTTTCTGGTTTATAAGCAGCATAACCTTCTTTTTCAATCTCTCTGGCTAGATCCATATCTCCAGTTTTTACAATTTTACCATCAACAAGTACATGTACATAATCAGGCTGAAGATAATCTAAGATCTGATTGTGGTGAGTGATTATAATCATTGCATTATCATCTGAGGCGAGTTTTTTGATACCTTCAGCAACAGTTCTTGTTGCATCTACATCAAGACCTGAATCTGTTTCATCTAAAATTGCTAGTTTTGGTTCTAAAACTGCCATCTGTAATATTTCGTTTTTCTTTTTTTCACCACCAGAAAAGCCTTTGTTTAAATATCTATCTGCATATGATTGATCTATATCTAATAATTTCATCTTATCTTCTAATAAAAATTTGAAGTCAAAAATGCTCTGGTTTTCTCCACTTACAGCAGTTTTCGCTGTGCGAAGGAAATTCTCAACAGTCACTCCTGGTATTTCTTGAGGATATTGGAATGATAAAAAGATACCTTTTTTTGCTCTTTTATCAACAGCAAGATCAATTATATTTTCACCTTCAAATTCTACTTTCCCTTCTATTATCTCATGTTCTGGATGTCCCATGAGAACATTAGCTAAAGTAGATTTACCTGAACCATTAGGTCCCATAATAACATGAATTTCTCCAGTTTCAACTTCAAGATTAATGCCTTGAAGTATTTCTTCGCTTTCAACTTTTGATTTCAAATTACAAACTTTTAATAGTTTTTTATTCATCTATGACATCTCCTTATTTTCAAAATATTTATCTACAGTTATTTAATCAAAATTGTCATATTTATATCCTACAACATTACTCAACTTTAGTCAAGCCCTATAAGAAAAAAGTAATCTAGACAACAAAAAAAGCCGGGATTCCCGGCTCTTTATTAAAATATTTACTTTTTCTTTAATATTCTTTCTTGATAAATCAATCTCAAAACCGCATATAGGGGAACAGAAATCAAAGCTCCAATTAATCCGAATAAATATACACCTGTTAATACCACAAATAATACTACAAGAGGATGGATATCCATTGATTTCCCCTGAATAAGTGGTCTGATTAAATTACCTTCTAAATACTGGGCAATTATAAAGATTATAATCACCAGTAAAGCGGTTATAATGCTTTCTGTAAGAGCAATAAATAAGGCCGGCAAAATTCCAATAGCAGGTCCGATTATTGGAATTAAAGAAGTTATTAACACAATCAAAGCCAAAACTAAAGGACTTGCTAATCTAATTATTAAAAAACCAATCAACATTACAAAAGCAGTAAAAAGAGAGACCAATAATTGGGAAGTAATAAAATCCGAAAGTAATTTATCGATATCTTGAGCTAATACTTCTATCTGTTTTCTTTTAGACCCTGGAATCATCTCTATTGTTTTTTGATAAATTTCTTTATCATCTTTGAGTAAATAAAATAGCACAAAAGGAATTAATAATATTATTAATCCTATATTTGTTAAAGAACTAAAAATCCCCATATAATTATAAGTAGAAAGCCTCATTATTATAGAATCAGTATAAGAAATTAGCCTTTCTCTAAGATTAAAATCATCTATAAGTCCTCTTTCTATATTTATGAAATCTCTTATATTTTCAAAAATTTCTACAATAGAAGAATAAATAAGTTCATAGCTACCGCCTAATTCTCTACTCTGTTCATAAATAATATTTCCGCCCAAATATATAATTAAAGTTATTATGGAAGCTGCTGCTAAAAATGAAATGATAACAGCAATTGTCCTTATTTTTATTTTTTTTTCTAAAATAATGACAAGGGGACGCAATAAATAATACAGAAAAATACTAAACAAGAGTGGGAGCAGAACAAAGCTCAACACAGTAGTTAATGGCCCCATAAAATAAGGGATCCTTCCCCCCAAAAATATAATGAGCAAAATGATAATTATTGTATGACCGATCTTAAGCCATTTTTCTTTAAACATAATTATCTCTCCCTAAACTACCTATAATTAAAATATTAAAGCTATCTTTACTATAATATTTCTGCAGAAATAATAAAAACCCTGCTTTAGAAGCCAGGGCATAATTTAAGTTGTATTTAGCTAAAAAACTTAAGTTTTATTTATATTTTTAATTTATTTAAACTTAACCCAAAATTGCAATTAAAGCACCAGCAGCAATAGCCGAACCAATTACTCCAGCAAAATTAGGCCCCATAGCATGCATTAAAAGGTGATTAGAAGGGTTTTCTTCCTGTCCTACCTTCTGAACCACTCTAGCAGCCATTGGTACTGCAGATACACCTGCTGCTCCAATTAAGGGATTAACCTTACCACCGGTTACTCTATGCATAATCTTGCCAAATATAACGCCTGTAGCTGTACCAAAACCAAAAGCAACTAAACCAAGAACTATAATCCCAATTGTTTGGGCATTTAAAAAAGCTTCTGCACTTGCAGTCGCTCCAACTGTCAGACCTAAAAACAGGGTTACTATGTTCATTAAAGCATTCTGAGTTGTTTTTAACAAACGATCAACAACTCCTACCTCTCTCATTAAGTTTCCAAACATTAAACTTCCCAACAGAGGTAAAGCTGTAGGTACCAGCAGTCCTCCAAGCAGGGTTACTGCAATTGGAAAAATTATTTTTTCTTTTTTATTTACATGTCTTAACTGCTCCATTTTAACTTTTCTTTCTTCATGAGTAGTAAAAAGTCTCATAATCGGAGGCTGAATAATAGGGACCAGGGCCATATATGAATAAGCCGCAACAGCAATAGGACCCATTAAATGAGGTGCCAGACGACTGGCAGCAAATATTGCTGTAGGACCATCTGCCCCCCCTATAATCCCAACAGCTCCTGCTTCTGCAGGAGAAAAGCCAAGCGCCAACGCTCCAAAAATAGTCGCAAAAATCCCAAACTGAGCTGCAGCTCCTAAAAGAGCTGTTTTAGGTTGGGCTATCATCGGACCAAAATCTGTCCAAGCTCCAACACCCATAAAAATAAGAGGTGGGTAAATACCTAATTTTATACCATAATATAAATAATAAAGCAGCCCACCAATTTGACCATTTTGAGGTTCAGCCATTAAATCACCAAGTGGTAGATTCACAAGTAGCATCCCAAAACTTATTGGCACCAATAATAATGGCTCATATTTTTTTACAACTGCTAAATATAGCAGGACAAGCGATATCAAAATCATGAATAATTGTCCAAATTCCAGATTAACATACCCTGTTGACTGGACAAATAGCGAGATATTATCTAACATTATTTTGCCTCCTACTCAAGTACCAGCAGTAAATCTTCTGCATCTACACTGTCTCCAGCTCTAACATGGATTTCTTTTACAAGGCCAGCTTTAGGTGAAGTGATCTCATTTTCCATTTTCATAGCTTCTAAAACCATTAAAAGATCACCTTTCTTTACACTATCACCTTTAGTTACATCTACTTCAAGTATACTACCAGGCATAGGTGCAATAATATCACCATTAGAAGATATCCTATCTAAAGGAAGCTCATCTTTAGATTGTTTTGACTTTTTACTTTGACTCTTAATCGAGCCAGTACTCTTTGAAACAGTTTTACTTTTAGTAGAAGCAGACTGAACAGTGTTTTGGGAAGCAGAACTTTCGATAGCTCCACTTTCATCTGCAATTTCTTCTATGTTAACAATAAATTCTTCTCCATCTACCTCAACTCTAAATTTTTTCATTATCTATTTCAGCTCCTATCTTTTCCAGTTTTGATTTCTTTTTTTAATAGATATTATCCTATAACTTTTCTTATCTGAGAGCATTTGATATACTGCTGCGGTAATTGCAGCTGCTTTTTTTCTGCGCAATCCATCCAATTCAGGCTCGTTATTTTCCCTTTGCTCTTTTAATGGAACCTTTTTTCGCATTTCTTTGGGCCCAAGTATTTTTCCACTAAAATATAGAAAAACTGAGAGTAAATAAAGGGAAAGAAAAACTGTTCCCAGACCTATTATCAAAAGTTCAAGACCGAACGCAAAGTTTTCCATACTTTCACCTACTTTTTTCTTTTCTTATCTCAATTTTATCTTATAAAGGAATGTTTCCATGTTTTTTATCAGTACTATCTTCATGTTTATTAATCATCATTTCAAGTCCATTAATAAGTTTTGCTCTACTCTCTTCCATTTCGATAACATCATTGATCATACCTCTTTTAGCAGAAATATATGGATTAGCAAAATTATTACGGTACTCATCAATCTTTTGCTGTCTTAAGTCTTCAGGATCATCTGCAGCAGCTATTTCTCTCCTATATATTACATTAGCTGCTCCACCAGGTCCCATTACAGCGATTTCTGCAATTGGCCAGGCATAAACAAGGTCAGCTCTAACTGAACGACTTCCCATGGCAATATAGGCTCCACCATATGCCTTTCTCATTATTAAAGTTATTTTCGGCACTGTTGCCTCAGAATAAGCATAAAGAACTTTAGCTCCATGTCTGATAACTCCACCATATTCCTGTTCAGTACCCGGCATATAGCCAGGAACATCAACCAATGATACAATAGGAATATTAAAACTGTCTAAAAAACGAATAAATCTTGCTATTTTAGTAGAAGTATCAATATCAAGGCAGCCAGCAAGATGTTTGGGCTGATTGGCTACTATACCTACACTTCGTCCATTTAGTCTAGCAAATCCTATAACTGCATTTTCAGCGAAATAAGGTTGAACTTCTAAAAAGCTTCCTTTGTCAACTAAAATATCAATTACATCTCTAACATCATATGACTTTTTTGCATCTTCTTTAACAATCTCTTTTAGTTCTTCAGTGCTGCGGGCCGGATCATCATCTGTAGCAAAAACTTCTGCTTCCTCTTTGTAATTATCAGGTATGTAAGATAATAATAATCTAATTTTATCTAAAGCTGCTTCTTCATTATCTTCCATAAAATGAGCTACACCACTCAGCTTATTGTGGGTTTCTGCACCACCAAGATCTTCAGCTGTAACTTCTTCACCGGTTACAGATTTGATTACTCCAGGACCGGTGATAAACATTTTACTTGTTTTATCAACCATAAAAATAAAATCTGTGATAGCAGGTGAATATACAGCACCTCCGGCACAGGGACCTAAAATCGCCGAAATCTGTGGCACAACTCCAGAAGCCTTTGTATTACGATAAAAAATCTCTCCATAACCATTTAAGGCATCTATTCCCTCGTTAATTCTTGCGCCTCCTGAATCATTAAGCCCTATAATAGGAGCTCCATTTTTAAGGGCAAGGTCCATTACTGCCTGTATTTTTTGCGAATGAGCCTCACCAACTGATCCACCCATTACTGTAAAATCCTGGGCATAAACATATACAAGACGATTATCTATTGTTCCATAACCAACTACTACACCCTCACCAGGAACATCTTTTTCATCCATTCCCAGAGAGGTACTACGATTTTCCATAAACATATTTAATTCGTTAAAAGAACCATCATCAAGCAAATAATCCAGTCTTTCTCTGGCCGTTTTTTTGCCTTTAGCATGCTGCTTTTCAATTCTTTCTTTTCCTCCACCAAGCCTTATCTTTTCTTTTTTATTTTCTAGTGAATTTTCTTTGTCTTCTACTGTCATTCTTTTTCCTCCTTAACAAGTGGTATATAAACTAAAAGTCAATACTTCACCACTGAATATAGGGTGAACAAAAAAGTTTAATAAAATTTATTACTTGACACATAATTAAAGCATAAGTTTAATTTCAATTAATAGACACCATTAAGGATAGCAAAAAACTGACTATAAGTCAACTTACAATTAATTTTTTAATATAATTTGTTGTTTTTTTGATAATAATTATTTAAAAAGTCTTAATCAACAATTCTTTTTGCCCCACTATAAATGTTCATTCTCTGGCCCCGACAAAACCCAATTAAAGTTAGGTTGCTGTCTAACGCCAAATCTAAAGCAGCCTCAGTTGGAGCAGAACGCGAAACCAAAAAAGGAATTTTCTGTCTAATAATTTTTATAATCATCTCTGAAGAAATTCTACCACTAGTTAAAAATATTTTATCTTCTAAGTTAAGCTCATTAAGCAATGATTCTCCAATGATTTTATCAACGGTATTGTGGCGGCCAATATCTTCAGCGGAATAGATTATTTTTTCTGAAGATGCTAGAGCAGATATGTGAGTTCCTCCGGTTTTATAAAAATAAGTAGATTTTTCTTCAAATTTTTTCATTAAATTTAAAATATTTTCAGCAGAAATAATTTGAGTACTCTCTGTCTTCGGTAAAAGCTCATAACCTTCGATATTTATAAAGCTAGAACCGCAACTTGAACCTAAAACAACCTTTCTTTGCCTGAATTTTTCAATATTAAAATCTACTTCAAGTTTTAAATGAACTTCTTTTTCTTTATTTTTATATTCAATTTCTTTAATTTGTGATGCCTTCTGAATTATTCCTTCTGCTGCTAAATATCCGGTAATCAGTTCTTTGCTTTTTTCTTTTAATCTCATTAATGTTAAAATCTCATAGTTTTCAATGAATATCGTTAATGGGATTTCGCGAATCAACAAATCTTTTTTTTCTATAAATTTTTTATTTTTATATTCTTTAATTTTTCTACTTTTAAAAATATCTTTTTCTGTATCATTAAAATTATTAGATTTAAAATCGCTCATAATAATTATCTCCTTTTAAAATTTGATTATTAAATCTTTAGAATTCTTATGTTTATTTAGTTCTCTAACAATAATTATTAACCTTTATTTATTTTATGAAAATAGCTTAAATCTAATTCTTTTCCCTGTTGTACAGACATCCATCGCAAAAAATCTCAATCCACTTTTACGATTAAATTAATTAATTAGCTTTCCATAATAATTAATAGCACAAAAAGTGTAATGACTCGCCATAGAAAAAGCAGCTCCCTAATGGAAACTGCTCTAGTCTTTCTGCTTTTTAAATTTTCGTTTTTTCACATCTTTCTCAAATCATACCGTCAGTTGATAACAGCCGTAAAATCTGATAAAACTTTAAAACTTACTCGTTGTCCTTTTTCTACCTGTAATTCAGGGTGAACATGAACTAAAATCTGTCGTTTTTTATTTTTCTTATCTGTATCCGCTGAAATTAAAACATCAATATTTGTACCCTTATAAGAACTGTTTTCAACAACTCCTGTAATATTTCCATTTTGGTCAAGCTCAAAACTATCAGGCCTAATCGAAACTGCTACCTTATCTCCCGCTTTTTTGCCATGAGTATGGTTACAGGGGACTATACCAATCTCAGTAATAATTCTATTATTACTTTCTGCTATAACTCCTTCTAAAATATTTGATTGTCCAACAAAAGAAGCAACAAAATTACTTTCAGGATACTGATAAATTTCTCTGGGAGTACCCTGCTGCTCTATTTCTCCGCCATTCATTACAATAATCTTATCAGATATAGTTAAAGCTTCTACCTGATCATGAGTAACAAAAATAGCTGTTGCTTTACTTTTTTTAATAATAGCAGTTACCTCTTTTCGCATTTTATCTCTTAAATTAACATCAAGATTACTAAATGGCTCATCAAGCAGTACAAGAAGAGGGTCTAACACTAAAGATCTAGCTAAAGCTACCCGCTGCTGTTGACCTCCAGAAAGTTCAGCAGGATATTGTTTTTCCATTCCTGAAAGGCCAACAAGCTCTATGGTTGAAAGGATTTTATTTTTCTTTTTAGATTTTTCTTTAGATCTAAACCCAAAAGCCACATTCTGATAAACTGTTAAATGAGGGAAAAGAGCATAATCTTGAAAAACCATTCCAATACCTCTTTTATCAGGACTTAAATAGTGATTTTCACCTACGACTGTCTTTCCCCTAAGAGTAATTACTCCCTTATCAGGTCTTTCTAGACCTGCAATCAATCGCAATAAAGTAGTTTTTCCACAACCACTTGGCCCTAAAAGAGAAAATATTTCTCCTTCTTTAACTCCAAAACTAACATTTTTTACAGCTTCAATACAGCCATTATAAGTTTTGGAAATATTTTTTAATTTAATTATCATTTTATAATAACACCCCGGAATAAATACTTAAATTTTAAAACTCAATTGAGAAAAAATAGTCCAATAATTACTTAGCAAAAAGTTGACTATTCATTCTGCTTAAATAAAATCCACATTGAAAAAGAAGAAATAATTAAAAGCAATAAAGCTGGTCCAGCAGCTCTAGCATAAAAAGCTTCAGAAGTTGCATTCCAGATTTCAGTTGTCAGAGTTCTAAAACCAATTGGACTTAATAATAATGTTGCAGGTAGTTCCTTCATAGCTGTTAAAAAAACTAAAGCAACTGCACTTAAAATTCCTGGTTTAATAAGTGGTAAAGTAATTTTAACCAAAACTCTAAACTTAGAACTCCCCAGGGTTGAAGCTGCATCTTCAATGTTCGGTCCCAGTTGTAGCAATGAATTTCTCAGTGGGCCCATTGCCTGAGGCAAAAATAAAATAACATAGGCAAAAATTAATAAAGGTAAAGTCTGATAAATTCCAATTGCATAATTTGCAGCAAAAAAGACTAAGGCTAAGGCAACTACTATCCCTGGCAGGGCGAAAGCTACATAGGTCATTTTTTCTAATAAATTAGTAACCTTACTTTTATAACGGGTTATTAATATTGCCAGTGGAACTGTTACAATAACGCCTACAATAGCTGCTAGTCCAGAAACATAAAATGAATTTAGGGCAGCCTGCCAGCGTAATATAAAGGCTTCTCCATGAATTAAGCCTCTAATTAACCAGTATAAAATAACTCCTGTTGGTAAAACTAAAGAAAAAAACACAACTACTGATAGGAAAATTAGAGCTGGTATTTTAGCTTTACCTAATTTTATTTTTTTAGCTACACATCTGCTCCCACTTCCAACTTTATAATATCTTGCTTTAGTTCTGCTCCACATTTCGAAACTTAAAATTATCACAGTTAATAGAACCAATAATAAAGCAAGAGCTGAAGCATAGTGACGATTAAATGAAGACTGATACTGAACATAAATAGCCCTTGTAAATGAGTTGAACTGTAAAAGAGAAACAGCAGCAAAATCACTTAAAGTATAAAGAGCCACCATTAATCCCCCAGCCATTATAGCCGGTCTTAACTGAGGTAGCACAACTTTCCAGAATATTTTCCAGGGACTTTTGCCCATTGTCTGGGCTGCTTCTTCTAAAGCGGAGTCCATTCCCTGCAAAGCTCCTCTTACAGATAATAGTACATAAGGATAGCTCAACAAAGTCAGTAAAAGCCATGCTCCTCTAAAACCATAAATTTCTGGTACATAAAAAATATTTAATCCATTTCTTAAAAAATTATGAACAATTCCTCCATACCCAAAAGCAGCTACAAAAGCAAAACCACCAACAAGTGAAGGAATTACAAGGGGCAGCATAGTCAATACAGTCCAGATTCTGGCACCAGGTAAATCTGTTCTTACAGTTAGATAAGCTATTGGAACAGCAATTACTATACTGCTTAAAGTTACAGAAGCTGCCAGTTTGACAGTATTCAAAAGCACTGAAAAAGTTCTTTCTCTTAATAATAGATTAAGAAAATTTTCTGTACCCCAGGCTCTTATAAAGAGATAAATCAAAGGTAAAGACATAGCAGTTGTTAATAAAAAAACCGGAATTAATATAAACAAAGAGGCCTGGAAAGGCCATATTTCATGGCCCTTCCAGTATATTTTTTGGATTAAATTCTTGAAATTATTTTTTTCTACATCAGTATTCATTATAAAACTCCTACATCAAATAGTAAATCTAAAGTTCCTTCTAAGTCTTCTAAATTACTTAAATCAATATCAGGTGCATTAATCTCTTCTAAAGGAACAATTAAAGGATCATCAATACTTAAGTCCTCAATAACAGGATATTCACTATTTGCTTTAATAAAGTATTCCTGAACATCCTCTCTTAAAATAAATTCGAGAAAGCTATTAATAGCTTCATTATCTCTTGCAACATCTAATACACCAATACCGGCGATATTGATCATTGCTCCAGCATCATTTTCTGTATATAAATGTCTAACCGGAAAATCTTCTCCCTGTTCTGCAATAAAACGGAATAAATAATAGTGATTTGCAAACCCAATATGAACTTCTCCTCTACCTACAGCATCAACTGTGGTAGTATTATTTCTATATTCTCGAGGTTGATTGGCAACAATCCCCCGCAGCCATTCTTCAGCTCTTTCTTCTCCTTCTAATACTCTTAAAGCAGTTACAAAAGCCTGAAAAGAACCATTAGTTGGTGCCCAGCCAATTCTACCTTGCCATTCTTCATCTAAAAAACCCCAGATAGTATCTGGAAGTTCAGCTTCATCTACATAATCAGTATTATAAGCTACAACTCTTGCTCTTCCAGAAGTACCTAGCCAGAGGCCTTCCTGAGATCGGAGTCGAGAATCAACTTTATTTAAATATTCTTCAGGCAATTCAACCAGTCTGTCATTATCAGCCAGCGCACCTAAGGCACCCGCATCCTGAGCAAAGAAAATATCAGCAGGACTGTTCTGGCCTTCTTCTAAAATAGTTGCAGCAAGTTCTGCTGTTCCACCATAATTAACATTTATCTCAATTCCTGTTTCTTCTGTAAACATTTCGAAAACAGGACCGATTAAATTTTCTGATCTGCCAGAATAAATAGTAATTTCTGCTGCTTCAGCCCCTAAAGCTGTAAAAGTAAGACTAGAAAATAGAATGGCTATTGTTAAGACAGTTAATATTTTTTTTGAAAGGTTCATAATCTACCTCCATAATTTTATTTAATGTAATTTTTGATAATAGTAGTAATCATATCTGTTTAGTCAAGTTTAGTTTGTAAATTAAACACAGCCTTTTAGCTGTGTTTTCTACATTAGAAATTTTAACTATTTACTATATTCTTTTGCTTTTTTTATTTTGGTTTTTTTAATATAAGCATTTAACCTTGATATATATTATAATTTTTTTCTTAACTTTTTAAACTAATAGCGATTGAAAACCATTATCATCTAGAATTATATTATATCTTTATATTGTTGTCAAGTGCACGCTGTGTTTATAATTATACACATTTTGTCTATTTAATCTGTTTTGTCTTAATTCATTTCTGGCTGCTAGTAATATAAACATCAAGCAAATCCAAAAAGAGCAGCTGAAAACAGCTGCTCAAATAATCATTTATTCCTTTGATGATTTTCACTCATCTAATTCACTAAGCACAACTCCAATTAAACCTGGACCAGTATGAACAACCATCACAGGACTAATTTCACCAAAATAAGATTCTTTTACTTCTGGTAGCACTTTTATTTTTTCTAAAAGCTTTTGCCCTTCTTCTTCTGCTGCTGCATGCATAACATCAACCGAGTATTCTTTGCTTTGGTCTGTTCTGCTTTTGATAATTTGGAAAAACTTTTTTAAAGAACGACCGCGTCCTCTAACTTTATCAAAAGTATAATATACTCCATCCTCATCAATAGAAATAATTGGTTTAATATTTAAAAGCTGACCAATTGTTCCTGAAACTTTGCCAATTCTACCACCTTTTTTGAGATACTTTAATGTTTCAACAACAAAAAACACTTCTATTTTTTCTTTCTTTTTTTCCACCATTTCTACTATTTCTGCAAAGCTATATTGACCTTTATCAACTATTTTTTTGGCATATAAAACTAATCTTCCCAGTGCCATAGAAAGCATTTTTGAATCTATGACCTTAACCTCAATCCCTTCAATTTGATCTGCCACCATTTTACAATTACTGTAAGTTGCTGAAAGACCAGCCGAAATATGAATAGAGATAATATGGGTATAACCTTCTTCTCTTAATTTTGAATAAAGATCTTCTATTTCTTGAGGGGAAGGCATTGATGTTGTTGGAACCTCTTTTTCCATATTATTATATACTTCTGCTGGAGTAATATCCACTCTATCTTCATACTGTCGATCACTGTAAATAACCTTTAAAGGCATAGAATTAATACCATACTTTAACAAATCATCTTTTCGCAAGTCAGAAGTACTATCTGTAACAACTGCAATTTTTTCCTTCATAATTTTTCTCCTTACTTTTAAATTAAAGTATTTTTTTTAGTCATCAGCCAGATTATCAAAATATCCCTGAATTAAAACAATAGGAGTTCCTTTGTCACCACTGCCACTAACTAGATCAGATAAGCTACCTAGAAGATCTGTTAAACGCCTGGGAGTAGTTCCCTGAGATTTAATATCAGCTCTCAAATCATCTCCTTTTTCAGTTATTTCTTCTTTTACAGCATTAAGAAGTTTTTCTCCTTTTAAATTCTTAAAGTCATTATCAGCTAAATATTTTAATTTTACCTCATTTGGTGTACCTTCAAGACCGGAGGTATAGGCAGGAGAAACAACCGGGTCAGCAAGTTCCCATATTTTCGCCTGAGGATCCTTAAAAGCACCATCACCGTATATCATAACTTCTATATTCTTATTTGTTAGTTTTTTTAATTTCTCATGTACTTTATCAACAAATTCCTGTCCTAAACGTGGAAATAGCTTCAACTCATAATCTGAAGCTTTATTAGACCCTAAAAGTCCATAATCTGGATTATAACCCCCACCTTTATCTTTATTACAGATATCGGCTAAACTGATTACAGTTTCTGCACCGGCTTTTTCTAAAAGTTTTTTGGTTCTTTCTCTGGTATGGATATCAGCTGCAATAACCTGTTTTGTATATTTTAAAATACTTTTAGGCTGGTTTGCTGCAATGATCTCTATTTCGGTTTCTTGAGCAATCTCTTTATATAGATCTACATAATTTATACCTGTAAAAGGATGTTTAAAACCACCAAATTCCTTGTAATATAATTCTTCATCAATCACATCAGTATATGGATTTATATCAAGCTCATAAAGTTTTTGACTGTCTAAAAGTGGATTTCCCACCTCATCATTAGGATAGCTTAACTGCAAATAAATCTTTTTTTTAGTTTTAGCAATACCTTTAAGAATCATTGAAAAACGATTTCTACTTAAAATAGGGAATACTATCCCAACAGAATCTGCAAATATTTCATTTATTTCTTCAGCAATATCATCTAAGTTTATGTAATTGCCCTGTGCTCTTGCTAAAAGCGATTCTGTTATCGCTACTACATCCTTATCTTTTAGCTCATAGCCTTCACTCTGCCATGATTTTTGCAGAGAATCAACAACAATATCTGCTAAATCGTCACCTTCTTTAATTATAGGAGCTCTAATACCTCTTACTTGAGTTCCAACTGTTCTCATTAATTTCACCTCTTAGAATATTATCTTTATCAAAAAATTTCTCTACGGATTAATTATAGCAGAAAAAACTGCCTGAGGGCAAATATTCACAAAAAAAGATCCTATAATCAACTAAATTACAGGATCATAAAGAAATTCAACTCTTTTTAGACAGGTAAATATTTTTGGCTTCAATAAAATCTTTTGCTTCTGCAGTTATAATACTATCTGCTTTTATTTTGATTTTATCATAGCCTTGATTATATAATTTTTTAATTATATAAGAATCAATGACTTTCTTCTCCAATAAAAAATATTCGCTTTCTTTATTTTTTTTATTTTCAACTTTTTCTAAATTTGATATTTTTTTATAAACCTGTTCTGTTATCAGGGTCACTAATTCTTTTTTTTGCAAAGCGAAACCACCTCCACGAGCTATTACTCATCACTTAAATCTGGATTGGCTTCTGCAAGAGCATCAACAAGTTCTGCTTTCCTGGCAAATTTTATCTCATTATTAGTCATTGCAATGTTCTCTGTATCTCTGGCAAGAGAGCGCAGTTCTACAACTTTCATATCCCAAAGTTTTTCTCTTAACTCCTGCTCGTTTTGGTCAGGCTCACTAGTTTCTGATTCAGGCTCTTTTAAATCACGCTTAATAGTTTGTCCAGTTTCTTTGTGTTTTTTTAAATCTTCTTTGATCCCACCTAAAATTCTTTCTAATTGATCAGATGGCCTGGGAATGACATGAGTTGCAACTAAATTCCCAACTTTTGGGATGGCAGAACTTGCAGCATTAATAGAAGCAGTTACTGCACCAACATCTCCCCTGATTTCTACTGTAACTAATCCACCGGTTGTTTTTTCACATGAGGTCAGTTTAACATTGGCAGCTTTTGTACAGACATCAGCTCCAACAACTGCACCAACATATCCTTTAGTATCTATGATTCCAAGTGCATTTTTTTTCATCTTTTATCTCTCCTTAATTAGTAATTACATGGTTTGTCTGCTACTGATTTTACTGCATTGGCAAAAGCATTACAGGCTGCCTGACAGGCAGATTGACTACCAGTTAATAAAGCTCCACCAAAGTTTGTTTCTGAGGGAGGTCCATAAAAAGTAACCAGTTCTACATTGGCTGATTTTAAAGCGGCATCAAGTGCAAATAAAGCTTCTATAGGTGGGGCAATTAAATATGCAAGCGCCTGACCTTTTGGGACACCGGCTTCTGCAGATAAAAAGCTTCCAGTTCTAGAAACACAATGGTTATAATAACAAATGCTGTCATCTTCATTAGCACTATAAAAACAGGCACCATTTTCTATAAAATCAACTGCGGCATCAAGTCCACTATTAACTTCTGCTGGACTTGGACCTGCCATAATACCAATAAACTCTCCAGCTAATTTAGTTGTTGCATTATCAGCACCTGCATAAAATGATTTAGCATAAACTATATCTACTGAGGCTTTTTTTGTTGCTTCATCTAAGGCAGTATATCCTACATCATCTATATCACAGGTAATTAAGCCAATACTCCTATGGCCGGCTTCTAAATTAAGTTTTTCTTTTAAAGCATCATTAACATTAGGTATTAACTGTACACTTAAAACTTCGGCGCGTAAGGGATCATCTCTCATATTTTTATCCTCCTGTTTTATTTTTTAAATTTCTAGATCTAAGCCACTTGCTTTTTGGTCTAACATAGCTTTAATAACATCGGCAATATGAGCACCAGCTTCAACTGCTGAAGTACCCCCGGAGTGGATGTTTGAGATTACTGTTCTTCTCGCTTCTGGCATCCCAATTTCAGCCTTATATGCCATATAGCAGCTCATACTTTCTGCAGTTGCAAGTCCTGGTCTTTCTCCAATTAATACACAACTGACATCTGCATTTAAACATTCAGAAATAGGTTCCATGGAAGCCACTCGACCAAATTTTACAAAAAATGGAGTGCCTATCTCAATATTATATCCTTCTAGCCCCTGTTTGATAGCTGGTAAAATGTCACGAAGATTAGCTTCAATTGCTGTTGAGCTCAATCCATCCGCTACATATAATTGAACCTGAGGATTAGACTGACAATTATTTTTTATTTCTGCCAGTGTTTCATCTGAGAATAATTTACCTAAATCAGGTCTTGTTAAAAATTCATCTTTATCACTACATAAAGTCTGATATGTATCTAAGTTCATTTCATTAATCAGCTCTTCAGAAACTCCAGTAAAGACAGCATCCATTGCTGCAGCATGGTCTGCTCTAAACCTTAACAGTGTATTTGTTTTATACCTGGGGCCAGCTCGCCAAACACCAAGCCTTGCTGAGGTTTTAGCTTTTAATTTCAAAAATTCTTCTTCATTATTTGCATCTGGAACTAACATTTCTTTTTGTAAATCTACTTCTGTGATATCTGGAATTTCACCTGCTTCTATCTCTGAATTACCACCATTTGAATTACTACTTTTATCACTCAGATCATTTTTATTTAAATTTTTGATAACCACTTCAATAATATTTCTTAGTTCATTTTCAGATACCATTTAATTCACCTCTCCATTTTTAAAAAATATAGAAGGATCTCCTGCCTTAGCACTCAGCCTACCATCTTCATTCATAATCCCCATCTTTAATAACCATTCAAAAAATTCAGGTGCTGGTTTTCTATCAACCAGTTCTCTTAAAGTTGCATCATCATGAAAACTTGTATCCTGATAGCTCAGCATAATATCATCACCAGCAGGTACTCCCATATAGTAATTTGAACCTGCCATCGCTAATAGCATTGTAGCAGTTTCCTGATCATTTTGATCCATTTTTGTATGATTTGTATAACAGGGAGCCATTCCCATTGGTAGACCGGTTAATTTACCCATGAAATGATCTTCTAGATTTGCTCTGATCATCTGTTTACCATCATATAGGGTTTCTGGTCCAATAAAACCCGAGACGTTATTGACCAAAAAAGGCTTATACTTTTTAGCAAAACCATAAGTTCTTGCTTCTAGTGTCATCTCATCAATACCATGATCTGTATTTAATGACATTTCTGAGCCCTGACCGGTTTCAAAGTACATAAGATTGGGACCAGGGGCATTTCCATGTTTTTTTATTAAATCATAGGCTGAATCAAGTAATGCTTCATCAACTCCAAAAGCCTTATTTGCAGATTCAGTACCAGCTATACTTTGAAACAAAACTGAAACTGAAGCTCCTGCCTCAACCGCTTTCATTTGTGTTTTAATATGTGACAGAACACAATTTTGAGTTGGTATTTCCCATTTATTCATAAAATCATTAATAAAATCCATGATAGCTTTGGTGTTTTCCACACTATCATTAACAGGATTTATACCAATTACCGCATCTCCACATCCATAACTTAAGCCCTCCATCATAGAAGCTAAAATCCCATCAAGATCATCAGTTGGATGGTTGGGCTGTAATCTGAAAGATAAGCATCCATCTAAGCCGATTACTGTATTTGCTTTACTGGAGATTTTAATTTTGCTTGCACCATAAACTAAATCCATATTTGACATCAATTTAGCAACTGCAGCTACCATTTCTCCATTTAAAGCTCGGCTGATTCTTCTAATATCACTTCCAGAAGTACTGTGGCTCAATATATATTCTCTTAAATCAGAAACTGTCCAGTCTTTAATTTCTTGATAGATTCTTTCATTGATCAATTCATCGATCACTTTTGATACTTCATCTTCACTTTTATCAAGCACAGGGTTTTCTCGCAAATCTGAAAGCTTTATATTAGCCAGTACTACTTTTGCAGCAGCTCTTTCTTTAGAATTTTCAGCTGCTATTTTTAATAATTCATCACCAGATTTTTTTTCATTTGCTTTTGCTAATAGTTCTGTAATATCTTTAAATTCATAACTTTCTCCAAATAGTTTAGTTTTTAGTATCATCAAAGTACCCCCTGGCTATTTAAGAAAAATTGAACCATCACCAGCTTTTTCGGTTAGTTTTCCGTTCTTTAAAATCCCCATTTTTTCAGCCCATTCTTCAAATTCTTTTATTGGTTTAAGACCAACAACTTCTCTAATAGCCTGGGCATCATGATAACTTGCCGCCTGATAATTAAGCATGATATCATCACCAACAGGAACACCAATAAAGTAATTACAGCCAGCATTGGCAAGTAATACGGCAAGTTTTTCTACATCATTTTGGTCAGTTTTCATATGATTGGTATAACAGGCATCTACACCCATAGAAATACCGCTGAGCTTGCCCATGAAATGATCTTCTAATCCTGCTCTGATCATCTGCTTACCATTATATAAGTATTCTGGTCCAATAAAACCAACTACAGTATTGACCAGAAATGGATCATACCTTCTGGCTAAACCATAACATCTAGCTTCCATTGTCAACTGATCAGCATCAAAATGAGCATCTGAAGATAACTCAGCCCCCTGACCTGTTTCAAAGTACATTACATTAGGCCCTGTAGCTGTACCTTCTCTTAAAGCCAGCTGTCTGGCTTCTTCAAGCAGATCCACAGTCACTCCAAAACCTTCATTTCCTTTTTCAGAACCAGCAATGCTCTGGAAAATCAAATCAGTTGGAGCACCCTGTCTAATTGCTTTCATCTGGGTTGATACATGGGCTAGAACTGAAATCTGGGTTGGGATCTCCCACTCCCGCTTAAACTCATCAAAGCTTTTTAAAATATTAGCAATATTATCTACACTATCATTAACAGGGTTTAAACCCAGTACTGCATCTCCATTTGCATAGGAGAAACCTTCCATAACTGAAGGCATTATTCCATCAATATCATCTGTAGGATGATTAGGCTGCAGTCTAAAAGATAAAGTGCCTTCTTTCCCGATAGTGGTGTTACAGTGAGCAGTAACTACCATTTTTTTTGCACCATAAATCAAATCAAGATCGGACATTAATTTAGTAACTGCTGCTACCATCTCACTTGTAAGTCCCCTGCTTATTCTACGAATATCACTGCCGGTTATTTCTTCACAGAGTATCCATTCTCTCAATTCAGAAACTGTCCAATTTTTTATTTCTCCATAAATTCTCTCGTTTAAGTCATCCTGAATCACCCTTGTTACTTCATCTTCATCATAAGGTACTACAGGATTATTACGGAGATCAGCTAAAGTTAAATTACTTAATACAGTTTTTGCTGCTATTCTTTCAGTAACCGATTCAGCAGCAACCCCTGCCAATTGATCCCCTGATTTTTCTTCATTTGCTTTGGCCAGCACCTCCTTAACAGATTCAAACTGAAATACTTCGCCAAATAATTTGGTCTTTAATTTCATGTTCAAAGCCACTCCTTATTTATTTATTTGCCAAAAATTAAAGTCTTAATAATTACTGGAAGCACTTTTCCCCTGGCAAGAGGTTTACCAATATCAATATAATCCCCATTATCAACCTTTATCCCATCAAGTGAAACAAGAGCCTTTTTTTCTCCTATTAAACGATTGATGGTCTGGCCCAACACTTTCGCAGCATCGTTTTCTAAAATTACTATGAGAGGAAAATCCATTTTGATAATTTTTTCCATGCCGGCAATTATAATCTCGGCCAATTCGGTAATCTCTGCAAAATTGAAATTCTTTTTTCCTTTTAAAGCAACTGCTACTGTTTGGGCTTCAAAATCTAAATCATACCAATCTAACTTCTTTTTTATCAATTTAATTAAATCATTTTTAGCTAACTTTTCTTCTTTAGGAGTTATTTTTATGATTGGAATATTTTTTAGCGGAAAAATATTATCAGTATATGTAATCGTACTTCCACTAATATCTGTTGTGTGACTGCCTGCTCCTACAACAGTTGCTCGAATAGTTTCTTCTGCTTGATAAACTTTATGATCCTTATAAAGGCTTGATTCTCTAATTTTTTGAGCAAGTATTATCCCCAAATCATTATATTTATAAAGATCATCAGACTGATTATTATCAATATAATCAGCAACTCCCCCGGAAAATGAAACATAATTCACTGAATAATTTTTACTTAAATCATGATTCGTTATTAAATAATTATACTCAGAACTTTTTTCTCCTGCTTTTAAAACTTCAGATAACACAGAAGCCATTTTTTCGGCTATTTTCTCTAATTCACTTTTATTTACCTTTTTACCCAGTTCTAAATTTAGATTCAAATCAGAAACAAGCTTTTTCATCTTTTCAGAAATATATTTAAGCCTATTTTGCTCATCTAATTGAATCAACCTTCCCCCGACATCAAAACAAGCTGTATCAATTACCTGGCCAGATTCAAAAAGAGCTATATTAGTAGTTCCACCCCCTATATCGAAATTAATTACCAGATCATTTAAAGTCTCTGATAATTTATCTGCTCCAGCTCCTTTACCAGCGATAATAGATTCTAAATCAGGGCCAGCTGTGGCAACAACAAAATCTCCTGCTAAATCACTGAGCTGTTCTGAAATAAGGCTTGCATTTTTTTTGCGAGCAGTTTCACCTGTAATAATAACTGCCCCAGTACTAATATCTTTTTTAGAAACTTTTGCTTTTTTAAATTCATTTTCTATTATTTTTTTAATTTCCTTACCATCGATCTCAGTTTCAGAGACCAAAGGTGTAAAATAGATATCACTTTTATAAAAAACATTTTTATCGATTATGTCAATTTGTGGTACAGAATAGGCAGAGGCAAGATTTTCAATTGTAATATGAGAAAAAATAACCTGGGTAGTAGAAGTACCAATATCTATACCAACACTTATTATTTTCTCCAAATTTCCACCTCCAATTAAAAATATATTTTGCTAAAATAAAACATGCCAGAGAAAGATACCCCAAAGATATCACCTCCAGCTCACAATTATCAGCTATTATAAATTATATCATAAATTTCAAAAGTTATTATTTCTCTGTTGTCTTGAACTGAACATAATTTAAATGAGCATTATTTTATATATTTTTTTAATTAAATTGCTGTATTTAAAATTTGATTTTTGGTAGAGAAAGTTACATAAATTTGAAAATTTATCCATTACAATAACTGCCATTTGAATTTTTAAAATATAGCTGCTTCTGAAAAAATTTTACCATATATAGACTCTAAAAACAAGCAATATTTAAAATTTACTGAAAATTATCAAATTAAAAAAAGGATTATTAATAAATTCATCAAATTATATAATAGAGATTAATTATTTGTAGTTTTTAAAAGAAGATTTTTAAGAGAAAAGAGGAGTTTAAAATGCAAAAAAGTATCGCTTTAATTGAGTTCTCAAAAATTGCTGTTGCCATTAAATGTGCTGATGAAATGACCAAAGCTGCTGACATTGATTTGCTGCAAACAAAATTTATTTGTCCTGGTAAATATAGTGTTTTAATCGGTGGTAAAATCAGTGCAGTTAAATCATCTCTCAACACCGGGCTCAATCTAGCCGAGGGAGAAAAAGCGGTTATAGAAAAATTACTAATCCCCAAAGTTTCCGAAGAAGTTCTAGAGATGCTCAAATATAAAAAAATTGATAAAGATAAGGTCAAATCACTCGGTATTTTAGAATATAATAATATAGCTTCCGGTATTATTGCTGCTGATACCGCAGTTAAAGCAGCAGAAGTCCATTTAGTTATGCTTAAATTAGGTATGACAACTGGTGGAAAAGCAGTTGTTATTTTTACTGGTGATAATCAGGCCTGTCAACACGGTATTAATGCCTGTGAAAGCTCGGTAAATGATAAATATCTAATTTCTAAAAGCTTTATTTCTTCACCCAGCCAAAAACTAATAGACAGTATATTTTAATAACTTTTTGAATAAAAAAGCTACTGCTGAACTTCATATAAGAAATTTAGCAGTAGATTTTTATTTTTTATAGACTAAGTTTTTCTAAATTTTGCTGGTTAAATTCTTTAATGAGAATATCTGCCGAACTTAAATCCTGGTTATAATCAGTATCCCGATCAAAACCGATCGATTTCATGCCTGCCTGATTAGCAGCTGATATACCATGCTCAGAATCTTCGATAACCAGACACTCCTCAGCTTTAACCCCTAAATTTTCTGCTGCCTGAAGAAAAATATCAGGTTCTGGTTTTCCTTTTTCCACAGAATTACCATCCACATAACCTTCCATATATTTAGCAAGTCCAAATTTCTGATATATCAGTTCAATAATTGGTTCATAAGATGAAGAAGCTATAATCATTTTATAACTCTTAGCTTTAAAATATTCAAACCACTCTTTTATCCCGGGCATCAGTGCAAGTTCATCACTCTCACTTAATACTTTATAATGGCCATGTACATGTTCTTCTATAAAATCTTCGACTTCATAATCTTTATACTCACCTTTAAAGTGATATTTATTAAACAGATCTGTCCAAATATCTAGTAAATTTACTCCAATATAGTTTTGTAATTCCTTATCACTTAAGTTTATCCCATAACGCTGAAAAATCTCTTTATCAGCCTTCTCATAAATTGGTTCACTGTCTACAATAACACCATCCATATCAAATATTACTGCCTTTATCATTTTTATCACCCGCTAATCATTATATTGAAATCAAGCATTTTCTGCAAATTTAATTCTAAAATATAAAGCCAGCAGCCAGATATAGAACCAGCGCAAAAGCTCCATTTAATAGAGCATAAGGAAGCTGGGTATTTACATGATCAATATGATCTGAGGCTGAAGCCATTGAAGAAATAATTGTAGTATCAGAAATTGGAGAACAATGATCTCCCATAATCCCACCTGATACAACAGCTCCTATGGTCGGATATAAAGGGGCTCCCATGGCAACTGCCATCTGTATTCCGATTGGCATCATAATTCCAAATGTTCCCCAGCTGGTACCTGTTGAAAAAGCCATAAGTGAGGCCATTAAAAATATCATTGCCGGACCAAAAGCACCGCTAACCCTTCCCTCAACTAGAGCTGCCATGTACTGACCTGTTTCTAAATAACCTATTACATTTCCAATTGCAAATGCAGTAATCAAAAGTATGGCGACCGGAACAATTGCTCCTATCCCTTGATATACATAGTCTATATATTCTTTTAAAGACATAATACCACCCAGAACATATAAAAACCCTGCAAATGTTACTGATGTAATTACTGCCCAAAAGACAGATGTTGAACCTGAACCCTGCAAAATATTCCCATCACCTGTTATGTAGAGACTAATAGGCATCATTAGAATCAAGATAAGTAGTGGTAAAATCATATTCCACATATTCGGAGTGACCCCTTCTTTAGGAGGAGTTGCAGTTGCCTCTTCCGAAACCATCGGGGTAGCACCTTCTCTTAAGAGCAGGCCTTTTTCGCTGGCCCTCTTTTCTGCTTTTTTCATCGGTCCCCAGTCATTTCCGGTCATAATATAATAACCAACCGCTATAATTGCTATAATACTGTAAAACTGAAATGGAAGTGATCTAACCAACAGCCCAGCAGCAGTTCCATCAACTACCCCATTTGCTATCTGAACTCCAATAACTCCCATCAGCATAGCTCCCCATCCGTTTAAGGGGATCAAACCACAAACTGGGGCAGATGTTGAATCACAAACATAAGCTAATTTTTCTCGAGAAACATTATATTTATCTGTTAAGGGCCTTGCTACAGTTCCAGCAACCAAACTTGTAATAGAAGATTCAATAAAAATAACCAGACCAGTTATGTAAGCCAAAAGAAGTGCACCTTTTTTATCTTTAACTAAATCCTTTTTTTCTGTTAAATAATTTATAAAACCCTGTACTCCTCCTGAAGCTGAAATGACAGTAATCAATCCTCCTACCAAAAATGAAAATATTATTGTTTTGGTAATCCAGCCTTCAGAAAAAACCAGTACTATTTCTTCTAGAGTAGCATTAATGGATACAAAAAGCTGCCAATCATTTAAAATTAATGTTCCTGAAAAAATCCCTAAGATTAATGAAATAAAAACCTGTTTTGTAGTAATTGCCAGAAAAATTGCGACTAGTGGTGGTAAAATACTCCATAAACCATATTCCATCTTAGATCCTCCTCAAATATTAAATATTTAAATTATTTATGGCACAATATTCAGAAAATATTGGCTAATCCATATTTTTTAATCTGAGATCAGCTTTTTTGTATTACCGAGAAAAATAATACAATTACTGCCAGCAGACTAAAAGCAATACTAACAGCAAACATCGAATTCATCCCAAAAGTATCGATTAAAAAACCTCCCAGGAGACTGCCGATTATCCCACCACCTCCAAAGGCTGACATAAGTATAATGCTTTGAGCAGTTGTTTTTAGACCAGTAGGAGCAATTAATTTTACATAATATCTAACCGTTACCAGAAAAACTCCAAATGATAGCGACTGTAAAAGGCCATAGAATATTAACTGTGTTGGTGAGACAGCTAAGGCAACTATTATAGTTCTAAGTAAATAAAAAATTGCAGCAAATAAGAGTAGTGCTCTTGTTTTATATCGCTGCAGAAAATGTTTAGCCATAAAAAATATTGGTGCTTCACTTAATGCATTAAAAAATAATATGTAACCTAAATCCCTAGAATCACCTCCAACAGACTGAACTATTGGAGCAAGGTAAACCATTATCATCATCGCCGGAATAAAAATTAAAAGTGTAACCGATAAGATAAATAAATATTCGGGATCTTTTAAAAGTTTGACTAAATTTTTAAGATTGGTTTTTTGCTTCGTGGGATTAGACTTTAGGTCATCAGGAATTTGATAGCTATTATCCTCAATCATTAAAGCGATCACAACTACTATAAAAGCTGCCAAACCATAACTTAAAAAATGTACTGTCCAACCAAAAAACTCAATAACCAGACCGAAAATTGTCACAATAATCGCAAAGCCAATTGATCCCCAGGCTCTCATAAATCCATAATTAAGAGCCGTTTTTTCTGATGTTTCAATGATCCAGCTGTCGAGTACTGACTGCTGTGGCTCCCATAAAAAGCCCATTACCCCAATAGCAATAAAAAGCATGTAATCACCATAAAAAGTAAAAGGAGCAACAATAATCCCCATCAATAACATAGAAATAATAAAAACTTTTTTTCTGCTTTCAATCTTATCACAGATGAAGCCTATTACCGGGGGACCAATTAAACCTGTAAAAGTACGCAGAGACATTAAAGTCCCAATCCTTATGTTACTATAGCCAATCTCCCCTAGATAATAAACAAGATAACCACCATAAATTGCCCATGTGCTCCAGAAAAAAAACTGTAATAAAGAGAATTCTGTGATAACCTTTAAATATTTATTGCTTTCTATATTTTTTATATATTTTTTTAGCATAATTACCTACTCATCTTGTAGTGTTTTTTTGCTGTGATTATTAAGTACCACTTATAAGTACCTGGTACTTAGAGTCTAAATTTTGAAATAGCAGGGATTCTAATGTGAATAACAGTTTTCTGTACCTGGTACTTATAAACCGATAACTAATTAACCTGATTAATTGCCTGGCCATTAATAAAGCTTTTTACATTTTCAACAACAATATCAACTAACCTCTGCCGGGATTCTTTTGAAGCCCAGGCTATATGAGGAGTTATGATTGTTTTATCTGAGTCTAAAAGCGGATTGTCTTTTTTAGGAGGCTCAGTTGATAACACATCAACTGCTGCTCCAAAAACTTTGCCTTCTTCGAGAGCAGACTTAAGGTCTTCTTCTATTATTAAACCACCTCGGGCTGTATTGATAATAATTACTCCGGGTTTCATTTGAGAAATGCTATTTTTATTTATCATACCTTCTGTCTGATCAGTTAATGGACAGTGAAGACTAATAATATCTGCCTGCTGGTAAAGTTCTTCTAATTCAAGGAACTCTATTTTATCTGTCATGATTTCTTCAGCAGCAATTTTTTTAGCTGGACTTCTATCATATACTATAACTTTTAAACCAAAAGCAAGAGCTATCTCTGCAGTTCTCTGGCCAATATTCCCATAACCAATAATACCCATGGTTTTTCCCTTTAATTCAATTAATGGATAGTCCCAAAAACAAAAATGCTCTGACTCACTCCATTTTCCAGCTTTGACCACCCGATTATGTTCTCCAACATGATGGGCTACTTCTAAAGTTAAAGCAAAAACAAATTGAGCTACTGCATCAGTACTGTAAGCAGGTACATTGCTTACTACGATGTCATTTTCTGCAGCTGCACCTAAATCAACTATATTATAACCGGTAGCTTGAACTCCAATGTATTTCAAATCTGGCAGCTGAGAAATTCTTTCGGCTGTAAATTCAATTTTATTTGTCAAAATTATATCTGCATCTTTTGCCCGTTCCATAATTTTTTCTTCAGGGGTGCTTTCATAAATTTCAACTTCCCCAAGCTCTTTTAAAGGTTCCCAGCTTAAATCACCTGGATTGACTGCATAACCATCTAAAACAACAATTTTCATAATTCTGCTCCTTTCTAAAAATACTAATCAATAGATTTTTAGCTTATCTGTTCTAAATTATTCAACACTTTTTGAAGCATGATATGAACTTCTAGAAAAAGGCTCTGAAACAACTGACTTAAATCCTAATTTTTCCCCGTTCTTTTTATATTCTGCAAATTTCTCCGGCCTGATAAATTCTTTCACCTCTAAATGTTCTTTAGAAGGCTGTAAATACTGGCCGATAGTTAAAATATCAACATTAATCTCTCTTAAATCTTCCATAACTTTAATTACTTCCACTTCTTTTTCACCTAAGCCAAGCATTAGCCCGGATTTAGTATATAGTGAAGGCTTATAATTTTTCATTTTTTCTAGTACATCAAGTGAGCGCTGATAATCAGCTTCCGGTCTTACTTCATTGTAAAGAGTAGGTACGGTTTCTATATTATGGTTAAAAACCTCGAATTCTGCCTTTGCCAATCTTTTTAATATTTTTTCTTCACCTTGAAAATCAGGTGTTAAAAGTTCTACCTTGATATTTTTGTCTATTTTTTTAACTTCTTCTACCACCCTAATAAATTGGCTAACTCCTCCATCTGCTAAATCATCTCTTGTCACTGAGGTAATCACAACATATCGTAAATTTAAACTTTTAACTGCTTCTGCCAAATTAGCTGGCTCATCTGGATCAACCTTTTCCGGCTCAGCTGAGGTTACCGCACAAAATCTGCAGTTCCTGGAACAAATTTTGCCCAAAATCATAAAGGTTGCTGTATTATTGGCAAAACACTCTCCCTGATTTGGACAGTGAGCACTCTGACAAACAGTATTTAATTTTAAATCATCTAAAATATCCTCAACCTGCATCCACTTTTCCTGAGCAGGAAGTCTTTTTTTAAGCCACTCCGGGAACTTACCTTTCATAATTTATAACCTCCATTTTAAATACCTCTGTAAATTTTTTTATTAATATTTCTATAACCGCTTCAGTTTCGACTTTTTGCCCAAGCAGTTTTTCTAAAGATGTTACACCTTTATCAGTAATTCCACAGGGTACTATATAAGAAAAATGTTCTAAGTTAGGACTGATATTAAATGCACAACCGTGATAACTTACCCAGCGTCTCACAGCTACACCAATGGCTGTAATTTTTTCATTCCCAACCCAGACACCTGTTAATCCATCTATTCTCCAGCCATTAATATCAAATTCTTTTAATAATTCAATAAATACTTCTTCATAAGAACGCAGCAGCCAGTGTAAATCTTTTTTATGATTTTTTAAATTTAAAATTGGATAGATTACAAGCTGGCCCGGTCCATGATATGTGATATCTCCACCTCTATTTGTTTTATAAACTTCAATTCCAGCATCATTTAAAAAATCAGAACCGACTCTAATATTTTCTCTGGAGCCACTTGTCCCTATAGTAAAAACAGGTGGATGTTCAACAATTAAAAGAGTATCTTCTATCTCATCGTTTATTCTTTTTTGCATTATTTCTAATTGTAGATCATAAGCTTTCTGATGTTCTAATATACCTAGATTCTTAATATTTAATTTAACTGCCATATCTATCCCCTTTGTTTTATTAGAATTTACGTTAATAAATATTATATCATGCTATAAAGACTATTAAAATGAATTTATTAAAAAAAGCCCCCTAATAGGGAGCTTAATTTAAAAGAACAATATTTTTATTTGTAAACTTTAACTCTTTGATATAATGGTTGGAATTCTTTTTCATCTGGCTCAGCAGTTGGTTTACCAAATGGCATTTGAGCCACAAAACGCCATTTTACAGGAATGTCCCATTCAGCTCTAACATCTTCTTCAATTAATTCAGTATAATGCTGAAGTGAAGCTCCTAAACCTTCTGCTTCCAGTAAATTCCAGACGTTATACTGCAGCATCCCGGAAGATTGTTCAGACCATTTTGGAAAGTTTTCACTGTAAAGTGGAAACTCTTCCTGCATTTTCTCTACAATTGACTGGTCTTCATAAAATAAGACCGTTCCATAACCACTCCTGAATCCATCGATTTTTTCTTTGGTAGAAGGAAAATTTTCTTCTGGAACTATCTTTTTTAGTGAAGCTTCAACTATATTCCAAAATTTATCGTTTTCCTCGTCAAATAAGATAACAACTCTACCTGTTTGTGAATTAAAAGCAGTAGGGGTATGTTTAACTGCATATTTAACTATTTCTTCTATCTTTTCTTCAGAAACAACTTTTTCATCATTAATTGAATAATAACTTCTTCTTTCTTTGATCACTTGATAAATGTCTTTTGTCATAACATGTCCCTCCCAATTTCAGCTTAAGTAATTTTTTAAAATTAACTATGCTAAATTACAATAATATCAAAGCATAATTTTTATATTATTAGCTAATTATTCCTAATTATCCTTCTCTTGACTTTTTTGACACTATTGAAAATTTATCACAGCTGCAATAAATTTACTGTATTATTGTTTACATATTCTGATTTTTTAAAAAATCAGTAATCGCTTTAGCTGATGGAGGACACCCCTTCACAAAGTTTAATGCTTTATTACAGCAGCTGCCAATTCCCAAGCCCTCGATTTCTCTGTCTTTATAAGCCTGGCCAAGATAGATAGTTTGATTTATTGCCTTTAATTTACCCCTTTCGTCCAATCTCTTAAGGGCATGAACCAAGCTTCCATAACAGGCTGAGCAGGCATTTTTAGCTTTTATCATTTTTGTTAATTTTTTAATTTTACTGGAATTATAATTTATATCCGCAGCCTGATCTTTATTTATTTCTATAATTTCTGCTTTTTCTAAATTATTGTTCCCGATCCCCATTTCTGCTGCAATCTCTAGATAGGGAATATCAGTAATATGATAACCCAATAATTCAGCTGCATAGCTATCAAGTAGAACAGGATCTTTAGCAGCCATAATTCGATTCATTTTAACTGCATTACCACCTTCTTCGAAATCTAAATCCCCATAGATACCATCAACTATAATTAAATCCTGTTTTAAAGCCTTATTTAGATGGGCGATTGATTTATGCAGCCCCATTCTATGAAAGCGTCTTTTTTCTTGATCTGATAAACACCCTTTAAGATTTTTTAAAGCACAGGTTAGATTGGTCTGGCAGTGGCCCTTTAATACGGGCAAATTGATTAAATAATCAACTTTTAGAGCTATTTCAGCAATTTCTATTTCCATATCAAAAACTTTCTTTTTGCGATAATTGCTTTTCTGAAGATTATATAAAGGAATTTTATATTTCCTCGCAAGTTCCTGATAACCACATTTTTTAAAAGCATTATCAGTATCTGCTCCCACCCATGAACCTTCTATAATTATAATATTTTTAAAGCCTTTAGCCTGTAAATATTCAATTAGAGCAGCAGCTATTTGGGGATCAGTTGTTGCTCCTTTTTCTGAGGTGCTGGCATTGATCAAATTTGGTTTTAAAGCAATTAAATCATCTTTATCTAATTCATTTTCAACTGCAATTTCTTTGAGCAGTTCTTCGGTCATTTTTTTGGCCTGATCACCATAACTTACCAATATCTGCTTATTCAGCATTCTATACCTCCAAATTTAATGTGCTATTATTTGTTTTCATGAATAAATTCTTTTAATAGTTTGAGGCCGTTTATCAGTTCTTGCTTATTACCTGCAAATCCAACTCTAATAAAACCCTCTCTTCCAAATGCAATTCCAGGGACTGTTAAAACCCCTTTTTCATAATATAATTTTTTAGAAAAAGTTTCAGAATCTAAGTCAATTTTATAATTCAAAAATGCAGTAGTACCACCATTAGGTTTTACATACTCAACTAAAGCTTCAGATTCAACCCACTGGTCAAGAATTGCAAGCTGTTTCTCTAATTTAATAGAATTTCTTTTAAAAATCTTATCTTTGTTTTCTAAAGCAATAACAGAAAGAAAATCATCTATTTTACCATTACTAATTGTTGTATAATCTCTGTGCAGCTGACAGATATCAATAATTTCTTCAGCCGCTGCAAGCCAGCCAATCCTAAGCCCAGCCAGTGAAAATATTTTTGACATACTACCTACACTTATTCCCTTTTCATAAAGATCAGCAATTGCTGGTAACTTTTTTCCTTTACTTAAACCTCTATAAACCTCATCAGCCAAAATGTAGGCATCAACATCACTAGCTATTTCTACAATAGCTTTTAATATATCTTCTCCCATCACAACTCCAGAAGGATTATTAGGATTATTAATGGCAATTAATTTAGTGTTTTCATTTGCCATTCCCCTCAACTTTTTTAAATCTATTGAATAGTTATCTTCATATTTTAATTCTAATTTTTTAACTTTTGCCCCAAAAGATTCTGGTATTGAGTAAAGCTGTTGATAGGTAGGATGTACAGAAATAACTTCATCATCAGCTTCAACAAGGGAATACATAACTAAAAAATTAGCTCCACTCGCACCATGTGAAGGCAAAATATTTTCCGGGGATAGAGTATTATATAAACTGCTTACTCCTTTTTTAAAGCCTTCTGAACCTTTAATATCTCCATAATCAAGCTTTATATTTTTTATCTCTGTGATTTTATTTTCTGGATCATCACTTAAATTAATTAATTGCTCTACCGTTAAAGATTCTACACATGTTTCTGCAATATTATATTTAGCCCCTTTTTCATATTTATTCATCCATTCTTCTACTCCAAATGCTTCTATCTTCATTTTTTTCCTCCTAGCTGCTCAATATTTACTTTAGGTAAATTTTAAATATTAATAATAATTTTATCACATTCAAAACAAAAAAGAAAAAACCCCACCAAATATTTTCAGTGAGATTTTATAAGTTAAATTAGCACCAGTAATTATTTAATGATTGGAACTGTTAAACTGCCCTGTGGCATAACATATGCCTTATAATTGCCCTCATATTTATTTTCAAGATAATTTGTAGCTTCTGCTAAACTTCTCATCTTTTTAAGAAACATATTCTCACTTTGAGCCTTAGATAAATCAGATATCAGAATAACCTCTTTGTCCTTTACCACCTTAGAGATAGCAAATGCCTTATGACCACCGATTAAAAATTTCTCTTTTATTCTCTCTATATTATCTTCTGGTTTTTCGGCTTCATCCATCCAGCGTTCAAAACGTTCTTCTCCTAAACCCTCTGTACATTCTGCAACCCAGATTATCGTTCCACCTTTTTTTACCGCATGGTCTGCATGGTCAAGGGCCTTTTGGGCCTGATAAACATTTATATCTCTAGGAAATCCACCTGAACTAACTACTGCCACATCTGCTTTTTCTGCAATCTCTACCTCATACATCTCAGCTGAACTCTTTATTCCTGCTGACCAGGCTTCCCGTAGATCACCTGAAACAACCTTTACTATCTCGCGATTACTGTTAGTGACAACATTGACTATAAAATCAACACCCAAAAGTTCTGCTCCAGCAAATAACTCCTGGTTGATCGGATTTTCGGCTAAAGGAGGGTTTTCTGCCATCACATGAACCATATGAGAATGGTTTTTTTCTATCGTTTCTCTACCTGCTATACCAGGCAGGATTGATTTTCTACCACCTGAAAAACCTGCCATATAATGGGGTAATATTACTCCTGTTGTGATCACAAAATCAGCTTCTACTGCTTTTTTATTTATTTTCACTTTATTGCCGGTACTTAAAGTTCCCAATTCTACAAGCTCTCCATCACAGTCATGATGATGAAAAGAATAGTTCTCATGAATTTCATCACCGAAAATCTCCCTGTTCTGGGCCTCAGAATGAGCAGCATGGACTCCTGTTGCAACAATAAAAGTAATCTGTTCTTTTTTAATCCTGCCTTTTTTATGGTATCTAAAATGGGGGGCAGCATATATTCATAGGGAGTATATCTGCTTACATCATTAACAACTATAACCAGATCTTCTATCTTTTTTGCCTTTAACAACTCCAAAAGTGGTTTAGAAGCAATGGGGTTTGCAAGTGAATGCTCAACCTCTTTTAAAGGGTCTTTGAGTCCTTTTTTTTCAGCTGCTTTTAAAACTTTCAGTAAATTTTCTTTGGGTAAATCAAGTGATAACTTTTTTCTACCATATTTTAATAACATTTTAATTTGTCTCCCAACTGCTGATATAATCTTTTTGAGCTTCAGTTAGTTTATCAATTTTAATTCCTAGTGACTTTAATTTGTATTCTGCAACCATATTGTCGATTTTATCAGGAATCTTATATACCTTATTAGCCAGGTCTTGATTTTTATTTAAATATAGCAGTGAAGAAAGCTGTAGTGCAAAGGTCATATCCATAATTTCTGCTGGATGACCATCTGCGGCAGCAAGGTTAACCAGTCTTCCCTCTGCTAAAAGATAAATTTTTCTTTGGTCTGCCATTTCATATTTTTTAATATTTTTTCTAGCTTCTGCTGTATCAACTGCTAATTCTTTAAGATCAGTTTTACTCACTTCAACATCAAAGTGACCGGCATTAGATAATATTGCTCCATCTTTCATTTCTTTGATATGCTCTTTTGCTATCACATCATTACAACCGGTAACAGTGATGAAAAAATCACCTTTTTTTGCTGCTTCTTTCATAGGCATCACTTCAAAACCATCCATCCAGGCTTCACTGGCTTTTATCGGATCTATTTCGGTTACTATAACTCTGGCACCCAGGCCTTTAGCTCTCATAGCTACCCCTTTACCACACCAGCCATAACCTGCTACAACAGCAGTTTTTCCTGCTACAACCAAATTGGTGGTTCTCATGATACCATCCCAGACTGATTGTCCTGTACCATATCTGTTATCAAAAAGTGATTTGCATTGAGCATCATTTACAGCCATCATCGGAAAACTTAAGGTCCCATCTGCTTCCATTGCTTCTAAACGATGAATACCTGTAGTTGTTTCTTCTGCTCCACCAATAATTTTTTGTAATAATTCTTTGCGCTCTGTATGAAGAGCCTCTACCATATCACCACCATCATCGATAATAAAGTCGGGCTCAGTATCAAGCACTTTGTTTAAGTGAACTTTATATTCTTCAGATGTAGATCCATACCAGCTGTGGACCTCAACCCCGTGTGCTGCAAGACCAGCTGCTACATCATCTTGAGTAGAAAGAGGATTACTACCACAGATTGCAACCTCAGCTCCCAATTCTTTAATTACATAAGCTAAATAAGCCGTTTTAGCTTCTAAGTGAAGGCAAATTGCCACATTTTTACCGGCAAAAGGCTGTTCTTCTTGGTATTCTTTAAGTATTTGATTTAAAATATCCATTTTATCTGCGATCCATTCTATTTTTTTCCAACCCTCTGCTGCTAAATCAGGGTTTCTTAAGGTAGAATTTTCTATCATTATTTTGACCTCCTTGAAATTTTGCGCTAAAATATAATTTACACTGCTTTTATTTTATCATATATATATTTAAATAAAAGTCGAATTTTATTATCTTTTAAATTTTTTTGCCAATAATCTAGAATTCTGAGTTAATTACTTATATAATAATAGTTGAATGGAGGTATTGATGTGCAAAAGAAAAGTATTATTATTCTAATAGTAGTTATTGCTGCAGCAGGTGCTTTTATATATTTTCAAAATATGGGAACTGGAAATGAACTACCTGAAAGAGGTACCGAAGTTGATAAACTTGCTCCTGATTTTCAAATTGAAGATTTAGATGGTAATGAAGTAAAACTTAGTGATTATCAGGGAGAAAAAGTTTTTCTTAATTTTTGGGCAAGCTGGTGTCCTCCCTGCCGGGAAGAAATGCCGGCAATGCAGGAATTGCATGAAAAGCGAAATGAAGACATAACTATACTGGCTGTTAATGTAGGTGAAGATAAAGCTGTAATTCAGAGCTATCTTCTAGAAAACCCATATTCATTTAAAATTTTATTGGATGAAAACAGACAGGTAGCACAAGATTATTTAGTTAGAGGAATTCCAACAAGTTATTTTTTAGATGAAGACGGTGTAATAATCAATAAAATTACTGGAGCAATTTCTTATCAACAAATGCTTGAATTAGCTGAAATAGATTAAAAAAAGACAGCCTTTAGATCGAAAAAAGGCTGTCTTTTTTATATAAAATTAATTTATTTAATTTTTAATTAAAAGATAAAATATGCAGCAAATACAACAGCTAATACATATACTAACCAGTGAACATCTTCACCCTGTCCAGTAAATAATTTTACTAATGGATAAACAATAAATCCAAAAGCAATACCATGAGAAATTGAATAAGTTAATGGCATTATTATCATGGCCATAAAAGCTGGTAAGATCTCAGTGAAGTCACCCCAGTCAAGTTTAGTAATATTTGTCATCATCATCGTTCCCACAACAATTAAGGCTGGAGAAGTAGCTGCAGCTGGTACAATACCAATTAAAGGTCTAAAAAATAGAGCTAATAAGAATAAAGCAGAAACAACAACTCCAGTTAATCCAGTCCGACCACCATCTCCAACACCGGCAGCAGACTCAACATATGTTGTTACAGTACTTGTACCAAAAAGTGCTCCACCAGTAGTACCGATTGCATCAGCTAAAAGAGCCCTGCTGGCTTTTGGCAAATCGCCATTTTCATCTAAATAACCAGCCTGCTGACTTACACCAACAAGAGTTCCAGCAGTATCAAACATATCAACAAATAAGAAAGATAAAATAACTCCAACCATACCCAGACTTAGGGCTGACTGAATATCCAACTGAAATAGAACTTCAGACCAATCTGCCATCTGAGGCATTGCAACTAAGCCATCAAAAGCTGGTGTAACACCATTTATCCAGCCAAATGCTGTTGATAAGAGGATACCCCAGAGAAGTGCTCCCTTAATTTTTCTGGCATGTAAGATACCAGTTACTATAAGACCAAACAGAGCAACCAGAGCAGGTCCTGAGAACAGATCACCCATTGCTATAAGGGTTGCCTCATCTGCCACAACAATATTTGCATTTTGTAGACCAATGAAGGCAATAAATAATCCTATACCAGCACTAATACCTGTTTTAAGTGCCATTGGAATACTGTTTACAATCATTTCCCTTACAGGAGTAACACTTAAAATAATAAATAAAATACCTTCTAAAAAGATTATTCCTAAAGCAACCTCCCATGGCACTCCCATCCCAATTACTACTGAATAGGCGAAAAATGCATTTAATCCCATTCCAGATGCAAGAGCAAAAGGATAGTTAGTTAAAAATGCCATTGCCAGAGTACCTAAAACAGCACTCATAATTGTAGCAATTAAAACACCTTCAAATGGCATTCCAGCATCACTAAGTATTGAAGGGTTAACAAAAATAATATAGGCCATCGTCATAAAAGTAGTAAAACCAGCAATAATTTCAGTTTTGACATTTGTATTATTTTCTTCTAGTTTAAAAACATTTTCTAAAAACCCATTATCTGTACTCATTAATTAATAACCTCCTTGTAATTTGCCAACTAAATAAAACAGAACTAAAGACTTCACCACCCTTCTTAAACTTTTTAATATTTAAAAATAAAAACCCAAGAAAACAGACTCCAAACTATGAGGAATCTACCTTCTCAGGTTTAAAAAAATCTAGACAGAGTTTTAAATATCCAGCTTTAATGATTTTCAGTTCAAATAATTCAAATCTTAATTTGAGAAAACTGTAAAATCACAAAAAGCAAAAAGATAAACGGATATTCAACTTAAAACAGATAATTTCCCTCATAGTTGTCAGTTATCGGCTGACACTAGAAACTTGTGAACCATATCTTCACAATTATACGAGGCATATTTGATTTTATTGAAATTTTTTACATATTTTTTAAAAAAATCATTTAATTTAAATTCATTTACTATTATAGATAAAGATTAAAACAATGTCAACAAATAATTAAGTCAACTTTTTTAAATTGATTAACATCAAATAATCCCTCTTCAGTAAGCTTCAATTCAGGAATTACAGTTAGCGCCATAAAAGAAAGTGTCATAAATGGTCCTGCTCTATTAACACCAAGTGAGTTGGCTTTTTCTCTCATCTTAATCAATTTATCAGCTACTTCTTTTAATGGCTTTTCTGCCATTAAACCTCCCACTCGAAGTTGAAGTTTTTGCTCAACTACTCCATCAACTACAATAACTATTCCACCCTGCATTTTTTCTATTTCTTTGACTGCAAGATACATATCTTCTGAGCTTAAACCTGCTGTAATAATATTATGAGCATCATGACCAATAGAAGTTGCGATTGCTCCTTTGCGGAGACCGAAATTTCTTAATAAGCCCAGTCCTACCCTGGCCCTGTCTTTATACCTATCAACAACCGCAAGTTTGACTAAGTTATGACCTATCAATTCTATTCTAGGGGGCTCACCGGGATAATTATCTTCGGTCTCATAAGTCGAGGCAGCAGTAACAATTTTATCTTCAAGCAGCTCTATAACCCTATATTTTTTTGCCTTAGGTAAATCAAAATCATTTTCAACAATTTTACCCAATTTAACTGAATTAAAAATCTTCTCTTTTATATCACTGCTCATCATTTTGCTAATATCAGCTGAAGCTTTAGTGTCTACTGATTTTAACAAAGTTCCATTTTCTGCTGTTAATTTACCATCTTTGTAAACAGCTTTGATATTAAGATCTCTCAGGTTATCTATTATCAATAGATCAGCTTTATAATTAGGTGCTATTGCTCCTAAATTATCAATCCCCAGGATTAAAGCAGAATTTATACTGGCCATTCGAATAGCACGGAGAGGAGACAAACCATATTGCACTGCTTTACGAACAACAAAATCTATGTGTCCTTCTTCAATTAAGTCACCTGGATGGCGATCATCGGTTGCAAAACAAAAACGTGAACAATTGCTACTATTTACTGCTGGCAAAAGAGCAGCCAGATCTCTAGTCACAGAACCCTCTCTGATCATGATATTCATACCTTTAGAAACTTTTTCTAAAGCTTCTTTGGCAGTTGTAGCCTCATGATCTGCTGCAATGCCGGCCAGCAAATAGGCGTTTAAATCTGGCCCTGATAAACCTGGAGCATGTCCATCCTTAAAAATATTATCAGCCATTTTTATTTTAGCCCATATTTCCTGATCACCATTTATTACTGAAGGATAATCCATAACTTCTCCCAAACCAAATATCCCTTTTTCAGTTAAAAGAGGTTTTAGATCTGCTGCTGATAATTTAGCTCCAGAATGTTCAAATCTACTTGCTGGAACACATGAGGGAAGCATTAAATTAAAATTCCAGGGTTGTGCCCTACCTGCAACCAGGAGATATTTTATTCCCGTAATTCCAGCAACATTTGCAATTTCATGGGGATCTGCTACAACAGTAGTTGTCCCCCTGGGAATCACTTCGCGAGCAAATTCATCTACATTAGTCATTGAAGATTCTATGTGAAGATGAGCATCGATAAAAGCAGGGCTGATGATCATATTACTTAAATCAATCTCTTCTTCTCCTTGATATTCACCAAGTCCGATTATGATTCCATCTGCAACAGCAACATCACAATTAATAAGCCTTTCATTAAAAACATCAACCACTGCTGCATTTTTAAAAACTTTCTCTGCCTTTTTTATTCCCCTGGCCTGTTTTAATAATTCACGCTTTTTCACATAAGCCCCCTTTCTAATAAAGCCTTTATAAATATGACAAATAATTTAATCCCAATTCAATTCTAAAGCAGCAAAATTACAGCGGGTAACACAGAGACCACAAGCAGCACATTTTTCTTTATCAATTACAATTTTTTTGTCTTCATTTAAATAATTAGCATCATAAACACAGCTTGTAATGCAAAGTCTGCAGCCTGTACAGTTTTCAATTATTATTTTAGGTGTTTTGCTTTGATAATTTGCCTTTTTTGGCACTCTATCCTGGGCAATTCCTCTGATTTCATTTAAATTATTATAATTATGTTCTTCTAAATATCTATCAATTTCCCTGGCGATTTTAGAATAAACAGTGGGTCCATTCAAGATAGCAGTAGTGCAAACCTGTACAGCCTCTGCTCCGGCCATAATCATCTTTACTGCATCTTCTCCCCTAGAAATTCCCCCAACTGCAATGATAGGTATCTCAACAGCTTTAACAGCCTCAAAAACCGCTCTTAAAGCTAGAGGAAAGATTGCATCTCCAGATAACCAGCCATAACCGTTTTCACTGCCCATTAAGGCCCTTCCACTCTCTAAATCAATATCCAGTGTTGGCCCAAAGGAATTTATTAAAACTAAACCATCAGCACCAGCTTTTTGAGCAGCTTTAGCAAACTTCGCAATATCAATTTGAGGACTTAATTTAACCAAAACCGGTAAATCAACAGCTTTTTTTGCTGCTTTTACACTTTCTATTACCGGAGAAGGATCACTACCTAAATAATGAGTGGAAAGTTCTAAAGCATCAGCAAAAGGCTCAACTTTTCTTGCCAGCTCACTTATTTCTTCAGCACTATAACCTAAACCAACGATAACTGGTAATCCCAGTTCCTTAATAACAGGGTATTCCTCATTTAACCATTTGTCAGGACCCATTTCTGACCATAATTCTGTATTCATAAAACCACTTTTTAGCTGGGCCATATTTGGCCTGGGTACTTTTGCAGCTTTAGTAGAAATAGTTTTGGTTACTATAGCAGAAGTGCCACCTTTTTTGGCAGCTGCTGCAGCCTTAGCATCTTTAATTGGTGGTCCTGCAGCTGGCATGACAGGATGTTTTAAAATAAAATCGTACAACTTGACTCTTAAATCAGCCATGATAGTCACCCCTAGTTTAATAGTCTTTCTTACGCATAAATTGACTCAAAACAGAGAAAATCTCTCTTTTGATTTCTTCCCTATTATCTTCTTGTACCTCAAATATTTTAGTATCTTTTCTTTCTTTTATTTGGTCTAAAAAAGAATTGCTTTCTGCTATTAATACACCAAGTACAATTTTTTGTGAATCCAGAAGAGAAAAAACTTTTTCTTTAAATTTTTCTGCCCCAGATTCAAAACGTCCCAATTCATCCATAATAACTATTGCTACATCTAATCTCAGTAATTCAACTCCATAATTATTAAATACCTCGGGAAAAACTTCGAACTCTTCATCAATACTTTCCCTTGATGCAATAATATTATCAAAGTGGCTCATTGTTAAAGTATTTTTCTTGCCAAAATCAGAAATCAGATTTTTAGTTCCCATTGTTTTTAAAAACAATGCAGGTACAAGCCTAAAGACCAGAGGTTTTTGGCTGAGTGGATCAACTTCTCTGGCTACTGCATAGCCTGCCGGATAATAATCAATTTCTTCCAATAACCTTTTTATAATACTAGATTTACCACTATTTTTTTCTCCTGTTAAAAAATAATTATTTAATGTTTTTGCCATTTTTACACTCCTGTCTATTTTTTATTATATTTTTCTTCTATAGCTTTTTTTACCCTGGATGGATTTAAAGGAAGCTCATAAAAACGAATCCCAATTGCATCGTAAACTGCATTTGCAAGAGCTGGAGCTGCTGCGATAATTGTAGGTTCCCCTACACCTTTAGCTCCAAATGGTCCTTCTGAATCTTGATCTTCAATTAAATAATGTTTAAATTTTGGGATATCAACACTGGTTGGAACTAAATAATCCGACATTCCAGCATTTAAGGTCCTTCCATTGCGAATAACCTGGTCTTCCATAACTGCCATTCCCAGTCCCTGAACAGTACCACCTTCAATTTGTCCCTCAACATTTTTAGGATTAATTGCCTTACCAATATCAACAGCTGTATAGACATTGAGTAGATCGATAATTCCAGTATCAGTATCTACTTCAACTTCTATTACCTGGGAAAGAAATGTATAAGCAACATAGACCTTATCTGCCTGGCCCTTTTGATCAGGTTGATAAGTAACCGGGAAAAATGAGCCTTCAGCTTCTAAAGTTATCCCTCTATTTTTTAGTTTAGCAGCCAATTCCCAGTAAGTAATGGAGTAATCAGGCTCGTCGTAAAGATAAATCTCACCATCTTTTACATTTATCTCAGGATGATTGCTTCTAAACTCCAGGCTCCCATAATGATATAAATTGGCTAATAAATCTTCGGCAGCTTTTTTTACAGCATTACCGGTAAAATATGTCTGTCTGGTCGCAGAGGTAGAACCTGAGTTTTTAGTAGTATGGGTATCACCCTGAATAACCTCAAAATAATCAGGTTTGATTCTTAATATTTCAGCTGCAATTTGAATAACCGTAGTAATAACACCCTGGCCAACATCTGCTGCAGCAGTTTTGATAACAATTCTTTCATCTGTTTTAATTTCTATTGAAGCTATAGAATGATCAGGAAATCCTTCTCCATAACCAAACCCAAACATTATTGTAGCCAAACCTCTTCCTTTTTTCTTCATCACTCTTTTCCTCCCTTCCAGCCGCTTAATTCCATCACTTTTTTAATAGTTTCTTCAGCATTAACACTGTGATTAAGCTGCTGACCATTAGGAGTCCATGAACCAATTTGATAGATATTTTTTTGTCTAAACTCTGCTGGATCCATTTTAAGTTCATGGGCCAGGATATCCATCTGAGATTCATAGGCAAAGGCACCCTGGGTTGTCCCAAAACCTCTCATTGCTCCAGCATAGGTATTATTTGTATAAACTGCATGTGATATTCCCTTGATATTTTCGACATTATAAGGGCCGGTCGCATGGTACATACCTTTATGAACTACTGCTGGACCACTTGAAGCATAAGCACCTGTGTCACCAATAAACTTTGTCTGCCAGGCTTTTAAATAGCCATCACTACTGACACCAGTTTTATTAATTATCGTAATTGGATGCCGCTTGGATTGGGTAATCATAGATTCTGCGCGGCTAAAAGTTAATTTGACCGGTCTACCTGTTCTCATAGCTGCAATGGCTAGATGGATGTGTACAGAAACATCTTCTTTTTTACCAAAAGCTCCACCAATAGTTGGCTGAATAATTCTAATCTGATCTTTGGCCAGTCTTAGTGATTGAGCTACATCTGCCTGAGTATCATGCAGCCACTGGGTAGCTGCCCAGATATTAACTCTTCCCTTTCTTTCATCATAAAAAGCTATCCCCGCTTCGTTTTGCATCGGGAGTTGATCTATAAATTGAGTTTGATATTTTCTTTCGACAATAATATCTGATTCTGCAAAACCAGCTTCAACATCCCCCCGTTCCAGGTTATGAGTAACTAAAATATTGCCATCAGGATGTATATTAACTGCATCATCCTCCATGGCCCTAAAAGGATCAGTTATAACTTCAAGCTCTTCTATTTTTACCTCAATTAAGTCAACAGCCTTTTTAGCAGCTTCAATACTTTCGGCCGCTACTACTGCTAGAGCATCACCTAAATAACGCATTGTTTTACCCGGAGCAACTAAAACAGGTTGATCTCTAATAATCAGGCCAAACTTCCTTACATTTGGTATATCTTCTGCAGTAAATATATCTACTACACCTTTTACTTTTTTTGCTTTAGAAATATCAATATCTTTTAAAATAGCATGAGGATGAACAGCCCTTTTCACCTTCAAATAGAGCATATCCTCAAAATAAATGTCATTAGCATAAACTGCTTTTCCGCTAACCTTATCTTTAGCATCAGCTTTTAAAATATCCTGGCCAACAAAACGTTTACCACCTTTGGGCTTTTCTGATGAACATCTGGTAGTATGCTTGCAGTAATAATCTTTAACACTATATTTTTGCTCACTCATCAGAATCACTTCCTTCTGAGTTTATTATATCTGCAGCCAGCATTACCGCTTCAATAATTTTAGTATAACCAGTACAGCGACAAATATTACCTGATAAAGCAGAACGAACTTCTTCCTCATTTGGCCGTGGATTTTTATCTAAAAGGTTTTTGCCGGCCATTATCATACCCGGAATACAAAAACCACACTGGACCGCACCGGTCTCAATAAAAGCTTCTTGTAGTGGGTGAAGTTGATCATCTTTAACCAAACCTTCAATAGTAATAATTTCAGCTCCATCAGCTTGAGGGGCAGGTACCAGACAGGAAGGTATTAAACGGCCATTCATAATAACAGAACAGGCACCACATTCACCTTTGCCACAACCTTCCTTAACTCCTGTTAAACCAAGATCTTCTCTAAGAAGATCAAGCAGGCGGTGATAAGGTGTTACTGCTATTTCTCTTTCTTCTCCATTAACCTTAAATTTGATCTGCATTTTTCCCTCCCTCTCTTCTTTTTTCTATTGATTCCAGGGCATTTTCCATAATATCTCTAACAACATTTTCTCTATATTTTTTAGTCCCCCTAATATCATCTATAGGAGAAACCCTTTTTTTAAGCTCTTCTCCAAGGTTTCTGTAATTCAGTTCAGCCAGGCTTTTGCCGATCATCATCTCTTCTACTTCTCTCAATCTAATTGGAGTCGGAGCAGCTGACCCAACCGCAAGTCCAGCCCGCTTAATTATTCCCCTATCAAAATATAGAACTAAAGCTAAATTTAAAGTAGAAATAACCAAAGCTTTACGCCGGCCAATTTTGGACCAGAAATTTAAAGCTGGCTCAGAATATAAAGGTATTTCTATCTGGGTTAAAAGCTCATTTTCCTTTAATATATTTCTTTTTGGAGCGAGGAAAAATTCTTCGGCTTTAACCAGGCGGCTGCCTTCTTGTGACTGCAGCTTAAAACTAGCATCAGAGGCAAGCAGGGCTGAAAGGGTATCTCCCGCAGGTGATGATGTACAGATGTTCCCACCGATAGTACCTCTGCTTCTAATTTGAGGGGAACCTACTGCAGCTGAGGCTTTAGCCAAAATAGAAAGCCTTTCTTTTAACATTTGTGAATTTTTTAATTCATAATGGGTCATTAAAGGCCCAATCAAGATCTTATCTTCTTTAAAATCTAAAAATTTTAGTTCTTTAATTCTGCTTAAATCAAGCCAGTGTTTAATTTCATTTAATCGCTCATATTTTTCTACAAGTACATCAGTTGCACCTGCTAAAACTATAATTTCATCCTGATATTTTTCTTTAATCTCTAAAGCTTTTTTAAGGGTTTTAGGTTGAAAATAGTTTTCAAAATCTTTGCCAGAAATCGTTTGCCTGTTCTCTACTTTCATGGGCGATCTTTTGATAATCAAAAACCTTCACCTCCCGATCTTCCATCAATATTTTGCCTGCCACAATAGTTGTGTCTACCATACCACCATTGATTCCAAATAAGATATGAGCATAACTGTTATCAGAATTTATCTCGGTTGGAGGAAAATAATCTACTACGATAATATCTGCTGCTGCACCTTTTTTTAAAACACCAAGTTCTACTCCAAAACTTTGAGAAGCCAATTCTGGATTGCGCTTAAAGACCATCTCAGGAATCTCAGTCCAGCCCAACCCTGGATCCTGGCTACTGTGTTTTAAGACTAAATCAGCAAATTTTATGCTCTCAAACATATCAGTAGTATATCCATCAGTACCTAAACAAAGTTTCACCCCTTTAGCAAGGACTTTTTTTAGAGGTGTTACTCCCACAGCATTATTTAAATTTGATTCTGGATTATGAACTAAAAAGCATTCATTTTCTTTTAAAATTTCTAATTCTTCATCCTGAAGATGAACCCCATGCACAGCAATAGTGCCAGGCCGCCAGATATCATAATCATCCAGTCTTTTAACTACACCATTATAGCCTTTAAGTCTGCTGTGTTCTAAATCAAGCCTTCCTTCTGCTGCATGGATATGAAAATTGGAGTTCATTTTATCTGCTAATTTCGAAACTTTAGCTAAGGTGTCATCTTCTAAAGTAAAAGAGGCATGTAGACCTATTCTTGTGTTTAAGCGTTCTGAATTATCTTCAGCTATATTATTTATAAATTCTTCACTTTCTTTTAAGGCAGCATCTCTCATCTGATCACCATTGCGGTCCGATATCTCATAAGCCAGGTCAGCTCTGATCCCACTTTCCTCAACTGCTTTTGCTATGATCTCAAGACTATATTTAATCTGACCATAACTGGCATGATGATCAATTATTGTTGTGGTCCCTTGCTTAATTCCGGTTAAAATCGCATAAAGGGCACTATAATAAATATCATCTGCTTTAAGAGTATTATCAAGCCGCCACCATAACTTTTCTAAAATCTCTAAAAAATGACGGGGTGGTTGATCCGTTTTCAAATCCATCCCCCTGGCAAAAGTACTGTAAAGATGCATATGAGAATTGATCATTCCTGGCATTACAACTTTGCCATCCACATCTTTAACTTCTACCTCACTATATTTTGACTCTAAGATATCACTTTCAGCAATTTCTTTAATTTTACTACCCTCTATTAAAACAGCACCATCTTTGATAACCCTGTTATCCTGATCATTGGTTATTACCACTGCATTGGTTAATAATAGCAAATTAAGTCCTCCTCATTCAAAGACTTCTCTATCTACTTTAAAATATCTTTACACATTTCTGCAGAAATATTGTTCGCTTTTTCTATTATTTCCTGCTCATCAACATTGCTTAACTCTCCCTTTTCTACAACAATCTCACCATTCACAATTGTATAGTCAACTATTTGAGTATCTCCCTGATTAATTAAGGCTGATACAGGATCATAAAGGCCACCAGCCCAACCAAGCCTTTTAGAGTTGATCATAAACATATCAGCTGCCTTTCCGACCTCTAAACTACCTATTTCAGGTTGGTTTAAAACATCTCTTCCACCATTTGTAGCCAGTCCCAGTACATCTTCAGCACTAAGAGATTTAATTCCATGTACCAAACGGTGCATTAGAAAAGCAGACTTTAATTCTAAAATCATATTGGAAGAATCATTACTGGCACTTCCATCTACTGCCAGCCCAACCGGTACACCTTTGTCAAGCATCTCAGGAACTAAGGCTACTCCTGAAGAAAGTTTCATATTGGAAACTGGGCAGTGAGAAACCCCGGTACCTGTAGCCGCCATTTTGTCTAATTCACTGCTGTTTAGATGGACTGCATGAGCATACCAGACATCTTCGCCCAACCAGCCCAGTTTTTCCATATATGCTAAAGGCCTCATCCCATATTTTTCTAAAACAAATTTCTCCTCATCTTTGGTTTCAGCAAGATGGGTATGCACCTGTACTCCATGTTTTCGGGCAAGTTCTATTGACTCGAGCATCAATTCTTCGGTTACCGAAAAAGGTGAGCAAGGGGCTAAAACTACCCTCTGCATTGCAAAAGGATCAGGATCATGGTATTTATCAATCAATCTTTTCGAATCTGCTAAGATTTGCTGATCAGTTTGAACAACTTTATCTGGTGGTAGTCCACCATCTTTTTGACTTAAAGACATACTTCCCCGAGACCCATGAAAGCGAATACCAATTTCTGCTGCAGCATCAAACTCATAATCTACTAAATTATCCGGCTGGTTTCTTGGAAACACATAAAAATGATCACTAGTTGTTGTACAACCGGTTTTAAGCAGTTCTCCAGCAGCAAGCAAAGTAGAGTAATATACAGCATCAGCTGTTAAATTTGACCAGATTGGATAGAGATATTTTAACCAGCCAAAAAGTTCAAGTTCCTGAGCTTCAGGTAAACTTCTCGTTAAAGTCTGATAAAAGTGATGATGAAGATTAATCAAACCAGGGAAAAGAAAATAATCTCGGCCGTTAATAATCCTGGTCTCATCATTTTGTTCTAAAGAAATATTTCTTCCCATCTCTTTTATTTTACCATCTTCAATTAAAAGGTCAGCATTTTTTAATCGTTCTCGATTTTCATTCATTGTTATAATTTCTTTGGCATTTTTGATTAAAATTTGAGTCATTTTAAACTCCCCATTCTTTGGCAGCAGTTTCTACAGCTTCTATAATCTGCTGGTAACCTGTACAGCGGCAGAGATTTCCTTCCAAAGCAGTTTTTATTTCAGATTTACTTGGTCTCGGGTTTTTCTTAAGTAAAGCCAGAGCTGACATTAGCATGCCCGGGGTACAAAAACCACATTGAATTGCCTGTTTATCAACAAATGCTTTCTGAAGAGGGCTAAGTCCTTTTTTGCTTTCTAATCCTTCTACTGTAATAATTTCACTGCCATCAGCTTGAGCAGTTAAGACCATACAGGAATTAACAGCTTTATCATCAATAATTACAGTACAGGCTCCACATTCTCCTACACTACATCCCTCTTTGGTTCCAGTTAATTTAAGCTGTTTACGTATTGTATCAAGCAATCTTTCCTGACTTCCTACTTTTAGATTATATTTTTTTGAATTAACTGTAATTTCTACATCTAATTTAGCCACTATAAGCTGCCTCCTTTAAAAAATCATCAACTGCCCTTTCTACTAATTTTGCCAAAGCAGGTTTTTTATAAGGGGTTGACCATCTTTCACCTGTTATTTTTACCATTTCTTCAGCAGCCAGTCTACCTGCCTCCTTAGAATCAATATCTGCTAATTTTTTATCTAAAAGATAGCTGTTTACCTCTGCAAAAGGCACAGGTGAGGGTGTTGCTGCTCCGGATACGACCTGGATTTTGAATACTTTATCAGCTTTAACTTCTCCCAGTAAGGTTAAAGAAATTCTTGATATACTCAAAGCTTTTCTCCGTCCAATTTTTTGATAACTGCTGTAATATTCACCCTGAGGTAGCTCAAAAACTATTTCTTTTAAAAGTTCATCTTTTTTTAAAGCAGTCTTATAAGGTGCTTTAACAAAATCTCTAACTGCCAATTTTCGTTCTCCTCTTTTTGAAGCCAAAACAACTTCAGCTTCTAGAGCAATCAAAGGAGAAAATGAATCTGCACAGGCAGCTGCATTAACCAGATTGCCACCGATTGTGGCCCTGTTTCTAATCTGAGTTGAGCCAATGCTTTTAGCTGCTTCTGCAATAAAAGGCAGTTTTTGCTGAATTTCTTTACTTTCTATCAAGTCAGCATGAGTTGTTAAGCTACCAATTACCGCTTTTTTAGCACTTAAATTGATTCCTTTTAATTCTTTAAGTGAAGAGATATCCAGAACATAATCTATTTTATCAAATTTAGGATCCTGATTATGAAGGTCAACAAGTAAATCAGTGCCACCTGCCAGACATTCCACATTATCTTTTTCAGCCAGTATTTCAAGTGCTTCAAAAAGACTAGTTGCTCTTAATAGTTGATATTCTACCATTTTATTTACAACCTCCTTTAGAGAGGGCTCTTCCAATTAAAACTCGTTCTAGATTAAGAGGTAAAGAACGAATTCTTTTTCCTGAAGCATGAGCAACGGCATTTGCTATAGCAGCACTGGCAAGTTCAAGGGTAGGTTCTCCAACAGATTTAGCACCAAATGGACCATCTGGATCAGGGTTCTCTACTATTATCGGTTTAATATCAGGCATATCTTTAATGGTAGGTATCATATAGTCGTGAAAATTTTTGCCTTTAATCTGACCGGCTTCTACTTCCACTTCTTCCATTATGCCATAACCTAAACCCATCACAACCCCACCATAAATCTGTCCTTTAACATTAGCAGGATTAATTGCTCTACCAACATCATGAGCTGCTGCCATGTTAAGTACTGTTAATTCTCCCGTTCCTGTATCTACTTCGACCTCTGCAATCTGACATCCATAAACATAGGTAAAGTATGGGTTGCCACAGCCCTTTTCTTCATCCCATGATATAGCAGGTCCTTTATACCAACCATAAGCAGAAAGCAGTATACCCTTATTTATCATTTCTGCTGCCAGGTCAGAAAAAAGGGCCAGTCGATCAGAATTTTGATTATATAAAAAGCCGTCTTTTAATTCCAACTCTTCTATAGATATTTCAAATTTTTGAGCAGCAAAATCTAAAATGCGTTTTTTTAATTTTTCCGCAGCATTTTTTATAGAGTTTCCTCCAATTAAAGTAGCCCTTGAGGCTACAGTTGAACCACTATCTGGAGTAAATGTAGTATCAACCTCCATATAATCTATCTCATTAAGAGTAACTCCTAGTACTTCTGCCGCAATTTGAGAAAAGATGGTTTTTAAACCCTGACCGTTTTCTGCCAGACCACTGTAAACAGCAACACTACCATCTTTATTAATCTGAATTAAAGATGCTGCTGCATCAACAGCTTCTGCACCCAGACTGCATCCCCTAAAACTAATAGAAAGACCTATTCCTCTTTTTTTATCACCAGCTTGAGCCTGAGAATATTTTTCTCTTTTTGCTTGATAATCAATTGCTGCCATTGCCTTATCCATTACTTCTTCTAAACTTACAGTATGTCCATCTAATTTTTGACCACTTGCAGTAATTGATCCCTGACGATAAATATTTTTTTTGCGAAGTTCTACTGGACTCATACCGAGTTCTTCTGCTAATTCGTCCATCAAAGATTCCTGAGCAAAAATTATCTGAGGAGAACCATAACCACGCATTGCACCTGTATAAGGATTATTTGTATAATAGCCATAGGTATCAGTTTTGACATGTTCTAATTCATAGGGTCCAGTAGCTTGTACAACACTTCGCCAGGTCACAAAAGGTGTTTGACAGGCATAGGCTCCACTATCTGCAACTGCTTCTATTTCCATTGCCGTTAGTTTGCCTTCTTTAGTGGCCCCGATCTTATATTTTAATTGATAGGGATGGCGCTTATAGCTTTCAGTAAAAGACTCTTCGCGACTGTTGACCATTTTCACAGGTCTTTTTGTTGCTAAAGCCATTACTGCAGCTCTTGCAGCCATAGCAGAAACAACCTCATCTTTGCCACCAAAAGAACCACCAATATGATTTTGAATAACCCTAACCTCGGCCAATTCAGCTCCTAAAACTGTTGCTACTGCAGTTCTTGTAGCATAGGGATTCTGGATCGACCCATATATTGAAACAAGGTGATTTTCATCTTCTGGAACAACCACAACTGCTTCAGGCTCAAGATAACTGTGCTCGATCAATTGTGTAGAATATTCTCTTTCCAAAATCACATCTGCCTGGGCAAAGCCCTTTTCTACATCACCTTTACGAAGGGGATGGTGAATCACCTGGTTATCGTCTTTTTCAGGGTGAATTTTTAATGCCTCATTCTTTCTAGCCTCATCAAGATCATAAATGGCTTCTAATTCCTCATATTCTACCTTGATCTTTTCAAGCGCGGCTGCTGCCTCTGCTTCACTTTCTGCAGCAACCATTGCCACTCCATCACCAGCTAAAAGAACTCTATCCTCAGCTAAAACTTGTTGATCTTCTACGATTACCCCAAAAAGATTGTTTTTAATATCAGCAGCTGTAAATACCCCCTTTACACCTGGCATTTTTTCTGCCTCTTCAGTTTCTATATTTATAATTCGGGCATGCGGATACTTGGTTCTCAAAACTTTAGCATAAAGTTGATTTGCAAATTCTAAATCGGCTCCAAATTTAGCTTTACCGGTAACTTTTTCATAAGCATCGACCCTTTTTACACCTTTATTTACATGTTTAAAAGCCATTACTGCACCTCCAGTTAATAATAAAGTTAATTAAACAGATAGACTTCCTTCATTTTTGCTTAAAAAAGCATTTTCCCCTCTGGGAAATGTCAAAATGAAGAAAGTCCATATTTTAACTCTATTATATAACAATGTATTTTAAATTAACAGACTTTTCTCTCCTCTTCGGGAAGGATTAAGTTTAAGATAATTGCAATTATAGCAACAACTATGCTAAATCATTTTTTATCCTTAACTAATTTATTAGCTTAAAAATTGTTAATTCCTGCAATTAAATGCCAAAAATGATTATTATATATGTATACAGAGCTTTTGACTTCAATTATTTACCACCCATATTTAAAGTCATTACAGCCTTTGCTGTATGCAGTCTGTTTTCTGCTTCAGTATATACTATCGAATGAGGACCATCTATGACAGAATCTTCTACTTCATTACCACGATCAGCAGGCAAGGCATGCATGTACATAACATCATCATCTGCCAGGGCCATCCTTTCTTCAGTACATTTCCAATCCTTGTTAGCTTCTAATAAATCATCAATCACATCATCAGCTTGATTACTGACCCAACTTCCCCAGTTTTTAGGAATTACTATATCTGCATCCCGATAAGCTTCATCTTGATCATGGGTTATTTTAAATTGACCATTGTTTGCTTCTGCATTCTTTCTCGCTTTTTCAATCACCCAGTCAGGCATCTCATAGCCCTCTGGATAAGCAAGGGTAACATCCATTCCATAGCGCGGGAAAAGTAATGTCTGGGTTAAAGGAACAGAAATAGGTTTTTTATGGCTGGTAGCATAAGCCCAGATAATTGAAACTTTCAAATTGCTTTTTGCTTTTTTCTTTTCTATTATTGTCATCAAATCTGCAATACCCTGCATTGGATGGTAAAGGTCACACTGGAGATTCATAACAGGAACTTTTGCGTGTTCCGCCAGTGAACGCAGATACTTATTTCCTACTTCCCAGACACAATTTCTACAGGCTAAGCCATGACCATAACTACCCAGTATTATTCCTGTATCTTTAGCAACCTCACCATGAGAAACCTGCATAGTACTTGTGTCTAAAAAATTAGCATGACCTCCTAATTGAGCTAAACCAGCTTCCATCGAATTTCTGGTTCTGGTGGACTGCTCAAAAAACATTAAAAATGCAGTTTTATCCCTCAAATATGGGGTAGGAACTCCCATCGCGAATTTCTTTTTTAAATCAAATGAAACTTCAAGCAGTGTATCTATCTCATCTTTTGTCCATTCTTCTAATGTAATAAAATCTTTCCCTTTTAATTGGGTCTCCATTTCTAAAATCCTCCTCTTTTATAGGTACCTGGTACTTATAAATATTTTTTGTGTGTTAATTCGCCAGGTATCGGCAGTTATATTGCCGGTACCTGGTAAATATCTATACTAAATTGTCGGTTTGTTCAGGCATCTGCTCAGCATATTTTTCTACATACAGCTTCGGTAGAGCAGCATATAAAGCTGCAGCCTTAACTAATTCTGATTTCCAGGTTTTTTCATCTGGAGCATGAGCTTGATCTTCATGACCTGGGCCGAATCCAATACAGGGGATTCCGTGTCTGCCCATAATCGAGACCCCATTTGTAGAAAATGTCCATTTATCAACCAGAGGGTCTTCTTTAAATAAATTCTTATATATCTCAACTGTACTTTGACATAAAGGATGTTCCTCTTCAATCAACCAGGTTGGAAAATATGCATCCATAGGATAAACAAAACCTGTATATGATGGTCTTTGATATTCATACATCTCTACTTCTGCCTCTGCCGCTTTAACAGCAGGCAATTCTCTGATCTGTTCTAAGGCAAACTGCCAGCTTTCTCCAGCAGTTAAACGCCTATCAACAGAAACACTACAGCCATCTGCAACGGCACAGCGGGAAGGTGAACTATAAAAAATCTCTGAAACTGTTAAACTTCCTTTGCCCAAAAACTGATGGGGAGTTAAATTGGGATGTAATTCTTTTAACTCATTTAAAATAGGGGCCATTTTAAAAATAGCATTATCTCCTCTTTCCGGAGCAGAGCCATGACAGCTAACTCCATGGGTGCTAACCTTAATTTCCATCCTGCCCCGATGGCCACGATAAATATTACAGGAAGATGGTTCTGTAATTACTACAAACTCAGGTCTAATACCTTTTTCTTCAATTAGATAATGCCAGCAGAGACCATCACAGTCTTCTTCCTGTACAGTGCCTGTGATCAGTAGAGTATAATTATCTTCTAAATCTAAATCTTTGATGATTTTGGCTGCATAAACCATTGAAGCCATTCCACCTTCCTGGTCACTGGCTCCTCTACCAATAATTATTTCTTCATCTTCATAACCTTCATAAGGGTCATACTCCCAGAGAGATTGATCACCAATTCCAACAGTATCGATATGAGCATCTATGGCAATTAGATGTTCACCACTACCAATATATCCTAAAATATTGCCCATTTCATCGATCTCAATCTTATCAAACCCGACCTTTTCCATTTCTTCTTTAATCCTCAAAATAACTTTTTCTTCATTACAGCTTTCACTGGGAATTCTAATCATATCTCTTAAAAAAGCACTCATATCTGCTTTATATTCTTCGGCTTTTTCTAATATTTTATCGTATTTAATCAATATTTTAGCACCTCCATAATTATTAATACTTAATTTGTTATTAAAGAATATTTTAAAAATTTGGAGGAGTAATAGCTGAAATAAAACGCAGCTCTTCACTGCCAATACTCTTAATTTTATGAGGAAGACTGGCTTTATAATAGATACTGTCTCCTTTTTTTAACTTATATTCTTTATCACCAATTATTATATGCATTTTACCTGCTAAAACTATCGTACATTCTTCTCCCAAATGATTTAGAGGTTCTTCTGAAGTTTCTGCACCTGGTTCCATACAGGCTTCTATAACCTCCATGTCCCTATTTAAATCAGGAGAAAGCAGTTCAAAGGTCAAATGTGAGCCAGGAAAATTAAGTATTCTTCTTTGCTCTTTTCTGACAACCGCATTATGGCTTTCTTCTTCGATTAAAAAATAGAAAATAGGAACTTCTAAAGCTCTAGCAATTTCCCGCAGGGCAGTAATCGATGGCTCAGCCAATCCCCTCTCGACCTGGCTTAAATAACTGGAAGTTTTATTTATTTTCTGAGCTACATCATTTAAACTCATACTTTTAGATTTGCGCTTATTACGAATTCTCTGCCCAAGCATCTTATTATTACTCATCTCATATCACACCCATTTTCTTAAATATCTCAGTTAATTTATCTAAATCAGGTTCGACTTCAATCGGGTTTCCAGCTGCCTTTCTAGCATTTTTGATATCTTTAAGTCCATTACCGGTTATTACAACTGCAGCACTTTGATCTTTTTTTACAATTCCATCTGCCACTGCTTTTTTTAAACCTGCTAATCCTGCTACACCGGCTGGTTCAGCAAAAACACCACTTTTTTCACCCAGAGTTTTCATCATCTGCAGTATTTTTTGATCACTAACATTTATCATATCTCCCTCAGAATCTCTGACTGCTCTAACTGCTTTAATCCAGTTCCGGGGTTTACCAACTGCTATACTGTCAGCTATAGTATCTTCTTTACTAACTTTCAGCTTCTCATTACTTTTAAATGCCTCAGTTATTGGGGCACAACCTTCTGCCTGCACACCAAGTAATCTTGGCATTTTATCAATAAATCCCAGCTGGATTAAATCATATAGCCCTTTATATGCTCCAGCAATTGTACAACCATCTCCAACCGAAAAAACCAACCAGTCTGGCATCTGCCAGTTCAGTTGTTCAGCCAGCTCTATAGAAACAGTTTTTTTGCCCTCAACAAGATAAGGATTAATTGCCGCATTACGATTATACCAGCCCCATTTATCAATAGCTGCTGCCGATAGATAAAAAGCTTCTTCATATGTACCTTTAACAGAAACAACATCTGCTCCATAAACTAATAGCTGGGCTAATTTCCCAGCTGGAGCTCTATCAGGGACAAAAATAACCGACTTCATTCTTCCCCCCATTGAGGCAATATTGCCTGCCAATGAAGAAGCTGCATTCCCTGTTGAAGAACAGGCAACAGTCACTGCACCTGCTTCCTGGGCTTTAACCACCGCCATAGCTGAAGCCCGATCTTTTAAAGATGCAGTTGGATTTAAACCATCATCTTTAATTATTAACTTTCTTATCCCCAACTCATCTGCTAAAACCTGAATATCATAAATAGGAGTATTTCCAACAGCTAACTTTGGCTTTTCAGTATTTTCTTCTATAGGTAAAAGGGGAGTATAACGCCAGATTCTCTGATCAGAAGTATTTTTTAATATCTCTTTTGACCAATCCCTTTTTATTTTTGAATAATCATAATCAACATCTAAAATACCATCTTCACAATCATCACAGAGATAACGTTCTGGATCTGCCTCATATTTTTTAGCACATTTAATGCAATGAAGGCCTTCAACATATTTCACAATTTTCACTCCCATCATTTATAATTTTTTAAGAACTTTTTAATTTTTCCAGCAGGCCTGTTTTCTGATTAAAGTCGATAATTAGTTTATCTATTTCTTCAGCTTGAGAGTGGATACCACCCCAGTAATTATCGTAATCATACCACTGAGCTTCTAATTCTTCTGAACTGCGTCCCTGTTGTTCAACCCAGGTATAGTACTTAAGATTATGAACTCTGCGTCTTTCCTCCAGTCCCATCTCCAAAGTGTTATCGGTAGATATACCTCTTAAATAACGGTGATAATCTCTAACCGCATCTTCCCGAGTATACTCTCCCGCCTCGGCCCGCATTTCTTCCAGTCTTGAACTATATAGTTCAAGTGAATCAGTTAAAACCGTAATCAGCATTTGCTTTTCATCTAATTCATAATATTTGGCCATTTTAATTGCACCAACTAAATTAGCTATACCAGATATACCAAGCAGTTCAATTTTAGCAATAAAATCTTCCGGAATACCCTGTTCAAGTAAATACTCCCTACCGGCTTTTTCATTGAATAAGCGGAGTAATGACATGGTCCTCTCATCATCTATACCTACAGCCATATCAGTATTTTTTACATTATGAACCCAGGGAATATGTTTATCTCCAATCCCCTCTATTCTGTGGGCTCCAAAACCGTTGCTTAAAATAGTGGGACACTGTAGTGCCTCCCCAACAGCGATTTTGCTTTTCGGATATTTATCTTTTAAATAGTCTCCAGCTCCCAGGGTGCCTGCAGAACCTGAAGTAGCGAAAAAGGCAAAATAATTATCATTTTCTCCTTTTTCTTGTTCTATAACTTCTTCCATTGCTGCTCCTGTGACTTCATAATGCCAGAGGTGGTTGCCAAATTCTTCAAATTGATTAAAAACCGTAATATCATCTCTTGTTTCTTTTAATTCCCAGACCTTATCAAAAATTTCTTTAACATTACTTTCTGTACCCGGGGTTGCTATAACTTCTCCAGCTACTTTTTCCAGCCATTCAAAACGTTCTTTACTCATACCCTTTGGTAAAATCGCAATAGAATCACAGGCTAATAATTGAGAATTATAAGCTCCACCTCGACAGTAATTACCCGTCGAAGGCCACACAGCTTTACTGGAACTGGGATCAAATTGTCCTGTAACAAGCTGAGGAACCAAACAACCATATGTAGCCCCTACTTTATGAGCACCAGTTGGAAACCATTTTCCAACTATTGCAAAAATTCTTGCTTTAACACCGGTTAATTCTGAGGGGAATTCAATATAATTAACCCCATCATAAAGTCCACCACTTTTTTTAGGCTCATTTTTCCAGCTAATTCTAAAAAGATTATAGCTGTTTACATCCCAGAGACCTATATCTCTTAACTTTTCTTTGATTTGTTTAGGAATTAATTCGGGATTCTTCATTTGAGCAAAAGTAGGCAAAATAATATTATTTTCTTTTGCTTGCTGAACTGCTTTTTCTAATTTTTTACTATTATAATCTAAGTTAATCATATTAATCCCCCTTATTTAATTAAATCTCACTTTATATATTCAATGAGATTTAACTTTATCCTGCAATAAAATAGATATAAAAGAAAAAAATACCCGTATACAAACGGGCATTTAGAAAATATATTAATCTGTATTAACAATTTCATAACTGGAAGTTATTTCAGCATTTAAAGAGCTGCTGGCAGAACAATATTTTGTTTCAGATAGATTAATTGCTCTTTCGACCTTTCGCTCATTTAAATTTTTACCAGTAAATTTATAATTTAAATGGATTTTTGTAAAACGTTTTGGTGGTTCCTCGGCTCTCTCAGCTTTGATCTCTAACTTGAAATCTTCTAATTCAGCTTTCATTTTTTCTAAAATTAAAACTACATCAATTCCTGTGCAGCCACCTAAACCTGTTAGCAAAAGCTCCATTGGTCTTGGTCCGTTGTTGTTACCGCCAGATTCTTCTGAAGCATCAACAGTAATTTCATAGCCGGACGGCAGATCACTTGAGAACTCTAAACCTCCCTGCCAATCTACATTAACATCCATAATTAAAAACCCCCTCTTACAATTTATTTATTTTTCTTTTCATCATTTGAATTTGACTTCTTATTCCCATGATGATGTTTTTTATGCCCTTTATGTTTTTTACCACATTTTGGGCAATGTCCAGGCCGAACTACTCGATAATCTCCACCTTCAAAACGGATAGCCTTGCCACAGGTTAGAGCATCAGCCGCTTTTTGTCTGGCTGAAGTTAAAACCCTTTGAAATGTAGGCCTTGAAATTTTCATCATTTCTGCCGCTTCTGCTTGAGTAAGACCTTTAACATCTTTTAAGCGCAAAGCCTCCACTTCTTCCATTGTCATTTCTACTGTTTCTAATTGCTTAGCTGGTACTCCAGCCGGTTTAAAAAATTTTATTTCTGGAAGTTGTTCTATAATACGATCTTTGGTAGGACGAGCCATAATTTTTCACTCCTATTATTTCTGCTTGATTTTATCAGCTTGATTTAAAAATTAAAGCCATTATAATTTCTTTTCAGCAACCATGCCTAAAATAGCTACTGCATCTTTTGCTGAAGAATAGGGAGGTGCATAAGCTAAATCCAATTGGAATAAATCTGCTGCAGTCATTTCTGCCTGAATAGCGGTTACTAAAACATCGATTCTTTTATCAGAACCGTCTCCACCAATAACCTCTGCCCCAAGTAATCTGCCATCATTATTGGCAAAAACACCTTTTATGTTAATTATATCAGCACCTGGATAATATCCAGCATGATTACGAGCTTTTATTTTAACTTCTGTAACTTCAAAGCCATTTTTTTCTGCTTCTTCTTTACTTAATCCTGTTCTAGCTGCTGTTAAATCAAAAATTTTAGTAATCCCCGTTTTTATAATACCACTATGTGAATATGAGCCTCCTGCAGCATTTTCCCCAGCAGTTCTTCCCTGTTTATTAGCTGTTGAGCCAAGTGGTATCCAGGCAGCTTTGCCTGTAATCAAATCTTTTGATTCTGCACAGTCACCAGCAGCATAAATATCTTTAAGATTTGTCTCCATCTTTTCGTTGATTTTTATTGCTCCTGTTTCCCCTATTTCTATTCCTGCTTTTTTAGCAAGCTCAGAATTAGCCTTAACCCCGATTGATAAAAGGGCCAGATCTGCCTCAATTTCTTTGCCACTTTCTGTAACTACCTTTTCTAATTTATCTCCACCTTTAAAAGCTGCAACTCCATCATTTAAAACTAAATCTACGTCTTTTTCCTGCAGCTCTTTTTCAACTAGTTTGGCCATTTCCTGGCTGAATGGAGGTAAAACCTGTGGCTGCAGCTCAATAACTGTTGTTTTTAAACCCATTTCAGTAAATGCTTCTGCCATTTCCAGGCCGATTAATCCTGCTCCAATTATTACAGCTTTTTTTGTAGTGTCTCTATTTGCTGCTGCTTTAATTCGATCACCATCTTTTACAGAACGAAGCACAAAAATATTTTCTTTTTCAAAACCCTCAAAAGGTGGTTTGATAGGAGAAGCACCTGTAGCAATTATTAACTTATCATATTGATAAGCTCCATCCTGACCAGTAGCAAGATTTTTATAATAAATCATTTTTTCATGGCTATCAATTTCTCTAACCTCATGTTTTAAGCGAACCTCAACTCCATATTTATCTTCAAACTCTTCTCCTGTAAAGGCAATTAGTTGATCGCGATCAGGTATAAGACCGGAAATATAGTATGGTAATCCACAGCCACCATAAGATATTTCAGTACCTTTTTCAAAAATAACTATTTCTGCATCTGGATCTGTTCTCCTTGCTTTAGCTGCTGCACTCGTTCCTGCAGCCACACCACCAATTACTGCTATTTTCATTTTTTATTCCTCCAATTCTAAGTTTTTAAGTTAACATCTATTCTTTTCAACGACTTTAAAAAGTGTATTATTAACTGTACTTTCTGCTGGATGAGATATTTCTGCTAAATTTTCAAAAGTCTTTTTTAAAGAACAATTAATAAAACCAGAAGGAAGATGACAATTAATATCCTCGTCAATTAAATCGAAGTGTCTTAAAGCAAGTTCTGCAGCTGAAATTGATTTTAAAGCACAGCTCCCTTTAGCTCCATCACAATAAACTCCACTTACATCACTAATTAAATTGTTTATTCCATACTCTATTTTATCACTTTTATCTGCTAAATATAGTAAAGCAGCCAACACACCTGGGGCTGCAGCATAAAAAAGCCCACATAATGAAGATAACCGCCCAATATATATTTTAGCATAATGACCAACTAAATGAGCAAGCATAGTTGCTTTAAATATTTCTGTTTCAGATTTATCAAAATATAATTGAGCACTGTGATAAGTAACTAAAGAAATAAAAATTCCTTGATTCCCACTGCCAGAAGAAGCCAATGCAGGTGAAGGCACTCCAGCCATTCTTGCCTCGGTTCCATCAGCAGCCATTGCTGCAATTTTATTAATCTCATTAAAAGTTTTTCGCTGTCGATATTTATTACCAACTCCAGAGCCTAATCCATCTTTACCTGCCCTGGCAATATTGGTATTTAACTTTAAACCATCTTTTAAAAATTTTAAATGTTGTTCAGTAAATTCTTTTTCCACAATATCGATCAAAGCAAATATGTCCATGGCTTTTAATTTTTGATCAAACTCATTATTTTCTAAAGAGTTATTTTCTATATCTGCCCGGTATTTAAGCTCTCCATCTACAATTATTTCTTTTAAATCATCATGATTTCCTTCTATTAAAGCTTTTACCTGATTGTCAGCTTTTATTAAAGCCTCTACATAAACCGGCTCATGATCTTCCAGTACTTCAAACTTCACCTTATCTATTATAGCTAAAGCTGAATCCAGTTTATCTTCCAAATCAGCAAGGATCGTTAATTTTCGTTCTAAAGCATCTTCCGCAAAATATCCTAATGCTGCAGCAGTTTTATTGCCATAATAGTGGCTTATCCCGGGCAAACCGGTTGACATACCATTTTTATAGACAAAACCATCCAGTTTTATTATTATCTCTTGTAGCTCCCCCTGACTGTATTCTGAAGCTGCTGCAACTGCAAAGGCTACAGCACCAGGTTCAGTACAGCCCTGGGCTAAAACGAGTTCTTTAGCTATAAAATCATCAAGCATCTTCTCCATCTTTCCACCTCTATTTATTAAATTATTAAATTATGATCATTAATATTTTATCTAAATACAATATTCTATATAATTTATTTAACTCCTTTTATAAAATCATAAGAAGAAGCTAAAGGCTGTAAAATTGAGCGAAAATTTATAATTATATTTTTTTATAAAATTCCTTGACGGTATTAAAATCTTATGCTATTATATTTATTGCAGTTAATAAATAAATGCCCTCATCGTCTAGGGGTCTAGGACACCAGGTTTTCATCCTGGCGGCAGGGGTTCGAATCCCCTTGAGGGTACCAAATGCGATTAAGATAGCCAATAGGCTATCTTTTTTTATTTTTTTGACCATAACTTTTAAATTTTTGCAGCATCTTTTCCATTTCTTGATCTGATAAAATTACCGGTTCACCAATTGATCTGGCCCGATAATAACTTTCTGCAACAAATTCAAGCTCTTCTACAATATTAAAAGCATTTTCTATAGAATCTGAACCTGTTAATAGCCCATGATTGGCCAAAATTACTGCATAACGATCTTCCATTGCTTTAAATGCTTTTTCAGCCAGTTCTTTAGTTCCAAATGTCGCATAATCAGCACAGCGAACATTTTTACCTGCTAAAGCTATCATATAATGGGCAGCCGGTAAATCTTCTCTTAAAATTGACATCGTAGTACAATAGATAGAGTGGCAGTGGACTACTGAGAAAATATCATCTCTCTTTTTATAAAAAATCTGATGAAGCTCATATTCACTGGAAGGTTTTCGCTTTCCTTCAACTATATTACCTTCTAAATCCATAACAACCACATCTTCTACTTTGCAGGCAAAATAATCAATTCCACTGGGGCTGATAGCCATTAATCCCTGCTCAGGCTTATAGATGCTCAAATTACCCCCGGTTCCCTTTGTTAAACCACTTTCAATTAGTTTTTTTCCATACTCAACGATCTTTTTCCGCTCATTTTTTAATTTCATCTTTACCTCCTAATGCTTTTAATAGTCCAATTAATATTTGATTCTTTAAAAAAACCCTAAAAAATGCTATAATTTAATAAGAATATTCTTAATCTTATAATTAAATTTTATCAAATCAAAAAGAAATATTCCAAAAAAGTTTTAAGTTTCTTTTTTAATACTACATAATAAAGGGAGAGGATTTAAAATGAAAATTGAAGCAAAAGATTCTGTTTATGAAATGTCAGCCGAAAATGAAGCGGTTGCAAGCTGTAAACCAGGTGATAGTGTGGTTTTTGAGACCAAAGACTGTTTTAGTAATCAAATTCGTGATGAAGAAACACTTTTTGAGTCAACCGACTGGTCAACTATTAATCCTGCAACTGGACCTTTAGAAATCGAAGGTGCAGAAATAGGTGATACTCTAAAAGTAGAAGTTAAAAAAATAGATATAAATGATCAGGGTGTAATGGTAGCAGTTCCTGATATGGGTTTTATGGATAGCTTTATTAGTGAATCAGAAACCAAAATAATCCCTATTGAAGCTGGAAAAGCTGTATTCAATGATAAAATTAAATTTGATTTAAACCCTATGATCGGTGTAATTGGTACTTCTCCTGGCAAAGATGAAGATGGTGTACCATGTGGTACCCCAGATTCTCATGGAGGTAATATGGACACAAAGGTTATAACAGAGGGTGCTACATTATATTTCCCGGTTAAAGTTCCTGGTGCAATGCTGGCTATGGGAGATCTTCATGCAGCAATGGGAGATGGAGAAGTTGTAGTAACCGGAATAGAAATCGCTGGTGAAGTAACAGTTAAAGTTGATTTAATTAAAGACAAAGAATTAAGTGATCCCATGGTAGAAACAGATGATGCCTTTTATACAATTGCATCAGAAGTGAGTTTAGATCATGCTGCTCAAAAAGCAAGTAATAATATGTTTAAATTTTTAAATGAAAGACTTCCACTAAGCAATAACGAACTAGCAATGCTGATGAGTATTGCCTGTGATCTGCAGATAAGTCAGGTGGTAGACCCTAAAAAAACAGTTCGAATGAGGGTTGATAAAGAAACACTCAAAGAATATGATCTAAAATACTAAATTAATTGAGAGCTGCTGTCCTGATAAGCATAATTAGAGTTCCTGCTAAAACTACAAAACCTACAAGTGAAAACATTGCCTGGATTGACATAAAGTTTACTAACAATCCCAATAAAGCAGGTGAGGTGCTCATTCCAATATATTTCATGGTATTAAAAAGTGCTATCACAGAACCCGAAAGCTCTTTAGGTGGCAGGTCAGTAGCTCTATCATAAACAACGGGACTTAAAAGTCCCATCCCTAAACCAAAAATAACAACACTCATTAAAACAATAATATTACCCTGGCTCCAGACAGGGAATAATAATAAAGCAGAGGCAATCAAAATAAAGCCTCCTCCAACCTTAAACTTCCATCTTATATTTTTAAAAAGCTTAGCCCTAGAAGCTACAATAGCAGAAAACATACCCTGTAGTGATAAAGCTACTCCGGCAATATTTTCTCCAAAACCATGAAAATTATTTAAAAAGATCGGAACAAAAGTTACAACAGTATAAAGTAAGAAATATGTAACAAAAGCATAACCAAAAATCTCAACAATACTCTTTATTTTCAAGACTTCAAATAAAGATGAAATATATTTTTTCAAAGAAGTATCCCTATTTTCAAGTGCTTCCTTGTCAGGATTTTCTTTTAATGCAGGAGCTGTTTCTGGAATAAAGAGATAGAAAAACACTGCCAATATAAGAGAAAAACCATAAACTATAAAAGGCAATCTCCAATCAATATAAACTAAAAAACCTCCCAAAAGAGGAATCACAACGGCACCTAAAGATAAGGTCCCTGTTAAATAACCCATGATATTAAGTCGTTCATCTCCATCATATAAATCACCAATAATGGTCATCGCCACTGGAATTAAACCGGCTACCCCTATCCCCTGAAAAAAGCGACATAATAAAAGCAGGGCAAAAGTTGGTGAAAAAACACTCAACAAACCAAAACTGCCATCTATAATTAAACAGGCTAAACCAACCTTTTTCCTACCCAACCTATCAATCAAATAACCAAGTATAGGTAAACTAAAAGCAGCTGATATTGTATAAACACTTAGGATAAGGCCTACAGTACCACCTTCAACTCCAAATGCTGCTCCAATTGTAGGTAGCCCAGGCGCTACTAAAGCTCCTCCCATTACTCCAAATGTCCCCATAATTATTACTAAAAATAACTGCAAAGTTATACCTCCAACTCAAATGTCAAAAATGGTTAATTTCTTTTTATACCAAAAAAAGAACGTAATTTCTTCTTCATTCTCACAAACTGACGTCTTTTTTTTCTTGCCGCAGAAACTTCCTTTTTATAATATTCCCATTTGTTTAGTGAATAACTTTTGAAAAATATGTCTTTTTCCTGCTCGGTAAATTTTAGTCTTTTTAAATCATTGATTTTATCTTTTTTGGTAAGTTTTTCTTTGATTCTTCCCCTATTTAAATCAATATAATAAAGTTCAGGTTTGGTTTCATAATTTTTGACTAAAATATTACCAGCATGAAGATCATTATGTACAATACCCGCCTCATGCATTTTTCTAACTTCTTTCCCTAACTGAGGCATTAAATTTTCTATTTTATCTCTTTCAGGATGATTAAAATCTTTAGCTATCTCAAGCATATTAAAATCATAATCAAGATATTCTGTAATATAGTAGCTAAATATAAGTTCATTTGTTTTTCCACGCTTTTCAATTACTGCAATAGGAGCAGGAGTTTTTAATTTTATCTTTTCTAATTCTCTAGCAATCTTTAAAGACCTTTCTGCTTTTGAAGGAATAAATCTAAAACGTAGTTTGTCATATAATTTGTCAAGTTTAAAACTCTTAATCACAATATCCATCTCTAAAATTGGATCATAAACTTTAACTAACTGATTTCTTAAATAATATATCGTTTCTCCAATTTTAATTTCTTTTTCTTTCCCGAATTTATCAATAAAATATTTTATCCATTCTGGAGGTGTATTGGCTTTAACCAAAATATCTATATTATTTTTTTGATATGAAATAAAAGATTTATTTTTAGATTTCATTTAATATACTTCCTTTGAAAATTATTAATCTTTATTTTCTTAGCAATAATAACTTTTTATTCTTGATTTTAACGAAGATTAATTTTGTCAAGAGCATTATTAATATCTGTCAATAAATCTTGGCTTGTATTTTTAATAAATTCTTTATGAATACCATCAACAATTACAGGTATTTCATCAATTCTCAATACTTTTGCAATAGCCAAGCGATGATTACCACTACTACATATATAGTGAAATTCACCATTTCTACCAATAGCAATTCTAATTTCATCATAGATTTTTCTTCCTTTAAGACTTTCTCCAAGTTCTATCTGACTTTTATAACTATTTTTTTTAATTTCTTCAAATAATTTTTTATATTTAAAGAATCTGTTCTTTATTTTTCTTTCACTCATGTTTCCTTCTAAAGCTTTATACTCATCTGTATTATAAAAATCAATATCTTCTTCAAATAATTGAATTATTGTTCTAAAACCAATAGATCCTATTTCATTTTCTATTTTTAAATAATCTGGAAAAAGATCTTTTTTATACATATCCCAATCTCCAGTCCTTAAGAAGTTATTATAAAAATCATTTTTTTCAATGGCTTTGTTCGTTTTAGGACTAAACAAAAAAGTATTTAATAAATTATTTTTGATCCAGATTACTCTATTAATTTTAGGATGAATTATATTTTTTCTTTCGTATAAATCTAATTTATTAATTGTTTTAATTATTTCATTTATGTTTTTTTCTTTTCTTACTTTATAATATTTTTTTTCCCAATAGTAACTAAACAATTTACTATTACGAATAATTTTTTTGTAAAATTGTTGAAATTTCATAATAATCTCCTCTAAAAATTTCTATTTGGTAAATTTCATTTATTCATTTTCAAGCTTTTTATTATGACTACTTTTATCTAGTTCAAGATATCTTAAAGAAAAACCTAATCCTACAACTACCCAGAAAAAGTTCCTTGTTTGTGCTTCTGTAATATTAGTTTCTGTTAAGCCCATTATAAGAAATGAAATTACAAATAAAGTTATACCTAAAAAAATATTTTTCACTAAATTATTTTCTTTTTCATCAAACATCAAATAAGAAGTAAAAAATAGCTTAATTAAATAATAATTCAAATAAACAAATATTAAAAAACCAGGTATACCTGTTGAAGCTAAAAAGAAAAAATAGTTGTTATGAGGACTTGACCTTGAACGATCTGTATATTCTAGATTATAGAAATATTCACTATAATTTTTAAATCCTACACCTCTTATTGGGTTTTCTATTACAGCATCTATTGATGCTCTCCACATAACTAATCTAGATTGAATCCATTGATCTTCAAGGTTAAATGAAGATAAAAATCGTGATTGATAATTACTGGGAGCAAAAAATATTATCAAAATCATTAAAATTAATAATAAAATAATGATCTTAGGTTTTTTAATTAAGGCAAATAAAAATATTACTACGATTAAAGCGATATAAGCTGCCCTAGTTAAAGAAAAAATAACCGCAGTTGTATAAGAAAAAATCATTATAGATAAGACAATATATTGCCATTTTTTATTATTTTTTCTAAATAGTAATGGTAACAATAGCGCAATTCCCATGACAGAAACATTTGCAGATGTTATAGAAAATCTAGCAAATCCTTCGGCACGTCTAACACCTTCAACTAAATGTTGATAATTAGCTACAAAACCCGAAATTGTTAATATAGTTAAAGATATAATTAATACTTTATAGATTGTTTTTTTCTCTTCAAGTAAATTTAAGATTGCTAATGGCAATAAAATACTATGAGTAGTTCCAGTACCTAAAGATGTCCAAAAAGCATTTGTGGATAATATTAAAACAAGTGAAAGACCAACTATTGGCCAATATTTAACACTTTTGTTAAAATCAATATCTTTCATAAAAATTATTTTTATTAACCAAGCCAAAAAAATTAAACCTGTACCTAAGCTAATAAAAGCTCTTCCCATATGTGAACCAAATGCATAAATATAAATACCTGAAAGAAAAATATATTCTACTATCTTTTTTTTATTATTAATAATATTATCCATAATATACTCCTTATAAATTAATTGATTATTTAACTAACAAAAAGATAACGTCAAGAACCTTATATAAATAAATCAATATCTTTTTTTAAATAGTTGATGAAGTTGATCTTTTGCAGCTAAAAATCCTCGCATTTTTCTGTCAGACCATTTTGAGTTGTATTCAATAATTTTTAGAAATAATATTTTTTCAACTACTTTTAAATTAGGTAAACTGTTCATTGACCTTAATCTTTTTCTGTTTTCTTTATTGTCTCTTTCAATCGAGTTTGTTTTATAAATAGCTTTATGTATGCTTTCTTAGATATTTATAAAATATTAATAGTTCACCTTTATCCTCATACCAGCTTTAAGTTGCTTTAGAATAGGTTTTAATCCATTTAAAATCAAATTCTTCTAAAGCCTTTTCTACAAACTATCTGCTAAGTAATCTATAGATTTTTTTAAATATTTAACGATTTCATAGGTATCTTTCTTTCTAACTTTGACAATTGTATTATGCACTTTATGAACTATGCAATGCTATACATCTGCTTTGGAAAATAATTTTAAAAAAGAATCTTTAAGATCTGTAAGACCATCCATAACTCCTAGAATGTCTTACTGGACTCTGCGTTCTTTTAAATTGGTTAGTATTTCTGCTGATGCATTAGCACCAAAATAAAAATCAAGTATATCACGATATCCCTTTTCATTAATACCAATGATAATATACACAGATTCATTTGCAACAGTATCTCGTCTGACTTTTATGCTCATGCCATAAATGAAAATAAAACTGTAATGTTTTTAAAGTGTTCTTTCTACTTTTTAACCTCTTTAAGAGCAACATTGTTTAGATTGCTGAGATTAGTACTAATGTACTTTTGTCCGTACATTGACTCTATTCAATCTACCATATAGCGGGTGGAAAGACCATTAGCATAAATATTCATGAGGGTTAATCCTTATAGTTGGGTTTTATTTCGTCAAAAAATATTTCACCCATTCAAAGCAGGGTCCTCTTTTTTATTTAAAAAATATATTTATATAATTTATTGTACACTAAAATTCAAACAATTCATTTATATAATAGTTATGTTTTCTTAAAAAATATGTATTATTTTCATCAATAACATTAATCAATTCTACGTTTATATATTCAATGATTTTTTTTTGATATTTACTTTTATGATTTATCAAAGAGTATTCTAAGAAATCTTTTATATTAAATAAATTTCTATGTTCTTCTTTTAAACTATATAAAGTCAAATATATAAAATCAGATAAACTTTTTGCTTGTAATTTCAAAGGCAATATGGGCCATTTATATATATTATCTACATCTATTAAACTTATATTAAAATTCTCGTCTTTATTAATTATAAAATTTGGAGTATTTGGATCTTTATGCATGAAATCATTCTTTATTAATTTATTCCAAATGTCAGCTAATTTAATAAAAATTTTATTTTTTTTATAAATATTATAGTCAAAATGATTCTTTAAAAAAAAATCTAAAGTTATTCCTGGAATAGCTTCTGTAATAAAGATACTTTTATAACTAAAAAAAGATTTTTTTATTGTAACAGCACATATAGGATCAAATATTGGAATACTTCTATTTTTTAACATTTTTGTTTTTGTTAAATGTCTTACTGCTTCTGTTGGTCTAAATAAATTTTTTATTAACTTTTTCTTTCTAAACGGATGATAAGTTTTTACATAATATGTTTTATTATTTTTTAACTTTATAACTTCATTATTATTTTCTCTTTTCTTTAATAATTGCTTATCATAATTCTCAATTTTTTTGTTGTAAACTAGAATGTCAATCATTTCATTAACTAAATTTAAATCTATATCATTAAGATAATAAAATTTAATTTTAGAACTATATGATTCTTTTTTTATATTCAGAAAATCAAACATAATTATCACCCTCTATAATTATCATAAACAAATCTCAATATTTCTAATCATTATATCAATAGTAAAATTATTTTCTATTATCTCTCTGCCTTTTATACCCATTTCTTTTTTATTATTTTGGGCAATCATCTTTAAAATTTTACTTTCAATATCTCTTGGGTTTTCACTTTCTGCTAAATATCCACTTTCTCCATCAATAACTAACTCAGAGATATTGCTTACATCTGTACTGACAACCGGTAACTTTGCTGCCATTGCTTCTGCAATAACAAAGCCAAAACCTTCCCAACGTGCAGTATGAACTAAAAAATCTAACCCCGGTAAAATATTATAAACATCATCTCTAAAACCAGTAAATATTATATAATCATTTAAATTCTTTTTCTTTACTAACTCTTTTAATTCTTGTTCCCTATCTCCACTACCAATACCCAGAACAACAAAGTTTTTCTTTTTTTTAACTGCTTTTCCTACAGCTTTAATTAAAAATTCATGTCCTTTTTGATAATTCAAACGTCCTATATTTCCTATAATAATTTTATCTTCTTTTATATTAAATTCTTCATATAAGTTTAAAGGCTTATTAGCAGCTTGATCAATTTTATTTAAATCAATACCATTATATATTATCTCAATTTTATCTTCACTTAACCACTGGGATGTATTTCTCAAAACAGTCTCTTTAGTAGCTTTCGAATTAGCAATTATATCAGTGACACAATTTCTAAGCAAATACTTATTATAAAATCTATTTTTAATTGGGATAGCACTACCTCGCCGATAAATAATTCTATCTAATCCAGCAATTTTACCGCAGATACCTCCAAATTTCAAGTCCTGAGACATGTTTAAAAACAAAATATCTATCTTTTGTGATTTCAAAAATTTAATAAATTTATATGATTTTAATGGATTCAAAAAACTTATACCACTTTTTACTCTCACTTCTTGAGTTTTAATTTTTGCTTTTTTTGCTCTCTCATATAATTCTGTATTTTTTGCCGTAGCTACATAGACATTATAGTCTTTTTTTTCATTAAAAATTTTGGCAGTGGTATAGGTCCATTTTTCTCCACCACCCCATACTGGACAACTATTTAGAAAAACTATATTCTTCAATTTTTCTCATCCCCAAATTTATTCAATTCCCAGAGTTTAATGCTTTTTAAAAATTGATAGTATGATGATAAAATAGATAAAATCAATCCCTGACTACCCAATAAAACCCCTTTTTTTAGAAGATACTTCTTTATAAATTCTAAAAAAGGTCTAAACAATAAATAACTTATACCTATTTTTTTACCTTTATTATATTTCTTCTCTGCATCTAAGGTAGTATAGTGATTCATTTTAGCTATATAACTCTCAAGATCTTTGTATGTATAATGAATAAAATCATTTTCTAGTCTTTCTATATTTTCATTTATCTGTGGAGATTCATGGACCAGACCTTTATAGCGAAATTTCGCTTTAAATAATCTTAAAGTGTAATCTGGATACCAGCCACAATACTTAATCCATTTACCTAAAAAATAGTTTTTACGCGCAATTTCATATCCATTAACCATTGAATTATCTGCTAAATTTTCAATCTCTTTTCTCAATTCTTCGGTAACTCTTTCATCAGCATCGATGACAAATACCCAATCAGTTTTAACTTTTTCTAATCCAAAATTACGCTGTGAAGCAAAATCATCAAATTCTCTCTGATAGAACTCTACATTAGCAAATGAATTAGAAATTTTTTTAGTATTATCATCACTATAAGAATCAATAACTATAATTTTATCAATCCAGTTAATTGATTTTAAACACTCTTCTATATTTTCTTCTTCATTATACGTCAATACTAAAGCTGTAAGATTTTTCATCATATCAAATCCTCAGTTTGCAGAAGATCAATAATCTTTTCTGCTTTAATTTCCCTCATACACTTAAAATGTTTTAATGGACACTCATGTTCTCCACAGGGCCTACAATCTAAACCTTTGTTTTTAATTATTATATTTTTGGCTCTACCTCTCGGAGCATACTTTTCTTCATCAGAAGGGCCAAAAATAGTAACGGTATTTGTTCCAACAGCAGCCGCAACATGAACAGGGCCAGTATCTCCACTAATTATTAAATTAGCTTTTTTACAGACTGCAGCAAGTTCTAAAAGAGAAGTCTCTCCAGTAAGATTATATGTTTTCTCTTTTTTATCAATATGAAAAATAATGTCTTTTACTCTTTTATTGTCTGAAGGGCCACCTACGAATAAAATATCATGACCTTTTTCTATTAATAAATTGGCTAGTTCTGCAAAATATTTTTCAGGCCACCTTTTGGTTTTCCAGCTTCCACCAGTGTTTAAAACAATAAATCCTGCTTTCAGACTTAAATCTTTAAGTTTTTTCTCTGCAGTCTGAATATATTTATTTTCAATCCTTAAGGTTGGAAATAGTTTTTCTCTTTTGTTAGAAATCTGACTTACTTCAAGAGCTGAATTGTTTCGGTCAAAATATTTTTCTAACAAATGACTCTGCTGAAGGCTCTTTATAAAATATAGATAAAAATCTATCATATGAGAATTTATAGTATCATCAACTTTTTGATCTAAAAAAATGCCCCTGCCTTTAGAACCATAACCAATTACTTTATCAGCAGACACAATTTTTAAAAGCAGAGCAGTTCTCCAATTACCGTGAATATTTAATGCTAATTGATAATTATTTTGCTTTATTTCTTTAGCAAATTCGTATGACCTTAAAACATTCCAATTTTTATTATAACTATAAACATTGTCTATATTTTTATTAACCCTCATAATCTCAGCAAAATTACTGTTAGCAATCAAATCTATTCTTGCTTTTGGAAAAAGCTTTCTCAATTCTGCAAAAAAGGGATGGGCAAAAATTAAATCTCCTAAATATAGCAAATCAATAACTACTATTCTTTTAATTTGATTCATTAGTACCATCCTCTAATTTTATTTCATCGAGCTTTTTTCCTGCTATTCGCATTACCTGGGCCACACTTATTGACTTCATACACTGCATATTACGGCTGCAAGTTTTATCCCAACAACGGATACATTTTAAACTATTGTCCTGGATTACAGTGTGTCCTTCGCCATATGGACCATGTGTAACTGGATTTGTTGGTCCCATAAGAGCAATGACTTGTAAACCAATCGCTGCAGCTAGATGAGTTGGACCAGTATCTCCACCTATATAAAGATCTGCTCTATTATATATCTCTGCTAATTCCTGCAAATCTGTTTTCCCAGCAAGATTACTATAAAATTCTTTATTTCCTTCATATTTATCAATTGCTTCTCTATCAGCATTTGAACCTGTAAAGATAACATAGTAACCTTCTGCTATTAACTCATCTGCCAGTTCAAAATATCTTTCTAAAAACCAGTTTTTTGACTCCCAGGTAGTAAAAGGATTTAATATAATTATCTTTTTATTTGTATCAATTTTCTCTATTTCAAATAATCTACTTACTCTGCTTTTAATAACAGGAGTTATTTTAAGACCATAATTAACTAATTCTGTGTCAACCCCAAGAGCTTTTGCAAGTTCTAAGCTTCTTTCTACTTTATGTAATTTCTTTTCTTTTAATTCAATTTTCGCCTGGTAAAAAAATTGACTTAACTCTCTACCATCAGCAGGCCCCATTCTAAGTTCAGGTTTAATTAAAAAAGAACTAAAAGAACTTTTGAAAAGACCATGTAAATCAAGAGTTATATCATAATTTCTTTTTCGCATCATTTTATAAAAAGACCAAAATTCTTTCAGAGTATGGATTATGCCCTTTTCTTTTATATCATTTTTCCATTTTTTTCTAGGCAAAATAATAGCATTGTCTAAGTAAGGATTCATATTTACTAGTGGAAAAGCCTTATCTTCCACCAACCAGTCTATCTGAGCATTTGGATACTTTTGCCTAATGCCATAGGCTGTTGGTAATGAATGTATAACATCACCAATTGCACTTAATCTTATTATCAATATCTTCTCTGCTTTATCATCAAGCATTATAATCTACTCCTATTTTAATAAAACATTAATTAACTGCAAATTCTTTCTTACTGAACCCCTATTTTCTGCAATTAAAGCTGCTGCTTTTTCAGCTCTATCTTTTCTAAAGTTATCATTGGCCAATAATTGATAGCTTTTTTCAATAAAATCATCTAAATCTTTCACTTCAAAGCCAGTCTCATTGTCCACTAAAAAGTCTCTTTCTTCTTTAAAATTATACATGCTCGGACCAAATAATACAACCTTTGCTCTTGCTGCTGCTTCAATAACATTATGGCCACCTCTATTGATTAATGAGCCTCCGATAAAAACAAGATCAGCAAAATAATATAACTCAGCTAATTCTCCCATTGTATCAATTATAATTATATCTACATCATTACTTAGGTGAATTTCATCTTTTTTTATTTCAGTATAAAGAGCTGCCTTAACAGCTTTCTGTTGGCACAGATCCAATAATTCTTCTCTTCGTTCTACATAGCGAGGAGCTAATAGAATCTTTAGGTCTTTAAAATGAGGTTTTAGTTTTTTATAAAGATCTAAAATAATTTCTTCTTCACCTTGATGCGTACTGCCTGCAATAACAACCTTAGTTTTATTTTTAATATTAAATAACTCTCTTTTTTTATAATACTCTTCTTCAGAAGGATGATTGATACTAAGATCATATTTAAGATTACCATTAATACAGATATGATCTTCAGGAGCTCCTAATTCTTTGATCTTAGCAGCTGCTTCTTGATGCTGCATACTGAAAATATCAACTCTCTGCAGCATGTCTTCCAGCAGATTACCCAGATATTTATACTTATCAAAAGAATCATCACTTATTCTTCCACTTGCCAGCATTATCTGGGTTCCCTGTTCATCTAAAGCTTTTATTAAATTAGGCCAGAGTTCAGTTTCTATCATAATAAACAGATCAGGTTTAAAAATATTAACAGCTTTATTAACAACCCAATTTAGATCAAAGGGAAGATAAATAACTAAATCAGCTGCTTCAATTTTCTTTTTAGCTAATTTTTTCCCACTAGCTGTCATATTAGAAAAAATAATCCTTGCCTGAGGATGGTTTTTTCTAATTTCTTCAGTAAATTTCTGAGCAGCTAGAGTTTCTCCGACAGATGCTGCATGAATCCAGATTACCTTCTCTGCTGGAAATAATAAATCGAGATTGTGGTTATAGAATGCAAAACGCTCTCTCAAGTTTAATTTTTCATCATTACTTCTACTTTTATAATAAAAATAGGGAAGCAAAAAGACAGTTAAAACTGATAATATTGTATTATATAATAAGTACATAAGCTTCCACCTCATAATAATATTATTTTTCTAATTATATTTTTTCCAGCGTCTGTGCAGCCACATCCAGTCTTCCGGTGACCTTTCTATTTCTTTTTCTGTTAAATCAAGTAATCTCTTGAGTTCTACTTTCAATTCCGCTTCTGAACTATCAGCAGCTATTTTAATAGGTGGATAACAGATCAATTCATGTTCTAACCAGCCCTGCCGATGAAAAAAAATAGGTACAATAGGAGCTCCTGTTCTTTGGGCAAATTGAACTGCTCCTAAAAATACAGATGCAGGTCTACCAAAAAAGTTCATTTTCCAGCCCTTACTTCTGGCATCCTGATCACCCAATAAAGCAACTATTTCATTTTTTCTTAAAGCTTTAAAAGCCTTTCTCACAGCTAAGCCCTTTGGAATTATTCCAATTCCTATCCCGCGTCTTATTTCATTAATTTTCTGATCAAATAAAGAGTTTTTCTGTTCTTTAGCTATAGAATTAATCTTATATCCTTTAATAGCCAGTAAAGCTCCTAAAAGCTCCCAGTTGCCTAAGTGGGCTGAATAAATAATAACTCCCTTATTTTCTTCTAAAGCCTGGTCTAGATATTCTAAATTATTAAATTCTACCATCTCTTCAATATCTGCTTCTGTAAACTGATCTTCCATTAAAAATTCAGCAAAATTTAGCCCTAAATTTAAATAAACTTTTTTAGTTATTTTTTTAGCTTCAGCATCTGATACTCCTAATGCTTTTTTTATATTTTTTTGAGCTAGTTTTCTCCTTTTAGGTGTCAACAAATAAGCCAAATAGCCTATAAATTTGCCTGGTAAATAAGCTATTTTTCTCGGTAGTTTAAGAGTTATAAATCTAAATAAATTGTATAAGAATATAGTTATTTTATCTATCATATTAAACCTCTTTAATTAAATAAAATTTTAAAAAACTTTTGCTCGCAGTAAATCCTGGAAATTAAGCATGGCAACTGGTTTGCCAGCTTCAACTACTGGTAGATCATTGATTTCTTTTTCTTCCATAATTTGTAGTGCTTCAGCAGCCAGTTTATCCTTTGTAATTGTAACAGGATCAACTGTCATATAATCTTTAACCGGTCTATCAATAAAGTCAGCAGACTTTTCTAAAAGTCTCCTAATATCACCATCGGTAATTATACCCTTCAAATTACCTGCTTGATCTACTACTGAAGTAGATCCCATTCTGGTCTTGGTCATTTTAAAAAGAGCCTGTCTAACACTTGTTTCGGTTTTAACTATTGGATTTTGCTTTCTTATTTCAACTACATCTTTAACCTTAGTTAAGAGCTTTTTACCCAGAGAACCTCCTGGATGATAGAGGGCAAAGTCTTCCTGAGTAAATCCATAATAAGTAGATAAGGCAATAGCTAAAGCATCACCTAAGGCTATAGCTGCTGTAGTACTTGCTGTTGGGGCTAGATTAAGCGGACATGCTTCTGTAATTACATCTGTTTCCAGAATTAAATCTGCATAAGTAGCTAAAGTAGAATCATTATCACCGGTCAGAGCAATTAATTTTACTCCAATCCTTCTTAAAGAAGGAAGCAGACTAATTACTTCATCACTTTCACCACTGTTAGAAACTGCAATCACAACATCTCCATTTTTAATCATACCTAGATCACCATGAAGGCCTTCTCCAGCATGGACGAAAAAAGCAGATGTTCCGGTACTAGAAAAAGTAGCAGCCATTTTTTTAGCAACTAAGCCAGCTTTGCCAACTCCAGTAAAAACAACTCTGCCCGGGCAGTCAATAATTATTTTCATAGCCTCTTTGAAACTACCATCAAGGTTATCTCTTATTTTAAGAACAGCCTCTGCTTCAATTTCAAGCACATTTTTGGCTTCATCCATAGCAGAACTTAATTTTTCTTTACTTATATCTTCTTTATTCATTATTTATTCACCTAATTTTTATTTTTTTATTAAATATCATCTATTTCTGGACAGTTTTTAACTGCTGAATCAATTGCAAGTGCCTGTTTCAATATTTTCTCCAGTTTATCCAGTGGAATCATATTGGCACCATCACTTTTAGCTTCAGCTGGATTATCATGTACTTCCATGAAGAGAGAATCAACTCCAGCTGCTAGTCCAGCTCTCATCAAATAAGGTACAAATTCTTTTTCTCCATCAGAACTGTCTCCAGCACCACCAGGAAGCTGTACAGAATGAGTTACATCAAAGACAACTGGATAACCCGTTTTTCTCATCCTTGGTAAAGAACGAAAATCTACTACCAGGTTATTATAGCCAAAAGAAACCCCTCTTTCGGTAAGTAATATCTTTTCATTACCTGTACTTTCAATCTTATTAACAACCTGATCTATATCCCAGGGGGCCAGAAATTGACCCTTTTTTACATTAATTATCCTGTCTGTATTACCTGCAGCAACAAGCATATCAGTCTGCCTTGATAAAAAGGCTGGGATCTGAATAATATCCAATACTTCTGCAGCTTTTTCTGCCTGTTCAGGTAAATGTATATCAGAAATTACCGGTAAATTTAATTCTTCTTTAATTCTCTTTAAAATTGCAAGTCCTTTATCTATTCCAGGCCCACGATATGATTCTATAGAAGAACGATTTGCTTTATCAAAAGAAGATTTAAAAACATAAGGAATACCCAGTCTAGAAGTTATCTCTTTAATACCTTCTGCTATTTTAAATACTCTTTCTTCCTCTTCTATAGCACAGGGGCCGGCTAAAAGCACAAAAGGCTTTTTAGAATCTCCAAAAATTATTTCATCATTCAGTTTCACTTTTTTTAGCATATTTTACACCTCTAGGTTCTATTTCTTTTTTTAAGTTCTTTTTCTACCAGTTCAATATCCTCTTTGCGGTCAACACCAATCAATTTTGCCTCTGTTTCTATAACCTTAATTTTAACACCACTTTCTAAAACACGCAGTTGTTCTAAAGACTCAGCCTTTTCGAGAGTTGTAGAACTCATAGCTGAATAGTCCAATAAAAAATCCCGCCTATAAACATAAAGTCCGATATGCTGAAAGTATTCTTTTGCCTTTTTTTCGTCATCTCTGTAATAGGGAATTGGTGAACGGGAAAAATAAAGGGCATAATCATCTTGATCAACAACTACTTTAACTATATCTGGATTTGCAGCTTTTTTAGGATCAAGCCTGCGTTTTAATGTGCTCATTTTTAGATTTTTTTCCTCTTGAAAAGGTTTAATTGCCTGAGCAATAGTTTCTTTTTTTATCAAAGGCTCATCTCCCTGCACATTGACTATTAAATCAGCCTCAATACCTTCTGCAGCCTCAGCTATTCTATCTGTACCAGTCTGATGCTCTGATGAGGTCATCACTGCTCGACCACCATTTGCTTCCACCACAACTTTGATTCGCTGATCATCTGTAGCAACAATTACCTCATCTATCAGTTCTGACTTTTGTACTGCTTCCATTACCCGGACAACCATTTCTTTTCCGGCTATTTTCGCCAGTGCTTTAGCAGGAAAACGGCTGGAATCATATCTTGCCGGTATTACTGCTGCAGTTTTTAAAGCATTCATAACTCCACCTCAATAATTTTTTATTTATTTCTTTTCTGCTGAATTTTCTCATTTATAGCTTCGAGAAGCTTTTTACTATCATCTATCTGCATAGAGATAGTTAAATAATAAAAAGGTAATTCGCCAATCATATCTCCAAAATCAAATAATTTTACTGCATCTTTTTCAGTTGTCAAAATAATATCAGCTTTAGAAGATTCATATTGATCAACTAAGGTTAATAGATCTTCTTTTTGGTAATTATAATGATCTTTAAAAACTCTATAGCTTACTAAATTACCACCATTACTTTCAATTGTTCTTTTAAAAGCTTCTGGACTACCAATACCTGAAAAAGCAAAAACCCTTTTCTCCTCCAGAAAATCTGCTTCATTTATATCCTCACCAACAACACTAATACATTTTTCCGAAATGGTTTTAGCAGCAAAAACTCCTCTGTTTGCAGGACTCTTTTTATTAATATCTTTTTTAAGTGCCTCAACTCTAGAGTGTTCTACATTTTCTGTATGGTTTAAAATAAAAATATCAGCTCTTTTTAAAGCAGAAAAAGGTTCTCTTAATAATCCTGCTGGTAATACCTTATTATTGGAAAAGGGATCTTCTGCATCAATAATAACAACATCAACTTCTCTTTCTAATTGATAATGCTGAAAACCATCATCTAAAATAATTAATTCTGCTCCTTTTTCTTCAGCCAGCACTGTACCCTGATATCTATCTGCAGAGCGAATAAATATTACATCATCAGTCTTCCTGGCCAGCATAAAAAGTTCATCTCCAGATTGAGCTGAGTCTGCATAAATGTTTTCTCCATCTTTAATTAAAAATGGTTCAGCAACATCTTTAGAAGCTCCATAACCCCTACTGATAACAGCAATTGAATATTTATGTTTTAATTGTTCAAGCAAAAATGCAGTAAAAGGTGTTTTGCCTGTTCCACCTGTTGTTATATTACCGACACTTATCACAGGTACTGAAGCTTCTTTTTTTGGCATCAATTTATTTCGATAGGCAAAGGACCTCATTCTACTGGCAGCTGAATAAATATAAGATAAAAAAAGCAGTACTACTCTAGTGATTGAAGCTAATTTTCCTGTCTCTTCTTTTTTAATTACTCTTTTTAAATATGACTTCAAATTATCCTTCATAAAATATCACCAAATCCTTCAGGCTGTAAATTAACAGCTAAATTAAATCAACAGGCTAAACTTGAACAAGTTCTGCTGCTCTTTGATTGACTTTTTCCATCTTTTCTTTTAAGATAGCTTTCTTATCTTCCATTTCAAGCTCTTTATCAAAGCTAAAAGCTCTGCCAAAAACCAGGGCAGCTTTGCTAAAAGGTAATGGAAACAAATAATTATCCCAGCTGTTAAAGTTCTTTTTCCAGCGAGCATCTACCCCTACCGGAACAATTAGCGCATCTGCTTTTTCTGATAAAAAGATTATACCTGATTTAACCTCATAAATAGGGCCAGTTGGTCCATCAATAGTTAAAGCAGTATTTTCTCCCTCTTTCAGCTTTCTGTAAAGTGAGAGCAGAGAACGGCTGGCTCCTCGGCTGCTGGAACCTCTGATTGTTTTCCAGCCCAGGCTTTCCAACACTCCTGTCATATAACTACCATCACGGCTGAGGCTTGTCAGAGCATAAATACCTAGATCCCGTAAAAAGTAGGCAGGAATCCAGCTCTTACCATGCCAGCTAGAAAAGATTATTGGCTGGCTCTGATCGAGTATATCAGCGATCTCTTCCCAGCCTTCAACTTCAAGTCTAATAGTCAGATTACTAAATCTTAATAGATTATAGGCTAGAGATGGAATCAATTTATCTTTAAAACTTTTCTTTTTTTCAGCCAAAGATTTCACCTCTTTTTATTTTTCTATAAACTGCCCCTGATAAAGTGAAGCATATTTACCGTCTTTTTTAAGCAGTTCCTGATGACTACCTCTTTCTACTATTTGTCCATTTTCCAGAACAATAATTTTATCAGCATTTTTAATTGTAGAAAGTCTATGGGCAATAATGAAGGTTGTTCTATGCTCCATCAAATGCTCTAAAGCTTCCTGTACCAATGATTCTGATTCTGCATCAAGTGACGAAGTTGCCTCATCTAAAATCAAAATTTTAGGATCTTTTAAAATAGCTCTAGCAATAGAAATCCTCTGTTTTTGTCCACCTGAAAGGCCAACTCCTCTTTCTCCAACCATTGTATCATAACCTTCTGGAAATTCTATTATAAACTCATGGGCATTTGCTGCTACAGCAGCTTTTTTAAGGGCCTCGTCATCTGCATCAAGATCTCCATATTTAATATTGTCCCTTAATGTTCCACTAAACAAAATTGTTTCCTGAGGAACTATACCAATAAAACTACGCAGATTATCAATTTTTATATCCTTAAGATTATGACCGTCAAGAGTTATATACCCCTTATCTGGATCATAAAAGCGTGGAAGCAAATCAACCAATGTGGTTTTTCCTGCACCACTTTGGCCAACAAATGCAATAATATCTCCAGGTGAAGCACAGAGGTTGATATCTTTTAATACAATTTCGTTTCTATTATAGGAAAAGTTTAAATTATTGTATACAATTTCTCCCTCAATATTATCCAATTCGATTTTATCTTTATCTTCTGTTCTTAAACTGCTCTCAATATCCATAATCTCAAACACTCTTTCTCCTGCAGCAATCAACTGTTGAAAGCGCCTGCTTAACTTAGTAAGTGAGCGTAAGGGATCACTAATAGTAATTAAAAGAGTAAAAAAGGCAATAAGTTCAGATGCCCTCATTCTACCCTGCATTACTTCATAACCACCAAACCAGAGTATAGCAGTAAAAGAAAGGGCTGCAATAAACTCTATTAAAGGAGTTAAAATAGCCCCATACTGTGTTTGTTTCATCTTAGCCCGGAAATTGGATTGATTTTCATCACTAAATTTATTATACTCATATTCCTCTCTACCAAATGACTTAACAACCCTTACTGCTGAAACAGTTTCTTGAATTACATCAGAAACATCTGCAATTTTAACCTGTACTGTTCTACTTATCCTTTTTAATTTTTTGTTAAAGACAGTAATAACATAAAATATTATTGGTAAGATAAGAACCAGAATAATTGTCAGTCTATAATTTAAGTAAACAAGGTAAATTAATCCACCAATTAAAGTGAATAATTTATCAATTGTTCCCACTGTTGTTTTAATCATAGAGCTTTCAAGTTGATGAACATCATTAGTTATTCTAGATAAAATATCACCAGTTTTATTTTGGCTGTAAAAACTAAGTGAAAGATTTTGAATATGATAATAGAGATCATCTCTAATATCTTTAATGGACTTTTGTGAAACATAGGCTACTAAATAGTGCTGTCCATAATAGGCTACACCTTTAAGAAAATATACCAGGACCATCAAAGCAGCAATCCAGCTTAGCCTAATAATACCCTCTCTGCCGGCTGCCATATCACTAATTATCGTTTCCAATAAATCCTGAAAAACCCTTACAAAAAAAATGGTTAAAAAGGCATGAACTAGCATTGAAAAAACACCACCTGCTAGCCTGCCTTTATATGGAAAAATATATTTTGAGACTCTTTTTAAAATTTCAATTGAGTTAATTTGTTTTTGTGCTGAGTCCATAATAATGAATCCCCATTCCTGAAATTTCATGATCTACATCTAGACCGGGAATACCCAATTTACCATAAAGAGCTACAGCCAGGTGGGGAGCTTTACTAACTATCCCAATTTTTATGCCTGCTCCCGAAATTCCTGAAAGTGGTTTCTCAAAATCAATCATTGCCCGTTCAACACAACGAGTTAAAATCCTTTGATCCTGTACAGATTCTGTGATAACTCCACCTTTAATTGCAGCTCCCAAACAATTCCTTAAAACTTTATCCTTTAATTTAGAACCCTTTCCACCGGCTCTAGTAATAACTGCTTCATAACCCTCATTTTTATAAGCTTCTATTATATTTTTGTCATGTTCATCATTAACCATTGAAAGTAACACTGCAACTTTACCTATTGACTGTCCGCCATCAATTTCTGTAAAATCCTCAATTGTAAAATCCGCTAAACTCATATAAATTCACCTCTTAATCTTATTCTTTTAGCTTATATTCTTCTAAAAAAGGTTTTGTATAAACTCTTAAATAAATATCTAATCTCTAATTTCAGCTTCTAGTTCAGGAAATAAAGCACTAACAAATTCCTTATATCCTTCAATAATTCTTGGTGAAGGCCTATTAACTAAATCTTGATCAACTATATATAATCTATCATTTTGGAAAGCCGAAATTTCTCTAAACAAATGTCTTGATCTTAATTTATCTATACTTACTCCTCCTGGACTACTGTGTTCACTGCTGATGAAAACATCAGGATCCATAGCAATCAAACTTTCAATATTAAACTGAGGCCATGCACCTGAAGCTTCTCTACCAATATTATAGCCTCCAGCATCATGGATCATACTATCAATAAAAGTATTTTTACCTGCTGTATAAAGTGGATCAGACCAGATTTCATAAAAAACCTTCGGTCTTTCTCTATTTTCTAATTTTTCTTCTACTAAGGTAGTTATTGTCTTATATTCTTCCTTCATTGCTCTTGTAATTTCTTCTCCCCTAGCTTGAGTAGAAGTCAACAAAGCAATATCATTTATCATCTCTATGGTATCCGGAATACTTCTTGGATTAAAACCCACAACCTGAATACCCAGTTCTGACAATCTTTCAACAACTTCCTTTTTAGTAACAGATTCAGCAATTACAAGATCTGGATCTAAAGATATAATTAATTCAACATTGGGTTCATCTATTGTCCCAACAGTAGCTTTTTGTAGAGCTTCCTCAGGATAACTGGCTGCTGTACTAACAGCAAGTAATTTATCTTCTAAACCCAAAGCATATATTATTTCTGTTGTCCCCGGTGCTAAAGAAATAATACCTTCAACCTCTTTTTCAATTATGATTTCTCTACCTAAATCATCTTCATAATAGATTGGATATTCCTGAGCTAAACTGACACCAGAAAAGAGAGTCAAAACTATAATTAAGTTTAATAGGAAAAACAATATTTTTTTCACTTCAAATTCCTCACTTCTTACAATAATTATTCAACTACAATATCTGAACGTTCAGGAATTGGGACCGCTTTAAGCTTATGCTCATTTTTTTGAACTAATCTTTCAATTTTTTCTTTTGTTGCTTTTTCAGCCTCACCACTAAGAATATAATGGTCCAATTCTTGATAACTGAAACCCATCTCATCTTCATCAGTTTGGTTGCTCCAGAGTCCTGCACTGGGCTTTTTATTGATAATTTTTTCTGGAATTTTTAATTCTCTAGCTAAAACTTTAACCTCATGCTTAACTAAAGAACCCAGGGGAGCTAAATCAACCCCACCATCTCCATATTTAGTAAAATAGCCAATTTTTAATTCACTTCTATTATCAGTTCCAATCACAAGATAATTTAAAGAAGCTGCATAATAATATAATGAAGTCATCCTCAGACGAGGTTTAATATTAACTTCTGCCATTTTATTACCTTTAATACCACTGCGCTTTAATTCATCTAATAAATGCTGATAAACATCAGATAAATCTGTTATTATATAGTTTAAAGCAAATTTATTAGCAAAGAGCAGAGCATCTTCGCGGTCTTCTCTATTAGAATTACAGGGCATAATTATCCCCATAGCATTATCACCAAAAGCTTTTTGAGCCAGTCTAGCTGTTACAGCAGAATCAATACCACCACTAAGTCCAACTACTGCTCCATTTGCCCCTGCAGAAACTACCTTATCTTTAAGCCAGTCAACTAAATTATCTGCAATTTTTTTAAAGTTTTTATTATCATTCATTATTTATTCCCTCCAGGGAAAATTACCCTCTATCATTTCTTTGAAATCGCCTTCAATGTTCACAATATTCCAGATCCGATTAACTCTTTCTACAACAACCCGATCTTCATGCTCAAATGAATAGAAACCGTCTTGATCTCTAAAACTAAATATATAATTAACCTGAAAAAGATATCGATCGTCAGCAGCAGAAATCTCAGTAAATTCAAAATCTTCTAAGCTGTAAACTGATTGATCTTCATCTTCTTCACCTTCTTGACCACCATAAGCAGCCTGCATACTTTCTATAACATGACTTTCGGTTATAATCCGCTGCATATTACCTAAATCAATATCACTTGCCTGATTAATTAAGCTAATATTTTTGGAAGCAATACCGTGATAAAAATACCCTACAACTTCTTCGGCAGTTGTTTCCTCTGTCACATTTGCTGGTGGACCAGAGCCTGCACCATATAATATAGCTGCTCCAAGAATAACAAAAAAAGCTATAGACTTCCAGTTTAGCCGGAAAAAGAGTTTTATATTATCTTTTTTATTTTTTTTAGCAATCATTTTTTTTGTGTTCTGGGTATCTTTTTCTTTAAAAGATTTTAAAACAAAATTGTTTTTTTGTTCAGAATCAATCGACTGCATTTTTTTTATAATTGTTCCATAATCTGGCCTCTGCTCAGGCTTTTTTTGCAGCATCTGTTTAAATAATTGATTCACTTCTTTTGAAAGTTCTGGCACTAAACGATTAATATCCATTATTTTTTCGCTCTGTATTTTATTTAAGACTTTGGCTGTATCTTTATCATTAAATATTTTTTTAGAACTAAAAAAGTAATAAAATACCGCTGCTAAATTAAAAACATAAGATTTGTCCTGCCAGTCTTCTCCAGCAATGATTTCTGGAGGTCTAAAATATTCATTTAAATGATCTCCAAAATCATATTCCCCATAATTATCTTTAAGTTCAACAAAAATTTGAGGTAGCAAATATATTTTTTCTGTTTTTAAATCAATCCAAAAATTACTTGCATTAAGACCATCTTTAAAATATAGTTTTTTCTTTTCTAAATCTACCTCTTCTAAAAGTTCAAAAACAGCTTTTAACTCATTAAGCATTTTTTGAAAATTAAAAGACTTTTCTTTCAGGTAATCTACTATAGGAACTAAGTCTTTTTTAGCATCTATTAATAAATAATACTCACCGGCTTCTCTAGCAATTCCCTGATAGCTAATTATTTTTTGGGGTAGCTCAGTCCCTATATTTTTGATAGCTGCTTTAATTTCTTTGACAGTTTCCAGCTGAACTTTTGACCGGGGTTTAAAATCTTTGAATAATTTTTCTTTGCTAAGATTTTTATTATTTTTTTTGTCTTCAACCATTAATAATCCCCACCATACTCTATATCTTAACACAGAGTATTCCACCTAAAAATTATTTATTTCCAGGTGGAATTATTATATTATAACTCTGTGTTTTGATTTAAGTTAATTTATAAAATTAAATCCTCATTATGCTCAGCAGATTGCTCGAATTCATCCTTTTTATCTTGATAACCATCACGACCAAAAATTCCATAGGTATAGTTTTTACCAAGCTCAACTCCCGGCTGATTAAAGGCATTAATATCAAACAATTCTCCAGCTACAGCAGTCTGGAATTCGAAAAAGTAGAATAACTGTCCTAAAGTAAATTCATTTACCTCAGGCACATAAATCGTTTGGTTCATTCGCTTACGTTTATTTAAGGCTACCTCTGTTGCTTTTTTCTCTGTATTTATCAGTTCTGCAAAGGAATGACCACCTAAATAACCGAGACCATCTAAATCTTCATAAGCAGAAGGAATCTCTAATTTATTTTCAAAATTTTCTACTTCAAGGAAGGTAATAATCTTATCATAAGGGCCTTCCATATATAGTTGAGCCTGTGAATGTTGATCTGTAGCTCCTAATGCTTTGATTGGAGTAGGTCCTACATTAACCACTTCGCCATCTCTATTAACCTCTTTACCAAGTGATTCAGCCCAGAGCTGTCTATACCAATCGGCAAGATCTTTTAAGCGGTCAGAATATGGCATCATTACTGACATAACCTTACCCTTTTTAAAGGCCAGATAATGAATTAAACCATTTATTAAAGCAGGATTATCCCAGAAATCTGCTTCTCTAGATATTTTATCCATATAAGCAGCCCCAGCTAGTAATTCTTCAATATCTACCCCTGTAAAGGCAGCAGAGAGCAATCCAACTGGAGTTAAAACGGAAAATCTTCCTCCAACATTATCAGGAATATGGAAGGTTTTCATATTTTCTCGTTTCGCTATTTCTATTAGATATCCTGAATCTTTACTTGTTGTAGCAATAAAATGTTCTCCAACCTTATCTTCACCAACTGTTTCTGCAACCAGATCTCTTAATAATAAAAACTGGCTCATAGTTTCTGCTGTACTTCCAGATTTAGATATAACATTAAAAACTGTTTTTTCAACATCAAGTTTATCAACCATTGCTTTAATACCATCTGGATCTACATTATCACTTACAAAAAGACGTGGGTATCCATTTCGAGCTTCAGCAAACATATTATAATAAGGATCATTGATAGCTGTTTGAACTGCAATATTACCTAAAGCAGAACCACCAATTCCTAAAATTACTATATTATCGAATTTTTCTTTTAGTTCTTCAGCAGTAGCTTTAAGTTCTTTTATAACCTCTTTTTGTTTATAAGGAAGCTCCATAAAACCCATCTTACCTTCTGCTTCCGCTTTAAGAATATTTTCCTTTGCTGCTTCTGCTTCAGCCTTATACTCTTCTAGTTCCTCAAGTTTAAAACCTTCATCCCCAACAACTTCTTCAAATATGTTATTAATATCCAGTCTAATTCTTAAATCATCTTTTTTCTTTTCAGACATATTAATTCCCCCTTCTGAGTTTATATGACTTATAAATAGTAAATTAATACTATCACAAGTATATATTTTTACTTTATGTTTTGCAAGACCAACTTACCTTATAATTATATAGTATTTAAGTGCTTATGTAAAAAAAAAGTAAATAAACCTGTGAATTGTTAAACACTTAACTTTTTTTCAATCGTTTTAATCATATGATATTTACAGAGATACCCGTTAGGGGTATAAGAGGAGGGAAAATCAATGTATGCACTTTATTACATCGCAGGTATAGCAACAATAATTTCATTTATATCAAATAAAGAAAAAACACTTCAGGGATTAAAAGTTGGCTGGAAAAAATTTAGTAAAATACTAGGAACCTATTTAAAACTTTTAATAATCTTATCTTTTATTCTTTTGATTTCTGATCAATTTATAATTACCTATCTAGGTGGACAGGCTCCACTTGTCGGTTTGCTTTTAGGCCTAATAATTGGTTCTATAACAATGATGCCTGGCTTTATAGCATATCCACTGGCAGGTATATTGGTTTCTAGAGGAGTTAATTATATGGTTGTAGCAGCTTTCATTACAACTTTAATGCTGGTTGGAGTTGCAACTTATCCGGTAGAAAAAGAATTTTTCGGTATTAAGGCAACCATCTGGAGAAATGTAGCTGGTTTTATCATTGCAGCCTTTATTGCTCTTGCAACCGGAATCCTTTATGGAGAGGTGTTAATATAATGGATAAAACTAAAAATAAGAACAAAAATAAAACTAACTATATAGTCTTTAGTATTTTTGCAGCTTTTATTGTAATCTCATATTTCATAGAGTTTGAGCTTGGAGAAAGAATTGGAGAAAACTTTTTGATTTTTGCTCGAGATATGATAGCAATCCTACCACCAGCTTTTGTCCTAATAGGATTATTTGATGTTTGGGTCAGCAGAGAAACAATTGAAAATAATTTTGGTAATACTTCTGGTTTTAAAAAGTATATTTATGCAATCTTACTGGCGGCAACAACAGTTGGTGGAACCTTTGTTGCATTTCCGGTAGCTAATAGTCTTTATCACAAAGGGGCAAATTTTTCTTCAATATTCACCTATGTAACTGCAGCCTCACTGGTAATGATACCAATGAGCATTATGGAGGCTTCAATTTTAGGAATTAAATTTACAGCAATTAGGATCGGGGTTTCACTTCCTCTTGTAGTTATTAGTTCTATTATGTTGGGAAATTTCTTTTCTAAAATTAACTATAAGATCCCAAAGGTAGATTAAATGTTTAAGCACCAGTTTTCACTGGTGCTTTTTTTATCTAATATATTACGCCTTTATTCCTCAAGCCAGGTATTCCAGAAAAATGTCTGCCAGGCAGCTTCAAAGTTTTTTAGTTCTGAACGTGTAATATGAAGCCTGCTGAAATCTAGAATATTAAAGTAGGGAACAGTATCCCACATTTTTTCATAAAATTCTTCAACTATTTGATATCTCTGTTCATAATCAACTTCCTTAACCATTCTTGCGAAAATTTCATCCATTTCTCTAGATTCTTCAGAATCCCAATTTGTTACCCATTTATTTGTGCCGGTCCATCCCTGATGTATCTGGGGATCGGGTACGGTCTTAATAAAAGATGAAAGATGAATATTCCACCCTTCAGGTTTTGCCCGTCTTTCAACTACAGTCGGCCTATCAAAAAGCTGTAATTCTACTTCAATCCCGATTTTCTCAAGCTGATCTTTAATAGAAATTGCACCCTGTCTCTCCATTTCACTATCCTGTCCACTTAAAATGACCAGAGGTGTTCCATCATAATCTGCTTTATCTAATAATTCTTTAGCTTTATCTGGGTCATAAACATTATATATGCCTTCACCTACATTTTCAGCATGCCAGGGATTACCTTCTTCATGTAAAGAAGCTTCCAGCCGCCAAAAATCTGGATTACCAATCATAGCATAACCTAATTCTTCTAAATCAAGAGCATAAACCATCGCCCTTCTAGCATATTTATTATCAAATGGTGCTATTCCATTATTTGTTACAAAAACAGCCATTTGATCTGGATAGATAATCTGGGTGTTAATATTTGCATCAGCATTAAAACGTGGATATTGATCTCTAGGAACTTCTTCTGCAAAATGGAATTGACCTGTTTGAACTCCGGAAACACGAACTTGGGCATTAGTAATAAAATTTAACACTATTTCGTCCAGATATGCAGTCCGTTCCCCTGCAAAAAATGATGATTCCATTTGCTTAGGTGAATAATCTTCAAACCTAACCAAGCTTAACCTTTGATCTGGGATCCATTCTTTTACCATATAGGGTCCAGTTCCAATATGCCGGTTAATTAAACTATCTCCAAACTCATCAATTATTTCTTTAGCCCTTACTACAAATTTCTGATTGGAAACTGGTGATGCCATAATATTTAAAAATGGAGCATAAGGCTCATCAAACTTAAAACTAATAGTGTAATCATCTAATTTTACTGCTTGATCAAAATATGGTTTTATAAGATCACCAGCACCATTAATATCAAGCCACCTTTCAAATGATGCCAGCACATCATCAGCATCCATTTTTTCGCCATTATGCATCATTACATCTTCCCTAAGTTCAACAATGTACTCTTTTCCATCATCTAAAACTCTGTAACTATCAGCTAGATGAGGTTGGAGCTGTAGATTTTCATCAAATTCAAATAAGCCTTCATAAACATGATTCATCATCGCAGTAATTTGCGAATCAGTAGAATTATCACTATCAAGATGAGGCGCAGACATTTTTAAAGCAACATTTAGTCTACCACCATAAACTCCCTCTGAGCTGGCTTGAGCTGCAGCACTAAAAGCCATCGTCAAAAATAAAACTATAATAGTAATTATTAAAATTATTGATTTTTTCAAAATTGACACCTCTTTTGTTTTTAATTATTTATATTTCCCCGCAAATGAGGATCTAAAAAGTCCCTTAGACCATCACCTAGAAGATTAAAAGCTAATACAGAAAACACAATCATCATTCCCGGAAAAATCATCAGCCAGGGTGCAACAGTCATAAAACTTCTCGCATCGTTTATCATTCCACCAAGGCTAGGTGTTGGTGGCATTATTCCTACACCTAAAAAACTTAAGGCTGCTTCATCAAGTATAGCAAGGGCAAAATTAAAGGTTGCCTGAACTAGAATTGGCGAAGATGTATTACGCAATATATATTTCACTATAATATAGAAATCTCCTGCCCCTACTGCCCGGGCAGATTCGACGTACTCCAGGTCTTTAATAGAAAAAACAGAACCTCTAACTATTCTTGCCATTTTTGGGAAATAGGCAAAAGATAGAGCCAAAATTATATTTAATTTTCCTCCTCCCCAAATAGCCGCCAATGAAATCGCAATAATTATTCCAGGAAATGCCATCATTCCATCTAAAACTCTCATAATTATTCTATCAAATTTCGGATAAAAACCTGCGAGAACACCAATAAAAACTCCGAATAGCAAAGTTAAAATAACAACTGAAAAACCAACCTGAAGTGAAGCTCTTATTCCATATAGCATTCTTGTAAAGACATCTCTACCAAATTCATCAGTACCAAGAAAATGCTCTGAAGAGGGTGGCTGTAGTCGATTACGTGCATCAGTGCTAACCGGATTATATTCTGTTAAAAATGGAGCAAAAATAGCTAAAAAAAGCATAATTAATAAAATTATCAGAGCTGAAATTATATAGGGGTTTTTTAATATGCGTAATTTATTTTTAAAAAACAAATTTATCTACCTCTAATTATACTTTATTTTGGGATTTATTAAACCATAACTTAAATCAACAAGTAAATTTAAAATAATATAAATAAATGCAACAAAAATAATACAGGCCTGAATAACCGGAATATCTCTTCTCATAATTGCGTTTATTGCCAAAAATCCAGTACCAGGTATTACAAAGATTGTTTCAATAATCCAGGTCCCACCAAGTAAAACAGCAAAATTATGACCAATTACAGTAATAATTGGAAGTAATGAATTTCTAAAGGCATGTTTTAAAACAATAGCTTTAGCTGAAAGTCCTTTGCTGCGTGCAGTACGAATATAATCCTTTTTTAATGTATCAAGCATAGCACTCCTGGTCATCCTGGCAATCAAACCTGCCTGCATAAAGGCCAGAGTAATTGAAGGCAATATTAGATATCTTAAAGCACCCAGGCCAACTTCTGAAAAAGAACTATAACCACTGACAGGTAGCCACTGCAATCTCACCGCAAATAAATAAATCAAAATTAATGAAAGCCAGAAACTTGGTATAGAAATCCCCAGCAGAGAAAAGCCTATAGAAAATTGATCCAATATTTTCTTATGGTTAACCGCAGCAATAATTCCTAATGTAAGACCCATAATCAAACCAAACAGCTGTGAAAAGATTGCAATCATAAAGGTTGGTTTAATTCTATTGAATAATATTTCTGAAACAGGAGCATCTAAATAAATTGAATTGCCAAAATCACCTCTAACTATACTACTCAACCAGTTAAAAAACCTAATAATCAATGGCTGGTCAAGACCTAATTCTTGCTCAAGTCTTATAACCTGTTGTTCGGTTGCAAAATCTCCCAAAATTACTCTAACCGGATCTCCAGGCATAAGGTTTGTTATAAAAAAAGCTATTAAAGCAACAATAATAATCACAGGAATAATAAGCAATATTCTTTTTATAATATAATTTCTCACTTTTTCACTTCCCATAGATCAGTTTAACCATAACTCAATATATCATATTATCATACTCACATTATCTTAGCAAAAAACGGAATTTAATTTTTTAATAAGTTACTATATACATTGTATCAAAATCAAAAGAATTTAAAAAGATAAAAAAAAGAACCGTCCAAAATAGACGGCCCTTGATTAAACTAATATTGAGCTTTAACTATTACTCCACTACTTCTACTTCTACATAACCTTCCCAGTGATCATGAAGATTACAGAAAGCATAAACTCTTAATTTAGCTGATTCTTCTAATTTAACATTTAAAGTTGCTTCAGCTTTCATATGAGGAGTAAATGTTACTCTAGCTAGACTTGAATACTCTGCATAAAGATCAAAATACTGAATATAATGGCCAGGTTCCATTGGATGTTCAATTTCCTTGCCAAATGTAACTGTTACTTCAAAAGGTTCACCCTTTTTTACCTGATCAGGAGCCTGAATATACGGAACATGCTTTTTCTCCAGAGCAGTCTTGTCATCACCAGTATTCTCTAATTTTTTGAGATCATAATAACCCATTTCAAATTCCTCCTTATTAATTTTAATGCAACTTTGATTTATAGTAAATAACTACAAGCTCAGCTTGTAATTATTGTACTCTTACTAAAGATAATCATTACTAGTAGAATTATAGCATTATTTAGCAAACTTTGTCAAGATTATAAAACAATATTATCTAAAAGTCTTTGTCAAGTATATCACTCTATAAATTACTTTTCTCTTAAAAACCTTAAATTCCTGCTTATATTTTAACAATTTTTAGCTATATTTTATTTTTATTTACTATTTCTAAGTCTCATTTTTTCATTTAAGATTTTTTTGCGGAGACGAATTGCCTCAGGAGTGATCTCTACCAGTTCATCATCTTCTATAAATTCCAGAGCTTGTTCTAAAGTAAATTCTTTCGCAGGAGAGAGATTTATACTATCATCAGAACCTGAAGCTCTAACATTAGTTAATTTCTTATTTTTACAGGCATTTACAGCCAAATCATTATCCCGATTATTAAGCCCGATAATCATTCCTTCATAAACTTTAGTTCCTGGCTCAATAAAGAGTACTCCTCGCTCTTCTAAATTGGATAAGGCATATGCCATAGCAGTCCCTTTTTTATTGGAAACTAAGACCCCATTTTGCCTTTTTGGAACTTCTCCTTTAAATTCTTCATATTTAGCAAAAGAACGAATTAAAGTTCCTTCTCCACTGGTATCATTGATAAACTCACTTCTAAAACCTATTAAACCACGGGTAGGCACAAGATATTCTAGGTGCAGATAACTACCATCTGGTAGCATTGACTGCATAATACCCTTACGCTGATTCAACTTATTAATTACTGTTCCAGAATATTTTTCTGGGACTTCGATCATTACTTTTTCTATAGGTTCATGTTTTTTGCCATTGATTTCTTTCATTAAAACTTCTGGTTTAGAGACCGAGACCTCATAACCTTCTCTCCTCATATTTTCTAAAAGAATAGAAAGATGTAGTTCCCCTCTTCCAGAAACTTTATAAGCTTCAATATTTGCAGCTTTTTCTACCCTTAAACCCACATTTACTTCAAGTTCTCTATCTAATCTTGCTTTTAAATGTCTTGTTGTAAGGTATTCTCCTTCCTCACCGGCAAACGGAGAGTCATTAACCAGAAAATACATGGCAAGTGTGGGCTCAGCAATTTCGATCATAGGTAATGCCTCTACTTTACCAGGTTCAGATATTGTTTCACCGATTGATATATCTGCCATTCCAGCAACAGAGACGATATCTCCACTTCTCGCTTCTTCTACATTATTTTGACTCAAACCATGATAAACTTTAAGCTTACTTATTTTAGATTTTTTAATTGAACCATCTCTTTTGTAAACAGCAACTTCCTGACCATCTTTTATTGTACCCTGATATACTCGTCCAATCCCTATTCTTCCCAAATAATCATCATAAGCAAGGTCATAAACCTGCATCTGTAGGGGCTTATCATCAAGATCAGGATAAGTGTTAACACTTTTGATTATAGTTTCGAACAGAGGTGATAAATCTTCACTTTCTCCATCTAATTTATAAAATGCTTTACCTTCAACTGCAATTCCATAAATAACTGGAAATTCAAGTTGCTCATCATCTGCAGCAAGATCAATAAACAAATCAAGAATTTCATCACGAACTTCTTCTGCTCTTTGATTATTTTTATCAATCTTATTAATAAATACTATGGGCTTAATGCCTTTTTCTAAAGATTTTTTTAAAACAAATCTGGTCTGGGGCATTGGACCTTCTGTCGCATCTACAATTAGAATGGCAGAATCTACTGCTTTAATAACTCTTTCAACCTCAGAAGAAAAATCTGCATGTCCTGGAGTATCAACTATATTAATTTTTACCCCATTATATTCTATTGCACAATTTTTAGAATAAATTGTAATACCACGTTCGCGTTCAAGATCATTACTATCCATTACACAATCAATAATTTCCTGGTTTTCTCTAAAAACACCGCTCTGATTTAAAAATGCATCCACTAGAGTAGACTTGCCTGCATCTACATGGGCAATCACAGCTATATTTATTATTTCTTTTTTGTTCATTTTAAATTCCTTTCTCTTATAAAGTCAACTTAACTTCCTTATTTTTAAGTCCAATATTCAATTTGCTTTTAATAATATTGCAAAATATTCTTTTAGGGAGCTTTAATGCAGAAAAACCCTGACCACTTAAAAAAGCAATCAGGGCTTTCAATTCTATTATAAAACTTTTATTTGCTTTATAACTTTACAATGTTAGCAGCTTGTGGGCCGCGGTCGCCTTCAACGATTTCGAATTCTACTTCTTGACCTTCTTCAAGATTTTTGAAACCGTCTTCTTGAATTGCGGAAAAGTGTGCGAACACGTCGTCTCCATCTTCTCTTTCAATAAAGCCAAAACCTTTTTTCCCATCAAACCACTTAACTGTTCCTGTGTAAATCATTTAAATAATTCCTCCTATTTTTCACGATGGAATTGTTACTTGTATTTTGTTTTCCATCTAATACAGTTTAGCATGATAATAATCTCATGTCAACCATTATTTTATATTTTTTTCTTCCTTTAAAATCTGCGTGAAAAAGCCCTGAGCACTTAAAAAAGTATTCAGGGCTTTCAATTCTATTATAAAACTTTTATTTGCTTTATAACTTTACAATATTAGCAGCTTGTGGGCCACGGTCGCCTTCTACAATTTCGAATTCTACTTCCTGTCCTTCGTCGAGGTTTTTGAAACCTTCCTCTTCGATAGCTGAGAAGTGTGCGAACACGTCGTCTCCATCTTCTCTTTCAATAAAGCCAAAACCTTTTTTCCCATCAAACCACTTAACTGTTCCTGTGTAAATCATTAAATAAATTCCTCCTAGTTTTTAACGATGGAACTGTTTCTTATTTTTTTCTCCATCTCCCATAGTATAGCATTCTGATATCTCTCTGTCAACTATTATTTATAATTAGCTAAAACTTTTTTTATATTTCTTACGAATTCTCCTGCATTCTCCAGTTTTTCTTTTTCTGTTTGTCCGGCTGTAATAGCTTTTATTAAGGCACTGCCGATGATAATCCCATCCGGATAATCAACAATCTTTTTAACTTTTTCTGGACCATCGATTCCAAAGCCCAGTCCAAGGGGGATATCTCCTGCTGTTTTTCGAACTCTTTTTAAATAACTTTCTAATTTTGGATATGGACCTCTAGCATCACCGGTAGTTCCCAATAAAGCAACACAATAAAGAAAACCAGAGCTTAAACTACTTATTTCTTTTAAACGCTCATCTGATGTATTAGGAGTAACAAGCAAAATCTGATCTAAATCCGCCTCTTTTAAATAATATGATAATTTAGCTTTTTCATCAACCGGCAAATCCGGAATAATAACTCCGGAAACTCCTGCTTTTTTAATAGCTTCTACAAATTCTTTTTCCCCATAATTTAAAACCGAATTATAATAACCCATTAAAACCAGCGGAACCTTAACTTTATCTTTAATGTCTGTCAGCATCTCAATTAACTTTTTTAGAGTACATCCATTTTTTAAAGCACGCTGTGAAGCCTCCTGAATAACAGGGCCATCTGCAAGTGGATCAGAAAATGGGATCCCGATCTCTATAATATCAACCCCCTCATCCTGAAGGCGATAGATTAATTTTTCGGTCATTTCCAGACTGGGATCTCCTCCACTAATATAGGTTATTAACGCTTTTTTGTTTTTAAATTGAGCTGTTATTTTAGACATTTTCTTCTGCCTCCTTAACCTTTTTGAAATTATTGATATCTTTATCTCCCCGACCCGAGAGATTAACAACTATAATCTTCTCCTTAGATAGCTGAGGAGCTAATTTTTCCAGATAAGATAAGGCATGTGAGCTTTCAAGAGCTGGAATAATCCCCTCTTTTTCTGATAATAGTTTAAAAGCTTTAATAGCCTCAATATCAGTGGCAGAATGATATTCTACCCTTTCAATTGTTTTTAAATAACTATGTTCAGGTCCAACCCCAGGATAATCCAGACCTGCAGAAATAGAATAAGCTGGAATTATCTGTCCATCTTCATCTTGAAGCAAAAATGATTTACTGCCATGTAAAACCCCAACCCTTCCAGCAGAAAGAGTTGCTGCATGTTTTCCACTTTCAATTCCTTTACCAGAGGCTTCAATCCCGATCATCTTAACTTCTTTATCATTTATAAAAGGATAAAATATACCCATCGCATTACTTCCGCCCCCAACACAGGCTAAAATATAATCAGGAAGACAACCTTCTTTGGCTTTGATTTGTTTTTTGCATTCATCACCAATTATTCTTTGAAAATCTCTAACCATCATTGGATAAGGATGGGGCCCAACTACAGAACCGATAATATAGTGGGTATCTTCAACATTACGCACCCAATCCCTGATAGCTTCATTTGTTGCATCTTTAAGGGTTTGAGTCCCTGAATTAACTTCAGTGACCTTAGCTCCTAACATTTCCATCTTATATACATTAAGAGCCTGTCTTTCCATATCTTCTGCCCCCATGTAAATTTCACAATCTAAATTAAATCGAGCTGCAACGGTAGCAGTAGCTACACCATGCTGTCCAGCACCAGTCTCAGCAATAATCCTTTTTTTACCCATTTTAACTGCCAGTAATATCTGACCTAAAGTATTATTTATTTTATGAGCACCGGTGTGATTTAGATCCTCTCTTTTTAGGTATATTTTAGCTCCCCCATAATATTTGCTCAATTGTTCAGCATAATATAAAGCGGTGGGTCTTCCACTATAATCTGCTAAGAGTGATTTTAATTGTTTTTTAAAAGCAGGATCATTTTTATAGTGATTATAAACCTCTTCTAATTCATCTAGAACCGGTATCAAGGTTTCTGGAACAAAACGACCTCCAAATTCAGAAAAATAACCTTTATTTAAATCATTTTTTACTCTCAATTTTTTTGCCTGATTTCTCATAATCATTACTCCTTTCTAATCTGATACCCTTTTAATTAACTTAATGATTGTTTTTTTCAAAGGCTCTTATCTTTGCAATGGTTTTGTTTATAAGTACTTCATTTTTAATACCTGGAGAACTTTCCAGCTGACTATTTAAATCTACAGCTGCAGGTTCTAAGGTTTTTAAAGCAAGTTCAATATTTTGCGGCCCTAAACCACCTGCTAAAATGAAATTATTCTTAACAGCTTTATCTTTAAGCAGTGACCAGTCAAAACTCTGACCTGTACCCCCAATTTGTTCAGCAATTTTAGTATCAAATAAAAAATAATCCACAATATTTTTGTACCTCTTCAATCTATCCAGGTCTTGAGCTTCATTAATAGAAATAGCTTTAATTGTTTTAAGAGGTGTTTTTTCTATCAATAAAGGTGATTCATCACCATGAAACTGAATATAATCAAAAAGTCTGCTTGCCAGTATTTTTTCCAGCTCATTGTCCTGAGGATTTACCACTACAGCAACCCTATTAATAAATGGAGGTAGATCTTTAGTAAGTTCTTTTGCCTGGGCCAGAGTTATCTGCCTGGGACTTTTAGCAAGTATAAAACCAAGAGCATCAACTCCTGATTCAACAGCAAAGTCAACATTTCTTTTTAATGTCATCCCACATAATTTAATCATTACTCTAGAACTCATTTTCTAATTCTCCTTTTTGATACCCAACTCTTTTATTTTAGTTGCTGGGTCTTCAGCCCTCATCAGTGTTTCTCCGATAAGAACTCCATCTACACCCAGCTCTTTTAAATAACTTATATCTTCAGCACTTTTTATTCCACTCTCGGCAATAATATAATAGTTTTCACGTCGAGCCTTCTCTTTTAATAATTTGAGCAGTTTAGAAGTTGTCGATAAATCTACTTCAAAATTATTTAAATTTCGATTATTGATACCAATTATTTCTGCATCACTTTTTAAGACCATTTCTAATTCTGACTCATTATGAACTTCTACTATTACCTCAAGTTTTAATTTTTCAGCAGTACTTAAAAGTTCTTTTAACTGATCTAAATCTAAAACAGCTGCAATTAACAAAATAACATCAGCGCCAATAAAGAAACTTTCATAAACCTGAAGTGGATCAATTATGAACTCTTTACGTAAAATCGGTAAATCGGTTAATTTTCTTAAGGATTCTAAAAGTTGATTACTTCCCTGAAAAAATTTTTGATCTGTCAGAACAGAAATTGCTGAAGCTCCACCGGCCTGATAAGCCATTAATTGTTCAACAGGTTTAAAATCTTTTCTAATCAGACCTTTACTGGGTGATGCTTTTTTTATTTCAGCTATTAAACTTAACTGCTCTTCTTTTAATTTTTGCTTTAAAGAATGTCTGCCTTTTTTTAGTGCTTTAACTTCTTTTTCTTTTTCTTTTATTATCTTATCTAAGATCATCGCTAAACCACCGCATTACTACAACTGACAAGTTCATTCAATTTAGCTTTTGCTTTTCCAGAGTCAATGATTTCAGCTGCAAGTTCTACTCCTAATTTTAGCTGTGAAACTTTATTGTGGACCAAAAATGCCGCTGCTGAATTAAGGAGAACCACATCTCTTTTAGGGCCGTTTTTACCATTTAATATATCAAGAGTTATCTGTTTGTTTTGTTCTGGTGCTCCACCCAGGATTTTAGTTATTGGAGCAAAACTCAAGCCTGCATCTTCTGGTGTGAAATTAAATTCTTTTATTTCTCCATCTTTTAAATAAGCAGTTTTGTTTAATCCTGCCAGAGATAATTCGTCAATCCCACCTGCACCATGAACTACCATAGCAGATTTTAAACCAAGATTTTTTAGCACATGGGCCAGGGGCATTACTAGTTCCTCCTTATATACACCAAGAATCTGATAATCTGCTCGAGCTGGATTTGTAAGTGGTCCCAAAATATTAAATATAGTCCTTAAGCCAAGTTCTTTACGAGGCCCAACAGCATATTTCATCGCCTTATGAAAATAGGGGGCAAATAAAAATGATATTCCAATTTGGTCAAGGCATTTTGCGGCTGCCTCAGGACTTAAATCAATTTTTACTCCCAGTGCTTCTAAAAGATCAGCACTTCCACTCTGAGAAGATACTGAACGATTACCATGTTTAGCAACATTTAACCCACCTGCTGCCATAACAATCGCGGTTGTGGTAGAAATATTAAATGTACCTTTTTGATCTCCACCTGTTCCACAGCTGTCTATTAAATCTACAGCAGAAGTATTAACTTGAGCAGCTTTATTTCTCATTACACTTGCTGCCCCTGTAATTTCATCTATGCTTTCACCTTTCATTCTCAAAGCAATTAAAAAGGCTGCTAACTGACTATCTGTTGTTTTACCTTCCATTACCATTGACATCGCATCTTCCATCTCAGCTAAGCTTAAATTCTCTCTGCTAACTACCTTTGCTAAATGTTTATTAAACATTATCTCTCCTCCTCTATACTATCTACTCTAATTTTTATTGGTTATAAAATTTTCTAAAATTATTTTTCCTGCTTCTGTCAAAATAGATTCCGGATGAAACTGAACTCCATATACTGGATAATCTTTGTGTTTAATAGCCATTATTTCTCCTTTTTCTGTTTCTGCTAATATATTTAATTCTTCAGGCAGATTTTTTTTGTTGACTAAAAGCGAATGATAACGAGTTGCAGAAAAATTATTATCGATTCCTGCAAATAATAGATTATCCTTATCAAGCAGATTAATCTTGGAAACTTTACCATGAACTAGCTCATCAGCTATTACAACTTCAGCTCCAAAAACCTCAGCAATACACTGATGGCCTAAACAAACTCCTAATATCTCAATTTTATCTTTAAAATAGTCTATTATTGTTTTAGAAATTCCTGCATCATCTGGCCGGCCAGGCCCAGGAGAAATAACTATCTTATCAGGTGCCATAATAGCAATATCTTCTACTGAAATTTTATCATTACGGATAACTTTTACCGTATCAAATTCTTCCAAAATATGAACCAGGTTATAGGTAAAAGAATCATAATTATCTATTACTAAAATCACGGATACCATCCTCTCTAACTACTTTTAGTGCATCAAATAAAGCTCTCCCTTTATTTAATGTTTCCTGATATTCTTTCGCTGGATCAGAATCTGCAACTATACCTGCACCAACCTGTAGGTTGAGTTTCCCATCTGTCAGCGAAAAAGTTCTAATTGTTATACAGCTATCAAGATTACCATTAAAACTTAAATACGCAACAGTTCCAGCATATACTCCTCTTGCTTCTTTTTCCAGGTCATTAATTAATTCTATAGCTTTTATTTTAGGTGCTCCAGAAACAGTACCAGCTGGGAAAACTGCCTTAAGAACATCAAGACTGTCCAGCCCTTCTTTTAAGTCAGCTTCTACCTGAGAAACAATATGCATCACCTTTGAATAATACTCAACTTCCATCAATTCTGTTACCTCAACACTGGAAGGAGCTGCAATTCTACTTAAGTCATTTCTACCTAAATCAAGCAACATGGTGTGTTCAGCCTTTTCTTTTTCATCACTGAGTAGATCAGTTTCTAATTCAAAATCTTCTTTTTTGTTTTTTCCTCTGGGCCTGGTACCTGCTAAAGGACGCGTCATAACTCTATTGTCTCTAACCCTTACTAATACCTCTGGTGAAGACCCAATAATTCTTGTTTCAGGAAAGTTCAAATAAAAAGAATATGGTGATGGATTTACTGAACGAAGAGCCCGAAAAATTTTAAATGGAGGTAGGTCATTTTCTATAGAAAATTTTTGCGAGAGAACAATCTGAAAAATATCCCCCTCTCTAATATGCTCTTTTGCTTTTTTAACCATTTCTTCAAATTCTTCTTTACTGGTATTTGATATTAATTCAGCTTTTTCACTACTGTATCTTTCACCAACAACTGCCATTTTGCTTTTAGTATTTTCAATTTTATCTTTTAGTTTTTTAAGTTCAAATTGAGCCTGAGCATATAACTTTTTCTTTTCTTCTAAACTCAAATCTGCCTCTAACTGCAGATTGTTGATTATCTTAACTGTATTATGCAGATGATCATAGGCTAAAATCATTTTAGTCATGACTAAAATACTTAATGGCTTATCATCTTTTATCAAACTTTTACCCTTTTCAGCATGGAATATATCTTCCCATTTTTCTATCATTTCATAATTAAAATAGCCAACAAACCCTCCTGAAAAAGGTGGGAGTTTTTCATTTTGATATACACTAATATTATTTAAATAATTTTGTAAATAAGAAATTAAATCTTGATCACACTTTTTTTCTATTTTACCCTGTTTTAGGATTTCAAAATAGTCTTTGTGATTTTTAAAAACTGCTGCTGGTTCTAAACCAATAAAGGAATAGCGATCATTTTCTGAACTTTCCAGTAGATAGGAATAATCTTTATCAGCTGCCAACTTTTTGTAAAGAGAAATTGGTGTTTCAGTATCAGCTATAAATTCATCATAAATAGGAATAATATCATATTTTTCTGCCTGTACTAAAAACTCTTTTAAATTTATCATTTTTACCTCCCTGGACGAGAACCCAATTGATTTATTTAGAAAACAAAAAACGGCCAAAGCTTATATAAAGCCTGACCGTAGAATTTAAAATTTAATATTATTGAGTTATAGACAGATTATTTTTAGTTTAATAGTTTAAAAAGCTCTAAAAAAAGTTAAACTGCTCCCTTATTTAAACTAATTATCTAAACTAAAAAAACAAAAACCACGCTGTTATACCAGCCTGGCCCCTCTAAATAATCTATCTGCTCATCTAATCTCAACTAAATCTCATCTCTACTAAGCTGGGCTCTTCTCATCTCTAATTTTTTTAAGTATATAAGATTATGATAATCTTGTCAAGAACTTTTGCAAAAGCAAATTTTAATTATTTTACTGATTTAACCCAACTTTGCAGTAATTGAAACTGAAAATTCCCCTCTTTGAACTAAAGAAATTCCCCCTCTAAGTGCTGCTTTTTTACTCAAAGCAAATGCCTTACCACCAATAATACCAACTATTATTTTACCTATTATGGCCCAGACAAGTAAAAAGACTAAAGGAGAATTTGTTTATAGGATCATAAATCCCATTAATATTCCAATTAGTATTCCTGCATTAGCAAAGTGACTGTGTATATTATTTGACTGGGGTATTAGTTCATCATTCACTATATAAAGCATAGCACCAGCTGCAAAAGCCAGTGAAGCTCCTACAAACAGGGCAGAAATATTGAAAAAGAATTGGGCTATTATAGTACCTAAAGGTATCATAAGCCCAGCAAATAATGTAAATAATAATATTTTAGTATTAGAAGCTCCTCCAGATTTTAAAGGCCCTGCTATTGCTAAACCTTCCGGTATATTGTGCAGTCCAATTGCCATTGCAATATACATTCCTGCTTCTGGACTTGATTCAAAACCTGCTCCAATAGCCAAACCTTCTGGTAAATTATGGAGAGCTATCCCCAAAAAGATTAAAAAACCTGTTCTTAGAAGTGGAGACTGTACTTTCAATTTTTCTGGATTTTCTGTTACTAAATGGCCAGCAGAAGACAGGTGAGAGTGAGGTAACAATTTATCAAAACTGTACATTAGAAGCGCTCCTAAAATAAATGCCACAACCGTATTTGTTAATGATGATAATTCAAGTGCTTCCGGAAGCAGTTCAAATACTGAAATTGCCGTCATAATACCTGCAGCAAAACCGATTAAAATCGCTAATATCTTTTCACTTGGCTCACCAAAGATCATCAATATTACTGCTCCAAGCGAAGTTGATAAACCAGCTAAAAAACTATACATTAAAGTACTCATCTTTATACCTCCAGAAATAAATAATATTTGCTAGAAAAAGGGCTCCTACTGCGATTAAAACCAATACAGCACCAAAAGCCCTTTTGTATTTACTCGATTCCTATAATATTGTAAAGCCCATTAACAAACCACCAATCATGCCTGCATTGGCAAAATGACTGTGCATATTATTTGACTGAGGTACTAATTCATCATTTACAATGTAAACCATCGCTCCAGCTGCAAAAGCCAGTGAACCTCCAACAAATATCGGTGATACATTAAATATAAACATTCCAATCATGGTACCCAAAGGTGTCATAAGACCAGCTAAAAGAGTAAATCCAAATAACATAGCTGTTTTAGTACCACCAGATTTTAAAGGTCCTGCTATAGCAAGTCCTTCCGGAATATTATGGAGAGCAATTGCCATTGCAATATAAATACCTGCTTCTGGACTTGACTCAAAACCTGCTCCAATCGCTAACCCTTCTGGTAAATTATGGAGAGCTATCCCCAAAAAGATCAAAAACCCTGTTCTCAGCATCGGATCTTTAACTTTTAATTTTTCCGGGTTTTCCACTTCTAACTTTTCCGAAGATGAAAGATGAGAATGAGGAACAATTTTATCAAGGCCAAACATCATAAATGCACCCAATAAAAACCCGATTAACGCTATCCCAAGTGAACCAAGCTCGACCGCTTCTGGCATTAATTCAAATACAGAAATCGCCAGCATAATACCTCCAGCAAATCCCAGCAAAGATGCTAATACTTTTTTGCTCGGTTCACCAAATATAATCAATACAAAAACTCCAAGTGAAGTTGATATTCCAGCTAAAAAACTATACATTAACGTGCTCATTTCTATACCTCCTGTTTTAATTTTTTTCTGAATTATATATATATATTATTTTAATTGCTTAGATAGTTAAAAATTTGATTTGAAACTGACTCTCAATTAATATAATTATATATTAGTCATCTTTTTTTTGCAAACTTAAATAATTAAAAAATATTCCCCTCAAAATCATAAAAACCCGCAAATATTAAAATTAATACTTGCGGGTTTAATATCATAGTTTGTTTTGTTTAAGAGTCTTTTTAGAGATTATTAGCAGCCAAAATAGCATCTTTAACCATTTCTGCATCTACTTCAAATGGCATATTGTGGATTGTTTCTCCTTCGGCAGTACTTGCTTTTGCAACTTCTAATATTTTATCTTCACTAACCTCAGTTACACCAAGGTCAGCCAGAGTTGTTGGTAAGCCAACTGTTTTGCAAAAAGCAATAGCTCTTTCAATTTCTACAGGATCTCTATCTTCTAAAACCATCTGCACTATAGTAGCAAATGCTACTTTTTCACCATGGGTATTGCTGTGAGTTTCTTCTAATACAGTCAAACCATTGTGAATTGCATGAGCTGCAGCTAATCCACCACTTTCAAAACCTAAACCACTTAAAAGTGTATTTGCTTCTACAACTTTTTCAAGAGCTTCTGTAACCACACCTGCTTCTGCTGCTGCTTTAGCAGATTTGCCGTACTTTAATAAGGTGTCATAGCTCAATCGAGCAAGACTTACAGCGGTCATTGTCTGGCTTCCACCAGCAATTGTTGGAGCTTTAGTTAAATCACAGGCAGCTGCTTCAAAATAAGTTGCTAGAGCATCCCCCATACCAGAAACTAAAAATCTAACCGGAGCATCAGCAACAATTTGAGTATCAATAATTACAACATCAGGATTTTTTGGTAAAAATAGATATTCTTCAAATACTCCTTTTTCTGTATAGATTACAGATAAAGCACTACAAGGAGCATCAGTTGCAGCAATGGTAGGGACAATAACTACAGGAAGATTAGTGTAGTGTGCAACAGCTTTAGCAGTATCTAAGGTTTTTCCACCACCGACTCCAATGACCATCTCTACCTCTTCGTCTTCGGCAATATCTTTTAACCTGTCAATTTCCACCTTAGAACATTCACCATTAAACTCTTCCATTACTACTTCTTTTCCTTTTAAACCTGATTCTAGCTCTTCTGAAAATAGTTCATCTACAACTGGATCAGCAATAACCAGCACTTTTTCTCCAAAATCCTGAAGATAATCTGCCATTTCTGCTAATACATTTTTTCCCTGAACATATTTGCCAGGAGACTGTAATACTCTTGCCATAAACAACCACTCCTTAATATGAATTATTTTTCACAAATCTTCTCTTGTTAATATAAATTAAAGATTTATCTTTGTTTTCCTGCCTCAAAACATAATTATTATATTATTGGACAAAAAATTATTGGATAAAAAGCATTGTTTTATTTTCTGGTATTTTTTAGAATTTTTTACTCTAAAATACTTTTGCAGCTTTTCAATATATATATTCATCGCAAATACTTTTATTAAATAGTTATTTTTGATATAATTTTTAGAAAGGTAGGTGTTGAATTTGAAAAAATACTTTAAAGTTGATGACTGGAAAGTTATAGAAGAAGGTTTTGATAAAAATTATAATAGAGTAACAGAAAGTATAATGAGTTTAGCTAATGGACATATGGGATTAAGAGGTAATTTTGCTGAACAGTATAGTGGTGACAGCCTTCAGGGAACATATATTGCCGGTGTATATTATCCTGACAAAACAATTGTAGGCTGGTGGAAAAATGGTTACCCGGAATATTTTGCGAAAATAGCTAATGCAACAAATTTTATTGGTATTGATTTGAAAATAGATGACACTATAATTGATTTAGCGCAAGTTGAATTTAGTTCTTTTAAAAGAGTCCTGAATATGAAAGAAGCTTATTTAGAAAGGTCTTTTATCGTTAAAGTAAACGATGATCAGCTTGAAATTAATGAAAAACGATTTTTAAATCAAGAAAAAAAAGAAACTGCCGCAGTTAAATATTCAATTAAAGCACTTGAAGGAAACCATTCGGTACAGTTAACTCCTTATCTAGACGGTAATGTAAAAAATGAAGATGCAAATTATGGTGATTTTTTCTGGAAAGGTGAAGAACAGCTTAATAATAAACAGCAGTCATTACTAAGCATGAAAACTAAAAAATCACATTTTAAAGTAAGTACTGCTATGGAATGGAAAATAAATAAGGAATATAATCGGCTTGAAAAAATAAATGAAGAAAATTACATTGCCGATAAAATAACTTTAAAGCTAAACAAAGGAGAAAAAATTAATCTCGAAAAATTTATTGCTGTCTGTACAAGTCGGGATTATGAAAAAAATTTAGTTAATACTAAAGCGGTAGAAAAAGCTGCTGAGGCTGTATCACTGGGCTTTGATAAACTTTTTGCTGAACATAAGAATGCCTGGGCAAAAATCTGGCAGGAAAGTGACATTAAAATTGAAGGGGACCTGGAAGCTCAACAGGGCATTAGATTTAACATTTTTCATTTAAACCAAACTTATACAGGCCATGATCCCCGATTAAATATAGGGCCTAAAGGTTTTACCGGCGAAAAATATGGTGGTTTAACCTACTGGGACACAGAAGCTTACTGTTTACCATTTTATTTAGCTACCCACAGTCAGAAAGTTGCAAAGAATTTATTAATCTACAGACATAATCACCTCCAAAAGGCTATAGAAAATGCAGATAAACTTGGTCTTAAAGGTGCTCTTTATCCAATGGTAACCATCAATGGAGAAGAATGCCATAATGAATGGGAAATTACTTTCGAAGAGATTCATCGCAATGGAGCAATTGCCCATGCAATCAAAGATTATATTGATTACACAGGTGATCAGGAATATATTAGAGATTATGGTTTTGAAGTTTTAGCAGAGATTTCTCGTTTTTGGGCTGACCGCGCTCATTACAACCCCCGCAAAGATAAGTATATGATTATTGGGGTTACAGGGCCTAATGAGTATGAAAATAATATTAATAATAATTGGTATACCAATAAAATAGCCGCCTGGACACTTAAATATACTTTAAAAAACAGGAAATATTTAAAAGAAAATTATCCAGAAGCTTACAATGATTTAATTGATAAACTTCAATTAAGCGAAAAAGATTATCAGCTCTGGCAGGATATGATAGAAAAAATGTACTACCCCTATCTGGAAGAATATGATATTTATGCCCAACAGGATGGCTATTTAGATAAAGAACAAAAGCTGGTTTCTGATTTAAATGAAGAGGATATCCCACTTCACAAAAACTGGTCCTGGGATAAAATTCTTCGCTCTCCATATATAAAACAGGCTGATGTTCTCCAGGGAATTTATTATTTTGAGGATGAATTTGATCAAGATAGTATGGAAAGGCATTTTGATTTTTATGAACCACGAACTGTTCATGAATCTTCTCTATCACCCTGCATCTATTCTATTATTGCTGCAGAAATAGGTAGAAAAGAAAAGGCCTATCAGCTTTATCTCAGAACTGCTAGATTAGATCTTGATAATTATAATTATGATACAGATGATGGACTGCATATTACCAGTATGGCAGGAACCTGGATGTCAATAGTTGAAGGCTTTGCTGGATTTGAAGTTAAAAATAGTCAGGCCCAGTTTAGGCCCTTCCTACCAGAAGCATGGAACTCCTATAATTTTAAGATAATGTTTAAGGAAAGAAGAATTAAAATTGAAGTTAATCAAGAAAAAGTCGTTTTTGAACTAGAGAAAGGTAAAAAGCTTGAAATAAAAGTTTATGATAAAGAATATAAACTTAAGCCTGAACAAAAATTAATAATTGAAAACTGAATATGATATGATTTTCTCTTAAAAAAAGGTTGTAATTAGAAATTCTCTTTTGAGAAGTTAATTACAACCTTTTTTAATTATAGTTGGCTTTTTATTAAAGAATAAAATTCATCTAAACTACCCTGCCAGACTAAATCCAGATCTTTTGCTTCATTTTCAATTAAATGATTATTGATTATTAAAGTTGGAATACCAATATCCTGGGCTGCAGTATCATCTTCCAGATCATTACCTATCATTAAACAATTATTAGGACTTGCCCCAATTTTATCGAGTATCTCCTGATAATAATTAGGATTTGGTTTCGCATAACTCATATTTTCATAACTACTGATAAAATCAAAATCTTCTGCTGCTATTCCGGCCCAATTTAATCTTTCCACAACAGCCTGTCGAGGAAAAAGCGGATTGGTTGCCAGGACAAGACTTTTATTTTTTTCTTTTAGATAAGAAATAATATTAGCTGGAGTCTGTTTATCTATTTCAAAATCTTTTTCTAAAGAAGGAAAAACATTTTGATAAAAGTCGTGGAAACGTTTTTTTATTTCTTCTCGATCTTCTCCATTTAAATGAGCTAAAAAATCTTCCATAAATACCTCGCGGTTGGTCTTTTTACCATCATTTTTAATCATTTTTTGGGTTGAAGCCATCAAGTTAGAGATAAATCCCTGTTTATCTGGATATAGATCATCAAACTCAGCAGATAAAGCAGCAAAATAACGGTTTAAAAATTTATCAATATTAATTGTTAACAAAGTCCCATCTAAATCAAATAAATATCTTTGTCTATTCTTTAACACATTTAAGACCTCCAATTAAAATTTCTCCATTAAGGGTAAAAAATTAGTATTTTCAATCAATATATCAGTAAATTCTGCTAAATATTTACGCTCAAGCTCTCCGAAACGAGCTAATTTAGGACTATCAATATCAAGTACTGCAATAGCTTCTCCTGCCACAATTATAGGTAACACGATTTCTGATTTAGAAAGAGGATCACAAACTATATGACCGGGAAATTCACTGACATCTTTAACAACTAAAATTTTGCGCTGGGTATATGCCTTTCCACAGACACCTTTATCTTCATCAATCCTCACACAGGCAGTTTTGCCCTGGAATGGGCCTAAAATTAATTGATCATTTTTCCAGATATAATAACCTGCCCAATTAATATCATCCATAAATTGAGATAAAATAGCTGTACTATTAGCAAGATTTGCCAGCCAATCAGCTTCAGATTCTAGTAAGGCTTTAAAGGCTTTATTCATCTCTTTTAATTTTTTTTCTTGCTTATTCATAATTTTCAACTCCTCCAGAAAATTTACAAAAACCATTATTATAAGCAGCTTAAGTTAGAACCCCAAAAAAAATGGTACTAAAATAGGAACTAAAGTTGACAGTACAGCTCCACTAATAAAAGCTGGGATTACAACAGATTCTCCTCCTGCTTCTTTAATTAAAGGTAAAGTAACATCCATTGTGGTAGCTCCTCCAGGTGCAATTGCAGCCAAACTACCAAAATATTTTGCCACAATTGGGATTAAAATAACAGTTAGTAACTCCCTAAAAACATTTGTCAGAAATGCTAAGGAACCAAGTTCTGCTCCATGTAAATTTGAAATCAATACCCCAGAAAGACTGTACCAACCAAAACCAGAACCGACTGCAGCTGATTCTCCTACAGCAAAACCAAGCAAAACCCCAATTAAAACAGAACCTATTAAAGTTCCTATTGCGATCAATAAAGGAATTGCTAGAATCTTCCACCCTAATAATTTAAGATCTTCTAATATTTCTCTGCTGGCACCAATATCAACTCCTACCCCAAATAATAATAGGGCTAGCGAATAATTTATTATTGGTGCTAAAAAGCTATAAAAATCTTCTCCAAGCCAAAAACGTCCAATAATAATACCGGAAATGACCGAAATGAATATTAAAAAAGTCATATTGCTTTCATTTTTTTGTGTGTCAGGATGTTTTTTAAAGTCTGAATTAAAGCTGTTACCAGCGATCAATTTAGCAAAAAAATAGATTAACATTACACTAAAAACAATAGTAAAAATAGCAAATAATAATGCCTGCAGTCCAATCCTACCTAACTGTCGATAAATTTCTTCATTACTACCTAAATCCGCCCCCATTGCAGCCAAAAGAATAACTAAACCCAGTTTAGTTATTTTATCAGATAGCTTAAGAAAATAATTATCTTTATTTACCTTCCAGCCCAAAAAGATACCGCTGAATAGAAAAAATAAGATCAAATAAAAATCCAAAAAAATCCCTCCAAAAAAGGCCAGCTAATTATTTGTTTAAATAATTTTTTTTAACATACACAGAAGTCATAGCTCTTAACATTGCACTATAATTCATTTTAAATGTTAAGATATCTCCCACAGCTATTTTCCTCTTTAAATCTGTTACATCCATTATCAAGTGATCACTGCTTGCCCCAAGTACTTCTATTCCTTTATCAAGCGGGTATAAACCATGATAATCAATGTCCTGTTTTCCAACTGCTGCTATTGCCCTTTGCCTGAGCCCTTGATCTTTTAAAATCTGATTTCTACCCTTACCACCAAATGCCATCTCACCTTCTGGGTTAGAAGGTTTAGCCTTTAGCTCTATTATTTCTGCCCGTAAACGAAAATTATAATGATTTAAATTGTTAAATAACCGCTCATTAATAATATCAGTTCCCAGCAAAATACCTTCGCCAATCCGCAAGTTATTAATTGAAGAGCTAAGTTCATTGTTATTTAACAAAATAGTAGTAGCGGTATTACCGGCAGAAATTCTATTTATCTTAATTGAAAATTCTTTTTCTAATTCTTTCTTATATTTTATAAGTTCTTTTGTGTTTTTTTCATCTGGTAATACTCCAGCAAAACAACCTAAGTTAGTGCCAATTCCGTCTAATTTAAGACCATCAAGTTTTATTATCTCTGCAGCCAGCTCTTTTAAGTTTTCAGCTAAAACCCCTTCTCTCCTGTCTCCTAAATCAACCATAATAATAACCTTGATTTCTTTGTTTAATTTAACTGCAGCTTTAGCAGCTGCTCGAGCAGTTTCGATCTCACTGATCAGAGTTGTATCTATGTATTTTACTGCTTCTTCAAGTTCAGAACACATAGGAATTCTAAGCATCATTATTTCTCCCTGATATCCTGCCGCCCTATATTTTTTTATGTTCTGTAGTCTAGAGTCAGCAATACTATTGATAGCAGCTTTTTGAAAACAGTTAAAAACTTTTAAGTCACCAGCAAAACCTTTAACTACTGCAGTCAAATTAATATTATTATCGTTTAGCATTGCCTTCATCTGCAGTGCATTTTCTTCTATTTTATTTAAATATATATCAATAACAGGAAAGTCCAAGTAAATTCCTCCTAATTTAATATTCTCTAATATAATTTATATCATATTTGACAGATTATATACAGTAATTTCATAAAAAAATGGTAGATTAAATATCACATACTGCTTAGTTAACAAAATAACCCGGCAGTAAACTGCCGGGTACTCAATTAATGACTTATATTTTATTTTATAAAACTTTTATCTCTGCAGAGTTAATTTATATCAATTGTGCGTTTCTTAACAACTTTTTTCTCTACTTTTGGCAGATCAATGGTTAAAATACCATCATTATATTCTGCAGTTATTTCATCCTGTTTAACATTTTCCAGATAGAAACTACGAGCATATCTGCCATGCCTTCTTTCACGACGAATATAGTTTTCATTTTCTTCTTTTTCTTCTTCTGTATGATCTACAGAAATTGTTAGATAATCATCATCAAGTTCGAGCTGAATATCTTCTTTATTAATACCAGGCATTTCTGCTTCTATGATATATTTATCATCAGTTTCTTTAATGTCAGCTCTGAAACTACGATCAGCAAAGTCCATCACTTCATTAAATAATCCTGATACCATGTTAAATGGATCATCATCATGTTCAGCAACACTTCTACGCTTGCAGTTTCTAAATGGTACTAAATCAAACATAAAAACACCTCCGGTATTTTTTATATAATTATTGTTAATCTTTATTCTACTTATATTATAGGACTAAAGTCAGAGAAGGTCAAAAACGAACAGGGCTTTTAAACTATTGTTATAGCATATTATAAGCGATTAGAGATGTTTAAGTCTTTAAATCACAGTAAAACTGCCCTTTTTATTTCTAAACTTATTAAAGAATATTTTCTATTCAATTTCTTCTTCATCATCATTATCTTCTTTTCCATTTTCCTTTTCATTTTCCTCGTTTTCTGTTTCAGAATCTGCTGAATAATTATCAGCTTCAAGTTCAGCATATCTCTGCAGTTTATCCTGAACAGCAGAATGAACTGTTTCTGCTTTTTCGCCTAACATTATTTCTAAAATTTCATCAATATCTTCTACAATATATATCTGAAATATATCATTTCTAACTGCTTCGATAATATCATCATCTAACATTAGGTTATCAAGATTTCGCCTGGGAATAATTACACCCTGTTTCCCTGTTAAACCTTTAGATTCACATACTTTAAAGAAACCTTCTATTTTTTCATTAACACCACCAATTGGCTGTACAACACCCTTTTGATTCATAGACCCAGTGATTGCAATATCCTGCCTAACTGGAATTTCTGATAGTGAAGAAAGCAGTGCTACAACTTCTGCACAGGTTGCACTGTCACCATCAACTCCACCATAACTTTGTTCAAAAGCAACTGAAGCTGTTAGACTCAAAGGATAGTCTTGAGCATATTTACCACCTAAATAGCCAGTTAAGATCATTACTCCTTTACTGTGTATTCTTCCGCTCATTTTTGCTTCTCGTTCAATATTGATTACTCCCTCTTTACCAAGATAAGTTCGGGCGGTAATTCTTGCTGGACGACCAAATGTATAATTGCCTGCCTGATGAACCGACAGGCCATTTATCTGTCCAACTTCTTTTCCACTTACATCAAGTAAAAGATGATCCCTATCAATTTGTTCCTGTACCTTCTCCTCTAAGAGATTTGCTCTAATTTCTTTTTCTTCAATAGCTTTTCTAACAGACCTGGCTTTTACTCTTGCTTCTCCAGCCTGATCAGCCCAGACATCAGCTTCAAATAATATTTCAATTATTTCATTAAACTTCGTGGATAGTTTTTCGCGATCTCCTGTTAAGCGCGAACTAAAATCGATCATTGCTGCAACAGCTCCGGCAGTAAATTCTCTAATCTCATAGCGATTAATAACTGAAGAAATAAAATCTGCAAACCTATCAATATTTTCTTTGTTTCTTTCCATTACAGTATCAAAATCTGCCTTGATTTTGAATAATTCAGAAAATTCTTCATCAAAATTATAAAGAAGGTAATATATATATGGTGTACCAATCATAATTATTTTAAGATCTAATTCAACCGCTTCTGGTTTTAAAGTGATAATTGGTACACTTCTATATTGTTCACCAATATTTTCAACTGTTATTTCCTGATTTATTAAAGCTCGCTTTAATGTATCCCAGCAAAAAGGATTTCTCAAAAGATCTTTAGCATGTAAAATTAAAAATCCACCATTTGCCCTGTGCAATGAACCACTCTTTATCATGGTAAAGTTCGTGGTAATGGTTCCAAACTGACTTCGGCCTTCAATTTTACCAAATAAATTATAGTAAGTTGGATTTTTTTCGTATATTACAGGTGCTCCCTCAGTTTTACTGTTATTTACAAAAACATTTATTTTATAACGATTAAAAAAGTCCCCATCTTCATCTCTTTGAATAGGCATAAAACTTCTTTTTTTACTTTCTTCATCATCATTTCTAAAACGATCTATATGATCTACAATATCTTCCTGTACTTCCTGTAAATATTCTAATATAACTTCTGATTCATTATATTTTTCTTCAAGATGACAAATTATAGGTTGAACAACTGATAATCCAATCTTCTTCTCAAGGGCAGATAGTTCCTCCTGAGCCTTTTCTTTTATAGATCTAATTTCTCGCATAACCTGAGAAATTTCATTCTGGATTTCTTGACTAATTTCTCTTATTTTTTCTCTTTTATCTTCATCCATTTCTTGAAAATCTTCTCGACTGAGAGGTTCACCATTTTCATCTACTGGCACAGGCACTAATCCCTGTGAAGTATTCTGCAGCATAAATCCTTTTTCTTTAGCAGATTCTTCAAATTCTTTCATAATCTTGTTCGATTTAGGTTGGTATTCATTAATTATTTCTTTTCTTTCTTTATCATATTCTTCTCCCTCAAAAGCTCTAGGTATTTCTTCTTTTAGTTCTTCTACAATTTTTTCCATATCAATTTTAAGTTCACTACCTGTGCCAGCTTCAACTTTCATTACTCTTGGCTTTTCTGATTCAGAAAAATTATATACATATAATATATCCGGTGGCTTTTCCATTTCAGCCGATCTTTCTTCAGCAATATTTTCAGCATAGGTTGATTTCCCAGTTCCAGATTCACCGGCCATAAAGATATTATAACCTTTTTTTTCAACTCTCATCCCAAAACCTAAAGATTTAGCAGCCCGATTCTGGCCCACAATTTTTTCATCAATCGGTGACAATTCTTCAGTACTTGCAAAATTAAGTTCGCTTTCTTTATAGCTATAGTCTAATTTAGAAATCGGAATTTTATATTTATCCATTTTAATCCTCCTCAACACATAAAATATTGGTTTTCTTGTTTATCTTATATATACTTAATTCTTGAAAAAAATTTTTAATCCTGCCTTTTTTAAAATTCTTAAATTATTAATGATTTCAAAAATCGAGATAATATTAAATAGAAATATAGTAATTTAAAAGAAAATTGTGTAAATATATTTGAAAAGACTAATGAAATAAGATAAAATAGAAACAATAAGTTATTTTTTTAACAAAGTTAATAAAAAGGGGTTTTTACTATGGAAAAAAACTCAGAAACCATTCCAGATATTATTGTAAAAAGACTTCCAGTATACTTTAAGCATCTTAAAAAACTTAAAAAAAGTACCAAAGAATACATATCTTCCTATGAATTAGCAGAACTCACTGGCTTTAGTAGTTCTTTAATTCGAAAAGATCTCAGCTATTTTGGTAATTTTGGTCGTAAGAGTTATGGCTATGATATTTATTGTCTTTTTCAGGAATTAAATATTATTATGGGTTTTAATTATACAAAGAAGTTAATCATTGTAGGGGCCGGACATCTGGGCCAGGCATTAATATATAACAAGGGATATCAAGAAAGAGGCTATGAATTAAAAGCAGTTTTTGATAAAAATCCTAAATTAATCGGTCTTTATATAAATGAATTTGAAATACTAAATATCGAACAAATGTTAAAGTTTGTGAAAAAAGAGGAAATTGATATTGCAGCATTAACTGTTCCTCAGGGAGCAGCTCAAAAAATTACCAATCTGCTTATAGAGGCTGGAATTAAAGGCATCTGGGATTTCACCGAGGTACCCCTTAAAGTTCCAGAAGATGTTTTGTTAGAAGAACAACATATAAATGAGGGGCTCTGTAAATTATCATGCAAAATTAATCAAAATATTGAAGAATAAAAACATTTAAGAGAAAAGAGAAGATGTCTGAGCTGGGATAAAGCGTCCACTACCTTTTTCAGCCCTACTTTTTTTAGAAAAGATGATTTCACCTCTTCTAATAGTTATAACTGGATAACCTTTAACCTGAAAATTGCTATAAGGACTATATTTAGCTGCAGAATGTAAGTTATCTGCAGTCAATTTTTTTTCTAAATCTGGGTCAAAAATAGTTAAATCAGCATCACTACCTACCTGTAATGATCCTTTTTGAGGATATAAGCCAAAAATTTTGGCAGGATTCACACTCAGCATTTCAATCATTTTCTCTAGAGAAATATAATTTCTACCAACCCCATAGCTATACATAAGAGCTAAAAGGGTTTCTGTACCTGGAATCCCTGGCAGAATATCAAAAGCACTTGCTGACTGAAATTTTTGTTCTTTAGTAAAAGCACAATGATCAGTAGCAAAAATTTGAATTTCATTTCTGCTTACAGCTTCCCATAATTTTTGATTATCATAACTGCTGCGAAGTGGTGGAGTCATAAAGTATAACTGAGAATCTTCGCCTTTTAATAAAGAATTATCAAGCATTAAATAATGGGGGGCAGTTTCTGTGTAAATATCCACACCTTTTTCTCGCAGATACTTTACAGCCTGATTTCCATCCGCTGAAGATAGATGAACTATGTAAATAGGAATATTTGTCTTTAAAGCAGCATCGCCAAGTTCAATTACAGCTAATTTTTCTGCTAAAGAAGCTCTTACTGCAGGATGAACCGCCGGTTCAGTCAGATTTCGTTTTTTATAAACCGCCTCTAATTCCTGAATTAAAGCATCATCTTCTGCATGTACTGTTGGCAGAATCTTTAACTCTTTAAGCCTTTTAAACAGATCAGCATAAAGCTCTTTATCAAGCATATAACCGGCCTTTTTATATGTAGTAAATATTTTAATACTTGCTAAAGCAATTTCTTTTAAATCTTCTAATTTTTTAGAGATATTCTGATCAAAATCTTCTATTACCTGATGAAAGCTGTAATCTATGATAGAATCTTCTGCTTGCTTAGAACGCTCCTTAAAAGCCCTTTTAAAATCTCCATCTTCAGGAAAATCGATATAATCAATTATAGTTGTTACTCCACCTGCAGCTGCAGCAATACTTCCCTTATAAAAATCATCAGCACTCACAGTTCCTCTAGAATATAAAGAATAATGGGTATGCGCATCAATAATACCGGGGAATAAATATTTACCTTGCAAATCTATAAACTCAAGCTTACTATCTTTTTCCAGCGAGGAAAAAGATCCTCTTTTTTTGCTAGCTACAATTTTTTCTCCTTCAATAAGGAGGTCATTTTTGTAAATACCTTTATCATCTACCAATTTACCGTTTTTAAGCAGTAATTTATTCATATTTTCCACCTCTCATTAAACTATTTCTTCTATAGAGCGGCAAATACCTTCTCCTAATTGATTAAAATCAAAATCTTCTACTGGTCTAGAAGACAGAATCCTGCCTTTTTTGAGATAAGCTATTCTATCAGCCAGCTCTTTTATCTGTCTTCTGTCATGGCTGACCATTACCACAGTCATTTCATCAGTTACAAGATCAGCAAAATGAGAGTTAAAAAAATTGATACTCTCTTCATCCAAATTAGTGGTTGCTTCATCAACAAATAAGATTTCCGGCTCAGTAATTAATGCTCTAGCAATGGAAACTTTTTGTCTTTCTCCACCTGAAAGTGTGTAAACTGATTGCTTAAGCAAATTTTTTATCTCTATTTTATGACTGATATCTTTTACCTTTTTATTTATAATATTTTTATTAAAACCTCTTAATTTAAGTGGTAGAGCAATATTATGATATACATTACCCCTATATAGATAGGGTTCCTGCCAGATAACAGAAAATTTTCTCCTCAGCTCACAATTAATTTCCTTTTGGCTAATTATTTTTCCTTTATAATATATTTTTCCCTGATAATCATTATCTATCATACTTAAAATATTAAGTAGACTTGTTTTGCCAGAACCGTTAGCACCTATAATAAAATTAAATTTCCCCTTTATCACAGAGTATTTTTTTATCTTAAGAATCTGTTTATTGTTAATATTTTTATCAATATTTTCTACCTTAAGTATTTTATTACCTCTGTTCATAATGTTCTCCTTCCTGGAGAAAATATACTAAAAAATTAATAGTAAAAGAAAGAATAAGTAATATTATTCCCAAAGCAAGAGCAAAAGAAAATCTTCCTTTATTGGTTTCTAGTGCCATTGCTGTTGTCATTGTTCTAGTAACCCCTCTGATATTTCCTCCCAACATCATAGAAATACCAATTTCTCCTAATACTCTACCAAATCCTGCTATAACAGCTCCAATAATCCCATACCTTGCTTCCATAATCAATAATTTAAACTGCTGCTTTTTTGTTGCTCCCAATGATTTGGCAGTTTTATAAAGCTTTTCATCTAAAGAAAAAATAGTGTTTCTTACAAGAGCGGTAATCAAAGGTAAAATCAAAATTGTCTGGCCCATAATAATTCCAAAAGAGGTAAACAATAATTGATATTCACCAAAAACACCTCTTCTGGAAATCAATGAATAAACAAATATCCCAATAACAACTGTTGGTAAACTTAAAAGAGTATTTAAAATTACATTAAAAAATTTCTTGGCAGAGAAATCTTTTCTGGCTATTATTACTGCCAGAGGAATGGCGATAGTTGAAGCAATTATTGTTGAAGTTGTAGAAAGTCTAAGTGAAGTAGCTATAACATTTAATAACTCTTGATCCATTGCTATAATAAGATTAAAGGCTTCGCTAAATGCTTCAGTATAATAATTCAAGTTTTATCCCCCTGTCAATTTCACCGAACTAAATAAAGTTTAAAACAAAATAAAAATTTTAATCAATTAGCTTTTCTGCACTAATAGCATCTGCAAAAAATAATTGTTCTCCATAACTGCTAAAACTATTAATTATGCTCTGACCTTCTTGAGAGGTTAAATAACCTACAAAAGCCATTGCCATTTTATAGTTTACATGGCTGTGATAAGCAGGATTAACAGGTATTATACCATAAGAATTAAATAAAACAGGATCTCCACTGTTTAAAACCTCCAGGTCAATTTCTCCACTATAGGCTAAAAAAGTTCCCCGGTCAGCAAGTATATAAGCTTCTCTCTCATCTGCCATATTAATACTTGCTCCCATTCCCTGACCACTCTCTATATACCAGCTTTGATTTATGTCTATTCCTGCTTCTTCCCAGATAGATAATTCTTTTTTATTGGTACCTGAATCATCTCCCCGGGAAATAAATTCTGCTTCTGAATTTGAGATTGCTAAAAAAGCATCTACTGCCAACTCTATTTCAGAAATACCTGCAGGGTCAGCTGGTGGACCAAGAATTACAAAATCATTATACATTACATCACGGCGGTTAACACCATACCCGCCCTCTATAAATTCTGCTTCAGCTTCAGGAGCATGAACAAATATAATATCAGCATCACCATTAGCACCCAACTCTATAGCTGCTCCAGTACCAACTGATATCACATCTACTCTAATACCAAAAGTTTCTTCAAAGGGTGGTATCAACTCATCTAATAAACCGGAATTTTCTGTGCTGGTAGTGGTTGCAAAAATTAATCTATCTTGTGCAACAGATGATGCTGTAAGAGCAAGAGTAAATATTAAAATCAAAAATATAGGTAAATATATTCTTTTCATCATTCTCCTCCTTTATTAACAATACAAAAAAATAAACTTCCAGTTTTAAATAAATCAACCGGAAGCATTGAAGGTAGAGTAAAATTAATATAAATCATTAAAAATAATACTCCTTTCCATTCCGGGAGGCCAATCCGTTTCCAAATTGACCCTATCGGCATATTTCCCATAATAACTAAATTACTCAGGTAAATATACTCGGAGTTTTTTGATTATTTCAAATATAATAATATATTTATTTTAGTATATTGTCAAGCTATTTACTGAAAAAGGTAAATCCTTGCTTCATATGGGTTAAGTTGTGATTTTGATCTAAATTCTGGCTCATTATTATAATTATTTATGAGCAGTTCAGCATTCTGAATTTCAAGCTCATCTTCTAGATCAACTTCAGCTAACTGCTCACTAAAATTAAGCATTATAAGTAGATTGTTTTCTTTTCCTTCTCTAATATAGGTATAGATATTTTGGTCATCTTCTAATAATATTTTATATTTTCCATAAACAAAAACAGGATATTCTTTGCGAAGTGAAATCAACTTTTGATAATATTTAAAAACTGAGTCGTCGGACTTTAGATCTCTGGCAACATTAATCTCTGGATAATTATCATTCATTTGAAGCCAGGGTTCTACATTGCTAAAACCTGCATATTTAGAGTCATTCCAATGCATAGGTGTTCTCGCATTATCTCTACTCCTATAATTGGCCATTTTAAGCATCTCTTCGTTTGTCATCTCGCCTTTTTTCTTTAGATCATTTAAATAACCTCTGGTTTCTATATCATCAAAATCATCTAAGTTTTCAAAACTAACATTAGTCATCCCTATTTCTTCTCCCTGGTAAATAAAAGGGGTTCCTCTTAGAGTATGCAATAATGTGCCAAGCATCTTTGCTGATTCTTTTCTGTATTTACCATCATCTCCATAACGCGAAACAATTCTTGGCTGGTCATGATTGCAGAAATAAAGACTTGTCCAACCATTATTTTCCTGTAGTTTATACTGCCATTCAGTCATTAAATCTTTTAATTCACTTAACTGCCAGTCAGATATTTTTTCCCAGCCCTCTTTGCGGTCAAATTCTACATGTTCAAAAGGGATAACCATACTGAATTCCTGGCGTTCTTCTTTAACAAATTTTATTGCTTCATCTTTATCTACAAAAGGAGTCTCACCAACTGTCATTGCATCATAATTATTGTATGTCTTTTCAGCCATTTCCTGAATAAATTCATGAACCCTTGGTCCATTAGCAAAATGTTCATGACCACAAAGACCATTTTCTTTTCCATCTGGAAAATCCTGATTTTTAGAAATAAGGTTAATAACATCAAGTCTGAAGCCATCTATTCCTTTTTCCAGCCACCAATTTATCATATCATAAAGTTCTGATCGCAGCTCTTTATTTTCCCAATTTAAATCCGGCTGTTTTTTAGAAAATAAATGGAGATAATATTGGTCAGTTTTTTGGTCATATTCCCAGGTTGAACCACCAAAAAAAGACTTCCAATTATTTGGTGGACCATCATTTTTTCCATCTTTCCAGATATAATAATCACGATAGGGATTATCTTTACTTTTAGCTGATTCTTTATACCAGTGATGCTCATCAGAAGTGTGATTTATCACTAAATCCATAATTATTTTTATATTTCTTTCTTTTAAAAGAGCTATTAATTCTTCTAAATCTTCCATTGTACCAAATTCATCCATGATAGCTCGATAATCACTAATATCATAGCCATTATCATCGTTTGGGGACTTATAAACCGGGTTTAACCAGACTGCATCTACCCCTAATTTATCAAGATAATCTATTTTTTCTATAATTCCTCGTAAATCTCCTATTCCATCATCATTACTGTCATTAAAACTGCGGGGATAAATTTGATATACTACCGCTTCTTTCCACCATTGTTTTTGCATATATATTGCCTCCTCAAGCTGTTTCTCTTTTGATTAAACTTAAAGCTAATTCTTTTTCAAAGCGCTCTTTTAGTTCTCCTTTGATTTCTTTAAGAAGAACCTCTATTGTTAACTGACCAAGTTTATACATCGGCTGCCAGATCGTAGTTATTTTTAGATATTTGGCCAATTCTATATTATCATATCCTATTAATGCAATATCATCAGGAGCTTTTAAACCTCTTTCTTCTATTGCCTGCAGAGCACCTATGGCTTGATTATCAGATGCTGCAGAAACAGCACTTGGCCATTCAGATTGCGGCATTTCTAATAATTCCTGCATAGATTTATAGCCATCTTCTGTATAAAAATCACTAGCTTTGATATATTTATCTTCAATTATGAGTTGATGTTTTTTTATTGCCTTTTCTACCCCTTTTAGTCTTTCCTGAGCATTGTAATGCTCAAGATTCCCATTTATAAAAGCAATTTTTTGATGCCCGGAATTAACTAAATAATCAACTGCCATTTCTGCTCCTTTTATATTATCAAAATATATAGAATTGAAATTTTTAGATTTTTCATCTGCTAAAACAACCGGCATCTCGCTTTGCAGAAGTTCCCGATAATTACTATTTGAAATATTCATTGTAACAGCTGCAATTCCATCAACCTTACGGCTGTGGACTATATCCATAATCTTAGAAATCCTGTTTTCATCTACATTTATTTTATATAATATCAGATCAATCTCTTCTTTTTCCAGGGTATCCTGGATCCCCTTTAAAACCTCAACAAAAAAATGATCGACAAAACTGGGTAAGATAACTGCTATAGCATTTGATTGTTGTTTTGCTAGATTTTGAGCAACTTTACTGGGTCGATAATCCATTTCGTTCATTACCTTAATAATTTTTTCTCTTGTTTCTTCTTTAACATTCTCACTATTATTAATAACTCTTGAGACTGTTGCAATTCCGACCCCTGCTTTTTTTGCTACATCATAGATATTTGTTTTATCTTTAGCCATAATAGAATTATCCTTTCATAAATTCTATAAAAAATCACTTTAAAAATCAGGACCCCGTAATGAGATCCTGATTTTAACTATTAAGTAATTTATCTAAAACTGCCAAGAAAACTCCATCCAAGCTATGCATTGGGTGGAGATGAATTGGCTATTTATTCTGATTTTCAATATACTTTTTAATTGTCTCAATAGTAGCACCACCAGTAGACAAAATGCAGTAGCTTCTAGACCAAAAAGCAGGTTTCCAATAATATTTTTTCAGATGGTGTTCATATTGCTTTTTGATAAGTCTTGAAGATACTGTTTTTAATATATTAACTAACTTAGATAATTGTACCTGAGGTGGAGTTTCAAAGAGGATATGCACATGATCTTTTTCTCCTCCATTTTTTCTTTTACAAGCAAACATATGTATGATATAATTATAGTAGGATGGAGGTGAAAAATCAATGCGATTATCATTTAAATTCAACCCTAAATTAAGCCATAAGCAATTAGTAATAATTAATGAATTAGCCTGGCATTGCTCTAAATTATATAATACAGTCAATTATCAGATTAAAAATAATAAAGATGTAAAAGCTGTCTATACTGAATTAGAAACTAGATATAAAAATAACTGGCATAATGACTACCTTCACTCCCATAACAGACAGCAGGCATTAAAGCAGTTAGCTCAGGACTGGAAAAGTTTTTTTAATTCTCTCAAAGATTATAAAAAGAATCCTCAAAAATATAAGGGTCAGCCAGGATCACCTAATTTTAAACATATGAACAGTAATCCCTGTGAAATAATTTTTACCAATTTAGCTGTTAGAATTAGAGATAACAAATTACTCTTATCCTTATCTAAAAAGATACAATCTAAATATAATGTGAAGGTCACTAAAGCTTTTAATTTATAATACGCAAGGAAAGCTTTAGTATGACCGTATTCGATTTGGCCTCCTTAATTTTGAGCTGCCTGAAGCAGTTCAAAGCATTATAGATTTAGATGCTTTACAGCAGATAAAGGTTAAGCAGGACCGTATTTCTAAAAGATGGTATCTACTAATTATCTATACGACCGAGGAAATAAAAGGAAATAATAACCCTAACATAATGGCAGTTGATCTAGGTCTTGATAATTTGGCTACTTTAACATTTAAAAACAATTCTGATTGTTATATTATCAATGGTAAAACTATTAAATCCAAAAATTCTTATTTTAATAAAGAAATTGCCAGACTACAAAGCATTAGAATGAGGCAGTTAGCTACCAGTAAAATTAGAGATACTAAACGAATAAAATATCTGAGATTAAAGAGAAGAAATTATATTAGAGATTATCTCCATAAAGCTAGCTGCAAAATAGTTAATTTAGCAGTTGAAAATCAAGTAGAAACTATTGTAATTGGAGATATAAAAAATATTAAACAATGCAGCAAACTTAAATCTTTTGTCCAAATACCGATCCAGAGATTAAAAAAATTAATTGAATACAAAGCTAAACTAAAAGGTATCAAAGTTGTTGAAATTGATGAAAGCTATACTTCTGGGTGTAGTTCAGTAGATCTGGAAAAAATAAATAAAAGTAACTATGATAAATCCAGAAGAATTACTAGAGGTCTCTTTAAAACTAACGAGGGCCTATTAATTAATGCTGATCAGAATGGTAGCTTTAATATACTTCGTAAATACCATAACGATAAATGTATTCTCAGACCTATCAAAGAGGCGAGAGATAATGGATTTGTGGACAATCCTTCAAGATTAAGGGTATCCTAAACTATTAGGAGCAAAACTTAAAAGCCAAACATCTTGTAAACTGACCTAGTAATATAGGTTGAACTTTAATCTATATGAAGCAGTTAGAAGCTCCCTCTAAATCTTGGTTTTGATTTAGGTGGAGAGGTTCACTCAATTGCTCTAGTTTCAAAGCCCAAAAGATCTTCTAAATCTATTTCTAAATACTCAAGCGAAGTTCTTGCTCCAATATCACCGTTTAAAGCTAAGTAGATATTCTCAGAAATAAATGAAGAAACTTCATTATATAGTTCTCCTGTCTGACTGGAAGGACGTGGTACTGCATTTTCGAAAACTTCATACAAATCTTCAAAAAATGGATTTGCTGCTAAGACCTCTTCATCTTCATAAAGTTCTTCTATAGTTGGATTAAATGCACCTTCTACAGCTCTCATCTTTTGAATTCTAGGACTTGCCATAAACAGTGCTAATTCAGCTGCTAGTTCTTTGTTTTCACTGAATCTGCTGACAGCTAAATTCCAGCCACCTAATGCTGCTGAACTTTCTCCTTCATCACTGGCAGGTAATGGAGCAAGATCAAATTTGCCAGCAACAGCTTTCTCCTCTTCTGAAGCTAATGCATATACATAAGGCCAGTTGCGTAAAAAGGCAGCATTTCCAGCTTCAAAAATAACTCTTGAGCTTTCTTCTACCAATCCGGTTGTTTCTGGTGGAGAAATCTCTCCAATCCAGTCAGCTGCTCTACTAACTGCTTTGATTGCCTGTTCATTGTTAACGGTAATTTCTCCATCTTCATTAATTATTCTTCCACCAGCATGAGAATGAATCCATTCTAGAGCATTACAGGTTAAACCTTCATAATCATATCCCTGCCAGACATAACCCCAAAAGTCAGGATTATCTTCTCTTTCTCCTGCTTGAATAACTTCAGCCATTTCTTCTAATTCATCCCAGGTTTCAGGTGGAGCGCTAAAACCATATTCTTCTAAAAGATCTGTCCTATAATAAAGCAATCCTGCATCTGTAAACCATGGTATAGCTACCAATTTACCATCTATAGTATTATTTTCTATCATTGCATCAAAATGTTGATCAGCTATATCATCAGCCCCATATTCATTTAAATCAACTAAAAAATGACTGAATTCTCCAGGCCAGATTACATCAATTTGATAAACATCAATATCAGGACTTTCCCTATCTAAATGCTGTAAAAACACAGATCTTCTTTCATCAGAAGTTTCAGGTGCAGCTTGAATATTTACCTTAACACCTGGGTTTTCTTCTTCAAAAATTTCTGCAGCTCTCTGAGCTAATTCCTGCTCAATACCAACTGTACCTACAGCCATGGTGATTTCCACTTCTTCTTCAGCCAGAACTAATGGGTTAAAAACAAAAATCATTAAAATAAAAACTAAAAATATTGTCTTTTTCATTTTACCCCCCCTGGAATTACTAAATTTTTGGAACCGCTTCCATAAATCTAGTATATCAAGCAAAAAAAATATTGTCAAAAAAATATTAAAATTTTTCTGACAAGGTGAATTGCAACATGCAATGCACGCTTTTTTAATCTTTCTTAAAATCACCTGTACCTTCATTACTTCTAGACACTAAAGCTTAATTTCTCTTTAAATAATTTATCTGAGTTTTCATAGTTAAACATTTTTCTAGGATAAGTATTTATAAAATCCTGAATCTTTTTTATCAGTTTTCTCTTAATACCTTTAAAACTTGTGCCTTTAGGTAAAAATCTTCTGATAAACTTATTAGCTACTTCATTTGATCCCCTTTGCCAGCTACAGTATGCATCACAATAATACAAACTAGTTCTAGGTATACTGCTACCTGTATATGATTGTTCTATACCTTCATAATCTGCAAATTCTGAACCGTTGTCTGTAGTAATCGATTTAAATGTTTCCCTAAAATTAACAACCCCAAATCGTCTTTCTATACGATCAAGTCCTTTTACCACTGACTTTGCTTTTTTGTTTGGTATTTTTTCTATGATTTCCTGCCTAGTTTGTCTTTCTGTCAGCACTAGTAAGGCAGGTTCATCTTTTTGTTTTAACCCTTCTACTAAGTCCATCTCCCAATGCCCAAATTCCTCCCTGGTATCAGCTCCTTCAGGCCTATCTCTAATTGTACGACCTTCCTTACGCCTCGTAGTGCTTTCACTTTCTTTTGGTCTGTCTTTCCCAGTTTTATAATTACCATGTGGGAGATCGCTTCTGTCTATATTCAAAACACCTTTATCTATGTAATTATAGATTGTTTTCCAGTGTAATTGAATTTCAAATTTATCTGATTCTTCAATGTCTTTTGCCACTGCTGCAGGAGATCTTAATTCCTTGATTTTTTCTTCTATAAATTCTGCTAACTCTTTATTTTTATCGATTTTTAAATCAGGGCCTTTATTCGAATTATTAAATTCATATACTTTCTGTGCTATCTCTGGTACATATTCTTTTCTGGTTGTTCCATCACCATTATCAAGTTCTACCTCACCTTTTTTTATTTCTCGACTGATTGTTGTTCTATGGCAGTTTAATTCTTCGCCTATTTCAGTATAATTTTTTTCTTGGACATTATATAAATGTTTAATTAATTTGCGATCATCAAAATTCAGGTGTTTTCCTTTGCTTCGTTTTGTGTTACAATTACTTTGACACATATTCTGTACCTCCTAATGTTTTTGTCGCTATTAACATTATACAAAAGGTACAGGTATGTGTCTATTTTTTTATCTAATCACCGCGTGCATTTAATTATACAATTCAAAAATTTTTCTGACAAAGAAAACCAGGGTTTAAAAACCCTGGTTTTAGTCTTTATTATTCTTTTTGATTAGTAGCCACTGAGCATATAATAATCAATCATTGCCCTGTTTTTAATCCTGTCATGTCTAAGATCGGTGTCAGAATTAGTGCTCACCTTAACCTCTGCCCTGACCCTGCAATTTTTCTTTTTCTTAAGAAATTTTTTCACGATAATGCCCCCCTTAATAAAATAGTTTTATTGAGGGAACATACTCGCTACACAGCTGCTTTGTTCCAAAACTAAGCCACCGACCTAATAAATCACTCTGCTACTAATGCTTCTGTCGGTTCAACTTGATTATATTACTAAAAACATACTTTTGCAAGAGAAAAATGAAAATATTTTAAATTTTCAGTATTCATATTTTTTATATAGTTCTGGTCTCCTGTGGGCAAGAAAATAACCCATTTTTAAGTCTTTAATTCTGCTGATTTTTTCAGACTTTAATAAAGACACAGCATAACTTTCCTCAGCGGCACCGCTTTCAGCAATGACCCTTCCTTTAGGATCGATAATTAAGGCAGCACCTTCCATCGAGCATTCCTGATTAACTAGATTTGCTGCAACAATATAACAGCTGTTGTCATAGGCCCTGGCCCTTAGATATCTTAACAAACGCTCTTTTTTACTCAGATAATCTCCTCTAGGAGTGGCAAAGGCAACAAATATTACTTCAGCACCTTTTACGGCTTGAATAGTACTGAGCTCGGGGAAATGACTATCATAACAAATTTGCACAGCAATTTTAGTATTCTTTACTGTAAAAACCTCTATTTTCTGGCCAGCAGAAAATATTTTGCTTTCATTTGGACTTAAATGACTTTTTCTATATTTCCCAATAATACCATCTGGAGAGATTATAAGCTGGCTAATATAATAATTAGCAGCTTCTTTTTCAGCTAAGCCGACTATTATAATTTGCTGATATTCTTCAGCAATTAAGAGAAGTTCCTTAACCGCTGAAGAATTAATATTGAGAGCATAATCTTTTATTTTAGGCTCATTAGTATAGCCGGTTACTGCCATTTCGGGAAAAAGAATTATATCAACCTTATCCTGCAGTTTAGCTGTCCACTTTCTTATATTCTTAATATTTTTTTCGATATCAAAAAGTACTGACTCAAAATTTACTGCAGCAGCTCTCAAATCTTCCATTATCTTTAGCTCCCTTCAATATATAGCTATTTAAAATCTCCTGCTTATTTCAAAGCCATAATTTCTTCCTGGTGTTTCAGTTCCAGCTGAACTTTCATATTCTTCAGCAAAGATATTATTTATCGATATTTTAAACTGCGTATCTCTAAACACCTCTCTGCTTAAGGTTAAATCACTGACCATATAGCTGTCTAAAATAACTCTGACTATATTGTCATCATCATCTTCATATTCATCTTCTCTTTCACCAACATATTTATTATCAAGCCGCAGATTAAAATTATTACCACTGTAATCAAAAGCCAGGTTAAGACTGTGTTCAGGCCTTAAAGGAAGCTTTTCACCACTTTCTTCATCAACTGCATCCAAATACATATAGCTGAGATCAAGATTAAGATCAGAAGTTATTCCATAGGCTAAAACAACTTCTCCACCCTGTACAGTTGCTTCACCAATATTTTGATAGCGTTTAACCCCTTCTTCAACAAATATTAGATCAATTAGATCTTCAATATCTTTTCTAAAGAGATTTAATTCTGCCCTTGTTCTACCTTCTATATATCTTAGGCCTGTTTCATAATTGCGCGATTTTTCTGGATCTAAATCAGGATTACCTCCTACTATATTTACCATACCTGCATCTGGTAGATATAATTCTCTATAATCAGGTGCTCTAAAGGCCTCTCCAGCTGAAGCAAAAAAGCTTAAATTGGGATTTAATAAATAATTTATTCCCACTTTTGGACTGAACTCTGAACCAAATTCATCATGAATATCATAACGGCCACTTAAATGAATTCTGGTTTTATCATTGAGCTGCCAGTTATCCTGAACAAACACTGCCCCATCTATATTGCTCTGCTGATCATATGTGTCACTATCGATGGAGCTCCTGGCAATATTAAAACCATAACTTAAATTATGATCATCATAATAATTCCTGCGGTTAAAGTCCAAATAGATTTTATCAGTATCATGAACTCTCCGGCCGCGAATTCCAGAATCATCAGTATAAGTATTTTCATGATAAGACAGTTTTAGGCTCTGCTCCCTATCTTCCTGATTAAGATCCCAGTTAAAGTTCAAATTTAAATCTTCATAATTTCTATCCCTTGGGTCACCTCTATCAGTATCAGTATATCTTAAAGAAGCACCTATTTGAGAATGGTCATCTAATTTATAATCAAATTTTGTAAATAGAGAACTCTGTTTTTTTTGATCTTCATTAAAGCCATCACTCCGATAATTTTTAGCCATTAAATTGTAACTTAGATTCTCAGAAAAACCAAAATGATTCAGATTATAGCTTTGAGTATTGTAGGAAGCGAAGTTTGTTCTTAAATTTGTCAACTCCAGATCTTCTTCACCACTTCTGGTAGTAATACTTATCAAACCACCGACTGCATTTGCTCCATATTGAGCTGAAGCAGGACCTTTGACTATCTCAATATCTTCAATCAGCTCTGCAGGGATTAATGATAGGTCAAATCTACCTGTTCTTAGATCATTTAAGGGTTGGCCATCAACCAAAACTAAAACCTGATTGGGAGCTGAACCTCTAATGGTAGCATTTTCTTCTGCTCCTTCTCGTCCATCACCGATATTAATATTAACTCCGGGAACATAAGTTAATATATCAGCTGCAGTTTCGACATTTCTTTTTTCTATATCTTCTCTTGTTATAATTTCTACTGAATTAGAAGATTCTAAAAGCCTTTCTCTATGTCTTAATGCCCTAACAACGATCTCATCTAGTTCTAAAACATTTGTGTTTTCTTCTGCCATCACTACTGCTGCAAATGAAGTTATGATTAAAAACAATATTAATAGTGTTATTGTATATCTTTTCAATTTATACCTCCTGTGTTTTGTCTGTAATTATTAATTGCTTAATTCTACAGGCATAATTAACAACCCATTAGAACTTTCCAATATTTCGACTTTTACTCCATATGTTTCTTCCATATTTTTTTCTGTAAACACCTCCTTTGGTTTCCCGGAAATATATTTGCCTTTTTTAGCTATTAAAAATATATAATCAGAAAATCTAGCTGCCAAATTCAAATCATGAATTGCCATTACTACTGCTGCATTTTTTTCTTTAGCCAGCTCAGTAATGATTTTCATAACCTCTAATTGATGATTTAAATCTAAATTTGAAGTTGGTTCATCAAGTAAAAAAATTGATGGGTTTTGAGCCAAACTTCTGGCAATTGCTACCTTTTGCATTTCTCCACCACTGAGATTATTCACCTCCCTTTCTGCTAATTTTTCAAGATTTAATTTTTGCAGAATTTTTTCTACAATCATTTTATCTTCTTTTCTTACCTTCCAGTTAAAATAGGGTTTTCTGCCCAGCAAAATACTTTCATAAACACTAATCGAAAAATTATTTTCTTGAGTTTGAGGTACATAACTCAGTTCTTTAGCAAGTTCTTTGGCTTCTATAGAAAGAGTGTTTTTGCCATCTAGGTAAACAAAGCCTGAATCAGCTTTGTATATATTTGATAAACATTTAATTAAAGTAGATTTTCCAATTCCATTCGGACCGACCAGAGAAATAATCTTCCCCTTTTCTATTTCCAAAGATAATTCATCAAAAACTGCAGTATCTTGATAGCAAAATTTTATTTTGTCAGCTTTCATTTTCATGACCAATAGCTCCTTCGCTTTTTAATTAACATATAGATAAAAAATGGGGCTCCAAAAAATGAGGTGATAATTCCTACTGGTAATTCTGCAGGGCTAATTATCAACCTGGCAGCTGTATCTGCTCCCAGTAAAAATAATGCTCCAGCTAGACCTGAACTGATCGTTAAAAACCTATTATCATTGCCAATAATCATTCTACAGATATGAGGAGCAACCAGGCCAACAAAACCAATAATCCCAGTAAAAGCAACTACAGAGCTTGTTAAAAATGCTGCTGTTACTGTTCCCACTCTACGCAATTTAATAATATCTATTCCCAGGTTTTGAGCAACTTCTTCCCCTGCTGAAAGGGCATTTACATCCCATGATATTTTTAAGAGTATAAGTAGAGATATAATCAAAATTGGGGTTAAGATAAATATATCTCTCCATTCAGCCTGATAAAAACCTCCCATCAACCAGATTGCAAGTTCACGCAGCTGTTCATGGTCAGTTATATATCTCAAAAAAGATACACCCGCTGAAAATAAATAACCGAGGGCAACACCTGCTAAAATTAGCATTGCTGATGTTCCTTCTTTTAAAGATACAATTAAATTAATAACAAAAATTGTTAGCAGACCAAAAGAAAATGCACCTAATATAATAAACCAGGAACTATAAGCACTAAATAAGCTTTTAAAAATAAGATCACCTAACACTATTGCTGCTGCAGCTCCAAAAGCAGAACCAGAGGCAATTCCTAAAGTATATGGGCTTGCAAGAGGATTTTTTAAAATAGACTGCATAATACTACCTGAAGATCCTAAAGCTAAACCTGTTATAACAGCAAGAGCTATTCTAGGTAATCTTAGATTCATAACTATACCTCTACTAAAACTAGAATACTCTCGACTGCCAATTCCAAAAATCTCTCCTAAGAGGACTTTGATCGTATCCATAAAAGAAATGCTTGCCACCCCTAAAGTAATAGAAAAAATGATTACTATAACTAAGAGAAATATTAAAAATAATAAAAATATCATTCTTTTCTTAAAAGCTTTATCATAATAATCTTGATGTCCGATATTCTGCATATAATTACTGCCTCCTAAGTCTACAGCTTGCTAGCTAAAATTACTGGGCTGGATAAACTGCACTATCAAATTCATCTTGCTCAAAAAATCTATTTAACATTTCTTCTCTGATTGAGCCAGGATCAATATCAGCAAAAATATCAGGATGAAAAAATTTTGCATAATATAATTTACCTATTATAGAAAATACTCCATTCTGTACATCCCAGGATATGATATGAACCCGATCATTTTTGACTGCATTTGTATCTTTTAAAGCATCTCTATCCATTAATTCATCTCTAGAATTTTTCATATCAGCTAAAGAATCATCTCTACTTGCCATTTTTACAATAACATCAGGGTTTTCTTCCCAGACAAATTCACTTGAGACAACTGGATAACTTCCCTCTAAATCATGGGCAATATTTATGCCTCCAGCAAAGTTTATTAACGGATCAACTGTTGCTTTTGAAGTCCCTGTTCTATACTTACCTCTCCATTCCCAATAGACCAATGGTCTCTCTTCACTATCTATCTCAGCTAATCTGTTTTTAATTAAATCTTCATATTCAGCCATAAAAGATTTAAGTTCCTCCGCTTTTTCTTTTTTGTCTAAGATTAAAGCAAAGTTATCTATTACCTGATCCAATCTATCAGGGTCGGAGGTGCTCTCAACAACAACCTTTATCCCAAAAGATTCAAAAATTTCTCTGTTCCTATCACTAAGCATGGTATCAGCAATAATCAAATCGGGCTCTAATTCAAGTACAGCCTCAATTTGAGGCCTGTTAGAAGAGCTACCCACTACTGGAATGTTTTGAGCAGAACTCAGCAAATCATCATCCATTTCAGTTCTAGCAATAATCTTTTCTTCTCCCTCTAAAATTATTAGTATTTCTACCATCGCTGGACTCATACAGACAATTTTTTCAACCGGTTTTTCTATTTCAACAATCTCACCCTGATAATCTTCAATCACTATTTTTTCTGCTGCAACCGGAGAAAAAGACAATATTGAAATAATGAGAAAAAGCATTAAAAACACTAATGAAATTTTTTTAAGCAAGCTTATCTACCTCCTAAAATAATTTAAAAAACCCTTATCTTTTCGGCAAGATAAGGGTATAGTTTAAGCTATATAATAACCTTACTGTTCTTGTGACCGAAGAGACAGTATAAAATAATTCGGCAGGTCTCCTGGCTTCTGCTCAAAAAGACTTATACCTTCCCTGTTAATTAAAATTAACAAGTGGTTAAAAAAGTCTTTGCAAATAATCACTTAGATGATTATTTAAACAGTTACAGTGGCGGGCCCGCTCAGGTTTTTCACCTGATTCCCTATTCTCCCTTAACTATAGTTAAGGGCACCCAATTATTAGCAAATATTTAGTTTTGTGTTCAAAGAAAAAAATAATTCTTGATTTATAATAAAATAGTAATACAATATAGTTAGAAAAGCTCTTTTTTGCCTTTATAAAAGAAAAGGGGGAAAATCATGAAAAAAAATCTTACTTTTACTAAAATTGCAAACAGTATAGCTTTCTTTTTAACCCTTCTCATTAATTTTCTTGCAAATTATTTGCCTCTAAACAATATATCTACCGGAGAAGTTTCTGCAAATTACCAAAATCCATTTACACCAGCGGGTTTTACTTTTTCCATCTGGGGGTTGATATATCTTCTTTTATTCTTATTTATAATCTTTCAATTCAAAAACAGTGAGCAAATTAAAGAAGGTTTTTCAACCGGTCCATATTTTGTGATTGCTTCCCTGGCTAATATTAGCTGGTTATTTCTCTGGCATTATCAGTATATTTATCTTTCAATGTTGGTTATTTTAATTTTACCCTTGTCTTTATTTCAAATATTTAAAAGAATTCATAACTATGATAATTATTCTCTTAAAGAGTATCTTAGTCTAAAACTTCCCTTCAGCATTTATACTGCCTGGGTTTGTATTGCCTCACTTGCAAATTTGATGGTTACTCTAGTCTACTTTAAATCTGATTGGCCACCTAACTTTTTAGTGATAGCTGCTGCCACAGGAATTTTAATAGGACTATATTTAACAATTACTATCTTAGATAAATATCAAGATATTGCTTTTTCTTTAGTAATTGTTTGGGCCTATCTTGGTATTATTGCTGCTCAATTATCTGCCCGGCAACCTGCTATAGTTGTTATTATTACTGCAGCTTTAGCAATAATTATCATCACAACAAAAAATATTCCATTACTTTTTAAAAGATACTTTAATTAGTTTTTATTTTTAAATTTTAATTCACATATTTTTAAAACATTACTGCTGTCATTAAAAATGCTATTTCACTTAACTCTATAATAGTTCCACAGAGATCACCACTTATTCCACCGATTTTTTTCTTTGACCAATTTGCTAAATAATAAAGTAGTCCGATGTTAAAAACTGCAGCTATAAAAATTATTTTTATATATTGGCTACCAAAAATCAGAACAATAAAGCTTAGTATTATTAGACTCACTAAAAATGCCTGTATAACATCTTTTTTCCCAATCTTGGCTTCTACACTTTTAGCCCATACACTAGCTTCAGCAGCTTTAAAAAGGCCCAGAGCTAAAGCAGCATAAAATCTCGCCATAACTCCCATCATCAGCAAAAATTCAATCTGCGATTTGAACAGCAATTCTTTGAAAAGTAGGTATTTTAAAATTAAAACTAAAATCAATGCTACAACTGCATAAATTCCTGAATTTGAATCATGCATTATTTGAATGGTTTTTTCTCGATCTCTATCTGCAAAATATCCGTCAAAAAAATCTCCTAAACCATCTAGATGAAGTGCACCGCTTAAATAAACATAGAAACTAAGCAGGAGTAAAGCAGTTATCTCTATGGAGAAAACAGCTGCAAAAATAAAATGACTTAAATAAGCTAATAAAGCAATGATCAAACCGGCTATAGGAAAAAACACTAATTTCATTTCTGCAGGATATTCTACTTTGACAGGGATTCGGCTCAAAAAGCTCATTGTGTTTAAGAAATTATTCCAGGCTTTGTTTAAATTACTTCTCAAAGAACTTTAACCTCCTCACCTTCACCAAGATAATTTTTTATTATCTTAAGACCCTCTTTTTTTATTTCTTGAGGCAGGCCAGCACTTACTTTATAAACTAATTCTGCATCTTGAGCACATAATCTTGCTGCACGTCCAGATATGTCTCTAAAATACCTTCCCAGCTTATAAGCAGGTATAATACCCTGCCCAACTTCATTGTGCACAATAATCAAATTTAATTCTTTTTCTTTGGCTAGCTCTATAATTTTTTCTACCTCAGATAAAAGCTGATATTCAATTTCTTGATATTCAGCCTGCTCATATTCTAAAAGTAAATTACTCAAATAAGTAGTTAAACAATCAAAAAGCACAGTTTTGCTGGAGGGTATTTCTTTAATTTTAGTGCTGATATCAAGAGCTTCTTCTATAGTCTCCCAACTGTCAGGACGCTGTTTTTGATGGGCTTTAATTCTAGCCTTCATTTCTTCATCAACTGCCTGACCACTGGCTAAATATATAACATCATCACCAGCTATTTTTTTTGCAATTAATTCTGCAAAAGAACTTTTACCACTTCTTGCTCCACCCAGTATTAAAATTATCCCCATTCTATCCACTCCCATCAGCTAATCTTTTTAGTCGTTTTCTTTACTAACACCGGCCTCTTCGAAAGTTGCCATATCTCTTATAATATTAACTGCTTGATCAAAAAATGGCAGTGCAAGTACTGCACCTGTTCCCTCACCAAGTCTCATCTGGAGATCGATATAAGGTTCAAGATTAAGTTCCTCATAAATCTTTATATGACCGGGTTCCGCTGATTTATGAGAAGGAAATAAATATTTTACAACTCCGGGGCATAATTTGTAGGCTGTTAGTGCTGCTGCAGCTGAGATTAATCCATCAATAACTACTGCTTTTTTCATTGCTGCTGCTCCCAGCATTACTCCTGCCATACCAGCAATTTCTAAACCACCCACTGAAGCTAAAACATCCAGAGCATCTTCTTTGTCAGGCTTATTATAATCAATTGCTCTTTGAATTACATCAATTTTATTTTTTACCCCTTCTTCGTTAAGTCCGGTACCTTTACCCACAACTTTATTTAAGTCTAAACCAGTAAATACAGCCAGAACTGCACTGCTTGGGGTTGTATTTGCAATGCCAACCTCTCCTGTAGATATAATGTCTGCACCTTCTTCTACAGCTTTTTTCGCCTGTTCAATACCTACTTCCAGAGCTCCTACAGCCTCTTCTCTTGTCATGGCAGGTCCTTTGGTCATGTTTTCAGTACCAGCTTTGATTTTAGCTTTGACTAAAAGATCATTATCAATATCTTCTATCATACCGATGTCAACAATTTTCAATTTTGCACCAGAACCTTCTGCTAGAACATTTATTGCTGCTCCATTTGCTAAAAAATTATGTACCATTTGTGTTGTTACAGATTGGGGATAAGCACTAACCCCTTCTTCTGCTACTCCATGATCACCTGCCATAATTATATGAACCTTGTTTTGTAACTCAGGAAAAAGTTCACCATAAATCCCTGCCAGTTTTATAGCCATTTCCTCCAGCTTACCCAGACTCCCCTGAGGTTTTGTAAGTTGATCTAACCTTATTTGAGCTTTATCCATCATCTTTTGGTCCAGTTCATTAATTTCATTTAAAGTTTTTTCAAGTGTTTTCATTCTGTACCTCCATTAATTGTTTTTAATATAGCTTAGTTTAGTTTAGTTTAGCTTTGATTTAATATTTTCTTTAAATTATTAATTAAAAGCTCATTATTTTTACGGTCTTTTATAGCAATCCGAATATAATCATCTTCTAAACCATTATAACTATCACAATTTCTGATCATTATTTTTGATTCTAATAATTTATTCTGCAATTTTTTTGCACTAAGTCCTGTCTCACTAATATCTATAAATATGAAATTAGCATTTGCCTTAAAAACTTTTAAATCCTCAATTTGCTGCAGATTCGAATATAGGTAGTTTTTTTCTGCAGCTATTTTTTTAAAACTTTTTTCAAGGTATTGTTCAATCTCTTTTCTTTCTGTAAAAATAATTTCAGCAGCCAGTTGAGCAAAGTAATTAACAGACCAGGGATCTCTATTTTTTTCTAAGTCTATACTTATATCCTCTGCTGCCAGAGTATATCCCAAGCGCAAACCGGGTAAAGCAAATAATTTAGTCAGCGAACGCATAATAATCAAGTTAGAATACTTATCTAAAAGTTTTAAAGCTGTATAATCTTCAGCAGCCGAAAGAAAGTCTATAAAAGCTTCATCAAGCACAAATAAAATATCTTTAGCACTGGCTGCAGCAAGTATCTCTTCAATTTTATTTAAATTTAACAAAGCACCAGTTGGATTATTTGGATTACAGATAAAGATTAAATCTATGTCTTCAGAAAGCTCTGCAATAACTTTTGTGCTGTCAATTTTAAAATCATTTTCTTTTTTAAGCTTAAAATGACATACTTCTGCACCTATGCTTTTTGCAGCTAGTTCATATTCAGAAAATGTAGGATCTACAACCATAACTTTTTTTGGTTTTAGCACTTTTGTAATCTGATAAATTAGTTCTGATGCTCCACTGCCAACTGTAACACTCTGTTTACTAAGCTGATGATGCTCAGCAATTAATTTTTTAATTCTTTTGGCATTAGCTTCAGGATAATTTTCAATTCCTTTAACATTTCTTTTTATTTCGTCTAAGATAATTTCTGGAGGCCCCAAAAAATTTATGTTTGCACTAAAATCAATTAATTCTTCAGGTTCAAACCCACTCTTTTTTGCAGCTTTGATTAAGTTTCCTCCATGAAGATGTTCCATTATCAACCCTCATTTCTATACCACCTGAAATCAGTTTAACTCTATTTAAAAATTTTAGTTCAGGTAAATTTTCTTTTATTTCTAATAATAGTTCTGTTTCTATAAAATTCTTTGCAACCAGAATTCCAATCAATGTTCCGCTGTGAGCAATATTAACCCCATATATCCCCTCTTTTTGATCAGTTATTTCAACTAATTTTGCAAGACTCTTTTTGGGGAGAATATGCTGATGGGCAAAACTGCTTAATGTTGACGCTTTACCTATCAATCTACAATCTTCTTCTCTAATTCCTTTTTTAAGAATAGAAAGAGCTTTTTTTATTATATCTTCTTTGTTTTTATTTAAAAAAGCAAGTTTTTTGTTTTTATTAAATTTTAGAGAGTCTACCAACCCTGGTTCTTTAAAAAGCATTATATCCATTTCCGGTGCTTCCCCTAAATATTCAGCATCTTTACCACTGCGGTGATTAAAGATATGAAGACCATCAAGAAATACACTGTCACTAGGCTCAATTTTAATCGCAATATTTGTTAATAAATTTATATCTATTTCTCCCTTTAGCAAAATCATTATCGCTGCGAGAGAAGCCGTAATATCAGCTGTAGAAGAAGCCATTCCAGCAGCATTTATTAAATCTGTGTTAATATCTATTTTTATTCCTTTTTTGGGTAGTTCATACTTTTTTAATAAAAGCTCTACAGCTTGTTGGGTTCTAGGTGCATATTTATTTATTTTTATATTTTCAATTGTCTGATCAAAATGAACATTAACCCGACTGTATAGATTAATTGGACAGGATACTAAAAAATCATTGCCATCGATACTGCCTTGAATAAGTTCTCCACAGCTGCCTGGAACTCTAACTCTTACTCCTTGCACAGAAAATCTCCTTTCTGCTTAAAAATACTGATTTTAATTTAATGATGATTTAGAGTTATACTTAAAATATTATAATATCAATAGCTGAATTCCTGTTTTTACAATTGCTGAAACAGCTATGAATATCAAAACTGAAAAATAGATTAATTTATTCATTCTTAAAATATCATTAATCTCAAATTCTTTAATTTTGTCTCCCAGATAAGCTCTAAAACTTTGTTCTCCCTGATAATAATTATAGCCACCAAATCTTAAAGAAAGTGCTCCTGCTGCAGCCGCCTCGGGATAACCAGCATTTGGGCTGGGATGTTTTCCTGCATCTCTTCTCATAATCTTAAATGCGGCTCGAAAATCATAGGCAAAGATAATAGAAGCCGCTATAAAACTAAACCCGGTTATTCTAGCTGGAAAATAATTAAATAAGTCATCTAATTTAGCAGCAGCTCTACCAAAATTAATATATTTCTCGTTTTTGTAACCGAGCATAGAATCAAGAGTGTTAACAGCTTTATAGCTTACCGCAAGTGGAGTTCCTCCTATGAGATAAAAAAACATTGGAGCTATAATACCATCAGAAGTGTTTTCTGCTAAACTCTCTAAAGCAGCTCTTATAACATCTTCTCTACTTGAACTGCTGCAGTCTCTACCTACTATCATATTAACCTTTTTCCTGGCAGTTTTTAAGTCATCCTCTTTTAAGGCAGAATATACTTTTTTACCTGAATCAACAAGTCCTTTTAATGCTAAACAGGAACTTAAAAGCAATAAATTAACGATGTAGGCAAAATAATAATTTAAGAACAAAGCTCCCCTGATAATCAAAGCAGTTATGATATAGCTGCTAGTAATTACAATAATCACCAGAATCAATCCCCAAATTTTTTGGGTTTTTTTGCTTTGATTATTTTTTCTTAGTTTATTTTCCAAAAATTTTATAAGATTACCTATTAAAACAACCGGGTGTGGTAAAAAACTCGGATCAGAAATAATAAGATCAATAATTAGGGCTGCAATTAATAAATATATAGAGCCCATTTTCAAACCTCCCGCTTCTGCTTATATTTAACTGCACTCTGCAGAATATTTTCAACAATTTTAGGATTGGAAGCAAAATGCAAATGAAGATAAGAAGCCAAGACATTGTCATTTACACTGTAACCACCTTTTGAAGCTTTATATTGATAATTTAATTCCTGTTCATTGATAGGGCCAGATATTTTTGAATAATGAAAAACATGTCCTCTAGCTTTTTCACCTTTTTTAAATAATATATTATCACTAATTGATTCAATCTCTCTATAGCCCATTTCCTGCAGACTATCTTCCATTTCAACCTCTAAAGGGAGAATTGAAGTCATAGCATAGCTTTTCCCATTAAAGTTTTTGATACTACTGCATAAATACATCAAACCACCACATTCAGCATAAAGCGGCAGACCAGAATTAACTTTTGAAAGTAAATCTTTTTTAAAAGCTGAATTTGCTGAAAGCTCTTCTAAAAAACTTTCGGGAAAACCACCACCCAGATAAAGAAAATCAACTTCGACTAAGCTTTTATCGGTAATAGGGCTAAAATATATTATTTCTGCACCAGCAGCTTTTAACATATCTAGATTGCTTTGATAATAAAAATTAAATGCCTGATCATATGCAACACCGATTTTTATTTCATTTTCTAATACCCTATTTTTGAAATCATCAGAAATAAAGGACATATCAGAATTTACTGTAGTGATATTTTGCTTCTTTAATTCTGCTAAAGTTAAATTTTTTGCTGAAGAGGCTAAAAGCTTTATCCTCTCAAGATCAATATATTCTTCAATCAAAGAGCTTAATTTTTCGCCATAATCAATAACTCCACTGCTTTCGCCAGCTGGAACTAAACCCAGATGTCTTTCGGGAAGTTCAATTTCTATATTACGGGGCAGATAGCCAAGCACTTCAACTCCGACTTTCTCAGCTTCAACTGCTTCTTTTAGTAATTTATAGTGGCGTTTGCTGCTTATATTGTTGATGATTACACCTTTTAAATTCAATTCAGAATCATAATTTTTATAACCGTAAACAACAGCTGCAGCACTTTGAGCCAATTTTCCTGCATCTATAACCAGTACAACAGGGGTCTCAAGTATTTTGGCAATTTCAGCTGAACTGCTCACAGAATCAGCACCCTTACCATCATATAATCCCATAACACCTTCAATTATAGAGATATCAGCTTCTGCTGATTTTTTTAAAAAGATTTCTTTTACACCTTTTCTGCCTAAAAAATAACTGTCAAGATTATAAGAATTATTTTCACACATTATGGTATGGAAACCAGGATCAATATAATCTGGCCCTACTTTAAAGGGCTGAACATTGAGACCTCTGTTTTTTAATGCTCTCATAATACCCAGAGAAATAGTTGTTTTGCCGACTCCACTTCTGCTGCCTGCTATCAACAGCCTGTTTCTATTCATTACCGAATTCCTCCTCAAATACTGCAAGTGTAATCCCTGAAAACTTTCTCTTATCCATAATTAAATTTCCTTTTCCAGAGCTTAATATTGCTGCAGGTGCTGCTGCTGCAGCAATACCTGTTATTTTTTTTACGAATTTAGATTTTTCGATATTTAAATCTGCTTCTATTTTTTCAATTTCAGTTCTATCAACTATCTCAATATCTAATTTATTTTTTTCTGCAAAATCGAGAATACCCTTTTCGTCTTTTTTAAGATCAATAGTGGCAATTTTTTTAATGCTTTTTTTGTGAAGCTTTAATTCCTGTAATAAATCATCTACAGCTTCAGTGATTTTAAGTTCAGGTACATTTTTTCTGCAGCCAATACCAATAATAATATTTTGAGGAATCAACTGTAATTCATCTTTTTGCAGCTTGAGCTTTTCATTAGAGATGACTACACTAAACTCTGCCTCCTGGCAACTATTATTCATTTTATTTTTTTTATTTCTGCAGTCCTTTTTTTCTCTTAACTTAAGCGGAACAATATTTATCTGCTCATTAGTTTCAATTTCTAATTGATAATCAGTAAATATATTTAACTTCTTTCCATTTACAAGAGCAGCATTGGCATATTTAAGCCTGGTAAATGGTTGGATTTCACAACCGATTCTTTGAGCAAGCAAATCGATTGCTTCTAAATTATGGCAGTCTGTCGCAGTTGTTATTACTGCATTAGCTCCTATTTTTTGAGCAATATCTAAACTTAATTTATTTGCCCCACCTAAATGGCCAGAAAGTGTACTGATGACATTATTGCCTTTTTCATCAATTGTGACAACAGCAGGATCGCTTTTTTTACTCTGCAAATGGGGAGCTATCATCCTTATAACTATCCCAAGTGCCATTACAAAAACAAGCCCATCATAGCTTTTAAAAAGTTCTGCCGTTAAATCCTGAAGTGAACTATAATAATTGTAATTTCCACTCTTTTCTTTCATTTTTTCAGGTAGATAAATTTCAATACCATCCATTTTTTTTAGCAGGTTAAGCGCTAAGTTTTTTCCACCTGAAGTTAAGGCAATAATGGCTATTTTAGTTTCAGCTTTATTGAGCTGCCCCATCAGCTACACCTCCTTAATTATTTTTAAGATACTCGATTAAATTATTAATCTCTTCGAATTTTTGTGGATAAAGAATTTCTGGCCTTTCGATAATTATAATTGGTATATTAAGTTCAAGGGCTGCTTCAATTTTTGTTTTCAGGCCACCCCTATTTCCACTGGCTTTAGTAACCAGCACATCTGCTTTATATTCTTTAAACATGGCCTGATTAAATTCTCTACTAAAAGGCCCCTGTAAAGCAGCTATATTAGCAGGAGTTAATCCTAATTTTATTAATTTCTTAAGGAACTTTTCAGCTGGCAGTATTCTAAAAAAAAGTCTTTCCGTAAAATTATCAATATTCTCTACAAAGATATCTGCAGTTTTAGAACCTGTGCTTAAAAAAATCCTATGAAATTTATCAGCCTCCTCAGCAGCTTCCAGATAATTTTTTACTTTTATCAAAGCTTTATCTGGATAGATGCTTAAATCAAGGCTTTTCCTTTCATAACGCAAATATACTATCTCGCTTTTTTCTGCAGCTAAAATTGCATTTCTGGACAGCTCTTCAGCAAAAGGGTGGCTGGCATCGATTATGTATTTGATAGCATGTTCATTTATGAAATCCTGCATTTCAGCTTCACTTAATCTTTTTCTGATAGCTTTGACTGCAAATTTTTCATCCAGTAGCTTTTTACCATAATCAGTAGCTGCAGTTGCGATTATATTAATATCGATATTCTCTTTTAATTTTTCAATCAGCCGATAACTGTCTGAAGTACCAGCAAGTATCCAGATCATATTTTATAACCTCTTGGTGTAATTATTTTATTAGCTGCAACATAGGTATTTGAATTACCAATTATAACTGTTGTCAGCATATCAACTTTTTCTAAAGGTAGCTCACTAAGGGTTGTAATCATAAGTTCTTCTCCATCTCTGCCTACACTTTTTACAATACCAACCGGTGTGTCTGGACTCCTATGTTTAAGGAAAATTTTCTGTGTTTCTTGCAGCTGCATTTTTCTTCTGCTGCTACGAGGATTATAAAGGGTGGTAATAAAATCTGCTTCTGCAGCAGCCTTTAGTCTTTTTTTTATCTGATCCCAGGGAGTTAAAATATCACTTAAACTTATCACAACATAATCATGCATCAGGGGAGCACCCAACACAGCAGCTGCAGCATTTGCAGCAGTTATACCTGCTATTACTTCAACCTCAATTGCAATATCATTTTTTGCAATCAGTTCAAATGCCGGTCCTGCCATTCCATAGACTCCAGCATCACCACTACTGATAAGAGCTACCTTTTTACCTGCAGCAGCCAGCCCAACAGCTTTTTCGACTCTTTCCATCTCTTTTCTCATTCCAGTAGAATAAAGCTGCTGTTTTTCTCTTGTTAGCTCTTTTATACATTCAATATATTTTTTGTAACCAACAATAACATCTACTTCATTTAATACTTGATAAGCCTTGCGGCTAATATCTGCTAAATTACCCGGTCCAATTCCAATTATATATAAGTCTTTATTTAACTGCATTTAATCATCCTCTCTGCTAGCAACACTTTAAAAAATATCATTCTGAAAGTAATTTATTTAACTTTTCTGTATACTTGTTTTGTACTCCATCATATTCTCCGAGGCCTTTAAGTTGTATTTCTACCTCATAACCTGCGTTTTCTAAAATATTTTTCCAGCTATCATTAGCTTCTCCAGCCATATCATTTTGCGCATGATCTCCAGCTACAAGCATGAGAGGAGCAAGCTTTACTTTGTTGTAATTCTTTTTCTCAAGTTGTTCAATCACTACCTCTATCTCAGGGTAACCTTCTACAGCTCCAACATAATAATTTTCCATACCTCTTTCTTTTAAAACATAATCTAGGGCAGCATAATCTGAATTAGCCGCATGAGAACTGCCATGTCCCATTAATACAACAGCCTGGTCTGGCTGAACATTTTCTATTTCATTTTTTAGTATTTCTGCTAGCTCAAAATAATCATCAGTTTTAGATAAAAGAGCATTTCCCCATTTCAATGTTCTAAAATTATTTTTAAAAGTTTTTACAGTCCGAATAAGCTCATGTAGTTCACTGCCATTAATAATATGAAGTGGTTGAACAACTACTTCCTGATAGCCTTCTTCATACAATTTTTTTAAAGCGATCTCAGGATTATCAATTATTATTTCATCCCTTTTTTGCAATTTATTAATGATCATCTGGGAAGTAAAAGCCCTTTTTAGATCATATTCTGGAAACCGTTTTGCTATTTTTCTTTCACATGCCTGAATAGTTTTTTCTCTTGTTTCATGATAACTTGTACCAAAACTAACTACCAGAATAGCTTTTTTTTCAGCTCCTGCAGATCTATACTCATGGGCAAAGTTTTTATCATATAGTTTTGATTTTGCATATTCTGGGTCTAAAAAATCTCCAACCATAATTAAAGCAGTTTTTTTAATACCTGCTGATTTTACTTTGTAAGCAATATCTGCTAAAGTGCCACGAATAATCGATTCATCAGGCCAGGAAGCTTTGGCAACAACGGCAGCAGGAGTATCGTGAGTATATCCTTCTAAAAGTTCAGCAACCACTTCTTCTATCATCTGCACACTCAAAAAAACAGCCATTGATGCCTGATGTTCAGCAAGTCGAGAAAGCTTTTCTTTTTCAGGTACAGGGGTTCTTCCAGCCTGTCTGCTGAGAATTACTGTCTGTGATACCTCCGGTAGAGTAAGCTCTGCAGATAATGCTGCTGCTGCTGCAAGAAAGGAACTAACACCTGGGATTATCTGATAATCTATATTGTTTTTCTCTAATAAATCTATCTGCTCTTTAATTGCTCCATAAATGGAAGGATCTCCGGTATGTATTCTGGCCACATTTTTATTTTCAGCAGCTGCTTTTTTTATTATCGAAATCACTTCTTCAAGACTTAAAGAAGCACTATTATGAATATCTGCTTCAGGATTATACTCTAAAATTTCAGGATTAACCAGAGAACCAGCATAAATTATAATCTGAGAATCTTCTACCGCCTTTTTACCCTTAATTGTTATTAATTCGGGGTCACCCGCTCCTGCACCAATAAAATATACTTTCATCTAAATCCCCTTCCTTTTGACAATCATTAAAGTTAAATAGTCAATTTCCTCATTATTTAGTACTTCTATATTAGTTGTGTATTTTTCTTCTTTTAAACCACATTTGCTGCCAATAAGCACTTTGTCTTTTAAATTAAGTTTCTGCAAAACCGGATAAACTTTAGCAAAATTTCTGCTTAATTTTAAGATAACTACTGTATCAAAAATCGAAAATATTTTTTCAAGCTGTACCTCATCTTTTAGATTAGAAATTATAGCTATATTTTCCTTTCCTTCAGCAAGAGGCAGATTTTGAGCAGATGTACAGGCTGCTATAGAATTGATACCAGGAATTGTATTTATTTCTACTCCAGGCTGCCATTTTTGAATTTTTTTCATTATATAAGTATAAGTGCTGTATAAAAAGGGATCTCCAAGGGTTATAAAAGCTACTTGATTATCCTCTGTTAATTTTTCATTAATTCTCTTAGCTGCTTTTAAACGTGATTCTTTTAATTTTTTAAGGTCTTTTGCCATTTCAAAATTTAAATTTATAACTTTATTTTCTTTTTGCAGCAGAGAATCTTCAAATAAAGTATCAATAATATTTAAAGCATTACTCTCTGTGCTTGCAGCAGAAACAGGAGTAAATATGTAATCAACTTTTTTTAAAGTTTCTAGAGCTTTTAGAGTCAATAATTTTGGATCACCAGCTCCAACGCCAATTCCGTACAGTTTTGCAGACATTATTCTTCCTCCTTTTGAGCACTTATAATATAGACTGGATTTAGGGCTTTAAACATATGATAATCCCCTACTTTATTGGTTTTAGTCACAGAAACATTGCTAATATCTATTTGATAATTTAGCTGCTCAAATTGAGATACGGCAGTACTCAGTGTATTTACAGTTATAGCTGTTAAAATAATTTTCCCATCTTTTTTTAAGTTTTTATCTGAATGAGATATTATTTCTTTTAAAAAACCACCACTTCCACCAATAAAAATTCTGTCAGCTGGTGGTAATTCTTCAAAACCTTGAGGAGCTTCTTTTTCAATTATCTTTACATTGTTTAACTTAAATTTATTACAATTCTTTTTTATTAAATCAACTGCTTTTGCTTTTTTTTCAACTGCATAAATCATACCAGTTCTTGCTTTAAGTGCTACTTCAACAGTTATGCTGCCACTTCCAGCACCAATATCATATACAATATGGTTTTTCTGCAATCGCAATTTTGATATTACAACAGCCCGAATTTCTTCTTTAGTCATCGGCACTTCCCCCCGAACAAAATCTTTATCAGGTATGCCGGCAGTTATATACTTCCATTCACTCATTGTGATTCACCTTTTTCTGTATTGTCTAAAATTATCATCACTGTTAGTTTAGAAAATGATTTCTGGCTGATTTCTTTTAAGCTTCCTGCAGTTATTTTTTCATCTGCATAGGATAAATTTTCAAATACATATACCTGTTTCTGTTTAATACCCATTTCCAGCAAGTATTTTGCAATTTCTGAAGGAGGAAATCTATTATCAGTAAATAGTCCAACCTTAGGATTATCCCTAATTAATCCCAGGACTATCTCTTTGTTTTCCGGACTACCATGCAGACTGCTGATCTGCAAATCATTCCAGCTCAACTTTATTTTTGCAGCAGCAATCTGTAGTGAACTAATGCCTGCTATAACTTCAAGTATTTCAGACCCAAGTTCTCGCTTAAGGTAATTAAGTAGACTATAAAGACCTGGATCTCCAGATACGAGAACTGCAATACTTTTGTTTTGATAATTTTCTAAAATATATTTTTTTATTTTATTGAGTTCAGAACTGATTTTGATTTTTTGTTGTTCAGGATCATTAAAAAGTTTTAAGGCTCTTTTACCTCCGATCAATACATCAGCTGCTTCTGCTATTTTTTCTGCTTTTTTAGTTAAATAATCTCTGTGTCCTGGTCCTATACCTAGTACATATATTTTATTCAAAATCAAAGTCCTCCTCTGCTCCTTTAGATACTGCAATTATCCCATCTTTGAAAGTAAATATAGCAGCATTAAGTTCTATTTCTTTATCTATTTTTTCTGCTGCCCTTAAAGCAACAGCTTCAACTATACTATTTAAAACATATTTCATTTCTTTTTTTATCAGATAAGCAGCTGATTCTTCAGCAGTATTTTGGGCAAATATATCCTTGATAATTTGCTGATTAGCACCAGATAGTGCTGCATGAGCAGCAATTATTTCTTTGCGGCCATCCGCCTTTTTGCTATGGGTGTTAAATATACCACCTGCAACTTTAACGATTTTTCCAATATGACCAAAAATAATGATCTCTTCTAGGTCAAGCCCGGAGCTCTGCTCAAGCATAAAACCAACAAAATTACTCATCCTTATTATCTGTTCTTCTCTCTTACCCAACTCAAGCAATCTATCTCTACCATTATTACCAAAAACAAAATATAATTTTTTCTCTCCTAAAGCAGCAGATTGTTTTAATTCAACAGCTAGTGATTCTTTATAAGCTGATTCTGACATTGGCTCAACTATTCCACTGCTGCCAAGTATAGAAATCCCTCCTTTGATACCTAGCCTGGGATTAAAAGTTTTTTCTGCCACCTCTTTACCACCCGGAACAGAAATCGTAAGTTTAAATTTGTTTTTCTGAGGGAAGACTTCCCTAACTGCTTTTTTAAGCATTTTTCGAGGAGTGGGATTAACTGCTGCAGAACCTACGGGTAGTTGTAACCCTTTTTTAGTTACTATACCAACACCCTCACCAGCAGCAATATTAATAATGCTTTCTCCAAGATCTTTATCATAATTCAATCTCTCTAATAAAACATATATTTTCAAACCATCTGTTACATCAGGATCATCACCGGCATCTTTAACAACAGCTGCTTGAGCTCGCTCAGGATTATACTCGGCATCAAAAACATCCATTTCCACCTGTAGTCCATAAGGAGTATTTATTACTACTTGAGATACCTGCTCTTGATTAAGCAACATCAAAGCGGCAGCTTTTGCCGCACCTGCAGCAGCAGTACCGGTAGTATAACCAAGTCTGTATTTTTTTCCTCCTTTAGTGATATACTTTTCAAAAGTCATCCTTAATCTCCCATCATATATAGAATAGAATTGACAATTGAAGCAGCAATAGCACTACCTCCCTTTCTACCTTCTAAAGAAATATGAGGAATATCGCTCTGCATAAGTTCTTCTTTCGATTCTGCTGCCCCAACAAACCCAACTGGAGTTCCGACTATAAAATCTATTTTTAAATTTTCTTCTTCATTTAATCTAAGCAGTTCAAATAGTGCGGTTGGTGCATTACCTATGGCAAATATCTTTTTACCAGGTAATTTAGCCGCTTTTCGGACAGCCATTATCGACCTTGTCAGACCGGTTTTTTCTGCTGCCTCCATTACTTTTTCATCTCTAATAAAACATTTAAGTTCCCCACCATATTGGGCCAATTTTCGTTCATTTATTCCTGATTTAAGCATTGTTACATCTGTAATAATATCTGCACCTTCTCTGATAAGCTTTTGAGCTTTTTCAGCAGCTCCCGGTGAAAAACTCACCTTAGTTGCTAAGTCAGTATCTGCAGATGCGTGAACTACTCTTTTGATCGTCTTTCTTTCTGCCTCTGTACAGTTTAAATTTCCAATTTCTTCATCAATCATTCTCATGCTTTTAGCTTCTATTTCTCTAGGATTATTTTCTTCCATCATTTACCTCCTTTAAAAGCAGGGGTTTTTTTACTTTATTTTTCAATCCCCTTACGCGCTTTAATGCCTTTTTTAAAATAATGTTTTATCTCTTTCATTTCTGTAACAAGGTCTGCATATTCGATCAATTCTTCTGCTGCATATCTTCCGGTGATTACAATCTCAATATTTTCTCGGCTTTTTTCTAGAACAGTAATTAATTCACCAACAGAAAAAAGATTATAGTGAACAGCTATATTCGCCTCATCAAGTATTATAAGATCATATTCTCCTTTTTCTAGTAGTTCTTCTACTTCTTTTAAACCCTGTCTAGCTGCTGTTTTATCTTTCTTTGAACTCTTTCCTTTTATAAAATAATTATGGCCGTACTGTTTTAAACCAATGTTTTCAATTTTTGATATACTTTTTAATTCACTGTACTGCATTCCTTTAACGAACTGGGCAACAAACACCTTTTTATCAGCTCCTATTGCTCTAAGAGCTAAGCCTAAGGCAGCTGTTGTTTTGCCTTTCCCACATCCAGTATAAACATGTACCATAGCTTTCATAAATTGATCCTCCTTGGGGCATTGCAGGCAGAAATAAATTCTCTCAAATGCTTTTAGTTCTCAAAGATTATTTTATAAAATGATTCCATATCAATATATTTTCTAAACATATCTGCCAGATAATTATAATTTTCTTCTCTAATTTCTAAGGCGCTTTTGTTATCACCCTCAGGACGACTTAAGCCTTTCTTTTTAAAAAGATAGATTATTAAAGCTTTTCTAAATTCATCATTTTTGAAAATATCATGAATATATGTACCCCAAATATTACCTTTTTCATTAATCGCACCATCAGACTGGCTTTTTGATTCAAAATCTTTCATTTTTCGCTGAAGTCTAAAAACAGGTTTAACATTAGAATCTCTGATAGTTCTACCCTGATGAATTTCAAACCCACTTAGATTTTTAAAGACAAAATCAGTTTCGAAAGGCAAATTCTTTGCTGAACTAGCTGTTATCTGATTTGTCACTTTTTCTGCTGCTAACACTGTTTTAATATTAAGCAGATTCAAAGCTTTTATACTCCTTGAACTTATTTCAAAATTTTCAGGATCTCTAATTTCTTTACCAAGCATCTGATAGCCACCACAGATCCCGATTATATCTTTACCTTTTCCGGCAAGTTCCTTTATTTTATCAGCCATTTTTGAGCTGTAAAGATATTTCAAATCTTTAATAGTTGTTTTGCTCCCAGGTAAAATGATTAAATCAGGGTCAGCAATTTCTTCTACCCTTCTGATATAGCGGAGCTGCACTCCTTTTTCAGCCTTAAAATAATCGAAATCAGTAAAATTAGACATCTGAGGATAGGCAACCACTACAATATCAAGCTGATCATTTGCACTGTTAAAAACATTGTTTTCTAGGCTATCTTCAGCCGGAAGATCTAGATCTTCTAAATATGGCAAGACACCAAGTACCTGCTTAGAAGTGTGTTCTTCAATAAGTTTTACTCCATCTTCAAACTTTTTAGGATCACCTCTAAATTTGTTAATTATAATCCCTTTGACTCTCGCCCTTTCTTCTTCAGTTAGGAGTTCAAGAGTTCCAATAACAGAAGCAAAAACTCCTCCCTTATCAATATCTGCAATTAAAATCACAGGAGACTCTGCAAGTTCAGCAGCCTTCATGTTAACCAGATCTTTATCTCTTAAGTTCACTTCGGCAGGGTTCCCACCACCTTCAAGTACTATCACCTTATAATTATTCTTTAATACAGTTAGGGATTCTTTTATTATCTCAAGCAATTTATCCTTAGAGGCAAAATAATCGGCTGCATTCATGTTTTTATATAGTTTTCCCTGCAATATTACCTGTGAATTATTATCTGCATTTGGCTTTAAAAGAATTGGACTCATCTCTACAATTGGCTCAACCTGAGCAGCTTCTGCCTGGACTGCCTGGGCAACCGCTATTTCTTTAGCATCTTTTGTAATCCAGGAATTTAAAGACATATTCTGTGATTTAAATGGTGCCACAAGATATCCATCCTGAGCCAAAACTCTACAGGCTGCTGCTGTAATTATACTTTTCCCGGCATCTGAGGCTGTACCCTGAAACATAATCGCTGCTGTCATAATTAACTCCTTTTGCTTAATTCTAAAAGTTTATCTACATCTACCTTGCTTTCCACAACATCTGCTAGCCTTTCAAGTTCTTTCTGTAGGTTTTCTTGATAAGAATTTTGAGAACCTGTATTTGCTTGATCTAAAAAAAGATTCTTCTTATCTTTTAAATAATTAATTAAAGATCTGCGAAAACCATCATTGTCAAACAGACCATGCAGATAACTACCAAAACAGTTGCTTTCAATAGCAAAAGCACCATCCATTATTTTTAATTTTTCTCCAGAGCGTTTCTGCAGCTCAAATAATGGCTTGCTCTTTTCTAAATATTTTGTGATTCCCATATGAATCTCATAACCCTTTAATTTTTCATTGAAATCAAAACTAGAGAAAAAATCTGTTTTTTCTAAATTCTTATTCAAAACTGCTTCAACCTGGTGGGTTGTTTTACTTGCTAAAAATTCTGTCTCAATAGGAAGCAAATTTAAACCTTCCATTTTTTTGCTGCCACCTTCTGTCTGCTGTTTATCATAAAGATTGCGGCCAAGCATTTGGAAGCCTCCACAAATACCCATAATCAGTGTACCTGCCTTGGCAGCAAGCCTTATCTCTTTAGCTAAGCCTGAACTCTTTAAAAAATCTAAATCTTTAGTAGTTGTTTTAGTACCAGGTACAATAATCAAATCAAAACTATTTAATTTTTGGGGTTTTGCTATATATTCTAAGTAAACATCAGCTTCCATTTTCAAACTATTAAAATCACTGAAATTAGAAATATGAGGCAGCCTTATTATTCCAATTTTTATCTTATCATTACTATTTTTTTGATTTATTTTTTTAAGAGATGCTGAATCTTCTTCAGGAAGATTCAAATCTTTTAGATAAGGAATTACACCAAGAACTTCTTTGCCAGTATATTCTTTTAAAAAGCCAAGAGCGGGTTTTAAGAGCTCAAAATCTCCTCTAAATTTATTTATTAAAAGTCCTTTGACTAATTTTTTTTCTTTTTCAGAAAGAAGCTTTAAAGTTCCTACCAGGGAAGCAAGTGCTCCACCTCGATCAATATTGCTGATCAACAGGACAGGAGAATTATAGATTTTTGCTGTAAACATATTTGCAAAATCTGGGCCACTGCGGTTTATTTCAGCAGGACTACCAGCTCCCTCAATAATTATAAGCTCATTTTCCCGGCTCAATTTCTGCAGAGAATTTGTGATCGTTTCTGCAAAAATTTCTCTATAATCTTCTTTTCCTTGAGAGTAATAAATATTTTTATCTGCTTTTCCTCTGATTATAACCTGGGTCTGGCCATCACCCATGGCTTTGATCAAAATTGGCTGCATATCTACCTCAGGCTCCCGCCCGGCAGCTTCAGCCTGCAGTGCCTGGGCAATACCTATTTCTCCTCCGTTTTTTGTCACATATGAATTAAGCGACATATTCCAGGCTTTAAAAGGAGTAGTTTTTATTCCCTTCCGATTAAAAATCCTGCATAAAGCTGCTGCAAAAAGGCTTTTACCAGCATCTGAGGAAGTAGCTTGGATCATTATTGTACCTGCTCTGTTTTTCACAACAATCTTCTCCTTTAGCTATACTTATAATAAGATTTGTTAAATCTTTCACCTTTATTTAAGTGAATTACCAAGCAATTTAGATAAAATTAGAGTCATACATTATGGAAATTTTCTAAAAACTAAGAGAAAAATAAAAAAACTCAACCCTAAGGTTGAGTAAAATGATAGCTAATCATAAAAAATATGATTTGCAAAGAAAATAAAATGCTTATAATTAAACTTTATGAGCACTATTAATTCCTGTTTCCCGAGGATTAGATAGAAATACAAAAGGCAGGTCTCCTGACTCCTGACATTAACAATTAAATTTATATCCTTCCCCAGTAAATACTGAGTGGATGTATTTAAATTTAATCTGTCAGTTACAGTGGCGGGCCCGTACAGGTTTTTCACCTGTTTCCCTATTCTCTTTCAGCCGTAACTGAAAGCACCTTGATGTATTATTATATTTGATTTTTTGATATACTAGTAGAAATATTATTAGAAAAATTATTGTTATCTATTTTACTTTATTCAATGCTTTTAATAAATATCCTGCAAAAAAAATCAAATTTATTTAAAACTGCCAAGAAAACTCCATCCAAGCTATGCATTAGGTGGAGATGAATTGGCTATTTATTCTGATTTTCAATATACTTTTTAATTGTCTCAATAGTAGCACCACCAGAAGATACAATAATGATATTGTAGACTATAAACAGAATGATAATTGTTATTTAAGTCTCTATCCATAAAAATCAAACCTCCATTTTTTCTTTTACAAGCAAACATATGTATGATATAATTATAGTAGGATGGAGGTGAAAAATCAATGCGATTATCATTTAAATTCAAGCCTAAATTAAGCCATAAGCAATTAGTAATAATTAATGAATTAGCCTGGCATTGCTCTAAATTATATAATACAGTCAATTATCAGATTAAAAATAATAAAGATGTAAAAGCTGTCTATACTGAATTAGAAACTAGATATAAAAATAACTGGCATAATGACTACCTTCACTCCCATAACAGACAGCAGGCATTAAAGCAGTTAGCTCAGGACTGGAAAAGTTTTTTTAATTCTCTCAAAGATTATAAAAAGAATCCTCAAAAATATAAGGGTCAGCCAGGATCACCTAATTTTAAACATATGAACAGTAATCCCTGTGAAATAATTTTTACCAATCTGGCTATTAGAATTAAAGATAACAAATTACTCTTATCCTTATCTAAAAAGATACAATCTAAATATAATGTGAAGGTCACTAAAGCTTTTAATTTATAATACGCAAGGAAAGCTTTAGTATGACCGTATTCGATTTGGCCGCTGTTCAGTAGATCTGGAAAAAATAAATAAAAGTAACTATGATAAATCCAGAAGAATTACTAGAGGTCTCTTTAAAACTAACGAGGGCCTATTAATTAATGCTGATCAGAATGGTAGCTTTAATATACTTCGTAAATATCATAACGATAAATGTATTCTCAGACCTATCAAAGAGGCGAGAGATAATGGATTTGTGGACAATCCTTCAAGATTAAGGGTATCCTAAACTATTAGGAGCAAAACTTAAAAGCCAAACATCTTGTAAACTGACCTAGTAATATAGGTTGAACTTTAATCTATATGAAGCAGTTAGAAGCTCCATCCGACGCGAAGCTAGTATCTCTTTTGATGCAAATCTTGGTTTTGATTTAGGTGGAGAGGTTCACTTAAAATTATTAGAGTATAAAAGATTTAGCTTTGTCAAAACAGCTACTTCTCCAGTAAATTTAATTTCTGTCAGAGAATTATTCTCAATCTGAAACTGCCAGAATCTCTTTTTTGGTACTGCCATTATTTCTGTTAAATAAGTTTTAATAACTCCACCATGGGTTACTACAATAATTTTTTTATCCCTGTGTTTTTTTAAAACACTTTTAAAAAAGCGATTTACTCTCTCAGTAAAATCACTTATCTTTTCTCCTCCAGGAGGATTATTTTTTAAAAAATCTTCTTGCCAGGCCTTAAATTCATCAGGATATTTCTCTTCTATTGATTTAAAGTCAAGTCCTTCCCATTTACCAAAATCTAATTCGCGGATTTCTTTACTTTCAATTATTTTTTTATTCAGCTTATCTGCGATAAAACCAGCTGTATCTTTTGCCCTTTTTAGATCACTACAATAAATATAATCATAGTTGAGATCTTTTAACAATTCTGCATTTTTCTTAGCATTTTTTATACCTTTTTCGTTTAATTCTGTATCGCTATGCCCTTGAAAAATCAATTCTTTGTTCCAATCTGTTTCTCCATGTCTAATTAAAAGCATTTTTGTTGCCACTATTTTCACCCTTTGCTCAGCTTAATCAAATTTTTTTACAGTTAAACCACTTCCATCAAGCTGTATATATTCTGCCTGAGCACACTTTTTACAATAATCCTGATTCTCTTTTTCTACTGCTTTTACTGCCATGATTTTTTCTCCACATTCCTGACAGTATTTATCTTCAAAAATTGGCGCATAATCAGGAACTTCAATTTCAATATCTCTTTCTACTTTAAAATATTTTGCTATATCTTCTTCAATTATTTCAAAAGCTATTTTTTTCCATAGTTCTTTTAACTTCTTTTCTTCAGCTCTGCTGCCTTCTCTTCTAGCAACAACTTTTTCAAAAAGTTCTTTTGCTTCAGTATAATCTTTTTCTAAAAATTTATCATTTTTAAGATAATAGCGGAGATTTCCACCCTCTCGGCTGACAAAAGTTACTGCTGTTTTACCAAGATCTCTGTAGATTAAAGCATTATTAGCAAAAGTTGCTCCACTGACAACTTGTATACCATCACTAAAACAGCTATTTGTTTCTACAACTGCAAGTAATTTTTCCATTCCTGCATCAGCTTTTTGCATTCTTTTTAAAGCATCAGCTGCTGCCAAAACTCCCAGGGCCAGAAAAGGACAATAATGACCATGAAATTCCCCTGCTTTTAATAAAAGCTCATCTATATTCTGATATCTTATCATTTTCTCTATTTTATAGCGAGGATTATTTTTCTGAAGTGATATAGAGGCTTCATCCATAAAAGAAGCATAAGGCTTAATATCTACCACCGGGGTTCCATCTATAGCATCAAGTCCATATACATATAGTTTATTCCCTTCTCTTTTTAATAGTTCTACAGTGGTAATTCCAATCCCACTTGCTCGGCGAGGACTTCGAGAAGCAAAAAGTCCTTTTTCTCCCCCAATTCTTCTTTTACTGATCAAGTCATATCCCTCTGATTTGTGAAAATAGAATAAAACCTGCAGATATTCATGTTCCTCAATTCCATATAGCCCATCTTCAAATTCTTCTTTCACTTCAATAATACTTTCGGTTTTTTTCATTTTATCAGGCCCAATCGGTTCTTTATATTTACTTTTAACTTTTGCAATCTCTGTTAAATTCACTCTACACCACCCTTTATTTATTAATATTAAACAACTACTCTTTCTGGTATTATAACATGACTGCCATTGTGTTCTTTAAGACTAACTTCTACTCCATAAACAGAATGTATTTTGGCAGCAGATAAAGAACTTTTATCACCATCAGAATAGATTTCTCCATCTTTAAGCATAATAATTCTATCACTAAAACGGCTTACAAGAGAAAGATCATGCATGGTAACTATTGCAGTTTTGCCTTTATCAACCTCATTTTGAATAAGCTCAAAAATTTCAAGTTGATGTTTTAAATCCAGATTATTGGTAGGTTCATCCAATAAAATAAGATCAGCCTGTTGGGCCATCATCCGACCTATAAAAACTTTTTGCTTTTGACCTCCACTTAAATTATTTATATTTGTACAGGAAAAATCACCTAAACCAAGTTTAGCTATTACTTCAGCAGTAATTTCTTTATCTTTTTGACTGGCCCTCCAGCTGCTGTGAGATTTTCTTCCCATCAAAATAGTTTCAAAAACAGTAAGAGGAAAGCTGTAATTTTCCAGTTGAGGTATATAAGCAATAATTTCTGCCAGCTCATTTTTACTGTAAGAGGCTAAATTTTTAGCCTTGATTTTAATATTGCCCTGCTCAACTTTTAAATATGAATTTATGCATTTTAAAATAGTACTTTTGCCAGAGCCATTGGGACCAATTAATGTAATTAATTCTCCCTTTTTAGCTGCAAAACTAATATTTTTTAGCACTTCTTCTCTACTATAACTAAAGCTTAAATTTTCAACTTTTAGCATCACCAGTACTGCCTCCCTTTTATAACAAGATAAATAAAAAGTGGTGCTCCTAAAAATGCAGTTAAAACCCCAACCGGTAAAACCACCGGTCTAAAAGCTGTTCTGGCAAGATTATCAGATATTATTAAAAGCAGCCCACCAGCAAGAGCTGAGTTGATAAAAAACTGTCTCTGACTGCCAACGGCTATTTTTCTGATAATATGAGGTGTAACAAGACCAATAAAGCCAATAATCCCCACAAAAGAAATAATTACCGCTGTTAATATAGAAGCAGCTGTCATTGCAGTTAAACGCATCTTAGCAGAATCAACTCCTAAGCTGGAAGCAACCTCATCTCCAGCATTTAAAATACTGTAATTCCAGCTGTTATAAATAAAATAAGCAGCAATGAAAATAAAGACCAGTGTTATAATCAGCAGTTGATTCCAGGTAGTTCTACCTGGATCGCCAAAAGTCCAATAAATAACAGAAGCAAGTTCTAAATCATCAGCAAAAAACTGTAAAGCAGTAGTTCCAGCTGTAAAAAGAGATGAAAGAGCTATCCCTGCCAGAACAATTGTTTCGGCGGTTGCCCTGTTTTTTCTACTGATAAACAAGACTATTACAACTGCAATCTGAGAAAACAAAAATGCTGCTACTGATGGTAAATATATCCCTTCTAGAAAAGCAAAACTTTCAATTACTGCAGAAAAATCGAGTACAACTATAGAAAAAGCTGCTCCAAATGCTGCCGCATGAGAAATACCGAGAGTAAATGGAGAAGCAAGAGGATTTTTTAGAATACACTGCATTACTGCCCCGGAAAGGGCCAGGCCCATTCCAGCTATTAAAGAAGTCAAAATTGAAGGCAATCTAATATTCCAGATGATATTATAAACCATTCCTCTGCTTCCTGCAAAAAAAACACCGTAAATATCACGCCATTCAATTTGGGCTGAACCTATGAAAAGACTATAGACTGCAGCTGCAATTATTAATATTATTAAACTAAAAGTAAGTAAATATATTTTTTTATTATTTTCCTGTTGCTCAGCTAATATTCTTTTTTTCTCCTTATCATAAAACTCTTTACTCATATTATAGCCTCTTTAATCAAAACTTATATTTTTAAATCCACCAAATATTTCTGCCATATCTTGATAGACTTTCTCTCCAAGAAAAAATTGATAAATCTCATCCGCTTTTTCAGCTGGATCTTCTTCAATAAAATCATCACCAAAGATAACCTGACCAATATAATAAGCATCTGCCAGTACAGTAGCAAAATTAGTAGTATAGTGATTATATGGAAGTACTCCATATAAATTATAATTAGCAACTGCCTGTAAATAAGAATATTCAGCTCTGTTCAAATCATTTCTTACTAATTCAATTCCACCCTGATCAATAAATATAATTTCCGGATCTCTAAGCAAAAGTTCTTCTCCGCTAATAAATATATTGCTTTTGTCACCCTGTTTAAATACATTCTCTAAACCCAAATATTGAAAAGGAAGATAATTAGTTTCTGTTGATCTAATTCCTTGAGCTCCGCGATGTCCAATTCCACCAATATAAAGCTTTTTCTCTTTTAAGCTCTGATCATACTCTGCTGCCCTATTTATTAGATCATTTTTATACTCTTGATAGCCATTAACTAATTCTTCAGCTCTATCTTCTTTATTTAAAAGTGGTGCTAAAAAATTTAAAGCAGCGGTTAATTCGTTTTCACTCATTGAACCTGCTGACTCATCATTAATTAAGACAACCGGAAGTGAGGTTTTGGCTGCCAGATTATCAGCTTCTGTTTTAGATAAATAAGAAGCAATAATTAAATCAGGCTCTGCCGCTGCTATTAATTCAGCATCTCCACCAAATTGAGGCCCAATTACCGGTAACTCTCTAAGTTCAGGCCTGGCTAAATTATAAGGTCGATTATTATCCCTTCTTTCAAATTCTTCTATACCGATAACCATCGAATCTGCTTCTAAATAAACTACAAGCCTTAAAGCTCCAGGACCTACTGCAATTATTTCGTCAATCTCGTCTGGAATCATAAGCTCTCTACCTGACAGATCAGTTATAGCCCTTCCATAACTATTAGTGCTGAAAATACTTATAAAAAAAATGAATATTAAAATAATTAATAGCCTTTTCTTTTTATTTATGAATTTTTCAAGCATTATTTTCCACCTCATTTAAATTGCTAACAACTAATCTGCCATGTTTTACACCTTTTAAAGCCCTTATTTTAGAAGTTATTTCTTTTAGTTTCCTGTAATTTCCCTCAACCACTATTACCTCTAGACAGTAATCATGATTTAAATGAAGGTGTAGATTAGATTTAAATAAGCAGTGATAATCATGCTGAAGTTTGATCATCTTATCTGTTAAACCCTTTTTATGATGATCATAAATAAGGGTTAAAGTACCAGCTACTTCTGTATTTTCCTCTTTATTTTTTGCTTCCATTATTTTTTCCCTTATTAAATCTCTAATTGCCTCAGAACGATTATTATAGATTCCAGCAGTAATGTTATCAAATTGATTTAAAAGATCTTGATCTATAGAGACCCCGAATCTTTTTAGTTCTGACAAAATCGCACCTCCTTAAAAATAACACGATATTTTAATTCGTGTTACTATAGTTCTTTTTAAGAACTCATTATCCTGCAAAATAAATAGTTTATTTTAAAAAAATTATTTTAGATCAAAAAATCCCTGCCGATTAGCAGGGATCAAAAAAATACTTTTAATTATGATGCTTAAAATAATTCTTTGCTTGCTTCATTTTTAATCAATTCCATAACATCTTTTAGAGGCCGATCTTCTTTTTCGGCAATCTTTCGGCAATCTTCATATTCAGGAGCTAATTTTAATAATTCTCCCTCATAATAAGCTGCCTTAATTTTTACCAGGCCAATAGAAGAATTGAAATCATAGAACTTTCTTTTTAAGCAGCTTCTTTTGATTTCTTTCCTTCTGATACCAAGAGTTGTTGTTTCTCTGTAAATTATCTTTTCTATCGCTTTGCGATTCTTTTCTTCACATAATACACTTAATTTTTGGGCAGGTCTGTTTTTTTTCATCACAATATTTGTTAGATAAAGATCTTTTACCCCTGCCTGCAGTAATTTAGGAAAAAGATAAGAATATATTTCTCCACTCATATCATCAATATTTGTCTCTAATATTAAAAGTTCTTTTTCAGTTTTTTTTTTGCCTGATAAAGCCTAAGCACATTAGTGCTTTCTAAATCTTTTTTACCAGCACCATAAGCTATTTTTTCTATTTCCAGCTCAGGTAGATTAATAAAATCTTCAGCTAAAGTTTTAATTATCGCTGCTCCAGTAGGTGTTACAAGTTCGCTTTTTACACAGGTTGAATAAACTGGTACACATTTTAAAATTTCTATGGTTGCCGGAGCTGGAACCGGTATTATTCCATGGGCAGCTTTAACAAATCCACTCCCCAGTGATAATGGTGATGCATAGATATGATCATATTCAATCATATTTATTAATATCGCTGTACCCACTATATCAACTATAGAATCAATAGCACCAACCTCATGAAAGTGAACTTCACTAATATCTTGAGCATGAACCTTTGCTTCTGCCCGAGCAACTTTTTCAAATATATCAATACTTAATTTTTTGATTTTTTTATTTAAAGTACTTTGATTAATTAACTCTTTAATATCATTAAAATTTCTATGATGATGCTCAGCAACTGAAGACTGCTTATCTTTTTGAGAATCTTTATTATCATGATCTTCAGAATGATGTTCATGGTCTCCATGACAGTGATCATGAACTAAAGATCCGGTATCCTCAATAACAACTTTAAAATCTGTAGCTTCTATACCGTTTTTTTTCACCTTAGAAATTTCTATGCTGTAACCCTCAAGTCCCAACTTGTCTAATTCAGATAAGAACTTATCTTGATCAAGACCAAGGTCTAAAAGAGAAGCTATTGTCATATCTCCACTAATACCAGAATTAACTTCAAAATATAGTATTTTTTCCACAACTACCCTTCCCTTCTTGCTTTTTCTATCTGCAAAATAATAGTACTGGCCAGATAAGCAGCTCCAAAACCATTATCGATGTTAACCACTCCAACACCACTTGCACAGCTATTTATCATGGTTAAGAGTGAAGACAGACCACCAAAATTAGCTCCATAACCTACACTAGTAGGGACTGCAATCACAGGTTTATCAACCAAACCTCCTACTACACTAGCTAAAGCGCCCTCCATACCTGCAACAACGATTATAACTTCAGCTTCATCCAATTTTTCTAAACTACCTAAAAGTCGATGCAGTCCTGCAACTCCTACATCATAAAGTGTGTCTACTTTAGTCCCCAGAGCATTTGCAGTAACAACCGCTTCTTCTGCAACCGGCATATCAGAAGTTCCACCACTTACAACCAGTATTTTTGATTTGGTTTTTTTTAATTTATTTTTCTCTATGAAAACCATTTTAGGCCGCTCATGATAAACTGCATCAGGAGCTATTTTTTTAATTCTCTCATAAACCTCTTTACTAGCTCTACTGGCCAAAATATTATTATTATGTTTAAGCATTTCAGCTACAATTCCTTCAATTTCATCCAGAGATTTACCTTCACAATAAATAACCTCTGGAAATCCATTTCTAATACTGCGGTGATGATCTACCCTGGCATAACCAAGATCTTTATAGGGCAAATCTTTTAAAGAATCAGCTGCTTTATCAACTTCAATTTCTCCACTTTTTACTTTTTTTAATATTTCTTTTAAGAATGATTTATTCATCATCTACCCCCAATATTTCTTTATTCATGCTACCACTTTTATATGCTGATAAATCAAGTGTAACATATTGGAATCCTAATTTAATTAATTTAGAATGAATTTTATCCATCAAATTTAAATCTAAAATTTTGCTTCTTTCCTGAGGAGCAATTTCTATTCGAGCCAGGTTATTATGATCTCTTACCCTGAATTGTATCAAGCCATTTTTTCTTAATAATTCTTCTGCTAAATATATTTTTTCTAATTTTTCTTCAGTAATCTGGTCATTATAAGAGATACGGGTTGCCAGACAGGATAAAGTTGCTTTATTCCAGGTAGATAAATCCATTTTTTTCGATAAACTTCTAATCTCTTTTTTAGTAAAACCAGCATCTAAAAGAGGACTTTTTACCTTTAACTCTTTTAATGCCTTCCTTCCAGGCCTATAATCTCCAGTATCATCCAGATTAGACCCTTCTATAATTTCCCTTTCTCCAGCGTATTCTTTAATTTTTGAAAAGATAATTTCTTTGCAATAATAGCAGCGTTCTGGCGTATTTTCAAGAGCTTTTTCTAACTCAGAAAGTCCAATATCTAGTTGCCTGTGTTCAAATTTAAGCTCTTTTACCAGTTCTTTTATCTCATTAATTTCTCTTTGCGGAACAAAAGGTGTATTAACAGTAACAGCTTCAAATTCTACTTCTGCATCTAAAGCTGCTGCAGTAAGAAAAGTGCTGTCTACTCCTCCCGAAAATGCCAGAATAAAGGGTTCTAAGTTTTTTAAATTATCTAATAAAATGCTGTATTTTTCTTCTTTAGTAACTGTACTCAATTCTTTAACCCTCCTAACTGAGTTAATAAATTTAAAAGCATAGTTTTATATTCGCTTAATTAAATATATTCTTTAATCTTAAACAAAGTCCTGCTATTTAAATATAAAAGCTTCGCAATTTTCTCTATATTAAAATTAATCTGCTAAAATTCGCTTATTTATCAACTGGTGGAACAAGGGCTTTTTTGTGAAAACCAATCAAATCTCTTCGACCTGCCATTTTCAGAGCTTTTCTAACCAATTTATGGTTTCTTTTTTTATGGTACTGCAGCAGTGCTCTCTGCATTTTTTTTGCTTGTGAAGACTTAGCAGTATAAATCTCTTCCATACTATCTGGATCATATCCACTGTAGTACATTGCAGTTGATTTTGTGCCTGGAGTTGGATAAAAATCCTGAACCTGTTCGGGATGATGGTCAATATCCCTTAAATATTCAGCTAATTTTACTGCATCTTCAAGAGTGCTTCCAGGGTGGCTAGAAATAAAATAAGGAATCAAGTATTGTTCTTTATCAATTTGTCTATTAATTTGATAAAACTTTTTTCTAAACTTATCAAAAACATCTATTGAAGGCTTACCCATATATTTTAAGACTCGTTCTGAAACATGTTCTGGAGCAACTTTTAACTGACCGCTGACATGGTTTTGGGCCAATTCTTTAAGATAACCATGGCTTGATTTATCCTCTAGTAAATAATCATAGCGGATTCCGGATCGAACAAAAACTTTTTTGACTCCGGGCAGCCCTCTAATTTCCCTTAAAATATCAAAATATTCACTGTGATCAACCTCCAATTGGCTGCATGCTTCAGGAAAAATACACTCTTTATTTTTACATAAACCCTGAGAAAGCTGTTTGCTGCAGGATGGTTTTCTGAAATTAGCTGTAGGCCCACCAACATCATGAATATAGCCTTTAAAATCATCCATTGCAATTATTGTTTTGGCCTCTTCTAATAGCGATTCTTTTGATCTAGCAGCCATCATCTTGCCCTGATGAAAAGTAATGGCACAAAAAGAACAGGCTCCAAAACAGCCCCTAGAACTTATCAAACTAAATTTAACTTCTTTAATTGCTGGAACCCCTCCTTCTTTTTCATAAATCGGATGATAATCTCGCTGATAAGGCAGTGAATAAACATGGTCTAATTTTTCCTGACTCAGTGGTTTCACAGGTGGGTTTTGAAGCAAATATTTATCATTATGTTGCTGAACCAAAATTTTACCTCTAATAGGATCCTGCTCTAAATATTCTAATTTATAGGCATATGCATATTGTTTTTTGTTTTTCCTCACTTCTTCATAAGAAGGCAGCAGCTGATAATCAGCCATATTTTCTAAGTCATCTGCTACATAAGCAGTCCCGGGCAGATAATTAACATATTGAATATCAATGCCTGCCTCCAGATTTTCTGCAATCTTTAAAATTTGTGTTTCTCCCATTCCATACACCAATAAATCTGCTCTACTGTCAAACAAGATTGAACGACGTACACTATCATCCCAGTAGTCATAATAGGCAAAGCGCCTTAAACTAGCTTCAATCCCACCAATGATAATTGCTATATCTCCATAAGCCTCTCTTATTCTATTGCAGTAAACAATAGTTGCCCTATCCGGTCTGAGTCCACTTTGACCACCAGGAGAATAATTATCATAACTACGTCTGTGTTTGTTTACTGAATAATGATTAACCATTGAGTCCATATTTCCAGCTGTAACCAAAAAACCATAGCGAGGTCTACCTAGTTTTTTGAAATCTTTAAGATCATGCCAGTCAGGTTGAGCTATGATACCAACCTTATAGCCGGCATCCTCTAATACTCTAGCAATAACGGCAGTCCCAAAGGATGGGTGGTCAATATATGCGTCACCACTAACTATAATAAAATCTAATTGATTCCACTTGCGTTCTGCCATGTCTTTTTTAGAAATAACCATAAATCTATCTCTATTTATTTCAACCATAATTTGTCTCCTCTTGTTTTTAACTTTTTAATAATTTAACAATGTAGAATTTCTTGCTTATTTAATTATAGCAGTCAGACTCTTTTAATTCAAAATAATAATGATATACTTGTAATGAGGTGATCAAAAATGAATAATGATTTAACAGCTGTCAAAGGTATAAAAGTTGGGAATGCAGAAATAAAAGATGCAGGGACAGGCTGTACAGTAATTTTAGCTGAAGATGGCTTTACAATAGGAGCCGAAATCAGAGGTGGGGCTCCAGCCACACGAGAAACTGCTTTAATTAGTTCTGAAGCTGTAGTTGATAAAGCAAATGCTGTGTTTTTAACCGGTGGCAGTGCTTTTGGACTTGATGCAGCCGGTGGTGTAATGCAGTACCTCTCAGAAGAAAAAATAGGTTTTAAAACAGGAGGTGGAATAGTACCTATAGTACCTTCTGCTGCAATTTATGATTTAGAATACATATCTTCTCAAAAACCTGACCAGTCTTTAGCGTATCAGGCCTGTAAAAATGCTAATTCAAAAGCTTTAAAATCTGCCAGTCTGGGGGCAGCGGCCGGAGCAGTTTGTGGTAAAATTAATGGTATGGAATCAGCCAGTAAAACTCTTTTAGGACATGCTTCTCATAAAAATGGGGATCTTATTGTAGCTGCTTTAGCAGTTGTTAATGCTTTTTTTGATATAACAGACCTTAATAATAATATACTGGCTGGTGCCAAAAACAAAGAGGGAGAATTTATTGATAGCCAAAAATATATACTAAATACTCCCCGGGTAAAACTCGGGTTCAGCAGAGAAAATACAACTTTAGTAGTTGTAGCTACAAATGCCATTTTAAATAAAAATGAAGCAAATAGAATTTCAATGATGGGCCATAGTGGGTTTTCTAGAAGTATTAATGGTGTTCATACAATGCTAGACGGGGATGCGGTTTTTACTGTGGGCACTAATAAAGTTAAAGCAGATATTAATCAGATAGGTATTACTGCAGCAGAAGTTGTTAGAAGAGCTATCGTTTCTGCAGCTGGATAATGATTTGCAAAAATTAAAGAGGATGTTGATATAGGCACAGGCACTTTGATTTATACTATGGTACTATATTCTATTGCTTTTATGATCGGCTGGACCATATTATTAATTATCTGGTTTATGTTTAATCTACCAATTGGTCCAGGTGGTGTTTTATTTTATCTAAAACTGCCAAGAAAACTCCATCCAAGCTATGCATTGGCTGGAGATGAATTGGCTATTTATTCTGATTTTCAATATACTTTTTAATTGTCTCAATAGTAGCACCACCAGAAGATACAATAATGATATTGTAGACTATAAACAGAATGATAATTGTTATTTAAGTCTCTATTCATAAAAATCAAACCTCCATTTTTTCTTTTACAAGCAAACATATGTATGATATAATTATAGTAGGATGGAGGTGAAAAATCAATGCGATTATCATTTAAATTCAAGCCTAAATTAAGCCATAAGCAATTAGTAATAATTAATGAATTAGCCTAGCATTGCTCTAAATTATATAATACAGTCAATTATCAGATTAAAAATAATAAAGATGTAAAAGCTGTCTATACTGAATTAGAAACTAGATATAAAAATAACTGGCATAATGACTACCTTCACTCCCATAACAGACAACAGGCATTAAAGCAGTTAGCTCAGGACTGGAAAAGTTTTTTTAATTCACTCAAAGATTATAAAAAGAATCCTCAAAAATATAAGGGTCAGCCAGGGTCACCTAATTTTAAACATATGAACAGTAATCCCTGTGAAATAATTTTTACCAATTTAGCTGTTAGAATTAAAGATAACAAATTACTCTTATCCTTATCTAAAAAGATACAATCTAAATATAATGTGAAGGTCACTAAAGCTTTTAATTTATAATACGCAAGGTAAGCTTTAGTATGACCGTATTCGATTTGGCCGCTGTTCAGTAGATCTGGAAAAAATAAATAAAAGTAACTATGATAAATCCAGAAGAATTACTAGAGGTCTCTTTAAAACTAACGAGGGCCTATTAATTAATGCTGATCAGAATGGTAGCTTTAATATACTTCGTAAATACCATAACGATAAATGTATTCTCAGACCTATCAAAGAGGCGAGAGATAATGGATTTGTGGACAATCCTTCAAGATTAAGGGTATCCTAAACTATTAGGAGCAAAACTTAAAAGCCAAACATCTTGTAAACTGACCTAGTAATATAGGTTGAACTTTAATCTATATGAAGCAGTTAGAAGCTCCATCTAAATCTTGGTTTTGATTTAGGTGGAGAGGTTCACTAAGTTTAAATATTTTCACTCAATAAAAAAGGTCCGGCAGATGCCGGACTTTTTTTATCTATTATTATTAAAATTTAAAAGATTAATTTCAAAATTATTATTTATTTAATTTAATATTTAACCCTTTTCCCTGTAGCAATAAAGATTGTTTCTTCACCAATATTTGTTGCGTGATCTCCAACCCTTTCGAGTGATTTAGCCAGGTTAAGATTTTTAACTATCTCCTGAATATTCTTTTTCTCTTCTTGGTCTCCCAGCATTTTAATCCCACGAGAATAGATTTCTTCATATAAATTATCAGCTTGTTCATCTTTACGACAGGCTGCTTCTGCAAGATCAACATTTCTAGTTGTAAAAGATTCTAAGACAACATCAAGCATTTCTGTTACAATATCTGCTAATTCAGGGATCATGACCATAGGATTTGTAATACCATCATGTTTTAACTCAAGCATTATTTCGGCTATATTTGTAGCATGATCTCCTACTCTTTCTAGATCTCCAGCTATTTTAACTAAAGAAATACAAAACCAGGTATCAGCTGCAGTAGGTTGATCCAGGGTTAATAAGCGTGACACTTCTTCCTCAATAGTGATTTTATAATTATCTAAAACATCATCTCTATTAATTATATCTTTAGCTGTTTCTACATCCATATTATCCAGAGCTTTAATAACTTTCTGTAACATGTCATCTGCTACCTCACTCATATCACTGAGATCATCTAGAAGCTGTTCACGCTTTTTTGCATACACCTGCTCCATTGGACTATCACTCTCCTCTTTTAAATTTAAATTAAATTAAACTTTTTTTTATTGAAGTCATACTTAAATATTCTTGACATCTTGCTAAAATCCTTCCTTTTTTTAAATATAATTTTTCTAATTTATTCAGGAAAAATTTGATTTGCTATTTTTTCAATGTTTTTAACGGCAAAACGAATATCATCTCTGCCTACATCAAGATGAGTTACTGCTCTTAGTTTTCCATTTAATCTACTAACCCTTATTCCTTGTTTTAAAAGTTCATCAGCAAAAAGTTCAGTTTTATTATCTTTGACAGAAAATAGTACTATATTAGTTTCAACTGTATCAGGATCAATCTCTAAACCCGGTTGATCATCTATAGTCTTAGCCAACATCTTAGCGTGCTCATGATCTTCTTTTAGTCTACTTACATTATGTTCTAAAGCGAAAATTCCACCAGCAGCAATAATACCTGCCTGTCTCATTGCACCACCAAGTCTTTGTTTCCAAAAGCGTGCTTTTTCAATAAATTCAGCCGAACCAGCCAGTACTGAACCTACAGGTGCGCCCAGGCCTTTACTTAAATCCAGCCAGATAGAATCAAAATATTGCCCATAATCTAAAGGAGCAACTCCTGCTGCAATTGCTGCATTAAGCATTCTGGCTCCATCCATATGCATTTTTAAATCATTAGCAGCAGCTATTTTTGCAATTTCTGCGATTCTTTCTAAAGGCCAAATCCTGCCACCACCTAAATTAGTAGTTTGTTCAATAGAAACGACTTTAGTTTGCGGACTGTGATAGTCATAACCTCTAATTGCTGCTTTTAGATCAGCTGCACTGAAAATACCTCCTTCACCAGCTAAAGCTTTTATAGAGGCTCCAGAAATAACAGCAACAGCACCTGCTTCATAGTGAATTGGATGAGCAGTTCGGTCCATAATTATTTCGTCACCAGGATTTGTATGAACTGCATAAGAAATCTGGTTCGCCATTAAACCAGAGGGGAGATAAATAGCTTCATCTTTACCCATCATTTCAGCAGCCATCCTACAGAGTCTATTAACACTTGGATCTTCCCCCAGTTGTTCATCCCCCACTTCAGCCTCTGCCATAAATCTTCTCATATCCTGAGAAGGCCTGGTTCCTGTATCACTAAATAAATCTACTTTGATTTCCATAATGATCCCCCATTTTAAATTAATTTATTATAAAATTATATCTAAAAAAAGATAAAAAAACATTCCACCACTAACGGTCAAAAATATATTTTTTGTTTTATAAGCTATTAACAAAGTTGGAAAAAAAGCCAGTAAAGCTATATTATCCAGTGCGATATAAAGGCCACCCTCCTCCATCAAAATAGAAGGAGCCAGCAGAGCAGAAAGAACAGCTGCTGGTATATAACTAAGCCAGCTGATAGCTTTTTGGGGGAGTTCTTTTTTCCCCAAAAGCATCAAAGGTAAAAAGCGAGGTAAAAATGTTACAATCAGCATTCCTGTAATCATTAATATGTATTTATCTGTTTCCATCTAAATATACCCCCAAAAATGCCGCTGCCACTGTAGCTAAAATTATATTCCAACTACCCTCAATAGTCAAACTAAAAATCAGGGATAAAAATCCGGCAAACAGTGCGACTGTAATTTCTATTTTATCATTAATCTGCATTACAAGAAGAACTATAAACATTGCCGGTAAAACAAAATCCAATAGACCAGCATCAGTAAAAGGAATAACCGCTGTCAAAAAGGCACCAATAGCAGAACTAAAAACCCAGCCTAAATATGCAGTTAATCCAAGTCCCAAAAAGTATCCCTGCGTATTTTTTACGTTTTTTAGTTTAGTCATTGCTACTGCAAAAGACTCATCTGTTATTAAAAAACCTAAAAATGGATAATAATATAATGGTAAGTCCCTTAAGTGAAGACTAAGAGAAGCAGACAATAGCAGATGTCTTAAATTAACTAAAAAAGTCATGGCAATAATTGCAGTTACTGCTGCACCTGCTGCTATCATTTCTATTGAAACTAGTTGAGCTGAACCTGCAAAAACAAAGATGGACATTGTGGTAGTTTGAACTGGTGTCAGCCCCTTATTAACAGCCAGCATTCCGAATGCAATTCCAATTGGCAAATAGCCTAAAATTATTGGTATGGCTGCTTTAATTCCTTTTTTAAAAGCATGAACTGCAGAATTCCCCGTTGTATTTTTTTTCATCAAATAAAATCGTCCTCCCCAAACAAAATAAAGCTTAACTAAAATATTTTAATTTACTCTAATTGTCTTGGATCAAGTGCATCTCTAAGTGCATCTCCTAATAGATTAAAACTTAAAACGGTAACAACTATTGCTAAACCAGGAAATATGGACATCCAGGGAGCCTGAATTAAATAATCCTGTCCTCTATTCAACATTGTTCCCCAGGCTGAAGTCGGAGGTTGGATCCCTAAACCAAGAAAACTCAAACCAGCTACTATCAAAATTGAAATCCCTATTCTGAGGGTAGCTAAAACTATTAAAGAAGAAATAGAATTAGGCAGCACATGTTTTATTAAAATTCTTCTGTCACTTGCTCCCAGAGCTCTAGCAGCTTCTACATACTCCTTTTCTTTTATCTGAAGAACAATTGACCTGGTTAAACGAGAAAAGTTAATTAAACCTGTGACCCCTACTGCTATAATTAGATTAACCATTCCTCTACCCAGTGCAGAAATAATTGCTAGTGCCAATAAAATAAAGGGAATAGAGTTCCAAATTTCTATGATTCTCATAATAATCATATCTGCTTTCCCACCATAATAACCAGCCAATAAACCAAGAGTAACTCCTAAGGTTGCATTTACCAAAACAGCAGCAAAGCCAATACCTAAAGCTATTCTAGCTCCATATAAAACTCTTGAGAATATATCGCGACCAAAATCATCAGTTCCAAACCAATTATCAAGTGAAGGTGGTGAGTAAGTCATATTACTGTAATCTATAGCAGTTGGTGAATATGGTGCAATAAAAGGAGCCATGAAAGCAGCATAAAAAATTAAAAAAAGCATAACTACTGCAATTTTACCCCCAAGGTTTTTATTGAATTCATGCCAGGTTTTTAAAAATAAATCATTTTCCATTAAAAAACTAAACATATTTTTATTAAAAATTAACAATAACAAAAGAGCAGTTAAAAAAATAGAAAAGACGGTAGCAACCCTAAGTTCCAATCTGTCCCAGGCCTGACCTTTTAAAAACCAATTTTGATAATTTACATATAATTGAATTATTAACAGTATAATAAATAATGCTTTTTTCTTCAAGTTTTACACCTCAATTCTACCGCTAATCATAGCTTATTCTTGGATTAATAAGAACATAAAGTAAATCGATAACAAGATTGCTTATTACAAATAAAGTAGATAATATTAATATAGAACCAAATACCAGTGGTTGATCCCTATACTCAACTGCCCTAACTGCTAAACGACCAACCCCGGGCCAGGCAAAAACAGATTCTATTAAAATTGCTCCTCCAAACATCATTGCCAGTTGATTTCCTATATTAGTTAAAACAGGAATTAATGCATTACGAAAAGCATGTTTTAAAATTATAGCTTTTTCTTTAAGACCTTTAGACCGTGCAGTTAACAGATAATCTTCTTTCATAACATCTAGCATTGATGATCTTGTTAATCTGCTTGTGCTGGCAATCATAACTGTACTTAAAGCTAAAGCAGGCAAAATTAAATGTCTCATCCCATTTAAAGTATAAAAGGGACCTCCATAACCTGAGGAAGGGAAAATTCTAAAACGAACAGAAAAAAGATATATAAAAATAATTCCAGTAAAAAAAGCAGGCACCGAAATACCTATTGTAGCAAAAAGCATACTCACAAAATCAAAAACAGAATTTTTCTTTACAGCAGCAATAACTCCGGTTGGAATTGCAACCATTACAGCAATAACTAAAGATAATAAACCTAACTCAATAGTTGCAGTCAGCCTTCTTCCAATAATGCTTATAACCTGATCATTATAATAAATAGAATTCAACTCACCTGTCAAAAAATTTCTTAACATTAAAAAATAGCGGACATGAAAAGCTTCATTAAATCCAAATTTTTCATTTAATGCTTCAACTGCCGCAGGTGTAACATTAGTACCAAGCATAATTGTAGCAGGATCACCAGGGACAAGCTCCATAATCCCAAAAAGAATTAATGAAACCCCTATTAAAACTGGTATCAACCAGAGCATACGTTTTAATATATAAACAAACAATAAATTCACCTCTTTCTAAAAAAGAGTATGCAGATAGCTGTAAAATCTACCTGCATACTTGATATTTTAGTCTAAATTTAATTTTATGAAGTTTTTATTTTTAACTTCTACTCTTTATATACATTAGCAGTTGGGGTTACAAGTGGAATTAATAAAGAATTCCCGGGTTCAAGCCCAACTACATTATCCTGCATTACATAAATCTGGGTTGAATGTGCCATTGGGTAAAAAACTATATCTTCGGTTAACACTTTTCTTAACACATTGGTATATAGTTCTTCTCGTTCTTCTTGAACAGAAGTAATCCGAGCTGCATCTAACCATTGATCAACTTCTTGATCTTCATAAAAAGCCCTATTTAAAGCTCCATCAGATTTAAAAAATCTATAAAGCCAATAATCTGGATCAGGATCAGAAACAAATCTTAAGAAAAAGAAGCCTATTTCTCCTCTACCCAGCATGTCCCACATTGTACCGAATTCCATGGCATTTACTTCAGCTTTTAAACCAGCTTGATTTAAAGCTGTAACCAAAGCTTCTGCTACCTTAACCTGATCTGGTCTGCTGTTAGAAACAAATACTTCAGCAACAAAATTATTAGGTATAACTCCTTCTTCTTTTAATCTATCAAAAGTATTACTAGCAGTTTCAGGATCAAATGCAGGTAAATTAGCTGCTAAATATTCACTATCATCTGGCCAAATAGTTGGAGGTAACATAGAATATGCTCGTTCTCCTAACAAACCAAAAATTTGAGGAATTATTTGGTCAAAAGGAACAGCCTGGATTATAGCTTCTCTAAATTCTCTATTGTTATAAGGTTCTATTCCAAAATTAAATCCTGCAAAATTAATTCCTGCTCCTGCAGCAGATTTAACTTGAAAGTTTTCATCCTCAGCAAAAGTCTCTAACTGACCAACATCTAAGTTTACACCAAAGTCAATTCCACCACTACGCAATTCCATAGCCTGGGTTGAAGATTCCGGTATAGATCTAATTATAACTTCTTTTAAATTAGGCTCTGTTCTCCAGTAATCTTCAAAAGCAGATAAAACGATTCTATTCCCGGCATCCCATTCTTCCATTTTAAAAGGCCCTGCTCCCATCGGATTACGCCCTAAATTTTCTGCACCAACTTCTTCTGCATAAGATTTAGAAACGATGCCAAAGGTCATACCTAAAATAAGAGGGGCATAAGGTTCACTTAAAGTAAAACGAACTGTATAATCATCAAGAGCTTCTACACTTTCTACTGCCTCTATCTTAGCTTTAAGCCCTGAACCAAAATCAGGATCTAAAATACGCTCATAACTAAAGACCACATCTTCTGCTGTTAATTCTTCTCCATTATGAAATAATACACCTTCTCTTAATTCAAAAACATATTCTAAACCATCTTCAGAAATCGTCCAGTCATGAGCAACACCAGGAACTATTCGGTTATCTTCACCATATTGTACTAAACCATCAAAAATTAGAGAAGCAACTCTCTCATTAACGGAAATAATAGTATTACCAGGATCAAGATCACTTACTTCATCTTCAATCCCCATTACAAATCTATCATGATTTGCTGCCTGTACAACACCAAAAACAGACACCAAAAGAACTGCTGTCAATAAAAATACAAATATTTTATTTTTCATATTACTTCCTCCTATTCTGTTTTAAAATAATCAATTCGCCAACTACCCATTTTTATAAGCATCTACAAAATCAACAAAGTTTTTAAAAATTTCAAACTGTTCTTTTTCTTTAGCCGCCATCATTTCTGGATGCCACTGGACCCCCAATAGATAAGGATAATTAGGATCCTCAACAGCTTCTACAACACCATCAGGAGCAACTCCAGAAACAACTAAACCTTTTCCAACTTCTTTTACTGCTTGATGATGATAACTGTTTACAGCTATATCTTCTTTCCCGAAAATATCTGCTAATCTGCTTTCTTTCTTTATTTTTAGTTTATGGGTCTTATAATATTTAGGTACCATTAAAGCCATATGAGGAATTCTGCTTTCTACATCACTTCCACAAACATCTACTTTAAGAGAACCTCCATAATAAATATTTATTAGCTGAAAACCACGGCAAACACCTAGAATAGGTTTTTTTGCTTCCATTGCCAGTTTCAATATTTTAAGCTCCCAGTGATCACGTTCAGGAGAAATTTTACCCAGGTTTTTTTGCGGATAAGAATCATAAAGAGCAGGGTCAATATCACTTCCACCCGGAAGTACAATACCATCAACTTCATTTATAACTTTTTTGATGTATTCTTCATCATTCTTTCTTGATTCTAAATAAGGAAAAATCATTGGTAATGCACCAGCTCTGCTCAATGCTTCTGAATAATCCTGGGTGATTAAAGAAAATTCTAAACCACTTAAATCATATTTATCTCCCATAACTTCTGCCGGTATTTTATACGCCGCAATTAATATTTTGGGATACATACTTGGCCTCCAATATCTAAACAATTATTTTAATCTATTAATATATAGGAAAATTTATATCAATCTTTAGTAAGCTTGTCAACTTTAAATTATCTGTATAAATACTTCTATTTGTCCACCACATACCCAGCCAATATCTGCTGCTTCCTTACGGGTTAAAGATAGTTTTATTTTTTCTGATCGCTGTTCATCTATTAAGTTAATCGCTTTTTCAATTATAGTTTTTTCATCAGTGCCACCACCAATTGTACCAAAGGTTTCTCCATTCTCAGTAATCAGCATCTCAGCACCAACATTACGGGGAGAAGAACTTTTAGCTTTAATAATAAATGCTCTAGCCAATTTAATTTCTTCTTTCTTAAGTTCAATAATCTTTTCTAAATAATTTTTTCGCACTATTTACCCCTCCTGAGAGCGATTATCTCTGCTGCAATTGCAACCGCAATTTCTGCAGGTGTTTCACCGGCAATATCAAGTCCTATTGGCGCCTTTACTTCTGATAATTCTTTTTCAGTAAAACCGTCTTCACGAAGCTTGTCATAAACATTTTTTATTTTTCTTGAACTACCTATCATACCTATATAACTTGCTTTAGAACGTATAACATTTTTTAAAACCTGATAATCATATTGATGACCCCTCGTTATAATAACCAGATAATCATTTTCTTTAATTTTACTATTTGCAAAAAATTCTTGATATTTAAGCGCTAAAAGTTGATCTGCACTTGGAAATCTCTCAAAGTTTAAAAAGTCTTCTCTGTCATCTACAACTGTAATGCTAAAATCAAGCAAACTGCAGATTTTTACAAGTGGTTCTGCAATATGTCCGGCTCCAAAAACTATCAATCTGGGTATATCCATTACTGGCTCCAGAAAAAATTCCAGTGTATTATTTTTATCAAGTTTAATTTCTTTTAATTCTGCATCTGTTTTTTTAGCTTCCACTGGAGTTAAAAGTTGACTTTTAATATCTTCTTCTAGCATAAATTTCTGCATTTCTTCTTCTAAAACATCTGAAGAAAACTCAATAATCCCTTCTTCATCAAACAAAAACATTTCTCCAAGTAAATTTTCTGGTATTTCTTCTCCATCAATTCCAGTCAAAACAGCAGTTATAATTTTTTTTGAATCTTTTAATTCTTCAATCATTTTTTTGAAAAAATCTCCCATAATTTCCACTTCCTTTCTAAATTCTAACTAATTAGTGCTTATGCTTTCTTTTTGAAAGTTTGTGCTGGTTTAAATTTAAGCGAAAAATCAGGTTTTGATTTTTGAATATTAAAATCATATGCTGAAGATAAATTTGCAGCTGTCATTACTTTTTCAACCGCCCCTGCAGCTAAAATTTTACCTTTTTTTAAAATAATAACCTTATCCGAATAATTATATGCTAAATTAGGATCATGGAGTGCTGTAATTATAGTTTTATTTTTATAACTCAAATCTCTCATGATTTCCATCATTAAATGAACATTTTTAAAATCAAGATGTGAATTAGGCTCATCTAAAAGCAAAATATCTGTCTTCTGCATTAAAGCTCGGGCAATCAAAACTAACTGCCTTTCTCCACCAGAAATTTGATTGTAATTTTTACTTTTGAGTTCTTCTACACCTAAGTGCTCTAATATTTTTTCTGCCTTCTGATAATCAGCTTGAGAAGGATGTTCTGTAAAAGAAAGCCAGGGGTTAATACCCATAACAACCATATCAAGCACCTCATAAGCAAAAATATTTTTGTTTTCCTGTGGGACTACAGAAATTTTTCGAGCAATCTCTTTTTTAGATAGTTGTATTATATTTTCTCCATCTATAAGTATTTTCCCTTCTTTTGGAGTCAATAAACCCTGTATACATTTTAAAAAAGTTGTTTTTCCAGATCCATTTGCCCCTAATAAAGAAATGAACTCTCCTTTTTTTGCTTGAAAATTTATCTTGTTTAATATTTTATCTCTATTATAATAAAAATCTAGATTTTTAATCTCTAACATTAGCTCCACCCACTTTCTCGACCTGATATTAATAAATATGCAAAAAACGGAGCACCAATCAAAGCCGTGATAATACTAATTGGAATTTCTGCTCCGCTTATAGTCCGAGCAAGATTATCCATTAGCAAAAGCAAAAAGGCTCCAATTAAAGCTGATGCTGGAAGTAAAAATTTATGTTTAGTACCAACTATAAATCTGGCTATATGTGGTACAACCAGTCCAATCCAGCTAACCTGTCCAGCCGCAGCAGTTGCTGCTGAAACCATCATCGTAGAAAATATAATTACAATTACTTTTATTTTCTCAGTATCTACTCCAAGAGAAGCAGCCTGGTTTTCTCCTAAAGAGAAAATATTTAACTGCCAGCGCAAAAAAATAAGTACAAAACCTCCAATAATAACTATCGGTAAAATTAAATAAAATTCTCGCCAGGAAACACGAGTAAATCCACCCATTAAATAAAAAACTATTCCCGGAAGTTTTTCCAGAGGATCTGCAGTATATTTTAATAGTGATATTAAAGCATTAGCAAGTGAGGCAACCACTATTCCAGCTAAAACCATAAACATACTGTTGTTTCTACCACTAATTCTACTCAAACAATAAGTTATAAGAACAGCAGTTATGCCCATCAAAAAAGCGAAAAAATAAACATATAAAATAGATCCTTCTGTATAAAGTAGTCCTAAAGCAACTCCTAAACCTGCTCCAGCCGATACACCAAGAATATCAGGAGAAACCAGAGGATTTCTAAATATATTTTGATAAGCTGAACCACTTAAAGAAAGAGCAGCTCCCACCAAAACTACCGTTAATATTCTGGGAAGCCTAATATAATATAGCACAGACCAGGCTGGATTAGCATTTAACTCTGCTCTACTACCATTCAAAAGTTGTCCAAAAATCACCTTTAAATCTCTGCTGGAAAGCGGATAATTACCTATCATAAGTGAGATTATTATTAGAAATAATAAAAGCGTAAAAATCAAAGTTAATTTTAACTGAGAGGAACTTTTATTTTTCATATATTGCTCCTTTATTAAAATTCTCCACCTAAAGTGCTAAAACTTTTCTCATATAAACTCTTATAAAACTGCTCTACTTCAGCCTCATAATCAAGATCATCATATTTCTCTGGGTATGTTTTTACTGCAAGCCAAAGTTGAGCTATATATGAAGATGGTGACGGGAAATCCCAGGGTTCCAATTGAGAAGGGAAACGATAAACATCCCCATTTTTAAATGCTTTGAGAGATTGAAATTTGGGATCCCCTGAAATTTCAACTAGATTTTCATTAAAAAATTGAGAAACAATAATTAAATCAGGATTCCATCCTATTAGTCTTTCAGCAGAAATATTTAAAAATCCACTTTTCAAATCTGCTGCTGGATTGACTGCTCCAGCATTTTCTATTAGAGAAGTCTGCATCATATCAGCCCCCACGGAACTCATTAGTTCTGAATTAGCAAAATAAATTTGTTTTTTTTCCTCAGTTTTAATTTGAGAACTTCTAGCTGTAAGGGTTTCAATTCTATCATATGCATTTATAATTTTTTCACCCTGTTCTTCTTTATTAAGTATACTGGCTAATAAATTAGTAGTTTCTCTAATCTTAGTAAGACTTTCCGGATTGATTATTATAGATTGAATACCCTGAAGTTCAAGCTTTTCAGCAGTATCTAAAGAATCCCTATGGGGATAAAGTATCACCAAATCTGGATTAACTGAAACAATTGTTTCAATATTAACTCCATTTCTTCGAGATCCTACCTGAGGTAATTCAGCTAATTCGGGATTTAGTTTCATAAATAATTGCTGTTTTTCTGTTTGAATTGGTACAGCTTTTAACCTGTCTCCTGCCTGTAGAGATAATACGAATTGAGTTGCTGGTTTATACGTTGTTACAATTCTTTCTACCTGATCAGAAATTATTACTTTTCTTCCCATCATATCTATAAACTCTCTTTGTGCTGATGAAGAAAAAGTACATAATAAAATTATAATTATTAATATTACTGTTATATTTAAAAAAGTCAAAAGATTATCCAAATAATTGTTTTTATATATTTTCTTTAACACACCTAACCTCCATTTCCGTTATGCTTAACCTCACATAACGCTCATATAATAAATTATATAACAAATAACTAAACAATTAAACTTTATTTTTCTTTAATTTTTGTTGGAAATCTTGATCAAAATATTTTTCTTCTAATTTTTTTAAATAAACTTGAGCTTCTTTTCTAAAATCTGAAAATCTTTTAGTTAAAAACCGTCCTTTTTCAGTTAATTCTGATCCTCCTCCACTACTTCCACCTATTTGTTTGTTAAGTAGTTTAAAGCCCAATCTTTTCTCGAGCTTATTAATTAATTTCCAGGCCTGACTGTATGACATGTTTATCTCTGCTGCCGCCTGTCTTAAAGAACCAAGTTGATCAACTAATTCTAAAATATGGCATGGTCCATCTCCAAAGAGTCTCTGCTCTTCTTCCAACCAGAGCTTATAATTGAGCCGCATAAGATCATCCTTTCTCTTCTGTTTTTAAATAGTTTAATATTAATTATGGTTTAAATTTGAAATCATTATTTAAATAAAACAAGTAATCTTTTTTATAGTCTATATCTTTTAAAATTTCTGGATATGAGCAGCTGTAATTATAAACTTTTTCCGGCATCTGTTGAAAAAGATTCTTTAGTCCACCTCTACCTTCTAATTCAAATATATTACTAATTAAATAGCTTTTGATTATCACAGGGTGTCCTTTTGCACCTTTATATTTAGGAAGTAATATATCAGGATTTTTATTTAAAAACTCATTATATATCTCTTTATAAATTTGAGCACCTATAAACGGTTTATCAGCTAAAGTAAATAAGATATGTTCTGTATCTAAAGAAAGATCTTCTAAAGAAATTTTTACAGAAGTCAAAAGTCCATCTTCATATAATGAGTTATCGATTATAATTATTTTATCAGAATTTAGCTCAGATTTATATTTATTATTTAAGTATCCATGAATTTTTTCTTTTTCAGCTCCCACGATTATTCTAAGTTGGTCATCAATAATATCTGCAGCTAAAAGATTATCTATTACCCTGCCTAAAATAGTATTGTTTTCTTCCCAGGTCAAAAGTTGCTTTAACTCACCCATTCTTTCTGCTTGACCTGCCGCTAAGATAACTGCTGTTAACATAATAATAACCCCTTTAATCTTGCTTTTTAACCCAAACTGAATAACCATCTGCCATTGTACCTTTGACAAAAAATTTACCATTACCATCCTGATCTGTTTTTACTTCTTTTTCTACATGACCGGTGTAATCATAGTATAGCGTTTCAGCTTCCCCTGTATTAATAACTTTTTCTATTAACTCACCATTATCATGTTGAGTTATCATCATTACCAGTCCACTTCCAGGGTGATTATCATCACCTGTTCTGATATAGGAGTATGTATTTTTATCATTTGATTCGCTTTCATATGGCTCACCATGAGCAAATTTTTTGCGTGCCTCTATTAAATTATCAAGCTTTTCTTTAAGACCATGATTATGATAATCTTTCCAATATATTGTAGGTACTCCTTCACGGCGCATAAGAATATAACAGTAAGCCTGAAATTTACGATCCATTATTGGCTCAGTTCCATATTCATTATCCCCATCTCTATCTGTGTCATGATTATCTACAAAGGTAATTGCCCGATGACCATAACCATCTTTGTTAACAAGTCCTTTTTCCCCAAGCCATCTCATGTCTAATTTACCATGCATTAAATCGATAAAGTTTTTGCGGAGAGGAAAATCAAAAACATGTAATCTATCCTGACCCACAGTTTCTAGATAATCGATCAATACCTCAGCATCATTAACCCAGGCTTCACCAATATAAAAAAGCTCTTTGTCTGTGCTTTGAGCTGTCTGCTCAACAAAATCATATATCATTTGATTATCTACGTGTTTGCTAGCATCTAAGCGAAAACCATCAAAACCAATTTCATTGACAATCCACTTACCCCAGTTTAGCACATCTTCTTTAATAATATCATTTTGATAATCCATATCTGCTCCCATTAAATAATTCTCTCCATATGAATCATCCCATTCTTTGGTATGAAATAAAAATTTTTCCGCTCTCTGAGTTCTCTCATCCCAATCTACTCCATCAAAACATTTCCAGCCCAATTTTAAAGAACTATAATTATCACCCCGTCCCGGAAAATTAAATTTTGTCCAGACTTCTGCTTCAGAACCATCTTTCAACTCTACCAGCTGTTTTTCATCAGCACCTAATCTATGGTTTAAAACAGCATCATATAATATTTTTAAATCATTTTTGTGAAGTTCTGCTATTGCTAACTCTAATTCTTCTTTAGTCCCATATTTTGTTCTGACACTTCCTTTTTGGTTAAATTCACCTAAGTCCCATAAGTCATAAGTTCCATAACCAACATCATACTGGCCAGCTGCCCCTTTATTTGCCGGGGGAAGCCAGACAAAATCAAATTGTGATCTTTTAATTTCTTCAGCACTATCAGCAATAAGAATCCATAAATCATTTTCTTCTGGGTACTGCTCAGCATATTCTTCAGTTCCCATTTCCCAGTAAAAAGCCTGTAAAATTATTGGGTTTTGCATTATTTAGCCTCCTAAATTTTGGCTGTGTTATATTTCTTTTATTAAAATTTTAAATATTTGGATATTTTTATTTTATCATATATATAGAAAAAATAAATTAAATTGAGCAAAAAAAAGAAAAACCCTCTAAAAAAGAGGGTTGATTTAATAAGCCCCGACTATAATGTCGGGGCAGGTTGTCAGTTTATACAGTTTTAAACTCTATAACTTTACAACGTTTTCAGCTTGTGGACCACGATCGCCTTCAACGATTTCAAATTCTACTTCTTGTTCATCTTCTAGAGTTTTGAAACCTTCGTCCTCAATAGCTGAGAAGTGTACAAATACATCGTCTCCATCTTCTCTTTCAATAAAACCATAACCTTTTTTCGCGTCAAACCATTTTACTTTTCCTGTGTAAATCATATTAATTTATTCCTCCTAATGTTAATTCTATATGGGTTAATCATAATTATAATCGACCCATTGCTGAAATTATACCATAAGCAAAATTGTATTTCAAGCGAAAAAATTAACTGCTTTTTTCTTCACTCTCAAAAGTTTGCCTATCTTTAAACTCCTCCTTTTTCCCCCTGTTCCACTCTGATACAGGTGAAAGATAACCTACAACCCTTGAATAAACCTCGCATTTTTGTTTTTTAGCCATTATTAGCCTCCTTTTATTGGTAAAGTTACATCAAATCCAAATATTTCACTTCTATGGTTAGTTAAGGTTTTTTTAGTTTCTAATTCTAACCACCGATAAATATTTTTCAGCTATTTTTTTAAAGTTCTTTAATTCAGCAGGAGAAAAAGATCTTCTATTTTTAAGTTTTGGGTCTAAAGTGTTGACTGCTTTAAAATTTTGAATATAATATCTATCTGCCCCCTGAATGATTTTAGCTATTTTTTCAATTTCTCTTTTATCATGCCAACCTGGAACAACAGTTGTTCTAAATTCATAGTTGACGTTAGAGTTTAAGATCAAAGAAAAAGTCTTCTTTAGTTCAGGTACTATTTTTTCTGAACTTAAATCAGAATATTTATTCCAGCTCTGTTTAATATCAACTGCCAGATAATCTATTAAATCTTCTTTAATTAATTCTGCAATTGTTCTTTGGTTACTGCCATTACTGTCCAGTTTGATTTTTAAATTATGTTTTCTTTTTATTTTTTTAATAAAATTCTTTAAATCAGGCTGTAAAGTTGGCTCACCACCACTAATTACAACTCCGTCTATCAACCCTTGTCTTTTATCTAAAAAATCAAAGAAAATTTCTTCAGGCATATTTTCTTTTTCTGCTTTATTATTGATTAGCTGACTGTTATGGCAATATCCACATTTAAAATTACATCCCCTTGTAAAAACAACTGCAGAAATCAGATCTGGATAATCAATCAGTGAGGTTTTTTTTAACCCAGCCAGTTTCAATTTTATCAAGCCTCCTGCTCAGATTCAGATTCTGCTTCACATTTGGGACAGTAATAATGTTCTCCTGCTAAATATCCATGTACTGGACAAATACTAAAAGTTGGGGTTATTGTATAATATGGAAGTTGAAAATTCTCGGCAATTCTTTTAACCAATTTTTTGGTGCTTTTTATTGATGGCATTTTTTCCCCTAAAAATCCATGTAACACTGTATTATGAATAAAAACTAGAGTGTTTTTACCTGCTAAATAATTATGATTCAGCTGGGTTGTAAGGTCATAAAATTGATTATCTTCAACGTCAATTTTAGTAATCTCTTCGACCATTACAACAGGTAATTGACGTTTTATTTTTTGAGCAAGTCTATCATTTGACTGTTCAACTTCGTTATTTTGAATTTTTCTTTCTAAGAAATCAAAATGAGGAATTGTTATACTGTAATGATTTTTCTTTTGCTTTTCACAAAGACTTTTTTGAATCATAATCCCAGCCATTGTGAAAATTTCCAGAATATCATCTGCCATTTTTTCTGAACAGCTTTCATATCGGGCACTGCCATTAACTGGATCTACTTCTCCTCTTCCATCTATCAGACCAAAAAGTAAGCTATAGACATTTTTTTGTGTCAACTGTTCTGTAATTGTTTTAGAAATACCTTTATTTCTTTCTTTTGCTCCTTCATTAAATCCATAATCAAAAAGGAATTTAACCGCTTTTTCTTCTTTTGTAGTTAAGTGATATCCATTATTATTTTTTCTATAATTTATAATTTCACTATCTGCATCAAAATATTTTTCCATGATTTGTAGAACTTTTAAGATTATTTTTTTGTCATCAGCAAAAATATTTATTTGATATTTATTACTTCTGTTTTCAGCTTGAGAAGTTGATTTACAAAGGCTAATTACACCTCGATCATAAAAATAGCCTAAAAACCACATCAAATCTTGATCCAATTTAGAATAAATATCCGGGTAAATGTTATAGTGATTTTGTAATATATAATCTCCCTTTTTTAACTGATCTGCTCTTTTTTCTGTAATCTTATATTTTTTATCTAGGTTTTCTCCACTTAAAAATAATTTATTGTCGATATCTTTAACTAAGATTTCATTATCATCTGCAGATTTTAAATTTGCTAAAGCTACCTTTTTTTCTGTTATAGGCTCCAACACAAAAAATGGATGCCAGTCACTTGTAGTAATATCAAGATCTTTTTCAGCTTTAATTCTAATTTTATCATGTCTGCTAACATCTATGGCAACTGCATCAGTAATTAAATCCCATTCTGATCTATGATACTCTTCATTATAACTTAAGGCCATAATAGGCTTTAAATTTTCATAATTTTTAACGATCTCTTCTATTTTCATTAATCCTTTATCAGTTAAAACCTTATTTCCTTTCTCAATACAGCCTCCTGTATATTTAGACTGCAGTTCATCCTGTAATTCAAGGGCAGTAAATATATCATCTGTCAAATTTACAGGTAACTGAGTAGAGTTTGTATAATAAGGATCTGCACCTTCGTTAATTACCCTGTCCTCATTTGCAGAAATAATGCTGTCACCAAATTTTTCTTTATCAAGTCTGGCAAACCTATATGCTGTTCCCTCAGCAGGAGTAGCTTCTAGATTATATAAATTATCAGTTTTTTCCTGATATTCCTGTAGTTTATCCCGCATTGCATCCATCACTTCTAAAGCAAACTTTTGTCCATCCTGGGAAGCTATATCTTTATCCATAAAATTAAGTAGAGCCTCATTCATTCCATTTAATCCTATTGTGTTGAAATGATTTTTCCAGTATTCATCAAAACGTTTTTTAACATCTCTTAAATAAAATTTAGAATATGGATATAACCCCTGTTCTGTAAGATTTTCAAGTACTTTTCTTTTGATTTCAAGACTGTCTTTAGAAATATCCATTAATCTATAGACACGATTGATAAAATCAGCTTTATCTGCCGCCAAATATCCAATTCTTGGCATATTTAAAGTAACCACTCCTATACTTCCTGTCATAGGATTAGCGCCAAATAAACCTCCCCCTCTTTTGCGCAGCTCTTTATTGTCAAGACGTAATCGACAACACATAGAACGAGCATCTTCGGGATTCATATCTGAATTGATAAAGTTGGAAAAATAGGGAATTCCAAATTTTGCAGTCATCTCCCAAACGGGATCAAGCACCGGATTATTCCAATCAAAATCATCTGTAATATTATAGGTAGGAATAGGGAAAGAAAACATTCTGCCTTTTGCATCACCATCCATCATCACTTCCGCAAAAGCACGGTTAAACTTATCCATTTCCTCCTGGAATTCTCCGTATGTTTTTGATTTATATTCTCCTCCTATAATTACTGACTGTTCTTTTAAATAATTAGGTACTTCAAGATCCATAGTAATATTTGTAAAAGGAGTCTGAAATCCAACCCGGGTAGGGACGTTCATATTGAATAAAAATTCCTGCATTATTTGTTTAACTTCTTCATAATTAAGATTATCATAAGCGATAAATGGTGCCAGATAGGTGTCAAAATTTGAAAAAGCCATTGCCCCTGCAGCCTCGCCCTGGAGCGTATAATAAAAATTTGTGATTTGGCCTAAAGCTGTCTGAAGATGCCTGGGTGGAGAACTTTCAATTTTTGTTGGTACACCTCGAAAACCTGTCCGTAAAAGATCTTCTAAATCCCATCCACAGCAATAGACACTCAGGTTTCCTAAATCATGAACATGCAAATCACCGTCTTTATGTAATTTCTCTATTTCATCTGAATAAATTTGCTGCAACCAGTACTGACCTGTTACCTCTGAAGCAATAAAATTATTTAAGCCCTGCAGAGAATAGCTCATATTAGAATTTTCATTAACTTTCCAGTCACTTCGATCTAAATAATTATCCATAATATTTACAGCATCTGCAAATAGTTTTTTGGTATCACGAAGTTTAGAGTGCTGCTCTCGATAAAGTATGTATGCTTTTGCAACATCGGCATAACCTTTTTCTATTAATACTTTTTCTACTAGATCTTGAATTTGTTCAACCTCAACTATCCCGCCATCTTTGAAAAATATTTTAAGATAAGAAATAACTTCTGAACAAATTTCATCTCCAATTTTATCATTATTGCTTTCTACAGCTTCTGCTGCTTTAATTACTGCAGCTTTAATTTTATCAGAATTAAAATCTACTTTTTTGCCGTTTCTCTTTTTTACATATTTTAAGGCCATCCTTATATCCCCCTATTTATAAAATAAACATTTGTTTACAATGACTGTAATATTTACTTATTCTTGACAGAATTAATATTTCCTGCGTCAAAAACAAAAAAGAAAATCCCTTCCGAAAAATATCGCAAGGGAGTCATAAGAGCAAAACTGAATTTAATTATCTTTCACCCCTCTCATATCCCGTGAGTATCTGGTGATTAAATATGGCAGGTCTTCCGGCTTGGTTTGCAAAGCAGACCCTCTTCCCGGTTTCCCAGTGAGATAACAGTCTTTTTTTAAACCTTACGGCGGCGGGACCGCAGAGGACTTTAACCTCTTTCCCATTTTAATGCAATTATTAATTTTCGTTTTAAACACCAAAACAATAATTACAACCTATATTTAATAATATTAAATTTTTAATTGTTAGTAATTTCCTAAAATTTCTTCCAACTTATCTATATCTTATAATATTTGTTATCTAAAAAGCAAATTAAGTTTGCTTTTTTAAAAAATTATAAGATAAATGACCTTAACAATAATTGAAGTACACCAAAAATTCCTCCAAACCATCCATATTGTTTTAATTGATTAAAATAATGGCCGGCAAAACTATTAAAAGTGCTTTCAATTTCAGCAGGATCCATTTTTCTTATTTCAGCAGAAGTTAATTCTTTTAATTCTAAGCTCTCAACAATTTTTTCAGAATTAACAATTAAACTATCTATTCCACTCTGCAAAAATAGTTCTAATAAATAATTTAAACTTTCTCTGTCCATTTCCTTTTGTAAATGACTTATGAAATCAGACACTAAAGCTATTGTTTCTTCAGCTATGCTTTCGAGCGTTTCTTCTTTTTCCAAAATTGCACTCAAGTTATCTATAATTTCATTTATTGATTGAGATGATATAAAATTTCTTTCTGCAAAATTTAAATTCTCAGTAAAATTAAGCCATGTTTTTTCTGCTTTTACAAATTGATTATTATTAATCAGGTATTTAAATTGATTTTTTATTTTTTGATCTGAAAAAATATTTTTTAGATCAACTAAAAGTTTTAATTTTTGTTCAAGGCTGAATTGATTTTTTATAAATTTTTCTAATTCAATTTTGTTTACTTCAAAATTAAAATTAAATAGCTCTTTTTCTTCACCTTTAAGCAAAGCTTGACTAAGTTTTTCTATTTCAGTCTCATTTAAAAATATAAATGTATTTAAAAAATCTTCACCTTTAGCAGAATTAAAGAAATAAGTTGCTGAAGATGAAAAATCAAAGCTGCTTAAACTCTCAAAGCTTTTCTGCTCGAGATCTTTTAGATAGCTTTCTAAATCATTTTTTATATTTTCATCTTCTTCTGCAAAGAATGCTGGCAAATAATGATTAAAAATTCTTTTCCCAACTGCATCAATAAAGCCATCCAAATCAGCCATTAATATTGCTCCAGAGATAAGAGTGTTTTTAAGAATCCCACCTTTTTTAGCTTTCTCAAACTCTATTAACTCATCTTTTTTAAATTTTAGTTTCTGCAAAATATTCTCTTCCTCTTTATATAAAAACTCTGTGGCTGTTCCAAAGAGATCATCTTTATTTTCTTGTAAATAAGAAAAAATAAGATCATTTAAATCTAGCTTTAAATCAGTTCCAAAAAGTTGTGGGACAAGATATTTGGCAAAAGGAAAAATCTTTTTATCACTGATAATTTCTTTAAAACGATGAGAGCTTAAACTCAAAGTATATTCCCCTGCCAAAGCAGTAGATACTTTCTCTAATGAAAAAATATCCTGTCCTATCTGAGCAGTGGAAAAATTAATATTTTCTTCCTTTTTATTTAAGAATTCAAGGCTTTTTTCCTCTAAACTGATAATTTTAATTTCATTTTCTAGAACATTAGCAAGCTTTGTATTGATATATTTTTGCAAATCTGCGTTTCCTTTGGCTTTAGGAATTTGCTCAAGCGAAAAATTAATTAACTGTTCTGCTATTAAACTATCCTTGTTTTTTAACAGGCTGAACAAAAGCCGATAATCCTGCTCTTTAAAATACTGCAATCCTTTATCGGTTATTTTAGCCCTATTATTTTCTAACAATTCTGCAGCAGAGTTTGCCTTAAGAAGTTCTTTTTCTACAAAAGATCCCATAGAATCAGCAAATCTATTTCTATTTTTAGCCACTACTCCTGGGGTAAAAGGCATTTTAAAAGAAGCAATATATTTTTCCTGATAGGGGTTAAAAATCATCCAAATAGCTAATACATTTGTCAACCAACCAACTCCACCATATAAAACAGCAGAAGATACATAATCAACCCAAACTGGAGATGCAGCCATCAAAGCAGCCTCAACACCTGTTAGGTTGAATATCATTCCAGCTGCAGCCCCAAGTAAAGCTCCTAAATAAGTGATAGGTTTCAGTTCTTTACCCATGAATTCCTCAATTGCTTTTTGTACTTCCTGATCAGAAAGTTGATTAAGATTTGCAGAAGCTGTTTGAGCTATACTCCCTTCAACTATTTCTGGTAGATAATTGTATAAAAAAGCACATAGCTCATCAGTTAGTTTAAGAATATTTTTTTTATCTTTAGAAAAGTCTTTATATAAATCTCTAAGCTCCTTATTTTCTATTTTACTTTCTAAATCTAAAAATCTGTTTTCTAATTGCCCAGAAATTATTTCAGTATTATTTTTAATGAATTTGTTTAGATATATCAAGGCATTTTCATTAATATATTTAAATAAAGAATTAATAAATTCATAATTATTTTTCAAATTTTCTAAGATCAAATTTTCAAGATAATCAGCTTTTAGAGAAAAATCTTCTGCTTTAATTACCTTTTCTAAAGGCAAACCAAAAATATTTTCTATAAATAGCTTTAATAATTCTGGATCTGAAAGGGTGTTTTGGATAAATGTAAAAAGCAGATTAAATAATTTACTTTCAAGATTCTGGTTTTCAAAAAAATCTTGAGAAAATATTTCTTCTAAAGATTTAGTGTTATTTTCTTGTAAAAAGCTAAAAAAATAATTTTCAATTTTTTCTGTTATACTATTTACTTTGATAAAACTGCTAAATTGAGATAATTTTTTATTTTTAATTTCCCGGATTAGTTTTTCACTAAGACTATTATCTTTAGAAATCGAATTATTTATATAATTTATTATTAATTCAGTCGGACTTCCATATTCATCCATGTTTTCTTGATATTTATTATAGATAGCAGAGCGACTCATTGCTTTGAATCCACTATTTAATTTAATTTCTTCTTCAACTGCTGTAAAAATCATTTCTTCAATTTCATTTTCATGATTTCTAATAAACTTAATTATTTTTGCTTTGCTATGAACAATGATTATATCAAGATCTTCTTTTAAGCTTTTCTCTAGTTGTGGAGATATTAAATCATCTATTATTAATTCGGATTTTTCTATTTCGATTTTCAAATTAATAATAAATTCATTAATAATATTTTTGAATTTATTTTCTGTAAAAAAGTTTTCAAGGCTTCTTTCTTCTTTAAATATTTCTTCTATTTTTATTTTCTTTATTTTTTTAATCAAATTATTGCTTAATTTATTTAAATCAACTAAACTTTTAAGGCTTTGTTTTAAATCAGCTTTATCCTGATCAGAAGCATATGCTCTATTTAATTCTAAAGAAAATGCTTTTAAAAAATCACTTAATTCTGCTTTGCTTTGTTTTGTTAATAAATCAGATATTTTTTCTTCTTTTAGTTCTTGATAAATATTAATTAATACTTTTTTCAATAGATTTTTATCTTTAATTTCTTGAATAAAATCAAAATAAAAGTTCTCAATAATTTCATTTAAGCCCTCTTGACTGAGCAAATCATCTATTTGATGATTCTGGGCCAGCTCTGAAGTTAAACTAATAAAATATTGGGGAAGCTTTTCTGCTAAATACTTTGTGCTAAGCTGATAATTATTTTTCCAGGCTGGAAAATCAGATAATTTTTCTTGATTGCTGCGTTGATAAAGATGGAACTTAAGTAGATCTTTAACTGTTTTATTTAAATTTTTTTTAAATTCTGCTTTAGAAAATTCTTCTTTTAAAGTGTCATGATTAATAATATCTCTTTCTACTAACTGCGAAATACTCTTTATAAATTCATCTCTGGTCTTTATAACTACTCCACCAAAAGGACCATATTTTTTAAAAATCATTTTCAATGCTAAATTATTTGTTAAATAACCAGTAACAGCACCCGTACTTGCTGCAGCTAATATTGCTGGAATATCTAAAAGCATAATCATATCCTCCTGTAATGATAATCATTTTTGATATCCACAATTCTGGATAAGTTGTTAATAAGTTCTTGGTTTAATCCACAAAATTTGTTGATTAGATGTTGACAACTGTGGATAAAACACCTGTTTTGTTATTAACTTGTGGATAACCTCGCTTTGTAAGCTTATTTATCCCCTAATATAAGCTTTTTAATGAATTCATCGCTAAGCTCAGGATCAAAAATCTTACCCTTATAATTTTCTATTTCTTCAATTATTTCTCTGTTCGTTAAAGAAGCAAAATAATATTTTTCTTTTGTAAAAGGATAATAAAGGTGGTTTTTAAGAGCATCGAAAAAATTAACAAGCACAAAGAGTCTATTTAAATAAGAAATATTTTTGCCCGTTAAACCGTCAGGATATCCACTTCCATCAAAATGCTCATGGTGATGATAAATCAAATTATAGCTTTCTGCTAAATCATGATATGAAGCAACAAAAATTGCTGATTTATCAACATGTGTTATATATTGTTCCCACTCCGATTTGTTTAAAGAAGATCCTTTTTTTAAAATATTTTTATTAATTGCCAGTTTTCCAATATCATGAAGTTGTGCTAAAAGCATAAATTTTCTACTTTCTTCACTGTTAAGATTAAATTCTACTGCTGTTTTTTTGCTTAATTCCAATAAATTACTACTGTGATGTAGATCATTATAATTATTTTTTTCTACAAAATTAAGGTGGCTTTTATAAAAAACACTTTTTTGACTATTTCTCATATTGTAGTCAATACTTTTTAATTTAATAATAGTGCTATTAAAAATATCGCTTAAACTTTTTTGGTTATTATCATTGCATTCTATTAATACTGAAATATCAAATTCAATGTGATCTAATTTTATTTTTGAAAATTCTTTTTTTAATTCTTCAACTACTGAAATGACTTTATTCTTAGAAGTGCTTTCTAAAAGCACTGCAAAATAAGCATTTTCAATAAAGACTTTAAGAGTACTACTTTTTAAAATTTTATTGATTATTTCAACTAATTCTGTCAATAATTTTTCTGATTTTTCAAATCCATAAAAATTTTTATATAAATTAAAAGAATTAATATTAATAAATATTAATGAAAAACTCGAATCTTCTTTTTGCTCCAAATGTTTTAATTTCTTAACAAAATAATCTTTGTTATAAAGGCCAGTTAAAAGGTCATGCTCTAAACAGTATTTTAATTTTTTCTTTTGTCTCTCTATTTCACTGATATCAGTTAATGAGCCCACTATTTGCTTTACCCTATTATTTTTAATAATAGGATAAAGATTTATATCCCAAATTCTTCGTGAACTAGAAAATACTAAACTACTTTGAAAGTTAACTTTTTCTTTTTTCGTTGCACAACGTTTAATGTTTTCTTTTAACTGATCTGCTATTTCTGATGAAAATATGTCATCTGATTTCTGTTTTTTAAGATCTCTGTTATTATAACCTGTTAATTCCAAACAGCTTTGATTCATTCTTTTATAATAAAAATTATTTTTTTCATCTAATTCAAGTAGAAAAATAGCATCATTATTATAATCGATTATTTTTTGATAATCTTCTAATATTTTTCTGTTTTCAGCCAAATTTTTAACTTTTTGTTTTTGTTTTATAGCAGTCATTCTTAAAGAATTTATAAAACTATCACTATTTGAAACCTTTGTTAATACAGCATTAAGATTATTTAATTGATATTCCGATAAATTCAAATTATCATTCTCTTCACTGATCAATATGATACTGGAATAAGAAAACTCTTTCTCAGCAAGCAAAGCAAAATCTAAACCCGAAAAAATTCCACTTAAGTAATTTTCAATAATTAAAATATCGATTTTCCGGTTTTGATAAAGAAAATTGATAGCTTGAGAACTATTATTAAACTCAGCTACCAATTTAAATTCAAACTGCTCTTGAGAGCTATTAATCTTGTTTAAATATGATTTAACTTTTGCCCTTTCAATTAAATCATTTATAATTATAACTACTTTAAGCACTCTGAATTCTCCTCAATAATTAGATTTTAAATCAGTGAACACTATTAGGATTGACATGAACCAATACATCTTTTACATCATCATTTTCTGAAATTATTTTTTGTTTTACATCTGCTGCAATATTATGTCCCTGTCTAACTGTAATTCGACCACTTACAACTATTTTTAAGTCTACTATATACCGAGGCCCGTAACTTCTGATTTTAATATCAGAAACATCGATTACACCTTCGATGGTCTTAGTCGTTTTATAAATTATATCTATTTTTTCTTTTGATGGTCTTCCATCCATTAATTCATAAGAGGTTGTTTTTAATATATCATAACCTACTTTAAATATTAATACTGCTACCACTAAACCAGCTAAAGGATCCAAAACTGTAAAACCCATTCTAGCTCCAGCTATACCAATTAAAGCTGCAATAGAAGATAGTGCATCAGAACGATGATGATGAGCATCTGCAATTAAAGCTCTACTATTTATTTTTTTACCTATAATAATTGTATAACGATATAATAACTCTTTAGCAACTATAGAAATAAAAGCTACTATAAGCGCTACAAATCCAGGCTGAGAAATTTCTCCACTGATTAAGGTTAAAAATGCTTCACGACTAAGAAACACAGCGGTTATAATTAAAATAACTGCCAGAAGATTTGTCCCTAGAGCCTCTGCCTTTTCATGACCATAAGGATGGTTTTTATCTGCAGGAGTTTCAGAAAGTTTAATGCTAATTAAAACTATTAAAGTTGAAGCCATATCTGATACAGAATGAAATCCATCTGCAATCAAAGCTGTACTACCTGCAAAAAAGCCCATAGAAATTTTTAGAATTGCTAATAATATATTAGCTATTAAACTAATATATGAAACCTTTTTTCCTTCTTGATATCTATTATTTTTTTCAAGCACAAAATCACTCCCAGTTGATTATACAACTATTTATATTTTTTCTTTAATTTGTTATTTTACAAAGTAGTGTACAATAAGTTGTGTAAATAGATTTTTTTCAATAAAAAAAGAGGAATCCTTCTTTGAATGGTTGAAATATTTATTAGCGAAATAAACTCAACCCAAAGGAGGACTCCTCATGAACAGTATACCCGAAAAAAACAGTGATGGTCAAGTTGAATTTCACGATTTAATCATTGAACTCATCAAAAATTTTCTCGAGAATTTCCTCAAGGCTGAATTAACTGAATTTCTAAACTATGAAAAACATGAATACTCAGGTAGAAACTCTGGCAATAGTCGTAATGGATCTTATCTTCGTGATTTCTTAACTCAGTTTGGCAGTATTAAAGGCTTAAATGTTCCTAGAGATAGAAATGGTGAATTCCAAACTGAACTATTCCAACCATATAAACGCTATGATAACTGGCTTGAAGAAGCTATAATAAACATGTATGCTAATGGCCTTTCCACCCGCTATGTAGCTGATTGGATAGAGCAGATGTATGGACAAAAATATAGCCCTACTACTATTAGTAATCTAACTAATGTTGCTCTTGAAGAGGTTAAAAAGTGGAAAGAAAGACCACTTCAAAAACGGTACAGCGTTATTTTTATTGATGGCATGAGCATAAAAGTCAGACGAGATACTGTTGCAAATGAATCTGTATATATTATCATTGGTATCAATGAAGACGGCTATCGTGAAATACTTGATTTCTACATTGGTGCAACTGAATCTGCTGCTTTATGGGAAGAAGTACTAAGTAATTTAAAAGAACGCGGAGTCCAGGAAGTCCTACTAGGTGTTATAGATGGACTCCCAGGACTTAAAGATTCTTTTCTAAAAGTATTCCCTAAAGCGGATGTGCAGCGTTGTATAGTTCATAAAGTGCGTAATACAATAGTCAAAGTTAGAAAAAAAGATACTGATGAAATCGTTAAAGATTTAAAAAAGATCTATAGATCTCCCAGCAGAGAGTTTGCAGAAAAAGCTTTAGAAGAATTTGATTTTAAATGGAGTAAAATCTATCCTAAAGTTACTCAAAGCTGGTACGTAGATAAAGATGAACTATTAACATTTTATAAATATCCAGAAAGCATACATAAAGCCATATACACAACAAACTGGATTGAAAGAGCCAATAAAGAAATCAAAAAAAGATTAAAGCCTATGAATAGTTTGCCTAATGTACAAGCAGCTGAAAAAATAATTTATTTAAAGATTATTGAGTACAACTCAAAATGGTCTGATAGAAAGATGAGAGGATTTTTAGCTGCAAAAGATCAGCTCCATCAACTATTTAAAGAACGATACTGATTTATTTACACAAGATTCTTGACGTTATCTTTTACAAAGTCAATTTATTATATCAATTAAAACAATTAATCGCAATTATCATTATAATAAAATATAGTTTTTTCAAATAATAAAAGACTGCTCTTTAAATTAACCATTTAAAAGGCAGTCTCAAGTTTAATTGTTTTTTAAGCTTATTAATTATTTAATTAAGTAGATTTTTTTCCTATTGCAAACTCATTAATTAATTCTAATTACTTTTTAATCTTTTTTTAAAGTAAATCTAATCTTTTCCTGCTATTATGTAATTAAGCTAAAGAAATACTTGCACTTCCCTTTTAAAGCTGCAAAACACAGCTATTAATATAGATAAGAACTTAAGTACTTTTCTCCTTGTTTTTCCCGCTCTTTTCCCGGGGCGGGTTTTTATTTTTGCCCACTCTTAAGTGAGTGGGTTTTTTTATTCAAGAAATTTTTGATTAAATTCTTCAGCTTTCTGATTATAATCAATTATTTCTTCATTCAATTTTTCTGCTTCATCTAAAGAATCAATAACTTCAAATACTTTTAGAACAGCAAAGACACTCAAATAAGAATTTCTATTATCACTATCATTAATTGCTGCTCCAATTAAAGCTCCTTCTCCAAGTAAAAAAAGTGCTCCTTTTGGCCACCAACTCTCTGTATATGCATGGCCTGCTGAAGGGATTACAGTAGACATTAAAGCAGCCTGAAATTTAGACTTCAATTCTATGGTCTCTATTTCTCTTTTATCAGGTTCAAGTTTATGCAGTTCCCAATAAACATCACTACCCCTTAAAGATCTATTTTCTTCCAGATAATCTACAACTCTTTTCCCATTATTATCTCTAGCGGTAGGATCTGCATTTTTAGCCAATAGTAACTCAATAATTTTAGGATTAGAATTATTTTTTGCAGCTGACATTAAAACACTTTTGCCGCTGTATGACTGTAAATTTACAAAAGCTCCATAAGATGTTAAAAGATTTAAATAAGCAGGATCTTCATGTCTTCTTACAGCATAAAAAAGCACAGTTTCTCCTTTGTGATCTTTAAGATTAACCCTAGCTCCATTCTTTAATAAAAAGTCCAGAGCGTTTAAATTATTATCAGTTACAGCATAAAAAATTGCTGTTTTACCATTATCATCTCTCAGATTAATATCAGCTTCATTTTTAAGCAGATAATCTAATTCAGAAATATTTCTTCGGGCTGAAACAGCGTAAGCCAGTACAGTTTTACCATTATTGTCCCTGGCATTAACATCTGCTCCCCAATCAATCAGAGTTTTGATTAAATCATGATTGCTTCTAGCTTGATAAGCAGTCATTAAAGGTTTAACACCTCTATTATTACCCAGATTCGGATCAGCTCCAAACCTTAATAAATACCAGATATTTCCCCTTTTATTATTTTCTGCAGCCAAATGAAGAGCCGTATTACCAGCTTCGTTTTTAAGATTTAAGTTTCTATCAAATCGCATTACTTCTCTTAAAATTTCAGGATTGTTATTATAAGCTGCAGCATACATTAAAGCAGTCCAACCAGAGGAATCACGATAATAAATATTTGCTCCTTCTCTTCTCAGTAATCTAATTACTGCAGGATAAGGATTTTCTGCTGCAGCTGCCAGATAGGGAGTTATACCATCTTCGTCAACCATATTAACATCTGCTCCCTCAGCAATTGCGTCTGCAGCTTCATTTACTCCAGCATTTTTTATCAACTCAATAAAGCTTAGATCTTCAGCTATTACTGGATTAGTTATTAATAATGAAACTATTATAAAGAATATGCTTAAATTTATTTTAGTTTTCATATTAAAATCCCTCCCTGCAGTTTATACATTTTTTATGTTATTTTAATGGCGGAAATGTCTTTTTCCTGTAAAGACCATTGCGATCCCTAATTTATCACAAGCCTCTATAACTTTATCATCTCTAATTGAACCACCAGGTTGAATTATTGCTTTAATCCCCAACTCAGCTGCTTTTTCTACAGCATCAGGGAAAGGAAAGAACGCATCTGAAGCAACAACACCATCACGTTGACGTCCTTCTGCTTTACGACCAGCAATTATCATAGAATCAACCCGGCTCATCTGACCTGCGCCTACACCAACTACCATTTGTTCCTTAGCCATAACTATAGCATTAGATTTAACATGTTTAACTACCTTCCAGGAAAATAATAAATCTTTAATTTCCTCTTCTGTAGGAGCTTTTTTTGTTACAACTTCGAGCTCATCAGCAGTAGTTTGTCCCAGATCTCTGTCTTGAACCAACATTCCTCCCGTTACTTTTTTCATACTATAACCAGGTTTATCATAATTTATTTTTAATTCACCTGTTTTTAAAATTCTTACATTATCCCAGCGTTTTTTAAGAATTTTAAGTGCTTTTTCTTCATAATCGGGAGCAATCACTACTTCTACAAATTTATCATCTTTTGCTATTTCAGAAGCTGCTTCTGCAGTTATAGTTCTGTTTGACGCAACAATTGAACCAAAAGCAGAAAGCGGATCACCTGCATGTGCTTTGAGAAAAGCATCTTTTACATTATCTCCTAAAGCCATACCACAGGGATTAGCATGCTTAATTACAGCTACAGCTGTATTATCTTCAAATTCTTTCACCAGTTCTAAAGCTCCATCAGTATCATTAATATTATTAAAAGATAGTGCTTTACCATGTAGTTGTTCCGCAGTTGAAATTGAAGGTTCATTTGTTTTTCGTTCTAAATAAAAAGCTGCTTTTTGATGAGGATTTTCTCCATAACGAAGATCCATTTTTTTATCATATCTATCAAGTCTAATTTCTGGCATTTTCTCTTTCTCTTTATCTTCAAGAGCCAGGTCAGATAAGAAATCTTGAATTAACTGATCATATTCTGCTGTATGTCTAAATGCTTTATAAGCAAGCTTAAGCTTTTTAGATTTATTTAAAGCACCTTCAGCTGCTTTCATCTCATTTAAAATATTGTCATAGTCAGCTGGATCAACTACAACAGCTACATCCTGATGATTTTTTGCAGCAGAGCGTATCATAGTAGGTCCACCTATATCAATGTTTTCAACGGCTTCTTCTAAAGTAACTCCTTCTTTTTTAATTGTCTCTGCAAAGGGATATAGATTACAGACCACCAAATCAATCGTTTCAATATCTTGAGCAGCAATTTCTTTTAAGTGTTCTTTATTATCTCTAACAGCCAAAATTCCACCGTGAACTGCTGGATGAAGAGTCTTTACTCTACCGTTCATCATTTCCGGAAAATTAGTCACTTCACTAATATCTGTGACCTCAAGTCCACTTTCTTTTAGCAAACTACCTGTTCCACCTGTTGATATAATTTCTACATCAAACTCTTTTAATCCTTTAGCAAAATCTACAATTCCTGCTTTGTTTGATACACTTATGAGAGCTTTTTTGATTTTAGACAAATTATTTCTCCTCCTTCAAAATTTTAACCTTTCTTCCCTCTAATTTAATCCTGTTTTCTGCAATTAATTTTACTGCTTCTGGATAAATTTTATGTTCTTCTTTTAGTATTCTAGCTGCCAGATCTTCAACTGTATCATCTTCTTCAACCTTAACAACAGCCTGTAAAATGATCGGTCCAGTATCCATTCCTTCATCTACAAAATGAACTGTACATCCACTATATTTTACCCCATAATCTAAAGCCTGTTTTTGAGCATTTAAGCCTTTAAATGCAGGTAAAAGTGAAGGGTGTATATTAATAATTTTATTTTTGTATTTTTTTACAAATAGAGGTGATAAAATTCGCATATATCCTGCTAATACAATTAAATCTATTTCTGCCATTTCTAAGATATTAATTATTTCTTTTTCATATTCAATTTGATTTTCAAAATGCTCTGGATTAATAAAAATATTTTCTATTTCTTCACTTTCAGCTCTTTTTAGAGCACCGGAGTTTTCTTTATCACTCAACAAAACTTTAACTTCAGCTGGAACTTCTCCTCTATTAACTGCATCAATTATTGATTGAAAATTAGAGCCCCTTCCAGAAGCAAATACTGCAATTTTAAACACTCTATCACCCCATCTCTATTATCTCACCGGCTATTTTTATCTTCATACCATAATCTTGCGATTTCTCAATCTCTCCAATTTGATAAGGACTTTCCCCCTGTGCTTTTAATTCTGACATTATTTCTTTTTTATCTGAAGGATCTATAATCAAGACCATTCCGATCCCCATATTGAAAGTTCTTAACATTTCAAAATCATCTATTTTTCCTGCTTCCTGGATAATTTTAAATATTTTTTGTTGCTCCCATTTTGATGAATCTATTTCTGCTGCTAATTGCTCTGGTAAAATTCTGATAATGTTTTCTATTAATCCTCCTCCAGTAATATGAGCAATTCCATTTATGGAAAGATAATAATCTTCCAGGGTAGATAGTACAGATTTCACATAAATTCTGGTTGGCTTGAGCAATTCTTCTCCCAAATTATTTTCTAATCCAGGTATTTTTTCCTGATAGTCATAGCCAGCTTTATTAAATAAAGCTGCTCTGGCCAGGGTAAAGCCATTACTGTGGAGACCATTTGAAGCTAAGCCAATAATTAAATTACCTTCTTTAATATTTTGACCTGTAATAATCTTGGACCTGTCTACTATTCCAACTGCAAATCCTGCTAAATCATATTCTCCATCTTTATAAAAACCAGCCATTTCTGCAGTTTCACCACCAATTAAAGCAGCTGAAGATTCCTGACACCCTAATGCTATTCCCCTAACAATCTGAGCGGTCTTTTCTGGCTCCAATTTGCCTGTTGCTAAATAATCGAGAAAAAATAATGGCTTTGCTCCCTGGGCTAAAATGTCATTTACAGACATTGCCACTAAATCAATCCCAATACTATCATGTTTATCAAGTTTAAAGGCAAGCTTAAGTTTTGTCCCAACTCCATCTGTACCGGATACCAGAACAGGTTTTTCATATTTACCTAAATCTAACTGAAACAGCCCACCAAAACCTCCCAGAGAATTTAAAACCTCTGGTCCATGAGTTGCCTCAACATCTTTTTTCATCAAATTTACAGCCTTTTTCCCGGCATCAATATCTACACCTGATTCTTTATAATTAAGGCCCACTAGTTTTCCTCCTCAATTAAATATTTATTACTAATTGGATAATCACCATCAAAACAGGCAGTGCAAAAACCTAATTTTTTATCAGTATTAATTGCTTTAAGCATACCTGTTTGAGAAAGATAATGAAGACTTACCGCACCTATGCTTTCTGCAATCTCTTCAACCGTATTTCTACTGGCAATTAGCTCCTGTCTACGAGAAGTATCTAAACCAAAATAACATGGGTGTTCTACCGGAGGTGAAGAAATTGCCATATGGACTTCACTTGCTCCAGCTTCTTTTATTCTTGAAATAATTTGTTTGCTGGTTGTCCCCCTTACAATTGAATCATCAATCAAAATAACCTTTTTACCCTCAATAATTTCTTTGATAGGAGCTAATTTAAGCCTTACTTTAAGATCTCTAATTGCCTGAGAAGGCTGGATAAAAGTCCGCCCTACATAACGATTTCTTAATATTCCCTGGGCAAATTCTATTTCTGATTCTTCGGCAAAACCCAGTGCTGCAGGAATTCCTGAATCTGGAACTGGTATTACTAAGTCAGCTTCTAAATCCATTTCTTTTGCAAGTTGTCTTCCCATTTCTTTTCTTGCTAAAAGAACATTTTGACCCTCTATATTACTATCAGGTCTGGCAAAATAAATATATTCAAATACACATAAACTACTTTCCTTAGACCCACTATATTTTCTGCTTTTTAAACCATTTTCATTAATTATTACAACTTCACCTGGTTCTACATCTCTAACGAATTCTGCGCCAACTATATCAAAAGCACAGCTTTCTGAAGCAACAATATAGCTGTTACCAGCTTTTCCAATTGAAAGAGGTCTAAAACCCTTTGGATCTCTTATTGCAACAAGACTATCTTTGGTCATTGCAACAATACTAAAGGCACCTTTAAGCTGGTGTAAACTTTGGATTAGAGCTTCCACGATATCATCCTCTAAAGCCCTTGCTACTAGATGAGCAATCACCTCAGTATCTAAAGTGGAATGAAATATTGAGCCATTCATTTCTAAATTATACCTAAGTGTCTCTGCATTAGCTACATTACCATTATGGGCAAGAGCAAGATCTCCTTTAATACTATTTATTAATAAAGGCTGTGCATTTGCTAAATGACTGGAGCCGCTAGTTGAATAACGAACATGCCCAATTGCCATTTCACCTTTCAAGTTCAAAAGATCCTCTTCATTAAAAACATTCTCTACTAAACCCATTCCTTTATGAAGATCAAACTCTCCTTCGTGATTTGCACAAATGCCTGCACTTTCTTGGCCTCTATGCTGAAGTGCAATTAAACCAAGATAACTCAAATCAGCTGCACTACTTTTTCCATCAGCATTAAAAACACCAAAAACTCCACATTCTTCTCTCATTTTGTCTGCTCGATATTTCATTTCTGAACTGCAGACTTTTTTCTTTTGTTTATTTTGTTTGCTTATATAACTGTTATTTTTATTGGATAATTTAATTTTTAAATTAGAGAAGTTATTTATTTCTCCCATTCTTATTTTCAGCCCCTTAATTAATATAAAAATTGAATCAAAATATCTGTTGAATGTTAAATTTTATTTTTCCCAGTAATTCTCTGTAGCATCTCTATATAGCCTGACTCTACATCACCAAGATCTTTCCTAAATCTATCCTTATCAAGTTTTTGTTTAGTATAAGTATCCCAAAAACGACATGTATCAGGAGAAATCTCGTCAGCTAAAATGATCTCTCCAGAACTAGTGATGCCGAATTCTAATTTAAAATCAACCAGATCAACTCCCTTGCTTTTTGAAAAATCTCTTAAAACTCTATTGATTTTTTTCGCTTTTACTGTTATTTCATCAAGCTGTTCATAATCTGCCAGTTCTAAAATTTCAATATGCGAACGATTAATCAAAGGATCACCAAGCTGGTCATTTTTATAGTAAAATTCTACTATAGGTTTAGAGAGCTCAATACCTTCTTCAATCCCCAACCTTTTAACGAGACTTCCTGCAGAAATATTTCTAATCACAACTTCAATTAAAATTATATCAACTTTTTTAACTAAAGTTTCTCTTTTATTTAATTCTTTGATAAAATGTGTTTTAATTCCTTTTTTTTCTAAAACTTCAAAAAAGGCGTTAGATATTTTATTATTTATAATTCCCTTATTTTCAATCTGCCCTCTTTTTTGACCATCAAATGCAGTTGCATCATCTTTAAAGTAAACTATTAACTCGTCTTTGTTATCTGTTTTAAAGATCTTTTTGGCTTTACCTTCATATAAGATTTCTTTTTTCTCCATTTGACTAACCTCCTGCCAGTTAAAGCTTTTTAATTTAAATTAAATTCTGCACGCCAGTTATTGACTATTTTTTCTGTTTTTTTAGCTGCTATTCCCGTATATTTAGCTGGATTTAAGATTAATTCTTTTTGTTTATCATTAAAATTCTCCCAGTAACCTTTTAAATCACTACTTTCTGCAACTAAATCTTTTAAAGAAAGATCTGTGCTCTGAGCCTTAAGAGTTAATTTCCTGACTGCTTCATGAGCATCTGGATGACCTGCAGCAGCTAACAATATATAAAGTGGTTCAGCTACAATCATCCTTTTGTTTTGTTCAAAGTTCTTTTTAATATTTTCTTGATCAACCAACATCTTTTTACTAACTCGATTTAATCTTGCTGCTGCAGAAATTAAAGCTGCAATTAATTCTGGAACAAAACGTGAAGATGCTGAATTGGTTAAATCTCTCTGATGTTCAGAAAGCTGATCCATATAAATGGTATTCATTTGAGGCATAAAAGCTTTCCACATGCTTTTTACATTCTCATAGTTAATTGGATTTCTTTTGTGAGGCATAGTAGATGATCCAACCTGTTCTTCAGCAAAATGTTCACCTATTTCTGCTATTTCTGAACGCTGTAAATGCCTCATATCATCGGCAAAAGCAGCCAAAACTCCAAATGTTGATACAAGACTATGAATAAAGTCAGTAATTGCTTCTGCAGCAACAATCTGGGTAGAATGTTCCCCAGCTTTAAGCCCTAGTTCTGCTAAAACTTCTTTTTCAAATTCTTCTGGATCATCAAAAAAGATACTGCTAGCATTATATGCTCCAACTGCTCCAGAAAATTTCCCGACTAATTTTTGAGCTTTAGCTTCAACCTCTTTAATTCTCTCACCGAATCTGCTCACATATTCTGCAATTGTAAAGCCAAAAGTTATTGGTACTGCATGTTGACCGTGAGTTCTGCCGATCTGAACCCTATCTTTTTCTCTTTCGGCAATTTCTAACCAGGTCTTTTCTAATTCAATAAGTTGGGGAAGAATAAGGTCTTCTGCAGCTTTTTTATAACGAAGTGAATTTGCTGTATCAACAATATCATAAGATGTAGCAGTAAAGTGAATATATGGTCTTGTTTCTTTGCTAACTTTTTTTTGAATACAATTAACAAGTGCTCTTATATTATGCCTTGTTTTTGCTTCTTCTTTATAGACTTCTTCAGTATTTAACTCTTTAATGGCTTTTTCTACTTCTTGAGGAGCATCTTGCGGACAAATACCTCGTTGGGCCAATACTTTTACTAAAGCTAATTCTACTTCTGCCTGAAAATAAATAGTGGCATTTTCAGAAAGATACTCAGATAATTCAGAAAAACTTTCCCCTCTAGAGTAGCGATGGTCAAGTGGACTTATATTGGCAAAAATATCTCTAGTCTGCAAATTTTTCGCTCCTCTCAAAATATTCTTTATATCCTAATTCCTCTAATGAGGAAGCTGTAGCTAAAACTTTATTTTTCATTTTTTCTCTATATTCTTTCTGCTTTTCTCTTAATTCAGGATCTTTTCTGGCTAAAATCTGTACTGCCAAAAGTGCTGCATTTTTTGCACCATTAATAGCCACAGTTGCAACTGGAACCCCTGGAGGCATCTGAACTATTGAATAAAGTGAATCCAAACCATTTAATTTGGAGGTCTTAACCGGAACTCCTATTACCGGAAGATCAGTCACAGCTGCTGTCATTCCTGGTAGATGAGCTGCACCACCTGCGCCAGCAATGATTACATCAAAATTATTTTTCTCTGCATTTTCTGCATAATTATATAACCTTTCTGGTGTACGATGAGCAGATACAACAGTTAGTTCATATTCAACTGCGAATTCATCTAATATTTCTGCGGCTTCTTTCATTACCGGTAGATCAGAATCACTGCCCATAATTATCGCTACTTTAGAATTCATAAAACTCTCACTCCTATTTAGACTTGATTTTAAAGATTATTTAAAAAATTAAATTTCACCTTTTATTTCAATCAATTTGCTCGCTTCTAAAGCCCTTTTTTCTGCCTCACTACGATTTTCAGCCAGCACACAAAGATGGCCCATTTTTCTTCCGGGTCTTGCTATATTTTTATTGTAGATATGTACTTTCACTCCTTCAACTGCAAGAGCAGCTTCTAAACCGACCACTTTTGCTTTCCCTTCACTTCCACTTCCTAATATATTTCTCATTACTGCAGGCCTCAGCAGAGTAGTTTCTCCCAGTGGTAGAGAGGTGATGGCCCTTATATGTTGTTCAAATTGAGAAGTTAAGCAGGCTTCAATGGTATAATGACCAGAATTGTGGGGGCGAGGTGCTATTTCATTTATTAAAAGATCATCGGATTCAGTCACAAACATTTCTACACAGAACATACCTATTCCAGTAAATACCTCTAGAACTTCAAAGGCTAATTTATCAGCTTTTTCTTTTAAGCTAGCCGCAATCGAGGCGGGAACTTTTGTTTCATATAAAATATTATCTTTGTGCACATTTTCTGCAATCGGAAAAACTTTCATTTCTCCATTCAGACCTCTACAGGCTAGAACAGATATCTCTTTTTTAAACGGTATATATTCTTCCACCATTAATTTTGCATTATCCCCACCTAATTGCTGATAACTTTTTTTTATATCCTTTGGGCTATCAATAACTATATTTCCCTTACCATCATAACCACCTGTACAACTTTTTAACATTAAAGGATATGAAAATTTTTGAGCTGCTTCTTTAATATCATCTATACTGCTGACTTTTATAAACTTAGGCACGGGAATATTATTCTGACTGAGCATATTTTTTTGATGAAATTTATTTTGTATTATTTCTAAACTTCTAGCCGTAGGATAGATCTTATGACCTTCACTTTCTAAATCTTTTAAAACCTCTACTCCTATATGTTCAAATTCATATGTCAATATATCAGATTTACTAGCAAGTTTTCTAATAGCAGCTTTATCATCAAAATCAGCTATGATATGCTCATCAGCAATACTGTCAGCCGGACATTTTTTAGTTGGATCAAGTATAATAACATAAAAGCCCATTTTTTTTGCCTCTAAAATCATCATTTTTCCAAGCTGACCACCACCGATAATCCCGATCTTTTCTTTGATCTTATCTTTAATCTCCATTATAAACCTCCTAATACAAAATAACTAATTATACTCTTTGCAGGGCTTTATATCCTATATCATGTCTAATATGAAAGTCTTCAAATTGGATTTTTTCTACTCCTTTATATGCCTTTTCAATCACTTCTGTAAAGCCATCTGCTAAAGCTGTAACAGCCAAAACACGGCCTCCATCAGTAAATAATTCTCCATTAACAGCTTTTGTACCTGCCTGGAAAACTATTAAATCATCTCTTTCTTCGAACATTTCTATTCCGGTAATTTTTTTGCCAGTTTCATATTCTACAGGATAACCACCTGAAGCCATTACAACACAGAGAGCTTTTTTAGTAGACCACTCAATTTTTAGATCTCCTAATTTATTATTTAAAACTGCTTCAATTATTTCTAATAAATCGGTTTTTAAAAGTGGCAAAACAACCTGTGCTTCTGGATCTCCAAAACGAACATTATATTCTAATACTTTAGCTTTATTATTTTTTATCATCAAACCAAAATATATTATACCCTTAAAATCAATTCCTTCTTTCTGCAGGGCTTTTAAAGTAGGCTCCATTATCTCTTTTTTTATTTCTGACATCATTTTTTTGTCAACAACAGGTGCTGGCGCATAAGCTCCCATACCACCTGTATTTGGACCTTCATCTCCATCATAAACTGGCTTATGGTCTTGAGAAGGAATCATTGGTACTATACTTTCTCCATCACAAAATGATAAAATAGTTGCTTCTTCACCTTCCAGGTACTCTTCCACAACTATTTTTTCTCCTGCCTGACCAAACTTCTCATCAATCATAATTTTTTCAACAGCATTTAGAGCTTCTTCTAGATGCTGAGCTACTATAACCCCTTTACCAGCTGCCAGACCTTCTGCTTTAACAACAATAGGTACTCCTTTTTCTTTGATATATTTTCTGGCATCTTTGGGATCAGAAAAACTCTTATATTCAGCTGTAGGAATATTATATTTCTGCATTAAATTTTTCGCAAAAACTTTACTGCTTTCTAATTGGGCAGCATCTTTTGTAGGACCAAAAACCTTAATACCATGTTCTTTAAATAAATCAACAATGCCGGCAGCTAAAGGAGCTTCAGGCCCTACTATGGTAATATCTATTTTTTCTTTTAGGGCAAACTCCAGTAAACCCTGATGATTATTTTCTTCAAAATCAAGGTTTTCACCAAATTTAGCAGTCCCTGGATTACCGGCTGCTATATATAGTTCGTCAACCTTATTACTTTGTGCGAGTTTCCAAGCTAGTGCATTTTCTCTTCCACCACTTCCGATGAGAAGAATATTCATTCTATCCACCCCTAGTTTGATTTTTTCTCAGATATCCTAAAATGAATTGTAGAATAACTGGATAATTGTGTACTAAATAAAAAGAGCCCAGGTCAGGAAGACTCTACATTAATTGAGTAGAACCTCCCCGCCTGGGCTTTTATCCCTTCGGTGTGATATATCAATATCTGTACCGCTCGGACCAGCCAGCCTTAGCTGCGGAAACCTAGGTACACTTCCCTCATAGGCAAACTGTTTAAGGCAGTTCGGTAGAGACTTGTGAGCCATATTCTCACTATTATATGAGGTACAAATTCAGTTTTGACTTTAGTTCATACATGTCAATATTAACAGATGAATTTTAAGAAGTCAAGCAGTAATTAAATTTTTAATTCTTCAGAAATCATTCTTAAATCATGGAAAAAGCTAAGCACTTCCGAATGATGCTGCGCTAAATCGGGATTATGGAAAGTATAAACACCTTCGGCTTGAGCAGCTTAAACCGGAGCAACTCCTATGATAATAGAAAAAAGCATTGTTGTAATCATATCAAGATCATCTGTAACCTTAATTCCGACTGCTTTTGTTTTCGCTCTCATTGAAGTTCCATGTTAATAATTTTCTGAAAATGTTAACTGCTTTTTAGATTTTATGACAATATTATTATAAAATTATAAATAGTATAAATAAAACTCTTTTACTGCTTTCACTATTAGATTTGACGTAACACATAAAAAATTGGAGGTATTAAACATGAAAATTAAAGTTTTTTGGCTGGTCTTAGCCGTAACCTTAGTATTTTCAATCACAGTTCAGGCTCAAATTAGAGTTGGTAGTTTTCCTCAAGAAGTTGAAGATCAGTTTATGAGAGAACCTGACGGTGTAATTGTTGAAAGCTGGGTAGAAAATCTTAATATACCCTGGGAATTAGTGTTTTTAAGTGAAGAAAGAGCATTAGTTTCTGAAAGAGATGGGAAAATAAGATTGATTAAATCAGGAGAATTACAATCAGAACCGTATCTAGAAATAAATCTTACTGCAATTGGAGAAGGTGGTTTAATGGGAATGGCAGTACATCCAGATTATCCTGATGAAAACTATCTATATGTTATGTATACCTATAGAGGTGCTGATGATAATGTTTTAAATAGGGTTTCTAGATTTGAAACAAAAGCCGAAACTGCTACAAACGAAGAAATATTAATCGATGAAATACCTGGTGGCAGAAATCATAATGGTGGGAGAATTGCTTTTGGTCCAGATGAAATGCTATATATAACAACAGGTGACAGCTGGAATAGAGAAATTGCTCAAGATTTAAATATTCTAGGTGGAAAAATATTGAGACTTACTGCTGAAGGAAATATTCCAGATGATAACCCCTTCGAAAACTCTCCAGTTTACAGCCTTGGTCACCGTAATCCTCAGGGGCTTAGCTGGCATCCAGAAACAAAAGAGCTCTTTATTTCAGATCACGGTCCTTCTGGAGAAGATAACTTACAAGCTAAAGATAGAATTAAGCAGGTTAATGCAGGTGACAATTTTGGCTGGCCTGAAAAAATCGGTTATTTTGAAGATTGTGAATTTGCGAACCCGCTGATCATGTGGGAAGATGCTGTTCCTCCATCTGGTATGACTTTTTATAATGGAGATCTCTATGTTGCTACTTTGCGCAGTCAGGCCCTGGTGAGAATTGTTTTAAATAATAAGAAGAATTATGAAGTGGAGACTATAGAAAGATGGTTTAAAGAAAAAGATGGCCCTTCTACTTTTGGCAGGTTAAGAACTGCTGTAAAAGGACCAGATGGATTTCTATATCTTCTCACAAGTAATAGAGATGGTAGAGGCAATCCAATTGCAGAAGATGATAGAATTATTCGATTAAAAATTGAAAATTAATATTTCGCTTCATTAGATTGAGAGTTTCTTGTTAATAGCTCTTAATCTAATGATTTTTATTTTTAAAAAATTTTCTTTTAATTCCATTAAAGTCTATCTCTACAGTAAAAAGCCAGGCAGCAAAAATGGTAGTTATCGGTGCAACAAGTACTATACCAATGCTTCCTACCAATATTCTTAATATTTCCGATACTATAATCCTTAGATTAAATATTCTTCTATATGTTGTTGTTCTTGTCATAAATGCCATCATCAAAGTTAAATATCCACCTGAATAAGCCAAGAGAAGGGTTGTTGTCATTGTACCTATTACATCACTACCAACATTAAACCCAGACTTTGTTAATCCTTTCATGTCAATATCTGGTCTTCGAGCTTTAAGTTCTTTAATCGTAGTTGCCATATCCATGGCTATATCCATTGCTGCTCCAGAAGAACCAATCACAACTGCAGCAAAAAATATATCTCTTACATTTAGATGCATATACCCTCCTGCCATTAATTCGCCTACATAAGGAGAAGACATGCCATCTAGGGCAAGCATTGAACCAAAGAACATTGTTAAGCCAATAGTAATAAAGAGACTACAGGTAGTACCAAAAAAGGCTGATAACCCTTTTTTCGTAAAACCAGCTATAGAAAATAAGATTAAGGCAGATAAAATTGCCAGAATAAAAGCTGTAAACAAAAGTGGATTTAACCCGTTTAGCAAACCAGGTATCAATACCTGCCAGATTAAAATTATACTCGCAATAAAAGAAAATAGAGCTTTTAAACCAATATATCCAGCATATAATAACAATAAAGTAATAAAAACTCCGAGTAAAACTAACAGCCAACCCTGCCTGTATATATCTAAGGCTAAAGCTGAAGCTATCTCACCATCTTCTGTTTCAGATATTGCAACAAGAATTTCATCCCCTATTTCAAAACGATAATCCCAGCCCAAATTACCAGATAGATTATTGGCAGCATTAACTTTTTCTCCACTAAATTTTCCTTCTTTTATTTCTACTCTTACTCTTTGAACTCCTGTTCTGGATATTCCAACTCCTCTAACATCACGCTCATCAACTTCTAAAACATGAGCTCTAAATTCTCTAGAATCTTCATCAATCACACTTAAATTATTAATTAATAAAAATAAAAAAGTAATTATTAAAATTGCTAAAACTAATCTTTTAATTGTTTTTTTCTGCATTTTTCCCCTCCAGAAAAAATATAAATAACAGGTGAGGTTATATAACCCCACCTGTTAAGTAACCTGATAATTTTAATCAATTAACTTTTGAAGTTAATTTTATAGTGCTGGTACTTCAACATCTAACTCTAGACCTAAAATAGCACCTGTTAATTGTCCTACATCAGTATTATCAAGAGCAGCATCAAAGTATTCTGCATTTACTCCATGGGCAGACATTGGAATAGTTGAACCTGTATGTGATGAAGTACTCCAACCAATTTTTGATCTTCTTGAAGTTATATGAGCTATTGTTGCTTGAGTAGGACTAATCCAGGGTGCCTGTGGCCAATAAGCTCCAAAATCTGCTACATCAGCTTCTACACCTTCTGCATCTTCTAAGTCCATAGCATTTTCAAGCATTTCTATTTCAAAATCTTCAAGATCATCTATACCAAAAATATTTTCCATGTCAGCATAAAGTTGATCTCTATCACCAGTATAAGCAAAGCCTTCTTCTACTGAGCCACTAACTTTTGTCACTGGTTCTAAGTCTAAGAAATAATCATATTCCATACCTTCACAACTATTTAATGATAAACCACCAGTTTCATGGTCTCCAACAACGATAATTAATGTTTCATCAGGATATTGTTCATAGAAATCTAATGCTACTGCTATTGAATCATCAAAAGCTAAAGTATCATAGATTGTACCTGCAACATCATTATTATGAGCAGCATGGTCAATACGGCCACCCTCTACCATCATTATAAAACCACTATCGTCAGTTGTTAAAGCTTCGATTCCTCTTTCAGTTAATTCAGCTAAACTAGGTTCTTCTGAGTCAACTCTATCAATCTCATATGACATGTGAGTTTGGTGAGGAGTATATAATATTTTACTTTCAGCAGTTGGCTGATAATCTCTAAACTTCTGAGTATCTTCTGCAGATCTAAATACAGAATAACCAGCTTCTTCATATTCTCTAAAGAGATCTCTACTATCTTCTCTGCTTGATCCATCAACTGTTTGTGGTAGGAAATGTCTGTATCCTCCACCTGCTAAAAAGTCAATGTCATTTTCTAAATACTGTTCTGCGATTTCATTTTCCATACTTCTATCAAGAACGTTAGCTCCAAAAGCACCTGGAGTAGCATGAGTAATTCTTGCTGTAGAAATTAAACCTGTATTCATACCCTCTTTGTTTGCAGCTAATAATACGGTTTCTAATGGATTACCATCTGGATCAACAGATATTGCATTTCTAGATGTTTTAATCCCAGTTGCCAGAGCTGTTGCAGTCTGCCCTGAACCAGGAACTATAGTATCTGATCCAGTAGTTCTAGTTGAACCATGAACATCTAACTGATGCATTGTTAAACGATCACCAGGTTGTTCTGCTTCATGATCAATAAAACTTTCACCCATATCTTCGTAACTATGAGTAACTTCTTCTTTATTTTCAAATTGAGTATAAAATTCAGCTAAAGTAGTATGAGCATGTGCCATTCCATCACCAATGAAATAAAATACATACTTTGGACTTTCAGCCTGAGCAACTGTGCTATTAGCAATTGCTACGCTTCCCATCATAAAAGTTACAAATAAAACTAAAACAAAAACACTTAATAATTTTTTCTTCCCAAATAAAGCTTTAAACATTTGTAAATCCCCCTAATAGTATTTTAATTGTTCTAAATAATGATATTTGCCAACATTGTTTACTTTTTATCCCCTCACTTTCTCAAAAATACATACAGTAGTTTTAATTTAACTGAGTTTTTCTGCTTCAACTGCCTATATAAATTGCAATTATCATTCCAATCAACCCAATAATTTAAAATTTAACTCTAAAATTTGATATTTTTTAAAAAAAGCTTTAAGATGCCTGTATTAACAGAGAATCAATTATCAAAAAATCGAGTAGGAGGAAAATAATTAATTTATTTTCCGTCCTCTCACACCACCGCAGCGTACCGTTCGGTACTGGGCGGTTCATTAAGTATTAGTTGCTTGTGCATATCTTTCCGTAAAACTGAAGTATCCCAGTTTCTTTAATAACTGGTTGGTAAAGGTTCTTGCAAGTATTGGGCTATTGGATATTCTCCAGTAGCCTTTCCTTGTGTTAGCATATTTCCATGCCTTAGCTTCTTTGATACCCAGTTTCCTGAGCATCTTAAAGCGGGTTCTAATTTTCTTCCACCTCTTCCAGTAGCACATTCTTATTCTTCGTCTTGCCCACTGGTCAAGTTCCCTCATCTTTCTTTTCATATCAGCTATTTTATAGTAGCTGACCCAGCCTGTGATTATCTGTTTTAATTTCTTAAAACGATATTTCATTGTCCATGGCTTACTCCTTGATGTGAGTGCTTTTATCTTTCCTTTAATTTTCTTAATCGATTTCGGGTGGATTCTAACCCTTACTTCACCTTTCCTACTATAGAATGAAAACCCTAAGAATTTTCTTCTCCAGGGTCTGCCGACTGCACTTTTCCTTGCATTGACTTTAAGTTTGAGTTTCTTTTCAACAAATACAGTTATGCTTTCCATAACTCTCTTGGCCGCTTTTCTGCTTCTGACATAGATCTGACTATCATCAGCGTAGCGACAGAATTTATGATTGCGTTTCTCCAGTTCTTTATCCAGTTCATCCAGCATTATGTTGCTGAGCAGCGGACTTAACGGGCCGCCCTGGGGGCAACCTTTATCATCTTTACTGATTACACCATCAATCATTACTCCTGAGTTAAGGTAAGCTCTTATTAACTTCAGCACCCTCTTATCCTGCACTTTCCTGGCTACTAAAGACATCAGTTTATCATGTTGAACAGTATCGAAATACTTTTCAAGGTCTATATCGACCACCCATGTATAACCGTCATTTATATATTCCCTGGCTTTATTTACCGCCTGGTGTGCATTTCTTCCAGGTCTGAATCCGTAACTGTACTCTGAAAATCCCGGATCAAATATTGGCGTCAGCTGTTGTGTTATTGCCTGTTGAATCATTCTATCTATTACTGTTGGAATACCAAGTAGTCTTACTCCACCACCAGGCTTAGGTATTTCTACCCTTCTTACTGCCTGTGGTTTGTAATTACCTTCCAGTATATCTTTCAGAAGTTGACTGCCGTTTCTTTTAAGGTGGGGTAGAAGTTCATCTACACTCATCCCATCAATACCATGGCTGCCTTTATTTCCTACAACTCTTTTATATGCCTTATTCAGGTTTGGAGCTGCAAGAATTTTCTCCATCAGATTACTGGAGTCTGCCTTTTCACCGTTTCTTTCCTTCGGCAACGCCGCAGAAACACTCTGCACTCTCTCATTACTTCCAGCTTCCAGCCTTTTCTCCTGAGAGCAGCCTTCATATGAAGTTGTCTGCTTTCTATGTGTTTCCGTCGAGTTGTTCAAATTTAAGAAACCTCCTAATGTTTCATCCTTCAATTAGTGTATATATCCACCAATCTACTATGACCTCTGCTGCATTCTGACAGTTCAACTCTTGCATTACTGCAGAGTTTATTGCTTAGAAATTCATCACCACAATCTACTGTCAGACCTTCCCTGGTTAAGAATATTTGCTTTCACTACATCTATCTGCTGTATTTACACTTCCCGTCTCGAATAGTTTTGGGCTTTGTTTTGTTATGCAAACTTACCCACAAGATTGTGCCTTTTTTATACAGTTCGTATTCCTCAGACCGAAGCTTTGCCTCCAACTTCCTTCAGATTCCACCTCACGGTGGACACCCTTGTCTTCAGCTAGTGGTTGGCACTATTGACCCCCACATCAGACTTTCACTGACTAGCAAATATCCATGCCAGGCAAACATAAAAAGCAGAAGACTCTTAAAAAAGTCTACTGCTTTATTAATAAAATATAAATATTCGATTTTTGTGTATTTTCAGATAATATTCACAACTCAAGTGTGAAATTTACTCAAGTAATTTTTTAAATTCCGGATCATTTTCATATTTTTTTATCCAATTATATATAGTTTTTCTTGAAATACCCAGTATTTCAGCTGCTTTTGTTTTATTTCCACTACTTTTTCTTAGTGCAATAAGCACCTTTTCCTTCTCGGTTAAAACTTCTTTAAACTGTTGATTAATACTATTTTTTATTTCTTGAGGGATATCCATTACAGTTATTTTTTCACCTTTAACAGTAATTACAAGTCTTTCGCAAAGATTTTCTAATTCCCTGATATTACCAGGCCAATTGTATTGTTGAAGTAATTTTAATGCTTTATTGGAAATACTCATTTTATTAATTCCTTCACGCCGAGAAATTTTATCAATAAAATGTTTAGTTAATATTTTTATATCTTCTTTTCTTTCCCTTAAAGGGGGCACATGAATCGGGATAACATTTAGCCTATAATATAAATCACTTCTAAATTTATTCTCATCAACCATTTTTTTAATATCCCTATTTGTGGTTGCAATAACTCTTAGATCAACCTGAATACTTTTGTTCTCTCCTACCCGTTCAAATTCTTTTTCCTGTAAAACCCTTAGTAGTTTTGATTGGGTATTTAAATCTATCTCTGTAACTTCATCTAAAAGTATACTACCACCATCTGCTATTTCAAATTTTCCTTTTTTATCTCTTACCGCTCCTGTAAAGGCGCCTTCTTTATGTCCAAAAAGCTCTGATTCAATTATATTAGGACTTAAAGCAGCACAATTTACCGCTACAAAATTTTTATCTGCTCTAGATCCATTATTATGAAGTGCTTTTGCAACAAGTTCTTTTCCAGTTCCACTTTCTCCTTGAATTAAAACTGTAGAACTATAATCAGCGGCCATATCAATCATTTCAATTAATTTATTAATTTTATCACTTTGACCGATTATTTCTCGATATTTTTCTCGCTTAATTGTCAGATTTTTTGTGTCTGATTTCCCAATTAAGTTAGCTATTTTAATTTTCAATTCATTATAATCTAAAGGTTTTGTTAAAAATTCGGAAGCCCCCATTTTTATAGCTTTAACCGCCATCGGAATACTACCAAATGCTGTCATAAAAATAAATTCAGATTTAATTCCATTATTAATTATTTCTCTATAAAATTCAAGCCCATCCATTTCAGGCATCTTTATATCAGAAATAATTAAATCAGGTTTATAAAGTATTGCTTTCTCTATAGCTTGATAAACATCATTGGCATATTCGACTTGATAATTTTCTTCTTCAAGTATTACTTTTAAAACTTTAGTAATATTTTCTTTATCATCAACTATTAGTATTTTTGCCATTATTATTATCATCCTTAAAAATTGGTAGTTTTATTTTAAAAACTGTATTATTATTTGATTCAACATCTATTATTCCATCATGTCTTTCAATAATTTCTTTAGAAATACTTAAGCCTATTCCGCTACCGCTTTTTTTAGTTGTAAAAAAGGGATCAAATATCTTTTCAAGATTTTTTTCTTTAATACCACTTCCATTATCTTTAATTAACACAGTTATAAATTTTTCGTCATTGCTTAAAACAATTTTGATATAACCCTTTTTCCCAACTGCTTCAATAGAATTTAATAGTATATTTGTAAATACACTTTTTATTTTGTTTGTATCTCCATTAATATATGCTTCTTGATTATTAAACTTTTTAATCAATTTAATTTTTTTGTTCTGCAGCATTGGTTTTAATAAAACAAAGATATCATTAATTAAATTATTAAGATTGATTTTTTCAAAATCATAAGATTTAATACGGGCAAAACTTAAAAATTCATCAAGAAAACTATTTAAGGAAGTAATTTCTTCTTTAAGTATATTGTAAAAACCACCATCAGAGTTTAAATCACCCTTTAACTTCATTACCTCAACCGATCCTGAAATTGCTTCAAGAGGATTCCTTATTTCATGGGCCAGATAGGCAGACATCTTTCCTATTGTAGCCATCTGTGCTTTTTCAACCAATCGTTTTCTAATCACTAACATCTCTTCATACATCCAACCGATAGAATTATATAACTCATTTAATTCTTCAGGAGGTTCAGCCTTTTCTAAAGTTTTTATATCAAAATCATCCTCCGGAATTTTACGTACTCTTTCAGCAAGTATAGTCAGAGGTTCAAAAAAATATTCTGCAGTAATATTAATAATAATAATTAACAATACTAAAGCCACAGTTAAAATTAGCATTATTAGCTTAATAGAATAATTTATTCTATCTAACATTGACTGCTGAGATAAAACAACAATCGATTTACCCATATCAACACCATTAACATTAATAGTATCAACAGTTATTAAATTATTATTTTCCCATAAAAGTTGATCCTCACTATAATCAAAGTCTGTAAAGCTACCTTCTTCTTCTCTATTTAAAGAAGCGAGTATTCTTCCCTCATTATTTATTATTTTAGCTCCTATTAAATCCTTTTCATCTTCAAAAGATCTTACATTTTGCACAAGAGTACTGAATTCATGAATCAATATTGCTTCTTTACTAATATCAGCTAAAGTTCTTGCCAAAAGTTTTCCTCTTCTTTCTATCTCTTCTTGAAATATATCGCGCTGCTGAACAACTAATATATATCCAATCACGGTCATAATTAATAAAAAAATTAACATTATATAAATTATTAGACGCTTTTTTAATGACACAGTAACCATCCTCAATTAGGTTCACAAATTTTTACTTTTAATTCTGCTTAATCAATCAAATCAAAAGAACTCATATAATCTCTTACAATATCATAAAGCTTGTCATCACTTAAAACAAAACCATCAAAATCCAAACCTGACATTGCCTGTCTTCCAGCTGAATCTGTATTTAAACTTAAAAAAGCAGTGGTTATTTTATCCATCTCATTTAAACTAAGACCTTTTCTAGCAGCTATAGAAGATGCTGGCAAATAAAGAGAATGTGCAAAAATCTTAATGTCAGATAAATATTTTTGATTTATTGGATCTTCAAGTATAAATAATTTAATTACTCCCGCATCTACCAGCCCATAACTTACACTTCTTAAAACATTTTCATGTTTACCAGTGTATATTATATTGAGGTCTTCCTGATGGTCTATATCTATATCTCTCAACATATCTATCGGTATATAATAACCTGAAGTAGAGTCTCTTTTTGAAGTTAAAGCAAAATTTTTATCCCTTAAATCTTCTAATTTATTAATATCAGAATCTTTTTGGGTAATAAAACCTGCTCTATAGTAAGGAGTACCATACATAACCCTTAAGACAAGTGGTATACAATCTAATTCTTGATGGGCTTTAACATAAAAAACAGGTGAATAATAGGCTAAGTCAATTTCTTCATTTTTCATTTTTTCAATTAACTCATAATGATCTTTTGTAATAACCAATTCAATCTCAAGTCCACTTCTTTTTGAAACCTCATCAATGACCGGCTGCCAGCTTTCTAATTTTGATAAAGCTACCCTTTTAGCAGGAACTCCAAACCTAAGACTGTCTTCAGCAAAAACATTTTGATGAAATAATAAGGAAAATAGAAAAATTAGTATTAAAATATTTATTATTAGATTTTTATTCTGCATTGTTTTCTCTCCTTTTTTTGCTGTTAATTACATTATTCCATCCAAAATTCAAAATCCCTTTAAATTAGACTAATATTTTAAGATAAAAACTGAATTTTTAGTTAGTTAATGCTTGAATTAAAAATAATGGATTTAAAATATAAATAAGCCTATCATAAAGAAATAATACAAAATGATAGGCTAAAAAAGTTATTTTATTATTAGATAAAAATTCTATTTATGTCTTTCAATTAATTCCTTTCTAATTTGCTCAGGGTCAATATTTTTTTCAGCAAGCAAAACCAGCATATGATAAAGTAGATCAGCAGATTCTAAAATTAATTCTTCTGCTGTTTCATTTTTAGAGGCAATAATAACTTCTGCCGATTCTTCTCCTACTTTTTTAAGAATCTTATCTATACCCTCTTTAAATAAATATGTAGTATAAGAATCTTCCGGCATTGCTGCTTTTCGGCTTAAAATTAATTGATATAAAAAATCTACAATATTACTTTGTTTAAGAGCTTCACTTTTGTTTTTTTCAACAGCCATTTTACGAAAGAAACAGGAGGTCTCTCCAGTATGACAGGAAGGTCCAGCAGGGTCAACCATAAATAAAATAGTATCCTGGTCACAGTCATAATATATTTCTTTTATCTTTTGGGTATTACCCGAGGTAGCACCCTTATGCCAGATTTCCTGTCGAGAACGAGAATAGAAAACCGTCTCTCCTTTTTCCAAACTTAATTTCAAAGACTCCTCATTTACATAAGCTACCATTAAAATATCTTTTGTATTATAGTCCTGTACAACAGCAGGAATAAGATCGCTTTGATTATATTTAAAATCTATTTCTGCTGGATCTTTAATTATTTCTAACATTCTTTAACTACAACCTTTCTATACTTAACTATTGGTCTTAAAGCAATCATCCTTCTATCCTAACCGGGATACCAAGATTTTCTAGTTCTTTTTTTACATCTTTAATAGCTATTTCCCCAAAGTGAAAAATGGATGCTGCTAAAGCTGCATCTGCTCCTGTTTGTTGAAATACATCTATAAAATGCTGAATATTGCCAGCACCACCAGAAGCAATAACTGGAATATTTACGGCCTCTGTTACAGCCTTTAACATTTCTATATCAAAACCATCTTTAGTCCCATCTGCATTAATGCTGGTTAAGAGAATTTCGCCAGCTCCAAGTTCTTCTAATTCTTTGACCCATTCTATTAAATCAATTCCGGTTTCTTTGCTGCCACCATTTATAAATATTTCCCAGCCATCACCTGATTCTTTTTTATCCGCATCTACCGCTCCAACAATACACTGAGAACCAAAAGCTTGAGCTCCTTTTTTAACAAGCTCAGGATTTTTAACAGCTGCAGAGTTAACTGAAACTTTATCAGCACCAGAACGTAAAATAAGCTGCATATCTTCAACTGTTCTAATACCTCCACCTACAGTAAGGGGTATAAAAACTTGAGCAGCTACTTTTTCTACCAGCTCTGCAAGAGTCTTTCTCTTTTCTTTAGTTGCTGTAATATCTAAAAATACAAGTTCATCTGCTCCTAAATCATTATATTTCCTGGCAGATTCAACCGGATCACCGGCATCAATTAAATCAACAAAGTTTACTCCTTTAACTACCCGCCCATCTTTAATATCTAGACAGGGAATGATTCTTTTTTTATGCATTATTTATCCTCCATTTCTGAAAAAACTTTCTCTAAATCTATTTTACCCTGATAAATTGCCTGACCGGTAATTGCTCCATAAAATTCTAAATCTGCAAGCCTATATAAATCCTCTTCAGAACTGATTCCACCTGAAGCAATTATCTGCAAATTCGTTTCTGCTTTTAACTTTTTTAAGCCCTCAAAATCAGGGCCAGAGAGCATTCCATCTCTGCCGATATCAGTATAAAGTATATATTTAACTCCTAGTTCTTCCATTTCCAAAGCAAAATCAAGCATAGCAAGACTACTCTCTTCTTTCCAGCCAGAAGTAGTAACTCTACCATCTCTAACATCTATACTTACTAAAATTCTATCTGCTCCAAAATCCTTTAACATTTCTGATAATAATTCAGGATTTTTTACAGCCAAGGTTCCTATAATTGCCCTTGAAACACCTAGATCCAAAAGTCTTTTTACATCTTCTTTTTTTCTGATGCCGCCACCTGTCTGGATTTTAAGCTCAGTTCTTTCTGATATCTTTTTAATAACATTAAAATTTTTGCTTTCACCTGCACAGGCTCCATCAAGGTCTACCAAATGCAGCCATTCTGCACCTTCTTTTGCAAATTTTTCAGCTATCTTTAGAGGATTCTTGCTGTAAACCGTTTTTTTGTCAAAATCCCCCTGTTTCAATCTTACTACTTCCCCGTCTTTTAAATCTATTGCGGGTAATATTATCATTTATAACAGCTCCCCAAAATTTTCTAAAAGTTTGATCCCATTATCTCCACTTTTTTCTGGATGAAACTGCAGGCCAATCACATTTTTCTTTCTGACAACTGCAGGTATTTTTGTCCCATAATCAACAACAGCTAATACATCATCACTCACATCTTTTAGCTGATAGGAATGAACAAAATAAAAATGAGCCCTATCTGGAAGTCCTTTAAATAAAGGATCATCTTTAATAATCTCCAGCTCATTCCAGCCCATGTGTGGAATTTTATAATCGGTCTCCATCTTAACTATATCACCTTTTAAAAGTCCCAATCCTTGAGTTTTCAATTCTTCATAACCCCATTCAAATAAAAGCTGCATTCCCAGACAAATACCCAAAAAAGGTTTCCCTGATTCTACAAATTTATCTATAAATTCAATAAATCCATTTTTTTTAAGCTTTTCTGCTGCCCCAGGAAAAGCTCCAACTCCAGGTAAAACCAGCCCGGAATATTTTTCAATCTCCTGATTCTGAGCGCTCTCTAAAATAACAGTCTCCTGACCAATAAATTCTAAAGCTTTTTGAATACTGTTTAAATTACCTGCTCCATAATCTATAATGGCTATCATCTATAAAACACCCTTTGTGGAAGGGATTTTATCAGAATCTATCATAACTGCAGTTTTTAAAGCTCTTCCCAGTGATTTAAATACCGCCTCAATTTGATGATGACAGTTTGTCCCGTGCATCAATTCTACATGGAGTGTAATCCCCATATTAAAGGCAAAAGCTCTTAAAAATTCCACAACCATTTCTGCAGGAAAATCTCCAACTAGTTCTCTACTAAAGGGTAGATCATGGTAAATAAAAGGTCTCCCGCTAATATCAATAACCGTTCTAACAAGTGACTCATCAAGTGGAACTAAAACACTACTAAAGCGACGAATCCCTTTTTTATCACCAATAGCCTGAGCAAAGGCCTTACCCAAAGCAATCCCGGTATCCTCAATTGTATGATGTTCATCTATCTCCAGATCTCCCTTTACAGAAATCTCTAAATCAAAATTACCGTGCCGAGATATTTGATTTAACATATGGTCAAAAAAGCCTATTCCGGTTTTGATATTTCCTTTCCCTTCTCCATCTAAATTGACACTTACAACAATTTCTGTTTCTGCTGTTTTTCGCCGTTCTACTGCTACTCTATCTTTCTTCAAATTAACCACTCCTCAATTATTCTGCTTAAACTCCTCCAAAACTCTGAGAACAGCATCGTTTTCTTCTTCACTACCAATTGTAATCCTAATTGCAGCCGGTTTTGTATTATATGATCTTATTTTAATCCCGGCTTGATTTAAAGCTTTTTTAAATAGATGTGTTTTTTTACCTTCAAGATAAATAAAATTGGCTTCAGAAGGAAAAAGATCCCAATCCGAATAAGATTTTAAGTGCTCAAAAACCCTTTCTCGCTCTTTTTTTATAAATTCTATTCTTTCTTTAATAATATCATTATTATTTAGTACTATACAACCCAAAATATCTGTTAGGGTATTTAAATTATAAGGTTTCAAAACTTTTTTAAGTTCTTCAACCAAAACAGAATTGCCATATAAATAGCCAAGCCTAATCCCGGCTAAACCAAAAGCTTTAGAAAAAGTTCTAGTTACTGCTAAATTTGCATGGTTTTCTACCTGGGCCATCAAATCTTCTTTGCTGAAATCTGCATATGCCTCATCAACAATTACTGGTCCTGAAAAATATTCTGTTATAGAAAGAATTAGATCTTTGGCCAGGATTTCACCAGTTGGATTATTTGGTGAGCAGAAAAAAATCAATTTTGGCTGTAATCTATCAATTTTTGCTTTAATATTTTCAATCGTAAAATCTTTATCTAAAGGAATCTCCTCATAAATTCCACCACCTAATTCAGAAAAATATCTATACATAGAAAATGTTGGTGCCTGTGATAATACTATATCACCTTTTTCAACAAAAGTTCTAATTAAAATATCTAATAATTCATCTGAACCATTACCAATAATTACTTCTTTTGTACTTACTTCTTTATTTAATTCGCTGCTCAAATAATCTGCTAACTCCTGATGAATCTTTTCTGAATATATCTCAGGATAACGGTTAATATCAGTTTTTTGGAATTCATTTATAAATTTATCTTTTATTTTAGCTGGAAGATCAAAAGGAGACTCATTCCCAGCCAGATTAATTTTTACCTCAAAATCATCTTCTTCACCATAATAAGGAGAAATAGAACGAACTTCATCTCTCAACATCTCTTTAATAATTTTTTCTTTATCTTTTTGATTATTGCTCACTTTTTTCACCTTTTTCAGTTCTGATTCTAATTGAATTTGCATGAGAATCAAGCCCTTCACCTTCAGCTAGACAGATTACATCCTCACTGGCTTCTGCTAAAGCCTCTTTGCTGTAATGAATAAAACCTGAATACTTAACAAAATCTCGTACCGAAAGAGGAGAGAAAAATCTTGCTGTTGAATTAGTAGGCAGCACATGATTTGGCCCTGCATAATAATCTCCGATCGGTTCAGGTGTATATTCTCCTAAAAAGATTGAACCTGCATTTTGCACTGAAGGCAGGATCTCAAAAGGATTTTTAACAGCTAACTCGAGGTGTTCTGGAGCAACTAAATTAATCATTTCTAAAGCTTCTTCTTTATTATTAACAGTAATCATTAATCCATAATTTTTTAATGATTCTTCAATAATATCTTTTTTGCTCATATTTTTTATTTGTTTCTTCAATTCTTCTTCAACCTGAGGAATTAATTCAGGTGCATCAGTAACTAAGATCGAAGAGGCAAGTGGATCATGTTCTGCCTGACTCATTAAATCTGCAGCTATGTAGGCTGGATTAGAATCCTTTTCTGCCATAATCATTATCTCACTAGGTCCTGCAATCATGTCAATTTTAACCTGACCAAAAACAAGTTCTTTTGCCATTGAAACATATATATTGCCAGGACCTACAATAATATCAACTGCTGGAATAGTTTCAGTACCATAGGCTGCTGCTGCAACTGCCTGAGCTCCACCTACTTTAAATATTCGATCTGCACCGGCAATACTTGCTGCAGCTAAAATGACATCACTAACTTCTCCATTTTTATCAGGTGGAGTTAACATAATTATCTCTTCTACCCCGGCAACTTTAGCAGGTATAACCGTCATTAATACAGAAGATGGATAAGCTGCTCTTCCCCCGGGAACATATACAGCCGCTTTTTTAAGGGCTCTGCAGACCTGCCCAATAATAATACCTGGTTCTTTTTGTTTCTGCCAGGAAGATGTTTTTTGTTCAGAGTGAAAATCTTCAATGTTGGCCGCAGCATTTTCTAAAGCTTTTAAAAAATCTTTATCAACTGATTTTAAAGCTTTTTCTATCTCTTCTACTTTAACTTCTAGTTCAGAAGCCTTAAATTTCATTCCATCAAAACGTTCTGTATAGTCTAAAACCGCCTGATCACCATTAATTTTAACATTTTTCAATATATCGGCAGCTACCTTGCGGTACTCATCTAAATTGTCACCAGAACGACTGTCTAAAAGTTCTTTTACTTCAGCAACATTTTTTCTTCCATCTTTTATTTTTTTAATCATTGTTTTCCTCCTCAGTTAATATTCTATCAAGAGCCTCAATAATTTGTGAAATTTGCTCCTGTCTTGTTTTCATACTTACTTTATTAACAACCAACCTGGCTGACAGTTCTCTAATGTTTTCATAGACAACCAGACCATTTTCTTTTAAAGTTCTACCTGTTTCCACAATATCAAGTATTGTATCTGCAAGCCCAGTTAAAGGAGCAAGTTCAATTGACCCATTTAGTTTAATAACTTCAACCGGTTCTCCTTTGCTTCTAAAATAGCGCCGGGTAAAATCAGGATATTTAGTAGCAACTTTTCTTTCTAGTAGTGTTTCGGTTCTATTTGGCAATCCAGCTAAAGCAAACCGACAGGCTCCATATTTTAAATCTAAAACCTCATAAAGATCCCTATTCTCTTCTAATAAAGTATCTTTGCCAACTATGCCAAGATCTGCAGTACCATATTCTACATAAATCGGTACATCAGCAGGTTTGACAAGTATGATCTCAAAATTTTCTTCTGCAAATTCAAAAATTAACTTCCGTGATTTAAGCATATCTTCAGGAAGATTATAGCCAGCTTTTCTAAAAAGTTTAACAGCTTCTTTAGCCAACCTTCCTTTTGCCATCGCAATACAAAGGTTCTCCATTATTCCCACTCCTCTATCTTCTTTAAAACAAGATCCGATAATTTCTTTTGATCTCTTTTGATTTCTGCTTGTTCCCCATTATTCCGGTAAATATTTAACTGCTCTTCTCTAATATCTATATGATATTCTATTTGTTGAAAATCAAGGTAGCTCTTTTCAACATTATTTATTAACTCTGCAGTATAATTAATCTCCCTTAAGGCCTCAGCAAGATCATATGCATCTTTTAAATCAGCCTTCTCTTGATAAGAAACAACAAAACTTTTTTCTTCGTTTTCAATAAAATTTTCTGTTCTACTCAAATAATCAAGCAGATTTTCTATTTCTACCGCAAAACCTACTGCTGCTTCTTCTATACCAAACTTTTCAGTTAAATTATCATAACGCCCTCCACTAGCCAGTAAATTACTATAACCTTTAGCATAGCCTTTAAAAATTATTCCGGTATAATAACCGTGTCTTGAAATCAACATCGGATCAAAGGTAATAAACTTTAATAAATCAAATTCTTCTAATCTATTAAACAATTCTTCTAAAGTTTCTAAGACATTTATAGTTTCATCAGAAAGCGGCATTGCTTCCAGTTTAGCAACCACATTTTTAGGTTCCCCAAAAAGGGTAGGCAAAGTTAATAAAACATTCTGAGCTTCTTGACTGATTTCTACTTTTTTAAGATAATTTTTGATACCTATTTTATTTTTAGCTGCCAATAATTTTCTTAAGGCAACTGTATGCTCATCTGCTATTTTTAAATCAGTAAAAATTTCGTTGATTAAATCTGCATGCCCAATATCAATTAAAGGATCCTCAACCATAACAGCCTGCATTGTTTTAATTAACAGAATGATTATTTCTAAATCAGACTCTAGAGCATCACAACCAATTAATTCCACTCCAGCCTGAGTTTTTTCCTTCAGGCTTAGACTCTGACTGTTGCGTGATTGATAAGCTGAGCTAAGATAAGAAAATTTCAGTGGCCGAGGACTGTCTTGGAACCTGCTTGCTGCTAAGCGAGCAATTGGCATAGTTAAATCCGGTCTTAAAACCAGGATTTGACCTTTATCATCTACTACCTTAAACATTTCATTTTTTTCCACCAATCCTTCTATTCCAGTATAAAGTTCAATTGATTCTAAAGTAGGTGTTATAACTTCCCTATAGGCATTAGCTTCAAAAACGTTTCTTATTGCCTCATAGATAGTTTTTCTCCTTCGTAATTCAGCTGGCAAAATATCTCTTACTCCTTCTACAAATGCATTCATCTACTTATCCTCCTGTATTATAATTTAGTCCTTTAATATGCTAAAGCAATAAAGCGTTGTATATATTATATTTATATTAGTCCACTCTGTCAAGTCTTTTAATAAATTCCTAATATGTCTTAATTTTAATACTATTTGCTTAAATTGCACTGTCTCAATAAATATAACAATTATTTATCTCAATTTTAAAATAAAATTCACTTTATTTCAAATATATGCTATGATAATTAATAAGTAATAGACATTCTTGATAATGGAGGCGAATAAAATGTTTTTTGATTATCATATGCATTCTCATTTTTCTGCTGATTCTCAAATGAACATGGAAGAAATAATTGAGACAGCAATTAAAATAGGTTTAGATGAAATAGCAATTACCGACCATCATGATATAGATTATAAAGATGATAGTATAGAATTTATAATTGACAAAAATGAATATTTGACTGCACTAGAAAAAATGCAAAATAAATATAAAGATAAGATAGAAATCAAAAAAGGAATAGAATTAGGTGTTCAGCTTCATATTTTTGATCAATGTAACCGATATTTAGCTGATGATTTTGATTTTGTAATTGCTTCATTCCATACTGCAGAAAAAAAAGACCTTTATAATGGAGATTTTTTTGAAGAATACAGCCAGTGGGAAGCCTATCTTCAGTACTTAAAAACTGTCTATGCAGTAGTTAAAGATTATGAAAATTATAATGTAATAGGTCATCTTGATATTATTAGAGATTATGGTAATTATGATCATAAACCTGATTTAATGGAAAACAAAGAAGCTTCTGAAATAATTGCAGAAATTTTGAAGCAAATCATTAAAAAGGATAAGGGCATAGAAGTAAATACCTCTGGTTATAGGATTGATGGGGAGAACCCTATGCCAAGTTTTAGAATCTTAAAATTATATAAAGAACTAGGAGGAGAAATTCTAACCATTGGTTCTGACAGTCACAGTACAGATAGAATCGCTCAAAGACTTTCTTCTACCAGTCAGAAATTGAAAGAAATCGGCTTTGATAAATTAAGCACTTTCACTAATATGAAGCCTCAATTTCATAAAATTGAAGATTTTGCTCCAAAAAAATAAAAGCAGGAGATTTAAGCTTCTCCTGCTAATAATTCCAATAATTTTGCTGTGTCATGGGGATCTTTAAGGTAATATTCTGCCTCTGTATTTAAATCATCTTCATTTTGAACATAAATACTTATCCCCGCTTCTATTACTTTAAACGCATCTTCATCTGTTCTATCATCACCAATATAAATTTTTAAATAATTGTTTAGTGAAAATTGCTCAACCATTTTTTTAGCTATAAAATTAACTGCTTTTCCCTTATTCCAACCTTGAGGTCTAAGTTCTACAATTTTTCTTCCAACAAGAAGCTGATAATTTGTTGATTGAAGTTTTTTATTAATCTCATCACTTATTTCTTTTTGCATTATTTCATCATTGAAATGAAGAGCTATACCAAAACCTTTATCTTCAAGCTCAACTTGAGATTCAGCTTGATATTTCTCTTTTATTTCTTGATAAATTTCTTTGCTTTTTTGATCTATATTCTGAGCCTGAAAAGGGTGGATTATTTGATTATCTTTTAATAATTCAATTTCTAGACCGTGACTGCCAGCATAATTTGCATTTTCAAACTGTATCATATTTTTTAAGTCACTTAATTTCCGCCCGGAAACTAAGCTAAGATAATAATTTTCCTTTTCAGCAATAAGCCTGAGACTTTTAATTGATTCAGGTAGTGCTTTTGCCTTCGCTGGAACAGGATTAAAAGGTGCTAGAGTTCCATCATAATCACAAAAAAACAAAATATTTTCAGCTCTAAGAATCTTTTCATTGAGCTCTTGAAAATATTTTTTTTGTAAAGCATACTTTTTATTCATAACAATCCAACCAATTTTCAAGGAAATTATCTCTCCACCAGTTGATATCGTAATATTTTAAATCTTCCTTAGCAGATTTCAATCTCTTTTTCCTTTCTGCTTCGTCCATTTCTAATGCCTGATAAATAGCATCTGCTAATTCCTCGCGATGATAGGGATTAACTTTAATTGCACTATCTAAATATTGTGCTGCTCCTGCAAATTCTGATAGGATTAAAACACCATTATCCTGTACAGCAAGATATTCTTTTGCAACTAAATTCATTCCATCAATTGAAGCAGTAATTAAACCTACATCTGCTGCTTTATAGTATGGCAAAAGTTCTTCCTGAGGTACAGAACCATAGAAATATTTAATTGGTGCCCAATCATCTTTTTGATATTTACCATTAATTTCGGCAATTTTTCTATCTATTCTTTCTTTCATCTGCTGATATTCTTTAACCTCTGTCCTGCTTGGTGCAACCCTCTGAACTATTGTTGCTTCACCTATATATTCAGGGTATTTAGCAAAAAATTTATCAATAGCATTTAATCTCTCTTCTATTCCTTTAGTATAATCTAATCTATCAACTGCAAAAATTAGTTTTTCAGTATCATAACTATTTCTAACTGCTTCTGTCTTTTTTAAATAATCTTCATCATTAGCTAATTCTGAAAAGCTCTGATAATCAATTCCTAGAGGAATACTTTTAACTTTTGTTTCAGAACCCTGATAACTTACAATCTTATTCTCAAAATCAACTTCTGCCCCAATTTTTTTAGCACAGTTTAAAAAGTTATAAACAAACAAATCAGTATGGAAAGCTATAAAATCTGAGGCTAATAAGCCTACCAGAATCTCTTTCCTCCAGGGAATTGTTCTAAATGCTTCCCAGGCGGGCCAGGGTATATGCCAGAACATCGAAACTGCTGGACCATTTTCTGCTTTAAGATAACCTGGAACTAAAGCTAAATGATAATCATGAATCCAGATTAAATCTTCTTCTTTTAACTCTTCTTTAATATTATCAGCATATTTTTGATTAACTTTTTGATAACTATGCCAGTAATCTTCATCATAATTAGCTTTTGAAATAAATGTGTGACAAATAGGCCACATTACCTCATTTGAAAAGCCATAATAAAATCCATCTTTTTCTTTTTGTGATAGATTTATTCTTTTTAAAGTATAGCCATTTTTATCCGGAACCCTTATTTTCTTATCCTGGTCAACTACTTCAAAATCTGCTTCTCCTCTGCCCCAGGCAATCCAAAGACCATTTACATCCTGCATCATTGGATCAAGGCCAGTAGTTAAGCCTCCTGCCAATTTTTCCATTTTGACTTCATCATCTACATAATGATGTTTATATGGTTCTCCATTGGAAACAAGAACAAGTCTTCTATCAGAAAATTCTGCTTCCATAAATTTCTACCTCCCTAATTTTTCCATTTTAATCTTAACAATTATAGTTGGAAGTGTCAAGAAATCAAATAAAGCAAAATCCTGATACATTTAGATATCCAATTCTTCACCAATTTCTATTATTTTACTGCTGCATCCTATCTGTTCAAACTTAGAGGACAAGCCTTTTGCCTGCAGAACTTCCTGTCGTTCTTCAGGGTCATAATGATAGGGAACAGCTAACTTTGGGTCTAGTTTAATTACATTTTCAATATAATCTGCAAAATCACTATTATAACAAGCTGTAAATAAAACCTCTATTTCTTCTCCTGGATCAGGATATTTTGAAGCATCAGCTGTATGATAAATACCTTTATAAAAATAGGCGACTGATGATTCTGCATTATAACAATCTACAGCTAAAACTTTAATTTCATCCTCTACAATTTCATCAGCTTCTACAACTTCACCTTTAATATCATATTTAGAAAATACTGAATGGGGTGCATAAATCTTCGTATCTTCTTTCATCACTGTTTCTAAATCATTTAAATCAATATGATCATCATGTTCATGAGTAATTAGTATAATATCTGCCTTTACTTCTGCCTCAATCAAAAAATTAGGATCAATAATTATGTTTTTTTCTCCCTTAATTTCTAGAGCAGAATTACCGAGCCATCTTAATTTGATAATAATCATCTCCTATTTCTAAATTAGTATCTAAAAAATTGAATTATTTTCACACATTATTATTTTAGCATAAATGACTAATTTATTAAAATAAGCAAAAATTATTCCTTCATTCCTGATTTTATCATTAAACTTTCAATAAATATTCTCTGATTAAATATAAAGAATATTAATAATGGCATCACTATAAACATTGTACCTGCCATCAACAATGTCCAATCCGCTCCACTTTCCTGCTGGACAAACATCCCTAAGCCAATTGCTAAAGTTCTAACACTTGGAGTTTCAGTAATAATTAATGGCCAGAAATAATCATTCCAGTGAATTACGATACTAATTAAAGAAAAAGCAGTTATAATTGGTTTTGAAAGCGGAATCATTACATGTTTTAAAATTGTAAAATGACCTGCCCCATCAATCCTGGCTGATTCTATTAAAGATTCAGGTATTTGTTTAAATTGCTGCCTGATTAAAAAAGTCCCATAACCACTTGCAATAAAGGGTAGTACCATGGCAGTTCTAGTATTAATCAAACCAAGAACTCTCATCACATCATAATTTGGTACAACTATAGCCTGTAAAGGTAAAAGCATCTGTGCAATAAAGATAAAAAATAGTACATCTCTACCAAAAAATTCTAATTTAGCAAAAGCATAGGCAGCTGGAATTATAACAAGCAGCTGCATAATTACTGTAAAAGTTACTACAATAATAGTATTGATTAAATATGTCCCAAAAGGGGCTGCATTCAAAATATCTAAGTAATTTTCAAATCTAAATTCTGTAGGTATTAAACCAAGACCCTGGCCAAAAACTGCATGACTGGGTTGGATAGATGTCGAAAGAGCCCAGATTAGTGGTATAATAGCTATTAAAGCTATGAACATCAAAATAATATGGCCAAGAAGATGACCCATCTTATCTTTTAATTTAGCTGATTTAATCTTCATTACCTCCCCTTAAATATATTATTTTATCCATACTGGATTCGTTTTTTTAGTGATCTCATTACTAAAATTATTGTTATAAATAAAACAATTACTAAAATGCTAGTTAATGCGTTACCAATACCTAAATCCCAGTATCTAAATGTCTGCTGATAAATATAATATACAAACACATTGGTAGCATTAGCTGGTCCACCCTGAGTCATTATATGAACAATATCAAAAACCCTAAAAGATTCTATAATATTAACTATAATAACAAAAACCAAAGTTGGAGTTATTAAAGGTAATGTTATGTAAAAATGTTTTTGAAACCAGCTCGCTCCATTAATTTTGGCAGATTCATATAAAGAAAAATTAATGTTCTGTAATCCTGCCAAAAAAAGAATAACAAAATAGCCTAGATTTTTCCAAATCATAACTATCATCAAAGAAGGTAATGCTGTTCTACTGCTGTTAATCCATGCCCTACCGGATATACCTAAAGATCTCAATATTCTGTTTAAGATTCCTATATCTGGATTATAAATAAAAACCCATAACATTGCTGCTGCTGCCATCGGAACTAAAGTTGGAGTAAAAATAGATGCTTCATAAAACTCTCTAAATCTACTTTTTTCGTTAATTAAAATAGCAATAAAAAGTGAAAGACCAATTATAACCGGAATAGTTCCGATTAAATAAATTAAATTATTTCTAATAACCCTCATAAATAAGGGGTCATTAAAAAGAATCCTAAAATTATTAAGTCCTACATACTGTGGTTCTGGCATCCACAAATTATTATCAAATAAACTAAAATAGAAACTTCTAAATATTGGATAATAAGTAAAGACAATTAAAAAAATACCAGAAGGAATTAAAAACAAATACGGAAGCAATTTGCTCTTATATGACAGTAATCCTGATTCATCTTTAAAGTTTTTAATGATATTTTGCAGCATTTATTGTTAATCACCTCATATTCTAATTTTTATTACTACCCCTCTAGAGTCTAGAGGGGTAGTATTTATAAAGATAATTATTAATGTCTATCAAGAATTCCCTGTATTCTATTTTGAGCATTATTCATTGCTGTTTCTGGATCCATATTGCCTTCCATTACATCATCTAATATATCTGTTAAAGACTGGCGTATTTGTTGATAGCCAACAGCACTCATCTTTGGATATGCATATTCTAATTGATCTCTGGCAACAGCTCTAGCAGGTTGGTCCAAAACATGCTCTGCTAAAACTGGAACATCATAGGCATCTTCTCTTACAGCAACATAACCAGATTCTACACTCCAGGTTGCAGCATTTTCAGGATTAGTCATAAATTTTATAAACTCCCAGGCTGCATCTTGATTAGCCTCCGGAATATCTCTAAATACATGGAAATCTCCTCCACCTACAGCAGCACCATATGTTTTATTTTGAGGCATAAATGCTACTCCTACTTCAAAATTAGCTGTATTTAAAATAGGTGGAAGTGCTCCAGTTGAGTTATACAACATAGAGGCGGCTTCTCCAGCGAAATCAGTTGGACTTCCAGCCCAGGTTCTTACTTCTTTAGGCATTACTTCATATTTATGTGCTAAATCATACCAGAATTGAGCAGCCTCTATAACAGCTTCATCTGTAAAATAGGCTTCAGTTCCTTCACGATTAATAAGCTGGCCATCATTTTGATAGGCAAAAGCTTCAAAAATCCAATCATTCCAACCACCCGGAATAATTAAACCCCATCTATTAGCTTCTCTATCGGTTAATACTTCGGCATAAGCTACTAGTTCATCCCAGGTATCAGGTGCCCGCTCCGGATCTAGACCTGCAGCTAAAAGTTCATCTGACTTCTCTGCAAAGTGATCTTTATTATAATAAAAGACCGGAGTACTTCTTTGAAATGGAATTGTCCATTGTTCACCATGTAAATTACCATTAGCTAAAAAGGCATCGTAAAATGGATCTATAAAATCTCCCTCTTCTTCAATATATTTTGTTAATGGTATTGTGGCATTCATCTGTAATAAACTATGTGCTTCAGAAATCTCTACAACTGCTATGTCCGGTGGATTACCCCCCATAACTCCAGTCTGCACTCTCTGCATTGTATCATCATAATCACCTGAATATACAGGTTGAACAGTAATATTCGGATGTGTTTCATTAAACTCATTTACCATTTGATCTACAACGTTTGCCAACGGACCAGCTACACCTACAGGATAATAGAAGTTTAAAAGCACTTGATCTTCTTGTGCTCCTACAGGATTGGCAAATAAAAGAGCAATAAACAAAAATACTGACAAAGCAAAAATAACCCCTTTTTTCATAATGATTTTTCACTCCCTATTTTTTTTAATAAAGCTTAACTTGAAAAAACTACACCTCCTTTGTTTATTAAGTTGTATTCATAATAAATTATTTAAATTAAAGTTTTATTGCAAATAGGTAAAATTTTTGTAAAAAAGACCTTACATAGTATATTCTTTAAATAAAAGTAAAAACCTTTTTGAAAACAAAAAATATTATGAATATTTAACATAAAAAAAAGCCCTCCTCAAATTAAAGAGAAGAGCTTGAGTATAATATTATTTAAACATTCAATTCTCTAACCTGGTCTTCATCACCGTCAGCAACTTTTTGTCCAATCTCAGAGACAATAGTACTTCCACTAGAAACATTATTACCATTAAAATCTTCAACATTTACATAAGAAAATATTCTACAATTTCTTTCAATAACTGTACCTTCAGGTATTGTAGCTCTTTTAGCAATGACATTAAGCCCATTGGTAAGCAGATCAGGTTTATCTTTATTAGGAGTTAAATCATCTCCATAACCAATTTTACAATTTGCCTTTACTTCCACTTCTTTATCAATTATACATTTATCAATAACTGAATTACTTCTAATTATGCTATCATTAAAAATAATTGAGTTTTTAACTACAGCCCCTTCTTCTATGTATACACCTGGGCTGATGACTGAATTTCTTACTTGACCATTAATAATAGAACCATTAGAAATCAAACTTTTTGAAGCAGAAGCATTTTCACCTAATTTTACTGATGGTTTTTCTTCACTTCTTGTATGAAGTTTCCACTCTTCATTATATAAATTTAGCTCTGGGATAGGCTTAGCTAAATCAAGATTTGTTTGCCAGTAAGCCTCTAAAGTACCAACATCTTTCCAGTAATCATCAAATTCATATAAAAACACTTTATTTTCTTCAATCATTGGTGGTATTATGTGGTGACCAAAATCAGAATCTTCTTCACTACAATACTTTTCTAATACTTCTAATAATCTATCTTTATCAAATACATAAATACCCATTGAAGCTAAATTGCTTGGTGGGTCAGCAGGTTTTTCTACAAAATCTGTAACTTCCATTTCATCATTATAATCTAGTATTCCAAAACGACTGGCATCTTCATATGGCACAGGCTGAGCAGCTATTGTTAGGTCAGCTCCTTTTTCACGGTGAAACTCTATCATTTTACCATAGTCCATAGCATAAACATGGTCACCCGATAAAATTACAACTTCATCAGGATTTTGATTTCTAATAAAACTACGATTTTTATAAATAGCATGAGCAGTACCTTCATACCAATCTGTAGTACCTGGCTTACCTCTAAAAGGTTGTAAAATTGTTACTCCACCTCTTTTTCTATCTAAATCCCACGGTTTACCTATTCCTATATGATTATTCAAAGAAAGAGGTAGGTATTGAGTAAGTACCCCAATATTATAGATATTGGAATTTACACAATTACTAAGTGCAAAATCAATTAATCTAAACTTACCTGCAAAAGGTACACTTGGTTTAGCTCTATGTGCAGATAAAACGTCAAGTCTTGTTCCACGGCCACCAGCTAAAATTAATGCTAACGTTTTTGACATAAATTTTCCCCCTTATGTTATATTAATGAATCATTATGCAGTAAAAATTTACCTATGCATAATTTCTAGATTACTCATATATATATTATTAACTAATATTGATGAAATTCCTTCCTTTTTTAAAAAGAATCTTGAAAAAAATAAAAGTTATTATTTTTAGATAATTTTATACATTTAGCCGTTTTTGCGTTTTACAACTAAATGAAAAAAAATCGTAAAAGTTAATAGAACTGCTGCGGAAACAAACCAACTTAATTGATAACTACCACTAATATCTGCTAAATGCCCAAAAATAGGCGGACTTATTACAACTCCTGATCTTAAAAAGACCAGTGCTATCCCGGTTCCAATTCCAGTTAGTTTTGCACTTGAAAGCTCTGCAATAGTTGTAAAAAATAAACTCATCCATCCCAAAGCTATAATCCCAGTTAAAAACGAACTAAAATAAACAAGATATATAGAAGGTGCAAAATTACTTATGTAAAATGAATAAAACAATTGTATAAAAACCAATGAAAAACCAACTGAACTCAAACCAAGACCTCTATCACCATTAAAAAATTTATCATTAATATAACCCAAAGCAGGCCTTCCAATTATACCACCTATTTGAAAAAAACCGAGGCTTAATCCAGCTACAGTCCTGCTCATATTAATATCCTGAGTTAAATAGAGAGTATAATGAGCTGGTATTGAACCAACTGAAGTCCCCAAAGCAAAACCAAGTACACAAACAAGCATTAAATTTTTGTTTTTTAAAAGAATAAATATAGAATCTTTAAAACTAGGCTGCTCTCTTTGTTTTAATTTCGCATCTTGATCTTTTTTATTATCTTCTTTATAGAAAATAAACAAAAATAAAGTAACAATTAAAGCCAGTGAACCTGAAAATAAAACTGCAATTCTCCAGCTATATATTTCTCCTAAAACAGGTAAAAAAGTTGCTCCCAAAAAGCCACCTACTCCTCCACCCATCTGCATAATTCCCATAGAAGTAGCCCTGTTTCTAGCAGATACTTTAGACATTACTGCCTTATTCAAAGATGGAGTTATAATACTAAAAACCAATCCTGTTAAAAGAGCTAAAATTAAAAGAACAAAAAAGTGAGGTGCTGCTGCATGTAAAATAAGTAAAACACCTACTGAACCTGTTCCAAATATCATTCCTTTTTTTGATCCGATTTTATCAACTACACTACCACTATAAATAGCTATTAAAGTAGCAAGTAAAAAATATGCTGTAGAATATAAACCTGCCTGAGCTCTAGTAATTGAAAATTCATCTCTGACAAAAGGCATTAAAGCTAGAAAACCCTGCATATTTATATCAACCGCAAGGTATGCCGTAGAAATAATAAAAAGAAATTTATACTGCAATTTGCTGGATTTTGTAGTGCTATTCATTAGTTTAAATATCTCCTTTGTCTTTTTCTTCTCTATTAATTATTATGTGGATGATATGAAAAGCTTTTCAGATAAATTATTATAATCATTATTAGTATATTATATTATTAAGTAATTTCTGTCAACCATATTTCTAATTTTAATTATTTAAAGTCTTAACTTTTAGCAATTTTTTTATTAAGATGATAAAATTAATTTATAGATATAATTTTAATTCCACAATATAAATTTAATGGAGGTCTTATAATTATGAAAAAGAAAAAGATTGGTATCGTTTTAGCCGGTGGAGGGGCAAGAGGTTTTGCCCACCTTGGAGTTTTAAAAGCTCTTGAAGAAAAAGATATAAAAGCTGATTACATTTCTGCAGTTAGCGCAGGTTCTATTGTAGGTGCTTTTATCTCAGCAGGGAAAAAACCTGATCAGATAATGGAGATCATGAAAGAAAATGATTTTTTTGATTATGCCAAGGTTACAGTTCCAATTAATGGTTTGATGAGTTTAGACAATCTTCATCATAACTTAGAAGAGCATCTACAAGAAGAAAAAATATCAGAACTTAAAATCCCGCTTTATATTGCAGCCGCTAATCTAATAACTGGCAAAATAAAATATTTTGATGAAGGTGACATAAGCAAAATTGTCCAGGCATCTTCTTCTATACCTGTGCTCTTTTCTCCTGTTGAAATAAACGGTGATTTATATGTTGATGGTGGTCTGCTTGACAACCTTCCGGTAGAGCCATTAAAAAACAAATGTGATATTATTATTGCTGTAAATATAATGCCTATTGAAAAAACAAGAAATTTAAATAATTTAGTAGAAATTGCTCTAAGAACATTTCAATTAAGTGTTAATCGAGATCAAGAACAAATCAAAAATAGTGTCGATTTATTTATTGAGCCCGAAGGACTAGAAGATTATCATATTCTCGATACAAAACATGCTGATAAATTATTTGAATTAGGTTATAGGCATACTAAAAAAATCAAAATTAATTTCAACTAGAGACATTTTTAAGATTTTAAGGAGATACTCAACTCAAATGCTAATTTTTCCATGGCATTAACTGCTTTATTTTCTAAAAATATCTTGGTTATTTTATCACTATAATTAGATTTTTTAATGTTAATTTCAATTATTTTTGCTCCATTATCTTTAGCATAAAAAGGTATTCTAGCAGCAGGATATACATCACCAGTTGTACCAATAATTATAAAAAGATCTGCTCTTTTTGCCTCTAAATATGCTAATTCATGAGCTTTTTGAGAAACTGATTCACCAAAAAATATAAAATCTGGTTTTAAGATACCCCCACAATCACTACAAAATGGTGGTATCTCACTCAAAAGATTCTTGAGATCATTAAATTGAGCTCCACAATCAAGACAGATAGTTTTTTTAGAATTTCCATGGTATTCTATTACATTAATACTTCCTGCCTCTTGATGAAGGCTATCAATATTTTGAGTAATTATAGAATCAAGCAAATTATTTTTTTCCATCTCAGCAAGAACTCTATGAGCAAGATTAGGTTGAGAACCATTAAAAAATTCATAATAAATCTGTTTGATAGCATGCCAGGTTTTTTTAGGTTTTTGCTTTAAATAATTGATCGAAAAAATTTCAGGCTCATAATTATCCCATAAACCATTTTTGGATCTAAAATCAGGTATACCACTCTGAACAGAAATCCCAGCTCCTGTGAATGCTGTTATATGCTTGGATTTCTGAATTAAATCTGCTGCTGCTTTATATTTGTTCATTTTTAAATCAAATCTCCTTTCTTCAAATATATAGTTCTTTAAAAATATTTGATTACCTTTTTGTATAATATGGAATAATGATATATAATTATATTAACCGCTTTATGAGGAGGATAACAATGGAGATTCAAAATTTAATAAATGAAAACTTAATAATAATGAACTTAGAAAGTAATGTTAAAGAAGATGCTTTTAGAGAAATAATTGAAATACTAGCTAAAAATAATAAAATAACTTCTAAAGATGTCTTTTTTGAAACCATTTTAAGTAGAGAAGAAGAAGGCCCCACAGGTTTAGGAAGGGGAATTGCTATTCCCCATGGCAAGAGTGAGGTAGTTAATGAATTAACTCTTGCTTTTGGCAGATCAAAAAATGGTATAGAATATAATAGTCTTGATCAAAAACCTGTCAATCTATTTTTTATGGTAGCAGATTATAAAGGCTTTTCTCCAGATTATTTAAAAATGGTATCAAAATTAGTGAGCAAAATGAGGGTCGACGAAAATAGGCAGGCACTATTAGACGCCAAAAGCAAGACAGAAGTATTAGAAATAATCTATAAATTATTTTAAATATCAATGAGAAGAGGGACTCATCATGTTTAAAAAAACTATTATATTTTTTTTGTTGATCGTAATTGCATTATCAGTTTATACATTATTATCTAATCTTTATTTAGAATGGGAATACAGACAAAATGTTAGTTCTATGCAACAATCCTATATGATCAGAGATAGTTTTTCTATGATGAACCCAAATAGCCCAGCTGTCCCAAGACCTTTAAGAAATTATATTAATTATAGTGTAATAAACTTAAATAATTTACCTTCTTATGTAAAACTTAACTATTCTGGCACTTATTATCACAATGCTAGCAAAACTGGAAAAGATTTTACTGCAAAAAGCTTTTATAATATTAAAGAGCTTAATTATATAAGTGAATTTATGATTGATGATAATAGAATTATTTTTCATAAGGTAAGAGAAAAATTACTAGAATCAGAAAAAACACATGAAAAAAAATTATTGGGGATTATCAATAGATCGAATTATTATTCTGAAGAACCAGAACAATTTTTAAGAACCCGTTTTATATTTGATGCAGTATATTTCCCTTATTTTTATCTATCTGACCAGCAAATATCTTGGAATTCTTTAGATGATAAAAGTATACTGATAAGAATAGCTAAAAACGAAAAAACAATGGAATATACAATGAAATTCAATGATGACTATTCTCTCTCCTCTATTGTTAGTGAAGAATTTCTTTTTGAACGAAACAGAGTTCGTTTTACTGCCAATTATAGTAATTATATCCGACAAAATAATTTTAGAGTCCCCACATCTATGGAATTGCTTTATGAAGATAGTTTTGAAAATTTCACCATTTTTGAAGCTAATCTTAATAGTTTAAGTTATCAATAATTATCAAAGCAATCTTGAAAATAATTTTCTCTTATAATAAAACAAAAAATTTATAGATTTTTATTTAATTATTTTAATATTAAAAATAATAAGATTTTTTTGGAATTAAATAGCATATAATTAATATTGACTGGATAAGATAATTATGTTAATATTATGACAACATAAGTTAAAATATAATATTTTTGTTTAGGAGATTTGAGAAATCCTATTAGTTTTTTAAGCATTTTGCCGGTTTATGCTTAATTAAGACAGGTAGGATTTTTTTAATTTTATATTAAGGAGGAGTGCTAATGTCCGATTATTATGATTATATGCTGCCAACTGTAAATTTTATGGGACCTGGCTGTGTAGAGGTTGTTGGAGAAAGGTGCAAAATTTTAGGTGCAAAAAAAGTTTTAATAGTGACTGACAGCTTTTTAAGAAATATGGAGGGTGGACCTGTAGATCAGGTTGTTAAATATTTAAAGAAAGCTAATTTGAATTATGCATTTTATGATGAAGTTGAACCTAATCCTAAAGATGTAAATGTTTATGCTGGGCTTAAGATTTACGAAAGAGAAAATTGTGACATGATTGTAACTATTGGTGGTGGAAGTGCTCATGATTGTGGAAAAGCAATTGGAGTTGCAGCTACCCATGATGGTGATTTATACAAAGATTATGCGGGTATTGAAAAACTAGAAAATGAAACTCCTCCCATGGTCTGTGTAAATACAACCGCTGGAACTGCTAGTGAGGTTACCAGGCACACAGTTATTACTGACACTTCTCAGACTCCAAACGTTAAATTTGTTATAGTAAGTTGGAGGAATACACCGGATGTCTCTATCAATGATCCGGAACTTATGGTTGGTAAACCACCTGGATTAACTGCTGCAACCGGTATGGATGCTCTGACCCATGCAGTAGAAACATATGTCTCAACTAATGCAAATGCTTTAACTGATGCAGCAGCTATTAAATCAATCGAATTGGTCGCAAATAATTTAAGAAAAGTCGTTAAAGATGGTCAGGATATTAAAGCACGTGAAAATATGGCTAATGCATCCGTATTATCTGGTTTCGCCTTCAACAATGGTGGCCTGGGTTATGTTCATGCTATGGCTCATCAACTAGGTGGTTTTTATGATATGCCACACGGTATAGCTAATGCCATTTTACTGCCTTATGTAGAAAAGTTTAATCTTGGCACAGATGTAGAGCGTTTCTCAAATATTACTGAAATATTTGGCAAAGAACAAAGTAAAATATCTAATAATCCAGAAGCTCAAGAATCAATTAAAGCTATTAAAGATGAAATCGATAAGCTAAAAAGATTTAAAAAAATCGCTGAAGTTTTTGGTGTTGATACAAGTAATATGTCAACAAGAGAAGCGGCTGAAGCTTCTTTAGACGCCATTAAAGAACTAGCTCGAGATATTGGAATTCCAAGCTCTCTGAGCGAATCTAAATTTGATGTTAAAAGAGACGATTTTGAAGAAATGGCAAAATTAGCTTTAGAGGATGGTAATGCTGGAACTAACCCTAGAAAAGGTAGTGTAGAAGATATTGTAAGAATATTTGAAGATGCCTTTTAATAGCACAATATTAGTAAGAATATAATAATAAAATATAAAGCTTAGCAATCATTAAGATAATTCATACTCAAAAATAATTGCTAAGCTTTTTTGCTACAATAGTCCCAAAAGAAAAATAGTACTTAAACCAAGATAAATAGAAACTCCTGTTATATCAGTAATGGTTGTCAAAAAAGGTCCTGTCATAAGTGCAGGATCTTTTCCAAGTTTTTTAATTATAAAAGGCATTGAGCCTCCGACCACACCAGCAACTAAAACATTAATTCCCAACGCTATACCTGCCACAAAACCAAGTATTAAGTTTCGCTGTAAAAAATAGGCCACTACTGCAAATACAGCCCCTAATACCAATCCATTTACTAAACCGATCTTCATCTCTTTTACCACAGCTCTTTTAATATCTCTAATTTGGACTTCTCCAAGCGCCAGACTCCTGATTGAAACCGAAAGAGCCTGAATACCAACATTACCTCCCATATCAGTAATCATTGGTAGAAAAGCAGCTAAAATTGCAACCTGAGCTATAGTATTTTCAAAATTACTTATAACTGCAACAGCACCTAAATTTAAAAATATATTTCCAATCATCCAGGGTAGCCTCATTTTAATTGATAATCCTGATTTAGTAAAAAAAGATTCTTCTCCTGAAACACCAGATAAGGCTAGAATATCTTCTGCTATTTCATTAGAAAGTAATTCTACAGCAGTTTCCATGCTTAATATCCCGACTAATCTTTCCTGTTTATCTACAACAGGGAGCAGCTTTAATTTGCGAGCTTTCAATCTCTGAGCAGCTTCGATTGCTGGATCCTCTACATTAGCCGAATATATATTTTCTGTCATTATACTATCAATCTTAGCTTTTTTATCTGCAAATAACAGTTCTCTAAAAGAAGAAACTCCCAAGAGTTTATTATTCTTATTTACTATATAAACATATGACCTATGCTCAATAGTTTCCGAAAGATTTTTAATTTCAGACAGTATATTTTCTATTGTATTACCACTTATAACTGAAAGAAAATCTTTTTCTAAAAAAGCACCAACAGTATCTTCACTATAACTTGCGATATTTTCTACTTCTTCTCTTTTAGACCGAGAAAAATCTTCTAATATTTTCTCCTGTTTTTCCCGCGGATATTGATTTAATATATCAACTACTTCATCACTATCCATTTTGGATAAATACTTTAATCTTTCTTCTTCTGGCATTAATTCTAATAGCTCTGCAGCATATTCTTCTGCAAATCCATTAATAACTTCTAATATTCGATCCTTGGGCAAATGTTGAAGAAAAGAATAGATATGTTCAGATGAGAAATTCCTAAGTAACTTTGCCAACCTTTGAGCAGGCAATTGCTCAGAAACCTCAACAGCCTTTTCAATTTCTTTAGCTTTTAAATATTGCTTTGTTTTCTGAACAGCTTCTTTAATAATCTCATTACCTAATAACAATTAAACCCACCCCTTTTCTACAATAAAACAATATATTGTTTTATATTTGTAGATAAATTAAAAATGTTTATAAAAAGAAATGACCAATTAATAATCTAAGTATTATTCTGCTTATTAAATCTATTCTATATCTATACTAAATTTCCCGCTTTAAATATTAAATTTTTTAATTTTAAAGAAAATTAATAGCAAAACAAAAAGAGACCAGGGTCTAATGGTCTCTTAGAAATAATTAATTTTCATTTTTTTTACTCATGATCTTCTTTTGGCATTTCTATATTTATAAAATCAACAAGTTCTTTAATTGCCTTTTGAGAATCTTCCCCATCTGCTTTAATGCTTATTTCTTTCCCTTTACCAACCCCAAGACTCATAACTCCCATAATACTTTTAGCATTAACTTCTTTATCCTCAAAAATTATATTTATCTTTGACTCAAAAGAGCTAGCTTTTTGTACAAATTGGGCTGCTGGTCTGGCATGTAAGCCTGTTTTATTTTGAATCAAAACCTTTTTTTCTAACAACAAAAAAATCATCCTTTCGTTTTTAAAATATTTATTTCACAGATCTCTATTTTTAAACCATACTTTAAGATCAGAGATAATACTCTGATTTTTATTATAATTAAGATTATCAACAGCAGAGATCAAATTCTCTCTTTTAAATTTCTTGCCTTTTAAATTTTCTTCAAGTTCGATAAATAAATTACTCTCAATTGAATCTGTATATACTTCGACATCTTTGATAACAGCTTTAACCAGATTGAGATTTATTTCTAATTCACCCCAAGCAAAGCTATTTTCAAAAACAATGTCAAATTCTGCACCTGCTCCATAACGCCATTCCCAGGATGAATATTTATTGTAAAGCTCACTTAATTCTTCCATCTTTGAGGGCTTATATGATTTTATTTGTTCAGCTTTTAAATAAACTTCCGCAAAGGTTTTTTCCAGTTCTTTTTTTAATATTTCAAGGTTTAAGTCCTCATTTATTGACTTTAAATTAACAACTTGGGAACGAACAGAATCAATACCTTTAGATATTATTTTCTCCTGAGACAATTCTAAAAATTTAACTAGAGCATTAAGATTACTATCAAGCAAAAGTGTCCCGTGATGATAAGCCTTTTTTGACCCAAAATAAAAAGCATTACCTGAAAACTTTTTTCCACCTGTTATGAGATCGTTTCTTCCGGAAAACTCAGCTTCTATACCTTTATTTCTCACCGCTTTTAAAATAACAGATAATTGTTTATGGAGATCATAATATTTTCTTCCCATTAAAAAAGTGAAATTTAAATTACCTAAATCATGATATACGGCTCCACCACCAGAAATCCTTCTAGCCAGATAGCCACCACTTTCTTCAAGCTGACTGCAGCGGCACTCTTTCCAGGCATTTTGATTACGACCTATGACTACAGTATTATCATTTTGCCATAAATATAATATTATCTCATCCTCAGATAAATTATTTAATAAATATTCTTCTAAAGCTAAATTGTACCAGGGATTATATTCTTCAGAATATACAATTTTAGACCTATTAATCGACATTTTTTACTTTCTCTCCTATTTAAAAATACTTCTTTTATTCTTCTTCCCATAATTCTTTAATCTCTTTTGCTATTCTGTATGGCTTGGTTAACAGTCTTTTCGGCAAAGAAAAAATTATTGAAAACTTTTTTTCTCTTAATTGTTTGCTCAATTTAAATGGTTCGGTTAAAATATGCTCAACTGTATCAACTGTATAATGCTCTAAAAGTTCTTTTTTATCAATTCCATGAACATTATTACACTTATTACATTTTATGCGCTGAATCTCATCATGAATATATATTACAGTATGAGGAGTTTCTTCATCACATTTTACACAGTAAAGAGCTGTATCCATTTTTTCCATTTTAAACTCTACACCCCCATTGCTTAGTTAAATAATCATTATCTACCGAGCTTCTTATTAAAGCTTAATTATTTTAAAATATTCTTTGAGTATATAATGATTATAAAATAATTAAATCAAAATAGCAAAATTATGATTTAAATAAGAAAGAAAACAACTGACCCCTTTCAATACTCTAAAACCAGAGGTCTCTCTTTGAACAGAAACCTCCGGCTTATTAAGCATTCTAAATTAATTTCTATTTATATCATCTTAGCTTTTTAAGATTTTTATAATAGTTCCATTATTTATTTCAGGTAATTTGGACTTTTCAAGATTAATATCACCAGGTAACTGTGCTTTAGTATTACCATTAAATCTTAAAGTTGCATGACCTAAACGGCTCATATTTTTATTTACCACTTCACCGACAGCAGTTATTTGATATTTTTTGTCATCTATTTGAATATAATCTCCGATTTCAATTTCTCCTTTAAGCTCAGATTTAGTATGAATAACTGAGATCTCTGCTAATTCTGCAGGTGCATTATCATTAAATAATATAATTAAATCCTGCTCTAAAAATTCTTCAACCTGATCACCTAAAGCAGTGACCTCAATTTCATATATTGCTTCCAATTAATAAAACCTCCCTCTTTAAATTAAATAATCATATTTAAATATAGCTCTTAAGAATAAAGACCAAAACTTGCAAAATATGCTATTATTGTTGCAACTGGTCCTGTTATAACTCTAGAAATAAGTACTGCTGGTACTCCGATCTCTTGAGTTTCTGGCTTTGCTTCACCTAAACTTAAACCTACAGGGACAAAGTCACAACCAACCTGTGGGTTAATAGCAAATAGTGCTGGCAATGCAAAATGAGGTGGAATATTTCCTCTTCCAATCTCTACACCAATAATTACACCAATAATCTGAGCAATAACTGCTCCCGGTCCAAGAATTGGTGACAAAAATGGTAATGAAGCTATTACTGTTAAAGCCAGTAAACCAGGTAAAGTACTTGCTAGTGGTGAAAGAGTGTTGGCAATAAGTTCTCCTAATCCAGTAGCATTGATAATACCAATTATAGTAGCTATGAATGCCATAAATGGAATTATATTTTTGATCAATTGATCAATAGTCTCACGACCAGCTTGATAGAATACTCCTACTATTCCACCCATTGCTCGACCAATATTTGCAATAAATCCTGTTATACCGCCATTACCATTTCCTCCATTACCCCTGACAGCTTTAGCTGCAGCTGCTGGAGAGTCCGCTTCTACATCCTTAGTAGTTTCTGGAACACTTGCTTCTTCATCAGTATATGATATATTATTTACTTTTACACCTGAAACATAGATATCTTCTTTGATGTGTTTTGCTAAAGGACCTACCTGTCCAGCTGGTGTTAAGTTAATTGTTGGAATTCTTTTTTTAGGATATACTCCTGCCCTGGCAGTACCCCCACAATCTATAACAACACATAACATTTTTTCTTCTGGTACGCTAGTATTAAAAGCATCTTTTGCTTCTGTCCCAGTCATATCTGCAATTTTCTGAGCAACAGGATGTATACCTCCACCTGTCATTGAAGCAACTATATTTTTTTCATCTGTTGGTTTAAGTACTAATGGTCCTCCCCATCCATTGCTAGAACGAGTAATTTTAATAGTTTTATAAGTCACAATATTTCCTCCTTTATAAAAAATTTAACTAGTTTTTTTATGCAGCATCCTGGACAAATTCATCAAAACCTTCTAGCTCTATACCATCTTTTCTCATCATCCAAACGGTAATCCTCTCTGTAACAATTCCTCTAATTAAAATTACAATTACACCAACAACAAAATAGCGAATTGCCAATGCTCCTAAGCCAAGACCAAGTTCTTGAATCCCATTAGCTATACCCATATAAACGAATAACTCGGCTGGATTTGCATGAGGAAAAAGTCCCAAGATTGGATGAACAAATGACACAGCTGCATCATAAAAAGCTGGCTTATATCTTTCTGGCAAAAATGTACCAAAAGTATATGCCATCGGATTTGTCAAAAAGAAAACAGCCATTATCGGTAATAAAGTATAACGCAAGACTATATTTCCTCCGATTTTAGCAGCAAATTTATTTACCTTCTCTTCTCCTATTAAATTCCTTACAGCATAAACTGCAGTCATCAATGCTACTAGAGTTGGACCAATACCTGTTAATAGTCCAACAAAAACTTCTCCACCTTCATTAAATAGGCCAATAAACCATTCAGCGGCCAATGTTAACATTTCCATAAATTACACCTCCATAATTTTTTAAAAAATTACGCCCAAATCCCAAAAAACATTTTTAATAATTTTTATATCACCCCCCTAGCAATAATTTTACTAAGATTAAGCATTATATTGGGAAAATTGATTTTTAAATTAAATACTATTGCAAATTTTCAAATTTTTATAAATTTTTTATTGCTTAATTTTCTTTTTTAAATTGTTAAGTGCCTGTTCAACAGCTTCCTGTTTACTTTCTTTTTTGAACTCTAAACTTTCAACTTCTTCAAAACTTAGACCCTTTAATTTTTCATCTTCTTTAAAGCGAGCAAAAACTGTTACTCCAAACATCTCCTCTGCTGCTGTAATCGTTTTATGATCACTGCTCACCAGTAAAACAATAGCTCCAATCCCAAATTTTTTCGTTACTTTACCAACTCCAATTGTTCCTTTAGTTCTTAGCTCCTGCATTCTTTTTCTAAAATTAGCCATCTGCATAAATGTAAAAACTGCCTGCAGTAGCCAAGCTACAATAATTATGACAATAATTGGAGCCCACATTAATCATCACACCCTTTTGCTAATACTTTTTCAGCAGTAATTTTATCTGTAACCAATACATCTAAAAAGCCACCTTTAAGAGCTGCAGTAATAGCCTCTATTTTTCCCTCTCCCCCAGCAACACCAACTACAGTTTTAATATCTCTTAATGATTCTAAATCGATACCGATTATTCTTTCATTTATTTCTGTAGGACAAAGTTTGCCATCAGAATCATAAAAACGTGAGCAAACATCTCCCACTGCATTATAACTTTTTAATTCCTGCATCTCTTGCTTATTAAAATTTAATCTCTGAGCAAGTTCTTCGATTGAACCAATACCTACAAATGCAACATCTACGTTTTTTGCTCTATCTAAAAGTTCTTTAGTTTCTTTATTATTAATCAGATTATTTTTAAGCTCTTTGTTGTCAACTACAGCTGGAGCATATAAAAAATGACCTTTACCATCATATTTATCCAAAACATTCTCAATAATTATATTAGAATGAACATCAGCATCAAATGTACCTGAGCCACCAACTAAGGTAATTAATTTTAAATTATTGATATTGTGATTAAAGCTTAAATTTTTGACCATAGCTTTAAGAGTTGAACCCCAGGAAAATCCAATTTCCATATTACTTTGTACGAGATCGTCAAAATATTCGGCTGCTGCTTCACCAATTTTATCTTTTAGATTATCAAATGAATTATCATAATCGGTCACAATAGCATTTTTTAGAGAAAAAGTTTTTATTAACTTGTCTTCTAAAGCAAACATGTTACATTTATTTTGAACATCTACAATTTTAAATTGAACTATACCTTCTTCTTTAGCTTCTTTTAGCATTTTTGACACCGTAGGTCTAGACATGTAAAGGCGATCAGCTATTTCTTGCTGAGTTAAATTTTCATTATAGTAATATTTTGCTGCTTTTAACTTTTTACAATATCTCTGATTGGTCATCTCTAATCAACTCCATTTTTAAGATTGTTAAAAATATAACACATTAACAATAATATCAAAAGTTTTAGTATAAAGCAAAGCAGCAAAATATTTACTAATTATTATATTTAAAACATAACTTTTGCCGGGAATTCTATTAATTCTTTGATTTCATTTAAAAAGTTAGCTGCTGGTGCTCCTTCAACAAGTCGGTGATCAAAAGCAAGACTAAGCCACATCATCCTTTGAATTACTATTTCATCATCTACTACTACTGGCTTTTTCTTGATTTTTCCTACTCCCAAAATACTGCTTGCTGGAGCATTTATGATCGGTGTAAATATTTCAGTTCCATACATCCCTAAATTTGTTATAGTAAGTCTTGCTCCACTTAAATCTTCAGAACTCAATTTATTATTTTTGGCTTTTTCTATTAATTGCTGCTTTTCTTTAACAATATTCTGGATTTTCTGGTTTTTTAAATCTTTAAGTACTGGTGCAGTAAGTTTATCTCCCAAAGATACAGCTAAGCCTATATTGATATTATCATTATAAACTATTTTTTCCTCTTCTAAATAGGCATTTAAAACTTTGTGCTTTTCCATAACGGTTGCTACAATTTTAATCAGTATATCAGTAACTGAAACTTTTAGTTTATCATCACCCTGATGTTTGTTCCAGTCATCTTTTAATTCAAGTAATTTTTCCATATTAACTTCATTAGTTATTGTAACATGTGGTATCTCAGTCCAGCTTTCTTTAACTTTTTTTGCACTAGCCTTGCGAATTCCAGTTAATTTATCAATAATAGTTTCTTCTGAACTTGGCTCTTTTACTGACTTAAGTTCTGCTTCTTTTTCTTTTTCTTTTGCTGCTTTTGAATCCATATACTCTCTAATATCTTTAACCCTAATCACATTATCTTCCGAACTAGCCTTTACTAGATTCAAGTCGATATTATTTTCTCTTGCAATTCTCCTTACTGCTGGAACTGTTTTTATTTTATCTACAACAATTTCTTCGCTTTCTGTAGAGATTTCTACATCACTTTCTATTTTAACTTCTTCTTTTTCTTCAGCTTTATCAGAAGACTCTTCTTCAACTTCCTCTATTTCTGCTGCACTATCTTCCTCAGTTTTATCTATTAACTCATCTATGTCTTCATCTTCCTCACCAATATAAGCAATTACTTCTGTAACTGGTACAACATCGTCTTCTTGATATAATTTTTTTAATAGAATTCCATTATCAGGTGATTCAATTTCAAAGTTGGTCTTATCACTTAAAACTTCTAAAATAACTTCACCTGCTTCGACCTCTTCCCCTTCATCTTTTAACCAGTTTACAATCTGGCCTTCTTCCATTGTCATACTTAGTTTTGGCATTATTAATTCTGAAGCCATTATTTAATACCTCCTAGTCTAAAATATCTAATACACCTTTTATAATTTTTTCTTCACTTGGAATAAATTCTGATTCAAGTACTGGTGAAAATGGTACAGGTGTATTCGGACCAGTTACTCTTTTAATGGGAGTTTCAAGATAATAAAACGCTTCACTATCAACGATTCTGGCAACTATGTCACCGCCAATCCCACCTCTTCTGCTGGCTTCATGCACAACTACCGCTTTACCTGTTTTGCTCACCGATTTGACTATACTTTCCATATCTAAAGGTACCAGAGTTCTTGGATCTAAAACTTCTGCATCTATACCCTGTTCTGCCAGTTTTTCAGCAGCATTAAGGGCTTTAAATACCATGTGAGAAGTTGCAATAATTGTTACATCTTTTCCTTCTCTTTTGATATCTGCTTTAGCAAAGGGAATAGTATATTCCTCTTCAGGTACTTCTCCTTTTTCTCCATAACCTTTTTTATGTTCAATAAACATTACTGGATTATCATCTCTTATTGAAGTTTTCAATAAACCTTTGAGATCATAAGGGGTTGATGGCATAACAACTTTTAAACCTGGAATGTGATATAATAAGGCTTCTAAACTTTGAGTATGCTGAGCACCAGCTGCTGCAGCACCGGCCGGCATTCTTAAAACAAAAGGTGCATTCATCTGGCCTCCAAACATGTAATGAATTTTTGCTCCCTGATTAATAATCTGATCTGAAGCGATTGTAATAAAATCCATAAACATCATTTCGGCAACAGGCCTCATACCCATTAAAGAAGCACCTACTGCTGCTCCAGCAATTGCAGCTTCTGAAATAGGAGTATCACGAACCCTCTCTTTACCAAATTTATCAAGTAATCCATTGGTAACACCAAAGGCACCACCATAGATTCCTATATCTTCTCCAATTAGAAAAACATTTTCATCTCTTTCCATTTCTTCTCTTAAAGCTTCATTAACCGCCTGTCTTCCGGTAATCTCTCTCATTATAATTCGACCTCCCCATCAACATATACATCATCGTAAATATCTTCTTTATCTGGAAAAGGACTTTCCTGAGCAAATTTAACTGCTGCTTCAACCATTTCATCTACTTCTTTTTTTATATCGTCTATTTTTTGTTTATCTAAAAGCCCCTGTTCTTTAAGTAATTCTTCAAACTGAGCAATCGGATCTCTTTCTTTCCATTTTTTTTCTTCTTCTTTTGTCCTATAAACTTTTGCATCACTTTTTGAGTGACCTTTCCAGCGATATGTTTCTGCAACTATTAAACTTGGTCCCCCATCGTTTCTAGCTCTTTCAACTGCTTCCTGTACAACTTCGTAAACTTCCATAATTTTATTTCCATCTATTTTTACACCAGGAATATTATATGCTTTTGCCCTTGCAGATAAATCTTGAATATTAAATGCTTTTTCAACAGAAGTTGACATTCCATACTGATTATTTTCGCAGATAAAGACAACCGGTAAATCCCACACTGATGCCATATTTACAGCTTCATGAAAAGCACCCTGATTCATTGCTCCATCACTAAAAAAGCATAAAATAACTTCATCTTTTTTCTGCATTTTAGCTGCCAATGCAGCTCCTACTGAAATTGGTATTCCTCCACCAACTATGCCATTAGCACCTAAATTATTGGTGTCAGAATCAACTATATGCAGAGAACCCCCTTTACCTTTACATGAGCCAGTTATTTTACCAAAAAGTTCAGCCATCATTTCTTTAATATTTACACCCTTAGCAATAGAATGACCATGCCCACGATGAGTACTACTTATATAGTCTTTTTCTTCTGCAGCATTTATAGCCCCAACTGCAATAGCTTCTTCACCAATATAAAGGTGAGTTGTACCTGTAATATCTCCATGAGAGATAAAGTAGTCGACTTTTCTTTCGAATTCTCTAATTTCTAACATATCCTGGTACATTTGTAACATTTTCTCCTCAGACAATTCCATTATCTGCACCTCCAAATAAAATACTAATAATTTGTTTTTAAACTATTATTAATTTCTTTACATTTGTTCTTTATTAAAACTTTTGTAAACTGTGGATTAATATTAACATCTAAATTTTCTTGTGTCAAGGTGTTTTTTAAATATTTAGAAAAAAGACACTATTTAATTAATTGTGAAGATAATCACTTGACCTTAGTGTTATATAAGGAAGGTCTGTCCAGCCCTAATAGCTGCTACATATCCTCCTGGTCCACTTCCTACAATCGCAATGTCATATTTTTCAGCCATTTTTTCAACTCCTTTTCATTAAGGATAAAGATATTTTACTTAAATAATTTTCAACTTATAGGCAATATATATTTCCCCCTTTTTTATTTGCTAAAAAAATTAGAAAAATTAAGATATAGCTATTTTACATATGTTCTATTATATATCATTTGTAAATTTCATGTTTATGATAACAGCATAATTAAATTATGTCAAGTGAATATTTATTTAAAACTGACAAATTGCATCTTGTTACTAAATATGAAATAATATTTGACAAAGAAATATTATTGTGATAATTTATAACTACAGTTTACATTTGTAATGTAAATAAACATATGTAAAGTTTTTGTTTATTTTTAAATATAATTATCATAAAATCAGAAGGGGGAAAAAGAGAGTGAGTAATGTATATAAGGATTTAAAAGAATTAGAAGCAAAAGGAGAATATATTAAGATTGGTTTAATTGGGGCCGGGCAAATGGGCACAGATATTGTAAGTCAGGTAGCTCAAATGAATGGAGTTAAAGTTCCAGTTGTAGCTGATATTGATATAGAAAGAGCCAAAAAAGCCTACCAATTGGCAGGTATCAGCACTGAAGACATTATAATGAGTGATGATACAGCAGAAATAAATAACTATATAAAAGAAGACAAAAATGTAGTTACAAGCAATGGTTTTGCTGTACCAGAAGTGGAGAGCATTGATGTAATTATTGACGCAACAGGAGTACCAGATGTTGGGGCCAGAATTGGTCTGGAGACAATTAATAACAAAAAACACATTGTAATGATGAATGTAGAAGCTGATGTAGTAGTTGGACCTATTTTGAAAAAAATGGCTGATAATGCAGGTGTAGTTTATACTGGAGCAGCTGGTGATGAGCCAGGAGCCATTATGGAAATCTATAATTTTGCTAAAAGTTTAGGTTATAAGGTGGTTGCAGCTGGTAAGGGTAAAAACAATCCTCTTGATAGAAAAGCAAATCCAGAAAGAGTTGCAGAAAGAGCTAAGCAGAAAGGTACAGCCCCCCATATGATGGCTTGCTTTATGGATGGTACTAAGAGTATGCTTGAAATGGCAGCAGTTTCAAATGCAACCGGTCTTGTGCCTGATGTTTCAGGTATGCATGGACCAAAAACTACAATTGAAGATCTTCCCAAAGTTTATTCATTGGAAGAGGATGGTGGAATCTTACAAAATGAAGGTATAGTAGATTTTGCTCTGGGTAATGTTGCTCCTGGTGTATTCGTCATAGTTACAACAGACAATGAAAGAATTAAGTTCAGTATGAATTATTCAAAAATGGGAGAAGGCCCAAATTACTTATTATACAGACCTTATCACTTAGCAAGCCTTGAAACTCCATTATCTGCTGTAAGAGCAGTATTATATAATGAAGCAACAATAGCACCAATTGGAGATATTGTAACAGAAGTAACAACTATTGCTAAAAAAGATTTAAAAGCCGGAGAAGAAATAGATGGTATTGGTGGATTTGCAGTATATGGCTCTGTTGATAAAGCAGAAGTAGCAAGAGAAAAAAATCTTCTTCCCCTAGGACTTAGTGAAGGCGCTACTTTAAAAGAAGATGTTAAACAGGGAGAAAAGCTTACCCTTGACATGGTAGACTTAAATAAAGATTCAGTTATCTATGAACTCTGGAAATTACAAAAAAGAGTTTTTAACTAAAAAAAATCTGCTTCTGTGATATAGCAAAATATACTTTGATAAGTTTAGAAAAACGCCTGCCTTGTGGCAGGCTTTTTTCTAATTTTCATTTAAAACTTCAATAAATTTTTTAACTAATTCTGGATCAAATTGACTACCTGCACATCTTTTCAGTTCAGCAACAGCCTCTTCTTTTGAAATATTTTTTTTCTTATAAGTATCAGCGGAGGTCATAACCTCATAAGCTTCTGCAATGGCAACTATCCTTGCAGCTAATGGAATTTCCTTTTCTTTTAAACCTTTAGGATAACCTGTACCATCCCAGCGCTCATGATGAGCAAGTACACATTGAGCAATATCAATTGTATCGGAAAAATAATTTAAGATCCTATAACTTGTTAGAGCATGCAATTTTATTTCATCATATTCTTTAGGGGTTAAAGCAGATTTTTTATTAAGGATTTCTTCATCAACAGCAACCTTGCCTATATCATGATAAAGAGCTGCATTAGTGATTTTTTTGCATTCTGATTCTTTTAAATCTAATTTATTTGCTAGTCTAGCAGCTAATTCAGCAGTTCTATTAGCATGCTTTTCTTCTCTGCTGCTCTTCTCATCTAAAATATTGGTGATATTTTCAATATGTTTAATATCATTATCTGTTCGACTAACAGTTTTGCTGGAATACATTTCAGTTTCAGCCTCATCTATAAGCTTAATTATATCTTCTTCAGAAGCTATTTTGGTACTAACACCCATTGCAATACCAGAAGATAATGCAGTAGAATTTTTTTTGCTAAAACTTTCTTTAATTCTCCTTACAACTTTTTCTGCATCTTTTCTGCTAGTTTGAGGAAGCAGGATTATAAATTCATCCCCACCCCAACGAGCTATTATATCATCTTCACGGCAGGATTCTTTAAAAGCTTCAGTTGCTTTAAAAAGTAGTTTATCTCCAGCATTATGGCCAAAAATATCGTTGGTAAGCTTTAAACCATTTAAATCTCCAATAATTATGGACATCGGTAAATTCCTATCTACATTCAGCCTTTTTAATTCTTCCTCAAAAAATCGCCTATTATATAAACCGGTCATTGGATCATGATAACTTAAATATTCTATTTTTTCTTTCTGTTCTCTACTTGCAGTTTCATCCCTGAAAACTACAACAACACCCCGAACCTGATCATTTTCATCTTTTATAGGAGCGGCTGTATCATCAATAAAATATTTACTATCATCTTTTGCTACTAAAATTGCTCCATCTTCTAATTCCTGTGTTTCTTCAGTTTCAAAGGCTAGTTCTACTGGATTAACAAGATCTTTTTCCTCATCTGCACTGCTTAAATTTAATACTGAACGATAATCCCTACCTTCTGCTTCAGTTTTATTCCAGCCTGTTAATTCTTCAGCAACTTCATTTATCATTTCGACTTGTCTCTGGTTATTGACTATCATTACAGCATCACCAATTGAGAGTAGTGTCTGCAGATATTTATTTCTTTCAATAGATAGTTTTTGTCTATTTTTATATTCTTCAGTAATATCTCTTATATATGCTCCAACACCATAAGTTCCATCTAATAACTTAACAGGAAATTTAGTTGAATTATAAACTTTATTTTGCCATCTTACTTCTTGGCTGATTAATTCTCCTTTTTCCTTTACTCTATTATCGGTTTTTCTGACAAACTCAGCAAATCCTGGTTCAGAAAGCTGATAATCATCAATCCCTATAATTTCGTCTTTATCTTTACCATAAAATTCTGCTACCCTGTCATTCACAAAAACATAATTTAAGTTTTGGTCTTTTAAATAAACTAAACTGTCATCAGCATCAATAAAAGTCTGCCTTAATTTGTTTAACCTTTCAATCTCTTTATTTCTTTTTTTGGCTGCCTGATAGTTCTTATAATATAAAAATGAGGCTATAAATAAAATTAAAATTATTATAATTAAAGTTATATAAAAATAATTACTAATCTGCCTATTTCGTTCAGCTAGCTCTACTCTTGGAGTCACATCATGTATTATTGAAAGAAGTATTTCCCTGCCTTCAAACATCTGGGGATAAGAATATACCTCAACATGCCTTATTTCTCCACTTTCTAGCCGGTGTTCAAACTGAAAAAAATTTCTTTCCTCTCGAACCGCAGCTGCCATCTCTTCTGCAGTTTCCTCGGGGCTTAATACATTAATCTCTGCGATATTGATTTCTGTAAGCTCTTCTTTGCTATAACCATAAAATTCTGCTGCAGCATCATTAGCATAAATAATTTCTCCACTTTCTTGATCAATAAACAACATTGGAGATCCATGACCATCAAAAATGTTTATAACATTATCTCTAACTTCTGGTGTCTCTGCACCAGCAGAAAAAGTAACTATTAAAATAAGAACTAAAACCAGCAAAAACTTTTTCACAGTCAAGACCTCCCCTTGTTTTAAGATTTTCTTAAAAAACTAAACAATCTTACCATTATAAAATAATTCTAAATTGAGAACAATAATCAATTTTAAGAAATTATGTTATTTTTTCTTCTTTTTATAAATTAAAACTGCTAACAAAAACACTAAGATCATACTTAGGATAATTACTATGAACTCAAAATAAGATCGAGTATCTATTTGATTGATTCGTAAACTTGTATCTCGATAATATTCAGGAATTTTCCCATTATCTTCTGCAAAAGAGGCAGCATAATTGACCACAGTATCCCAGACTTTAAGCTCTCTATTTTGATAAGTTAATGTTAAATCTTCCATGTCTTCTAATGAAACAGGACTACCATCCTCTTTTTTTGGTTGAAATTCTATATGAGGTAATAATTCTTCAACTAAAGGTAGAAAAGAAAAAACATAGGCATCAGTTACAACGTGATAAAGTCTCTCTTCGTCTTTTTCTAAAAGCTCATAAGCTTCTCTGTCATTAATAGGCTGTATCCCGTTCCCTTTAAATATTTCAATATTTTTAACTGCTCTAGTTGTAGGAATTGGAATATCTAAAATTGGAAGTTGAAACAATACTGCATCATCAGGATTATAATCATAACGCAAACCAGAAAAATGCAAAAAATAATGGGGCTCCATTAATTTCTCTAATAAAACTGCTACTTCTAAAAGGTGTGCAATCTCTTTTCCGTTAAAATAAACAGAAATAATTGGATAACCGGGATAATCATCATATCCTTCACCCAGGGAAACTACATTTGCCAAATTATAAAAATTAACTCCTCTATTTTGATCAGGAATAATCGGCTGACGAATATTACCACTACCAATTACAGCTACATCTACTTTATTTCCGGTGTTCTGCTCAGTGATTATTCTCATCGCATCGGTAACAAAATTACCCAGAGGTGTTTCAGATCTTGGAGGCTGATTTACAATATTAAAATCGGAATAAGTAATTATCTCTTCAATATCCTGAAATTCATTTTCGGTCATTTGAGCTATAAACTCATTTAAATGAGTTGTGTATTCAGCAACTTTATTAGCAATTTCTTGATCTTCTTCAACTTCATCATCTAGAGGAAGTAAAAAATCATTATTTCTTTTCTGATTAACAATTTTTAGTTCTTGATCGTCAGGAAAATATGCTAAGTTTAACTGACCTAAATATTTTAAATAAGAATCAGCCTGAACAATAATAGTATTATTTTCGATTATCGGTTCAAATAGAGCAGTATGGCTATGTCCCCCAACTATTATATCAATACCCTCTACTTCCTGGGCCAGCTCACGATCCTCTGCTACTCCAGAATGAGTAATTGCGATTATTAAGTCTGCTCCTTTTTCTTTTAAGTCTACAATTTTGTTTCTAGCTGTCTGATGCTGATTTAGAAATTCCATATCACCTGGTTTTGCTATTACATCCACAGCATCTCTACCAATCAAACTAAAAAATCCAATTTTTAAACCGGCTTCTAATTCTATTATATGAGTGTCTTGATATAAATTATCTCTTTTTAATACATGGTCATCCGGAGCTTTAAGATTAGAAGCCAGAATCTTTGTCTGCTCATGAGCACCAGGATAACCAGCCTCTTTAAGATAATCGCCCAGAAGTTCAGGCCCATAATCAAATTCATGATTCCCAATAACAGCGATATCATATTTTAGTTCTTGCAATATTTTTAGTTCTGGTGCATAGCCCCTTATATTAAGCCAGGAAAATATAGAGCCACCTATAAAGTCTCCAGCATTTAAAAGCAATAGTTCTTCACCTTTTTCAGTTTTTCTTCTTCGAATCTCTTTAATTTGAGATGCCAAACGAGCAAAACCACCTGATTTAAAGTCAAAACCTTCCTCAAGAACAGAATCATTATAATTGCCACCTGCATAATGAGGAATTAAAGCTGAATGCTCATCATTTGTGTGTAAAATACTAAAGTTAATCTCTTCTCTTTGTTCAGCTTTAACCTCAACAATTAAAGCAAAGAGCAGAAAAACTGCTGTTAAAAAAATAACTTCAGCTAAGATCAAATATTTATAATCACTTTTTGTTCTCACCACTGTTAAATCAGAGCTCCTTTTGCATTTTTTAACACCAAGAACTTTTCTATTTAGCTTAGCTTATATTAATAGATTAAAATTAAAACAGTATTCTTAAAATATTAGCTCCTGCAACAGTAGTTCCGATTACACTCCCTAAATTAGCTAAAATAACAATCAGAAGTATTTTTGTTACTTTATTTGTCCAGAGAGTTTTTAAGGTAATACCTTCAGAAAGGCTTTGAAAATCTTTGACCTGCGGCTTTCTTAAATAAGCTTCCATTAATCCAGCAAACCATCCGGCCGCTAGGGCTGGATTTAATGAACTAAGCGGTGCAACCAAAAAAGCTGTTAAAATCGTAATTATGTGACCTCTGGCAATAATAACTCCCAGTGCAGAAAGGCTGCCATTCCAGATTATCCAGGTTTTAGAAACCTCAATCCCTGTCTGCACATTGCTAAAAAAAGAATAAATTATTAATAAAATGAAAAACAGAGGTATCCCCCAGGAAAATATTTTTGTCCACTTTACTTCTGGAGGTATCTCATTAAGTTTGTTTAGATTCTGTTGATTATAAAGTTCTTTTTTAACACCTGGAAGGTGGGCAGCTCCAAGAACAGCAACCACTTTTTTACCAGGTGCATTTTTTATTTTATGAGATAAATATTGATCTCTTTCATCAAGTAAATAGCGTTTGATTCCAGGAAAATTTTCTCCCATTTCAGCAAGAATAATATTCAAAGAATCATTAGATTTTAAAGCTTCCAGATCGTCTTCACTGATCTCTTCATCAACAAAAAGCATAGTAATAATCTGAAAAACTAATTTCATTTTTTCAAAAAGCCCTAAACCTCTCCAGACTCTTTTAAACGTTATTTGAATATTTCTATCAGCAAGAACCAGTTCTGATTCAGTTTCTTGAGCAGATTCTATTGCCTGCATCATTTCCTGACCTGCTTTAATCCCTAACTTTTCTGCCATTCTACTTTGAAAAGAACTAATTATCAAATTCACCAAAAGTAATAAAGATTTTTTTTCTTTAATAACCTGAAATATATCCATTTCACTCCATTTATCCTCTTTGTCAATAGAATTAAATCTCTGCTTATCTAATTCTACACAAACACTATCAGGTTTTTCTTCCTCAATTACTTCTTTAACCTGTTCTGCACTTCTTTTTGAAATATGGGCTGTTGGAATTAAAATTATTTCTTTATCATCTAACATTATCCGTTCAACATTATTATCATTCACAAAAAGCAGCTCCTTCTATTTTTTATAAAATATATGATTTTTTATCGTATAAATTATTATATCATAAATAAAGGATTTATTAATTCTAAATAGCAAATAATATTAATTTTTTATAAAAAATTGCTTGTAAAAAAAATTAACGACCTGAACTCTATAAAATTAAGAGCTCAAGCCGCTTAGATAATTTACTGTTCTATGATTTTTTAAAAAATTTATTATAGATTAGATATCTTCCTGCATTTGTTTAAAGCTTACAGCATCACAAGGATCAGCAAACAATTTTTTAAGTTCATCATCTACTTTTGTTAATGTTATTGAATAACCTGCCATCTCCTGTGAAGTAAAGAATTCACCAATGTAATTTTTAGCTATATCAATACCTTCTTCTTCTAACATATTATATACCTTACGATAAGAAATATACATTTCTAGAGGGGAAGTAGCTCCTAAACCATTAATTAATACTACTACTTCATCACCTTCTTGATAAGGTAAGTCTTCTAAAACTATGTTAAGCAATTCTTCAGTAATCTCATCATTGGTTGTCATCTCAGCTTTTCTTATTCCTGGTTCACCGTGATGGCCAACTCCGATTTCCATTTCTCCTTCATCAAGTTCAAAACTTGGTTCTCCATTTGTTGGCATTATACAGGGCTTGTGTGCAACTCCCATACTTCTAGTATTATATAAAGCTTGATCAGCAATCTCTTTCATCTCAGATAGTGAGTAACCTCTTTCGGCCATGGCACCAGCTAATTTCCAGATAATAACTTCACCAGCCACTCCTCTTCTGTTTTCCATTTTATCCTTTGGTGCAGAAGCAACATCATCATTAATTATAACAGTATCAACCTCTATACCATCTTCTTCAGCCATTTCTGCTGCCATTTCAAAATTCATTATATCACCGGTAAAGTTACCAATACAGCATAAAACACCTTTGCCACCATCAGCAGCTTTGATTGCTTCATAAATATGATCTACAGATGGCGAAGAAAAGATATCTCCTACTGCAACTGAATCTAAGCAGCCTTCACCAATATAACCCATAAAAGCTGGCAAGTGACCGGAACCTCCACCAGAAACAACACCAACCTTACCATCAATAGGCGCCTCTTTTCTAGCTACAGCTCTTTTAGAAACCTGCTTGATTTTCTTTTGATGTGATTTCACAAAACCATCGATCATTTCTTCAATCAAATCATCTGGATCATTTAAATACTTTTCATAATTAGGATTAGGCATTTTAATTTTCCCCCTTTAATATTAATGTTAATTTATTTGGCTTTTGAAAAATAAAAGCCTTTTAAAAATAAAATCATCAAAGACAATTAAAGTTTAAGTCAGAATATTTTATTAATTCTCAACAAAAAAACTTACTTTTTATTTCAATTAAATAATAACATAGAAAAACAACAAAAGCAAGAATGATTTGTTGCTTATCTTTATTTTTTTTTATTTATTTTTATTTTTTATATTAAATTATTAGTTATTTTTTTATTTATTCTTATTTAATGTTTTTTAAATATTTGCAACTGCTTTAGATAAATCACTTTTCAATTTGCAGGAAAGTAATAATACTATTAAAAAATATATTATTAAAGCAAAGGACTATAATTACTGTTATTCTTCTTATCATCCAAAAAATTCCTGGCTGTATTAGCAAGCAGCTTAATCCCTAAAGAAATTTCCTGCTCATTAACAGCTGCAAAACTTAATCTAAAATACCGAGATGGTTTTTGATCAATACTGAATAAGCTTCCAGGAGAAAAAACAACCCCCTTATTAGCAGCAACTTCGTAAAAGTCATGACTATTTTTTGTTTCAGGCAATTTGAGCCAAAAATATAAACCACCTTTCGGTTTATATTTCAATTCAATTAAACCCGAAAACTGTTTTTCTATTTCTGATGCCATTACTTTAAAACGTTTTTTAAATAATTCTCTTTTTAAATTAATATGTTTATTAAATAAACCTTCTCGTAAATAGTAATCAAAAGCGCGCTGAGTAAGACCTGCACTTGATATATCGGTAGCATATTTGGTCTCAAGTATCTCAGCTAACAAATTATCTGGTAAAATGATAAAAGCTAATCTTAAACCAGGCATAAAAACCTTTGAAAAACTTTTAATAAAAATCACCCTGCCATTTTCATCAAACTTTTTTAACGAACTAACTTTATTTGATGAATAATATAATTCAGACAAAAGGTCATCTTCAATAATATAAAAATTGTATTTATCAGCTAATTCTAATAACTGCAGCTGTTTTTCATTACTCCAGTTGATCCCTGTAGGATTATGAAAGTTTTGCATAGTAAACAAAAACTTGATTTTATTATTTTTTAAATAATCTTCAAACTTGTCTAAATCAAGGCCGTCTTTTAACATTTTAATACTTTTAATTTGGGCTTTTCTTGACTTAAAGGCCTGTAAAGCACCAAAATAGGTTGGTTCTTCTACTACAACTTTGTCCCCATATTCAATTAAAATCTTAGCCATAATATCAATAGCCTGCTGAGCACCAGAAACAATCTGGATTTGTTCTAAATCTGCTTTAATTCCATCTTCCAAAAAATATTCTCTAATTGAATGACGTAAACCTAAATAGCCCTGGCTTTTCTGATAAGTAAAAGCTTCTCCCTGATCACGATCTAATACCTTATTTATTGCATATTTAAAATCAGCTACTGGGAAAAGATCTGTGCTGGGTGCTGCACTAGCAAAATTAATGTTTTCTGATAAATCGATTTGGCCATGTTTTAACATAGATTTGTTTTTTTCTGAACCTAAACTTTGTTCAGAATATTTAGGAGCCACAAAACTCCCCCTCCCAACTTTTTTATATATCAAACCCTGATCATCTAAAATATTATATGCTCTAGCAACCGTTGCTGGATTCACATCTAATTCTGCTGCTAATTTTCTTATTGGTGGAAGTTTATCATCACTATTTAGTTCATTTTTAATATGCTTTTTTAAAAGCTGATAAATTTGTAAATAAAGAGCCTTTCCATTTTCTTTTGTTCTATCTATCTCAAACACTTTATCACCCCTATTATTGTATTAATACAATAATTATATTTATTATTTTGTATTATCTATTGACATATTGTATTGTAATATTTATAATTGTATTAATTAAAAGTCATTAAAACGACTTATATTTACATTGTATCATTACAATTAGTTTTATTCAATCAAAATGAGGAGGAATTTGTCATGGAAAACACTTATAGGCTTAATAAAAATCTAGCTCAAATGTTAAAAGGTGGAGTGATAATGGATGTTACCAACAGCCAGGAGGCCAAAATTGCTGAAAAAGCAGGCGCTGTTGCGGTAATGGCATTAGAAAGAGTCCCGGCAGATATCAGAAAAGATGGCGGTATTGCCAGGATGTCAGATCCAAAAATGATCAAAGAAATAGTAAATTCTGTTTCTATACCTGTAATGGCTAAAGTTAGAATTGGTCATTTTGTAGAAGCGCAAATTTTAGAAGCACTTGCTATTGATTTTATTGATGAAAGTGAAGTACTTACACCTGCTGATGAAAAATATCATATTGACAAAGAAAAATTTAAGATCCCATTTGTTTGTGGGGCAAAAAATTTAGGAGAAGCGCTCAGAAGAATTGGAGAAGGTGCAGCTATGATTAGAACTAAAGGTGAAGCCGGAACCGGTAATGTAGTTGAAGCAGTTCGCCATATTAGAACAATTAACAGAGAAATCAAAGAACTATCTTTAATGGAAAGTGAAGAATTAATGACAGCTGCCAAAGAAATGGGTGCCCCTTATGATTTAATTAAATATGTAAATGAAAACCATAAATTACCGGTTGTTAATTTTGCAGCAGGGGGAATCGCTACTCCAGCTGATGCTGCTTTAATGATGCAGTTAGGCTGTGATGGCATTTTTGTCGGTTCTGGAATCTTCCGTTCGGGCAACCCAACAAAAAGAGCAGAAGCTATTGTTGAAGCTGTTACTCATTATCAAGATTCAAAAATATTAGCCAGAATTTCAGAAGATTTGGGTAAGGCAATGTCTGGACTTGATATAAAAGGGTTGAGTGAAGAAGAAAAAATGTCAAATAGAGGCTGGTAATTTTGACTATTAAAATTGGAGTTTTAGCATTACAGGGTGGTTTCATTGAACATGTGAACCTCTCCACCTAAATCAAAACCAAGATTTAGAGGGAGCTTCTAACTGCTTCATATAGATTAAAGTTCAACCTATATTACTAGGTCAGTTTACAAGATGTTTGGCTTTTAAGTTTTGCTCCTAATAGTTTAGGATACCCTTAATCTTGAAGGATTGTCCACAAATCCATTATCTCTCGCCTCTTTGATAGGTCTGAGAATACATTTATCGTTATGGTATTTACGAAGTATATTAAAACTACCATTCTGATCAGCATTAATTAATAGGCCCTCGTTAGTTTTAAAGAGACCTCTAGTAATTCTTCTGGATTTATCATAGTTACTTTTATTTATTTTTTCCAGATCTACTGAACAGCGGCCAAATCGAATACGGTCATACTAAAGCTTACCTTGCGTATTATAAATTAAAAGCTTTAGTGCTTTTCACATTATATTTAGACTGTATCTTTTTAGATAAGGATAAGAGTAATTTGTTATCTCTAATTCTAACAGCTAAATTGGTAAAAATTATTTCACAGGGATTACTGTTCATATGTTTAAAATTAGGTGACCCTGGCTGCCCCTTATATTTTTGAGGATTCTTTTTATAATCTTTGAGTGAATTAAAAAAACTTTTCCAGTCCTGAGCTAACTGCTTTAATGCCTGCTGTCTGTTATGGGAGTGAAGGTAGTCATTATGCCAGTTATTTTTATATCTAGTTTCTAATTCAGTATAGACAGCTTTTACATCTTTATTATTTTTAATCTGATAATTGACTGTATTATATAATTTAGAGCAATGCCAGGCTAATTCATTAATTATTACTAATTGCTTATGGCTTAATTTAGGCTTGAATTTAAATGATAATCGCATTGATTTTTCACCTCCATCCTACTATAATTATATCATACATATGTTTGCTTGTAAAAGAAAAAATGGAGGTTTGATTTTTATGGATAGAGACTTAAATAACAATTATCATTCTGTTTATAGTCTACAATATCATTATTGTATCTTCTGGTGGTGCTACTATTGAGACAATTAAAAAGTATATTGAAAATCAGAATAAATAGCCAATTCATCTCCAGCCAATGCATAGCTTGGATGGAGTTTTCTTGGCAATTTTAGATAAATATTGTGTTAATAAATTATCTTAACGCTTAATTAAAAGCTGCAGAAATCTTCTTTCTTGTCATTTTTATTCAGATAATATATAATTTAAATGTAAATTCAAAGGTATTCTAAATTATATTAAAGGTGGCTAAAAATGAATTTTATAAGAAAAAATGAAAAATTAAGGAACTTCGTTTTTAATAAGCTCAGTAAAAGTTGGGCTGAAGATAAATTTAAAAGAATAAATAATTTTTTAAATAAAGATGAAAAAATTCTCGACCTGGGAGCAGGCAAATGTGCGTTAAGTTTTATCTTAAAAAAGGAAGGCTATAATGTTACTTCAGTGGATGTTGAAAATTTGAGTTTAACTGATCAAATTGAACCTATTATCTATGATGGGGAAAACCTCCCCTTTGCTGACAACAGCTTTGATACTGTTTTATTATTAACAGTTCTTCATCATATACCCGAGCCAGAAATAGTCTTGAAAGAGGCCCTCAGAGTAGCTGATAAAGTAATAATAATTGAAGATGTTTATACTAATCCAGTTCAAAAATATTTAACATACTTTACAGATAGTTTATTTAACTTCGAATTTATTGGCCATCCTCACAGTAATAAAACTGATAAGGAATGGAAAGAAACATTTAAAAAACTTAATTTGAGTTTGCTTTATACTAAAAAAGAAAATGTTTTGAAGTTTTATACGCAAGCTTTATATCACCTGCAAAAAAATAATTAAAAATCATCTTAAAAATATAAAGACCTGTAGATATTTTAAAATATCTACAGGTCTTTTAATTGATATTTATTTATTTGTAAATTTACTTAGCATTATTTTCATTTGTTTCTACTTCTACATCATCAACTACATCAGATTTATCGAGGAATTTAGGAATTAATGATACCAGAACTATTAGCACACCAGCAATAGCGATATACATTAATATCTGCATAGGACTTTCTCCTCTAGCTAATGCAGAAGCCATTAAGATATATGCAGTTGTACCAGGTATCATGGTTACCCATGAGACAAAGAAATATAATGGCAGACTGATGTCAGTTAAACCATAAACATAGTTTTGAAGATTAAATGGAAAAACCGGAACTGATCTTGTTAAAAGTAGCATTCTCCAGCCATTTTTCCTTACTCCATCATCTATCTTTTTAACATGTTCATTCTTCTCTTTCCAGCCCTCAACCAGGTCTCTTGCAGCATAACGACCAATCAAAAACGCTGCTGTAGCTCCAAGAGTTGAACCTAATGAAGCATAAATAATTGCAGGTAGTGGAGCGAAAACAAGTCCTCCTAAAATTGCAACAGGTAAACCAGGCAAGAAAAATATACAGGCAGCTATCCAGAGACCTATATAAATTAATGGAGCCATTACCCCAAAGCCCTGTACCCAATCCTGTAATAAATTAAGATTGTCTCTACTAATATAGTCGGCTAAACCAAAATAATGAATTACAAAAGCTGCTATAGCTATTACAGCTATAGTAATTATAAGTTTTTTCTTGTTTTTCTTCTTTTCTTCTGTCATTTCTTTAAATTTCCCCCTTTAGGATAATACTTCTTGAATTTTTTTCTTGGTTTTATAGCGATTAACCCAACTTGCTACTGATCCTTCAAGTCCAGGAAAATCAGATTCTGTTGTCCATACATCCCCAAATATTAAATTTAATATATGAACAGCTTTTTTACCACCTTTGATCATTGAAGCTCTACAGGCAGCACAGTAAGTCACTAAATAGTCAGTTTCAAATTCGGCAGTCCTTTTTTCCATGATCTGTTGTGCTAAATCAGGGTTAGCAGGTACAACCATACCTCCAAAACCACAACATCTAGTATTTTCTTTAGTATGTGGTGGTTCTTCTGTATTATAACCCAGTTGATCTATAATCCAACGTATACCAGCGTGAATATCCTCTCTATCTCTGGTCGAGCAAGAATCGTGAACACCAAATGTTATATCACTATCTTTAGCTTTACCAACTGTCCCTTCAGGCATACCAATCTTAGGCATTAACTCCCACAAAGAAATTACTTTTTGATCTGGACTACTAGCAGACATTGTTAAATAACATGACTGGCAGGCAACTATTATTTCATCAGCACCTAAGGCATCAATCTCTTCCTGTAAACCTGCATAGCGTTTTTTAAACTCATCATATTGGCCTAATGCTTTTGTAGGTTTACCACAGCATTTTAAAATTGCTCCAGTGCCAGGTAATTTATTTTGTAAATAATCAATTACTTTTCCTACTAATTCCGGGCTATATGAAGACAAGCTACAACCTGGAATAAATACTCTTTTTGTTTTCGTTTTCATTATTTAGAGTCCTCCTCTTTATCAGAAGCCGGTTGACTAGTTGTAAAGAACTTAGAAAATCCTAATCTTTGATGCCATTTAATAGCGTTATGGCCTTTAATTGGTGATTCACCATTATTTTCTTTAACAGCAATTTTCCTTAAATCCATGAAGCGATCTTTTAGTTCAAATTCTTGTGGACAAACTAAGGTACATTGACTGCACATATTACAGGAATAATAAACTAAAGGATCTATTCCAACATCTATTACTTCCTGGAATAATGCTTTTGGTGAGTCACAATATTTTTCTAACATTAAGCAGTCTTTAACACATTCTTTACATTCACATTCTAAGCAGCGTAGTGATTCACCCTTAGCTTCAGCAATATTAAAACCTAATTCTACTTCATTAAAGTTATTTTTGCGTTCTTCAACATCAATCATTCTCATATCTACCCTGCGTCTTACAGGTTCTTGAGGATCAATTTCTTTTTCTAATTTCGTTTCATAAGCACCTTCGTTTTCACGATCTGCGAATAAATCTTCATCTTTTAAATATCTATCAATAGAAATTGCAGCTTTTCTTCCGTGAGCCATTGCTTCTACAGCTAAAAGAGGAGTCCCTTTGCAATCTCCACCTACAAAAACATTTTCTGTTTCTGACTGTAGAGTTATTTCATCAGTCTGATTTAGCTCAACTGCTTCATCTTCAACAAAAGAATCGTCTGCTCTCTGTCCAATGGCAAAAATTACTGTCTCTGCTTCAATTTCTCTTAAGTTGTCTTCACAGTATGCTGGATTAAAATTACCTTCACTATCAAAAACCTGTTCACATTTCTTTAAGGTAATTCCTTCAACATTTTCTTCACCCTTAATCTCTTTTGGACCCCAACCAGGGTTCATTATTATTCCTTCTTCTTCTGCATCTTCGATTTCCCAGGAGTGAGCAGGAATTTCATTTCCACTTTCCAAACATGCTACATTTATTTCTTCTGCACCAAGTCTCCAGGCAGTACGTGCAACATCCATTGCAACATTTCCACCACCAATTACTACTATCTTTTTACCAATTTCTACTTCATTGCCTAAAGCAGCATCACGTAAAAAGTCAGCACCGATTAATACACCTTCTAGATCTGCTCCATCTATAGGTATCATAATACCCTTATGAGCACCTGCTGCAACATAAACAGCATCAAAATCTTCTTTTAATTGAGCAAATTCGATGTCTTTTCCAACTTCAGTATTTAGATGAATTTCTACACCTAGTTTTTCTAAGATACTATATTCATAGTCAATAATATCATGAGGTAAACGATAAGCGGGAATACCAAATCTAAGCATTCCTCCTACCTCTGGAAGTTTTTCATAAATATTTACCTGGTGTCCTTCTTTCTGTAAATGATAAGCTGCAACTGCTCCTGAAGGACCAGCACCAATAACCGCAATTTTTTTGCCAGTTTCTGCTTCACGGCTTAAGTCCCAATCTGCAGGGTTGTCTGCCATATCAGCTGCAAAGCGTTTTAAATTTTTAATAGAAAGAGCTTCTTCAAGTTCTCCCCTTTTGCATTCCTCTTCACAAGGGTGGGCACAAACTCTTCCTAAAATTCCAGGGAAAATAGTTTTCTCTCTGATCAATCTGATAGCTTCTTTATATTTGCCATCTCTAACTAAAGTAATATAACCCTGGACATCAATATCCAACGGACATCTTGCCTGGCAATATGGTGGTTCATCTGCCAAACAATCTTCAATAACTTCATTCATTTCATTAAGCACTTTTTCTGTTAACTGCACTAAATGACCTCCTTATTAGTGTATGATATACTTTTCACAATTAGAATTAAAAAAATATTATATTCCTACATATAATTATAGACTCTGAGTAATGCTTTGTCTTTATAATATACATATAAAAATAAAGTATTTTTTTGTATTTATATACAAAAACTTAATAGTCAATTAACTTAATTAAAAGCTTACTTCCACTATAAATTCCTAAAATGATAAAAGGGAGATAAAGCCAGGCATTTAACGCCAAAGAAGCAAATGCAGTATATAAACCCCCAATATTACAGCCAATTGCTATCCGTGCACCATAACCCATTAACCAGCCACCAATTAAAACAGTAACAAATTGTTTTTTGTTTTTTATTTTTTTTAATTTAAACTGCCCTGCTAATAAAATTGCTATTAAAGCACCAATAATTATGCCGAAATTTGACCAGCTGTATTTATCAAGCCAGGGCAAGGTATATTCGTAATACTGCCAGGCTTCCCAATTTTCAACACCTACTCCAAACAGAGAAATTATCCAGGCACCTAATCTGGCAAAACCACTTGTTATTGACCAAATCTCTCCTGAAACAGCAAAATAGATAATATTAACTACAGCAAGCAAGATACCACCAAACCAATAAGGCCATGGTTTTTTAAATGCTATATCCCATGCTTCAGCTCTTTTTTCAGTTAGTCTTTGTAATAGTGATTTTCCATTCACCAAAATCCACCTCTTCAGTTTCTACCTCATAATTTTTTTTCGAGCCCATTCAGGAATATTTGTCATTGAACAGGTATGGTCTAATTCAATAAATAATTTGTCACCTATTTTTAATTTATTCATTTCTTTTTCTGTTTTTATTAAAGGAAGAGGACACGGCTCCCCCGTACAGTCTAAATGTTTATCCACTTTGAATAATTCCTCCTCTTCTACTTAAAATTTATGCTTTTCCCACCAGTAACTGAGCAAATATAAAAAAAGCAAAAATATTATTTGTAAAACTAAAGCATTTCCCCAACCGACAAGCTGAGGTAAATGAGTCGTTTTTTGACTTCTAATTAATTGATACCAAAAGGAAGCATCATAGCTGCCGTGTACAGAACCAGCAATAAAGCCTACTATAACTACCCACTGCAGTTTATAACCTTCCCCCAATCTGGTCAGGGTTCCAGAAGCACAACCACCGCTTACTGCAGCACCCAGACCAAAAACAAAAGCTCCGATTGGAATATGCCACCCTAATGGAACAAATTTACCCTGAACCGGTAAACCATTAAGCTGTTGCTGGTATTGTATATAAGCAAAACCAATACTAACAATAATTGTAGATAAAATTAATGCTCTACTGAGTTTTGTTAATCCAAACAAAAACGGATCTCTTAATGCAGCAGTAAAACAAATTCTTGATCGCTGTAAAATAAAACCAACTATTAAACCAAAAACCCAACTTTTAGCAAGAGTTATTTCTAAACTATTACTCAAATATAAATAGATATATATAGAAAAAATTATAATAATTACAGCCAATTTTAACTGCCAGTTATTCTGCTGTTCATACTCCTGCTGCTTCATTTATTTATTCTCCTCAAAATGATAATTGAATTTTTCGTTACTTATAATAAACTTATAAATTTTATAAGCAATAGTTAAATTTAATTTATCATCAAAATTATCAAAATCAAGCCCTAGTATTTCCTGGATTTGTTTAATCCTATAACGCATAGTATTTGGATGAATGCTTAATTTTTCAGAGGATACATTGATGTCTCCATCTTCTTCTAAAAAAACCTCCAGTGTTTCTAACCACTCATTATCTTTTTCAAGGGAATATTTAATTAATTCACTTAAATATTCATCTGCAAAATTAAAAAGTTCTTTTTTGTCGAGATGCCACAATAACCTTAAAACCCCGAGTCCTTCGTAAAAAACAATATTTTTTTCCTGTTCAGTATTTTCTAAAAAATCAAGTGTATAATTTGCTTTTTTAAAGCTATCAGCTATCTCTCTACAGTCTTCAGTATATAGACCTCCAGCAGCCATAATTTCAACTTTTTTAAAAGCTTTTTGTGTTTTATTATAAATTAAATCAATATCATTTTCTATTTGTACTGTCTTATTTGGATAATTAATCAATAATACTATATCTTCATCATAAGAAAAAATAATATATTTTGATTTAATATGGGTTCTAATAATCCGATGCAAATATCTAATAATCTGTTCTTCAAGCTCATAATAATAAAGAGTTGTACCTTTATTATCATCTGAATAAATTTTTGAGAAATCAATCCTTAAAGTATAGAGTTGATAAGATAAACTTAAATCCCAACCAGCCAGTTCACCTCTTTTAATAAGTTCTTCTTTAGATTTAACCCTGCCATTTATTAAATCCTCTATTAATTCACTATTACATTTTTGAGCAAGTCGTTGGACAATATAATTTTGGTGAAGTTTCAATGAAAATGCATAAGCAGCCTGTAAAATAGCTAAACAGGCATCTTTTTTTAAACTCTTTTCTTCTAGAATAACTAAAAATCCAAGTGTCTCATCATTATGATTCAGTTTAACCTGAACTTCTCTAACCTCTTTTTGCTTCCACTGATAAACCACTCTTTTAATTAAAATATCATATTCACAAAATATTTCTTCACTTGCTTTAATTTCTTTTTCTTCTAAATAATTATAAAATTCTTTATCAGCCTTAAGAGCTTTTGAAATATATATAGTATCATCCTGGTATTTATCCAATAAGAATACAGGATTATCAACTTCTTCAATCAGAGCATTACATAGAGTTTGCAATCCGCCATCATTTAACAAGATCTTTTGATATTTCTGCTGTAAGGACAGTATTTTTTCTTCTCTATTCAATGCAAATTCCCTCCTTTAATGCTTATTATATCACGCATTACTTTACTTCTCTACTTTTTATTAAATATGACTGTAGAAAAAGCAAAGAAGGGAATTCTAAATAAAATTAAAAGAAAAGAGCATTTATTCTGCCCTGTTTTTAAATCCTTTATTTAGGATATATAGCCAGGAAGAACAAATGCTCTTTTTATAATTATTCTATTTATATTTTATAAAATTTATTGATCTGTCTCAATAGGAAGATCTTCTCTAGAACTCCACTCAATCCAGGAACCATCATAATTAGCTACATCTTCATAGCCGAGTAACTGGCTTAAAACAAAAGTTGTATGAGATGATCTAACACCTGACTGACAATAATTATATGCGGCTTTATCAGGAGTTACCCCTTGTTCCTCATAAATTTCTCTTAATTCATCAGCAGTTTTAATTAAATTATCATCATTGAGATTTTCTGTCCATTCTATCCAGATAGGAGTAGGAATTCTCCCTGCTCTCTCAGCTGGATTCAATTTCTCCGCACCAGTAAATTCATCTTCAGCACGAGTATCTACAATGTTTTTATCGTCATCATCAATAGCAGCTAATATATCATCTGCATCAACAAGCATTGATTCATCAACTTCACCCATCTCATATTCTACAGCATCTCTACCTGGGCTAGAAAGTGCAATATCATAGTCAAGGGCACGCCAGAAATCTAACTGACCATCCAGTATTCGTACATCTTCATGGCCTAACATAGTCATCATCCACCACATTCTTGTAGCATCGTGGCCACCACCTGAAGTATAAACAACTACTGTATCATCATGACTGATTCCATTTTCACCAAGCCATTCGGCTAAACCTTCATGAGAAATTCTCATACCAGCATATTCATGATCTGGATCAGTTACATCTGATCTCCAAACCTGAATAGCACCTGGAATATGACCCATAGAATAAGCATCCGCTCTTCTGAAATCAATTATTGCAACATCATCATTACCTTTGATCTCATTAAGCTCCATAGCACTAATTAAAGAATCTGTATTTTCATAACCTCTTTCTTCAATTGGGACATAATTTTCCATGTCAATTTCTAAATCAGTATAAAGAGTTGATTCATAAAATAAACCCCCACCAATAATTAAAACAGCCACTAATAAAACTATTATCGTCTTTTTTTCCACTTTAATTTTGCCTCCCCTTAGCTTTGTTGTATTGTCTTTTTTTTCACAATCTTAATTACTAGTAATATTATACCCATTATATTAAGAAAATAAATTATATAAAAGTATGAAATATAACACTTTATTTTGTTAATATAAACAAAACCCTTAGAAAATGTGTGATATTTATAACTTTTTGTTAATCTTATCTTTAGTGATTGTTGTTATCAATCATTATTGTAAACTAATTCAAATAATTTCATTATATCCTGTCAATAACTTTTGAAAATGTCACTTTTTTATACCAATTTTATCTTGAGAAAATGTCACCCCCAAAGGGGAGATATGTTTGGGGTTTAAACCAAACATATCAGGCAATTTGAGTGAGAAATATTTTTTCCAGCATTTTCAGTATATCGTGATCACTGTCTTCAAAAGTTACTTTTGGCCAGGCTTGATGTCCATATTTATAATAATGCCCATCGTCTGGTCTGTATTTGTTATTAGAATTAGTTTTACTCTTTTTAACTTTTGATTTTTTATGTTCAGTCCAATGGATAACATCATAAATTTTTTCACCATATTGTGCTTTCACACCGAATTTAGGACTAAGAAGAACTTTGATTTTCGATTTTGGATAGACTGACATACTATTAGTAACGACCTTGAAGCGCTGATTATAAAAAGAAAAAGTTAGTCCATTATCAAGTATTCTTTCTTCCTTAACGCAAAGTATATTATCTATACAAATTTCTTCAGGAAGAGTTCTAAAAGCGCAAATGGTGTCTTCAGGTGCTACAGCAAATTTTTCATTAAATTTGATTAAGTAGTCAGCAAAAAACTCATTAGCCTGCTCGATAGTGGATATACCTGCTATCTTAAATTCAACAGGCAGTCTGCTTTGGAGAGTATCCCATAATCTTTCAATACGGCCTTTAGCTTGCGGTGAGCGTGCAGGGATCATAGTAATTCCAAGTTCTTTCATGGCTCTTCCAAACTGAGTATCTTTAACAGTTTTACCAGCAAGTTGTTCTTCAATTGTAAGTTTGTCTGCCTTAGGTGAACGGAAGATAGTATGTCTATCGGTATAAATACTGACGGGTATACCATAATTTAAGACCACAGATCTTAAAGTTTCAAAATATCCCTGTCGGCACTCGTTTTTAGTCATGTAAAGGCCCATTATTTTACCGGTAGAATCATCTATGGCACCATGAATGTCATATTTCTCTCCAGTACCAAACCAGTCGTGTGGACTGGCATCAATTTGGATTAATTGGCCTTCTTTTGCTTTGCGTTTACGACGGTGATGAACTTTCTTTTTGCGATGCTTTTTGGGACTTTTGACACCATTGCTGCTTAAAATAGTGTGAAGTGCGTTGTAACTAATGGTGATGTTTTCATGTTCTTCTAGTAATTCTTGAAAATGCATGAAGTTAGCACTTTGATACGAGTCTGATTTTTTCAGGGCAACAATTTTACTGACGAAATCCTCAGAAAAAGCATGACTAGGTTTACGACCTTTATTTTTATGAACTAAAAATGATGGACCTTCTTTTTTCACACCTTTCTTCAAACGAATTATTTGGCGAACACTAAGGTCTAAAGCCTGTGCAGCTTCTGAGTTGGTCATACTTTTATCAATGACCATAGAAATGACATGATACCTATTCAATTGTGTTTGGGACATAAGATAATATTTTTCTCCTCTCATAGTGACATTTTATCAAGATAATTTCACTATGACATTATCACAAGATAATCACAATAATTTCATTATATCCTTGACAAAATACTAAATATATTGTATTATATATATAGAGTTAATAAGAATTATTCTTAATAAGTAACAAAGAAAAAATATGGGGGTAAAAAAAATGAAAAATTATAAGAAAATGCAAACCTACTTATCAAATCTTGCTGTGTTGAATACAAAGCTTCACAATTTACACTGGAATGTTGAAGGAAAACGTTTTGTACAGGTACATGAATACACAGAAGGTTTATATGATGGTTTCTTTGAAAAATTTGATGAGGTAGCTGAATTAATGAAAATGAAAGGTGAAATGCCTTTAGTAAAAATGAGCGACTATGCTGAAAAAGCTACAATTGAAGAATTAGACGCTAAGGTATTTGGATGCCAGGAAGTATTAAAAATTGTTGAAGCTGACCTAAAAGAAATGAAGAAATTAGCGGTTGAAATCAGAAATGAAGCTGATGAAGACGGAGATTTTGAAGTAGTTGGAGAATTCGAAGAACATGTAGCTGGCTACAGTAAAGATCTATGGTTTCTTAGATCAATGTTGGTAGACTAAAAAGATAGTTAATAATTAAACAATAATAACATCCCTTAGTAGTAATTATATGATATAGTCCATTCATTAAATTGAATGGACTATATTTTTTTATTTCTAAATTACTTCTCATTAATTGCTTTTTGTAGAATATCAAACTCCATTTCTTTTCTCGAATAATTCTTTAAATCTATTGCTATTGAAATCACTTCTTTTATACTCCCATTTTCTTTAATAACATTATTGTACCATCTACAATAAATTTTTTGGCCATCTTTTTTAATAGCTCTGCTCAATAAATGTTCCGGAAGAGTTTCTGATCTTTGTTCTAATATATTTTTCCAATATCCTCTATCTTTTTTAGTAGGGTAGTGGTGCATTATAATAGATTGAATTATATCTTTTTTTGTAGTATTTTGATTTTTCTAAATTTGCCATGACTATTATCTCCTTCTTTTTTTCATAAAATTTTATTATGTACTATGTTTTTTATGCTATATATTATATTAAATAAAATTGATAAAAAACCTTTGAATTTCCATGAAATTTTTAATGCTGATTAAATAAAAAACTCCCAGTTAAAAAATAACCAGGAGTATAATATCATAATATATATTAAATTTTAAATGGCGCGCTCGGAAGGATTCGAACCCTCAGCCTACTGATCCGTAGTCAGTTTTCCTGGTTTTTACTTGATTTCATCTATAATTATACTTGCCGATATATAAGGCTTCTCAACGGTTTTTGATTATAGAAACCTATTAAATTTTATTTTTTCTCACAAATCATGGCTACGAAATGGCTATTTGGGCTATTTATATCCATCGGTAAAATTGTAAGTTATTTATAAAAAATGGCGGGGAAATGACGGGGATTTCTATTAACTATCTAGACTATCCTCAACAATCTGAATCTCTTCATCGGTTAGATCATACAGTTTATATACCATCCTATCTATACCTCTATCAATCTTATCTATTTCATTTTCCAGATCCTTAATCTCCTGCTGCAGGTCCTTCCACTCTTTAACAACCTTTTTGACTACATGTTCCTTATCATAATCAGGTATTTCTATTTGCAGTGTTTTCTTTAAAATATTGCCGCTATATTTCTCATCAATTTCAGCAAGCTGCTCATCAGTTAAGTTTTCAAGATAATATTTAAGATATTGTCTTTTATATCTATTATCCTCTTCAAATTTTAATACTTCATATTTCCCACTGCTAGATTTATCAAGATATATTGTAACAATATTTGTATTTATGTTAATCGTATAATTTCTTATTTTTCTAGCTCTACCTGAATATATTTCGTTAGTGAAATTTGAATTTTTTATTATATTTTCTAAATTAAAACCTAATTTTGATGTATACTTTAAAGTTAACTTACTAAATTTTATATTTTTTAATTTATTAAATCTTTTTTTCTTAGAAACTATTTTCTCGACACCCTTAATGATTTTTTTCTCAAAAAAACGATCTTCGGCCTCATTTATAGGAAATCTTTTAAGCTCATTAACTTTAAATTGAGGGTATATATCTCTCTGAAACTTGTCAAATGTATATTCAAACCAAAATGATATGGTGAATTGCAACATGCAATGCACGCTTTTTTAATCTTTCTTAAAATCACCTGTACCTTCATTACTTCTAGACACTAAAGCTTAATTTCTCTTTAAATAATTTATCTGAGTTTTCATAGTTAAACATTTTTCTAGGATAAGTATTTATAAAATCCTGAATCTTTTTTATCAGTTTTCTCTTAATACCTTTAAAACTTGTGCCTTTAGGTAAAAATCTTCTGATAAACTTATTAGCTACTTCATTTGATCCCCTTTGCCAGCTACAGTATGCATCACAATAATACAAACTAGTTCTAGGTATACTGCTACCTGTATATGATTGTTCTATACCTTCATAATCTGCAAATTCTGAACCGTTGTCTGTAGTAATCGATTTAAATGTTTCCCTAAAATTAACAACCCCAAATCGTCTTTCTATACGATCAAGTCCTTTTACCACTGACTTTGCTTTTTTGTTTGGTATTTTTTCTATGATTTCCTGCCTAGTTTGTCTTTCTGTCAGCACTAGTAAGGCAGGTTCATCTTTTTGTTTTAACCCTTCTACTAAGTCCATCTCCCAATGCCCAAATTCCTCCCTGGTATCAGCTCCTTCAGGCCTATCTCTAATTGTACGACCTTCCTTACGCCTCGTAGTGCTTTCACTTTCTTTTGGTCTGTCTTTCCCAGTTTTATAATTACCATGTGGGAGATCGCTTCTGTCTATATTCAAAACACCTTTATCTATGTAATTATAGATTGTTTTCCAGTGTAATTGAATTTCAAATTTATCTGATTCTTCAATGTCTTTTGCCACTGCTGCAGGAGATCTTAATTCCTTGATTTTTTCTTCTATAAATTCTGCTAACTCTTTATTTTTATCGATTTTTAAATCAGGGCCTTTATTCGAATTATTAAATTCATATACTTTCTGTGCTATCTCTGGTACATATTCTTTTCTGGTTGTTCCATCACCATTATCAAGTTCTACCTCACCTTTTTTTATTTCTCGACTGATTGTTGTTCTATGGCAGTTTAATTCTTCGCCTATTTCAGTATAATTTTTTTCTTGGACATTATATAAATGTTTAATTAATTTGCGATCATCAAAATTCAGGTGTTTTCCTTTGCTTCGTTTTGTGTTACAATTACTTTGACACATATTCTGTACCTCCTAATGTTTTTGTCGCTATTAACATTATACAAAAGGTACAGGTATGTGTCTATTTTTTTATCTAATCACCGCGTGCATTTAATTATACAATTCAAAAACCAAAATGATATCAATCTTGAATTTAAAATTCCTAATAAATAAAGAGGATTAATTTCATCTTTAAAATCATAAATGACCATACTATTAATATCATTTAGATAACAATCCTTTATATAAACTGAGTTTATACAATAAGGTGGTTTTGAAGGGATTTGTCTAACTAAAATTCTTTCTTTAGTAAAATCTATTGAATACCTTGGTTCAGCTAAGAAATCACCATATTTTAAATATTCTCCAGACCAATCTACAAAATATCTTTTTACGTCTCTTCCTTCTAAATAAGGATAATGTTTTTCTGTTTCTTTATTATTAGAATGAAAAATTCTATTATTCTTAATATTTTCAGTTTGTTTTGGGGTTCCTTTTCCTACCTGATATGCTTTAAGCCCCGTGGAAACTGTGGCAAACTTAGATAATTTTATAGAGTATTTATTTATCTTATTTAAAATCATTTTTATATTTTTCTTTTCAACCATAGAAATATTTATAATATAATCTTCATTAGTTAAAAAGAATTCAGAGTTTTCCTTAATTAGTGTAGGAAATTCTGAGTTATACTTTCCTACTTCAATTTTTTTTGCTCCTGATTTAGAAAATATACTAATACAACTATCTACATTAGCATCACTAAAAACTTCATCATGAGTATTGATTATCTGTATGTTTTTCATTTTTCTCAAAACATATTTTCTAAGTTTTTTAAAACTATTAATAGTTAACCAATTGTTTGGAATGATATAACCAAACCATCCTAACTCATTTAATAAATTAAAGCCCTTTTCCATAAAAATCACAAAAGTATTTAATTGATATGTATTTAATTGATAGTTGTCATAATAATATCTTTTTTGTTCATCAGTAAAAGACTGATTTCTTGCAAAAACATAAGGTGGATTACCAACAACAACATCAAATCCACCAGCTGCCATAATAGCTTCAAATTCCTCTTCCCATTTAAAAGCTTTATCACCAGCAACTTCCGGATCATCAATAATTGAATTGCCACACTTGATATTATCATCAAGATTAGTTAAAGGTTTTTGCTTATTAGCAGTTTTTAACCACAAAGATAATTTAGTTATTTCAACAGATTCTTCATTTAAATCTACACCAAAGATATTATTTTTTAAAATATCCCGTTGCACTGCATCTAGGGCAAAAATACTGCTCTGGCCACCTTTGAGCAAATCTCTCTGTTTATTAAGCCATTTATGCTCTTCTAATAAATAATCAAACGCTTGATTCAAAAATGCCCCACTACCACAAGCAGGATCTAATACTTTAATACTTTTAAGTTTTTCCTCATATTTTTCATAAAACTCTAAATGCTGATCAGTATATCTAGTTTTCCATCCAGCACTCCCAGCCTCTTCAATATCTGGGAGTTTATAATATCCTAATTCTTCTTTTCTCTCCTCTAAATATCCACCTACAGCATTTTCGACAATATAACTGGTTATGTATTTTGGGGTATAATATATCCCATCTTTTTTCCTCTTTGACTCATTTTTATCAAACTCATCATCCTGAATATCGGACTTCAATTTTTCTATATCACTAATTGACTGCTCAAAAATATGACCAAGAATATTAACATCAAGATCACTGTCAAAGTCATAATCGGAGATATCATAAATAGCATCAAAAAAATCATTACCAATAAAAAGTCCATCTAGCTCGGCATCATATTCAAATAATCCACCGTTGTAAGCATTAATGTTATATTTAGGATTCCCCTGGTCAACAGAACGGAAAACACCTCTAATTTGGTCCCATACAGCAGTTTTGCTGGGTGAAAAAGACTCTTTGCCCCTTTGTATCGCTTCATGCAATAAATCATTTGGTAGCAGGCCCTTATCCTCACAAAAGGCTATAAAAATAATTCTATCCAAAAACTTCTGAGCTTTTTCTAACAGCAGCTCAAATTCAATCTCACTATTATGTTCTTTTAAGTGCTCAAATAAGTTTATCCTGATGTTTTTATACAGGTTATAAAATTCAACAGAAATATTTTCTTCTTTCTTGATGGTTTTTTCTGATAATTTTAAAGTAACACTTTCTCCAGTTTTAGATATTAAATTATCTTTATTTAAAAGGTAATAAAACTTTTTGAATTCTTCAATATTATCAAGCTCATCCAATAAGAAGACTTCATAATATTCTTTGCTACGACCAACTTTATATAATCTAATTTCCATAAAATTAGATACAATTACCCACTGGCATTTATCCAGTTTATTTGTATAACTGAATGCCTGATCTACTGGAGACTTATAAGTAGATCCTTTTCTTTTCTGATCTTTATCTAATGACACCTGGGGCCCTTTCAATTCAATAACAGCTTCATGACCTCTTATCTCTTCATTCTCTACTCTTTCAAAATAACCAAGAATCCCGTCAGGGTGTTTAGCATCAATATCAGTAGTAGCTTCAATATCAAGTGTCCATTCAGCTTCCTGAGGTGTATTTTTATAACCTAAAACATCCTCAAAAATTGCTTTAAGAAAAGCACTTTGCAGCCTCTTTTCATTTAAGCCTTTGATTTTACTTAAACTATTCTGCCAACTTGTTATCTTAGCAATTTTCTCCTCTATATCATCAATGGAATAATTTTTTATTCTGCTCTTTAATATTTTCTTATTAAATAATCCTGGCACATTATCATCCTTTCTGTATAAAATTACCTTAATATAATATTTCAACAGAAAAAAAGAAAGTCCTTTATTATATAATATTAATAAAAAGACCAGTCAGATTAATGGTTGGTCTCAAGAAAATAAATTTATTATTCTTTTGATAACTGAATCATTTTTGAAATTACTTGTTTTAAATAATCACTATAAAATATTTCCTTCAATATTTTTTTAAATTGAGAAAAATCACTTATAGAAATTTTGTTATCTTCCAAACCAATATCATAAGCTATCTCCTCATTTAATAATATTATTAATGGATATATAGATATATTATAATGTATTGAAAAAATTCTATAACTATAATTATCTAAATATTTTCCTTTTAACTCATAATTAAAATTAAAATCTTTTTTCATAAAATCAGGTTTCGAATTATGTGAGAGTAAATCACCAAGTATATCTCTTTTAGACAAATCACCATAAATAATTCCATTTGTTATTTCCATTAGTTTTTCAGACTGTTCTTTTAGAACTTTATTTGGAGCATTATATTCTTCTTTAGGGGAATTTAAATCTTCAGGCCATAAACTTTCCATTATTCTCCTCCTTAATTAATACTAAAAAACAAAGGCAAATGGTCACTGATATTTTGATCCGGTCTATTAGACAGCCCTAATAAATTAATATTGCCTATTTTGTTAACAATCATAATATTTTCTTCATCAAAGTTTTCAATTAAATTCGGTCTTATTATAACTTGATCAAAAATATTCCAAAAATAATTTATTTCTTTAGAGTTGTTATAAAAATAAGTTCCAGGTAGATTATCGCTATCACCAAAAAAATTCCACATCGGATTATAAAACATACTATGCTTTCTACCTTTAACTGTTCTTTCATAGGTCTTTGCAATTCTTTTTGAGGATAAGGAATGCATTCCGGTTGCAGCAATAAGAGGTTCTTCAAATGGATTCATATTAAAATCTCCAACTACTATTGTGTTATTATTTGATAGATTATTTTCAGCTTTTTCTAAATCCTTTTTGAAATTAATCATTTCTATAAGATAATCTAATTTGGTCATATGCAACTTGCTTGGGAAATGGACAGCACCAATATTATGAAATCCTAATTTGTCATGTGGAATTTTCTTTATAGTGTAATAACTAGTTTCTGCAAAATGTTCAATTAACCCTGGTGTATATTTAGTTAATATATCTATTCTTTGACACCCAATTTTAGGCACATGATACAAACCAAAATTTTCATTCGTTAATTTTGTTAATAAAGTATTAATATCATCTTTATACTCAGCTAAAACTACTATGTCGCAGTTCAATTCTATAATTAAGCTTTTTAAATAATTATTAATTTTATTACGATTAGTATTCCAAAATAAATAATTCATAAACTAATCTCCTCAAAAGTAATAATTTATTTTCCCATCCCTCTATATAGCCCCCTAACAGAATTGGAGAAAAAGTTTGAAAGTGATATACTCTAATTACAAGGGGGAAACACCAATGGCAAACAGAAAATATTCCGATGAAACTAAAGAACAAATTGTAAAAGAATGTCGCGAAATAGGTAACACAGCTCTTGTAGCAAGACGACATAATATTTCTAAGCATACTGTTTACAGCTGGGTCAAAAAAGCTAAAGAAACAGGATCAGTTAGATCTCTTCCTAAAGATGAAAAAAAGCAAATGAAAGAGATAGAAAATAGATTAAGTAAAATGAGCGATGAAAATGATAAGCTCAAAAAAATTGTAGCAGAAAAAGAATTAGAATTAGCGATTTTAAGGGAGTTGAGAGATAAAGTAAACCCCCGATAGCCCTCAAAGTTCAGATTGCATCAAAGTGGATAAATAAAGGGTATAAAATCTCTATTGTTTTAGACTTTGTTGGGCTTAATTCTTCCACTTACTACAGTAATATAAATAGAAAAACTGAGAGTGAAAGTACTAATAGCAGCAATTCCAATAATCCTCAAGGAAGACCTGTCCCTGGGTATTCTCTAACTGAATCAGGTGAAAAAATATCTGATGAACAGATTAAAGAATGGCTCTTAGAACTGGTTGCAGGAGATGGCTTCCCTTATGGTTACAGGAAACTTACAGTCTGTTTAAAAGAAGACTATAACTTGAAAATAAATAAGAAAAAAGTATACAGGTTATGCAAAGAACTGGATATATTAAGATCGCAAAGAAAAATCAAAAAATTTAGACCTAAAAAGATTGCAAAACAGGAAGAAATTACAGAACCAAATCAACTCTGGCAGATGGATTTAAAATACGGCTACATAAATGGAACAGATCAGTTCTTTTTCCAGATGTCAGTAATTGATGTCTTTGATAAGACTGTTATAGATTATCACCTGGGACTAAGCTGTAAAGCTAAAGATACCTGCAGGGTATTAAAGGCTGCTTTAAATAAAAGAAAGCTGTATAAAGGCATGAATTTGCCTAAAATTAGAACAGATAATGGACCACAATTTGTCTCTAAATTATTTGGAGACACCTGTGAAAAACTGGGGGTAGAGCATCAGAGAATTCCAGTTAGAACACCTAATATGAATGCTCATATAGAATCATTTCATTCGGTTTTAGAAAAAGATTGTTATTCAATTAATGAATTCAGTAGTTTTATTGACGCCTATAAAAAAGTCAGTGAGTATATGAATTATTATAACAACAGATACCGTCATGGCAGTCTTAATGATATGCCTCCAGCAAAATTTTATAAACTGGCTAAAGCAGAAAAAATAGTTGCTGAACCAGTACTCGCCTAAATCAAAAAATGAGAAACTAAGAATGAGCGAGCTTAACAAACATATTTTCCATATTTAGGGGGTTGAACCGTCCCTTTAATACATTCCTTACAAACAGACTTCCCCTCATACTCAAAATTATCATCAGCACTACCACAAAAAATACAGGCTGGCTCATACTTTCTTAAAATGATTTTATCTCCCTCAATAAATATTTCCATTGGATCTCCAGAATTGATATTTTTAGCCTTCCGCAGCTCTTTGGGTATTACTACACGTCCTAAATTGTCAATTTTTCTTACAATACCTATTGTTTTCGATAGCAGATCCTTTTATTATCACTCTATATAAATACAATTATACACAACTCTAAAATATCCTGCTAATTTACTATATTTATACAATTAATCTTAAAAACACTTAATATAAAACAAAAACATTTGAGGCTTTTGTATTATTTGTATAAATAATGTAAATCTTTTTAAATTTTTGCAGGATAATTATTTGTAATCGATAATATATAAGTTAGACATAAAATTTAATATTTTAATATTAATAGCAAAATATTCGAAAGATTATTACGCAAAAGCTTGAATCTAAGGAGTTTTAATATTCTATGATTGTCAAGCCTGCCTCAGATATTTATATCACAGTGATGATTCTGGATCGGGTATAATTAATTAAACAGTTTTTTCTCGGACATGATATAATAAGATAATAACAAACTAAAATGGAGGAAAATATCATGCCTACAAAATATCCTGAAGAAATCAAAAGAAAAGTTGTTGCTCTGGCCAATAATGGTAAAAATCAAACTGAAATACTCAATGAATATGGAATGGCAAGGTCCACACTTCATAAATGGATAAAAGACTATAATAACTCAGGTTCATTCAGCGCTAAAGATAATAGATCTGATAAAGAAAAAGAATTAATTAAATTACAAAAAGAAAACAAGCAGTTAAAAATGGAGAATGATATTTTAAAGCAAGCGGCGCTGATAATGGGACGAAAGTAGCAGTTATTAAGGCAAACAGGGATAAATACAGTATTAGCGCCATGTGCAGAGCACTCAATATATCAAGGGGTATGATCTATTATACCCCTAAAGAAAAACAGGTTGATGTTGAACTAGAAAGCGAAGTGATTTCCATTTACAAAGCAAGTAGAAATCACTATGGAACCAGAAAAATCAAAAGAGAATTAGCTAAAAAAGGTTATCAGGTGTCCAAGCGAAGAATAGGTAAAATAATGAAAAAATATAATCTAGTTTCTACTTATACTAAAAAACAATACAAAGTTCATTCTCCAAGCTGTAATGAAGATAAAATTGCCAATATTGTAAACAGAGAATTTAACAAAGAAGAAGCTCTAGACGTTGTTGTCAGTGATTTAACCTATGTTAATGTAAAAGGAAAATGGAACTATGTCTGTCTGATCATAGATCTCTTCAACCGTGAATTTGTTGGTTATGCAGCAGGTAAAAAGAAAAATGCCGAATTAGTAACTGAGGCTTTTAAAAGTATTAAAAGACCACTAAATCAAATTAATATTTTACATACTGATAGAGGTAATGAATTCAAAAATAAAGCTATCGATGATATTTTAGTCAGGTTTGATATTGAGCGTTCTTTAAGCAATAAAGGATGCCCATATGATAATGCAGTGGCAGAAGCAGCCTTTAAAGTAGTTAAGACTGAATTTGCTTATGACAGAATATTTAACAGCTTTGAAGAGCTGGAATATGAGCTATTTGACTATGTTAACTGGTATAATAACCACAGAATCCACGGGTCGTTAGATTACCTAACACCTGTTGAATATAGATATTTAATGTTCGATAAAAAATTGTTGTAAAAAGTATTGACAATCCACCTCCAACATATTTTGAGACTCTCTGATCATTGTAGTATAACTCAACAGTTATTTGCCCTCTAATATCACAGTATCTTACTACCGATGTAGAGCCGTAACCAAATAATATTCCTGCATAAGGTGTATTAACTCTAAGACTAGCATTTAAAAATCTTAAATGGTCTACTCTCGAACCAGCAGTCATATCTGAAGATCCAGACTGACTTATAAAACCATTTAATTGATAACTTCTTTCTTTAATAGGAATTTCTAAATCTTTATTTGTAACTTGGTTCATAGTTAAATTTTTAATAGTTCTCATAGATAAATTCCCTCTACTAACACTATATCCATAAACATCACCTGTTTTTTTTCTCATCGGAATCCAATTTCCATAGTCAGCTAAATGATCATTTTTATGTCTAAATTGATATCCATCTAAATCCATATCCTTAGTTATAAAATAATTAGTTGAAAGACTATACCTCATTCTCCACAATTGCTCTAAGGAATTTATATTATTGGAAAAACTGATTAAATTAAGATTTACAGTTAATGTTTGTCCTCCAGAAGGATTAATAACTTGCTCGTTAGGATCAACCCCAACATTTCTTGGCCAGATAGTTATATAATGTTCTATTGGTTCAATATATAAAGAATAACTACCATTTTGTTCGTGTAAAAGATTTCCGACTGTTGCTATAGAATCCCAAATATCGGGAGCATCAATATGAGGAAATCTTTTCCATTGATCAAAAGCATTTACTCTAATCCAATCAACCACTAAAGGGTCTCCACCTAAAAATACCGTACCTTGAATAAGAGCACTTTGATGCTGAGTAGAATTAACAGAAGCTCCGTTTTCCATCAATATCAAATTAATAGTATTACCTAAATTTGTACCTTCGATTTCACTTCTTAAACCATTTTGATAAATTATTCGACCTGATTATGTTACAAGCAAATTCAGGAAATATGCCGATTCAGCTGGATTTAATAATACAAGGTTTCATGACTTACGACATACCCATGCAACCTGGCTCTTACAAGAAGGTGTTCATCCTAAAATCGTCCAGGAAAGATTGGGGCATTCAAAAATATCTACTACTCTTGATTTATATTCTCATGTAATACCTTCAATGCAAAAAAATGCGGTCCAAAAACTCAAAAAAATAAAAAAGTAGAGTCGCATGGCTACAAAATGGCTACGAAACAAGAAAATCTCCCAAGTGAATTTTCACTGGGAGATGCTTAAGTTTACTGTTATATCAATGATTTTAAATGGCGCGCTCGGAAGGATTCGAACCCTCAGCCTACTGATCCGTAGTCAGTCGCTCTATCCAGTTGAGCTACGAGCGCATTTAAATTACAACATTAATTATTATAACAGTATTTTTTTGTCTAGTCAAGTCTTTTTACAGCAATTTGAGGAGCTTGTTCTTTACTAATTTGTTATTTTAAATTCTTTTTCAATCTCAGCAAACTCATAATTTACAGACAACAATTCTACTTCTAATATATAGTCCCCTTTTTCAAATTGAGATAAATCAATTTCCTGCTCAAAGTAATGAGTCTCTCCCGCAGAAATATCTACATATTGAAAAGCTTGAATAAACATTTTATCTTCTGCCCAGGAATAAATTTTAGTTCCGCTTTCATCTTTAACATAAATATTATATTTATGGCCTGAACTAAATTCTAGGGTTCGTTCTGAATCACTATTATTGATTATTTCAATTTTTATTTCTAATTTGTCCTGTACTGAATATTCTTTTTCTGCTAATATTACATTTAAACTCAAATCAGTGGTTTCTTCCATTTTAATTTGATCACCATTTTTTATTGTTGGCCGATTATTAACAAATGAATTTGCAACAGCCATTGAAGAGACAAATAATATAATAAAAAGAGTTAATAATAAAAGCTTATTTTTTTTCATAGTAGCCCCTTTCGAAAATTAATAATTATAAATACAAAATTGCATTTTACCGAATTTCACTCTCCAATAATTTTAACCAGCACTCTTTTACGCCTTTTACCATCAAATTCTCCATAAAAGATCTGCTCCCAGGGACCAAAATCCAATTCTCCATCTGTCACAGCAACTACAACTTCTCTACCCATAATCTGTCTTTTAAGATGGGCATCAGCATTATCTTCAAATCCATTATGTGCATACTGAGAAACAGGTTCATGTGGAGCTAATTCTTCAAGCCATTTTTTATAATCCTGATGGAGGCCACTTTCATCATCATTGATAAAAACACTTGCAGTAATATGCATTGCGTTTACAAGACATAAACCTTCTTTAATTCCACTTTCCTGCAAAACTTCTCTAACCTGATTTGTTATATTAATTAATTCCATCCTCTTGTCAGTATTAAAATAAAGGTATTTTCTGATTGATTTCATTCTAGCCCACTCCTTATTTTAAAATTATAATCTTCTTTTAACTGATGGTGCTATTCTTAAACTAATGAAAATAATCAAAGCTGCTATGATAGAAATATCAAACATTCCATAACCAATTGCAAGTCCTAAACCTGCAACTCCCCAAAGACTGGCAGCAGTGGTTAAACCTTCTACTTTGTCTTCCTGTTTAATAATAGTACCAGCACCTAAAAAACCAATCCCACTTATAACCTGAGCAGCAAGACGAGCTGGGTCTCCGGTAATACCTAAGTCAAGATTTACCTTTGAAACCTCGATAGATAAAATCATGATCAAACAGGATATTACAGAAACAATTACGTTTGTTCTTATACCTGCTGCTTTATTTTGTTTTTCCCTATCATAACCAATTAAAGCTGCAAGTAATCCTGCTAGTATTAGTTTAAAATAGCTCAGCCAATTTAATACCATAACTAAATACTACCTCCTCTATACTTCTGCATCACGTGCATCCATTGTTGAAGTACCTAAAGCAATACTTAAAGAAAACTCCTTACTGTTATTTATATTTGCCTGATCAAAGCTATTATTTAATTGTTCAGCGATTTTATCTACTTGCTCCTGCTCTGTTTTTTTTAAAACTACAGCTAGTTCATCGCCCGCTATTCTAGCAAGAATTTCTCCTTCATTAAAGTTTTTTTTCAACAGATCAGCTGCTTTTTTTATATATTTATCACCTTGAGTATGACCATGATTTTCATTAATCATTTTTAATTTATTTAACGAAATAATTATTACACTAATAGGAAAACTATCTGACTCTTTAAGCCTCTTAACTTCTTCATAAACAAACTTTCTATTATATAATCCTGTTAATTCATCATGATAGCTTAAATATTTAATTTCTTTAGTTTTAGCTTCTAATTCTGCTTTTAAACCTTTATTTTCTTCAAGTAATCTTTGTAGAGTTTCTTCATTTATTAGATTGTTTTGCACTTTTCTTCCCACCTTCGCAAAACTCAAATATTTAATTTAAAAAACTTGTGATTATTATATAATTCAAGGTAAATTTGTTCTATCCTTCTTATAAAATGATTCGATTTTGTTTTTGAAAGATAAATTAATTATTTTTTAGAGATTTAAAATTTCCATTTTGAAAAAAACAAGCAACTGCTTTAGCAGTTTTAAATTGATAATGAATTTCTTTATGACCATAGGGAAGCATTATAAAGTCAGTTAAAAAATCAGCTTTAACTGAATTTACTTCTATTCTACCATCATTAGCACCTTTTAACAATTTACCTAAAAAAAGATTACTTTTTGTCCCTGCGATTGCACCGATCTCTATTTCTTCTCCTGAAGATAATTTAATTTCTTCTAAATTATCAGGAACAATAGAATCTAAAGTTTTAAATATTTTTGTGAAAAAAGGTAAATATTTATTGCTCTTAGCAGCAAGTCTGCTGCCAGAGTTAGGAGTTGCAATTAAAACAACCCTTTTAATATAGCTTTTATCTTCAAGCTCAGCTAAGTAATTTCTTAGCACTAATCCACCAGAACTATGAGCTGCTAAATTAATTTTTTCACCTTTTTTAAGCTTTAATCTTATATTATGCAGTTTATTTTTAAAAATTTTACCTGCTTTCTTGATAGTCTTAAAGGTTAAGGGGAGCTCGACTAAAATAATTTGATAGCCAAGTTTCTCTAAATTTTCTTTAAGCACCTGCATATCACTTTTCTTTTTATGATATCCATGCAATAATACAACTTTTTCATTCATGAGATCTTCCCCCAAAACTTTAAAATTATCAATTTTTTATCAAAATATTCTGTCTTAAATTTAGAAAGAAAAGACAGCGGAAAACCGCTGCCTTTTCAACTATCTATATTTTGTTAAAAAGAGTTTACTCTTCTTCTTTTTCTGGAGCATAAGCTTCTTCAAGCCTTACATATGATTTATAACGCTCTTCAGCAGCTTCTTCAGCCTTTTCAAAAAGCACTTCTGCGATTTCTGGGAATGTCTGTTGTAAGGATGAGAAACGAACCTCACTTAACAAGAATTCACGGAAATCTTCTGTAGGCTCTTTAGAATCCAGGCTAAATGGATTTTTATTTTCTTCTTTTAGCTCTGGATTGAAGCGGAATAAGTGCCAGTAGCCAGCTTTAACTGCATCTTTTTCCTGGGTTACACTACATCCCATACCAGCTTTAAGCCCATGTGAGATACATGGAGAATAAGCGATAATTACAGAAGGGCCATCATATGCTTCAGCTTCAGCAATAGCTTTAATAGCCTGATTCATATTAGCACCCAATGAAATCTGAGCTACATAAACATAACCGTAAGTCATAGCCATTTGACCCAGATCTTTTTTCTGTATTTTCTTACCTGAAGCAGCAAATTTAGCAGCTGCAGCAGTTGGAGTAGCTTTTGATGATTGACCACCTGTATTAGAATAAACTTCTGTATCAAAGATCAAGACATTTACATCATCACCAGAAGCTATTACATGGTCTAAACCACCATAACCGATATCATAAGCCCAGCCATCTCCACCAAAGATCCACTGAGATTTTTTCACAATAAATTCTTTGCGATCAACTATCTCAGCAATAACTTCGTTATCACTATATTTAGCAAGTAATGGCATCATTTCTTTTTTAAGTGCTTTTGTCTTTTCGCCATCCTGCATATTATCAAGAAACTCTTTCATTAGTTCATTGAGTTTTTCATCAAGGTTAAGCTCAATTGCTTCTTCCATAAGATCTGCGATTTTTGCTCTGATCTGTTCTGTTGCCAGGTACATACCATAACCAAATTCAGCATTATCCTCAAATAAGGAGTTAGCCCAGGCAGGTCCATGACCTTCGTCATTTGTACTATAAACTGACACAGGAGCAGATCCACCCCAGATTGATGAACAACCTGTCGCATTGGCAATTAGCATTCTATCGCCAAATAATTGAGTTACCAGCTTAGCATAAGCTGTTTCTCCACAACCTGCGCAAGCACCTGAGAACTCAAGTAATGGTTCCTGGAATTGACTACCTTTAATATTAGCAGCAGGCATCAGATCATCTTTAATTGAAACTTCATTAATTGCATACTCCCAATTATCTGCTTCTTGTTCTGTCATCTTGGCAAATGACTCCATCTCTAGAGCATTAACAGGACATACGTCTACACAAACTCCACAACCAGTACAATCATAAGGGCTAACCTGTATTTTATACTCTAAACCTTCAAGCTGTTTGCCTTTTGCTTCTATAGTTTTGAAACCTTCAGGAGCATTTGCAACTTCTTCTTCATCAAGTAAGAAAGGTCTAATTACAGCATGTGGACAAGCTAAAGCACACTGATTACACTGAATACAGATATCATCTTTCCAATCAGGAACATCAATAGCTATACCACGTTTTTCATATTTAGAAAGTCCTGGAGGGAAGTGACCATCTTCACGGCCTACAAAAGTACTAACAGGTAGACTGTCACCTTCCTGTCTATTAACAACTTCTAGAACATCTTTAACAAATGCAGGTACATCTTCTTCCTCTTCAACTTCTTCAATTTCTGCTTGAGCCCATTCTGCAGGAACATCGATTGAAGTTAAAGCATCAACTGCTCTATCAACAGCTTTATAGTTCATTTCTACAATCTTTTCTCCTTTGTGACCATAGGTATCTTCAATAGCTTTTTTGAGATAATCTACGGCTTCATCAAATGGAATAATATCAGCTAATTTAAAGAAGGCAGTCTGCATAACCATGTTAATTCTGCCACCTAGACCAACTTCTTGAGCAATTTTTACACCATCAATGGTATAAAAATCAATATTATTTTCAGCAATATATCTTTTCATCTCAGCAGGTAGTTTTTCTGTTAACTGATCTTCAGACCAGGAACAGTTAAGTAAGAATTTACCACCTTCTCTGAGATCAGATACCATATCAAATTTATCAACATATGACTCTTTATGACAGGCAACATAGTCAGCCTCATCAATTAAGTAAGTAGATTTAATTGGCTCATCACCGAATCTTAGGTGAGATACAGTTACACCACCAGATTTTTTGGAGTCATAAGAGAAATATGCTTGGGCATATTTATCAGTGTTATTACCAATAATCTTAACAGCATTTTTGTTAGCGCCAACCGTTCCATCAGAGCCAAAGCCCCAGAACTTGCAGCGAACTGTACTTTCTGGAGAAGTATTGATATGTTCTTTAGGCTCAAGATTTGTATGTGTTACATCATCTTCAATACCTAAGGTAAATGCATTTTCCGGATTATCTTCTCTAAGATTATCAAATACAGCTTTAATATGAGTAGGTGTAGTATCTTTAGAACTTAAACCGTAACGGCCACCAACAATAACAGGCCTTTTTTCTTTGTCATAGAATAATGATCTTACATCTTCATAAAGAGGTTCCCCTACTGCACCAGGTTCCTTAGTTCTATCAAGTACAGCAATCTTCTCAGCAGTTTCTGGAAGAGCCTTCATGAAGTATTTCTCGGAGAAAGGACGATAAAGTCTTACTTTAATTAAACCAACTTTTTCTCCTTTATCAACCAGATATTTAACTGTTTCTTCAATTGTATCTGTTACTGAACCCATTGCAATAATTACATATTTAGCATCTTCTGCTCCTACATAATTGAATGGATGATATTCTCTGCCTGTTAACTCAGAAATTTCCTGCATATATTCTTCAACAATATCAGGAACTGCATCATAAAAACGGTTTGCTGCTTCACGAGCCTGGAAGAAAATATCTGGGTTTTGAGCAGTACCCATTGTAACAGGATGTTCAGGATTTAATGCTCTATGTCTAAATTCACTGACCTTTCCATAATCAACCAGCTCTGCTAGATCATCATAGTCTAAAACTTCTATTTTTTGATACTCATGAGAAGTTCTAAATCCATCAAAGAAATGAACAAATGGTAAACTAGACTTAATCGCAGATAAATGAGCAACACCAGCTAAATCCATTACTTCCTGAACACTACCAGAAGCTAACATAGCTGTTCCAGTTTGACGAGCAGCCATTACATCTGAGTGATCACCAAAGATCGAAAGGGCATGGGTTGCAACTGTACGGGCACTAACATGAAAAACACCAGGTAATAATTCCCCAGCGATTTTATACATATTTGGCAGCATGAGCAATAGCCCCTGTGAAGCTGTAAATGTACTTGTTAAAGCACCAGCAACCAGTGACCCATGTACAGCACCAGACGCCCCACCTTCTGACTGCATTTCTGTCAACTTAACTTGTTGGCCGAAAATGTTTTCACGACCATGAGCACTCCAAGAGTCGACGAGTTCAGCCATCGGAGATGAAGGAGTGATAGGATAGATTGCTGCCACATCTGTAAAAGCATAAGCTACATGAGCTGCAGCAGTGTTTCCATCCATGGTTTTCATTTGTTTTGCCATTATAATTTTCCCTCCTATTATAAGGTAAATTCTTATTTTTATTTCCTCTTTAAGTATAATACTTTACAAAGGAGCTGTCAAATATTTCACAGCTTAATAATGGCAAAATACCTTATTCTAAATTATTAGAATAATTACAATAAAGCACTAACTCCAAAACTACTCTAGACATTTTTTGGCTTTAATTAAATAAAGTGATTTGTTCAGGTATTCATAACTGGAATTAAGACAATTTTTAGCCAATAAATCTGTTAATTTATCAGGTAAATAAAAATTAACCGGCTCACCAGCTAATTTTTCGAAAAAGATAATTATTTTTGTGAAAATTGTCTGGGGATTAAAATCTAAAATATAGATTTTCCCTCCTGTTTTTAAAACTCGGCTCGCTTCTGATAAAACAACTTCAACCTCTCGAAAATGATGAAGAGCATCAGATATAGTTAAATAATCAAAACTATTGTCTGCAAATGGTAAATTCTCTCCATCTGCTAATACCACATCTACATTTTGAGCAAAATCTTTGTTTTCTGCTTTTTTAAGCATTGCTTCAGAGGGGTCAGCAATTGTAATTTCTACAGCATCCGGAAGATATTTTGCCAGTTCACCGGTTCCTCCACCTAAATCTAATAATTTTTTTAGTTCATTTTCTGCCTCTGCCTTTAAAATACTCTCTAATTCTTCCTCTTCAATTTTTTCTCCAAGCTCTAAAAGAACTTTATTATGTCCAGAAAGTTTCATCGCCAGATCAAAAACTGGTGCGATTATAGTAAATAGGTCCATTGTTTCACCCCTTTTAATTTATAAATTTATTATACAATCTTAACTATATTTATTATCATATTCTAAATATTTAAATATGTCTGTTAAACTGACTTCATTAATTTTTGCAGGATTTAATTATATAATGGCGAAAATATATTTATAAGCAAAAATAGGGGAGTGTTTATTATGAAAAAAATTATTTTCTTTTGTCTGATCTTTTTATTATTTTTTACAACTGCTTTAACCGCAGGTCAAAGAATTCCCTTTCCAAATGAAAATTTTAAGCAAATTACACAAACTGAGTCAGAAGTTTTAATTGCCTGGAATGGAACGGAGCAAATAATCACTGCATCTGAAGAGCTTAAGCTTGAAACAGCCCTTAATGATTTTAGCTCAGAAATAAAGCATAGAGTTTCCAGCCTTGATTTAATTAAAAGAGCTGAAGAATATTTAAGAAATAAAAGGCTAGAACAGATTATTGATTTTGATCCCCGACTGAACGAAATTGCAGATGTAGTCAGACCTGTTGAAACAACAGAAACAAATGATTATACAGAAGCTGTATTTTATCAATTTGAAACTGATAAATTATTTTATCCTCTCAAAACTACTTTTGATAACAACAGAGAACAATTAAATATAATAATTATTTCTGATCAAAATTTACTAAATTTTGAAGGGATTAAAGAAGAAAGAATTAAAACAACATCAGGCCCTTATTCCATATCTAAATCTGACACTGCCTATATATCTTCAGATATTGCAGAGCTTTTTAAAGATAACGATATAAAAATTTACTCCTGGAGCTTTATGAATAAAGAAAAGGAGATTGATTCTGAGTTAATAATAAGCTCTAATATAGAAGAATTATTTGAAAATAGTTTAGAAATAAATGGGAATAAATTTGTAGATGTATATCCACACCCTGATTATCCCTTTTCTACAGAAAAAGAAGAAATTGACAGTTTAAGTGGGGTTTTGGAAACTAGAATGGGTAGCAGAACTCATCCCTGGTTTGGTTATACAATTGATGATTTAATTTTACTTAATGCCAAATCTAAAGAACTAATTGGATCTTTTGCAGATGAAGGAGAATATGTTACAATAAAAGGGTATGAAGATAGGGCTAAACTTTTTATGCGGGAGCCTTTGAGTAGAGAATTTAATTTAATAGATATCGGCCCAGGCTTTTATGTCACTGAAATTGAAGGCTGGGATTTTTATACTGGACGCTTAGTGCTCAATGATGGGAGTTTAGCAAGATCTAGAAGCAGCTTTTGGATTCCCCGAAAATAGAAATCAGGAGGGACTATCTTTTAGATGATTTTAAAATCAATTATGGCTTTATTTTTTATCTTTCTTTCTTTGTTTTTTCCAAAACAAATTGTGGCTCAAGAAAATAGTTCCCTGTATTTCCATACCAGTATTTATACAACTCACTATACGCCAAGAGATTATCATAATAATCATCAAAATTTAATGGGGATAGAATACCACTATCAGGAAAATAAGTTAAAAGGAATTTCACATTTTTTAAACAGCTATAAACAACCGACCTGGTATATTTACTCAGGCAGATATTATCCCCTTTTTGAAATGGGTGGTTTTGATTTTAATGCCAAACTTACTTATGGAATAATCCATGGCTATGATGATGAAGATGGAGAGCACAGCACCTGGATGCATAATATGGGAACCTTCCCCGGCTTTGTCTTTGGTTTTGGAATTGAAAGAGGACCATATAAGTTAGAAATCCATCCTTTCGCAGATGCGGGTCTAATCACTACAATTGGTATAGAATTTTAAAAGCCCTCAAAAAATTGAGGGCTCTTGCAAACTTAATTAAGCTTTAGTTGTTATTAAATAAATCTCTTGTATAAACCTTATCTTCTACATCTTTAAGTTTATCACTCATTCTGTTGGCGACTATTATATCTGCTTTTTCTTTGAATTTATCAAGATCTTCAATTACTTTCGAGCGATAAAACTGATCATCTTCTAGAACCGGTTCATATACAATTACTTCTATCCCCTTAGCCTTAATTCTTTTCATTACACCCTGTACTGATGACTGTCGAAAGTTATCGGAATCTTTTTTCATGGTCAGCCTATACACACCAACCACTTCTGGCTCCATTTTTATAACCATATCAGCAATATGATCTTTTCTGGTTCTATTAGCATCTACTATTGCCTGCATTATATTATTAGGTACATCCTCATAATTAGCTAAAAGTTGTTTGGTATCTTTGGGCAAACAATAACCTCCATAACCAAAAGAAGGGTTATTATAATGATCTCCGATTCTAGGATCAAGCCCTACTCCTTCAATAATTTGTCTGCTGTCTAAATTTCTAATCTCAGCATAGGTATCAAGTTCATTGAAAAAGGAGACTCTCATAGCAAGATATGTATTTGCAAAAAGTTTAATTGCTTCAGCTTCTGTAGAATCCGTATACAGGGTTGGAATATCTTTTTTGATTGCCCCTTCTTTGAGAAGCTCAGCAAACTTTTCTGCTCTCTCTGATTTTTCACCAATAATAATTCGAGATGGATATAAATTATCATATAGAGCCTTACCTTCCCGCAAAAATTCAGGAGAAAAAATTATATTTTCTGTATTAAATTTCTTGCGGAGTTCTCTCGTATAACCTACTGGAACTGTAGATTTAATAATCATTACAGCATCTTCATTTAAAGAAAGCACATTAGCAACAACAGCCTCAACTGTACGTGTATTAAAATAGTTTTGATCAGGATCATAATTGGTCGGAGTAGCAATTATTACGAAATCGGCCTCTCGATATGCTTTAATTGCATCAATGGTTGCAGTTAAATTTAGTTCCTTGTTTTTTAAATAATCTTCTAATTCAGCATCCACAATTGGAGATTCTTTTCTATTTATCATCTCAACTTTTTCCTCAACTATATCTACCGTTGTTACCTCATGGTTTTGAGCCAAGAGTACTGCATTAGATAAACCTACATATCCTGCACCTGAAACAGTTATTTTCATTATATCCGCTCCCTATCATTAAAAATTTAATTGTTTAACCTATTATAATTATTTCACAAATACTATTCTATTACAAAATCTTACCATTTTCAAGCGCAAAAAAAGCCCTCTCCATTAAAGAAAGGGCTTAGATATTTAGTTATTTATTATTAAGTTCTAGAATTTAATACCTAAAGAAATTGTAAATTTAGTATATTTAAAGTCACCTTCCAATACACCATCTTCCACACCATTACCATTTGGAACTTCTTCTCCTTCAAACTCTATTTCTGTAGAGCCATTATTTACTGTATAAAGCATTTCAAAAACATAGCGTTCTTCAAATTCTATTCCCCCACCTAAAGCATAATAGAGGCCCCCGCTGTTAGACTGATCAATTATATCTATATTTTCTTCATCGATGCCTATGTCATCAAGAGAAAAAAAATTATATCCTAAGTGTCCCACGAAATAAATTGGGTTGTCTGCCATTCGATATTCTCCCAGTAAATATATTGGAGTAAAAGAAAAACTAACATCTGTATCATCTTCATCAATGTCACGATCTAATTGATAGGTGATCCCGGCTCCATAAGCAAAATTGTCAGCTGCTGCTAGTCTGTATTCTGCAGTTAAAGAATAACCGCTTTCTACATCTAATGTGTCAGACATTTCTTCCATATTAGAACCATCTACTGAAAAGTCTGCATCCATTTCTCCACTCAAATCATAACCCAGCCTAAACACAAAATCTCCCCCAACTTGAGCTGCTGCCACCCCACTGAACACAATCAGAGAAATAATTAATAAAAATGCTACCTTTTTCATAAAAAAACTCCTCTCCTAAGGGTACTGTGGATAAAAATAAATATTATAGTATATGCTATTTCGACATTCTTTGATAAATACCTTCATAATATTATAAATATTTCAAAAAATTATAAAGAATTTCAAAAAAAATTTGCTTAAAGCAGGAGATTTAAGTTTATCTCATAATAATGTATATAAGCTATTTAATTAATTAAACTAAGAAATACAATATAAAGTGAGGTCAAATATGAATTATCAGACACAAATAAATGCTTTTGTTGATTATTTTAGAAATGCAGAAAGCAGTAAAAAAGATCATAAAATTGGAGTAGAGTTTGAGCATTTTGTTGTTCATGCAGATTTAAGTGCTGTAAGTTATTATGAAAAACAGGGTATAGAAGATCTATTGAAAGAGATGAGTAAAAAAAATTGGAAAGCTGTTTATGAAGCTGAGCATTTAGTTGCTTTAAATAATAATACTGCAGCTATTACTATTGAGCCAGGAGGACAGTTAGAAATTAGTATCAATCCTTTTGCTAGGATTGAAGAAATTGAGGATATATATATTTCATTTTTAAAAGATATTATTCCTATTTTGAATAGTAGAGATCAAAAACTTTTAGCGATCGGCTATCAACCAAAGGATTCAATTAGAGATATTCCACTGCTGCCTAAAAAGCGCTATAAATATATGTATAAATATTTTGAAGATAAAGGACAATATGCTCACAATATGATGAAGGGAACTGCTTCTTTACAGCTCAGCATTGATTATGTAAATGAAAAAGATTATATAAAAAAGATGAGAACCGCCTTCTTTTTAACACCAATAATATATTATCTTTTTGATAACACTCCTTATTTTGAAGGTAAGATTGCAGCTCAGCCAAGCATGAGAGAAAAAATTTGGAGCAGCTGTGACTCAGATCGTTCTGGAATCATCAATAATGTATTTGAAAAAGAGTTTGCTTATTCTGATTATGCAAAATATCTACTTAACATGCCGCCAATCCTGACTCAAAAAGACGGAGAACTAATTTTTACCGGCGACAAATTGTTAAAAGAAGTAATGACTACAGATAAAAAAGAAGAAATTGAGCATTTTCTTTCAATGGCTTTTCCTGATGTAAGAACTAAAAAGTATATAGAGATTCGTTCAGCAGATGCTCTACCCTATCCTTATAATTTCAGCTATATTGCCTTTTTAAAAGGTATATTTTGTCCAAAAGATAATGTAGATCAACTATATAAGCATTCTCTCCAATATAATCAAAAAGAATTTTTGCAGTTTAAAGAAGATATTATTAATAATAAAGAAAATAAGGAAAGGGATAATTTAATAAAGCACTTAATCTCTTTAGCAGAGAATTCACTACCTGAAGAAGAGAAAATTTATTTAACTGCACTTAAAAAAATATATAATAAATATGGAAAACTCAAAAATAAAACACTTGCAAATATTAAAGCAGGCAAAGACGATTATCTTGACTGGTGTATCCTAACTTCAAACCACTCTTTGAATGATTAGCCAATATACATAGCTGAAAAAAATAAGCAGCCTGTTCATTATGGCTGCTTATTAGTTTTCTTCTATTAAATTATAATTTTCTACTTAAATTATTCTTTAATTAATTACTAATCTCTGGAGATGTTTAAGTTCCAGTTCAAAGATCTCTCCTGCTGCAGGCCAAACAATCAGTTTTTCCTGGGCAAATTCAGCCTTTATATCTTCTGCATTTTCTCTATTAATTAAATATAATTCTTCATCTTCTAAATATTCTATACTTATTATATTGTTAAAATTAATATTTAAAGGGCTACCCAGAGATGTTTTAATGCTAATACTTTCAGTCATTAAATTTGCAAAAAAGAAATCTTTGTTTTTAGTTGTTATAGATGCCCGCTTATTATTATTAAATCTGCTGCTGGAACGAAATTCTAAAGAATGCACTTCACTACCACTTACTGTTATTACTCCATTTTGTGTGTCAAATCTTAATTCACTTAATAATTCACCTCTAAAACGATTATTCTCTACAGCTCTTAAAACAATCTTTTCATTTTCTCTAATTATATTATTTAGATAGGAGCTCTGTATATTGATTTCTGCATAATCTGTTTTAATTCTTAAACTATCATTTAATAATTCGCCTCTATAATTTTCTCCATTCTGAAGCCGAAGCTGGTCTGCTATAACCGAACTCGAAAAAATTACAAGCAATATAATTAAAATAGTTGAAATTAATATTTTCTTTGTCATAATTACGAACCTCCTCTATAGTTAAATATTCATTTAGATTTATTGTTTATTTTTCCATCAAACCATGAAGAAAACTGGAAACCAAACTAATAATAATTGATGCCATAAATGCAGAAAAGAAACCACTGACAAAAAAACCAGGTACTAATACTGAAGTTAAAGCTATCATAATAGCATTTATTACAAATAAGAATAGTCCAAAAGTTAAAATGGTAAAAGGAATTGTTAAAATTGTAAATATAGGTCTAATAAATCCATTTACAAAACCTAGTACCACAGCCGCAAAAAAGCCAGCCCAAATTCCACTCACGCTAATGCCTGGCAGTATATAAGCTGCAACTAATAAGGCTATCATTGTTGAAAAAACTTTAGCAAAAAAACTTGAGTATCCTCTCATAATATACCTCCTAATTTTCCAAAAACTACTTATATATAAGTTCTTTGACTCCAGGTGTATTCCTTCTTTTCTTTATTATATCATAAATATATATTTTATTTTGAAATATATTTGACAGTTAGAATATGCTGTATTATAATAAAGTAAAGTAAAGTACTCAACTTTCATAAAATTTTAAGCAGGAGGCTCACAATGATTCATAAAGATGTTACGAAATTAATTGGTTATACACCAATGGTTCGCTTAAATAATCTTATTACAGAAGAAAATGCAGAAGTCCTAGTCAAACTTGAATGTTTTAATCCAGGTGGAAGTATCAAAGATAGAATAGCACTAAATATGATCAATAAAGCAGAACAATCAGGTGAGTTGAAAAAAAATGGGGTAATTGTTGAGCCTACAAGTGGTAACACAGGAATTGGTATTGCCATGGTTGGTGCGGCGAGGGGCTATAAAGTAATTTTAACCATGCCGGATTCAATGAGTCTCGAAAGAAGGCAAATGCTAAAAGCTTATGGAGCAGAATTAGTTCTTACAGATGCTTCTAAAGGTATGAAAGGTTCTATTGAAAAAGCAGAAGAAATTGCTGCTGAAAAAAATGGAATAGTTCTTTCTCAGTTTACAAATGATGCTAACCCAAGTGCCCACCGCGAAACAACAGCTTTAGAAATAATTAGAGACACAGAAGGTAGAATAGATCATTTTGTTGCTGGTGTTGGAACAGGTGGTACAGTAACGGGTGTTGGAGAAATACTTAAGTCAAGAATCAAAGGCCTGGAGGTAACAGCAGTGGAACCCACAAAATCAGCAGTAATCTCTGGTGAAAAACCCGGTCCACATAAAATAGCTGGAATCGGAGCAGGTTTCATACCACAGGTTTTAAATACTGATATAATAGATAGAATTGAAAAAGTTAGTAATCAAGAAGCTTATGAGATGACGAAAAATTTAGCTAAAAAAGAAGGATTGTTTCTGGGTATTTCATCAGGTGCAGCTATAACTGCAGCTCTCCGTCTGGCTAAAGAATTAAGTAATGAACAAAGAATTGTTGTAATAGCACCTGATACAGGTGAAAGATATTTGAGTACAGGTGTTTTCAATTAGTTAAATCCGATAATTAAAATAGAGAATTTCCCCTGTTAAGAGCCCCGGAGGCCCCCCAACCTCTAGGGCTATTTTTTTATCTTTTTATAGCTTGTTATAATTATCTAAATATCAAATAATTAAAACAAATAAATTTTATAAATTTTATACCAACTATTAACAAAACCCCTCTTCCATCTTTTGGAAAGGGGTTTTTATCTTTAAAGTGAATTATAATAATTTAAAAAGTTAATTAATCAATCTGTTTTGTCAGCAGATTGATTGCCCAATATTTCTTTTTTTAACTTTCTAAACTCTTCTTCTAACTCTAATAACTGATCTTTAACAGGATCTGGTAAATCTGCATGTTCAAGTTCTCTTTCTGGATGAACACGTTTTCCATCTCTTACTACCACTCGACCAGGAACTCCAACCACAGTTGCATTTTCTTCTACATCGCTCAGCACAACTGAACCAGCACCAATTTTAACACAGTCATTAATTTTAATTGAACCTAAGACTTTTGCACCAGCACCTACAACTACATTATTACCAATAGTAGGGTGTCTTTTGCCCTTTTCTTTTCCTGTACCACCAAGGGTTACTCCCTGGTAAAGAGTAACATTTTCACCAATTTCCGTAGTTTCTCCAATCACAACACCCATTCCATGGTCAATGAAAAACCCCTTAGCTATCTGGGCACCAGGATGAATTTCAATTCCCGTCAAAAAACGGGCCAGTTGAGATATAAAACGGGGTAGGATTCTTAAGCCCATTTTATAAAGAACATGAGAAAAGCGATGAAATAAAAGCACATGAAGACCTGAATATGTCAATAAAACCTCAAAAATATTATTAGCAGCTGGATCACGTTCAAACACTGCATTTATATCAGCCCTAATAGTATCAAACATAATTTAAACCTCCAGTAAAATGATTATTTTAATAATCATTAGTTTATCACTCAACTTTATTATATGTTTTATCTAAAAAAATACAAGTGTTAATTTTTAACTAAATCTTCTGGTCTATGTCCTTTCAAAAACCAGAGCCTAGATTGGTTATTGATATCTACTAATAATTGGCCTATTTCTGCAGTAGAACCCTGCTTATCTTTACCTATAATAGAAAATAATTCATCACTGATAACACTTTTCTTTAAGCCATTTTGGATTAAAGAAGAAATATAATGAACTAGAGCCCTTGCCTCTTTAGATTCAAGGTCATAGTTTTTCAAAAGATATTTCTGTAGTCTTTTTTGGGCAAAATTAAATATTATTGATCCCTTTTCTATTAATTTATCATAATCAGCCTGGGGAATATCAGCATAATCAAGATCTCGTGCCATCTGCTCATTATAAATAAATTCAATATCCATTACCTGATCTAAAGCCATAATCCCACCAGCTTCCTGTAATATATTATGATAATTAGAATTTAAATATAATACATTATTAAAATGATCTGCTCCAACTTCAATTTTAGTATATTCTGTCAGTTTTTCATATAAAGTGTGAGTCTCCATAACTCCATAAAAGTTGAGCATTGCCCAGCTTTTTAATAATAAATCCTGGTTTGTTTCAATTTGCTCTTTAATTTTACTATTTTTTAAACTAACTTTTAAAACAGCATAAATTTCATCGGGAAAAATAAATAAAAGTCCTTCTTCAACTAAAGCAGGATATGCTATGCCATAACTAAATAAAAAAGCACCTAAATCTAATTCTTCTACATTTATTTGTTCGGCATCAATTACGAACTTTTTTTGCCCAGAGTTAATAACATGATTTAAGAAATGATAATTTGTTTTTGCTAAAAATGGGATAATCTTTGCTAAATACTCAGGAATTGCATTAGAGAGTTTAACAATTAATTCATCTTTATTGAACTGACTAACACCCTCTATATTAAGATTTTTTCTTATTTCAGTTAAATCTTTTTTTCTTAGAGTAGCCAATTGATCTTTTAACTTTAAACTATCACTTTTAAAACTAAATATCTTTTCAAAATCATAATCAAATTGTTCCACAAAATCTTCAACAATTTCTTCTTCATATTCAGACATATTAGAACTCCTTTTGAGTGATTTTTGTATATTTTAATGGCTAAAAAGTTAATTTAATTCTTTTTCGGCGATTTCTGAAATGCTAAATCCAATATCTGTGCGATAATGCATATCTTCAAATTCAACCTCTTCAATATATTGATAAACTTTATTAATTGTATTTAAAAGTCCATTATCTACTACAGTTAATCCTAATACACGACCACCATCAGTATAATATTTATCCTCAACGATTTTTGTGCCAGCATGGAAAATTAAAAGATCATCGTGATGTTTTAAATTATCCAGACCTTTAATCTCATAACCAGTATTAAATGTTAGTGGATAACCTGCAGAAGCTAAGACAACACAAACTGCTACACTACCGCTTACTTTAATCTCTTTTTTATATTTTAGTTCCACATTATTTGTCATTTCCATTAATTCTATGATATCTTCTCCTAATCTTGGTAAAATAACCTGAGTTTCAGGATCACCAAAACGCGCATTATAATCTATTACTGCTGGTCCACTTTCAGTGAGAATCATCCCAATATGCAGTACACCTCGATAGTCAATTCCCTCACTGTTAAGAGCATGAAGGGTTGGCCGTAAAATCTCTCTGCAAATTTTGTCCATCAATTCTTCATCGGTGTTAACAGCTGGTGAATAAGCACCCATTCCCCCTGTATTAGGTCCTTCATCTCCTTCAAAAACAGCTTTGTGATCCCTTGCAGTAGTAATAGGAAGTATTGTCTGTCCATCGGTTAGAGCAAATACCGAAAGTTCTTCTCCTTCTAAAAAGTCTTCTACTACAATTCGGTCACCAGCATCCCCAAAAGTCTTATCTTCCATAATTCTAGTTACTGCATCCTGTGAATCCTGGAAATTAGAAGCTACAATAGATCCTTTACCCTGAGCAAGTCCTTCAGCCTTAATGACAAGAGGGTAATCTGCATTCTTTAAATAATTAAGAGCAGAATCAGGATCAGTAAAAACTTCATATTCAGCAGTAGGAATGTTATATTTATTTAAAATATCTTTGGCAAAAACTTTTGATCCTTCAAGCAAAGCAGCCTGTTTTTTAGGACCAAAAATCGGTAGAGATTCTTCAACAAAATAATCTACAATCCCTGCAACCAAAGGCTCTTCAGGTCCAACTACTGTCATTCCGATTTCATTTTCCCTGGCAAAATTAGCCAGGCCTTCTATATCATCTGCTTTTATATCAACCGTTTGAGCTATGTCAGTCATCCCATCATTTCCTGGAGCCACAAAAATTTCATCTACTCGCTCACTTCTAAATAGCTTCCAGGCTAGAGCATGCTCTCTGCCGCCATTTCCTACAACCAGTACTTTCATAATTCTATCCTCCTTATCTATGGTCTGATTATTGCTTCTTGTCGCCCTGGCCCTACACTAATTATTTTAGCTGGAACTCCGACCAGTTCTTCTATTCTTTCTATATATTTTTGAGCATTAAGTGGTAGTTCTTGATATTTTCTGCAACCGGATATATCTTCATCCCAGGCAGGCCAGCTTTCGTAAATGGGCTCATAAGGCAGCTCACTTTCTAAATAGGGTGGGAATTCTTCTACCTGCTCATTACCATGTTGATAAGCAGTACAAAGTTTAATTTCTTTTAAGCCAGATAGAACATCTATTTTAGTTAATGCTATTTCAGTTAAGCCATTAACTCTCACAGCATGTTTTAAAATTGGGATATCCAGCCAACCACACCTTCTCGGTCTACCAGTAGTTACTCCATACTCATGCCCCTTATCTCGCAAAAATTCTCCCCATTGATTTTTTAATTCTGTTGGGAAAGGTCCTTCTCCAACCCTGGTTAAATAAGCCTTGGTAACCCCTATCACATCATCAATTGTAGTTGGACCCATACCGGTACCTGTACATACTCCTCCAGCAGTAGGGTTAGAAGAAGTTACAAATGGATAGGTTCCATAGTCTAGATCCAGTAATGTTCCTTGAGCACCTTCAAAAAATATCTTCTTATTCTTCTGATGAGCTTTATTCAATAAAAGTGAAGTATTAGTCACATAAGGTCTCAGCTTTTCTATATATGGTTGTAAATTTTTAATTATTTCTGTTGCTTTTAACTTTTTCGCTCCATAAACTTTTTTTAAAATCACATTGTGATAGTCAAGAGCTTTCTCTAGCTTTGCTCTTAGTCTTCCTTCATCCAGCAGATCAGCAATTCTAATTCCTCTTCTGGCTGTTTTATCGGTATAACAGGGGCCGATTCCTTTACCGGTTGTTCCAATTTTATCGTCACCTTTTCTTTTTTCTTCTAAAGCATCCAGCATTTTATGATAAGGCATAATTACATGAGCAGTTTCAGAAATATAAAGATTTGCTAGAGAAATATCTCTTTCTTCAAGTCCTTCCATTTCTTCTACCATAGCCTCAGGATCAATAACTACCCCACCACCTAAGACAGATTTCTTATCTTCATATAATATACCTGAAGGGATAAGATGAAGCTCAAATTTTTGATCACCTACAATAACAGTATGCCCGGCATTATTACCTCCACCATATCTTACAACTAAGTCAGCTGTTTTAGCCAGCATATCTGTAATTTTACCTTTACCTTCATCTCCCCATTGTGCACCCACAACAATTTTATTCGACATCTTTTCGCCTGAAAAAATTCAGGCTTCCTCCTCTCATATTTAAGAGCTAAATTTTAATTTGCTTCTCACTACTTGCTACTTCATTAAAATCTTTTTTAAAACTTTCTATGTCTACTTCTATTTTAACAAAGTTTTCTCTAAAGTGCATCTTTTTAATCTAATTTAACAGTCCTGTCCTTTTAAATATCTTATCTATATTTTTCAAATAAGCCTGCCAGTCAAAAATATTAGCTAACTCTTCTTCAGATAAATGGCTTTTTATTTGAGGATCATTAGTAATTAATTCCCTATAATCTTTTTTATCTTCCCAGGCAGTCATTGCATTTCGCTGGGCCAACTCATAGGCTTCCTCTCTGCGCAGGCCTTTTTCAACCAGGGCCAGCAAAAGTCTCTGTGAAAAGGTTAAGCCCAATGTTTTTTCCAGATTAGACTTCATGTTATCCTCATTGACAACTAATTCTTCCATCACAGCTTTAAAATTATACAGCATATAGTCTAGCAAAATAGCACTATCCGGCAGAATTACCCTTTCTACCGACGAATGGGTTAAATCCCTTTCGTGCCAGAGATTAATGTTTTCTAGAGCAGGAACTACATTTCCTCTAACAACCCTTGCTAATCCACTTAAGCGCTCACAAACGATTGGATTCTTTTTATGTGGCATCGCCGAAGAACCTTTTTGCCCTTTTCGAAAACCTTCTTCTACTTCCAGGATATCTGTTCTCTGAAGATTTCTAATCTCAGTAGCAAATTTTTCTATAGATGCTGCAGTTAATGCCAGCCTTTCTACAAAATCAGCATGGCGATCCCTTTGTAAAATCTGAGAACTTACCGCTGAATTACTGAGTCCTAAAATTTCACATACCCTTGTTTCTATTTCAGGCTCAATTGAAGAAAAACTTCCTACCGCACCTGAAATTTGGCCAACAGCCACAAATTCCAGGAGCTGATTAAATCTTTTTAGCTGTCTTCCTATCTCCTGATACCAGGTCAAAAGTTTAAGTCCCCAGGTTAATGGTTCAGCATGAACTCCATGGGTTCTGCCCACCATGATTGTATCTTTATCAGCCAGAGCTTTTTCCCCTAAAACCTGATATAATTCTTCTAAATCTTTAATAATCAATTGACAGGCTTCTTTCATTTGTACTGCCCTAGCAGTATCTTTAATATCAGAAGAAGTCAAACCTTCATGGATAAAACGAGATTCATTGCCTAAAGGTGCAGAAATCGCCTCGATAAAAGCTATCATATCATGTCGGGTCTTTTTTTCAATTGCTTTGATTTCTACTAAATCTACAACCGCTTCTTTTTCAATCTTTTCAGCAGCTTCCATTGGAATTTCTCCCTTTTCAGCCCTCGCCTTTAAAACTGCAATCTCAATGTCCAGCCAGATCTTATACTTATTTTCTTCACTCCAAATTTTTTCCATCTCTTCACGGCCATATCGTGCCAGCATAAAAATCTTCCCCTCTTCTCGCTTCTTTAATTATATTTTCAAAATCTAAAAAAAAAATAAATAACTCCCATATTTGAACATTAAACCCCTTAAAAGACAACTATGTTAAATTAAAAATAATAAAGCCACTTTTTCAGTTTAATATTAGCAGATGCAGTAGTTAGTGTCAAGAATGATAGCTGATTAGAATATTATTTATTTTAATTAGAATTTTTGCTTAAAAAAAGCATAATATCTGATATAATAAAAATAAGTGTTTTAAAAAGTCATTAATACGGGTGATAAAATGGAAGAAAACTTTTATAAAAATAATATAGATTTAAGTGAAAGACAAAGTCGGCAAACAGTTACTATTGCTGATACTTTGCTAGAAAAAGGGCTATTGCGTAATTACACTGGTGATGAATGTAAAATACTGCTTTATCTTTTTACTCACCGCAGAAAAGAAAACATTGTAGAAATAGAAATACCACTGGCAGCTGCTGCCCTGGGGCTGGAGATAAAAAAATTAAAAAAGTCTCTGCATTCTTTAAACAATAAAGGAGTTTTAAAATCAAAGCAAAACAAAAGTTCAGAAGTTCTAAATTATAAATTAGAACTTAATAATTTGATGACTGAACTCACAGATGAAGAAGAGTTAGAAAATTACGAAGAAGTTTCAGCTAAAGAACTCCGGAGAAGGGTTATTAAATCACAGGCACTTTCTAAATCAGAAATTGCAGCAGCTTTAATTTCATTTTTGCCTCCTGACAACAGGAATATCCACAGGCGAGAAGAAATCAAAGGCTGGCTCGATGATTTTGAATTAAAAATGTTAAAAGAATTAATCAGGAGAGTAGATAAGTGGCTGCAAAGAGAAGGTGGCGGAGATTATATGGTCGGTAGTTTTTCTTACCTGCGCAAAATAGTTCAGAGCTGGTATGAAGAAGAAATAACAAACTATGAAAAACTTCAGCAGCAGGATAAGCTCTATAGAGAAACTAGAGAGCTGGCAAAAGCATACGGTATTAATGCTTTTTCTTCAAATACCGCTCAGCTTAAGACTTTTCAAAATTGGTTAAGTGGACATCAGGCTTTAAGTAAAGAGCTTGCTTTAGCTGCAATTCGCGAAGCCGTCCGTCGCAAAAGGGATGGACAGCCTTCATTAAAATATATTGAAGATAACTTTATCAATCCGATCAAGGAACTGAAGATCAACAACCTGGCCGATTTTAAGCGCTGGTTGCAAAAAGAAATGGATAATAATTCTTTAAAAGCTGATCAAAGAGAAAAAAATACTGCAGATCAAACTGAGGCAGAACAGAAAAAAGACAAAAACAAAAAAAGTAAAGAGCAAAGCAAAAATAATCAGGATGATTATAAATGGAAAGATTTTTTCATAGATTTTGATAAATACAAAGAATAAAAAGGGGGAAAAATAATGCCATTTAATTTTAAGGCAGAAAAATATCAGGGGAAAGCACGAGAAAAATATCTTGAAGCAGAAAAGAGAATAAAAAAAATTCATTCAGAATACCCTGATATAAAACAGGCTTACGAATGCCTAAACTCCCTTAAACGCGAATATTCTATGCTTAAAGTGGGATTTTTTAAACACAGTGAAGAAGAAAAAAGATCTTTAAATAAATTAAAATCTGAAATTGAGCAGTTAGAAAAACACTATAATTCTTTACTAAAAAAACATAATGTTGACCCTGATTATAGAGAAGCTAAATTTGACTGCGAAAAATGTCATGATACAGGACGAATTTATAGAAATAATCAGTATTTAATTTGTAGTTGTGCAAAAAATGATTTAAGAAAAAAGAAACAGAAAAATGGCAACCTACCCACTCATTTGAGAAATGCCAATTTTAATAAAGCTAACCTTAATTACTATGAAACAGATAAAATAACAGATAGTGGTATGAACTACCGCGAAAATGCTCAAAAAATATATAGTATGGCATCTTCTTTTGTGCAGAGATTTAATTCAGATAAATTTAATCGAGGTATGATAATAGAAGGGCCTATAGGGAGTGGTAAATCTTATCTTTTAGGCTGTATAGCTAATGCTTTGATCGACAGAGGAATTCACTTTCGTTATATAGTCTATTCTGACCTGCTGCAAAAAATCAGGAGCAGTTATAATCAGGAAAATCCAACAACCGATGAAAAGCAAATTTTAAGTACTGTTCAACAAATACCAGTACTCTTAATTGACGACCTTGGTACAGAAAAGGCTAGCGAATTTGCTGCTTCAACTCTTTACCAGATTATAGACAAAAGATATAGGGATGAGAAAGCGATAATTTTAACAACTAATTATTCAGTCAGAAATTTAAAAAATAGATTTCCAGTTATGGGTGAAAGAATCTTTCAGCGCTTACTAGAGATGAATAAATATGTAGAGTTAGCTGGGAATGTTAGAGTTAAAAAAATTGAAGAACAACAGGAGGCCTAAAAATGTCAGCTGATATAAGAAGTATTAAAGCACAGGAAGAAGACCGCTACAGCAAAAAAGAATATCAATTACTAGGCATCCTGCTGCAATATCCAGATAAAATTGATGAAGTTGCCGATGTTCTAGAAACCAAACACTTTCTAGATCCCCAGGCCCAAATAATATTTGATCTGCTCTTAAAACAGTACCAGCAGGATAACAAGATTTCAAGAACTAAGCTATTAATTGATCTTCAGGGCCAGAATGCAGTTGCCAAGCCAGAAGAAATAATAGAAAGATTAACTTCCGGTTTTAATACTGTAGATGAACTCAGCCCAACCATAGATCTAATCAAAAAAGATTATCAGCGTTCTTTATTAAATAGGGCTTCATCCAAAATAAAGGAACTAACCCAGGCAGATGATCTTTCCATCGATGATTATCAGGCAAAAGCCCAGGAGATAATTTTCCAGGCAACAAGTGAAAGTAATGATTTACAAAAACATATTTACAATATGGAAGAAGCTTTAATGGAATCATTTTCAAATTATATGGACCGTAAACATAAAAAAGCAGATGTAGGTTTAAGAAGTGGGTTTATTTCACTTGATAATTTGATTGGAGGTTTTAAAAGAGGCCATTTAAATGTAATAGCTGCTTCTACTTCAATGGGTAAAACAGCTTTTGCAATTAATATCGCTAAAAATGTATTAAAAAGAAATGCCAAAGTAGCTATTATTTCACTTGAGATGGATGCTACAGAAGTAATGGACAGAATGATTATTCAGGAAGCTCAAGTTAATGGTTGGAAGTATACCCAGGGAGAAACTAATGACCAGGAAGACAAAAGGATTTCTAAAGCCCTCGATAATTTACACGAACTGCCTTTAATGATTTCTGATGAACGTGGGTTAAATACTGCACAGATCAGGGCCAGACTTCGCAAATTTAAGGCCCAGTTAGATGGAATCGACCTTGCAGTTATAGATTATTTGCAGATGATACAGCTGCCAGATGAACATGCTCAAAATACAGCTAGAGCAGTAGGGCAAATAGTATTACAGCTGAGAAACTTGGCTTCAGAACTTGATATCCCGGTAATTTTAATCTCACAGATCAGTCGTAGTTTCACCAGCCGGACAGATAAAAGACCAGTGCTTTCAGATCTTAGAGACTCTGGAAATATTGAGGAGGTTGCAGATGGGGTAATCTTTTTATACCGTCATGCTCACACATCTGCTAAAGCCCGCGAAGAAGCAGAGGCTGAAGGAACCGAAAATGATACAGATGTTATTATAGCCAAACAGCGTACAGGTCAAACTGGTTCTATAAAATTATATTTCGAAGAAGAATTTATTCGTTTTGTTGATCCAGAAAACTTATCACTAGAAGGAACGATGCCCCATGGCTAATTGTGACAGCCTTGATTTAAAGCTAATACTTTCTTTTGCTCAATCATATAAAGAGCTTTATCAAAGAGGAGAGATTAACAAAGAACAATTAAGACAGGTTTTAGAGTTAATTGATAACTATCAAAATTTTAATCCAGCGGATTTCAAAGCTGAATTAGAAAATATTTTTCCAAACAGTAGCTTTTAAAGATAAATACTTAATCCAAACAAAAACTCCCCACTTTTGCCGAGAATAAAGCTTAGCAAAAAGGGGGATTTTTTATATAAATACATTTTAAATATCATAAGTCTTATCATCTTTATTATTGTTGTTTCCTTCATTGTATGGTTCAGATTCTGCCTCAAAATTAACGTCTATATGACCTGGTCTTTCTGGAATAATGGCCCAGGCAACTATATAAGCAATAAGTCCAGCACCAGATACAAATATTAAAATTACAGCAATCAATCTAATCAAGGTAGAATCAAGCCCAAAATATTCTCCTATACCTCCACAAACCCCTCCAATCTTTTTATCTTCTTTTGAACGATATAATTTTTTCATTTTGATCACCTCTTTTTAAAATTTATAATTAAAATTAAATTCTATAGTTGATATTTTAATTTGCAGTATCACTTTATATAGTATATTATAAAAGTATAGTTAAACACTATGTTTTATAGTAGTAAGTATTAATTGCTTCTTAAAAACTTAATTCCACTAATTAAGGAGGTTTTAGAGTGAAAAAATTGCCTAAAACACTCAAATTAATCTTAATCTTTGCTCTAGTCCAGCTAATCCTTCACACAATCGGAGAATACACAATCTGTGGTATATTTTATTCCATGGAAGGACAGGGAATACTAGAACACCAGCTTTTAATGTTTTCTGCAATAACAGGTGATGTCTTTATTGGGCTTGGATTATTTGTCCTATTGGCCTTTGTCAATAAAAGAAGTGACTGGTTTTTAGATAAATGGCAGCGAAAAGATATAGTAATCTATTTACTCTATTCAATTTTAATCGCTTTTTATTTTGAAATTCATGCCCTACACACTGGACGCTGGGGATATCAAGCTAACATGCCTTTAGTACCTGGTACACCAATCGGTCTGGTTCCTGTAGTTCATTTATTAATAATTTTACCACTTTCTTTAATAATAACCAAGAAAATTTATCAAAGCAAATTTGCTTAACTTTAATTTCCAGCCTTAAAATTAATTTTGGGGCTGGTTTTTAATTTCATCATGTAATATTTTAAAAAGTATAACTTAAAGTCACTTCTAAAGATTTTCCTCCCTCAGCAAGCAGCTCATCTTCCCTACCATAAGGAATGGTCCCCCTCAGTTCTAATAATAGATCACTGCTAAATAGATAAGAATAATTAGGAATAATCAAAGTACTACCATCACCTAAATAACTTACTGTCATAATTCCAATTGAAGAAAAATCATCAGGCTCAAAAGAAATACTCGTATTAAATAGCTCTACTTTATTAGAAGTGCTATTCCCATTCAGAAAAGCATTATCACCTTCTCTAATCGGATCAAAAAAGCTGAAATCTTTAATCTCACCTTTAATACCACTTATTCTTAAATATTCTCCCTGCAGCCGGATTCTCCTCCCATCAAGCATTGAATAACTGTAATCGGAGCCGATTTGATAAATATTATAATCTATTTCATCATTTTGCCAATTGGCCAGTGAAGAGTAAACCCCAAGTGGACCCAGATCACCCTTGGCAGTCAAAGCAAAACGTTCAAGATCTCCATCTTCTCCATCTGAAGGTTCTTTAACATAGTTAGCTGTTAAATCATAACCCTGCAGATTAGTCCTTCCCCTTAATGCCCATTTATTATCTTCTTTATCTGTATCAGAAACAACAAAGGTTAATGCACTTCCCCAGCCAATTGGATAATATAATTCTATTCCATCTACAAATTTAGCCCTACTTTCTTCATCAAGAGCTTCAGCTCCTATAGTGTAATCAGCTGGATTTATCAAAGAACCAAAAGACCAGGAAACCGGTTGACGACCAAATTTAGCTGTAAAAGGGCCTAAATCTTTTCGCAGATAAAGTTTTTTAAACCAGATTTCTGCCTCATCCCCATCAACCACAATAACTGCTCTATTTTGCAGGTCCACAGCTGCATCATATGGTAATAGTAATTCTAATTCTAGCTCAGTTCTAAAATCGCTCTCTAAAGAAGAATCTTGATATATTAAATTACTGATAAAACTAGCTTTACCACCAAGATCAACTGCAGAAACAGCTTGCGGCCAGAAAAAGAAAATATTCGTTAAAAAACCATTAATATAACTGCTCCATAAGCTGAGCCAAACGTTTTATTTTTGATTTTTGCTTTTTTCATATCAAAACACTCCCTTTTCCTAAATCAACCTTTTAGCTACTCAATTTATCGTTTTTTTATAAACTTGATCCTTGACCCACCTTGGAGCAAGCAAACAATGTTTGCGAGCAGACTTTAGCTTCTATAACTCAAATTTAATGCAAATATACTTAAACTATTAACGCAAACGCTGCAGGGTAAATATTCCTTCAGGAAGCTCAGCATCAAATACTATTTCCTTTAAAATAAATTCTGTGCTGGTATTTTGACGCAGCTTATTTTCCATAATAGAATGAACCGGATACCAGCGATCATCAATTTCAGCCATTTCTATCAATGTAAGTTCTTTTAACAATCTACCGCTTTCAGTATAAAGCTCTTCTTTTAAGCCGACAAATCTTTCTTTATCAATCCAAACAACCCTTCTATAATAACTTACTTCTTTACCAGGAACTTTAACCCCTTCAAGTTTATATGCAGGTCTACCCTGATAATCCTCCACAGCTAATAATTCAAAATCATAAAGATCGGTTAGTTTATCAGATTCAAGCATATCTTGATAGGAAAAGTCGCTGCCCATCATCCCCTGTTCTAACATATGACCTGATATTTTTACCAGATCTTCTGCTTCAGGAAAGAACATCCAGAGGTCATCACCTCGTTTTAAAAATTTGGTTCCACGGTCACGGGGATTAGTAAACTCAGCCAGAGCATTTGTCTGATCCTGCCAGACCCTCATTTCTTTAATCTGTTCTCTCCCACCACTTTTAATAATCATTTGGGCTTCCAAATAAGCTGTAATTATATACTCATTATCATCTCTTTTATTTATTATTTCGTCAGCACTTAACTCTACTTCATTTTGAGCATTATCTTCATCAATATTCACATTTGCGAGCTCTGTTTCTTCTCCATTGATATTTTCTGCTGAAATTTGAGCAGCTGGAAAGAAGAAAACCAGACTGAGCATTATCACAATTGCTGCTTTTAAAATTTTATCACTATTTAAAAATATTTTCATTTAAATCAGCTCCTTAGCAATAAATGAGACTACTAATATATTAAATATCTCTTAAGGCCTCTGTGGGGTCCATATTTGCAGCCCTATAAGCAGGTATAATCGCTGTCAGGGTTGTAATAATAATTCCCAGACTGAAACCAAAAATTAAATGCTCTATTCTAAAGTTAGGATAAATTATAGTTGTCATTAAAACATCCATATCTTCAATTGCAGTTCCATAATCAATTCCTATATCAGACAAAAAATAAGTTAAAGTTCCTCCTGCAATCGAACCAAAAAAGCTTCCTATAACTGCCATAGCTCCACCTTCAAAAATAAACAACTTTAAAATATCCTTTTTCTTAAGTCCCAGAGCACTCATCATTCCAATTTCTTGAGTGCGTTCATTAACTATCATAACCATGGTATTAATTACAACAATAGAGGCAAGTAAAAGCAGAAAAACATATATGAAATTATAAATTCTTTCTCCCACCTGTAATAATTGAATAAAAGAACTACCTTCTCGCCACTCTTGGGCCAGATAACGGTCTCCTTCATTTTCAGATAGGTAATTTTGAACTGCCGGCAGATAATTAATAGCTTTATCTCTATCATCTGTGACCAATAAAAGCTCTGTACTTTCATCTTCTAAATAAAGTAAATGTCTTGCAGTATCAATTGGCATAAATACTAATTCTTTATTTAACAAAGGCAGATTACTTTCGATTCGACCAACTATATCGAAGGTTGCTCCCTGAAAAGAGCTGTAAGCAGTGTTAAAAACCATTGTTACCCTCTCACCGACATTCTTATCAATCCGTCTTAATAATTCTGTCCCCATTATAACTTCTCGATTACCATCACTGACCATTCTTCCCTCTACTAGCTCCCGTTCTAGATTAGTAAATTCTAATTCTTTTTGGCCATCAACTCCCCAGGCCATCATCCGTACAAGTTCTTCTTCTGTGCTCACAGCTGCACCAAATTTAACCCTTGGTATGACCATTTCAATTCCTTCTAATTCAAGGAGCTCTCTTTCCATTTGACTTAAAGTTTTATCAGCAATACCATCAACTGTATAGGCTAAGGATAAAAGTCTTTGTTTTTGCTCATATTCTTGGTCCATAATTTTAATATGGCCTGTATCATAGTGAATATAAAGAGAATAACTTGATTCTATCATCCCATCGATTAATCCTCTTGCAAAAACAATTACTATCACCGCAAAGGCAATGGCTAAAATCGAGACAAAAGTCCTCAACTTATTGCGAAACATATTTTTTAATGCTATAGTTATTAAGAATTTCATCAGCTAACCTCCTTAGCGGTGATAAATAGCCTTGATAGGATCTTTACGAGCAGCCCATAAAGCAGGTAAAATACTTGCTAAAATTGAGACGAATAAACCATAAGCAAAAACAAAAATAAAAGAGCCAATACTCCAACCCGCATATATTGTTCCGGTAACTGGAAAACCATAGGTAATATCTCCACCACCAGCTAGAGTACTCATATCTATGCCATATTGATTGAAAACATAAAGGCCAATAGCCCCCATAATCAGGCCCATTATTCCACCTATTAAACCAATTCCGGCAGCTTCTCCCATAAAAATATATACTATTTCTTTTTCCCGCATGCCCATTGCCTTCATCATTCCCAATTCTTCCATCCTTTCAAGGGCTGAAAGAATTACTGTATTCACTATTCCTACTGCAGCAATTGTTAAAATTATTGCTAAAATAACCTGAGTTTCAATCTGCTGTAATTCCAACATGTAGATTAAATTTTCAGAAGTACTGCGCCATGAATAGGCTGCAAGAGGGTAATTTAGTTCTGAGTTCAGCTCTTCAGCAGCAGTGATCCCAAGTTGACGGTCTTCCATCCTTAAAACATAATGACTGATTTTATCACCAACATTTAAAGATTCTTGAGCTGTAGAAAGAGGTATAAATACAGAGCTATCATTTAAACTTGGATGAGGAGTATTAAAAAGTCCAACTATTTGTCCATCAATGGTGTTAAAAGTCTGTTCTTCTGTTCTAATTAACATAATTCCATAATCACCAATTTCAAAATCCATCAACTCTGCTAGTTTTGCCCCCATTATAATTTCACGACTCCCAGCGTTTGGCATTCTACCCTGGATAAGATGTTTTTCCAGCTCAAACACCTCTGGATCACTTGCCGGATCAATTCCTACTCCTTTAACAGGTAATTCATCAATACCATTATTAAGATTTACTGAAAAATCAAGCCTTTTGGTATAAGCATTTAAACCTGCTGTTGCTTTTATTTTATTTTCAATTTCACCATCAGGAGTAATCAAATTTTTTAGGGGCAGTTCATCTCTATCTGCAAAATAATTTTGATCAGTAATCTGAAGGTGACCACTTTCTAAATTTATTATATTAGAAAAAGATATTTCGGTTAATCCCATCATTAAACCTTCTATCAAAATATAGATTAAAATAGCAAAGGCTATAATTAAAGCAGTAATTAAAACTCTCCGTTTATGTCTGCTTAAATTTCTAATGACCAGCTTTGGGAGAAACATTTTAATCCCTCCTCTGATCTTTAGTGATCTTACCATCTTTTATTTCTACCAATCTTTTGGCATATTCCATAACCTGAGGATCATGAGTAGAAAAAATAAAGGTAGTATTTAATTCTTTATTCATTTTTTTCATTATCTCAAGCACCTCTTCACTGGTTTCAGAATCCAGGTTGGCAGTTGGCTCATCTGCTAGAACCAATTTTGGTTCTTTGATTAAAGCTCTGGCGATCGCTACCCTCTGTTTTTGTCCACCTGATAATTCATTTGGCTTTCTATAAGCCATATCTGCCAGGCCAACCTCATCTAAAATATGCATTACTTTTTCGCGGCGCTCTTTTTTCGTATGTTTATCGATCAATCGTATCGCAAATTCTACATTTTCAAAAGCAGTTAAAACCGGAATAAGGTTATAGCTTTGAAAGATAAACCCTAGATTATAGCGTCTTATATCAGCTAACTCGTTTCTATTTAGCTGATTAATGGAATTACCGGCAAAGATAATCTCTCCCGAAGTAGACTTATCCAGACAGCCGATCATATTAAGCAGGGTTGTTTTTCCTGAACCAGAAGGACCAAAAATAGTTGTAAACTCTCCAGACTCTATTTCCATATCTATTCCCCTTAAAGCCGGGACGGCAATTTTACCCTGCTGATATATTTTTTCTAATTCAATTAATTTAACCAGAGCCATTTTTAAACACCCCTTAGCTATTTTTTGCTATTCTATTTTCTCATCAGTAGCTTTTTTTATAAAAACTTCCCTTAGATATATCTCCATTTTCAATAATTCTATTTGTGCTGCTTTTTAAATATGGATAAGCAGCAAACTCCTCCATTTCAGCCTGCAGAATTCTCTCCCTCTTTTTTGAAGGTCGATCAAAAAAAGTTTGTTTTGGCACCTCTATCACCTCTATTTATATTGTATGACTATTAAGTCACATGACTTTGTAGTCACATTATATTATAGTTATTTGTAATTGTCAATAAAATTTTTTGAAAATTATTAAAGTTGTTTTTCAAACATATGTATGTTAAAATTTAAGTATCACTAATCATATTATACGCGGGGGAATTAAAATGAACTTTAAAGACAGAGGTAACAAAAAATGGACATCTTTAATGCTGGTTGAACACAGAAAAAGACTTAAAGAATTGAAAGAAAACGAGGAGAAAGCAGAAAAACCAGAATTAGATGAGCAAGAGAAAGCAGATATCAACTATAAGTTGCTTAGAGCCTTAAAAGAAAAAATTCAGCTTGAAATTATATATTGTGAGGATAAAATATTGAAAAAAACTAGAGGTTATTTAGAAGCCATTAATTCAAAAGAAAAATATATTTTGCTCAGTAAAAATAAAAAAAGTAAGAAAACAGAAAAAATACTTATGAAAAATCTCATTGAGTTGAAAATATTGTAAATAAATTTTTTAGAGTTTTAAAATAAGTTTAACAAAAACAAAAAACCCACTGAAAATCTTGACAGCTCCAGCAGGCTAATTAAAGTTAATTTAATTTCACTATAAATAATAGTCGGCTATAATCTTATCCATAACCTTAGTTGTTCTAGCAGCTGTTTTACCTGTAGAAGGTGATTCACCTTCTCCTAAAAGGCTTGCTACTACTTTTTCTAATAAGGGCTTTTGTACATGTTCTGGATAAGATATGTTAATTTCCGTTTTTCCTTTTTGGTTTTCTAAAATAATTGCTTTTTCATTAAATGAAGAAAAAACAATTCTACCCTGATTACCTATAATTTCATTTTCATCAATCTCATGATAACCAGCAAAAGTCCAGTTTCCTGCGGCTTGAACTCCATTAGCAAATCTGAAAATAGCACTAACATTATCTTCTGCTTGATAATAACCAGCTTGATTCATGGCAAAACCAGCTGTTTTTTCTACGGGCCCAAAATAATAATCAAAAAGATCTAAGGTATGGGAAGCTAAATCTAAAAACTTGCCTCCCCCTGCTATATCAGGTATAACCCTCCATGGTACTGAATCAGGCTTTAATTCTTCTTTTGCAACCGGTTGAGAAAGTCGAATATTTAAAGTACGCAGTTCACCAATTGCTCCAGCATCCAGTAATTCTTTAATTTTTAAAAAACGAGGCATTGCCCTTCGATAATATGCTACATGTAACTGAACACCATTAACTTTAGCAGATTCTATCATTTCTTGTGCTTCCTCAAAATTCAAAGCCATCGGTTTTTCAACATAAATTGGCAAACCTGCCTCTGCTGCCATCATAGTGTGTTTTTTATGAGTAGAAGGTGGAGTAGCTATGTAAACTGCATTTACTTTAGGATCATTAATTAAATCTTCTGCTTTGTCATACCAGCTTGCAACATTATGCCTTACTGCATAATCTTCTGCTAAATGGGCAGTTCTCCGCATAACAGCAACAAGAGAAGAATCTTTTATCTTCTTTAAAGCTGGCCCGCTTTTCTGTTCAGTCACATCTCCACAACCAATAATCCCCCAGCGTACTTCTTCCATTTAAAATCCTCCTCGTATAATATTTGTTACGTCAAATCTAATAGTTTTTAAAAGTTGTTTGATATTCTTAAAAAACCAGCCCCCTTATCTGGAAGCTGGTTTTTAAATTCGTTATTTATTTAACAATTAAAACAGAAATATTTGCATGCCTGACAACTTTATCACTTATACTCCCAAGTAAAAATCTTTTAACTTTGCCCTGCCCTTTATCAGCTAGTACTATCAGATCAAACCCATTTTCTTCTGCATAATCACAAACAACATCTGCTGGATCTCCATAAAGAACTTCTTTGTTTATTTCGATACCTTTTTTATCAAAGAAAACTGCAGCCTCTTCAACAATCTTTTCTTTCTCGTTTCTTATTCTTTCTTCTTTTTGGTCCATGATTTCTGCTAAAGTCTCAGCAGAAAGATAGGAGGCCACCTCATTAAATTGATCAGTCGGGGGTTTAGCAGTTTCAGTATGAACATGAATCAGGGTTACTTCAGAGTCCAGAGAAAGAGCCAGTTCTGCTGCCTTTTCTGCTGCCCTTTTGGAACTATCAGAACCATCAACAGCTACTAAAATTTTGTTCATCAAAAATACCTCCTTCTACAATTATTTATCTTTAAAGATGCTTATACTTTATAATTCTATAATTTTAGAAAAAGACCTTTTTAATTAAGCTTTAATTTAACAAAATCTTATTTATCTTAATCTAGAAGTAGAACCACGTTTTATCAAATTAACATCTAGAGTGATATTTTTCTTTGAATATTTTTCATTATCTAAGTTTTCAATTCTATCCATTAAAATTGAAGCTGTGATTTCACCAATTTCTTTTATAGGGCGGCTGATTGTTGTTAGTGGTGGATCAGCATAACGAGAAAAATTCACATCATCAAAACCAATAACCCCAAATTGTCCAGGTACATTAAGTTGTCTGTCCTTTAATTCTTTCATTATTCCAAAAGCTGCTGAATCATTAGCAGCAAAAATACCAACTCTTCTGTCTTTAAGCTCAAAACCAGCTAGAAAATCAGAAATTTTTTGGACTCCACTTTCTTCTCTAAAAGAACCCTCTAAAATTTTATAATCCTGAGAAGAAATATTATTATCTTTAAGTGCATCAGAAAAACCCTTGCTTCTGTCTAAAGCAGTAGCTACTTTTTTAGGCCCTGCAATATGGAGAAAATAATCATAATTATAGTCAACTAAATGGGCAGTGGCCTGATAAGCTCCATCATAATCATTTATTCTAATTTTGTCAATTAAATCAGATTCTATTTCTCTATCCAGCACCACCATTGGTATACCCTTTTTGGTGAGTTTATCAATATATTTTTCATCTAAGGCAGTAGAAGCTAAAATAAAACCATCAACTTGTTTTTGCATTAGATAACGCAGATAATTTTCTTCTCGCTTTTTATCCCATTCAGTATTACCAACAATAGTATAATATCCTTTTTGATTTAAAGTTTTTTCAATACTTTTTACAAGACTAGCATAATACATATTAGCAATATCTGCAATCAAAATACCCACAGAATTTGTATTTTTAGTTACTAGTCCTCTAGCTAAACCATTTGGAATATAGTCAAGCTCTTCCACTGCCGCTAATACAGCTCTTTCCTTTTCTTTAGAAACATTAGCATTTTGATTCATAACCCTAGAAACAGTAGAAATTGAAACATTTGCCTTTGCTGCTACATCATTAATTGAAACCATTTGATCCCCTTCTTAAAATTAATTTGATTTGAACTAACTGTTAGATCTAGAATTTAAACTGTTAAATATACAAAAATCGGCAGAGTTAAGCCCATAAATAAAATTGTTGCAAAGATAGCTTCTGAAGCAAAATTACTTGGTCTGCCATATTTTTGCAAAATCACTGAAGAACTAGCAAAAACAGGCATTGCAGATAAAATAGTTATTACTCCTCTTAAAAGGGGTCCTAAAGAAAAAATTCCCAGACTAAAATAAACAACACCTGGTAAAAAGATTAGCCTTAAAAAAGAAAGTAAATAGATTTTTTTATTTCCCAATACTGATTTAAAGTCGCTTTTCCCGAGTTGTAAACCAATAAAGATCATAGCAAGGGGGACTGTAATAACTCCAATACTATTAGTTGTATTAAGAATGACCTGAGGAAGTTCAATACCTAAAAGTACAATTACCAGTCCAATTAAAAGAGCGATAATAGGTGGTGAGAACATATTTCCCAGGAAATTGCTGTTTTCTTTTTCTTTTTTTTCTTTTAACATTGAAACTCCCAAAGTCCATAAAATTATTTGCATTCCAAAATCATAAAGAATAGCTAAAATTAAACCCTGGCTGCCAAAAAGAGCCAGACAAATTGGGGCTCCTACAAAAATATTATTGCTAAATGCTGTTATAAAAGTGAACTCTTCTCTTTCTTTTTTTGAATAGCTAAGCTTTTTGCCGATAAAAATTACAGCTGCTATTGTTATCAAAGTAATTACTATCGCAGCAGCGGGTACAATCAAATATTCTCTTAGCATATTTAAATCAAAATCTATAATTATATTTGTAAAAATTAAAGCTGGAAAGGCAATATCAATTGTCAGTTCTGCTATTCCTTTTTCTGCTGACTGATTGATTTTATTAAAACGGTTCAAATAAAATCCAAGGCTAATTAAAACCCCCATTAAAAATAATTGTTCTAAGACCGAAAAAATTCCCGTCATCTCTATAGAGCCTCCTATTAAATTTACTGTTTTAACTATTATGACTTTGGCTGTTTAAATGATTAATATAAATAGTATATTAATTTGCTCAATATTGCAAGAAAAAATAATTATGGTTGGGAAGCTCATCTATAATAAGATGAGCCCCCATTTTAATTTATTAATTCTCTATCTTTTATAGTCTAAACTCCAGAATATGCCGAAAATCCACCATCAATAGGAATAACTGTTCCGGTTACAAATCCTGATGCCTTTGGGCTTACCAGCCAGAATAAAGTGCCTAATAGTTCTTCTGCTTCACCAAAGCGGTCCATTGGAGTTTGTCCCAGAATTTTTTTCGCTCTAGCACTATAATCTCCATCTTCATCTCTCAATAAAGCCTGGTTTTGTTCTGTTTCGAAAAAACCAGGTGCCAGGGCGTTAACCCTTACTCCTACTTTTGAAAGATGGACAGCTAACCATTGAGTAAAGTTTGATACTGCAGCTTTAGCTCCACTATAAGCTGGAATTCTTGTTAATGGTGTAAACGCATTCATTGAAGATACATTAATAATTGTAGAATTTTCTTTTTTAGCCATATCTTGAGAAAAAACCTGTGAGGTTAATAATGCTCCTAAGAAATTCAAGTTAAAGACAAACTGAATTCCACCTGCATCAAGATCAAAAAAAGTAGTAATATCTTCTTCTACTCCTTCAAGATCAGCTGGTTCTAAATAATCTTTAGTAGTAGTTCCACTGGGGTGATTTCCACCAGCACCATTTATTAAAATATCACAACTGCCAAGTTTTTCTCTAACAGTTTTCCTTGCTTCTTCCAAGCTTTCTTTTTCAAGGATATTTGTTTTAATCACTAGTGCTGTTCCACCAGCTTTTGTAATTTTTGCAGCAACTTTTTCAGCACCTTCTAAATTTATATCTAAAATAGCCACAGATGCCCCTGCTTCAGCAAGTGCCTCAGAAAAGGTACTGCAAAGAACTCCTGCTCCACCAGTAACAACAGCAACTTTTTTTGACAAATCTAACTCAAATGGTAATTCCATAAATTTTACCTCCTAAAATTTTACTTTCATTAATAATTTTATTTGCTATAAAAAAGAGCAGACACTTATTAAAATTTGATTTATAAATGCCTGCTTTTATTTCTAAACGAATAAAGACATTATTTCTTTGATTTTTTTATTGCTTCCCAGAGTCCATTCAGATAAGTAGCTCCTAAAGCGCGATCATATAAACCATAACCAGGTTTACCGGTCTCTCCCCAGATCATTCTGCCATGATCGGGACGAAGCGGTCCTTCAAAACCAACATCATGATATGCTTTCATAATTTCATACATATCAAGTGATCCTTTTTCACTCAAATGAGCTGACTCCTCAAAACTATTTTCACCTGTTAGCTTAATATTTCTAACATGGGCGAAGTGAATTCTACTACCAAACTCTCTAATAAGTTCAGGAACATCATTATCCGGGTTTACCCCTAGTGAACCGGAACAAAGCGCTAAACCATTAGCAGGACTATCATATAAATCTAAAAATCTCCGTAAATTTTCTTGACCAACAATTATTCTAGGAAGACCAAAAATAGACCATGGTGGATCATCTGGGTGGATTGCCATTTTAATATTTTCTTCTTCTGCAACAGGAATTATTTGATCTAAAAAGTATTTTAGATTCTCCCAAAGTTTTTCTTCATTAATTTCATGATATGCTGACATTAAGTTGTTTAATTCTTCAGTATCATAACTAGTGTCCCAGCCTGGTAGATCGAGTTCTCCACTTAAAGGGTCCATTTTTTCAACTTCTTCTTCATTATAAATAAGTGCTTGAGAACCATCTTCTAATTCATAGTCTAATTCAGAGCGTGTCCAGTCAAACACAGGCATAAAGTTATAAGTTACTACCTCTATTCCTGCTTTAGCAAGATTTTTAAGTGTCTTTTTATAATTTTCTATATACAGATCTCTCGGCTCAATCCCCAATTTAATTTCTTCAGGAACAGGTACACTCTCTATTGCAGATATTTCTAACCCCTCTGCTTCCACCTTATTTTTTAAATTTACAATTTTTTCGTAGGGCCATTCCTCTCCAGCGGGTATATCATAAATTGCAGTCACAATCCCTACCATACCAGGTATTTGTCTGATTTTTTCCAAAGTTACTGGATCATCATCTCCATACCAACGAAAAGATAATTTCATTAAATCACTCCTTTTTTAATGTTATTTGCTTTTTGAAAGCGTTTTCAAGACTTGTAAAAAATTTTTTTCTCTATATAATTTTAGTTCTTCATTTAAATTAAAATTCCTGCTTCTTTATTGATCTCAACAACAAATTATACTTTTTAGCAACAAATTATATAAAAGCAGCCTCAAAAGACATAGTTCCTCTTCAAGACTGCTTATTATGAATTTACTTTTCTTCTAATTTAACATTTAGTTCAGCTGTTATATCATCATAGAGTTTAACCTCAACCTTATGCATACCTAATGTTTTTATAGAATCAGTTAGCTCTACCTTTCTTTTATCAATATCATAACCTTTTTCTGCAGCAGCTTCTGCAATATCTTTAGTGTTCACAGAGCCAAACAGCCTGCCACTTTCTCCGGCTTTAACCTTTAAAACAAACTTTTCTGCTTCTAATTTAGCTTTAAGCTTTTTTGCCTCTTCTTTTTTTTCGCTTTCTATTCTCTCTTTTTTTGCTTCTTTTTCTCTAATTTCCTTAATTTTTCCTTTAGTCGCCTCTACAGCTAAACCCCTTGGAAATAAATAATTTCTTGCATATCCATCTGCAACATCTACCACATCACCTTGTGAACCAAGTTTCTTTACATCTTCAGTTAAAACTACTTTCATTCTTTATACCTCCTTTGAGTTATAAAATCTTACCCTGGTTGACTGCTTTGATTGCGAAGATTAAACCACAGATCAATTAAACCGAGTAAAATTAATACCATAAATATTGGTGGGAAAACAAAAATCAAAAATATTATAAAAGTTTTGAGTAACAATGAACTATTTCTAGATGATAAAAAATACATCAAAACTCCAAATCCCTGCACAAAAGCCAGAAAAAATAAGTAGACATGTAAATTTAAAAATATCAGATTTGAACGCATCAAAATAGAAATTACAATTAAAATGGACATCGGCCATCGTGGTAAATACCAACTGCTAACCGTTTTATATAAATCAATATTTAAGCCTCTTCTGCGTAAATACCAGGCTGATAAATAATAATTAAAAATCCCGGTTACAGTTGCTGTAACAGCCAGTAAAGATGGGAAAATCATTCTTATGTATATCATCTGTGCTCTGATTAGTTGTTCTAAATTTTGATCTTGCAGCTCAGCACCTAAAGTGTTAATAGCTTCTTGGATTAAATTTTCATAATTTAGAGCAACCATGTTGGCTGAAATATAAACAACTAAGGCCTGTGAAATCATAACTGCTATTACAGAAATAATCAGGGTTTTTAAAGGTGAAAGATCTTCTTTAATAACATTTCCAATTATAAAACCAACCATCCCAAACCCAATTACAGTTATTAAACCCATAAAAGCTCCAAAAAAGATCCCATTTAATAGTGCTGCTGCAGCTATCACTAAAATTACACGGGGAGTTTCTGCCTTTTGAACAAGATAAACTATCGGCACCGGCCAAAGCAGCATAACTGCTAAAGACAGAAAGGGAAACAGATAATTTATGGCAGTTAAAATTACTATATATGCTAAAACTCTTATACTGTCCTTATACTCTTTTATCATAGATTATATCACCTCTTATGCTGGCCAGCAATGATTAAAAAAAGGAGGCTCCAGCATAGACTTTGCCCCCTTTTCATTAAATACTTATTCTTTTACATAAGGCAGTAAAGCAATTGCACGTGCTCTTTTTACTGCTATGGTAATATCACGTTGATGCTTTGAACAGTTACCAGTTGTTCTGCGCGGCATGATTTTGCCACGATCTGTCAGATATCTTTTTAAAGTTCTCAGATCTTTATAATCTATAGTTTTATCACTACCACAAAAATGGCATGATTTATTACGACCTCTAGGCATTTATTTTACCTCCTTTGTAAATCTAAACTTAAAATGGAACATCAAAATCATCCTCATCAAAATTGTCATCAAATTGAGCATCAAAGTCATCATCTTGCGAAGCTTTTTTATTACTCGCAGCTTTTTGATTGCTGTCTTGATTCTGATTATTTTGAGGCTGAGCTTGTCCACGATTTGTATTCTGGTTTTTCCCAAAATCTAGAAAACGAACATTATCTGCATTAACTTCAGGATTAATATAGGTTCGATTATTATTTTCACTTTTACGTATTTGCAGTGATCCATCAACGCCAACCAATCTACCTTTACCAAGATGACGGGCACAGTTTTCCGCTAAACCCCGCCAGGTAACTATGTTAATAAAATCAACATCTCTATCTCCCTGGCGATTAGTGTAATTTCTTTCTACTGCCAGCGTAAAATTACAAACTGGAGTCCCATTGCTTGTATAACGGAGTTCTGGATCTCTTGTCAGGCGGCCGATCAAAACTATTCTATTTAACAAAACAATTCACCACCTAAATATATATTAAGATTCTTTTTTTACTACTAAATAACGAATAACACCATCCATAATCTTAAAAATTCTTTCCAATTCTTTTACAACAGAAGTTTTAGCATTCATTTCTAAAATTGTATAATCACCGGAACGGTAATCTTTAATCTCATATGCAAGCTGCCTCTTACCCCAGGCATCTACTTCTGTAATTTCTCCATCATGATCGAGAATAGTATTTTTTACCCTTGTTAAAATCTGTTCTTTTTCTTCATCTTCAAGATCAGGTTTAAGTACAAAAGTTGTTTCATAAGTTCTTGTTTTCAATTCCATTAATCATTCACCTCCCCCACACGGACTAATGGCCCTGCTGCTAGCAGAGCATGGATTTTTAACCAATCTAAATTATAGCATTTATTTGCTCAAGTTGCAAGTGCAATTACACAATTTTTGTGATTATCTTGTGATAATGTCATAGTAAAATTATTAATTTTAATTAAATAATTTAAAGACAATACTGTTTACTAATACTGCTAAAATTAAACCCCCAAAGATATCAGAAGGATAGTGAACTCCCACCATTACCCTCGATACTGCTGTAATTACTGCTAAACCAAGCATTACTTTACCAAAAGTTGGATAAATATTATAAATTGCTATTGCAATCACAAAGGCACTACTGCTGTGCATGCTGGGAAAAGATGCACTTGCAGTATGTTCTATTAAACTTTCGATTTCTAAACTCACAAAAGGTCTTGGCCTTATATAAAGATAATTTATTAATCTAACAATAATATAAGTAGATGCAGGTCCAATAATGAAGGGTATTATTTTACTATTAAGATTATATAATAAATAAGCCATTATCAAAAAATATATACCTGCAAATAAATTCGATGAATAATTTGTAATTATAATTACAGCTCTACCAATAGATTCATTTTCGGCTGCTAAATTAAATAATTTAAAAAAGAAAAATTGATCTAAGGTTTTTAACATAATATATATCCTTTACATTTAATATTTTTAAATATCTAGAAAATAATTTTAAAATCAAACATTAAAGCGGAAATGACAGACGTCTCCATCTTGAATAATATAATCTTTACCTTCTAATCTCAAAAGTCCTTCCTCCCTAGCTGCCGCCATACTCCTCACTCTTTTTAAATCTTTAAAACTTACAATCTCAGCTCTGATAAATCCTTTTTGCATATCAGAATGAATTTTACCTGCGGCTTCTGGTGCAGTTGAACCTTTTTCAACCGTCCAGGCACGACATTCCTGTTCTCCAGCGGTTAAAAAAGTGATTAAATTCAAAAGATCATAGCCTGCTTTAATTACCCTATCTAAACCTGATTCATTTAAGCCCAGTTCTTCTAAAAACATTTCTTTTTCATCTTCGTCAAGTTCAGCGATATCTGCTTCAATTTTAGCACTTATCTCTACAACTTTGGCTCCATCTTTTACTGCATGCTCTTTAACTGCTTGAACTAGCTTATTATCTCCACTGTCTATTTCATCTTCATTGACATTAGCAAGATAGATAATTGGCTTGGCACTTAAAAGCTGTAATTCTTTAACCAATCTTTTTGCAGTTTTATCAAGTTCTAATTGCCTGATGTTTTTGCCTTCTTCCAAGGCATTAATTAACTTTTCTAAAACCTCTTCTTCTTTTAAATGAATTTTATCACCACTTTTTGCCTGTTTTTGTGTTTTTTCCAGGCGCTTTTCTACAGCAGCTAGATCAGCCATCATTAATTCTGTATTAATAATATCTATATCTCTATCAGGTGATATCATCCCATCAACATGAGAAATATTTTTATCATCAAAACATCTTACCACCTGGGCAATAGCATCAACTTCTCTAATATGGGCTAAAAACTTATTTCCTAATCCTTCTCCCCGACTAGCTCCCTCAACAAGTCCTGCAATATCAACGAATTCTATCACAGTTGGCGTCTTTTTCTTAGGTTGATAAACTTCTGCTAACCAATCAAGCCTTGTGTCCGGTACAGGTACTACTCCAATATTTGGATCAATAGTACAAAAAGGATAATTTTCTGCATCAGCACCAGCCTCAGTTAAAGCATTAAAAAGGGTGGATTTACCCACATTTGGCAGACCAACAATTCCTATTTTCATTCAATAATCTTCCTTCCTATCTAAATAAATAATTATATCAGTTATATTTTTACTATAATTTCTTTTTAAAACTTTTTTCGAATTTACTACGGGGCAGCATTATTATCCTATCACACTTTTGGCATTTTAACTTGAAATCCATACCAACTCTTAAAATTTTCCAAACATCACCACCACAGGGGTGAGATTTTTTAAATTTCACCTTATCTCCAACTTCAAATTCTTCTGGCAATTTCAATCCCTCCTGTCATGATTTAAATTATTTCAACTTTATTTATTAGTTCAAGTTGAATTTAATTATATTAAAAAAATAATACCCAAAGCAACTGCCAAAGCTAAAAACAAAATAAAAATACAGCCTGGATCTTTATAAAAGGCTTTATCTGGATCATATTTGTAATTAAAGCTGCCTTTTTTGCGAGCTTTTTTAAGATATTTTACTGATTGAGAATAATCCCCCTCTTCCCGATAAATTACTCCCAGATTATTATAGGCTGGACCATAATCAGGATTAATATCTAGTGCTTTTTTATATAATTCTTTTGCCCGACTTTTTTGCCCTTCTTTTTTTGCCAAACTACCGAGATTAGTTAAAGCTGGAGGAAAATCTCTATCTATTTCTATAATTTCTTTTAATCTGTTTTCAGCTTTTTCATATTCTTTAGCATAAATATGCAAAATCGCCCTTTTGTTTAAAGCGGGCACAAAATCAGGTTTTTCGTCTAAAAAAATTTCTAATTTATTTATAGCTTTTTTATAATTATTTTTTTCAATAAGGTCAACAATTATTTGGTATTGCTGCAACTCTTTTTCAGTCAGTTTTTTTATATAATCTGATTCCCTCATGTTTTCACCCACTTTTTCTTAACTTCAATAAAGTATTATATCACATAAAGAAGTCAAACTGCAAAAATGGCCCCAATAAAATAGGGCCATTTTCGTGAATTTCAAGTATAAGTGGTTATTTGACTACCAACTGAGATCAGGATTTCTGGCAGCTTGTGTCTCATCAAGTCTGCGCACCGAAGTATTATGCGGTGCATTTTTAACTAATTCTGGATCTTCTTTTATTTCCCGGGAAATAGTCAGTAATGTTTCTACAAAACGATTTAAAGTATCAATGTTTTCAGTTTCAGTTGGTTCAATCATTAGTGCTTCTTTAACTACTAATGGGAAATATATTGTTGGAGCATATTGATCATAATCTAATAATCTTTTAGCTATATTAAGTGTTGAAACTCCTTGCTCTTTTTGCCTGCTGCCTGATAAAACAAATTCATGCAAACTGTCTGCAGCATAAGGAAGTTCAAATTCGTCTTTTAATTTTGCTTTTAAATAATTGGCATTTAAAACTGCATTTTCTGTTGTCTTTTTTAACCCAGAGCCTCCAACTGTTTTTATATATGCCCAGGCCCTTAACATTACACCATAATTACCATAAAAACTTTGAACTTTAGTGATTGAGCTTTCACGGTCATGATCCCAATAATATTTATCTTTAGCTTTTTTCAAAAGAGGTTTTGGTAAATAAGGAGCCAGAAAATCCTTAACTCCCACTGGACCGGAACCGGGTCCACCTCCTCCATGAGGTGTAGAAAATGTTTTATGAAGATTAAAATGCATTAAGTCAAAATCCATATCACCTGGCTTAGCATACCCCATTATGGCATTCATATTCGCTCCATCATAATAGACTAAACCACCCACATCATGGACAATTTCAGTTATTTTCAAAATATCTTCTTCGAAAATCCCTAGAGTGTTAGGGTTTGTCAGCATTAATGCAGCTGTGTTTTCGTCAACTGCAGCTTTTAAAGCATCTAAATCTACCATTCCTCTTTTGTTAGAAGCTATTTCTATCACATTATAGCCAGCCATTTTAGCTGTTGCAGGATTTGTTCCATGAGCTGAGTCAGGAACAATTACATTTTTTCTATTTTCATCTCTTTCTTCAAAATAATGGCGTACGATCATCAAAGAGGTAAACTCTCCGTGAGCTCCAGAAGCAGGTTGCAAAGTTATTTCATCCATCCCACTTATTTCTGCTAAATCAAGTTTTAAATCATATAGGATTTCCAATGATCCCTGAACTTGATCCTCATCCTGATAAGGGTGTAAATAACTGAGACCAGGAATTCTTGCAATTTCTTCATTGCGTTTTGGGTTATATTTCATTGTACAAGAACCAAGGGGATAAATCCCTGAATCAACTCCATAATTTAGTTCACTTAAAGCGGTATAGTGTCTAACTACATCTACTTCACTTACCTCAGGTAAATCTAAGTCTTCCCGCAGATAACCGTTAAGTTCTGTCTTGAAATCTCTTTCTTTAACATCTAATTCAGGTAATGAATAGGCTGTTCTACCGGGGCTGCTATAATCTTTAATTAGTTTTTCCTTCACTTAAAGCACCTCCAGTTTTTCCACAAAGTTATCCATATCTGCTTTAGTTATCTTTTCAGTTACACAGACAAGTAGACCTTCTCTACCGGCTTTTTTTAACTCATAACCAGCAATTATATCTTTTTCTAAAAGTTTTTCCTTGATTTTCTCAATGTTTTTAGAACTTTTTACTACAAATTCATGGAAAAAATTATCTTTATTGCTAACTTCAAAATCTGCCAGCTCATCTATTTTCTCGGCAAGATAATGTGCCTTATGATATGACTGTTCAGCAACCTCTGCTAATCCCTTTTTTCCCATTGTAGCCAGATAGATAGTAGCCATTAAAGCATTCAAAGCTTCATTTGTACAAATATTAGATGTTGCTTTTCCTCTTCTTATATGTTGTTCTCGAGTTTGTAATGTTAAAACAAAACCTTCTTTACCATCTACATCAGTAGTTTTCCCAACGATTCTACCAGGTAGCTGTCTCAACATCTTCCTATCACCTCTACAGGCCATAAAGCCAAGATAAGGACCTCCATAATTTAGGCCATTACCAAGACCCTGGCCTTCACCTACAACTATGTCTGCTCCGAATTCGGCAGGAGCTTTAAGTACACCAAGCAAAACAGGGTTAGCAATAACTACCAGAATCAATTTTTTGTATTCCGCTTTTATCCTAGCAATTTCTTCCATTTTTTCTATAGAACCCAAAAAATTAGGATATTGTACTACTAAAACCCCTGTATCTTTATCTATATTTTCTTTTATTAATTCAGGATCCATTATTTCTGAATCACTTTTGGGTTCTATAAATTCAAGTTGATGACCTTTACCATAACATTGAATTACCTCTTTATATGCAGGATGAATAGTATCTGTTAAAAGAACTTTTTTCTTTCTAGAAATCCTGGCCCCCATCGTTACTGCTTCAGCAGCTGCAGAACCCCCATCAAGCATTGACGCATTAGCAATATCCATGCCTGTTAACTCAGCGATCATGCTTTGATATTCATACATTGCTTCCAGAGTTCCCTGGCTGAGCTCAGCCTGATAAGGAGTATAAGCTGTATAAAATTCTGAACGAGAGATAAGAGCATCGATAACAGAAGGAACATAATGATCATAAGCACCAGCACCAAGAAAAGATGTCATTTCTTCCAAACATTTATTTTTAGCAGCAGCTTTTTTAGCTAAATCCATTAATTCTAACTCCGAGATTCCAGAATCTACATCTAAATCACAATCTAAAGATATTTCTTTAGGAATCATTTTAAAAAGATCTTCAACTGCCTCAATCCCAATTTCTTTAAGCATTTCATTCCGTTCTGCTGTAGTATTTGAAATATAATCCATTTTTATGCCTCCTCGAGAAAATCAGCATACTCCTCAGCAGATAATAATTCATCAAGCTCAGAAAGATCTTCTGCCTCTACCTTAATTAACCAGCCTTCACCATAAGGGTCATCATTGATCAGTTCTGGTTGATCGAATAATGTTTCATTAATTTCTATAACCTTAGCACTAACCGGTATAAATGTATCTGAAACAGCCTTTACAGATTCAAGCACTCCAAAAGTATCACCACTTTCAAATTCCTCACCAACTTCAGGTAATTCAACAAAAACGATATCTCCCAATTCTTCCTGAGCAAAGTCAGAAACCCCAATAATTAGAAGTCCATCTTCTTTTCTAACCCATTCATGCTCCTCAGAATACAACAAACCTTCTTTTACACTCATTCTTATTCCTCCTTTTAGTTTTGCTGACTTAATCTTAGCTAAAGCATAAAAAAATTTATTAATATTTGCCAATTCAAACCCTAAATAAATGTTTTGTAATTAGACAAAAGGTAGTTCTACTATTTCTGCATCTATAAATCTTTTCCTTACTTTTATTCCAACCTTATTGCCAGGCTCAATATAATCGCTTTTTATATATCCCATAGCAATTCCCTTTTTCAACAAAGGAGAATAACTCCCACTGCTCACTTCTCCAATTTCTTGATCTTCACAGTAGATTTTATGTCCTTTTCGAGCAACCCCGCGTCCCTGAATCATAAATCCTGTCCGTTCTCTTTTAATACCTTTTCTTTTTAATTCTTTGAGCTTTTCTTTTCCTATAAAATCACCTTTATCAAGTTTAACTACCCAACCCAACTTAGCTTGGTATGGATCAATATTTTCATCTATATCATTGCCATAAAGAGGGAATCCCTTTTCAAGCCTAAGGGTATCACGCGCTCCTAATCCAGCAGGGAGTATTTCAAACTTTTTACCTGCTTTTATTATATCATGCCAGATTTTTTCTGCATATTCTGCTTTAAAATATAGTTCGTAGCCCAGTTCTCCAGTATAACCGGTCCTAGAAATAATCATATCTTTTCCAGCGACCTTACCTTCTTTAAATCGATAATAATTAATCTCTTGAAGATTAAGATCGGTTAATTTAGTTAAAACCTTTTGCGAGTCTGGACCCTGCAGAGCGAGCATTGCATAGTGCTCAGTTCTATTCTCTATCTGAGCATCGTTATCTAAGTGTTCTTTAATCCAATCAAAATCTTTCTCCGTGTTAGAAGCATTTACTACCAGCAAAAACTTGTTTTTTTGCAACTTATAAACCACCAAATCATCAATAATACCACCGTTTTCATTGCAGATAAGTGTATAAAGAACTTTACCCTTATCAAGCAGTTGAGCATCATTTGTTATAATTCTTTGAAGTGATTTTTCAGCTCCACCACCCGTGAGCAGCAGTTCTCCCATGTGTGAAATATCAAAAAGGCCACATCTCTTTCTGACAGCAAGGTGTTCTTCAATAATTCCACTATACTCAACAGGCATTTCCCAACCACCGAAATCAGTCATTTTTGCTCCAGATTCTTTGTGAATTGCATTCAGTGGAGTTTCCTTCATATTACTACCTCCTCTTGACATCCTGTTCCTAAATTTTAAAATTTTAATAAAGAAAATACTTATAACTTATCTAAAAAATTAAAAACAGGGAGCCAGACTAAAGCTGACTCCCTGTTCATTATATTCTCCTGTTAAATGTTCAGAGTTCCGTCCAGCTGGATTCTATTTGCCTGAGAGTTTCAGTTCCCCTTGCTCCTTCGGCGCCCTTTTTAGGGTCTCTCACCCAGCCTTCAACCGCTGTATTCTATTTGTTTTTATTATATCTTATTTTTTTTTGTAATGCAAAAACAATTTTAAAAAACGATCGAACTTAAAATCACTGCAACAGCAAGTGCTGGAAGTAAATTACCAGTTTTGATATTTTCTGTTTTAGCTAACATATTCAAGCCAATAGCAACAATCAACAAGCCCCCTGTTGCGGTCATAATTCTAATCATATCTGCTGTTAAAAAACCTTCCGCCCAGGATGCAAAAATAGTTATACTACCCTGATAAATTAAGATTGGTATCGCTGAAAAAGCCACTCCAATCCCTGAGCTGGCGGCAAAAGCTATTGCTGTTACTCCATCTAACAAAGATTTAGTGAAAAGTATGCTGGGATCATTATTTAAACCATCCTGTATAGATCCCATTATAGCCATGGCTCCTACACAATAGATTAGGCTTGCCTGTACAAAGCCCTGCACAAAAAGAGCATCTTTTGCTGCAAAGCGTTCTTTTAAAGTGTTACCAAAATCATTGAGTCTTTTCTCTATTTCTAAGAGTTCTCCGATAACTGCTCCAATAACCAGGCTGAAAATGACAAGAATAATGTCAGGAGATTTTTCAATACTTAAAGCCATTTGAAAACCAATTAAAATGACAGCTAAACTAATTCCCTGGATTAAGGTTTTTTGAATTTTATCTGGAAACTTACCTCTGAAAATAACACCTAATGTACTGCCCGCTAAAACAGACAATACATTAACTAATGTTCCAATCATCAAACCACCTGTCTATTCTATTATTTGAGTGTTTCACGTGAAACATTTTAATTTAACTTTGCAATGATTTCTTCTAACTTTTCTAGGCTTTCGATTTCTATGGTTAATAATTTGTTCTTTTTGCGTGATTTTATTTTAACATTGCTGCCAAGGCTTGCTGCTATTTTTTCTACAGCTGCAACCCACTCTTTAGGTAGTTCTTTTGTTTTAGATTTGTTTTTGTTTTTATGAGTAGGATTTTTTAGTTCTTCGACAAATTCTTCTGTTGCACGAACTGTTAAATCCTTAATAATTATATTTTCACAGGCAGGACCCTGAGCTTCTATATCTAAACCCAGCAGTGCTCTTGCATGCCCAACAGTAATTGTTCCTCTTTCTAAATGTTTAAGAACTTTATCGCTTAACTTAAGCAATCTTATCATATTTGAAACAGTAGATCTATTTTTACCAACTCTCTGGGCAAGTTCTTCCTGGGTTATATCAAAATTATCAAGCATTTTTTTATAAGCTCTTGCCTCTTCGATAGGATTTAAATCCTCCCGCTGAAGATTTTCTATTAAAGCAATTTCAAGCATCTCCTGATCATCAAAACTTCTTATCACAGCTGGTATCTTAGCTAAGTCAAGTATTTTTGAAGCACGCCAGCGCCTTTCCCCAGCTACTATTTGATACTTTTCAGCTTTAATTTTCCTCAGGGTTATTGGCTGAATCAATCCCTTTTCTTTAATAGAAGAAGCTAATTCTTTTAATGCTTCCTCATCAAAGTTTCGGCGGGGTTGAAATGGATTAGCTTCAATTTGATCAATGAACACTTCTTCAACCCTGCTTTGATCTATGTTATCGTCATTATTTATTAATGCACTTAAACCCTTACCTAGTCTTTTTTTACTCACTTGAAATCACTTCCTCTGCCAGTTTTCTGTAAGCCTTTGCTCCCTTAGAATTACTACTGTAATCAAGAATAGTTTGCCCAAAACTCGGAGCTTCACTTAATCTAACATTGCGCGGTATGATAGTTTTAAATAGAAGTTCAGAAAAATAATCTTTTACTTCTTCGATAACCTGTTGAGATAAATTGGTTCTGGCATCATACATTGTCATTAAAACACCCTCAATCCTTAAATCAGGATTAAGATTTTTACGTACAAGTTCAATGGTATTCATTAGCTGTCCTAAACCTTCTAACGCATAGTATTCACATTGAATTGGTACCATTACACTATCTGCAGCGGTTAAAGCATTTAAAGTTAAAAGGCCTAATGAAGGAGGACAGTCAATAATAACATAATCATAATGGTCGGATATTTCAAGCAAAGACTTTTTTAACCTGCTTTCACGAGATATAATAGAAACCAATTCTATTTCCGCTCCAGCAAGTTCTATATTAGCAGGTATTAAATCTAAATTTTTACTGGCTGATTTAACTATTGCTTTAGAGGCTGGCTCAGATTCGATCAAAAGATCATAAATAGTATGCTCTGCTTCAGATTTTTCTATACCCAGCCCACTGGTGGCGTTTCCCTGTGGATCAATATCTATAATTAGTACTTTAAGCCCGTTTTCTGCCAGTCCAGCCCCAAGATTGACCGCTGTTGTGCTTTTGCCAACCCCACCTTTTTGGTTGACAATAGCTATTTTTTTCCCCATAATTCCACCTCTTTAACTTTTGGATTTGCTTTTTATTTTTTTGCAAGTTTAATTTTATATTCTATATAATCATCATTATAATTATAGTTGCGATCCATCTCGACCTCGATGCCGGAACTTTTTATTTCTTTAAGTGTTTTTTCTAAAGAATTAGCAAATAATCTCAAATCATCAGAAAGATGTTTAATATTTTTCTTTTTTTCTTTTTTTGGTTTGAGAGCAGCTTTAATTAAGTTTTCGCTTTCCCTCACCGTCAGATCTTTATCTATTACCTCATTTAATATTTCTAACTGAAGTTCAACTGAATTTGTTTTTAAAAGGGCTCTACCATGTCTTTCACTTAAATTGTTTTCTATTAAAATTTCTTGAATTTTGTCATCAAGCTGTAAAAGACGCAGCTTATTAGCTATGGTTGACTGTCCCTTAGATAAGCGCTCTGCCAGCTCTTTTTGACTAAGATTAAATTCTTCTAGCAGCCTCTGATAAGCTACAGCCTCTTCCAAAAAATTAAGATCTTTTCGCTGAAGATTCTCGACTAATGCTATTTCAGCCATTTCTTGATCATTAAATTTTCTAATCACAGCAGGTATCTTCAATTTGCCCAGTTTCTTAGCAGCCCGCAATCGCCTTTCACCAGCAATCAGCTCATATTTATTATCTTTTTTGCGAACTGTAATCGGCTGAATTAAACCAAAATTATTTATTGAATCAGCCAATTCTTGAATTTCTGAATCCTTAAATTCTCGGCGCGGTTGAAAGGGGTTTGCAGAGATATCTGCAATATTAAGCTGAGTAATCTCTTCATTATTTCCTTTTATATCATGATTAAAAAAAGGAATTTTCATAAATTGATACCTCCTGTCTACTAACATATATATTTCTTGAAATTTTTCAAAAACCCTTTTTTAATTTATATTATATAATATCTATTTTGATCAGCAAAAAATTTAAAGTGGTCTTTTATTTGGAATTCCAGCCCTACGGGGATATTTAGGGGCAGTTTTCTGCATCTTTTCTATCACAAGCAGATACCGTTCTGCCTCAAGACCTGGAACATCAAGCTTTATAGTATCTTTTATCTGAGAACCTAAAATATCTAAGGCGTTTTCTGCATCCTCAATTTCTTTTTTATATTCCGGTCCTTTATAAAGAAAAGCAGTTCCGCCTAATTTTAGAAAGGGGACAGTATATTCTAACAAAATATTTAAAGAGGCAACAGCCCTTGAAGTCACATGATCAAAAGAGGCGCGCCAGCCATCAGCCTTTGCCAGGTCTTCAGCTCTGCCATGAGTTGCTCTAATCCCCTGTAGATCTAATTTGTAGCTTAATTGCTTTAAAAAATTAATTTTTTTTGCTGAAGAATCCAGAAGATAAAAACTATCTCCAGGTAAAAATAATTTTAAAACTAAACCTGGAAAACCAGCTCCTGTGCCAATATCAAGCCAGCTTTTTTTTCCCGTCAAATCCAGATGATTTAAAATAACAAGAGAATCCAAAAAATGCTTTTTAATTACTTCTTCAGCTTTAGTAATAGAACTCAAATTATATTTTTTGTTTTCGGTTTCAAAAAAACAGTAATATTCCCAAAGCTGCTCTAATTGCTGCTGGCTGTAATAAATATCAAGTTGATTTAATCCCGTTTCTAATTTATCTACAAAATCAACTTTATTTTTCTTCATTTTTATCATCCTTTTTAGAACGTGTATATTGTTCTAAATAAATCATTAAGGCTGAAATATCAGCTGGAGAAACTCCTGATATCCTTGAAGCCTGGCCGATAGAAAGAGGTTTAACTCGGGCAAGCTTTTCTCTAGCTTCAAGCCTTAAATTTTCTAAGTTGCTATAATCTAATTCCTCTGGGATTTTCTTTTCTTCCATTTTTCTAAACTGATCAACTTGAGCCTGCTGGCGATCAATGTATCCTTTATATTTAACCTGAATTTCTACCTGCTCAGCAACTTCTTTTGTTATTTCTGGCAAATCAGAGGCAAAAAAACGAAGGTCTTCATATGATAACTCCGGTCTTCTTAATAAAGCTTCTAAAGTAACCGGTTTACTGAGATTACCACTTTCAAGTTCTTCTAATTTTTCTCTTACTTCTGCTGTAGGATTAATCTTATTATTTTCATCTCTTAAATAGTCTAAAGCTTTTTTTACACCTTTTATCTTCGCTTGATAATTTTTATATCGTTTGTCATCAACAAGTCCAACTTTTCTACCAATTGGTGTTAAACGTTGATCTGCATTATCCTGCCTTAAAAGCAAACGATATTCTGCCCTGGATGTCATAATCCTGTAAGGCTCAGGTGTTCCTTTTGTTACAAGATCATCAATTAAAACTCCTATATATGCTTCAGAACGTTTAAGAATCATAGCTTCTCTATTCTGAAGACTTAAAGCAGCATTTATCCCGGCAACAATTCCCTGTCCAGCTGCTTCTTCATAACCTGAACTACCATTAATTTGACCTGCTGTATACAAACCTTTTATTTTTTTGAGCTCTAAATCTAGTTTAAGTTCCTCAGGATCAACACAGTCATATTCTATAGCATAACCCGGTCTCATGATTTCTACTTCCTCTAAACCATGAATAGACCTGGCCATTTCTATTTGTACATCATGGGGTAAACTAGTTGACAGGCCTGAAATATAGTATTCATCTGTATCAGCACCCTCAGGTTCAATAAATAACTGATGTCTACCTTTATCAGGAAAACGAACTACTTTATCTTCAATTGATGGGCAATAACGTGGACCTACACCTTCAATAACACCACTAAATAGAGGGGTTCTCATCTTGTTTTCATTAATAATTTTATGGGTTTTTTCTGTTGTATAGGTCAAATAACACATCGCCTGTTCCCCTTTTAAAGGTTCAGATTGGAAAGAAAAACTTAATCCATCTTCACCAGGCTGAGGTTCCATTTTAGAGAAATCAAGTGAACGCTTGCTAACCCTTGGTGGGGTTCCAGTTTTAAATCTACGCAGAGATATCCCTTCTTCTTTAAGACTGCCTGATAATTTATTAGCAGGATACTGCTGATTGGGACCGGCATTAAATTTAGCCTCTCCGATGATAATTCTACCTTTTAAAAATGTTCCTGTAGTTAAAATTACTTTTTTGCCAGCAAAAAATATCCCTGTTTTGGTAATAACTCCTTTAATTTCATCATCTTCTACAACTAACTTTTCTGCTATCTGTTGTTTTAAATCCAGATTGTCCTGGTTTTCTAAAATCCTTTTCATCCGCTGGTGATAAGCCTGTTTATCAGACTGACCTCTTAAACCATGAACTGCCGGCCCTTTGCTGGTATTTAACATTCTAATTTGAATCATTGTCTCATCCATATTGCGGGCCATCTCTCCACCTAAAGCATCTATTTCTCTAACAATATGTGATTTCCCTGGTCCACCCAGTGATGGATTACAGGGCATAAAGGCAACATGATCCAAGTTTACTGTTAAAGTAAGTGTTTCAAAGCCCATTCTAGCTGGTGCCAGAGAGGCTTCACAACCTGCATGACCAGCTCCAATTACTATTACATCATATTCTTTTGGATATTTATGAAAATCCATTCTATCACCCTTCTAGAAATTAATATGCTTTAATTATTTTCCAAGACAAAAATCACTAAAAATCCTATCTATTATATCATCTGCGACCGTTTCTCCGGTTATTTCACCGAGAGCATTAAGGCAATCCTTTAAATCAATTGTTAAAAAATCATAAGGCATAGATGTTTCACGTGAAACAATTACCCTTTCTACTGCTTTTTTAGCCTTAAGCAGAGCATTTTTGTGTCTGCTTTTAGTTATTATTACATTATCATCACCGCTGAGCTCTTCATCTAAAATTTCATTTAAAATTTTCTGTCTCAATTCTTCTAATCCCTTTTCTTCTAGAAGAGAAATCCAGAGCAAGTTGTGCTCCTTAAATTCCTGCTCAATTTTATCCCTGTCTTCTTGAGCAGGAAGGTCTGTTTTATTAACAATTACGATAACAGGTTTATCTTTGATTAGTTTATAGATTTGGAGATCTTCTTCAGTTAAACCCTGACTAATATCGAGCATAAAAAGAACTAAGTCAGCTTTTTCTGCTGATTTTCTGGTTCTTTCAACCCCAATCTTCTCTACTTTATCTGCGGTTTCCCTAATACCTGCTGTATCAATGATTTTAAGTGGAATCCCTTTTAAATTAACATATTCTTCAATGACATCCCTTGTAGTGCCAGGTATATCAGTAACAATTGCTCTTTTTTCTTCTAAAAAATAATTTAAAAGACTTGATTTGCCAACATTAGGTTTGCCGACAATAACAGTTTTTAATCCTTCTTTATATATTTTGCCCTGTCTGCTGCTAAGCAGAAGTTTTTCGATCTCTTCTTTAATATAATTAAATTTATCATCAAGTTTTTCTGGAGAAAAACCTTCTATCTCATCTTCAGGATAATCTATGGCAGCTTCAAGATGGGCGAGCACCTCAACTGCTATCTCTTTAATTTCATCTACCCTTTGCGATAATTTGCCGCTTAACTGCTCAACTGCAATATCTAAACTTTTTTCTGTTTTCGAGTTTATAATATCTATAATAGCTTCTGCCTGAGCTAAATCAATCCGTCCATTAAGAAATGCTCGCTGCGAAAATTCGCCTGGCTCAGCAAGTCTAGCTCCACTGGCAAGGACTAGTTCCAAAACAGCTCGAAGAGGGGTCATTCCACCATGACAGTCAAATTCTAATACATTCTCACCGGTAAAAGAACGAGGCTTTCTCATCATTATAGCTACAACCTCATCAATCTTTTTTTCCTCCACTGGATCATAAATAAATCCATAATGAGCAGTATAGGTTTCAGCATCTTTTATTTTTTTTCCCTCCTGAACAGACCTAAATATTTTATCGCCGATCTCATAGGCTTCTGGTCCACTGATTCTTATTTTCCCAGTGCCCCCAGTGCCAAAAGGAGTTGCAATAGCAGCTATAGTATCTTCTCTTAAAATATCCATACTAGGACCTCCTAAAAATATAACCCAGCAGAGAAATATCCCCGCTGGGTTATTATAAAAGTTGTTTTTTTATTTATCTAGTGGTTCTATCATAACCTTGCGATAAGGCTCTTGCCCTTCACTATAGGATTTAACATTATTTTTTTCTTTTATTTTAATATGAATAATTCGTCTTTCGTGAGGTGGCATCGGTTCTAAAACAACTTTTCTCTGCTTTCTTTTAGCTTTATCAGCTAGTCGATCTGCCAGTCTTTCCAGAGTTTGACGGCGTCTATCCCTATAACCTTCTGCATCAACAAGAACTCTAAAATAATCATCAAGCTCTTTATTAATATAAATGGAAGTCAAATACTGAATAGCATCAAGGGTTTCACCTCTGTGCCCAATTACAAGTCCTAATTCTTTTTGCCCTTTTAAATTATATTGAACCTGTTCTTCATCGGTTTCTGAATCAACAACCTCAACTTCAATTTCTAAATTTGCTTTCTCTATTAAATTTTCCAAAAATAACTTACCTTCGTCTATAGGCTTAAAAACTTTTTCAACTTCAACAACAGCATCTTTAGCTCCTATCAAACCAAAAATGCCTTTGCTGCCCTCATCAATTATCTTGATTTTAGCATTGTCTCTCTTTACACCAAGTTTAGAAAGTGCTTCTTCAACTGCATCATCAACAGTTTTAGCTTTTATTTTTATATTTTTCATTTTTAATTGGCAGCCCCCTTAAATTTACTGGGTTCTTTAGATAAAACATATTGTTGTCCTACTGTAAATAAGGTAGAAACAAACCAGTATACTAGAACTCCGGCAGGTAATCTAAAACCAATAAAGACAATGAATAGTGGCATCATATACATCATCTTGTTGCTCTTTTCTCCACCTCCGGATATTTGCTGTGTAATATGTGTCTGAGCAAGCATTGCAACTGCATTTAATAATACTATTGCAATATCTGGTTCAGCAAGAGAACCTTGAGTAATGGTACCTATCCACAGAAAAGCTTCATTTGCCATCTGATCTCCCAAAGTAAAAATAGTTCTATAAAGGGGAATCAAAATAGCCATCTGAACAATCATTGGAAAACATCCCGCAGCTGGATTAACTCCATGGTCTTTATAAAGTTTCATCATTTCTTCCTGCTGTTTTTCCTTATCATCCTCATATTTATTTTGAATCTTTTTCATTTCAGGTTGAATTTCCTGCATCTCTCTCATAGAACGAGTTTGTTTTGCAGTGAGTGGATAAAGAACTATTTTAATGATAAGTGTAAATATTACAATAGCCAAACCATAATTACCAACAATTCCATAAATAAAATCTAATGCATAAGTCATTCCGTTAATTAACCAATCAAACATGTATTAATTTCCTCCTATTCTACCGGATCATATCCACCTGGATGAAAAGGATGGCAGCGTAAAATACGCTTTAATCCCATCCAAACTCCTTTCAAAGCCCCATGTTTTTTAATTGCAATTTTGCTATATTCAGAACATGTAGGCCTGAATCGGCAGCTTTTTGGAGTCCAGGGAGAAATAATCTTCTGATAGATTGTAATAAAAAACAATAATATTTTTTTCATAATTATCACCCTAATTTAATTCAAGTCGCAATTAGCCAGGCAAAACTCAATTATACTTTAAATGAAAATTAATGTTTGTAGAGAATTTAAGTTAGCTAGAATATAAATTTTGAAATATTTAACTAAAAAAGAGGCTAATAACAACTATGTAATGCTTTAAAGTAATAGCTTAAAATAAAGCAGCTTTTTTATATAACTTTTTTATATCTCTTTTAAGTTCTTGAAAATCAAGCTCAACAGCTGGATTACGGGCGATAAATACTATATCATAAGCTTTAAAACCTTTTTTTTCAAACTCTCTAATTATTTCTCTCATTCTTCTTTTCAATTTGTTTCTAACAACAGCATTACCAACTTTTTTTGAAACAGATAAACCGTATTTATTAAAATCCTTTTCCGGTGTTTCCAATACATAAAGAACTAGATTTCTACTCACATATGATTTACCATTATTATAAACTTTTTTAAATTCCTTATTCTTTTTTAAACTCTCCACTTAAAAACCCCCAGCTAAACCAAAACACAATAATCTCAGTTTATTTTTCATTCATTTAAAATTATATGTTATTTAGATAATAGAGTCAAGGAATTTAAAATTTATCCACAAGATAAGAACTTAAAAGTTCTGTTGATAATTTGTTGATAATCTGTTATTATTAATATGGTTAAAGAGTAAAAAAAATAATGATTACTAAAATCATAGTTAAAAGAGCATTTTAAGAAATGTGTATTATTTTATTAACATTCATCAGATTTCGATATTTCAAGCTCAAATTTCGCCTTTTATCCACAATTTCTTATGTTTTTATCCACAATCTGTTGATAACTACAGTCCGCTGTGGATAACTATAAGGTTTTTATCAACAATTTTTTTTATAATTTTTAGCACAAATAAAGTTATTTACTGAATTGACAGTTGATTTACTTTAATTTTCATTGTGGATAAGTGTTAATGTTGTCCACAATTTTGTGTATA